>CP121322.1:0-3093397 GCA_043566505.1 Luteolibacter sp. | reverse complement strand
GTCAGCAAATTGCTAGGAGCATGGCTGTCATCACTCGGTAGGCCTTTACCTCATGTCCATCTCCTTGACCAAACCAGCCATCAAAGCTCCTCTTGATAAGGGGTTCATTCCCGCGATTCTTTTCAATCGATCCTACGAGGAGGCTGTGAAAAAGGCCAAATCAGTGCCGCTTGTCATTGGCTTAGAGCGCGAATGTGGGTTGGTTTCACGTCATGAGACTCAGGTTTTTCCGTCGGCAGACGAAGATACGATTCGTTACGTCGAGCGCATTGTGAAGTTCCTCATCTGGTCGCGTGGTGGCTGGAAGCTCTACATCGGAGGTCCTAAGCCAATTGGTGAGGCGATCCACAAGATTTACTCGGCCCGTGGTGCTCGCAAGTTCGATTGCCAGATGATGTCCGTTGCTTATGGCAAAAAGTTCGAAGTCAAAGTGACCACCGCAGGGAGAGTTCCCGCGGCCAAAGACATGGAAGTGGCAGCTGGCGGTCACATGAAAGGTTGCCGGATCGGGTTCGACCTTGGTGCCAGTGACTACAAGGTTTCTGCCGTTATCGATGGCGAAGCCGTTTTCACCGCCGAGACTCCGTGGGACCCGAAAAACCAGAAGAATCCAAAATACATCTACCATCACCTGTCATCGGCGCTTCACCGTGCGGCGGCTTACATGCCACGGGTGGATGCCATTGGTGGCAGTTCCGCTGGAATCATTGTTGATAATGAGATCCGCGTGGCTTCCTTGGTTCGTTCGATTCCAAAGCGTCACTTCGCCGAGGCTGCCAGTGTGTTCAAGCGCATCCAGAAAGAATGGGATGTGCCGATGGTGGTGATGAACGATGGAGACGTCACTGCATTGGCGGGCGCTCTATCCTTGAAGAAAACCGGCATGCTCGGAATTGCGATGGGATCCAGTGAGGCTGTCGGCTACATGGACCAAAAGGGTCGCATTCTCGGGTGGCTAAACGAATTGGCGTTTGCTCCAGTCGATTACAACGCGAAGGCGGCAGCTGACGAGTGGTCGGGCGATTCAGGCGTGGGTGCATTGTATTTCTCGCAGCAGGCGGTGAACAAGTTGTTGCCGAAGGCGAAGATCAAGCTGCCCAAGTCGATGGGATTGCCTGAGCGACTGGTTGAAGTTCAGAACTTGATGGCAAAGGGCGATGAGCGTGCTGCCAAAATTTACGAAACCATTGGGGTGTACCTTGGATACACTATTCCGCATTACGCGGACTTTTACGATTACTCGCACATGTTGATTCTGGGTCGGGTGACGACTGGCAAAGGTGGCGATATTGTTCTCAAGAAAGCAGCGGAGGTTCTGAAGAAAGAGTTTCCGGAAGTGGCGAAGAAAGTGAAGATGCACGTGCCGGATGAGAAAACGCGCCGGGTCGGTCAGGCGGTGGCTGCGGCGAGCTTGCCGAAAATTAAGAAATGAACCACAGATGAACTCAGATAGACACATATTGCTAAGGATGATGGAATGGATTTCTTGATCTGTTGAGAGAACCCGCTTTTCACTATCCTTGATCAATCAAAACAATCCGCGTTTATCTGCGTCCATCTGCGGTTCAAAATAAATTCCTATGAAGTTAACCCAACCCAAGGCCGAAGTTTTCATTCCGGACTCCAAACCGGAGTTGGAAGCCTTGAAGCGCGTAACGCATCTCGGGATCGGCGCGCATCAGGACGATCTTGAGTTCATGGCGTTCCATGGCATTCTCGAATGTTTTGAGAACTCTGATCAATGGTTTGGTGGCGTGACCTGCACCAATGGAGCCGGTAGCGCCCGTGCAGGAGTTTACGCGGAATACTCTGATGAGCAGATGCAGGAGATTCGTCGCAAAGAGCAGAATGAAGCGGCGGTGATGGGTGGCTATGCGGCGATGTTTCATCTCGATTACCCGAGTTCGGCGGTCAAGAGTCCCGACGATGATCGGTTGAAACAGGACCTCCTTGAAATTCTCAAAGCCAGTAGTCCTGATGTGGTTTACACGCACAATCCTTGCGACAAGCACGACACCCACATTGGTGTGACGGTGGCGATCCTGCAGGCGCTTCGTGAGTTGCCGGCTGACCAGCGACCCAAACAGGTGATTGGCTGCGAAGTCTGGCGCGATCTCGATTGGTTGGGCGATGACGAAAAGGTCGTCATGGATGTCAGCGGTCATGACGAGCTCGCTGCCAAACTCAACGGTGCCTTTGATTCTCAGATCGCCGGGGGCAAACGCTACGACCTTGCAACCATCGGTCGTCGTTCGGCCAACGCCACCTTCTTTGATTCCCATTCCACCGATGATGCGAGTCAGGTAATCTTCGGTCTGGATTTGACACCTTTGGTTGTCGATGACTCATTGGATATCGTCGACTACGTGCTTGGATTCGTTGAGCGATTTCAGGCGGACGTGCGGAACAAACTACAACAGCGATTGGCCTAATCATGGAAATCATTATTCAACCTACTGCCGACGACGCGGCCGATATTGGTGCGCGCGTCATCGCGAAGCTGATCAAAACCAAACCAAATGCCGTGCTGGGCTTGGCGACTGGTAGCACGCCGGTTTCCATGTATCAGAAGCTGATCGAAATGAATTTGGATTGGAGCCAGGTTGTGACCTTCAATCTCGATGAATACATTGGCCTACCGAAAGAGCATGCTCAGACGTATCATACCTTCATGTGGGAGAACTTGTTCAAGCACATCAACATCAAGCCTGAGAATGTTCATATTCCTGATGGTAATGCCAAAGATGTCCCAGCGTTCTGTCAGGCTTATGAGCAAGAAATCAAGGATGCTGGTGGAATTGATCTTCAAGTGCTGGGCATCGGGACTGATGGTCACATCGGTTTCAACGAGCCAACATCATCCTTGGCATCCCGTACGCGGATCAAGACATTGACGGAGAGAACCGTGCAAGACAACGCGCGCTTCTTCGACAGTGCGGAGGAGGTGCCTCGCCATGTCATCACCATGGGCATTGGAACCATCATGGAGGCTCGTGAAAACCTGCTATTGGCTTTTGGTGAGAACAAAGCTCAGGCCATTGCTGAAGCGGTAGAGGGACCCATCACTTCGATCAATCCCGCTTCTGCGTTGCAGATGCATCCCGTGGTGAAGGTTTGCATTGATGAGCCTGCTGCGAGCAAGCTCGATCGAGCCGACTACTACAAGTGGGTGTTTGAGAGTAAGCCTGAGTGGCAGCAAGTCTGAGTGTTGGCTTTTTGCGACTTCCAATAGCTTGGTTCAGTGTTTAGTTTCTGGATTGATGTTTCGAAAGTGCCTCTTGTTTCACCATGTCGCCCTACTTGTAATTGCTACAGCAGCTTCCTTTTCTGCCATTGGCATCGCGGCCGAACGCGCTCCCGTTCCAAAATACAGTCCTGCGAAAAAGCCTGTCGCGCCTGGTGAGTTTGTTGTCGGTGTGGTGACCATTTCTTTCAAGGATACCGAGCTTTCAGAAAGTTTGGCGGGTCAGTTCGAGAGGCTTAACACGGTGAAGGGCCGACATGATGAGTCGGGTCACAACAAGCCAGAGGAGAGCGCGCATCAAGGTGGTGTGACGCAAGAGGAGTATTTCAAGATCTACAGCAATGGAATCTCATGGCCAAAGATTGAGATGATGCCGAGCCAGGAGGTGCATTATGTGGATGAGTATTTCTATGGTTATTATTGTGAGTATGACCACTGGCGTAACCCGATTGGTTGGAAGACCCGGGAGGAGGGCGTAGATCGGGTCAAGGAGATGAATAAAAACGCTCTGCGATTCGCGGAGAAGGATTACCGGGGTAAAAGTCCTCGGTTCATTTGTTACAACTACATCACGACATTTGCTGAAAGTCCGGACGAAGAAGTTTCGCGCATCTTGCTGGCCTACTATCAAAACCGTGGTGAGACCAATGATCGGAAGTTGATGAGAAAAGCTCGCAAGAAAACTCAGAGTGATGAGGAGGATCCAGATGCAATTGACCCATGGGATTACTACAGGCCTGAGGTCAAATGGGCGGAGCCAATGTGGCCCAACTCGAAAATTCAAGTGATGGGTGGCAGTGGTGGGGTGTTGGCCCACGAGATTGGGCATTGTCTAGGTGCACCGGATGTTTACCGGGTGGGCCGGTTCAATGACGGCATCAATGGTGATGCTTCATTGTTGCCTTATGGGCCGACGGCCAATGCGTTCAGTCGTTTTTACCATCACGCGTTTATTGGGGCCAAGAATCACCCTGTGCTCAAAAGCTCCGGGACGTATACTCTGCATCCGCGGCATATCAAGCCGACTGGGAATGAGAGCCTTGGTTTTTTGATCCCAAGCAACCACCCCCATTATGTCTATCATGTGGAATACATTCACGGGGAAGACGGAATTGTAGGGGTCGGGTCTAAGAAAGAAGGCATGCTGATTTCGATTGTGAATCTCGGCAGAAGCAACTTCCTCGGTTCCCCAGACTATTTCTATGTTTACCGCCCCAATGATCCATTTTTTCGAGGTGTTGGGGATAAGGGTAAATGTTTGTTTGGAAAAAGTCATGGGCGCACCTCGTTCAACATGGAAACCGAGCCGTCGGCGCGCTTGCCCAATTTGCTCGATGGGGGGATATCCATTGAGAATATCGAAGAGCATCAGGGGACACTTACGTTTGATCTCAGCATCAATAAAGAAAAGTTGAGCCGTGCTGAGTATGAGCTTTCGATGCTGCCGCAAATTCGTTTGGACTCGATTACCGATATTCAGCCAACGAGTTTCACGGCGGACTGCACCATCAAGTTCCGTGGTGAACCGATCAAGACGGTCTATGGTTTTTGTTGGTCCAAATCATCTGCGCCAACAGTTCGTGATTCCAAATATGCACTTGCGCATCGTGAGTGTTATCGAGGGCATGCAATCCATCTTGAGCCTGATAGCACCTACTATGTGCGCGCATTTGCTTCGAATGGATTGGGTTTCCGCTACAGCGATGAAGAGAAGGTGATCAAGACTCCTCCGATGGAGGGGGCTCCCAAGAAAATTGGGCCGCTGCTGACGGATTCGTTTTCCAACAATGACTATTTTTATCGGTATTACAGCCAAGAGAATCTGTCGACGACTGCTGAGTTTGCGAACTTTAGTCCGACATGTGTGTTGGCAAAGTTGTTGGCCTATTACCGCCCGGAGCGTTTTGAGTCGTCCAATACCGATGGCAAGCGTGCGGATCGGGTCGATTTCAATAAGATGAACTGGAATCCAACCGAGGAAGATTTCCCCATGCGCCTCGATGAAGTGGATGGTTTTTTCCAAGCAGTCAAAGACGGGAGCAAGGAAATGGGTTTGCGCGAGGCGCGACCGGATAAGAAGTTTGAGCGAAACTTGGCCAAGTTCACGGGAGTTCGAAGCAAGCCGGTGTTGAGCGAGTTGACGAACGAGACATTGGATGAGGTGAGCGGTTTGGTTCGTGCTGATTTGGCAATGAGTCGGCCTGTGATCGTGATCTTGGCGCCTTTGGAGGGTGGGGTGGATTTGATTTGTTGGGGTGTCATCGACGGAATCAACGATCAGGGTGAATTCCATCTCGATTTGCCGATGCGCCGATTGGTCGCACGCGATGGAGAGCTGGTTAAATTTGAATCTGGGTATCGTAGTTTGGATGAGCTGCTCATTCCGAATTACAAAGTGGAGATCGTAAGCTCGTGCTATTTCGAGAAGTGATCCAGCTAGGGGAGCGGACAACTCGGAAAGTGGGTGAAATTAACTTGGATCGATTTCAGTATTTATCCCCGATGAGATTATTCAGTGTTCCGATCATATTTCTAGCCATTGCCGCTTGGGTTGCAGCCGAGCCCGTTCAGGTTTCCGGGATCTATCCATCGCTTGCGATGTTCAATGATGAGAGTGAATGCGGAACTGGAGCTGTGGTGCCATGGGCGGATCGCTTGTGGGTGATTACCTATGCGCCACATAAGCCGAAGGGTTCATCGGACAAGCTTTATGAAATTACGCCGGATCTAAAACAGATTGTCCGACCAGAATCGATCGGCGGCACGCCGGCCAACCGAATGATTCATCGTGAAACCAATCAGTTGGTGATGGGTCCACATGTGATCGACGATAAGGGCAAGGTTCGCACCATTCCGTATTTGGAGATGTTCGGCCGTCCGACAGCGAATGCACGACATTTGACGGATCCTGCTGGAAAGATCCTCTATGCGACGATGGAGGAGGGGATTTACGAGGTGGACCTCAAGACCTTGGCGGTGAAAGAGCTTTGGGGTGATGAGGCGAACCAGACCAGTTCTCGCAAATCCGGCCTTCCCGGCTATCACGGCAAGGGTTTCTACTCGGGGCAAGGTGTTTATGTGTATGCCAATAACGGCGAGCGCGGTAAAGATGCTAAAACCAAACCAGAGACTCCATCAGGCGTGTTGGCGGAATGGGATGGCAAGGCGGACGAGTGGACCATCATTCGTCGTAATCAATTCACGGAGGTCACGGGCCCAGATGGGATATATGGCAGCTCGAATCCAGCGACTGATCCGATTTGGACGGTGGGCTGGGACCATCGTTCGTTGTTGATGGGGGTGCGAATGGCGGATACTGGGTGGACGTTCTATCGTCTCCCAAAAGGCTCCCACAGCTATGACGGTGCCCACGGCTGGAACACCGAGTGGCCTCGGATTCGCGATGTCGGGGAAGATCGTCTGTTGATGACCATGCACGGCACGTTCTGGAAGTTTCCCAAAAACTTCACCCCGAAGACCTCGGCGGGCATTGTGCCGCGTTCTAACTATCTCAAGGTTATTGGCGACTTTGCCAAATGGGGAGATCGCATTGTCTTTGGTTGTGATGACACAGCAGCCTCGGAATTTCTCAATAAGCGCAGAGCGAAGGGTCATATTGCTGCCCCGCAATCGCAGTCGAATCTGTGGTTTGTGGAGCCGGAACAACTCGACCAACTTGGATCCGCCATCGGCCGCGGTGCGGTTTGGGTGGATGAACCCGTGAAGAAAGACGCGGTTTCCGATCCATACCTATTTGGCGGTTATGAACATCGATGTCTGCATCTGGGGCACGACTCGAAGAAGTCGGTGACATTCAAAGTTGAGGTGGACCTCAAAGGCGATGGCGAATGGGCCGAGTTGCAAAAGGTCATTGTTCCAGCCTCTGGCTATGGTTTTGTCACCTTTGATGAATCGATGCCTGGCGTGTGGCTGCGAATTTCCCCCGACCAAGATATTTCCAAAGCCAGCGCGGTTTTCTCCTATCGCCAAAAGCGCATTGTAGAAGAGCAACCCGAGAAGTTCGTGGGGATTGCCAAAGTCGGCGATAAACTGACCGGAGGTGTGGTGCGGGCCTTGCCGAGCAACCAACGCACCTTGGCGTATGCAGCGCTTGATCATCAGGGCAAAGACCTCGGGTATTACATCTTGGACGAGAGCCTAAAACTGAAGCGATCGAAAGATGCGCAGCAGTGGGAGGAGACCAAGAAGCAAACAGCGATTCCGCAAGACGTGTTAGGGGTCGATGCTGCTTCGGTGATCTACACCGACGAGGATGGCAAGCGGTGGCGCCTGCCGAAAGCCAGTCCGCTCGACCACAAGCACCCGCTGGGAGCTTATCGGATCGCGCGTGAAGTGGCGACCGAGCGGGATTTGTTGCATGCGGCAGGAACCTTCTACGAACTGCCGGCTCGGAACGCGGGTGGCATTTCCAAAGTTCGGCCCGTGACCACGCATCAGCGCATGGTTCATGACTTTTGCTCCTATCGTGGACTGTTCGTGCTGTCGGGCATTGCTGCAGATGCTAAGACTGACAACCCTCACATCATCCGCTCCGACGATGGCAAGGCTGCCTTGTGGGTGGGGGCGATCGATGACATTTGGGCAATGGGCAAGCCTTACGGCTTTGGTGGTCCATGGCGTGGCGCTAAGGTCAAAGCTGGTGAGCCATCGGATCCGTATCTGATGACGGGCTATGACAAAAAGTTGTTGGTCTTCCGAGCGTCCGACCCAGTAAATCTGAAAATTGAAGTGGATCTTACGGGAAGTGGCGTATGGCAGACCTATCAGACGATCTTATTTGAAGAGGGTGGGATGCTACGGATGCAGTTTCCTGACGACTTCTCAGCCTATTGGATCCGTTTCGTGGTGGACAAGGACTGCACGGCGACGGCGGAGTTGCATTATCGTTAGCCCCGACGGGTCGGGGCTGTCGAAGGTCGCAGGTCCAAAGTCGAAGGTCGGGCTTCGCGCGGGGGTATTGGCAGCTGTGTTTGCGGTGCTGCGGGCCGATCAATCGAGTATTCCGCCGATGGCGGTAACTAGGGGCTGTAGCCCTGGGTGATGATGGGAGGACCGCGGCGGAGCGCCGTCCCTGCCTATAATTGGCCGCAAATCCTTAGGGTTTCTTGATTTTCCTAGGATAGAAAACAATCTTGCCGAATCGGGCGTCTCAGGGGATGCTCTTGCAGATTCGAATCAATGGCAGGGAAGAACAACAAGAAGCGGGGTGAAGTGGATACTCCATCGCGCTGGACCAACGAGATTACGGGGATCCTATGGATTGCCGGTGGTTTGTTGCTCCTGTTGTCGTTGGTTCGCTATAGCCCTGCGGATTTGAATGGATTGAAATTCATCAAGGATTTCTGGGTGATCAAATATCTATGGGGTGCCTTGGAGCCGTTTGCAGATAAATCGGGTGCGGTGAGTGGCAATCTGATTGGTCGCTTGGGTGGCTTGCTAGGATTCATCCAAATCCTGCTTTTTGGAGCGGCGGGGTATTTGGTGTCGGTGAGCTTCATCTGGTTTGGTGTGGTCAAACTAGCTTATGATGGTCGGATTTGGCCACGCACGGTGATTGGTTTCGCGGTCTTGGTTTTGTCAGGAGCTGCCTTTCTCGATGCCGCCAACTACCTTTTTGTCGACTGGGCCGCCAGTTGCAAGATGACGAGCCCAGGCGGGGTGATAGGTGATGGTTTGGGTGGTTTTGTGTTAGGCAATTTACTGGGCAATGTCGGCACGATGATTGTGACGGGTGCCGCCTATCTTGTGGCGATGATTTTGCTTACGGGTCAGCAACCGATTCAGTTCGGCAAGAACTGCGGCAAAGCGATCTGGGTGAAGTTCTGCGAGTGGCGCGCGGGTCGCACTGAAGCTGGTAAGATCTCCAAACGTGAAGCTGAGATTCATGCCGAGCGCGATCGAGATCGTGAAAAGCGCCGCAAGGATCGCGAGGACAAGCAGAAGGAAGAGGAGAAGAAAGAAGCCGAGGCAGATCCACAGGCCATGCTTCCCTTGAAGGAAACTCCAACTCCGCAAATCATTGATGCTGCACAGCGCCGGTCGACAGACGATGGCTCGAAGCAGAAAGACGGCAAGTTGTTCGAGCGCAAGAAGTCAGGTCACCAGTTTCTATCAGTCACCGGCTTTGAAGACTACGAGCTGCCTGGGTTTGATTTGCTTGATGCGCATGAACCTGAGGATGCGCCAGAAACCAATCGCGACGAGTTGGTAGCGACCCAGAAAGTCATTGTTGATACCCTCAAAGCCTTTGGGGTGGATGTTACGCCAGGAGATATCACCCGGGGCCCGACCATTACACGCTACGAGATTTATCCATCAATTGGTCTGCGGGTTTCGAGGATTTCTCAATTGGAGCCCGATCTCGCACGTGCCACGCGTGCCGAGCGCATCAATATTCTCGCGCCGATTCCTGGTAAGGACACCGTGGGCATTGAGATTGCCAACACCGACAAGGTGGCAGTGCCATTGCACGAGTTGATTCACGATCCGGAGTTCCGCTCAGCGAAGAAGAAGATTCCATTGGCGCTGGGCAAAGATGTTTACGGCAACACCGTGATCGGTGACTTGGCGGCGATGCCTCACTGTTTGGTGGCGGGTGCAACGGGCTCTGGTAAGTCGGTTTGTATCAATTCCATCATCGCCTCGATGTTGTTCAAGTTTGGCCCTGACGAGCTGCGCTTCATCATGGTTGATCCGAAAGTGGTCGAGATGCAGATGTACAACCGCCTGCCACATTTGGTTGTTCCCGTTGTCACAGATCCGAAAAAGACCGTGGCTGCGCTCAAGTGGGTGGTGAATGAGATGGAGAAGCGCTACCGCATTTTCGCCAAAGAGGGAGTGAGGAATTTTGATGGATTCAACAGTCGTCCACGCCCTGATAAGAAGAGTGCCGCTGAGCTTGCTGAGGCAATCAATGCTGAGTCAGATCTCGAGGCGACAGCTGCGAATGCCGCCGAACCGGCTGCAAGTGATGCTCCTGAAGTCACTCCAGCGGATCCAACACAGCCACCGCCATGGGTGGATGAGAATACGGACGACGAGCAAATCGAATCGATTGCCTCTGCCTTGGAGTCCGGAGACCTAGGTCCCGAGGCCGATGAGGATGATGCCAGTTACGAACCGGATGAAGAAGACGTTCCAGATCGTTTCCCCTACATTGTCGTCTTGATCGATGAGCTTGCCGACCTCATGCAAACCGCGCCTGCGGATGTTGAGATGTGCATTGCACGGATTGCACAGAAAGCACGTGCGGCCGGCATTCACCTGATCATTGCCACCCAGACGCCACGGGCAGATGTTGTGACGGGTATCATCAAAGCGAACATTCCATCACGAATTGCGTTCCAAGTTTCTTCACAACTCGATTCGCGGGTCATTCTCGATACCAAAGGTGCTGAGAAACTCGTCGGCAAAGGGGATATGCTCTACCTGCCACCAGGTTCCGCCAAACTCGAACGTGCTCAGGGTGCGTTTGTGACCGATGAAGAAGTCGAGCGCATCATTGATCACTGCGCGGCACAAGGTGAGCCTAAATTTGAGACCGACATCCAAGAGTCGATCAACAATGCCGATGCAGATGATGATAATGATGTTTCGGATGCCGATGAGGACATGATCATCAAGTGCATTGAGGTCGTAAAGCAGGAGCAGAAAGCCAGCACATCACTGCTTCAGCGCCGCTTGCGCCTTGGATACACCCGTGCGGCGCGGATGATCGATATCCTTGAGCAGCGGGGAATCGTGGGCCCTGGAGATGGAGCCAGAGCTCGTGAGGTTTTCGTCAAGTAACTGCTTAAAGCGGAATACTTAAGAAAATTGAAAAACCTGCAATTTTCCGGTTGTCAAAACCAGCGGCTCCGCTCTTACTTTCGCCCCGCCCGCAAGGGCAGCCATAAGTTATGGCCCGATAGCTCAGTTGGTAGAGCAGCGGATTGAAAATCCGCGTGTCCCTGGTTCGAATCCGGGTCGGGCCACTTCTTGGTAAATGCTGAAATCAGAAATGCTGAAATTCTGAAATGTGGTGAGTGGGTGCGATGTGAGGAAGGAATGAACCGCAGATGGACGCGGATGAATGGGATTTTCGGATGATTTATCCCGACTGATCAGCCGCTTATCTCCTCAGCAATGTCCTCTAGCGGATAGCTCCAGATCTCGGCGAGGGTGGGGTGATACCAGTCGACGTGGATCAGATCCTGAACCTTTGCTTTGAGTCGAACGGCGACAGCCATGGAGTGGGCGAGTTCACCGCCTTCGGGGCCGACACATTCGGCGCCAAGCACTTGGCCGGTTTTGGCATCGGCGTGAACGCGGACGTAGCCCACCTTTTCGCCCATGAGGATGGACTTGCCGTGGTCGTCAAATGGGTAGTCGGCGGAGGCAATTGTGATTCCGCGGCTTTTCAGCTCTTCAACGGACGGGCCGACGATGGCGATTTGTGGGTCGGTGAAAACGACCATCAACATGCCATCGTATCCGAGAGGGCTGACGCTGCGCCCAGTGGCGTGACGTGCCGCGGTCTCTCCTTGGCGGATCGCAATGTGAACGATCTCATGAGGGCCAGCAACATCGCCGCCGGCATAGATGATGGGGTTGCTAGTTTGTTGATGTTCGTTGCACTCGATATGGCCACTGCGTTTGGTTGTCACGCCAGCGGTATCGAGTCCCAGGGATTGGGTGTTGGGCTTCCGTCCGAGAGCGTTGACGAGATACGAGGCTTTTACGGTTTGGGTGCCATCAGCCGAGTCGAAGGTGGCGGTGAACTCGGAGCCATCATGGGTGACCGATTGAAGTTGGGTGCCGGTGTAGAGCTGGATGCCTTCGTTGCGGAATTGTTTTTCGATGGCTTCGGCGGCTTCGTCTGGAAAGCCGCTGAGGATGTGTTCGCTGCGTTGGATTTGAATGACCTCGCTGCCAATGCGGGAGAGAAACTGAGCCAGCTCACAGGCAATTGCGCCGCCGCCGAGGACGATGATTTTCTTTGGGACGAAATCAAGGTCGAGCACTTCATCGCTCGTCCAGCAGGGAACAGAGTCGAGGCCGTCGATGGGAGGTGTGTGAATTGTTGAGCCGGTGGCGATCATGAAGCGATCGGCGGTCAGCTTGCGGCCACTGCTTAGTTCGATGGTCTTGGCATCGATGAATCGTGCGTGTTCGCGGATGAGGGTGAAGCGGTCGCTTTCGAGCTGGCCTTGGCGGTAGTCGGCGAACTCTTTGATGATTTCTAGCTTCCTCGCGTGAAGCTTTTTCATGTCGACCTTCGCCGACGGGATATCCAAACCAAATTCCGCGCCGCGTTGGGCGTTGTGGAGGACGTGAGCGGCGTGGATGAGGGTTTTGGATGGCATGCAGCCCTTGAGGATGCAGAGGCCGCCGAGTTCTTCTGCTGCATCGACGATGGCGACGCGTTCGTTAACTTCTTTGGCGGTGCGCGCTGCAGCGTATCCAGCGGATCCGCCACCGATGATGATGAAGTCGAAATGGTCCTGTGACATTGAGATAGCTTAGAAAGTATCAGAGTTCGTGCAAACTTTTGAATTATGGCCTTTTTGCTGCTTACCGAGTCTGTCTAAGTTTTCGCCATGAATCTTCTCGATAGTAAGGTAGGACGGATGATCACCTTTGGGGGTCTTTATCTCAGTGAGGGCCTGCCTGGCGGGATGTTGACGATGGCGATTTTCACTGAGATTCAGCGGAGAGATATGGGGACGGCCGCCTATGGGGCATTGGGTGCTGCTTTGATCTTACCATGGGGGTGGAAGTTTTTGTTGGGACCATTCGTGGATAACCTTCACCTGAAACGCTTTGGTGCCCGTAAGCAATGGATTGTGACGGCCCAATTCCTCATGCTGTTGGCGATCGCAGCAGCCATGTTCTGCATGCCTGACAGTTTTGCGATTGATCAGAAAGGGGAGGTCGGAATGCTTGCCACATTCAAAGCGTTTTTCACCTCGGGTTTCTCCATTGGTTTGTTTGCTGTATTGCTTTTCATCCACAATAGCTTTGCGGCAACTCAGGATGTGGCGATTGATGCCATGGCTTGTCAGATTCTCAAACCGGAAGAACGAGGGTTGGCGAATGGTATCATGTTCAGTTCCACACACGCGGGTTACTTTATCGGTGGTTCGGGCGTGCTTTGGTTGAAAGGTCAGGTGGGAAGTTTTGAAGGGGCGACCATCGCGATCATGGCCATCATGGCGATGATCCTCATCTGTGTGATTTTATTCGTCTCAGAGAAGACGGCGGCACAACAAATGGCTGATGGTGATATCCCGGCTCCAAATCCGGGTGATAGTGGGCTCAAGATTATCACTGACCAACTGGGTGATTACTTCAAAACCATTTGGAAGTCGGTCCTTCTATCCCGTAATGGTCTGCTGAGTATTCTCTTGGCGATCACACCCATCGGAGCCCTTGCGCTCAGCATGCTGCTTTCCGCCTTGGTGGCGCCCAAGATTGGCATGACCGACAATGAATTGGCGCTCCTTAATTTAGTCTCATCGTTGGTATGGATTGTCTTCTGTCTATTGGGTGGCTGGCTCTCGGACCTATTTGGTCGGCGTTTGATTTTCGCCTTATCGGCATCGCTCACCATACTGCCAAGTATCTGGATTGCGATGCAGTTCAAGGCCGCGGGGTGGTCCCATCCGCCCGAAATGTTAGCGGATGGCACTTGGCCGCGAGAAGAGGCGTTGATGGTCTCATGGTGGATCGCAATTTTAGTGTTCTCCGTGTTCAGTGGCGGTTCTTACGGTGTCAAAAGCGCCTTCTACATGGACATCGTGAATCCGAAAATTGCGGCGACTCAGTTCACGGCGTTGATGGCGATGACCAACATGACCAATGGTTGGGCCAAGCTCTGGATGTCACAAGCGTGGGACAAAAAGGATGGCTGGGGATGGCCGATCTGGAATCTGCTCTACGTCGACTGTGCCATCGGTTTGCTTTTCCTCATCGTGCTCTACTTCATTAAGCCCAATGAGCAGGAGAAAAAGGCGAAGGAGAAAAAAGCGCTCGCTGCATAGGAGGCCTTATTTGGACTTCTTGGTCGTCACGAGTGGAGCAAACCTTTTGGGCGAGTGCTTTCGGAGTGTTGCGAGTTGCTCGGCGTGCTTTGGGTCGTTGGCTAGGTTGTGCCATTCGTAGGGGTCGTTTTGGATGTGGTAGAGTTCTTCGCCGCCTTGGGAGTAGCGGATGTAGCGCCAGTTCTCGGCGCTGATGCTGAACGAGCCCGGGATGTGTAGGTAGGTTGTGGCGACATGAGGCCAATCGGCTTCGGGGTTTTTCAGGAGGGGTAGCAAGCTCACCGCATCGTTGTCGGCTTTCGCGGGTAGGCCAGCGAGCTCGGTGAGTGTGGGGTAGAGGCTGAGGAGGTTGACGGGTTTGGAGCAGACTTTGCCAGCGGCGGTGCCGGCGGGAAGTCCGGGGGCGCCTTTGGGGACACGAACGATGAAGGGGACTCGGGTGGCAGCGCGCCAGAGGGTGAACTTTTGCCAATGCTGCTTCTCCCCGAGGTGCCAGCCGTGGTCGCCCCACAGCACGACGATGGTGTTGTCGGCGCTTCAATTGCTCGCCAATCCAATCGGCCACCTTGGCGTCGCCGCCAAATTCATCGTCGGTGACATCGAAGGCGTGCCAGTCGGTTTCGAAGTATTGCCAGTCACCGCCACGCGGCAAGGACTTCGGTCGTTTGCCCCAATCGATGTGTTTCGGGAACGGGTTGTCTTTTTCCTTCTCCGGGAAGTAGTCGTCCCAGGACTGGGGATCGATGATGTAGTGGAGGATTTTGCCCGATCCAGCGGCATGGTAGCCGTGGTTGGCAAAGTAACGGGGGAGCAGGGTTGCGTCGGGCAGGACTTGACGCATCTTTTGCCGGTTGTTGTAGAGGCCCGACTTGTGCGGGGAGCGACCGCTCATGATGGCCGTGCGGCTCGGGTTGCAGGCGGGGGCGGGGCAGTGGGCGTTGTTGAAGAGGATGCCGCTGGCGGCCAGGCGGGTCAGGTTGGGTGTGATGGCCTGAGGATGCCCGCCCATGGGCTCGATCCAGTCGTTGAGGTCATCGAGCGAGATGAAGAGGATGTTGGGCGAAGACAGGTTATCCGCGTGGGCACAAGGAAGCGCGAGGATCAGAAGTGGCAGCAGGAAAAATTTGGGCATCTCGATGCATTACCGTTGCTGGAATGAGCGGTCACAAGCCAAAAGCGAAAAACGGCCAAAACTGTTCAAGAGAACAACTAACATCTTGACCCTTGATCGGCTCTGATTCATGGCTGGGGGGTGTCTCGTCCGCTTACGGCTTTGTTCATCGATTGCGACTCGTTTTTTGCGTCGGTGGAGCAGCATTTGCAGCCCGAGCTACGGGGGAAACCGGTGGGAGTGGCACCGGTGATGGCGGAGACGTCGTGCTGCATCGCGGCGTCCTATGAGGCCAAGGCCTACGGGGTGAAGACGGGCACGCGGATTTCGGATGCGCGGGTGATGTGTCCGGGGATCGCGATTGTGCCAGCGCGACCGGCGGAATACATCAAGGTGCATCACCGGATCATCGAGGCGGTGGAGGACTGCATTCATGTCGAGGCCGTGTTGTCGATCGACGAGATGTGGGCGTGGCTGCCCTACAACTGGCGCGAGCCGGAGTTTGTGCGGTCGCTGGGGTGCAAAATCAAAGAGTCGGTGACGGGGGCGATTGGTGAGTCGGTGAAGGTTTCCATCGGAGCTGCACCGAATCGTTACCTCGCCAAGATGGCGTCCAAGATGCGGAAGCCGGATGGCTTGTTCATTCTCGAGCACGACGAGCTGCCGGAGGTCTTGCATGAACTGAAGCTGCGCGACTTCACCGGAATCGCGCGCAGCATGGAGGCGCGGTTGCATGCGGGTGGGATTCATTGCACCAAGGAATTGTGTGCAGCGCAGAAGGAGACCTTGCGCGGTGTGTGGGGCGGGGTGCTGGGGGATCGCTTGTGGCATTTGCTGCGGGGCGACGAGATTCCGGACTTGGTGTCGGCGAAGAAATCGATCGGGCACTCGCATGTCTTGCCGCCCGAGTTGCGTCAGCCGGACCAGGCTTGGCCGATCCTATGCAAGTTGCTGCACAAGGCCTGTGAGCGATTGCGGTCGCATGGCTTGATGGCGGGATCGTTGACCGTGCATTTATCGTTCTTCCGTAATGTCAGGTGGTGTCCGGAGATTGGTTTCAGCGAGACCGACTCGACCTTCTTTCTCATGCGCATGTTGCAGCAGCTATGGCGCGACCGGCCGAACCCGGATGAGAAGCTGATTCAAGTGGGGGTTGTGTTGGCGCATTTGATCGAATCGGCGAATCACACGCCGGACCTGTTTCGGAGTGTGGTGGCGGAAGAGATGAGTTCGCTGGATGACAAACAGGATCGCTTGGATTCGACGATCGACAAGTTGCGGGCGCGCTATGGAAAGCAGGTTGTGTATTTCGGCAGTGTGCAGGATGCGAGGGAGGCCGCACCGATGCGGATTAGTTTTACGCATATTCCGGATCTGGTTTTGGAAGAGGATCGTTGAGTTGTGAATTTGAACCGCAGATAGACACAGATGAATGGGATTTTTGAAGAGCTCTGGATGGTTTTTTTAATTTTTATTTTACCGTATGTCATCAGGTGTTCCGGAGTAGGGGCACCGAGTAAGTTGGGTCTCCGCTGAACCCGTAACATTTGAATCAGGAGAGCCCGAGACTCAGAAACATCGAATCGAAACCAAGTAACTTCCAGTCCCCGTTTTTGTTTTCAATCGCCATCGCGATCTGGTAGAAGCTCAGATCGTGAACGATCTGCCTAGAGGTATGTACTTCCAGGTGATCAATAACTATTAACTTAACCGGTTAAGGTTCTCCTACAATCCTAACCGGTTAGTGAATAAAACTGTTCTGCTGATAAAAATGACAGAGGCACAGACATACGCGTGGATATTTTATGCAGCTAAGGCGGCAGCGGGGGATCAACCAGCGAAGCGTCGAGAAATCGAGGCAGTTGCAGATGGAATTAATCATGCAATTCCAACGCCCAAGGAAATGGATTTATCATTAAGATGGGCCGAGTCGAAAGGCCTTCTCAAAAGCGATGGGAAGTTGATTAAACTAACAACGGAAGGATTGATCTTTGCCAAGAAGTTTACGGGAAGACCAGGCAGCGCTATGAAGACTTGGGATCGAATCACATCAGCTTTCACGGATATGGGAGCAGATAATACCGCCAATCTGGACTGCCGAACAATGAAGGCAGAACAAGACGCGGTAGAATGAACTCGCTGCGCTCGTCCTCTACGCTATAACGAAAGGAAGAATATGATTATGAAAAATAACAACTTGCGGCAAAAGCCCCTCCTTGTCTGCTGGCTATGTCTCCTGTTAATGCCGTGCGCTTGGGCGGTGGAGAGCAATACAACAGGCATCGCCTGGCCAGGCGAAAAGTCATCCTTTCACTCCTATACTCAATATGATTTCAAGATTGATAAGTTGAACTGTAAGGTAGTTGTCCCCAATAAGGTCGCTACGGGCAAGCCGTGGATTTGGCGCGCAAGATTCTGGGGGCATGAGCCGCAAACGGACATAGCACTCCTGAGCAAAGGTTTTCATGTTGTTTACGTCAACGTCGGAGGGTTGTATGGTTCGCCAAGCGCTGTCGAGCGTTGGGACGCTTTCTATAACTACCTCGTTAACTCGCACGGATTTGACAAGAAGGCTGTTCTGGAAGGAATGTCACGAGGCGGGCTCATCATATATAATTGGGCCGCTCAGAATCCTGAAAAAGTTCATTGTATTTACGCTGATGCACCCGTATGCGACTTCAAGAGTTGGCCAGGAATCAATAAAGCCATTATGAATGCCTATGGCCTGACCAATGAACAGGCCATGGCATACAAGGGAAACCCCATCGATAATCTTAATCCATTGGCGAAGGCTGGCGTTCCATTATTACATGTCGTTGGAGACGCTGACAAAGTGGTGCCAGTTTCCGAGAACACTGCCATAATCGAGAAGCGCTATAAGGAACTGGGCGGAACGATCAAAGTGATCCACAAGAAGGGAGTTGGTCATCGCCATGGCCTGAAAGACCCACAGCCCATAATTGATTTTATACTTAAACATACACAACAAGAGAACCCATCTGACAAACATTAGCTGCGCCATTGTCAGTAGATGGTTCAGGGCGCTGTAATGATGCAATGAGGACAATCGCAATGCTGCTAATGGGCCTGTCGTGCCTTTCTTCCTTTGCTGCGGATGAACCAAAAGTCGACCCAAAGGTCAGTCAGATTCTTACTGCTGTGATTCGAGATGTCCTTTTTGCGGACGTTAACAAACATGCGAGGGAGTTCTACGGCACTGAGGGAGACAAGACCGTGATACTTCTTGATGGGACTGGAAATGACCGAAAGCCCGTTAAGTGGCCTCAGGGGTTCAAGGCGGAAGTCGAGGGATTCACCTTCGTTTTCGGTCGTGACGAGGGTGTCATCCGAAGCGAAGAGCACAATCGAAGATTAGCCATTCGTCTTGATCGATTCTCTATTGGCGCTGCCAAGGGTGGGCAGGCAGAAAAGCATCCGGCCTGGGACACGAGCCCTATTAGCATATCGATACAGAATGGTGGGGGAACGAAGAATGGGGCAGTTATTGGAGGACAGACTACTTGGTATTCGTTTGCCTTGAAGGACCAGAAATGGGTTGTGCAATACAAAGGTTTTATCGACTAGCGCAACAAGTCAGCGCACCCGACCGCTACCCGCCGCGCAGTTGACGATTCTGCGTGGTTTGCTAGCTTCAAGGTAGCCACTCCTCGCACTCAGCGGCTGAGCGGCATTTAACGTAGCCCTATAACATAATGAAATCTTACGATGACTGGCTGGCGTTAAGCTCGGATCAAAAACATGAGACCAAGCTAAGCTGGGATGCCTATGAAAGAGAGGCCATTGGGATCCCTATAATCGCTTCGGGTAGGCTTGCGTTGAATTCGGATAGAAAAGTCATAGCGACCCAAATCGGGACATATCACGGTGGAGAATATTTAATTCATGCAATTGTAAGTGACGAAGACTTCAAGAGCTGCCCTCCGATGCTAGAGGATCAATTTGAAGGCTTCCGAATCATCTGGCTTCCTGTTTCCAAATGGGGAATGCCCCAATGATCTGGCTAACAAGGCATCGTGGCCAACCAGCGCCCGCTTTGAGTCAATTTTTCACCCTAATTTCAACCTCCCCTCAGTTTGGCTTTGATGTTACCCTGTGTGGGTTGGCTAGGTCGTCTCCAACCAATGAAAACTATCGCGCTATTTCTCCTTCTCCTCATGCCAACCCTTGCGGTTGAGCAAGGTTGGTCATATTCGAACGACAAGGTCATCTATTCGGCGCAGGTCAACAAAACCAACTTTAGGGTGCTTTTTTCGACTGGCCCCTTCGACAAAACGAATCACAAGATCATCCCTGCAAGAATCGAAGGAGACACCTTGCATCTTCCAAAGGTGGATGGTCATGCAGCAGCTGGACTTGACGGCAAGTTGCCCCCCAAAGAATCAAAGTTTCCTCATCTCACTCGGCTAGCAGTAGCATTTGGCGATAAGATCGTGGAAGCTCCTGCTGATCTCATTTCCCATGTGTTTATGCCCCATCCAGACACCACATTTGGTGCTGACTACCAAGGTGGCAGAGTGGCGATTTCTTCCGATGGCAAGACGGTGACGGTTGAGCTCAGTATTAGCGATGGCGCTGGCAGTGGATGGGTGGCTTACACATTTACTGCCGACGGGAAGTGCAAGATCGGGCTTCCCGAGCCGCCGACACCTTAAATAACTGGAGAATAATGCTGAAAATGAAGCGAAAGTTGGCCTGCTCATTGATGGCTGTGGCTGTTATCGCTGCGGTGATCTTGCTGAGCTTATTGGTCCGCAGATATACTGATAAGCCGATTCTTAAACACGCGTTGCAAGGTGGGGGGATTGTGACAGCGATTGAGCAAGAGTTTGAAATCCCTATTGATCCGTTGATGGATCGCCCGGGGGTATTTTGTGAGAACTGGCTGTATTGGCGCGGGTTTGATTGGAATGCTGGATCACAGATTATCGTTTGCGGTGTTCACGATGAGAAAACACAGAAACGAATTGTTGAATTGGTGGAGAGGGAAGTGAAGGCGAGGAAGCTATGCGATGTAGTGGTGATTTTCTTCGGAGATACAAAAATCGAGAAGAATGGATAGGTCACATCAAGGATCTCAGGGCCAGAACTTGACGGAGTTAGAATCGTTGGGGTGACGAGAAGTTGGAGGGAGCATGAGTATCACAATCATCATGCTGACTGAGATTGTGTCTTGTCGGTGATTCATCGGTTGTTCTCCTGAATAAATTATTCCTAACTCAAAAATAAAAACGCATGTTAAATTGGTTTATCTGTTTGGGAGCTAGAGGGCAGTTGGCCTTTTGGGGAGTATTTGGCCTAGTTGTGAATGGTGTAATATATTTTATCGGTTTGTGGATGCCTGTTCTGCTCTTCGTATCGATTGGTATGCTTATGTTGGCCGCAGTTATGAAAAGTGAGGATTCAACGGATATTTGATCTGCTCTGTGGCGTGCATTTACGCCATGTTTGCGAATCCACGAATACAAGGAGAGCAAGACGCTGGACACCAAAGCCTGGCCTCCGCTGAGTCGAAACTGCTATGACAATTCAAACCTTAACCCTGAAATCGACGCTCGCCCTCTGGTCAGGTCTGGGTCAGCTATAACGTTCGAAACAAATGAATGCCTCAGAAAAATTCCGATTCTCGTCGATTCCAGTGATCATTACCGCACTTGTGACGATCTTATTGTGGACTATTGCCAGAGCTCCGACATCTGATCCCGTGACATGGTTTGTGGCATGGCTTGTGTTATCAGGAATAACCTGCATCCCAATGGGGTTTATATTGGCATTTGGCGTCCAGATGGTTCGGTGCAAGAACGTTGAATACTCTCTGTTCCGCGCGGTTACGCTAGGATTTGTGGTAGGGGCGGTATCAATTGGATTGGTCGCAGTCGCAATGTCCGGTGTATTGCTCAGATGGTTTTATAGTTTTGTTTAGTCAATGGCCCGACCCGGCCACAAAGCTAGAAGCCAGCACAAGGGGTTTTCGGTCACAGCGCCTGACTGTTGCAGCTACTAGCATCACGACCATTAAACCATCAGCGTAAAAGTCGGAGTCCACGCCCGTACAGGCGTAGGGATGATTCAAACGTTACAAGCTTGCATGATGAAACGCGGACCGCGCGGAGTGCCGTCCCTGCCTAGCCGATTAGCGGTCGGCCATCGGCGTCGGTGGTGACGGTGCAGACTTCGACGACGGTCCAGATGTACATCGGGATCCAAAGGATCCAACAACTGAGGACGGAAAGAAGGAGTTGAGTGATGCCTTTGGCGGTTTCGCCAGCATAGAGGTTGTGAACTCCGGGGAAACCAAAGAAGCCAACCAAGGCACCGAGCAAAACGTAGGTGGTGCGGTTTCTAGCGGTGGAGATGGTGGCTACACCACAGTGGGTGCAGATGCTGGCTTGATCCGGGATTTGGGATCCACATTGGCGGCAGAACATGGCTTTTTAATAAATGCTGAAATTGGAAATGCTGAAAAGCTGAAATGAGAGAATGACTAATTGGTAGATTGGATTTCTGGTGGGGGGAATTACAAATCGTGGTGGCGTGTGTAATGGGGCGTGGCTAATCGGGGGCTTTGGTGTGTTCAATAGTGAGGGCGAGTGGGAACGAGGGATGCCGCATGAGATTTATGATTCTCGATTTCCGATTCTTGGTTTTTGATTTTTTGTGGGGACGATACAACCCTTGCTGCTGACGACTTGTTTGGGGGAGACGAGGTCGAGGAGGCCTTTGCGTTGGACGGCGTCGAGTTGGAGGCCGGAGTAGTGGAGGGCGGCGACGACGATGGTGGAACAAATGTAGTCGTGCCCGATGTGGTCGGCGTGGCCGGGTTTGAGCTCGGAGTTCCAGAGGCCGAACATGCCGGAGAAGTCGTAACCTTTCCAATTGCCGGCGCGGTCTTGAGCGAGGTGGACGAATTCGTGGAGGCGGTTGGTGTCGATGCGGTCCCACTGATCCAAGCGGAACGCGTCCCAGCTGTGGTCTTTGAGGGTGTCGATGCTTTCATCGATGTTGGGACCTTTGAAGCTCTGGCTGGAGAACAGCATCAGTTCCTCCGGTTTATCCGGATTGCGCACGACGATGGCGAGGTGCCCGTATGTGAGAAGGCGGTAGCCGATCTTGCTGAATTGGCCGCGAACGATGGCGCGACGAGCTTCGTTTTTCTTCATCCAGTAGGCGACGAGGTCGCCTTCCTTGAGTTTGTTTTTTCTCGTATCAAAAGTGTCCGGCTTGGCTTGGTCGAAGCTGGTGAGCGGGACGAATTCGGTGCGGTCTTCATCGGCGGCCTGCAGTGAGACGCCGGTGGATGAGGGTTTCTCCATCCAGCGGAGGCTATGCCAACCCTGATGCCGCTCGTCGTCTGGTTTGGAAGCGCAGGAGGCGAGGAGGCAAATGAGGAGGAGGGTGGCGGCGCGCATGATCGAGAGGCGGAGGAGATTGTTGATTGGAGGCGCATGGGTGGTGGAGAATCAGAGAGCGGGGTGAGACGAGGGGGGATGATTTATGATTCTCGATTTTAGATTATAGATTTTTGATTTTGAGGGATGGGCGTTAGCCCATTCCGGGGATGCCCAAACCGCCGGTGAGTTTTTTCATTTCGGCGGCTTGTTTGTCTTTGCCTTGGGTGATGGCTTCTTGGACACCATTGAGAACCATTTCTTCAAGGAATTCGACGTCGTCAGGGTCGACGAGGGCAGGATCGATTTTGATGCTTTGGACATCGCCTGCGCAGTTGGCGACGACGGTGACTTTGCCGCCACCGACGGATGCCTCGACGGTTTCGTTGGCGAGTTCTTCTTGCTTGGCGGCCATCCCAGCTTGCATTTGCTGGGCCTGTTTCATGAGTTTTGCGATGTTCATAATGGTGGCGGCTGCGCCGCTGTTCTTGGTTATGTCCGGAAATTTCCGGACGGTCAAAGGTGGAAGGTCTAAAGGTCTAAAGGTCTAAAGGTCTAAAGGTCTAAAGGTCTAAAGGTCTAAAGGTCTAAAGGTTTGCTTACGCGCGGATCATTGGCTTCGACACTCGTCCTCCTTCGCTGAGGCTGCGGCGGACAAGGAGAGTGACGCTACATTCGATTCTTTGGCGGCTTACTAATGACTGGTGACAGATGCCCAATGACCGATCTCACGTTGTGACGACTTTGCCTTCGAATTTTTCGAGGGCGGATTTGATGAGGGGGTCTTCGTAGAAGCTTTCATCGACGGCGGGTTTTTCGGGTTCTGGCTCGGGTGCGGCTTTGGCTTCGTCTTTCCACGGTGGGGTTTCGGGAGCTGGCGGAGGATCGGTGTGCTCAGGGGCGGCCTCGATCAAGGAATCGAGTGCGGAGAGGCCTGAGGGTGCAGGCTCTGCCTTTGCTGGAGCTGGTTTGGGTTCTGGTTCTAGTGCTGGGGCCGATTCTGGCGCTGGCTCCGGAGTAGGAGCAGGCTCGGGTTCAGGTTCAGCTTTGGGAGTTGGTTCAGGCGCAGGTTCAGGTTTTGGCTCTGGCTGAGCCTTGGGCTCAGGTTTTGGTTCGGGCTTCGCGGTGGGGACTGCGGTTTCCGCGGTGGTGGACGGAAGGAAGTCGGCGCCTTTGGTGAGGACTTTGATCACATCGGTGATGCGAACTTCGCCGAGGGTTTGGATGGCTTTGATGACGCCGAGTTCAAAATGAAGGCGCTTGTTGGTGGCCCACTTCATGCGACTTTCGGTTTCCGCAAAGACATCGATGGTGGCGAGTAGGCGGTCAGGAGCAAAGTCGTCTGCAGCTGAGAGGAGGTCATTCCATAGCTCGGCAGGGATGCCTTCGCCATCGGCATTGGGGTCGAGCTTGGCGACAAGCAATGCGCGGAGGCAGCCAATCAATTCGCCGAGGAGCTGCGAGAGTTCGCGTCCGCTCTCGGCTTCTTTTTGAATCATCGACAGTGCTTCAGGGGTCTTGCGCGCGAGCAGAGCACTGGTCAGTCCCGCGACTTTCTCGCGTGAGGTGAAACCAAAGACATCGAGGACGTTGTCCTCCGTGATGTGTTCGCCACAGAAGGCGACCAATTGGTCGAGCATCGATTGGGCATCGCGCATGCCACCGTCGGCGCCCTTGGCGATGGCCCAGGCAGCGGTATCGTCGAGCTTGATGCCTTCTTCTGTCGAGATGTGCTGAAGGTGGCTCGCGATCGTGTCGGTCGCGATCGGTCGGAGGTCAAAGCGTTGGCAACGTGACAGGATGGTTGGCAGAATCTTGTTTGGCTCGGTGGTGGCAAAGATGAATTTGACGTGTGGCGGGGGCTCTTCGAGCGTTTTCAACAGAGCATTGAAGGCGGCGTTCGAGAGCATGTGCACCTCATCGATGTAGAAGATCTTGAATTGGCCGCGGGCGGGGGCGAAGCGGACCGACTCACGGAGGTCGCGGACTTGTTCGACGCCGTTGTTCGACGCACCATCGATCTCGAGGACATCGAGCGAATTGCCATCGGCGATTTCCAAGCAGACTTCTTCATCTGGGTTAAAATCCGCGTTTGGGCCATCGGTGCAGTTCAGTGCTTTGGCAAGGATTCGGGCGGTGGAGGTTTTGCCTGTGCCGCGCGGGCCGACGAATAGGTAGGCATGTGCGAGGCGCTTTTGTTCGATGGCATTTCGAAGGGTGCGGACGACGTGGTCCTGACCTAGAACGCCGTTGAAGGTTTTTGGGCGATATTTTCGGGCGAAGACCTGGTAACTCACAAGCGGGAGTGTAGGGATCAGAGAGCATTTGTCATGGCTGAGTTTTGGAGAATTTACGAATTGTCGTATTGGCGGCCGCCAAAAATCGGCTAGGGTGCTGGAGTATGAAGGATTGGAGAGAATTGGTGGATGAAGAGAAGCGCAGTTTTCCGTGGTTTCGAATCACGTTTCTGTTGTTTTTGGGAGCAATCATCGGGCTTTGTTTCACCTCATTTCCAGGCAAGGTGAAGCGTGGGCTGAAGGAGATTCTAAAGCCGGAGCGGATTGTGGTGGAGGCGGACACAGAAGATATCGCGCGCCAAGTGGAGTCGAGATTGCGAGCGGAGATGGAGGATGAGCTCGACCGTGAGCTTGAGGCCATTCGTAAAGCGGCGGCGAATAACGCGACATCGCGCGAGGAGGATGCGTATTCTCCGAAGATCACCAGCATGCGATTGGGCGATACCACTGATGTGCGCATGTTGCGTTCAGGGATTCCTTTCAAGACTGAGGTCAAAGTCGTGGAGGGAGATGTCGCCTCCTTGGAGCGCGAGAGCGATGACAGTTATGTGGCATCGTATCAGCTCAAGTTGACCATTCCACGGGCGGCGAGAACGATCGCCGAATTGGAAGCTTTGAACCCGAAGTTGTCCAAGATGTTGCCTGGATTGCCTTCTTTGCTGCAGAAGGCGAAGGTGTCCGATTGGTATCCTAAAATGTATGAAAACAAGGCGAAGCGGATTCGCCGTGAGGCCAACTCCTTGAACGAGTTACTGAGCAAGCACAACTTGTATGACTGTGAGACCATGTTGCAGGCGCAGACTTCATCGGGCAGAAGGGTGTTCCTCATGCAGGCCGAGATGGATGTGGTTTCAGATGGGTCAGATGGGGACCGCTTGGCCAAAATGCCATCAAAGATCGTGAATTCGACGCATTACCAACCATTCACCAGTTATGGATGGCCCAAGCAGACGCGAACTCCGAATCCGATGGTGGCTGGTTGGGAGTCGCGATTGGCAAAAGGACGAGGCGAATACAACGATCCCAACACCAGTGCTGCACGCAAGGCGTGGTTGAAGGATCGAATTGAATATTTGAAGCGCGGTATCGCGGACATGAAGAACCGCAGCTTCTTGATTGCTGAGTATGACCCGTTCATTGTGATTCCCGTGCACATGTTGACCTCAGGAGATCCTTACGCGCCCAAAGTCGGAGACTACGCCGTGGTCATTTATGGTGAGAAAATGTATCCCGCGATCGTAGGCGATGGTGGCCCGACCTTCAAAGTGGGAGAGGCCTCACTGCGGATGGCCAAAGAACTCAACCAAAACGCGAGTCCCTACAGTCGGCCTGTCTCGGATCTCAAAGTCACCTATGTCGTCTTTCCGCGAAGCCGTGGTGAGAAAGGTCCGCCAGACTACGAGCAGTGGCGCACGCGCTGTGGCGAATTGCTCGGCGAGATGGGTGGCATTGGTGAGGGCTATGAGCTTCACCAGTGGAAGAACCTTTTGGCGCCAGATCCAGAGCCAGAACCCGTCAGTCCTCCTCCAGCATCCGGCGAACCCGCTCCCTCTGTAGAGCCCTCAGCACCCGCAGAAGGAGCACCAAGCACGTCACAGTAACGCCAAATTCCAAGGCTGGGGCGCCGCCACGTGAGCGGTCTCCCGAGAAGATGCCAATGAAGTCGGGCACATTGCCGACTCCGCGTACGAATCCAAGCATGGCAAGGACACCTGCCGCGATGAGTCCGTGCCATTTCATTTTGATGGAGAAAAGGCCCGCAATGATGATGCCGCCACCGAGAGTGAGTGCACCTTGGACGAAGGCAAGGGCAGGGTCGCGGTCGAGGATTTGAAGCGACAAGAACCCAAAGGCGATGATCATGGCGCCGCTGAAGAAGACTTGGATTCGCATAGAGGGAGGCTGCCAACTGAGTCATGAATGCGCAAGTCTGAGAGATCAGATGTTTGCTGACGGGGGCCGAGGGTTGAGTTTTTTAACCACTGATTTCACCGGTTGAGACTGAGCTTGGGTTGTGTGTTTTTGGTCAAACGAGTTTCCTGATTTGATCGACGTTGGAAGTTTGCAACCCGGGCTGCGAAATGAGATGATCTCCGCATGAACGTTTTATGGTGCAACGGTGATTGGCTGGATCGTGGCGAGCTTCCGGTCTCAACTCAAGACCGAGGATTGCTGCATGGCATGGGTTTGTTTGAGACCATTTTGGCGATGTATGGCCGACCTATTTTCGCGGAACAGCATTTGGAACGTTTTAAACAAGCGGCCGCGCGTTTGGGTTGGGAGGTTTCTGTGGATGGAATGGTGGAGGCGATGACGGAGCTGTTGGTGAAGAATCAGATGAATCAAGAACGTGCACGGATTCGCTTGGCGGTGACTGCTGGCAAAGGATCGCTATCTGACTTGAGCCTCGGGTCCGATGCCTTGGTGTGGATGCACTGCGCACCAGCGGATTTTCCGCCTGAGCAAATGTCCGTCATGACATCGAAATGGAAGCGAAATGAGCACTCGCCTTTGATGGGGTTGAAGTGTGCTTCCTATGCCGAGAATTTGTTGGCCTTGGAAGAAGGCGTCAGGGCTGGCTATGACGAAGTGCTATTTTACAACACGTCCGATGTCCTGTGCGAGGGATCGATGTCGAATGTGTTTCTTGTGAAGAACGAGAAGATCCTAACGCCTGATCTTTCGACGGGGTGCTTGCCCGGTGTGACACGTGCTGCGGTGATCGAGATTGCGAAAGAGTTGGATGTATCCCTCAAGGAATGTTCGTTGAGTCGTGAGGATTTGGAGAAGGCTGAAGAAGTCTTTATGACGTCGTCGACCAAAGGAGTGGTGCCGGTGACTCGTGTGGATGAACGTCAGTTGCACGTTGGGGGCGTGACAAGCCAACTGCGTGTGGCGTGGGAGCGTAGAGTTGGGTAGGATTGCGGAGACGCGCTACGCTTGTCGACCACAGCATTGATGTTTCTCCGAAACATCTAAGCGGGATGCGGATTGCTCCTCCGCAATCCGATCAAGTGAAGTCGCTACAAGCGACCCTACGGGCATTGCTTACGCAGTGTTGCTCCATACAGGCTACGCCTGCCTTCCACAACACTGCTTAAACTTCTTGCCGGAGCCGCAGGGGCAGGGGGAGTTGCGGCCGGTGGTTTCGATGGAGAAGCTGGGTTTGCGTTTGGGGAGGCTGAGCTTGAGCTTGGACTTGTTCTCGCCTCCACCGCCGGTGCCTGAGCCGATGCTCTGACCCCCGACAACTTCTTCGCCACCACTGAGTTGTTTTGGTGCGCTGTGAAGTTGTTTGAGGAAGGCTTCGAGGTTGTCGGCAGAGCGGAAGAGGTTCTGAAGAGCTTCCTGTTTGATCGAATCCATGAGGACCACAAACAAGGCGTAAGCTTCATTCTTGTACTCGACCAATGGGTCTTTCTGACCTTGAGCTCGAAGACTTACACCCTCACGAAGTGCATCCATGTTGTAGAGATGCTCTTGCCACTGCTTGTCAATCGCAGCAAGAACCATGCGGCGCTCCTCTTGGTCGAGAACCTCCATGGGTAGATCTTTGATGCGGGTTTCGTAAGTCTCTTTGACTTTTGCAATGAGTCCTTCAGCGAGGACTTCTTCGTTGGTGGAATCGATGACTTCTGAGTCGGTGATGCTGATCGGGAGTGTCGCATTCACCCAGTGAATGAGTTCCTTGTAATCCGGCACTGCGCCATCGCGGTCGTTGATGTATTCGCTCACCTTGGAACTGACGGTCTCTTCGATGATTTCATCAACGAGTAGTCGCGGTACTTCCGTGCTGAGAACTTCGTTGCGGTAGCCGTAAACCACCTCGCGCTGCATGTTCATCACGTCGTCGAAATCGAGAACGCGCTTGCGCCATGTGTAGTTGCGTTGTTCAACGCGTTTTTGAGCGGTTTCAACGGACTTGTTGAGCCACGAATGTTCAAGGGCTTCGCCTTCTTTCATTCCAAAGCGTTCCATCATCGATGTCATTCGATCGGCTGCAGCGAAGTTGCGCATTAGGTCGTCCTCGAACGAGATGAAGAATTGCGAACGACCGGGGTCGCCCTGACGAGCGCATCGTCCACGAAGCTGGCGGTCGGTGCGGCGTGATTCGTGACGCTCGGTGCCGATGACGAAGAGCCCGCCCAGTTCAGGCACCCCTTTGCCAAGTTTGATGTCAGTTCCGCGGCCGGCCATATTGGTGGATACCGTCACGGCGCCGAGTTGACCGGCCTTGGAGACGATTTCGGCCTCTTGCGCGTGGAACTTGGCGTTCAACACGGTGTGAGGGATCTTCGCGCGCTTGAGCATGCGGGCGAGGGTTTCTGAAGATTCCACCGATGCTGTGCCGCAGAGGCAGGGTTGCCCTTTTTCGTGCGCTTCCTTGATCGTGCTGATCACGGCGTTGTATTTCTCACGGCGAGTTTTGAATACCTGATCGTTTTCATCGACCCGTTGGTTCGGGCGGTTGGTCGGGATGGGGAGGACATCGAGGCTATAGATGTCGTGGAACTCAGCCGCTTCAGTTTCCGCTGTTCCGGTCATGCCTGCGAGTTTCTCGTAGAGGCGGAAGTAGTTCTGAATGGTGATGGTCGCGAAGGTTTGGGTCTCTTGCTCAATGGCGACACCTTCTTTTGCTTCGACGGCTTGATGGAGACCATCTGACCAGCGGCGGCCAGGCATTTCGCGGCCTGTGTTTTCATCGACGATGATAACTTTGCCGTCTTTGACCACATATTGGATGTCCTTTTCGAACACGCAGTAGGCTTTGAGAAGTTGCGAGATATTATGAATTTTCTCGGCCTGTGTGCCCATGCGGGTTTGCAGCTTTTCTTTCTCTTCCAATTTTTGTTCGGCGGAGAGCTTTGGATTGTTGTCGATGTCGGCGAAAAACTCACCAAGGTCGGGAAGAACAAATGCTTCAGGTTCGCTTGGGGATAGGAACTCGCGGCCTATTTCCATCAGGTCGGAGTCGTGGCCTTTTTCGTCGATGACGAAGTAGAGTTCTTCTTTCAGTGCGAAGAGGTCTTTTTTCTGAGCGTCTTGGTGCAATGCGAGCTCGGCTTTTTCTAGCAGCTTACGTGCTTGTGGGTCTTCCATGAAACGCATCAGCTGGCGGTTGCGTGGTTGACCTAGTTTGAGTTTGAAGAGGGCGCGGCCTGCATCTTCGAGGTTGCCAGCTTCGAGCAGTTTTTTCGCTTCTGCTGCAGTTTCGTTGCAAAGAGCGGTTTGTCGTTTGACCAGTTGTTCGACGAGTGGCTTGTATTTGTCGTACTGGTGAGAGTTTTGTTGTGATGGTCCGGAGATGATCAGCGGGGTGCGTGCTTCATCGATTAGGATCGAGTCGACCTCATCGATAATCGCGATGTAGTGGCCGCGTTGAACTTGGTCGGCATTGGAGGCAGCCATTCCATTATCCCGCAGGTAATCGAAACCGAATTCAGCGTTGGTGCCGTATGTGATGTCGCAGGCGTATTCTTCGCGACGTTCGTGCGGTGCCATTTGGTTTTGGATGCAGCCCACGGTGAGGCCGAGGTATTTGTAGAGTGAACCCATCCAGTCGGAATCTCGTCGTGCGAGGTAATCGTTCACCGTGATGATGTGAACACCAAGGCCGGTGAGCGCGTTGAGATAAACGGGCAAGGTTGCAACGAGTGTTTTACCTTCACCCGTTTGCATTTCCGCAATCATTCCGCGATGAAGCGCGATGCCGCCGACGAGCTGTACATCAAAGTGAACCATTTCCCATGGTAGTTCATGATCGCTTACTTGGATGGTGGTGCCGCACATGCGACGAGCTGCATTTTTGACGACTGCGTAGGCTTCTGGGAGGATGCGTTCGAGGTGATTGGCTCGAAGTGTTTGGAATTCATCTTCAATTTCGTGGAAGGCGGCTTTTGCGTTCTCGATTGATTCTGGTGTGGCCCTTACGCTATCAGGCAGGTTTGGGAATTCATCGCGCAGTGATTTGAGTCGGTCTTCAAGTGCGCTGGCAGTTTTGACCAGATCATCGGACGACATTTTTTCGATGGCTGGTTTTGGGGCGACATCGAGAGGATGGTAGCGGGCGAAGAACTCCTGCCATTCGCGGGTTTTTTCACGGATCTTTTCCTCGGGTTCCTGTTGCAGCGTTTCTTCGATTTCATTGATTCGTGCAACGGTGGGTCGGATGCGGCGCAGTTCGCGCTGATTTTTATTTCCGACGATTTTTTGTAGAATCCACTTGATCATGAGATTGGTAGGGTGAGGCGGGATGTCCACCAGCCGCGGAGGCCATACACCGCCCAAGGGGCAGGTGCAAGTGCTAGACTTAGCGCTTACAGAGGGAGAATTGGTGCCAATTTAGATGCTCATTGCGTTGAATCCGCCATCAACGATCATTTCGGTGCCTGTGATGAAGGCACCAGCATTCGCGGATGCCAGAAGGATGGTCGCGCCGATCAGTTCTTCTGAGTTGCCAAAGCGGGATGCTGGGGTGTGGCGCAGGATGTCGAGAACACGTGATTCATCGAGGACTTTGCGGTTTTGCTCAGCAGGGAAGAAGCCGGGAACCAGAGTGTTGACGCGGATGTCTTTGTCTCCCCATTCGCGGGCCAAATTCCGGGTCAGGTTGTGGACGGCTGCTTTTGAGAGTGAGTAGGTGAAGACGCGGGAGAGCGGGTTCAGTCCAGAAATCGAGCCTAAATTGATGATGGAGGCTGGCTGGGATTCATTGATAAAGTATTCACCAAAGACCTGGCAGGCTCGGAAAACCGCGCTGAGGTTGGTGTCGATGATGCGCTGGTATTCCTCTTCTGGGACCTCGAGGAATGGAGTGGGTGAGTTGGTTCCGGCACCGTTGATGAGGATATCGACTTTCCCTGAGCGTTCGAGGGTGGTGTCGAGGAGGTTTTGGAGGGATTCGCGTGAGGTGACATCGACCGGTACGAAATAACCTGATCCGCCAAAAGATTCGATCTCCTCGAGGCGTTTTTCGGCTTTTTCTGGGATACGGCCGCCGAGGACGACCTCAGCACCTGCGCGAGCGAGTCCAACTGCCATCGTGCCGCAGAGTTCGCCGGTTCCGCCGATGACCACAGCGGTCTTGCCGGATAGGTTGAAGAGGTCCTTGAGATATGAGCTTGTTTCCATATTTAGAGTTTTAGGCGGATTTTTTGGACTGCCAAGTATGGATTTGGAGTGTGGCCATCGCACATGGATTTCCATTGCTATTCGGCCTTGTGGATGATGATAATTTGCCAGTGCCTACTCTCTCTTCCTCCGTTTTTTCCCGATACCGCTTCAATGCTACGTCTTTGATGTTGGTGGTGATGTGTATCTTTTCGGTGGTTCTAAGTGCTGAAACTTCAGGTTCATCGTCCAAGACAGAAGGTGATAAGCCGGTTGCTGTCGCTACGCCGGTTAGCGGGGATCGCGTGCAAGTTTTCGGATGGAAAGAAAACGTCACGATCAATGGAGTGGCAGACGATTACATCGCCAAGCTTGATACTGGCGCCACGACTAGCTCGATCCACATCGAAAAAAAAGAGATGTTTGAGAGGGATGGTAAGAAGTGGGTTCGGTTTGTGGTCACAGATCCGACTGTCGAAAAGCCTGCCAAAGCGCAAATGGAAGCGCCATTGGTGAGGATCGTGAAAATCAAAGAGCCCGGTGGAAAATCGATTCCAAGAGAAGTCGTGAAATTGGGTTTTCAAATTGGTGATCGCAAATTGAAAGGGGAGTTCACGTTGAATAATAGGAGTAACATGAACGCACCTGTTTTGATCGGCCGGAATGTTCTTTTCGAGTTGGGCTGGGTTGATTCTAACCGCACATTCATTGCAGATCAGAAGATCATGAAGTGATCATTCTATGAGTGCAAAACTGAAGTTATCGATCGCGGTTGTGATCCTGCTGGTGATAGGTGGCGGTATTGCTGCTTACAAGTCCTCGGTGTTAGGCGTTCCGTTCTGGCGCGGCGAAGAGGTCTACGATTGGCAGGTAGAAGCCAAGGTGACCTATTTCGGGATCGGCAAGCCGACGGATGTTCGTTTGTCCCTTCCGAAGATAGCGGGGGATCGTGATGTTGCGGGTGATTCGGGTTCCTTGGTTGAAAAGTTTTACATCGAGCGTGATGCGGATGATTACACCGCGGTTTGGTCGACCTCCAAGCGTGACGGCTCACAGGCTTTGTATTTTTGGGTCAGGTTCCGTGAGGGCATTAGTCGGGGAGTAAAAGATGTTCCTGGTGAACCTGAGGATGTCGACATTAGCGAATTGGCTGGGAAATATGGAGTGGCTGCAAATGCGATCATTGAAGAGGCCAAAGGGGCGTCTGGTAATCCGACATCGTTATTCGTCGAGTTGATGCAGCCCTACATGCGTGAGCAGGTTTCTCAGGAGTATGTGCTGTTGAAGCAGTATTACAAAAAGGAGCACCGTCAGAGTGCAGCCATGATGATGGCGATTGATTTATTGAATTTGGCGGGCATTCCGGCGAGAAAGGCTTACGGTGTGATTTTAGATCGTGATCTTGGAGCTCAGTCACCGGTGCCGTTGGTTGAATTTTACGATGGGGCGAACTGGAAAGTTCGTGATCCGCAGGAGGCCGCGACGGTATTGGATGGAAGAAAGATGTTTGTTTGGCAGCGTGGTGGAAAATCTTTGTTGGATGTTACGGGAGGTGAGAATTCGGCTGTCACGTTTACGGTTGCAAGCGAACGGGTGCCTCAGGCAACACTAACGGATTTGCAAGAGACGCCATTGTTGGTTTCGACTGTTTTGGGTTTGCCCTTGGCTGAGCGTTCGGTGTTTCGCTATATCGTTTTGATTCCGCTTGGTGCATTTGTGGTGGTGTTGATGAGAAACATCATTGGTGTTCCGACGCTTGGAACTTTCATGCCCGTGTTGATTGCCTTGGCGCTGTTGGAGATTCCAATTGTTACCGGAGTGATCATGTTCTCGGTTTTGGTTGCTGCAGGCTTGTGGTTCCGCTTCTTGCTTTCCCGTCTCAACTTGTTGGTGGTTCCGCGAGTGGCTGCCTGTGTGGTGATTGTCACTTTGTTGATGATCTTGATGAGTGTTGTTGGATTCCGGATTGGGATGGGGGGAGGAGCTCAGATCACTTTGTTCCCGATGATCATTCTTGCCTGGACGATCGAGAGGATGTCGCTGATTTGGGAGGAAGAAGGCAAGCGTAGCGCATTGATTCAAGTGGGCGGCTCATTGGTCGTTTCAGTCTTTGCATTCTGGTTCATGAGCATAGGGCAGATCCAGTATTGGGCATTTTACTTCCCTGAATTGTTGTTGGTATTGCTCGCCGGTATTTTAGCGATTGGCCGATACACCGGTTACCGACTCTCTGAGTTGATTCGGTTCAAAACATTTTCCGCCACCTAAACATGTCTGCGCTCGCTGATGATCCATTGCCATGTGCCAAGTGGTGGCATCGGTGGTGCAAGCTCCCATCAGAGCTCAAAGAGCTCGGCGTGGTTGGGATCAACATGCGCAACGCTCGCTATTTGCTGCCGAACAATCCAAGGAGGTTGTACGGTTTGGTGGATGATAAATTGCAAACCAAAGCGCTTGCCGAGTCTTGCGGGTTGTCGGTTCCTTTGGGTTACGGCGTGGTCAAATCTCCGCATGACGCAAGGCGACTGGGCGAGATGCTCAAAGGTTATGAGTCATTTGTGATTAAACCAGCACGTGGGTCTGGCGGCAAAGGCGTCTTGGTGATCGATGGTCAGAAGGATGGTGTTTATTTCAAGCCAAGCGGCGCGGAGTTGTCTCGCGAGGATGTTCGGCATCATGTATCGAATATTCTGGCAGGCTTGTTTAGTTTGGGCGGCAACCGTGACAGTGCGATCATTGAATATCGTGTCTGGCCTTCGGAGGTGCTGACATCCATCAGTTACCAAGGCGCTCCAGATATCCGATTGGTCATGCTGCATGGATATCCGGTGATGGCGATGTTGAGAGCTGCGACTAAAGAGTCCGATGGCCGCGCAAACCTTCATCAAGGCGCACTTGGGATAGGGATTGATATTGCGACCGGCGTTACTATTCGTGCAGTCCACCACGGTCGACCTGTTACGAAGCACCCAGACATGGGTGTGGATTTGATTGGGATTCAATTGCCGGAGTGGGACAAGATTCTGGATATCGCAGTCACTTGTCAGGAGATGACGGGTTTGGGTTATCTTGGTGTGGATTTGATGGTGGATAAAAATTTGGGCCCTTTGATGATTGAAGTGAATGCGCGGCCGGGTTTGGCCATTCAGTTGGCAAATGGCGTGGGTTTGCTCAAGCGTCTCGAACCGGTGGTGAAGGAACACGTGAAGAATCCTGCTGCGACGAAGGAAGAAAAGATTCGTTTTTCGGTCGGTTCTTTCGGTCGGAAGTAATCAGCGGTCCACCTGAATTCGCATCAGGCGTATCGGCGCGGCGCTTTTGAGAACGGTGTCGCGTGCTTCAAAGGTGTTCTGATCGTTGGTGAGAATGGTGGCATCGTTCCAAGTGCTCAAATCCGAGCTCACCTTTGCCGACCAAGTTAGATCCGTGGCGTCAGGGTTCTTGGTGACACTCATCGATAGGTAGCCGGATGTTTCCGATGGGCTGGCGGGCGAGGGTTCGGATGACTTCGGGTCGAAATTTAGCGCGTATTCCAGCAGGTTGGGGATGAAGTCAAAATCGGGGTCGGCTTGATCCCCGCTAATGCTCGGATCAGCCAGCTCGGCGGTGGTGAAGGCATTGAAGCGCCATTCGTCGGCGGGTTTGTCAACGATGGTGACATCGGCTGTTGCGCCTGGAATGAGCGCAAAATCATCGGCGATGGTGGCGGTGACCGTGCGGTCGCCTTGAGCGGTGTCATCTGAAATCGGATCGACCGCGAGGGTAGTGGAAGTCTGTCCAGCAGGGATCAGCAAGCTAGAGGATAGGGCGCTGTAGTGGGTGTCGGAGATGGCGTCGCCGGATGGGGTGATTGGGACATAGAGCGGGTAGGCCGTATCGCCATTACGGGTGAGGGTGAAGACGCCATTCGTGCCATCGATTTCCAGACCTTCGGGGGTGGTGGCGGCGATACTGACGGAGGGTGAGCTATGCCATGCCAATGCGAAGGGGGTGTTCAGCAGATCCGTGTTTTCGACCACAAGGGCATAATCGCCCGGGGCGAGACTGCTTTGGTAGACCATCTCTACGTTGTCGACAGTGCTCGAGCTGTTGGTGATTTCGGCACCGAGGGTGGTGCCGCTGGCGTTGTGGAGTTTCAGGTTTAAGTCGGCGAATGAAACGGTCAGCCCGCCCCATGGCGCTCCCGGGGTGTTGTCCGTAATCACGCGGTGCCAGGTGATGCAGGCGCAGAAGGGGGTGTTGTCGCCTGTGGGAATGGTGAAGTAGTAGGTTCTGGAGGAACTGGCATTGACGGTTTCGGTCGACCATCCCAACGGTCCATGTTGGGTCGTGCCGGAAGTCTTGTCTCCTGCATTCATCACCATGAATGCGTTGTAGATGTTCACCTCGCCTGCGCCGTAAGTATCATCGAGTGGTCGGCTGGTGGTGTTGTCCCAGTTGGTGACGGTGTCTTTGCGTGCCGAGGCCATTAAAATGGCTTTGATGGAGCGGGCTAGGTCGGCACTGGACTGTGAGTGGGGGCTGGTGGAGAGCTTTTTATGGAGAATGGCAGCTGCGCCGGCGACCATGGGGGCGGCATAGCTGGTTGCCGTGTGGGGGGCGACCAGTTCGGGTTTGATGCGTCCGCTGCCGTCGTAAGTTGTGAAACCATGGCTGTGGTTGCCATTGGTGAGTCCTACCGAAATGGTGTGGTAACTTTGCCCCAGTAGACCGGGTAGGGGGTTGGTGCTGCCGTTGTTCATTCCGACGACTGAAACAAAGCCATCTCGGTTGATGGCGTAGTCGAGTCGTTGATTAATATCCGCATCGGTGACGGTGCTTTCCGTTGTGCCGATCCAGCTGTGGTTTTGGGTGGCGCGGGTTTCCGTGAGAGGCTCGGTGGTAGTTCCACTGAAGAGAAAGCCGGAGTTGAGCCAGTTGTTGGCTTCATAGACATCGACGGGTGTTGGGTCGGTTCCGGGGAGAAGACTCGAGGTGCTGTAGTAATTAGCCGCCACATTGTTTGCGTGACTGCTCGTGTTGCTGGGTCCGCCGGATTTGTTGGTGAAAGTTTTCCCTGTGAAAATCACCGATGCCGTATTGGGCATGTAATATGTGGACGTGTTGGCGGCCTCCACTTGGGTGAATCCGAGAGAATGAGCCGTCGGCAGGTCCCCGCCAACGATCGTTTGAAGGCGCGTGAATCCGACATCATCCTTCCAGTCGGCCGCACTTTGGGCGGTCAGGATGACGTAGACTATGAGGGGAGCCAGGGATCGGTAATTCACAGGGGATGGCACGTGTGTGTCTTATGAAATAGTCAAATTGAGTCAGATTGCAAAGGGATTTGTCGGCGCTCTAAAAGGGTGAAAAGCCCATGGTTTATGGACTTTCCGCTAAAAAAAACTGACTCTCGACAGTATCCGCAGACACACATAGCCTATCGGCTCTTCCTACCAAACATATGATTCAAAAAATTACTTATGCGGCATTGGCCATTGGCCTGTCCGCCGCCGTTACCGCCCAAGAGCCCAAAAAAGCAGCCGAAGCTGAAGCTGCGCCTGAGCTTCCAAAACTTTCCGCAGCTGAAGTCAAAGAAGGATCTTCTTACGCGCTCGGTTACCGCGCCGGTGCTGAATTCGGACAGCAGTTCGGTCGTTTCGGTCTGCAGGTTGATGACATTTCAACTGAGTCCTTCATCAAGGGCTTCCTCAAATCCTTCCAAAACCAAGAGCCGGACTTGTCTGAAGAAAAACTTCAGGCAGCGATGCAAGGTCTTGGTGATATGCTTCAAGAGCGTGAAAAAATGCTCTCTGAGACCAACCTGAAAAAAGGTGAAGAGTTTCTCGCTGAAAATGCCAAACGCAAGGGTGTAACCACGACGGACAGTGGCCTCCAATATGAAGTCATCGAAAAGGGTGGCGAAGAGAAATACAAAGCTCCCAAAGAAGGTGAGCCGCAGAAGCAATTTCAAGTTCGTTACAAAGGCACGCTGATTGATGGATCAGAATTCGATGCGTCTCCTGGTGAAGAAACGGTCCCGATGAATTTGCAGGTAGTACCTGGATTTGCCGAAGCGCTCACGAGTATGCCTGTTGGATCCAAGTGGAAATTGTTCCTTCCATCAGAGCTTGCTTATGGCGAGCAACGCCGCAGTGCTGACATCGCACCGAACAGTGTTTTGATCTTCGAATTGGAGTTGGTGAAAATCGAGGATGCACCAGCGCCTCAACAGCAGTTCCCATTCCCAATGCCCGGTGGAATGCCTCCTGGTGGCGGTCGCTAATCGACTGAAATTTTCAACAAGCTGCCGGGTTTTTCTCGGCAGCTTTTTTTATGTCCAATTTTACGAGCCGGCCTTTTCGCTTTTCTGCTCAAACTCTTTCTTCGCCGCCTTACGGCATTCAGAAACAAAGTGATTGCATGCTTCACGGCACAGCAAAGGGATTGCGTGTTCGCGTTCGACGTCGGTCGGAATCCCGTCAAAGCGGCTGGCCTCGCTATCGACTAGCGGAGTGTTTTCGTCGAGCTGCCACAGAATGCGTTTGGCGCAGGCGTTTTTGGGCCCGCAGACTTCTTGGATCAGCTCTTGGGCGCCATCGTCGCTGATGGTTCCGGCGAAACGATACATGCCGGTTTGGCGGTTCAATTTGTCGCGCAGATTCTGCACTTGGATTTCGCCCTTTTGTTTGGCGAGAAACAGCCCCAAGCAGGCTGGGTAAAAGAGATCGAGGGCGAGACGAAGTTCCTCTTCGTTCTGCAGTGCAAGGACCCAACCTCGTTTGAGGCTGGTTTGTCCTTTGGTGAAGCGGTAAGTGCCGTCTTCAGAATAGGTCGATATGTCGCGCGCTGCGTTGATGTCTTCGTGAAGCTCCAAACCGCCTAAGGCCGATTCAGTCGATAGTTCGACATCTTCGTAATGGCAGAGAATGTAGGGGTATCCGTACAGGTCCTGTTGAATTTCGATTTCACCCATGCGGTGAAGTCCTGAGCGAATCAAACTTTGAAGTTCTTTGGCGATCGACATGATGAAATCAATGAGGAGTGGATGATTTGGTGGCGGCAGCTTTGTGTTTTTGGTCGAAGTCGCTGACTTGATCGATGATCACATCTGCCATCAAGCGTTCGGTTCCGATGGCGGAGCTGTAGTAAAGTGTTTTGCCTCTCATTTGGTGAGGGTTGTTGCGGAATACCTGCCGTTGACTAGCAGCCGGCCCAACTTCTTTTTCAATGCCAAGCATCACAGGAATGTCTTGGTAGGAGTGGAGTCCGTCGGCGATGAAGAAGGGGACGACGATGACGTTCTCGGTTTCTGACATTTCGTCCCATTTTTCAATCAGTGGCTCTTCTTCCATGTAGGCATCTGTGACCAACTTGTAGCCGGCGTCAGATTGTTTGATCAGATCGACCTGGTCCGTGATGGCCTTGGTCGAGTTCTTGTTCAAGCCAGTGCCATGGCCGGTGATGATAAGGGTCGTGTTTTCAGGTTTTGCGTCAGGTGCGACTTGTTTGGCGCGGTTGAGAATCAGGTCCGTCATGTGGGGGTGGATTCCAACCGGCAGGCAGTAGTGAATGGTTTTGCCATTCACGGTGGATGTTGGTCCATCGAGTTCCAACTCACGGGGAATCACTTCTTGGGTGAAGTATCCTTCACTGATGAAATCTGGCACGACGTAAATTTCATCTGCATCGATCATGTAGAGGGCTTCACGCATGGAAGGTTCTTCTTTCCAGAAACAGCAATGGACCTCGGCGAACAGGTTGCGCTTTCGTATCTCGTCGGCGTGTTCGAAGTAAGGGGTCGAAGAATCAGGGTTCTCGGTGGAACCGTGACCGACGATGAGCAGGGCGCTGCTTGGTTTTGGCGCGATGGACATGTCAAAGAAAGTGGCGAGCGATTGGGAGAATGCAAGGCGTGATGCATCAAACAATACATCCGAGCCTTTTGAAGGGCTCGGATGTTCTTAAAACGGTCGTGTATGGCCGATTATTGCTTGGATTTGTCAAAGGCGGCGTCGAAGGCGACTCCGCTCCCTTGGAAGTCCAAACTGCGGACAAAGCTAGCCGCTTCGGTGCCGCCGTGGACGCGGTCCATGCGGATGTCCTCCCATTCGACGGAGAGGGGGCCATCGTAGGCAATGTCGTTAAGAGCCACGATGATGTCTTCGAATTCGACATCTCCGCGACCCGGTGAACGGAAGTCCCAGAAGCGTCGAGCGTCGCCGAAATCGGTGTGTCCGCCAAATACGCCTACAGTGCCATCTCCGTGACCCCACCATGCGTCTTTCACGTGAACGTGGAAGATGCGCTTGCTGAATTCACGGATGAATTTGATGTAGTCGACCCCTTGGTAGCCGAGGTGCGATGGGTCGTAGTTGAAGCCAAAGCGTTTGTGGTTCTTGACGGCTTTCAATGCACGGTGTGCGGATGCGATGTCGAAAGCGATTTCAGTTGGATGAACTTCGAGAGCAAAGTTGACGTTCACTTTATCGAATGCATCAAGGATTGGGATCCAGCGGTTGGCGAAGTCTTTGAAGCCTTTCTCGTAGTATTCCTGGGTGGTTGGTGGGAATGCGTAGAGTGAGTGCCAGATTGAAGAGCCGGTGAATCCGTTCACTACCGCTGGGAATTTATCGCAGGCGTCGCGCTTTGGTTTTTCGTTGAAGAATTTGCGGGCAGCTTTCGCGGTCGTGATCATTTTCTTTGCTGCGCGTTTGCGAACACCTTCTGGATCGCCATTGCCCCAGATGTCTGGTGCGAGGATGGCTTTGTGGCGCTCATCGATGTGGTCGCATACGGCCTGTCCCACCAAGTGGTTGGAGATTGAATAGCAGGTGAGGCCATTGTCTGTGAGGAGCTCCCATTTCTCTTTGCAGTATTTTTTGCTCTTGGCGGCTTGGTCGACATCGAAGTGGTCGCCCCAACAGGCGAGTTCCAAACCGTCGTAGCCCATCTCGTAGGCAAGTGGTGCGAGTTTTTCGAGTGGGAGGTCGGCCCATTGGCCGGTGAAAAGTGTAACAGGTCTAGACATGATCGTTTGTGGGTTGATGCGGAATGAAATTGCGTCATTCCTTGAGGCGCATCAACGCAAAAAAGCGATTGGTTGAGAGTTCTATCGAGCTGCGGCATTGTAGCGGATCAACGAGCCGCTATTTTTTGTCATCCTTTTTGTTCATCGGCTCGCCGTCTGCACCGATCATGGTGAATTCTCCACCCGTCTCATTGGCTAGGAGTTCCATGGGTTTGGCTGCTTTGGGCTCCATCAACGCGATGGTATTGATGATGACATTCTTTTTATTGGCGATTTCGGCCAACTCTTTTGCGACTTGCTCGCTTCGCGGCCCAGCACTTCCGTCGGTCATGAAAAAGATGATTTGAGGGGCTGGGTCCATGCTAAGAGCCATCATTACAGCAGGCCCCCATGCGGTGCCGTAGTAGAGTTTGTGTTCATCGACCAGCTCTAGGCTCTTTTTGATTTGGCTGTTATTTGCGCTCATCCATTTTGGTTGAGTTAGCTCTTCTTTATCATCTTTGAGAGACCAATCGTGTGCGCCTTTGCCAACCCACTTGATGGTTTTCCCATTGTGTTCGATTGTGCTGGATGCGCGGTCGACTTTCACCTCATCACCCGCGACCCATGATGGCCCTGCGAAGAAAACCATTTGGTATTCAATGCTGGGTGGGAGTTGTGAAATCGATTTTTTAAGCTCTTCGCGCATCAATTTATCGCGTTGTCCACGCATCGACTGTGAGTAGTCGATGACGTAGGCGATGCGTTCGGCATTCACCTCTTGCTGGAAGAATTTGGCGCCGCCGCCAATTGTGCCTTCGGACGCCCAGCCATCACCAAAGTCAATGGATGCACCGAAATCAAGAGACGGAGCGTCGGTGATGGTTTCTGGTGTAGGAACTGAGGTGGGAGATGGCGCGGTGGAAGTGATGACCCTCGCCATTGAGCTTGAAGGAGACGTTGGCTTTGGCTTTTGCGTCGTGGGTTTTGGCGTGACTTCCTTTTCCGCTTTTTCCTCGACGGGCGGTTTGTAGGTGATGATGACCGGAATTTCCTTTGTCGATGGCTGAAGGAGGAATAGGCCTAAGACGAGTGATAAGAGCACGAGGGTCAGTATGGAAATGACGATCGACGCAATTGTTGATGTTCGCTTCTGCAATTGAAGGCGCTTCGCTGCTTCGGGGCTGAGTTGTGCGTGTAGGCTCATATTGCAATATACCAGTTAACTTGATTTAGTCATGCGATTTGGGGCTGTGGTCTGTCGGACGATCGTTCAACCACATCATTAATTTCTTTAATGAAACATACATATCATATCAATGATAGTATAATATCAATGCGTGGCTACGCAAGCACGCAATAAGGCTCAGGCACCAGGTGAATCAGCACTCATGATGATTCGAACCGATATTTGGTGCTATTTTACCGCCTTCGCCATCTCTTTGTGCCTTGCTCGGAGTTCCGTGAGGATTTTTTGGTGGTCGTCAGATTTCGCCAAGTTGTTTTGCTCTAATGGGTCTGCCTTCAGGTCGTAGAGCTCTTCAAAATCCCATTCTGGCCAGTAAGAGTATTTGATGTCTTTTCTTACCACTGCTTCGGAGCTGGGGATGCGTTCTTTGTTGGTGATCGTGCCGTGTTCGTAGAAGAACTCAGTGCGCCATGGTTCAGCAACCTCTTGAGATGTGTAAAGTGGCGACATGTCACGTCCCTGCATGCCATCAGGGACTTTCATTCCGGTCGCTTTCAAAATGGTTGGGGCGAAGTCGACATTGAGAACAAAATCGTCATTGGTCGTGCCGCGAACCTCTTTTGGCATTCTTGGGTCGAGAATGATCATCGGGACTTTAATGGATTCTTGGTAGGGGTACCATTTGTCGGCCAACTTGCGATCACCGTGGAAATATCCGTTGTCGCCGGTGAAGATGACGATGGTGTTTTCGAGTAGTCCTTCTTTGCGAAGTCTCTCGATGATCTTTCCGCAGGTCTCATCGACCTCGGAGCAGAGGCGATAATAGTTTTTCATCATGGTTTGATACTTCTCTGGGGTATCAAATCGCCAGTGGTAACGGACGCGGCCTTCATTGCTGGGCAGTTGCAAAAACTCGGGCAGATTCTGCAGAGCCTCATCGGAGTGAAGGGGTGGGTTTGGAATCGTTACATCCTTGTAGAGCTCCATGCTCTTGGGTTGGGGGAGGTATTGGTCGGGGTGACTATCTTCGGCGTGTGGAGCAAAGAAGTTCACGTTGAGCATGAAGGGTTTGTCTTTTGGTCGTTCATCCAAGAAGTCCATCGCATCCTTGAGGTTTTTCTGGGTCACATGGATTTTGCTGCCGTCTTTTTGTTTGATCCAGTGACGGCCATTGTAGGAGCGGCCAAAATCAAATTTGTCTGCGGGGAATTTGCCGCAATGCCATTTTCCGACGTGGCCCGTGTGGTATCCATTGTCTCTCAGGATGCCTGGGTAGGTTTCATTCCACGGTGTTTTGAAGCCTTTGAATCCGCGATTGCCATGACGTGACATCCATTGTCCCGTCATGATCGAGGCTCGGCTGACACCGCAGATGGCGGTTGTTACGCATGCCTCAGTGAAGCGGACACCTTCTTTTGAGAGTTGGTCAATATGGGGTGTTTGGACGACTGGGTTTCCAGCAGCGCTTTGCGTATCAAATCGCCAATCGTCTGCTAAGAGGAAGACAATGTTGTAGGGTTTTTCAGATGCGTGTGCTGTGATCGGCGTTAGGATTGCGACGAGGGCGACAGTGATGGATGTCAGTTTGAGTGTCATGCGATGGATGTGTTTAAAGTATCGCAATCAGAGCGTCCACCAAGCGTTGAGTTTTTCGAGGAGCTCACTGGTTCTTTCCTGTTCTTTTTCAGCGAGATCATTTTTTTCCCATGGATCTTTGGATAGGTCGTAGAGTTCGGCTTTTCCTTTGCCTTCGGCGGGTACGATTAACTTCCAAAATCCGTCGATGATGAAGCGCCCATGCAGGTCGGCGTCTCTGTTCTGAGGGTGTGAGATGTCGTGGTCAAAGTCTTCACCATAGATTGTGTTGCGTGCGGCTGCCGCTTTGCGGTCGGTGAGATCAATGCCTGTGAGGTTTTCAGGTTTCGAACAACCGGTCAGTTTGGAAATCGTCGGCCAAACGTCGAGGTTGGTAGCCAGGTCCTTTTGGTTCATCATGGGCTCAATTTTGTCCTTCCAATAGATCATGAATGGAGTGCGGATACCGCCTTCGTAGATAGTTTGTTTGGAGCGATCGGCATATTGTTGAGCTTGGTTTTCTTTTTGGATCCAACCGTTGTCTGAAGTGTAGATGATGACGGTGTTCTCCAGTTTCCCGATGTCTTTGAGGTGTTGAATCAGTTCGCCAATCGCTTGGTCGTGCCATTCGCAGTTTGCCCAGTATCGCGCAACCGCTGGGCTAGGAGCGATCTTGAGGTATTTTTCTAGAAGGTCTTTGGGTGGGTTGTGGGGGGTGTGGGGAAGAAAGACGCCATACCAGACAAACCATGGTTTGTCGCCAGCCTCCTTGATGAAGTCATATATGGGTTGCTGGCCATTGCGGCCAATCTTCAGTCCCACGTCACCATGGCGTCCGCCCTTTGCTGGGTCCCCGTGAGTCATGCCATGAGTGAATCCGCTATCCATCACCGGGTTGCCTTCCCACCATTTGCCCGTTTGTAGCGTGAGATAGCCAACATCTTTGAGTGCATTCATGACGTTGGGGGACTCATTGAAGGTTTTCACAAGCTCTGCGTTGAGTTCACCACGATGTTTCCTGCCCTCGCGGCCTTTGCCTTTCCCCCACGTCGGGTCGTTGCCGGTGATTTTGTGTTCGTGTGGATAGAGCCCCGTGACAATGGAAGCGAGCGATGGGCGACAGAGAGGAACAGGGGTGTAGCCGCGCGTGTAGGTCAGTGATTCGGCAGCCAGCTTATCCAGCACTGGGCTGTCAATGTGTGGGTGGCCCATGAATCCATAGTCGCCCCACGCTTGGTCATCAGAGAGTAGGAATAGAATGTTAGGCGGCTTCTCTGTTTCTGCATGCAGACTTGCAGAGGTCAGGGTCAGAATCGCTAGAAGGAGTTTTTTCATGGTCATGTGGATGAGCGGATGGCGAATAAGGTAAAGAAAATAGGGGGTTTTATGCTGAAAATTACATACGAGCAGGAGAAACTCGTCCTTGCAAGAAACTGTCTCTTGAATCTTGCCATGAAGCTGGGCAATGTCCGCGCGTGATTCCGAATGTCATTGCCGAACGTTACGCCTCGCCTGCTCTTCAAGCCATCTGGTCTGCTGAGGGCAGGATTGTCCTAGAAAGAGAGTTTTGGATCGCCGTCATGAAGGCGCAGCGAGATCTGGGACTCGATATTCCTGAAGAAGCCATCGCTGCCTATGAGGCTGCCAAGGATCAAGTTGATGCTGGGTCGATCATGGAGAGAGAGCGAGTCACACGCCATGATGTGAAAGCCCGCATCGAAGAGTTTAACGAGTTGGCTGGGCATGAGCAAATTCACAAAGGCATGACGTCCCGTGATCTGACGGAGAATGTGGAACAGCTACAAGTGTATCGCTCACTTTTGATCGTGCGCGACAAGACGGTCGCCTCCTTGAAGCGCATGCGTGAGCACGCAGAGGAGTGGAATGAACTCGTTATTACTGCGCGAACTCACAACGTCGCGGCTCAGCCAACGACGATGGGCAAGCGAGTGGCGATGTTTGGTGAAGAACTCGCAAGTGGTTTGCATGCGCTTGAGTGCTTGATCGATTCTTATGCGGTGCGTGGCTTGAAAGGTGCAGTTGGCACGCAGATGGATCAGTTGTCCTTGTTTGAGGGTGATGCTGAGAAGGTGGCCGAGCTGGAGCGCAAAGTGGTGGCTCATTTGGGGATGCCCGCTGTCTGGACGAATGTGGGGCAGGTCTATCCTCGCTCGCTTGATTTTCGCGTGGTTTCCGCGCTGACGGATTTGTGTTCAGGTCCATCATCCTTGTGCAAAACTCTGCGCTTGATGGCAGGTCATGAGACCGCCAGCGAGGGTTTTGCGCCTGGCCAAACAGGGTCCAGCGCGATGCCGCACAAAATGAACTCTCGCTCCTGCGAACGTGTGAATGGATTCCATGTGATTCTCAAAGGCTACCTGGCCATGGCGTCCGGTCTTGCGGGTGACCAGTGGAACGAGGGCGATGTCTCTTGTTCTGTTGTGCGCCGGGTGATGCTGCCGGATTCATTTTTTGCGATCGATGGTATGTTCGAAACCTACCTCACGATCATGGATCAAATGGATGCTTACGAGGCCGTCATTGCGAAAGAGACCGCGCATTACCTGCCGTTCTTGATGACGACCACCATCATGATGGAAGCGGTCAAGAGCGGCGTGGGTCGTGAAACGGCGCACAAAGCAATCAAAGAGCACGCAGTTGCCACCGTGAACGATTTGCGGACTGGTAAGGTCGATCGCAATGATCTCGTGGATCGGCTCGTCGCAGATGATCGATTGGGCTTATCCAAAGAGTTGCTCGATGGAATTATTGCCAAAGGTGATAACGAATCTGGGGCCTCCAAAGCGCAGGTGTCGACTTTTGCTGCAGCCGTCCGCGAACTGGAATCTCGCTTCCCAGAAGCCGCGGCATATTCTCCTGGATCGATTTTGTAAGCGCCGAATCAAACTACTTCAGTTCGATTCCAGTGTGTGGCCAGATCCAGCGTTGAACCTTGCCTTCACGGATCAAAGCCTTGGCTTTCATCGTTGTGCTGCCAAATGGGGTGGTCGTCGTATAAAAGGCAGTGCCGGTTTGGTAGGGGACACCATCGATTGTTTCATCTTCACCAGGTTTCCAATCGGTCACTTGATCGGATGAGAACTCTTTGATGTCTTGGTTGGCAATGCTCTGTTGCATTAGTGTGGCAATTGCAGAAGTGGCAACAGGAGTGCTTGGGTTTGGAGGTGTCACCGGTGCGGCTGGAGGCGTGCTCGGTGGAGTTTTAGGAACGGTGGTTGGGGGAGTCGTGGGTGGCGTTACAACAGGAGGGTTGTTGTCTGCCATTGTCCCAGTGCCTGGAGCCGGTGGGGTATCCGGGATGGGTGGTGTGGTTGCTGGTGTTTCTGGAACCGCTGGAGTATTTGGCAATACCTCAGGAATCGTTGGGTTGTTGGAAACAGGTGTGGTTGAAGGAGGGTTTGCTTTCAACTGAAGGACCAGATCTGTGGCATCAATGGGAATTAGAATGGTGTCGGTTGAACCTTTTGGCACGACGCTGACCATGTTGTTTTCTACACCCTTGAGCTCAGCCAGGGAACCTTTGGGAACAGTGAATGTAATGCCGGCACTCTCATATTGGGACTGCTTTTTGATCATCACGTATTTTGGCAGCTGCTCAGGAGTCAGTTCATTCAGCTTGATGAGAATCGCTTTGGCGGAGTTATCGCCATCGTTGTTTTTAACGATAGCGCTTTCACCCGTCAGCATGGGGCGCAGTTCAGGTTCAACTAGGAAGCCGAGGGCTCCAGCCACGATCATGGCACAAACGGTAACAATTGCTTTCATGTGAAATCTATGGGGAAACTATCAATAAATGGGTGCCTGCATCAAGGCGTGCTTTAAATTACTTGCTCTTGGAGGTGAGTCAATGCCTTGGAGAAGCTCGCGTTGGTCAAATAATGCCGCAATTTGGCATCGATTTCAGTGACATGACGTTCGGTCCATGCAGATATCTCCTCAGAGATGTCTTTGAGCGCCTCTAGATGTTCTTCAGGGCTGCGGTCGCGCCATGAGTGGTCGGCGATGATGCTTTCACGCTTTTTAAGAAGTTCGATCAACTGTGTGGATGATGACATTGCGGGAATACAATCACATGCGGCTTGGAATCGCCAGCTACAGAGTGATTAATTTTTAGAGAATGATTCACGGTTCTTGCAGGGTTTGTCAGTTTTGATAGGTAATGACCATGGCTCAACCCAGTGATGTCCGCGAGGTGCTACAATACATTCCCCAATTCAAGGGGAAGGTATTCTTCGTGTTGATTGACGCGGGTCTTCTTCCGGAACCTGCGGTTGCTGAAACCCTGCTGGATCTTGCAGTGCTGGAAAAGTTGGGTGTGAAGCTTGTTCTTGGTGTTCTTGGTGGTGATATGAAGGATCTCTACGATTGGACTTTGGAGTGCGAAATCCGTTCTGCGCGGGTGAAGCGTTCAGTGACAGATCCCGAGGCGGCTCAAGAGGTGTTGGATATTTTTAGCCGTGGGCAGTCGGCCGTAATCGATGCTTCGAATGTCGACCCGCTCGATGATGCTGTTGTGGATTTCGCATTGAAAATCAAAGTCACAAAAATCATCGGCCTTCTACAGGATGCCATCTTGATTGACGGTCAACCGGCTCATGCGATTCGGGCCGCAGACGCCGAGAGGTTTTTATCCCGCTCCGATGAGTTTGGGCAGAATTTGCTCAAGGCTGCTTCATCTGCATGTCAGCGTGGAGTGCCTCGGGTTCATGTCTTGAATGGGCGCCAACAAGGAGTCTTGGTGGATGAGTTGTTCTCAAACGAAGGTGTCGGCACCATGATTCACGCGGACAGCTATCGTGTGATTCGCCCACTTCGTGAAGAGGACATTCCTGAGTTGTTGGGCATGATTGGTCGCTCGGTTCGTCGGACCAAGTTAGTGGAGCGAACCTACGAAGACATTGAGTCGAACATTCAAGACTTTCACGTCATGGCGATCGATGATCATGTCGTTGGCTGTGTTGCATTGCATCCCTATGCAGACGAGGGCGTGGCAGAGGTGGCGTGTTTGTATGTGAAGATGACTCACGAAGGTCATGGCTATGGTGTGGAACTCGTTCATCATGCGGAGTCCATTGCGAGGCAGGCAGGGATCGATAAGGTCTTTGCGCTTAGCAATCGCGCTGCTGATTTCTTCACCAATCGGGTGAATTACGAAACTTCCAGCATGGATGTCTTGCCAAAATCTCGGCTTAAGCAATTCGAAGATAGCGGGAGAGATTCATTGGTCTTTTCGAAATCACTCTGATAGTATGTGTGTTGGTTAATCCACATACACACGATGAAATTGAAATTTTGCGGCGCTGCCGGCACGACGACCGGATCTCAACACCTCCTTGAGGTGAATGGAAAAAGAATCCTATTGGACTGTGGGTTGTATCAAGGGTCGAGGGATGATGGCTATGAGATCAATTGTTGCTTCCCGCATTTTGATCCCGAATCAATTGATGCCGTCATTTTGTCCCATGCGCACATTGATCACAGTGGTAACTTGCCCAACCTAACCAGCAAGGGATTCACAGGGAATATTTACAGCACGGATGCCACGCGTGATCTATGTCAAATCATGCTCGCGGATTCAGCGCGGATTCAAGAAGGCGATATTGCTTGGTTGAACAAGCATCGCAAACGCAAAGGCTTGCAGCCTGTTGAGCCGATTTATACTGAGCAAGATGCAGAGAAGTGCCTTCGTCAGTTTGTTAGCGTTTCATACGATAGAAAATTGCCCGTTTGTGATGGTGTGAGCGTTACCTTCATTGATGCAGGGCACATTCTGGGCAGTGCTCAGGTGCTGTTGGAAATCGATGACAAAGCAGATGGAAAGCATAAGCGCTTCCTGTTCTCAGGTGACGTCGGCAGGGGTGGTAACGAGGTATTGAGAGATCCTGTCGCGGTTCAAGATGTTGACTTTCTTTTGATGGAAAGCACCTATGGCGGGCGCGAGCACGAAGCGCCTCCTGGAATGGGAGATCACTTTGGCCAAATCATACGCGATGCGGTGAAACGTGGTGGTAAGATTTTGATTCCAGCCTTTGCTGTCGAAAGGACACAGCAGGTGCTGTATGTGCTCCATGAATTGTTTGAGTCTGGGCTAATCCCTAAATTGAAGGTGTATGTCGATAGCCCGCTTGCTGTAAGCGCCACAGAGATTTACCGACTACACCCAGCCGCTTTTAATGACGACGTTTATCAATCGTTGTTTGAGCGCCAAAACCCGTTTGGTTTTGAAAACCTCACATTGGTTCGATCCGTGAGTGGTTCAAAATCACTGAACGACGTCGAAGGATCAGCGATCATTATTTCTGCTTCAGGGATGTGTGAGGCAGGGCGTATTTTGCATCACTTGAAAAACAACATTGGAGATCCTAAGACGACCATCTTGTTTGTGGGTTATTGTGCTCACAACACCTTGGGGCGGCGATTGAGAGATGGTCAAAAAGAGGTTCCGATCTTTGGCAAGAAACACAAAGTCGCCGCGAAGATAGAAATCATTGATTCGTTCTCGGGTCATGCAGACCATTCGGAGTTGCTGGACTACTTTGAGCGGACAACGGGGAAAAAAGAAAAAGTTTGGCTAGTGCATGGCGAGGTGGAGACCTCGACCGCCTTGCAGTCTGCTTTGCGTGAACGTCACCAGGGCGATGTTGAAATTGGTGTGCTAGGCAACGAGGTTAAATTTTGATTTTTTCTCAGAAAAATATCACGATTTCCACTTGATGGTCATGCCGCAAGCACCGCAGTTTTTGGGACATGAGTTTGAAGAAGGATTTGTCACCAGATCCCACCGATTTGATCGATTGGATCAACGGGGAAGGGTTGTTGGAGCTGGATTGGGATTTCCCGAAAGATGGAAATTTGTATGGAGTCGGTTTAGATGCGGCTACTTTGGTTGAGTTGACCGCGGCTATTGAGAGTGAATATGAAATTGAACTCACTCCTTCGGAGTTCAAGAAACAAAAAGTTCAATCGCCACAACAACTCGCGCTTCTGATATCGAAGAAGCAAAATTGATCGATTGCGGTTTGCTCAGAGGTCGAATTTCGGGGATTGGCTGAGAAACGATCTTGGGTTGTCGTAGATGATTTTCTGGATGTCATCCATCGCGTGCTGACGCGCCTTCATTTGCACCGCGCATTTTGGTACTGCCATGGGGTCTGAAATCCCCCAGTCGCATGCCGAGTTCATCCATAATCGTTCAGAGCCGTATATTTCAACCATGTCAATTGCGCGGTCGAGAGAGCACTTGCTATGCGGGTAAAGGGTCATGCCAGCCCAATATCCAGAATCGAGAACGTGTTGGATTGTATGTTCCTCGACGTGGTCGATGATGACTTTGGATCGATCAATCTTCGAGAAGTTGGCGAGTGAATCGACGATCAGCCGTGTTCCTTTCAATTTGTCCTCCAGATGAGGCGTGTGAATGAGGATGGGGAGGTCGTGGTCCAATGCCAGTTGGACGTGTTCTTCGAAAATGATGAGCTCGTTTTTTGTGTTCTTGTTGAGTCCGATTTCGCCGATTCCTAGAACGCCGGGACGGTCGAGGAAGTTGGGGATGAGCGACATCACCTCGCGGGCAAAACCCGGATCATCCGCTTCCTTTGGGTTGATGCACAACCAGGAGAAGTGGCGAATGCCAAATTTGGCTGCACGCTTCGGTTCGTATTCGGTCAATTGACGAAAGTAGTCGTGAAAGCCCTCGGCCGATGAGCGGTCGAATCCTGCCCAGAACGCCGGTTCGCATAGCGCCTCACATCCTGCCAAGGCGAGTTTTTCATAGTCATCCGTCGTGCGGCTGACCATGTGGGCGTGTGGTTCAATGTAGCGCATGATATTTTATATAAAGAATTGGGGCCACGTCGTTTAGCTGTCGCTCGGCTGTGGGGCGCCGGTTGCACCTTGGAATGTGGCCGATTGTGGCAGCGACGATGTTTGATCGGAAAGTGAATTCAGGACAGCGGCGGCGCGGTCAGGCCTGTTCTCCGAGAGGATGCTAATGGCTTCCACCAGAGCAGGTAACCGAAAATCGGATTCTCCTGGGTGACGGTCCATGCGGTCGAGAAACGCGGCCAGCTCGATGAGTCTGTGTCGCATTTCAATGAACTGGAGGTCCAATAGCTCTTGTTTCGTCGGCATATCGGGACATTTCACTCATCTCGGAGTGGGGTCAACATGGAACCCGCAGGAATTTCCCAAATGGCGGGAAAATCCGGCTGCCAGCTGTGGCAAACGGTCTTTGGCAATTGTTCTGGTCAAAAATATGAGAGATTTGTCTGAATCTCCCGTATTCCCCTTGATTGTACGGCGTGAATTTCTAGTAGTCCTATGATTCACTAATAGATGAAAAGCTCCATGGTTTCCCTTATCTCTTGTCCATCCCTCAGAAATTACGTGAGCGCCCTCTTTTTGGGAGTGTTCCTCTCCCTTGTCTCGGGAGCTCAGGCGCAGAAGGCAGGTGAAGAAATCACCTACCCGAACAAGGAATTCTCTAAGCTGGATACATTTGAGGGGCTCAACCTTCAGGATGCTGACAAGCTATACGCCAAAAAGGATTATAAAGGGGCTTATGCGGCATACAAAGCCTACTCGTTTGAATTCGCGAAGAGCAAAGCGCTTCCCTATGTCTTGCTTCGTATGGGGCGCTGTTTGCACCAACTGGAAAAACGCAACGCGGCGATCAAAAGTTATCAGGACGTTATCGATTACTTTCCGGATGCAGTGAGATATTCAGCGGCGGCGATGTATTACATCGGTCAGTGTCACGGTCAGAATGGTGATGATGCAAAGCAAACCGCAGTTTGGGCGAAGATGGTCAAAGACAATGACTATGTGAATCAGCCAAACTCAGGCACAGCTCTCACGCATTTGGGTTCAGCGATGGCCAAGCTAAAGAAGTATGATGAAGCGACCGAGTATCATTGGCGGACGGCGGTGAACTTCTTGCAGAGCAACCCGAAGGCGGCGGCAGATGCGAGAAAGTCCGTTATTTACCACTACGCACTCAGGAAGCCGAGTCATGAGAAGTTGTCCGAGTTCTATATCGCCGCGAGTGGCTTCGACGGCAGAGGGGTGAAAGTCAAAGATGCGGCGGAGAATGCGAGTTATTGGTTAACTGCATTCAATACAGCGCTCTCCCCTAAAGAGTCCACAGAGACTAAGAAACAAGCATGCAAGTATTGGGTCGGTAAGCTGGGTGGTCTCCATGACAGTCATGACGACCTTCGCAAATACTGGTGCGATGCTCAGATGATCTACGAAGGTGATCGCCCAAAATGGATCTCAAGACTTGAGGCTCAGTTTGCGAAAAAGACAGTCGATGTGAATCGACTGATGGAGTGGTGCAATTACTACAAAGTTGTTCCCGATTATCGGGCGAAGTTCTTTGCGAAGCATTCTCCGCAATTGCTCAGTGGAATGAAGTTTCCCGAATTGATGAACTTCATGAGTCGACTTCGCCACCCGCTACAGATGCACGATGAAGCGCAGCAAGTCATGAGAACGGTCAGGCTGGATGGGTTGAGCGACGAACAGATCAAGTCATATGCAGATTTTGTTGGTAACTATGAGACTGAAGAAACGGTTTTGAAGTATTATGCGAAGATCAAAGACAAACTGTATGGAGCCAAAGCGCGATTCGATTATTACTCGTCTAGGTCGCACAGAAACAAACCCTACATGGAAAAAGCCTTGGCTGAAATTCCAGCTCTCCAGAAATCTCCCAAGTATGCAGACGGGTTGAGTTGGAGAAAAGCAGAGTTGCTAAATGGTTTGGGTCAATATGAGGAAGCGATCAAAGCCTATAGAGCTGCGAATCAGCAGCCTCAATCGACATGGGGCGTGGCCAATTGTTTGGTTGCTCTCAAGCGATATCCGGAAGCTGTCAAGAATGTCAAAGAGCTCGAACTGGTCGGTGGCGATGTGGCCTCCCAGGCGGCATTTAAAGTGGCGGATATTTATCGCATTGCTGGCGACAAAGGGAAGGAAGTCAATCAGCTCCGACTCGTCATGACCCGTTACCCGAAAAGCAAGGAGTCCAGTGAAGCGCACACACGACTCGAAAGTTACGGGGTTGCCCTTAAAGGTGGCGAGTCAGAAGCAATTGATTAAAAACTGCAGCTTCTTCTGTAACCTTAGAGCATCGATGCTTATTTGCTAAACAAACTAAAAACCTCTGAATCCTGAACGTCTCCGCTTAGGGACATACCATTTTCATTATGAAATCCACAAAACCTCGATTCGCAAGCAGCTTGGCATTGGTCGCTCTGCTCGGACTTACTACCAACGCATTGCATGCTCAAGACGATGCGGAGGCGACTCCACGTCCACGCGCGGCGGAGGGCATCGATCGACAAGCAAAGCATTTGTATGACAAAGCGGTCGAGTTGATTGAATACAAACAATATGAGCGTGGACTGGCGATGCTCAACACGGTGGTGCGAGACAACCAAGGAACGATGCTCGCTCACATGGCTCACATGGCCATGGGCAAACATTATTTGGATCAACGCAAAACCAAAGATGCATTGGGTCACTTTCTTCTTCTGACCCGTTTGTTGGCGCCTGTGCCAGGAGAAAAGCAAGCAGCTGAGGAAATTGAGCTCTACAACGAGTCATTGTTTCAGGCCGGTTTTTGCCATTACCAGTCCGGTCAGTATTCATCAGGCTTTCCATTGTTCCGCCGACTTACGGAAGTGGCGGGTAAAACGAAGTGGGCGAATATGGCATACTTCTATATTGGAATGAGCCACTACAATTTGAAGAACTGGAATAAGGCGATCGATTCCTTGTCGCTTGTCGGAACCGAGGTTGAAGAGTTGGATAGCGATTCGGGCGATGATCTTGGGCGAATTGAAATCGGTGAGCGATTTTATGCCAAGATCGATGATGCTGATATTCCGGTCATGCGAAAACTTGGAGTGCCAGTCACCGCAGAGGTGAAAGTCAGCAGTGGCGACATGGAAATCATCACGGGTGTGCCGATGCCCGGTAAGAAAAATGAGATGCTTGCATCAGCGCCAACGACACTGGGTGATCCGAAACCGAATGACGGCATTTTGCAGATGGTCGGTGGCGACACTTTAGAAGTGACTTACGTGGATGATAGTACCGTCGATGGTCAAAAAGGTGTAAAGCGCAGTGGTAAAGTCAGAGCTGTAAGTACCGGCACGGTTGGATTCTACTTAGGTGACAACTCAACGCCTGCTTACATTGCGTATCCTGGTCAGCCGCAAGTCGTGATGCTCCGCGATGCCGACCTTGATCGTTCAGATAATGCTGAGACTGTAACATTGACGGTGGTTTCCCGATACAAAGTCGAGGCTGCTGAAGCTGCTGGAACAGAAGATATGCTCGATATTTTCGATCTGCAGGATGAGGAGCAAGAGGTGTGGAAAGATCGCGATTCGATTCAGGTAACATTGACTGAAAAAGCCGAAGGCTCGCAAATTCGAACAGGTGCATTCTTGGGCAAGATCCAACTCGCTCCGATGAATGCAGGCATTATCCCAAATGGGGGGGATGATGTCCTCCACTGTGATGAACTGGATGAGTTGGTGATTCGTTACACCGATGAGGTTCATCTTTACGGTGATGAACCCCGTGAGACGGAGGCCAAGATTAAGGTTTCCGGATCGGTTAATTCTGGGGTGACGGCAGACCAGTATGTTGTTTTTGAAGAATTGCTCAAGGCGCGCAAAGGTGCAGTTGAGGCAGAAGCCCTTTCAGGACTGGGTGGAATTTACAAAGACATGGGGCTCGACCAGCGTGCTTCGATGCGTGCAAATGAAGCTTTGGATAAGGTTGACCCCATCATCATCAACCGATCCAAGCTCCCAGGTGATCTCGTCGAACAGGCGTTCAAACTCAAGTGGGAGAGCGAATTGCTCAAGGATGATTTTGATTCAGCTACCGCGACCTGTTTGGCCTTCAATCGTCTATATCCAGAGTCAGTCTTGGCCGACCAAGCGTTGATGACATTGGGCCGTAGTTTGAAAGACCGTGGTGAATATCAAAAAGCGGTGGATGTTTATGGTCAGGTATTGAAGCTCGAAAATCCCATTTCTGGAGCCGAGGCTCAATTTAGAATTGGGGAAGCATTGGCTGAGGCGGCAGAAAAAGTGACCGAAGACGCCGATGAGCATAACAGCAAGTGGGGCAAGATGGGGCTGAGCAAAGAGACTGCATTGCAAAACCGCATGAGCCCTGCCATTCGGGCCTATAGAAAAACTTATGAAGCGTATCCAGAAAGCTCATTTGCAGCAGAGGCCCTTGGGCGGGTCGTTCGTCACTACGTTGACACGGAGGACTTCGCGCAAGCGGCAGACCTTTTGGAGAGTGTCTTTAGTGATTATCCCGACGCCGCTTTCTTGGATGAGATGCTTCTTTTGTGGGCGAATGTAGGATTTAGGATGGGCGACAAAGCGACGGCGAAAGCAAAGTTGCAGCAGTTGGTCTTTGATTACCCAACCAGTAAGCACGTCGCGGAAGCTAGGAAGAAGCTCGCTGCTCTGGAAGCTGAAGTGGAGGGTGGCGAGTGATTGTGTCACCGGAAAAGAAACTGTTGATGAATTTCAAAATAGTTAACCGAGCAAAATCCATGATGGGTAAGAGCTTTATTCGAGAGCACTCGCGAATTATCAGCATGATGATGATTTGCAGCATATGCGTCACTGCATCCGCTCAATCGTTTGATGAGTTACGGAAGCAAGTGAGTGCTTCACCCGCCACTCAATCCGAGGAGACGATCAATAAGTTGCTGACTGCCGGATTGACTGAAGGAAAACCTAGCCAAGCGATTGCAGAAACACGCAAATGGCTACGCCAGAATCTCCCCAAAGATCCTGTGCTGCTTTGCTATGCCGGTCGTGCTGCCGAACAAAGTGGTGACTGGAAGGGCGCCGTCGCTCTCTATCAGCAATACATCAAAGAGGCTGATTTGCAGTCTGCTACTGCGGATGAAGCCGTCTATGCGGTTTACACATTATTGATTCACCGCCTCAAGGATGATGCTTCGGCTTATGCATTTGGATCAACTGAAGGTCATCGTGTGATGGTTTGTCCACGTGCTCGCCAGTATGACGATTGGTATTTGAATCAAGCCAAGCAACGGAAGGATCTTGCCAATGTCGCCAAACGTTTGAATGCGTGTATTCTAGCTGGGTTTCCAAATGAGCTACTCAGCACAAGGTACGATGACGATTTCTATTGGTTGTTCCGCCAGCTCGATGGTTACTTTGATCAGCGTGGCGGCATCGTTTTGAGCCAAGGAATGCATGATGCATGCAGAGACCTTGCGAAAAACATCAAGTTCAATGATGAGTTGAAGCACCTGATCGATTTTGGTGCGGCGGTGAAGCATTATAATATCCGCAAAGTAGCCGGTGATGACGTAGAGCCTCCGATTGCTGAGTCCAAGGCCCTGTTGAGTCGTTATCCACAACATGCACTTTGGGTTCAGACTGCATGGGCTGGGGGTGGTAATGGGCGATATTACCGTAGCAACCCATCCAAATATTGGCCACATAAGGCCGATGAGAAGATGGCACCTATTCTAGCGGCATTGCCAAAAATGAGCCCGCACGATGCCAATGAATTGTTGAGCACATGGAATGGGTATTACGACGGGGGACCTGAGGTCAGCAGAGAGAAAAGTGTCACTGAGTTTCTCATCGCAAATCCTAGTTACATGAATCAGCGCAATGGTCCGATCGCGCTCGACAAAAATTGGTGGGACATGACGGCTGAAGAAGCTTCCGCGCTTGCCGTCCATTTGGATCAAAACGATCGTCCTACAGCCTCCATGATTCGCGCCATGGCAGCGGCTGGAAAGGACGTCAATATTGATGAACTCATCAAAGCGGTCACGGTTACTGAAGCATGGAGATTGCCTCATCAACATGATGCGCGCAGTCGACTTATCAGCCAATTGCTGAGAGCAAAAATGATGAATCAGGAGGTTGCGAAGCGCCGTGACGAAATCACGAAAAAAATGTTAGCTCTGAATGTCACCAATCATTTGCCAAAAGATGCGAAGTCAGACCAAAAGGTGAATGAGTTCAAGAAGCTCTGGGCCGATTACAAGTCGCTCTCACCAAGGACGGTGGCGGTCAAAGATCTCATCAGCAATTTGGTTTCACACACACCTGAGGTCATTCCGCTCCTTCTCGGTGATGGGAGCCCGCAGGCTCAACGCATTGCCAAATCATGGATCGATCGGGGAATTCAAGGTAGCGATCCGCTGTGGGCACAGTACATGAAGTTTTCCGCCGTGAATACCAATGTTTATGCGCCTAGTTTTTCCATGTTGGCTGAACACCACCGTGGGCTAGAAGAGATGAAAAAACGCTATCCGGAAAATTGCAAACCGCACCCATTGGAGAGCGATCTACGTCAATCCGTTCAGGATAGCTTGAAAAGCAACAAACTCGAGGACTGGCAGTTATTGACGTGGATCAATATGCAGTATCCTGAAGACAATCAGGCGCAGGTTGAACTCATGAAACAGGTGCTAGCATCGCCAGCTTGGAGCAAAATTTCATACTCTACAAAATATGGAGCAAAGCAGTGGTTTGAAAGTGCTGTCATCAATCAGGCTGAGCAAAAGTGGTTGGACGCTGCAAATGCGAATCTTCTCTGCAAAGAATTGATCAACTTACCCGCTGAAGCCGATGCTTCAACCACGGCAGCGGCGCTGAGATCTTCCATTACCGGAATTCGTCAGTCTCCGAAAAAACTTCGTCTTCGTGGGCTCGATCAGTTGGCTGCCGTTGATAATGCCGTGCTTTTCGACCCGAAAGTCTATTCATTGATCATGGAGCTTGCAGACTCATTGCGAGCCGATTGCTATTCTAAGGCATTAGGCGACAAGCTAATGGGTCATGTTTTTGAGAAGAATGACCCCGTAGATCTGCACCGAACCGCAGCCTTCCTCTGCAGTCATGCTCTACTGGATCATCACAAAGAGCCGTTTCCAATGATCCGTGATAAAGCAGATCAACTTGTCGAAACCCACCCATCAGCAGCTCTTGCTTTATCGCGCATTGCCTCCCAGATGTTCAGTGGTGAGAGAAATGCACGTCATTTCACTGATAAGGAAGATCTTCCCAAGCTAAAGACCATCTCCGGTAAAGCAACTTTAGCCATGGGGCTTGTCGTTATTCCCGTGGCGAAAAATCATCCGTCCTACCCGATTTACCAAAGCCAGGCAGAGTGGCTCACGGGCAACGAGGATAGTGCATGGTCGCTTGTTCGAGACAACTGGCAATCATTCGTGACGGTGCACCGCGAGATGACCGTTTCTTATCTTATGTGGGTGCTTCAGCGTACTATCTATAGCCGGAATGAAGAACGCCAAGAAACGCTCATCAAATCTTTGATGAGTTGGTCGCAAGAAGTCGGAACCCCATTGTCCCTTGAGGAAAAAATTGAAGTTGAGATAGCCTATGGTGACATCGCCATGCAAATGGGTCAGTTGCGCCAAGCGCATGAAATTTACAGCCGGACAGAAAAGAAAGAGGCTTATCAAAATACTCCGCTTCGCCATAAAGCCACACTCCGCAAAGCTAATGCTGAACGTATTGCGAAAGACTTTGATGCAGCACTTGAAACTCTCAACGAGCTTACTCTTGAGAGAGTTCCAGAAATTTGGTCAGAGATTCGTTATTCTCGTGCCGAGGTCTATTACGATAGTGAGGAATATGATGACGCGAAAGATGACATCGATTCCATCCTGACTAGAGAGCCGAACCATGCGGATGCGAAAATCCTACTAGGTAAGGTTCAGCTGAAGCGCCAGAAATTGATGGAGGCGACCGAAGTCGAGCTTGGGTCTTCATCTAGTCAGAAATCATTGTTTCCTGGTGAAAAATTGAAGGTCACCTTGAGCGACCCGACATTAGCCGTATCTGGTGCCGGCACATCAATCGAAGTGGTGGTATGGGCAACATCAGGAGATAAAGAAACTTTCTTCTTAAGGCAATTTGGTGACTCTAAAACCAAGTTCCGCGGAGAGGTGGCAACAGCACTTGGTGAACCAAAACCAGATGACAACATTCTGCAGGTCATTGGTGACGACAAAGTCTATTATGCTTATTCAGAACGCTTCCGGGAGAAGATGAACAATCTCGAGGCCAAGCAAGGCGGGCCCATCATTATCGCATCTGACGCTGTGCTGATGGCATCTACCAGGAAGTTGCTGACTGAGGCGGAACAACGTGCGGCTGACATGGCCGAGTTGATGTCCAAAGTCAAAGTCACGGAGTGGGCTGGTGGAGACGCAAAAAGTGCCGCGAAGGCTGAATTTGCGGCTCAGTCTTTGAGTGCCAATGCGAGGGCCGAAGCCGCCTCTAACAGTAATGATTATTCCGAATACAACCGCTACATCGCGAGCATTGCCAAGCCTGGCAATCCGATTCACGTCCGAGTTATCGACCCAGATAAAAGCCGCACGGAAAATATTGATGAGTTGAATGTCAGTGTGAGCAGCTCGAGCGGCGACTCCATAGGTCGCGTCGTTCTCAAGGAAACAGGTACCCACACAGGTTGGTTCGAGGGTAGCATTTCAACTGCTGGAGCACAGGCACTCGCATTTGCTCGTAATTCGGAGCCTGGGCGCAACCCGAATATGGTGATTAGTCCTAAAGCGGACAGTTATCCAGCGTGGCGTCCAGTCGCGACCAAATCCGAGAAACCTGAGTTCAAGGTGGATCTCAATGACAACGTTGAAGTTGGTGAGCTCAAGATCACGGCGAAAGAAGAGGGAGCGAAGTTAAAGCGCTTCGCTGTTCTCAGCGGGTTGAATCCCCAGTCGCTCAGCGTGGTTGCTGCATATCCATTCAATCAAGGGAAAATCGACTACCCGTGGTATCCATCCGTGGTGGTGATGAACGATACCGACAAATTACACATGAACAACGATCGTTCGGTGCGTGACATTGGTGGGATGGAAAACCACTTGCGGCTCGGTTGGTTGAATCAAACCTACGCTCAGGGCTTTTCTGCCAACGTCAGCGGCCCATCCAAGGCTCTGCCAGCTGAAGTGTTGAAAAAGGTCAAGTGGCAGCGTCAAAACCGCCACCACTCGTCCTCAGTCATCTACCGCTTCCAAGGGTATTTCTACGAACCTGCTATGGTGGAACGGAGGTTCAAGGTGTCCCTAGGGAAGTATGCGATACCAAAGAATACCCACCCATCGGTTAATCACGTTCCGAAATTCTCTATCGCAGTTGATGGTAGGGTGATTTCAAAAGAGGACGGGAGTTTGGATGGGAAAGTGAGTCTTAAACCAGGTCTCCATAGGTTTGAAATTTGGGGTACGGGATGGGCCTACAATATGGGATTTGGCGAACGCAGTGTGCGCCTTGAAACAGCCATTGGCGAATCGGGTGAGCTTGAGGAAGTGACGGATGATTTCTTCAATCCCAAAACCTTCCCGGCTGCCGCATTGGACCATCGCAACTCTCCAGCAGAGATAATAGGGAATCAAGATGGTTCCGAGTTCACAGTGAAGTTTGCGAAAGGCTCACGGGCTAGAATTCTTCAATTGGTCTTTATGGATCACGAAGGTTCTGTGCCAGCATTGAACAAGTTGGAGCTCAAAGAACCAGACGGTACCGTGGTCTTGCCGGTGGCTGAAGACTTTGCATCGCTGAACAAGAATGAGACCCTCGAAATCCTCACCGGTGACAAAATTGCAGTGCGATATGTCGATGACCGATTTGTAACGAAGAGCAAACAACGGCATGAAAGGTCTTTAGACGTCAGCTTTACGGATGGACGCGTTGCTTTTGCGGATATGAAGCCGCGTTGGGATAGCAGAAAGCAGAAAGACCAGCCATACTTTGAACCTCTTGTTCGATTCCATCACAACAAACCCCTTAGTTTTTCCGTTCGGGATGCTGACATGGATGTCTCGGTGAAGCCGGACAAAGTGAAGGTCAAGCTTGAGTCGGCCGTTGGTGGAGTGAAGGAATTTACTGCGGTGGAGACTGAGGATTCCTCAGGCTTGTTTGAGTTGGTGGTGATTCCGGTCACTGGCAAGCCGACGAAAGAGAACGAATTTCAAGTCGCTAAAGGTGGGGCGATTGTTGGAACTTATCTTGATGAAGAAAACGATCGTCCTGGTGTCCCTTTCGAACGCAAGACCAGCATTGATCATGCCTATTTTGTCCAACCCGAATTTGTCATTGGTCATGCAACCGTAACTCCAGCGGAAGGCGTCGAAAGCCCTCGGACGCTTCTGCATAGCTTTGAGCGCCGTGATTATGATGCTCCTGAAGACACCAAGCTTGCATCGGAATCGGTTCAGCCACGATGGAGCATCGATCACCAGATGATATCGCAATCCAACGCGCCAGATGGAGGCTTCAATGTAGTTCACGGGCAACGGATGTATATTGAGCTTGTGGCACCACAGGCGATTCTTGGAGAAAATGCCAATCTAACGGTGTTTGCCCAAACTGATACTGGAAGGCGGTTGGCTGGGATGTCCAATTCGGCCGATTTCAACATCAACGCGCCAGGCACCATTCGAATGGATGGTGGCATCAACAAACATCAATGGCATGCAGATCCAAATGCAGGTGTTCCTAAATTGGAGACATACGTTACGAATAAAATTCCCTTTAACGACAACCCAAACCTTGACCGGGTTTATTTGCAGATTCCGATCATCACCGAAATGCTACCAGAATTTGGAGCCCTCACGGATGAGGAGAAATATGATCTGAGTAAACAGGCGCAAACTTCACGGCGTGCCGCGCAATACCTAGAAATGGTTAAGAGGATCGGAGGCTTGGTCGTGAGCCCTGGTGAGAACATTCACTTGGGCTTTAAATACAACGATGAGAGTGGCCAAGAGAAGTGGCTTCAAGCGACTGCCAAACCCATCAGTCATCCCGTGTTTGATATCATGGAAGAAGATTACAGGAAGCCACTCACCAGCGCTTATGTCGGTGAAACGTTGAATTTGAGAGTGGTCGATCTCGCTGCTGACCTGACCGACGACGATGATTCGGTCTTTGTCATCATGCAGGCAGAATCCGGTGCGAAGGAGCGGGTCGAATTGCGTGAAACGGGTCCTCACACAGGAATCTTCAAGGCTGGGGTCATGCTGTCCTACGTGAAGAGCAATCAGGTCGATGAAGCAAGCGAGGGGCTTACTCCAGAGTCGATACAAGCCAAAGGTTTCCCTGTCGTGTATGGCGATAAGGTTGCGTCACGATACACCGATGCTAATGGCGTAAGCACGGAAACCCTGATGGTTTCCATTAGTAAGGGTGCCGATGGTGCGATTTTACCATTTTCCAAAACATACGAAGACGAGGAAATTGCGATGAGAACTCAGTTTTCATTGGCGGAAGCTTATTTAGAAATGGCCAAGCGACATCGCAAACTTGGCCAAGAAGAAGCAGCAGAAATTGAATATTCCAATGCCAAGCAGTTGCTCTCCAAAGCGATGAATCAATTCAAGGACCCCGAAACTCGTGCTCATGCGGAGTATCTTCTTGGTAATCTTACATTGGAGGAGGCTGATGTTACGGGTGAGGCTGAATTGAAAGAGACTCGCTACCGCGCTGCTCTGTCGAGATTCTTGACCGTAACAGGTAGTTATCCACAAACCATTCATGCATCCAAAGCTCAGTACAAAATCGCGACGATTTACGAACGTCTCAACGAACCTGAGATTGCGGCTCAAGAGTATGTCAAATTGGCTTACAAGTATCCCGACTCAGAATTCTTAGCCATGTCCATGTTGCGTCTTGGCACTCACTTCCTGAAGAAGGCATCCGCTTATGAGAAGCAGGCGCAACCGCTATTGGCGAAAGAGGAGGATAAAGATGCGCAGTTTGAGGGGGTCGCATTGCAGAAAATGGCAGTGCGTGAATATGTGAAGACCGCCCAAATTTTCGGGCGCATGCAAGAGCGCTTCCCGAGTCATGAGAAAGCAGGTCAGGCGGGCCTCCGCTCAGGGCAATCCTACATGCGCGCGAAGCGATACAAAGATGCTCTTAGCGCATTCAAGCGAGTGATCGCAGAGCAATCCTATGACGGTCCCGATGTGCGGGCTCAAGCCATCTACTGGTCTGGAATGTGCCATATCGATACACGCCAGCAAATGTCTGCGTATTCATCGTTTAAGCGCCTCACTTTTGATTTTCCAGAGAGCAAGTGGGCGGCTTACGCGCGTGGTCAGCTTTCACAAGAAAGCATGTTGAAATTGGAGACCGATTTGGAAATCGAACGATTGGAGGCACAGCAATGAAACGAGGCGCACTGAAAATCGAACCGACTTTACTGATGAATCAAACTCTTACCATTGCATTGCTTTCCGCATCACTGACGTTTTCCGCAGTTGCGGCCCCCTTGGACAATCAAATTGAGAAGTTCAAAGACGCAGACGTGCAAACAGAAAATGCGGTGGCGCAAATACTCAAGTCTGGTTTGAATGAAAAACGTTCAGCGATGGCGTTTGCTGCGGTCAAGCCGTGGCTCTCAGCGAATCCATCATCATCCCAAGAGGTCTTATTTACTGCAGCTCAAGCTGCCGAGTATTCAGGGGATTGGACAGCAGCAGTGAGTTTCTATCGGAAGCTCTTGAAGATGAATGATTTGGATGCGGGTCGAGCTGCGATCGCGGTTCCTTCATGTTATCGTCTCTTGATCAATACGGTAGGAGACGCTGACTCCGCTTATCTGTTGATGCGCGAGGATGGCGATAAGCTGCGCAAGTTTGGAAATGCCAAGACATTCGATGATTGGTTCCTTAATCAGGCGAAAGCCAGAGCGGATTTGTTGGCTGCATGCCGTAGGATGGAAGAGATCAGCAAGGATGAGTCGGTCGATCTCAACAACTACAAAAGCGATCTTATATGGATCTGCAAACAGTTCGAGGATTTCAAACCGATAGAAGATGATTATGATGTCGTTTCTGCGAAATTAGTGGCTTCGCCCAGGATTGATCCCGTCATCAAGGCTCGGTTGGACTGGGCTGTTGAAGTCGTGAAATACAACAAGCGTTTGGATCTCGCTCGCAATGCTAAGATGGATGTGAGGGATGGTCTTGCTGATGATGCTTTGTCGGCCGCTGCAGAGCTTTTGCGGGTTGCGCCGGATCAAGGGGCATTTCTCGTCGCTCAAGGATGGGGCGTAGAATATGACGATAATAATTCTGGCAACTGCCAGAAGAGATTTGAGGCTCATAAAGATCAAAAGCTGAATCAATTGATTAGCGTGATTCCCATGATGTCTCCAAAGAAGAGAGACGAGCTTCTCGGGTATCCGTTTGCCCTAGATCGCGTGAGGTTTTCTCCAAATCAAGTGCTTCAAGTTCTCACGAAGTTCCCAGAGACATTGAATCAATTGGATTCCTTTAAGGTGTCACTTTACTCACGCAGTCTCACGCAGGACCAGGCGAAGACGCTGTCACCATTGCTCGCGAAAAACCCGCATCCTGATGCGGCTTTCGTGAGGGCGTATGCCACCTCAGGGAAACATAAGATCACCGACTTGTTGCCATCCCTGATGAAGTCAGAATTGTGGAGATTCGCTGATTCTAAAAGTGCAGCCGAGGCACTCTGGAACAGCGGGGCAGATCGCGATAAAGAACAGATCAAATCCATTCAGAAAACCCTCTCGAGCGCTTTCGATCGCAACTTGAAAATCAAAAAGCAAATTGCCAAGAAGTCGCCAACGAGTGACCGACTTGCAGCATTCGATGCATTGAGAAAAGAAATGCTGTCGAATAATCCCTCAACTCCCGGATTGCTTGATCTGTGGAAAGAAACGTTTGAATTCGCACCCGATGCAGATCAGGTGACGATGATTCAGCGCTTGCTCAAAAACACGAGCGGAGAGAATGAAGTTGTCTTAAGGAATGCTCTAAATCATGCAGCGTTCGGACAAAAGCGTATTGGCCGCATGCCGTGGCAAGCCGACGTTTATGGCAATCATTTCAAGTATCACCAAAACGACACCCGCAAGTCAGCAGAGCAGTTGATCAAAGAGTTGGAAGGGATGGTGGTGCAGCAAGCGAAGTCAGGCCAATTAAATGAAACTGTTTTTGGGATGTGGATTCACGCTGTGAATCCACGTGATGAAGAGGCCATCAAGGTGATGCAGCAAGTGATTGCATCACCAGGCTTCGCGAAACTTGATTCAAGTTATCGCCGAGTTGCCACCGACGGCAATCACTTCCGCACCTTGGCCAAAGCAGACCCGAATGACTTGTCGCGTTCGAACGTGGTGAGTCGTGAACTTCACGCACTGACCGATGGAGCCACGCCACAGCAAGTTGAAGGCGCATTAGCTGCAGTTATTAGTCGCGTTAAGACTGCGCCGGCGCCCGTTGCCGTCACCGATGTTGGGCCTGTTGCCAATCTTCCTGATTGGTCCGATCAAACCCTCGATCAAGTGCTCAGTCTTTTCCGTGAGAATGCACCACTCGGAGATTACCCGATTCGAACGGGCTACGAAAAGTTGATCAATACGACTGTTGAGCAGATCACGAAGCGCAAAGACTTCGGGCGTGTTGAACCCTACGTTGCAGGGATGTGGAATGCGGCGAAGTCAACCGATGACGGCCGCCATCATCGAGCATCAGCATCATTGGCCAAGCTTGCTCAATCTGCACTCGACGCGGGTAACGCGTCGATCGCGATGACGATCGTTCGCAGTGGACTTAATAGCCAAGTTCAAAAGCAGCTTGCGACCTCCAATGATGATGGGCCCAAGGAAGCGCTTGGGCGCTTGAAGCAAGTCGCAGGGAAGGCTGCAGTTGAGGTTGGCGCGATTGAAATACCAGTTGATGAAACCAACCCGGCGTATGCCATTTACAAATCGAATTCAGAATTTGCTCAGGACAACTTGGATTCAGCATGGAGCCTTTACACCAAGAATGAGGACCAGTTGAAAGAGGTTCTCAGAAAGCTTCCAGCTGAATATGGATTATGGTTGCTGAAGCGAAATATCGAGACCAACCGCACTGATCAAGCTGAAGATTTGGTCAAGGAGTTGACCATTTGGTCACGCCAGGCAGCTGGCACGTTCAGTTCTCAGCAAGATGCCCAACTCAAAATTGCCTATGCAGATTTGGCGTTCCGTAAGGGAGCCTTGCCAACCGCACGTGCCTGGTATCGGAAGGTGGCAGATGCAGCCGAATACAAAGGTTCTGAGATGCATGTGAATGCTGCTTTGGGGTCGGTTATGGTCGACCGAGTCTCGCGTAACTTCAGTGCGGCCATGACGGAGTTGGATAAGTTGATTTTGCTCAAGAACCCAGCATTTAGATCACGCATTCGTTATGCGCGCGCCGAGGTCTTCATGGATCAAGAAAGCTTCGCGGAAGCTTTGGAAGAGGTCGAGGCAGTGCTTCGCCAAGAAACCAAACATCCAGATGCGCTGATCCTTCGAGGTAAGATTCAATACGAGATGAGAAAGCTCGTTGAGGCGAGTGAGATTGAACTCGGGCCGACACAGGACAACACGGTGATTGTTCCAGGTGAAACGGTGAAAATCAATCTGCGTGACCCGACACTCAGCGTTTCCGGCGTAGGTGCTGAAATCGAGGTTGAGATCTGGGCTAAGTCTGGTGACAAGGAACGTGTCTTGCTTTACCAACTTGGTGATAGCAAAGAGAGGTTCCGAGCCGAGGTGCCTACTGCGCTTGGCCCACCAACACCAGGTGACAAAGTTCTTCAGATCCTTGGTGAGGATGAAATTCGCTTTGGTTATTCCAAACGATTCCGCGACAAGATGGATGACCTGCCAGCAGACCCAGATGTTGTCATCGGCGTTGCATCGGATGCGTATCTCTCATTCTCGGCAGGTGCTTTTCCTCCTCGTGAAGGTGAACGGCGACTCAATATTGAGGAGTTAGGGCTTTCCTCTGCACAAGCGGCGCTTGGAACTCGTGCTGTTCGACCAGGTAACCCAGTTTATGTTCGTGTAACGGACTTGGATCAAAGCCTCACATCAGGTGTCGACCAGATCACAGTCGCGTTGCAGAGCTCGAGTGGTGATGTGATTCGCCGTCTGGTCCTTGATGAAACTAGGCCCTACAGTGGTGAGTTCGAGGCAATTGTGCCAACTACAGGTGCGCAGGCGTTGGCGTTTGCTTCAGAAAGTGCTCCGGGGCGTGACCCAAACATGGCGATCAGTTCGAAAGATTACCCAGGATGGCAAGGTGAGCTGGGTGACCAATCATCTGGGCGTATTTATGGCATCGATTTGAACGACAGCGTCGGTCTTGGAACCATGACCGTGGATATGGGAGGCCAAGAAGAAGGGCTGACCCATTTCGTTCTCCAAACATCGATGAATGGTAAAGATTGGGAGACTCGTCATCGTTTCCCGGATCACAAAGCGCCATGGGATGGTAGGCCGCGCCTCACTTCGTTCCCAACCTACCGCAATGGTGTCCAAGTGCCAGGAGCAAAGGACTACAATCTTCCCAAAGAGTGGGCAGAGGCGATGGAGCTCAAGAGCATCAGTTCATCGGTCAATTATCTCGCTGGCTATGTCAAAAACATCTCTGATGAGAAATTGCCCATCGTGAATACAGGTCATCCAAATTACAGTGGCATGATTCAATACCGAGCTTTGTTCTATCAACCCGCTGCGGCCATTCGGACCTTCAAGCTAACGGGGTATCCGATGGATGCAAAAGCCGGTAGTATTAACACTATCTTCCTGCTCGATGGTGCTCCAGCCGCAGCAGACTCAGATGATCCCTTCACGATCACCCGAGAGCTCAAGCCTGGCCTTCATGAGATTCAAGTATGGCGCAATGAAGGGAAAAGCACTCTTGAGAAGCGCAAGCCCGTCATACTTTGTGATGTGCCAGGCAAAGATGATTTGGTCCCATGTCCCGATAAGATGTTTGATCCATCCACATTCCCAGAAGGAGTGCGGAAATTGGTGCCACAACCAGCGGATATTCGACAAAAGCCAACTGGCGAGCTGGAAGTATCGTTCGCAGAAAACACCAATGCGCGACTTGTTCGCTTTGTCATCTACGGATTCAAAGGTGTGGCCCCGCAGATCAAGAAGATCACTCTGTCCGGTGCCGATGGCTCTGAAATTCTACCAGTTCAGCAAGATTACAAAGCGCTTCGTGAGAATGAACAACTTGAGGTTTTGCCAGGAGATACGATCACTGTTCGCTATGAGGACCCAATCTCAGCGACCCCCAAAAGGAATCGCCACGAGAAACGACTGTCAGTTGCCTTCAATGATGCAACGATCACCGCGTCGTTCCTCAATTATGAAATCAATAAAGATGGCGAGAGAGTGCTGATGCTCGAGCCGATTCGCCGTTTCCGATTTGATGATGCCGTTGGCCTCGTTATCGATGATGCGGATATGGATGGAAGTGAAGAACGTGACATTGTGGATATAACCGTGACATCGAGCGATGGCCAGAAGGTCGAGCTCAAAGCGGTTGAGACCGAGGTTCATAGTGGCCGCTTCATTTGCAATGTCTTCCCAGTTAAGGGTGCTCCAACACGTAAATCAGAGATTCAAATGCCTGTTGGTGGCAGCCTTACCGCTAGCTATCGAGATGCTGAAAACTTGAGTCCTGGTATTCCAACCGATCGAATCGTCAAGATTAGCCATGCACAGTATCAAACACCTGTGGTTGATGGTTTCACCATTCTCTCAGAGGATCTGAACAATCTACCCGTCAGACCGAAAGAGAGTGAGGACGCTAAGCCCAAGCGTGGTGTAGGTCCGGAGACAGTGCGTGTTCGCCGTAGCTTGAGTTACGAATACATTCCAAGCGATCTATTGGCAGAGTCACAGAAGATCGGTTTGATTGGTGCTCCGCTCTGTTTTGATGTCGTAGCGCCTCACTTGGCGCTCGCGAAAAGCAGTGAAATCCGCGCCTATGTTCAGACTGAAGCCGCTAGGAAGGCTGCTAAAATCCCTGATGGAACATTTGATGTCCGGGTCCCAGGAACATTGAAGCTGAGTGGTAAGTTGGGGACACCCAAAGTAGCGGTTCCTCAAAGCTATTCATTGTCAGGAAGCCCCAAGGCTCCCACCAACTCACCACCGCTAGAAGAAGGGCGATTCTCATTCTCTGTGCCACTTATTCTTGGGAATCCACCGGAACGTAGCTTTGCCGTTAAATCGGCTGAAGAATTGCCATCATCGATGATCCCAGAGGGTCTCGCTGTGAAAGCGGGCGACATCGTTCATGTTGGCTATCCATGGCAGGACGAGGAGAACAAGGTTCACTGGTATACCATGAAGTTCATTGTGGGCAGCAACGCCTTCCTTGATGTCATGGAAAATGGCTACACTGCGAACTTGTTCGATGCATTTGTCGGGGAGAAAGTCTACCTGCGCTTGATTGCTCCTGGTTTGGATCGCGGTCCCGAGCGCGATGCGATGGAGGTCACACTCAAAGGCACGAGTGGTGCAGGCTCTGCATATCAACTGCGCGAGACCGAGGCGCATTCAGGGATATTCAAAGGTGCTTTCACCATTAGTTACGCGGACAAGGATATTACTGATGAATTGCCGCCGATTGAGCTCAACGGTTTCCCGGTTCGCTATGGTGATTCCATCAAGGTGAGCTATCAGGACCAGTCGTTTGAGGTGTCGGTGAATAAGGGGGCCGATGGACTTGTTGAGCCCTTCAGCAAGCGCTTCACAGGTGATGAAATGGCAGTTCGTACCGGATTCACGCTTGCTGAGTGTTATTTCGAATTGGCGAAAAAACACCGCGAAATGGATCAAGAGGCACTCGCGCGTCGTGAGATTGGCCATGCCCGCAAACTGCTTGCGGAAGCATTGGCAAACCACCAAGACGACGAGTTGAAAGCCCACGCAGAGTATTTGCTAGGCAACTTGTCACAGGAGTTTGCGGATATTGCCAAGAATGATGAAGCCAAGTTGCCCATGTATCAGGATGCATTGGCTCGATTTTCAAAAATTCCAACGGATTACCCTGAAACCGAATTTGCCTCGAAAGCTCAGTTCAAGACCGCATTGGTTTACGAAAAAATGGGCGAGATAGAAAACTCGGTGGAGGAATATGTAAAGCTGGCCTACAAATACCCTGACGATGAGTTGATCCCGACCGTCATGTCACGTCTTGGTGGTTATTTCCAAACGAAAGGCATGGCCTTCAAGAACCAGGCCGATCCATTCCGCAAAAAAGAGGACGACGCGTCTCAAGCCGAAGTCTTAAAATTCGATGAGCTTAGCTACCCTGAGTTCCTTAACGCTGCGATGGTCTTCACCAAGCTCCAAGAGCGATTCCCTGATGATCCGTTGTCAGGTCTAGCGGGGCTACGTGCAGGTCAGAACTTTATGCGGGCTCATCAGTATGAAAATGCGATTGCTGCATTTGATCGGGTAACAGAAAACGAACAGTATGATGGTCGCGATGTTCGGTCTCAAGCTCTTTACTGGAAGGGGCTTTGTTACGAGCGTTTGCCACATCGTCCTGAGATGAGAGTGGCGTATCAAATTTATCGGAGAGTCACCTTTGACTTCCCAGACAGCAAGTGGGCGAAATATGCTCGTGGAAGATTGGCCGACCCAGCATTTGAGAGAATCATTGAAGAAGAAAGCTCGGCTCGCGAGAAAATGATCGATGCACTGAAGGAGAGTAAAAAGTGAATCATAAAGAACTGACATTGCTCAATGAGATGACAGACGGCGCGCAACCCTTGGTGCGCGTCCAAAGTCGCACGCGCATTGATACAGGCTCATGGCTTTGCAAGAGGCCTGTTTGGATCTGTGTTTATGAAACCGAACTCATTCTCTTGGCGGTTTCCCGCAGGAGGTTTATTGAGCGATTCAAGCTCTCCGATATTGCGGACAGTCATTACAATCATATGACAGGCGAATTTGTCATCTATCCCGTTGAAGGTCTGCGTTACGATTCATTCCGAGTTTCAGCTCGTGAAGCTCTTGAAATCATGCAGTGTTTCAAATCCATACCGCAGCCATCCAATCAACCTATCCCATCTGTAGCATAACCATCTCACCCATACACAAACCATGTTAGAATACATACTCAAAGGCGGCCCATTGATGATCCCACTGGTGCTCTGTAGCATGATTAGTCTGGCTGTCGTCTATGACCGACTTCAGGCATTCCGTAAGAGTCGCAAAGTCGATACTAGATCACTCCGTTCGAAAGTGCTTACCAATTTGCGTAGCGATAATACGGCTGCGGCCATTGCTGAATGCCAAACCGTCAAGGGGCCTATCGCATCTGTGCTTCTTGCTGGTCTTCGTTCCTATGATCACTTGAGAGCCAAAAATGAGAGCTCCGAGACCATGCGCATGGTGGTTGGGCAAGTGATGGATGACTACAACGCCCAAGCCATGAGTGTTGTGAACCGTCGCCTAGATGTTCTTACAACCATTGGAGTTGCTGCGCCACTCCTTGGTATGACTGGAACCGTTACCGGTATGATCGCGTCATTTGCAGGCCTGGCAGAAGCGGGGAGTGTCGGTGGTAGTGGTGGTGCTGTCGCAAATGGTATTTCAGAGGCAATGGTGACGACTGCTGTGGGTTTGATCGTTGCGCTTTTCGCGGTGATTCCACAGAGCGTTTTCAACCGATGGAGTGATGAAATTGAGCTCGAGATCGAAGAGGCCAATAGCGAATTTGTTGAGTTCATCCTGACTCACCATTGATCAACCCAAGACTTTTGACCTTACAGATGAGGAAACGCTACAGTAGAGAGAAGAAGCACCGCGACGGGGAGATTCCTACGGGATCATTCTCGGACATCGCGTTTCTTCTGATCATCTACTTTTTGGTGGCGACGACTCTTGTTAAGGTGAAAGCCGTGACGGCGGATCTGCCGGCAGGTGAGAAGGCAGCACAGACGGAGACGACCAAGACACCCATTGTGAATCTCCGCGGAGCGGAGGTCTTTTTGAATGACAAGAAGATGACTCTCGAAATGCTCGATGAACGCATCGCGGCTCTTGAGCTGGAAGCGAAAGAACCATCAAAACGGATTATCATGTTCGAGTCCTCCAAAGGAACCCCATACGAAAACTATTTCAAAGCGCTTGCCATCATCAGTGAGAACGATGGGGTGGTTGCAATTGTTGAGGAGGAATAAATTATATGAAGAAACGCAAAAAGAAAAGGAAGTTGATCCCCGTGCCGGTAGCGAGCATGGGCGACATCGCATTCCTTTTGATCATCTTCTTCATGGTTTGTAGTGAAGTTTCCAAAGACAAAAACAACTTGGAGGTCACGTTGCCGACATCGGATTACGTCGAGAAGATCAAAGATCCCGTCGTAGCTCGTGTGGCAATTGATGAATCGGGTGTCATTTACTTTGATGGAGCAGAAGTGGATAGCGCCAAGGATGTTGAGTGGGGTGTGCGCGCCTTGCTGACCAATACCGTCGCTGATGAGCAACGCCATGTCCAATTCAAGTGTGACGCGGCTCTGCCCAAAGAAATGTTTGAGCCAGTTTTGAAAGCCATTGCCGCCGGAGGCGGCATTATTGAAGCCGTAGGCGAATTAGAATAAACCGAAATTTACTAACAGAATATAGAATCATGACACAGCCAGACCAAGCCAGTCCTGACGAATTGATGGAGTCCTTCAAAGGGCACAGTATCAAAAAAATCGTCATCTTTACCGTGATTGTTCACGTAGTCCTCATTTTGGGAACCAGCGCTTCCTTCTTTTATGAGCGACTCTTGGGAGCCGATAGCCAAGTCTTGAGCCAAGAAGAGCGCATGGATTTGGCTGTTCGTGAGGCAACCACTTCCATTCGTGCCATTGCAGAAAAATACGATCTCAAACCGCAAGAGCTTAGTAGTCAGTTTGCTGATAAGAAGGCTAAGGCGCCAGTAGAAGCAGCTTCCGACACGGAGGCAGAGGGTGTCTCAGCGAATCCAGAAACTGGAACTGCTGCGGATCCAGACACTGGAGATGCCGATGCTGACAAACCGCTTTCTACCATCGAGAAAGAACTCCAGAAGAAAGCCGATGGTCCAGATCTTCCACCAGTGGAAGACGTTGATCTGTTCAAGTAAATGATCCAAGTAAACCAATCTAGATGAGCAAAACTGCTACAACATTAGCACCGTATCGACACGATGAGATCCCAACGGATCCATCGTTGCGGAAGGCTATTGTTGCGAGCATGGCGACTTTCATGTTGTCGCTTTTGTTCGTCTGCGCATGGTTGTGGCTTCCGGCGCTTTACGAGGGGTTGCTGAGAGGCAATGCGAAGGTGGCGATCCATTTTGAGAAGTATCAATATGAAGCTCTCTTCTATGGCTTGTTTCATTCTTTCGGGATTGTGGCGGCTTTATGTGCGGGAGCTGGTCTCGCCAGTTTACTGAGAATTCGGGTGACCTACATGGCGCTGCTATTGGCGCTTTCTGCCGCTACAATTTCGGTTCTGACTTACACAGGAGTCGTCTGGACATCCTTGTTCTCACTTCTCGATACCGAGATCGAAATTGGTGGATCAAAACAAGATCGTGCCACAGTTCTCATCCTTTGGTGGAAACTTGCATGGCCTGCCTTGGCGATTGCGGCTTATTCCATCTGGTTGATTGTATTACTGCGCAGTCGCTCAGTTCATGCGGTCTTTAGCAATGAGGCAGGTGACCCAATGGCAGGTGACCGAGTGTTGGAAAATGTCCGTAGTAATGGGCGTGATCCTGTATATCGGCGCAGTGTTTACAAGAGTGTGTTTGTGCACGTCTTTATCCTCGTGATTGTGCCATACATTCTCAGCTTGGGTGGCTGCGTAGAGGCTTACAAAGTTCCTCAAGGAAGTGGTAATCCAGTGGTGGCCATGGTGAAGATGGTGAAGCCGAAGAAGAAAAAGAAGAAGACGCTTACGCTTCGGCCAAATTCAGCGATCATTTTTGAGCAACCGGATCTCGACAATACAGAGGTTGACCAGGAGATGGAGAAACAAACTCAGCTGACCTATCAAGCATCTGCCAATGCGAAAGCTGGCAAAATGGGCAAGGGCGGCGGAACGAAAGGCGGCTGGCCCGAAGGGATGGATGATTATAAGATCCGCTTCATTCGCCTCAATCACGGTGGCGCTGGCTGGGATGATGGCATGAACCAATCAGGTGCCGATGTGAACTTCCTCAGGCAGTTTGCTCAATCGACCGGCTTCAAGAAGATCTCACGCAAGGGCGAAGCTCACTCGATTGCATTGCTCAAGAAATATCCAGACGATGGATTTCCTCCATTTGTTTACCTAACGGGAAATGCCAACATGGGACGCGTTAGTAGCAACGATGCGAAGATCCTGCGTGACTATTGTTTGAACGGCGGGATGTTGATTGCGGATGCGGGTAGTGCTCGATTTCATCAGTCATTTGTCCACTTCATGCGCCAAGTCTTTCCAGATAAACCGCTTATCGACATCGCGGACGATGATATGATTTACCAGTTGCCCTATGGCTTCCCAGATGGTGCGCCTGCATTCTGGCACCACGGTGGACGCCGTGCGCTCGGAGTGAAGCACGAAGGCCGTTGGGTTTGTTTCTATCACCCTGGTGACATGAACGATGCATGGAAATCCCAAGGTTATACGGATGTCTCTCCTGAGATGAGAGAGTCCGCCATGAACCTCGGAGTCAATCTAGTCTATTACGCGTTCAACCAGTGGAATGACGCGATCGCGAAAAAACGCAAATAATCACAGTGAACTTCGAATCCTTCAATATTCTCGGCTACTTGAGTGTGCTTCTTTGGTTAGGAGTCCCTCTTTTGTGGTTCGTGCATTCGAAGATTAAACCGCGGAAGTGGTTCTGCCATCTTGCGCTTTTGGTGAGCGTTGTTGCGTTCGCGTTTGCAGTGATCAACTCGAAGAACCACGTCAATAAACTGCAACTGGATACCAGTGAGCAATTGGCTGCGTTGGAGGCAGAGCGAGAAGCCAAAAGGCAAGCGGCTTTGGATAGTCGCAGTGGTGATGTCGCAGACATCCGATTTGCGGAAGACGGTTCCGAAGATTACTACGACCGTGCAGGCATGGATGAAACGGAGCTTAAGTATCTCGATAGTGTCGATGATTCATCAGAGCCGAGTTGGAAGAAAAAGAAAGATCGATCTGAGTCATCTGGCGATGCGGATGATCTAGAAAGTCAAATCGGAGCCGTTGAGGAGACGGAGTCGGTCAATGCAGAAGCCTTGGAAGGTGTTACTGAGGAAGAGCCAATCATGATGACCGCCGACGAATTGAAGGTGGCCAACATGTTGGATGGCGCCAACCTCACAATGACACGCCTGATTCTCATCCTAGCCTTGATTTTGCTGGTGGTTGATTATCTGCGACGAGCGAACAACTACCATGAAGCCTACCTTCCGTTGCCATTGCCGAGCGCATGGCTGAATTATTTCAACCAAGCGCCTGCGCTTCTGCAGCAACCCGAATCCTCAAAGCTCGATGCGATTGATGAATTGATGCGTATTACTCAGCGAGGCGATTCATTCCTCTACGTAACGGATGACGACATGAAGGCAGCCGCGGTGCCTGATCAGATGCGTCCATTACTGGGCAAGTTTCTCTACAAGGATGTCATCAAGTTCGATGATCAATCCTATACAATCAGTAATGAGTTCGCGTTTGAGTCACTCTGGTACAACCGGTGTTCCTTTGTGGTCAATTCGCCGGTTCGTGCGCAGTCGATCATTTACGAGTTCATCAACCGCTTGAAAGAGCGTCGAGTGACTCGCTCAAAGGTGCGTCAAACCTGTCATGTTGTTTGGGACGCCTCCCAACCATTGGCGGCTCCACTTTATGATGAGTTCGTGCAGCTTGCTGACTCGGCAGGAATTTCGCTCTTCATCATTTCTCCCATTTTCCCCACCGAAGAACCCCAAGACTGATCCACGTTATGAAACTTTCCCGCGTCCTTAATTTTGCTCCATGGATCGCATCCATTGTGTTGGCCTTCACGTTCTGTTCTGCGCAAGCGGAAGAGCGCACCATGACTGCTGAGCAAATGCTGGAGCTGTCAAAGACTGGGGACTTTGGTGAGGGCGACAATAAAAGCATCGGAAAATTGCCAGATATGACCAAGGGGGATCCTCTTCCTCCTACAGAAAACAAACCGTGGACGCTAGGGCCATCGGGCGTTGTTTGTATGTGGGTTGGTGATATGAAGAAGGGCGACCAGATATTTGTGAAAGGTGCGCTGAATGGCTCGCCAGCGGCTGGTAAGATTTTCCCTGGAGATGTGATCATCGGCGTGAATGGGAAGAAGTTCACCCCGGGCTGTCACTTGGGCATCACTGTCGGTAATGCAATTGTTGAATCAGAGAGGGCGGCCAATGGAGGCAAGCTCATCTATCACATTTGGCGCGATAAGAACTACGTTGCACGGAATGGCAAAGCCGATGTGCGGGGAGTGGATATTGATAAGTTCTTCGATGAAGCCCGTGATGACAACAGTCTGTATGACTGGAAACCCGAGGAGGCGCGCCAGCAAGAGGTTCGGCAGATGGGCTTCGATAAATTTCCACTCGACCCTGTGACTTTGGACGTTGAGTTGAAATTGCGTGTTTTTCCAGAGTACAGCGACACTTCACCATACGATTGCCCAAAGGTAGATAAGATTCTGGAGGAAGCGTGGACGGTTCTAGAGAAGAAATTTGTGGTCGACCCAAAGAACAAGCGCAGTGGTCGTGGCGGCTCGCTTGAGGCATTGGCCCTAATTGCCTCGGGTAAACCTGAGCATCGAGAAATCGTTCACAAATGGGTTCGAAGCAAGAATTCGCCGTGGAATCCACCGACTCAAAAAATCGGCGCCATGTTTGAACCGGGATACAAAGGCTACAAGGGGATGCAGTCGTGGCATCATGGCTACAATGGTCTGAATTGCGCTCTGTATTATGACGCGACGGGGGATGAGTATGTGCTTCCTGCCCTCAGGAAATACGCCATTGAAACCGCGATGGGTCAGAGTGGCGGCGGGAGTTGGGGTCATACATTTGCCTATCCATCCTTCAATGGTGGCGAGTTTCACAAAATGAACCCAGGGTATGGTGCACTCAATGCCGCGGGTAACCGTTGCTTTTTCCTCATCGCGTTGGCGCAGAAGCTAGGCGTTGAGCATCCTGAGATCGAAATGGCCAACAAGCGTGCACATCACTTTTTCGGCTCCTATGTCGATCAAGGCGCGATTCCCTATGGTGATCATGGAGCCGCAGGAACAGATGACAGTAATGGCAAAAACACCGGTATCGCATTTGCGATGAAGGTTTTAGGTGACAAGTATGGCTCGAAATACTTCGCTCAAATGTCGACCCATTGTTCGTTCACACGCCGTGGCGGTCACGCTGCGGACTACCATGGTAACTGGTCATCATGGGCGGCAACATTGACTGGTCCTGAAGGGCGCATTCTTGCTGAACGCAATCTTCGCTGGCGGCGCACGCTCTGCCGCATGTATGACGGTAGCTTTGTGTATCACTCGCCAACTGGCAAGTATGGCACCTTGCGTGACCCTACCGCGACTGAGGTGATTCATCAGGCGGTGCCTCTCAAACAAACTCTCATCACCGGCAAGGACTTGGATGAGTCGATGTTCACGACGGAGAAGGAAATGGAGCAAATGCTGCAAAGTGCCTATCCACAGTTCAATGATGATAAACTCAAAGAGATGGTCGGAACTCGTTGGAATGAGGGCGCGACTGACGAGGTTTTCAAAATGCTCAATATCTTCAAACCAAAGGCAAGAGGGATCTGTGCAAAAGAGCTGGCCAAGCGATACAAAGCGGGGGAAACAGAAATCGTTACTCGTCTTCTTTCGCTCCTAGAACATGAAGACCCGCGCATGCGCGATGGAGCACTGCGTGCCTTGGCTGCTTGTGGCGACGATGTCGTGTTGCCCAACCTCTCAAAAATCATCAAGTTGCTCGACGACCCAAAAGCTTTCGTTCGTATCACAGCTTCAAAAACCGTCTCTGGAGGCTCGGACAAGAAGGATGTTCAACTCGCCATTCTCAATTCAACCCTCAAGAACAAGGATGTTGCTGCGCCCAATAGTCTTGGCAATGCAGTGCAAAACATTCTCTTCACGAAGGACACTCCGCTGGCGAAGCAGCCCTTTAGGGCGGGCCTTGATGACCAACTGGTCGTCGATGCTCTGGAGAAACTCATCCTGCTAGATCCAGCAGGCAAATCATTCATGACGTCACGGGAAAAGGTCTGGGACAAGAATACGATTGTCCGCTTGGCGGGTCCATTGACCTATGCGGCTGAAGAGGAACAGGTGGGTGACCAGATGTTTGCCAATCGGGCGGCTCCAGCTCGCGCGTTGCTCGCAAAGTTCAACTACCAAGAGGCCTATGAGGGAGCTATTCATAACCTCAGAAAAAGAAATCACGCGCCCCGAATGGTTCGTCCACTCGTTTCATTCAAAGACCCGCTAGTGGATCCAATACTATTTGACTCCAAGCCTGCGGCTTTCAAGCAATTCACCAAACAGATGCAGGATGGCATGATCGATAATCCTCTAACGAGCTTCGGATTCTACAACAAGAGGACCAAGAAAAAAGAGGTCATTATGTTGATCAACATGCTCGAGCTTGCGGAAAAGGAGAAAGAATCTGCTAAGTCTTCAAGCATCTATCCTGACGCGCGTGCGATGTTCTACCAAGAGCTCGACCAATTGGATGGCGCGGGTGCAAAAATCAAAGCCTGCCGTGACGAGCTCAACGATCCTCAAAAGAAGAACACCTTCCGCAAAATGGCGGCGATGGAGCTGCTTGCGGATTTGCTCGGTGCTGATTCCCTTGAAGACTTGGTTCCATACTTGGGTCATCCATACTGGCGCTTGCATGAGCACAGCCAAACAATCGCAGCTAACCTAGTGAAAGCAGGGGGGGACGCACAACTAGTCTCAATCTATACAAGTGGGCTTGAGCCGGATGCACATTGCGGTGTGTTGGAATTAATCGCCGCCGCCGACCACAAAGAGGGTTTGAGTTTTGTGAGTAGTTCACTCGGAAATACTAGTCCTGACGTCCGTCGAGCCGCCATCAATTCCCTCTACGAGTTTAAAGGCAAGTCGGTGATGCCTGATTTCATCAAAGCCATATCCAAGGCGGAGACTCGAATCGAACTCTTAGGCTATGAGGAGACCTTGCTTTCGGAGATTGACGACAAACCCTATGCGAAGAGCCTGAGCAAAGCGACGATTGCAGCACTCAAGAGCACGAAGGAAGCTCACCAGCGCGATAGCTTGTATTACATTTTGGCGCGCTTGGGTGATTCGGAGAGCCTGGCGGCTCTAAAAGGCGCTGCGATCACGGATGACTTCCAGACCGTGAAGGCAGCAGCCTTTGCGATGTCATTTTCGCCCAGTCGTGAAGCCGATAAAATTCTATTAGAGATCGCGAGTCTCGACAAACAAAGTGCTGCATTTGTCGGTTCTCATTCAGTCCGTCGAATGCTCATAGGACCTCAAGGTTATGGTGATGTTACGGTTGAAGAGAAAATGGATTTCGCCGAAGCGATGCTTCGTAAGTCACTTGATAAGGGGTTGATTGCATTCCTTGGCGAAGTTCATGAGGCCCGCTCACTTCGCGCCTTGATGTATTGTCTTGAGAATGGCGTTAGCACTGCAGCTGACAGTCTGGTTGCTTGTGCAGAAGGCATGGGCAAGCTGTCCGACAAGGATGCGAAGATTGCGGAGGAATCTCTTCGAAATGTGATCGAATACATCGAAGTCACTCAACTCCGTGGGGGAGTTGAGGGCAAAGACTTCCGCGAATACCCGAAGTGGAAAGCCCTACAAGCCCGTGCTGGCAAGGTGCTATTGAAGGTCCACAAACCAGAAAAAGTCGCAATTCCTGAGTTCAACGACATCGATCTCGACTTTTAAGCACGCCAATTTACTCAAATCCTAACTCCCGCACTCATGATTGAGGCGGGAGTTTTTTGCTTTTAGGGGTTGCGCAAACCGCGAGTTGAGGGCAATTTCTCGCCATACCTCACAATACAAGGCAGTTAACTAAGGATTCAGCTTTCCTAGAATGCGCAGTATTTCTGACCGACCGCACCATCCAATTTACCCCCTCACCCCTATGTCTGAAGAAAAGAAACTCTCGAAAAACGAGCACATCAAAACTGGCAGTGACTATTTGCGCGGCACAATCGCTGAAGGTCTTCAAGACCTCGAACACGGCGACATGTCGGCTGATGATCAGCAGCTATTGAAATTCCACGGAACCTACCAACAGGACGATCGCGACCTTCGTGCGGAGCGCCGTAGAAATAAGCAAGAAAAGGCATTTTCCTTCATGATTCGTATCCGTGTCCCTGGTGGTGTCGCGACTCCCCAACAATGGCTTGAGACCGACCGCATGGCCACCCAGTTTGCGAACGAAACGATTAAACTGACCACGCGTCAGGCATTCCAGTTTCACGGGGTGATCAAAAAGAATCTCAAGCAAACGATCAAAGAGATCAATGACTCCGCCATGGACACTGTTGCGGCATGCGGCGATGTGAATCGCAACGTGATGTGCAACCCGAACCCATACCTTTCGGATGTCCATGCGGACGTGTTGAAAGCAGCCCAAGACATCTCCGATCATCTGACTCCTCAGACTCGTGCTTACCACGAGATCTGGCTCGACGGTGAAAAGATTGAATCCACTGAGGAAGAGGTGGAGCCGATTTATGGCAAAACATACCTGCCGCGTAAGTTCAAGATCACGATCGCAGTGCCTCCATCCAACGATGTTGATATCTACGCCAACTGCCTCTCATTCATCGCCATTGTCGAGGATGACAAGCTAGTCGGTTACAACGTCGCCGTCGGCGGTGGAATGGGTTCCGCTCACAACAACAAAGCGACCTTCCCACGGTTGGCCGATGTCATTGGCTTCTGCACACCAGAGCAAGTTGTCGATGTTTCGGAGAAGGTTGTTTTGGTTCAGCGTGACTTTGGTGATCGTTCCGATCGCAAGCATGCTCGATTCAAATACACCGTGGATGACCACGGCGCCGATTGGATCTTGGCGAAGCTAAACGAATATCTCGGTTATGAGCTCGGACCGGCTCGCGACTTCAAATTTGACGATAACGGCGACCGCTACGGTTGGGTTGAGGACAAGAATGGAAACTCTCACTTCACCTTGTTTGTTCAAGGGGGTCGTGTGCTGGATCGCCCAGAATACAAGTTGCTCACGGGTCTTCGTGAGATCGCGAAAATCCACGACGGCGACTTCCGTCTCACCGCGAACCAAAACCTCATCATCGCCAACGTTTCACCACAGAATCGTGAAGCGGTGCAGAAGTTGATGGACGACTATGGCATTTCTAAAAGCCATGAAAAAAGCGCGCTGCGCTTGAACTCACTTGCCTGTGTGGCGTTGCCAACATGTGGTTTGTCGCTTGCAGAGGCGGAGCGTTACTTGCCGGATCTTCTGACTGAGCTTGAAGAGGTCATTGAAGAAAATGGCCTTCGCCAAGATGAGATCACCATTCGTATGACGGGGTGTCCTAATGGATGTGCGCGTCCCTACATTGCTGAGATCGCATTCGTCGGACGTGCTCCGGGCAAATACAACGTTTACCTCGGTGGTGGCTTTGCAGGTGATCGCATGGTGAAGCTTTACCGCGAAAGTGTGAAGTCAGAGGATATCAAGTCGTTGCTCGCTCCAGTGATTACCGACTACGCGAAGACTCGCGAAGATGGCGAGCGCTTCGGCGACTTTGTGATTCGCAAAGGATACGTAGCCGAGACCAAGGCCGGGCGTGATTTCCACGACAACATCAAACCGGAGGCATTGGTCAAACGCTGAGCACCACAGCCATGCAAGCGCTGAAGTTTCATGCAGACCCGGATTTCGATCCGGAAAGCATTTCGCAAGAAATCGCAGACCTCAAAGCGGGTGAGCGAATTCGCGCACTTTATGATCAGTTCGGCGACCACCTTGTGGCTTCAACGAGCTTTGGTTTGCAGTCGGCAGTGATGCTGCATCTCATTCATCAGCATGCTCCGAAGATACCGGTCGTCTTCATTGATACGGGTTTCTTGTTTCCTGAAACCTATCAATACGCCGATCAATTGCTTAAGCGTTTTGATTTGGATATTCGCGTATATCAACCCACGGTTTCTGCTGCACGCATGCAAGCTCTCTGGGGTAACCTTTGGGAAGGCGACAAAGAGAACCAAGACCGCTATGCGACTTTGACCAAAATCGAGCCAATGAATCGCGCGCTGCGTGATACAGGAGCAGATGTTTGGCTCAGCGGTTTACGGCGCGCTCAGTCGGCAACCCGCAAAGACCGTCCTTTTGTTGAGCAGCAGAAAAAAACACTCAAGGCCTACCCAATCCTCGATTGGGCAAATGCCCAAGTAGATTCATACTACCGCGAACATGATCTTCCGCGCCATCCTCTCGCAGAACAAGGCTATGTGACCATGGGGGACTGGCACAGCACTCGTCCATCGGATGGCAATGATGCTGAATCCAGCCGATTCGATGGTGAGAAATACGAATGCGGTCTTCACCTTGACTCCAACACTTCAGATTTCCAAATTTAAGACAGACGACTCGCCACAAAACCAAACACATTAGAGATATGCCAATAGCAGAAAACATGGCCGCAACCGTCGGCAATACACCACTCATTCGTTTGAATCACCTCACCAAGGACCTAGACGCGGAGATTTTGGTGAAGGGAGAATTTTTCAACCCGCTTTTCAGCGTCAAAGACCGCATTGGTCGTTCGATGATCGAAGCTGCTGAAAAAGACGGATCTCTCAAGCCAGGCGGACTCATTATTGAGCCGACTTCAGGCAACACCGGCATCGCCCTCGCATTCATTGCTCGTGCGAAAGGTTATCGCTGCATCCTCACCATGCCTGAGAGCATGTCGATTGAGCGTCGCGTTCTGCTTCGTCTTCTCGGTGCAGAGTTGGTGCTCACACCACGTGCCAAAGGCATGAACGGCGCGATTGCCAAAGCAAAACAACTTCTCGAACAAACCCCAGGAGCCTTCGGCCCTGGTCAGTTCGACAACCCTGCCAATCCACAAGCGCACCGCGATACCACAGCGGAAGAGATCTGGGCCGACACCGATGGCAAGATTGACGCTTTCGTTGCAGGCGTTGGCACAGGTGGCACCATCACAGGTGTATCCGAAGTGCTCAAGTCGCGCTGTGACGTCAAAAGCTTCGCGGTTGAGCCGACTGCTAGCCCAGTCATCACTCAGACCAAGGCAGGCGAAGAGCTCAAGCCGGGTCCACACATGATTCAAGGAATTGGCGCAGGCTTCATTCCAGGCAACCTGAACGTTGATATCGTCGACGAAGTGATTCAGGTCAGCAACGAAGACGCTTTCGCAACTGCGCAAGCTCTTGCACAAGACGAAGGTCTGCCGGCTGGTATTTCTACCGGCGGCAATGTTTGGGCAGCAATTCAGCTCGCCAAACGTCCTGAGTTCAAAGGAAAGCGCATTGTCACGATCGGTTGTTCATCCACCGAACGCTACTTGTCCACTCCGTTGGCCGAGAAAGTTCGCGAGGAAGTTTCGAATCTTCCTGTGAGTGACGTCTAAGTTGATTCAACTCTAGCAAAAATCCGAGGTGCCTACGCGCCTCGGCTTTTTTGAAACTTCTGTCTTAGCTGCGACGGTCTCTGATCGCTTTCGTAAAGGTATCGAGGACTTTCACCGTGTCATCCCAGCCTAGGCAGGCGTCGGTGACGGATTGACCGCGGGTAAGAGCAGATGGATCATCGCCGAGCTTCTGGTTGCCCTCGACCAAGTTGGATTCGATCATCACGGACGTAACGGTTTTCGATCCTGAGCTGATTTGATGGGAGAGTTCCTTGGCGACCATGGGTTGGTTGCGGAAGTCTTTGAGCGAGTTGCCGTGAGAGCAATCGACCATTACGGACTCAGGCAACCCTTGCTCTTTGAGCATCGTGGTTGCTTCCTTGATGGAGTCTGCATCGTAATTGGGTCCGCTCTTGCCACCGCGCATGATGAGGTGGCAGGAGTTGTTGCCAGCAGTCGTCACGATCGCAGAAACACCTTGTTTGGTGACGGAGAGAAAATGGTGGGGGTTGGAGGATGACTGGATGGCGTCCAATGCGATTTGAATCGATCCACCCGTGCCATTTTTGAAGCCGACGGGCATCGACAATCCTGATGCGAGTTCGCGGTGGATTTGGGATTCGGTCGTGCGAGCACCGATCGCACCCCACGAGATGAGGTCGGCGATGTATTGAGGGGAAATGGTATCGAGAAACTCGGTGCCAGTGGGAATGCCCATGTTGGCGAGATCGAGTAGTAGTTTGCGAGCGATGCGCAGGCCGCGGTTGATGTCGAATGATCCATCAAGATTCGGATCATTGATCAAACCTTTCCAGCCAACGGTGGTGCGGGGTTTTTCAAAATAAACGCGCATGATGACCAATACATCGTCTTTGAGTCGGTCAGCTTCTGATTTGAGCTTGGTAGCATATTCGATGGCGGCCTCTGGATCGTGGATAGAACAAGGGCCAACGATGGCCAACAGGCGGTCGTCTTCTCCTTTGAGGATGGCTTCCGCTTCGCTGCGCGTATTTGCCACAACCTCGGATGCTTGATCATTGAGGGGTAGGTAATAGGCCAGGACTGCTGGGGAAATCAGGGGATTGATGCCAGCAATGCGAAGGTCGTCTGTACGGTGATGGGTCACGAAAGGGATCGTTGGCGGCGGATGGTGGTCTAGGCAAGGGGTTTTTGGTGGATTTGAATATTGAACATCGAACTTCCAACGCCGAAAGTTGAAGTATGAAGCAAGATAATGCCGTTCCGTCACCCTTGTGCATTTGGATGTTCATTGTTGGACGTTGCGTGGGCTTGGTGCTTGTTGGTGAGGGGGAATGTTGGTTCGATGCTGGCCCACTATGAAGAAAGAACGTGTTGACGCCCTGTTGGTCTCCAAAGGCCTGTGCGATTCTCGAGAGCAGGCGAAACGACTCATTCTAGCCGGAGAAGTTCGGAGTGGGGACCGTGTGATTGATAAAGCTAGCACCAAACTGCCGGACGACGCTCCTCTGATGGTAAAAGAAAAGCCGAAGTTTGTGGGGCGTGGCGGGTACAAGATCGAAGGAGCGCTGGATGCTTTTGGGATCGATCCCAGTGGTTGGGTCTGCATCGACGTCGGTGCTTCCACGGGAGGCTTCACCGACTGCTTGCTCCAGCGCGGAGCTGTCAAAGTTCATGCGGTGGATGTCGGCACCAATCAATTGGTGTGGAAATTACGAAATGACCCACGGGTGATTGTCAAAGAGCAGTTCAATGCTCGCCACATGACCCCCGAGGATATTGGGGAGAAAGTCCGGCTAGCAGTGATGGATTTGTCATTCATCTCTCTGACCAAGGTTCTGCCTGCAGTATTTTCCGTCTTGGATGATGAGGGGATGGTGGTGTGTTTGATCAAGCCACAGTTTGAGTTGCGCCGAGAGGACATCGCGAAGGGGGGGATTGTCAGAGATCCAGCTTTGCATGAGCAGGCAGTTGCCAAGATCCGAGAATTCGTTGATGAGCGTGAGGATGTTGAGTGGCGCGACGTCATTCCTTCATCCATCACAGGCACTGACGGGAACCAAGAGTTCTTGGCTTGGATTGTTCGAAAATAGAGGCAAATGAGCGGATCTTAACTCGACAGCAATCCGTGGGTTCTCCAAGGTTTGGGCGCGTGATTAAAATCTCCGATCGCTATATTGGGAAACAGGTGCTGATGGGCACGCTGTATGCGGTCATCGTGCTGGGGCTGATTTTGATGCTTGGCAATCTCTTCAAGAAGATTCAGCCGCTTCTGGTCGATCAAAAAGCGCCGTTGGAGATGGTCTTTCGATTCGTCCTTAGTGTAATACCTCTCTCATTGATGTACACTTTGCCATGGGGCTTTTTGTCTGCAGTGCTTTTGGTTTTTGGTAGGATGTCATCCCATCAAGAGATCACGAGTCTTCGGGTCTCTGGCATGAGCTTGGCCCGATTGTCAGCGCCTGTTTTCATCATTGGTGCGCTCCTTTCATTGTTCAGTCTCTGGTTGAACATCAATGTGATTCCCGATGCCAAAGCGACATCAAAACAACTGCTGTATGAGCAAGCGACAAGGGACCCAGATTCATTGCTGAAGCCTGGGGTGGCGCAGGGGGATTTCCGTGGCGGCAGCTCAGAGATGCAAAAACTTTTGATTGAGGGGAAAGAAGGCGAATGGGTCCAAGGCTTCCATTTCTATCAGATGACAGACAGCCTAGATAGTGATCGATCATACATTTATGCTGCCAGTGCGGCGCTTTCTATCACAGACGAGAAAAAGCAATTGAGAATCAAATTGGAGAATGCCTATTTCGAAACTCATAAAAGGAATGGTCCGCCTGAAATGGTGTTTTCAAACAAAGCCGAGCCCCTGTTGATTGACCTGAAGGATCCAACTCAACGCAGCAAAAAACCAAGCAGCATGACGAATCAAGAGATTCGAGAGGTGCTGAATGGCGACCGCGAGGGTTTGACGGATAGCAAGGTTCTTGAATTGAATTCTGTCATCATCGAACGTTATTCCTTTTCGATGGCTTGCTTGGCTTTTGCATTCATCGCGGTGCCATTAGGACTCGGTTCACAGCGAAGTGACACGTCAAGAGGTCTTATCATTAGTTTGGCGATCGGCGCAGGATACTTTTTGTTGAGCATGCTGGCTGAGCAGTTCGATACCCTATTGGGCGCTACGGTGATGTTGTGGCTACCCAATGTCATGTGTGTGTTGTTGGGTTTAGTGTTGTTTAGGCGGGCAAGATTCAGATAGATTGCATGGATATGTTTGGCATTCGCAAAGTGATACGGGGAGTGCGCAACGTTTGGCGCCACTTTGCAGCTGAAAGGGTTGAGCTCTTTCCTTTTACCAAATCTCTTCGCCGATACAATTTCGAGAAGTTTCAGGGCGACTCAAAAGCGGCCTCCAATGTGACATTGCTGGCGATTGCTCAAGCTATCGCGTTTTCGGCCATTGCTGGCCTGCCAGTCGTATACGGGATACTCTCAGCCGGTGTTGCTGCATTGGTGGCTCCTTTGTTCGCCTCGTCTCGCCACACGGTGATGGGGCCCACCAATGCGACCGCATTGATGTTTTTTAGCTTCTTCGTCACCAACCCTGGTCTGGCTGATCGGATGGAAGACATTGTTCCGCTCTTGGTTTTGATGGTCGGGGTGATTGCCTTTTTGGCCTCTCTGTTGCGTCTGGCGGATCTGATGCAGTTTGTCTCTCGCAGTGTCTTGGTGGGTTACATTTCCGGCGCAGCCGTGTTGATCCTCGTCAACCAGCTTATCCACTTACTCGGCGTGAGAGACGTGATTGACCGCGAGTCATCCGCTTCTTTTGTGGGGTTGGTCATTGGTATCTTCAACGCGATTCAATTCACCGACTGGATATCCGTAGCGATCGGGTCCGCGACATTGGTCATTTATTATGCCTTGTTGAAGTGGAAGCCGAAGTGGCCGGTCTTTGCGATATCACTGATCGTGGTTTCCGCGATTTTCGGGCCGCTGATTCAGTTCAATGTTGGTGTGTTCGCTGATGCCGCAACATTCGAAACGTTTAGCACACAAGAACTTCTGCCGCGCTTTCCCGAGCTAATGCGTGAAGGTATCTTCAATGACATTTCGGCGTTGCTCGGCGTTGCTCTAGCAATCGCTTTTTTGGCATCGCTCGAAAACACACTGATGGCCAAGGCACTGGCATCGAGGTCAGGAGATACGTCCGATGTGAACCAAGACACGTTTTCAGTCGGTATGTCGAACATTGCCACGGCGGTTGCAGGCGGTATGCCAGCGTCTGGCTCGCTCACTCGCTCATTGCTCAATTTTGAATCAGGAGCTCGCACACGATTCGCCTCATTAATGTCTGGTGTCTTCTGCCTTGTGTTTGCTGTTGCAATTGCGATGGCTGCCAAGTTTGGGCTACCGCTCATTGACTATGTCCCAAAATCCGCACTGGCAGCGCTTGTCATTGCTTTGTCGCTTTCCTTGTTCAATACGCGGAACATCCGCATCTGTTTGAATTCCACTAGTGATGATGCCGTCGTTCTTTTTGTTACCTTTGCTTCTACCTTGTTGGCTCCGCTTCATGTGGCGATTTTTATTGGGGTTGCGCTCTCGATCAGTTTGTTTTTGAGAAAAGCGAGTCGGCCGTATTTGGTGGAGTATGAGTTTAGTGATGAAGGTGAACTGCGGGAGATGGGAGAGAAACAAAAGAGACCGATCCCAGCGATTTCAATTGTTCATGTGGAGGGCGACTTGTTTTTCGGAGCGGCTGAATTGTTCCGCACTCAAATTCAGCGGACCGTCTCTGACCCCGCAATCAAGGTGATCATTCTTCGGCTCAAGAATGCACGGCACTTGGATGCTACGAGCGTGATGGCACTCGAGGACATGGTAAGGTTTATGCGCAGCAAGGGGCTCCACGTGTTGGTCTCAGGCGCGCCGCGCGAGGTCTATAAGGTGCTGAAGAAGTCAGGCGTGTTAGCGACCCTGCAGGAGGGATGTGAACGCAAAGAAGGTGAAACAAACTTGTTTCTCAGCAATCCGCAGAACCCAAACTTATCAACTCGCGATGCTTTGTTACGAGCACAAGAGCTTTTGGGCACCAAGGAAGCTGATATTCGCATTTTTTATGACCCGAGCCATAATAAGAAATCATGAGGCGATGGATCGTGATAGCAGGCATCTTTGTCGTCATTGTGGTGTTTCTGATCTGGAGATCCTCTGACAAACAAGTCGTCCAACGTAAAACCGAGGGATTCCTCCAGGTGATGACGATGGGTGAAGATGTCGGCGGTGGGGGCAGAAAGCTGCAGGTTTATAAGCTGAGCAATTTATTGGCCGAATCGATCAGCATTTCCGCTCCATTTATCGGCAAGAGTGAGCGCCACGTTTACCGTGATGAATTCGAGCAGGCCTATCGATATCTCTGCGATCAAGCGCAAGTGACTCACTTTGAGGTGATGGGCAAAAAGGCGGTTGAAATCAATGAGGACTCAGCAATGGTATCCTGCGTTATCTCCGGATTGGTAAAAATGGCGGATGTCAGTCGTGTGGATGGTGAGTTTCACGTGACCTTTTACTGGCGGATGGTCGATGACCAGTGGCGCCTTGAAAAAATGGTTTGGGAAGAGGTTGGGTAATCTCAGGCCCACTTCACTTGGCGACCAGAGCTTCGGCAGTGAGCTCTGCAAAAGTGCCCTGACTGCCAGAGTATTGGATCTTCCGATCTTGATCGAGGACATAGACTTTTGGCCATGAGCCCACTCGGTATTCCTTCGCAAGCGCATTATTGGGGTCGGAAAAGTTTCGCCATGAAATGGCAGCATTGTTTTGCATCGTCTTAAGGTTGGTGAGCGGGTCGTGATTGACACCGATTACTTCAATTGGCTTGGATGCAAACTTTTCGACCATTGCATTGGTGATTTCGATGGTTCGGTCTGCACCGGGGATGGTGCTGCTCCAGAAAAGAAGGACGATCACCTTGCCTTTGTAGTCAGACAATTGGATCGGCCGATTATTGGAGTCGGTTCCAGAAATGTCCGGTGCAACCCGCCCCTTGGAGAGGTGTAGGATGATGTAGAGTTCATTCTCTGCCAGTTGGGCAACGGTTGTGTTATTGATTTCAATATCGGAGCTCTTGACGATGGCTTGGCGTAGGTAGGGGATGCGGCGCTGCATCAACTCCTTGTCGTCACCCATGGATCGGAGGGTCATCGCGATGCTCAATGCGGCAACTCCTTGGGCCTTCGGATCCGGGTTAGTGGATTCAATTTTTTCGAGGATCTTCAATGACCTCGGATCCTGAGTTTGTGCCAATGCTATGCACATGGGGATGACTTTGGGGCTTTTGATGTGGTGCTCAGAAACCGATTTTCCAATGCTGTTGAACTGCTCTTTCCAACGTTTCGCAGTCGCTTCATCTGGTGGTAGGTAGGTGTTCTGCATCGACACCAGCCACGAGGCGGGTTTGAGCGTCCAGTCGTGCTCTAGCGATGGCTGTATGGTTTTCCACATCTGATTGATGTAGAGTGCGGGTTTTGGTCGCTTGGAGATGGCGAGCTCACGTTTTTCTGGTGTGTTGGCAGAATTGACGGCTTTCGCCCAATCGTCATTCGCCGAGACCCATGCTTTCTCAATCTTCGCGGCTGTTGTCGGCGAACCATGCGTGATGGGCGCCATGAATGCCGTGCAGATGACGAAAGATGAGCAAAACCACTTCATGACGTGATTTGTATAGGTAGGGAGACTCGGAGGGAAACTGAAAAAGTTTCAGTCTGCCCCGTGACTTTTCATGGTTTTCGGTGTTTGTTGGGGCAGTGAAACTCAAAATTCTCATCTCTGTGCTCCTATTGCTGATTGCCGGATTGGTGTGGTTTGAGTTTCGAGTGGTCCCCTCTGTGGCTGTCACTCGCACAGAGACCCCAGAACCAGTGGAAGCAAATCCTATATCCATCACACCAAGGATTGCCGTGCCGGACTTGCCCAAATCGGCTAGCATGCCCGCTGTTCCTAGCGGCGCATCTAGAACTGAGCGGAGTTTGTCTTTCAAAGATCAGGACGCGTTGGAGTCTTTTTTGAAACGAGCGGGCTCATCTGTCTCCGTGCTGGGTCGGATCGATGCACTCAACTCCCTGAGAGTTCGTATTTCTGATTATGGCGCCTACCTAGCTGCTCTTGGTGACGACACGGAGGAGGGTTACGTTTTTCCAGTCAACATCCCATCGGTCGAAAATGGATCGGTCCAACCTGGAGCGGTCCCATTGGGCAATAAGCTGCTCGCATGGCTTGGGATCAACGAAGACAACTCGAGTTGGGGGAGTGGCGTGAAGGTTGCGGTGCTCGATTCTGGAGTGACTGGCAGTTTCACCTTTGGTTCGGCGACTCAAGAGATCGTTCTGGTCCCATACCCAGCGGATGTATCTGAACTCAATGGCCATGGCACTGCGGTGGCGTCTACCATCAAAGGCAGTCATGCAATGGCTCCTGGTGTTGCACCAGGGGTTGATTTGCTATCAGTTCGGATTTCCGACGATGCGGGCAAGTCCGATAGCTTTTTGCTCGCTGATGGAATTGTTAAAGCCGTGGATGCTGGTGCAGAGCTAATCAATATTTCAATGGGTGGCTTTGGTGACAGCCAGATTGTGCGCAATGCCGTCAATTATGCCGCGTCAAAAGGTTCTTTGGTCATCGCCGCTGTGGGCAATAATGGAATCGATCAGGTTTATTATCCTGCGGCCATGGATTCTGTCATCGGTGTGGGCGCTGTGGATGCAATGGGAAGCCACCTCGACTTTTCGAATTCGGGGTCTGAAGTCAGCATTGCGGCACCCGGGTATCAGATCAACGCGGCCTGGACGAACAATCAGGTCACTCAGGTCAGTGGAACGTCATTCAGTGCGCCTATCGTGACTGGCTCGATCGCAGCGGTCATGACTCAAGCGGGCAGTTCGAAACTTACTCCAAAGCAGGCATGGGATTTGATGCAGAACTATCTGAACGATGGTGGAAGTGCCGGTGTCGACACGCAACTAGGAGCAGGAATGCCAGATCTTGGCCGAATCTTGAATCGAAACACGCCAGGATATCATGACGCGGCCATTGCCTCGATGTCGCTGCTTCTACCGGACACAGGAAATCCATACGGCAAGGTTGAGATCTTGGTGCAAAACCGCGGTAATGAATCGCTCATCAATACCGCCGTCACCGTGAATTCACCGACAGGGGAATCGCGTGTGAATCTAACATCGATGCAGCCAGGAGGTGTGCAGTCGATTCAGGTTCCGGTGACTCAAGCTCTGATTGGCGGGGCTGGCACCTTCTACCTCAGGACCAGCGTGCAGGTGGCGAGCGGCATCACCGATGACAAACCTCAGAATAATCAACGGGATGTGACATACGTTCCATTGAACAACTGAGGTAGCACAATTCTCATTCGCAAAACCACTGCGGCATGATAGATTGTAATCATGAAAGGTGATCCAAGTTCTGATGCAGCGCCCGATGATGTGTCGCGCTGGTATTCAGGTCGCCGCTTATGGAAAAAGCTCAGAAGGGTATCTTCGATTGTCGGTAGGAAGACGCTGTTTACAGCGCTGACCTTGTTTTATTGCCTAAAGGACAAGGACACTCCGACATGGGCGAAAGGTGTGATTGTGGGCGCCTTGGGTTATCTGATCATGCCTGCCGACCTCATTCCTGACATCATTCCCGGTGCAGGTTACGGCGACGACTGGGGTGCCATTGTGGCAGCGCTTTCTACCGTTGCCGCCTACATCAAAGATGAGCACAAGGCTCGGGCTGGTGAGCAGGTGGATCGGCTACTGGGCAGTGCAGACAAGACGCCACCACAAGAATTTATCGCGTGAGCATCACCCGCGCGGGTGGAACTTTTTGTGGATCGATTTCAATCGTTGGCGGTCGACATGGGTGTAGATCTGAGTGGTTGAAATATCCGCATGTCCTAACAGCTCTTGGATCACCCTCAAGTCTGCTCCGCCTTCCAGCAGGTGTGTTGCGAAGGAATGTCTTAGTAGGTGGGGGTAGATGTTTTGCTCGATCCCGGCCAGCTCCGCACGTTTTTTGACGATCTGTCTGACTCGGTCAGGCGAGAGGGCAGTGCCGCGGACACTGATGAATAAATGTGAGGAGGTTTTAGGGGTGACCAAGGTTGGTCTCTCATTTGTTAGGTAGATCTCCACGGCCTCTAGAGCCTTTTTGCCAATGCGGACGACTCGGGTCTTGTTGCCTTTGCCCGTGACCCGAAGGAAGCCGCTTTCGAGATCGGCCATCTCCATCCGCAGCCCGCACAGTTCAGACAGTCGAAGGCCAGATGAATAGAACAGCTCCAAGATCGCTTTATCGCGACGACCAAGGCGGGCGGAGACATCAATGGAGTCGATTAGTTTAACCACTTCTTGTGCGTGCAATGTCTCTGGCAAAGCCTGATCACCTCGTGGTGCGAGCAGTGGCTCAGCGGGGTCCATGGTGATTTTCCCTTTTGAGGCCAACCAGCGGAAGTAAATCTTTAGATGGACCGTTGTGATCCGAAGGGATGCAGCATTGAGCCCTTCGGACTTACGCAGGCTCATGAATGCTGCGAGTTCGTCAGTGCCAACATCTTGAAGCTCCATTGATTTGCGAGCCATTTGGTTTGCCAAGGAGTCAAGCGACTGGCGGACGGATAGTTGATACGACTCCGACAGCCCGCGCTCGGTGGCCAGAAAGCGTATGAATCTATCAATTTCTCGTTCCATCTATGGAATGAGACATTGCGGGTTTCAGTCGATATCGGCAATTCAAATGAGCCAAGCTAGCCGGGAGCGGGCTTAGTCGGTCTTCATGCGGAGGTTTGCTACCGTGTAGTCGGGGTCATCCGGAAGAACTTCGACATTCACCATCGATCCAGCACGCTCGAGCATACGACGGCAGTCAGCAGAAAGGTGGCGGAGATTCAAGACCTTGCCGGCATTGCGGTAGCGATCGGCGAGTGCGTTGATTGCTTCAAGTCCGGACATGTCGCAAACGCGAGCTTCGGCAAGATCGATCACGATGTTTTGGACATCGGAACGAGCTTGGAATTTGTCGCTGAATTCGCGAACGGAGCCGAAGTAAATGAGACCTTGGACTACGTAAATTCGCTCTTCTGGAGAATCTTTCTCGATGGTCACAAAAACATGCTTCGAGCTTTCCCATGCAAACACCAGCGCCGAGACGATAATGCCAATGAAGACCGCAGTGGCCAGATCGTGGAGGAAGACCGTGACCAGTGTGACGACCAGAATCACGATGATTTCAGAGAACGGAACTTTGCCGAATGTTTTGAGTGATGACCATTCGAAGGTGCCAATGACCACCATGAACATCACGCCAACCAGAGCAGCAATTGGGATTTTTTCAATCACCGGACCGCCCACCATGATGAAGACGGCGAGTGCAATGGCGGCGACAATGCCGGATGTGCGGCCCCGGCCGCCAGATTTGATGTTGATTAGTGATTGGCCGATCATGGCGCAACCGCCCATGCCGCCGAACAATCCGGACAAGAAGTTGGCGCTGCCCTGAGCCACGCATTCGCGGTTGCCTTGACCACGGGTTTCGGTGATCTCATCGATAAGTTGTAAGGTCATCAAAGACTCAATGATGCCGACCATCGCAATGACCACAGCGGTCTTGAGGATGAATTGCCATTCGGTAGCCCATGCGATATCGCCTGGCCATGCAGGAAGGGGGAAAGATCCTTGGAGCTTGCCGTTGGGGTTGCCGTCAGCTTGTGCTAAGACGTTGGAGACCGTGGCGGTGTCCTTGAAGAGGAGGAAGGCAATTAGACCCACTGTGACGATGGCGACCAATGTGGATGGGACGGCTTTGGTGATTTTTGGAAAAAACTGGATGATCCCCATCGTTAGCGCAACGAGCCCGATCATGATCCACAGAGGAGATTCTTTGTAGCTCAACCACTGTCCAGTATCCAAGTCGCGGAATGATGGGAATTGTGCCATGAGAATCACAATGGCCAATCCATTGACGAAACCGATCATCACAGGGTGGGGGACAAGGCGGATGAATCGGCCCAACTTGAGCACGCCGAATAGGATTTGAATCACACCTGCCAGCATGATAACGGCGAAGAGATACTGCAGTCCTAAGCCGTCACCGAGCTCGTTGCCGTGCTGAACGGCTTTGCCTGCTACCACAGCGATTGCGCCAGTGGCTCCTGAGATCATACCGGGACGCCCGCCGAAAGCTGCTGTGATGAAGCCCATGAACACGGCAGCCCAAAGACCGACAAGTGGGTCGACCCCCGCAGCAAATGCAAATGCGATGGCCTCAGGGACGAGCGCGAGTGCTACGGTCAGTCCTGAGAGAGTATCGTCTTTGTAGGTGCCTTGTTTACGCTGGAAGAGATCAAACATCGTGTCGGGTGGGGTGAGGCGGCGGACAATGGGGGGCATTGCCCGTTCTGGCACGCGTTTTTTTGCGATATCCGAAAAAAGCAAAAAGGCTCTGTCGAATCATCGACAGAGCCTTTTGAAATATTTGATGAATTGCAGAACGAATTACAAAACCATGTCTTTCAATTTCTTGAGAGGGCGCACTTTAACAACTGTGGTAGCAGGTTTTGCTTTGAAAGTGGTTTCTTCGCCAGTGAATGGATTGATGCCTTGGCGTGCTTTAACAGCAGGCTTGCGGACGGTTACGATTTTGAGGAGACCAGGGAGAACGAATTCGCCAACGGCGTTCTTTTTCACGTGTCCTTCGATGACGTCGCCGAGGCTGTCGAGAACGGCTGAGACCTGCTTGCGGCTGAGGTCGGTGGATTCTGCGATGTGCTCGAGGATTTGAGTCTTGGAGAAACGTGATTTAATTGAGGTTGCTTTCTTAGCCATGCATGGGAAATCACAGAACCGAGTGAAGATGTCAAGACCACCCGATAAAGTTTCACGTTTTTTTCGCACCTTCTTTTTGGCCATTCCCAAGCCGCGCTTGCGGTCAAACCCGTCAGCTGATAGCCATCGCTGATACGAGAATTTCTCACCCCCACAAAGACTATGAAAAACTACTTCGCAGGAATCGACATTGGAGGCTCCACCATCAAATGCATTTTGGTCGATGAGACAGGAAAACCCGCCACGGAATTGATCGAGGTAAAGAGTCACGTGAAAGATGGTTTTCGGAAAACATTTGAGCAGATGATGAGCGCCATGAGTGAATTGGCAGAGAAGGCGGGTATCGAGTTAGGCTCCATCGCAGCAGTAGGCGTGGATGTTCCTGCACCTTGCTCGAATGGTGTAGTATGGGGCAAAGCGAACCTTGGCGAAGACTGGGTGGGCACCGATATTCGAGGGGAGTTTTCGAAAGTTTGTGGCAAACCCGTTTTCATGACCAATGACTGCAATGCTGCCACCTACGGTGAGTGGATGTATCGTGAGGGTCACCAAGGGGGGTTGCTCTACGTTGCGCCTGGAACAGGCCTCGGTGGAGGCTTGGTGATGTCGGGTGGAACGCTTTATGAGGGAACCAATGGGCTAGCGCTTGAGGTCGGTGACCTGTCAGTGCCTCGTTTCGAAGGCGGCGAATTGCCTGTCGATGGTCGTGGCCGAAAAGGCTGCATTGAGGGTTGGGTTTCCCTCATGGCATTGCGCCGTCAGTTAGGCAAAGCCCTCGAAAAGCCAGAGAATGCCGATCATCCCTTGGCAAAGGATCCTGCTCCTATCGAAGAGAAAGCCTTCCAATTGCGTGATTATGCCGAGAAAGGCGACGCCTTGGCCAAGGAGATCTTTGCGCTACAAGCGAATGTGCTAGGCCATGGCTTAGGGGATTTGGCGAGTATTTTGGATCCAGGCATGATCGCGATTGGCGGTGGCTTGTCAGAAGCGAGCTTCAAGGAATGGTTCATCGACGAAGTTCGCAAAGGATTCGCTGAGCGGGCCATGAAACCATATCAGAACAGCCCGCTGCCACCTCATGAGCCAACGACCCTGATCGAATGGGCCGTCGGCGGTGACGGATCTGCGGCTTATGGTAGCGCCCGCAAGGCCATGGATCTCGTGTAAGATAAAACCTGTCATATTGCGTAAACCTCACACTCACCTATGAAAACTCGATTCATCATCTCCTCAATCTGCGGATTGTTCGCCATTGCGGCGCCTCTCGCGAACGCTCAATTTTTTGGTGACCCACCAGACGATCAACATCCGTGGGCAAAGCATGATCACAACCGCCCTCAACCGCCTCGTGTGGAGCCCGCCAAGAAAATTGGTGATCCGCCATCGGATGCAATTGTGCTTTTTGATGGAACTGAGGAATCATTCAAAAAGAACTGGCTGCATGATCGTGATAAGCGAAAGCAGGACTGGATCGTGAAAGATGGAGCTTTGCAGAGCATGAAGGGTGCCGGCTACATCCGGACCAAATCCGAATTTGGAGATTGTCAGTTGCACGTGGAATGGGCGGCTCCAACCAAGGTTGAAGGATCTGGGCAGGGCCGAGGCAACAGCGGGGTGTTTTTGATGGGGAAGGCCGAGGTCCAGGTTTTGGACAACTTCAATAACCCGACCTATCCCGATGGCACAGCCGGTGCGCTTTATGGTGTCATGCCGCCAATGGCGAATGCTCTCCGCGGCCCAGGTGAGTGGCAGAGCTACGACATCGTCTTTCGTCGCCCGATCGAGAAGGATGGCAAACTCATCGATGAAGGTTCCATGACTGTCTTTGTGAATGGCGTTCTCGTTCAAGACTCCGTGCCTCTTGAAGGAGGCGGTGGCTACCGTACTCGCACGCATCCCAAGGGGTTGGGCGACGTCGGCCCCCTCAAACTTCAGGATCACGGTAACCCAGTGAGGTTCCGCAACATTTGGTATCGCGAAATCCGCAAGCGCCCGTCTGATGGCGGCACGGATGGTCGGTTGAGCAAGGAAGCCACTGAGGCAAAGAGAGCTGAAAATGCCAAAATGGCGGCAGAGCAGGCAAATGGACTCGAGGGCAATGCGAAGATGCACAAGTTGCTTGAGTCACTGGTTTATCAAAATCAAGAGGGTGTCTACGCGGAAGCCGTCAAGATGACTGACGCATTGGTCGCCGATCTCAAATCTGCGCCTGACAAACTCGCTGGACGCAAGGGGGAGGTCGTAGAAGCATATCGTGCCCTGAAATATTTCACGGACCACAAACTTCTCGATGAGCCACTTCCTGCTTTCAAAGAACTGGATCAGATCATGGAGGAGAAAAACTGGAAACGCGGCAAGTAAGAGATTTCCTCTTGCATGCCAAGATTCTAGGAATAGAAGTCCGCATCGATTTTTCGCCGCTGTAGCTCAGGGGTAGAGCAGCTCATTCGTAATGAGCAGGTCGTCGGTTCAAATCCGACCAGCGGCTCCAGTCTGCCTTTATCTTTAGGCAGGCATCATGGTCGATTGTGCGTAGCGAGAATCCAAATAGGGGCTATGATTTTCAGATGGATTCAAATTCCTCTTCCTCGAATGCCTTCCTTGGATCACTGGTCGCAGATAGTCTGGGGATGCCAGGGCATTGGTATTATGATCGCAACGCGTTAAGACGCGATTACGGAGTGCTGGATACTTACCAGTCACCCAAAAACCCACATCCAGATAGCATTTTATGGCGATCAGAATACGAGGCGCTGAACGAACGTGGTGAGATTCTGCATGACCAAGCAAAGTATTGGGGTCAACGAGGCATCCACTATCATCAATTTCTCAAAGCCGGAGAAAATACGCTGAATTTCAAACTCGCAGCTGAGCTCTACGAACAAGTTCGTGAAGCGGGTCTATACAATCAAGATCGCTGGTTGGATCATTACGTGGAATGCATGCTTACCCCTGGCTGGCATTCCGACACTTACCTCGAAGAGTGTCACCGTGGGTTTTTCACGCGTTACGCTCAGGGCAAATCACCAAGAAAATGCGGAGTGCGAGACGAACACATTGGTGGATTGGCACAGGTGCCAGCCCTTTTTGCGGCAATGAAAACGGTGGATCAGGCACTCACGGCTGAGTTGTTGCGAGCTACGATCAAAGAGCATGTGACCCTTACCCATCGGCACAGCAATGTGCTTCGTGCTGCCGACTGTTTGGTCCGACTGCTCATGGCGATTGGTGATGGGACACCACTTCGTGAGGCGATCAAGCGGGAGGCTGGTGATTGGTTTTCAACTCGTAAGGCTGAAAAGTGGTCGGATCGTCCCGATGAGTCAGTTGTAGGCGAGGTTTTCAGCCCGGCTTGCTACATTGATCAAGCTTTCCCCGCCGCGCTTTATCTGGCTTGGAAGTATCATGAAAACTTTCATGAAGGTGTCGTCGCCAATGTTATGGTAGGTGGTGATAACTGCCATCGGGGAGCTGTCGTAGGCGCACTTTTAGGAGCATCCTGCGGTATTTCGCGTGAGCTGCAAGATGGTTTGCTTGTCTCGCAGTCTCTCTCGCTCTAGGCAAATCAAAGCGCTGCTTTGATTTTTTCCAAACCTTCCATCATGCGGCTGCGTGGGCAGGCGAAGTTGAATCGGATGTATTGCGGCAAACCGAAGAAGTTGCCGTCGGATAGGAATAAGCCGGCCTTCTTTTCAAAGTGATCGGCAGGGTTCTTGTGTCCTAGCTTGCTCGCATCGATCCAAGCCAGATAAGTGGCATCACCTGTTTTGATCGATAGCCCTGAGCATTCTTTGTTGATGAACTCAACAAGGGCGTCGCGATTGCCTTTGAGATAGTCGACGAGCTCCAGACGCCACGGCTCACCATCTTTGTAGGCGGCCTCTGCAGCGTAATAGGAAAGGGCATTGATTTCTGCGAGTGTGTGACCTCGCGCTGATCCGAAGCGCCGACGTAAGGAGTCGTTAGAAATCACAGCGTAGGCATAGCCGAGGCCTGCGATGTTCCAAGTTTTGCTGGGTGAGAGGAGGGTGATGACTCGATCGGCGTATTTCTCGGGTAACTTGAGTGCGCTGAAGTGAGGAGTCGTTGCCTCATCGAAAATCAGGTCGCAGTGGATTTCATCGGAAACGAGAATCAAATCATGGCGCTCACAGAAGTCTGCCAATTTCAGAATATCCGGTTCTGCAAAGACCCGCCCCAATGGGTTTTGCGGATTGCAGAGTAGAAAGACTTTGGTTTCAGGAGTGACGGCTTTTTCCATGCCATCCCAATCGAACGACCAATCCCCATCACTGAGGATGTGATCTACGGTGATGAGCTTGGCTTTGGAGTCATTGTGCACACCGATGAAGGGTGGGTAGACGGGAGTACAGGTCATGATCCCTTCTCCAGGTTGACAGAAGGCTCTGCCAGCAAGGGAGAGCGCTGGGACGAGTCCGCCAAGATGAACGATGTCCTCTGCAGATACCTCAACGCCACGACGCACCTTGAGGTAGTTTATCACGGCCTCGTTGATCCCATCATGTGGGTGAGCATAGCCGAAGACGCCGTGATCGACGCGCTTGTGCAATGCATCGAGAATGCAGGGAGCTGAAGCGAAGTCCATGTCGGCGACCCAGAATGGATCGAGCTCAGGGCGTCGGTCGTATTTGATGCATCCTGTGCCTTTGCGGACGAGCGGTGTATCGAAGTCGAATTTCATCTGCACTGTTTCTTGCGCTGGCACGGGAAAGATTCAAGCGTTGGGGTGAATAAAATGAATTTTCATGCTGCCAGCCTTTGCTTGATGTTCTTTGGGGATGCGATAGAAGTTTGTCTGTGCCTGATTCGCCCAAAGAACGCCGCCGATGGAGTGGCTATGTTTGCCCTGAATGCCGATTTGTTTTTCGGGTGATGATGGGCCCAGGCGGCAAAGGAGTGGTTTGTCCGTGCTGCAAGCACCTGCTGCGACTTCCTGAGCAAGGGGAGCCGACCCCGCCGCTGGTCGCGACGAATCCGAGTATCTCTCAGCTCCCTCAATCTGGATCTTGATTTATGGCCATTCTTTCTTCCTATGACAAAGCCCTTGAGTTGAACCTCGATCCAAAGGTTTACGGTACGTTTGCAGAGATCGGAGCGGGGCAGGAGACTGCCAATTGGTTCTTCCGGGCCTCGGGCACCGCGGGGTTAGTGGCAAAGTCGATCTCGGCCTACGACATGACCATGAGCGATGCGATCTACGGCCAAGCCGGTCGTTATGTCTCAGCGGAGCGTTTGTCATCAATGCTGGATCATGAGTATGGCCTTTTGCTGGATCGTTTGAAACCAGAGCGCGGTGAGGAAACGACCTTCTTTTCTTTCTGCAACACCGTTAGAGCACGGGGTTACGACGACTCAGGGGAATGCCATGGTTGGATGGCCATACGGTTTCAGCTCAATCCTGGAGAGCCTCCATCTGAAATCATTCTTCATGTTCGCCTCTTGGACGCTCGCACCATTGACCAAATGGAGGCACTTGGAATCATCGGTTTGAACCTCATTCACGCCGCATTTCGAAAGCGGGCACAATTGAAGCCTTTCGTCGAATCACTGACGGACAACATCGGGTCCGAGCGTGTTGAGGTGGATTTGTTGAAGTTCACCGGATACGGGTTTGAGGATTTTGACAATCGCCTGTGCGCGTTGCAATTGGTCCAGAGTGGCCTCACCAGCGCCACCATGTTCATGCCAGATGGCGAGGTGGTTCAACCAGCTGAGGCGCTCTACAAGCGCCCTGTGCTTCTCCTGCGGGGAAGTTTCGACCCGGTCTTGAACTTGCACCTACTGATGCTGGATCAGGCCCGTGAGGGGTTTTGCAAATCGTTGAATGATGAGGACCAGGATCGTGTTTTGGAGCTGTGCGAGATATCGATGGCCAACCTTTTGCGTAAAACGCAGATGGACACCACCGGGTTTCTGGCACGCGCGGAGGCGCTGCAAGCCCTTGGCAAGACGGTCTTGGTGTCGAGCTGTGCAGAGTTTCACCGGATTTCAGCTTTCCTCAACCGATCGACGACCAACCGAGTGGGCATCATTTTGAGCATCGGCTTGCTCAACGAATTGTTCAAACCCAAGTGGTCCGCCAACTTAGCAGGTGGTCTCTTGGAATCGTTCGGGCGGTTGTTTAAATCCGCGCTCACCTTGCATGTGTTTCCGTGGAAAAATCGTCAGACGGGAGAACTGGTCACGGCCGACACCTTCATGGCTCCTGCGGATTCGGCACATCTTTACCAGCATTTCATCGAAAACGACTACATCCAAGGGATTGAATGTGGCGATGATCCTTTATTGCTTTCGACGGGGCGCGATGTGAATCGGATGGTTCTCAATGGCGACGAGGAGTGGAAAGAGCTGGTTCCAGAGGTTGCGTGGGACATGGCAGTCCGGCATGCCAAGAAAGAGACATCCTGAGGATCGGCTACAAATGACTGAAATCTGCATCGATTCGTCGAGTCGTCTTGACCACTGACGAGTGGCATCCTAGGAAATTGGCTATGGAACCACTTTACGAAGGCAAAGCGAAGCGACTCTGGGCGACCGACGATCCAAATGTGCTTCGTATGGAGTTCAAAAATGATGCCACTGCCTTCAATGGAGAGAAAAAGGCTCAGTTCGAGAGCAAAGGCCGATTGAACAACACGATCAGCACCTTGATCTATGGGATGCTCGAAAAAGAAGGTGTTCCAACTCATTTTGTGCGCTCCATCGACGACACCAATGTAGAGGTGAAGAAAGTCGAGATTTTGATGGTCGAAGTGATCATTCGTAACATCGCAGCCGGAAGTTTCTGCAAGCGCACAGGCATGGAAGAGGGACATGTCTTCTCTCAACCAATCGTCGAGTTTTCCTACAAAAGCGATGAACTCGGCGATCCGCTGATCAACGATGATTATATCCGTGAGATGAAACTCGCGACTCCAGAGGACCTCGCGCATTTGCGCAAAGCGGGCCTTAAGGTGAACGATTTGCTGACTGATTTCTTTGCAAAGTGCGGCTTGAAGCTGGTTGACTTCAAACTGGAGTTTGGCCGTCTGCTCGAAGATCCGTCCGTGATTGTGTTGGCCGACGAGATCAGCCCTGACGGTTGCCGTCTCTGGGACCTCAAAACGGGTGAGAAAATGGACAAAGATCGTTTTCGCCGTGATTTGGGCAATGTGATGGAGGCGTATGAGGAAGTCTTGGGCCGTGTTCGCGAGAACTTGAGCTGATTTCGCTGATTTTCGGGTCGGGCTAATTTGTGAATAAGCCGATTTTCATCGACCATGACTTGACACTAGTCCGTCAGTAGGGCGGGATTTCCGCCTCTATGGCAAAGCTATCAATTCGAGATCTCGAACTTTCCGGCAAACGCGTTTTTATTCGCGTTGATTTCAATGTTCCCCAAGACAAGGAATCTGGTGCGATCACCAACAACCAGCGCATCGTTGCTGCACTCCCAACCATCCAACACGCATTGGACAATGGTGCTTCCGTTGTCTTGATGTCCCATCTCGGCCGGCCGAATGGCGAGAAGAATTCAAAGTTCACGCTCGCGCCAGTTGCCAAAGAGCTATCCACGTTGTTGGACCGCCCAGTTGAGTTTCTTGAAGATTGCGTTGGTTCAGAAGTGGAATCTGCATGTGCAGCGCTTGAGCCAGGGAAAGTGGTCCTGCTCGAAAATCTCCGCTTCCACATCGAAGAGGAAGGCAAAGCCAAAAGCGACGATGGTTCATCGGTGAAAGCAGATCCTGACAAGGTGGCTGCTTTCCGTGCGAGCCTGACCAAGCTCGGCGACATCTATGTGAATGACGCATTTGGAACCGCTCACCGGGCGCACAGCTCGATGGTTGGGGTTGATTTGCCTCAGAAAGTCGCAGGTTTCCTTATGGAGGCTGAAATCAAGGCATTTGAGTCGGTCCTCGACCATCCACAGCGTCCATTGCTCGCGATTCTCGGCGGAGCAAAGATTGCCGACAAAATCCCACTCATCAACAATCTGCTCGAGAAGGCTGACGACATCATCGTGGGTGGCGGCATGGCCTTTACCTTCCGCAAAGTTCTGGAAGGCATGGAAATCGGCAACAGCCTCTATGACGAAGAGGGAGCCAAGATCATTCCGGAGCTAATCGATAAAGCACAGAAGCGTGGTGTGAAAATCCACCTGCCAGTGGACTTCGTTACAGGTGACGATTTCTCACCCAATGCAAAGGTGGGCTATGCGACCGACAGCATTGACCCAGGCACTGAAGGGCTCGATGGCGGACCGAAGACGCGTGAGAAATTCACCAAGGTCATTCTCGCATCCAAAACCATCATCTGGAACGGCCCTCCAGGCGTCTTTGAATTTGAGGCCTTTAGCGAAGGCACACAAGCCATGGCAAAAGCAATGGCTGAAGCCACAGAAGCAGGTGCCACGACTGTTGTGGGTGGTGGTGATACGGCAACAGCCGCGAAGAAATTCGGTGTCGCAGACAAAGTCACCCATTGCTCAACAGGCGGTGGAGCTAGCCTCGAATTCCTCGAAGGCAAAGAACTCCCAGGCGTTGCGGCACTCAGTGACCAATAACTTTTGACCAATCTCAAGAAATACAACCACTCATTAATATGACTCGTAAGCCAATTTTTGCCGCTAACTGGAAGATGAACAAAGGAGCTTCGGAGACCGAAGACTTTGTGAAGAGTTTCTTCTCCAAAATTCAAAGTGAAGACATACCGAGCGATGTCGTCATTGCTCCTCCTTTCATCTCTCTGCCAAAGCTCGCTGAGCTCATGCACAATGCAGGGCAGAAGTCTCACTCCATCCAAATCGCCGCGCAGAACTGCTCGCAGTTTGATTCCGGTGCCTACACAGGTGAGATCAGCGTGATGATGCTTCGTGAGTTGCATGTTCACTACGTGATCTTGGGACACAGCGAACGCCGTTCGATTTTTGGTGAGACCGACCAAGTCATTAACGCCAAAATGAAGAAGGCTTTGGAAACCAACTTGAAGCCAATCTTTTGTATCGGTGAAACACTCGAAGAACGTGAAGCAGGTAAACTCGAGAGCGTCTTGCGCACCCAAGTCACAGAGGGCCTCAAAGGTCTCACTGAAAAAGACATGTCTGAAGTGGTCATCGCATACGAGCCAGTTTGGGCCATCGGCACGGGCGTAACTGCCAGCTCTGAGCAAGCACAAGATGCACATGCCTTCGTTCGCTCATTGGTCAAAGATCTCTACGGCGAGGAAATCGCGGGTAAAATCAGAATTCAATATGGCGGATCTGTGAAGCCAGCAAATGCCGCTGAGTTGATGGCTTGCCCTGACATTGATGGTGCTCTCATTGGTGGTGCGTCACTCGAGTCACAAAGCTTCTTTGATGTGATCCTCAATGGATCAGCGAGCTGAACAAGCGTTTGCATTCACCGTGATAGATCGCGGCGATTCATCAGGTAGCCATTTCAAATGAAGTTTTATGCTCTAGGATTGGCCCTGTTGTTGATGGCGTTCACTGTGCCAGCATTTGCTGACCATGTGATCGTTGCCGGCGGGCCAGCCTTGAGAAAGTGGGAAGACCTACGGGTCAAGAATAAGCAACACGACCGCTGGTGGGGCAATTTCATTCGCGCCTCCACGCTGAAAATAGACCAATTGGCCAAGGAGGATCCCAACGCAGTAATCGAGTGGATTGTCTATAAGCCATCATTCGAATCACGTGGTGATGAGGATTCCAAACCATACACCGATTGGATTGAAGGCCTCGCTCAGAAGCGCAACGTCAAGCTTCACTGGTTTTCTTCCACGGAGCAGTTTCTGGATATCCTGAACAATCGCTCGCGTAGATCGGTGGAGTCTTTTGATTACTTTGGTCACTCCAACCGTTATGCTTTCATGTTTGAGTATGGAGCCGACATCATGGCGGCATCGACTTGCTGGCTCCACGAGGATGATCTGGGCAAAATCAAGCGCTCGATTTTTGACCGCAAGGCGGAGTGCAAGAGCTGGGGTTGTCATACGGGTGAGAGTATGAGCAAAAAGTGGAGAAAGAAGCTCAGATTGCCAATTACAGGGGCGAAAGGAGCGACCAACTACAGCCTCGTAGGGCACGGGAAAATGCCATATGTCAGTGGTGAATGGGTGAGATGATGGATTGATGGTCGGATTTCTCACCTCAGCTCACGCTATCTTCTTTTCAAAGCCGCCGATTCTACGCTCAATACCTACACCTTTTTTTGATTATGACGCTTTCAGAACTCCAAGAACTTCATTCGTTGCCATTTTTTGATCTCATCAAACGAGCTCGCGAGGTTCACGAAAAGCATTGGCCAGATGGAAAAATCCAACTCTGCACATTGCTCTCCATTAAAACAGGCGGCTGTTCTGAGGATTGCGCGTATTGCTCGCAATCTGCCAGATACGAAACTGAAACAGAGCGCGAGGAACTTCTCGAACGCGAGGAGGTGATGCAGCATGCTAGAGCAGCACGTGCATCTGGATCGACCCGCTTCTGCATGGGTGCAGCATGGAAGGGTGTTCGTGGCGGAACTGAAAAATTCGATCGCGTTCTGGATATTGTTCGCGACGTATCAAGCCTTGGAATGGAAGTGTGCGTCACACTCGGTGAGCTTGGTCCAAAGGAAGCTGAGCAACTACGTGATGCTGGTGTCACAGCTTACAACCACAACCTGGATACCTCACCTGAGCATTACCCAAACATCGTCACAAGCCACACATACGAGGATCGCTTGCGCACCATCCGCAATGTCCAAGACGCTGGGATGTCGGTTTGCTGCGGCGGCATTCTTGGACTGAGCGAAACCATCACGGATCGTCTTCGCTTGTTGGAGGTTATCTCAAGTTTCAATCCACAGCCTGAGAGTGTTCCAATCAATTCATTGATGCCGATGCCTGGCACGCCGATGGCTAATAATCCACAGGTTGATCCTTTTGATCTGGTTCGCATGATTGCCTGCGCGCGGATTGCCGTCCCGGGTGCAAAAGTGCGACTGTCGGCAGGGCGGACTCGTTTGTCCGACGAAGTTCAAGCACTCTGCTTCTTTGCCGGAGCAAACTCGATTTTCTACGGTGAGAAGCTTCTGACTGCGGATAACCCAGAAGCAGAAAAAGACATCAAATTGCTTCAAAAGCTCGGTCTCGAAACATTGCTTCCAGACCCAAGCCTTGAAGCTCCAGCAAAGAACTGTGAGCTCCCAGCCTCACCATGTGCTGGCAGAGCAGCTGAGGAGGCTGTTGGAAGCGCATCCAACTCGGGGTGTTGCTGAGTCACTTTGCCGTTCGCCAAATCACTTCGTCATTCGGTTTTGTCTGAAGATCGCTGCCGTTGCGATGAAGAGACACCCGAGGATGAATCCACCCATGGTGAACGCACAATATTTGTAGGTCTCCAAGTGGCCTGCAGGTTCATCGTAGCCGGCATCAAAAGTCGGCTTGGCGTTGGCGACCCAAGGCAGCGGTTTCTTGAGAGCTAGGAACACGTTGCGGTTGGTTTCATTGCGATAGTCGTTGCGGAAGGTCTCTGCTTCACGAACCATCAGATCGATGCGCTCATTGACAAAAAAGTGAGATGTGGGTTTTGCATCCTCCTCGCCGTCTGGCCAGATCTTCATCGATTCTATCTCAAGTCGATCGCCAGAAAGTGCGGTTTGCCGGATGCGTTTCACAAGTGCTCTTGCGTTTGCTTTGTCAGTCGCTCCCGAAGCAAGTAGTCGACGCAATCCCTCTTTGGTGAGTTCGAAACGCATCATGGCTTGCTTGGTCATCTCGTCGTCATTTCTACGAACGCGATCAATCTTTCGCTGCATTCGGACCCTCTCCACTTCAAACGGATTGCGCATGGCTTGGGTTACAATCATTCCTTCATAGGCATAGCGAAGTGGCATCACGTGTGCAGGCACGGGTATGCCGCCTTTCTCACGAATTTCGCTGGCGTCTTCAAATAAGCCGCGATTCATCTCCTTGTAGGGAACGAGCGCCCCAGCCAAGAGCATTTGCGGAACCAAGAGAAGAGGGACTGTCGTTAGGGCGGCGCGCTCAGATTTCACGAGAGCTGAGACGACCAACGCCATAGCGGTTCCAGTCCATGCCGTGAGCGACATCCATCCCCAGTGACTTAGGAGCATCCCTTCAATCTCTAGGAAGTGGTTGCCGATGAGCAAGTAGACTAGGCATTGGACTGAGGCGATGATGCTCAGCGCTATGAATTTGGCGGAGATATAGGAAAGGGCATCGATGTGGTAATTTCTCTCACGCCGCATGACGGCTCGATCCCGAAGAATTTCAGTGGCTGAATTGGTGAGCCCCAAAAACATCGCCACTGTGGCGCTCAAGAAAAGGTATGCGGGAATGTGCAGAGCAGAGGAGAAATCGTATGATCCTTGAGGAGATGATCGAAGCGTGATGGAAACCAAGGCAGCGAGGAGGGGGGCTTCCAAAAGAACGCTGTATGCGGTGCCGCGATTTCGAAATTTTGACAACATTGACCGCAGAAAATGCGTGGCGAAAACAACCACCCCAGAGTGAATTTTGCGGGGAGTTGCTGTGGGTGTCGGAAGAGCCGACGGGTTGGTCAATCGCGTCAATCTCGAGATTGGCGCTTGTTCCTTTTTGAGGACATCCATCAACGCAGCGCTTTCGAACCTCTCTTGCCAGAATGTCGATGGGAAGCGGCGGGTGCCGCCCGTGTTTGAATCTCCTAGGGAGCTCAGTGGTGTCTCAAGCACATCAAAGACAAAGTCGGCGCCAGAAGGAGCTTCGCTCTTCAAATCAGGATGAGTGATATCCAATTCGTTGCAGGCGTCTTTGAAGTAATCGACCATCTGGTCTGGCGAGCCGAAGAATGCAACACGGCCACCGCTGTCGAGCAGCAGCACCTTATCAAAAAGCCTCAGCACTTGTGAGCCTGGCCGGTGGAGCGAGGCGATGACAATTTTTTCACGAGCTAGTGCACGCAGCGTTTCTGCCACATGTTCTGAATCCTTGGATGATAAGCCCGAGATCGGTTCGTCGAAAAGAAACACTTCGGCGCGACTACCTAGATCCAATCCTAGATTGAGTCGGCTTCGCTCACCGCCTGATAGAGCTTTTTCACCAGGTGAGCCTACGCGACGATGAGCAAGTTTTTGCAATCCCAGTTCCGCGAGAGTGCTGTCCACACGCCGTTCGTGTTCAGCGAGCGAGAGGTCGGGTCGGCGAATGGTGATGGCGTGCCGCAAATGTTCGCGCACTGTCAGTTGTGGATTGAGCGCCTCTTCTTGCGGCATGTGCGCGATGTAGGGGACGAGCGTCTTCCGGTTGCTGTAGAGTGAGGCGCGGTTCAGTTTGATTTTACCGTCCGTGGGTTTCTTTTGACCGGACAATGTAGCGAGCAAAGTGCTTTTCCCGCTGCCGCTCGGCCCCATGATGCATAGCATTTCACCGCGCTGCACCTCGAAGTCGATGTGATCAAGGACTCGGCTTGCTGGCCCGAAGTCATGTGATAGATTTTCAACCTTTAACGATTCGATGAGAGTTCGTTCTTCATCAATGAACCCTTCGCCAAATCTGCAACGAATTGCTTGGCGCGTCGAAAGACGGATCAATGAGCCATCCTGAAGATCGGCCATGTGTTTGACAGTCGTGTCATCAACTTGAATCGGCCCGTTGCTCTCGCGAATGATCACTTTACCCGATGCCTTTTCTGCATCAAAACGAATGAATAGTACTGTTTTTGGAGAAAGCCCTTGGCCAATTAGAAGGTCGCCTCGATTGAGTTCTGCGGGATTATTGGAGACGAGGTATTCTTGTTTGTTCGCATGCAGTCTGAATCTGCGGCCGGATTGAATTGCGGTGGCTCGCAATTCGTTGAGGGTGAGGCCCACACCCGATGGGGTGGCGATGCGTTCGTGGTAATCACAAATGACGGCTTTGCCGGGCTTCAATCGACCATGAGTGGATGTTGAGATTTCCGTATCACGGAGAGCCTCGATTTTTGCATTCAGACCGAATTTGATTTTCACCTCGCTGGCACGGCTCGATGACCGCTCAGCGGTGATTCCGGAATCGCCAACTTCCAAGAATATCCTGGGGACGTTGGCGGTCAGTTTTGCTTCCAGAAAGAAGGCGAGATCTTCGTGGCTAAGGCTCCATCCGGGAATTACCACTCTTTGCCGTTCGCGAACGCGAAGAAACCCGCCCTGCTCAATGGATCGACCACGAATCCACAAAGAGCGATCTCCTGTGTTTCGCAATAACGTGAGATCGGATACACGATACACACGGAATTCGTGATCTCGGGCCTCTGCGGGCAGCTGAATGTCTACCTGGCCATGACCGAAAATCAGTCGTTCAAACGGCAAGCTGTTCTCATCTGCGGCTGTTCCGCGCATTTCTGCAATGATGGCGGTTCCGTAATCGGGTCGACCAATGCGTCGCATGAAGACCTCAAAGCTAGCGCGGTTTGAGTTGGATTTGCCGGCGGCATCGACCAAAGTGAACAATTGTAGCCCGAGAGCAAGTTTCTCAGTATCGTCGTAACTTTGTTTGAGCTCACTCGCTAGGTTCTGCAATGGGCGAGGACTGTCGACTGCCCGGTGCATTCGGCGGCGAATCCAAGCGTGATCGACCTCAGGAAAAGCACTTCTCAGCATGTCCAGGATGATGTCGGCCTCGTGGGGGCTCATTTTGCCATCAAGCATGGCAAATGCGACGAAGACATCGATCAGGGCACCCACTTGTGCATCAGTGCCTGGTCGTAGCACACGCAACTTACTGACACCCGGAATCAGGCGCATCCACCTGCGAAGTGGCCCTCTGCGAATCCAGAGAGCGGCAGGGTTGATTTGATTGGAGGTGTGCTTCACTGACATCTTCTAATCAAAGGCCTGCCAATGCCGCAAGATACTTGCAAAAAAGGGGTTTGCTTTTCAAGGGCATGGGCTACATTTAAAGGCGTCCGAGGAGCATTGTGGCCCGGCTTTTTTTAGCCTCTATCCACGAAATCCCGGACTTTTTTCAGCGCCATGTCAGATTCCCAGCCTCCTACGAACCCACGCAACAATTCCAACGGCACCCCAAATGAGCCGGGTGGCTTCAATTGGCGCATGCTTGCTTTGTTCGGTATCGCATCAGTGATCCTAGCGATTGCATTCATCAATACGGGTGAAGGCCGCTACGAGTCCATGACCTATTCAGAGTTCCGCAAAGCTTGGGATCAGGATCGGGTGGTTCTCAATGATGAGAAAAAGCCGCTCAAGGTCATCACCAGCGACTCTTCCTATGACGCAACGATTGAGGGTTATGTAGAGCCAGCATTGGTCACTCCGAAGAACCAAAAGAAAGAGATTGGTGACCAGTTCGGATTCCGCATCCCTGTCAATCTTGACCTTCAAGGGCAGGCCATCCGCAATCTGCTTGGCGATGATGTCCAGATTGAGAATTACACTGAATCTGCAGAGCGTGGATTGATGGCGCCGGTTGAGACCCTAACGCTGGGAGAGCTCCGCAAGTACATCGCCTTGGAACAAGTCGATCCTTCTGACGGGAAGGGTTCAGTTCGCATACTCACAAAGAACGGCTCCAATGAGGCGATCATCATTGGCAACCGTGTGACCTATTCCAATCTGACCGTCCCAGAGAACGAGGATGGCCAACCCGTCGAGGCATTCCCATTTCGTGTTCAGGTATCAACAGCGATTCAAGGCGAAGAGCTGCGCGACTTGGTCAAAGATCACGCGAAATACAGCCGCTCGACGGACTACTTTAAAAATGCGCTTTCTTTCTTTTTGCCGTTTTTGCTGATCATCGTTGTCCTGTTTTTCCTGTTCCGTCATCAGATGAAATCTGCTGGACGGGGTGCGATGTCATTCGGCAAGAGCAAGGCTCGTTTGCTGTCGATGGATAAGAACAAGGTCACGTTCAAAGATGTGGCTGGAATCCAAGAGGCAAAAGAGGAGTTGTTTGAGATCGTCGACTTCCTCAAAGATCCACGCAAATTCCAGAAGCTTGGCGGCTCGATTCCTAAGGGAGTCTTGATGGTTGGCGCACCTGGAACAGGCAAAACACTTTTGGCTCGTGCCATTGCTGGTGAGGCAGATGTTCCGTTTTTCTCAATTTCAGGTTCAGACTTTGTTGAGATGTTTGTGGGTGTCGGTGCGTCGCGTGTGCGAGACATGTTCGAGCAGGGCAAGAAGAACGCACCATGTTTGATCTTCATTGATGAGATTGATGCGGTGGGTCGTCACCGTGGTCACGGCATGGGTGGCGGACACGACGAGCGTGAACAGACCTTAAACCAGCTGCTGGTTGAGATGGATGGTTTTGATACCCAAGAAGGCGTCATCATCATCGCTGCGACCAACCGTCCAGATGTTTTGGATCCAGCGCTATTGCGTCCGGGTCGTTTTGACCGACAGGTCACCGTTTCTCTGCCAGACGTCAATGGCCGCGAGGAAATCCTCCGCGTTCATGTCAAAAAAATCAAATTGGCTGCAGATGTCGACCTGTCCAAAATCGCCAAAGGAACACCAGGATTCTCTGGTGCGGAATTGGCTAACTTGGTCAATGAGTCGGCGCTACTTGCAGCCCGCCGAGGACTAAAGGCTGTGACTCTTGATGAGCTGGAAGAGGCTCGTGACAAAGTTCGTTGGGGGCGTGAACGACGTAGCCTGGCGATGTCTGACAAAGAGAAGGTTGGCACTGCATGGCACGAAGCTGGACACGCTTATCTGAACATGGTTCTCAAGCACACTAGCCCGCTACATAAAGTCACCATTATCCCACGTGGCCCTTACCTTGGTGCCACGATGTATCTTCCGGATGGCGATAAGTATTCCACGCAGAGAAAAGAGGCCGTGGACAATTTGATCGTAACCATGGGTGGGCGCATTGCTGAGGCATTCCACAGTGATGATGTTTCCAATGGTGCATCGGGCGACATTCGCCAAGCGACATCACTTGCCCGCAACATGGTTTGTGAGTGGGGAATGAGCGACAAGCTCGGCATGGTTGAATACGGCGAGGGCGACAGCAATCCGGTCTTTCTAGCGCGGGACATGAACAAATCTCGCAACTACTCTGAAGAAACAGCTCGTGTCATTGACTCTGAGATCAAGCGTTTCATTGATGATGCTTACAACAAAGCCGAGCAAATTCTCGTCGAGAACAGGGACAAGGTTGAGTTGATTGCCAACGCGCTCTTGGAGTATGAGACATTGGATGCCAACCATCTTCGTGATTTGATTGAGGATGGGGAGATGAAAGATCCGCCGCAAATGCCTTCACCACCACCCGTTCCTGATGATGCTGAGAAGAAGCCGTCCAAAAAATCGGCTGAAGACGAGAAGCCTGACGATGACGGCCCGATCCCTGGCGTCGTTGGTGCTCCGGCTTAACTTAGGCCATGGCCTCTAGGGGACGACACCAGAGCACCTCCAAAGAGTGCCGAGCGTTAATCCGCAAGATTGAGGCCATCGACGGTGTGGAAGGCGTGATCATTGGCTACTCGTTTGGCGGGAAGTCCTTAGGAAGCCAATCGCGAACTGGCAGTATTCGAATCCAAAGAGATGTCCCTGGCGGACTTAAAGCCGTGATGCAGTCAGCCAAGGGGCTGCAGGAAGTTTTCATCCGCACTACGGACGGAGCCGAAGCTGATGTCGCAGAGAAAATAAATCTTCTCTCTTGAGCCGCTTAAATCACTCAGCGCTCTCCTCAATAACGATTCGAGGAAAGACTGGCTTTGGTTTTCCGATCGTGTGTCCATCTGGTAGCAATCCCCATTTGAGACTCTCTAAGGTCAAGGATTCGAAATTTTCCAGCTTGAGTTGATTGGACAGCTTTGTTGCCGCCTCAGGGAGGATTGGCGCAAGCATGATTGCGCAATGAGCGACGCTTTCGCAGAGATGTTGGAGAACCGTTGCGAGGCGAGATGCTTGCTCAGGGTCTTTGTTGAGCTCCCACGGCTTCATGCGTTCTGCATATTGGTTGCAGTGGACCACATGTTGGTTGATGGCTTCGAGGCCTTTGGAGACTTCAAATGCATCCATGGCTTCCCGATAGGCAGCGGTGGAATCGGCGAGTGATTTCTGCAAGGCTTTATCGTCATCCGTTAGTTCGCCACCCATTGTCATTGTGCCATCGATGAATCTCTGGCTCATGTTGAGGGCACGGTTGCATAAGTTGCCAAGTTCGTTGGCAAGTTCGGTATTGAACAGCATGACGAGGCGCTCGACATCGAAATCTGAGTCCTTGCCGGTTGTGATGTCACGAACCAGGTAGTAACGGACGGCATCGACACCAAACTTCTCGGCGAGCTCTGCTGGGTCGACGATGTTTCCAATCGTCTTGCTCATTTTTTCGCCTTTGATGTTCCACCACCCGTGAACGAGTAGAGAAGGCATCTCATCATCGGCAAACCCCATAGCACGCAACATGCAGAGCCAGTAGATACCGTGGGCGGGGACGAGAATGTCTTTGCCTATGATATGAACCGGGCGACCGCCTGATTTCCAGATCTCGTCAAAATTTGGAAGAGAGTCGTGAGGGGTGTATCCGATGAAGCTGATGTAGTTGATCAGGGCATCGAACCAAACGTATGTCACGTATTCCGAATCGAAGGGGAACTCGATGCCCCAGCGCAGACGCTCCTTCGGGCGTGAAATGCAGAGGTCGGTGCCTGAGTTGCGCTCTAGCGCCTTCAGGAGCTCGTTTTTACGGAAGGCTGGAAGGATCGCGTCCGGGGTCGAATCCAGGAATCCTTGAAGCCATTCGGTGTGTTCGCTGAGCTTGAAATACCAGTTCTCTTCTTCAATGACGACGACCTCGCCCCATTCAGGGCCAAATTCACCGTTTTCGCCACGATCGCGATCCGTGAGGAACTGCTCCTGTCGCACAGAATAGTGTCCTGAATGCGCTTTCTTGTAGAGTTGGCCCTCTTTCTCCAGACGGGTAAGGATCGCTTGGACACAGGCTTTGTGGCGATCGTCGGTCGTTTCAGCCCAGCCGTCGTATTCAACGCCGAGGGTTTCCCACAGCTTGATGAACTTCTTGGTCGTTTTCTTGACGAATGTCGCCGGGTGAATGCCTTCCTTTTCGGCGGTTTGTTGGACCTTTTGGCCATGTTGGTCGACCCCAGTCAGGAAATACGTTTCATCGCCACGTGTGCGATGATAACGAGCGATGACATCGGCAAGAACCTTTTCATAGGCATGGCCGATGTGAGGTGAGCCGTTGGTGTAATCGATCGCGGTGGTGAGGTAAAACATGGGTCGTTGAGCAGGATGCGGGGCGGCTGGAAGTAATCAGAGTGGGGGGCGAGGTGCAAGGGCGGTTTGCCGAGCCATGCCAGCTCTATTTTTGGGGTTCAAGGCTAGCTGGAGTGATCGGTAGTTTGTTCCCATCTGGGCCAGTGATTTCAAAGGTGAGATCAGGCTTACCCTCGCCGATACGGTAGAGCAGCTCTACAGGATGCAAGCCGGCCTTCAGATTGAGCGATCCGCTGCGTGGTTCGTCTGTGGCTTTTTTATTTTCCTCAATCAACCGGATATCATGCACGAACAAGGTTGAGTGACTGTTGCTGGTGACGGTGAAGGTGTATTTTCCATCGGTTGGAATGTGAACCAAGCCATCGAGCATGATGGCGAAGTTCTGAGTCAAGTGGTCTGGCAAAATGAATCCCTGCGGTTGCGACAGTCGAGCTGTCGTGGATAGACGCAGATTTGGCATCCAAGGAAACGTGCCATTTTTGACCGTGCAGGAAACTCTGGGAAGTTCGGGCGGCTTGGCCTCTTTTTTGACCATGTAAGCCGGTGGGATGAGTGCGTTATCGTATGGTCGAGGAGCACTGGCTAGGGGTTTGCGACACTGCAATACACGCGCCTTCATGGCCGCTTGAATTTTCCCGAAGCCTTTCTTGTCTGCCAGGTTGTTGATTTCTTTCGGGTCCTTGCTTAGGTCATAAATTTCGAAATCATCGTCAGCTGATTTGATCCCGGTGCGTAGCCCTTTGAAGCCTTCCAGATGAATGACCTGCATTTGATTGCGGACTTTCCCGCGGTGTGAACGATGGAATGCGCCATAGTTTGGCGTTTTTCCACTTACCGCATATTCGCTGTAGATTGTGCTGGGCTGTTGCTTGCCTTTGCCGCTGAGGGTTGGCATTAGCGAGACACCGTCGCTACTAGATGGAACTGGTAAACCTGCAGCCTCTGCAAAGGTTGGAAGCCAGTCCCAGTGGCCGCTGGGCTTGCTTGATGTGCTGCCGGGTTTGATCGCTGATGGCCAATAGGCGATGGTGGGAACGCGCAATCCACCTTCGAGGATGTCGCGCTTAATTCCATCAAACTTCCCAAAACCGTGAAAGAAGGTCGGGCGATAGGGGTGATCTTTGATATAGGACTCTGCGGATGGGCCGTTGTCCGAGCTGAAGATGATGAGCGTGTTGTCGGCAATCTTGAGGTCTTTGAGGAGCGTCATCAGATCGCCGACCGTGTCATCGATGCGGCGCACATTATTCGCATAGCGCTTCTGAACATCGGGCCATGCTTGTTCTGGAGTTTTGCTGTCCTTGTCGTGATCCCAGGTAGCCGATGTGTAGTCTGGGTGCATCCAGCCATCATAGGTGCCAGCCGCGGTATTGATCATCTGTCCCTTTTTTCCAATCCATTGGACACCACCATTGAGTCCACCCCCACTTGGATAGGCGCAGGGAGGGTTCTGTAGCTTGGCGTGTGGCGTATCGTGGGCGAGGTAGGCAAAGAAAGGTTGCTCCGGGTTCTTTTGCGTGTGTTCGATGATCCATTTCTTGGTCGCCGCCGTGAAGAGGTCGGTGGTGAAGCAAAGCTCCATGCCTTCGGTAATCTCGGTTTTGTTTTCCCACACCTGCTTCTTGTCTTCGACGGGGTAGTGGTAATGGCCATCGCGATGACGGACGTAGCCCAGGTAGTAATCGAATCCGCGGTCCATCGGCATGGTCGGCCAATTTGGGAATGCTTGGCCTTGCGGAGCCGCTTTGCGATTTTTGCGATCTTCTTGCTGCCCCTGAAGTCCCCATTTGCCAAATGCCGCAGTGGCATAACCGGCTTCTTTGACGACGGAGGCAAGGGTGTGTGTGTCGGGGAATGGGAGATCGAATTGATTGTCACGTCGGCCAGAATGCCCTTGGTGCTGTCCACTGAGGACGGTCGCCCGTGACGGAGCACACACCGGCGCGCCACAGTAGTGTTGGTCAAATTTCATTCCACCAGCTGCCATGGTGTCGAGTTGAGGGGTGGTGAAATAAGGGATGCTGCGGTCATTTTTTGCAGCCCGGTCATTTTGGTGAAACACACCAACGTCGCCATAGCCCAAGTCATCACAATAAATGAACAGGATGTTTGGCTTTTGTTGCTCGGCAATGGAGGTGGACAGTGCTGAGAGCAGCAGGGCAGAAATGATCGATAAGTGTCTCATGAAGTGGAAATTTTCAGGAATTTAGACATCCAGCGACTCTACGCCAAGTGCTGATCTGTGTTGAAAGCAATGCAGATTGGGGCCGCGTGGCTTTTTTTGACCTCTGTGACTTGCCTTGGCGCGACTCTCGGTTACTTTCCCGTCGCTCATGAGCCACCTCGATCTAGAACCCGCTGTAAGGGATCCCAAAAAACTCTTCAAGACGGCCCTCGTCCTTGTGGTAATTATGGTTTTAGGGGGATGGCTTGTGCTGAAGGCCTACGAGAAATGGTCGATCGAGCAATCCAAGGACAACCGTCCAGCCATTATCCACCAGATTCGGCCGGAGCGCTCGTTGACGATGATCCGGCAAGATGGTTCTACCGCCGACCTTACGGAGCTTCGCGGCAAGGTGTATCTGCTCAATACCATTCACTTGGATCAAATGGATGAGTCAGAGCGGAGCTTGAATGCCATGCGGAACATGGCTGAGCAATATGCGGACAACGACGACCTGCGTTTTGTGACTCTGGTTTTGAATCCCATACCCGCAGAATCGGTAGCAAGCGAACTCTCTGAAGCTGCGACCAAGATGAACATCGAATTGCCGAAGTGGTGGTTAGGCACCAATGAAACGGAGACATTGAAGAAATTCATTCGCAAGGAACTCAAACCCTCAGTCATTCCTGAACTTGTCGATGGTTCGTGGCGATTCGACCCCCGTGTGATCCTCATCGACAAAAGCGGCCATATTCGACGTGCTGTGGTGCACCAAGAGATTGGGGGGAAGCCATACGTAGCCACTTTTGATTTTAATGAAGCCGCAGGTTGGGATGAGGAAGGCAAGCTTACGGGCACCGAGCATTCCAACGAGAAGCAATTGGAAATACTGCTAGATCAGACCATCCAACTCTTGCTGGATGAACCCACTGAAGACGAATGAAAAAAACCACGACCCTTGCCATCTTCTATTCATGTGTTGGCTTATTCTGTATCGCGATTCTCGCTGTTGCATTCCTCATACGCTCACGAATGCCAGAACCTGATCTGAGTTCCATAGTTATCGATGCTGGCAAAGAAAGCACTGATGAGTGGTTCAAAATTGAGAAAGACCTGGAAGCGGTGAATCAAGAAGGTGAAGCCGTGAAGTTGTCCGACTTAAAAGGCAAGGTTTGGTTAGTTGCTGAATTTTTCGCCATCTGCCCTCACTGTGCTGTTCGAAACGGAGAAGAATTGCACAAGATTTTTGATGAGTTCAAAGACAACCCAGACTTTCACATCGTTTGCATATCCGTCGATCCAGAGAATGACGATGTCAGCAAATTGAAGGATTACTCAACCGCACTGAATGCCGATTCCAGCAAGTGGTGGTTCTTGAATGCGGGAGACATAGATGAGACCCACCAATACCTTGAGAAAGAGTTGAAGTTTTTCGGTGTTAGGGAGCGCAAGAATCCAGCCGACATCGAGGCCAATGGGCGCTTTCTTCATGATCTTGGATTTTTGCTGGTCGATCGTGATTTCCGTGTCGTCGGGAAGTGGCCTCTCGCAGATGCTCGGTCCGAGGAAGCGCGCCAGCGTGATCCGGGTTTATACGACCGCCTCAAGAAAGATTTGTTTGAGAGGATTGAGACGGAATTGAATCAAGTAGCTCAGTAAGAAATGGATGACGAACGTTCAGAGTGGTTGTCTCGCACGCCCAACGATGCATTAGCAAAGAAGCTTGGCGTCGTTGCTTGGATCTTATCAGCAGTAGTACTGTTGTTAGTTGTCTGCATGCAAAAGATCCGGCTTCCTCTTCCTGATGGTTGGTCGACCATGGGGTTGCCCGCATTTCATGCCAGCGTGAATGCATTGGTTGGCGCTTTCTTGGTGGTCTCGCTTGTAGCGATCAAGATGGGGAAGGTAAGGCTGCACCGATCCACCATGGTGCTGGCGATGGTATTTTCCGTTGTCTTTCTAATGTCATACGTTGCTTATCACATGACCAATGATCCCACTCGATATGGTGGGGAGGGGATCATGCGGACCGTATATTTCTTTCTGCTGATCACGCACATCATCCTGGCTGCGGTCAGCTTGCCCTTCATATTGTTCACTTTTATCGCAGCTTGGACCAATCGGTTCCAAGCGCACAAAAGATTAGCGCGTTGGGTTTACCCGATGTGGCTCTACGTAGCCCTCTCTGGTCCCGTCTGCTACCTCATGCTGAAACCTTATTATATCTAAAGAAGCATCAGCAATAATCGCAACACACTGGTGCTGAGGAACATGTGAACTTTTGAGTTGTGGGTCATTGATAGGATTCCAACGATTCCTGTAGGTCGGTGAAAGTTCAGCAATCAAAATGAGGTAAATGCGTTGCATGCATGTCTAAGCAGGCTTATGCTTCTGCAGGAACTGACCCTATACATTTATGAATTCTCTAGCATTTATTGGATCTCTCGGCGCACCCGAAATGATCATGATTTTCGTGGTGATTCTTTTGCTGTTCGGAGCAAAGAAACTTCCAGAACTGGCTCGCGGTATCGGCAAGAGCATGGGCGAATTCAAAAAAGCTCGTGAAGATTTCGAACATGAAATCACTCGCGGCGAGGATGAAGTTAAAGTGAAGAGTGCGCCAGGCAAGGAGTCACGCGACTCATAATCCCTGCCATCTTTTAAAGGCGATGACTTTCGCTTTCGGCAAACATCGTGCCTCGGTGATCACCGGGGCTCTTTTTTGCCTCGGGCTTTGCTTTGCAAGCACGTCATGTGGTGAAGAAAACCCGACGCCCGATTGGAGTCAGTCGGATCGTCAAAGCGACATTGAGCTTGTTCAGGTTGATGCTTCAGAGCCACCAATCAAGCCACAAGATTCGAGTGGTCGCGGATTCAGTCTGATGTCCTACAATGTTCAGAACTGGCTTTCCTTGGATGCCAAGGCGCGTGATCGAGGATACCAAGCCTCTGAGAAAAGCGAGGAGGCCAAGCAGGCGGTTATTCATATGATGCTAAAGCACAAGCCCGACATCATCGGTCTGTCTGAGATCGGCACAGCTGGTGATCTTGCAGACATCCAAGAAAGACTCAAGAAGGGTGGCCTCAATTTGCCGCACAGTCACTATGCAGGTGGAAGCGATTTGGTTCGACGGCTTGGCCTATTGTCAAAGTATCCCATTACCAAGACCAACAAGCCCGATGATCTTGATTTTCGCATCAAAGGGAAAACCTACGGAATGAACCGCGGCGTGCTTGATACAACACTGCGCATCGATGGGCAGTCGTATCGTTTGCTGGGAGTTCACCTGAAGTCAAAGCGAAAGGTGCGAGGTGTTGATCAAGAGTCGATCCGAATCCACGAAGCGCGATTGCTTCGGAAACATTTTGAATCAATTTTGGACAAGAATCCAGAAGACAAAGTCATTGTCTATGGAGACTTCAATGACACCCGGCCGAGTGTTGCGTTCAAGACGATCGTGGGAAGCTATGGTACTGATGATTATTTGACGGCGATCCCATTCAAAGACTCGAACGATCACGCGTGGACCCATCACTGGTCGATGCATGACATCTATTCGCGGATTGATTTCGTTCTCGTGTCACAATCGATGCGTAAGCGAACCGATTTCAAAAAGTCCTACATCGTGGATCACCCGTCATGGGATGAGGCATCAGACCATCGGCCATTGATGGCTTTGTTCAGATAGTCTTCAGCACATCCTCTATCACGCTAAGCGTATCATCCAGATCGGGCTCGGTGTGCGCCAATGAGATAAAGCCTGTTTCATATGGTGACGGGGCAAGATAGATGCCTTTGTCTAGACAACCCCAGAACAGTTTCTTGAAGATTTCCAGATCCTGTTTCATGACATCATCGACGTTGATGATTTCGCGGTCAGTGAAGAACATGCAGAACATGGAGCCCGCGCGGTTGAGTTTGAAGGGCATTCCTTTGGCATCGAGTATCCTTCTCAAGCCATCCTCAAAATGGGCGCCGAGTTGTTCAAGCCGAGGGTAGCCAGAGGGTTTTGAAAGTTCCTTTAACTGCGCCAGTCCGGCTGCCATCGCTAGTGGATTACCACTCAATGTGCCAGCCTGGTAGACCGGGCCGTCTGGTGCGAGATAATCCATGATTTCAGCCTTTCCGCCAAAAGCACCCACCGGGAGGCCACCACCAATCACCTTGCCGAAACAGGAAAGGTCTGGGGTCAGGTTCTCAATGCCTTGGACGCCTGCTTTTCCAAGTCTGAAGCCTGTCATGACTTCATCAAAAATTAGCAGCGCTCCATGTTTGGCTGTGATTTTTGACAACAGCTCCAAATATCCTTTTTGAGGTATCACCAAGCCAGCGTTGGCAGGATAGGATTCCACGATGATTGCCGCTATCTCTTCGCCGCGTGCCTCAAACAACTCTTCAAGCGCATCTGGATGGTTGTAGGGAAGGACGATGGTTTTTTCCGCAAAAGATGCGGGCACGCCTGCTGAATCAGGCTCGCCATGGGTCAGAGCTCCAGAGCCAGCTGCGACCAGCAGGGAATCGCTGTGGCCATGGTAACACCCATTAAATTTGACGATAAAGTCACGTTTGGTGTATCCGCGGGCTAGACGAATCGCCGACATCGTTGCTTCCGTTCCAGAGGAACACATGCGAACTTTTTTGACCGATGGTACCCAGTCGCAGATCGTCCGAGCCATTTCGACTTCAAATGGAGTCGGTATGCCAAAGGATACACCACTTTTGGCGACTTCGTGGATCGTGTTCGTGATCACAGTGGGAGCGTGGCCTAGAATGTTTGGCCCCCATGATCCGATATAATCGATGTAGGTTTTCCCATCGATGTCTTCGATCCTGCTGCCTGAACCTCGGCGGACGAAGAACGGCTCTCCGCCAACGTTCCTAAAAGCCCTCACAGGGGAGTTTACGCCGCCAGGAATAAGGGTTTTGGCCTTGGCGAACATTTTGTGGGAAAGCGGGCCGGTTGTTTGCATGCCAAAAGATTAGCAATAATCCAGTTCTGTCCAATCGAGAACCCGTGAAAATTCATTGAATAAATCCCACATGAGGGCAGTCTTATCCATATTATGAAGGGGCTGTTGTGTACATTTTCCGGCAAAAAAAGCCGATCCGTATCGATCATAGGTGCCATTTGCGCGCTTTTCGCGGTTTCGGCACTCCATGCAGATAAAGAGAGGCGCTCGCTACTGGATGACGATCCAGAGGTGGTTTATCTGAAGGATGTATTCGAGGAGCCGTTGAAGCTAGAAGTGATCAAGGAGGCTCCAGTTTATTCGGACCGCGAGGGCAATCGAAAGCTCGGCACGATCAAAGCAGGGCAGAAAGTCAAAATTGAGGCGATTACCGACAAAATTTACCGAATTCGTAGCTTGGACTTCCGCAATGGAATTTCAGGATGGGTCGGACCATGGGCCTTCAAGGCAAAAGACCCGAAGTTCGCTGAGAACCTAAAGCAATTGTATGAACGTCAAATCCTAGTCCAGAAGCTGATCGCTGAGAAAAAAGTCGCTATTGGTATGACGATGGAAGAAGTCTCCAAATCCCGAGGAGAGCCAACCAAAACAAGTCTCCGCAAAACCAAGGAGGGGCAGGTGGGCAGTTGGGAATATATCGATTACGACGAAGAGAAAAACTACATCACGAAAACGGATCCCAGAACCGGTTTCATCTACCGCGAACTGGTAAGTGTGACCCAAGTGGAAAAAGGCAAGACTATCATCGAGTTCGAAGGTGATACAGTCACAGCTCTCGAAGAAAGCGAACATCGCAAAGGCGGGGATTTACGCATCATCGTGCCTCCCATTGTTTGTGGATGGTGAGCCGTCTTTTCGATCGAGCAAATCATATGCAGCCAGAAGCACCGGACAGCTGAAGGTTTGAGTTTCAAGCAATCTTGATCCTGCTCGGATGAGTGACTCCGCACGCAGTAGATATGACGATTCATCCAGCAGCTTGGATAGATGAATTAAGTTTTCAGCTGCGACATGATTGCTGGCGGGTTCAGCCCCATCATATTCTTCGCGAATGCTGACCAGTTCACGTCCTAGCACTTTTGGAGTCATGACATATCCCGCTTGAGAGGGGTCCCAGAAGTCGCGATCAAATCCAATCTGCAATTCATGAGCAAATTGGAGCCAACCATGATCAGGTGAGGTGCGGTGCAATTCGATCAAACCCGAGATGAGGAAGGCATAGTCGCTTGGATAGCCAGGCGTATCGCTGCGGTGTTTTCTGAATGAGCGATAAAGTCTGTCGCCATCCCAAAGGTTCTTTTTGAAGAACTTAGCAATTTCTCCAGCAGATTTCGTGTAATCTTTTTCTTTCAAGAGCCTGCCGCCGCGAGCCAAGGCGCCAATGGCCAATCCATTCCAGGCCGTTAACAACTTGTCGTCACGATGAGGTTTTGGACGACCATCTCGATATTTCACGAGTATTTTTGAAGAAGCTGCCAGGCTATCACTGATATCAGATACAGGGCAATCAAAGGCGGTCGCGAGGTCATTAAGATTTACGGCAACATAGAGTGTGTTTTGTCCTTTGAGCTCACCATGTGGGTCACTTTCAGGCCGAGAGTTTCCGTCGACTTGAATCCCGTATGCTTGGCAGAAAATGGCGGCAGATCGCGGATCCAAAAGTTTACCGATTTCCTCAGCACTCCAGGTCCAAAACGCACCTTCTCGTGTGTGCTTCGAGTTTTCATCTGGAAAGCTGTCAGCATCTTCTGCTGCATGGATCGGTCCTTGTGAGTCTCTCAGCGTATTGAGCATGTAGTCAAAAAGGCGAACCACCACATCTCGATAATGTTGGTCTTTTGATATTTCCCATGCGTCTAGATAGGCCATCGCGATTTGGGCCTGATCATATAGCATCTTTTCGTAATGAGGAGTATGCCAGTAGCGGTCGACCGAGTATCGGTGAAATCCACCTCCCAATTGGTCGTGAATGCCGCCTGCAGCCATGGCCTTGAGAGTCCGCTCAGACATGTCCCAGGCAGATTGTCCTTCTGTGCTATCGATGCCATATCGAGTTGCAAGTTGCATCAACGTTCTGACGACAACGGGGCGGGGGAATTTCGGAGCCCCTCCAAACCCACCTAGAGACGGATCGAACAACGACTCACAGGCATCAATGTAATCTCCGAAGACTTTGATTGAAGGCAGGCCGCGAAGTGGGGATTCCTTTGTCGATTGTTGGCGCAAGTGCTGGATGGCTCTTTTGCCACCTTCCATGACCTTTTCTTTGTCATCTCTCCAGACTCTAGCGAGCTCATGACAGACCCGAGGAAAACCGGGCCGGCCCTGCCGATCCTCGGGCGGATAATAAGTTCCTCCAAATACCGGGTTGCCCTCTGGCGTGAGCCAAACACTCATTGGCCATCCACCTTGACCCGTCGAAACTTGAACAAAGCTCATGTAGGCGGAATCAATATCCGGCAACTCCTCACGGTCCACCTTGATGCAGACGAAGTGGTGATTGAGAATCTTCGCGATTTCCTCATTTTCGAAACTCTCATGCGCCATCACGTGACACCAATGGCAAGTAGAGTATCCCACTGATAGGAAGATCAGTTTGTCCTCTTTTTTAGCCTCTTCAAAAGCGGAGTCAGACCATGGCACCCAATCCACGGGATTGTCTGCATGTTGCAGCAAATAGGGTGAGGTTTCGTGAATCAGTGCGTTCGACATTCGAGAACAGGATACTGAGATTCGAGGCGCTGTCCAATGCCCGTCGGCCTCAATGTGACAGTTTGGATCGATCCCATCTCCTTCTTGACCTGTTGCTACAAATCTAGCATGCTCTTAGATACTCAATAGAGATATTTTATGGAAATACAAGGCACCGTTAGAGACATTCTTCATCACAAAGGCAGTGAGACTTGGACGACTTACCCAGAGAGTACGGTGTATGAAGCCGTGGGTTTGATGGGTGAAAAAAATATTGGCGCAGTCGTTGTGGTCGACAAAGCAGGCAAAGTCTTGGGTGTCCTATCAGAGAGGGATTACAGCCGAAAAGTGGTTCTACAAGGACGCACCTCACGAGACACTTTGGTCGGCGATATTTTGGACCACCTTGTGATTTCTGTAGGTTACAGCGATCCAATCCAACGATGCATGGAATTGATGACAGAACACCATGTGCGCCACCTTCCTGTGGTAGTCGATTCTAAGCTAGAAGGCCTCGTCTCAATGGGTGATCTGGTTCGTTGGGCCATGGAATCCCAGAAGAACACCATTATGCAACTTCAGGGATACATCGCTGGCGACTATCCCGGTTAACACGAAAGAAGGCTATTTGCTGACGTTGAATCGGAATTCAATGACATCGCCGTCTTTGACGACATAGTCTTTGCCTTCAATCCTTAGCTTGCCTGCTTCCTTGCAGGCATTTTTCGTTCCTAGGCTGGTGATGTCATCGTAATGCACGACTTCAGCAGCGATGAAGCCACGCTCGAAGTCGGTATGAATGACGCCTGCCGCAGCCGGCGCTTTATCGCCATTTTTGATGGTCCATGCTCGAGTTTCTTGCTCACCAGTCGTTAGGTAGGTGCGGAGCCCGAGAAGTTTGTAAACTGACTGAATCAACGCAGATACTCCTGAGTCTGTGACGCCCATATCAGCCAAAAATTCAGCCGACTCTTCAGGTGAAAGCTCACTAAGTTCTTCTTCAATTCTAGCGGAAACAATCACCGATTCAGCCCCGCTGTGGTCTTGTGCGTATTGGCGAACTTTGGATACGAGTGGATTTGGATTTGGGTCGGCCGTGGTTTCAGCTAGCTCGTCCTCAGATACATTGCAGGCATAAATGGTGCGCTTGGATGATAGCAGGAAGAACTCTTTGACGATGGCTTGGTCGTCATCGGTGAAATCGAGCGTGAGAGCCGGCTTTCCTTCATCAAGGTGCGGCATAATGATGTCGATAAGATCGACTTCTTTCTTGGCCTCTTTATCACCGCCTTTGGCTTTTTTCTCGCGGGACGAGCGGCGCTTCTCCAATGCGGCCATGTCGGCTAGAATGAGCTCAGAGTTGATCACTTCGATGTCACGTATCGGATCAACACTGCCAAGCTCGTGAATGATGTCATCGTTTTCGAAGCAGCGGACGACTTGAACAATCGCATCGGTTTCGCGTATGTTGGCGAGGAACTTGTTGCCCAGTCCTGCTCCTTCTGAGGCGCCGGCAACCAAGCCTGCAATATCAACAAACTCAATCGCTGTGGGAACCAGCTTTTGAGATTTGGAAATTTTAGAGAGCTCCTCGAGTCGAGGGTCTGGCACGGTGACGATCCCGACATTTGGGTCGATGGTGCAAAATGGATAGTTCGCCGCCTCCGCTTTGCGGGTTCGGGTTACAGCATTAAAGAGTGTCGATTTACCGACATTGGGTAGTCCTACGATTCCGGCCTTGAGCATGGCGGCGGGAGGTTGGCTGTACTTGGGGTTCCAGGACGAGGAAAAAACTACAGAATCGCCAAATATTGGAGACTGTTGATGTGCGCGACTGAGGATTATGGATTGTCTATCTCGGAAAACCTCCTTTGTATGGGGAATGCAAAGGTCGATTTTGGCATTATTTCTCATCACTCTACTAGCGGCAACTGGCACCAGAGCCAGCGATGAAAAGCCCAACATTGTTTTCATCCTGAGCGACGACCAGGCTTGGAATGATTATGGTTTCATGGGCAACAAAGAGGTTCGCACACCTCATTTGGATCGCCTCGCAGGGCGCAGCCTGCTATTTGAGCAGGGCTACGTCGCATCTCCGCTGTGTAGACCGTCTCTGGCATCAATGGCGACCGGTCGCTACCCATTCGATCATGGTGTAACGGGCAATGATGTCAGCGGTAATGCCGATCGCGCTGCATTGGACATTCCTGTGCAAAAGGAATTTCACACCCATAAAAGCTTCATCAAAGAACTTGTCGCGAATGGATACTTGGCACACCAGTCGGGAAAATGGTGGGAAGGTTCTTATCAAGATGGCGGTTTTACGCATGGCATGACCCACGGGGATCCGAAGAGAAACGGACGTCACGGAGATGCTGGCCTGAAAATTGGCCGTGATTCATTGAAGCCAATCACTGATTTCATCGACCTTGCGATAGAGGAGAAGAAGCCGTTCTTGATTTGGTATGCTCCGTTTCTTCCGCATACGCCTCATAATCCACCTGAGCGCTTGCTGAAAAAATATCAGCGTGATGGCCGCGCTCAAGATGTCGCCAAATACTACGCCATGTGTGAGTGGTTCGATGAAACCTGTGGTGACCTGATGGGCCATATCGACAAAAGGGGGCTGACCCGAGAAACCGTTGTGATCTACATTTGTGACAATGGTTGGGCTGCTGCCAGCACGAACGCGGATGACCCACATCAGAAGTTGTGGGGTGGATTTGCACAACGCAGCAAGGGATCGCCCTTTGAGAACGGCATCCGAACACCCATCATGCTTTCATGGCCCGGTCATATTGAGCCTAAGAAAAGCGATGAATTGGCCCATGCCGTCGATTTGTTTCCAACCATTGCTATGTTAGCCAATTTCAAGGCTCCTGCAGATCTTCCCGGCTTGAATTTGCTGGATGAAAAAGCAGTCAGCGAACGCAAAGCAGTGTTTGGTGTGACGCACGCAATCCACAACATGACACCGGGCAAGCCTGATGTAACCCTCAAGTATCTCTGGTGTGTTGAAAAAGAATGGAAGCTGATGGTTCGTTACCCAGGTGAAGATATCACCAAATACAAAAACCTGCACATTTGGGACACCGAACCCGTAAGACTTTATCACATTGCCGATGACCCAAGTGAAAAGGTTGAACTATCAGATAAGCACCCAGATGTCGTAAAGCGCCTAAAATCCAAGCTTCAGGAATGGTATCAACCAAGCATTGAACCGCTTAAATAAGTGTCCATGGATGGTTCGTCCAAACTCCACTATCTTTTTTGGGGCCTGTTGCTGACGGTCCTTGATGCAAAGGTCAACGGCTTCCACGTCTTGCCGGATGTCATTGGCTACGCCCTCATCTTTTATGGAGCGATAGGGTTAATGATTCATTCAAAGAGCTTCCTGTTGGCGAAGAACTTGGCATTCCTCTTGGTGCTTTTCTCACTTGGGTATTACGCGATCAAATTTAGCGATTATGAAGGAAGTCGCTACTTTGATTACACATACCTGTTTTTGGATATCGCCCTAGTGTGGAATTTGATGGGTGGCCTGATCAACATGGGGAAAAGGCAATCCGCCGACTACATTGTCAAAAAGGCATCTTCTTACAGAGTGATGTATCTCATTCTCATCACTTTGATGGCGTCCACTCACCAGGTTCATGAATATTTGCCGCAATACATCGGCTTGTTCATCTGGTTTTTGGTGGCTGCTACTTTGTTGATCATGATTCTAATCCTGAAGCTCATTCACCAATCCAAGTTCATCTTGTCATTTCATCGGTGATGTGGCGCCTAATGGATCGTCCTTGATAACGCGCTGCCAAAACCTCCGTATGTTTTGTGCATGAGGACTCTTTTATCGATCTTTCTAATTCTGGTATCCGCACCAATCGCGGCAATCGCAGAGGTGGCTGATTCAGACCAATATCTATCTGAATTGTCCAAGGCCATGACTGTCAAATGGCCAAAGAACAAAACGCTCAATATCGTTTGTCACGGTCACAGCGTTCCAAGTGGTTATTTCAACACGCCCATCGTGGATACATTCAATGCCTACCCACACCTCTTGCATCGGGCGCTGAAAGAGCAGAACCCGCATGCCGTAGTGAACGTCATTGTTACGGCGATCGGAGGCGAGAATGCGATCAGCGGCGCAAAGCGCTTTGATGCGGAGGTTCTCACACACAAACCCGACCTGCTCTTAATCGATTATAGCCTGAACGACCGAAGGGCGGGGCTGGAGAAGTCTCGTGCCGCGTGGGAAGAAATGATCACCAAAGCGAAGCAACTAGACATCGAAGTATTGTTGTTAACGCCCACACCCGATAAACGAGCCGACATCAATGATCCGGAAGATCCTCTGAACTTGCATGCGGAGCAGGTCAAAAAATTAGCGGCAAAGCATGGAGTAGGCTTGGTTGATAGCTATGCCGCTTTCAAAAAACACCTGAAAAGCGGGGGAGAACTTGATGAGATGATGTCACAAGTGAATCATCCCAACCGTAAAGGTCATGAGCTAGTGCTCGCTGAGCTTTTGAAATGGTTCCCAAAGCCTTGAAATCAAGCTTGCGGACTGAGCGGGTCTACTGATGATATGAATTCAATCATTCTTTACCCATGAAATTACTCACTCTCTCCGCGACAACATTCTCCTGCCTCGCGATACTTTCATGCTTGTCTCATGCTGATGATGATAAGGGCTTCGTTCCGATGTTCAATGGCAAAGACCTCGCTGGCTGGCAAACCACAGGCAATTGGGTGGTTGAAGATGAAAACATCGTTACGCTCAAGCCTCGTGAGGGTGAGCATGGTTGGACACGATATGCCGACTACATCACGACGAAGAAGAAGTATGGAAACTTCGAGCTGAAATTGGATTTCAAGTTCAACGCGAAAGGCAATTCAGGAGTCTTTATGCGTGTTGGAGATTTAAAAGACCACGTCAACAGTGGGTTTGAAGTTCAAATCCTCGATACACATGGCAAAGAAAAGTTTGGGCATCACGATTGCGGTGGCGTGATCAGAACTGTTGGCCCAACCAAGATGATGGTGAAGCCAGCAGGTGAGTGGAATCGCTACCATATCAAGATGGTCGAATCCCAACTGACGGTGATTTTGAATGGTGAGCAGATCGTTGATATTGATCTAAGTAAGTCACCTATGAAGGACCGTCCGATGGAGGGTTACATCAGTTTTCAAGATGAAGGCAAACCGATATGGTATCGCAACGTGCGTATCAAAGAATTAGACTAACTATGATCATGACTACACAACGAATCCTCAGCGGCGTTTGTGCCACTATGCTAGCCCTGCTTTCACCTGCACAAGCGGCTGAACAAGCGTATCAAGGCCCCAAAGACAAACTGCATGTCTATCTGCTTATCGGGCAGTCCAACATGGCGGGGCGCGCGGCATTTGATCCATCAGAGGCAGGCCCGCTAAAAAACTGTTATCTGCTGAACGGAGGCAACCAGTGGGAGGATGCCAAGCAACCTTTCAATCGTTATTCCACCATCCGCAAAGGGCTAGGGATGCAGAAGATGAACCCAGGCTACACATTCGCCAAAACCATCTTGGAGAAGAACGAAGGAATCTCAGTCGGCTTAGTCGTCAATGCCAAGGGAGGCACCAAAATTGAACAGTGGAAGAAGGGAACCAAGTGTTACAAAGACGCACTGACTAGAGCCAAGGCTGCTCAGGAGCTTGGCACCCTCAAGGGGATTCTTTGGCACCAAGGTGAGAGTAACCATAATAGCTCAGATGGTTATTTGGAGAAGCTTCAAAAGCTCGTTGAAGACCTTCGTTCCGATCTCAATGAGCCCGCTCTTCCATTTGTTGCTGGCCAAGTCATCAATGTTCCTGAGATCAATGACCAGATCGCTGAATTGCCGAAAAAAGTAAAGAACACCGCTTATGTGACCTCAGAGGGCCTCAAAGGGTCAGATCGTTGGCATTTTGACTCTGAGAGCATGAGAGAGCTCGGCAAACGATATGCTGAGGCCATCTCCGGCATTGAGCCTTGATTTACTCGCCGCGCAGGCGACCTAGGATGCCTTTGGATTGATCGACGGTCATCTGGCGCTGTTGCTTGTAATCGATCACTGTAGGAGGCACGTAAACGTCACGACGCCTCTCCGTTTGGTAGTCTGTTGTTTTCTCAATAGACGATCTCCCAGATTCATATGCTGAGCTTCTGTCAATTAGGTTGGTTTGATACGTGCCAATGCCGGCGTGGGCTTGCGATGACTCTCTTGCGGTGTTTCCGCTTAAGCTGGATTCCTTCGAAAACCTGCTACCATCTTTTCCATGGTCATAGTTCTTGGTTATGAAGCCTTGGCGGTTGAAACGCTTTTTATCGTATGAACCAGTATTGAACTCTTTCTTGCTTTGTTGTCCTGTGAAGTGGGAGAACTGTCCTTGGCTCTCAAAGCTGCTGCGCTTATCGCTCATTGGAACCCAATTGCCTTGGGCGTCTTGTTTGTAGCCATTGCGCTCATTGAGCCGTTCCGTAAAGCTCAATGGTCCATCGTTTTCTTTCGATGTGTCATCGCTGTGCAATCCGCATGACAACATACAAACAAAACCACTGAGGCAGACGATGGAGAAAAGCTGTTTCATCGGACCGTGATCGCGTTTTCTAGTTCAGGATTAGGAATTGCGCCGCGCTTGAGTGCTTTTTGATAATAATCCTTAGCCAACTGGAGTTGGCCGGATTCAGAATAGATAACAGCCAAGTTGTAGTATGGCTCACTTGGAAGTGGATCTGCATTAATGGCTCCTTTGAAATGCGATTCAGCTTCGTTTTCACGGCCTTCTTGGTAGCAGAGAGAACCCAACAAGATGTGAGCTTTACCATCGTTTGGATCAAGGTCGATGGATTTGCGAACGGCTGCCTCTGCATCATCGACATTACCGGTTTGCATCAGCGAATAACCAAACATGCGGTGAGCATAAGCATTTTTGGCATCCAGCTCGATGGCTCTACGGAATGAATCTGTCGCTGATTCCGGGTCATCTAGTTTTAAATGAACGACCCCGATCTTGCATAAAGTCGGTGTGTGGCCGGGATGCTGTTCGAGTATCATTTCGTAGAGCTCTCGCGTTGGTAGCAAGCGTCCCGCAAGGAATGACTTTTTGGCAGCGCGATCAAACACCTCGATATCTCTCTCAAGTCGATTGATGTCTTGATTCACAATCTCCCGATCTCTCGCGTATGGAGAGACGAACTCGCCGTCTACTTGGCGATTCGCGATAAGTTTTTGCTCTTCTGGGGAGAGGATCATGTTCGGCGATTCAAGCATTTTGACAGCTTCAGCAAGTTGATTGTCCTGACTGCTCAAGTCTTTGACCGCACGAACGAGTAGTTGGCGTGCTTGTTGCTTCCTCTTTTGCAGACGCAGCTGACGTTGAATGATGTCTCTGAGGACGGCTACCTCCGCTGGGTCTGATCCAACATCCGCTGAGGCTAAGCGTTGTTGTTCTTCTTCGAGCTTCTTCTGCAGAACGAGAAGTCGTTCCTCATGTTTTTTGTTTTCTGAACGCAGGCTGTTGATTTGGGATTTTGCAATAGCGAGATCTCGAAGTGCTTCGGTGATTTGATCTTTGTCCGAGTTGCTGTCTTTGTAGAGGCGGTCGAGCTTCTCGCTGGACTCACGCAATTTCTTCGCGAGTGACATATTCTGTTCAATGAGGTCTTGAATGCGTCCGCCTTCATTCAATTTTAGAAGAGCGGCCATTTGATCTCGCTCTGCCAACAGCGAATCACGCTCGAGTTGAAGTTGACCAAAAGCCTCGTGGCTTTGCTTGAGCTCATGTTTCAGGCTGAGGATTGTGTTGTTCGCCGTAGCAAGCTGACGCGATTTGTTCTCCAGCTCCTTTGTTAGCTGCTGCAATTGCTTTCTTTGGCCAGCAACCACAACATTTGCAATTTTTCGCTCAGCATCAATATCCCGCGCCAAATTGGCAGCCTGTTGCTTGGCTTGATTAAGCTCTGTCTCAAGCTGTGTGATTTTCCCTGTAGCTTTTGAGTATCCCGCGCGGCTTTGCTGGAGTGACATCGCCATCGCTTGACGCTCTTCCTCCAAGCCTTTGATTTTAGCGTTCAGGTCATTCATTTCGCTATGAAGGGGAGCGCGTGCCAATCGAGACCTTAATGTCTGAACGTTTGCCTCTGCAGCACGTAGTTTTTGCTCAAGGGCATTCTTCGCGAGTGTCAGACTGTTGATCTGCGTGGTGGTTCGGGATTCATTCAGAGTGAGTGCTCGCTTGCTAGCATCAGCGTCAGCTTTGACTCCCTGGGTAAGCTTCTTTAGCCGATTCATTTCGGCCTCTGCTTCTGCTTGAGACCTAGCCGCTTGTTTTCGCAATTCTTGAATTCTGGATTCAGCCGAAGAGTTCGATTTCGCCAACAAACGCTGCTGTTTTTTTATTTCTAAGTTTGCGTCCGAATTGGCTTTGGCTGCCAGAGCTCGAAGCCTCGCGAGTTCAGCTTCCGCATCGGCTTTTTCCTGACCCGTGAGCTTCTTGATTTTCTCAACCTCGGCAGCGGCATTGGCTTGGGCCATAGCGGAGAGCTGCTGCAACTGCTGAACCTTCTTGTTGGCCTCAGCCTTTGCCTGGCGGAACAATGTTTGCAATCGATCAATTTCCGCTTCTGCCTTTTTTCTGTCGTCGAGAGCTAGTTGGCGCAGCTTTCTCGATTCTTCTGCCGACTCTTGTTTTTGTCGCTCGACCATATTTCTCAATCGATCTGCTTCGGCTTTAGCTTCGTCGAGTCGGCGCTTGAGTAGTGGGTCGACCTCAAGAATGTTGGGTTTATCGATGGTGCCTAGCAAGTTGTCGCGGTTCGTTAGTTGGGTCGCGCCTGTTTTTTCGCCGCCTTCAAGTTCTGCGACGACGGAGCGCTTCTCATCTAGCTGGCTCTTTGCTTTGGCGGTCGAATCGGAGAGCTGTTGAGTCGTAAGCAAATGCCTGCGGCTGACCATTCGAGGTTTCCAATCGGGATAATACTTTTTGAGGGTGCTGAACAATTCATCCGCATTTCGGTATTTTTCAGCAGCGCGTATGTGTTCACCTTGTTGGGTGAATTTCTCAGCTTCGCGGCAAGCCAGATAGCCCTGAAGGTAGACATCTGAGGGGTCAAACTGAGCAGGTGAGAGGGGGGCTTCTGTATTTTGGGCTACGGCAGTACTGGCATGACTGAATGCCAAGCCGATCGCAATGCCGACTGATGTTATCAGTCGATATGTTGAAAGCCGTTGAATCATAGGGATTTAAACAAAAATAAACAGAAGGCCACCACGGAGCAAGCGAGATTCCGAGGTGGCCAGGAGTGTCTGAATGCTTGTAAAAGCTTAGATTTGCTTTGGCATTTTAGCCCATGCACCCTTTTTAGCGCTGCTTTTCACGCAGGTTTCGATGAAGGCGATGCCCTCACGGCCGTCCTCTACATTGGCGTATTGGCTGCCATCGCTGTTGAATTTCTTGCCAGCTTTCCATTTGCGGACGTCCACCTCGAAATTGCGGTGAAGTCGGGCAAAGGCATCGTGAAATGCCTCCGGATGACCTGCGGGGATGGTTGGTTCCGCTAGCAAGGTCTTTGGGGTGCTTTTCGGGAGGAATCCGTCACCGGCGGTAACAGCTCCACGCCAGTATACGCGGTCTGGTTGATCTGGGAGATGCACAGTGAGCTTTTCGGGCTCTTCCTGCTTCCATACAAGCGTTCCTTTGCTGCCTGCAATCGTGATGCCGAGATCGTTTTTGTGACCGATACAAATCTGCGACGCACGAACCATGGCTTTGCCGCCGTTGCTGAGTTTGCAGTAGATCGTGAAGTGGTCGTCGAGCATGCGACCTTCAACGAAGGTTTCCATTTGAGCAGAGAGTTCGGTGACGTCCAATCCGGTGACATAGCGAAGTTGCATCAAGGCATGAGTTCCAATGTCGCCACCACAACCTGAACCACCAGCACGTTTCGGATCAACACGCCATGATGCCTGTTGTTGGCCAGTGGCTTCAACTTTGGACGCTAGCCACCCTTGGATGTAGTAGCTGTCCACCCAACGAACATCGCCAATCAATCCGCTTTGAACGATGTAGCGGCTGAAGCGGCTGGTCCAGTGACCGAGATAGGTGTGCGCAACTCCAAAAGGCACCTTGTATTTGCGCGAAGCGCGAACAAGTTGGTTGGCTTCTTTCATGTCTAGGCAAAGTGGTTTCTCGCAGAAAACTGCAATGCCAGCTTTGAGGGCTTTCATGGCCGGATCGAAGTGAACAAAATTGGGTGTTACGATGAGGATGTAATCGAGCTTCTCATCTTCAGGAGCAGTCTTGTTTGCATCAATCATCTCATCGTATGAACCATATCCTTTGATTGGGTATGGCCAGTTCTTGGCTTCTTCCATTGCAATTTTAGGATCGGGAAAAAGCGCTCCAGCCACAACACGACGTGTTCCGTCCATGTGGATTGCTTTTTGATGCGGTTGAACGATGAAGGCTCCTTTGCCACCACCAACGAGGCCAATGTTTAGAGGTTTGTTTGACATATGTATTCTTGTTTTAGGGTGTTAGATTATTTGGGCAGAGTGAGGGCTTACTTGCCTTGCCACTCACCGAATTTGCGGAATTTTTCATACCGCTGATTCATCAAGTCCTCAGATGAGAGTTTTTTAAGATCAGTTAGGTGTTTCGTAATAACCGACTTGAGAGATTCTGCTGTGGCATTGTGATCATGATGCGCTCCGCCTTTTGGCTCAGGAACCACGTCATCGATCAACTCGAGTTCTTTTAAATCAGGCGCAACAATCTTCATCGCATCTGCTGCCTCAGGAGCATGTTTGCGATGTTTCCATAGAATCGCGGCACAACCTTCTGGGCTGATGACGGAGTAGTAAGCGTTCTCAAGCATCAAGACTCTGTCGGCAATACCGATACCTAAAGCACCTCCAGAACCACCTTCGCCAAGCACGACGGCAATGATGGGGACTTTCAACAACATCATTTCTTTGAGGTTGTATGCAATTGCCTCAGCGATGTTTCGCTCCTCAGCACCAATTCCTGGAAATGCTCCAGGAGTGTCGATCATGGTGACGATTGGCAGACCAAACCTGTCGGCCAACTTCATCAGGCGAATAGCTTTTCGATATCCCTCAGGATGAGCACTGCCAAAGTTGCGCTTCAAATTTTGTTTCGTATCGCGACCTTTCTGGTGGCCAATGACGACGACGCGCTGGTCGCCCAACATGGCAAAGCCACCTGGCATTGAGGCGTCATCCCCGATGTGCCGATCGCCATGTAGCTCCATGAACTCGTCAAAAGCCAATGAGACATAGTCGAGCATGAATGGGCGACTCGTATGGCGGGCAATTTGAACGCGCTGCCATGGTGTCAGATTATCGTAAATTTTGGAGCGCGTATCAGCGAGCTTGGCCTCCATTTTTGCGATTTCCTCAGACAAATCGATGTCTTGCGATGACGACTTGGCCTTCAGCTTTTCGAGTTCGCGTTCGAGCTCGACCGCGGGTTTTTCGAATTCGAGGAGTTGCATAAGCAAACTCTCTGAATTCTTTTGATGGGATGCAAGGCAGGAGAGGGGGAATTCTGGGGTTTTTTGGCCGCGAAATGGTGTAAATCCTAGCGGATTTCGACAGAATTCCCTGATCTGGTTAAGAGAGCGATCTCTTGCATGTCTCTAGGCCGCATGAAGATGCCAGATGAGAGTTCATCAAGCGTATCGTCCCATTGGCGAATTTGAATCGCAGAGCTCGATAGCTGAATCACCTTGTTGGCTGCAGCGTAGGTTTCTTGATGGGGGAGAATTTTCAGACCATCGATTTCCGCGATGATAGAATCGATGGTCATGGTTCTTTTTGTGGAGGAAACACCACGCATTGAAAGTGCTGGGTATTCCCGGATAAAGGTTTCGCCCCTCCACAATGAAACAACTTTCTTATTGGGCTCCACGCGCAGTGTCAATTCGAGCGGCATAACGAGCAATCGATCACCTGGCTGAATTCCTTCCAATCGCAACATCGAGTTCAAATGCATCATGCAGTCGATCGTTGTGTTATGTTTGGACGCGATGCCTAGATAGGAATCGCCACTTTTGACGGTGTGAACTTGTTTGTCCGTCATGTCTTGGGTGCTGAGTATTTGATCCAGATTCATTTCACCCACAATCCGCTTGGCCGTGGCAGCAGATGTTGAATTTGGGTAAATCTCATAGACCGCGGTGAGTTTTTGGCGAGCTTCCGCGAACTTGTCTTTCTCTAACAACACATACGCTGATTGGAATGCTCGCTCACCAGGATCGATGTCTGGCATCACATCTGAAATGAGAATGTTTTTCAGGTCATCATTGGTTCGGAACTGTTTCGCGCTGCCTGGCTCAGGGATGATTTTTGCCACTGCGCCATCAAGTGGGGAAACCGCCATGTGGTGATACAACACCCAAGTGATGATCATCACTGTGATGACGACCATAGCGCATAGCGCTTTCACAATTGTGCTGAGTCGAAAAGGTGGCATGGATCAAATGAGGCCTTTGCGTTTGAAATCGAATGCGTTGATCTCTTGCGACTTCATGATCATCTCGAAGGAAAACTTCAAAATTGAGATTTCCCAAGCGTCGTCAACTCCTTCGATGATCGCAAGTGCTGGATTGCCTTTGCGCCGGTTCTCTTCGATCACTCGTTCACGCACATTCTCTATAGGTTCGTGAACAGTCTCTTCATTGACTTGGCCGCGTTTGAACTGAAAGCCGTATTGAAGAAACGCGAGATCTTTGCCCTCACGTTCGAACTGCTCGATCATCTTGTCGAATCTTTCGCGGACTGATGGGTCGAATCCTTCAAGCTCGACGTTTCGATATGCTTCAGGCCGCATGATCCGGGGGCGCTGAGCGTTGATCTCACCCGAGCGGATCCGAACTTCTCCAGCACTATCCATGAGCTCGCTGATCAAGGTGAATTCAAATCGAGTATCACCAAATGTATCGATACGTCGATCCGGCTCGTGGAGGACACGAGTGGTTTCAAGAGCGTATTGAATACTGTCCGGTGAATGCATTTCTTCATTCATACTCGCTCGAATTCGGTGTTTTGTAAAAAGGAAAAAGGGCGACTTCCCCATATCTGGGAAAATCGCCCTTTGAAATTAAATCGCCAATAGAAGGGTTAACCTTGTTGGCTGTTGATGTAGCTTGTGACATCACCAACTGCTTGAAGCTTTTCAGCTTCTTCGTCGGGAACTTCGATGTCGAATTCTTCTTCGAAGGCCATGACGAGCTCAACAGTGTCGAGTGAGTCTGCGCCGAGATCTTCGACAAATTTGGCTTCTGGGGTCACTTGGTCGGCATTGACGCCGAGTTGGTCGACGATGATATCTTTTACGCGGTCTTCGGTGCTTTTGTCTGACATGAGTTACAGTAGTTATTAATTGGCGTTGATGGTGATTAGCTCTTGGTGCCCACTTTTGGCAACACCGAAATGAGGAAGAATTGGAAAAACGAGGATTTGAATAATTTATGACTCTTTTTGAGTGTCGTCAGATGAGTCGTCATCGGCCATATCTGGGGAGATTTCTTCATATTCGATGATTTCGCCCACAAAGTTTTCGCGAATCATCGTCATCAGTTTTTCTGCAGGTGCTCCATCTGAACTCTTGAACCCGCCGTAGGTGAGACCATCAATGCGCAATCGGCCAGTGCCAGATGCTCCATCGTATTCGATATATGCCAGTCCCTTCGACTCCCACTTCCTCAGATCCAGTGTTTTCAGGTCTGTGTATGGGATTTTTTTGCCGCGATGAGTCTTAATTCCCTCCGAATCCGCAGAAAAAGATCTGCGAGCTGTGCGCGCGAGTAAGAATCCAGTGAAGAAAGCCAATCCTAGGCAGATGTAACAAAGCACCCACTGCTCTTTGATTTTGCGGGCATCATATGGACTTTCGCTGGGTGAGTCGGGATATTGGTATTCTTCTGAGTATTCGAGCCAAAGTTGATTCCATTGCAGGGATTTCATGCGGTCATAATCTTGCAAGATATCCGGCCAGGGCATCGGCAATTCGAGGTCATCGGGCAAAATCGAAGTATCCTGAGGAAAATTGACCACCTGTTTGGAGGCATGCTCTTGCCATTCTTTTGGGCTCAATCCGCTGTCGGTATTCATCTCCGCAAACTCATTACCGGCGGATTCGAAGGTGTGGTAGAGGTAGTAGACTTTGTTTTTACCGCGATAGCCGACAGAGCCATCGTAATAGAAATAGAGGGAAAAACCCGCAAACATGACCAACATGATAAGGGCTCGATACAGAAACCAAGGAGTTGGTTTGCAGGTGATGGGGGATGGGGGAGACATGGGTTTGGCTGCGGCGGAACGCGCACAAATCTCAAAAAAGACTGTGAGCCGATTTTATGCAAGCATAGAGGTCAGGACAAAATCCACGGATTCCGGCTTGTCCTAAGTCAAAATGAAGATTACTAGGGCGTCGCTATGCCAATCGCAACCCCAGCGCAATACCGCGCCATGCTAGACGCCGCCCAAAAGGGTGGCTATGCCTATCCTGCCATTAACGTGACTTCCCTCACGACCATCAACGGAGCGCTTCGTGCGTTCTCTGAGGCGAAATCAGACGGAATCATTCAAGTCTCCACCGGAGGCGGACAATTCGCATCCGGCACCACAGTCAACGATGCTGCATTTGGCGCCATCGTTTTGGCAGAGGCCTGTCACATTCTTGCTGAAAAGCATGACGTTCTTGTCGCTCTACACACCGATCACTGCCACCCAGAGAAAGTCGACAGTTTCCTCAAGCCGCTGCTAGAGGCTTCGCGCAAACGAGTTGCTCAAGGCAAAGGTCCTTTGTTCCAGAGTCACATGTTCGATGGATCAGTTGTCGAACTGGATGAAAACCTCAAAATTTCCAAAGCCCTTCTTCAAGAATGCGCCGAGCTCGACATCATCCTTGAGGTGGAAGCTGGCTGTGTTGGTGGTGAAGAAGACGGTCACGACACCTCTGGCTTACCTGCTGAAAAACTCTACACCACTCCTGACGACATGATGCAGGTGTATGAGACGCTTCAACCCATTGGCCGCTTCCTGTTTGCTGCTACTTTCGGAAATGTTCACGGTGCATACAAACCAGGCGCAGTTCAACTCAAGCCCACCATTCTCCGTGACGGCCAAAAAGCTGTCATGGACAAACATGGTGATGGAGCAGAGATGGACCTCGTCTTCCACGGTGGCTCAGGCTCCGACCTCGCTGACATTCGCGAGACGCTCGATTACGGTGTTGTGAAAATGAACATCGATACCGATACCCAATACGCATTCACTCGTCCGATCGTCACTCACATCTGTGAAAACATCGAGAGCGTCCTCAAAATCGATGGGGAAGTGGGCAACAAGAAGCAGTATGATCCGCGGAGCTATCTCAAAAAAGGAGAGATTGCTTTGGCAAACCGCCTGAAGGAGGCCGCCGACGATCTTCGTTCGACCGGACAGACCATTTTCGGCAAAGTATAATTGCAGTTCGATCAACGCGGCCTTGGGAAACCAAGGCCGCTTTTTTGTGATCCCCTCGATACTCCCCAATCATGTCCAACAAGCAGAGCCAGCAGGAACACCCACTTGCAGACATTCTCATCAACGTGTTGATGCCAGTGGTCGCGCTCAGCTTTTTGAGCAAGGATCCAGATCTTCAGGCGACGTTGGGCAAAGAGGCGAAGCTTTGGCACATCGGTCCCGTCTACGCCATGGTGGTCGCATTGGCCATGCCCATCGGCTACGGCATTTGGCATTTCATCAAATCCAAAAAGGCCAATTTCTTTTCCATCCTCGGCCTCGTCTCGGTTTTGCTAACAGGAGGGTTGACCATCTACCTTTGGAACAAGGATGGAACGGTGAAGCCTCACGCTGGATTGATGTTTGGAATCAAAGAAGGAATGATCCCGCTGATTCTGGGAGTTGCCGTGCTTTTGTCGCATCGTTGGTCGACCCCATTGATTCGCGTGTTTCTCTACAACGACACACTTTTCGACATCAAAAGAATTGAGTCACGCGTGACTGAGTTGTCGGCAAAGGATCGATACGAAAAAGTCTTACTCGGGGCTACGCGCTTGTTCGCGATTTCGTTTTTGATCAGCTCGCTGATGAATCTAGCTCTAGCGCAATGGTTCTTCCGTGATTTTGATCCGACGACAACAGACGCCCTTGAGGTTTATAACTCAATCGTTGGCAAGGTTATGGGGTGGGGGTTTGCGGTGATTGGCGTGCCAATCCTCGTTTTTCTATTTTTCACACTGAGGAAACTCATCAAAGACCTCCATGAGCTAACCGGCATCGATGACAAAGACCTGCTCATGCCTAGATGATGATTAATCGACCATGTTGTCGACCCGGTGGGCCATCTCCATATCCAACTCAGTCACTCCACCCGCATCATGAGTTGTTAGGTTCAATGTGACTTTGTTGTACTGAATAAGTATGTCTGGATGATGCTGTGCCTTCTCAGCAATTTCCGCGAGGTCGTTGACGAAGTCGACAGCTTCGGTGAAGTCTTCAAATTCAATGGCTCGGGTGATCTGTTTGCCATCAAGTTCCCACTCAGGCAGTTTTTTGAGCGCTGCATCAAGTTGTGTTTTTTCCAATGTTTCGGACATGATTCGGATTTCTAATAAGTTGCATGATGAATACAAAACTCTCTCGTCAAATTGGCAAGATGATTCATGGGGGATGCAATGCAGATTGCGAAGTTCCAGAGAAAGGATATGGTGTTCATATGAAACATTGGTGGATCCTCTTGCTGGCCGCATCCTTGTCTGCGTCATGCGCACCGCCCCAGACGCCGACGACTCGCATTGGCCAGAATTATGATAAGTTCTCAGGCTTGAGCATGGAGCACAAAAAATTGGTCAGGCGAGGGGAGATTGTTCAAGGAATGCCTGCTGATGCCGTTTATCTATCGTGGGGCAGCCCGTCCAAAATATTCCAGTTTTCAAAGTCTGGAGAATCCGGTCAGCGTTGGGATTACTCCGTGTCTAGGCCGGTCAGAGTGCCAAGATCCAGCATGGACTGGCCATATGAAAGATATGGATGTCGATCTGTCATTAACGCTCACTCCGATGTGGCCTTTGTTTCCGAGCGAATCGCTTCAGTCTGGTTCAAAAACGGGAAGGTGACCGAATGGGAAAAACAGCAGTAATTTCTTTTTGGTGTTCACTCGATAATCATTCGCATAAGAATTTGGGTATGTTGTCACTCCGTATCTCTGCAAGGCTTGTCATTTCATTCACTTTGGTCTTTGCCCTGAACTCTTGTGCTGAGTTCATGCAGAGCAGACAACTTTCCAAATATCAGTCGTATGATCTTCCAGCATTGGCGCCAAACGATCGTTCTAAAGTGAAGGTGAAGGTGAAGGTTTCAGTAAAGAAACAACGTGTCTATGTGCTTGAGGGGGACCGCATGCTTTTGGCAATGCCAGTTTCAGTCGGAGAGGCCACAAAACCTACACCACTGGGTTCTTATAAGATATTTCGCAAAAGACACATGCATCGGGCAAACAGCCATGGCTTCGGCATGAATAACGGCAAAGTCCGCCGCACCTACCTGCGTGATCTCAATCGCGGTGAAACCTTCAAGGGCACCCCCATGCCTTACTGGTGTGAGTTCAAACAACATTATGGTTTCCATACAGGGTGGGTGAAGCACCGCCCTTGCACTCACGGGTGCATCCGCATGCATGAGAACCTCGCCCCTAAGTTCTTCGATCTCGTCTCGGAAGGCACACCTGTCTACATTGCCCAGACCCAGCCAGAGGACGCTACGCATGGAAATTTGCCACTTCCGCCGGATGCGGGGCCGCTGCCGGATTACCCAAGTTCAATGTATTGGGGTGATGGGTATTTCTCCCAACACAAGCGCCCAACATTTGTCTCAGCCATAGAGGAGTGACGCGAGAGCCTCGAAATAGGCACATTTGACACGGAAATCGCCCGATTTCGCAGCAATTTGCTGCATCAATTCAAACGATTTTGACAAATCTGAGGTGGTGGTTAGCCTCCCGCGACTCCGCCACCTAGGAGACCTCACGACTATTTTCCCATTACACTGATTTTACCACATGAACACGCTTCGCACATTTACCACTGGTAACGGCTCTGAAGGTCAATTCCACTCACTTCCAGCTCTTGCCGAACAGGGATTTCCTGAGCTTTCCAAGCTTCCAGTATCGATCCGCGTAGTTCTTGAGTCTCTCCTTCGCAATTGCGATGGCCGTAAAGTCACAGAGTCAGACATCAAAAGCCTTGCTGGATATGATGCCAAAAATCCGGGTGACTATGAGATCCCATTTACCGTCGCTCGTATCGTCCTTCAGGACTTCACAGGTGTGCCTTTGCTCGTTGATGTTGCGGCCATGCGTGATGCTGCCGTTGCTCGCGGAGCAGACGCCGGGAAAGTTGAGCCGCTGGTTCCTGTCGATCTTGTGGTTGACCACTCCGTTCAAGTCGACTTTGCGGGATCGCAGACTTCTCTCGATCGCAACATGGCGATTGAATTCATTCGCAACCGTGAACGCTACGAGTTTCTCAAATGGGGCCAACAAGCGTTCGATACATTTTCTGTTGTGCCTCCAGGCATTGGCATTGTTCACCAGGTGAACCTCGAATATCTCGCAAAGGGAGTTCTCGAAAAGAATGGGGTTTATTATCCTGATACACTCGTTGGAACCGACTCACACACCACCATGATCAATGGCCTCGGAGTCGTGGGCTGGGGAGTGGGCGGCATTGAGGCGGAAGCCGGTATGCTTGGCCAACCTGTGACCTTCCTCGTGCCAGAAGTCGTCGGTGTGAACCTCCATGGCAAGCTTGCCGAAGGAGTCACCGCTACCGACTGGCCAACCGCGCCACCATCGCCAATATGGCCCCCGAATACGGCGCGACCATCGGCTTCTTCCCCGTCGACGACGAGACCCTCAAGTACATGCGCGGCACAGGACGCTCAGAGGAGCTCTGCACAATAGTCGAGAATTACTACAAAGCCCAAGGCCTATTTGGCATCCCAGAAAAAGGCCAATGCGAATACACCGACCTGTTGGATCTCGATCTGGCAAGTGTTGTGCCTGCTGTGTCGGGACCTAAGCGACCACAAGACCGCATCGACGTGCCGGCACTTCGTGACAAGTTCAACCAACTCTTCACCGCATCCTCCGCAGATGGCGGATTTGGCCTTGATGCCGCCGACCGTGACGTAACGATTGATGTGAACATGCCTGAACCCGCTGGCTATGCTGTTGGCTCATTGCTTGAGGCAGGTGACCCCGGTGCAGAACGCGATGAGAGCGAAATGACGACCAACCGTCCATCACCTGATACGGTACTGGCAAGCGAGGCGTTTGAGCCAATCCAAACAAAACTGCGCCATGGCTCGGTTCTTATTGCAGCGATCACATCTTGCACCAACACGTCCAACCCAAGCGTTATGCTGGCAGCTGGATTGGTGGCCAAAAAAGCCAACGAACTTGGTCTGACCATCGCACCCTACGTCAAAACATCGCTCGGACCTGGATCGCGCGTTGTGACTGACTACTTGGAGGCTACCGGTCTTCAGAAAGAGCTCGATACGATTGGTTTCCAAACAGTCGGTTACGGTTGCACAACTTGCATCGGCAACTCCGGCCCGCTGCATCCAGCGATTGAGGGAGCGATCAAAGAGGGCGATCTTGTTTGCGCATCGGTCCTCTCTGGAAACCGCAATTTTGAGGCCCGCGTTCATGGCTCGATCAAATCCAACTTCTTGATGTCTCCACCTCTGGTAGTGGCATACGCACTAGCTGGCAGAGTCGACCTGGATCTCACGACTGAGCCAATTGGTAACGACAAAGACGGCAACCCAGTATTCCTCAAAGATCTCTGGCCAGCACAAAGCGAGATCAAGGCTCAACTCGAGTCCGCTCTGAAGCCTGAGGTTTACGCAAAACTTTACGGAAACGTTGATACTGCAAATCCGAAGTGGGGTGAAATCAAAGGCTCCACAGGTGACACATATGCATGGGATGATTCATCGACCTACATTCAGTCGCCTCCTTTCTTCGAAGGCGAAGTTGGCGTGAACAGCGACATCAAAGGTGCTCGTCCATTGGGCATATTTGGCGATTCCGTAACAACCGACCACATCTCTCCCGCAGGTGCGATCAAACCGACATCTCCAGCAGGCAAATACCTGATTGAAAATGGAGTCGAGAAAGCATCATTCAATTCATTCGGTGCTCGCCGCGGCAACGACCGAGTGATGACTCGCGGTACCTTCGGCAACGTTCGAATCAAAAACTTGATGTGCCCAGGCACCGAAGGAGGGTATACCCATTATTTTGGTGATGCTGATGTTTCAGCTCCAGATGCAGAGATCTCGGCAATCGACGGTGCCAAGCCGACTTTCATCTATGATGCATGCATGGCCTATCAAAACGAAGGCACTCCACTGGTTGTAATCGGCGGGGAAGACTACGGCATGGGGTCAAGCCGTGACTGGGCAGCCAAAGGAACACGCCTGCTGGGTGTGAAGGCTGTTGTCACAAAAAGCTTTGAACGCATTCACCGCTCCAACCTCATCGGAATGGGCGTATTGCCGCTCAACTTCATCGACAAAGCTGACTACGACAAGATCTCTGGATTGCATGATGCAACCTTCGATATTGTTGGTATCTCGGGCGAGTTAAAACCCAGCCAAACCGCTACATTGGTTGCGAATGCATCTGACGGTTCATCGGTTGAAGTGCCAGTCAAAGTCCGTCTCGATACGCCCGCTGAAGTCGATTACTACAGCAGCGGTGGTATTCTTCCATACGTTCTGAATCAGATCCTTAGCTAATGAAAGGCTTTGATTGGAAGCGTGCAAATGTGCAATCACATCTAGAATGGCTGCTCTATACACACGCACCTCATTTCGCCTACTCGCGATAGCCCTGTTTTTGATTGGTCTGCCCACAATTGGTCTGGTGGGTTGTCAGTCGAAGCTTTTGTACTACCCTCGTGACTACCCAGTAGGCACCACTGATCGGTGGAAAGATGAAATGGCCGATAGGGGAAAGGTCATTGCCTATCAGACATCACAAGGGGAACAACGAGCTTTCCTTCAAGGAAACCTAGAGAACCCCAAGCATTTGTGGATTGCCTGCGGTGGCAACGCGACAGTTGCCCTCGATTGGTCCGATTGGGTGAATGAAAACAGCGATCCAAATGACGCTTGGCTTTTGTTTGATATGCCCGGCTACGGAGATTGCGATGGCAATCCAAGTCCGAAGCGCATCAAAGAATCCATCGCGGCTGTTATGCCTGCTGCTTTTTCAGAGTTGGGATGGGGGACAAAGGTTGATTCATCGAAATTACGATTTTTTGGACACAGTCTAGGCGCCGCTGTCGTTCTCATCGCGGCTGAAGATTACCAAATGCCAAAAGGGGTGCTTCTTTGTCCATTCACCAGCACGATGGAAATGGCAAAACTGGTGGTAGGACTTCCCGTTGGTTTTCTTGTGACTCACCGATATGACAATGTCGAACGACTGGATCAAATCGCATCATATGATAACTCTGAGATCGTCATCTACCATGGGCTGGGCGACCGGGTCATTCCTTCCGACATGAGCAAAGCTCTGAAGGCGAGAAATCCATCAATGGTGGAATTGCATGAAGTCCCTCAAACGGGGCACAACGACCTTCACATTCAGGCCAAAGAGCATATTTCTGAGACGATCAAGCAGCTCAGCAAGTGATGATCTCTCTTGGTGTTGCAATGCGTTCACAATGAAGGCATCATGACCCAGATCCATGCCTCAAGGAAACACATCCGAAGAACTCATTATCATTGGGTGCCCCTCATGCAAGGAGCGCTTCAAGGTAAGTGACGAGTTGTTTTGCTCGATGGTCGAATGTGGACAATGTGATCACCAATTTGAGATCACCCACGATGAGGTAATCAAAGGCAAAAAGTTTTACCCGGGTGAGCACAAAGATCCCAGCCTCAATCAATTTCATAGGGCGCAGCCCGCCGGGGTCAGTTCAGGAAGCTCAAAAGCCATCGCTGCGGCACACAAAGCGACACCTCACAAGCAGATGGAACCCACCAGCCCGGTTCGGATTGTCCTTGGCTTGGTGGGCGGACTGGCCATGGCATTCATGGCCACAATCATGATACTTGGGGCCAGTCGTGGGGGCATGCTTGATGGCGTGACTCAGGACAAGCGGTTCATCATGGCAGGCTTTGTTGCGTTTGTTGGTTTCGCCCTCATCGTAGCAGCCAACCCCAAAGCACCGATTCGTGCTGTATTGGTAGGTCTTCTTGCAGCAGGAGGTTTGGTCAGCATTCCCTATTATTTTACTGAAGGATCGGTGCCGCTAGGCAGCACGAACACAGTGCCTCAGGAGCCAGAAGATCAGGATGTGAAGCCTGAGCCTCTAATATTGCCCTCTAGGCCAATTGAAGAAGTCATCGGGGTTGGACCACTCGAGGCCGAGATCCAGCGCCTTGCATTGTTAGGCAGTAAAAAGAGAGCCATTGGCATCTGGTTCAAAAACATGCGTAGCAGCAACCGCTATCTCATACGTGATTACATTCTTCGTATTACCAACGCTGACCACCAATCGCATTTTTATCCACGTGACGGTGATTCATATCTCATGGTGGTGACTGGAATCACCATATCATTGGATGAGATGAAGGATCTGATGTCACCACTTGGCAATGTGGCCAATATCTATGAAGACCTACAAGTCATTGAGACAGTTGTGGATAATGACAAATTTCAATCTCCGTCGATGGAAGTGCTCACGGACACCACAAACCCTCGATTTTATCACTTCAACAATGAAGAGCTAAAAAGCATCGATCTTGAACGCGTATCAGCGGCCGTGTCTCGACTAGCAGGAGCGAAACCGGCAATTCTCCGGGCTGATATCACCAACCGGCTCATCTACCTCATGGAGCAAGATTGGATTGATTTCAAAGATGATGTCGCATCAGCGCTATCTGTGTGGGCTAACGATCCGGGCCCAGCGAGTGAAGCTGCTCTGGGTGCGGCAAAACAGATGCGCCTGGATGGCGATGCTGTGCCCCTTGAGCTAATTCAGCTGATTGTCGATAGTGGCAACACAGACGTAATCCCGCTGCTGAATCTTCTCTGGAATGATAACCCAACGAAATGGGAACTCGTTTATGGAGAAGTTGGCCCAGAGGTAGAGGATTTGATGGTCCAAAACTTCAACGAAGCAACCGGTGTTCACCGTGATTCAGCCGTTAAAATCTTGGGGCGCGTCGGAGGAGACTTCGCCTTGACCAGGCTAAAGACACTCGATGAATCCACTCTCGATAACGAAACGAAAATTCTCGTCAAAAATGCCGTTAACTCGATCAACAAAAGGCTAGCTGAGCCCTGATCAAGCTGTAGCTGCTTCTGTCGTTGGCTTGATGCGACGTACCCAGATAAATCTTCGAAACAGAACTTTGATTGCAGCAGTCAATGGGACCGCCAATAAGGCACCAATGAAACCACCAAGCACTAGCGACCAAAACAGCATCGAAAAGATCACGGTCAAAGGGTGCAGACCCACTGAGTCGCCAACAATTTTCGGCGCTGTAACCAGAGAGTTGATTTGTTGAACCACAACAAAGATCGCCAATACACAGGCAACATATGACCATGGTGACATGTCAAATGGTGCGCTATTTCCCTGAGCGTGCAAATAGGCGATGATGCATGCTGGGATTAAACAGATGATATTTCCGATATAAGGAATGACACCGAGAATTGCCATGAATATGCCAATGATAAAGCCGTAGGGGAGCCCAAATAATGTCAGGGCAATGCCAACCAAGATTCCGTCGATGACAGCGACCAACACCTGACCACGGAAGAACGAGATCAAGTATCCATTAATCTCTGATAAGGTCTCAACAAGCTCAGTCTTGAACCGAGATGCCTTCAAGGGGACATAGTCGTGCCAGTGCTTGCGGATGGCATCAGAGTCCTTCAGAAAGAAAAACAAATAGACTGGCACCATGATCATCCCGAGGACCAAACCGATGAATCCCAGGATCCTTGAAGAACCCGTCGTGATCCAATCCTTCGCCGTTTTGTAAATGGCTCCTTTGTATTGATAAATCAGGCGACCCGCTCGGCTTTGTGCGAATGAATGGAGTGTTCGTGTTTGGATCTCATCCTTGCTCAATGTGATGACGGCTCCATTATCGTCGATCTCAGCCAGCGCCCAAGCCACAGGACCCTCTGGATACTTGATTTGCAGCTCCCTCAACTCCCTGACCATGGCTGTGGTGAGTTGGCTGTCCTCAGTCGTTTCCTCAGCGGCGATCGGTTCAGTTGCACCATCTTCAGTATTCACCACCATCTCCTTCTCAGTATTTAGGAACTCTTTGAAATTGTTGTGGGCTCGCTTTACGCCAGGAACGATCGCGACGACCAGAAGCGTCATTGCACATAGAATCATCATGTAGATGACGATGACCGACCAAATACGGTTCATTCCACGCCTCTGCAGAAGATTCACCACAGGGTCCATTACATAAGCGACGATACCCGCAACGATTAGTGGGATGAGCACAGGTTGCAAAAACCCAAAGACGCGGCCTGTGAGCCAAATCAACCCAACCAACAGGAGTCCCAATATCAATATGGACACACCGGTTGCGGCGTTCCAGAGGGTTTTCTTTTGAAATTCGGTAGGATAGTCCATTGCTAGATCCTGTTTATGCTCGTTCGAGCCTGATGATCCAATTACAAAAATTACTCAGATTCGGAACTAGCCGAATGACACTTTGCCAATTTATCAAGGACACCATTCACGAAACGCTGTGAATCATTGGTGCCAAATCGCTTGGCGAGTTCGATGGCTTCATTGATCGCAACCTTGGCCGGCACATCCGCAAATTTGATTTCATACGCCGCGAGGCGCAAGACGGCTCGATCGACTGGATCAACGCGCTCAGGCACAAAGTTCTCCACAATTCCAGCCAACTCAGCATCAAGAGCCTCTTTGTGTTTGATGACTTGATCCGTGAGCGCATCGGCGTCTTTTCGGAGCTCAGCCATGTGCTCACGAGAATCACGAAGTCGGCTAAGATCGGTTTGCTCTGGAAATTTCTCCGGCTCCTCAACCATACGAAGTCGATCCGACACTCTCTGCAAACGACGTATGGTCGCCGCTACGGCTTCCAGCCGGCCCCTCAAATTGGGGTGAGCTTCCATTCCATTCAAAAATTCGTTCCGCGCATTTTCCAGGTCGTGGTCGACTGCAAACAAAGCAGCCAATCCAGCCCCAAAACTTGAGACGATTTCCGAGTCGTCACCGTCTCTGGATAATTTTTCGAGAGCGATCAAAGATTCGGTCCACTTTCTCTCTAGCTTCGTGATACGAGCTAGGCAGGTTTTGAGCGCTTCCGCTTCCGGCCACGCCGCAAGAGCGGTCTGAGCTGCCTCTTCGCGTTTGTAGAACTCATCCAAACGTGTAGTCCTGCCGTGGGACAAATGATGAACCGTCTTGAAAGTGGCGATGAGCAAGCTACGTCGGTCAGACTCAGTGACAAACTCCCAGAATGGCTCACGCAGGTCTGCCGGATCGGCGCCCCCCTCCAAGTCAGCACAGTACAAGAACTGAATGACGGCTTCTCGGACTTGTCTACGACTGGCCATAGGGATTCTTTTTCGTGATGGGGGAGCGTGTAGGACCACGGTCAAGCTCTTGGCAAACATCAATCATGACGGCAGCTGCACGAGCTGCTTCACGGCCGCGATTGAGTTGAGCACCAATGCATCGAGCATAAGCTTGTTTCTCGTCTTCGACTAACAAAACCTCGTGGATGACTGGCACCAATGAACTCACCGCAAGCTGTTGAAGCGATTGGGTGACTGATTGACCGACAAGATCAGCATGTTCGGTGGAACCTCGAATGATAAGGCCCAGAGCAATTACACAGACTGGCGGACTCTCGTGCAGAATCTTGGCGACCATCACGGGTATTTCGAAAGCTCCCGGGACACGTATCAAATCCACTCGTCCGTGGGGAACTAATTCACTCAGCTCTTCAATGACATTTTCCACCAAAGCATCGGTGTATTTCTCGTTGTATTTGGAGGCAACGATACATACACGAACTTTCGGCCCGACGACTCGGGGCTTTGGAGGAAGTGCGTTTGACATGGAAGGGAAAGAAGAGGGGTGTTATGAAGTCAGGCGGTTTTAACGAGGAAATGCACTCACATGTGGACTGGGGTAAGATAGCCAAATGACCGACACTCTTGAGGAGGGCTGACCAACTGATTACTTGTTCCTCGACTTGGCCGCTTTTGTCGCCGCCTTCTTCGCAGCTTTTTTCTTGGCCTTGTCAGCATCTGCTCTTTCCTTCTGCTCCTCTTCATCGTCATCATCGATGTTGTGCGTAAGAATGAATTGCAGGTCGTCCAAACCTAGATTGGATGCGAAGCCTTCATCGCCGAGGACGTTTGTTACAAGTTGCGTTTTCTGGTGCTGCAAAATCCGAATCTTCTCTTCAACCGTGTCACGGGTGAGCAGGCGATAGGCAATGACTTTGTTTTTCTGACCAATACGGTGGGTTCGGTCGATCGCCTGGTTTTCAACAGCAGGGTTCCACCAAGGGTCATAAAGAACGACGTATGATGCAGAAGTCAGGTTAAGGCCTGATCCACCTGCTTTCAGTGATAGCATGAATACGGATGGGTCCTTGGTCGTCTGGAATTTTTCGATCTCGCCCTTACGGTCTTTGGTTTGCCCCGTGAGGTAATTGTATGGGCGGCTTTCCAGTTCAAGCCGTGCTTTGATGAGATCTAACATCGATACGAATTGCGAGAAGACGAGCACCTTGTGACCTTCTTCGTGAAGTTGGTCGAGGAGGTAGAATAGCGACTCCATTTTCGCTGATTCTTCTTTCAGGTACTTCGGATCGATCAGTCCTGGGTGACAGCAAATTTGTCGCAAGCGCATCAATCCTTGCAAAATCGCAAAGGAGTTCTTTTTCACGGCTTCGTCGGAATCCAATCCAAGAAGTGCTTTCTGGATGCGTTTGAGTTCGGCCTTGTAGAGATCCAGTTGGACTCCCTCCATTTTCGAGTAAACCTCTTCCTCTGTTCTTGGCGGCAAGTCTTGAGCAACTTGGATCTTGGTCCGGCGCAACAGGAATGGGCGCAAGCGTGAGGCAAGACGGCTCTGGCTGAGCGGGTCCTTGCGTTTGTCGAAACGTTTTTTGAAGTAGGCGCGCGAACCCAGAACACCGGGCATCGCGAATGCCATTAGTGACCACATGTCCAATAGGCGGTTCTCAATGGGCGTGCCTGTGAGAACTAGGCGGTTCTTGGAATCCAACTCACGTGCACACTTGGCAGCTTTTGAGTCGGGGTTTTTGATTTGCTGACCTTCGTCAAGAATCGTGGTGAGCCATTTGATCTGGTTCAATTCTTCTCCACAAACTCGTAACTGAGCATAGTTCAAGACGAGAATATCCAGATCGTTCTGGATGAAATCGATATCGATGTCATCGCGGTTCTTGAGAATCTTAACTTTAAGATCTGGTGTGAATTTCTCTGCCTCAGAATACCAAACATCCAAGACCGACTTAGGACAAACCACAAGTGCTGGCATTTTTTGGCCTTTCGCCTTCTTGTGCTCATCAAACAACCAGAGAAGGTATGTCAACGACTGGATGGTCTTACCAAGACCCATGTCATCGGCCAAGATGCCGCCAAAGTTGTTCTCTGCGAGATAGGCAAGGAACTTGAAGCCATCTACCTGGTATGGGCGAAGCGTTGCGTTGAGGCTTTTTGGCAAGTCCGGGTGAACCTCAACTTTGATGTCGTTTGCACGACCTTTGATGCGCTCCCAAGCTTTTGGATCGAACACCTCAGCCGCTTTCGGATCGGCAAGCTGCAGAGCGTGCATGCGGTGGGTTTCGCCAGACAGGTCGAATGGATCCAATCCGAGTCGAGTCACGGCTTCGCGTTGGTCTGCATCGAGTTTGATTTCCAGACGCATCCACGATCCATCGTCCATTCTGACATAACCGCCGCGTGCTGCCACGAGCTGGCGGATCTGAGATTTGGAAAGGTTGACGCCTTGCACATCGATGACGATGCGAAGATCGAACCAATCGATGTCTTGACCCACCACTTCGAATCGGACCGCTGCAGTGACAGGGTCGGAGAGAATGGATTTCAAACGCAAGTCGATATCCAGATCGATATCCTCTGGCATCGCTTCGACCCATTCCGCGAACTTCTCAGGAAACTGTTTGGTGATGCGCGATTTGAATGATCCCAGCTTCTCGTCATAGGAGAGGCCCATTTCATCGAGGATAGGCGGAACAGGGTAGAGAGCTTCGCGAGCGAAACGGAGTAGCTGCTTGCCTTTGACAGGCTGCTGTTCCTCGAGGGTCCAGCCTTCTTTGGTGAGGCGCTCGGTGCGACGGCCTTTGGTTTCCAAGGCAGTCACATCGATGACGAGGTGTTCGGTCTCTGCTGCCGTCAAACCAGCGACAAGCTTCATTTCGAACTTCGGATTCAACTCCAAATCGACAACGCGCTTCTTCAGTGACTCTGGTAGAGTCGCTCCAATTTTGCGGAGGAACTCAACACCTTCGAGAGAGTCGATGACTCGTTTTGGAATGAGATAGCGAGGCATCACCTCGGTGTCCTCTAGCCAACGTGATGGGCCAGGGAAGACGGTTTCGTCAGATTGATAGAGCTCTTTGCGTCCAGGCAACAAGCGAACGGAGTGTGAAACATTTTCGCCAGATGCCGTGACTAGCTGAAGAGCGAAGCTGTTAGGATCATATGGATCATCTTCACAGACCCAACTCAACGACTCTTCAACCACCTTGAAGTGACGCTCATCCAAGTTGACGATGTAGCCCTTGAGAGCAGGCTGGCGGAAGATGCGGTTCATGAAACGACAGGATTCTTCCTGATCGAAATCCAATGTCGTATCACCCAACGAGCGGTAGAAAGAGAGATAGTGCTCCCAAAGCGTTTGGCTCTGAGCGTCCATCAATAGCGCTCCTTCGTGGTGGAGGTTGACGTAGTTCTCGATGTCGTTTTTCTCGCGTAACTGGAGCCACTCTTTGATTTTCGAATCTTTGACCTCAAGGCGACCTTCGTTGATGGTCGCCACCAAACGGAACTCGACGGTCAATGGCTCATCTTGAGGTGGGCGTTCGTTGACTTGCTCGATGCGGTCATACCATGCGGCAACTTCACGCTCTTGCTCCCAATCGGCCATTTTCTTTTGAACGTGACCGAGATCGGTGATCACGCTCATGAACTCAGGGTAGGCGAGTTTGCGTTTGTAAAATGCGTAGGCGATGTAGTTCCAGAACTCGAGCATGTCGCCCGGTGGCATTGGCCAGATTTCCAAGGCATCGTAGGTCGTGATCTCCCAGCGTGGGTTGATTCGAACCATGTCGTGGTCGTGAAGCTCGCCTTCAATTACGTAGCGGCGATAGCGCTTTTCGATCTTGGTAACGTATTCCGCCTCTTTGTCATCAAGCTCACGACCGAGCTTTTCCTCGATGATGTCGATGACTGGAATGTCGTCAAATTCGTTGGGGGATTCGGGAAGGTCTTCACCACGATGCATGCGTTCCATCATGGTGGCGTATTGGCAGGCTCCTGAGACGATGTCGTTCTCAGCATTGCAGGATCCAAACCAACGGTTTCCTTGGAGTCTTAGGCTGGTTCTAAATGTGCCTGACTCGTCCTCAACACGACCTTGAATGAACAAATGGTTACCGAAAATCTGTGTAACTGCGCCGTCTTTTTGCAAAACCTCTCCGCGCTGACGTGCCTCCTCTGGAAAACTATTGAGGAAATTGAGAGTCGCTCTATCTGGATTCATCGTATTGTCGTGGGAAGTAGCTGATTAATGCGGAAATCTGCTGATGTTTCCGCGGGGCGCGATCCTATTCCACGAATCAAAGGATTATCAACAAAAACCTCAGCTCTGCGGGCGAAGTGACCGAATTGCAATTCCGAGCCCACCCACAACGAATAATCCAGGAAACCAAATGGAATATCCGGGGCCGAGAGAATCGACCTCCAAAACGGCAAATTCAGGTTCTCCCGGCCTCAAATGGCAAGTGGTAGTCGTGCCCACAGGATACTCGTTGAGGTCGCTTTGAGCCCGCTCTTGGCGCGATGACCACCGGCGTCCTCTCAACGACACACGCTCGCTGGTGTAGGGCTCACCATGCCATTCATAGCCGTAAATCACCCGATGCCGGTATTCCAAGGGGGATAGCTCGTCATGCGCCCGTTGCTGAATTTCAGAACTCAGAATGACGCATTCCACTTCTGGCCAGCTGCGCATATCCTTGGCACGCAGGTAACTGCGACCCAGTAACCACACAAACAATGCTCCAAGAATGGCCACAGATAGGCCAATGCTGAACAGAAACCACTTTCCAGATGATGAGCGAATAGGCGACGAAGAGGTCATTGGCAATGAGAGCTAGCAGCCTCACGAGCTGCGCGATCTGCAGACAAAATGTCCTCTAGTGTCGGGTTTTCAACCACAACATGACCATTCATCACCGACTCAACACATTCCCAGATCCCCGGGAATGCGATCTTGCCCTCATGAAATGCATCCACGGCCACTTCGTTCGCGGCGTTGTAAACTGCCGGCAAGGTGCCACCAGCAAGCCCCGCACGGCGGGCGAGGTTGATCGCCGGGAAATCCATATCCCGAGGTGCCTCGAACTCCAATTTCGCCAATGTCGGGAAATCCAATGGCTCCAAGCCTCCTTGGACCCGCTCAGGCCATGTCAGGGCGTATTGGATGGGGAAGCACATGTCGGTCCGACTCAACTGGGCCAGGACAGAGCCATCCACGAATTCAACCATCGAGTGGATGATGCTCTGTGGGTGAACGACAACGTCAATCCGATCCATCTCAATGCCAAATAACCAACGTGCCTCTATCATCTCGAGCCCTTTGTTGAAGAGGGTAGCGGAATCGATCGTGATCTTGGGGCCCATGTCCCACGTAGGATGCTGAAGAGCCTGCTCTGGCGTGACCTTGGACAAATCCTCGGTTGGCAGCTCACGGAACGGGCCACCCGAGGCGGTAAGAACGATGCGTCGAACTTGATCCGATCCATTCCGATGCCCATCGAGACATTGGAAGATGGCGTTGTGCTCGCTGTCGACCGGCAAAAGCTTCACCCCACGCTTCTCAGCAGCCGCGGTGATGATTTCACCCGCCATTACCAAAATCTCCTTGGACGCGATCGCGAGGTCTTTGCCTGTCTCGATCGCAGCAAGGGCAGGCCGTAGGCCTTCCGTTCCTACAATCGAAATGAGCGCAATGTCGGCCTGCTCAATTCTTGCCAATTCCTCCAATCCCTCAGCTCCGGTGTAAACGCTCACATCATCGGCGAGCAGTGCCTGAAGGGCTGATTTCTTCGAGGCATCAAAAATCGCGACATGCTTGGCGCCCGACTCCTTGGCTTGCTCAGCCAGTTTCTCGATATTTGATCCTGCCGCTAAACCGACAATTTCAATTCGATCGGGCAATTCCCGAGCCACTTTCATCGTGGAAGTGCCAATGGATCCTGTCGACCCAAGGAGAACAACTCTGCGCTTACGGGTAGCGGTCATGCCTGTGGAAGGAGAATCCAATGCAGATAGAAATATAGGGCGGGGGCGGTGAAGCAGATGCTATCGATCAAATCCAATGATCCGCCAATTCCAGGCAACATATGCCCAGAGTCCTTTGCTTTGAGCGAGCGCTTTAGGATGCTCTCCGCCAAATCACCAATCACGGCTAGCAACGCCATGATGAGGCCCAAGATCACGACATGCATGATGCTACCAAGAAGATGGAGTTGTTCTGGAAAAATCAAAAACAATCCGATTCCGATCAACTGTGAGAATAAGATCGCGCCACCAAAACCTTCCCAAGTTTTTGCCGGGCTGACGTGGGGGATCATCTTGTGACGGCCAATCAAGGAGCCAGTGATGTAAGCGCCCATGTCCGTGAATTTCGTCACCGCCAACAACCACAACAACAGGAACGCCCCGGCGGTGCTGACTGTTCCAATCTGCTCAAAACTTTCTGGACCGACAAACAACAGGCGGGCGGCGAAGTTGAATAAGACGGGGATGTAGATGAAGCCGAGCACATTGACGGCGACAGACAACAAAGACTCAACGCCCTTGATTTCGCGGCGTAGCTGAAGGGTGAAAGCGCCCACCGCAATCAGAACAGTGAAAAAGATATCGATGTTGCCGTCCGGTTGATGGCCGCGGAGGAATTGCAAGTGCATGACCGCGCAGTAAGCGAGCGCGGTAATCATTCCAAACTTGGGGAAGCATGCGACCTTGGCGGCTTTGAGCATTTTGAAATACTCCACCATGGCAATCATGACCAGCAGAGTGATCATGCCCAGGAAGGCCCAGGCAAACTGACTCACAAAAACCGCGGTGACCAACGCCCACAAGAAGAGTGTGCTGGATGTTCTCTTCAAGAAAACGATCGCTTTCGACTGTGTGGGAGGCTGCGGTTGGTCGGCCATGGATATAGGCATCCAAGACAGAGTCCGCGCGTGTGGCAACTCATTCTCGTCAATAGAATCAGAGAAGTGGGCTTTTCCTCCAAAATGAGAAAGTTTCAACGCGCCATGCACCGCGGGCTTGCGTCCTCGCGCTTCGCCCTTTAAGCATCCGAAAGATGACACACAACCCAGACCAACATGTATCGCTCGGAACGATGTATTCCGACTACTTTTTGGACTACGCAAGTTACGTCATTCTCGAGCGCGCGGTGCCTCATCTCTACGATGGCCTGAAACCCGTCCAACGGCGGATTCTTCACGCCATGCATGAGCTCGATGACGGTCGCTACAACAAAGTGGCCGGCATCGTGGGCAACACCATGAACTATCACCCACACGGTGATGCCTCCATCAGCGCGGCCATTGTGCAGCTCGGGCAGAAAGATCTTCTCATCGATACTCAGGGTAACTGGGGCAACACACTGACGGGGGATGGGGCCGCTGCTCCTCGATACATCGAAGCACGCCTCACGAAGTTTGCGAAGGAGGTCGCGTTCAACCCAAAAACTACCGACTGGCTCCCAAGCTACGACGGTCGCCGCAAAGAGCCTGACACGCTGCCAGTCAAATTCCCACTTCTCTTGGCTCAAGGGGTCGAGGGCATAGCAGTTGGCCTCGCCTGCAAAGTTTTACCACACAATTTCAAGGAGCTCATCGATGCTTCAATTGCTGCACTGCGCAAAGAGAAGTTCGGATTGTTACCAGATTTCCCAACGGGGGGGTTGATGGATGCATCCGACTATCGCGACGGCTTGCGTGGTGGCAAAATCCGCGTCCGTGCCAATATCAACATCGAGAATAAAGGACTTCTAAGAATCACCGAAATCCCATTTGGCACAACCACTGGCGCATTGATGGACTCGGTCGTGAGGGCCGCCGATAAGGGCAAGCTGAAGATATCCAAAATCGAGGACAACACCGCTGAGAAGGCCGATATTCTGGTCCACCTTCCATCCGGCGCAGATCCAAAAACCACGCGTGATGCCTTGTTTGCATTTTCAGACTGCGAAATGAGCATCTCGCCCAACGCCTGTGTGATTGTCGATGGCAAGCCGCAGTTCATGGGAGTCTCGGATATTCTCAAACGCACCGCGGAGCGGACCAAAGATCTCCTCAAGAAGGAGCTGGAAATTCGATTAGGTGAACTTGGTGAGAAATGGCACTTCTGCTCGCTCGAAAAAATCTTCATCGAAAAACGCATCTATCGAGACATCGAAGAATGCGAAACATGGGATGCAGTCATCAAGGCCATCGACAAGGGCCTCAAACCGCACACCAAAAAGCTCAAACGCAAAGTCACTGAAGAAGACATCGTTCGGCTCACAGAAATCAAGATCAAGCGCATCTCGAAGTTCGACTCGTTCAAAGCCGACCGCGAAATCGAATCGCTCGAAGAATCGATTTCAGAAACCGAGAAAAACCTTCGGGGCCTCACACGCTACACCATCAAGTGGTACAAAGACCTCGCGAAGAACTACAGCAAAGGCAAAGAGCGCAAAACCAAGATCACATCCTTTGGGCAAGTCGACCGCACTCAAGTCATCGCCGCAACTGAGACATTGTATCTCGATGCGAAGAATGGCTTTGCTGGATACGGATTGAAAAAGACGGGCGAGCCGGTTGAGAAGTGTTCGACGATTGATGACATCATCGCGTTCACCCAAGAAGGCAAAATGAAAGTCACCAAGGTGGCAGACAAGGTCTTTGTCGGTCAGCGCCCAATGAGAGTCGCCATCTTCCGCAAAGACGAAGATCTGATCTACTCGATGATTTATCGCGACGGACGGGACGGCCCTGTCCTCGCCAAACGCTTCACGGTAGGCGGTGTCACTCGCGATAAGGAATACGAGCTAACCAAAGGCAGTAAAGGGACTCGCGTTCTTTACTTCGCGGTTCACAAGTCGAACAAAGAAAGCTCAGCGCAGATGCTTCTCATTCACTTGAAATCGGGGCTTCGCATCCGCAATCTCGTCCGACCACTCCATTTCGCCGAGTTCGGCATCAAAGGGCGGGCAAGCAAAGGCAATATAGTCACCAAACACGGTGTCGAAAAAATTGTGCGCGCACCCAAAGACTACGACCCAGAGAGCGGGGCGTAATTAGCCAATCTAGCGGCTTTCCAAACTGACAAGTTCTTGTCACATTGCGTCATGGAAAGTCATGAAGTACTGCGCGACGCGTTAAAGAAAACCTCGCCAAAAGCGGTCGCCGCTGACCTCGGGGTCTCTCTGTCACTCGTCTACAAGTGGGCTGAGAAACCATCAGAAGATGGATCAGGGAGCCGCAACCCGATTGACCGCCTGATGCAAATCGTCGAGCTCAGCCAAGACATGGGCATTATCGAGTGGATGTGCCGTCAACAAGGTGGGCACTTCGTCAAAGACTCCAATGTGAGTGAAGAAAAGGCCGAGCACGTTCTACAGGCGACCCAAGAAATCATTGGTCAATTTTCTTCACTATTGAGCGGAATCTCGACAGCAGCTGAGGATCAATCGGTTTGCCCGAAGGAGGCAGATGAAATCCGAATCGCTTGGGACAAACTCAAGAGCTACGCCGAGGCATTCGTGCGCTCATGCGAAGCGGGGCATTTTCACAAAGTGAGCTAAAGCGGTTCATTCCTTCACCTCATACTGCGCACGCAGTTTGTGATAAAGCTCGGTCATGTCTTTCTGAACTTCTGCATACTTCGGATCACCGTAAACGCTTTTCAATTCGTTCGGATCTTCTTTGAGATCAAACATCTGCCATTCCTTGGTCTCAGAAAGGTAGAAGATTTTGTAGCGATCGTTGATCACTCCGTCATGAGCCGGCACGTTGTGATAGGCTTCGCCGGAATAGAAGTAGTAGAGGCCGTCGCGCCAATTCTCTGGCGCCTTGCCATTGTTCTTGAACACAGGCATCAAACTGCGACCCTGTATATCATCTGGAACTTTGATCCCAGCGGCATCCATGAAGGTGGGTGCGTAGTCGATGTTTTGGATCAAGGCCTGAGACCTTGTGCTTGGCTTGATCTTGCCCGGCCAGCGAATGACAAATGGCATTTGGAATGACTCCTCAAACATCCACCGCTTGTCATACCAACCATGCTCACCAAGATAGAATCCTTGATCGGATGAATAGATGACGATGGTGTTTTCTGCCAAGCCAGACTCCTCCAGATACTCAAGCATTCGACCGATATTCTCGTCCAGCGCTCGAACACAGCGGAGGTAGTTTTGAAGGTAGCGTTGGTACTTCCACTGAATGACCTCCTTGTCGGGCATGCCTCCCTTGAGCTGTTTCATCAACGCTATATTCTCTTTGCTATAGGCTTTGAGAAAGGCCTTCTGTTCACTCGGCAGCATGCGCTCCAATTCCAAATTGGGATAACCACTGGAGAATCGGGGGTCAGGCGATGATCCATGTTTCATCAACATGTCCCAACCCCAGAAGAAGTCGTTCTTGATCGACATCCATTGCTCTTTGAGGGATTCGCTCCGACCTGAGTAATCATCAAACAAGGTGGCGGGCTCAGGAATGGTGATGTCATCAAACAAGTTGTAATGACGAGGCGCTGGTATCCAGTTGCGATGAGGGGCTTTGTGCTGGCACATCAACAGGAAGGGCTTGTCTTTGTCGCGATCGTCTTTGAGCCACTTCAATGCTTTGTCCGTGATGATATCGGTCACGTAGCCGGTCTCACGCTTGTCGGATCCATCCATCTGAATGAAATCCGGATGCATGTAGCGACCTTGACCTGGAAGGATCTCGTAATGGTCGAACCCAACTGGGTTGGAGTAGAGGTGCCACTTGCCAATCAATGCCGTGCTGTAGCCGCCGTCCTGCAGATATTTGGGAAAGGTCGGTTGATTTTCATCGAAGGTGCAGTTGGTGTTATCGATGAAGCCATTGATGTGAGAATGCTTACCCGTAAGAATGCTGGCCCGAGACGGTCCGCAGATGGAATTGGTGCAGTAGGATCGCTCGAAAATAGCACCTTCCTCAGCAAGTCGGTCAATATTCGGAGTTGGAGCCACTTCCTTGAGTCTGCCGCCGTAGGAGGAAATCGCCTGCAAGGCGTGATCATCCGAGAAGATGAAAAGAATGTTGGGACGCTCGCCCGCGACGGCGAGATGAAGTGTGAGAAGGAAGATGCTGAAAATCCGCATGATCAATCAACGTGGGTAACGGTCCCAATATTTCGCGGAATTACTGGCAGGATAAGCGCCTGTAGCAAATTCTCCGCTCATCATTAGGGCTTCTCATGGAGCTTTTGAACTTTTCTGAGTTGATTACTCGACTCAGGACTCCGGATTGTGTGGGTTGGTTCGTCCATGACACCTGACGACAAAGAAAAGTCTCCTCCTTCATCCGAGTTAGAAATCAAAGACGCCCAGTTGATTTTCCACCGGGTCTGGAAAGAACTTGAGAAAGAATTCGGCCGTGCAGAGCTACATTTTCCTAAGGAAGTCATACTTTTAGGTGGTGCGCCTGGCGCCGGTAAGGGAACCAACACCGATTTCATTCGGCAAATCCGCGGCATTTCATCAGAGCCCGTCGTGATTAGCGCATTGCTGGATTCGCCAGATGCACAGAAAATCAAGGCTGCTGGTGGTATGGTCGGCGACGAAGAAGTGCTTCGACTTCTTCTGAAGGAGCTTCTCAAGCCAGAATACCGCGACAGCGCCGTATTGGACGGCTTCCCGCGTACCAAAGTACAAGTGGAGTGCCTAAAAATGCTCTACGATCAAATGATCGTTCTGCGCCGCGATTTTTCCAACACGCCTCAAGCTCATCACTTCAAGCAACCGACATTTCACATCATGGTGTTGTTTGTCGACGAAGCGGAAAGTATCGCACGGCAACTCAAACGTGGACGCGAATCGCTCGCTCACAATGCAGAAGTTCGTCAGTCTGGAGTAGGGGAGCTCTGGGAAGAACGCGCGACCGATTTCGATGAAGAACTCGCGCGCAACCGCTACCGCACATTCAAAGAGCAAACTTACGATGCTTTGGTCTCACTGAAGCAAATCTTCCACTACCATTTCATCAATGCTCAGGCTCCGATCGAAATCGTTCAGGAAAACATCGTCCGCGAGTTGGAATACCAGAGCTCACTGGAACTCGATCCACGAACCTACGACACGCTGCGCCACGTGCCGCTGGCCGATAAGATTGTTCTGAACGCACGGCAAGAACTGGTCAACCGACTCGACAGCTATCAAGTCGAGCACCCAGAACTCTTCAAATCAGTCGTTGATTTCATTCAGGAAAAAACGATGCCCATCATTCAGCGTTATGCTGTTAGTGGCCGGGCATCCATCAACACAGAGGATCCGCTCTTCTGGGATCCCAATGCGATCGCCATGCTCATCGACGTGTTCTCTGAGCGTGGCTTTCGGGCGAATGTCGATATTCATCATCAGGACATCCCGGACAAGGTCGACCTGAACACAGGGGAGATCCAAATTCGCAAGAAGCGAGTTTTCCGCATCCTGATCATCTTCCACGGATCACAGATTCGTAGGGGCTAGTTGATTTCTCACTTGGAACCCGATCAGTCCTAGTCTCTGATCTCTGCCGCCATGGCATATCCAAGCGAAGACTTCCTCCTGCATTCTCCCACTGCGAAACGCCTCTTTCACGAAGTCGCGAAGGATCAACCGATCATCGACTACCATTGCCACCTTTCGCCCCAAGAGATTGCGACCAACCATCGATGGCCTGACCTCTCTGAGATCTGGCTTGGGGGAGACCACTACAAATGGCGGATCATGCGCGCCAACGGGATCGCGGAGAATCTCATTACCGGAAACGCCAGTCCCCGCGAGAAGTTTCAGGCATGGGCCGAAACGGTTCCATACACCTTGCGCAGCCCGATCCATCATTGGACGCATATCGAGCTGCAGCGCTACTTCGACATCGATCTCTTGCTCAGCCCAAAAACAGCTGATGAGATTTGGGAGCGAGCCAACGTGAAGTTAAAAGAGCCGGAGTTCTGCACTCAGGGGATCTTGAAAATATTTGATGTTCGCATGGTAGGCACAACGGATGACCCGGCCGATCCACTCGATGATCATTTGGCAATCGGCAGATCCGATGTCAAAACTCTCGTCGCCCCTACTTTCCGCCCCGACAAAGCATTCAACGTCGACCAACCGGAACAACTCCAAGCTTGGATCGAGAAACTTAGCGCTACCTCCGGAGTCAATGTCACCCAGCTCTCGGATCTCCTCAGCGCACTAGAAAAACGTCACAATGACTTCCACGACGCAGGTGCTCGATTGTCAGACCACGGTTTTGACCGATTGCCAGCATTGACATGCACGGATGCTCAGGCTGCCGAAATCTTCGACAAGGCGCTTTCTGGAAAAGCCGCTACGTCAGAGGAGAAAGAGCAGTTCTCTTACTATCTCATGCTCTTCCTCGGCCGACTCGATGCAGCCAAAGGCTGGACCAAACAGCTCCACCTCGGCGTGGTCCGCAACACCAACAGCCGAATGTTTGAAAAATGCGGCCCGGATTCAGGCTTCGACACCATCAATGACACCCAACAAGGGCCGTCGGTGTTGAACTACCTCGATGCGCTCGCCAGTGAGGATGCGCTGCCCAAGATTATCCTCTACAACCTGAACCCTCGAGATAACTACCTCTTTGCTGCACTGACAGGCGCATTCCAAGATGGATCAATCGCTGGAAAAATCCAATTTGGATCCGGTTGGTGGTTCCTCGACCAAAAAGATGGCATGGAACTGCAAATGGACGCGCTGTCCGCCACAGGCCTGCTTTCGCGATTTGTCGGCATGCTGACCGACTCCCGCTCATTCCTGTCGTTCCCACGCCACGAATATTTCCGCCGGATTCTCTGCAACATGATTGGCTCCGAGGCCGACAAAGGGGAGCTCCCAGACGACTTCGAGGCGCTCTCCCAACTCATCAGCGACATCTGCTTTGGCAATGCCAAACGAATGTTTGAGTTGGATGTGTGAGCCTCTTGCCGCTCAGGTTTTGACAGATGCGCGTGGATGAGTATCTTCCGCGACTTCAACCACGTATCTCTGAATTATGAGCGAAAACACACTCGAAAAACACACCTTCCAGGCGGAAATCCAGCAGTTGCTCGACCTCGTCGTGCACTCTCTTTACACCGACAAAGAGATTTTCCTTCGAGAACTCATTTCCAATGCCTCGGACGCAATGGAGAAGTTCCGCCATATCGAAGCCACAGAGAAAGACTTCCATCAACCGAAGCTTCCTATGGAGATTCACATCACCACGGATGAGGAGGCCAAGACACTCACCATCGCCGACCACGGCATTGGCATGTCTCACGATGAGCTCGTTGAGAACCTCGGCACGATTGCTCACTCAGGTACCAAGGCATTCCTCAAAGCCGCCAAAGAAGGTGGTGAATCACCCTCGAACATGATCGGACAGTTCGGTGTCGGTTTCTATTCAGCTTTCATGGTGTCGGACAAAGTCGACGTCTACTCGCGTTCATGGCGCAAGGGAGACAGCGACCTCGTCTGGACCAGCGATGGCAAGACTGGTTACGAGATCGATGAAGCCAAAGACCTCGAACGTGGATCAAAACTTGTTCTTCACCTCAAAGATGACTGTGAAGAATACGCCAAGGAAGATCGCATCAAGCATCTCATCGAAACCTACAGCAACTTTGTTGGATTCCCAATCCACCTCAATGGGAACCGTGTCAACGAAGTGGAAGCCCTCTGGCTAAAAAACAAGTCCGAGGTAAAAGACGACGAATACAAAGCGTTCTATCAATTTGCCTGCAAAGCTTTTGACGAACCCACCTACCGCCTCCACTTCAGCGCAGACGCGCCGATCGCGATCAATACCTTGTTGTTTGCTCCTTCGGAAAACCCTGAACGCATGGGCTTCTCAAAAACGGAACCATCCGTTTCGCTATACAGCCGCAAGGTAATGATCGACCCGAAACCTGAAGGCCTTCTGCCCGATTGGATGCGCTTTATGAAAGGGGTCGTCGACAGCGCAGACATCCCACTGAACATCTCCCGCGAGTCAATGCAGGACAGTGCGCTCATCGCCAAACTCGGCACGGTCATTAGCAAGCGAGTGATCAAAATGTTCGAAAAAGAGGCCAACGCTGACCCAGAGAAATACCGCAAGTTCTATAAGAAGTTCGACCGATTTTTCAAAGAGGGTGTTGCCACCGACTTCGCAAACAAAGATGCACTCGCCAAACTGCTTCGCTTTGAAACCTCAATGACAGAAGCGGGGGAGGTTTGCGGCTTTGCCGACTACGTTTCACGCATGAAAGAAGGCCAAGACGAGATCTATTTCTTGGTCGGCCCTTCACGCGATCAAATCGAAAGCAGTCCATACCTCGAAGCCTTCAAGTCACGCGGCCTCGAAGTGGTCTACTTTCAGGATGCCGTCGATGAATACGTCGTCGATGCTCTCAGCACCTTCGATGAGAAAAAGCTCACTTCCGTGCGCCACGCTGGCGTCGACCTCGATGATCAAGAAGCCGAGGGCGAATCCCTCAGCGAAGAGGAAACCAAATCACTCTGTGAATTCCTCACGGAAGAGCTCGGCGAACAGGTCACCAAAGTTTCCAGCGGCAAGCGCCTCGTGTACAATCCCGTCATCGCTCTAGTTCCTGAAGATGGCATGAGCCCGCAGATGCGTCAGATGATGAAGGCCATGGACGAGAACTACAAAGACGAGGTGAAAGTCGAGTTGGAGATAAATCCACGCCACACCCTCATCAGAAAGCTCTCCGAAGCCAAAGCCAGCAATCCAGAGCTCGCCAAAATGGTATCACGCCAACTCTTGGACAACTCCCTGATTGCTGCTGGCCTCCTCGAAGACGCCCGCGACACCGTTAGCCGCATGAACACGCTGATGGAGAAGGCAATGGGCTGAGGCGGCGTAGCCGCCCGTCAGTGGTCATTAGTCACTGGTCCATTAGTCTGCCTTCAGACAGCTCTGCTGCATCGTCCTAAAGAATTACCAAATCATGAAAACTTGGCGTCCTTAGCGCATGGCGGTTCAAATCCTTCTTCCATGCGCTTGCCAAGTGGGGGGCTCATGTAGAGGATTCCACCCGTGACTCCTGAACTCAAAGACCTATTCGCCTTTCTGAGGTTTCCTAGTATCTCAACCGACTCGAAGCACGCGGGTGATGTGCGTGACTGCGCTGTGTGGTTGATCGATAAACTTGAAGGAATGGGCCTCAGCAGCGAGCTGCACGAGACCGCCAAACACCCAGTGGTGATTGCTCGCAATCCTCACGAAGCCAACCGCAAGACCGTTTTGATCTATGGTCACTACGATGTTCAACCGGTCGATCCACTCAATCTCTGGTCGAGTCAGCCATTCGAACCAGAAATCCGCGATGGCCGCATCTGGGCGCGCGGAGCGACCGACAACAAAGGCCAAATGCTCGCGCATATCCTCGGAGTGGAGAAGACCCTTAAAGAGCACGGCGATCTGCCAGTGAACCTGATCTTCCTGTTCGAAGGAGAAGAAGAGATTGGTAGCCCCAACCTCGGACCATTCCTCGAAGCTCACAAAGAAGAACTCAAGTGCGATGTCATTGCCATTTCGGATACGGGCATGGCAGCACCCGGAGTCCCAACGCTAGGCTATGGACTGCGTGGCATCACATGCTGCGAAGTCATTCTCCGCGGCCCCAAAGGCGACCTTCACTCAGGGTTGTTTGGTGGCGCTGTCGCTAACCCAGCCGCTGCGATCGCTCGACTGGTTGCGAGCCTCCACGACGACGAGGGAAAAATCCAAGTGGAAGGTTTCTATGATGACGTCCGGCCACTGGAAGATTGGGAGCGTGAGATGGCAGCGAAAGTTCCAGGATACTCTGATGAGGACTTCCTCAAGGTAACAGGCTCACCGGCACTCTTTGGAGAATCTGGATACTCACCAACTGAACGCATTTGGGCACGCCCGACAGCAGAGGTAAATGGCATTGGCGGCGGCTACCAAGGCGAAGGCTCCAAAACGGTTCTTCCGGCGGAGGCATTCGTCAAACTCTCATTTCGCCTCGTTCCCGACCAAGATCCGGTGAAAGTCATGGAACAAGTCACGACTCACCTCAAAAAGAACTGCCCACCCGCAGTGACCATCGAAGTTGTGCCTGGCCACGATGGAAAACCTTACATAACCGACCCGAAATCGAAGTTTGGTCTCGCAGCTCAAGAAGCACTCCGTGCTGCATTCGATGCAGAACTCGTCCTCATTCGCGAAGGTGGCAGTATCCCAATCGTGCAGACCTTCAGCGACATTCTCGGTGCTGACACCTTGTTGTTGGGACTCGCTCTCTCAGACGCCCAGATCCACGCGCCCAACGAAAATTTCCCAGTCGAAAACTTCGAAGCCGGAATCCGAATGAACCAAGCCTTGCTCACAGAGCTTGCGAAATAACTTACGGGCCCCAATCTCCACTCAATTCATGTCCGATACCGACAAATCACCCAAACTCGACTTCATCCGCGAGATCATCACCAGCGATCTTGAATCCGGAAAGCACGAGACCATCGTCACGCGTTTCCCACCAGAACCGAACGGCTACCTGCACATTGGGCACGCGAAGTCGATCTGCCTGAATTTTGGCCTCGCTGATGAACACCAAGCTGTTGGCGCAAAATGCCATCTTCGCTTCGATGATACGAACCCATCCAAAGAGGACGTCGAATACGTTGAGAGCATCAAAGAGGATGTCAAATGGCTCGGGTTTGATTGGAAGGACGACCTCTATTTTGCCAGCGACTACTTTGAGTTCTTCTACGACTGCGCCGTGCACCTGATCAAACAGGGGCTCGCCTACGTCGAAGATGACTCTTTTGATGAAATGCGTGAGAAACGTGGCAACGTGAACACACCAGGCACACGTTCGGAATCAGCGGATCGCAGCGTAGATGAAAACCTCGAACTTTTCTCTAAAATGAGAGCGGGGGAGTTCCAAAATGGCGAAAAGGTGCTGCGTGCCAAAATCGACATGACTTCATCGAACATGAACATGCGAGACCCTGTGATCTACCGCATCATGCACGGTGAACACCACAATACCGGCGATAAGTGGTGCATTTATCCGATGTATGATTTCGCTCATCCCCTTGAGGATGCTCAGGAGCATATCACGCACTCTCTCTGCACGTTGGAGTTTGAAAACCATCGACCGCTCTATGATTGGTTCATCGACAACTGCCCAGCTCCTAGCAAACCCCGCCAGATCGAATTTGCGCGGCTGAACCTCAACTACACCATCATGAGCAAGCGCAAACTGCTTCAACTGGTGGAGGAGAAAAAGGTCAGTGGCTGGGACGACCCGCGTCTCCCAACTATCTCAGGTTTGCGTCGCCGTGGATATCCCGCAGCCGCCATTCGTCACTTCTGCAAGCGTGTTGGCATCACCAAATTCAACGGAACGACCGATGTTGCTCTTCTTGAATTCGATGTCCGAGACCACCTCAACAAAGAAGCTCCACGGCGCATGGCCGTTTTGGATCCAGTGAAAGTCGTAATCGAAAACTTTGATGAGGAGCCACTCGAATTCGCATCAGTCCCAAACCACCCGCAAAACCCAGAAATGGGGGAACGCCAAGTTCCATACTCGGACGAAATCTGGATCGAGCGCGATGACTTCATGGAAGATCCGCCGAAGAAGTTCTTCCGACTTGGCCCCGAACGCTACGTTCGACTGCGCGGCGGACACATCATCCAATGCACTTCCTTTGATAAGGATGCCGACGGCCAAGTTTCGCTCATCCATGCCAAGATCTTACCGAATACTGTCGGCATGGACGCACCGGAGGGCGTGAAGTGCAAAGCCGCCATTCATTGGGTCGATGCCAAGGAAGGCAAAGAAGCCGTTGTTCGCTTGTATGACCGCCTATTTAGCGTTGAAGAGCCCGACAAAGAAGAAGGAGGATTCATGTCAGCTCTATATTCGGAGTCACTTGATACCGTCGTTGCCAAGATTGAGCCATTACTTGCCGACTGCGAGGTGGGCTACTCTTGTCAGTTTGAACGTCTAGGATACTTCATCTCCGACCTCAAAGACCACAAACCTGGTAGCTCACCCGTGTTTAACCGCACCGTGGCGTTGAGAGATTCGTGGAGCAACAAGGGGAGATAACTATCTCTGTATAGGCTCTGTAAATTCGGCCCTAGCATGGAGATCGATCTGGATTCGCGTTGAATCGATACCTATGTTGTTCTTCGAAACAACTAACACATCTATTCATTCATGAAACTCATCACGATCCTCACCATTGTCATCGCGTCACTCATTGGCTCTGTCTACGCCGAGCCCAAGGACACAAAATTCAAGATTGCTGAAATCAACTTTAGCGAAATATACAGCGCTATTGGCTCCCAACGATTGAGCATGCTGGATGTGAACCCAGAAATCAAAGCCGAGATTGCCAAGCTCAAAGAGAAGCAGGAGCGCCTCTTGATCGAAGTTGTCAAAGAAGACGATGAAGTAAAACTTGCAATGCTGCAAAGCGCCCAACAGGTCATTCAAAACAAGATGTCCACAATCAATAGTATCTTAAGCCGCACTCGCAGCTCCTCGGACTATCGTTATCAAATCCGTGAATATGTGAGCAAAAACTACAGCGATGAGTTCCAAATCATCATGGACTCCAATATGCGCTCTAGCACCTCCAACCAGCTCATTGTTTCTCCTAGCGTGACAACCCAAGACATCACTAGACGCGTCATCGAAGACATGCAAAAAGTCCTGCCTTGAGGAAACCCCGAGGTCGTCTAAAGTTTCTTAGTTGAACCAATCTACCTCATGAATGTGAACCGTCGCAAATTCATCACCCTTGGCTCCACCGGCAGTCTTGCCGCTGCTGGCACTGGCCTTGCTGCCACCACGCATCCAGCAACCCCCAAAGAGATCGAGGGGCCATTCTATCCTGTGGTGGCACAAAAGGATAAAGACTTCGATCTAACACAGATCGAGGGCAAAGAAGGCAAAGCCGAGGGACGCGTGATCGAAATCATCGGCAAAGTAATCGATCAACATGGCCAAGCTGTCGAAGACGTGACTGTCGACCTCTGGCAGGCCAATGCCGCCGGCAAGTATCGTCACCCAAGCGACTCCAATCCAGCGCCAGTGGACGACAACTTCCAGGGGTGGGCGATTGTTCCAAGCGGCAAAGAAGGTGGATTTAGATTCAAGACAATCTACCCTGGTGCCTACCCAGCGTCCAAAAAGTGGACTCGACCACCGCACATTCATTTCAAAGTTAGCAAACGCGGCTATGAAGAATTGGTCACCCAAATGTATTTTGATGGCCACGAGCTCAATGCCACAGACCGCCTCTTGATGCGCAAAAAACCTGATGAGCAAAAGCTCATGATTGCGACCAACACCAAAGAGAAACCTGACGAATATCATTACACCATCGTCATCACGAAAGTGGACGACTCTGAGTAGCCGTGCAATTTTCGTCCCTCGATCTCTGGGTTGATCAAAAGCCACGTTCTGGTCCAGAAAACATGGCCGTAGACGAATGGCTATGGGAGAGGCTCTATAAGCCGACTCTACGAGTTTACCAATGGTCAGAAAGCTGGGGGAGCTTTGGTTATTTCACGAGCGCCAAAGAAGCCACATCGTCTATCCATGGACTGCAATGGGTCAGAAGGCATACAGGGGGAGGAATCGTCGATCACCGCAGCGACTGGACCTACACAGTATTCATCCCTAAGCTCCAACTGAAGAGCACGACCAAATCGTTGCAAATTTATTGCGACATCCATGATGCGCTCGCTAGAGCAATTCGTGTGGAGGGGTATGAGGTGGGTCGGTCCGATGGCGACAACTCCATCGAGTCCAACATTTGCTTTGAAAAGCCTGTCAGCCACGATTTGATCAATTCACAAGGAATGAAGATTGCAGGCGCCGGTCAACGTCGCGGGAAGCATGGCATCATGCACCAAGGATCATTGGCCATTTCTGCCAATGGTGAAAATTTCGCTATTCGCGCCATGAATTTGGCCAAGGAGCTTTCTACTAAACACAGCAACATTCAGCCAGCGGTCAACCAAGAGTCAGTCGATGCGAAAGTTGCCGCCCGTTACGGCACGGAAGCTTGGACGAACAAGCGTCCGTAACGTCACTTCGGGCCGCGATCAACGTCGATCCGGAATGGCTTTCCTTTCAACATCGCATTGCGAGTTTTCTGCTTCACCTGGTCGACGAGGTTATCCGGTATGTCGACGAGTGAGTGACGCGGGAAAAGGGTGATCCGACCGATGCTGTTATCTGGAAGGCCAGCTTCACCGTAGAGCATGCCAACGATCTCCTTGGCCATCACACCGTGCGTTTTGCCTGCATTGATGAACATGCGGGTCATTCCTGACTCCTGCGGGATCGGTCCACGATCAAAACGGTTGTCGCCACCTTTTCCTCGTGCATCACGAGGTGGACGCTCTTTGCGTTCACGACGATCGCCACCGCGTTCGCCACGTTTTGGTCCATCGGGTTCACGATCTTCTTGAATTTCAGATCCCTCGCGACCGCTTGACTCACGTAGCATGGTGACCAATGCACCTGCAATGTCGGTCGGGGTATGACCTTGTTCCAGCAACCGGTCGATGCTGTCCTGGTAAGAATCAAATTTCGCTTCCTCAAGACGTTCCTTGAGATCATCAAAAATGAGGTCGGCACGACGCCCTTCAACCTGTTCGACCGATGGGATCTTTTCACGCTTGATCACCTGACGGGTGTATCGCTCAATCGACTGAAGACGATAGATGTCACGACCAAAGACAAAGCTGGCAGCACGCCCTGATCGCCCGGCACGACCCGTTCGGCCGATGCGGTGAACGTAATCTTCAGGGTCTGTCGGGAGGTCGTAGTTGAAAACAATATCGATCTCATCGATGTCCAAACCGCGGGCCGCAACGTCGGTTGCAACGAGCAGCTCAACAGCACCGCTGCGGAAGCGCTTCAAAACACGCTCACGCATTTGTTGGGTGATGTCGCCATGAAGGCGGTCTGCAGCGTAGCCGCGGTTGACGAGATCTTCCGTGCATTCATCCACTGAACGCTTGGTGTTACAGAAAATGATCGCGAGGCGCGGTGGGTTCATATCGAGGATACGGGAAAGCACCTCCACCTTGGAACGTTGACGCACTTCGAAATACGATTGCTCAACGGTCGATACGGTGAGGGCTTTCTGCTCAATCTTGATGATCTCCGGGTTGTTGCCGAAACTTTTGATCAGGCGGGAAACGCCCGAGCTCATGGTGGCAGAGAAGAACAATGTCTGGCGTGTCGGAGGAAGTGCCCCCAATAGCTCATCCATTTCATCTTTGAATCCCATGTCCAACATGCGGTCGGCTTCGTCGAGAACCGCCATTTCAATGTGTGATGGATCGAAACTACCACGACGCAAGTGGTCAAGAAGACGTCCTGGTGTGCCGACGACCAACTGCGCGCCATTGCGAAGTGCACGAAGCTGACGATCCATTGGGGCACCACCATAAACAGGAGTCGCTTGAAGACCCTTCATTTGGGAACCCAAACGGTGGATTTCTTCACATACCTGAACCGCAAGCTCGCGGGTAGGGCAGAGGATCAACACCTGTGGGTGCTTCTGGTTCACATCGACCTTGGTCAATGCGGGCAGGCCGAAAGCCGCTGTTTTGCCTGAGCCAGTAGCCGATAGGCCAACCAAATCTTTGCCTTCTAGGGCGGGCGGGATGCTCATCGCCTGAATCGGTGATGGGCGCTCATAACCAAGTATTTCAATGGCCGACAACAATGACTCGTTCAATCCGAGTTCTGAGAAAGGAGGGGTTTCCATAATATATAATCACTGCCAACAGCCTCATTTTCAATCAGTCAGGCCCATGGCTGCGAGAGGCAAACGCTGTTTCACTGCCGAATACAAGCATGATATGTGAATTACCCCCAAAATCAGTCAGTAGACCCAAAGAAAAGGACGAAAACCCCAGAAATGGGAGTATTCGTCCGTCTATTGCCCAAACTGAGCGAAAAGTATCGCATGATCGATCAGCCGCCAATTTCGGTGCGACCCGAGAGGGCGGCGCCTTCTTCCATCGAAAAGACCTTCGATTTGATGTCGCCGTTGATCTTGGACTTGTCCTTCAACTCACAGCGCTGAGAGGTGATCTTGCCCTCGACTCTGCCAAAAACCTTCACGTCGCCAGCAGTGACGTCGCCTTTGATGATGGCATTCTCGCCAATCGTGACCCGTCCTTTGTCCGATGTGATTTCGCCATCAATTTTACCATCGATGATCATATCGTTGGAAAAGCGAATGGAACCGGTGATTTCGATTCCGCTGGAGAGAACATTCGTTGGATTGGCCATGACAGATGTAAAATGCGCAGAGCTCTCTGAATTTGGCAATCGCAAATGTGCCGCACGATCGGAATTAAGCGCTTCCTCGAAACCACCCCGTTATGCTCATCCTCGTCTTCTTTGCTGGCAACACCTCGTGCCAAAAGTCGCCGGATAGGAAACAAACCATGGTTCCCAAACGAGGCTCAACCAAATGAAATGCTCCATCGCGAGCCTCTGGCGTGGTCCATATCTTGAGCTCGCCACCATCTCCAGTCTGCCAATCGTTGTTGAGGTAAAGGATCACCGTCACGATTCTGTCCTGACTTCCAGCATGACGGTCCAAGTGGGCCTTGTAGTAAGCTCCTTCATGGTAAATGGCGAAATGCGCCTCAAAATCAAATAATCCCAAGAAAAAGTGGCGATTGATCTCAGACCGCAATTTTTCAATGACCGCCAAATACGCAAAGCGCTCTGGTGATAGCTCATTTGGGTCAATCCATAAGACCTGATCCTTGCGGATATCCTCACGAATCTTCAAATCCTCACCGCGACCGACACCAGCTCGTCGGAACTCACCATCATCGTGAGCATGCTGGCATTCGTTGCGAAGGCGCATCGATTCCTCAAGCGATACAAATTCAGGTGTCACCGACCACCCGAACTCGTTCAAATCAGATATGATCTTTTCCACATAGGGCAATTGATCGACAACTCCATCAGAGGCGAGACAAATGTGCACGTGAATCGTCAATCAAATCACTATCATTATGTGGTCGAATAACGGGATGGCGCCTCAACCGAACGAATCCCACTTTACTATTCCGAAATAGAGGGCATCTTTTGTCTGTTATGAAACGCATTCTTGCTCTCGCATCTTTACCTTTCCTGCTGGCCTCATGCTTCCCAAAAGAGCTGACAGGCGACACTGTAACTCGTGGCGAAGTCGGCCAGCCTCAGTCTTACCAGCGCGGAACTGTAACTGATGTTCGATTTGTGAAAATCCAAGGTGGCTCGACCGCTGGCAGTATCATCGGCGGTATCGCTGGCGGTGTTCTCGGCAGCGAAGTTGGCGGCGGGTCTGGTCAGACAGCTGGCGCCATCGGTGGTGCAGGAATTGGCGCAGCAGCTGGTGGTGCCGTAGAACAAAAAATCATGAACCGCCAAGGCATCGAGCTCACCATCGACCTCGACGACGGTGATAGCGTTGTCATCACCCAACAAGCGACCGATCGCGAATCCTTCAATCCTGGTGATCGCGTGAAGGTCACATACGGTTCCGACAGAACCCGGGTGTCGCATTAAACAATCAATCCATCTTCTCGAAGTCCGCTCTTGTGATTCATTCAGGAGTGGACTTTTTTATTGATTGATCATGAATCTCAATTCTCTCGGCCTCTGGATGGCGCTAGCCATCGCAATCGCACCCTTTGCATCCGCCGACCCCCAACTCGCCGACAAGTCGGAGCTATACGAAGGCAAAGAATACAAGAAAGCCTTCAGCAACCCAACCGACAACCCAGAGCTGCCACGCGTTCTACTAATCGGCGATTCCATCTCGATCGGCTACACGGTTCCCGTCAGGAAGATCCTAGCTGGAAAAGCCAATGTGCATCGTATCCCAGGCAACGGCCAGACCGCTGCCAATGGCGTGGCCAAGCTCAATGAGTGGATCGGCGACGGAAACTGGGACGTGATTCACTTCAACTGGGGACTCTGGGATCTCTGTCACCGTAACCCAGAATCAAAGAACCAAGGACATCGTGACAAGGTCCATGGCAAGCGGATGGTCACACTCGAAGAATACCGTAAAAACTTAGAAGCAGCCGTAGCAATTTTGAAGAAGACAGACGCAAAACTCATTTGGTGCGCCACAACACCAGTGCCAGAAGGGGAGCAAGGACGCATCCTCGGCGACGACATCAAATACAACAACATCGCCGAGGAGGTGATGAAGGCGAACGGCATCACCATCAACGATCTCTATTCTCACGCGCTAAAGGCCGCGCCAGAGATTTTCATTCGACCTGGTGACGTGCATTTCAACGCGAAAGGCAATGATCACCTAGCGGCCCAAGTGGCGCAGAGCATTCTCATTACTCTGGCGGCAGAGAATCAGCAGAATTGATCGTGAAGTATGTGCAATCCAAGCAAGTGGTTGAGCAATGCGTCTTTGCGAACCAATGACGTGGGATCCTGGTCTTCGCGATAATCTTTGATGAACCCATCCACTTTGTCAGGAGAGAGGATTCCACATTTGGACACTGCATCACGATTTAGGAACGAGTGAATGAGTTCATTCACTTTTGCCTTCTTCTTCTCATCCGTGTGAGCAGGTGGAGCCATGAAAGCAAACTTCTCACGCTTGTAGAGAACCTCTGGCAAGACCCCACGAACTGCCTCTCGAAGAACATGCTTCTCAATATTTCCTTTAATCCGGTAATGCGGTGGAACTTTGAACGCGGCTTCTGCCAAATGGTGGTCCAAAAACGCAGGGCGGGACTCCATGGAGTTCGCCATGTCGACACGATCACCACCCCAGTTGAGGATTTGCCCCTCGAGTTGGCACTTTGCCCAAGTGTATTGCGCTCGGTCCAATGGATGACGACCTTCCATCATCTTGCCATCAATCCGCGAGGCAATCTCTTCAAATGGGTCATAGTCTCTTAAATGATCTGCCACATCATCATCGAGAAGGGGACGTGCCAGGTCGTGAGTTTCCATCCACGGCTGAATCCATGAGGGAGTGAAACCACAAATATCTTCAAACGCGTCATGGTGACGTTCGTTTTCAGAGAGGATCGCCCCTTTGAATAGCGAATTGGTTTTCTCCAAGGCCGCTTTGTATTCATTGCGAATGTGCTCTGGCTCGTGATCGATGCCGTGCAAGAACATGTCTCGCTTGAATCCGGGGTAGCCAGCAAACAGCTCGTCTGCGCCTTCGCCAGTAACGACACAGCGATAACCACTATCCCAGACGCGTTTCGACATGAGGTTCTTGGCAACCCCTAGGGTGTTGTAAAACGTGCGCTCCGCATGCCAGACCGTATCGATGTAGTTTTGGCCATACAGATCATCCGCTGCGAGGGTGATCATTTCATGATCCGCATTCATCGAAACCGCCATTTCTTTGGCGATGCTCGACTCATCATAATCATCGTTGTCGAACGCAATGGTGTAGGCTTTTACGGGCGACTGCATGGCCCCGGTCGCGAGGCCAAGAATGCAGCATGAATCAATCCCCCCGGAGAGGTAACAACCCACAGGCACATCGGCTTCGAGGCGGTGCACCACTGCGTCGGTAAGTTGTTCACGTATCAACTCGACATGATATTGCTCGTCTTCGGGATGGTCGTGACCACCTTCTTCAGGAAAATCGACATCCCAATACTTGATCTTCTCAATCTCAAGACCGTTGCCATTTTTCCGAACGCGCAACATGTGTCCTGGTGCGAGGGATTCGATGTTTTTGAAGGCGCTCATCCCTGGCGCGATCGTTTGCATCAATTGGTGAAGGGCGGCTTTATGATCAAGTTCCGCAGGGATCTCTGGGTGGGCCAACAAAGCTTTGACCTCAGAACCCCAATGAATGGTGTGTCCATCTTGAACATGGATGAACAAAGGACGAACTCCCCAACGGTCTCGAACCAACAAAAGCTCATCTTTTTCACGGTCGTATAGCGAAAAGGCAAACTCACCGCGCAAATGCTTCGTGAAACCCAAGCCATGCTTGCGATACAAACCCAGCGCGATTTCTGAATCAGACTTGGATGAAAATCGCTGACCCTCCGCCATCATCAATGAGCGATGCTTTTTGAAGCCGTAAAACTCGCCGTTTACGGTTGTTACGAAGCGTTTGTCGAGCGAATGAATTGGCTGACAACCACCTTCAAGGTCGTTGATCGATAAGCGAGTATGACCAAAAGCAACGCCTGTTTGTTTATCCAGCCAAGAGGTTTGAGCATCAGGGCCGCGATGCAATATTGCCTTGAGCTGATCGATCAGCACAGGCTCGCGTGAGTCGTTAAGAGGTCGGGATGAAAATGATCCAGCAATGCCACACATCGGTAATTAGGGTAGGGGTTATAAGTTGATTTCAGGAAGTCGGTCCAATCGGCCAAGAACAGATAGAAGCAGGGCCTGACGAACAAAGACCGCTCCGTGAGCTTGAGAGAAATAGAGGTTGTGAGACGTCTTATCGAGGGAGGTGTCCAACTCATCCAACCTGGCCAATGGATGCAAAATGACAGCGTCGTCCTTGAGAGGACTGTCACCATCGAGCTTGTATCGCGCATCGAGTGATTTGTAAGAATCGCCAAGGAATGCGATCGAGTTCATGTAGATCACATCCAGACGCGGGAGGTTTTCACGTATGTCATTGGTGACTTCATATTCAATGTTTGCACGATTGAGACTCGCAATCACATCATCACCGAACGGGTCAGCCATCTCGGAGATTACCGTCACTTTTGCGATGTGATCTTGGAAGAGTAGGGACATCAGCAGGAAGGATTTCACTGCTCGCATTGATCCAGGAGTCCCCAAAATTCCCAATTGAAGTTTCGGTTGATTCTTTTCATACGGTTTTGCCAACGCGGGCCGCCATTTCAATAGGGCATACCAATCCGCCAATGCTTGTGTCGGGTGCTCTCCAGAACCATTTCCGGCATTGATCAGAGGGACTCGCAAGTTCTCCAACATCTGCTTCGGCGCATCTGTCTCCGTATGGCGCATCACAACACAGTCGCAATACGCATTGAACATCTCGCCAATATCTTGCAGCGATTCACCTTTCTTTGCGCCGGTTAGTTGACCGTCAGGGATGGAGATGATCTTGCCGGCCAATCGATGAACGGCACTTTCAAAACTGGTGCGGGTTCGGGTCGATGCCTCGAAAAAAGCAGTCGTGATGATCTTTCCATCTAGCGGGTGATATGGCCAAATCTCGATTTGCTCCAACAACGCTGCAAGTTTGCACAGTTGGACGACTTCGTTCTGCGAGAATTGGCGAGCATACAAAACGTTCTGCCCAGTAAGACCAGACAACACATTAAGGTCGGGCATCCCAGGAAGGAATAAGTTGCTCGGCTCTGGACGCGTGGCCTCAGAGCCGCGTGGCGGGGTGAGGTATGGCGTAGCCGGATTAAGGTCAAATTCGTCTTTCATGATGATGGAGGGTTACCAGAGTTCATTGTTCTTCCAGTCTTTGATTAGCAGTGAGAGCAACACAACAACACCTACGCCGGTCCACGCGAGACCGACGATGACGAGAAATGTTAGAAATTCAGGAGAAAACATGGTTGTTATTGAATGAGTTGGAGTGGCTTCGGTTTAATCCATCGACCTGCAATCGTGCAAATCATCGATACCGCGGCGCCAATGAGGGAGGCGGTGAACCAGCCGAAGGAAGGGGAGTAATAAGCAAGAATGCCAAGGATCGATGCCAGCAAGATGCCACCGATGACAATCGGGCGATTGATGCATCTCCAGTAAAGCCCAGCGATGATGGGCCAGATCAGCGCGGCAACCAGCGGGCCTGAAGAGTAGAGCACGTTTTCAATTGGCCACCGAGGAAACGCCAAGACCCACGCGACCACACCCACCGAGATAGTTACAAGCCCTGCAGCTTTGCGGAACTGTGCTTCGGAAATGGTATGATGAAACATGTGCTGAGATACATCGTTGAGAATTAGGTCGGAGGTGGCAGCCAGCAATGAGTCGATCGATGATGCGATGGAACAAAACAGGACGATCAAAATGATGAATCCAGCGGCTTGTCCCATTCCGGCGCCAACTAACACATACTCCGCAACCATCGGGCCGGTTTGGTTAGCATTGGTGATGTTGACTCCAAGCGGGTTCGCGACCAAGGCGGCGAAGCCAGCGGCAATCGGAATTGGAATCCACAGGAGTCCGGAAATAAAGAATGCCTTCGGGGCGATCTTGTTGCGCATGGCAAAGGCGCGCGACCACCAGACGTTGTTGTGAAATACCTCACCAAAACCGAATAGCATGAGGTTGAAGAACGACAGCAATGCAACCGGCATGGCATGGCTGAGCAGAGCGGGCTGGCTGTTGATGATCGATTCGTGAGCTGCCTCGATATCCAGCTGATTGAAGACCATGACCCCAATGAAGAGGATGCCGATGAGAATGATGATGCTTTGAACGAAATCGGTGCCGACCACTGCATACAGCCCGCCGAAGAGCGTATAGAGCACACACACCACCAGAATGAGCGTCATGCCTTGATGGTAGGGAATGCCCGTGAGCGATGATAAAATTTCACCACCTGCAATGGTCATGGTGACGAGCCAAGCGGTTGAATAAATAATGGTGATTAGCAAAAACACCAACCAACCGATGAAGCCGTATCTCTCGCGAAAGAAATCACCGGTGGTCACGCCTTTAGGAAGAATACTGCGGATGCGAATCGCGAGTGGGGCGAAAAGCAACAATCCGAAGGCTGCTGTGGAATAAGCAATCATACCCCAGATGCCTTGTGTGTAGGCCAGCTTTGGCGCGAGCATCACGGTGTTCGAGGTGACCCAGGTGGCCATCGCTGTCGCCGCGCCAAGTGCCAGACCGATGTTGCGGCCTGCCAGCATAAAGCCTTCAGAGGACTTTGCTTTGCGGCCCCACCACAGTCCGAGCCCGACCCAGATTATGCCGAGTGTGATGACCACGGCCCAACCGGTGCCCGGTGATATGGATACGGCTAGATTCATCCGTTCGCCTCCTTCCGATTGCGATGCGAGAGGTGACCATGAAGAATGGCTGCAATGGTCGATAAGACCACTAGGCCGCCAAGAAGAAGAAGCAGTTGTAGCCGGCCACGGTCCATGTAGGTGACCTTCAAATAGAGAGTCTCTGACCACTCGCTCCTAGTCCCGTCCTTCTCGATGGCTCTGACTTGGAATGCATGCCATCCCTCCTGCAGGCCACTGCGCACACTCGATGAGTCGGGCCCCGTGTAGCGGGTCTGGGAAAGGCCATGCTCTTCACGCTGCTCAGAGTATCTCTCCTGCAACTCATAAGTAGCAGCGCCCTTCGACTGCCACTTCAAGTCCACCACGCCATCAGAACATTGATAAACATCGTCTTCCTGCGGCAGTGCGCAGGTGAGGCTAGGAGGCTCGATGGCGGCAGCGCTGATTAGAAGTGCACCCCAGACTAGCCCGGTAAGGACCGACCTGCTAAAACTGGATCTGGAGATAAAATGGGTGATTGCTTCCTTGTGGGTTCGTTGCGGCTTAATTGAGGTAGCGCTTGAACAAATCGCAGATATTTTTGACGAAGATGCGAATGATTGCAAATTCTTTCTGGATCGGTTCCAGATAAGGTTTTTTACTGGAGCTGATGTCCACAACCCAAGACACGAAGATCTCAATCGAACGACTCAAAGAAAATCTACGAGAACTCTCTGAGATTGGCCGGCAAGACGATGGCGGCGTTTATCGAATGGCGTTTACCGCTGCTGACATGCAGGGCAAAGACTGGCTCGAAGACAAAATGAAAGAGGCTGGGCTAACAGTTCGCCGCGATGGAGCCTGCAACATCATAGGTCGACTTGAAGGCAACGACCCAGATGCCCCAGCATTGGTCATCGGATCTCATATCGACACGGTACCATGCGCCGGAGTGCTTGATGGCACATTGGGCGTGCTGACTGGATTGGAATGTTTGCAAACGGTCGTTGAGTCAGGGCAGAAGCCTGAAAGAACAATCGAGCTCATCGCATTCTCAGATGAAGAGGGGAGGTTTGGCGGAATGTTTGGATCACAAGCCTATGCCGGACTCATCACCCCTGAAACCATTCATCAAGCCGCTGATCTTAATGGCGTTAAATTGGCCGATGCGATGGCCGAGCACGGACTCGATCCGTGGATGGCTCTCGAAGCCCAACAAAATCCCGATCAGATCGAAGCCTACCTGGAGCTCCACATCGAACAGGGGCCGGTATTGTCAGAAGCTCATGAACAACTCGCCGTGGTCGATGCGATCACAGGACTCTTCAAATGGACGGTCACACTTGCCGGGGAAGCGAACCATGCAGGGACCACTCCAATGGAAATGCGACGAGATGCATTCATGGGTGTCGCTGACTTTGCTCACGAGATCCCTCGCATCATCGATGAAAATGGATCGGAAAATTCCAGGGCGACCATCGGACGTGTCGAACTACTCCCTGGTTCAGCCAATACAGTGCCGAGTGAGGCGAAATTCTCAATTGATGTCCGCGATACCGATGAGGACACGATGAAGGAGCTCAACACAGCAACATTGAGAGCTTTGGGCGCCATTTCACGCCGACGCCGACTCAAATTCTCCTACGAGCGAGAAAGCTGGATCCATCCAGTGCAATGCCACCCTAAGCTTGTTGAACGTATCGAAAATGCAGCCAAGGCGACCAACATGAGATACCGGCGCATGCCATCAGGTGCTGCCCATGATGCTCAAATCATCTCCACTATCTGCCCAGTCGCGATGATTTTTGTCCCATCCAAAGACGGTCGATCTCATTCACCCGCAGAGTGGACGGCCTTGGACGACATCGAAGCAGGGGCCACAGTCCTATTGAAATCAGTAGAAGATCTCGCTTTTGACAAAGTTGGGTTGGGTTCTGACGATTCTTGAGCTAAACAACCCTCCATGAAGCTGCCGTTCGCCAAGGATCCACTCCGCGACAACTATCGCGAGGCATTTGTTACGAATCCCTCCAGGGATGAGTATCTCGCTGAAGGCAAAATCGCTCTGATGTGCATCGATGTCCAATATCTCGATGCGGCAGATGGTTACGGGCTTTTTCGCGACCCTGAAACGAGTGGAGTCTCAGAAGAAGGCCGGCGCTATTATTTCAGCCGGCTGAAAAACACCGTTCTGCCCGGGATGCGGAAACTTCAGGATGAGTTTCGCAGCAACAACCTCGAGGTGATCCATTGCCGCATTTGTTCATTAACACAAGACGGACGCGATCGCGGACTGGGTCATCGCCGCCTCGATCTCTTGGCCGCCCCTGGCAGCAAAGAGGCTGAGTTTGTTGAAGAAGTTGCTCCAAAAGGCGATGAAATCATCATCAACAAAACCGCGAGCGGGGTCTTTTCCAGCACGAACCTACACTACGTTTTAGGGAATCTTGGAATCAAGTCACTCTACCTAACGGGCGTTTATACCAACGAGTGTGTCGAAACCACCGCGCGAGACGCATGCGATCTTGGATACTTTGTCACCATCATCGACGACGCCTGCGCGACGGTGACCCAACAACTTCACGACGCATCACTATCGACACTTCGTGACCGCTATGCGCGCATCACTTCAGTAGAGGAGACCCTCAAGGAAATGGACGCGATCAGCTACTGCATCACGTCAGGCATGATCACGATCATGGATTAAGATCAGTCGACAGTTGGCTTAAAGCCCTCGTCCTCACTGAGCTTGTCGCCAGCCACCGCGAAGTTTGCCAGCTCATCACAACGTTCGTTCTCTTTGTCTCCGGCGTGACCTTTGACCCAACTCCAATTGATTTGATGAGGAGCCATTGCACCCAACAGGCGCCGCCACAAGTCTTGGTTCTTCACGGGCTTTTTGTCGGACTTTACCCAGCCACGTTTTTGCCATCCATCGATCCATTTCTGGGTGATCGCCTGAACGAGATACTTTGAGTCAGAGTGCAGTTCAACGCGACAGGGTGTTGTTAGTAATTCCAGCGCCGCAATCGCCGCCAATAATTCCATGCGGTTGTTGGTGGTCAGTCGATACGCCGCCGAGATCTCTTTGCGGTGTTGGCCACTGATCAACACGGCACCGTAGGCGCCTGGCCCCGGGTTGCCTTTGCAGGCGCCGTCAGTGTAAATGACCACGCTTTTCATGGATCAACTTGTAGCGATAAACCATCACCTTGAAGACGCTTCACATAAACTGGTGCGTGAATAGCGATACAAATCACAGCAACAACAAACATGAACACACGTGTGGAATGATGTTCTGTGGAAACCACAAACATTCCCACGATTCCTGACATCTCAGCGATGGCCAGACCAATCATCATCGCCATCATCATGGTTTGTAGACTGCGAAGTTTTGGAATGACCAAAAACCGAATTCCCAGTGAGATTACTCCCACCAAAACACTGATCATCACAAAAAGGAGTTGGGCTTCATCCACCTTGACGAGGTCAGGCTCAGGTCTTGGAGCTGCAAAGTAGGCGATGATGAAGAGGCCATTGAGTATCGCGAACCAAATGACCCAGAAGACAAGCGGCGTCGGAGGAGGAGCATCTTGGTTTTCAGAAAACATGGCGAAAAGTGATGATGAACTTCAACAAGAGCAAGCCGCCAGAATCGGATGACGCTGGCGGCTTGTTGGATGAATCTTGTTATTGAGGCTTTGAGAGAGCGGGAGTGGAGGCAGCTTCGTGTTCTAGCTCTGCCGCTTCCAGTTCCGCGTGCTCTTTGGCAATCACACGAACCATCTTGCTGGAAGTCTCCTCCCAGTCATCAAGCAAGGCTTTCGCTTGTGGGCTACCGGTGCGCTGCAAGTGCTCTTCGGTGAGCTCCTTGACGGTGGCGAGGTCTTGTGGACGTTTCACAGGCAATGCCACGACCATTTCAGAGTTGACCCGCGAGAAGAACTTGCCGTCAACATCATAGACGTAGGCGGTTCCGCCGGACATGCCTGCACCAAAGTTGCGGCCGGTTTTGCCTAGAATGACGACCGTGCCATTCGTCATGTATTCACAACCGTGATCGCCTACACCTTCAACCACTGCAGTGGATCCTGAGTTGCGAACAGCGAATCGTTCACCAGCTCGTCCGTTCGCAAACAAGTAACCACCTGTCGCTCCGTAGAGACATGTATTGCCACAAATGGTATTCGTTGCAGCGGTAAATCCAGCTCCCTCTGGCACTCGAATGATGATCTCACCAGAGGCCATGCCTTTGCCGACATAGTCGTTGGCTTCACCAATCAACTCAAGCTTCACACCGGCAACGAGGAAACAACCAAGCGACTGACCAGCAGTGCCGCGGAATGTGAGGTGGATGGTTTCTTTGGGGAGTGCTCGATTGCCGTGAACTTCTGCTACACGACCCGACAAACGCGTGCCGAGGTTGCGGTCGGTGTTCACAACATCGTAGGAGAGTGAAATCGGCGGACGATCGGGTAGCAGGGCAATCGCCTCAAGTGTGGAGTCTGCGACAGAACCGACACCATAATGCGGTGTTTCTGTCGGCTTCTTGCCAGTGATCGCTTCCTCGATATCGGCCAGAATCTTAATGTCCAATGCTGTCTTCGCGATACCATCGTTGCGATCCTTGGTGCAAATGCGTGAGATCTTCGATGCGTCGCCACCCATTCTCTCAGCAAGGTGTGGAACCACATCCTTGAGAAGGGGCGACAAATCAAGCGAGTTGGCTTTCGGATGGTCCGGCACTTCACGTTGTTTGAGGTATTCCGGACGACCGATCAGTTCATTCAGTGAGCGAACTCCCAACGCTGCCATGTGGCGGCGTGCTTCTTCAGCAACCGCCGTGAAATAGTTGATGACCATCTCAGGCGTGCCTTTGAATTTCGCACGGAATTTGGGATCGGTCGTCGCAACACCCACTGGGCAGGTGTTGAGGTGACACTTGCGCACATAAACACAACCCATCGCAATCATGGCGGTGGTGCCAAAGTTGAATTGTTCAGCACCCAAGATTGCAGCAATGACGACATCGCGTCCGTTGCGGATACCACCATCGGTACGAAGAATCACTCGATCGCGCAGATTGTTGATCAACAGGGTTTGCTGAGCCTCTGACAAACCGAGCTCCCATGGAGAACCCGCATGCTTGGTCGATGACAACGGCGAGGCACCCGTGCCGCCATCATGACCCGAGATGAGAATGTTATCAGCGGATGCCTTTGCTACGCCTGCAGCAACCGTCCCGACGCCTGATTCAGCCACCAATTTTACGGTCACTCGTGCACGAGGGTTAACTTCCTTCAAATCGTGAATCAACTGCGCCAAGTCCTCAATCGAGTAAATGTCGTGGTGAGGAGGAGGGGAGATGAGCTGGACGCCAGGCTGCGTGTTGCGAAGGCGTGCGATCAACGCATTCACCTTGTGACCTGGCAACTGACCACCTTCGCCGGGCTTCGCACCTTGAGCCATTTTGATTTCTAACTCATCTGCATTGACGAGGTAATGAGCCGATACACCAAAGCGACCTGAAGCGATCTGTTTGATGTAGGAGCGTGCATAGTCGCCATTCGGATAGGGCTTGAAACGAAGCGGGTCTTCACCGCCTTCACCGGAGTCGGACTTGCCACCAATTCGATTCATCGCAATCGCCAGTGTCTCGTGAGCTTCAGGGGAGAGAGCCCCGAGCGACATCGCGGCACTGGTGAATCGGCGACGAATGTCTTCCATTGGCTCAACATCGACCAACGGAATCGGACCAGTCGACGCTGGCACGAACTCAATCAAATCTTTGATCGCCACCGGCTTGGTTTCGAGTGCAACACGAACGTATTCTTCGTAGTCCTCTGGATTGCCAGATTTGACGTAGGTGTGGAAATTCTTGATCACCTCGGTGGTGTAAACGTGACGTTCACCTTGTTTGCGGTAGCGGTTGTAACCAGGATCGCCGAGGTCGAGCGTTTCGCCCTCCGCAACTTCTGGCTCGAAGGCCGCCTTGTGACGAATGATGGATTCTTCCGCGATCTCCTTGAAGCCAATACCACCGATCTTCGATGGCACACCCGTGAAGGAATAATCGACGACTTCTTTTCCAATACCAATGGCCTCAAAGATCTGAGCTCCTTGATATGAATTGAGAACCGAAATCCCCATCTTCGACATGATCTTGAGCAAACCTTTCTCCAGCGCCTTGCGGTAATTCGCCATGGCTTTTTGTGGAGTCAATTCACCGTCGACAGCCAACTGGCGGACCGTCGCATAACCCAAGTATGGGCATACCGATGTAGCACCAAACCCGAAGCAACAAGCGATCTGGTGGACGTCGCGGACTTCACCGGTTTCCAACAAGATCGAGGCACGCATCCGTTTGCGGATACGGTTCAAGTGATGGTGCACCGTGCCCGTTGCCAATAGAGCTGGAATCGGCACGCGATCGGCCGAGGTTCCACGATCGCTGAGAACGAGAATGTTCTTCCCATCTTCAACAGCGGCTTCTGCCTCTGCGCATAGCTCATCCAATCGAACTTTGAGACCGCCGGCACCTTCGTCAGAAGGCCAAGTGCAGTCCAATTTGATCGAATGAAAACCGTGCTCGTCGAGATGCTGCAAGCGTTCGAATTCGTGCTCGTAAAGGATCGCGCTATCGAGAGCAACATTCTGACAGTGCTCCGGAGTCTCTTCTAACAAGTTTCGCTCAGAGCCAATCGTGGCACCCAAGGTCATGACTGCCCACTCGCGGATCGGATCGATCGGCGGGTTGGTAACCTGCGCAAAGAGCTGCTTGAAGTAGGTGAATAACAAACGCGGATAAGTCGAGAGCACCGCGAGTGGAATATCATCACCCATGGAGAAGACCGCTTCTTGTGCGCCTTTCATCATCGGCGGGAACACCATGTCGAGCTCCTCTTTGGAAATGCCGTGCGCGACTTGTTGGCGCGACAAGTTGACGGGCTCGAAATCTTCATCAGGAACGTGCGCAGATGGGGAGACAAACTTCCTCAACTCAAGGCGGTTTTCATCCACCCACCGGCCATACGGCTTCTGACGTGCGAGCTCTTCTTTGATCTCACGATCGTTTTTGAACTCTCCAGTGACGGTGTTGGCCGAGAGCATTTGTCCCGGACCCAGCCTTCCTTTGCGGATGACCGTTTTATCATCCATGACCACAGCTCCTGCCTCGGAACCGATGTAGATCAATCCATCTTCCGCGATCTTGTAGCGTGATGGACGAAGTCCATTCCGGTCGAGCGATGCACAGAGTTTTTCGCCATCAGTGAAAACGAGACCTGCTGGACCGTCCCATGGCTCAGAGAAGGAACGAATGTATTGGTAAAATGCGCGAACTTCTTCGGAGATGTCGTTGTCGTTGCGGAATGCTGGTGGCACCAACATGCACATGGCGTGCTCAGGCGAGCGGCCCGAGAGAATCAGAAGCTCAAGCGCATGGTCGAGCGATGCGGAATCCGACTCACCATGACGAATCAAATCCTTCACCAAATCGATGTCCTTGCCCCAAAGGGGAGATTCAAAGAACTCCTCACGCGAAGTCATCCAATTGCGGTTGCCCTCAACGGTGTTGATCTCTCCGTTGTGACACATCATCCGGAACGGCTGACCCAACGGCCATGCAGGGAAGGTGTTGGTGGAAAAGCGCTGGTGGTAGAGAGCAATCGAAACTTGGTAATCTGGATTCTCAAAATCTTTGTAAAAGGCACGAAGCGCTGCTGGCATCGCCAAGGCTTTGTAGGAAATCAGGCGACTCGAGAGGGTCGGGATGTAAAAACCGGGAATATCTTTGGTTTCACGCTCAATCTCACGGCGACATAGATAAAGCTGACGCTCATAGTCCATCGCCTCCTTGCCTGTGGCATTCTTCAACAATAGGTGCTGGATATTGGGAAGGGTCGCCAACGCCACCTCTCCCAAGGCATCCAGGTTCTGAGGCACCTCACGCCAACCAATGATCTCGACGGAACGACGCTTCATCACATCCTCCACCAAGCTTTTGACCCGCTTCTCTACCTCCTCGTTGTTGTTGGGGAAAAAGAACACCCCAACCGCCAGATCCTTCTCATTATCAAGGACTTGTCCAAATTTTTCTACTTCTTTTAAAAACAGCTTGTGGGGCAGTTGAGTCAACACGCCAGCTCCGTCGCCCGTCTTCATGTCTGCATCGACAGCACCACGGTGGGTCATGCAGCAAACTGATTCCAAGGCGAGATCCAAGATCCGCCGACTACGCTCTCCCTTGAGATGAGCAATGGCGCCCATGCCGCAGTTGTCGTGTTCTTGACGCAGGTCATGCAGCGAGCCTGGAACCAATGGGGTGCTGGGATGATAAAATGGATTCATAATCGTGCTAAAACGTAGGGGATTTGCCTAAAATTGTATGCGCGCAGGAGAAGACAGGATGAGACTTTAGCCAAGCAGGAAATGCACCAGCCAGAGGATCTCAGACCTAATCTTAAGATTCCTCGGGTTCGAGAATTTCGTGCGCCACCAAAAATCGGTCTGCTGCTCCAATTGTCGCCTCGAAATTGTCGTGACTCACGTTGAAGTTGAAGAAGCTATGATCGGCTTTCTCGAAGTCAATCAACTCACAATCATTTCCCCAAAACCTCATTTTTCGGCAAAATTTATCAACATCGCTGAACGGCGCAATTCGATCTCCCTTGCCGTGAAAGGCGAGGATCGGAGGCAATTTGCGGCGCACCGAATGAAGCGGGCTGTGCAATTTGGCCGATTTGACGTCTGGAAAGCGTCCTCTAGCGTTACCTTTGGCGGTAGGGTTCACCACCGAGCTAAACAACAGCATCGCCGTAGCGGTGCATTCTAGGCCATCCACTGGTGGCAAATGCTTTGGCTTGGGCATGGTGGTCATCAGTGCGAGTAGGGCGCCGCCAGCAGCACCACCCACCACAATGTTATCTGGGTCGAGCTCGAATGTGTCGGCGTTGTGACGAATCCAACGAATCAAGTCACGAGCATCCTCAATGGCTTCTAGGGCTGTGGTCGAATGACGGTTGGCCGTGCGCGTCTCCGCAGCAATCGCGACCGCACCACGGCTCGCGAAATGGAGGCAGTGAGGGACAAACTGGGTCGGCGTGGGTACATCCCAGAAACCACCATGGAAGAAGACCACCACAGGACGCGGGGCTTTTGGCTTCTCCTCAGGAAAAAAAACATGCGCCTGCACAGGACCTTGCGGGCGCTCTTGATAAATGTAGGTCGCGGCATCCTTGAGGATCTCCTTGTCGCGCTCTTCGCCGATTGGGGCGACCTTCTTTAAAACGTTTGTCATGCTCAAATCAAACTCCGCAAGCCGAACAACCATCAACCTGCTGCAATTTGTTTGTTGTGAAATGGGGCATCTTGTCGAATCGTTTTCTCATGATTCGCCATTTTTGTGTCATCTTTCTACTCACAGCCGGATTTTTACCCGCTGAAGAGGAACTTCGCCCCATTTTGGAGCGTACTTACGGACAGTGGAGGAATTCCATGGTGACGAAGAATGCCGATGCCTGGAAGCAGGTGACGGCACTGCATCGACAAATCGAAGTCAAAAACCGCATTTTATCCGAGAAAAAGCGCTTTCCGACAGCCATTTTCGACCTCCCGGGAACACCACCAGAGATCAAACCGCTGAAATACCTGACAACGATCCGCAATGGACCAACGGCAAAATCCTACTATTTCGGTAAAGTCGATTTTGGGGTCGGCAAACCCACTCAGGACAACCTGCTGGCCATTTCCTACATCGGCAGTGGACCCGCGTGGAAATACGACACGATGAGCTTCGTGAGCCTAGTTTCACTCGATGATGTCCGCAAAGAACTCAGTGAAGGGAACCTGAAATACATCAAATCAACGCCCGAATTGCTGCCAAACGGCAAAATACCCGCAAAACCCGTTGAAATCCAAGAACCCGAATTCATCGCCAAAGTCTACGTATTCTGCCCAAACAGGGAGGTGGAGGTCCGTATCAATGCGCTCAGCAAACATTCATTCGCCAACGACAAGCAAGCGGAACTCGTCATCGGCGGTGCCAGATCAAAGCAAAACCTGGTTCAGTTCTCAACAAAGCCACTCGATGGCGGCACAGGCAAAGAAGCCATGACGATCCGAGTTTACCTGATGTCACAGGTCGTGGGCGTGAAGCCCGTCAAAATCTACGAATACTTAGTCAACCAAGGTGAAGCCGCTGAAGCCTACGGGACAGGGTCATTCTCCGTGGACGGCGAAACCAAAGCATACCTAGAGGGCAGACGGTAAGCACTTCAGGATGGTCGCCACTCAATGACAATCGCAGCAACACCAATGAACAGGGGCATCCACACACTTTTACCGACTCCGCATTACATATATTGTAACAAGTAGACACAATGAGGGCCTGTATTCGTAATATTCGCTGAAATGGCCTGTTTTGGTGATTTATGGCAAACAACGCTATCGATTGACTTCGCTCCAATTCAGGCTCCAATGCATACATCCTCATGATCCGAATGAAATCTTTCCACCCGTTCATCACACTCACCGCAGCCCTCGCTCTCAATTTGTGCGCTCACGCTGAAGATTCGGCGAAGCCATCTCCCGATAACAAAAAAACTGAGGATCAAGCGTTCAAAGAAACTCAGCCGGTCTCCAAAAACGCTGAAATCACGATCGATGGCAAAAAAATCCCATACGAGGTCACTGCCGCAAAAATAATTCTCAAGGATGATGACGATAAACCCAAAGCATCGATCTTCTACACAAGCTATCTGCGGACCGGCGTTAAAGACTCAGTCAGTCGACCTGTGCTATTCGCATTCAACGGCGGCCCTGGATCGTCGGCGGTCTGGCTACACATCGGCATGCTCGGACCCCGCGTCCTCGATCTGCCCGGCGATGGCACCCAAGCTCCCAAACCTCCCGTCACGCTCAAAGACAACCCGTTCAGCATACTCGATGTGTGCGATCTGATATTCGTCGACCCGGTCTCCACTGGCTACAGCCGTGCTGAAAAAGACACCAAAGCGAAAGAATTCCACGGACTGAATGCCGATATCGAATCCGTTGGCGATTTCGTCCGCAAATGGATCACGGAGAATGATCGCTGGGCATCTCCCAAATACCTTCTCGGCGAATCCTACGGTGGCATTCGCGTAGCTGGACTTTCAAAACATTTGCAATCGCGCTACGGCATGAGCCTCAATGGCGTGGTGCTGCTTTCTGCGCTGCTCGACTTCCGCACGCTGCAAAATGATCAAGGCAGCGACCTCGCCTACTCGATCTTTTTACCGACATTCGCGACCACAGCTCACTACCACAAAAAGGTCACTGGAGATCGCGACAAACTCATCAAGGACGTCACGGAATTTGCCTACGGCGATTACACGCAAGCACTCACTCAAGGAAATGCGATCAACCAAGAAACCAAAGAAGACATCGCATCACGCCTCGAAACCTTCACTTCAATCAGCAAGGACACCTGGGTCAAAAATCACCTACGCATAACAGCCTCACAATTTCGCGCGGAGTTGCTCAGTGATAAGAACATCGTGCTTGGCCGATTCGATGCTCGCGTGGCATGGGCTGCCACGAGCAACAACACAACTTATGCCTCTTACGATCCGTCATTCTCACTCGCCAAAGGTGCGTTCTCAACCGCAATGCTCGATTACCTCGGACGCGAAATCGGTTACAAAGAAGAGCAACCTTATGAAATCATAACCGGCAAAGTCCACCCATGGAACTGGAATAGCAATAACCGCATTGCCAATGTAAGCGACCGACTCGAATCCGCTCTGCGCGACAACCCAAAATTGAAAGTTCTCGTGATGGCAGGATACACCGATCTCGCAACACCTCCGGAAAGTGTCGCGTATTCAGTCCGGCACATGCTGGAACTACCAGATGCGACCAAAGAGAACATCTCAACAGTCTATTACGAAGGCGGCCACATGTTTTACACCAATCCGGACGACCTCAAAAAGTCGCGCGAAGACTTACTGAAGTTCTTCGAGAATTGATCTTCGTCGACCGGCTCACCCAACTCTGTTAGGCGCGTCCTCGCTGCCTGATGGCATCACGAAAAACGCCATTTCGCAGAGCCCGATGAAAGCTTCCTCCACGAGGCTCGGCTGACGCTTTGGCGAGTGAAACACCCCCCACTCGCGCTCAATGCTGGGACCGTCCATGTTGACGACTTTGAGAGCGCCCTCACTGATCTCTTTGGCTGCCACCCACGGCGCCACAATCCCAACTCCGAGCCCAAGCTTGGCCATCTCTTTGATCGCCTGCATGTCACCCAAGATCAATGGCTTCTTGCTGTGGGTATCCCCGCCTCGCTTCAACCAATCATCGATCAAGCGATGCGTCTCGGTGGCTTTGGCGTAGATGATGAATTGTTGATCCTCGTCTGCGGGATCAATCACAGCACCTTCAGCAGCCCATGGATGAAACGGCGAAACCACCAACGCCAAACGATCTTTGAACATCGGCCGATAAGCATCTTCACCACGGCTGCGTGGTTTCAAACCGACAACCAAATCCAACTCAGAATGTGAAAGGCGGTCGAGCATCGTGCTGGTATCACCCGACTCCAACACGGGCTCGCAGCGTGGAAAACAATCGCGGAATTCTCGCAAGACCGATGGGATCAAAAAATGACAAAGACTGTGTGGCGCACCCACCCGGATTCGAGTCTGTCCCCACCGGCGCAGACCATCGAGATCGCGACCTGCTTGATCCAACTCATGAATCACACGGCGGCACCGTTTCAGCAACAATTCGCCCTCGGGTGTCACGGCAATTCTTTTTCCGGATCGATCCAGAAGCCGACATGAGAGCTGCTGCTCGAGAGTTCGCAGCGAATGACTGACTGCTGACTGAGTCACAAAGATACGACGAGCAGCCAATGTAAAGCTGCCCTCTTCGGCAACCGCAACAAAGGCTCTCAGTTGGCGCAAATCGGGGACCCAATCCATAACAGAGCAGATTTCTGGAGAAACCGTGTAAAAAATGAGCAGCAGATATGCCAAATGTGCGGAATTGGCATTCTACGCGCTCTGGCCTGAGTTACGATGGTCACCGCCAAGTCCAGCATTACAAATTCCCAGTTCCCGCTGCGCTTGGGTTTTGTGCCACTCAGCGACTGCGCACCCATTGCTGTGGCAAAGGAATTGGGCATTTTCGAAAAGCACGGACTCAATGTCAGATTGTCGCGAGAACTCGGGTGGGCCAGCGTGCGTGATAAGATTTATTACGGCGAACTCGATGCCTCTCAATCCATCGCAGGCATCGCATTTGCCCTAGGGTTGGGTTTCAGCGAACTGCGCTGCGACATCGCTGTGCCGCTCATCCTCAATCTCCACGGCAACGCCATCACGCTGAGCAATGAACTCAACCAGGATCAAATTGGCAAAGGTGATGGGCTCCGCGACTTCTTGTCATACTCGTGGAAAAAAGACCGGCCGTTCACTCTGGCCGCGACTCACCGCTATTCCTCACACCACATCCTTCTCCACGCCTGGCTGAAACGCTACAACATCCAATCACCCAAGGATGTCGAAATCGTCTTCCTTCCCCCGCCCTTGATGCCTCGGCAACTCAAGTCGGGCCACATCGATGGTTACTGCGTGGGCGAACCATGGAACTCCGAAGCAATCATCAATGGCTCAGGCTGGTGCCTAGTCACCTCTGCCGAACTCTCACAAGGACACCCAGAAAAAGTTCTTCTGGTGTCCGGCCGATTTCTTAAAGAGCGCAAAATCGACTCCATCCAATTGGTCGCAGCTTTGCTTGAAGCGTGCAAACTTTGCCAAGACCCAGAGTTCCGCGACGACCTCGTGAAGATCTTGTCCATGCCCGCTTACACAGGCGCATCACCGCAAGTTCTAAACAATAGCCTGTCGGGCAGACTCGTCACCGATGACAGCAATGATACCCACAACTCATTCCACGTCTTCCACGGGAACAACGTGAACCAACCGACTGTAGAAAAAGCGACATGGGTATTAGCCGGACTACGCAATATTGGAGCGCTGCCAGAAATCACCGCCGGTTCACTCTCGCTTATTTACCGTGAGGACATCTACAACGCTGCTCAGCAAAGCGCTCAGCTGTCCTGAATCACTTCGGCATCGGATCCGCCAAGAAGTGGTAATGCTGCCTTCTAAGCTCTGCCTGATCTGGCTCGTAATTGATCGACCGCTTCGACCAAGTCAGAGCGCTCTTTCGATCGCCTTTGGCAAATTGAATTTCAGCCATGGTGTCGAGATAAGCAGGTTGATACGGATACTCATCCAACGCACTCTTGAGATACTTCTCAGATTTTTCGAGCTGGCGTTGAGCACGTGAACCAAACCATGCAGCGGTATTGCATGTGTTGTGAGCGCGTGGGTATTTCTGAAGCGATTTTTCAAAATGACTCCATGTCTTTTCAAACCACTCGTCGTGATATTTCACCAATCCCTCTTGTCTCAATGCTGGATAAAAGAAATCCGCCAACACACCATCCGTCATGTAACGTTGATGAGTATCTCGTAACAGCTCGACCGATGCTTCACGATCTTCTGGCAAACGGCTGAGCGCTCGGCAAACATCTGCCTTCAATCGTTGATGCATGTAGGAGAGTGGAAATGGCAGGCCGTAGTTTGACTCGGCATGACTCGCGGTGACGACCTCCATGATGGATGCGGCCTTGGACCACTCGCCTTGATGAATCAATGACTCACCATAAATCAACGAGAAGCTCGCAAAATCCTCATCATTCGCCTCGGCGAAAATCAGCATTCTTTCCCACCAGATGTTCGCGCGCTCATAATCCAACCCGTAAGCATAACCATTGGCCACGCGCATCATGGTTTCAGTTTGTCCAAGCGATAGCTTCTCAGCCAATCGGTCATGCTTTTGAGCTTCTTGATTGCGCTTAGCTTTCCTCAAGGCAGACGCCGCATAGGCATGCAATTCTGCTGGTGCCACCCGACCCGACTTCGCGGAATCATCCATGATTTTCAGGATCGTATCTGCCGCATCCCCCCAACGGTCAGCCGCTGACAAATGCATCATGCGTTGAACCCAATACACAATATCCTTCTGATCATCAGGCAATGCATCCCACGCCCGCAAACTTCCTTCCACATGCCCAACCGTCGCTTCCAATTGCGAAACGATTGCCAACAATTCTCCAGCACCCTCGCCCTGATCATCAATGTGCTTCCATGCACGTTGCATCCATGACTCCCGCATCCTCTTTGGGTCTGGCCCGATCCGATACAAGGTCAGTAGCCCGCGCATCCGTTCATCAAAGGAAACCTTAGGATCCAGCTTCACCATCCACCGCCACCATTTCTCGCCATTGACGTCCGCATCAAAGACAGCTAGGCGCAATTGATCCCAACGACCTTCATCTTCTCCCGCCCACTCGCTCGCTAGACGATGACCTAAAGTTGGCGCTCCACCTATTTTCACGAGCAACTCCGAAATCAGCCCAACAAACACCTCCTCATGTTTTTTTGCCAGCTTCATGAACCGAGGAGCCAGCAAATCAAATCCTTCGTCCACCAACCCTCGGCTATCCAAAAATCCAATGTAAGTCACCAGTTGCTCCGACTGCCGTGACCCAGCGAATCCATCTTCCAAATTATTCGATTCCAGAAATCCTACCAACTTATCAATCCAGGCGCCGTTTTTGGAAACATCCTCGTTCAATCCCATGATCGCTAATGCTTCATCAATCCTCTCCAACGCCAGGTAATGATTGAAGGCGTTCACCGGCGAAGATTTCTCCAAAGCGGACTCAGCAAGTTCCGTGCGGTTCAACAAGAACAATGAATTCATCGCAAGCCCTTTGATACGCGTGCTGTTGGATGACAATTTTCCTGACAACTCACGCAACACCAAATCATCAATCTCTTGTCCCAACCACCGCTTTCTCGCCAACTCCAAATAGAGCGGAAGAATTCGGTTGTGCTCATTTCGTTTGAACTCTCCCGAGCTCATCAACCATGGAATTGGATCTCCCATCAATGCTGCCATCGCTGCAGATGTTGTTCGGTCATCTGCCAACTCAGCTTCACGCATCGCTGCTGGCAAGTCCCCCATCGCTCTCGCCATCGCCAAGCGCCACATCGCTGCATCTTTGCCTTCGGTTTCTGCCGCTTTCTTCCACTCCTCTTGAATCGTTCCTCTTAGCCAGTAAAAATAGGCGAGTGCATTCAGGCCGCTGGTATCTCTGGGCGCCATTTTCAAAATCTCCAAGGCCTTGTCATCGTCTCCTTTGATGATTTCCTCACGCGCCGATTGCATCGCAATCGCGCTCATCGATGATGCATACGTCTTGCGAATGTATGGGTCTTTTTCCTCTGCATACAATCGAAGCAGTTGGGGCCATGCGCGGAGAGCTCGAATCTTTTGAAAAAGCGACTTCCGACTAACCGCAGATGCCGTTTGATACTCCTCAATCAATTTGACCAATTCAGGATTGGTGTCGGGGCGAATGAACAAATCCAATTTGTGCAGCAACTGCCTAGCTCGATAAGCGGATTCAGGGCTTTTGCCATCGACCAGCTCTTCCAGCATGGACCGGGCTTTTTCACCAACTTCCCACAGTTTTCTTGAGGCGGCTTCCCGCTTCTCAAATGATGGGTGATCCAAGTCATCAATCCATACCTTGATGTCTTGCGAATCCATTTTTGAACCCGTCTCTGGCTCGTTTTTGGCATGCACATGCCCGACAGCCATCCACGCAAGGGCCGTTCCGAGAGATAGCAATTTGCAATAACGAATCATGTTCCTAGAAGATGAGCAGAAATCCATCATCCTGCAAACACGATTCAAGCGATTCCATGGATAAGATTGGTTTGAATTCCATGATCACACACATCTCGCGATACCGTGATTACGAAGCCTAAGCCGCAAAACTCTCACCGCAGGAGCAAGTGACGACCGCATTCGGATTGCTCACTTTGAATCCACCCTGCTGCAAATCATCGGAATAATCCAATTCACTACCACTGACAAACAGGGCGCTCTTGGGATCAATCACGACATTCACCCCATTGCTGGGAATCAATATGTCGCGATCCCTGGGGCCATCGACCAAATCCATCTTATACTGAAGTCCCGAACACCCACCACCAACCACCGCGATCCGCAATCCTCCGTCAGGACGACCCTGCCGCTCGAGCAATCCTCGCAAGTGCGCCGATGCCCCATCCAATACACGGACGAGCTTCTCGTTGCCCACTTTGTAGTTCACAGTCGCTGACATGCCGAAAACCTGCATCGCATCTTGCCCTTCGTCAACCATCACCCAAAACAGAAACAGGCCACCCAATTGGGTGACCTGTTCTGAAATTCAGTTGTGAAAGAATCGCTAAGATTACTCAGCCTTCTTTGCTGCTTTTTTGGCGGCCTTTTTAGCAGGTGCTTTTTTGGCGGCCTTCTTGGCAGCCTTTTTCGCTGCTTTCTTAGCAGGTGCCTTTTTGGTTGCTGCTTTCTTAGTGGCAGCCTTTTTCGCTGCTTTCTTTGCCGGTTCCGCTTTAGCTTTCGACTTATTCGCCGAAGACTTTTTCACGATCCCGCCAAGCTTTGCCTGTTCTTTTTTACGCTTAACATATTTAGCGCGACGGCGACGTTTGGTGACTTTTCTGTGTTGTTGACCCATAGCTGGTGACCACTGGCTACGGGCTTCGGCTCTCGGGATCAAGAGGAAATCGTCCTGATGGAAGAATACCTGTCGATTCGCATTCGACAAAGTCCCCACCCTCAGACCAGATTCTCTGCCTATGGCAGGCCTTATCATCGCTCCAAGAGCACGCATTTTCCACGGACACGAATGGGTTTATGCGACTGAAATCAAGAAATCCTTCGGAAAACCCCAGCCCGGAGATGTGGTGACACTCAAGGATTTCCGCGACCGCCCACTCGGCTCAGCCATCTACAACCCGGAATCTCAAATCGTCGCCCGACGCTTTTCACGCCGCAAACAAGATCTCGACCTCGATTTCTTCCAACGCCGCATACAACAATCCATCACCCACCGTGAAGACATCGGCATCGATACCAAGCTCGCCCGCCTGGTCTGGAGCGAGTCCGATGGCATCCCAGGTCTGATTATCGACCGATACGGCGAGCACTTGGTCGTGCAAACGCTGACCCTAGCGATGGATCAACGACGTCACCTGATCCGTGACGCGCTGATCGAAGTGCTCAATCCGTCCTCCATAGTCCTCCGCAACGACTCCCCCTTCCGCAAAGCTGAGGGCATGGAACCGGGAATCTCAATGCTTCATGGCGAAAACCCCGGCCCGTTCGTGGTTCACTGCAACGGACTGGATTTCGAAATCGATCTCGTCGATGGACAAAAAACCGGCCTCTACCTGGACCAGCTCCAATCCCATGCCGAAGTCGCAAAGCTCGCCAAAGGCAAACGTGTTCTCGACTGCTTCACCAACCAAGGCGGATTCGCGCTCGCCTGCATGAAGGCTGGCGCCACCAGCGTCACCGCTGTCGATGTCTCAGGCGTCGCCTGTGAGGCCGCGCGTGAAAATGCCAAACGCAACGACGTCGAAATCGATGTGGTCGAGGCCAACGTCTTCGACTTCCTCAAGACCTGCAAAGAGGAATATGATCTCATCATCCTCGATCCACCGAGTTTCACCCGAAACAAGAAAACGCTGCACGATGCGATGCGAGGCTACAAAGAGATCCACCTTCGCGCCCTCAAACTGCTCAGCAAAGGCGGCGTCCTCTCGACCTTCTGCTGTTCTCATCACGCGTCACGTGAACTGTTCCTCCAAAACCTTGGCGATGCCTCAGTCGATGCCAAGAAATCGATCCGCCTCGTCGCAGAGCACAGCCAACGGAAAGATCATCCGGTCATGATCACTCTCCCCGAAACGAGCTACCTCAAAGGATTCACCGTCGAAGTCGTCCCAACCCGCTAAATCCATAAAAAAGTAGGGTGGATCAGCTCGATCTACCGACACCTCCCCCCCCCATCAATAACATGTCCCGCGACGACCTAGCCGAAGTCCTCGAAGAAATCGCCCTACTCCTCGAACTCAAAGACGAGAACCCCTTCAAAGTCCGCGCCTACCGCAATGGCGCTGATGTCGTCCGCAATTTCGATGGCGATATCGTGCAACTCGCCAAAGACAACGAGCTCAAAGGCATCAAGGGCATTGGTGATGCACTCCAGGACAAACTCCATGAACTCGCCTCCACTGGCACCCTCGATTTTCACCAAAACCTTCGCTCCGAATTCCCCGAAGGCTTGTTTGACTTATTCGACCTCCAAGGCCTCGGTCCGAAGAAAGTCAAAACCCTCCACAAGAAACTCGGCGTCGGATCCCTCGATGATCTGAAACAAGCATGCGATGACGGCAAGGTCGCCGAACTTGCGGGCTTTGGAAAAAAGACCCAGGACAAGATCCTCGATTCCATCCGACAGAAAGAGTCCTTCGCTGGCCGATTCCTCCTCGGGGATGTCACCCCGACCGTCAACGAAATCCTCGAACTCCTCCGAATGCACCCCGAGGTCAGCCGCGTCGCCGTCGCTGGATCTTATCGCAGAGCCAAGGAAACCGTGCACGACATCGACTTCTTGGTCTCCACCAAGGAAAGCAAGCTCGTCTGTGAAGACTTCACGACCATCCCCAACATCGATTCCATCATCGCCTGCGGCGACACCAAGGCCTCGGTGCGATTGAAGACAGGCCTCCTTTGCGACCTCCGTGCGGTGTCCGACAAAGAGTTCCCCTATGCCCTGATGTATTTCACGGGATCAAAAGAACACAACGTCGCGATTCGCTCACTGGCACGCAAACAAGGGCTCTCGCTCAACGAATACGGGTTCACTCCGCTCGAAGACAGCGACGCCAAAGCACCTGAAAACGTCTACGAGGAACGCGACATCTATCAGGCGCTAGGATTGAACTACATCGACCCCGAACTGCGAGAAGACCGTGGCGAAATCGATGTCGCCAGAGACGGCAAACTCCCCCGCCTGCTCGAACTTGAAAACCTTCGCGGCACCTTTCACAACCACACCACCGCCTCTGATGGGTCCAATACCCTCGAGGAAATGGCCGATGAAGCCATGGAGCTCGGCATGCAGTATCTTGGCATCGCCGATCACTCGAAAGTGATGACCATCGCCAATGGTCTCAGCGAAGAACGACTCCTTCAACAGATCGAAGAGATCGCCAAACTCAACAAAAGCTTCACGAACTTCCGCCTCTTCGCCGGCAATGAAGTGGACATCCTCAAGGATGGCTCGCTCGACTACGAAGACGAGCTCCTCGACAAACTCGATTACACCGTCGCCTCGGTTCACAGCTCGTTCAGCATGACCGAAAAAGACATGACTCAGCGCATCTGCAAAGCGATGGAGAACGAGCATGTCACCATGTTAGGTCACGCCACCGGCAGACTCCTCCTCCAGCGCGATGGCTACAGCATCGACCACAGCACCATCATCGACTGTGCTGCCGAAACCAACACCATCATCGAACTCAACGCCAACCCCTGGCGGCTCGACATGGACTGGCGTTGGTGGAAACGAGCAAGAGACAAAGGCGTTCTTTGCTCCATCAACCCAGACGCCCACTCCACTCAAGGACTCCACTACCTCGGCATCGGCACCCGCCTCGCCCGCAAAGGCTGGCTGAGAAAAGAAGACGTCTTCAACACCCGCTCGGTGAACGACGTCACTAAGTTCTTCGGCACCCCGAAAGCGAAGCGATAATTCTCAGTCATTGGCAGACGCTCCACTTGGAGGAAGTTTGACTGTCCTTCGATGGTTGATAATTGCAACAAGCGGAACAACTATCAAACCAACCAGTAGGGCGATACCGCCAATCACATAAAAACATGCAGCAATCATGCTGTGAGTGTCGTATCTCGCCTGCATCTCAGGCGTTGGATCTAGATAGGGAATACCCGCGAACAGGACATCATAGATTAAGCCCACAAAAGCAATGGCGATGCCTAAAACCGGCAATATGCAGAGCATGAAAATTCGTTTCATACGGTTGAGAAACCTAACCAGCCTATCAGCATCTTGCAGCAAGAAAACTAATCCCGAGGCGATGCAGATCAGGATCTCAGCAAAAAATGTCCAGTGCAGCACAAAGCTCATCACCCACCACGACTGCGTCGCAGGGACATCCACAAGATGAAACAAGGTGTCATCAAACGGATGCAGCCACGCAATCCCGCCCACCAAGGTATCGAGCAAAAGGTGAAACATCGCTCCCACAAACATCCACCATGCACCTTGCCCCCAAATCTGCTTTCTGGTGATCAACGAAATCAATCCACCCACCATCAACACCCCAATCCACACCGACGGCAAATGCGGTAAATAGAGATGATGATGAACCGCTCGCTCTTGCATCATCCAAAAATAGATCATGTCCAAATCCGGAATGATGCTCCCCGCCAAAATGCACCACATCACCAACGCGCGTGATTTCTCCCCCACCCGTTTCTGGCAGACCTTCGACAACAAATACCCCGCAGGAACATGAGCAATAAACATATCGCCGTGAGACTGCTGGCCTATTGTGAACACAAGATGAGTGCTGTGTGAAATCGACTAGAATGCGGATACGCCTGAGACGGCTCGAACGTCCAACATCGAACATCCAACTCTGAACGTCGAAGGAAAGCGCAAGCGAAAGCCGTTCCGTCCACCCTTGCTCAGCCCAAAGCCCGAAGCACCAAGAACGTGGCGGAGCCACACCATCCCATTCATCTGCGTCCATCTGCGGTTCCCCCTTCACACAAGCATCACGAACAAAGAACCAAGAACAGGCGGCAAAACCCTATTTACCCTTGAATATTCCCCCGCCTCCAGCTTTCTCTCTCCCCGCACATGAACGAACGCAAGACCCTCGACGAACGCCAGCAGATGACCGACCTGGAGCGCCTCCGCCACTCCTGCGCCCACGTCATGGCCACCGCCATCTTACGGATCTGGCCCGACGCCCAGTTTGCTTACGGCCCTCCAGTCGAAAACGGGTTCTACTACGACTTCGAGATGAAACACCGCATCACTCCGGACGATTTCGAGAAGATCGAGGCGGAGATGAAGAAGGTCGCCAAGGAAAACCAACAGTTCGAGCGCAAGGTGATCTCCCGTGATGAAGCCAAGGCCATGGCCGAAAGTGGTCGACTCGGTGGACTCAGCGAACGCCCGGAAAATCCATCACGTTTCAAACTGGATCTCATCGACAAGATTCCCGAAGGCGAGGAAATCTCCTGCTTCCAAAATGGCGATTTCATCGACCTCTGCGCCGGCCCTCACATGGGCTACACCTCGAAGTGCAAAAACGTGAAGCTGATGTCGGTTTCCTCATCCTTCTACTTGGGCGATGAATCCAAAGGTCAGCTCCAGCGGGTTTACGGAACGGCTTTCCCCAAGAAGGAAGAGCTCATGGACCACCTCGAACGCCTCGAAGAGGCCAAAAAGCGCGATCATCGCAAACTTGGCCGCGAACTGGGCTTGTTCCACATCGACGAAATGGTCGGCCAAGGCCTGATCCTCTGGAAACCGAAAGGCGCCCTCGTTCGCCGCGCCCTCCAAGATTTCATCACCGAGGAACTCGACAAGCAGGGCTACATGCAGGTGTTCACCCCGCACATCGGCAAACTCGACCTCTACCGCACTTCCGGCCACTTCCCATACTACCAAGAAAGCCAATATCCAGCGATCGCCGAGCGCGATACACTCGAAAAGCTGGCTGATGAGGACGCAACCTGCGCCACGCTGATCAATGGTCTCGAGGATGGCACTTACGAAGGCTACATGCTCAAACCGATGAACTGCCCGCATCACATCAAGATTTTTGCGAGCGATCATCATTCCTACCGGGACCTCCCCGTCCGCCTCGCCGAGTTCGGCACGGTCTATCGCTGGGAGCAGTCGGGCGAGCTCGGAGGTATGACCCGCGTCCGAGGATTCACCCAAGACGATGCCCACCTTTTCTGCACCCCAGACCAAGTCGCCGCTGAGGTTTCTGGCTGTTTGGATCTCGTGAAAAAGGTTCTTAACACACTGGGCATGAGTGACTACCGAGTTCGACTATCACTCCGCGATCCTGGCTCCGACAAATACGTCGGCTCCCCGGAAAACTGGGACAAAGCGGAAGCTGCACTGCGCGATGCCGTCGAGAAAATGGGCGTCGAATACACCGAAGAGATCGGCGAAGCCGCCTTCTACGGCCCGAAAATTGACTTCGTCGTCAAAGACGTGATCGGCCGCGATTGGCAGCTTGGCACCGTGCAGGTCGACTACAACCTCCCTGTCCGATTTGGCCTCAGCTACGTCGGCGCTGACAACCAGCCGCACGTTCCCGTCATGATTCACCGCGCGCCATTCGGCTCAATGGAACGCTTCACTGGACTGCTCATCGAGCACTTCGAGGGTAAATTTCCTGCCTGGCTCGCCCCCGAGCAGGTGCGCATTCTCCCGATCTCCGATAAAACCGCGGAAGCCGCCGAAGAGGCCGCTGCCAAGTTGGCTGATATCGGTGTCCGTCTCACCGTGGACCGCACATCGGACAAGATTGGAGCCAAGATCCGCAACGCCCGCCTCGACCGCGTCCCTTACATGCTGGTTCTTGGACAACGCGAAGTCGAAGAAGGCACCGTCTCCGTCCGTCACCGCGACCGACAAGACCTCGGCACCAAATCACTCGACGAGTTCATCAGCGACCTCAAAAAAGAGCTCGTAGACCGTAGTCTTTGATTCGTCATTGGTCAGTTGTCATCAGTCATTGGTGGCAGACTACCAAACCGGTAGGATGCCGCGGCCCGCAGCACCGAATCCACAGCCGCAGGCGAACCAAGAACTAGGAACCCAACCCCGACATGTCGGGGCGACGAAGCCGAAACCAGGAACAGCTTCGAGTTCCTCGAAGCTAAACAATCTTCAATCGCGCCAAGTCCTGGCTATCAATCAAGCCAACTGGCTTCCCATCGGGATCCTTGACCACGATGTCATCCACTCGACTTTCCCCAAGCTTCCGGAGCACCTCGACCGCAAGATCACCTGATTCAACAGAGATCGGATCTTTCGTCATCAAATCCGCCACGGGCTTCCCTCCCAGCTGCGGGTCCACACGATAGCTACGCGCAAAGTCCCCGTGGGTGAAAATCCCAGCGAGGCTACCATCGCCCTTCAAAATCAAACACGCACCTGCTCTCGCTTGGTTCATCGCATCCAAAGCCCCAAAGACATCCGCCGACTCATCAACCGTCGGCAAGTCTTCGCCAGATCGCATGATATCGGAAACCTTGGTCAGTAAGGCTCTCCCCAATGATCCTCCCGGATGGAACCGAGCAAAATCATCTTCTGTAAACCCTCGCGCTTCTAACAAGACCATCGCAAGCGCATCACCCATTACCAGCATCGCCGTCGAAGATGACGTCGGCGCCAAATTCAAAGGACAAGCCTCACGGTTCACTGAAGTGTCCAAGGTGAAATCGCTCAAACTCGACAAAGTAGAGTCGGGCTTGCCCGTCAGCGCGATGATCTTCACGTCGAATCGTTTGATGAATGAAATTAGATTCAAGAGCTCTTGGGTTTCACCAGAATAAGACATCGCAAGCACCGCATCACCATCACTCAAAATCCCGAGGTCTCCGTGCAGCGCGTTCATTGAATCCATGACCACCGCCGTAGCACCCGTGGAATTGAGTGTTGCCGCAATCTTGTGCCCAATGTTCCCCGACTTGCCGACGCCTACGACAACAACCTTCCCCTTGTTCTCCAATGTTTTGCGGAGATGCACGACCGCATCCTCAAAGCCCTTCCCTAGATTCCCCGACATCCGATTCAGACCCTCCGTCTCGGTCTCGATGACCCAGCGCGCTTTTTCCAACAAATCCATAGCCCATAGAACCTCAGTCAAAGCCTACTTGGCAAGCTTGGAGGACACGCTTTCGTCTGGTAATTTCACCTAACCATGGGCAGAATCAGCCCATGAAATCATTCATCGCCGTCATTTTGACCTCTGCTCTGATCGCTCTGAGCAGCTCGGCCACCACCATCATGGTCACCCCCATCTTTGAACCGCTCAGTCTTCACGACACCGACGGCGACGAGGCCATTTCCGATACGGGCGAGGCGCTTCAAGCCTGCGTGATGGCGCGACCCATGGCCATGACAGGTGCCTACCCGGAAGTCCTCATCTTTGCCATCCGCACCCCTCACCAAATCCCCACCAACAACGACAACTACGTCGTCAAAGAAGCCAACCTGCTGGAACTCGCCAACATCGGCATCGTCGCCCTCAAGGTGCCAAAGGGCCTTGAAATTCGCCTCGATGTCACCCACATGAACATTCCCGAGGACGTCGATCTCACTTCGCGCCAAATCCTCAATCTCACCATTGTGGCGATCCGCAAAACCCTCGAGGCCTACCAGATCGGCCAAGCAGAACCACTCAATGTGATCCTCAAAGTCAACGGCACCACTCCAAACAACAGCACCCTCAAGGAGCTGGAGGCGGAGTTTGTGGTGAATCCGAATGAAGATGGAGAATGATCCGCCTTTTCTCTTTCCAACCCACCACTGATTTCGCTTTTATCTCCTAGCCACAGAACCATCTATGTCCAAATCCCCGAAAGACCCCCGCCCCTTCAAACGCGCTATTCTCAAACTCAGCGGTGAGGCACTTCGAGGCCCTGGATCCCACGACAACATTTCACCTGAAATCGTCAACCGCATCGCGAAGGAAATCCGCGAGGCTGTGGATACAGGAATGGAACTCGGAATCGTGGTAGGTGGCGGCAATTTCTGGCGCGGCGCCAGCGCATCCGCCGCGGCATGGACCGGGCCACCGCCGACTACGTGGGCATGCTCGCCACCGTGATGAATGCCATCACCCTCGAAGGCGCCCTCACCCACGCGGGAGTGAAATGTGTCGTCCAATCGGCCATCGAAATGAAAAACGTCGCGGAAACTTTTATCCGCCGCCGCGCGGAACGCCAACTCTCCGACGGCAAGGTGGTCATCTTCGGCGCAGGCACCGGCAACCCATTCTTTTCTACCGATACCACCGCAGCCCTCCGCGCCAGTGAGATGGGCGCCGATGTCATTCTCAAAGCCACCCAAGTCGATGGTGTTTACGATTCAGACCCCAAGAAAAACCCTGACGCGAAGCGCTACGAAAACGTGACCTTCCGCGAATGCATTTCCAGCCGACTCAATGTCATGGATACCACGGCATTCAGTCTGTGCATGGACAACGACATCCCCATCATCATTTTTGACCTCGGCCCCGAGGGCAATCTCTCGCACGGGCTCCAAGGCAAACCCATCGGCACTCTCGTTCACGGAGAATGAACTGCTGCATCCCGTCTCACTCAATCTCTACCCCTACACCTACCATGGAACCCGCTAGCCACCTCAAATCCGTCGAAGCAGCGATGAAGAAAAGCATCGATCACCTCACGCATGAGTTCTCCGCCGTGCGGACCGGCAAAGCCAGCCCAGCGCTCATTGAGAACATCGACGTTCATGTGCAGGCCTATGGCGCCGTCAGCAAACTCAAAACACTCGCCGTGATCAGCACTCCTGAACCACGCATGTTGATGGTTTCCCCCTTCGACCCATCTGCAACACAAGACATCGAACGTGCCATCCGCGAAAGCAACCTCGGCCTCAACCCTGCCGCTGCCGATCGTTCACTCCGTGTTCCCATCCCCGAACTCTCTGAAGAACGCCGCCGCGACATGGTCAAGCTGATCAAGCAACTAGCAGAAGAAGCCAAAGTCAGCATCCGCGCCGCTCGCAAAGACGGCATGGACGGCGCCAAGCAAATGAAAGCCGACAACGAGATCACCGAAGACGGCCAAAAAGACATCGAAAAATCTGTCCAAGATCTCACCAACGACTTCACCAAAAAAGTCGACGAGCTCGCCACCACCAAAGAGGCGGACTTGATGAAGATCTGAGTGCGAAGCGCTCGTCACTGGTCAGTAGCCATTGGTCATTGGTCTATCTACCAATGCAGCATCAGATCCGCGCGACTTGTCCGCCAAAGCCTACGCGTAGGCGCAAAGCACGACCTTCGACTTTGGACCTTTGACCATCGACAGGATGCTACGCATCCTTTGAGTGCTTCAAAGCCGCTTCAACAAACCCCGCAAAGATCGGATGCGGGTGGTTTGGCTTCGATTGAAATTCTGGATGAAATTGAGCTCCGATGTAAAACGGGTGATCCGCCAACTCGACGATCTCCACCAATCCTTCTTCTTCAGATACGGATGAGATCACCATCCCTGCTTCTTCGATTTTCTCGCGATAGTCAGGATTGAATTCGTAACGGTGACGGTGACGTTCTTTGATCACCTCTTTGTTGCCATAGAGCGCAGCGGCTTTAGTGCCTGGCAGGATCACAGAATTACTCGCGCCGAGTCGCATGGTTGCTCCCATCACTTCAATGCCCTTTTGCTCTTCCTGAAGGCAGATGACGGGATGCTTCGTCACTTTATCGAACTCCGTGGAATTGGCTCCTTCAAATCCGCAGACATTTCGTGCAAACTCGATCGTCGCAATCTGCATGCCGAGACAAATCCCGAAGTATGGAATGCCCGACTCGCGAGCATACTTCGCGGCAAGAATTTTACCTTCCGTTCCACGATCACCAAAGCCACCTGGAACCAATATGCCATCGACGTTGCCAATGACTTTCTCAGCACCATCTCTTTCGATCTCTTCAGAATCGACCCGAACAATCTCCACCTTGGTGTCGTGATGCGCACCTGCATGAATCAATGACTCGTAGATCGATTTGTAGGCGTCTTGCAATTCGATGTATTTTCCAGCCACCGCGATCTTCACGGTGTTGGTCGGGTGGATGACCCGCTTCACAAACTTTTCCCACTCTTCAAGCGCAGGTGATGGCGTGTGACCTAGACCAATCTTATCGACCACCAATCGGTCGATCTTGTCCTGACGCAAATCGATCGGGCATTCGTAAATGGAGTGATCAACATCTCGGAACGCAACGACGTTCTTATGCTCGACGTTACAGAACATCGCGATCTTGCGGCGATTGTCTTCATCAAGCTCGGCTTCGGTGCGACAAATGATAATGTCGGGCTGAATACCAATCTCACGAAGCTTCGCGACCGATTGCTGAGTCGGCTTGGTTTTGATTTCTCCTGCTGCGCGGATCAACGGCAACAAGGTCACGTGAATGAAGCAGACGTTGTCCTTGCCAACTTCCAACGCATATTGACGAAGCGCTTCCAAAAACAGCAAGCCCTCCATGTCACCCACGGTGCCTCCAATCTCCGTAATCAAGACATCCACATCCGGATTGCTCTCCGTCACAAGGCGGATGCGATCTTTGATCTCATCGGTGACGTGAGGAATGAACTGTACCGTCTTACCCAAATAATCTCCCCTACGCTCTTTCTTGATCACCGAGTCAAACACCTGACCCGATGTCAGATTGTTCATCTGCGTCAGAACACCCGAGGTGAATCGCTCATAGTGACCCAAGTCCAGATCGGTCTCAGCACCATCATCCAAAACATAAACCTCACCGTGCTGAAACGGCGACATGGTTCCAGGGTCGACATTAAGATACGGATCGAACTTTTGCATCAGCACTTTCAATCCGCGCGCTTCAAGAAGCGTGCCGATAGATGCTGCGGCAAGACCCTTACCGAGTGATGAGACGACGCCGCCTGTGACAAATATATATTTCATGAAAAGTAATCAGTATTGGAGTGGTCAGTGAGTCGATGCGAGGAGCTGTTCGATGGCTTGTGCTTGTTCGGGAGTGTCGACACCCGGTGAGGTGTCGTCGGTGAGAATGACATGAATCGACGCTCCGTTTTCTAGAGCGCGCAATTGCTCGAGCGATTCCGCCCGCTCCATCGGAGATGGCGGCCAGGTGACGAAGCGCTCGAGAAACGCTCGGCTGTAAGCATAGATCCCCTTGTGCCGAAGCACGGGCAAATCGCTAACAGCATTGCGAAAATGCGGAATCGGTGAGCGGGAAAAATACAGTGCTCTGCCATCGAGTGCGCGAACGACCTTCACCACATTAGCATCCATCACTGCCGGATCAGCTGGGTCGAGCGGATTGGCCGCAGTTGCCATATCGAGGGTGTCATCCGCCATCATCGCATCCGCCAGTTCATCAATCAAACTCGGCTCAATCAGTGGCTCATCCCCTTGAATGTTCACCACGTGGGAGGCATCAGGCAATGAGGACAAAACTTCTGCAATGCGATCGGTCCCGGTGGGATGGTCTGGCGAAGTCATGACGGCCTTGCCACCGAAGGTCTCAACCGCCTCTTGAATGCGTTCATCGTCGGTCGCGACGATCACCTCATCGAGCTTGGTGCATTGCTGACAACGCTCCCAAACATGCTGAATCAACGGCTTTCCTGCAATCAAATGGAGGGGCTTTCCGGGGAAGCGTGTGGAGCCCCAACGTGAGGGAAGAATTCCAATGATTCGTTTGAAAGATGAAGTTTGGGGCACGCGCGCGGAAGGTTGGGAAAGTGTAATCGAAAGCCCCCCAATCGGACAAGAGCGGTTTCTGAAAAATGCACAGAAGTTTTGAGACCGCCCAAAATCTCTCTACCTACGAGATTTCGGCATTCCATCTAGCGAAAATCCCTCTAAAACATCCTACCAACCACCGTGCGTCACTCCGTCGACATCACCCAAAATTCATAAAACCTCGCAACTTTACCACCTACCGCGGGTTCAACCTCCTATGTTGCGGTCAGATGGTATATCAATCCCCTGCATTTTGCCCATGGAGAAGCCACCGACACCGACGGATCACGATGAAAGCATGCTCGATCATGCTCTCATGAGACGAGTCGGCGAAGGCGATGAACAGGCGTTTCGTCAGTTGGTCGAGCGCCACCAGGATCTCGTGGTAGGCACGGTCTCGAAGATGTTGGGAAATACGACCGATTCCGAAGACATCGCCCAGCAAGTATTCCTCCGCATCTGGAAACACTCCAAACGCTACAAGCCCAAGGCCAAGTTCACGACCTACCTCTTCACCATCACTCGCAACCTCGTTTTTAACGAATCGCGCCGCCGCAGCCGGAAAAAGGAAGTCTCCTCCGACGAACGAGAAGAATCCAGCCACCGCATGATCGAAGATCGCGAGGAATACCAACCGGATGCGGAAATGCTTCATTCCGAACTCCAACAGGCCGTGGACGACTCCATCTCAGCCCTTCCAGAGGCTCAACGCATGGCCGTAGTCCTCCGGCACTACAAACAACTTCCCTACGAGGAAATCGCTGAAATCCTCGAAATCTCCCTCCCTGCGGTGAAAAGCCTGATATTCCGGGCTAGAACGACCCTCAAAGAGTCGCTCAATCGATACATGGACGCTTGAAATGCCCATTGCCAACGGCCATCCGAGTCGTTAACATTTCGGTCCCGCCGACTCCTTCTGAGTCGGCTTTTTACTCAACCACCCCTAATTTATCGTGGGATTCATTGACGCTCTCAAACGCTGGAGACTTGCTCAACAAGGATTGTCTTCTGGAAAGAAACGCCGTGTCCACTCCCAGAATGCTGTGCTTCAAGCATTCGAGGACAGTATTTGGCTCAAGTATGCACTCTATTCCATCTTTGTGGTGAGCTGCAGTGTACTCGCACTTAAATCCGCACCCGGCACCTCATTCCAAGACAGCCCACACGTGGCCGCCATCTTTGGTCTCGTTTTCGCAGTCACTGGGGTCGTCCTATTCCACGCCACCCTCCACCGGATATTCTGTGGCAATAGTCGGGTGCTTTTGGTTTTTGGTGGGCTCCTCATCCACCTGATGTTCCTAAGAATGGTCATCATCGGTGTCGCATCTGGCGCAATTTCCGAACCCTACCTATACCTCCTGATCCCCTACGCCCTCGCCCCCATGCTCCACAGCGTTTTGCTTGGACGTGCCATGGGATCATTCTCGGTAGTCTTCGTAACTCTCATGGGCTGTCTCTATGTTCCTTTTGGAGAAGCGACCACTTACATGATTCTCAGCATCGTTGCAGGCGTGACCAGCGTGCTCATCTCAAGCGATGTTCGCAAACGAGTCCAACTCCTCCGTGCAGGTATCTATGTCGGCGCATTGACGGTTGCTCTTGGATTGTTGCTTGGCCGTCTCGATATCGCATCCGTCTTCGGACCGAACTCCATGTCCAACCTCCAACTCGTTGGTCTTGGCAGCGCCTCAGCCTTTGGTGTGGCCATCCTAACTTCGCTTCTGATCAGCGGATTCCTTCCCGTCTTCGAAGGAGTCTTTTCCATCACCACTGATATCAGCTGGTTGGAACTCAGCGACCTCAACCACAAGCTGCTTCGCCGTATGCAACTCGAAGCACCTGGCACCTTCCACCACAGCCTGGTGGTCGCAGCACTTTCGGAATCGGCCGCTGAAACCATCGGCGCAAACGCTCCGATGTGCCGCGTTTGTGCTTACTTTCATGATGTGGGCAAACTGAAGAAGCCCAGCTACTTTATCGAAAACCAGCACGACGGCGCGGAGAACCCACACGACACTCTCACCCCAACGATGAGCTCTCTCATCATTGTTGCTCACGTCAAGGACGGCATCGATCTCGCCGTAAAACACAAGCTCAACCCGCGTATCATTGATATCATCCAAGAACACCACGGCGATTCCCTGGTGGCTTACTTCTACCGGCGCGCCCAGGAACAAAAGAAAGTCGAACTCGAAAAGGTCGACCGCAAACTGGAAAACCCAGAAGACCTGCCCAAGGTCGACGAGAAAAACTTCCGCTATCCAGGCCCACGCCCTAGCACACGTGAAAGCGCCATCATCGCTCTGGCAGATACGATTGAGAGCGCATCTCGCAGCCTTCAAAAACCGACCCCTGCACGCATCCGCTCACTGATCAATGATCTCGTCCGAACCAAAATCCGCGACGGCCAACTCGATGAATGCCCTCTCACTTTGAAAGAGCTCGCACTGGTCAAAGAAAGCTTTGCCAACACCCTTCGCAGCATGCTGCACAGCCGCATCAGCTATCCAAAAGACGACGAGAAAAAAGATCGCGGCGATCGCGATACATACAGCGCCCGTCCCGACATCAAACAAGATAGCGACAGCTCTGATGCGGAACGCGTCATCGAGATGCCAAAACGCGCCTAATCACTGCCTACTGCCATGTCCCTCGAAGTCATCATTGGCAATCATCAGGAGGTCATCCCGATCTCCACCAAGTGGCTGACAGCCATGGAGACGATATCGGAAAAGGCCGCTCAGTTGGCGCTCGAGCATACCACATCGGATGATGCCCCGCTAGCACATCTGGCAACCATCGAGGTCGCTCTGGTCGACGACGCTACTAGCGCACGTGTTCACCAAGACTTCATGAACATCGATGGTGCTACCGACGTGATCACTTTTCATCATGGCGAAATCGTAATCGGCACCGAAGTCGCCGAGCGGCAGGCAGCGGAATACAGTGAACCGCTATCGCGCGAGCTCTTGCGCTACTACATCCACGGACTACTGCACCTTGCAGGACACGAGGATGAGGATCCGGATGAACACAAGGCCATGGAGAAGATCCAAGAAGAAATCGTCGCTGATATTTGGGAGCAAACTCCACAACTTCATCCATCATAATTTACTCCAACGACCCCATGACATCTCCACACATCCGACACTCCGTCTGCCGTTGGCCCTATGAAGATATCCCGCTCGACGACTTCTGCAGTGCAGCGAAAGACATGGGCATCGAATCGGTCGAGCTGCTGATGCCGTCTGATTTCGAGACCATTGAAAAATACGGCCTCTCATGCGCCATGGTCTCCTTCCCAACCGGCACCACGCCCTGTGGCGAAACCGTGGGCCGCATCGAAAAAGCATTCAATCGCATCGAGTATCACGACACCCTCGAAGAGATCTACTTGCCCCACCTCAAAGCCGCAGCAGCAGTGGGTGCCAAGCAAGTCATTGTCTTCCCCGGCAACCGCGATGGAATGAGCGATGAAGAGGGATTGGAAAATACCGCGACAGGACTCAAGCGCCTCCTACCACTCGCCGAAGAACTCGGCATCACCCTGGTGATGGAATTGCTCAACTCCAAAGTCGATCACCCAGATTACATGTGTGACCACACCGAATGGGGCGTGGCGCTATGCGAGAAACTCAAGACCGAGAACTTCAAGCTTCTTTACGATGTCTATCACATGCAAGTGATGGAGGGCGATGTCATCGCCACCATTCGCAAATACCAATCCTACATTTCGCATTATCACACGGGAGGTTGCCCAGGGCGAAATGAAATCAACGACACCCAAGAGCTTTACTACCCAGCCATCATGCGAGCGATCGCAGACACGGGCTACACCGGCTTTGTAGGGCAGGAATTCATCCCCACCGGGAAAGACCCCTTGGAAAGCTTACGCGAAAGCATTCGCATTTGCTCCATTTGAACTTGGCTCAACGGTTATCGAGGACAAATTGAAAGAGCTCGGTGCCTTTCTCCAGATTGCCCAATTTAAGGTGACAGGTGGCCTTTCCTAGGAGCAAGTCACCTTCAGAAAAGGTGCCCTCTCTTGGGTTATGCTTCTCGGCAAATTGATCCATCAGCTCCAATGCCAAGTCCCAATCCTTGTCACCCATCGCCGCCTGCGCCCATAGCAACAAACTGCGACTCTCGAAGTCGTTGCGGTTTTGTGCATCGATGGCATTCGCGAAATCAACATGACAAGTTCGAAATGACTCCATCGCTTTGGTCCACTGTTTGAGCTTCAACTCGCAGAACCCTTTGCGAAAATAAACTTGGCCAAACATTGGGCCAAACCGCTTCAGTGCATTTGCGCCGTGCTGATTGACGATGGCTTGGTGGATTTCCAAAGCGGCTTCCCACTGCTTGTCCTTCATCAGTTCAACGCCCTGATTCGCCTGCTCAACAATATTATTTTGGGATCGCGCAGAAGGAGTCATATACAGAGACACCGTGGCAATGATCGCGATACAGAAAATGGAGTGATTCATAATGGGATTTGATCGAGCTAACCTAGCTTCTACCAGGTTTGGCGTCCACACACAAGTAAGCGCTGGAATCATGTCATCAGTGTCGGAATGCCGCGCGATTTCTTAAAACCGCGTCCTTCACCGGCTCAACATTGCACATCCGGTCAATCAGATCGTCCCAAACTTCTTGCCCCTTGAGGATCTGCACTTCAATTCTGAGGAAATAAATCGGCACGTCCATGTGGGTCGGCCTGGGAAAGCGCACGGCATCTTTTTCCGTTGTGACAATCATCTGCATGTCTCGCTCGACACACCGGTGCATGAACTTGTCCACATCTCGAGTGGTGAATCGATAATGATCCGCAAACCGCCTTTGGATTTCCACCCGCGCACCCAATCTCGACAACGATTTCTCGAATGCCTCGGGCACCGCGATCGCGCTAATCGCCCCTACCCACTTGTTTTTCAAGTGGGCCAGTGGCTTGATTTCACGCGTGAAGACATTTTCCAAGTGAATCGGCCCGTGAGCACACTCAATGATATCTGCTGTCTTGTTGTATTTTCGGATGCGCTGAATGAGCTCTTCATTGGAATCGCCCGTGCACTTTGTGATCAAAATGTAACTCGCCCTCCGCAAGTTCTTCGGTGGCTCACGCAATGTGCCACGCGGCAACAACGACTCCGTGCCGAATGGCGATCCGGCATCGACCAATACGATGTCGATCCCGTGCGCGATATCCAGGTATTGCATTCCGTCATCCAACACCAAGGTGTCTGCATCCAGTTCCTCAATTGCAAATCGCCCACCCTTGACCCGGTTCTTGTCCACCACCACAGAAACGCCATCCAAGTTCTTCGCCAACATGAATGGTTCATCACCCGCAAACTTGGAATCCAACAACAACGCCCTGCCGGTCGACACCACTTTAGGCATCTGCTCTTCCGGAACACATTCCCCATTTTGGCGCTTCCAGTTCTGCGCCTTGCTGAGACGCTTGCTCTTGTAGCCACGGGATAAAATCGACACCTGCCGACCTCGATCTCGCAAAGACTTCGCCAACAACTCCACCACTGGCGTTTTGCCGGTACCTCCCACGGTAATATTACCGACCGCAATGACCTTGGTTGCCAAATGATGCTGCGGCTTCCACCCAGACCGGTAACGCCACAGTCGCAGCTGAACGAGCTGACGAAAGACCAATGAGAGAACACTCATCAGCATTCTCATCAAGGAAGCGCGAAATCCACGAGCCCGACCAAATATCACATCCGCGCCCCATCGCTCGAGCTCTTCGATCGTTTCCTTCATCTGATTCCTAGACGATGCCCCGCTCACCGACTTCAAATCAAGCGCCAAACCCCCAATCGAGTATCCACGTGAGAATAATCTTCACGGTTACGGTGAATCACGGCATACCGACGGCATGAACGACTCGATCTCAGCACTCACTGAAAGCATCCAAAAATTCGTCGACGCCCGGGAGTGGAGAAAATACCACAACCCGAAAGACCTATCAGTGGCAATCGCAGCTGAAGCAGGCGAGTTGATGCAGCACTTTGTTTGGCAGCAGGAAGACCAGATCGATCAACGACTGGAAAAGAACCGCGATGAAATCGCATCAGAAGTTGCCGATGTTGCGATCCTTCTCTTCGAATTTGCCGACAATTTGGGGCTCAAGCTCGGTGACGTCATGGCCGCAAAGATCGCGAACAACAAAGAGCGATATCCTGTTGAAAAATCGAAGGGCAATAATTTGAAATACAACGAGCTTTGAGCTCACTTGGCTTTCGCGCCACCCTTCTTCATCTCGGGAAATTGAGCTTTGGCATCAGCCAACTCCCTGCGCATCGATGCATACAAACGACTGAGCATGACTCGGTTTTTGCCAGCCACATTTGAATTTTCGTAAGGATCATTCTTCAAATCAAAGAGCTCAAAGCGCTCCTTCTCATCCTTCATATAATGCAGAACAAGCTTCCAATGATTCTCGTGATAAGTGGTGAAATAACTACTCCGGTGCGAATGAGGAAAGTGCATCAAAAACTTCTGCGGATTCTCGGGTTCTCCGCCCGATAGAACAGGCCACAAACTCCCACCATCGATCACGTGATTTTCAGGAGCCTTCACGGAGGCCAACTGCAACACCGTAGGAAACACATCATGAATGGTGCCAAGCGCGCTGCTTTGAATCCTGTTCGCTTGAATCGGAAACTTCTTTTGCACCTCAGCCTTGTCAGATGGCTTTGCCCAAGCGGCGATGAATGGAACCCGCATCCCTCCTTCATAATGAGTTCCTTTTTTGCCACGCAATGGGGCAGAGGAGCCATGCTTGTGGGCATCACCCATCGGCGCATCTCCGCCGTTGTCACCCAAAAACAATATCAAGGTGTTCTCTGCAACACCGAGCGAATCGATGTGATCCATCAAATCACCAAGAGACTTGTCCATGCCGGCAATCAGGGTGGCATATGCGATTTGCGACTTCTTCCATTTCTTATTGTCGTAATCATCGGCAAATCTCTGATCGACTTGAAATGGTGTATGCACCGCATAATGCGCCATGTAGGCAAAAAACGGCTGACCTTTCTCAACCGTGTTCGAAATCTCTTTCTTCAACTCCAGCGTAAGAGCTTCCGACAAATGAATGTCCTTTCCACGGTATTCCTCAAGACCCGGAACCGCATGCTTCTTGCTTGTCCCGCGGATGTGCCCAAAACCGTCCACACCATTGTAACTCGACGGCCTGCCAATCGGCCCACCAGCAATGTTCACATCAAATCCAATCTTGGTCGGGTCCGCCCCGTCGGACTCAGCGCTTCCAAAGTGACCTTTGCCACAATGAATCGTTCGATACCCCTGCGCTTTCAATAAAGCAGGAAGCGTGACGTCCTCACGGTTCAATCCCTCCCAGTTCCAATCCGGCGGGTCATGAGGACCTCCATTCCTACCCCATGGATTGATCCATTGTGTTGTTTGGTGCCGCGCCGAAGATTGCCCCGTCATCAGGCTTGCCCGTGTAGGGGAGCAAACACTGTTGGCGTAAAACCGACCATACCGAGACCCCTTTTGTGCAAGACGCTCCATGTTGGGCGTGCGGTAAAAATCATTCAATGGATGCGTCTTCGGCGCTCCATTTTCGTCGGTTAAAAATGGAACCGATGTGTCCATCAATCCCATATCGTCCACGAGAAACACGAGAACATTGGGTTTATCAGCGGCACTTGCAATAAGACTGAGGCCGCATGTGACGGAGAGAAAAAATGTGTGAAATTGAAAGCTGGGTTTGAACATCATTGCAACAATACCAAGACATTACCCAAAGGCCTTCAAGAAACCAACCTCAATCGCCAAAGGCTCAAAGGCATTGGTGTCGAGTGTGCGCCGCAAAGACTCCAGCGCATTGAGGCGATCCAACAACTTGGCCTCAGACTCCGCATCGGCGATGGGTCTGAGTGCTTCGGCCGACTCAGGGAAATCGAAGCCAGAGGCATTGACTTTCATCCGCAACAAATCCGCCATCCACGCGAGTAGGACATCAAACAGGCGTCCCCTCGCATCTAGATACTCAGCCTCCGCACCCGCTTTATGAAAGTCCTCACGGGTCTTCAACCAGGCTCCATCGGTCGCATCGCGATACATCGCGGCTTCTTCCTTGGCCGCGGCCTTGGCCGAAGCCTCGGCTTCTTTTTTCCGCTCCGCCAAAAAACTCGTGAAGGTTGCCTTCAAATGCAAAGCCGCAATCGGCGTTCCAAATCCTCTTGAAGCAGCACGATTCAATGCGCTCACCAATTCGGATCCGCCACCATCTAACAATGGCTTGCCACCCAACAAGGGAACACGCACACAACGCGATAAAATGGTCGGCAACAATCGTTGTGGGTTCGCGGTCAGCAACAACAAAATCGTATTCCGTGGCGGCTCTTCAAGTGTCTTCAAGAAAGCGTTCGCTGCCTGATCATTCATTCGATCAGCTTCAACGATCACCCCCACTTTGTATGCTCCGCCAGGCGCAGCCAAATGCAAGGTGTGCTCGAGATTGCGAATCTCCGCCACACCGATTCGACGCGATTTCATCTTTGGCCTCACCACTCGAATCCATCCATTCTCCAAATCATCCAATGGAGGAACCTGTTTCTCCTCTGGCTCGCCAAACAAATCGGATCCAGATGCTTCATCTGTCCCACTCACCAACTGCACAATCTCTGCGGCCAAGCGCTCTCGGCATCGTCGGGCCCAACGGCTGCGGCAAGTCCAACGTCGTCGATGCCATCAAGTGGAAGCTCTCGACCAACTCAACCGATTGATCATCGAGAAAGAAAAAACGCTCGCTGATGCCGAACAAAAAGGCACCAGCACTCGCGCAGAACGCCAACAACTCGAAAATGCTCTGCGCGATACCCGCACAGAAGCCAATCGATGCCAGAACACGATCGCAGCCCTGCAGGCGAAAATCGAAAGCGCGATTTCCCAACTCGAAGGCAATCGCGAACGAGCCAAACAACTCGCTGATGAAGAGCAACGACTGAATGTCGAACTCGAAGAATTCAACGCCGAGAAAGCGAATATCACGAGCAAGGTCGATGCCGCTAGTGAACAACTCAGCACGCTGGAGGAATCCTTCCAAGCAGCTGAACGCACTTTCCAACACACACGCGGCGATCTCGATGCAGCACGACAAAATGCAGTCGAAACCAACAAAGTCCTAGCGCAACGATCCGCGCGCTTCCAAGCCGTCAATCAACTCGTCGAAAGCGGCGAAGGCTTCGAGAAAGGCACACAGAACGTTCTCAAAGGACTCGATGCACCCGATCAGTTCGAAGGCACAATCCACGGCCCCCTCGCTTCATTCATTGAGACCGACAACGATTGCGCACGTGCCATCGAAGCCGCACTGGGCAGCCACCTCCATGCGGTCCTGGTGAAAGACCAAGACGCTGCTGAAGCCATCATTGGCCGACTCACAGAAAAAGAACTCGGCATTGCTGCAGTCCTCCCTGAATCATTCATCCCCCACTCCCAAGCGACTCAGATCGAAGCGCTTCCTCAAGGAGCCACAGCATGGGCATTGGACCGAATCAAATCCGACTCGCGCATCTCTGGCGTGATCGAGCAGATCCTCGATCAAGTGCTGATCGTTCCCAACCTCAGCACCGCCCTCAAGCTTCGCCCGGATTACCCTGGTGTCACATTCGTCACCCAAGCCGGCGTCATGCTCGGCAAGGAAGGATCCCTGCGCGGCGGAGCCTCCAAAGAAGGCGCAACGTCGGTCTTGGAACTTCGCAATGAGGTCAGAACTCTTGAAGCCGAAGTAGAAGAACTCACCAAAGCCGATGAAGTAGCCCGCGCAAAAGTCGATGAGCTGGAGAGTAAAATGGAGCAGTTCCGCAATGAGGTGGAAGTCTCTCGCGAGAAACTCCAAAAGCACAAAGTCGAACTCTCAACCCTGCAAGGCGAACTGAGCCTCGCAAAACGTGAAGTCGAAAACTTCGAAACCAAAGTTCAAAACGTTCAATGGGAACGCGGCGAGCTTGATAAACGCGAACAGGCATCTGCAGATGGACGCAAATCCATGGAGAGCGAACTCGCCTCATCACGCGAACGACTCGAATCACTTGAAAATGATGCGCGTCGCCTTCAGTCCGAAGCGGAAGCCATCACTCAGCGCGAACAAGACCACGCACAAGTCTTGCAAGAACTCCGCACCGACCTCGCTGTGGAACGCCGTGCGAAACAGGCGGCCGAAGAACAACAGAAACCCATGGAGTCACGCCTGTCTGAACTGCGTGAAACTTCCGTTCGTCGTGAATCGGAAATCGAATCGTTCACCCAACGCATCACCGCAGCTACCGAGGAAAACCAAAAGCTGGCGGAAGAAATCGCCAACCACCGCAAAGAGGCGGAGACTCTGGAAGAGGAAATCGGGACTCGCTCAGCAGGTCGCAACTCACTTCTCGAAGCGATCGAATCTGCCGAAACTGAACTCGCTGCAATCCGCCGCGAACATGCCAAGGTCAGCGAACAAAAAGGCCGCGAGGAAGTGAATGCCACAAAACTCGACCTTCGCATCGAAAACCTGAGCAACTCGATCTCCGAACGCTACCAGGTGGATCTTGCTGCCTTCGAACCCGATGCCCATGCACTACTCGCAAGCATCAGGTCGCAAAAAGCACTGCAGGCACGAGGCGGGCGCCAAACCATCGTCTCCAACGAGGATTCAGACGAAACATCCGATTCCGAAGACGACGACAACACCCCAACCATGGTGGTCGACGGCACCGCTGAGGATGACGAGGTCGAGATCCCTGGAGACGTCGAAGGCGAACCCGATTGGGACTTCGTCGAAAGCATTGTCAGCGACATCAAACGCCGCCTCGATGCCATGGGCCCCGTCAACCTCGACGCAATCGAAGAGTTTGAAGAACTTGAAGAGCGCTACAACTTCCTCAAGAACCAGCACGACGATCTCACAACATCGAAAATCGAGCTGATGGAGGTTATCGAACGCATCAACGTCGAAACCAAGCGCCTCTTCTCCGAAACCTTTGCTCAAGTCCGCTTGAACTTCAAATCGATGTTCAAAGAGCTCTTCGGCGAGAAAGGCCAAGCTGATCTCACGCTCATGGACGAAGAAGATCCACTCGAGTCTGGCATTGAAGTCATCGCCAAACCACCCGGCAAAAAACTGCAATCGATCACACTGCTCTCCGGTGGTGAACGCTCGATGACAGCAGTTGCTCTTCTGTTCTCGATCTACATGATCAAGCCGAGCCCATTCTGTGTTCTCGACGAGCTCGATGCACCGCTCGACGAAGCCAACATCGGCCGCTTTGTCCGCGTGCTCGATCGCTTCATCGATCGCTCGCAGTTCATCATCGTCACCCACTCCAAACGCACCATGGCTCGCGCCGATGTGATGTATGGAGTCACGATGGAAGAATTTGGCGTCTCGAAACCAGTCGGAATGCGACTCACCGCATCCGGTGGCATCAAAGCAGAAGGCAAAGGCTCTGCCGCCAAAAATGCCGCTCTGAAATTGGACGCATAACCACTTTATCATAATCTCCAGATAGGAGAGGGAAACAGGGGGTGTGCAGGTAGCTCGAGTGAGCCCTGCTCACCCCCACTATCTTTTATGGTCGAAAGATCCTAGCCATCAGATCATTACCATACACATGACTCGACTTCGTATCTTGACCATCGCCGCCATCCTCTGCGGCATCTCTCACGCAAAACAGAAGAATGTCCTTCTCCTCTGCATAGATGATCTTCGCCCCGAACTCAACTGCTACGGGGTCGACTACATCAAGTCGCCGCACATCGACTCACTTGCTCAGTCAGGCAGCCTATTCAGTCGCCATTACGTCCAAGCCCCTACATGCGGATCATCACGCTTCGCGATGCTAACCGGCACCTATGGTCCAGTCCACAACGGAGCATTCTTTGAATTAGCGAAGAAGAAAACTCCCGTGGTCTCAATGCCCGGCCACTTTCGCCAACAAGGATACACGACCGTGTCAGTGGGAAAAGTATCCCACCATCCAGGTGGACGTGGCGGAAAAGATTGGGATGATGACTCCATTATCGAGCTAGAAGATGCATGGGACCGCCACTTAATGCCTTGCGGCGATTGGAAACACCCTCGCGCTGCCATGCACGGCCTCGCCCATGGGGAAATCCGGGTCAAAGCGAATGAAATGGCTGTCTACCAGGCGAAAAAAGGAGATGACGATATTTACCCCGACGGCCTCATCACAGATGAAGCATTGAATCAGCTGAAGCAATTGGGCAAAGAGGATAAACCCTTTTTCCTGGCCGTGGGCATCATTCGCCCCCACCTCCCATTTGGTTGCCCTGAGAAATACTTAGAACCCTACAAAGGGATCAAACTCCCCCCAATCCCTCACCCTGAAAAACCGACAGGCCTCTCCACATGGCACGGCTCTGGCGAATTCAGAAAATACAACCATTTCGGTAACGACATCTACACCAACAAAGAGCACCAAGAGGAAGTTCGGCGACACTATGCCGCATGTGTCACTTATGCTGATGCACAAGTTGGGCGTATTCTAAAGCAACTCGACGAGATGAAGCTCCGAGATGACACGATCATCGTTCTCTGGGGTGATCATGGCTGGCACCTCGGTGAACATGCCATCTGGGGCAAACACAGCCTTTATGAAGAATCTCTAAGATCACCACTCATCATGTCGGGTCCAGGAATACCGGTAAATCAAAAACCCATCCGACACCTTGCGGAGAGCATCGATCTCTTTCCTACACTCTGCGAACTCACGGGCGTGAAACACCCTGAAAAAAAGCTCAATGGGCAATCACTTTACCACATCATCAAGAGCCCAGAATCGGTCAAAGGCAATCAGCCAGCCATCTCATATCATGGCAAAGCGGCCACCATTCGCCTCGATCAATACCGGCTCATCGCCCACAACAAGAAAGGTGGCGCGCAATATGAACTCTACGACCACAACAGCGAAGAAGGTGAAACTCGCAACATTGCTGCAGAGAATCCGGAAACCGTTGAGTTAATGAGCAAGCTGCTCAAATCGCTCAGAGGCAAATAAGATCATAGCAGGCCCCAAGTCAGGTCGACCTCGAAGATGCGCTGAATCATCCATATGATTCCTGCCAGTGCGACAATCACAGACCCGATGTTCTGAGCCAGCCTTGTGCGCTGCTTGCCCTTCTTTCCTTTTCGGATGGGAACAAAGATCAAAAAAGCGACTGCCAAAACGCAGACCTGCGCGATCTCGACGCCGATGTTGAATCCAATCAATGGCTCAGCCAATTTGGATTTTGGCACACCGGATATTTTATCGGCCAACACATTGGCAAAGCCAAGCCCGTGCAAAAGACCAAACACGAAAACCAGCGTGTAACGAAACTTTCCAACTTTCTTCACAAACAAATTCTCGATGCCGATGAACGCAATACTGAAAGCAATGGCGATTTCGATGAAGCGCGCATCAATCGAAACCAATCCCATCACAGCGATCGCCAAGGTGATCGAGTGAGCCAATGTGAACAAAAGCGACTGAGCCAGCAACGGGCGCCATTTCATCGCCAGAAGGAACAACCCGAAGATGAATAAGGTGTGATCCAGCCCTAGCGGCAACACGTGGCGAAAACCAGAGACGACCCATGTGAAGAATGTGGATTTCTGATTCACCACCTCTCGTCCACCACCCTCAACATTCAGCAATGCATAATCGCCACCAGCACGGACACTGACGATCCGCGGATATTCTGTATTTTCCTCAATCAACACAATCAGCTCGGCCTTCTCTTTCTCACTCCAATGGATCTTGAGCTCACCCGGACCCGGCAATGGATCCACGCTCAAACGAACGGTGATCAAGCCCCAATCATTGAACTCTTCCGGTAATACAAAGGGATCTTTATCGAAATCAGGAAAGTGAATCTTCCAATCCACTGGCTTACCCGCAAAACTGAGCTTCAAGATATTTCTCAGGGTCTTCTCGGTTTCCTTGCGAATCCTTTTCAACTCCTCTGGCGGAGCTTTCATGACGGCCGACCGGCTGACAGGCTTGCCATCAGGGACACCCCGCATCTCAGGAAGCATGTAGGCAATGTCCATCTCGCCTTGCAGTCGCCACTCCTTCTTGAGCGACTGAAACTCGAATTCCACAGTATCCACTTGGTGACCCAAGCCAGATTGTGAAAGAGTCATCCATACCAGCAGTAAACTCAGTGTGCGAAAGAAGCTATGAAACATCGCCGAAAGACTGGCCGTTCCTAAAAAAGTTTCAAGCAGAGCTTCCTTCATCCCACCCTTTCTCAACCATGACACGCATCCTCTTTCTGACCCTAGCACTCGCTCTCTCTGCATCGGCTCAAACCTATCGCGCAGTGAATGAGCGGCCTGCCCAGATCGCACAGGAATTCCGAGCCGCATGGATTGCGACAGCCTACAATATCGACTGGCCCAGCAACAAAGGCCTCAGCGAAGCCCAGCAAAAAGCCGAGCTCATCCGCATCCTTGATACCGTGAAGGCGCTGAACATGAATGCCGTCATGTTCCAAGTTCGCCCCATGGGCGATGCGTTTTACAAATCGTCCATCGAACCATGGAGCCATTTCCTCAGCGGAACGATGGGCAAGTCACCAGGCTATGATCCATTGGAATTCTGCATCAAAGAGGCACATGCTCGCGGGATTGAAGTTCATGCATGGTTCAATCCATTTCGAACCAAATGCAACAACGACATCCCAGCATCTCGTGATCACATCACCCGGACCAACCCGAAGATCAACATTTCATACGGATCGGTCACATGGCTGAACCCTGGAAGCAGCACTGCTCAGAAACACTCGTTACGCGTGATCCTCGATGTCGTCCGCCGCTATGACATCGATGGCGTCCATCTCGACGATTACTTTTACCCCTACCCTAAAGGCGGAAAATCATTTCCTGACGGAAAGAGCCCCGCTCAACGACGCGCCTACATCGACCAATTCGTCGAAAACCTCTACACCTCCGTCAAAGCTCAGAAGCCATGGGTTCGTGTTGGAATCTCCCCCTTCGGTATCTGGAAACCTGGTGTCCCCAGCGGCATCGAAGCCGGACTCAACGCTTATGAAGACCTTGCTGGCGACTCCAGAAAATGGCTTCAGAAAGGATGGGTCGATTACCTATCACCACAACTCTACTGGCGCATATCACCGAAGAAGCAGAGTTTCCCCGACCTCCTCGAGTGGTGGCGCGACCAAGGAAGCCGACCTGTTTGGCCAGGGATTGCAACCCAGCGCATCAATGGCCCCGAGGATGGACGACCCACATCAGAGATCATCAAACAACTCGGCCTCACCCGCAAAATTGGTCGCAATTGGCATGGCCACATTCATTGGAGCGTCAATAGCCTCGTCACCAATAAAGGTGGCATCCGCAAAGAACTGGCCAGTGTTTACACACAACCCGCCGTTGCTCCTCCGATGCCATGGATCAAAAACGAAAAACCAAACAGTCCTCTTGTTAGCGCAACCGTCGACGGCAAACTCACCAAGATCCGATGGCAACGGGAAGCAAATCACCGCAAATATGTGATTCAAGCACGTTACGGCAAACACTGGAGAACCGTTAGAATCATCGCTTCCAACTCACGCGGCTTGAACATCTCCAAGGCTGATGCCATCGCGGTAACCGCATTGGATGCTTACGGTAATTTAAGCGACTCCAAAGTCTTAGGGTTGGACTGAACCTGAAGAGTCCGCCTGATGCACGGTAATCTGCGTGAATGGAATCACCCATCCATGCTTATTGCAGGTATCAACACATACTCCCTGAATGACTCGCTGTAGCGCTTGGTAGCGATGCGCCACAGTGCCATCGAAGTCCGCCAAGATTTGATAGTCCAGTGATGAGGCACCAGCGGCCATGAGCTCGACTTTGATCGACCTCACCGTGTCTCTGCCGAGCAGTTCGATGATCGCAGAATCCAACGCATCTTGCATCACTCGTGGAATCTCGGTGGTCGAATTAGGCTGATGCTTGTAGTCCACACCAAAGACACAAGCCAAACGGAATCCATGAGACAGGTTTTCTGGGCTCTGGTTCAGAAACTCAGTCGTGGAATACGTCTTGAAACTGCCGCCCAGACGCAACACCACAACTTGCTCAGGGCTCTGACTGATGACTTTACCGTAGGTCTTATCAGCGAGCAGGACCCAGTCGTCAGGATTCGATGGAAACCAAGGCTCTTTGCTGTCCGCTTCACGAGATATCATTCCCATCAAATTCTTTATCGGCATGCGCAGCTCGCCACCTTGCAGCTTCGGGTTTCTCAAGGTGCTGTAAAAACTGATTGTTTTCACCTCCCACGCCACGCCCTCATGAATGACCCTTTCTCCCTCACGCACAGGGCCAAGGTTCAACAATGTGCGGATTTGTTCTACATATGGAGGCAATGATTCCTTTCCTGCCCACACAGCTCCTAACAACATCACGATGACCAAGGTCAAAAGAAGCCAGTCACCGCGAATGTAGAAAACAATGACAACGCCGAATACCGCAACCAATAGAGATACTAGCACGGCCATGATATCGGAAACTCGAGACGCTAAGTTTTTTCGGCCCTTGCGATGAACGGGACTAATTTTTTGAAAGCATGTGTAAAGGTACCGAGTCACAAAATAGCCCATCACACCTGCCATTATGCCATAGAGTAAATTCAGGCCGCGACTTTTGAAAAATCGGCTGAATCCATTAGAAACCGCCTCGAAAAATGGCTTCTCATTTTTTAGCCGATCGTCGATCTGAGCCTCAATCACTTCTACCTGACCCGCGGCTCTCGCATATCGACCTTCCCAAAATTTACGCGCAGATTCAAATTCGGACTTCAAAGTTGGATCTTCTACGTCACCTGAGAGGCGCTCGATACGATCCATGACTTGCTGCGCGCTTTCAATTCGATTGCGCCAAGTTTCCAATGAAATCCGCAACTCTTCGAGCTCTCTTGGATCATCTGTTGCGTCACGCCACGCAGAAAACAAAGGCCGTAGCAAATCACTGAACTGTTGTTGGAGTGTGCGATTGGGCTGCTCAGCAACTTCGTATTCAGCTGCCTCTGCCCCACCCAAGGCGTCACGGAAATTATCGCGATATTCACGAACTCTCTCTCGTTCAGCATCGATGCGATTCTGAATTTTCGAGCGAGCCTCATCCGTCGCTGCTTGATTGAGCTCAGCTTCAAGCTCTTGCAAATCCTCCGTGGCAACGCTCAAAGGCTTCAACACATTCCGCAAAGAAGACAAGCGAGGGTCAACCTCAGCTTGGGAAAGATCCTCCACAGCGGCTGTTTGAGCGGCCACCAAAGCCGCGCCAACCACCATCAACAAAGGAATTCGGAGCCATTGATGCATATGACAATCATGCACATGGATGCGCCGAAAGCAACCTCCCGTTGATAGGCACCCTATATGTTAGAAAATTAGTCCTTCGACACCCTCCGAATCACATGTAGAAATAGACTCATGAGCAAGCTGATCATGGTTTCAAATCGCCTCCCGGTCAAAATTGACTCCAACGGAAATGCCACAAGAACCGCAGGCGGACTCGCTTCTGCCCTAGAAGGCGCCAAAATCGAGAAAGAGCAACTGTGGGTCGGATGGCCTGGCGGAGCTGAAGGTGATTTTGATGATATCGATAAGGTTAGAGAAAGCATGCACAAGTCTGGCATGCACCCAGTCTTTTTGACCCAGAAGGAATTGGACGGGTTTTATGAAGGATACTCCAACTCAACCTTGTGGCCACTCCTCCACTACATGGTTGAACGCGCAAAGTTTTCTCAAGAATGGTGGGATTCCTACCAAAAAGTGAACCAAAAGTTCGCTGACGCGATCATGGAGGTTTCAAATCCCGGCGATCAAGTTTGGATTCATGACTACCATCTATTCCTGGTCCCATCGATGCTCCGCGGGATGGACAAAGGTCTTCGCGTTGGCTTCTTCCTACACACCCCATTCTGCTCTAGTGAAATTTTCCGCGCTTTGCCGAACCGCACCGAAATCCTCAAAGGTGTATTGGGTGCTGATGTAATCGGCTTCCACACCTACAGCTACATGCGCCACTTCAGGTCCGCTCTCTTGCGAGTACTCGGATGGGAAACAGAAATGGAAGGCATGTGGCACGACGGACGCGAAGTCCATATGGGAGTCTTCCCCATCGGCCACAACCACGTCGGATTTGAGGAGCAACTCACAGCACCCGACTTCAACGAGCGCGTACTAAAACATCGAGAGGCACTTGCCGGCAAACGCATGATCCTGAATGTCGAACGACTCGACTACACCAAAGGCTTGCCTGAAAAACTCGGAGCCATGGAACGCTTCTTAGAAAACTATCCCGACAAGCGTGACGATGTTCTTTTCGTATTGATCGCAGTACCATCTCGCCAAGGTGTCAAAGAATACGACGAACTCACTGAGGAGGTCCAAAGAGAGGTTGGCGCCATCAACGGCAAATACGGCAAGGTCGGGCACTCGCCCATTCAGTTCCTCCACCGCGGATTCCCGATGGCCGATTTGGCAGCATTCTACACAACCGCGGAAGTCTGCCTAGTATCACCGCTCCGCGATGGAATGAACCTCGTCGCAAAAGAATTCCTCGATTGCCAACGCCCTGAATTCATCGACCGCCCAGGCGTCCTGATCTTGAGCGAATTCGCCGGCGCGGCAAACGAACTTGCTCATGCACTACATGTGAACCCATACGATGTCGATGAAGTCGCCGCCTCGCTCAACCGAGCCCTAGAGATGCCCGATGAGGAACGTCTCGACCGTATCAATGCCATGCAGTCCCGCGTCCGCCTTCAAGACAGTGGCGTCTGGGCCAAACGCTTTCTCACCCACTTGGACAAAGTTCCAGATCGCGAGAAACGAAGCGTCGTGATGGAAATGAAGCCCCTCGCCAAACGCATCGCAGATGATGTGAAATCTGGCAAAAAGCTCTCTCTTTTTCTCGATTACGATGGCACCTTGAGAGATTTCGTCGATGTCCCCGAGGACGCGGTTCCAGACGTGCACCTCCCTCCTTTGCTACGCGATCTCGCCAAGCATCCATCTTTGTCGATGGCGATCGTCAGTGGCCGTCCACCCGCATTCCTTGAAGCTCATTTGGGCAGACTTGGAATCACACTCGTGGGTGAACACGGATACCGTTGGCTCAATAATGGCGAGGGCGAGTGGGAACTCTTCAACCCCTACGTGAACACCGAGTGGAAAAACAACATTCGAGAGCACCTCGAAGAAGCATCACTCCTGACACCTGGAACTCAGGTTGAGGAAAAACAATCCGCCCTAGTATGGCATTACCGAAAAGCTGATCCAGAATTCGGCCACTGGCGGGCTCGAGCATTGCTTGAGGAACTGACAGCCATGGCTGCCAACCTTCCCGTCACCGTCCACCACGGCCAAAAAATTGTCGAGGTTTCCAGCCTGCAGGTCAGCAAGGGAGCCGCTGTTGATCATTTGATGGATCTTTGGAAACCTGATATGGCATTTGTCGCTGGTGACGACCAAACCGACGAGACAATGATGGCTCTCACGCCAGAGAACGTCGAATTCTTCACAGTGAAAGTTGGCAAAGGCTCCACCCGCGCGCACTACCGCACCGATATCACAGGCTTACGCGTCTTCCTTGAAGAACTGCGCGAAGAACTTTCATAATCACTCTCCCGAGATCAGAATACCCCCAATGAAAATCCCACCGGATCAGCTCAATCAAGATTACCACATCGGCATCATCGGCAATGGCAGAACTTGCGCACTGATTGATGCTCATAGCCGCATCATCTTTTGCTGCCTTCCCGCGTTCGATTCAGGAACCGTTTTCGCCTCACTTCTCGACGAAGAAATTGGTGGGTCGTTCTCTGTCGAAATGGTCGATGGCGAAGTCACCGGTCAAACCTACCAAAAAGACACCAATATTTTGGTGACTTCGTTTGAAGGACAAGACGGAGCCTTCAACTTGATCGACTTCATGCCGCGCTATACATCCGATGGCCGGGTGGGAGCAACCGATGACGTCGGCCCCGATATCGTCAGGAAGATTGAATGGCTCAGAGGAAAACCACGCCTAAAAGTGCATTTCGATCCCAAACTAGAATACGCACGTGGCAGCACGAACATCGTCTGTGAAGGATCTCGAATCAAAGCCACCACCCGATGGGACGAAGAAAACGGCGAAGTCTACGAGTCGATTTATCTGTGGTCGGACATCGACCACGAATCGATCCAGTCAGCCAGTGAGGTCACACTAACTGGCGACCAATTCCTTTTCCTGAGCTACCACGACAAAGTGCAAGTTCCAGACATGGCCCTCGTCGACTTGATGCACCAACGCACTCGCGCTTACTGGATGCTTTGGACCGCCCGCACCAGCTTGCCGACTCAATACCGTGAACAGGTCAGGCGCAGCGCCTTGGTTTTGAAACTTCTTCAATTCAGTCCAACAGGTGCTGTCTTGGCTGCCGCCACGACTTCACTGCCTGAAACCATCGGCGAAGAACGCAACTGGGACTACCGCTTTTGCTGGCTGCGAGATGCCTCAATGACGGTGAACGTCCTCACAAAAATTGGTCACCCATCCATGGCCACCCGCTTCATCGACTGGATGATGCAAACGGTCCCGACCAAGGATGACTCTCTTCAAATCATGTACGGCCTGCGGGGGGAACGACAACTCACAGAACAAACGCTCGATCACCTCAGCGGCTATCACGGCTCAAAGCCCGTTCGCATAGGCAACGCCGCATACAGCCAAAAACAACACGACATCTTTGGCGTCGTCATGGACGTCATGTATCAAGACCTCACCATGCGCCACCGCACACCAGAGGCACTTGACCGGATTTGGACACAGGCCCGCTCTATCGTGCGAAATGTCGGGCAAGAATGGACCGACCCCGACCGTGGCATCTGGGAGATTCGCGGCGAAAAACGTCACTTTGTTTTCTCGAAAGTCCTCTGCTGGGTCGCTATCGACCGCGCGATCAAAATCGCTGAACTTCTGGACAAAAATGAATGGGCCGATGCCCACCGCCCCCTCCTCGAAGATATGCACGAACGAATCTGCAGAAACGGGTGGAACGAGGAGAAAGGTGCCTTCGTGCAGTCCTACGGAAGCCATGATCTTGATGCCTCCAACCTCTTGATGGCCGAATATGGATTCATTGAACCAACCGACCCACGATTCATTGCAACTGTTGAAAAATCTCTCAAGGAACTCTGCGTCGACGGCTTGATGTATCGCTACCGCAACCAAGATGATTTCGGTGAACCGCAAAGCGCATTCACTGTGTGTTCATTCTGGATGGTCAAAGCCCTCGCATCAGTGAACCGTCTTGATGAAGCTCATAGCCTCTTCAACTCACTCGTCGAAGCCGCAAATGGTCACGGCTTGTATGGCGAAGACCTCGACTTCAAGACACGCCGACACCTCGGAAACTTTCCGCAAGCCTACAGCCACCTTGCTCTCATCGATTGCGCCTTGGAACTTTCCAAATGGGAGGAAGATGAGGTCGAGATGATTCAAGCTTAAGCCTGTTCCTGACTCTCTTCGATCAACTCCCTTACAATGGGAAGATCCGCCCCGGCCCAGTCAAACTGCTCAAGTTCACTCACTGGACACCATGACAGCGCTTTGTGCTCCAAGGCTGTGGGGATGCCGCTTGTTATTTTGCAACGATAGGGCTGCAGCTGGATGGTCCGTTCCTTGTATTCCCATACCACAAACCTCATCTCGGAGATCGGCTCGATCACGATTCCAAGTTCTTCCTGAATTTCTCTGATCAATGCCTCCTCCGCCGACTCCCCCTTTTCAATTTTTCCACCTGGAAATTCCCACAATCCTCCGAGATGACGGTCATCATCACGCTGGCATGCGAGAATCAAGCCGGCATCAGATTCAATGACTGCGCAAACGACATGGATCACAGAAACAACTTCCATCGATGCGAGGTCAGATGCAATGGTGAACTCTTTGGTATGGCCCAAAAAAAGAGGCCATCGCAATGCGATGACCTCTTATTAGAATCTTGAATCAGAGGTAATTAGGCAACGAGAAGAGTGTCTTCTTTTTTGTCACCGTCTTTGCACTTCTTGCCGCAATCTTTGCCAGCGATCAGAGTGTCCTCTTTTTTGTCACCGTCTTTGCACTTCTTGCCGCAGTCTTTGCCAGCGATGAGAGTGTCCTCTTTTTTGTCGCCGTCTTTGCATTTGCCGCAATCTTTACCAGCGATCAGAGTATCCTCTTTTTTGTCACCGTCTTTGCATTTGCCGCAATCTTTGCCAGCGATGGCTGTGCCTTCTTTTTTCTCTTTGCACTTGCCGCAATCTTTCTTTTTGCATTCGCCGCATTTACCACAATGAGCAATGGCTGCTGTGTCTTCTTTCTTGTCTTTGCATTCTTTCTTATCTTTGCAGCCTTCTTTTTTCTTATCGCATTTGCCGCAATGAGCGAACTCGGCAGCATTGATTTGTGGAACTTGCTCAGCCGCGAAAGCAGCAGGAACAATCATGAGGGATGCGCAGATGGCACTGAGGAATAGTTTCATAATAATGGGGTTGTTTGGGGTTAACAGTTAAACACTGTCGCATAATAAGAGTTTCGCCAGTGGAAATTATTCTATCTTTCTGTAATTTTTCAGAAAAACCTCACTATTTCGGTGATTTGCCCCCCTAAACAGCCGTTTTGGGCATCTCCCGAGACTTTTTCCACGCGTTCACAAGGAAGGCTGCAGCGAAAATGAACATGAACAAGGAGAAGAATTGCCCCTTCGTTAGCACCCAGACCATGGCCGAATCAGGCTCGCGGAACTGCTCGCCAATGATTCGAAGAATCGGATAAAGCGCAAAGAATAGACCCGCAAGCAAGCCATCTGGGGCTTTGGGGAATTTGACCCGCACCCACCACAGTATCCCAAATAGCAATGCACCCTCCAAAAACGCTTCATACAGCTGCGAAGGATGACGCGGATCAACGTGCTCTCCGAGGATTTGTAAGATCTCTTCATTTTCTCGGGAAGCTGCCACCAGCAATTCCGGTGACATGTTGTATCTGCCCAGATCAGGATCCACCTCAACGCACTTTCTCCAGGCATCTTTCAAGCGATTCGGGTCTTCCGACAATGACAGCGGGAACTTCACCGCCCATGCCACCCCGTTGGTTACCCGGCCGTAGAGCTCGCCATTGATGAAATTGGCGACCCTACCAAAAAACAAGCCGATTGGTGCGACCACACACACGCCGTCACCCAACCCGGTCCAAGTGACTTTGTGCTTCCGCGCATAAAACCAAGTGAAAATCGCAACGCCAAATATCCCCCCATGGCTTGCCATCCCACCTTTCCAGACTTTGAACACCAAAAAGGGATCGTCGAGCAAAGGCCCCCAGCCAGAGTCCGGTATTTGGTAAAACAAGATGTATCCCAGACGCCCGCCGATGAAGACGCCAAACAATGCCAACGCCGCGATGAAATCGCCCGCTTGGTCCGGTTTCAATACCCAGAGTTTTTTCTTGGCCATGTATTGCAACAACAAGAAGCCACACAAAAAACCCATCAAATACGCCAAGCCATACCACCTTAACTGAATCGCATCACTAATCCGCCACAGCACAGGATTGAGATCATGGATGTAAGTTGAGAACACCCAACCACCAGACACAATGCCCCCACAACAGGCAAGCCATGTTCTTTCCAATCCGCCCATTACGCGAAAATATCCATCATCGCATATTTGTTGTTTTTCAAGCCTCCCTGATCTGTTTCTACTCCCCGACGTGGACTACTCGCAACTGATCGCCAAAAGACGTGAACGCTTCGCCGAACTCGAAGAAGCAGTCGGTGATCCTGATTTGTTCAACGAACCCGAACGCGCTCGGGATATTCTGCGCGAGCATCAGAAACTGAAACAGACACTGGAAATATGGGATGAGCTCGAGGACTCAAAGCGGCAACTCAGCGACAACCAGGAACTCGCAAAATCTGACGATGCTGAAATGGCTGATATGGCGGCCGAGGAAATCCCACCACTCGTAAAGAGGATTGAACAGCTTTCGGAGAAAATCCAATACGCCCTGCTGCCCGCAGACCCCAACGAAGACCGCGATGCCATCGTCGAAATTCGTGCCGGTGCAGGTGGCGACGAAGCGTCATTATTTGCCGCTGGACTGGTACGCGCCTACGAACGCCACGCCGATAGCCGAGGCTGGAAACACGAATGTCTCGGTGCCAGCCCAAGTGAAGTCGGCGGCTTCAAGGAGATAACCGTGCGATTCACCGGCGAGGAAGTCTTCCGCTACCTCAAATACGAATCCGGTGTCCACCGAGTGCAACGCGTACCCGCCACTGAAACCCAGGGCCGGATCCACACCTCAACGGTCACTGTTGCCGTCCTCCCCGAAGCCGAAGAAGTCGACGTCGAGATCAAGCAAGAAGACCTACGAATCGAAGTCTGCAGAGCCGGCGGCGCCGGTGGCCAGCACGTCAACACCACTGACTCTGCCGTCCAAATCTTCCACGAACCCACAGGCGTCTATGTCCGATGTGAGGAAGGTCGCTCCCAACACAAAAACAGAGCCCTCGCGATGCAGATCCTTCGCTCCAAACTCTACGAAAAGAAGATGCAGGAGCAACAGGAAGCCTACTCGTCTCAGCGCCGATCACTCATCGGCTCGGGCGATCGCTCGGAAAAGATCCGCACCTACAACTTCCCCCAGTCCCGCGTCACCGACCACCGCGTCAACCTAACCTCACACAACTTGAGTGGCGTAATGAGTGGTGATCTCAGCGAACTCACCGAAGCCCTGCAAAAAGCAGAAATGGACGAGCGCCTGGCCGAAGCCGGCATATGAAAGTCTAAAAAATGGCAGGTTGCTGCGGCTCGCAGCACCGCAATCACTGCCCTTAGGCCACTGACGAAGCACAAAGCACAGACGCTTCGCGTCTTACCCACAACAGCCTTCGCCGCCGCCACCACCGCAGCAACCGCCGCCATTGGCTTCTTCGATTTCTTCGTCAGTCGGAACCCGACCCAACTCAAGAGTCATGCCGACATATTTGCCGATCTCCTTCTGAAGCTTCTCAAGCTCTTGCTGTGCCGCCATGAAATCGCGAGCAATTTCGTTGTCGAACAAGGCTTCGCGTGCCGACTCAAATTCTTTGATCTCAGTCGCACCGAGCTCGACGCCCGAATGTTGTTTTTGATGAAGCTGCTCGCCGCGCTCGTGAACGCTCTTGTATTGGAGCTTTGCCTCGTCGTTGTTGAGGAAAGTCTCAACTTTGGACTGCAAAGCTTTAAAAGACTCATCGTCAGCAATGGCAGTACAAAGCTCACGGGTTTTATCGATAACGGGGGTAGATACGGCGGTAACGGACATAAGCGACCCATACCCCTCCTTCCCGCCTGTTGCAACTGACAATGCAATTTATTCAAATCGACGCCCATCCCTCAACAAATGCGTGACAGCCCCACCCCTCCAATGGTCTTTTACTTTAGCAATGTCTTTCAAACCCCTCAAAGACGGTATCCGATCATCCGTCAGAATCGACTTCGAAGGAAATGTGCACAAGCGACTCCGCGGAACTGATGCGGATAAGCGGTATGCCACGGAGGTCAAAGTCCTGAAAGTCCTCGAAGAACGTGGATGCCCCTACGTGCCTCGGCTTCTTGAAGAACACCCCGAGGAACTCTACTTCGTCTCAACCAACTGCGGGCACCTAGCTACTCAAATCACCAAAAAGAAGGCCGACAAACTGTTCGCAAAACTCGAGCGAGAATACGGTGTCCGCCACCTTGACGCAGAACCACGAAACATCACTTACGATGACAAGCGCGGGCACTTTTGCGTGATCGACTTCGAGTTGGCAGAAATCTTACCGCCTCCAGCAGACCTAGACTCCGAGGATTCATCCAGCTCATAACCCCACGCCCGTGACTCAACCCATCAGCGTCGAATGGTCTGCATTGACCCACAGCGGCTCCAGAAAAGAGCGCAACGACGATTCTTGGTTGGCATTTTCATCCAATGCCTCAGGAGCTACCCCGCTGCAGCCAGATGGCAGACATTCCCTGGAGAATGATGACCTCGTCTTTGCCGTCTCTGATGGGATGGGCGGTAGCAATGCCGGCGATCTCGCCTCACAGCTGATTCTCCAGAAAATGTCGGAGATCATCCCCGAAACATTCAAAATGGCTGCTTCGGGCTTCTTTCCAAACAATATCGATCACCTCCAAAATGCGATCGATTCAGTCCACTCTCACATCAACGAGGCTGCCACGGGTGAAAATGAAGGGATGGCTGCCACACTAGCCCTCGCATGGTTCACACCAGAAAATCTCTACATCACCAATGCCGGTGATAGCCGCATCTACCACGCCCGAGAAGGCAAGACCGAACAAATCAGCCGTGACCACACATTGGCATGGGGACAGTGGAAACGCGGGGAAATCATGGAAGTTGAGTACCGCAATCACCCACGTCGAGCCGCTCTTTACCAAGTCATCGGCGGATCTCATGACCACGTGCAGCCCTATTTCGCCGCCATCCCCTACCAACCCGGCGATCGCTTCCTCATCTGCTCAGATGGAATCATCGACGGCGCCTGGGAGCGCCACATCCACAAAGCGCTCACAGAGCTCGATTCCCCGACTGAGACCTCTGAAACACTGCTAAAACGCGCCACCACCAACTCTGGAATTGACGATGCAACGCTGATAGCTATCCAAGTGTCCAACGATTCGCATGAATTGACCACATAGTGGCGGAATCTTGAACCCTTTGGCACGCTTTTTGCTCTCGTGGTAACGGGATTCAGTCCTGCGGTCTTAACGTGACCCAAACCCATCGCTAAACATTCAACAAAAACAACACGACCATCATGGCCAAATACAAACTGGAATACATCTGGCTCGACGGGTACACACCCGTTCCGAACCTTCGTTCGAAAACCCAAGTTAAGGAATTCGAAACCCTCCCAACCCTCGACCAACTCCCAATGTGGGGGTTCGACGGCAGCTCGACTCAACAAGCCGAAGGCAGCAGCTCCGACTGCATGCTCAAGCCAGTTGCTTGCTTCCCCGACAGCACCCGTGAAAACGGCGTCCTCGTCATGTGTGAAGTCATGATGCCTGACGGCACCACAGCTCACCCAACCAACAGCCGTGCAACCATCCTCGACGACGAAAACGCATGGTTTGGTTTCGAGCAGGAATACTTCCTCACCAAAGACGGCCGTCCACTCGGCTTCCCAACGACCGGTTATCCTGACCCACAAGGTGAATACTACTGTGGTGCTGGATTCTCCGCTGTCGGCGACATCGCTCGCGACATCGTTGAAGAACACCTCGACATCTGTCTCGACGCAGGCATCAACCACGAAGGCATCAACGCCGAGGTTGCGAAAGGCCAATGGGAATTCCAAATCTTCGGCAAAGGCTCCAAGAAAGCCGCTGACCAAATTTGGGTTGCTCGCTACATCCTTCAACGCCTCTGTGAAAAATACGGCGTCGACGTCGAATATCACTGCAAGCCAATCAAGGGCGACTGGAACGGTTCCGGCATGCACGCCAACTTCTCCACCGAGTATCTTCGCGAAAAGGGTGGCAAGGAATACTTCGAAAAGCTCATGAAGCAGTTCGAAGAGAACATGGAAGAGCACATCGCTGCTTACGGCCCAGACAACCACATGCGTTTGACCGGCCTTCACGAAACTCAGTCCATCGACCAATTCTCCTGGGGCATTGCTGACCGCGGCGCATCCATCCGCGTTCCACACAGCTTCGCTAACAACGGTTGGAAAGGTTACCTCGAAGACCGCCGTCCGAACTCCCAAGGTGATCCATACGCGATCGCTTCACGGATCCTTCAGACGATCTCCGAAGTGCCAACTCCTTAAGTTGCTGCTCAACAGATAATATCTGATCACAAAGCCGCTTCCCTCACGGGGAGCGGCTTTTTTCATGGCCCACTCAATCCAGCGAGTTGAACCATGTCATGCCTTTGCGGTGAATCGTTTCAGCCAAGGCCTTTCCCCCACACTTCACGCACCGCTTACCACCCGCATGCCCGTCGTAGAAAATCACCAATTCCAACTGAGCATCATCACGCCCACGCTCCTTGGCATACTTTCTGATCATTTCGGTCGGCGGAATGGTCTGGCGACCCATCACATCCACCATGGAGAACTCCAAATCATCTGACTCTGCATAAGCTCGAACCACCAACTCCGTGCAGATCAATTTGTCGGCACTAAAGAAATCAAATTCAAAATCGTAGGGTTTCCCCAAATGACGGAATGCACGAACCACAGCCTCTTTGATGTCATCATCCGACACGCGCGTCGGTCTCAGCACGACTGCGGAATCGGCGATACCCATGCAATGCTCCATGGTGGAGAATCGAACTCCTGACGGCACCGCCTCAATAATGGCGTGAACATCACCATCAGTCCCACGCTTTTTGAACTCCTCCCAATGCGGTTTGACCCACGGATGATCCTGCAATCCCATGGCCTCAATGTCCTCTGGCGTCCCGACATACAATGCCGCATGCGCCCAATAACCCGGCATGAATGCACGCGACAAATACCAGTCTTGCCGTTCAAACAACAAGTCACCCGGTTTTACCAGTTCACGAACTTTATTCAGCTGCCCAGGACGCAACCTCGCCCCATGAGCGCGCTGACGAACTCGGGTGTTGCCCATTAGCTGAGAAATGGACGACTGACCATGGTAGATCAAGTCATCCGTCAACTCACGCGCTTCACGAGATGCACCCGCAATCAAGCCCTGCTCTTGGTCTTTCAAGTTCACCGCTTGGATCACAGCATGAAAAATTTGCTGAGGTGCTTGGTCAACCAAATCATGTTCTGCATATTCTTCTTTCGTCGCTGAGTAATCGCGCAAAGCACGCCGCAAAGGATCCAAATTCGGCTCATGACTCAAGCGATCTAGGATCGAATCATACACACCAACCGGAACACCCCAGGCCGGGTCACCTTCGTTGAGCTTGGCAATCATTTGGGGAGAGCCATCTAGCTCGGCAATCATCTGCGCTGCGTAGGCATACAGCTGACACGCAGCACCTAAGTCCAATAGCCACGCCCTCAACTCCAATCCACGATCCTCAATGGTATGGCGCGCACGGTAGAGCAAAATCAAATCCAACAACTCTCGCCGACAATTCAAATACGTCAGCATCAACTGACTGATCTTATCATTATCCTCATCGTTGTAATACGAGTATACCCCCTCATCAAACCCACGCTTCACCTCACGCATCCGCTTAGCCAGCTGCTCCATCTCAGAAATCACTGTGACCAATCGCTTTTCATCTTCATCCAACGCCCGACGAATCTCCGCGGCCGGCACTTCGCTGTAATTAGGAGCAGGTCGAATCAAGACCTCCAAGGTCGCGTCACGAAATCCCATCCGGACTGCGCAAATTATGAAAAACGAAAAGCCCAACACGAACATCGAACTCAAGACTGCAAAGTGAAACTCTGGCCGACGAATCAATCGCGGCTTTTTCACGGGCAGTTCGCCATGCAGCGATTCAAATTCATCGCCATATTTGTGGAACCTCGCCACCAACTTCTCTTGGCGCTCCCTCAGACGAAGCAACGATTTCCCCTGAAACAACATCTTGAACTCTAACACCCAAGACTTGAGCACCAACCTCATGCTCCTGAAATACCGCAGCGCAAACAAGCCCGTGACGGGAGTGACCAACAACCAGAAAAACACTACCCATGGCAGAAAGTAGGTCGACAACAGTATCCCAGTGAAAAGATACCAAAAAACAAATATGGGCAGGGACACTGCGATCCTCAGAAGCGCCACCCTCGATGCCGCATGCTCAGGCAAGAATTTGATTACCAAGCGGCCCATCAAATATGGTGGCAAATTTTGAAGGACTCCACACAGGACTGGCAGCAAGCCAAATCCCAATCGTAAACTCCGGCCCAGCAACAAACAGCACCGTCGCCAAGCTGGATAGTTGATGACATCCGAATCGACCGCCAAACCGCGCTCTGCCAATCGACTGCGATGCGCCGCCAACGACCTCCCAACACTCGCAAACGAATCAGGTTTCTCTTTGCTGAAATAGTTCAATGCATCCGCCACCATTTTTCGTTGCTGCAATGAGAAGGTCCGATGCTTGCCGCTCACCGTCAAAGCTGGATCCAAATACTCCAAGTCGGTCAAAAATGGCTCCAACTCAGGGTCGTCCAAGTGAATCACGACTTTTCTCAACTCCTCACTGAGGTTCTCAGAAATCATCTGCCGTTGTTCCTCTTTGCTCAACTGATCATCCATCCACTCCTTGGCCGCAATCGCCTCTCCCACCTCAACCCACACCGCACTGCGAAATACTCGTTTGTCATCATAATTGATTCCAATCGGCACAACCTTCAGATTCTCCAAACCAGAGCCAATCGCCTCGGTGATCAAATGGGCCGCCGAAGCATCAACTTGCGACAATGACCTCTCATCATGCGTGCGCCCTTCTGGGAACATCCCAACTGCACCGCCATTGGAAAAGATGCGCAGCACCTCGGAGTAACACTCTGCATTTTGAGGAGAACCATCACCCGCGCCCGATGAGCGAAAAACTGGAATCACCCCCAACCACTTCAACAACACCCCAATCACCGGAATTCTAAATGCTGATGCCCTCGCCAAAAAGCGAATGCGCCTGCGAACGGTCCAACCTAGTAGCAATGGATCGATCATCGAATTCGAATGATTCGAAACTAACAAAACCGGCCCATCCTTCGGCAAATGATCCGTCCCCACCATTTTGATCGGTGAATAATAGAGCCAGACGAGCAGACGGCCCATGCGGATGACCAACTTCGACAACATTTGAAGCATGCAATTCATCTGATGCCATGGAATCTAGCAATTTTACCCACACACAAAAAGCCGGATCTCAGGCGCAATTCCTCGACTTAAAGAGCGGAAAAACCGCCACAAAATCACTCTTGAGCCCCAGAAATGGCAATTCGCCAGATATTCGTGCATCTGATCGCACCCCAAACCCAGTCTCCACTTGAAAAGCCACGCCACCCCGTCTATCTCTCCTGCGGCTCGCAAGCCACCTAAACATCAGTCATGAACGCCCTCACCCGCTCCCTCTCTTCTTATTGGTCTTCTTCTATTGGGAAAAAGCTGGTCGTCGCCATCACAGGAATCTTTCTGGTTCTCTTCCTCGCTGGCCACTTGATCGGAAACCTCGTCGTATTCCTGGGCCCCGAGCCCTTCAATGAATACGCCTACATGCTCCACCACATGCTGCACGGAGCAGGCATCTGGGCATTCCGCATCGGCATGCTCGTCATCGTGATCGCTCACATCGCCGCGACAATCGCACTGACCCGACAAAACAAAGCGGCTCGCAAGAGCTACGAATACCAAAACACGATTCAAGCATCGAAGTCATCCCGCACAATGATCTTCTCCGGCCTCACCATTCTGGCCTTCATCATTTACCACCTCCTCCACTTCACCGCACGTGTCGGTAACGAATACGATACGCTCGACCGCTACATAACAACCGTCGACGGCAAGGAAGCCCACAACGCATGGCTCATGGTCATCGACGGCTTTTCATGGTGGCCCGCCACACTCTTTTACGTGATCGCCATGACGCTCCTCTGCTCACACCTCATGCACGGCGTCGCATCGATGTTCCAAACGCTCGGCTTCCGCTCCAAGAAGTCGGCCTCCCTCATCAAGCAAGTCTCCATCGGCTACAGCCTCTTCATCTGGATCGGATTCATCTCCATCCCTGTCGCCATCAACCTCTTCGGCTTCGGCCACTAATCCCCTTCACTCAGCTTTAACACCCAATCGCTATGTCAATCACTCTGGACAGCAAAATTCCATCCGGCCCACTCGCAGACAAGTGGACGAAACACAAGATGGACTCCAAGCTCATCAACCCAGCGAACAAGAGAAAGTTCTCGATCATCGTCGTCGGCTCAGGGCTTGCGGGTGGATCCGCTGCCGCATCGCTCGCTGAAATGGGCTACCAAGTGAAATGCTTCTGCTACCAGGATAGCCCACGACGCGCTCACTCAATCGCTGCGCAAGGCGGCATCAATGCCGCAAAGAATTACCAAAACGATGGCGACTCCGTCCGCCGCTTGTTCTACGACACGATTAAAGGCGGCGACTTCCGTTCACGCGAAGCCAACGTGCATCGCCTCGCTGAAGTCTCCAATTCCATCATCGACCAATGCGTCGCCCAAGGTGTGCCATTCGCTCGTGAATACGGCGGCCTTCTCGACAACCGCTCATTCGGTGGTGCTCAGGTCTCCCGCACGTTCTACGCTCGCGGCCAAACCGGGCAACAACTCCTCATCGGCTGCTACCAAGCACTGGAAAAAGAAATCCATAAAGGCGGCGTAAAGATGTATCCACGCACCGAGATGCTCGACATCGTCCTCGTCGATGGACACGCGAAAGGCATCGTCGTTCGTGACATGGTCACAGGTGAAATCAGTTCCCACTCCGCCGATGCCGTGATCATGGCAACTGGTGGATACGGCAACGTCTTCTTCCTCTCAACCAATGCCATGGGTTGCAACGTGACCGCCGCATGGCGTGCCGCACGTCGTGGCGCACTCTTTGCCAACCCGTGCTACACTCAGATCCACCCCACCTGTATCCCTGTCAGCGGCGACTACCAATCCAAGCTCACACTGATGTCCGAGTCGCTCCGCAACGACGGACGCATCTGGGCACCGAAGTCGGCAGAGATCGCCGCAAAACTTCGCAGCAAAGAACTCAACCCCAACGACGTCGCCGAAGAAGATCGCGATTACTACCTCGAACGCAAATACCCATCGTTCGGCAACCTCGCCCCACGTGACATTTCATCGCGTGCCGCGAAAGAAGCATGCGACGATGGTCGCGGTGTGGCTCCCACTGGACTCGGCGTTTACCTCGACTTCCGTGACTCGATCAACCGACTCGGCGAAGACACGATCCGTTCACGCTACGGCAACCTCTTCCAAATGTATGAGAAGATTGCCGGTGAGAACCCTTACCAGCGCCCAATGATGATTTACCCAGCCGTCCACTACACCATGGGCGGCCTCTGGGTGGACTACAACTTGATGTCCAACATCCCCGGCCTCCACGTTCTAGGCGAAGCCAACTTCTCCGACCACGGCGCCAACCGTCTTGGTGCATCCGCGCTGATGCAAGGACTGGCCGATGGTTATTTCGTGATCCCCACGACCATCGCCAATTACCTCGTCGACCAAACTCCAGGCTCGATCACCACTGAGCACCCAGAGTTCAAGAAAACCGAGGAAGAAGCCAAAGAGCGCATCAGCAAGCTCTTCTCCATCCAAGGCAAGCGCACCGTCGATTCCTTCCACCGCGAACTCGGCATGACGATGTGGGACAAATGCGGCATGGCCCGGTCGAAAGAAGGACTCAAAGAAGCGATCGCAAAAATCCCACAGATCCGCGAAGAATTCTGGAGCAATGTCCTCATCCCCGGCTCAGGCAATGACGTGAATGCAGAACTCGAAAAAGCCGGCCGCGTGGCCGACTTCCTCGAATTTGGCGAACTCATGTGCCACGACGCACTCGACCGCGAAGAATCATGTGGCGGCCATTTCCGGTCTGAGCACCAGTTCACCGAAGCCGACCCAGAGGTCCAAGCAGGCAAAACCCAAGCAGGTGAAGCCAAGCGCCACGACGATGATTTCTCCTATGTTTCTGCATGGGAATACAAAGGCAACGACCAAGCCCCTGTCCTTCACAAAGAAGACCTCGTCTACGAAGAAACCAAAGCTTCCATCCGAAGCTACGCGTAAACTTCAAAAACGGTAGGGCGCCGCGGCCCGCGGAGCCGACTTCATCGCTTCACGCGCCCTTCTACCCGAGTTCCTCTTCGATGAACTCGCTGACTTGATCCGGCAACTCGCCCATCGCCTCGTAGAGCTCTTCTTCAATCTCGGAGAGATAATCGGACTCGGTCTCGGTAAGCTCAGACGTGCGCGTTTGGCACCACTGGCTTGCATTGAGCACATCCACCATGGTGCTCGATCCAATCAAGTCGAACGAACCGATGATCCTCCGGTGATTCGCGCCACTCTGCCAAAAGTCATACAACCCGCCGTCTTCCGAACCGAGCATCTGAACGGTCTCCACCACATCCAAGACAGCCCGTTCTTCACGGCTGAGCCCACGACCCTCTGATTTCTCATCAAGTTGCTCGACCAGCAAGACGATCTCGTCACTCCATTCCACAGCTTCGTTTTCAAAAGTCATTGCGACCAAGAACTGACCTTGAACCGCCAACAGGGTCAAGACTTATAGAAAAAGCATTGCAGCGCCAGCCGAAGCCACCAAACCGAGCACAAGCATTACCCCCTAAAAAAGGGAGGGTGGATCGGCCCGATCCACCGAATTCACGAGCCGCGCCGGCGAGCCCACCATGCTTCGCACCCTCCAACGAACCGCACGACTCATCCACCGAAGCCTCCGCGTAGGCGCGAAGCTCCACCTTTGACTTTCGACCTTGGACCTTCGACTCTCCCGCCCCAATGCCACTCGATCCTGAACCCTTCATCATAGCAACCACCGGTGCCACCCAGTGCCGCAAGGACGCTGTAATCCAACCGCTTTGGAGCGGATACGGTTCGATTACACGCTACCAACTCGATGGGACCGATCGCAGCAGCGTGATTGCCAAACACGTCGCTCCGCCCAACTCACACCATCACCCACGTGGATGGAATACCGACCTCTCTCACCTGCGGAAGTTGAAATCCTACCAAGTCGAGTCTGCCTGGTATCAACATTACGCCAAGCAATGCGGACCCAACTCACGTATCCCCGAATTCCTAGGCATCAAACAAGATGGCGACGAAAGACTGCTCCTACTCGAAGACCTCGACGCAGCCGGCTTTCCCCACCGAAGCCAATCCGTCACCAAAACAGAACTTCACTCATGCATGAGATGGCTCGCCCACTTCCATGCCACATTCCTCAACACCACAGCAGAAGACCTCTGGCCAAGCGGCACCTATTGGCATCTGGAAACCCGACCCGATGAGCTAAAGATACTCGCATCCGAAGACCCCGAACTCTGCAAAGCCGCAGAGGCCATCGACGCCAAGTTGAAGGAGTCCCCGTTCCAAACCCTCGTCCACGGTGACGCCAAACTCGCCAACTTCTGTTTCGCGTCTCACGGTGACAAGGTCGCGGCCGTCGATTTTCAATATGTCGGCCACGGCTGCGGCATGAAAGACGTCGCCTACTTCATCGGCAGCTGCTTTGGAGATGACGACTGCGAAGAGCACGCACCCGCTCTTTTGGATTTCTATTTCGACGAGCTGAAATCGGCCATCTTCAAACGTGGCTTAGAAATAGACGCCAATGCATTAGAGACCGACTGGCGCACACTCTACCCAGTCGCCTGGACCGACTTCCATCGTTTCCTCAAAGGCTGGAGCCCAGGCCACTGGAAAATCCACAGCTACAGCGAACGGCTTGCGAGGCAAGTGCTAGATGACATCAGTTGATTTCTAAGATCCTCGCGTTAGAGGTGTGGCAGCGCCTACTGAGAGCGCTCCTCCGAAACAGTGTTAAGGGTTGTAACAAAGAGGCTCATTTCGACTCTGCGCGGGTAGCCGGTTGTCCAACATCGTCTTGTTCGCGTTTGTTGGGTTTAAAGTGCCCACTACGAAAGCAGTCGCGGGCAACGATGATGCCACGATCTTTGAGCTCTTCATCTGAAAGCGTCCAAGCAAGTTCGATATCTCTATACATCTTTGCTCTCTGTGACCGAGAGATGATTTGTTTCGCTTCACTCGGATTTTCTATCAACGCCTCACGCGAGGAGGCTTCTCTTATTGCTTCTTCATACTTTTCCTTACGCTCAAATTCGCGTGCGTTTTCCAAGCGACTCCGCGCCACGCAGCTAACACTAAATGCAATCACCAAGAGGAGAGTTGAACCTATAGCTGCCGATTTAATCATTTCTTTGCGCAACGATATAGGCCATCCACGGCGGGGAAGGAAGCTCGAATTCAAACAAGGACGTTGCCCGCCGTTGGATGAGCCGGCTTGTTCTGCGTCTGATGCGATTAGTCAGCAATCCATGTCGTGATCTGAAAAAGGTCAGCGCGGAAAAGCCAGATCGAGAGAAATAGGCAAACAGCATACGCTAGAACATGGATTACAGTCCTCTTTTGCTTGTATCCGAGGAAGACAACTATTGGCGCGACAGCGAACGACATCAGCATCAGAATGATTCCGACTATTGCAGGAAGGCCGAAGAGAAATCCCTTCGGATCGTTCACGTTTGGCTGCGCCCAGTGTCCCAGGGTTGCGCTCGCTAGCAGCCAAAAGCAGAACACATAGCAATAGTTGATTAGGGGCATGCCGCAAACGGCGACGCTCGCAGCGCGGCTCTTCCAGTTGGTATTCATGGTGTCTGTTTTTGGCAGAACGTTATAGGGTAGAGGCCGAGCGTAGCGAGGTCATTCTACCCCGTGTTGTTCTGCTCTCATAGGGTTGTAGTTCAATGAGATTACTTTCAGATAGCCTAGAGCCTCACTTGATCAGCGACACCTCAAGCTTGTATGGGTCATTAAACTCAAACAGCAGCCCGCCTTCTTTAAGTGACCTGAGCCCGAACTCGTTTAAGTCGATTTGTTGGGTATACCATTGGTCGCCAATATACCAGACCGCAGTCGCCACCCCCCTGAGTGGTATATTTACATCATGTGATGTAGAGCGCCTCACTTTCGTCAAGTTGTGCATGAGTGCTATATTTCGGTCATAATTTGGCACCCCAACTTTCATGAAGTCAATTTTTACCGATGAGTAGTTACATACAGTAGAGCTATAACTCCAAAAAGTTGGGTTGTAGCCTCTTTTATAAACGCAACCCGGAAGCACAGCCATCAAGAGAAGGATGGGCAGCAGTCTAAATAGTACAATGAGGTGCATCTTATGCAGAACAGTTTTATTGAGCGAACCTTATCAAGGTATGCTCTATGCTTACAGGACTACCAGAATCCTAGTCACCAAAAAAGACAAATGGCCGTGCCAGCCGCTTCATGCACAGCAACTGGATCGAAACAAAACCAGCCCCGACATATCGGGGCGGCATAGCCGAAACTAGGAACCTCGCGCAGCGAGCACCGCATCCCAATCTGCCATTACCCGCTTCTCTGAGACTTTCCCTTTCGTCGGTATGTCTGGAGCAAAAAGCGCAACGCGGAGCTCTTCTAACAACCAACCATGCGACCACCACTTGGGATCGTCTGGACGCTCTGTCCATTTCTGAAACCACGGTTGCCAACATTCGCGAAGGCGATCCAGCTTCTCCAAGTCTTTGATGATCGGCAGCGACTTCAAACGCTTCAGTCGTGATCGAATCGCTTTCAAGCGCCGCGGGTAATCACAGAACCCTTCGTAACCCGCTCGCCACGCGAAGCGCTCACGAAACAACCACATCAGCTGTTCGTCCACATCCTCCGCGATCTCGCCCAAATTGCGATCTCCTCGATTGGCCTCAACCCACTCCCGAATCTCCATCATGGATTCCATCACCTGATCGAGCGCCTGCGCAATCTCCGCGGCTGCCTCGAACCAATGGCCACGCGCCTTCTCAGCTGCCTTTCGGAATTCCTCGGGTGACTTCGGGAACTCTCCCTTCATCGCTCCTTCTGCGGCCAACAGAATCAAATCATCCATGCTCGTGCCACCCAGCCCGAGCCTCGGCAACTCCACCTTGGCCATCATCCCCATTGGATACTTCTTCTCCAAATGCTTCACCTGATCCGGGTGCGTCAGCATCAGCAACCGAGCGCCACCCGCCCGATGCGATTCCACCGCTTCCTCTGCCGACACAAAGGCACGAATCCCAACGCTTGCGCCTTCATCGACCAAGGCTGGATGCGCCGCACCATTCACGGTCTCGACCAGCTCAGGCAATGCCTCGCCATCCCACGAACTGATCCCCGATGCCTCAAGGTCTTCATTCGCTGCCGCCTCAAACCTTGCCCGCAATCGATCCGATAGCTCGTGCTTCAACTGCCCGACATCTTCCCCCATGGCCAATTCCTCACCCTCATCGTCACAAACCCAAATCTTGGTCACAAGATACTCTGGCAGCTTGTCTGGATTGAACTCATCCACAGGAACCATCGCGCCGGTCCTTTCATTCACATAAGCCGCCAAAGCTTCGTGAATATGGTCTTCCTTCGGTGCGTAACACCAACGCTCGGCAAAACCATCTGCCACCGAAGCAATCGGCTGGCAAGCCCGACGAAAATCTTTTGGTAAAGATCGTAAGAGAATCTCAGCACGCTCACGCAAATCTCCATCCACCCCCCAAGAGGAAAGCCATATCGGCATTTGTGGCAACTGATCGACATGAACCCCCAAGGTCACTCCCTCATCTCTCTCGCCAGGCTTGGCATGATAATAAACGGCATACTCATTGCCGCCGCAACTCATCACATCCGGAAACTGATCGAGCCCCAGATCCGCAAGCTCCTCATCCAACACATCTGCCAGCGACAACATCAGCTCGTCTTCATGATCCGCTAGCCATTTGTGAAAGGCCGCGGCCGTGTGAACCTCTTCTGGGATGCGTTCTTCAAAATAGCGAATCACCGCTTCATCACTCCACAAGCCATTGGGCCGACGCAATTTCTGCTCCACTTGTTGAATCTCATCTCTCAACTCATTGAGATGATCCAAGCACCTGCATTTCTTCCGAATACCACCACCCACCAGCCCTTCGCGCAGAAACACGGAATGCGCCAGCTTGCGATCCACCCGCCCGTAATGGATGCGCCGGCCTGCTACAATCGGCAAGCCACCACATAAAACACGCTCTTTCCCATAAACCGCTCCCTGCTGCTCATCCCAGCGAGCCTCTCCGTATTTGTTCACACACAGATGAGGCGCCACGACCTCGACCCACTCGGGGTCAATCTTTGCAACCCGCCGGGCCCACAGCTTTGTCGTCTCGACTAGCTCCATCGCGACCAGCCATTCGTGGCGTTGCTTCAAACCAAACAACCCCGAGCCAGGGAATACCGCAAAGAAACCTCCCGAGGCACTGCCATACGCTTTGTTCTCTCGATCCCACAACCCGAACTGACGCGGCACCCCTGCCAACAAGGAGCGATGAATCGCATCGTAGGGGAAGCTGTCCTTCTTGGTGATGGATGCGATCTTCACATCCCATTCGCGCTCCAACAACTCTCTCAGCTCATCGAGAACATTCCCCCACTCCATCACCCGACGAAAACTCAGAAACTGCTTTTTGCAGAACTTCCGCAGCTGATTGCTCTTCCACCGACCCTTCCCCGATTGAAATTCTAACAAATCTCTCCACATCAATAGGATGGCAATGAAATCACTATCCGCATCTTTCCATCGCTCATGTGCCTGATCTGCCTCTTGCGTTTTCTCCGCAGGGCGCTCGCGTGGATCATTCGACTCCAAGGCTGCAATGATCGGCAACATCTCGCTCAAGCATTTCTCACTCCGCGCCTCGATCAACATCCGACCCAACCTAGGATCAACCGGTAAGCGTGACATGCGCCGACCATAATCGGTCAACTGCTTTGCCTTATCCAACGCCCCGACTTCACGCAGCGTGCGATATCCCTCCGATACCGCTTTTGGTGCTGGAGGATCGAGGAATGGGAAATCTTCAATATCCGGCAACCCCAGTGACTTCATCCGCAAAATCACACCGGCCAATGAACTCCTACGGATCTCTGGATCCGTGAACTCAGGCCGATCCTGCATGTCCTCTTCATCATAAAGCCGCACACAGACGCCCTCACGAATACGACCACACCGACCTTTCCTCTGACGCGCACTGGCTTGACTCACAGGTTCAATCAACAACCGCTGCACTCCCTTACCCGGCGCCCACCGACTCACCCGCGCCAATCCAGAATCCACCACGCAAGCAATCCGTGGAATCGTCAACGATGTCTCTGCAACATTCGTGGCCAAGATCAAGCGACGCTTCTTGCCTGGATTGAAGACCCTCTGCTGATCCGCCATGCTCAATCGAGCATACAACGGCAGAACTTCGGTGTAGGGATACTGCCTCCCATCCAATACATCGGCGCATTCACGAATCTCCCTCTCGCCTGGCAAGAACACCAAGACGTCCCCATTGGGCTCAACCTCACCCAGCCAATCCACCGCCCGTGCCACCTGCTGAGCGACATCCTCATCATCAGATCCCGGCATGAAATGCTCTTCCACGGGAAACATCCGACCCGGTGCCTCAATCACTGGCGCTGGCTTTTTCTCCGATCCAAAAAATGTCGCAAATGATCCCGCATCCAAGGTGGCCGATGAAATGACCAATTTGAGATCCTTCCGCTTCGTCAACAACCGCTTCAAGTAACCGAGCAGGAAATCGATGTTCAACGATCGCTCATGCGCCTCATCAAGAATGAGTACATCATACTGCTTCAACTGCGGATCCCCCTGCGTCTCCGCGAGCAGGATGCCATCCGTCATGAATTTGATCCGAGTCGATTTGGTGGTCTTATCCTCAAACCTCACTTGGTATCCTACAAAATCTCCCAATGGCACCTGGAGTTCCTCTGCCACCCGCTTGGCCACACTCGCTGCAGCGATCCTTCTCGGCTGCGTGCAACCAATCCTCTTCCCCTCAACCCCCATCGCCTCCGCCACCATCTTGGGCAACTGAGTGGTTTTGCCTGATCCAGTCTCACTGACCACAACCACCACTTGGTGATCCTTGAGCGCAGCCAAAAACTCCTCCCGGTGTTCGACCACTGGGAGCTCTTTCGGGTAATTCCATTTGCCAGAGAAAGATGACATCGCTCACCCCCACACTTTCCTCTCAACCCCCAACTGGCAACTGCCGAATCTTAAGCAGAATGCAGTTCTAGGAATCTTGCTTCGGCTCAATGCCAAGCTCCTTGAAAAGCAACACATCCAACTCCATCTCACTCGGCTGCAAGCATTCCGAATCACCAAACTTGATGATCTGCGACTTCCGATTGGTCAACCCGATCGCAAGATACACTTCACCCCTTCCGGGCAAATCCATGTATCGGGTCGCAATCACCTTCCCAAAAAACCGACCATCACCACCTTCGCTGGTCATCATCTCACCAGAGTCCGATGTATAGTCCTGGAAATTCGCGCGAATCACCGCGTCGATATAGGATTGGATTTCTTCAGTGGTCATGATGTTGATCAGCCCCCTGCAAAGACTGGTTGGAAACCCGCCTCTGTCAGAATCCGTTTCACCTCTTCACGCTTATCGCCCTGGATTTCGATGCAGCCGTTTTTCACCGAGCCACCCACGCCGCAAGATTTCTGAATCTTCTTGGCCAGCTCCTGCTTTTCCGCCTCGGCAATTCCGATGAAGTTTTTGATCACCGTCACCGCCTTGCCCCCGCGATGTGCCGTCTGACGAACAATGTCCACCCGACCCCGATTCATGTTCTTCTGCCCGCGCTTCGAGGTCTTGATCGGCTGCACATTGTCAGGCCCTTTGGGCAAGTCGTCCAAGGCATCCAGAGCGCCAAACGCATTCGGTAAGGGTTCGGTGGTTCCCAATTTCTTTTTCTTCCGGCTCATCGAGTTCGATTGAACAAGATGAGCCAAAAAACTCACGCACATTCCTCATTTCATAGTGCCCTGATCAAAAAGCATCGTGACCAAAGGATCATGATTCGCTAATTGTGGTTTGTTATTCATAGGAATAATCACAACCCAACCGAATATAGATCGTGATCAAAATAGCCCTCTTCCTCTCTCTCCTGCTCACCAGCTACGTCATCGCAGGCGTGAACATTCTCGTCGTGGGTTCCTCTGAAGGCTTCGACAAACGCGAAACACCACAAGGTCACGACAAGCATCTGGATCTCAGCAAGTTCGCCAAAACCATGGAGAACACCTTGAACAAAGGGGAATCACTCAAAAATGGAACCACCGTTGTCTACGAAGATGTCTTTCTCAAAAAATCAACCCCTGTCGCCCTCGGCTCTCGCGGCAATGAAATCCCCACGGAGTTCATGTGCCACAGTTTCGCCCAGTATTACTTTTGGCCCGATGGCCGTGATAAGCGGCTCGCCAAGCTCAGCGGCAAGGACGACACCAAATGGGATTATGTGATTCTCGTCGGCGACCCCTACATCATCAGCCAAATGCCCGGCATCTATGCGGAAGGCGTGCACTTGCTCAGCGAGAAAATCAAACAGAGCGAGGCAAAGATCCTGCTTCTCATGCCGTGGCACTCAGACGATGCCATCAATAAAAACATTAGCGAAGTCGTCTACCGTGTCGGCCAAGGACTGGGCATCCCAGTGGCTCCAGCGAGCGACACATGGACTGCCACCCAATCCAAGCTAGCAGCTGGTGATGCAGAATACCTCGCCTCTGCCGCCGTGTTCAGTGCCGTGAGTGGCCACGCTGCATGGGGGGAATCCACCACTCACCAACAATTGGCGAAAAAGACTTTGGAGATTCACAAGAAAAACGAAACCAAGGCCGACTACAGCGAATACTACGAAACCCCCAATCCATTCGCGATGAAGTACCTGAAGCAGAAGCAAATCAACTTCTGCCAAACAGGCACCAGCTCCGAGGCGGGAATTCGTGTGGCATTGATCGATGCCATGAAGCGATGCGACATCATCCCCAACCACGTGAACATCAACGCGCCCGACATCGACTTCAACTACGGCCGCGGCAACAGCAACTTTGAGGCAAACAAGCGCTACAAAGTTGATCCGAAAAAATTTGATCGTTCCTACGGGTTCCCCATGCAGGAACAATCCAAAAGCGCCGACACGTCCATGCTCTACGGAATCGACAAACGTTACTTCAATGGCAGGAGCTATGACGACGGCACAGATCTTGGAATCGCCTACGACATGATTCGCGACAATGAAGTCCAGCATGATGTCCGCGCCGTTCCGATTCGTTTGCTATGGGCTAAACTGCACGATGCCAAACCTGACCTCAAACCGCTCCGCGACCGTTGGCACATGAGCCGCTTTTTGGACTCTGCGACTGGAACCTTCATGCTCACGCTACTCACGGAAGACAATCCAGTAGGAGATGAACCCGCAGACAAAGACTCCGACGAGTGGAACCATTGGATGGGCCGTAAAATTGGATACGAAACTGCGATACGCATGGGAAAACTAAGCATCCCGAAATAAGCCCCCGCCCCTCAACAGCCTCTTTCAAGAAAGGCTGGAGCCATATAAAACGTATCCATAAGCCAATCGAATGGGGAATTGGCCCTATTTGTTTGTCCTAAGGAATTCACTCTCCTAGAGTATTTCACTCATCAAAACCCACCATTTATCAACACGATAAAAACCATGTTCATGAACCGTCTCCAACTGACCCTGATGGTCTCCATCACCGCTCTACTGCCCGTATTCACTCAGGCGCAGGAATTGAACGCCACCGGCGAAAAACTTGAGGCCTCCTACGAAGCTCAAGCCAAACAACTCAAAGCCGATATCGAAAAGGCGCTCTCATTCGTCGACGCATCCAAAAAGACCGCCTACCTGCAGGCGCGTGAAACGGAAGCGGAAGCCCGTAAACAATTCGAAACCTACAACAAGGGCATCAAAGGCGGAGTGAAGAAAGCGGAAGGCCTCGTCAGTCACGCCAAGAACAAATGGATCCGCGGAGCTGAAAACGGTCTCACAAAAGCCAAACAGCAACACAAAGCCGCGAAGAACGACGGCCAACGAAAGAAGGCTGAGAGCGAAATCGCCAAGTGGGAAAAGAACCTGAAGGACGGACAAGAGGCTCTAAAAGAACGACAAAAAGCATTGGATCTGGCCATAAAAGCCGAATCGGAAGGCCCACGACTAATCAAGGAGGCGACTGAAGCTCTCGCCAAAGCACAAGCCAACACCGAACAAGTTCTCGCTCAAACCGGCCTTAGCGAGGTGCTCATGAAAGGAGCGCTCGACGGCAAATTGGCCAAATACGTGGTGATCAAGGAAGGCACCCCCAAGGGCCTCGCCCTCTTCGCCCAACAAAGCCCGCAACACGAAAAGCTCATCAATGACCTCCTCAGCAATGAAACGCTGATGCTGCGTATGCTCGTCGCTGACGATGCTGAGCGCCCAAAATCAGGCCCCGCTCAATACGGCCCTGCGATGCAAATCTACACCGACATCATGAGCACCAGCCCCAAGGCGAAGTCGGGCGTGCTTTACGAACTCGCACTCGCCACAGCACTGGAGCATTCGGTTCCAAACAAGCAACGCAACGCTGCTGCCGACACTGAAGCCCCTGATTATGTCGACCCTGTCAAACGATACAAAACCTACGAAAAGGCCTTCCTTGATGGCGAATTGGACCCTGCTTTTGAAGGTTTCAATGCCTGGGAACTCCGACATGTGGTCAATGGTGATGAGCCCGATGAAATCATTGGCTGGGGCCGCACACTGATGCGCAATTTCCGCCCGGAACAAACGCGCGGAGATTACGGCTGGCGCTACGTTCGCATCGTCCCAACCGATGTGAAATACGGCTCCGGCAGAGTCCCACTCGACCGTCCCGAGCTGCAGTTCTTCCAGAACATCATCATGAACGGTGGCATCTGTGGACGACGCGCTTTCTTCGGCCGCTTTGTACTCCGTTCCTTTGGCATTCCGACCATCGCTCGGCCTAGTCGCGGCCATGCAGCTCTCGCCCACTGGACCCCGAAAGGATGGGTCGTCAACCTCGGCCCCGGCTGGGGCGGTGGCTGGACGAAAACCAAATACAAAAATGGCCGCGATTTTGTCGCAACTTCATCCGCCCGCAACAGTCGCATGGAGTATCCTGCGGTGAAGCGCGCCATGTGGATCGGTGATGTTTTTGGTGAGTCCCGCGTCTATGGCGAAAACCAAGACAAAGCGGACCCAGGATTCTGGAATGCCATGTCATTGCACCTGCAACGCCGCATCATCACCAAATCGAAAAGCGAAACTCTAGAAGCACTGGGAACCAATCTGGGCGAAGCCGATGCATCATCCGAGGTGATAGATGAAGGAGCCGGAGAACCAGAAAAAGAAAAGATCTCCTACGGTCAGGATGGAACGATCCACATTCCTGCCGCTGCCTTCACCTCGACCAAAGGCAGCCACCCAGTCCGCAGTTACGACGAAGGCATGCAAATTTTCATGCCGCGATTCGACCCCAAAGGCCTGACCATCGTGCGCGGTGGAACATGGAAAACCGATGCTGCAGGAAGTGATTACGCAAACCGCGGCATCAGCGCCGGATACGGTCGTTACAATAACTGGGGCATGCGTGCGGCTCTCTACCCACCTGCCGACAAATCCAACCTTCCAGCAGAACTCAAAGTCGACCTCGGCGACGGTGTGTCGATGGAGTTTGTCTACATCCAACCCGGTTCATTCATGATGGGCGGGGACAACGCAAAAGACAGCAAGTGGGGTGGCGCGAATGCACCCAAACACAAGGTCACCATCAGCAAGGGATTCTACCTCGGCAAATATGAGGTCACTCAGGAACAGTACGTCGCCGTCATGGGCAATAATCCAAGCGACAAGAAACACCGCGATCCGAACCTTCCTGTTGATACCGTGAGCGATACAGACGCGAACCGCTTCTGCAACAACATGAGTAAGAAGACCGGCTTCGACATCAATGTCCCAACAGAAGCCCAATGGGAATACGCGGCGCGTGCCGGCAAAGACACCCCTTGGCCTTTTGCCGATAAACCGGGACTTCTCGCTGAATATGCATGGTTCAAAGACAACTCGGACGGCAAACCTCACCCCGTTGTCACCAAGAAACCCAACCCATGGGGGCTCCACGGAATGTATGGCAATGTCTGCGAACGTGTCCGCGACCGCTACGACCGCAACTTCTACAAGAACAGCCCCGAGGTCGATCCAGTCTCTCTCGGCATCTCGAAGACCTCAGTCACCAACTATGAGATCAAATCTCCTAGTTCCGGCAGCTACGAACTCAGCGCCAATGTGGTAACGGTCAACTACGACCAACATCTCATGGTTTCGATCAATGGCGGCGAACCCGTTGAGATCATCCTCCCCTACACCTCGGGAGAACGACAATACAGCGAACCTGTCACGATCGAACTCAAACGCGGCTCCAACAAACTTGAGTTCTATCGAATCGATGCCCCTCAATACGGGATTGCGGTGAAATCATTCAAGCTGGCACCCGCCAATTGATTCCTATAAAGTCGGCGCAAGACCGACATGCCTGAACACCTGCTAAAACGAAATCGCGAATGGGCCGCCAGCGTCACGGAGAAAGACCCTGAGTTTTTCACCAAACTGGCAAATCAACAAACGCCCCGCTTTCTATGGATCGGCTGCTCCGATAGCCGCGTCCCCGCCAACCAAATCACTGGCCTCGCCCCCGGTGAAGTCTTCGTTCACCGCAATGTCGCCAACATCGTGGTCGAAACCGATTTCAACCTTCTGGCCGTACTTCAGTATGCCGTCGACGTTCTCAAGGTGGAACACGTCATTGTTTGCGGCCACTACGGTTGCGGCGGTGTCAAAGCGGCTGCGGAAAACTATCGTCACGGTATGATCGACAACTGGCTCTCCGGCATCCGCGAAATCCACCGCACCCACCGCGAAGAACTCGATTCTCTACCAAAAGACATGCTGGTCGACCGCCTCTGCGAGCTCAATGTCATCACTCAGGCCCGCCATTTGGCACGCACCACCATCATGGAAGATGCCTGGCTGCGTGGGCAGGAAGTCAGCGTCCACGGTTGGATTTACCGGCTCGATCAAGGCATCATCACCCCGATGACCGAGCCCATCTCAGGCCCCCTGGACCCTCACATCAAAAAGCAGTAATCGGCAGAGCCGCCGCGATTCAGATTGTAAATCCTCAAAAATGAGGCATATTGAAGTCGACTCAGTCATTGGGGGCGTTCTGGTTTCGACGAGATGTCTTAGATGCTGGTTGCACGTAGAGGTTGATCGGTTGGCCTCTTAAAAAAGCCGTTCAAAACAAATAATTGCAGACTCTAACGAGCTCGCATTGGCTGCTTAATTGACCGCCACGTCTGAACCCGGATGCTCTCTACGGGGGAAGGCGACTACTTAGAGAGCTGGATTGGAAGTCGGGGAACCGGGCTTCTGATTAAGATTAAACAGGCTCCTAGGAATCGCACCGCTGCAGACGGGCCAAGCGTTTCTGAAACTACCAGATCGTTTGCTAAACGTGTAGATACCAACGTTGATGGCATCCCGGACAGGGGTTCGACTCCCCTCGCCTCCACCATTCGACGCAGTAAAAAAGCCCCAGCTTTTATCTGCGTCGAATGGTGTCTTGAGCACGCGAGTGTAACGAGCACGTCGAAAGGCATATCGCATTTTCCTTTGCTCATGGTGTCTTGAGCACGACGATGGGCCCAAACGTCAATCCATACTCCTACTCAGCCGTCGCAACCCATCAACATCTCCATCAATAAGAGCTTCCTTTTTCGCTCTCGACCATTTCTTGATCTGTTTCTCCCGTTTCATCGCGACCGCCCTAGTTGGATACTCTTCTGAGTAAACAAGCGTAACAGGAAGTCGAGTCGCGGTATGATAAGAGCCATTCGCACAATTGTGTCGGCCGAGTCGTTCTTCGAGGTCTTGGGCGCAACCGATGTAATAGGTGTTGTCGGAGCACCTAAGAATGTAGACGTGGAATGCCATACGGCAGAATGGAGCAAAACGCCCATCCCGTCCTTAAGCAATCTCAGCAGCCTGTAGCGTGAGCCCTTGAGCTGAATCGACAGCCCATCCATTCATCCCCCCCTTCCTGCATTGACCTACGGGCTACGAGATCGCCGGCTTCGTCTGGTTCCAGGGATGGAACGACATGGTCGACAGCAAAACCTACCCAGACCGTGGCAAACCAGACGGTTACAAACTCTACAGCGAAACCCTTCGCCACTTCATCCGTGATGTCCGCAAAGAGTTCAAAGCTCCCAAAATGCCATTTGTCATCGGCGTCATGGGAACCGGCGGCGTTCTCGATCTCGAAAACCCCACTCGCTACACCCCAATTCACAACGGCTTCCGCGTAGCGATGGCGGCTCCTGCCAAAGACGATGAATTCAAAGACAACGTGGTTGCAGTCCTTACCGAAAAAAGCTGGGACCCCCTCCAAGACGAAGCCCTTGAAAAGAAAAACAAAATCAACGGTGAGATTAAGAAAATGGAGAAGGACGGCAAAAAACTAAACCGCGACGAAAAAAAGGAGCTCTTCGACAAGAAGATGGCGGAAGCACTCAGCGACAAAGAGCGGGATGCACTAGAAGGAATCTCCAACTTCCAATTTCACTACCACGGTAGCGCAAAAGTGCTCGGTGGCATTGGCGTTCAGTTTGCCGAAGCGCTGATCCCCTTGGTCAAAGACTGACAAACCTCTCAGTCGAAGACCAACGCACAGGCTTTCAAATACTGGGCTTCTTGGAATGTCGCAGGGTGATCTGCGGCATGACCATGTCGCCACAATTCACGGAAGCTACGCCCACATTTCTTCGCCTGTTGATGAACCAAAGCGATGAATTCGTCTTCGCTCACATGCGCTGAGCACGAAGCCGAGATCAATATCCCATTCGGGCGCAAACGCTGAATTGCCCGACGGTTCAATCGCTCGTATGCACGGATCGCCCCGTCCCGCTCTTTCTCCCGCTTCGCCAATGATGGCGGATCGACGATGATGAGGTCATATTTGGAATCTTTCTCATCCATCCACTTGAAGGCATCCGCCTGAACTTGGTGATAGTCGACTTCCGCAATACAATCTTCATTCAAATTGAGCTCCACGTTTCGTTTCGCGCTCTCAAGGGCATGCGCGCTGATATCCAAATCGGTGACCGACTTCGCCCCACCCCGTGCTGCATACAATGAGAAGCCACCGGAGAAACTGAAGACATTCAACACATCACGCCCGTTTGCGAGTTCTTCAACCCTCGCTCTGTTGTCGCGTTGATCCAAAAAGAAACCTGTCTTTTGGCCGTCCAGAACAGCCGACTCAAATCGAATGCCGTGCTCTTCAAAGATGACCACCTCAGAGCCCACATCACCACGAAAGCCTTCGGCCAAGCTCCAATCTTTCTGGGCCTCTTGCTGGATGTTGCGGCTCATCCGCAACACTAAGTAATTAGGTTGAAACACCTCTCTGAGCACTCCTTCCATCTCTTCCCAACGTGACAACCAAGCCGCGGTGTAGATTTTCACCACCAGCGTTCCAGCATACATGTCTACCACAAGCCCGGGAAACCCTTCGCTCTCACCATTGATCATCCTCGCACCAGTCGTTTGATCGGATAGGACATTTTCAATTCGATGTTGGTAACATGCCTGCGCCTTTTCAACCCACCATGACCGGTCAATCGTTGCTGACTTACCACAGTGCAGCATCCGAACCCGAATCGGTGAATCCGGATCGTAAAGCCCAACCCCCATGAATCGATCTCGACGATCATAGATCACCGCCAATTCCCCCGCTTTTCCCTCACGGTTCTGCTCCTTGATGCTCTCGTTGAACACCCATGGGTGACCACGCTTCACCGCCGTCTCCGCTCTCGGAAACAAACGCACACGCAATCGACCACTGGAAGAACTCATCCAGACCATCTCGACATCAGAACCCCCATTCGCCAAGCGCGATCGCTATTCGCATGAATTTTGCATTGTCAGCCACCTCGTATTGGCCAATCAACAGCCATGCCTCCATCCCCTCCGCCACATCGAATTCTCTTTGTTTGCTTGGGCAATATCTGTCGCTCACCGGCCGCAGAAAACATCTTTCGCCATATGGTCAACGAGGCTGGACGCGAGGACGAGTTCTTCATCGATTCCGCAGGCACCATCGACTTCCACGAAGGAAAACCGCCCGACGAGCGCATGTCGGACACGCTCCGCCGAAGAGGCTACAAAGTCAGTGGCCGCTCACGCCCCATCTTGAAAGAAGACCTGGAATCCTTCGATCTCATCGTCACGATGGATGAGCCCAACCTTCACGATGTCCGTGACATGGACCCGGCTGGCCAATATCACGACAAAATCAAGCCGCTGGTCAGCTTTCTGAAGCAGAAAGATGCACCTCGAGTGCCCGATCCCTACTACGGTGGTCAGCGCGGGTTCGAAGAAGTGGCGGACCTCCTAGAAGACGGAAGCCACGGTATCCTTGAGCAGTTCAGTTAGGCCGTAGCCTGAATCGCAGAAGCCATCCGGCGCAACTCACGCATCGTCGCGCGAGTTTCATCCTGCCATTCCTGCAGGACATCGCGGGAAAGTTGGACGCGGTCAGCAACGGCTTTCTCAAGCTCGTTGTAGTTCGCCGCCAACCTGTCGACCATTTCGTGAATCGAATCATTGATGCGAACTGCCATACCTGGCTCTTGGCCAATCAACTCGGCCAAATGACGCTCAGCACTGAATCGAGCCTCACGCATTTCAGCCAGTAGGATCTTGCTGTCAGGCACACGACGCAGGTCGCAAACCAAGCCCACCTTCGACAATGTCCAAATCGTCCACTTGCTTGGGTCCCACTGCCATGGCTTCACACCATTGCGATAGTCGTGCTGAAACTCGTGGTGGTAGTTGTGATATCCCTCACCAAAGGTCAAAAACGCCATGATCGCACTGTCGCGAGCACTGTGACTTGAGGAGTATGGCTGACGACCCACGGTGTGACACAGCGAGTTGATGAAAAAGGTGCAATGCTGAGCGATCACGATACGTGCCACACCAGCAATCAAAAAGCCGCCCAAGGCGCCAACCCATGGATTCATGCCCATGAGGCTATTCCAGCCGTATCCAAGTGCTGTCGGGATAATCAATCCGACCACAAGACCGATCCAGTGGACATACTTGTATTGCCACATGACCAATTTGTCTTTTCTGAGGTCATTGACATTGTTCATCGGTGGCTCCGGATTGAGTTTGAACATCAACCAACCAATGTGCGCCCACATGAAGCCCTTGGAAATATCATAGGGATCTTCGTCGTGATCCACATGCTTGTGGTGGCGGCGGTGATCTGAACACCAGTCGAGACAGGCGTTCTCAAAGGCACAGGCACCGAAGATCAGAGTGAAGAGGCGGACGGGAAGCTTGGCTTTGAAGGACAAATGCGAAAACAACCGGTGATAGCCCACGGTGATACTCATCATGGTCGCGATCAGGTAAAACGCGAACATGGCGAACTGAAACCAGTCGATGCCAAATTTGAATAGATAGATGGGCAGGCCAACGATGGCGATGACAGCGGTGCCGATTAGAAATGAGCTGGTGATCCAGTTCACTCGGTCAAATGGAATGCGATACATAAGAGTAGTGGGTGAAACTCGGCTGAAAAATTGTGCCGATGCCCTGAAAAGGAGTGTTCAATCCTCGTTTGGGGGGCGAATTCAGACTACCTCAGCCTCATTCGACGCGCAACTACCGTTTTTTTTGGAATCTAGGGGTTCCGCCTTGACATAATTGCCCCAAAACCGCATCAACCGCGCCCCGACCCACTACGGAACTTAATCAAAACAACCAATATACATCGCATGCGAGGAGTTAATCTTAAGAAAGGCGAGCCAGTTGACCGCGCTCTCAAACGCCTGAAGACAAAGCTGGATTCCGAAGGAATCCTCGAAGAAATGCGCCGCCGTCGCTCATTCGAAACTCCAACTGAGCGCAAGCAACGCAAACTCCGCACTTCTTCCAAGCGCAACAAAGTTCGTTGGAAATTCTCCAACACCCCTGCTCCTGAGAGCACGGACTCTGCTGAGTAACCACTTTCAGTTCCGTCGGAACAAAACAAACGGATGCTTCACCAAGCATCCGTTTTTTTGTGCCTCCATCTCCGGTTCATTCGCTTGATTGAACCCATAAATTTGTCATCGTGATCCCAATGGCTGAGAAAACCCTATTCGAAAAAATCCGCGACGAGGAAATTCCGGCTACGATTGTCCACCGTGATGACCAAATCATCGCTTTCAAGGACATCGCACCTTTGGCCCCAACCCATCTTCTCATCGTCCCTAGCAAGGCTATCCCCCGCATCGCCGAAGCCGATGCCTGCGACAAAGAACTACTAGGCCATATGATTCTCGTTGCGGCCGACCTTGCGCGCAAAGAAGGGATCGACGAATCAGGCTACCGACTCGTCATCAACAACGGCCCAGATGGTGGCGAAGCTGTTCCTCACCTCCACCTCCACCTGATGGGTGGCCAGAAACTTCACGTGCCAATCGGATGAAATTGATCATTTCCATCACACTCGCCGCCTTCATGCTTACAGTAATGTGCCTGGCACAGCCGCGCAGCATGTCGAACCCACGGAAGGTCATCAAATTCACAGGCGAGGAACACCAAGCCCCAACCAACCCCACTCAGCATGTGATCTTGGTTCATGGCTGGCTCGAAACCGGGTCCAGTTGGAAGCTGATGAAACAGAGCCTCGAAAAACATCAGATCGGCTGTCACGTGATCAAACTCACTCCATCCGATGGTCGCGGCGGACTCGAAAAGCTCAGCGAACAACTCAAAGAGCAAATTGAAGAAGCCCACGATGCCGACCAGAACTTTTCCATTGTCGCATTCAGCATGGGCGGCTTGGTCAGCCGTCATTACTTGCAAGAACTCGGTGGCGCAGATCGTTGCGACCATCTCATTACCATCGCTTCTCCTCACCACGGGACGCACATCGCGCATCTCTATCCATCCAAAGGGGTTCAACAAATGAGACCCGACAGCAAATTCCTCAACAAACTAAAGAAGTCCGAGGACAAACTTGGCGACATGGCCATCACATCTTATCGGACCCCGTTGGATCTCGTCGTCGTCCCATCAAAAAACTCCGAATGGGACCGTGCCGATAACATCTCATACAACATCCCCCTACACCCAATGATGGTCAGCTCGCGAAAGCTCATCAAGGATGTGGTCAAACGGCTTACGGCTGAGGATGAGATCGATACTCGTTGATCACCACTTCTCAAGCCCCTTGCTTATTGTAGCCATCAATCACCGACTGCAACATGTCTCGGACTTGCTTCTCCGATTCGTTCAAGCGCTCCAATTCTAGAGGTGTCGTTTCATAGCGGTCTTTTTTTACGTCGTAGAAACGGCCACCGCGATACAGCTTATACTGCTTCGTCCTCGCAAACACCTTGGGTGACTTCCGTTTGCCACTTGGATCATACCAACAATATGAATAGGCCCGAGGCTTGCCCTCCTCACCTTTCAACTGGGGAACAATGCTCTGCCCGTCCAGCACGAGATCTTTCGATTCAAAACTCACCCCCGCGAGCTCACACAGCGTTGGCAAGACATCGGTGAAGTTCACCAAATCATCCACAACCTTCGGCTCTTTCATCTGAGGGTGAAACGTCACCAGTGGGACACGCGTCCCATTGTCGGAGGTCTTTCCTTTGCCCCAAACGTAATCCTGCCCGTTCCACTTGGAAACGATCGGCCGATCCGTGCCATTATCCCCAGTGAAAAGAATCACGGTTTTGTCCGATAGTCCCTGCTCTTCCACTTTATCGATGATCCGCCCCACCAACAAATCCATGTATGAAACCATTCCGCCGAAATACTTGGGGTCACCCTTGTAAGTGAGTGAGCCTGGATCCTTGGGGTCCCAATCTGCACCATTCGGCACAGGGACAAAGGGGCAGTGCGTTAGAATCATGGGATAATACACCAAGAATGGCTTCTCCTTGTTCTTATCAATGAACTCACAAATGAACTCCGTGCACAGATCCGGAGCAAACTCACCGTTGGTGTAATCTTCCTCCACACCATTGCGCTCCAGATACGGATTCGAGAATCGCGAATCATACTCCTTGCCTGTGTCCACCTTCGTCCTTGGCCGCGTGTGTTGCCACAACAACGACTGCTCAAAACCAAAGTGCTGGGGAGAATCCTTCTCTTTCCCCAACTGCCATTTGCCGGCAATGCATGTCGCGTAACCCGAATCTTTCAAGTAATGCGCGAAGGTCTTTTCGCCGCGCTTCAACCGGCCAAATTGGATGTAATTCCGAAAATTGTATTTCCCCGTCATAATCTGTACACGGCTCGGCGTGCAGATGGGTTGTGCGTGACACTCCGTAAATCGAACTCCCTTCGCCGCCATCTGATCAATCCGCGGAGTCTTATAGGACTCACCCCCATTGGCCCCTATCGTCTCATACCCCAAATCATCCGCCATGATCAGGATGATGTTCAGCTTGGGGCTCTCATCAGCCAAAACCAAAGAAAGCGGCATGCACAGCAATCCGGCGGTCAGAAGCAACGATCGTTTCATGTGGAAAATCATGAATAGCAGCATCACAATTTCCCATGCTCTGCGGCAAGGATCACTTTTTGAAAATGTCCGGCTTGTCGGTCGTAATGGACGATGCCCCCATACCACTCACGCGATCTGCCAGCTTCTGGTCGTTCACGGTCCAAACGTGCCACTCGATGCCGGCATTTTGGAGCTGTTTGATGTGATCCAGGGAGATTTTGGTATTGGAACTCAATCCGTCGGCCCCGATTTCCTTCAGAGAATCCAGCAAATCGGCAATTTTAGGCGATTTTCGCTTATAGCTGTAGAGCAAGTATGCCCTGCAATCCGGCTTAGCGGCCTTCAGAGCCTTGATAACCCCTTTATCAAAGCTGATATAGATCACCTGCGATGGCTTCAAATTAGACTTACCAACCGCTAGGAGAAGCCTCGGAATGATCTCAACGCCACATTTTACCTCAATGTAGATCTTCTTTCCCTCGGGAACCGTCTCGATCACCTCCTGGAGGGTCGGGATTTTCACCCCCTTGTATTTGTCGCCTCGATAAGCCCCCACATCCAATTTCTGCAAATCAGCCAAATTGGTCTCGCCGACCACCAAGTCCTTGCTGGCGACCTTTTTGGTCGATTTGTCATGAATGCACACGATCTGTCCATCTTGGGTCAGGTGGAAATCCCCCTCAATCGCATCGGCTCCCTGCTCCCACGCTAACTGGAATGCTGGAAGCGTATTCTCGGGAGCGTATGCCGATGCACCACGATGCGCCACAATCAATGGATCTGCCAATAATACAGAGGAAGAGAGAACAAATAGGGCCAGAAATTGAACATATCGATCAAACCATCGATCGAACTCTACAACCCGACATTTTGCGAATTTTCTAGAATTGCTAAATACTTGCATTGTGTAAGTTATGTATATTGTTAAGTGTATTTGATAATTAGGAAACATGTTCATGATTTGCCAAAATGACACATACTAACATGCTTAGTCTATGCGCCCGCTTTAAACTTATGTTTGTTTTAATCGTTCGATGCGTTTTTTTGTGTGCGAGACGGGTGCTTTGACACCTAAGATAAGTCGATAGAAAGCCAATACGGCTTCCTCCACATTCCATAAAACTCCCATCATGGAGACCCTCCGTGAGCGACTCATCGTAGCGACACCCCCGCCCTCCTGGATTGCCGAATGGGTCAGTCAGTATCGTCAAATGAATCATCACGGTCTGAATTCCATCATATTCAATTGCCTCCAATAAGTTCTCAGTTCCGTTGCATGAATCTTTGCAATCGAGCCAACCCTGTAGGCAATCGCGACATATTATTCCGCCTCCTCTTCCTTCGCAGGAACGAAGGTCAGACCGACTCCATTGATGCAGTAGCGCTTATCGGTCGGGGTATCGAAGCCCTCACCCTCGAAGACATGGCCTAGATGCCCATCACATTTCGCACAAACTACCTCAATTCGCACCATCCCAAGGGTCTCGTCACGCTTGGTTTTGACGTTTTGGGCCTTTGCTGGATCGTAAAACGACGGCCAACCGCACCTTGAGTCAAATTTCTCTTTCGATGAGAACAGCAATGCTCCACATCCCGCACAGTGATAGGTTCCTACTCCCTGAGCTTTGAATTCCTTGTAAGCCTTGCCGTTGGGGGCTTCAGTCCCCGCCTGCCTCAAAATACGGTATTGCTCAGGTGTGAGCTCTTTTTTCCACTCCTCGTCGGTTTTCACGACTTTATCGGCAGGATCAGCCGGTTTTTCTTTTTGAGTCTCCATAACAGGCTTTTTGGGTTCTTCAGCGCTGCAGCTAGCGAAAGGAACCACCAGTGCAAACAGCAGAATCAATTGACGAATATTCATACGGGTAAGAGTGCCCATGAAGTACATTATTCCCCGTATCGGAGAAAACGCAACCAGAGGATTAACTGACCTGTTCGCGAACCGCTGCTTTTGAGTAATCGCGGTTCAACCTGGCAATGTGATCCACGCTGATCTCCTTGGGACAGGCCGCCTCACACTCATATTGGTTGGTGCAGTTGCCGAAACCTTCAGCATCCATCTGACGAACCATCGCCAAGACACGCTTATCGCGCTCCGGCTGACCTTGCGGCAAATGCCCAAGATGAGAGACTTTCGCGCCCACAAACAGCATGGCCGAAGCATTTTTGCAGGATGCTACACAAGCACCGCAACCAATGCAGGCTGCAGCATCAAACGCGGTGTCAGCATCGACCTTCGGAATCGGGACAGAGTTCGCATCAACGGCTGAACCGGTACGGACATCGACATAGCCACCTGCCGCAATGATTCGGTCAAAGGCACCACGATCGACAACCAAGTCCTTGATTACAGGGAATGGATTCGCACGGAATGGCTCAATCCAGATGGTGTCACCATCGGTAAACTTGCGCATGTGCAGCTGACAGGTCGTGATCCCACGGTCTTTGCCATGGGGCACACCATTGATGGTCAACGAACATGCACCGCAAATACCTTCACGGCAGTCATGATCAAACTGGATCGGCTCCTTGCCATCCAACACCAGACGCTCATTCACAATGTCGAGCATCTCGAGAAAGGATGCTTCAATCGGAATATCCTTTGCGTCGTAGGTTTCAATTTTACCCTGAGCGTCAGGACTCGCTTGCCGCCATACTTTGAGTGTCAGATTCATGAGATCGTCTTTGGAGAGTGAAGATGATGATGCATCTAGCGTGCCACTACCTGCATCAGTGCCAATACAGTAATCAGCGATGCGCTGCGGGCTAGGGAAAAAAGCAGGATTTCTCGACGAATTTGCATTTTTGACTCATCGCCTAGCTCTGGGCGCCATGACTTCCCAGATATGCAATCCCCTAGGCGCCCTGCTCAGCCAGAGCATTTGCCCCAACCAAGCAAAACATAAGCGACTCAAATGCCCCCCCTTCAGGTCTGCTGAGTCACAGGGATCATGGATGGCCGCCTGCAGCAGTCACCAGCCATTCGTTGTGCAATGCTCACTGATTGGATGTCTCCGCCGCCTGGTCTTTGGCCTTTTTCGGATCTTTCCAAGTCGATTGAACATAGACCTCGCGCAATTCCTTGTAGCCGATTTCGCATGGGCTCTGTGCCATGAGGTCGATCCCTTTGTTGTTCTTTGGAAAGGCAATCACTTCACGAATGCTGTCTTCACCCGCTGCAAGCATCGCAATGCGATCCAAGCCAAGTGCCAGACCACCGTGCGGAGGAGCACCAAAACGGAAGGCATCCAAGATGTGACCAAACTTCACCTGCTGCTCTTCTGGACCAACTCCCAAGATCTCAAACATTTTGCCCTGTAGATCTTTTTCGTGAATCCGCACGGATCCACCACCGAGCTCGTAACCATTCAAAACAACGTCATAGGCCATCGCGCGAACGTTGGCATAATCACCCGCTTCCAACTTCTCCACGTCCTCTGGATTCGGGCGAGTGAATGGATGGTGAACCGCGTGCCAAGCACTGGTCTCATCATCCCAATCCAACAATGGGAAATCCACCACCCACAAAAAGTTGAACGCTTTAGTGTCTTTGGTCAGGCCCAACATCACCGCACACTCTGTGCGAACTCGACCCAAGATGGTCGAGACGCTTTCACGTGAACCCGCAGCAAAGAAAACAATGTCTCCATCTTCGAGGTTCATCGTCGAGGTGACGGCTTCTTTTTCGGCATCGGTGAAAATCTTCCAAAGCGGGCTCTTGTATTCGCCGCCTTCATACTTGATGAACGCGAGATTCTTCACCGGAAGACCGGCTTGAACCGCGATCTCATTGAGACGATTCATCTGACCTGTTGTGATGCCAGAAAATCCTTTCGCGTTGATGGCGCGAACGACTCCACCATCGTCGAGGATGCTGCGGAAAATTTTGAAATCCGTTCCCTGAAAAACCTCACCCAAATCGGTGATCTTGATGTCGTAGCGTGTATCCGGCTTATCCGAACCGTAAACATCCATCGCTTCTTTGTAGGTGATACGATCAAACGAAGCAGGAATCTCCTCCTGGCAACCAGCCTTGAACATCGCGGCCAACAAACCTTCAACCAATTTGATGATCTCTTCCTGGCCGACAAAGCTTGCTTCGATGTCGATCTGCGTGAACTCGGGCTGGCGATCTGCGCGCAGATCTTCATCACGAAAACATCGGGCAACTTGATAGTATTTCTCGAGGCCCGCCACCATCATCAGTTGCTTATACTGCTGCGGAGCTTGTGGCAGCGCGTAGAAACGACCTGGATTCAAACGCGATGGGACCAAGAAGTCGCGCGCACCCTCAGGAGTTGGGTTCGACAAGATTGGGGTCTCAATTTCATGGTAGCCATTGTCATCGAGGTAGCGACGTGCCGCCGATGTGATCACACTGCGCTGACGAATGTTTTTACTCATCCGCTGACGGCGCAAATCCAAGTAACGATACTTCATGCGTAGGTCTTCGTTGGACAATTCTTTATCCAACTGAAATGGCAGCACGTCTGCTTTGTTGATGATGTTCAGCTCGGACGCAATGATTTCAATGCTACCTGTCGCGATCCTGTCATTGATGGTTCCTTCCAATCGAGGCGCCACCTTACCGACAACTTGAACCACATCCTCATCACGCAAGGTGTGTGACAGCTTCGCAATTTCAGGAGCCTTTTCAGGATGAAAAACACATTGGGTTAACCCCTCACGATCTCGCAGATCAATGAAGATCACGCCACCGTGGTCACGGGACGAATTCACCCAACCGATCAATGTTACGGTTTGGTCGATATGGGATTCACGGAGTTCGTTGCAATGATGTGTACGCATGGGAAAAATAGTATTGTCTGTTAGGCGAGCAATGGGCCGTCTTCTTGTTGGACGCGCTCCACCATCCACTCGACGATGTTGGAACCACTGACCTGCTCTTCAGTTCTGCTGGCCAAGACTTTAACAGTGACTTCGGGATACTCAGCACCGACCACCAAAGCGAATCGGGCGCCAAATCTCTCTGCACTCTTGAACTGCTTGCCAACTTTGGCTGGCGTCAATGGAAGGTCGGTAGAAATACCAGCGCGGCGCATATCGGTCACAAGACGCAATGCCTCAGAGCGCTTCTCTTCATCCGCCACCACCACAAAAACTTCACAAGCGGCTGCATGCTTTTGCAACCATGCCTCCATCTTGATTTCAGCATGCGGGGTCTCCTCGATCAAATTGCGAATGACGTAGTCACCCATCGCAAAACCAGTCGCCGGCAAATCCACGCTGCCGTCGGAAATAGTCGACACCAATGTGTCATACCGACCACCACCCGCAACAGCTCGCATCGACTTCTTGGAATCAAACACTTCGAAAACCACACCGGTGTAATAGGCCAAGCCACGAACAATCGAGAGGTCGAGCTCAATGAAATTACCCAGCCCGCGATTCGCAAGATCCGCAGCAATCGCTTCATACGCTTCAGAGGCATTCTCTGGATTTGCGATGAAGCCTTTGACTTGTTCAGGAGTCAGAGAAAATTTACCCAACTTCTCGGCCAATACCTCTGGCTTTTCGCGCTCGATCTTATCAACAAGGTTCAGGAAATCAGGAACATCATCCTCATTCACACCATGTTGTTGGGCGAACTCAATCCAAGCATTGCGATCTGAAACACGAACCACGAAGTCACCTTCAACAAACCCGAATGCCAACATCGTCTCGATCGCCAATGAGATCAGCTCGGCATCGGCTGACGGACCGCCCTCACCAATGATATCCACGTTGAATTGGTGGAATTCGCGTCCACGACCTTTTTGCGGTTTCTCGTAGCGAAAACACTGGCCGATCTCGAACCACTTCAGCGGCTTCGGAAAGTTCCGTTGATGCTCAGACACCAGCCGCGCGAGTGAAGCGGTTACCTCTGGGCGAAGCGTCACATCGCGCCCCCCTTGATCTTCGAATCGAAACAACTGCGAGGAAAGCTCCCCACCGGACTTCTTCAGATAAAGAGCGGTATCCTCGAGAATGGGAGATTCATACTCCAAATAGCCACAACGACGGGCCACCGAACGCCATGTATCGAACAAGTAATTGCGGACCGCGCATTCACGGGGAATGAAGTCGCGGAATCCTGGAAGTGCTTGAAAAGTCGGTCCTGCCATGGGCGGACGGGGAGAATGCACGCCACTTAACGCATTTCAAGGCGGATTGTCCCCTTTTACCGCTCAATCTTTCAGTTCTTCCAAATATCCGGTAATCACAGCATGGGCACCATCGTCTCCAAGGAATCCCATATGGCCACCATTTGGCAACAATGTGAGGCGCTTTGAACCAAAAGTGGTCTTGAGCCACTGAATGTCTGCCGGTGACAATAAAAAGTCATTTTGCGCCGCCACCACGGATGATGCTGGATCACGACTCAACACACCCGAGCATTGGCTTAGATTGTTGAACCTCTCGATATCGGACGCATCTACTCCCTCAGACAGGTAGTAAGGCACGACAAATTTCTCAAAGTAATCACGGAATGAAATCCCCAAAATCTCATGATAAACTTGCTGGCGGTTCCACTTCGATATTGGACTGCTCAATACACCCATATCCTGCTTCTTCTGGCTTGCGTAGATCGTATTGCGCAATGTGAAACGAAATACCAATCCCATGATGTATTTGGATTCAACCTCACTGAATGGAGGAGCTCCCTTCTGAGCCTCAGGCCGACTCGTCATCGCGGCGATTTTGTGAATCGTGTTGTTGATGCGCTGCTGACGTTGATCTTCTGACCACTCCAATGGCGCTTTCTGATAGGAATCCAATTGATTCAAACCGTGCATCAGATCCACTGGCGGACTGACTGCCACATACTTGTCGAAACTCAACGAACCCTTGGCCTGCTCATCTCGATGGGCTGCCAATGTTAGAGTTTGATAGCCGCCCATTGAAAAACCAAGCAAACCACGCTTACCGAAGCGACCCTTGTATTTTTTGGATAGCTTCTCATCGATAGCCGTAAACGCTGCCAGCAAATCATGACTATCTTTGTGCGCGTATCCAGGAACAGGATGGCTCAAGCCATTCTCAACAAACTCCGGATGGAAGACTCCTGAAATGGTCACCACAGAAAACCCCTTATTATAAAGCGACTCCGCAACCGCTAAAATTTGCACGGTCTTGCGGTGCGAGCCCAAACCAGGCGCAATGTAGACCAAAGGAGATTTTTCATCCTGCAGCCAATAATCAAACGGCAACTTCTCCTTGGTCGAATCGATGCGAACCTTGCTGCTCTTTCCCTTGTAGACAAATTTCGGATCTTTGAGCTGAATGTTCATCACATTCATCGTCTCCAAGGTCGGCATGTGAGGAGCCCCTTTAACCGACCAGTCAGGATCATCATAGCGAGATGTGTATGACCAAATGTACTTGAGCGTAGAGTAAGAATCCGGATCCGCACTCACTCTCATTGCAGCGTCCTCGGCATCTTCCGACAAACCATTGAAGGTCACCCCATAGGCAATCTTGCGACCTGTCTGTGAATAACGAAGAGGATTCGACATGGTGTCACCACCTAACCCAACGACGTGAACCTCATCGCTTGGCCCCAGCGCTGGCAACATTACAAAAGATTCAGGACGCCAGCCCCACTTTTGGAAGGTATTGGCAAATTTTCCACTCGGACGATCAATCTCCCACTCCGTGGCCACATCAAACAAACCCGCTACACCCACAGTTGTATTCGTCAAAAACCGCAACGTATCCTGACCCGCGTCACCCCATCGACCTTGCAGCAATTGGTTAACGACTCGTCCAGGATAAATGATGTTGTAGCCAAAATTACGAATCGATTTGCGGGCCCGGTTTGGAACCACCGCTTTATAGCCACGACTCGCCGGCGCAACTACACCTCGCAACAACTGACTGTTGAATGCCCAGATACCGCGATTCATCGGCTCCAATGGGTCGTCGATCACATCTGGCAGAAATACAACACCATGGCGAGAAGCCAACATTTCTGGACGGTTAGGCGCACAGGAAGCACTCAGGAAGACGCTCGCCAACACGGCGAACAAGAGCGAATAGGACATGGGTTTCCTCCACACAGAGATGCAGCGTTTATTCATAACAGAAAGTGTTGCAGCAGATTTGACACGACTCAGTCAAATGATCTAGGACAAATTGCTTTGAATCTATGCAGACGGCATGGCGAAGCCCGTCATTTCAGCAATCGGTCCATCAATTCTGAAACTGGCAAGTCACACACCTTGCCGGAAACCCAATGGCGCCTCTGTGCAAAAGCCCCATACATCGCGTCACGCCATGACCTAGGAATGACGCGAAAGACTTTCGCCAGCTTCCACACTCCGCCCAAAACCACCAGCAACTGAATCACCCCTTCGCTCTTCAGATACAATTCCTCCGTATCCTGATTCCTCAAAACCATCGTCCCTCCCAGTGGATCAGCATGATGCGATAATCCCAATTCTGTTCCCAATGCGCCCTGCAATGGCGCAAAAAACAAACACTTCTTCTTGTCTCGGCGCACCACCCAACGAACAGACGATGAACATACACCGCAGTCGCCATCAAAAAATAATACCCAAGACATGCGGCAACCTAATTCACCATTCGCCACCATCCAGAGAAAATTATTCACTGAAAGCTTGTCGGCCTAACGATAACACGCAAAGTGTTCTCATGTACACTTTTCAAAAAGGCCCCACCACCCGCATTCATGATATGCCCAGTGAGCAGCGCCCAAGAGAGAAGCTCAACCAACTAGGAGCATCAGCGCTAACCAATGCGGAACTGATGGCATTGTTTCTATCCACCGGAACCAAGGGGAAAAGCGCCATCGAAATTGGCCACATGATGATCCAAAAACATGGTTCACTCGGCGCCCTCGGAACCCTCCCCGTCTCAGAGCTAGCGAAAGAATACGGACTCGGCCTCGCAAAGGCATCCAAACTCGTCGCTGCATTTGAACTCGGGCTGCGCGTCGCAAGAGAACAAGTCAGTTCTCAACCACTCAACAGCCCGGAACGGATTCACGAATGCTTTGCGCCACAAATCCAGCACCTCCCCCATGAACAAGTCATGGTGATCACGGTCGATACCCGTCTGCGTCACACTAGCACCACCATCGTATCCATGGGAACCGTCAACGAATCCACTGCCCATCCACGTGAAATCTTGAGGCCCGCGATCGCTCGTGCCGCCCACGGCTTTATCCTTATCCACAATCACCCATCCGGTGATCCAAGCCCAAGCCGTGCAGACCTTGCCGTGACCCAGCGCATCTCGGAAGCCGCCAGCTTGATGCAGATCCGATTCCTCGACCACGTCATCATTGGCAAATGCCAATCCGGCAGGCTCCCCTACTACTCCTTCAGAGAAACCGGACAGATCCCCTGAGTTGCTTTTGAAAACATCTCTGCATATGCTGACGGCGCATTCATGTATCATCTCCACCTAGCCAGAAACCTACGCTCCTTTGTATTCGTCTTGATTACACTGAGCATCCTCACAGGCATCGGCGCACTCTGGTGGGTCAACAACACTGGCCTACCCGAATCATGGAGAGTTCGGATCGAGCAAGAAATCAGCAAGCATGGAAGCCATGTGAAAATCGGCAGCCTTCGATACCACCCACTCAAAGGAGTCGTAGCAAAAAAAGTCCATGTCTATGCCACACCAAAACGTGAGCGCGAAATTTCGTTCGTCGAAAGCATCATCCTCGACTTCGATAACACCAAACTCGCGAGGGGAAAAATCCACATAGCGAAACTGGTTCTCAACGACGCCAACCTCGCCCTGCCGATCGATCCAACCGATCCAAATAGCGAAGTCCTCAACATCACCAACGCCAACGGTACATTCTTCCTGCCTGGCGATAAGCGCATCGAGGTGCGCAACGCGACTGGCTCTATCTCTGGAATCAACGTCACCCTCAACGCCAGATACACAGGCAAAACACAGCACGGAAACGGCCAAGGCAGCCCCACCAACGAAAACCAAAGGAGTGAATTGATCACGCGTATCATCAACGAACTTGAAAAATGGAAGTTCGATCACGACTCCCCACCCCACCTCGAAATCCAAATCGAGCACAATAGCTCAAATGCATCCTCGTCGATCGCCAAGCTTACGCTCGAAACCCAGAAAATCGCGAAGAACCAACACGAGCTGCAAGACATGAGCGCCACCGCAGTCATTCGCGACAACTTGCTGACGGTCACATCTCTCAACGCAAAGGACAGTAGAGGAACCCTAACAGGCCGCGTCGATTACGACCTGTCCAAAAAACAAGGGCGATTTGATATCAACTCCTCACTCGAAATACCACCCCTCCTCCAAGCATGGTTTGGATTACCTCCTATTCGAGACGTCCTAATTGCAGGCAAACAAAGCATCCAAGCCCAAGGAGAGTTCTCCGTCATACCTGACAAAGCCCCTGACATTCGAATGACCGGCAAAGCGAGCTGCGAATCCGTGATGCTCCGTGGCCTGCAATTCAACTCAGCGGCCACCTCCTTTGCGTGGAACAATGGCGATCTATTCCTCCGCAATATCGATCTCAAACGCGATGACGGTCAAGCCTATGGCAAAGCCATGATCCAATGGCCCATCGTTCGCCTATCACTCGACTCCACTTTCCCCATCAACACCTACAAACCGCTCTACGATGGCAAGCCCCTAGAAAACACCATCGCAAACTTTAACGCCAACGCAGATGCCCATAACCACATCATCATGGAAGGCGGATTCGACCTCACAGACCGCAAGTCATGGGCATACACAGGCACGGGAACCATCGTCAACACGAGCTACATGGGCGTTCCGCTCAATCGTGCAGATTGCAAGTTTGCTGTCAGCTACAACAAACTTGAATTCTACGATGGCACAGTCGACTTTGACTATTCGGCATACCCACTGAGAAAAGAATTTGGCGGGGCAAAGTCAGGATCTGCCAAAGTCCCCAGAATCCACTACGATCGAGCAACGAAATCCATCAACATCGAAAATGTGAACGGCGAAATGTGGCCCGCCCCGATGGTCAGACTCTTCTCTACCCAACTTGCCGATTCACTCGAGAAATACAAATTTCACGAACCACCCACCATCAGCGGATCTGGCTCCGTCTATCTGAAGGATAAAGACAAGACGACCCTCGACATCAAATTCAAGAGCAGCGCCAAAGCTGATTACCATTTGCTGGGTGCAGATCTCACTCTAACTGAGCCGTCAGCACAGGTCTCGATTCACGAGCGCAATGTCATCATCAAGGATCTGAAGGCAAATCTCTTTGATGGCCCAATCAACGCGGATTTCACCGTGAAAAGCGATAATACCGTCGAGGCAGAAGTGCAGTGGACCAAAGTCTCAGTCAAAGAACTTTCAGAGGCTTTTGGTCACAGCATGAAAGGCGGTGGTTTCTTAACTGGGCGACTCGAATATGAAATGAGCGCCAACCAAATCGAAACCATGACGGGCGAAGGCTTGGTCGCGATCGAAAAAACAGAACTCTTCGCTGTCCCCATGTTCGGCCCACTCAGCCCGGTCATCAGCGGCGTAATTGGCGATCGCCGCGCAGGCTTTGAGCGTGCCAAGAGCGCCTTCTGCGATTTCAACATCGAAGACGGCATCCTTCGGACCGACAACTTTACCACCGCCACCAACTCAATCGTCTTCGCCGGCGATGGCTCAGTCGACCTGAAGAACAAGACCATCGACATGACCATGCGCCTCAACGCTCGTGGATTGTTGGGGATTCTAACCCTCCCCCTCCGCCCATTTTACGGGATGTTTCAGTTCCGCGGTATAGGACCACTCGATAACACCAAATGGGAACACGTGATGTTTACCGCTCCCAGCGACTCGCAGAAGGAAATCCTGCTCGACCCACCGAAGGCCAAAGTCGTCGAACCCTGAGATTAACAGCTCATTTTTCAAGTCGCCACTTGCGCGATCCGGGGATTGGTGTGATAATAACAGTGAACGATAGATTATGAAAATCTATCTCAACCACCCAACATTATGTCACAAACCGCTTCATCCACAGACACTCCTTCCGTATCACAGGCCGCTAACGACCTGCGCGCGGCTACCGGTGACAAGGCCAAGGAATTGGTTCACAATGCAGAATCTAAAGCAGCACAACTGAAAAGTCGCGCATTGGAATCCGCCCAACAATTCCGCGAAACTGCCTCCGAGAAAGCGACCGCATTCAAGGCCGCCGCTTCCGAGAAAGCCACTCACTTCAAAGATTCCGCCACCGTACAGTGGAACGACACCCGCGTGAAGGCTCAGGAAATGCACGTTACTGCAGAAGATTATGTCCGTGAAAATCCAACCAAATGCGTTCTTGGCGCACTCGGCGTTGGCGTTCTCATCGGGCTCATCATCCGCCGCTAACGGATCACATCCCCCATCTATCTAGCATCGTTGACGGTTATCCGCCACCGTGACGGGGATCCCTACATTTATGCATCCGGAATACGATTCGACTGATCAGCCAGACCAAGGCCGATCCAACAACAGCCTGCCGTCCAATTGGATGGAGGCTGTTGCTGCTTTGATCCAGACCCGTCTCACACTCATCCTCATTGAGTTTCGAGAGCTGGCTCAGGAACGCGTCCGATCTCTCGTTTCTCTAGTCATTGCCGCCATCCTGCTGTTTTACACTTGGGGACTCATCCTCGCCGGAGGTGTAGCCGCCATCGCAGCACTGACTCAATGGCCATGGTACTGGATTGCACTGATCACTGCCGGCATCCACCTGCTGATCGCCATCATTTTGGTGAAATTACCAAAAGCTGAGCAAAAAGAACCTTTCTCAATTACTCGTTCGGAATTCAAAAAAGACCGCGAATGGATCGAAACTCTAAAGAAAACGCCGAAATCCAAGAACTGATCCGTCGCAGCCAAGCATCACGCGTCCAACTATCCATGGACGTCTCGACGCTGAAGCAACGACTCGATGTTCCAAATCAGGTTCGGCACTCGCTGATGAAAAGCCCTACCAAATGGTTGCTGGGCTCACTCGGTGCTGGAATCGCTACCAGCTTTCTCTTCAAAGGCAAAAAGAAGAATAAGAAGCCGAAGAAAGAACGCAGCCTCCCTCTAAAATTGATTGCTCTCACCTTGACCGCAGCCCGTCCTCTCGTAAAAGTCTGGCTAACCGGCCAACTCAAACGATGGGTTGCCCAAACCTACGCATCTCAACAATCCCCCTTCACCATCGAACCACCAGCGCAAAATGTCCGACCATCAGGTTCTCGACCACGTTGATCAGTATTTAAAACTCGGACGTGAGTTCGAGTGCTCGGACATCCACCTCGCAACAGCATTCCCACCCGCATGGCGCAGGTTCGGACAATTGGTTCCAATCTGGGACGACCGTCCGCCACTCACCGCGGATGATTGCGAGAGACTCGCCAAATCATTCCTATCGGACAAAGAGTGGGAACGGCTTGATAAAACGGGAGATGTCGACTTCGCCTACACAGGCACTGACGGACGTTACCGTGCGTCAGTCGTCAAACAACGACTCGGTATCGATATGGTCTTCCGGATCATCAACTCCGAAATCAAAACGGTCGAAAGCCTTGGCCTGCCACTCGACCACATTCTGCCGCTCACCCGATTCCAAAACGGAATTGTCCTAGTGACTGGATCTGTCGGATCGGGCAAATCGACCACTCTCGCGGCACTCATCGACTTCATCAACCGTGACCGGGAAGACCACATCCTCACGCTCGAAGACCCCATCGAGTATGTCTATGAATCCAAAGGCTGTCACGTCAACCAACGGGAAGTCCACATGCACACCGAATCATTCGGCAAAGCCCTGCGCGGCGCCCTACGGGAAGACCCAGATGTCATCATGGTCGGTGAAATGCGCGACCTAGAAACCATCCAGCTTGCGCTCACCGCGGCTGAAACTGGCCACTTGGTCCTCGGCACACTCCACACCGGCAATGCTCCCCGCACCCTTGACCGTGTGCTCGATGTGTTTCCGACCGACCAACGCGATCAAATCCGCATCATGGTCTCTGAATCGTTGCGCGGCATCATCTCACAACAGCTTGTCCCGCACGCCGACGGCAATGGACGCAGCCTCGCCCTCGAACTATTGGTCAACACCCCCGCTGTCTCCAACTGCATCCGCGAAGGGAAAACCTTCATGCTTCCAGGCATCATGCAAACCGGCAAAAACGTCGGCATGGTCACAATGGATGAATCACTGCGCGATCTCTATGTGCAAGGCACCATCACGCCAGAGGAAGCTCTGTTCCGCGCCGACGACAAAGCCAATATGAAGGCATTCATGCAATCCTAACTGATACTTTCAGCAACCCTATTTTACCATGGCTCGCATCGACACACTTTTCCAATACCTAATCGACAGCGGCGGATCCGACCTCCACTTGTCCGAAGGACAACCACCGAAAATCCGCTCTCACGGAACGGTCTCCGCGATCCCCGACCAAGAGGTTCTCGAGGGCGAATCCTTCAAAGAAATGCTTGCAGAAATCTGCGACCCTAAAGCATTCGAAATCTACCTCGAAACGGGAGACCTCGACTTCGCCTACGAAATGGATGAGCAATCCCGCTTTCGCTGCAACTTCCTCAAACAACAAAACGGGCTTGGTGCTGTCTTCCGTTTGATCCCGACCAAAATCGTCCCACTCGAAGACTTGGGCGTTCCTGAAGTGGTAAAGGAATTTGCTACCATGCGCTCTGGATTGGTCCTTGTCACCGGCCCTACCGGATCAGGGAAATCCACCACACTCGCTGCGCTGCTCGATTACATTAACACCAACTTCAGCCGCCACATCATCACGGTCGAAGAACCGATCGAGTTTGTTCACGGCAACAAAAAATCCATCATCACCCAACGCGAAGTCCCCATCCAAACCCCATCCTTCGCGGATGGCCTGCGGGCATCTCTTCGGGAAGATTCTGACATCGTTCTCGTCGGTGAGATGCGTGACCTCGAAACCATCCAACTCGCCCTCACCGCTGCAGAAACGGGACTACTGGTATTCGGCACACTCCACACCAACAATGCTCGTAAAACAGTCGACCGGATCATCGATGTATTCCCGGCCGACCAACAAGCGCAAGTCCGCACGATGCTTGCCGCATCGCTCCGCGGCGTGGTCGCTCAACTTCTCTGCAAACGAGTTGACAAACCTGGCCGTGTCGCGGTTCACGAAATCATGTTCGCGACACCCGCGGTCTCAGCAATCATTCGCGAAGGCGCCACCCAAAAACTTTACGACGTCATCACCGGCGGCAAAAACGAAGGCATGCAATTCATGGATGAGTCCATTTGGACAAAACTTCGCGAGGGCGCAATCTCCCCCGAAGAAGCTTACATGAAAGCGATCGACAAAACTCGTTTCAAAAAATTCCTTCCCGAGTCTCTCGCTGCACTCGGCGAAGCCTCTGGCGGAAACCCGATGGACAGTTAATTCAAGCGTCTTTGCTCAGCAGCGCGGTGTAGAAGCCGTCGAAACCAGTCACAGATGCATACAAAGGCTTGTCTTCCACCAAGCTGAATCCGCCCTGTTCAACGAGTGAATCCACTGCCGCACGGTTCTCCGATGGTAGGACCGAACAGGTGGCATAGACCAAACGGCCGCCCGGTTTCAGCATACTTGAATACTGAGCCAACAGTTCTTTTTGCAATGCTCGAACACGTTTCAACTGCGCTGGTTTGAGACGCCACTTGAGATCGGGCTGACGCTTCAACGTCCCCAATCCAGAACATGGAGCATCAATCAACAAACCATCCGCCATTGACGCAAAGTCATCCGTCGTTGTCTCTGTGATGACCCGACGTTGGATACAACCCACTCCAGCACGACGCGATCTCTTGGCCAACTCGTTGAGTTTCCCTTCATCGACATCCATCGCATAAATCCGGCCCTCATCCTTCATCATCGCAGCAAGCTGCAGCGTTTTACCACCTGCCCCTGAACAGGTATCAATGATCTTCTCCCCGGGCTGCGCATTGAGCAACTGAGCGATCATCTGCGATCCCGCATCTTGAATTTCTATCCGACCATCTACACGCAATGGTTTCGGCAATATCTTGCCCTCAGGCAACACCAAGGCATTCGGGACACCTTCGACAGCCGTGACCTCAACTCCCTCATCGGCGAGCCAGGAGATCACTTCTTCTTGAGTCGCTTTCAATGTGTTCACACGCAAGTAAACCGGCGCACGCTGATTCAACGCGGCAATCTCTCCTGCCCACGCATCACCTAGCTCGGAAATCCCTAGTTCATTTAGCCAGTCAGGAACCGATTCGCGAACCTCCAACGGTTGATCCACCAAATCCCCCTCACGAGCACGCATTCCCTCTGCATCCAAACCACGGTATTTCCACCAATCAGGAATCTCAAAACCCATCCGCACCCACTGCGCGGCACACATGGCATTCGCCTCCTCGCTGTCAGCCACAAAACCCAAGGCCCTGCGCCATCTCACCACTTCAAATACCGTTTCCGCAATGAATCCGCGGTCACGCTTGCCCCACTTGGGGTTCGACTCAAATGCCGCTGCCAAGGTGTGGTCCAAAACTTTGTGATCCTTGAAGACCGTTTTAACGATCTCTGCAGCTGCTTCAGCCAAAATACGGTGCATCCTCATAGGGCGCGCAGCCTTCTCCAATCCCTCCCATCTTGCAACAGAAATGGATAAAGGAGGAACACAACATCGCCCCATCGCCCACCGCAACGGCCTTTCCCCACAATCGTCAAAGAATCGAGCCCCAGCCCACTTCAAGGTTCTATATTGGATGTTCTACGTTCGACGTTCAATCCCCCCTCTAATTTCAGCATTTACCCACCTCCCCCATTTCAGCTTTTCCGTATTTCAGCTTTTCACCAATTACTCCCCCCCTCAGCATTCGCCCGTGCCTTCTGTCCGAATCAAAACCATCAGCTTCCACCCGTCGATCTGGCCCAAAATGATCGGAGAAGCCTCTCCCGACGCAAAACGCGGCGATCTAGTCGAAGTCTTGGGCAAGGAAGGCACCCGCTTCGGCTGGGGCTTTTACAACCCGCGTGCACGCATGCCGCTGCGCATCGTCAGCCACTCACTCGAGGAAATCGACGAAAGCTTTTTTGAAGACGCCATTCGCAATGCTGCCCAACTGCGCAGGGAAATTCATCAACTCGACGACACCACCGACAGCTACCGCGCCATCCACGGCGACGCCGACTTCCTCCCCGGGATGGTTGCGGACAAATTCGCAGACGTGCTTTCCATTGAGATCACCAACCTCGCGGCCTGGCAACGGCTACCGAGATGGCTCCCGCTTCTTCACGAACAATTCGACACCCAGCGGGTCATGGTTTCTATCGACCCCGAATTGCAAGTCATCGAAGGCATCCCCAAAACCGGTGGCGTTGAATCCGACAACATCCGCTCCGTCAAAATCACCGAACACGGGATTCGCTACGAAGTGAACTTCGCCGACGGCCACAAAACGGGTTTCTTCTGCGACCAACGCGACAACCGCAAAAAATTTGGCGATCTCGCGAAAGACCGCAGCGTCCTCGACCTCTGCTGTTACTCAGGCGGCTTTTCCGTTTCAGCCGCCTTAGCTGGCGCATCCGATGTCACCGCCATCGACCTCGATGAAAACGCCGTGGCCATGGCCAAGCGCAACGCCAATCTCAACCAAGCTAAAGTCAAATTCACCCACGCCGATGCCTTCACTTGGCTTCGCACAATGATCGAGAACGGCCGCAAGTGGGACCTCGTCATTGCCGACCCGCCAAAGTTCATCCACGGCCGCGAAGACGATACCGGCCAAGGCAAATACGCCGACCTCAACAAGCTCGCCTTACAACTCGTCGAACCCGACGGCCTCTACGTCACCTGCTCATGCTCAGGCATGCTCAGCGCGGATGGTTTTGAACGCATCGTCACCACCTCGGCTCACCGCCTCCACAAGCGCCTCCAAATCTTCGATCGCACCGGCCCCGGCCCCGATCACCCAACTCTCTCCAACTACCCAGAGTCACGTTACCTCAAGTTGCTTTGGGCGAAGGTGAAGGAATGATGAATATGGAGACCTTAACAAAAATCATGATCAAGGTCTTCTCATTGATTGCCGCATTGTTCCTAACATCATGCGGCGACAGCGTTTCAAAAATCCATGGGACATGGGAGCGGGACAACGAAGCCGCCATCAAATTCCTGTTGGAGAACAATGAGCTGACCGAGAAACAAAAAACCGTTCACACAGCTTTGTTGAGCAGCCAGATGACCAGCACTTACCATGAAGATGGCACAGGCCAAATCACCATCGGCGCCTACCAACTGCCAGACCCGGAGGGAAACTTGATCGAAATCGAGGAAATGAAGGCGGATTTCACTTTTGAAATACTTGGCGAAAACAAATCTCAAATCGTCATCAAAATCATCACCGATGATGAATTTATCGACAATACTCCATTCTATATCCTCTCATTCAATGGACGCGATGAACATCACTTCATATCAGGCCACGACCACATCGATTTGAATGTTCGCGAGAACTACACTCGTGTTAAAACTGACTAAAATAGCGGCTCCGGTCAGTATTCTTAGATGACCCCTTGATTCTTGGCGTTTCAATAGAACGGAAGCCCTCGTCCCCCACAAACCATGCCCCAAGGAAAACACACCACCATCCTCGCCATTGGCCTCTCGATCAGCTTAGTCGCGATCGTGCTGTTTGTCGGCACCTACTTCCTTCTCTTCAAAGGCCCCAAAGAAATCGTTGTCGCCACCAAAGATGGCACCATTGAGGTCGCAGAAGCAGGCTACGACCTCCTCAAAGAGGCCGGAAAGGACATCCGCGATGCCTTGGAAGTTGATCCCAAAATTACCATTGGCTCCAAAACCGTCCACGGTCCCTCCACCAAGGAATCCAAGCTCGTCACCGCGACCAAGACCTTTCAACACACTTACGCCTACGAAGCCACATGGGCGGGCAGCACCAAACGCCTCGAACTCAAAGGCGACTTCACTGCCAACGCAGGCTTCACCGTCGATGATACTTTCTCCGTGATCATCGCCGAGGACGGACAATCCCTGACCCTAGAACACAAAGATCCAGAGATCATTTCCTGTGAGCTCACCAAGCTCCAAGTCATTGAAGACAAAAACGGTTTATGGAACAAGGTGCAGTCAGAGGAACGGGAATCGGCCACCAACGAACTCATCCGCCAAGCCAGAAAAGCCGCTAAGGAATCCGACCTCCTTGATGCCGCCAGCCAAAACCTGATCGACCGCTTCGCGCCCATCGAAGACAAATACTCCATCGACGTCAAAAGCCACGCAACACCATGAAAGCCATTCGCCATACCCTCGTCGTCCTTCTCGGACTTCTCTGCACCGCCTATCTCCTCAACATCGGCGCAGGCTTCATCGAACTCATCCCCGACAACATTCCTCTCGTTGGCAACCTTGATGAAGCAGGTGCCGCCTACATCCTCTTCCAATGCCTCGCCTACTTCGGCCTCAACCCCCGCATCGGCCCCGGCACTCAACCGCATAAGAATCGCGACTAAAAACCGCGCGCCAGCTCACTTCGAGTTTCAATGTTGAGCGTTCGACGTTGGACGTTCAAATTCACCGCCCCATGACTGACACCGCTGACGATCTCGATCTACCCGAAACGATGTATTTCTGCGGTGTCGAAATGCCGCTATGGGCAAACATGTGGCATCACATCGACGAAGGTGACATCTCAAGGATCGATGATAGTCCCGAGCACTGGCTCACTCTTCAATGGCATCTCCTATGCAGAATTGATCATACCGGAACCATCGAGTCCGAAGGTTCACTTGAATTTCTTGTCTGCAGCCAAGACCTCCTGACCAAAGCTTTGGAAGATCCGGATCGGACCCTCTCCAAAATCAAAGATTCGATTCATCCATCGATCGATCCTCAAAAGGTTTACGACGGACTTATCACTGGCCTTCTATCGATGATCGAAATCGCCCAATCCCGAGACACGGTTTTCTGGACCGCAGGAAATGAAAGCGACCAAAAGGCTCTGATGGAGTTCATCGAAAAAACAAAACTCCCCACCGATCACCCCGACCACCAGACACCTCCCCACGCCGAGCGATACAGAAGAGAGCTTGAACTAGAATCGGAGTTCCGTGTAACCCGCCTACGCAAACTCGCTCAGTCCGGCAACTTCAGCAAAACGATCTGCCAAAAGCTGAACGCCATCAAAAAACCAGGAACCAAGAACTAGGAACCAGAAACAACTGACAACCGTCAGTCCGTGATTTTGATATCCTTCGGATCCCAAGTCACCTTCGGCATCTCCGGATTCAAAGCGTTCAAAGTATCCACCATGATACGAGCCACACACAGATTGCGGTACCACTTGCGATCGGCGGGAACCACAAACCACGGCGCGTCATCAGTAGATGTTTTGGTAATGACATCTTCATACGCATGCATGAAATCATCCCACCGCTTGCGGTCCGCTAAGTCATCCGGGTGAAATTTCCAATGCTTCTCCGGATTGTCCAAGCGCGCCTGCAATCGCTTCTTCTGCTCATCTTTCGAAATGTGCAGAAAAATCTTCACAATCGTCGTCCCCTCATCGGCCAACATTTGCTCGAAATCAGCAACATGCTTCTGGCGCTTTTTCCACACCTTCTCCGGAAACAACTTCTTCACCCGAACCGCGATGATGTCTTCGTAATGACTGCGGTTGAAAATCACGATATCCCCACGTGCTGGGACCTTGGCATGCACCCGCCACAGAAAATCATAGGATAGCTCTTCCTCGGATGGCTTTTTGAACGATCGAACGTGCAACCCCTGGGGATCGATGTGTGAAAAGACGTTCTTCACGCAACCGTCCTTGCCTCCAGTGTCCATCGCCTGAATCACCACCAGCACCTTGTGCTTATTCTGCCCGTAGAGCTTTCGCTGCAAATCTTTGAGCTCATCCTGCAATTCAAGAAACTGAGGTTCGTAGTCCTCTTTTTTGTCCCCATCAAACAACTCCTTGTCGTCGGTCGGACATTTGGAGAAGTCCACTTTGGTGCCAGGCTTGACGCGATATTTATCTAATGCTCCTCGAACAGGCATACAATCATCCTCCACCACCGCAGACCTATCTGGCAAGTTCCGACTCAAATTCCCCAAAAGTCACACATTCGTTGTTGAATGAGGCCCCATCACACGCTGTGCTCAATCAATGCCAAAAGCACTGAAACCGCCAGCTCAAGAAGAGGGTTCCATCACCCTCACCACCGCCCTTCACATCGGTGCGAGCTCAGTTTCTATGTTGATCGCTGAACGATCCGCTGATGGCACGATCACCCCAGTCGATTTCTTCGAGCAACCCGCACCGCTGGCGAGCGACATCTTCAGCAGCACCACAATCTCTCACGGTACCACCGAACGCGTGGTGTCGATTATCAAAGGATACCAGAAGTCGATCGCAGAACTTGGCATCGATGCCAGCGGCATTACCCGCGCCGCCACAACCAACATCATCACTGAGGCAAAAAACCACGAATCATTCATCAACCGCATCCGCGTCGCCTGCGGACTCAAGGTCTCCGCCATCGATGATGGCGAAATGACGCGCCTCATCTACCTGAAAACTCAACGCCGACTCAAAGACATCCCTGCCATGCGCAAGGATACGACGCTGCTCATCCACGTCGGCCCCGGCAACACTCGTGCACTGCTATTCAATAATGGTCGCATCACTCGCTATACCAGTTACCGACTCGGAACCCACCGCACTCGTGAAGCGGTCGATGCATCACACGCCGAAGGACCCGCTCTGCTCCGCGTGATCCGCGAGAACGCCTACGGCAACCTCACTCAAATCCGCTGCGACTACGAAGATGTGAAAATTGGCGGAGTCGTGATCATCGGCAATGAAATGCAGTCGATCGCCCATAACCTCGTTACGAAGGGCACCTCTTGCTCGGTCAAAAAACTCCGCAAACTAACGACCGAATCCGCCACTCTCAGTGATGTCGCATTGGTCAAAAAGTTCCAACTCGACTACCAAACCGCGGAGGCCATGTTGCCGGCCCTTGAGATCAACCTTGCGATCGCGGAAACACTCGATCAGGAAACCGTTCACGTTCCCACCAGTGGATACGAGCAAGGACTCCTTCACGATCTTCTCATCTCACGCGAAATGACCAGTGACCTCGCGGAGGAGGTCATCCGCTCAGCACACATTCTCGCCAATCGATACCAAGCAAACACCGGCCACGGCGACCACGTCAGCAAACTTTGCGCACACTTCTTCAAAGAACTCCAAGAGCTTCACCAACTCGATGAACACGATGCCCTACTCCTGCATGTTGCAGCGATCCTCCATGAGGTCGGCACCTATATCAGCCCTCGTGCTCACCACAAACACTCGGAATACCTGATCCTCAACTCTGAGGTTTTTGGATTGGATCGCATCGATGTCACGGTAGTCGCCCTCGTCGCACGCTATCACCGCCACTCTGGCCCCGTGCTGGAACATCCACGATATGCCGCCCTCGGAACCAGCGAACGCATCCGCGTCTGCAAACTTGCCGCCATTCTGCGTGTCGCAGACGCCCTCGAACGCACTCACGCCCAACGTGTCTCTGAAATCGAAATCCACCGCGAACCAGGCAAGCTCCGCCTCCGCCTGCCCGGTCTGGCAGATGCAGCGGTCGAACGACTCGCAATGACTTCCAAGGCCGACCTCTTCGAACAAATCTTTGGCCTCGCCGTGGTCATCGATGAAGACAAATAATTTCCACTCACCAATTTCATGCCTGCTCCTTTCATCAACCGCGAACTCTCCTGGGTCGAATTCAACCAACGTGTGCTCAATGAAGCACTGCGCGACGACTTACCGCTACTAGAGCGGGTGAAATTTCTCGCGATCACCGCATCCAATCTCGACGAATTCTTCCAAGTGAGGATCGGCGGACTCATGGCCATGCGCCGTAGCGGCATCAAAAAGGCCGATCCTTCAGGGATGACGCCAACCCAAAACCTCTCATCCCTACGCAAGCGAATCACCACCTTCACTGAGGCCCAATACCAACTCCTCAACGAGGTCTTAATACCTGAACTGAGTCGAAAAGGTATCCGCCAATTCACTACGGATGATCTCAACATCGACCAAAGCACCCACTTAACCGCGATCTTTGAAGATCAGATCTTCCCCCTGCTAACACCGCTGGCTATCGATGAAGAAGAAGGGACGACCATGGTGCCGGCACTTCAAATCATCGTCGCTTGCCGCTTGCGCGATCCCAAAACACACTCCACTCGCTTCGCCCTCATCCCGATCCCCGATAGCCTTGGGAGATTCACGCCCATCGAATCGTCGGACAAAAGCTACTCATTCATGCTCATCGAAGACGTGGTAACGGCTCACATATCTCACCTTTTCCCTGAGGAAAAAGTCAGTGCCGCCACCGCCTTTCGCGTCACCCGTAATGGTGACATCGCGGTGCAAGAAGAGGACGCCATCGACCTCGCCGGCGAAATGGAAGAAGTTCTCACCGCCCGCAGGTTTTCCGATACCGCGAGACTCGAAGTCGCCCGTGACATCCCGCGCGACCTCTACAGCATCATCCAAAAAGTCACAGGCGCCACCGCCAGCGAAGTCTACCGCCTTGATGGTCCACCTGGGCTTTCTTCATGGATGGACATAGCCTTCCTTTCTAACTTCGACCACCTCCGCGCCGAGGACTGGCCCGGCCAAACCTCCGCGGCCATCACTCCGGGCACTTCGATCTTTGATACCATCTCCTCGGAAGACGTGATGCTGTTTCACCCCTATGAATCCTTCGAGCCTGTCCTCCATTTCATCGAAGAAGCCGCTAGCGATCCCGACGTCATCGCGATCAAACAAGTCCTCTACCGCACGGCCAACAAATCCCGCATCATCGATGCGTTGATCAAAGCTGCCGTGCATGGAAAGCACGTCACGGTCTTGGTCGAGCTCAAAGCTCGATTCGATGAGGCACGCAACCTCGACCGCGCCGACGAACTCCAACGTGCCGGCGCCCAAATTGTTTACGGAGTAAAGAACCTGAAAACGCACGCCAAGATCTGTCTCGTCATCCGCAAAGAATCAGGCCACCTCCGCCGCTATGTGCACCTAGGAACCGGCAACTACAACGAGAGCACCTCACGTCTCTACACTGATATCTCCTACCTCACCTCCAAGCCAGAATATGGCGCTGATGCCTCTCAATTCTTCAATGCTGTCTCAGGCCGATCCAAACTCCTCCGATTCCAACGACTCGTTCCTGCGCCGACATTGATCAAATCCACCCTACTCGATCTCATCGCCGGCGAAGCCGAACGTGCCAAACAAGGGCTCCCCGCACACATCATGGCAAAGACGAACTCCTTGCAGGATCCAGAGATCATCGAGGCGCTTTACAAAGCCTCACGAGCAGGTGTTCAGGTCCAGCTCAACATCCGCGGCATCTGCTGCCTGAAAGCCGGCGACAAGCGTTACTCGAAAAATATCGAAGTCATCTCTGTGATCGACCGCTACCTCGAACACGCTCGCATCTTCTACTTCCACCAAGGTGGCGATTCGAAAGTTTACATCTCTTCAGCCGACTGGATGACGCGCAACCTCGAGAAACGGGTGGAGCTCATGATTCCCATCGAGGATAGCAAAAACAAACGCCAGCTCATCAAAATTCTCGAGACCTACTTCAAGGACAACACCCAAGCATCCCGCATCTTGGCCGACGGCACTTCAGAACGCATCGAGCGCAAGAAAGGCAAGAAGGCTTTCCGCGCTCAAGAGCACTTCTACAAAGAAGCCAAAAAGTCCGCCAAAGATCGCGAGCATGAACGATCGATGACATTTGAGCCGCACGTTCCGACGCAGTAACAGAAGCAGAAACGCCAAAGCATCGACCGAGCAAAAAATCTAAAATCGATAATCTGAAATCATAGATCGCAAATCAAACTCGATGGATTTTAGATTCCAGATTTTAGATTTCAGATATTCGATCTAGCTTACGCGCCTCTCACTCTCCGTAAGGAGCGGCGACATTCCTGTCGCCTGTTTCAAAACCACCGTCTTCTACTATTCGCATAGGCAGGGACGCCTCACCGAGGGAGTGCTATATGTCGGGGTTTGAAACAGCCTAGCCATGCCCTCTTCCAACTCTCTCCCAAAGCTATTAATTGGCTTCTGCGTTCAATTTAATTTGTGCGCAGGGTTGGCTTTTTTCCAAGCCAGCTGGAGTCACGTTTATTATATCTGCGACGATTGCTTCATCACCATCAATTAAGTTACTGTTGGATTTCCCGATCGAATCCACTTCGTGTTTCTCAACACATGATGAGAATAGAAGCAGAGCCATAATGGACATTTTGTGTATGTAATGCATTTCAGTGCTTCAGCCTCCATTAATTGTTAGCACTTGATTTACAATAGAAGTCACCATAGCGCGAGAAATCTAAAATCATAAATAGCAAATCAAACCCGATGGATTTTAGATTTCAGTTATTCGATCTAGCTTACGCTGCCCTCACGGCTCTCCCACAGGAATCGCAGGCGGAGGGACACCTTCCTCATCCACAGGGATCGCTGACGGAGCCCCCTCTTCGACCGGAATAGCTGCAGGAGGCACTTCAACTGGAATCGCAGCCGGCGGCTCTTCAACTACAGGGACAGCACGCAAAATACTCTCACCATCCAAAGGTGGAACGGTGACCCCATCAGGCGTTCTGAGAAAGCTTGGTCCTATACCATTCAGCGGCAAAACCGGGAGCGCACGCAGCGGCCGGTCACCACCGTCATTCGTAATAACACCATCTGTAGGAACTTCATCCTCTGGCACAACACGCGCCGTTGGAATATCACCATCGGCTCCATCATCAAAAACAACCAATGCCTTCTGCGGTGCCTTTGTCGAACCCATGACATCATCTTTGACCTCTTCGAAAAACTTCCGAACCATCGGCGCGGCAAGTCGCCCACCCGACACCCGCTCACCTGGCTTGCCTTCATACAACACCGCAAAGGCATAACGCGGATTGTCCTTGGGCAAGAACCCAGCAAACCACGCCAACCGCTGATTCTTCGACTCCGGTCCCCACTGAGCCGTTCCGGTCTTGCCGCACAACTGGGTGTAACTGAGCTGCGCACCCAAACCAGTACCGCCTCCCGCATTCACGACATCCGACATACCTTGCCTCGTCACCAACACGGCATACGGATCCAAATTCAATTGGTTCCTTTCTTCTGGAGCTGAAATCTCGGTCACTCTGCCGCGCTTGTCTTGAACCTGATGGATCAAAGACAGCTTGGGCAACACCTGACCATTGCCGATTCCGGCCATGGCCTGACACACCTGCAACGGCGATGATAACAAGCTGCCCTGACCAATCGACAAGTTCGCAGTGTCACCATCTAGAATAGGACGACCCTCGTTCTTCATCATCCATTCGTCATCAGGCAAAATACCCGGCGTCTCGCCAATCAATGGCAAGCCAGTCTTTTGGCCAAATCCAAGATTCTTCGCGATTCCCAAAAATGATCTGGGGCCAACCGCAATCCCAACCTGATAGAACCAAGTGTTGCAGGAACGAGCGATCGCTCGCATCACATTGATTTCACCCTCTGGGTCAGGCGACCAGTTTTTGAACTCTTTGTTGCCCACTTGAATCGCGACTGGGCAGTTGACCAAGGTCTCAGTCGTCACCAGGCGATCGTTCAAGGCAGCCAAAGCCACAATTGGCTTAAAGGAGGATGCTGGCGGGTAGGCCGATTGAAATGCGCGGCCATACAAAGGATTCGATGGATCATCCCTCAGTGCGTTGAAATCCTCCGAACTAATCCGCGGAATAAACGCATTCAAATCAAACGATGGCCGCGAGGCCATGACCAGAACCTCGCCGCTTACCACATCGATCACAACAAACGCACCGCGCTCACACCCTTCATCGAGAGTCTTCTCCGCAATCTGTTGCCATTTCAGATCCAATGTCGTCACCAAAGTGCCACCAGGGCGTGGCTGCTTGTCGATGTGTTCGAGCAACTTGTTGCCCTTTTCATCAAAGATCAACTTTTTCATCCCGGCTACCCCGGTCAGCTTATCGTTGTACAATTTTTCTAATCCCGACCGGCCCACTGTGTCCGACCACAATGGATCGTTGAAGTTTATCGGCCCTGTCGGAACTTGCCCCTCAATTCCAGTGTAACCAATGATGTGAGACGCCAATTGGCCGTGTGGGTAAAATCGACTGTAAATCGGCGCCATGACCAATCCTTTCGGCAGCTTCGGTTGCAACTCCTTGGCCTCTTCGGCTGTGAACTCACTGGTCAGATACAATGGCAACCAACGACGGTGCCGGTAGTGCTGAAACAAGTCCTCATCGGTCTTCGGAAACAAATTCTCAACCAAGGCCTCAAGCGCATTCAGCCTAGCCCGTCCCCAAGCGACCACAAAATCCCTATCCACATCCTCAAATTGCTCGAACTGCAAGGCGACTTGGTAAACGACTCGGTTCTGAGCGATCACCTCACCGTGGCGATCCACAATCAATCCACGAGGAGCAGGAATCTTTAGGGTAATCGCACGCGCGTCTTTGCGAGTCAGAATCGATCCGCTCTTGGCGCTCTGAAGGGTCGATGCTTCCGCAGGCGCAACATCACCCTGAGCCGCAGGCACGTCCTGAGCAGCCAAAACCATGACCGAAACCCACGGAGTCAGCAAATAGAGCAATGATCGAAAAACAGACATCAGAACAACGGCAGGATACTAGATGGTAATCCCAAGCCCGCGCAATGACCAATCCACCCCGGCAGGGACGCCGCTCCGCGGGGTCCGTAGCCATTGGTAAGAACAAGTCCCCACTCCAACCTTCAGCACGGGATCCACAAAGCCCTCCTCCAACAAAGCCAACACTTGCGGCGCCTCAATCGCCGTGCATGATTCCCTCCATGACCGATTGGAACTTCATGACACTCTTGATTGTCGTGACCCTATTTCTGCTGTGGAACCTCGAGTTCGTCGCCACTTTGATGAATTTGAAAGCATTCCCCAACAAGGTGCCAGCAGAGCTGGATGACCTCATGGACGAGCAAAAGCTAGAGAAAGCCCGCAACTACCTGCGAATCAGTGCAAAATTCAACATCGTCCAATCGATCTCATCACTCGGAGTGCTCCTCGCCTTCTGGTTTCTCGGTGGCTTCAACTGGCTCGACCTCATCGTCCGCGACCTCTCTTCCAGCCAACTGATCGCCGGGCTCATCTTTCTCTCCGCGATCTTCATCGGCCAATCGCTCATCTCACTTCCATTTTCTATCTACGACACATTCGTGATCGAAGAGAAATTCGGATTCAACCGCGCCACCCCCAAAACCTTCATTCTCGACCGCATCAAGGGACTGCTTCTCACCGCCATCATCGGCCTTCCCATCGCAGCACTGGTTCTGTGGATTTTCCAGAGTGTCTCCAACGCCTGGCTCTGGGCGTGGCTCATCGTCACCGTGTTCCAACTCCTCCTCACTTGGCTTGCACCCTCGCTCATCATGCCCCTTTTCAACAAATTCAGTCCAATGGAAGATGGCGAATTGAAGGAGAAGATCGAAGAACTCGGCAAGAAATGTGGATTCCCACTCGACGAAGTCTTCGTCATGGATGGCTCAAAACGGTCGACCAAAGCCAACGCCTTTTTCACCGGCCTCGGAAAACGGAAAAAAATCGCCCTGTTTGATACCCTCGTCGACCAAAGCACGACTCCCGAACTCATCGGAGTCCTAGCACACGAAATTGGCCACTTCCGCAAAGGGCACATCAAACAACGACTCGTTGCCGGCATCCTTCAAACCGCCGTTATCTTCTACCTGCTCGGTCTCGCCACCGATCCCAATGGCCAGTTCTCCCGTATCCTCTTCGATGCCTTTGGAGTCGAAACAATCTCTCCCCACGTCGGCCTGATCGTCTTTTTCATCCTCCTCGAGCCTGTGACCAAATTGCTTTCCGTGATCTTCAATGCATGGTCACGCAAGCACGAGTTCGAGGCCGATGCCTACGCGGCAGAGGTCACAGGCGATGGCGCACCACTTGCGACGGCCCTAAAAAAGATGACTGCCGAGCACTTGTCTCACCCGTCACCTGGCCGACTCCGTGTCGTCCTCGATTACTCCCACCCCCCACTTCTTGAACGCCTGAGGGCCATCAAGAATGAACCTCAGTAAGCTCCACCGATCTCCCCACATGGAAGATCCCCATGGAAGCCAGCAGAAGATAAAGGTAAACGCTTTCACGCCCAACTTTGATGCCACTCTCGAGTTGTTCCCAACTCACACCCTGCAACTTCGACAAGGTCCGGAAGCCAATCATCGCGGGCATCGCCGTAGCAACTTGGAGGCGCCTAGTCCCTAAGCACTCCGCATACAAGATCCCCTCGTTCAGCAATCCAGCAGCTCGTTGCATGTATTGCTGATGCACCTGCATCAACTCCTTACGATCACTCGGATCTTTCACCGGCAAATAACAGCGCCCCATGGCCAGGTCCTTCGGCAAGTCCCTCAAAATATTCACCAGCTGCAAGCCTTTCCCGTAGCGTATGCCACGACGAATCATCACTCCCTCCAACTCTTTGGAATAACGATCACCCATGGTAAGGTAACCCAACTTTGTCCAAAACTCACCGACGCATCCAGCGACTTTCCAGGTGTAATCATCCAGCTCATCACCGTCCGCAAGGGATCGAACCTCTCCCTGATCTTTGTTGGAAAAATACTCCAAGTCCTTTCTCTGACCCTGAAGGATCGTCGTCACAACATCCGCCACCAAATAAAGCTGTGGCACAGGAAGTCCATGCATCCACGACCAGATCAGATTGCTCTCTCGCAAAAGGCGGTTTTCATGAATGTCTGTGACCGAATCCAGCAAACCAACACTCCACGACGGGCCATCTTGATGGTGGCACAGGTTATGTTCAAATTCCTCAAGCGCCTTGAGCCTGTCCTCAACAGGAGCATCACTGGCATCCGCAATCGTATCGCTGGCCCTCGCCAACAAGTAGGCCACACTGGCAGCATCCCGCATGGGTTCTGGGAGCAAACGCAAACTCAGGTAAAACGATCGAGATACGCCTTTCAGTATGGATGCCTCTTTATCGTTCATCTGCTGGGTCTGAAGCTGGCTAATGCAAAAGGACTAAGCTAACGTGATTTTCGTCAAGTCTGCCTTGCAGCTCAGGATTACAATCGTAATATGCTTTTTACATGGATGACAACCAAGAGTTCCCTGCGGTTCCAGATACCGTGAAGATGGAGCGGATCGAGCTCGCTCTCCGCGCATCCTACGAGGGAATCTGGGATTGGCAGGTCGGCCAACGAGAAATCTTCTACTCGCGACGCTGTCTGGAGTTCTTTGAATGTGGCGACCGTCGCGCACCCAACATCTTCCTCCCACCCCACGACAGCATCCACCCCGACGAGGAACCGGACTTCAATCGAGCCATGCGGCAAGCCGTCGGCGATGACGGGCCAGAAATTCTCGCCGTCAACACCCAAGTCAAAACAGGCAGCGGTGACTACCGTTGGCTCAGAATTCGTGGCATTGTTGTAAGGGATCGCAAAGGCAAAGCCATCCGCATCACTGGATCGATGATCGACATCAACCGCCGCAAAGCCGCGGAGGGCCAAGTCGAAGAGGAACGTTTCCAGCTAAGACAACTCACCGACCACATCCCGGTCCAAGTTTATTTCAAAGACAAAGATTCCAATTTTGTCATGGCAAACCAACGAATGGCAGATTGGTTGAGCCTTCCAAACAGCGATAGCCTGATCGGCAAACACGACCGCGATTTCTTCGACGAAGACCACTGGAAACCCGCAGCCGAGGACGAAAAGAAAATCCTCGAATCAGGAGAGCCTATCACAGGCCAACTGGAACACGAAACTCGACATGACGGCGAAGAGACCTGGGTCGTAACCTCCAAGTTCCCATGGCGAGATCGCAATGGCGACATCAAAGGCACCTTCGGTGTCTCAAGCGATGTCACCAACTTGGTTTTGGCTCAACGCGAAGCGACAAATCTCGCCGCTCAGCTTCAAGAGAAAAACCAAGCCTACGAAGAAGAAGTCCACCTCGCCCGCGAAATTCAACAAGCACTCACCACCAGCGAATTCCCCTCCGTTCGATACGGAAACCATGAATTGAACTTTGGAACCCGCTACGTGCCAATCTCTGGTCTCGCGGGTGACTTTTTCGAAGTCATCAAAATATCAGACACCCAAGTCGGCGTGATGATCTGTGACGTCATGGGGCACGGTGTCCGCTCCGCATTGATCGTCGCAATGCTCAGAGGACTGCTCGAAAAACAACGCGCCCAAGCCAAAAACCCCAGCGCATTTCTGCGCGGGCTCAACGATGGCCTCACCGCGATCCTCGACCGCGCAGGCACGACGATGTTCGCGACCGCATTCTACTGCTTCATCGATCTACCAACCGGCAAACTCACCTACGCTTGCGCAGGTCACCCAGGACCCATTGCTGTAGGCAAATCTGGCATCTACCAACTCGCCACAGAGCGTGGCGCCAAAGGCCCAGGCCTCGGCTTAATCAAGGATGCCAAATACCCATCAAAATCCATGGATCTCGACGACATCGAACGCATCGTGATGTATACCGACGGCGTGGTCGAGGCAGAGAACCAAGAAGGCGAGCCATTCTTTGAGAGCCGCCTGATGGATATCGTAGAAAAGAACTCGGACACATCGCTTGAAAGCCTCCTCGATGGGATCATCAACGCTGTGTTGGATTTCTCGAAGAATCAACACTTCGACGACGATGTCTGCCTAATGGCATTCGATGTAGTGACGACCAAGAAGAACTAATCCGGCTCCACTCGACTGCGCCGCTCACCATCCGACCACTTGGTGGTCATGACATCGCCTTCATTCAGGTCTTTGGCAGATCTCACAATGGATCCATCCTTATTCATGGTGATGGAAAATCCACGCTGAAATGCAGACTCGGGCCCCAATGCTCGCAACAAGCCCTTCATCCGAACCAAACGCTCGGCATGTTGATCCAATGATTCGGTGACCGATCGCTCCAACCGCTTCGCCGTCACTCCCAAGGTTTCCACCTTTCTCTCCAAGACTTTGTGCGGCTGATGAGCTCGATGCGACGAACGCAGCTCTCTCAATTTCCTCGCTCTGTCCTGATAGGAGATTTTCAAAGATTGCGACAAACGCGCTCTTACCGAATCCATGCGCATCGCGGGCTCACGCAACAACCGCTCACCATCTCTTTGCAAAATTCCGCGCGAGTATGCATCCAAACTCAGCCGTCCTTGACGCAGACGTTCCTGCAACTGGCGCACCATCCTCCGCCCTGATTGCTGAATCCTTGCGATCAACTCTTCCCCATCAACCACAGCCAACTCAGCTGCAGCACTGGGCGTAGGAGCACGCAAATCGGCCACAAAATCAGCGATGGTGAAATCAATCTCGTGCCCCACTGCAGAAATGATCGGAATGGGACACCGCGCAATCGCCCGGGCCACGATCTCTTCATTGAAATTCCACAAGTCCTCAATCGACCCTCCGCCCCGACCCACAATGATCACATCACATCGAGGGTCACTCGACTGGCCAGGATTGCCCAAGCGATCAATCGCCGCCGCAATCCCCCTCTCCGCACCCTGCCCTTGAACGCGAACCGGCAACAAAACCGGCTGAACCCACGGCGCTCTCCTCATCACAACATTCAACATGTCTTGCAACGCCGCTCCACTGCCAGACGTCACCAAACCAATCACTTTCGGAAATTTAGGAATTGGCCGCTTGCGATCCGCTTCGAACAAACCCTCATCCTTCAGCTTCTTCTTCAGCGCCTCAAACTTGGCCTGCAAATCACCCGCGCCAGCCAGCTCGACTTTCTGAACGATGATCTGCAACTGACCCCGAGCTTCATAAACACTCGCTTCAGCAAAAACGCGAACTTTGGCGCCATCCACTAACTCATCTGAACCCTGACGTCGCCGCGCACTGAACATGGCGCAGGAAATTTGCGCGCCAGAATCTTTGAGAGAAAAATACCAATGCCCGCTTCCTTGCTTCCGCAAATTTGACACCTCGCCTTCCACCCACACATCACCCACCTGAACCTCAAGCAGGTTCTTCATGCGCCGCAACAATTGAGTCACCGACAGCGCTTTGTCCTGTGCATTGGAATTACTCATAAACTCAACATCACCAACATGATCTCAGATCATAAAATAACAAGCGCCCATCAATGAATCGCAACAACCTCCAACGGTGGCTGCTCAAGCTCATCTCCAACTTCCATGTCCAACAACTTTTGATAAAGTGGGCTCTCTGGCGTCAATAGCGTCAACTCCCGCCCATCATGCATCAGCTCCATTCCACCCGCTGCGGGCGACAACAAAAAGTAACACCTCTCACCACCCAGCACGACATCCACCAAAGCTCCTGGACCTACAGGCTCGCCATCTTTGAACGTTGGCAACTCGGCCGATTCTAATCGCTGAAGCGCATCTGACATTTCCTTCAATTGCCGTGCCTGCCCTGACGCCAGATAGGAAGCCTCCAAACTGCGCGTGTCATATTTCCCCTCCGCCTTGCTGCCTGGGTCCGTGGCCGCCGCATGAGCCTCTTTCGCCGCACGCACCAACACATCCAATCGACGCCGCATCTCTGCACATAGGGTTGCCAATAATTCGGATTTCATCTTCAGCCCCAAAAGTCTCTACATCCCCCCAACAATTCCCACACAAAAATCAACCTCATGCCCGACGGAGCCTTGGCGGAAGATGTCCGACTTTCGACTGGCGCGCAGCGCACAAATGCGCAGCATTTGTGCAATGAAAGTCTACGTTTACCAAAAATGCAGCACCTGCCGGAATGCAATGAAATGGCTCGAGGAAAAGCAAATCCCCCACACGCTTCACGCCATCCGCGAAACCCCACCCAGCACCAAAGAACTCAAGACGGCCCTCAAACACTTCGACGGCAACCTCCGCAAACTTTTCAACACCTCAGGCATGGATTACAGAGCCATGGGACTGAAAGACCGACTGCCGACCATGACCGAAGCCGATGCGATTTTGCTACTCTCCCAAAATGGCAACCTCGTAAAACGACCATTCGTCATCGGCAAAGACACCGCCCTTGTTGGATTCAAGGCCGACGAGTGGGATGAAACTCTCGGTTGAATCCACCAAAGTCGCGTACAAGAAAAAACCGCTGTGCCGTCAGTGGAGCTAAAAGCCACGTACCGTAAGCTCAATAAGTGGGGTCGATCAGCGCCTTTCTGTCTTCCCACAAGGGCATGACATAGAACACTGAGGAATGACCCCGATTCAATAACATCGGTTCGGACTAGCTACCATTAATTGTCGTACACAGCAGTCGAAATCAAAATACCCCACCGCCAGCAACTCGCAACTGAAATCGATATCGATACAGAAGAGTTGTCAAAATCCATCGAGTTGGCTTGCCAACCGCCTCGGTTTTATTTGGTCTGTGTCTGGCTCAACTCGGTTGAACCCCCTAAATCCACAGTATGGCCGACCAAACCCATCAAGAAACCCTGCTGCTTGTCGACCCAGATCTGGACTTTCTAGAGTGGGCTACCAAGCATTTGGCTGCCGATGACTTGCGCATTCTCCGCTGTGACGATGCCGCAAAGGCGATCAAAGTGGTCGAAAAAACATCCATCAGCGTCGTCATCGCCGCGATGGAAATGGAACCATTCGATGGCCTTGAGCTTCTCGGCCAAGTCATCCAACGCAGCCCAAGCACCCTCGTCATTCTAACTGCCGGCTTCCCTACGACCGGACAAATCATCGAGGCCACCCAACGCGGGGCCCACGATGTGCTGCGCAAAGAATCCCTTTCCTTCGAACTGCGCCCTGTCATCGAGTCAGCGCTCCAGACTCAGGAACAACGCCGCGGAGTGGACGAGCCTGCTGCGGAACTTCCCAAGCACGATAGCCGAGTCAAAATGATCGGCGTCTCTCGCCCGCTTCAAGAAGTCTTCAAATTGGTCGGGCGTGTTGCACGTTCTGACGCACCTTTGCTGATTGCAGGCGAAAGCGGCACCGGCAAGGAACTCGTCGCCAAGGCCGTTCACGAATACAGCCCGCGCCGCCAACGGGAAATGATCACGATCAACTGCGGCGCCATCCCTGAAAACCTTCTGGAAAGCGAACTCTTCGGCCACGAAAAGGGATCATTCACCGGAGCGATCGCTCGCCGCGCGGGCCGCTTCGAACAAGCCGATGGCGGCACGCTTTTCCTCGATGAGATCGGCGACATGCCACTCACCATCCAGGTAAAACTCCTGCGTGTCCTCCAAGATGGCACTTTCTCTCGTGTCGGGTCGAATGAAATGCAAACGACGGATGTTCGCATCATCGCAGCAACCCACAAAAACCTCTCAGCTGAAGTCTCAAAAGGGAAATTCCGCGAGGACCTTTATTACCGACTCAATGTGGTCGAGCTGAGAATCCCACCGCTGCGTGAACGCCCGGAAGACATTCCGCTGCTTGCGGAATACTTCCTTCAACGGATCACCCGAAAAAATGGCATGGCCCGTATGAAATTGGCCGCCGAAGCCATTGAAACGCTGCAGGCACACAACTGGCCGGGCAATGTTCGAGAACTCGAGAACACCATCGCACGTGCCTGCGCCCTCGCCGCCTCAAATGTCCTACTTCCGGAAGATATTCCGCTCTCAGTGGCACCTGGCAAATCCTCCGCAACCATCGCCAGCGCAGTCGACCAATTGCTCCATACCGTTCCCAACCAAGAAAACACGATGGAATGGATCACCCGCCAAATCATTGGCCGCGTCGTCGACCAGTCCAATGGCGACATCAACAAAGCATCAAAATTGCTGAATCTTTCCGCGAAGGAAATCCGCCAGATTCTCGCAAAATAACTCGCAAGGAATTTCGAGAAACATTCTAGCCATCAGGGCTCGAGAGCGCCAGAATGTGGCCGAAAAATGAGACTGAGGCCCATCATCGCACTGCTTTCGATCAGCACCCTTTCGGCATTTGCCGAGGAAACCGCGGTCGAAAAAGGCGAAAAGGCTCTCTCATCCCAACTCTGGGAAGTCGCAGCCACCCATTTCCATGATGCCCTAAAGGCTCCCGACCTTCAGCCCGGACAAAAGGCCAAGATCTCGCTGCTACTCGCCGAAGCATGGCTTCGCGACAACAAACCAAGCAAAACACTAGAAATCCTCCAGTCACCTGCACTGGAAAACCATCCAGAAAAAACCTTCTGGGCCGGTCAGGCACTCGCCACCCAAGGAAAATTTGCAGAGGCCGTGGAAACGTTGAAACCGATCGCCCTCGATCCAGACTCAACCCACCAATACGCTGCTGGGTTTACAGCCGCGAGTCTGCAGCTCGCACTCGGGCAAACCGATGCAGCACTCGAAACTCTTACAAGCCTGGCAAAGACTCCCAACCCGCAACTCGTAGCTCTGGCACGCCTTCGCCAAGCGGAAATCTACCTCGACCAAAATAAACCCGAGCAGGCAATGAACGCGATGCCGAAAGCGGAGAACATCGCGGAGAAAAACCAATCACTCGCAACCTTCATCACCGCGAATATTTTCTATCAGCAAAAAAAATATGCAGAGTCCGAGAAAAGCTTCCGCAAGCTTGTCGATGACCCGCAAAACCAAAGCATTCAGCAATACAATTCTGCCATTATCGGATTAGCGGATGCACTGATCGCCAAAGGCGAAAAAACCTCGGCCACTGATCTCTTGCTCAATTTCATTCAACAAAACCCCACATCATCTCAGCTCGAGGAGATCTTCAAACGCGTCCTCATCACCATCCCCGACTCACCCGCTGCAACCGATGCAACTCTGGAAAAACTCACCCAGTGGATCCCGCCAAGCCAAATTCCGGCAACCGGGATCATCAACACGCTGAGCAATTCCGCTGTAGCCGCTTGGCCAACGGAATCCGTGACCAATGACTTGCAAGCCTTCGCCATGTTCACACGCGCTCAGGGCCTGCACCGCATCGATAGCTCCGATGCCAAAGCCGAAGCAAAACGTCTGCTCAACCGACTGCGCATCGAAAACCCCAAACACTTCCTCGCGACACGCGCCCTCCTCGTGATAGCGAAATGGGACTTGATGGCCGGCAACACCGATCGAGCATTCTCTACCTTGAGAACCATCTCCGAAAACGCCACATCCCCCCTCATCCAAGGCGAAGCTGAATTCACGCAAGCTCTTTCGGCTCACGAAAATGGACAAACCGAGCTCGCCATCGCCCTCTTCAAAGAAGCTGCTGATTCCCTAACAGGAATTGAATCCGATATCGCTAAATTCAATACCGCCCTGATCGAAATTTCAAATACCTTGGAACCATCGACTGACATCCAAGCCATCCAGGACAACGCCATGGCATCCAGCCTCCAACTCGAAAGAGCTCTGATCATAGAGGACCCCATCAAAAAGCGCATGGCCATTGAGGCATTCCTCATCGACCACCCAGATCACCCGCGAGCCGCACAATCCAGACTCAACCTCGCAGAAGCCGCACTCGCAGCAACAACACCTGACATCTCATTCGCTTCCGCACAAATCGAGACCATCATGAGCGACCCCGCAATGATCGCCACTCTCAACCCGCTTGAAATCGATCTGATCCAACTCCGCATCAGCGACCATTCGAGCGAACACGAAAAGACCATCAAAACAGCAAAGGAACTTCTCACCAAATACGCCGACACTGAGGCGGCTGAGGAAATCTCTCTCATCTTGGGGCAAAATCACTACCAATTGGGAAACTACAACGATGCCCGTATCGTCCTCGAAAAACTTGCCTCGACCGTCACCGACCCCGCTCGCAAACAAGCAGCACTGTTGCTCGCCGCCCGCTCAGCGGCATTGGTACCGACCACTCAATCACAATTAGAAGCACTGACGCTCTTCGATAAATCCATCGAATCCAATGGCCCAGTCACATCCCTTGCGAAGTTGGAAAAAGGCCGACTCATGATCGACATGGGACAACTCACGGAAGCGACAAAATTTCTTCGTGATTGGTTCGAATCGATTCCAGCCGATAACCCGCTTCATATGCCAGCTGGATTCTTGCTGGGCGAATCCATCTACGCCCAAGGCAAAATCAACCCCAACTCGCTTGGCGAAGCTCTCAAGGTGTATGACGGACTCCTCGAGCACACCGAAGTCTATTCCGCAGCCTATAACCGCTTGCAATACCTCCGCGGCAGAACACTTGAACAACTGCCCACTGAGAACGACCCAACACTCAAACGCGAGAAACAAGCATTCATCGCCTACTACTCAGTCCTCGAACGAACCACCCCACCCGAGGAATGGCACTACTTTGAACTCTCCGGCTTTCGTGCTCTATCTCTCCTAGAAAAAGCACAACGCTGGCCAGCAGCCATCGCATGCGCTAAGAAAATTGCATCATTCAAAGGCCCACGAGCCGATGAAGCCTCGACACGTGCTAGCCAACTCCAATTGAAACACATGATCTGGGAAGACTAACACCCAACACTCTCTCTTATGCTCAAACTACTCATCACAGGCAAATCTGGACGCATGGGCCAAGCGCTCCTCCAAGCATCCGATGAAAACCCAAACACGGAAACTGGATCGACCCACGACACCGGTGAAGACCTCGATGCGGCATTTGCCACTGCCGATTGCGCGATCGATTTCACGGTCCACTCGTTCACCAAAGACGTCGTGGCAGCGGCGCTGAAATCCAATACCCCGCTGGTCATCGGAACCACCGGCCACACTGATGAAGAACGCGCCCTCATTCAAGAAGCCGCAACCAAGCTCCCCATCGTCCTCGCCTCGAACTACTCGGTCGGCGTGAACACCCTTTTCTGGCTCACCCGCCAAGCCGCCCGCATCTTGAAACAAGACCGCTTCGACATCGAAGTGACGGAAATGCACCACAAACACAAAATCGATGCTCCCTCCGGCACCGCTCGCACACTCCTCGAAATCCTCAACGAGGAAACTGGCACATCCTACGAGGACGACATCGCTCACGGCCGTCACGGCAACATCGGCCCACGCAAAGCCAAAGAAATCGGCATGCACACGCTTCGTGGTGGCGATGTCGTTGGCGATCACACCGTCATGTTTGCCGCCGACGGCGAACGCGTTGAACTCACCCACAAAGCCTCGTCCCGCATGACCTTCGCCTCCGGCGCAGTCCACGCAGCAACCTGGATCAAAGACAAACCTGCTGGCCTCTACAACATGCAGGATGTTCTTGGATTCAAATGAACAACATCCATTGACGAAAACGCTCCTCGTCATAACTTAGCCTTCTACCATGCGCACCCTCCTCCTTCTACCGCTTAGCCTATGCCTCGTTGCTTGTGATGCTTCAAAAAGCGCACCTCCTGCAGAAATCAGCGACACAATGCCCGCGTCCAATGAAATCAAGGACTCCATCGTGCGCATCAATTCCACCCAGCAAGATTGGAACACTTGGCAACCATGGGAGAAACAACCACCGAGCCAACGCCGAGCCCTCGCAGCGATCATCGCCCCACAACGCGTCATCACGACCGCCGAGCTCACCGCAAATGCTACCTACCTTGAGTTTGAATCCGCCGATGGCACCCGCTTCATCCCAGCAAAAGTCATTGCCCGCGACTACGAAGCCAATCTAGCACTGCTCGGCCCAGCAAAAGAGGAAGATGGAAAAGACTTCTTCGCCAACACCACCCCGCTCAGCCTTACCGCGTCACCAACGACCGGAGACACACTCAACATCATCCAACTCGAAGACAACGGCCAGCTCCTCGATACCGAGGGCCTCCTCCAAGGAGTCAAACTCAACAGCAACTTCCTCCCAGGACACAGCTACCTCACCTACATGGTGAAGGCCTCCATGCAAAGCGCTGCCAGCAGCTACTCACTCCCTGTGGTCAAAGAGGGCGAACTCGCAGGCGTACTTGTCAGCTATGATTCTGACGACCAGATCTGCGATGTGATCTCGACCGATATCCTCAAGCGCTTCATCGATGAAGCCAGTGACGGTGACTACGAAGGCTCTCCAAGCCTCGGTGTGCAAGTCGCCCGCACTGAGGACACCAATTTCCGCGCTTGGCTCAAACTCACCGACGATCAAGGCGGACTCTACATCCAAAACGTCCGCAAAGGCGGGGCTGGTGAAGAGGCCGGACTCAAAAAAGGTGATGTCATTCTTGCTGCCGATGGACACGAAATCGACCGCCGCGGTTATTACGAACACTCACACTACGGCAGCCTCGCATGGGCTCACTTGATTCGCGGCGAAAAATCAGTCGGCGACCCCATCACGCTCTCAATCCTTCGCGGTGGCGAATCCATGGAAATCACCGCCAAACTGACTCGTGAGGAAGAATCCGACCAGCTGGTCCCAAGCTATAGCTTCGACACAGCTCCTAACTACTTGCTCAAAGGTGGACTGATTTTCCAAGAACTCAGCCGCGACATCCTTCTGGGATATGGCAAAGATTGGACACAACGTGCACCACTCAATCTACTCGACGCCTACAAAAACCCTGAAAAGCTCGAAGCCGATATGGATCGCGTCGTTTTCCTCAGCGCGGTCATCCCAACTCCTGCAACCGTTGGCTATGAACGCCTCCGCAACTTGATTGTTCACAAGGTGAATGATCAGGAAGTGAAAGACATGAAGTCTCTCGTTGCTGCCTTCGAAGCCAAAACAGGCCCGCTTCACACCATCGAGTTCATCGATGAAACCATCGTGGTTTATCTGGACGACCGCATTGCGACCGGTGTCGACCAAGCGCTGCTTCAACGCGGCATCCCAGCGCTATCGCGCACCGAGTAGGTTAGTTGATAACGCCATCCTTGATCACCAAGGTGCGATCTCCCGCATCAGCGAGAGTTAGATCATGGGTCACGACGACCAAGGTCACTTGATGCTCTGTCGCTAAATCCATGAGGATCTTCATGATCTCATCGCCATTCTTGGAATCGAGGTTTCCTGTCGGCTCATCCGCAAACAACACCTTCGGGTCATTCACGATCGCTCTCGCAATCGCCACCCGCTGCTGTTCACCACCCGACAGCTCTGATGGCAAGTGATCAGCACGCTCGGCTAAGCCAACTCGCGCCAATGCCTCCATCGCTCTCTCGGATTCATCCACACCAGCAATCGCTCCAGGAACGGAAACGTTTTCCAATGCAGTGAGCTCGGGCAACAAATGGTAGTTCTGGAAAATGTAGCCAATCTCACGATTCCGAAACTTCGACTGCTCTTTGCGCCCCATGGCATACAAATCTTTGCCGTGAATCTCGACACTGCCCTGCTCAGGATGCTCGAGACCCGCCAAGGTATAGAGCAAGGTGGTTTTCCCTGCACCACTTGGACCACAGAGAAACACACGCTCCCCTTGATGAATCTCAAGGTCCACACCTCGCAACACCTCAATGGACTTGCGCCCAATGGTGTAGCTTCGGTGCAAACCGACGGTTTTGATCATCACTTCGCTCACACGCTCAAAATGCTCGGACATCGTCCATCGCGCAAGTCACAAGGATGGCGAAATGCTCTTACTTGCTGCGACTGAAGCTGCGGCGTCTTGAGCCACCACGATTCCGGCCACCACCGCCACCACCATTTCCACGACCCTTCGGCTTGCTCTTGGTAATACGGGCTTTCAAGTGGTTCTCGGCAATCGATTCTACATGCCATTCATGACCGTCCCACTTGGGAATCGGCATGCGGATGACTTTCTCAATCTCACGCAAGTATTCGAGCTCGTCTGTGGAACAGAACGAAACCGCACGTCCCTCAGCACCTGCACGCGCCGTCCGACCAATCCGGTGAACATAAGCTTCAGGTTCATTGGGCAAATCGAAGTTCACGACCAATCCGACGTCTTTGACGTCCACACCACGTGCCGCGACGTCAGTCGCAACCAAGACAGGCGTCAGGCCTTTCTTGAAACGATCTAACGCTTTCTCGCGCTGTGCTTGTGATTTATTGCCGTGAATCGCATCGGCTGCGAATCCAGAAGAGTTCAAACTCTTTGCCAATTTGTTGGCACCATGCTTGGTCCGACTGAAAACAATCGTGAGCTTTTGGGACTCCGCTTGTTTCTGACCTTCAAGCAAGAGCTCCAACAAGGGGCGCTTCGATTGACGATCAAGGAAACAGATCTGCTGATCGATCTTCTCAGCCGTCGTGGTCTCAGGCTGAATGCTCACCCGTGCTGGGTCGTTCAAAATCGTTTTGGCCAACTCAACAATGTTCGGCGCCAAGGTCGCGGAGAAAAACAACGACTGCTTGCGCGCTGGCAATTTGGCGACAATCTTTTTGACGTCGCGCAAGAACCCCATGTCCAACATGCGGTCGACTTCATCGAGAACGAAGAACTCCACTTGCGAAAGGTCGATGTGGCGCTGCTCCATCAAGTCGAGCAAGCGTCCTGGTGTTGCCACCAAAACATCGACACCACGTTTCATGGCGTTGATCTGCGGCACGTGACCGACACCGCCATAGACCAAGGTCTGGCTGAATTCGACGTATTTGCCGTAAGTGGTGAAGCTTTTGCCCACTTGTCCGGCCAGCTCACGAGTTGGAGCTAGAACCAGAGCGCGACACTTGCGTGAACGCATTTCCCGTGGGTTTTCGTGGAAGGCTTGCAAAATCGGCAGTGCAAAACTCGCGGTTTTGCCTGTGCCAGTCTGCGCACAACCCAAAAGGTCGCGGCCCTGAAGCAATAATGGAATCGCCTGTGCCTGAACCGGCGATGGCGTTGTATAGTTGAGATCGCGCAAAACGCGTTGGATGGGCGCAGCCAAAGGCAACGCCTCAAATGTTGTTGAGGTCATAGGGGTCTGTGGCTAGCGCTCCCCGTGAATCGGTGGCTAGCGGTGTCGATGAGCGGTTTGGTTAAACCTCAAACAATCTCTCATCGATGAAGACCGGAAAAGGAAGAGATGCGAAGCAACCCATCATCCCGCAAGCGAGACAACGCGGCATAACTACCGTGAATCCGCTGATTAGCAAGCGATTTCCCACATTTCCCCACTCCAGCCAACCAAAATGCCCATTCCCCAAAGCTCATCACATATCGAAAAAACTAGGGAACGGCGACATTCCTGTCGCCTGTTTCATCAAGTCACCGGGATGCACAACTAAGAACTAGGAAGCAAGAACGATCGCGCAGCGATCACTTCTCCATCTGAATGCGAATCGGCGCACTCGCCTTGCCACCAGCCAGCACCTGATGCGGGAATGGAATCTCAATTCCTTCGCGGATGAACGCTTTCTGCACCTCGGCAGCGATCGAGTTGCGAACCAAAAGGTAATCCGTCTTCACCATCCAACAACCGAACAGGAAGTTGATCGATGAATCGCCAAAGCCAAGAAACAGAACCAAAGGATTCGGCTCATCCAAACAGTGAGGATTGTCTTCTGCTACTTTGCGCAGCACTGCCATCACATGTTCAATGTCCTCGTCGTAGGCCAAACCCACTTCCATGTCATATCGACGGATGGGGTTGCCGGTGATGTTGCTCACCTTGCTCTTCACCAAAGTCTCATTGGGAATTCGCACCGAACGGTTATCAGGCGTCCGAATCGACGCGGAAATCATGCCGATCTTATCGACGGTTCCCGTCACCCCATCCACCTCGATCAAATCTCCCACCACAAATGGTTTCTCACCGAGTAAGAAAAACCCGCTGATCACGTTGGAGAGTGATGTCTGAGCCGCAAAGCCAACCGCAATACCCACGATACCCGCCGCTCCGAGAGCCGCTCCGAGGTTCACTCCAAACTGGCTCAACACCGTGGCGATGATCACACCGACCAAAAACCAGCGCACAGCACGGGCAAAAATCAAACCGACCTCTGGAGAGAATCGACGTGAACCAACTCCCTGAACGATACGACCGGCAATCGCTGATAACGGAAAGCCAATCAGCAAAATAAGGCTGACCGCTACCAATTTGACCAACAACGCGCCGGTGAGAACCGCTTTAATATAACCAATAAACGGTAAGGTCGCGCCCACGATGACCACCAAGAATAGCGACCAACGAATGGCGCGTGCCAATACCACGACCACCTCCTTCGAGAAGCGTTTGTGAATCAATTTGAAAACCAATTTTACAATCAGCGCGGCAATCGGAAGACCCAGCAAGAGGATCAACCCAGAGGTCACAATCTTGCTCATCATAGGATCCTCCCAAAGTTGTTGGAGAGTTTCTGCAAGGCCCGGAGTAGCTTCTGCGATAAGGTTCATAATTATTCAGCAAGCGGGTTGATGTTAGCGAAAACTTTATCGAGTGTCGCTCCCATGGTGGATTTGCGAACGTATCCCTTACGAGGCGGAGTCAACTCAGTGGCATCGTCATTGGGTGGCGCAGGTTTCTTGGCATAAATGATGTTATTCAAGTCAGAGCCAGCCTCTCCCCCAACCTGCACCTTGGCTGCATTCGACCACAACCTTCCGTCTTTCTCAAAAACGGATAAATGATCCGTCTCCAAATAGAGTTTATCAAAGGGCATTAATTCATCGCCCTTGTTGCTAATCTTGATCGGACAAACCACATCGTGGTCTGGCCATCTTTCCATATCAAAAACACGTCGCGCGTAGGTCTTGAGCGCATAACCCAATTGCCCCTCAAGATTGTTGCCATGCCAAGTCTTGGAGAGCACCTGAGTCGGATACTCAATCAACTCGAACATCTGCCCCTGGCATTCCGCCACCACTTCAATCCATGCAGGAATCCCGATAAAGAACGCGGCCTCCCCCTTCGGTGAGAGATTGAGCACACTGTGAGGTCGAGCCACAACGGGCATATCAGGAAAGGTCGGGCGAAACTTCACCTTGCTGTCTTTTGGGTCGTTGTCCCAGCGCTTCCACTCCAAATCCTCCGACAAATCCGCCAAATCTCCCGTCTCCCCCAAATCTCGATGTGCCTCATCCACCATCGCAATCCGCCACTCCTCATAAGCATTGAGCAAAATCAAGTCCAGCTCACCAAATCCAAATCGCAACCACTTGCCATCCGGCAGTGTTTTTTCCTCCCATCGATCCGATAGATTCATGCCACTTACCCAATCAGCGACGGCTGCGATGTCAAAGTGAAAGGCAGAAAACTCTCAAAATTCGATCACAACATCATCTGGATCTCTTCCCACTGCGCCCAGCAAAACTGCCACGCCCAAATCAACACGGCGATCAACAACCAGGTCAAAAGCACAGTGACTACCGTGATGAAGAACTTCATCGGCCACTTCAACCGCGGATGAAACCAAACCAAAGGCAATGCTAGTGGCCCTAAACTGAGTATCATGAACCACACCATCGCCTTTTCAAAATACCACTTCAGTACTTGTGGCGCAGGTGGTGGACTCGGCCGCTGCGGTGGCGGCGGCGGATTCTTCATCTCCTCACTCATGACGCATCCACAGGATTGAACCAATCCGCCACGACTTTCGCTGTCCTCTGATGAACCCCCGGATCCCCTAGCAAGGAGGCGGTCTGAGCCAAACGCTTCTGAAGTTTGCTACGCTTCTGGTCCGACTCCAAGAAGCCGCGCAATTCTCTCGCCACTGACTCAGGCTCAGCATCCGCTTGGATGAACTCACGAATCACTTCCTCATCCGCCAAAATATTCACAATGCCAATGAAGCGAATCTTCACCAACAACTTCGCCATCACATATGTCAACGGCGCGACTTTATAGACCAAGCAATACGGCAACCCATAATACGCGGCCTCCAATGTGGCCGTGCCACTCGCAATGACTCCGCAGCTTGCACGTTGCATCAACGAATGACTCTCGCCCACCGTCACTTTCACCAAACTCGACGCACCTGCCGCTTGCGCCAATTCACGAATCTGCTTCGCCAATTTCTCCGAAGCCGCTGGCACCTCAAACCTCAAATCACCACGCCACCCATTCATCCGCTTTGCCGCTACGACCATCATCGGAAACAAGCGCGCAACTTCCCGCTCGCGGCTACCGGGAAACAATCCCACCAGTGAATCATTGCGGTCAACCCCGTCCAGACGCTTCTGCTCCAACTCATCGACCAATGGATGACCCACAAAAGATGTCTTCAACCCAGCGTCTTCAAAAATCGGTTTCTCAAATGGGAACAAACAAATCATCTCGTCCAACAACCGAACCATCTTAGGAATCCGCCCCTTGTTCCACGCCCAGACCTGAGGGCTGACGTAATAAACAATCTTCGTCTTCGGCGACTGACGCTTCACCGCATTCGCAAAGCGCAGGTTGAATCCTGGGTAGTCGATTAGCAACAGGACATCTGGCTGGAACTTCTTTAGATCTGCCAACATCTCGCCAAAGCGCTTTTTGAACCACCCATAGTTCTTCAAAACCTCCCAAACCCCCATCACGGCGGCATCTTCCACCCAATCGACCAATCCATCACCCACGACCTCCGCCATTTCAGGCCCACCCACGCCACGAATCTCCACACCATCGACCATGGTCTTCAGCTCACGCAACAATCCCGCCCCGTGGGCATCTCCACTGAGCTCTCCAGCTACCACATACAAACGATTGGCCATGTGTCGGTAGACTAAATTCCCCATCGGCACCCTGACCATGAAAATTGCTGATCCGGAAAGAATTCCCGAAAATCGCCAATTCCGCAGACTTCCGCATTGATTTCGGCCAAATCGCCGCTTTGATCGGCCCCCGCAGCTTTTTTACTACAACAATCCATGTCCACCAAATCTACCGAAGAATCCTCAACTCCTCTCGCTGAAATTTCCCACGGACCCAGCGCAACCGAAGAGTTTTTTGAGAAGAACCAAAAGCTTCTGCTCCTAATCGCCATCCTCATCGCTCTCGGCGCAGGCGGATACGTGGTCTATGACGGCATGGAAGAAGGCCGACAACAAGCCGCTGCAGACGCCCTAGTTCAATATGAAGATAAGGATGATCTTGAATCCATCATCAGCGACCACCCCGGCACTCAAGCCGCCAAAAGCGCGGAGATCCTGCTCGCTGACCAGCAATGGCTCGATGGTTTCAAGGAAGACTCCATCTCAACCCTCGAGAGTTTCCTAGCCAACAATCCGAGTCACCCAGCAACCCCTACCGCCAGCGCAAGCCTCGCATCGAAGCTGCTCGCCCAAGGAAAAACAGATGAAGCCACCGAGATTTTCCAATCTCTCACCGAGAATCCGAAAGCGCAATACATCGCACCATTCGCCCTGATCAGCCTCGGCGACATCGCCAAATCCAAAGGCGAGATTGAACAAAGCAAAGAATTCTACCAACGAGTCGAATCAGAATTCCCCGAAAGCTTTTACATCAATCAGGCCAATCAACGCATCACCGACCTAAGCGCAAAAGCACCTAAAATCGTCAAACCCGCTTCCGAAGAAGATCCAAAAGAAGAAGCGCCACCTGAAACATCAGCCCCTGAGGAAACGTTACCTTCTAATAGCACTGAAGAAACCGAACAGGAAAAGCCTGAAAATTCAGACTCCTGAGCCCCTATCGGTTTGACATAACTCCCAACTCAATCCACTAAAGTAACGTGTTCAAGAAAGTCATCGGCCAAGACCAAAACGAAGCAGCTCGCCAAGCTCAGACCCCATCAGAATCATCCAGCGCCGCAGAATCCTCTGCGAGCCGCAGTTCACAATCCAGACCCTCTCCAGCAGTGACCAGAAACGTACTCTCATCCGACGTCGAAATCAAAGGTGCCGTGAAATTCAGCGACGACCTCGTTGTTGACGGCAAAATCGAAGGCGAAATCAATTCCGCCGGCAACCTGACCATCGGCGAAAACGCTCGAATCAAAGCCGAAGTCAAAACAGGCACCATCGTCGTCTACGGCAAAGTTCACGGCAACCTCACCGCCACCGACCGCGTGGAACTAAAGGCGAGCGCTGAAATCGTTGGCGACATCAAAGCAAAAACACTCTCGATCGAAGCCGGAGCCATCTTTGTTGGTAAGTCGACCGTCGGCTCACCTGCTCAAGCAGCCGCTCAATCATCCTCTTCTTCGCAGCCTGCGAAAAACACCTCTGCGCCACAACAAAGTAGCGCACCATCCCAACAACCTAAACAGGGAGAGCTCAGCGACTCGAGTCCGCAGAGCTAATCTCTCGTTTAACACAACCCTGCCATGGCCGATGAGCCAAAGAGCCATCGCATTCAGGTAACTTGTCCCGAATGCGGACACCAACAAGCGGAGCCCACAATTGTGGTTTCCTCCACCTGTCGCTCATGCAGCAGTAATTTCAAAGTCGAAGACGGCAAGGCTGTCGCTTCGAATAAGGCAGAGAAACAGTTCACTAGGGTTCGCAAAGAACCTGTAGAAGAACCCGAGCCGCTGGCAGTGGAGAAACGGCCTACCTTGCAAGACGAACTGACGCCTGTGAAGAAGCGCTCGTTCATGCAACGCATATTCGACCCAATTAAGCCGCCTCGCGAGATCAGCTGCTTCGACTGCGGCAACTCTTTTAACGCTCTTGGCGATGCCTCTTCGAGCCAATGCCCCAAATGCGGTAGCTACATCAGTCTCCGCAACTACGAGATCTCAGAACACTGGAATCGCCGTATCGAAACTCGCGGCGATATCACCATCCACAAGTCTGGCACCATTGCTGGCGCCACCATCCGCTGCCACCACCTCACGGTGATGGGCGAACTCTCAGGCTCGGTCGAATGCTCAGGCGACCTGATCATCCGCAGCCACGGCAAAATCATCGGCATGGTGAAATGCAAAAATCTGCGGGTTGAAAAAGGAGCTCGCGTGGAGTTACTTAACCCTGTGACCGCTGGATCTGTACGAATCGACGGCCAAGTCCATGGCCAGATCTCATGCACAGGCTCGGTCACCCTGGAAAAACGAGCCCAACTTCACGGACTCGTCCGCACCTCATCACTCGTCGTCAAACCCGGTGCCAAACACAACGGCATCATCGAAATGGCGTCCAACGACAATTCCTGAACCCTCCCGACCATGCCCGCAGCCCTCGATATCAGAGAAGAAATTCTCGCACTCAAAAAGGAACGCAACGCCGTTATCCTTGCCCACAATTACCAAACAAACGACATCCAAGAGATTGCTGACTACGTCGGCGACTCACTAGGCCTAGCCTACGAAGCAAAATCCACTGATGCCGATGTCATCGTCTTCTGCGGCGTCCACTTCATGGCAGAAACCGCGAAGATTGTGAATCCGAGCAAAACCGTGGTTCTCCCCGATCGCGATGCTGGCTGTTCACTCGAAGAATCCTGCCCAGCCGATCAACTCGAAGCCTTTCTCAAAGCCAACGAGGAAAAGAACTACTACGTCATCGCCTACATCAACTGCTCCGGCGGAGTGAAAGCTCTCTGCGATGTGATCTGCACCTCTGGCAATGCGGTGAAGATTGTCGAACAAGCTCCCGCCGATCGTCCGATCCTCTTTGTCCCCGATGAAAACCTCGGTGCCTGGGTGATGGATCAAACGGGCCGCAAGATGGATCTGTGGAAAGGCAACTGCTACGTCCACGTCGAATTCACACGCGACTCGATCAACAAGATCAAAGCGGAATACCCCGACGCCTTGGTCGTCGCCCACCCCGAATGCACCCAAGCCGTCCGCTTGCTCGCCGATGAAGTCTGCTCGACAGAAAAAATGGTGACCTACTGCAAGGAGGCCACCACGAAAAACATCATCGTCGTGACCGAAAGCGGCATGCTTCACCGCCTTCGCCGCGAGTGCCCCGACAAAAACCTCATCGCCGGCCCGACCGACCGCTGCGCCTGCGCCGATTGTCGTTTCATGAAGATGAACACTATGGAGAAACTCCGCGACTGCCTCGACAAGCTAGACCCTCAAGTCGAGATGGAAGAGTCACTCCGCAAACGCGCTGAAGCTCCATTGCTTCTGATGCTCGAGCAATCCAAGTGAGCTCAGCTCACTCCATTTCCTCTGGCGCGTCGACCTTTGCCATTTCGCGATGAAATGCGCGCAGACGCACCACCAGCCAGCCACTGACCAAGACCGACACCAGTAGCCAGAAGTGAAAGGCTCTCGGCACTGCTCGGATCGATTCCGCTGGAAGCTCTGCAATCTCGAGCAACGACCCCGAGGCAAGAAATGGAACGCTCAATGGTGATATGCCCAGAAGCCACACCGCTGGCGGCACCAACTGGTTGCTGACCACGCCGATGACCAAACCGGCCATCAGCGGCACAACACCCGCCAGGATCCCCACCAACCCCATGACACGCCCTCCCTTGGCCTCAAGGAGTGCCTGAGTCCCCAGTCCGCAGGCCACGGTGATCAAAGCAAAATACACGAGGACATCCATGCTCAGTTCCTGACCCGGGAACCACCGCGATTCAACCAAGCCACGGCTGAACAAAAACCACCCCACAGCTCCTGTCACAGCCATGGCTGCGACAAACCAAAACGAACTGGCCGCCTCGCTGAGTCGAGGAATTCGAGACTCCCCCATCTTGCGAGCGCGGCGCCAACCTTGCAGCTGACGATCTCGCGTTGGCGTGATGATGGACATCAGAATGAACATCAACGCCAATGAAACCAATCCATAAAGACCCGACATGAACACGGCCTCGTTGGGGTCAGGCTTCCAATTGAAATCAATTCTTGCGAACTGACTGAACCCGCGGGATGGAAACAAATTACCTGGGTCGATCAATGGCAACGCATTCCCCAAGAGTAGAATTTGAATCCAGACAAAGAAACCCACAGCCCATAGCTTGCCCATTAAGTGAGACTCGGCCCAGCGCCACCTGCGACACAGCATCACACAGAATGTTAGAATTAGCCCTCCTTGGGTGAAGACGGTAAAGACCGACTCAGAAAAGTTCAGGTTGAAGAATTTTACCGTGGGCGCCAATCGTTGCCCTGTTTCAACTACAGCCCCAATGGTTTCAGGCAAGAGTTGCGCCATGCACTCCTGGAACACCGGAATGATCGTTAGGTATTTAAAAAAGACCAAGCCAAACTTGGCCATCTGGGGAATGACGGTATAGAGGCTGATCACCAAGCCAATCGTGATCAAGAAAGCCCACCGTCGATTGCGAACCACTGTCCCTGCTAGCAATCCAGTAAAATGGTAAAGCAGCGTAGTTGTGAAAAACACGCCATACAGTGGCACCCATGTCTCCCATCCCACTTGCCCTTTCCACAAAGCCCAGCAGGTAAACGGTAGGGTTGAGAGGAACATCACATACTCTCGAACCGGCAAACCAAACATATAACCAACGACCTTGCTCAATGGAGACATCGGAATCAGGCGCTGGTAATCTATCACACCCTCATCTCGTTCGGCCGTAATACCACCGGCCACTTGTGCGGTTCCCACCAAATACATGATGAACCACTGCAAACCAATCAAGCCAATGATCGCAGGCCTCGCTATATCCATGGCATCCGCTTGCATCCGCAAACCGAAAGAGTTCGCAATCGCAAGGATGAAGCTCGCGATCAAAACCGTCACCAACAGGGAGATCGACAACCCACGCACGCGCAGACGGGACTTGCAATAACGACGGAAAATTGGGTTCTCCCACACTTTCCATGGAGAATATTTTTTCGGTTCCATTCGTGAATCTTGCTGTCTCATCCTTGTCGGTTTTTCTCTGCAACTTCTACCAAGAGATCCTCAAATGATGATCTACGTTCTTCAAAGGCCCTCATGCGAACCCCCTCGTGAATCAGCCCCTCCAACAATGCCGCCTGAGCATCATCATCGCCGGAAAAGCGAATCACGACCTGGCGGTCGACCTCACGCAATTCATCAACACAAGGTTGGCGGTTCAGCCACATGACCGCTAGGTCATGACTTTCACCATGCGGCGTGATTGATAATGTCCGATCTGAAGACCCCAGCTGTCCTCTCACATCATCCGCAGTTCCAGAGGCAAGCAGCTTGCCTTGATTCATCACGCACAGCGAAGTGCACATCTCTGCGAGCTCGCCTAGAATGTGTGAACTCACAAAAACAGTAGCGCCATCCTTGGCAACTGCCCGCAGCGTGTTTCGCAAATCCCTTCTCGCCAGTGGATCCAGACCACTCGCTGGCTCATCGAGAACCAAAACTTTGGGCCGATGCAACATGGTCTTGGCCAATACCACTCGCTGAGTCTGCCCTCTCGATAATTTCCCGCACCACTTCTTGCCCAGATCGGTGATCGCAACCGCTTCCATGCACTCCACCACACGGTTGACGCACTCGGCCCGACTCCCCAAACCATAGGCCTGCGCATGGAAATTCAAAAACTCTGTCACCTTCAAATCCGATGGAACTGGTGCCAGATCCGGCATGTAGCCAATCAATTGTCGCGCCCGATGGAGATCTTCAAAGACATCCACACCATCGATAAAAACTTCACCATATGTCGGCTCCAACAAGGTGGTGATCACTTTGAAGGTGCTCGTCTTTCCAGCACCATTCGGCCCCACCAAACCAAACACCTCGCCCGCTGGCACCTGCAACGACAAATCGCTAACCGCATTGAAGTCGCCATAATCGACGCGCAACGAGCGAATGTCGATGGCATGATGCTCTGCTCCCATCAAAAGCCCTCCATTTCAAGTGGATCCCAATCCGCAGGTAACGTCAGGCCGATCTTGGACATCTCTTCCTCTGCCTCAGCGCGTCTTTTGGCTCGCTCAGCCTGAAACGCCTCTACCTGGTCTGGACGCAACACCTTCATCATCGCCTCAGTCGGATCACCCACCGGTGCTTGATCAAAAGCACCCTGCCCGCCGTCGAACTGCATGCCCGGATTGTAGTCGCTCGAATTCTTCGCCATGATCGCAAACACTTGGTCAGTCTGCACAGGGTCCAACTCGACGATCTGATTCAAGCGCTGAGTGCGGCGATCCGCATATTCTTGAACACGCTCTGCCCGCTCAACCAAGCGATCGTTTTCAAACTCAACCCGCTTATTGCCCGTGAGCATGTTCCCCATAAATTGATCAAGGCCATCATCCATGCGCACGTCTCGCGATTCCTTCATCAAATCCACTAGGCTGGTTCCCTCTTGCGTGATCATATCGCTCCAGCGCTCAGCATTTTCTTCCGACTTCAGCTCAAACCATTTTTTCAATGACTCCTGTTGCTGGGGTGTGAGATCATACTTGCGCGCATACTCGCCCGACATTTGCTCAATTCGGTTTTTCTCTTCGAGCACCCTCATCCGGCTCATCAACGGTGACAAATCTCGCAGCAATGGTTGGGTCGCTTGGAAAATATCGTCCGGCGTCACGTCTCGACCATCACGGATCGCCTCACCTATACTGCGTGCGCCATCTTTGAGCGTTCTGCCAGATCGATCTCCATTCCGCGGGTCCGACTCGAGCAGGGCGATCCGTCGATTCGCTTTTTTGAGCTCCACCTCCAACTTCGCCGCTTGTTCAGCTGGCGAGCCCTCTTCACCCACCAAACTCTCTTGAAACAACACCGCTCCCACGGCGCCTACCAATAATCCAACCCCAAGCGGGAGGGCATTGCGTAGTGTTTGATTCATAGGCATAAAAATGAACGGCGGGGTGAGCTCGTCTTGTCTATCAATCTAGACCCCGATGATGAAGGACATTATTGAAGCAGATTGCTCATTGTGTGTTGAACCCCTTGCGTTTCATCTCACCCCACCCCTTTTTTTGTCGCAGGAAATGCCAAATGCCTTGGACCCGCCAGAATGTGTTGATCTGGCGGTAACCAATATTTACCATCAACGCGCCCAAGCCCATCAACCACAGATCCGAGTTGTGACGATAGCGCTGCAAGGCCAGCTCGCCCAAAGTGAACGCAAATAGGCTGATGCAAATTCCGACCGCAAACACTAAGCTGATGAATGCAAAAAAGAACTCAAAGTTCACCACACCGCTAAAATAAAATAACGGAATGAGAATGATCGCGGTCATCTCTAGAATTGGACCAATCACATCAAATAAGATGAATTGTGGCATCGCGACCATCCCGACTGGTCCATACTTGCGGGACCCAATCATCTTCCGATGACGCCACAAGGTTTCACAAAGGCCAGGCTGCCATCGAGTTCTCTGGCGGCTCAGAGCTGTAAGGTTGTCCGGCACCTCAGTCCAACAAACCGGATCTGGCACATGCCAAATATGGACCACCTCTTTTTTCTCCGATGCCGCCTCATGCAACCGCATCACCAACTCCATGTCTTCACCGACAGTATCATGAGAGTATCCGCCAAATTCCAAAAGCTTCTCACGCTTAAAAATACCAAAAGCACCTGATATGATGGTAACGGTCCGACTTCTCGTCCAAGCCATCCGCGACATCAAGAAAGCGCGCATGTATTCAACCGACTGCATCAGCTCGAGAGGCCGCCTTGGGGCCCGAACGTCCATAACCTGTCCGTTCTTCACCTTACAGCCATTGACTACAGGAATCATTCCTCCCACAGCCGCGGTTCTTATCGGGTCGTCAATGAACGGCCTCACGGCTTTGAGCAATGAATCGGCATCGAGTAATGAGTCGGCATCCACCGAACAAACCAATTCATTACTCGCCATATCCAATGCCGCATTGAGAGCCGTTGATTTGCCGCCATTCTCCTTATCAATCACGATCAACCCGGAATGACGCTCACAGGCATAAACCCCTCTGATCGTTTGATACACCAATCGTTTTGGGATCGCTTTCACCGCGGGCTTCAAGTCGAACGCTTCAACCAAGCGCTTCATCGTTCCGTCTTTCGAACCATCATTGACCACTATGATCTCGAGATCGGGATATCACAAAGTCAGCATTGAACTCACACTTTCAACAATGGTTGCCTCCTCGTTGTATCCTGGAACAAGCAAGCTGATCCCTGGGGTCCGATGCGAGCCAAGCAACCACAACTCACGCAAACGGTTCGATCTACGACGCGCTCGAACAAATGCAGGAACTGCCTGGCCGAGTTGATACAAATACACAAAGTTTTGCAGCCCTTGGACGAACAGAATGGACCAACCAAACACTAGCGTGAAATTGATGAAGTATTGGTTTTGCAGAAGCTCAGTCACGATGCTTTTCCGGGAACAAGCCCCGCCTCCAGATAGAATTGCTCCTGCCAGTAGTCTCCAGCAACGACTCGTGGTAAAATCGAGCTTCCTCCCATCTCGATGAGAGAATTGATTGCTGCTCGGCGCACTTCAAAATTCTCATCCATGGACAGCCGCAGCAGGACCTCGCTCGAGCCATCCAAATCACCGCAAGCCATGATGGTTTTGACTACCTGCCTGCGCACCTGAGGCGATGGGTTCTCGCTAGCTTTATAAACTTCTACCACTGCCTGTGGATCAGCAAACTCTTCCAGAGCCTTAAGAGCTGTGATCACAACCTCCGAACAATCTGCCGAGATTTTCTCAGCGATCATGTTCGTCAATTCTGGCTTTGCCGCACCACCAGCAGCCTCTAGCAATAGAATGGTCGCATCATCAGACCATTCTTTTTTTAACAACCTCGCCCAATCGACATCACTCGAGACTCCCCAACGACGAAACAGGTCGCGAGCGACCAGCGATTGCCCAGCCTCATCTCGGCAAAGGCATTCCAGAACATGCTCGGGATCCGTTAAGCGATTCTTGCTTCCAAGTGCGTTCGCAGCCTCCAAACGCACCATCGGACTCGGATCGTCCAAGGCAAACCATAGCTGGCGGTAGGCTTTCTGCGTTAAAGAACACCAACTCAAAATCGCCACACCATTCGCACGATGGCTTGCCGATCTAGAATCCAGCAAGTCCAACGCGTAATCGAGAGCACCTACAAGCTCGAGCGCTTTAGCTAAGCGCTCCCTGTATTTGCCGCGGAAATTCTCTGCCAAATCACGAATGTGCATGAGAACAGCCTCCATTTCTTCCGCATTTTTTGCTTTGGGCAAATCTGCCACTTCTCCATCCGGTTCCATCCAATCCATCAAACGGTCTAGCCACTCGTCCTGATAAATTTGCCTCCGCTTGAGACGCCTGCCATTGATGACATTCATGCCAATAAGAAAAAACCAACCTCCTATACTGATTACCAACAAGGTAATCGATGTCATCCAGACAATCTGTAAAAGGCTCATAATATCTGCACGATTCCCCTACAGTTAGAAGCGGCGCTGAAGACTGAACGAAACGCCATCTCGGTCGACTGAATTCTCGACCAACTCGCGCTCCAAGTCCAACCGCCAGCTTAGCGACTCCGTAATGTCCCCACCAACGCCAACAAAGTAATTCCTCGACCGCAATGTGGACTGAAGACTCAACGAGTTGCTGGTAAGCGATTCAGCTCCCGATGCATAGCCGGCTCTGGTCCAAAATGACTCGCTCAACTCTTTGCGCAGCTCGACCGAAAATCCATTTAACCCATCACTCCCCTCAGCATCGACATAGATCCATCGGGCAGAAAGAACCCCGACTTCTCCAAGACTTTGATCCAATCCGTTACGTGCCAACCAAACCCCTCGAGGGACATATTTGCCGTATTTCACATCCGACACCCATTGAGTCTTGCCGCTATCGTCCAAATTGATGCGAGCTCCACCTCCGAGCAACCATTGCTCTGCCCAGTCCGCATTTGGCGAGATCCCAGCATATCCGCTCAATGTGTATCCCTGGTCCCAGTTGCGGCTATACCCTGCATCCAACAATGTGTCCTGAAGATCAAAGCGTTCCTCTTGCGCCACCCGCAACCACCATGCTTGGCCGGGTTCAATTCGTGATATCTGGCTCCATCCGCCAACCCAATCGGAGCGCGATGAACCACCAAATGTGCTGAACCTGATACCGGCATCGAACCACCATTGCTCCATGTCATCCACCAACTGCAACCGTTCATCAATTTCTGGCTTTGGATCCACTTCGCGCGCTTTCAAATAATACGAACGGGCGCCATCAGTCTCCTTGCTATCGCGAGCCAAATCACCCAGCCCCATCAGAGCATCCCACTGCTTGTCATCAATCGCCAATGCGGCTTGATAGGCATCTCTCGATTTCTGGTCATTCTGAGACCACGCAGCAACCTGCCCATGCGCGATATGCACCGTCAATGATTCCGGATGATCTTTGGCCAATGAATCCAATATCTGGAGCGACGCGTCATATTTTTCCTGCCACGCCAACAACCTTGCTTTTCCCAAACGCAAATCGTGATCCGCAGGTGCCAAAGCGAGCCCTTTATCATATGCAACCAATGACTCGTCATAGCGCTTCTCCCAGCCCAATACCGTCGCGTAGTGATACCACGCCAGAACGTTTGTTGGCTCCTCATCAACCGCCACCGACAACTCCTTGATTGCCGCAGCCAAATCACCGTTCTGCTTTGCAGCTAAGCCACGATCAAATGAACCAGCATGCAATTGAGCAGCAAAGAATAGGAATACCCAACTACGATAGATCATCTGAAACACATCAAGATTTAGTGAGTTTCTTAATACGCGCCACTAGCTCGACAGGGCTGAATGGCTTGGTGAGATAGTCAGTGGCTCCGCTCGATAATGCATCAACCAAGTCATCTTCCCGATTGCGAGCTGTGAGCATGATTACTGGAATCTTGGAGAGCACTTCGCTCTTGCTCCATTCCGCCAAGAGAGTGAAACCATCCATCTCTGGCATCATGGCATCCAATATCAGCAAATCAGGCGGGTTCTCATTCGCCATTTTCAGAGCCTCTTTCCCGTCATAGGCCGATGATACGGTAAACCCTTCACGAGTTAATTTGTGATCCACCACACGGCGCAGCAACTAATCATCATCAGCGTAGAGAATATTCATAACTTTGATGTGAGTGACGGTGAGAAAATCGCATAGGTGCGACAGATAACAGAACTCACATGAATGCGATTAGGTTCATTATTCACATTGGCCAAATTGTAGCAATAGAAAGCTTGAGACAGGACATATAACCAATGACCCGTGAATATTGGCCAAATCAAGCCACATCCACACTTGCTCGCGGGCGCAGTTCCTGCTTTTCTCCCGCCGATATGAAAATTCTCGTCGCCTACTCTGGAGGTCTCGACACCTCCGTCCTCCTTCTCTGGCTCAAAGAAAAATACAATGCCGAGATCATTGCCTATTGTGCCGATGTCGGCCAAGGAGACGAACTCGATGGACTCGAAGAAAAAGCCCTCACAACCGGTGCTTCCAAATGCTTCATCGGCGACCTGAAAGAGGATTTCGCCGCGAACTACATTTTCCCCATGATCCAAGCCCAAGCGATCTACGAAGGTCGCTACCTGCTCGGAACCTCAATCGCACGCCCATGCATCACAAAGGGCATGATGGATGTCGCTATCGCAGAGGGCGCCGATGCCATCGCCCACGGCGCCACCGGCAAAGGAAACGACCAAGTTCGCTTCGAGCTATCCGCCGCATCACTCGCCCCTCAAGTCAAATGCATCGCGCCATGGCGTGACGCAGAATTCCGCAAGGCATTCCCTGGCCGCAAAGAGATGATCGACTACGCAGCCGCTCACAATATCCCGGTCAAAGCATCGATGAAGAAACCCTACTCGATGGACCGCAACCTCCTTCACATTTCCTTCGAAGCCGGTGCCATGGAAGACCCTTGGTATGACGCCACCACCCCAGAAGACCGCGACATGTATGTGCTGTCGGTCGCACCCGAGGATGCACCCGATCAGCCCGAATACATCGAAATCCTTTTCGACAAGGGCAACGCCATCGGGCTAAAACATGAAAACCTCGACGCTCTCTGCAACGAACTCGGCGACGTGAAATCCACGGGCCAACAAGATGGTTACGCTCTTTTCACCGCCTACGGCATCATGCGTGTCCTCAACTTGCTTGCAGGTCGCAACGGCATTGGCCGTGTCGACATCGTCGAAAACCGCTTTGTCGGAATGAAATCCCGCGGCGTCTACGAAACCCCAGGTGGCACCATTTTGCTGGCTGCCCACCGCGACCTCGAAACTCTCGTCGTCGACCGTGAAGCTATGCACATTCGCGATTCTCTCATCCCGAAATACGCACAGCTCGTCTACAATGGCTTCTGGTTCGCCCCTGAACGCGAGGCGATCCAAGCACTGGTCACCGAGACACAAAAAACGGTCTCTGGCGAAGTTCGACTCAAGCTCTACAAAGGCAACGTCATGCAGGCAGGTCGCCGCTCGCCCCACAGCATGTATTCCGAAGCCGTCGCCACCATGGAAGGCGGACAAGAGGAAGCCTATAACCAAGACGATGCCACTGGCTTCATCTCACTCAACGCCCTGCGCTTGAAAGCCAGCGCTTTGCAGCAGAAGTAAGCTCCTACTGCTGGTTTTCCGACACCCACACTTGGTAAGCAGGTGATTTCGCAAAATCAGCGTAGTATTCGGTGTCGGCAATCTGACTGAAGTCGGCCTGGTATTGATCCCTGAGGAGCCTCATCCACTTCAAAGCAGCGTAGTAGCTCTTTGATTCGATTTTTAGTGAGAGCATGTTCCAGTAGGCATCTTGATTTTCAGGATCATTCTCAATTTGCGTGAGGAAAATATTCTCGGCCTTCTCGTAATCACCATTCAACAGCAGCACATTCGCGCGTAACTCGTTGAGATAATCGTCACCACCCAAACTCGCATCGAGCCGATCCACACAGACAAGCGCTTTATCGTATTCTTCACGCATCACAAATCCATCGATCGAAACCAAGTCCAGTGATGGGTCTTGGGGGTAGTTCTTTTCAAAGCGTTGTATCGCATCCAAATACAATTGATCGTTCACATACTGCGCAGCAGACAACTGAACCAAGAGCATCGACTTTTCGTTTTTAACCGATTCCGGGAGCGATTGATAGATCTCCGTCACCTTCTCAAAATTTCCAGTCCGCATCAACTCAGTCATCCGAGTGATGTCATTCATGTGCTTGGCCATTTCGGACTTTTTCCCCTGAAGCTTCTCGATGAATGATTTGTCTTGAGACAACATCTGGATCACAACCCGCTCCATGGTATCCGTGATCAACTCACCAGAGAGAAAGACATAGATATCATCGACTCGGAGCCCTTGTCCCAAACCAATGAGGTAGAGTTCATGGTAATTGACGCCCCCGTCAGGAAACAACAATCGCATGATCACCGTGGTCTGATCCCCCTTTGATCGGGCACGTAGCATTTCGTAGGAACCGCCATTCTTAACAACCCGGTGAACCTGTTGGAAAAAACCCATGGAGTTCAAAGCTTCGAGCATGCCACTTCTGGCCTGGGACTTCTTGGCTCCGCTCAAACCCGTCTCTTTCATCGCTCTTTCGGCGATCCGGTTCAATTCGATCAACCCGTTAAAATATGAAACCTCACCATCGATCAATGCCGCTTCGATCGATTGCCCAAAGGCTTCTGCTTCGTCTAGAGCGATTGGAGTGACCGAGACAACCGGCTCTTCCTTCTTATCACTACAACTCGCAATCACCAAAACCGCTAGAATCCCTACTAAAAACCGCACACACATGTTCCTGCTCATTGAATTCATCATGATAAACTTTCTACTGAACATCATGTCTAGCCCCCAATCGTCAGCATGTGAATGAAATATTGCGATGAGTTGTCCGGCCTCCCACCTCTGAGAAAATATCGCACCTCCACATTTCAGCATTCCAATCAGGTCAGCTTTGAGATTCTATTTTGGAATGATCGACATGCTCGTGCGCCTCTACGACCTTCCTGACTCATCAAACTTGTATGATGAGATCAAAACCAAGGGCGTCACCCTCAGACGAGCACGGGCATTTGAGAAACACACCGTAGCTGCCTTTGCTCGGACTTTTTCAGAAAAATGGCAAAGCGAGGCGGAAGTCGCGTTGGCTCGCCAACCGGTCGCCTGCTTCATCGCAACCCAAGATGAAAAAATCATTGGCTTCGCGTGCTATGATACAACGCACAAAGGCTTTTTTGGCCCGACTGGAGTGGCTGAAGACGCCCGTGGACTTGGCCTCGGCAAAGCCCTGTTGTTTCGATCCCTGGAAGCTCTTCGAGATGAAGGCTATGCCTACGCCATCATTGGTGGTGTAGGACCAAAAGAATTCTACGCCAAAACATGCGGCGCCATCGAAATACCAGGAAGCGATCCTGGTGTTTACTCAGATCTTCTCCCGTAAGGGTTCACTACTTCGAAGCCTTTGCCTTTTTCTTTTTCTTCGGTGGCGCGGGTTCAAAGGATAGCTCGTCCGCTCCCTTCTTCTTCACTACCTTGACCGAATCACCGGCTTTGACTTGAGCGCGCAAGACCGACTCGGCTAGCGGATCTTCGAGGAACCGCTCCACTGCACGGCGCATTGGACGCGCGCCATACTCAGGATCAAATCCTTTCTCTGAGAGGAAATCACGAGCACCCACCGTAAGCTTCATGCTGATATCTTTCTCCTTCAAGCGATCGATCAGCTTGGTCACCTCAAGATCGACAATCTTGTTGAGATCGACTTTCTCCAACATGTGGAAGACCACGAGATCATCCAAGCGGTTGAGAAACTCAGGTTTGAAGTGACGTTTGGACTCCTCAAGAATCTTGCCCTTCATGCCCTCAAAGTCGGCCTCATCTTCACTCATCGCACCGAATCCTAGCGACGTTTGACGCTTGATCGTGGATGCCCCGACATTCGAGGTCATGATGATGATGGTATTGCGGAAATCGATTTTACGACCCAACGAATCGGTCACGGTGCCTTCCTCGAGAATCTGCAAAAGAAGATTCATCACATCCGGGTGCGCCTTCTCAACTTCGTCAAATAAGACCACAGAATACGGACGACGACGAACCGCCTCCGATAGCTGACCCCCTTCTTCGTAACCTACATATCCTGGAGGCGAACCAATCAGGCGGCTGGCCGTGAATTTCTCCATGTATTCTGACATGTCGATCTGGATCAGCGACTCAGCATCACCAAACATGAATTGTGCAAGGTTGCGAGCGAGGAAGGTTTTACCAACACCCGTAGGCCCCAAGAAGAGGAAAGAACCAATCGGGCGGCGTGGATCTTTGAGGTCGGCTCTTGAACGGCGCAGCGCTTTGGAAATCGCTATGACGGCCTCGTCTTGGCCAATCACACGGCTCTTGAGCTCGTCTTCCATCTTCAGAAGCTTCTGCGCCTCTTTCTCTTCCATCCGCGTGAGAGGAACTCCAGTCCATTTGGAAATCACTTCCATGATATCCTCGTCATCGACAGGCACCACGGTCTCCTCGGATGTCGAGCGCCAGACTTTCAAGGTCTCCTCAAGCTTCTCTTTGGCGTTCTTTTCGTCATCACGAAGAGCGGCTGCCTTCTCAAAGTTTTGGTCTGAAATCGCGGCAAGCTTCTCGCTGTTGATCTTTTCGATGCCGGCCTCGAGCTCTTTGATCGCTGGCGGACGCGTCATGGTGCCAATGCGTGCACGCGCACCTGCCTCGTCCAAGACGTCGATCGCTTTATCAGGAAGGAAGCGAGATGTGAGGTAACGCGAAGTCAGCGTGACTGCCGACTCGATGGCTTGTTCGGTGAAATTGACTTTGTGGTGGGACTCATACTTCTCCTGCAATCCTTGGAGAATCTTCACGGCATCTTCAACCGATGGTTCGTCGACTTTCACTTGTTGGAATCGGCGCTCAAGCGCTGAATCTTTTTCAATGTGTTTACGAAACTCCGTGAGGGTTGTGGCACCTACGCACTGCAGCTCAGCGCGGCTCAATGCAGGCTTGATGATATTGGATGCATCCATTGCGCCTTCAGCGGATCCTGCACCCACGATGGTGTGCAGTTCGTCGATGAATAGAATCACGTTCTTCACCTTGCGAATCTCATCCATCACCGCCTTGATGCGCTCTTCAAATTGTCCTCTATATTTGGTGCCGGCAACCATCAACGCGAGGTCGAGAGTCACAACTTTCTTGTCGCGTAGAATCTCTGGAACATTGCCGCTCGAAATTTCCTGCGCGAGGCCTTCTACAATAGCGGTTTTACCCACGCCTGCTTCACCAATCAAAACTGGGTTATTCTTGGTGCGGCGGCAGAGGATTTGAATGACGCGCTCAATTTCCGCTTCGCGGCCAATCACCGGATCAAGGCCACCCTCTTTGGCAACTTTCGTCAAATCACGACCAAAGGCTTTGAGCGCTGGTGTCTTGGATTTGCCTTCACCTTCCATTGCCATTTCAGGACCACCTGCTGGATCATCTTCGAATGGGTTGGTTTCGATATCGTCGTCATCTAGATCGTCTTGATCTCCAGGCGAGAAGTTTGGATCAATCTCGGCGAGGATCTCATTGCGGGTGCGCTGGATATCAACATCCAATCGCTTCAGCACGCGAGCAGCCACACCTTCACCTTCGCGCAATAAACCAAGCAACAAGTGCTCAGTGCCAACATAAGAATGGTTGAGCGCTTTTGCTTCTTTGTTCGCTAGCGCGAGAACTTTCTTCACGCGCGGTGTGTATGGAATATTGCCGGAGGTTTTTTGCGGTGGGCCTGAGCCAACTTCCTTCTCCACTTCCATTCTGACCGACTCCAGCTCAAGCCCCATGCGCTCCAGCACATTCACAGCGACTCCCTGACCGAGCTTGATCAACCCCAGTAAGAGATGCTCAGTGCCAACGTAGGAGTGATTGAATCGATCCGCTTCTTTGCGGGCCAATGCCAAAACTTGCTGTGCTCTTGGAGTGAAGTTGTTCATGGGTAACGATAATGATTGGGGCTAAAAAAGTGTAATTCAGGTATCGGTTTTAATAGAAGTATCAGGGGATTCGAGCGATTGCAAACGGTCGCGCACAATTTCCGCACGAATTGAGTCTCTTTCATCAGGCTCCAGCTTGCGCCCAGCATGGAGCTGCAGATGCGCTGGCTGGATATCCATCAGCAAGGTGTCACACAATATGACGGTCTCCGGCTTGAAAAATTCAAGATTTCCTCCCAGACGCAGAAGCGAAAGGTGATTCAAAGCCTCCTTAGAATCAATGAGATGCGCATGCCGCAAGACACCGTAAGCACGACCAATTTTGTCTGCCAGCATCTGCGGATCATCTTCCATGAGCTTCTCCCGAGCATTGCTCTCGTGGTTGGCAACCTGAGAAATCACCCGTTCCAGACGGCTGATGATTTTTTCTTCACTCTCACCCAAGGTCGATTGATTGGAGATTTGGTAAAGGTTCCCCAGAGATTCGGTGCCCTCACCATACATCCCCCTCACGGCTAGACCGATTTTGTTCACTGCCTGCAATACTTGACCAATCTGATCGCTAAGAACCAACCCCGGCAGGTGCAGCATTACAGAGGCCCTCATGCCCGTTCCCAAGTTCGTGGGACAGGTGGTCAGGTAACCCAAGGTAGAGTCAAAAGCATACTCAAGCGAATCCTCAAGCTCGGTGTCCAACGATGAGAGCTCTTCAAATGCCGACGACAGTTGCAAGCCCGGGCGGATCGCCTGCATCCGCAAATGGTCTTCCTCATTAAGCATCAAGCTGAACCCTTGGCTGCGCTCAATGACGGCCGCAGAGCCACTGCCTCGGGCAGCATGTTCGCGCGAAATCAAATGCCGTTCTACCAATACCTGCTTCTGCACAGAGTCGAGTTTGTTTAGCTCCTGCGAAAAACCTTTGTCCATGACCGAGAGTGACTCCACGGCGGGACGCATCACCTTGAGCGCCTCGTCCCGATCACTTCTTTTGGCCCATCCAGGAAACGGCAGATTGCTGAGATTTCTCGCCAAACGTATCCTCGATGTCAGGACCGCCCCATGCTCCCCCTTCCCGCCGGTCATCCAATCCGCGGGGTGTTTGATCAATGTGGAAAATCGCATCATGGTCTCATCATCGGGTCATGCATTCGATCCCGATAGGTTGGTGATCTCATCTCGAAGACTTGCGGCCTCCTCATAGCTCTCTGAAGCGATCGCTTCGTCCAGCTTGGCTCTCAACTCTTTCAATCGTTCATCCCTCACCTGCGCAGCCATCAATCCTTCAGGCACTTTGCCAACATGTGACGACCCTTTGTGCATGGTCCGCACCATGTGGGCCACTTCATCCGAAAAGGTCGTGTAGCATTGACCACATCCGAAACGGCGAACTCGACGAAGGTCATCCAAGGTAAAACCACAGTTTGGGCACTCACGCCCATCTCCGTTCCCGAGCCCTTGAACCTGAGGCGTGACAAACTGCGATGGCGTGGTGGATGATGGAACTTCTTTTCCGCCAGGCAGCATATCCAACATTGAAAACCCCGTCGGATCAGTCACTCCCTGCTCTTTCGCACAAGGCTCACAAAGACAGACCTTCTTCATCTGACCTTCCACAAGCTGGGTCAGAAAAACGGTCGCTTTCTTGTCACAATAATCACACTTCATCAAAAACGGACTGGCAATTCAGGCTACTCTATCGGGGTTCCGGTGTTCATGGCAAGTTCGTGGAACGCTGCCAAAAACTTCTTCGTCAATGGTCCGGGCACTCCCTCACCAATGACCCTGCGATCCAACTCCACAACGGGAATGACTTCCGCTGCTGTTCCTGTGAGGAAGCATTCATCTGCGGTGAAGATGTCATAACGAGTGAGCGATTTCTCCACGGCTTTCACACCGAGCTTCTCAGCAAGCTCGATGATCACCGAGCGGGTGATCCCGTCCAATGCACCATCACTGATCAACGGCGTGTGCAGTTCGCCGTTCTTGATGAGGAACAAGTTGTCTCCTGTGCACTCAGCGACGTAACCTTGCTCGTTGAGCATCAGGGCTTCCAACGCGCCTCCTTGGATCGCCTCGACTTTCGCCATGACGTTGTTGAGATAGTTCAGCGACTTCACCTGCGGCATCAATGCGGCGGGCGCAGGACGACGAGTCGCACAGGTAATGATTTTCAATCCATGCTCGTAATGCTCTTTGGGATACAACTGGATGCTAGAAGCAATGATGAACATCGATGGTTTGGGACATAGATAAGGATTCAATCCCAACTCTCCCTCGCCACGCGTTACGACCAATCGAATGTATCCATCCTTCAGTCCATTGGCCTTCACCGTATCACAGGTGAACTGACAGACCTCCTCAACGGTCCATGGCATGTTGAGAATGATTGCTCTGGCGGAATCAAACAAACGACGAATGTGTTCTTCTAAGCGAAACACTCGGCCGTTGTAGGCGCGAATGCCCTCAAAAACTCCATCACCATACAAAAGGCCGTGGTCAAAGACTGTGATCTTTGCCTCAGATTTATCCACCAGTTTTCCGTCGAGCCAGATTTTCATATTGCTGCCCACTCAAGTTAGGTGGCCAACCGCCAGTGGCAAGCGGAAGATGTTGGTAATCTGAGGGATTTTGGGAGCGCAATGAGATTACGGGCGTTGACGCACATCGGGATCGGTCAACTTGGACCAATCCAACTCGCCGTGGTCCAATCGATGCACCTCGCTGAGGTAAATTGCATCTTCATTTTCTGGATCAAGATCGACCGCTACTCCTGCCATATATCGGGCCAAGAGCTTGTTTTCATCACCCGGCTGCTTTTCCAACAAGCCGCTTCGCGCAAGCAGCACTCTTGCAAAACCTGCTTTGGGATACTCAAGTTCGATCTCTTTCGGGATGCTACCCTTGCTCAACTGTGCGTTGGCAATCACCGCTGGCTTGTTGCGAGGTGATAGGTGAAGCGCCAAAGCCATGAGCTTGCGAGCTTTCCCGAGAGATTTTTTGGAGCCATTCGAATCGCGGATCTCCTTGATCGCCAAGCCCGTGAGCGTCGTTGCATATTGCTCGCGCTCGGCATCCATGATGGCGGCCTTGCGGGAAAAAGCGGACTCGACCACCTTCAATGGTTCCCACTCGTTTCCGTCAGGCAACTTCTCAGCGTGCAGTGTGCCCGCCAGAAGAATCATGACCATTGCTTGCCAGAAACCTTTCACGGCTATTAAACTTCAACAAACGAACTGGATTGGCAAGTGACAACTCGAGGAGCAAACCCAACAAAAACCAAACTGCGCGAATCCATGCGGCAGCTATTGAGAGAAAAATCTCTCAATTCATCGCCGACATGTGCCCAAGTCCAAGAGTGGGTTTCACACCTGACCTCTGCTCAAACAATGGCAATATTCGCCCCGATGAGTGACGAGGTGGACATCACTCCATTGGTGAAGCTTCAGCCACAGCACCAATGGGTCTTTCCTAAAGTGGATGGTGAGCTGCTCACCTTTCATCGCGTTCAAAACACCACGACCGATTTAACACCCGGAGCCTTTGGCATCCTGGAGCCGAACGGTGGCACAACCGTTTCCGTGGCCGATATCGATGTCTTTTTCTGCCCAGGCTTAGCCTTCGATCCACATGGTGGGCGCATCGGACGTGGACGCGGGTTTTACGACCGGATGCTGGCAATGGCTCGCTCAGACGCCCACAAAATCGGTGTCTGCTTCCCAGAGCAGCTCGTCCCCACCACCTTCACAGAAGATCACGATGTGGTGATGGATGAGGTGATGAGCGGAGTGACGTGAAGCCTCGTCAAACGGGTAGCTCCAATCGAAAGCTTGGGATGCGGGTGAACACCATTTCGCCATCAGCACATTCCCCAAAAAACGCCCCTTCGACCGTCGCTGCATTCGCGACAACGTGATAGCTATTGTAGGCGAAATTGTCGCCGGGTTCGATCTGGGGAAATTGACCAACCACCCCGTCACCCTCAACCACGGTTGTTTCACCGCCATCCTCCTGCACCACCCACTTGCGCGCACGAATGGTAACCGGCACAGGCGAGTCGTTGTGAATCGAAATGAAATAAACATACGGATGAGGTTTATCCGGCGGCGCGTCCAAGCTTGGCATATACACCACGTCCTCCACTTTAACTCGCAAGCCTTTGTATTCGCGCATCTCTTCAGCCATGACATCATTTCTTTGGAATCCGCTCCAATCGTTGCTCACACCAACCCAGACCCGCCAGATACTCTTCGCTATTGGGACGCAGCTCAACCAGCGCCTTCCAGTTATCAACGGCCAGAGCAAAGGTCTTGCGAGCTTCGGCGTTGAGTTTGGCCGACTGCAAGGCATGAGCCAAATCCCCAGCCAAGTAGGCACGGGATCTCATCCATTGCTCCAGACGTGGGCCCGTGCTCTTGATTCGTTCTTCAAGTGAATCCAACAAAGCCAACGCGCTCTTGAGCATCTCCAACTCTTGCTCAGGTTTTTCTTGAAGCCCTAACATCTTTCCCAACTGCCACTGAGTCAGCGCCAAGTGATAAGCGGTCATCGCATGCTTTGGGTTTTTCGAATGAGCGCCTTCTAAAAACTTCAGCGACTTCTGATAGGTCTTAATAGCCGCATCAGCCGCACCCTCATCTCGATAAATCCCCGCCTGTAGGTTTTGTTGAGCGGCAACCAATGCAGAAGCATTCAAATCAGTCGGACGCTTTTCCATATACCCACGCAATATCTCTAGCGCTTCTTTTGATCGGGTCTTCACTGATTCAATGTCCCCCGACAACATGGCCGCTTCTGCCATCGATCCATAACAACTCGCCAAATCAAATTGCAGCGTCAGATCATCGGGCGCCTTCTTGAGCATGGTCTCCAATTGTTGCACCGCCAGCAGGCGAACTTCCCGAGCATCGCCCAGTTGCCCAATTCCTTCCAAAATCCCTGCAGATGCCATGTAACAGTCTGACAACTCGGATCTTAAAATCACAGCGTCGGGTCGATCGGCCGATAGGCGATTCAATGTCTGAGTCGCTTTCAGCAATTGCGTCAATGCTTGCACCTCATCACCATCCGCTAACATCAACTTCGCTTCGTGATACTCCAGAACCGCCATCAGCTGATCCAAGCGATCAGGATTCACCTCGGCCTTGGAAACCTTAGAGAGAGCATTTCTTGAAACTTTGAACGATTCCTTCGCTTTCTCTGGCGCCCTGGATTCCTGCATCAAAGCGATGATCAACATGTCCGTCGCCACTCGAAGCCTCATCGAGGCACCGATTTGATCTCCCCAAACATTCAGTGCCTCCTTCATGCGGGTCTCAGCATCTTGAATCTCCTCCCTCGAAATGGAAATTTCAGCCAAGTGGAGAAGCGCACGTGCCCGCTCCTCTTTCAGCGCGTTGTTGCCCTCACTCTGCTTTAGGAAATCCTGATAGTATTCCTCCAATTGATTGAGCCGCCATTCACGGCCGTCAATCGGCGGCAAACGTCGGCGGCCCTCTTCCAAGGCCCATGTGAACAACCGATCTCCCATCAGCCTCGAAGCCTCCATCTTCTGCTGATGCGTCTGGCGCTCATGATTGAGCTTGGAGGTGGCCTCTGCAGCGAGCGAATTGGCTGCAATCTCAGCATTTTGTGCCTGCTCCACAGCTTCCGCCATGCTCAGACGGTCCATGTTGATCTGTTTCTTTTCCTTCGCCAGCCGATGCTCTGAAAATCTCCACAAACCCGCCAAGACCACCGCGATTGCAATCGTTAAGAGCCATGCCCCCAGCAATGCCTGCGACCGCTGATCTGCTCTTTTGCGAAGTTTCAGCAAGCGCCGATGCTCATGTTCTTCCTCTACCTCTTTTTTAATCAGCCCGAATGCAGCATGCACCTCTCGAATGGAGGCGGGGCGTTTGGCCGGATCAATGAGAAGACATTTGTCGATCCATTCCCGCATCCGCTCTTCAAGCTCGTCTTTTGGCTTGTTCGGCCACTCCGCGACTTGACTCGCCAACAAGTTGCTCGCCATCAGCTCTGGGTCTGCTTTGACGCCATCGCTACGGTTTGATCCCTGCACAGGAACAACTTCCATGAAGTTCTCATGGCAACGCGGGAACTTCCCGGTGAGAAGGCGGTAAGACAGCACTCCGAAGGCAAAAACATCCCAGCCGTAAGCTTCCTCGTTGAGATACCCACTGGGTTGAAGCAATTGCTCAGGCGGCTGATACAACAAGGCATCCGTGAAATGAAACACGTGAACGTCTGGCATATTCCCCAAACACCAATCACTCACCAACACTTTGCCCTGCTCGTCCAAGAAGACGTTGCCGGGCTTCAAGTTGCCATGCGCCACATGCCGTATGTGCATTTGGCTCAAAGAAAAGGCCATACCCCTGACGATATCCCACGCATCGTCTCTCGGAAACTGATCGATCTGATTCTGCAGGTTGCGAGCACTCCACGAGCCATCAGGATTTTGGTCGCCGACAAACTGCATGACTTGATGCAACGGGCGCACGCCAAACTGTTCGGAATAAACCGGCATCACGCCATCCGGCCATCCATCAATGCGCAAGCGCTGCGACATCTTGGCCAAGATCGGCTTGTTCACCGACAAATCATCGTAAACCTTCACCGCTCTCAACTCACCTGCCTCATTGAGACCGAGGTGCACCTCTCCGCAACCACCGTAATCAATCGGTAGCATTTCACTGATTCCCCCTATGCTCGTAAGCGACATCTTCAAAATCCCTATACAAGTATTGATCGCCCGCCAACCCATAAGCTCAATTCTCGAGCAAGCCACCAACCACCACGGAATCGAGTTTACAAAAAAACTCAACCCTGCCATTTCATGGTGACCGATGCATTTGATTCACCGCTGCTTACCACTCACCTGGCTTGCCATGCTTGCTGTCCTTTCAAGCTGCGCCGAACCAACACCCCCGGCACCACCAACAAACCCAACACCCCGAGAGTCTCAAATCGCCAATGAAGTGCATCAGGCCATCAACCAATACCGAATCTCCCAACAACTGCCACCGCTCAAACGTCATCGAGGATTGGACCAATTGGCTCGAGGTCACAGCCAATATCTCGCCAAAAACCAAGGGACATTTAGCCTGCACGGCAAAAATGTGAGCCACTTCCGATTCGATTGGCGCGCCAAAGAGGCCGCCGCAAAATACGCATTTCCCCAACTCGCCGAAAATGTCGCTTCGATGCTTACCAAACCAACGAACCAAGGGCAGAACTTGATGATTCTCTGGGTGGCATCCGACGGACATCGCAAAAACATCCATGGCGACTGGACCCAAACCGGCATCGGAATCGAGGTAACCCCAGACGACTACATCATCGCAACCCAGCTATTTGCGACGAAGGAATTCAAGACCCACTAGACTTAAGCCGTGCCTGACCTAACACACGAACGGCAACTCCAAGCAGATGGCTACGCGCAAATCGCTGGAATCGATGAGGCAGGGCGCGGCCCACTCGCTGGCCCGGTAGCTGCCGCGGCAGTCATCCTCCCTGCCAATTATGAATGCGAGGGTCTAACAGACTCCAAAAAGATCAGTGCGAAAAAACGAGACCTCATTTATGAGATTCTTGCGAATGACCCCAACATCATCTGGTCGGTCGCCACTGCCAGTTGCGAGGAAATCGATCAAATCAACATCCTCAAAGCGAGCCATCTCGCGATGAGACGCGCTGCTAGCCAGCTGACCACCGCCCCCGATCACTGCCTAATCGACGGCTTACCAGTTAAAGACTTTCCATTCCCGCACCAAGCCATCGTAAAAGGTGATAGCATCTCGCTGTCGATCTCAGCCGCCAGCATCATCGCCAAGGTCACACGCGATCGACTGATGAAAGAAATCGACAAAGAGTTCCCCCAATTCGGCTTTGCCAAGCATCAAGGATATGGCACTAAGGCGCACCTTGAAGCTCTACGGACCCATGGCCCTTGCAAGCATCACCGTCGCTCGTTTCAGCCGGTTGCTCAGCTCTCCCTGCCCTTCGATTGATCGAAACGGTAATCCCAAGGGATCCAAATGGCTTGGAGACTACGGCGAGAAAGTCGCAGCCACATGGCTAAAGTCCAATGGCTGCCGAATCCTCGCCACCAACTTCAGGGGCCCACGCAAAGGAGAAGTCGATATCGTTGCACGTGACGGAAAAGTGCTGCTCTTCATCGAAGTCAAAACTCGCCAATCCAACAGCAAAATTCGCCCATACGAGGCGGTTGGTCGGCACAAACAACAGCTGATCGAACGAGGCGCCAACGCTTGGCTCAAGCAACTCGGCACACGAAACATCCCTTGGCGCTTTGACATCATTGAAGTTCATGCCGATGATCAATCAGCACCCCGCATCAATCACATCAAAGATGCATTTTGACGCAGGCTCTTCTCACCAACCCATGGAACCCACCCCCTACACCACTGCATGGCTTGCCCGACGCGATGGCACCGTGTTGCTAGGTCATGGCCCTTTTCTAAAAAGCGCCACGCCACCCCAGGAAGGTTGCGCATTTTACCTTCGCAGCTTTGCCCTCGATCAACCCTCATCGTGGCTGATCCCTGATCACTACGAAACTCTCACCAGAGAAACATTCAGCCAACGATTCCCCGTGACGGCGCCACTCGAATGCGAGTGGGATCCCATCGATGCCGTCCCCTTCTCCGAAGTCTTCCAAGAAATCCTCACGGCCATCCATGGAGGCATCTTTGAAAAAACCGTCCCGGTGGTCACGGAATCTGGATCCGCCCGCCAAGAGATCGCCTCTGCTGTGATGGCTCACATGGCACAAACCACACCACCTTTGCAGTCATTCGGACTCATGACAGAGACCGATGGATTCGCCGGAGCCACCCCCGAGTTACTGCTCTCGATGGAAGGCAAAAAACTCGAGACCATGGCATTGGCTGGAACCGCACGCAGCGAGGACCAGGATGTGTTTGCGGTCGATGAGAAGGAAATCCGCGAACACGAATATGTCGCCCAAACCCTCGTCTCAAAGCTTCACGAACTAGGTCCCGTCGAACGCGAATCGCGAGAGATCCTCGATCTCGGAACTCTGGTTCATTTCCTCACAAAGATTCGTGTCGAAATGACAGCCCCGACCGATCCAGATGAGCTCATCAAGCGCCTGCATCCTACGCCCGCCCTCGGCCCATTGCCGAGAACCCACTCCACCATGCAGCAACTTATCCAATGGCGCGACCAGCTAGGCTGCCCAGAACAGTTTGGAGCCCCCTTTGGATTGTGGGAAAATGGCCGATTCGATGCCATCGTGGCCATCCGGGGAGTCTGGTGGAATGAGCAAAATATCCACATTCCAACTGGCTGTGGGATCATCGAGGCTAGCCGCTTGGTGAACGAGTGGCGCGAGCTCAGACTCAAGCGGGAGGCCGTGAAACAGTATTTGGGCCTGCAGTGATTCAATCGCTCAGGCGGCCTAACACTCGATTTATAGGCCACTAAAAAAGATTGATGCGAACCATCATCCGGCGCAAAGTTCTATTGATTTATGACACTCGGCGTATTGCGGCAAATCTCATGGTTGCTATGTGGCAGTTGCTTGTTACTGGCAACAAGCAAGCTCGCTGCACAAACACCCAGCGTCAATGACACTCGGCCTAGCAACCCTATCGCAAAGCTAGCACGCCTGATTGACCCAAAACTGGCCAAAGCGGAAGATCGACTGCTCTGGCTTGATAGCCAAACGACGACACTTGCACGATACCACCAATTTCTCCTGAAATATGATATCGGCTATCGTGGGTACCGCGAGTCACCAGAATCACTAGATCCGGCAATCGTCTTGGATTTCGGAAAAACCAAAGAAATCAGCAGCATCTACCTAGTCCCACTGCAAAGTGAATTCCCTGATAACGGAGGCATCTTTCCAAAGCGCTTCACCATCACGGTCTCGGACGACCCAGAATTCAAAGAATCGACTTTGATCTATCGGTCGGGCAAACACATCCACCGGCAAGAGACCGGGGCACCGATGAAAATCAACGCCAGACACACAGGTCGATACCTCCGACTTAGTGTTCAGGAAGGCCATCTGAAAGACCGCCTCGATTTGTTTGGCTTGTCCGAAATCGCCGTCTTTTCCGGACAAACCCCTATCTCACTGGGTTGCAAAGTTAGCGCATCCAACAGCCTAGAGACAAAAGGCATCTATTCCACCCAGACCTTGGTGGATGGAAGAACACCACTTGGCATCTGGCACCATGGTAAAGAACGGCCTGAAATGATCGGCGATCTCCTCAAGGTCGCAGACGGCGCACCCAATACATCATGGCTGGCCAGCATACAAAATGATCACCCGATCGATCAACTGATCCTCTTTCCCTACACCGTGGAACTATCAGACACGGCGTCGCTCCTGCCCAATGCGATCACCGTCGAAATCCAACACGAGGGAGAGAACACGTGGAAACCCGTCCACAAATGGCAGAACCCTTTACCGAACAGCACACGGTGGACACCACTAGTCATTCCACTCAATGGCCTGCAAGCAGACAAAATACGCATTGTGGCAAGCCAACCATGGCTCGAAGGCGACGAAAAAATCGTAGCGCTATCTGAAATAGAAGTTTGGTCAGGTGGTGAGAACATCATCCTCAATCAGCCGATCACGCGCACACACAACGGAGAGACGAGCGAGATCGCATCACTCACAGATGGTTTCAGCTCCGTGAAGAGCATCATGCCGATGGAGCTATGGCTCAAACAATTGAACGCCCGCCAAAGAATCAAAGCCGAACGCGATTACATGAACTCGGTGTATCGCAAACTCTCTGAAAAAAGTGAACTCAACGTATCATGGGGGTCTGCAGTACTTCTGGGGCTAACGTTTCTCATTCCAGTCTACCTTTTTGAACGACGCCGAATGCAGTCGCGGGAACATATCGATGAGATCCGCAAACGCATCGCCTCCGATCTGCACGACGACATCGGCAGCAACTTGGGCAGTATCTCTTTGATTGCTCGCACCGCCCGCAAGGACCTCGCTCGCTTACAGGGGCCGCTGGAAATCGACGGCGACCTTGGAGAGGTGGAAACCATCGCGCGCGAAAGCTCGCTAGCGATGAGAGACATCGTTTGGCTGCTAGAGAGAAAACAAGATTCCATCGGCGATCTAGTGCACCGCATGAGAGAAACGGCTGGCAGATTGATGCGTGAGGTGAAATTCAATTTGGAATGTGACTCCTCCAATACTGGCGCAAAGCTCTCACTGGATGCCAAACGGCACTTGTTCCTGTTCTACAAGGAAGCCGTTCACAACATCATCAAGCACTCGAAAGCCAGCCACGTCACGGTTCGCTTGTGGGACCAAGGGGACAAGCTTGGAATGGAGATCAAAGACAACGGCGTCGGCCTCCCGATCAGTATGGATGGGGAAAAAACCCATGTAAAGAAGCTGGAAGACCGAGCAAAAGTCCTGCATGGTTCTATGAAGGTCACCTCTTCACCAGAGACTGGCACCCGTATCGGCCTACTTGTCAGACGCAGTCACCTCACTACCCATCCCAATAAATCAGCATGAGCGAACCCACCACTATATGGATCCTTGAGGATCATAAAAAGTTCGCCCAACAGATTGGCCGGCTCATCAATACCGAGGACGACCTTGAATGCACTCAACATTTCAGGGAAGCGGACGAGCTGTATGAAAAGATACAGTTCAGCAAAGAACGCCCCGACCTCCTTCTCCTCGACCTTGGCCTACCCAAGCGCAGCGGGCTCGAAGTGTTAGGAGACATCAAAACCCTCATGCCCGATACCAAAGTCCTCATTCTCACTTCATTTGATGAACGAGAAAAAGTCTATCGTGCTATCTGCAACGGCGCCGCTGGCTACCTACTGAAGACCGCCGACCCCGATGAACTCCTCAACGGCATACGCGAAGTCGTCGACGGCGCATCCGCACTCAGCAGCCCGATCGCCAAAATGATCTTGGAAGGCTTTTCCCGCCATGGGCCCGTAGAGAAAGTAGAACCCCTCACATCACGTGAAGAAGACGTGCTGCGCTATCTCGTCCAAGGCCTCATCAAAAAGGAAATCGCAGACAAACTGAGCATCTCTCAACACACGGTTGATATGCACGTGCGCTCCGTTTACAGGAAACTCCACGTCCGTTCTCAAACGGAGGCCGTCTCCAAGGCACTGCGCCAAGGCATCGTCTGAAGCACCTGCACCAAACCATTCAAAACAAAAAACCCCAATCCTTACCGGATCGGGGTTTTTGCTAAATTGGGAGGATGATCGAATTAAGCTTCGTCGTCCGACTTGCCTTCAGCCGCTTTGGCTTCTGCTTCAGTCGCTTCCTTGGTGTCGACCACGATGGAAAGCGTACAAACGACTTGTGGGTTAAGAGTCACTGTAAGGTCGTATTTGCCAGCAGTCTTGATGGGTTTGTCCAACTCGATCGCGTGACGCTCGATCTCGATTCCAGCAGCTTCCAACTCTTTGTGGATGTCCATGCTGGTGACCGATCCAAATGCTTTGCCACCTTGTCCTACGGAAAGGGTGAAGCTTGGCTTGAGCTTGGAAAGCTTGGTCGCGATCTCTTGGTACTGAAGAAGTTCATCAGCTTCGCGTTGAGCGCGTGATTGCTTGAGAGCTTCGACATGACGAAGGTTCGACTTGCTCGCTTCGTATGCTTTGCCTTGTGGGATCAGAAAGTTGCGTGCGTAACCTGCGCGGACTTTCACCACATCAGCTTCGGCACCAAGGCCTTCGATTTTTTCTTTGAGGATAACTTGTGCGTTGGCCATGGGAATCAGTGTAAAAAGTTCGTTTGGGGGCGGCGATTTAGGACTGGGCTCATATCGAGTCAAGAAGAATGACCCTCTTTCACCCGTAATTGCTCATTTTTCTGTCGCCCACAATGTCGCTGCAGTTGCGTAATCTCGTTAATCCTCCATAGTTTTGCCATGAAAAGCCGCTTCCAGCTGCGAGATCGCCTCGAAATCCTGATTCCACCCCTGCCGTGGGATCAACCTCGCTGGGTCAACACCGGGGGCCCGCCTGTCCTCTTGCTCCACGGCCTCTGGCGTGGCTTTCGCGCCATGGAACCCATGGCCAGAGCTCTGAGAAATGAAGGCTTTTCAACCCTCAACCTGACCTACCCGTCCGGCCACAAAAGCATCCCCCAGCTCATCGAATACATCCAACAGGTGGTCGAACCCATCACCAAAGACCAACCCATCCACGTCGTCACCCACTCTCTGGGCGGCATCCTCATCCGCACCGCACTCAAAGAGGCCCAACTCAATATCGACCGACTCGTCATGCTCGCCCCTCCCAACCAGGGCTGCGACATCATTGATTTCTTGGAGCAAAGCCCGATCCTCCGCCAACTGCTCGGACCGACCGGAAGAACCCTAGGGAGCAATGTCCCTGGATCACCCAACCATTTGCCCCCCATCCCCGATGACATCGAAACCGCCGTCATCATGGGCAAGCTGAGCTCAATCAAGGTTTTCAACCGATTGATGGAAGCACCCAATGACGGGGTCGTGACGGTCTCTGGAGGGAGAATCCCGGGGGTCAATGAGTTTGCGGTGATCGATGCCGATCACACTTTCATCCCCATGCACCCCGAAGCCATCAGGCTCAGTGCGCAGTTTTTGAAGTCGGCCGACTGGAACCCTGCGTCCTGAACCAGGTTACTTTTCCTCGGTAAACTGTTCGTTCCTCAGCTGCCTCAAATACTCGAGGTACTTCCGCTGAACCTCTGCATCCGCGGTCTCTTGGTCATCTCGATCGGTGCCGTATTTTTTCCACGGACCGTAAGGAACCTGCGACTCTTCAACGAATCGCCAATGGACCTTGTCGCTCGATTTCAGCTGCAGATAGTCTCGAATTGATGGTGAGATATCGATCCCTGCAGAATTGTTTTTGGTGGTTTTTGGCGGCTTGGACCCAAAGACATATGCCCAATCATTCGTCAGCCAGGGTCCACAGTCCTCCCACTGAGCATAACAATTCCGGCCACCATAGAAAATTTGGACCCATCGCCCCTTGCAGACCGACAATCCCTTGCGGATCGGGTGCGTTCGAGAAAACCACGGAATCACCTTCGAGGCCTCGGGCTTATAACCAATACCAGTAGGCGAAATATCATTGTACGGAAGCGCGATGTAGAATGGGTTCATCTTGGGTTCGAATTTCTTCGGCCTGAATTCACCCGTCTCATGATTGGCGATTCGATTGGATCGCTTGGGGTCGTCAAATCCACCAAAATTCTTCACCCAGTTTTGATCCCACGACGACACGTGGTTCGGCACAGGATTGGCTGTAGTTGGTTTTTCACCGATCCAGAAAATCGTGCACGTAACGTGGGTTTTCCACGGATACAAAATCCGGGAGGCCGCTCGACTGGACCCCATTTGCTCTCCCGCCACCTTGACCACCACTTGGGGCAAATCCGCTTTGGCATTCGGCGGCTTCTGCCCAGCCACCCAAGAGGTCATCGCGCCACCCAACAGGAAAACGGCGAATAGACATCGGGTATGGTGATTCACTCCTCGCATGGACACTCAGATTGGGCTTTGGGCTCTGTTTGCCCTCACGGTGAGACTTGAACATAACACCCAAGCTGGCCAATTCTCAAGATGAACTCAACAAACGGTGACAGATGCTTGGATTCTCAGCCGTTTTAGCCTTTATTCACACACATCATGAAAATCCTCCTTTCTCTGGCCCTCACCCTTGCCTGCACCATGGGCTTCAGCCTCGCTGAAGACACCAAGAATATCCTGCTGCTCGCCGGCAAACCCTCCCACGGCTACGGCTCCCACGAGCACAATGCAGGTGTCCAGCTTTTCAAGAAATGCCTCGATGAAAGCGGCCTGCCGGTCAAAACCACCGTCAAACTCAACGCCGAGTGGCCGAGCCCTGAAGAACTCGCGGCTGCCGATACGGTTCTCATCTACTGCGATGGCGGCAAAGGACACCTTCTCCTCAAGGAGGACCGACTCCAACAGCTCGCCAAAGAGATGAAACGTGGTTGCGGACTGGTCTGCGTGCACTACGGCGTCGAATACCCCAAGGAAGCCGCTGGCGCTGAGATGCTCGACTGGATGGGCGGCTACTTCGAAATGCACTGGAGCGTGAACCCTCACTGGGACGCGACCTTCGAAAAATACCCGGAGCACCCCGTCAGCAATGGCCTCAAGCCCTACACCATCCGCGACGAATGGTATTTCCACATGCGCTTCGCCGATGAATCCAAAGGCAAACTCAGCCACATCCTCTCTGCCGTGGCTCCAGACGAGACCATGAGCCGCAAGGACGGCCCACACTCCGGCAACCCGGACGTCCGCAAGGCGGTGGCCGCCAAGATCCCTCAAAGCGTCGGTTGGGCATTTGAACGCAAGGACGGCGGACGTGGTTTCGGCTTCACCGGTGGTCACTTCCACAAGAACTGGGGCAACGAGAACCAACGCAAGGTGATGCTCAACGCCATCCTCTGGACCGCCAAAGCAGAAGTTCCCAAAGACGGCGTCGCCAGCAAGGTGACCGAAGAAGAACTCTGGATGAACATGGACTACCCCAAGCCAAAGTCGAAAAAGACCGGAGCCCACTTCGAAAGCAAAGAACACGCCTGCGCAAAATGCGCCTTCGTTGCTGCCGTGGTCGAGCGCCAAGAGAAACAAGCGCAGCAGTGAGTCGCATGACTCTGCGAGCTTGATCCCTCGCCCCGACTACTGCTTCTACTTGCGTAGGGTATAACAAGTTATACCACGACCGGTCGGCTATCTCCTGCAAACTCGACCGGTCGGCAAACAACACTGTTAGGCTAGAAAATCATGGATAGACTATTCGCATTCAATTGTATCGGCGTAGTTATACTTCTGATTGTCTGCGTAACACTACTGTTGCGCTTGAATATCCCGAAAGAATACAAGAGGCCGAAAATATTGGTGGCGGCAGGTCTCCTGTTGATGGCTCTTGATTATTTATTATTTAACTCAGGATTAAGCTCGGAAATCATGCTCAGGGTGGACGATATGAGCCTTATCAATGTCATGATGCTTATCATGTATGCATTTCTGGCTTTTGCTGGGACCTCACTAATTGTCTCTGGGTTGTGGCTTGCGGGCAAAATAAAGCCTAACAATACGCCGTAGCCATCCCGCACCCGCCTAGAGTAAATGCTCCACCCATATTACAATCTTAACCTAGCTTCAGTCTGGCGCTCCCCTGTGCGGGTTGGCTAGGATATGTCGTTCGCTAAAAAATGCCCTCTTGGTTTTACACACATTAAGAAGAACGATTCGGTTACAGACACTGCTATCGCGTCATTGATACGTCGTGAGCAGAAGGGGTATCGAAGTTTGGCGCACTTGAACGGTGAGTATTCTCTCCGAGATGACGCATCATCATCTTGGATTCTGGTGACGCCGAATGGGTTCTATGACACTTCGGAGGAGGCCGCAGAGTCGTGTCGGCGGATTTCCGAGCAGTTCAATACGACGGTGGTGATGACACTCGGCCAAGGGAGCTGTTCAGGGATCATCTTTGCAGTCTACGAGTCAGGTCAGTTGCGGCGACATCTTTCGGCAGCAGATGGCTTTCTTGCCGCTAACGTCGGAACACCTTTCGATTGGGAGCCAGACGTTTTTGGAGACCTTGCCGGAGAAGAAGTTGGCATTTCGGAGATTCATCTTGAAGAGGTAGCCGAGTATCTTGAGCTTTCTGGCTATTCGGGTGATCAGAGATGGGATGTTGATAGACTGGTATCGCTTTCATCACCTCCGCCTCTGCCTAAATAGCGGAAGCTAGCAAAATGTGGCAGTCAACTGCGTGGAAACTCGCTAGTTCTTTGGCATCGAACCCTTAACCCCATTACTGCACACCAGGCGGGGAAAGCAAAAATGGCTGCCATCAGGCAGCCATTTCTAATTTCTAAATTGATCAGCCTTAAAGCTCACTCCGTCGTGAGCACCAAGTCCTTGAACTGTGCGGTCATTGGTTTGCCTTGGTGAAGTTGCAGCGCAATCACGCCCTCCTTGGCTCCAACCGTGGTATTATCCGTCACGTGCACCGCAAGCTTGCCGTTGATCCAGTGCTCGAGAACGTTGCCCTTGGCGACCACCTTGTATTCGTTCCACTCACCTTGCTTAATGCCTGCTTGAACGTCGGCTGAAGGTCTGGTTTCACCCACCACTTCAATCTTTGGCTTCTTGGCATTGTCGTTGTCTTCAATGACGACTTTCTGGCCACGCTTGGCCAAAATGCCGCGGCCCTTTTCTTCATAGAGAATGCCGCTGTAGTTTTTGCCCAACTCCATGTCGGCCTGGTAGCCCGAAACCACAGAGTATTCCTCTTCGACCACCTTGCTGCGGTATTGGACACCCGAGTTGGCGTAACCATCGCCTTTTCCCTCGGCATCGAGCAGACGGTATTTGAAGGTCAACACGAAGTCGCCAGGCTTGCCGTCCTGCCAAACCAAGAAGGTGTTCTTCTTGGCGGGGTTCTCGGGAGTGGTGGTGCCGGTGATCGCCCCGTCTTTGACCGACCAGAATCCTTCGACTCCTTTCCAACCGGTAAGGTCTTTGCCGTTGAATAATTGAGTTTCACCAGCGTGCAAAAGAGCGGAGCTGGCGACGAGCAGTGAGAGCGTAAGAAGTGACTTCATGATAAGATGGATAGAGAATGATCAAACGGGCGCGACTTGGCAAATCTTTCGGGCGGACAGACAAAGTGGCGTTCGCCCCCATTCCACCAGCCCACAAAAAAACGCCCGCTTCCATCAGGAAACGGGCGTTTTGTGAATGATCTATGACAAATTACTCACCAAGACCGAAACGCTCGAAGCGAGTCACGGTAAGGGTATCACCAAGCTCTTTGCCCTTCTCTTCGAGAAGCTGCTTGATGGTGACTTTGTCGTCTTTGACGAAGGCTTGCTCCAAGAAGCAGCTTTCAGCGTAGAACTTGCCGATTTGTCCTTTGAGGATGTTTTCGATGATGTTCTCAGGCTTGCCTTGTTCGACCAAACGAGCGCGGAAGATGTCCAACTCGGTGTCGACCACGTCCTGAGGAATGTCGTCGCGGGAAAGCCCTTTAGGAGCCGATGCGGCGATGTGAAGCGTGAGGTCTTTGACGAGCTCTTGGAAACCAGCGGCGTCCTTGGTCTCTGGTTTGGTGGTTCCAACTTCGATCAAAACACCAACCTTGCCTGGAGGGTGAATGTAAGAAGCAACCACACCACCGGCTTCAGCATTGAAGCGTGTGTATTTGCGGAACTGAAGGTTCTCACCCAATTCCACCACCTTGGCTTTAACGGTGTCGTCAATGCTGTGATCACCGAGACTCACCTGCTTGGCGGAGTCAATGTCAGTCGCATCAGAAGCGGCAAGCGTATCAGCGATTTGATTCGCAAAGGCTTGGAAGTTCTCATTCTTGGAAACGAAGTCCGTTTCGCAGTTCAGTTCGCAGAGCAAACCTGTGGTCGCGTCGCCGCTGATACGAGCTGAGATGATGCCTTCGTTGGCAGCACGGTCTGCTTTGGCACCCGCTTTGGCGATGCCGCGCTCACGAAGCAACTTGATGGAGGCTTCGATGTCACCATTGGTTTCGGTGAGGACTTTTTTGCAGTCCATCATACCTGCGTTGGTTTTGTCGCGGAGTTCTTTAACAATAGAGGCTGTAATCATGATAATGAATTGGCTTTAGAGTGAATGGATCAGGCATGCTCAACAACGAGCATGCCCGATTCAAAAAGGCTTAGTTTTTGCGAGCAGCAACCATGGCGTCCACCAGGTTCTGCAGGATGATGCGGATCGAACGAATCGCGTCGTCGTTGCCAGGGATTGGGTAATCCACTTTGGCTGGGTCAGCGTTGGTGTCGACGATGGCAACAATCGGAATTCCGAGACGTCGGGCTTCTGCCACTGCGATGGTCTCGCGAGCGGAGTCGACGATCACAACCGCGTCGGGCTGCTTGTCCAAATCGCGCACACCACGAAGGTTGCGCAGAAGTTTTTCGCGCTCACGTCCGAGAGCAGCGAGCTCTTTTTTGGACATGGCTTTGAATTCAGGCTGCTTCTCGATGGTTTCGAGATATTTCAAACGCTCGACCGACTTGCGAACAGTCGTGCTGTTGGTGAGCATGCCACCGAGCCAGCGGTGATTGACGTAGTGTTGTCCAGTTGCTTCAGCAGCTTCGCTGATCGCTTCTTGCGCTTGGCGTTTGCAGCCAACGAAGAGAACATTTTTGCCTTTGCCTGCGAGGCCGGCGAGGAAGTCAGCGGCTTTGTCCAATTGCTGGACCGTTTTCTCGAGGTCGATGATGTAGATTCCAGCTTTGTCCTTCATCAAGAAGGGCTTCATGCGTGGATTCCATTTTTTCGTTTGGTGACCGTAGTGGACGCCTGCGTCCACCATTTCATTGATGAGTTCGTTAATCATTTTTGTATGGTGTTTCCCGCCTTGAATCAGGTCGGGCGATTCTTGAAGACTTGCTGCTTTAGGAACCCCTCGGATCTTCTTTGGTGTGATGGCAGCGCAATGAGGGGCGCACGAGGTATGGAAAACCCCTGCCTATGGCAAGGGGAAATCACCTGAAAATCAGGGATTTGAGCGATTTTCACAGTTTCAACCCACAACCGCCTCCGCGAAGGCGCAAAATAACCAAGAACACGCCCAGGGGTCACATTGCTCTGGGGCCGCCCCCTACCCTGACACAGGCCGCAGCAGGTATCCCGCCACCCAACCTTCGTCACCCTGGGCGTTCCTGCACCAATGCCAGCCGTGAATCTGACGCAGCGACTCCAATCCATCTCCCCTTTTGATGGTCAAAACAGACGGATCAAAGGCTTCCGTGGCCTCAAACGCCCCCTCGCCCAAGTCCTTCAAGATCTCTTGAGGAACATAGCCATCATGGCCGGACTCATTGCTCACCCAGATCCATCCAGGCCAAGTGCGGTCGGCATCGCCTCCTTGGACCCGATCCCCCGGGTTCAAGCAAATCGGATCGCTGTCTTTTTCTTCGTAGTCGGAATTGGCAGTGAATTTCATGATGATATTTAGACTTTGGTCTCAGCTCGGCGCAAGCGATCCATGATCGCAACGCCCAGACCGGTCTCACTGACGGGCTCAACGATGATTTCGTCCAAACCAGCCTCGTCCATCATTCGCATGACGAAAAACAATCGGATCGCGGCCTCCGCCAATTTTCCGCTGCCGGGACTCATGGCTTCAATCACCTCCCAATCGTGACAAATCACATAGGGGTTATTGTCCTCACCTCGATAACTCAAAAGCCCATACTTCTTGCCTGGCTCAGGTTTGAAATCCTTGACGACATCCAAGACCCGCAACGGCGTCAGCGGTGCATAATGACTCGGCAACTCACCGGGAGCGTCAGGCAGCTCACCGACTTGTTTCTTCACCTTCATGATTTTCCCAAATGGCTGCAGCATCTCTTTGGTGACAGGACCCGCTCGGTGAAGTCGGAAGATCGGCTTTTTGCCATCGCGCGGCTCGATTGAAATGATCGTGCTCTCAACACCCTCACTGCAAGCACCCGCATCGACGATCAATGGAATCCTTCCGCCCAATTCTTTTTCCACCGCAGATGCCGATGTTGGAGAAATTCTCCCAAAGCGATTCGCGCTCGGCGCTGCAAGCGGCCTACCCAGCTCTATGTTCACTGAACGAAAAACCGGATGCGCGCTCACCCTTACGGCTACAGTCGGCAATCCACTGGTCACGATGTCTGGAACATCAGGATGCTTCGGCAAAAGCAATGTCAGCGGGCCTGGCCAAAACTCATCGGTCAATTTGTCCACAATCTCGGCAATCTCACCCGGCACGATGGCCACTTGGCTCAAATCCTTGGCCGATGCGATATGGACAATCAAGGGGTCAAATGATGGACGCTCTTTGGCTTCAAAGACCTTTGCTGCGGCATCTGCGTTCAGAGCGTCTGCAGCCAATCCATAGACGGTCTCTGTTGGCAACGCGACGACTTCACCCTTGTTCAACAAGGAACAGGCCGCACGAACGGCGTCCTTCATGTCGTCTTCTTCTGCGTGAATGATCTCGGTCTCTGGCACGCCAAATTTGTGGCAGAGCTCGCCGAAAGATGCGAACACGGAATTTGCCGTTTCCAAGATTCCTTGATGAAGACTATGGTGCACCCATGAACGAATCAGCCACCCCTCCCAAAAACCTCGTGTTGATTGGGTTCATGGGCTGCGGAAAATCCACGGTCGGCCGTGAGCTGCATGAGCGGCTCGGCTACCCACTTGTCGATATGGACCAGCTCATCGAGGAAAAAGCGGGCAAATCCATCACTCAGATCTTTGAAGAAGATGGCGAGGAAAACTTCCGCGATATCGAAACCTCTGTCCTCAACGAACTGAACGCCCCCAACGAACCGCGCCGCATCATTTCCACCGGTGGCGGAGTGATCGGAAGCGAGAAAAACCGCGCACTCTTGCGCGAGCTCGGTTACGTTGTGTGGCTCAAGGCCCCAGCCGATGTGATACTGGAGCGAACGTCAAAAAACAAAAATCGCCCGCTTCTCCAAACGGACGACCCGATGGCGCAAATCAAATCGCTACTGGAAATTCGTAACCCACTCTACGAGGAAGCCGCACATCTCATGTTAGAAACCGCAGGGCTCGACTGCGGTGAAGTCACCACCGGCATCATCGAATGCGCCCGTTATTATTTCACCACGCATTCCTAAGACTGCATGAAGCAGCAAATCAAACAGTGGGCCAAAGAGCTGGGCTTCGACGACTGCCGCATCGCGGCGGCGAAGCAAGCGACCCACGCCCATGCGTTCCGGGATTGGGTCGATGAGAAAAAATTCGGCGACATGGCATGGCTGGAACGCACGCCCGAACGCCGAACCGATCCACGCAACGTTCTTCCCGAATGCAAATCGCTGATCTGCCTCGCGATGAACTATTACCCTGGTGAGTCACCCTTTCCTGAAAACCACCCCGCCAACTACCGCATCGCGCGCTACGCATGGAACAACGATTACCACGACCTGATCGAAAAACGCCTAAAGGAGTTTCGCTCGCGGATGGAATCACTTGGCGGCGACCAAAAACCTTACGTCGATACAGGCCCGGTGCTTGAGAGAGATTTCGCGACCGACTCCGGTCTCGGCTGGAATGGCAAGTCGACCATGCAAATCCATCGCCACCTCGGCACATGGTTCTTCCTCGCAGAAATCCTCACCACTCTCGAACTCGAGCCCGACCCACCCTTCGGCGATCACTGCGGGAAATGCACACGCTGCATCACGGCTTGCCCGACGGAAGCCATCACCGCGCCTCACCAACTCGATGCCCGCCGCTGCATTTCCTACCTCACCATCGAAAACAAGGGCTCCATCCCGCTCGAATTCCGCAAGGCCATGGGCGACCGCATTTATGGCTGCGACGATTGCCTCGACGCCTGCCCGTGGAACCGCTTCGCCAAAACCTCACAAGAAGCCACATTTCTAGCCCGCGAGAACGTTTTTCAGAATGAACTGCGCGATTTCCTCAAACTCAACGACGACGAGTTCCGCCAACTCTTCTCCAAATCCCCTATCAAACGGATCAAACGCCACAGATTCCTCCGCAATGTCTGCGTCGCTTTGGGAAATGTAGGCACCACAGATGATATCCCAGCGCTGGAGTCATCCGCGGCCGATCCCGACCCCCTGATTTCGGAGCATGCGCAATGGGCGATCGAGCAGATCCAGCAACGTTGCAAAACCCTTTGAATCCCCCATTTTCCTAGCCAGATTAGGCTTGCAACCACTTATTCGCGGGCTTAAATAGCCGCTCGCACGGCTTCTGACGTTATGTAAGGAGTGGGTTTAGCAACCCACTCTTTTGCGTCTCTAGACATCAGAACCGAGCAAACAAGCCAATCTCCCGCCATGACAAACGATATCGTCGCCCTCATCGAGTACTACGAAAAAGAAAAAGGAATCGACCGTGACAAGGTCGTTGCCGCACTCGAATTCGCCTTCATTTCCGCCTACCGCAAGATGGTTCCAGGTGCTGATGCCATTGAAACCCTCCGTGCCGACATTGATCTGCGCAAAGGCGAGACCAAGATTTTCGCATCGCTCGACGTAGTCTCTGATGAAGACTACCGCGATAAGTTCAACGAAGTCCCTCTCTCCACCGCCTCCAAGAAAAATGCCGAAGTGCAAGTTGGCGAAGTTCAAGAATTCAACGTCACCCCTAAAGACTTCGGCCGCATCGCGGTTCAAACTGCAAAACAAACGATGATGCAGCGTCTCCGCCAAGCGGAGAAGGAAATGATCTACGAGGAATTCAAAGACCGCGCAGGCGATGTCGTCTCAGGCACCGTGCGCCGCTTCGAGCGCAACGACGTCATGATCGACCTCGGGAAATTCGAAGGCATCATGCCCAACCGCGAACGCGTGCAAGGCGAAGACTACAACATCGGCGACCGCATTCGCTGCTACGTCCTCGCTGTTGAAAACGAAATCCGTGGCCCAGAAATTATCCTTTCCCGCAGTCACCCAAACTTTGTTCGCCGCTTGTTCGAAGCAGAAGTGAACGAAATTTCCGACCACACGGTCGAAATCCGCGGCATCGCTCGCGAAGCTGGCTTCCGCACGAAAGTGGCTGTTTACAGCATGGACTCGAAAGTGGATCCCGTCGGCGCCTGTGTCGGGATGCGCGGTGCTCGAGTCAAAAACATCGTCCGCGAACTCAACAACGAAAAGGTCGACATCATTCGCTGGAGCGAAGACCCAAGCGAATTCGTTCGCGAAGCTCTTAAACCTGCTGAGTTGATCTCCATCGAAACCGATGAAGAAAACAAAGTCGTTAACGTCACTGTTAGCGAAGAAGACCTTAGCAAAGCAATCGGCCGCAAAGGGCAAAACGCGCGCCTCTCATCACGCCTCATGGGATGGGACGTTCAAGTCCGCCGCGACGAAACCAAAGAAGAACAATTCAAAGAGAAAATCGGTGGCGCTGCTCACTCACTCGGCGAGCAACTCGGAATTACCGATGAGCAAGCGGAGAAAATCACCCTCGCTGGTGGTATCGCCCCCGAATACATCGTCGGCATGTCTGCTGAAGACATCAGCGAAATCCTTGAAGTCACTGCTGAAGAAGCAGAAGCGATTTTGGAGCGTGCACGCGCTCTTGTAAATGAAGCGGCAGAACCCGCCGCTTCAGAAGAATAAACAACCCTGCTGACTAGATATCGAAAGCAATACGAAACAACAACGGATGCCCAAAAAAAGCGACAGCTCAGAAAAAGAAGAAGAGGTTCTCGATCTACTCGATGACACCAAAAAACTTTCACGCCGCGAACGCCAGCGCCTGGAAGCAGAAGCCGCCGCGAACCCGCCGCCAAGCAAAGTAGAGAAAGCGAAAAACGAAGCGCTCGATCTCTTCTCGGACGACGAAAAACCAAAAGTCAAAAAAACAACCAAATCAGCCAAGAAAGTTCTCGGCACGATCTCCAAGTCCCTCGACAAAGAAGATCCCGAAATGGTCGAAGCTCCCGCTAAAGAAGCGAGCGCCGCCCCCGCTGATGAAGCGCCTGCAGGCGATGATTCCGATGATGACAAACTGATCGTCATCAAACCACCGATTCTCGTTCCAGAACTCGCATCGCGACTCGGCCTCAAGCCGTTCAACGTGATGGCCGATCTCATCAAGCTCGGCGTCTTTCCAGCTCCGAACCAACCGCTCGAACCCGAAATTGCTGCACAGGTCTGTGAAGTTCACGGCTACACTTTCGAACGTGAAAAGCGCGACAAAGACAAAGGCTTTCACAAAGTAGAAGAGGTCATCAAAGAGCCTGAAGCTCCGAAACAAGAGCCAGAAAGCTCACTTTTCAACCGCCCACCCATCGTCACCATCATGGGACACGTCGACCACGGCAAAACTTCCGTTCTCGACTACTTCCGCAAATCCAAAGTGGTTAGCGGTGAAGCCGGTGGCATCACTCAACACATCGGTGCTTATCAAGTCATTCACGGTGAACAGGAAATCACCTTCCTCGACACCCCAGGCCACGCTATTTTCTCCGACATGCGAGCACGTGGCGCTGACATCACGGATATCGTGGTATTGGTGGTTGCGGCCAATGACGGCATCAAACCTCAAACCATCGAAGCCATCGAGCACGCGAAGAAGGCCGAAAAAACCATCATCGTTGCAATCAACAAATGCGACCTCGAAACCGCCAACACCGACATGGTGAAATCGCAATTGGCTGAACAAGGGCTTCAAACCACTGACTATGGTGGTGATACCGAGTTTGCTGAAGTGTCTGCCCTCAAAGGTGACAATATGAATGACTTGCTCGACCTTATCGCCCTCCAAGCTGAAGTTCTCGAGCTCAAGGCCAACCCGAAAGGCAACTTCCGCGCTGCCGTCATCGAAGCACGCGTGGTCCCCGGCCGCGGCACCACCGCAACGGTGATTGTCGAATCTGGCACGCTCAAAGTTGGCAAACCATTCATCTGCGGTCCGTTTTCGGGCAAAGTCCGCTCCCTCATCAATGACCGCGGTGAAACCGTGAAATCCGCTCACCCAGGCATGCCTGTGGAAGTGATTGGGTTTGATGAACTTCCAAACGTCGGCGACCACCTCACGGAGATGAAGTCCGATCGCGAAGCGAAAACCCTCGCTGATGAACGCCAAGACAAAGAGCGACTCGATCGCCTCAAGCCACAACATCGCAACCGCATGGAAGACCTCTACTCGATGGTCAAAGAAGGCGGCGCAAAAACCGAACTCAAGATCATCCTCAAATGCGATGTCCAAGGCTCGGTCGAGGCAATCAAGAAAGCGATCCTCGCAATCGAATCTGAAAAAGTCAGCTGTTCATTCATCACTGCAGCAGCAGGCCCCATCACGGAGTCCGACATATCATATGCAGCCTCAACTGACGCCTTTGTCATTGGCTTCAACGTGAAAGTAGAAGCAAAAGCCGTCAAATCGGCTAAAGCTGCAAACGTCGATGTAAAACTATACTCGGTCGTTTACGAACTGATCGATCAAGTCCGCGAAGCCATGCTCGGCCTCCTTGACCCGATCAACCGCGAAACCGTCATCGGCCATGCAGAAGTCCGCAAGGTCTTCAAATTGTCCCGCGGTCGCGCAGCGGGTTCACACGTCAGCGATGGTCGCATCCACCGCAAAGCCCACGCTCGCGTCATTCGCGGTGGCGTGCCGGTCTTTGATGGTCGCATGTCCACGCTTCGTCGATTCCAAGAGGAAGTGGAGGAAGTCCGCACCAACTTCGAATGCGGTATCCGCCTCGGCGAATTCAACGAATACGAGGAAGGCGACATCATCGAGTGCTACAAACTCGAAAAAGTCCCTCAAGAACTGTGAGGTAAAAGCTGAAATCCTGAAACGCTGAAAAGCTGACATTCAGAATCCAGCTTCACCCTCACATCATTTCAGCGTTTCAGCTTTTCCAATTTCAGCATTTACCCACCCATGTCCCGCCGTATTCAACGAGTCAACGAACTGCTCCGCAGAGAAATCGGAACAGTCATACAAAAGGACTATGAGTGGAATGGAAAGCTGGTAACCATCAGCGGTGTGGAAGTCACTCAAGACCTCAAGGAAGGCAGAGTCTGGACCAGCGTGTTAGGCGGCGACCCAGAACCTGTGCTTCACCGCTTGAACCGCGACCACGGGGCAATCCAAAAGAAGGTGATGAAGCGAGTCGTCCTCAAATCCACCCCTGTCCTGCAGTTCCGCAGCGACACCTCTGCCGAACGTGGCGTCGACATGGTCAACCTACTCCAGGAAGTCGACAAACTCCCGAAGGCTCCTGAAGCTGATGAGGAAGAAGGCTGATTAGGATCAGGATTTCTGATTCTCGATTTTCGATTATTGATTTTCGATCTGATTCCGCCAGTGACCTGTGCGTTAGCTCAATGCCTCTCTGTCTTCTCTGTTCCTCTGTGATTAAAAGAAGCCCGCAGCTCAAAGCCCCAACGCTAGCCCACATTCGGTTTGCCCCCACACCCGTGCGGCTCTAAGTTAGGCGCAAGCCATGTCAGACAAACCGTTCTTCTACCAAGACCCTTTCCCACTCGATTCCGACCCAACGGAATACGAATGCCTCACGACCGACTACGTTTCTGAATCCGAGTTTGAAGGCACAAAAATCCTCAAGATTGATCCCGAAGGACTGACAATGCTCTCTGCAGAGGCAATCAAGGCGATCAACTTTACTCTGCGTTCATCGCACCTCCAGCAGGTCGCTGCGATCCTCGATGACCCAGAGGCATCCGAAAACGATCGCATGGTCGCTCTGATGATGCTCAAGAATGCCGAGATCGCGGCCAACGGCATCCTCCCCTTCTGCCAAGACACCGGCACCGCCACCATCGTCGCCAAGAAAGGCCAGCAAGTTTGGACGGATTGCAATGATGCCGAAGCGCTCTCCAAAGGCATCTACCAAACCTACATCAAAGAAAACCTCCGCTACTCTCAAACCGCCCCGCTCAGCATGTATGAGGAGGTGAATACAAAAACCAACCTGCCGGCACAAATCGATCTCTACGCCACCGAAGGCGACGCCTACAAGTTTCTCTTTGTCACCAAAGGCGGTGGATCGGCCAACAAAACTTTCCTCTATCAGGAAACCAAAGCTCTCCTAAACCCGAAACGCCTCAAGGAATTCTGCCTCGAAAAAATGCAGTCCCTCGGCACCGCCGGTTGTCCTCCTTACCACTTGGCCTTTGTCATCGGTGGCACATCAGCGGAAAACAACCTCAAGACGGTCAAGATGACCTCGACCCGTTACTACGACGAACTTCCGACCAGCGGCAACGAACACGGCCGCGCCTTCCGCGATCTCGAACTGGAGAAAGAACTACTCGAACTCGCACGCAGCACCGGCACCGGCGCTCAATTTGGCGGCAAATACTTTGCACTCGATGTCCGAGTCGTTCGCCTCCCCCGCCACGGCGCCTCCTGCCCGGTTGGCATCGGGGTGTCCTGTTCGGCCGACCGCCAAGCGAAAGCCAAAATCACCAAAGACGGCATCTTCATCGAAAAACTCGAAAAGAACCCCGGTCGCTTCATCCCAGAGAAATACAAGGACTGGAAATTCAAAAGCGTAAGCATCGACCTCGACAAAGGCATGGATGAAACGCTCAAGACTCTGAGCAAGTACCCCGTCACCACAGCACTCGCACTCAACGGCACGATTATCGTCGCACGCGACATGGCACACGCGAAACTCAAAGAGATCCTCGAAGAGAAAGGTGAACTGCCGGACTATTTCAAACAATACCCCGTTTACTACGCTGGCCCCGCGAAGACACCCGAAGGCATGGCCTCCGGATCATTCGGGCCCACCACCGCCGGCCGCATGGATAGTTATGTCGACCTGTTCCAAGAACATGGCGGCTCCATGGTGATGCTCGCAAAAGGCAATCGCTCAGACGCGGTCACCAACGCCTGCAAAAAACACGGCGGCTTCTACCTCGGTTCCGCTGGCGGACCGGCTGCCCTGCTCGCACAGAACCACATCAAGTCACAAGAAGTCGTCGCATTCCCTGAAATGGGCATGGAGGCGGTTTGGAAAATCACTGTGGAGAACTTCCCTGCATTCATTCTCGTCGACGACAAAGGCAACGACTTCTTCAAGAACCTGAGCCAATGCCCGGCCGTGAAGTAAGCTCTCAGGGCTTCTTCTCCAACGATTTCGCATAGTGCTGCCACATTGCCTCCGCTTCTTCAGCGCTGAGGCTGCCGTCATAGACGTGCACTCGGTATTGCCGGACGCAATCCTCATCCTTCTTGAGCTTCCATGACGCCTCTTGGACTGGGTTCATGTTGATGAAAAATGCACCGTGATGCATCAATCCATTCCACGTCCTTAAGCGCTCGGGATGTTGGTGATTACTCGGGGCACTCATCATCAAAACCCCCGCTTTTTTCCCTTCTTTTGCTTCACCCTCAACCCGAACCCACTTCGCGCGGGTGGTGTGGGAATCTTTCCGGCTCTTCCCTTCACTGGTGAGTAAGGTGCTATTCTTCCGGTTCCACGCTGCGGTACCGCGATAAGTGAAACCGCTGTATCGGTATTTCACGACCTCAACCGGCTGATCCACCGCGACCTTCTGAGTGATCTTGATGTCCAAATCATAGCCTCGCACCGGCTTCTCCGTCACGGCTGACACGGTGCATTCGACCGTTTCATTCAAAACCACCTGAGGCTCATCCCCCGACTTCTTATCGAGATAAATACTCTTCGCAGTAAAACCACTTTCCGTCTTCTGACTTTCCACCGCTTGAATCACTCCTTCACCCTTCTGCAACTCCCAGAATAAGACTTTCTCTTCTCCCACCTTCAAAAACTTCCACGGCCACCACAGCCCGAAGTGATGCATGTGATCCGCAGGCTGCGTTTCCGTCACCACAAAACCCGATGGTGTTTTCAATGGATGGATGAAGTTGCTACCACTGAACTTTTCTCCACCTTTTGGATTAACCAAGGGTGTGGCTTGATACTCGAGCACCTCTCCAACACGAAGAGTTCCCTCATCCGCATGAGCCATTAAGATCGGCGCAAGCGACAGAACGGCAATAAAAGTCCATTGGTTCATTCTCATGATGAGCATGAATACGCCAATTCTGCGCAAATCCATCAACTCCGATTTCCAAACGAACTTGTCACTCGCTTTCGGCTGGCGCTTTTTGAATCACAATCTTCACCCGATTACTGACCACCGTAACCGCTGGAATCTCCGCAGCCAAGGCAGTGAGCTTCTTGGAAAAGGTCATGTTTTTCATCATTCTTTCGTCGCCTGCGTATCCCTCAACTCCCTGATCTGTAGTGGCATATCGATATTGAAGCCAATACGTTCCGGGACTCTGACTCAACTGATGTGAGCCAACAAAACCTTCAAAGCCGTAAGGGCTCACCGTCATGCTTTCACCCGGAGCCAAACGCACAAAGTCACCGTTTCTCAATACACTCATGTTGCCGCAGCGCCCAATACAATTGATGCTTACAGGTTCATTATTCTCATCAAAGATCTGCATCTGACATTTGGGGTATCTCCAACCGACTGAAGAGCCATCGAGCGATTTGGACAAGACTACCTCTCGATCTCCTTGGTTGGTCAGAACGACTTTAGCTCTCGGAATCTCTCCCCCGACATAGGTCGTTTTGTCCAACTCCAAGACATTAACAATCTTTGGAGCGGGCAGATTCTTTCGATCGACCTGGATCTTATTTTCAACTTTTTGTTCCACCTCAGGTGGAACATCGGCTTGGACTTCGACGCTGCGGTCACAGCCAACCAAGGCCACAACCGTAATCGCGAGACACCGAATAGCGATCATGACTGAGACTTTGTTTTCATGACACCCAAGGCACCTGCCAAGAGGCAGAGCATGACGGCAATCCAAGCAAACCCACCGCCCGCACGCTTCAACTCAACATCGATCACCATTGGCTTATCGCTGTCGATCTGAACGCTGCGCCCGAAGCTCAATACGGTGCCACGTTCTGGCAATGCCACATCGATCGCTACCGGTGCCGGCTCGGCTGCCAGCTGTTGAGAAACGATACGATTCGCAATCTCTTTCAACGCGGCATTCTCATCAGCGGTGTTGCCCTCAAGGAATTGTTCAAACTGCTGTGGGTCGTAGTTGTATTGCCCCTGCATCACTGGGTTCAGCTCGGCTGCGCGTTCATACTGCTCGTTCTGAGCATTGTCCGGCGCGGCACCTCGGTTGTCCAAGACCAGTTTCTGACGACGCGTATTCAATCCAAGAACCGCCTGCTGCGTTTTCAGTCGGCGAAGTTGCACACGTGCATCTTCCCCAGAAGCTTCATCAAGCAAGCCGTTATTCACAACATTGCTGAAAGCCATGCTGGCTTTCTTTTGGTCACCTTTGGCCAACCATTCGTTGGCTTTGTCCAGTTGCTCGACCGCAGTCTGAGCATCTTCACGGCGCTTGGTTTGCACAAAGGTCTGATAGTCATCAAACTTGAATTGCCCCTTGCTGGATTGCTCCTGCAGGTCGAAGTCGCCTCCATAACCTGACATTCGCCAACCTTCAGGAATCAACACCTGCCATGTGAGATTCTCCATTGGCACGTCCATTGCAGGACCTTGTAAACGTTTGCCTTTCTCAATCTCAGCCGAATAGACGAAGCGAACTTCAGTCGGCATGCCCGATTCCGGCGATGGGAATACGTAGAACAACCAATCATTGCCCTCACGAACAAGCGAGGCCCCCTCATCATTGACGAAGACGTTGAATAGGTCCGCACCCTCCGGAAGGGTTAAACGCATGGTGCTTTTTGCGATGACCTCCATGCTAAGATTCACGGCCGTCAGCGCTTTGCCACCTGGCGACATCAAGGTGGTCAACTTGCCTTTCGACACGCGGATTTTTCTCAACTGAGCCAACTCATGGCGCTTCATCTTCACAGGAAGCGCTCCTTCCGGATCAATCGCACGGAATGACATGGTCGGTACAATCTTACCGGCACACTTGCCAAGCAAAGACTGAACGACCGACCAGTCAGTGCGATTCCAACCACGAGGCAATTTGCCAGCTTCGAGCTCAAGTCGACCACCCGCACGCACTGCGACCATGTAGGTTTGCTGACGCACCCCGAGCAAGTCGATGGGTTCAATCATCTCGGTATCGCCCTCACTGCTGGCACGTTGGAATTCGAGAGAGACCTCAACATTGCCCACCAGACCGCGCTGGAAACGAATCTCCCAAACGTTGTCCTCACCCTCAACTGGCACGAGATCGGCGACGGCGGATCCAGTGGCACGCAAGTTGTTGGCGAGTTTGGAATCCAATCCATTGATGCGAACTCGCTGCGATTTCACCGCGGCATTTTCGATGCGGTAATCAATGGTCACTTTGTTGAGCAACTGACCTTCACGGATCGTGGAGTCATGGAAAACCTTGGCCGTCACCCAGGCATCGAGCCGCCGAATCGACAAGCCCAACTCCCAATCACTCTGCAACAGGCGATAAGCCAATGCTCCAGGACGAGCTGAGGCACGAGCCGCCTGATGAGTGCCGTTGGCCAGTAGACGTGGATCGATCTGCGACACGTTTTTGCGCTCCACCGCACGAACCCGCAAGCCGCGCTCAGGAACAACGGTGAGCACTCCGGTTTCACGAGAAGCTTCACGTAGCGAAATCCGTGGAACCATCCACTTCTTCTGCGCACCGGTCGGACGACCCGTCAGCGTCAGGCTGAAGTTCCGCAATCCCATGGTCTTACCAGACAAGTGAAGAGTGACCACCCGTTGGCCATCGTCATCGCGCTCGGTCCAATGACTCAAACCCTCACCGGTGGCGCTTTCAATTTCGAGTTCTTTCGGCACTTCGAGATCCAAACGGAACACTCCAGAGCGCGTGATAGTGACACCGAGATCGGCAACCACGGTCAGGCGGTCTTCACCCAGCGATACCAGCTGCCAAATCTCTGCACGCAACTCCGGCGAAACGGCACTCACTTTGAGCGATGCTTTTGCCTCGCCTTTGCCATAACGGAAAGCGTGTTGGAGAATTGCCAATGGATTTCCATTGGCGTCACGTGGCAGGAGACCCGAATCAAAATCCTCAGGGTTCACCCGCGACAAGCCGTCGACCTTTACCGCCTCGGGCTGAACTTCAGCAACAAATGCGATTCCGATCAGGCCCACTTCGCCCGCGGTGTCATTGACACGCAATGGTGACAAACTCAGATCAACCGGCAACTCCCCTGCACCCCGTTGGGTTTCGACGGTGAAGGCAAAGGCACCAACCTGCGCCGGTTCGACATCGAGCTTCAACTCGTTCTTCGCAGGATCAAAGCGCCAGCTTCCCACCGGACCATCGATCACGTCACTGACCGTGAATCCGGTCGGCACTTTCATGATCAAGGATGAAACCTTGCCCTGCGATGGACGAATTCTCACGAGATGCTGACCTGTCACCACACCGGGACCTGGAATGAACAGGTTCGAGGTTTCGGAAAAGAAACGGGTTTTCTCGGTTCCTGCATCCCGTTGTTTGGGCCGAGCGCTAAAGGTCACGGCGTCGACCGGACCGAGCACCATGCTTGCAGTGCTTTCACCACGCCCACCAGGCAATGGCTTGGAGCTAACCGCCGCCGAACAAATGAGATCCCATCCTTTTTGATCGAGGGAAATATCGACTTTGCGAACGGCCGCCGGACCACTAGGCCACCACCAACCTTGGGCGGGGTTTTCAAGAGGCATTTCAAAGACGGCTTTGCCTGAACGCTGACCATCGGCCTCCAACAGCAACCAGTAAGCATCGGAGTTGCCATGGCGTGCTTTCACCACACGCATGCCCTCTCCTTCAAACTTGCTCAGCACCGCAGGCGCCTTGAGCAATAGGAAGCGATCGCCGGACTCACCACGCACGGTGATGTCCATTCCACCTGCCAATCGACCCTCGCGAATGTCCCAGGTGTGAACCATCGACTCCGCAGGTTTCAACTCAGGCACATCCGCCGCCTCGGCATTCCATGGGGTCAGACAGAACAGAACGGCTGCCGTTGTGGCTGCGGCCTGAGCTGCCTTGGATTTGCGCGTATCAGAGCTGCGCACCGCACGAATGATCGCGGGAACCAGCCAGAACAATGCCGCACAGGCCAAGGCGAGGAAGAAGGCTGCGGCACCACCGCGAATCGACAGGAAGGAGGCAAACAAGATCAACATGCCACTGCCCAACCAAACACCGTCGCGCTTGATGATACCGCGAACTGCCAAACCTACACCAACCAGAAATCCAAACATCACCCAGCCGCCGACACGCGCCAACCAATCCGGATAGTTGCCAATCTCAATCGTCATCGCTTGATTCGCAGCCACCACAGGCGCCGCATACTCGACAACATCCGAACCATCCAAGGAGGAAGACGCCGCGTAAACCGCAACCCCGAGACTAAGGATAAAGAAGGCAAAGGATAGCAGGATGGTTCCCACCATGCCCAGTGTGCTGGTTTTGGTTTTGGCCACGGCCACCATCAACACGCCGAGGAAAAAAACAATGGAGGCAAGTCGACTATTCCGACCCACCCAATCCCAACCGCTTTCGGCCATCACAGGGCGAACCAAATCCGCACTGCCACCGTCAGGAACGAGGGTGCGACCATCGTCGCCCGTGACAATCCATTCTCCGATCACCAGTGGTGCATCAAAAATCGGAGCGGACAATTCCAAGTTGCGTGGACTATCGGACCGCGCTCCATAGCGCAGCGAAACCTCAGCCGCCTGATTCGGATCAATCTGTGAAGACAAAGGCACCACGGTCTCATCGACATCCGCACGAGCATTGACGGTCTCTCCATTGACCTTGGCTTCCCACAACACCGCGCCTTCGGGCAATTTCATGCGAAGCGCACTGCGTCCGCGGGTTTTGACAAAGATCCGTGCATCGGTGACCCACTGGCCATCTCGCGAGATGTGACTGGTGAGCTTTTGGAAGTCGACCACCTGGTCCACAGTCTGCCCCTGATCAAACCATTCGACATCCATCTCAATATTGAAATCACGCGCTGTGTATTGCCACGCACCTAACGTTGGAGAGGTGCTCAACAAACGAAACTCAGTTGGCAACTCGCTAGCATCAATCGCTAGTAGTGCACCATCGCTGGAAGACTTGTGATTCACTTGCAGCGGACTGACCACCTGAACGAATCCACGTTCACCCTGGACGTCCATTGGATGCGCTACACCTGGTGAGAATTTGCCACCACGGGCATTCATCGGCTGCTCAAAGGTCAGCAACAAGGTGCCAGCACCTAGCAACGGACGAGACAGAGGCACGATCAAGGTGTTGTCTTCTTTGCGCCAGTCACGACCCACGTTTTGACCAGTGACATCGATGTTGCCGATCCCGTCAGGAATCGAAACTCGCCACTCGGTGACGGGCGAACCGACGACGAAGAAATTCATCAACACACTGCCATAAACGGCACCCGACTTGAGCGAGTAGAGGTGGAAGACGTCGGCCAAAACACTTTGACCCAACTCCTCGACCTCCAAGTTCAGTGACCAGGTTTTTTCACGCAAACGAAATGCCTGCTGCAATCCACTGCGTTTCTTCGGAAAGAAGGTCACCGGCACCTCGGTCAGATTCTTGGTCTCGCCTGTTGTCAGGCGATAACCGGCTGCTGCCACAGCACCAATGTAGCCACGGCGAGTTTTCACGTCATCGAAAACCAAAGGCTTCAACTCCCATGATCCCTCTTTCGCCGCTTGGTTTTTCTCAAGACTCACGGCTATCAACTGACGATTGATCACCGCCTGCTTGAACACCACTTTGAGCACCCGCAGCCCATTCTCGACATCGCTACCAATCGCGTAGTCTGCAACTTGTGGACCCACCACCGAAACCACTGCGTAATCCTCGGGAATCCTCATTTCCCACTCGCGCAAAGGTGCCTCTCGAATATCGAGCTCGAGGTCCGCCTCGATCCGCAAATCGGTCTCACCCAGTTCATACACGGTGACTTCGCTCAACCCGACTTCGGGAAGCACTTGGGTGGCCTTGACGACATAGTTGTAGTCGGCCGATGGAAAACGATACACAAACACCTGTCTCAAGTTCTTGTTCACTCCCCCTGGGAATTGATGGGGCGCCAATTGGATCAAACCCTTGGCATCTGCCACCTCAATCCGCACGGATCCTTGGTTTGCAACGCGCAACCAACCACTATGACGCAAGGCACCCATGGGCATGATGCGCAATGCTTCTGTGCTCACCGGGAAACCACCTAGCGCTGCCTGCGATTCAATGATGAGTGATCCTTTGCCTTCGATCGGCCGACTCAATGTCACATCCAATTTTCGCTCATCTCCCTCGCCTACCACTCGCCACCCGAGCACGGCTCCTCCCGTCACGGACAGCACTTCACCCGGCCCCTGCAATCGGAAATCGAGGTCGCTCAACTTGCCTTGCAGCACGTTCAAATCGATCAACGTCCGTTGACGCAACAATCCACTCCCGACACGCACATCCGCGGTCTCGGTGCTGGAGAAGAACAAAGATCCATCTTCCACCTTGTCTTTGGCTTTCCACGCCATGGCCGAATGGCCCGTAACCGGGAGAAACCCTCTAAAGGAATCTCCGCTACGCTTGGGGACCACCGCCATGCTGCGGTCGAATGTTACTTCATCTTCCAAACCATTCATCCGCACAGGAACCACCACACCCGCCGGCAATTGGAAATACATCCGTTTCCAGTCACCCTGACGGGAGACCTCTACGCTGAACTCAAGCTTCACAGCGAGCGTCCCAGCACGATCTGCCACCAATTGATACACCCACTCTTTGCCTTTCTTCTTCAACACGACATGCCAACCATCACCTGAGGTTCCGGAAGTGAGAGCAGCACCACCGGCCAAAAGATCGAAGGTGGCTCCAGCCCGACTGGTTTGCACACGGCTATCCAGTTTGAAAGAAATACTTTTCTGATCACCTGCCACATCACCCACTAGGCTGGCGTAAACCATTTCCAAACCGTCTGTTTCCGCACCGGATGGCAAAACTTTGAGCACCAATTCCGCGCGCTCGGATCCAATGAACTTCAAATTCTTCGATCCTTCCACCTCGGACAAACCCGACACCTGAGTCACCCGCACATCCGAAGCCGCATCCGGCTTCAAACTCACCTGCAATGCAAACCCGGTGGCTGCCGCAGGACCCGGGAGCAACAAATTCAGCGACTCCTTGGTGACCTTCGACTTTGTCTTTACAATCAAATCCAATTTGCTTGGAAAACCAGGGTTTTGCACTGGAATCGTGAACGGATTCGGATCAGTGACGTCATCCTGCCCATCGGTATGAATATCGAGGAAGCGATTGCCATCCAGAGCCGTTCGGACCGACCACTCTTTGACTCTCGCGCCGTCAACCTCGGTCACTTCACCCTGACCTGTCAGCGATAAGGAAATGACTTTCGCTTTCCCCTGGTGCACCTTGATCGCGATTTGATGGGTCGAAACCACTGACTTCAACCCCACATTCGCCGTGACTTTGGCATCAGCAGAAAAGAACAAAGGCGCCTCTTTCTTCACTTTGTGCCAAGGAATCACAACGAGTTGATCGTCATTGGTTTGACCGAAGCTGATGCCTGATAAGGCGAGGAGAAATACGAGCAGTTTTTTCATGGTGACGATGGGTTGGAGGGTTTTCAACGAGCTGTTCTAACAAATGTCTGGGTCGATTGTGTAAATGGTAAGTAAATCTTATTGGTCCTTCTCGTCGCGGAGTATGCAGGCAATCGAGAAATCCACGGGAACCACAGCAATGAGAGGACGCTCCGGGAACTTGGATCCATCTTTGGTGACGTAGTCGTGATTCCAACGAAGACGAACGACTTGACCCTTCTTCAAATCCATCAAACTGCGGTAAACGACATCGGACACTTGCCGATTCCCCTTATTGTCCTCGACCAACATACGAAAGATGTCCTGCTTTTCGTCGCCATACCTCCCTGGCTTCAAGTAGTTCTCATACTGCTGAACTTTAAAAGAGACGACCTTGCCTGAGTGCCCACAATCATCAGGACAAAGTAAGGTTCTACCCCTGCACTTCTTGTCCTCGAACCCGATGAGGCGCCCGATCACTTGGTGCGATGACAACAGCTGCCGACTCGCATCCTCTTTGGGCTCAGGCATCAATTGGCTTTCCACTGCTTCCTGCCAGTTGGCAGATTTGAATTCAGGACCGTCCTCATCATCCGCCACCTCCAACTTTTTCGCCAAAGCATGAGCCCATTCATCACTGCCCACATCAGGACCATGACCTTCTTCATCGGCGACCGGCATGAGCTTCCCCACCCACTTTGCCCAGGCACTCCAATCCAAGGGCTTCACCACTTGTCGCATGTCACGCGTTTCGGGCGTGACAAGCTCCAACTGAGTCTCTGCCTGCGAAGAAATGCCAATTATCATGAAGGAGAACGACGCAAGGAGAAGTTTTTTCATTTCTAACAGATTATGTTTTAGGTTCTAAGAATGGATTTAACTGAATCACTTCAAGGCCTCAATCATCTGAAGCAGTTCCATGACACGAGCATCGCTGCCATAGGACTGCTTAACGCCTGCCTTGGATTGGTTGAGTTGATTGAAGTCGATAGCATTGGAAAGCTCATCCCCCTTGAGCTTTTGACCCACCAACATCGAGAGTGTCGCCAACTGCATTGATGGCGATGCACGGTCGATGGCAGGCGTGCCAGCGTCATAAGGAAGCGTCCAGCTTCGCTCGACCATTTCACGGCTATCGGTATCGCGAAAGCGAACGCTGACCTCACCAATCTCGCCACGGCCGTCAGCGATGGTTTCAACCTGGTAAACCGCCACACCGGCCTCTTCCGCGGCCATCTCGGCGGCATCCACGGCGTCATTGCGGAAGTCTTCAGTTTTGAGGCGATCCTTTTCGAAACCAATCAACTTGTAGCGGGACACACGATCCGGGTTGAACTTGACCTGCACCTTGACGTTCTCAGCTGCCGGACGAAACGCACCCGCCAATTTCTTGGCGAAGTCTCCGTTTGCTCCTTTACCCACGACGTAGTAGCGGCCGTTACCATTGCGGGCGAGCTCGGCTAGAAGATCATCGTTCAGTTCATCCGCCGCAATGCCGGCAATGTCGAATGCGATGCCTTGCTGACGAAGCGCGACAACTTTCTCCGCGAGATGCGCCGGATCGGCATCGCCGAGGTTGGCTGCACCATCGGTGAAGAGGACGATGCGGTTTTGTACACCCTTCAATTTGTGGCGCAAAGCCAACTGCTCACCGAGCTTGATCGCCTCTTCCAAATTGGTGCCACCCTCACTGGCTTCCTGGTTGATCAAGCCACCTAGGTTGGTGGCGGCGTCACCAGTGAGACCATCGGCCAAGAGATGCGATGTGCGGGAGAAACCAATCACGGTTACCTTGTCGTTTGGAGTGAGCAGTTTCGACAGGCCATTCAATGCCTCGTTCATGGCCTCACGACGGTCCTCACGAACCATCGATCCGGATTGGTCGACCAACAAGGTCAGGCGCAATGGCTGCGACGCCGAGCGACCCGCAGCAGCAGTCTTCAATGCCACGCGCACCAAGCTGCGACCCGGAATCACCGGATGAGCGGCTTGCTCGATCACACCGGCCACAGGCTGACCCGAAACAGGAGCTGGGTCACCATAATCGAAGGCGTTGTAGAATTGCTCAACTTTGATCCCAGCAGGATCGGGCTGTTCACCACGAACCATCGCGGCCTGAGCGATCTGGAAGGAAGCGTCACTAACATTCAGTGAGAAGGTCGAAAATGGATCCTGCTCGGCAAGAATCTCCGCTTCAAAGTCGGCGCTCAATTTTTGCTTTTTCGGTTTACCCTCAAACTCCCCCTCGGACAGTTCCTCAAGCGCAAGCTGTGTGTTGCTCATATCCATACCGCGGAAAAGCCGACCGTCCCGAGGCAGATCCTCCAATCCAAGCTCCTGTCCCTCTTGCTTCACATCGAGAAGTTTCTCCAATTGCTTCTCGCGATCGCGACCACCCGATTCCTTGGACTCAAACTTTTGATCCTCATCGAGTGAAGCAATGCTCTTGTCTCCCAAGAAACCGTCATTATCCGACGCAAAGGGATGCACTACAGCTTGCCTGCTGCGATTGTCACGTTTGCCATTGGCTACACCACCCACTTGGCCTTGTTGGGAGAGCCCCCCTGAGCCTGACGACAAGGCATCAACCTCTGGCATTGCACCGGCGAAATTCCCCCCGACTGGGGCAGCACCTGGCGCGGCATTACCCTTACTGGTCACTTCTGAGGAAGCACCGGTGGCAAAGCCCTCGCCAGCGTTGAAATCCTGCCTAAATGCTTCTTCGGCGGGTGCAGCGAATGGATCCGGCTCAGAATCCCTTCCATTAGCAAAACGATACTTCATCGCCTCTTGATCTTGGAGCGCAATCGACGGGTCGCTGCCTGTGGCGGCAATCCCTTTTTTAGCCCCAGAACCCCAACCCTGTCCAAAATCTACGGAATCACCAAATTCCACCGACGGTGCCGCGGTCGCAATCTCCGGTGTTGGAACTTCAACCGGTTTTCCGGAGACCGAGGAACGGGTTGATGACGATAAAGAATATGATGAAGCTTTCGGCGCATCCTTTTCATTGGCATGATTCGCCAACCCATCTTCCTGGCTTTTCATCGACTTCATTCCCATCGGCACCGATTCGTAACGGCTTTCATTCTTGTGCCGCTGTGATTGGGTCACTTGGCTGGGAGCTCTTCTCATATCCGATGGTGGCATCATAGGGCGGGGAGACGCAGGCGGCTCTTCGCTATACAGCCCTTCGCTCACAATCGTGAAATCAGCGCCATCGCTGTTTTTTTCCATGGTAGCTGAATAGTTGATGACCACAGGAAGCTCTTTGAATGCGGGCGCATACAAAAACAGGTTCATCACAAACAAGGTCAGAGCAACACAGGCAGCGATCGCGACAAAGGCGGCGAATTGATTTCGGAGATTTCTTTTCTTCCGGCGCTCCAAGTTCGATTTGTCACTCTCTTTGCCAATCAGTTGTTCAATCGGCTCACGTTTGGCAGCAGGCAATTTCCAGTCCTCCGATGGCCCCTGCTCTGCCTCCTTGATCATTCCATGCATTGCCACCATCCGGCGTTTAAACACCATCAACTCAGGCTGCTTCTCACACAAGCGTTCGAGCTCCGCAGCTTCAAACGCTGAGGCTTCACCCAAAACCCAGGAAACAATCCGAGCTTCCACTGGCTCGTCGCCATGGGCTGTAAATGAAGTTTTATTCGACATGATCGTTAGGGGGAATTTTTTTGTTAGGGATTCAAAAGGTTGGTTTTATCCTTCGGCCGATTCGATACCGAGATTGCGCATGGAATCGGCGAGGTTCTTAAGAGCGTGATGAAGCTTGTAGCCCACGTTGCTAACGCTGAGCCCAGTCCGCTGACTGATTTGGTCATACTTGAGGCCCTCGTGATACTTGAGGGAGATGAGGCGCCGCTCCTCTTCTGGCATCTCAGAGATGAGAAGCTGAAGCGAGCCAACCGCTTCGAGCCGACCGAGCTCTTGCTCTGGGCCAGATCGATCGCTGGGTAGACTGTCGTCGTCTTCAAGTAAGGTTTCACGTTTGTGCTTTCGGATATGGTTGAGTGCTAAATTTCGAACACAGCGGAATAACCAAGCGCGGGCATTTTCAACTTCGTCCCAATGGTGATGGAGTTTCACGAAAGCCTCTTGGACGAGGTCCTCCGCATTTTCCCGCTGCCCTACCAAGCCATAGGCAAAGCGAAGCAACGACGACTCCTCCGCTTCAAAGACCTGCCGCAAGGTAGGTCTCATGCGTAGCGGCACGACCGGTGAACTCCCGGAGTCAGCTGATTTCCGGGTGTTGACTGTCGTTTTTTCCATAGGATGAGATGCGCGTTTTCATTCCCTGTATCTATCAAGACACACCAACTGGTAATTCCTTAGAAAAATCTTCACCATATCTTCCGTATCAACCAAGCACGGGAGGAAATCCTGATAGAAAAACCAAAAATACCGGACTGTAAATTACGACTTTCTGAATCAATTTCACATTGATTATGAACGACTTGCAAAAATCACAACCAACCAAACCCCGAACAATGCTTGCCAACAATTGTCCGGTCAATTAATCACAAGCACCCATTAACCTAATACTATGAGTACATCAGACGCAATCGCACCTAATGCCCGTCGGCTTCTTTATGCCGGATTTACCGCCATCCTCGCCGCCGGTGTCGGCTTCGGGGTTCGAGGTGGTCTCTTCTCAACCTGGGAATCCACATTCAACCTGAACGGCGCCCAGCTCGGTGCGATCAGCCTCGGTGCTGGCTTCATCAGCTTCTGCTTCGGCATCATCATCGGCGGCATCATCGTCGACAAGATTGGTTACGGAAAGCTAGTGCTCGCCGCCTTCTTGCTCCACGTCCTATCGGCATTTGTAACCTTTGCCGCGCAACCGGACATGACGGCTGAGACCGCCTATCTGTTCCTTTATTGGGGCACATTCCTCTTCGGCCTTGCCAACGGTGTGCTGGAAGCCGTCGCCAACCCACTGGTGGCCACACTCTATCCAAAAAACCGCACCCACTACCTTAACATTCTCCACGCCTCATGGCCTCTCGGCATGGTCTTCGGCGGACTGATCGGCTGGACGCTCGGCTCCGGCGATAACGCCTGGAACTGGAAATGGCAGCTGGCTCTCTATCTAGTACCAACTTTGGTCTACGGCATCATGTTCTTCGGACAGAAATACCCAAAATCCGAGGCATCCTCAAAGGGCCTCAAACTTGGCCAAATGTTCAAGGACGTCGGCATTCTGGGCACACTCATTGTGTCATGCCTTCTCTTCTTCTTCCTGCGTCGTGATTTCTTCGGTGGTCTTCTCCAAATGGATCAGACCATGTCGAATGTGCTAGCAGGCCTTGTCTCATTGGCACTTCTCGCCTGGGTAGCCACCATTACGAAATTTGCGATCGGTCACTGGCTGATCTTCGTGCTCTTCATCACCCACGCTCTCGTCGGCAGTGTTGAACTGGGCACCGACGGATGGATCCAAAACATCACCGGCACCATCCTTAACCCGGAACAAGGCAAGATTCTCTTCGTCTTCACCTCGCTGGTCATGTTCGGTTTGCGCTTCTGCGCCCACACCATCGAAAGCAAGGCGGGAGTCAAACCCATCGGATTGCTCTTCATCTGCTCACTGCTTGCAGTTGCAGGTCTCAACCTCATCAGCGCCATCGACTCCTTCGGACCAGCTTTCGGAGCGCTTTTGGTCTATGCCGTTGGTAAAACTTTCTTCTGGCCTACGATGCTTGCCGTGATTGGCGACCGCTTCCCACAAACTGGCGCAGTTGCCATGAGCCTCATGGGTGGTATCGGCATGCTCTCGGTCGGACTCCTCGGCGGTCCTGGATTGGGCTACGCTCGTGACCGCTTCTCGGCGGATGAACTCAAGAAGGCCGATATTGAACTCTACTCTGAAGTGAAAAGCGCTGGCCCTGCCAGTGAGTTCCTTACATTTGAGCCGGTTCAGCCCATCGATCCCAAGACTCTTGGCCCCGCCAAGGAGGCATACGCCGCCAAGGTCGCCGTAGAGCGAGGCAGTGACAAGAAAGAGGATTTGGCTTTGGCAGAAGCCATCACCCCTGAACAAGAGCTGATCGCGAAATCCGACATTCAGGGCAACCGCAAGGTGCTCAACGTGGACTCGCTCATCCCAGCGGCAATGGCCGTGATCTTCCTGTTTCTCATGCTCTACTTCAGAGCGATCGGCGGATACAAACCCGTGGCGATCACGACCCACGATGATGCGCTTGAAAAAGCCGCCAAAGCGGACACTGGACTCTGATCGTTTTTCGATTCCAAATTCACAGCGGCATGCCCTCACGGGGCGTGCCGCTTTTTTTGTGGTCTCCCACAAGCCTCCCTATGCTTGCCCTCTGCTGCGGATCCCCCTAAAAACATCGCCAGATGACCCGACGCCTCGCACTGCTTGCTCTCGCGCTGATCCCTTCGCTTCTCTCAGCCGAAACCCCAGAAGCTCCAAACTACATTGCCCCCAACGTTCGATTGGAAACCTCCATGGGCGACATCGTGATCGAGCTCAACCACGAGAAAGCCCCGGTCACGGTCGATAACTTCCTCAGCTACGTCGAAAAGAAACACTATGACGGCACGGTGTTTCACCGAGTGATGCCCGACTTCATGATCCAAGGCGGCGGCTTTGCCAATGTGGATGGCGAACTCATCGAAAAACCCACCGGCGAGAGCATCAAAAACGAGTCCAATAACGGCCTCAGCAACACCCTCGGAACCGTCGCCATGGCACGCATGCGCGACCCCAACAGCGCCACTGCCCAATTCTTCATCAACGTCGAAAACAATAGCCGACTCGATTACCCCAGCATGGGAGGCTACACGGTCTTCGGCCGCGTGATTGAAGGCATGGACGTCGTCGACAAAATTCGCCAAACCAACACCAGCTCTCGCAAACTCATTGGACTGGATCCATTCAATAACGAACCCATCGACATTCCCGGACGCAATGTTCCAACCGAAGACATCGTGATTGAATCGGCGACGATTGAGGTTCCACCTCCTGCGATTGCACCTGAAAAAGCATTTCCCACCGCCCCACTATGGCTCTGTCCTGTCTTAGCTTTCCTCATGGGATCCATCCCCTTCGGCTTCGTCTTCGGCCGCATCAAAGGCATCGACATCCGCGAACATGGCTCTGGCAACATCGGAGCAACCAATGTCTGGCGCATCCTTGGCAAAAAGTTCGGCATCCCCTGCCTACTCCTGGATGCTCTCAAAGGCTTCATCCCGACCGTATTGGCGATCACCTGGATTCGCTTCGAAGGCCAACCCAATGGCATGGCGATCCCTGCATTACTTCCCTTCGCCCATATCTTCTCCCCTGAACAACAATTCACCGCCCAACTCCTGGTCGTCCTCAGCGGCCTGCTCTCCATCCTCGGCCACAACTACTCACCGTGGGTCCGCTTCAAAGGCGGCAAAGGCATCGCAACCTCCGCCGGTGTGGTCATCGCATTGATGCCCGCCGCAATCGTCATCCTCCTCGCCTTCTGGCTCTTGCTCTTCTTCACCACCCGCTACGTCTCCATCGCCAGCATCGGCGCTGCTGCGATACTGCCGGTTCTGACCTACGGCGGTTCGTGGTTCCACGGACGCGTTCAAGACGGCACCTGGAACAAACCACTCTTCATCTTCTCCCTCACCATCGGCATCCTCGCCATCTGGAAACACCGCACCAACATCAAGCGACTCCTCAACGGCACCGAAAGCCGATTCACCCGGAAAAAAGAAAACCGATCCTAAAACAACCCACCTGCTTTCAGTATTTCTCATTTCAGCTTTTCAGCATTTATTCAAATATGCCCACTTTCCAATTCAACTCCGTCGCCATCCTCGGCGCCGGCTCGCTCGGTACCGCACTGGCGAAACTACTCGCCCAAAAACTCGATTCCGTTCTTCTCGTCGCTCGCGATGAAACCGTCGCTCAGTCGATCAACGAGTCCCACAAAAACCTGCGCTACCTGACCGACTTCGATCTACCACCCAACATACGCGCCACCACCGACCCCGCGGAGGCTCTGGAAATGCCACTCATCATTTTCGCGGTGCCAACTCTCTGTATCCGCACCGTAGCCGAAGAGTTGGCTACCCTGAATCTGCCGGAACACGTCGCGCTAATCTCCTGCGCCAAAGGCATCGAGCGCGACACCGGCGAGCGCATGAGCGAAATCCTCCACGACGTCTTTCCGAAAAACCCAATTGGCATCCTCTCCGGACCGGACCACGCAGAAGAGATCGCCAAGGATCTGGTCACTTGCGCCGTGGTCGCCTCAGAATGCAAAGACCTCGCAGGGGCCTTGCAGGATCTATTTACCCTTCCTCACTTCCGTTCCTACACCTCGACGGATGTCCCGGGCGTCGAACTCGGCGGCGCAGTGAAGAACGTCTACGCCATCGCCGCAGGCATGGCACACGGACTCCAACTCGGCGACAATGCGGTCGCCGCACTCGTCACCCGTGCCCTCGCAGAGATGACCCGACTCGGCGTCGCTCTCGGCGGCCGACCCGAAACCTTCTCCGGCCTGTCCGGTGTCGGCGACTTGGTAGTCACCTGTTTCTCCGAGCATTCCCGCAACCACCGCGTCGGTCTCGCCATGGGCACCGGCAAAACCCTCGATGAAGCCGTCGCTTCACTCGGCATGGTCGCCGAAGGCGTCCCCAACACACAATCGATCTACGAAGCCGCCAAGAAACTCGGTGTGCGCACACCCATCATCGATGCTGTCTACTCGGTCTTGTATGAGGATGTCCCCACCGCCAAAGCCATGCGTGCCCTCCTCGACCGCGACCCCCGCCCCGAGCACGATTAATCCAGGCAGGGACGGCGCTCCGCGCGGTCCGATCCAATAAAGCGCAAATGAACCGCCATCTAACCAAACACACGCTCTCTCTGATCTTCTTTAGCCTACTCGGCATTCTTACGTCTCACGCGACCAAGCCACCTAACATCCTGCTGATCTTTGCCGACGACATCGGCTACGAAGCACTCAACTGCTACGGCGGATTGGATTTCAAAACCCCTCGACTGAACAAAATGGCCGAGGAAGGACTGCGCTTCGAACGTGCCTACACCAGCCCCATATGCACTCCTTCTCGCGTCAGCCTCCATACCGGCCTCTACACCAACCGCCATGGACACGTCAATGTACTGCCTGTTCACAAAGGCACAGACCAAAAGCTCGACTTCGAGAAGATGCCAACCTTCGCCCAACAACTGCGCGCCAACGGCTACCTCACCAGCGTCACCGGCAAATGGCAGCTCGCGACTTTGGAAAAGCACCCTGAACACGTCCGCAATGCAGGATTTGATTCATGGTGTATCTGGCAAATCTGGAAGGACGGACAAAAAACCGACCGCCATTGGAACCCAACCCTTAACCAAAATGGCAAAGTCCGCGATGACATCGCCGAGCGCTTCGGCCCCGATGTCCTCGTCGACTACGTGATCGACCAAATGCGCGCAGCCAAGACGGCCGGCCAACCCTTCCTGATCGTTCACAATGAAATGCTCCCTCACTGGCCTGTTGTAGCAACTCCCGATGATCGCCGACTCAATCGCAAACCCGAACTCGCCAACTTCATCCACTACATGGACCAACTAGTCGGCAGGTTGCTCGACGAAGTCGAAAACCTCGGCATCCGCGACAACACCTACGTCATCTTCATGGGCGACAACGGCACATGGGAACCTGACTTCATCAACCCGAAAGCCGAACAAGATGGCGAAAAAGAACACACCCGCCACACTACCGCCGGCAAAGTGAACGGCGGCAAAGACCAACTCAACGATGGTGGCAGCCATGTCCCACTGCTCGTCTGGGGTCCTCCAACCCTTCCTGCTGGCACGGCATGCAAAGACTTGGTGGATGTCGTCGACCTTTTCCCGACATTCTGCGAACTCAGCAACACCAAGATCGATTCCTCCATCAACATCGACGGACGCAGCATCGTCCCTCAACTAAACGGCAGGCCAGGCATCCAGCGCCACTGGGTTCATCATGGGCTTAAGGAAGTGCGCGGCGGCGAAAACCTTTTCGACGGAAACTTCCGCCTCTTTCGAAAAAGCAGGAAGCTGATCGATGCTCGTAAGCTCCCATTTGAAAAACCTGCCGACCTCACCGACCCCGAGGCTTCCGCTGCCAAACAACATCTTATCTCCGTCTTCAAATCCATCCATCCCGATGGACCACGACCACCAATCCCTTTCAAAAAAAATTAACCCGCCAGAAGACTGAAGCACATATTTCAGCATTTCTCATTTCAGCTTTTCCGCATTTATTATAAAGTCCCCTTTCAATGCTCAGCGATCACCAGCGCCTCCTCGAAATCGGCAGCCACAGAGAACGGCTCGATACCGTCAAGACTCTCGGCGAGATGGACACCCGCGAGGCATGCGATCTTCTCAAAATCGCCGTCGAGGACATCGACCCGCAAATCCGCGACACCGCCGAGCGCCTCCTTCGCGACAGCATCTGGTTTTCTGGATCCAGCCCCTCTCCCCCAAGTGAAACTCCAGCCGAAGAGCCAGACCAAGAGTCACTCTTTTAACAAGCCCCTACCCAAATGAATATTCTCATTGCAGAAGATGACCCTGTCTCCAGTTCGATCCTAAAAAAGTTTCTGGAGAGTCTTGGGCACATCGTCACAGCAACTGCAGACGGTCAGAAAGCCTGGGATGCCTACCAATCCCAACCATGCCGCTTGGTCATAACCGATTGGCTCATGCCCAACATGGACGGCGTCGCGCTCACTGAAAAAATTCGAGGTGTCGACAGAAAGGATTACACTTACGTCATCATGGTCACATCCAATAAGCCGACTCTGAAAAACCGCAACATCGCGATGAATGCTGGCATCGACGATTTTCTAACAAAACCATTCGACCGCAACGAACTAGACATGCGCTTAAAAGTTGCGCAGAGAATTCTGAAGGCCAACTCTCAAATCCAGTCGCTTGAAAGCATGCTGACGATTTGCGCATACACCAAAAAAATCAAATTTCCGGATGAAGGTTGGCAATCCATCGAGACATTCATGAGCAAACATCTGGGAATCACTTTGTCTCACGGGATTGATCCCGAGCACTTTGAGAAAGTCTTAATGCCTGAGTTGGAAGCCCTGAAATCAAAGCATGAAAACGAAGAGGAGTAGATCGCTTCTCGCTTCGACAAATTCCATCGACCTCTCCCCAACTTGCTGTAGAGTCCTAAGCTATGAATCCCGATTCGCGCCCCACCATTTCGTCGAATTTGTCCCGCCGCTCATTCCTCCACACCACCGGACTCGCCGCAGGTGCTCTTGGCGCGGGCAGCATCATCCCTTGCTACGCCAATGGCGAACCCAAGAAGCCAACGTCGGACACACTCGTCAAATCCCTCTACGATAGCCTCAGCGAGGAACAACAAACCAAAATCTGCTTCGACTACGACAATGACCTGCGTCTAGAGGTCGACAACAACTGGAACATCACCAAAACCCGCGTCTCCGATTACACCAAAGACCAACAGGCGATGATCAAAGACATCTTCATGGGCCTCCACAGTGAGGAATACGCCCAGAAGGTCTACGACCAGGTCACCTCTGACAGCGGCCGACGTGGTTTCAATGGTGGCGCTTCCATCGCCATCTTCGGCAAGCCGGGAACGGGCAAGTTCGAATTTGTCTTCACCGGCCGCCACTGCACACGCCGCTGCGATGGAGATTCCGAAAAAGGTGCTGCCTTTGGTGGTCCCATCTTCTACGGCCATGCCGCCGGCGCCTTCCGCGAAGGCCCCGAACACAAAGGCAATGCTTATTGGTATCAAGCCATCCGTGCCAACGAGGTCTATCAGATGCTCGATCCAAAACAGCAGAAGATCGCACTACTCGATGAAAGCCGCGGAGAAAACGGACTCGATACCGTCAAACTGACCGGCAAAAAAGAAGGTCTCGCCGGCATCCGCGTGGCGGATCTTTCCCACGATCAAAAGAACCACACTCGCAAAGTCATCGCCGACCTCCTCGCTCCCTTCCGCCAGGCCGATGCTGATGAAGCTATGAAGCACATCGAAGCCAGCGGCTTCGATAACTTGCATCTCTCCTTCTACAAAGGCGAAAACATCGGCGACGATGAAGTCTGGGACGTCTGGCAAATCGAAGGCCCCAACATGATCTGCTACTTCCGCGGCAAACCCCACGTCCACGCCTGGATGCACATCCGCGAGCCAAAGAAGGCTTAAGCCATAAATCGACCTTAGCGTCACCCTCACAAGCAGTCTCACTCCCATATCTTCAGGGATTCTACAGGCCAGAATAGCCTGTAGCTAAATAGTTGACAGGAATTCAACACAAGGTAAAATCATGGGTGATTAAATTAATTCTCGTCTCACCAGCGCGAATAAAAACCTACCCCCGAAACCCATGAGCATGAAACTTCTTGCCACTCTCGGTGTATCCATTGCATTGACTGGAATTTCTAGCGCCGCGTTGATTGCGCCGATCACCGCCAACACGAAAGCGTTCAATGAATCAGGCGGAGGCGGCATTTCCTCCCTATTTGATGATAATGACAATGGCGGCTCTTCGAACTTCAATAAGCCTGATGCCAATGATCCCAGCACTTGGACAGCCTCAGGACAAGAATGGCAAAACGACTGGCAGGGAAACAACCCGCTTACATCAGCAACCAACAACAAGGTCGGTTGGGTGACTTTCGATTTTGGTTCAGCAGCACAATTGGACCAAATCTTCATCTGGAATATTTCTGAAAACACAGGACAAAACCGCCGAGTTAACACCTATAACATCTACTATTCCAATTCGCCAACAGTCGCTCCTGCTTCTGGATCAAGCGTTGATTTTGACTTCTCAAGTGGCGGATGGACTCAAATTGGATCCACCAAGTCTCTGCTCCAGTGGTCTAACGGAACGGGTGCAGATGGAACAGAGACTCTTGGTGTAACTGCGCAATACATCGGTCTTGAGTTCATCACTTATGGAGGCGGCACACGAGTTGGCCTCAACGAGGTGGCGTTCACAGCTGTTCCTGAACCATCTGCTTTGATGTTGTTGGGGCTTGGCGGCCTACTGTTTGTTCGCCGCCGTCGGTGATCGTCTTGAGATTAACAGCGCCTTCAACGTAGCTTGGAGGGCCACGTCCACGACTGAATGCATGTAAGAGAGCCGGCGAAAGCGTAAGCTTTTGCCTTTCGCGCCGGAACCAATCCCAGCGCGTAGACCCCTCAATCAAACGATAGTGTGCTGCGGCCGACCGCGCCGTAGCTTTCTTAACCGCCGGAGCCTTGGCGCAGGAGGTAGCGAAGAAGAGCCCGCAGCACCGACTTCCCCTTCTTCACTTTCAACGTTCAACGTTCACCTCCCCCACTGCCTCCAAAACAGCTTCCGGTACACCCCGTAACTCACGAATGCCATCATCGGCATCGCGATGATACCGATACCGGGAATGATCTGCACCCAGCATAGGATGAAGATCAGCAATCGCAGCCCCCATCGAGCAGGAATGGACCTGCGCAGCGAAAGATACCGACGAAGCGGCGACACCAACTGCAATCGATAAAAAATCACTGCGGGAATGAGGCCAATGACAGGAATAAAACTCATCACAGCCGTCATCAACAAGACTTGCGGCATTCGTTGGTCGAGACCTTTGATGTAGGCTCCCACCTCATCCTGATCGGCAAACAGATTGTGACCACAAGCATCGCAAGTCTGATGGATCTTCCGCGACCGAAGATGTGTCGCACACACCGGACAGCGCTGCTTCTGCATCAACAAATACGGATGCGCCTTCGCATTCCATATGGGCTCGGTAGTCGTCTGACCCAACCAGTTGATCCGGTGAACTTCGAGGTTCGGCGCCTTGCAACTTGGACAAACCACCGCAGAACGATACCTCGATTCCCCGCACTCGCCACAAGCCACCTTTGATTTTTCCTCCCGCTTCTTCACCCACCGCTGCGCCAACGCGAGCACACCCAATAACACGACGGTAATACCAAGCATGATGATCGGAAAGAACACCAACAACACCGCCCCAAAAATCGTCCACAAGTCTTCAGCCCAACTGAACAATCCTGCGATCATCGTATCGTCCTCAGGATCGGCCTCGATCATCAGGTCCATCATCGCCCCACGCGCCCCACTCGCATACCAAACCCCCGCCGCTGAAAACATGGCCAACCCTACGCCCACACCGATGTCTCCCACACCCGCCTGCAGCGGTTCGATGGATGCACTGATCTGACGAATCACATCCGCATCAGCATGAGAGATGATCCCGTGAGTCGCGAGCATCGTAACAAAGGCCATGCCCGACTTAAAAAAGCGGTCGACCTCATTCAATGCTGCTCTCGCATCGCTTGATTTCGCCGCTGCGATTTCCAACACCGCCAGCACACCGAGAATACTCACCGTGATGTCGTGCGTGAACCACGCCGGCACATCCTTGATTTTTTCCAACAATCCCCAGTCATTGATCCACCCCACCTCTGGACCCCATTTCAAAAGCGCTGCCACCGAAAACGCCGTCACAAACGCTCGCGACGCAAACAACCCAATCGACCCCGCACTCGCGAGAAAGGAACTTAAGGTTAGTGTTGGCATGTAGGAAAGAATACAGAAATTTCGCCGAAAGCGGAAAGTAGAATGATCCCACGAATTTATAGCGGGGTTTGCCAACAGTCATTGGTCATTGGTCATTGGTCATTCGGGCTTCGGGCTTCGGGCTTCGGGCTTCGGGCTTCGGGCTTCGGGCTTCGGGCTTCGGGCAAGGCAGGGACGGCGCTCCGCCGCGGTCCGCGCCATTGAACCGCCCTAGAACTGCCCAAGACCGCGCGAAGCTCAACCAAGAATAGTCCCCATACCTCAGCGATCACCTCAGCGCCCTTCGCGTCTCCGCGTTTCGATCCATCCAAGCACCAAGGACAGGCGACATCCCCCAATTTCCTGAAAGAGTTCATACCTTCTCTAACGTTAATAACTAGAATGCCGCGCTTCCATCTCATCGCCTTCATGCTCGTCACCACGCTGGTAGCGATCAGCATCGGCATCACGCGAGCCGATGAACCGGATACCGGCGGCCTCGACACGGAACCTGGCCTGCGACTGCGGATTTTCAACATCGGCCACGGCATGGACGCCTCCTTGCCACTCCAACCGGGGCAATCACCCAATGTCGACCGCACGGTGAAGCAAGTTCAAGTGGGAGCCCGAGCCGTCTTCATCGACGACCAAAAGATCAGCGAAGGGCCCCCAGAGAAAGTCCGCACCCATTACGTCGCCGAGTGGACGGGCTGGCTCAAAGCCACCGAAATAGGCTCCTATATATTCTTCATTGAAACTCATGCTCCTAGCACTCTGTGGATCGACGAGAAAATCATCCAAGCCCCTGTTAAACTCGAGACAGGTTGGCATTCCATTCGTTTGGTCCAGAAAGTCGTCGAAGCCGACACCAAGCCGATTTCACTCAGATGGAGAAAACCGAGCGACCAGGGCCCGGAGCAAAAGGAGTATAACTACGTCGATACCGATTCACTCCGCGCTCCCAAATTCTACTTCCGCCCGACCCAAGCCGGCATCAAGTATTTGAGTGACGGCAAGTCACGTCCCGGCCTGGGGCAAAAACTCGCCAGCGTTCACCCCGGCTACCGCGTCACCAACATCCGCCCCGGCGGAATGGACATGCCGGTGGGTGGACTCGACATGCTCTCTGATGGACGACTCGCCGTCGCCCGCTTCGACGCTCAAACGCTGCGAGGCCCCAACCCCACCAAAGAACCGAACGGCGAACTATGGTTAATCACCAACCCTACCAGCGATGATCCCAAAGCCATCACCGGTGAGAAGATCGCCGAAGGCTTGTTCGAACCCTCCGGCCTAGCAGTCATCGACGACGCCATCTACGTCAGCCAACGCAGCGAGCTCTCCAAGTTCACCTACGACAAAAATTCCAAACAATGGATCAAGTCAGTCGTTGCCAGTGGCTGGGAAACCAACGACTTCCACCAAATCTCTGCTGGCCTCCCCTGGCAAGCGGGCCCCACCAAAGACCATCCCGGCTTCTTCTACATGTCGCGTGGAGCCGGACTTGGCAAAGGCCGCAACCCACCGAACCACGCCTCGGTTTGGAAAATCGACCTCAGCAAGCCGAATGGCCAAAACATCGAAGTGCTGACCGGTGGTCACCGCACACCGAATGGCCTTGGCCTCAACACTGCTGGCGAATGCTTCGTCATCGACAACCAAGGTCACTGGACGCCTGCCAACGAAATCAACCACGTTCAAAAAGGGCACTTCTACGGCTTCTACGTGCGCAACAATCCACCCAACGCGCACCCCACCCCCTTCCAGCCCGACGAGAAAGATGGCGTCACGAAAGTGACCCCCGCTGCCATTCAGTTGCCGCAAGACGAAATCGGCAACTCACCCACTGACCTACTGCTATTTCCCGAAGGTCATCGCTTCGAAGGACAGATGGCACTCGGCGACATGCGTTACGGCGGTCTCAATCGTGTATTTCTCGAAGAGGTCAACGGCGTCTGGCAAGGCTGCGCCATGCGCTTCACCCAAGGACTAGAAGCTGGGCCGAACCGCATGGTCTTCGGCCCGGATGGCAGCCTCTACGTCGGTGGCATTGGCGGTCGCCACGCAGGCACCTGGTATTGGATCAACCCAAAGACCAACAAACCCACCTTCGGCGGATTGGAACGACTCACCCCCACCGGCGAAAACGTCTTTGAAATCGACCACATGAGTGCCACCAAGGACGGCTTCGCTCTCCACTTCACCCAGCCCGTCGCCAAGGAGTGGCTCGAGGACTCCGCCAACTACAAACTCGAGCAATGGACCTACCAACCAAAGGGTCACTACGGCGGACCCAAGGTCGATCCGCACGACCTCCAAGCCACCTCAGCCGTCGCCTCCAAAGACCGCAAGTCCGTGACCCTCGCCGTTCCCAATCGCAAACTCGGCCACGTCATCAAACTCACCACCGACCCGATCTGCGACCAAGGCAAAGCGATCTGGTCAGCCGATATTTGGTACACTCTCAACGAGATTCCCGAGTGAGCTGGATTTCCTCCACGGCCCCCGACAACCCCACAGTTGCCTGTCCCGAATGGCACGTGATTAAGGCCGATTTCGTTCTTGATCGAGGTAGCGCCCTCTCGCCGAGAGGGCATCTTCGCGTGTCTGGCCGCACATCCCTGCCCTCTCGGCGAGAGGGCGCTACCTAAAGCTTTGCTTAACCACGTGTCATTCTTGTCTGTTCCTTTATCTGTTCAAACCGCCATGATCACTCAACCATCAACCCGGAAGTCGGAGCACGCCCTCGGTCAGGCGTAGGATGACTTTGGCGTTCCCTATCATGAAAACGCGACTAAAGCGGATCATCGTAACAGCCTGCCTAGTCATAGGCATCTTCGCTGCTTTCTGGTTTCTTTGGTCGCCTTTAGCCAGCGTGAAGGGAAAGTTTTCTCTAGGAGATCAGCTAGCCATCAGATGGGCCGTCCGCACTCAGACCCTGGATAGCATTCTTTCGATTTACGAGCGTCCTGATGGCACGGTTATTGTTCATACTGGATTTCAGCGCGGGCCTCTCTACGGTGGCGGGAAGATCTATAGGCTAACGAATACTAAGGGGGGGTGGCGCATTTCGAAAAAAGGCCATTGGTTTAGCTGACAACCAACTAGTCTCGCCACGCAACCACTAACAGCCCTACTGTTGAGATGATTTCCGCTAGATACAAGCCTTACCCCCATTGAAACAGTGGTCATGGTGTTCGCTCAATTGACGCCACACACAAAAAGTTCCCCCCCATACCCGAATAGGATCGAGCGACTGAGACAATCGTCATTCATCAATCCCCCCTAAAATGCCAAAAATGGGTTAAATCCTTCAAAAAGAGAAAGGCGTCGACCTTTCGGTCAACGCCTTTCATGGCTCCGGCGCTTGGGATCGAACCAAGGACCTAGTGATTAACAGTCACCCGCTCTGCCGCTGAGCTACGCCGGATTTATTGATTTACGACCTTGCGGACGCGGGGCGGAAGATGGGATTCATCCGCACCTTCATGCAAGGGAAAAATGCCCCGAAATTGGGAAAATTGCAAATCCCCATGGGACTTGCAGCCCCTTACCCCCCAGCCGCCAAGGCGACAATCTCGACCCTCGCGCCGACCTCGACCTGCACATTGGCATAATCGCGTGGAAATACGGCCTCCTCATTGAGCTCAACCACCACTGGCTTCCCGGCCATGCCGACCGAATCGAGCAGGCTGGTGATCGATTGCGCGCCATCCACTGGATGCGCCTTGCCGTTGAGTGTGATGGTATTGCTTTCAGTCATCGCCATTGTTGAAGTTGTTCGGGAAAAGGACACTCCTCGCAATCAGTATAATCATCGAGGCAGAAGTCCTGATACACTTGCAGCAAAGCCTGGTGATGGCAAATCCGTCTTGTCCACGGCTTGGCCGCCTCCTTGCTGCCAAACAAGCGAATCCCACAGCGCTTGACCTTATCGTTCACCGCCGAATGCCGAACTTTGTGATACCCTTGGAAACTCAACCGGTTCTCATGCATGGCCAAGGGCGCCAGATGGTTGGCCACCAACTCCATCGCCTGTGACTTGCCAAACAAAGCCACGGGCTTTGCGGAGGCGGCGGAGGTCAGGGTGTGGCGATACGACCAGAACTCATGCTTCAACTCACCAAGGAAATCGACCAGCGGTTTGACGTGAAACGGCGCGGCAGTGGCGAGCTTGCGATAAGTCGGCCAAACCGGAACCAAGGCCGCCAACGCCCCGATCCGCCGATGCGGATGATTCGCCGGCCGCTGACCATGCGTCTTCCAATGCAGGGACCGCTCAGGCGCGACATCATAGTCGTCCCTGACCTTCCACCACTTGTCCCACAACTCGCGCAAATACTCCTGCACATCGGGACGTGCGAGGTCATGCATCATCGGCGTCAAAAACCCGGCCGATCCAAACAAAATGGCCTCACCGGCATCGCCCGACTGCTTCAAGGTCTCCAAACCCACCCGCTGCGCCAACAATTTCATCTGCAGGCTATTGCCCCGATACCCCAAGGTCTCGGCGGTGCATTGGAATAACGCTGCGTCGAGACCATGCGCGTCGGCGAGCTTCAGCCACCGACTCGCTTTGTAATTGGCGCGAATCACCGCTGCCTCGTTCAGTAGCCGTTCCACCGCCCCATTGGGCATCCGCTTCAGCGGTTGAAAACAACGTCCTGGATGAGAAATCGCAACCTCTCGTTGCGGCCGATTCAAGGCATCGCTCAACTCCATCTCACTGATCAACACCTGCGGGATTTCACGATGCTCACAGGTGCGAATGAAGTCCTCGCGTCCGCCCGACTGAAACACGACATGCAAAATCACATCGCGAAACTCTGGGTTCACGGCGTGTCCGTGCGCCTCCCAATCACCCGCATCCGGATCGAGCTCCAACGGCCCCTTGTGCAACTCGCCATCAATCTCCACAGCCGCATGCATAAAGTCCGGTCCTGCAGTGCGATTCCATTCGCCAAATTGAACGATCTTCACGGCCTTCCCCGTGGTCGTCTGAAACTCACGACCAAACGCGCCTGAAAACCAAAGCGCCTGCAAGTCGAGTTCGTGCGGCAGCTTTGCCTCGGTGGCTTCCGCGAACAATGGCGGATGCCATACCGACTCTAACAAGAAACCATAAGACATGTGCGCCATCTCAAGAAAATCACGGGTTCGATGGCTTAGCGGGAACTTCCCTCGGATCTGCTGGTGGCGGTGCTGGCGGATCCAAAATATCCAACCAACCTAACACGGCCTTCGCTTCTGGCAGCTCTTTGTAAATTTGCTTAGCCGCCTTCAGACCAATCACCGCCTCACGCTTGCGATTGCCCTGACGGTCGATGGAGATCATGTGCAATTCTTGGCGCAGTCGATCCGCTTTGTCTTTGAACAAGATGAGCGCCTTCTGAAATTGTGTCTTCGCTTCGCCGGTCTTGCCTGCCTCACGCAGTTCCAAACCCAATGCCTCATGAATCTCCGCGCTCTGCATGCGCCCTGCAGCCGCCACAAGTTGCTGGCGTCGTTCTTTTGCATCATCAGGCCATTTGATTTGAGCCGCGCGCAATGCCCGATAAACAACATCTTCATCTTCGACCTCACCCGTTCCGCGGATATGTCGATACGGTTGATACAGTGGATCGCCCAAGACCACTCCCTGCCAGGATGTCACCGGCATCGCCATCCAACAGGCTTCAACAAAGGAATACCCTTTGAGCAATCGGTCGTGAAGAATCCCAAAGTCGTGCGTCATGTGAAGATACGGCTCATAGACATTGCCAATCGTCGCCGCAGCTCCGCGTTCCAACAAAGCACCACTCCAGTTCGCATTCGGATTTCTCATTTGCTGCGCACTGAAGCTGTGCAAATGCATCGCCACCGCCCCTTGACGAAAGCGGAAGTTTGGATTCACAAATGGCCCATTCACGCTCCATTCATACCAGCCGTAATACAGCGCCGCATTTCGCATCGGGTAATGCATCGGTAAGGTATCATTGAACCGATCGACCACCGTCGGGATGCCAGCCTCCACGCTGGATTTAACCACTGCCTCCAACCACTGATCGCCCTGTGGAAACTTGTTGGCAATATCGATGTAGGCCATTCCCCACAAACCTGTCTTCTCAACCGCGATGGCATCGGTGATCATGCGTTCACAGGTTTCATAAGTCGGCGCATCGATCCGTGCCGTTAGCATCAAAAACGGAAGCTTCGCATCCTCAATGGTCTTATCCAACTTGTAGTAGGCATTCTTGAGTCCGCTTTCTAACGGCAGACCCTGCGCACCAAACATCGCCAATTCGGAATCCACCGATGCTTCGTCGTGCCCAATCAAGGGATGCTTCTGTTTCTCTTCCCCTTCTTTAGCGGGTGGCTCGGGTGTTTTGCGGATCTTCAATGGCACACCGCGCATTGTCACCATCACCCGCATCTTGTTTTGAACGGGAAGAATCAGTCCATTCTGGTCCTTGGCCAAAGTCCACCACCCGCGGTCGCTAAACGTTTTCAACAAAGGACCGAGGATACTCTCCTTGTATTGATCTCGGCTGATCTCCTGAGCCTCTGGCATTTTCAAACCGACCAGGTTCCCCTCAGGAATGCCGCGCGCCTTGGAGTAAAACTCTGCCAGTTTCTTCGATTCGGCGACTTCTGTGTTGTAGAGCACCACCACCGATTTCGCGTCAGGCACCGCCATGGCCAACGGCAAAGAGCCTACCAACCATAGTCCTAGCAAGGTGATCCATCGCATGCGCAAAAACATGGCCAGTGAATGCCCCGGATGCAAGAAACTAGGCCGATCCACAGACGATTCAGAGTTCAATCAACAAGCCATCATAGGCGACTCTCACCCCATCGGGCGTGGCATTCTCCAGCTTGTGGTGATCATTCTCGTGCCCTAGATGCGTCAACCAAGCCTCGCTCGGCCCGACTTCCCCAATCACTGCCAAGGCTTCCTCGGTGGTCAAATGAGTCGGGTGCTCTTCAGGCCGCAGGGCATCAATCACCAAAACATCGACCCCACGAATCAAGTCCATGGTCTCATCCGGGATGCGCTTCACATCCGAAATGTAGGCGATCTTGCGGGTCCCGGGTGCACCAAACAGGTAACCGACGGTGTTCACGGCCCCATGATGAACCGGCAAAGGCGTGATTTCAACGCCCCCATAGCCAAATGGGCCATCCAATACCTTCGGATCGGGCTTCACATAGCCGCGATAGACATTCCCCGTGGAAAACGCCCAGGAAAACATCTTCTTCAATGCCTGGTGACACTCCTCCGTGGCATGCATCGGCAATGGGTCTTCACGCTTCCAACAGAATGCCCGCAATTCGTCAAATCCGACGACATGGTCCAAATGCTCATGCGTGTAGAGCACCGCATCGATCTGCTTGATCCCATACCGCAGCGCCTGGGTCCGCAAATCAGGACCCGAATCGACCAATAAGCGGGTCTCGCCATGCTGGACCAATGCGGACGACCTCAGGCGGTTGTTCTTGGCATCCCCAGAGCGACACACCTCACAGCTACAGCCGATCACTGGCACCCCAACCGAGGTGCCCGTACCAAGAAAAGTGAAGGAAAGTTTCGCCGCCATTGATTCTGGCTCGAACCCTTGCATAATGCGTGACGTTCCGCAAAACGAATGCTCACTCTCCTCAAAATACGCAACCTCGCCCTAGTCGACCAACTCGTCTGGGAACTCGGCCCTGGTCTAATCGGTGTCACGGGTGAAACCGGTGCCGGCAAATCCGTCATCGTCGGCGCCCTCAAGCTGGTGCTCGGCGAACGTGCCGACAAATCGCTGATCCGAACCGGCGAAGACTCATGCTCTGTCGAGGCGGTGTTCGAACTGAAAAACGCTGGCGAAATCAATGCCATCCTTGAGGAAGGCGGACTCGATCCCTGCGATGACACCCAACTGATCATCCGCCGAGTCATTGGGCAATCGGCCAACCGCCAGTTTGTGAACGATTCACCCGTCACACTCAATCTCCTCAAGCGCATCGGCGAACACCTCGTCGACCTCCATGGGCCGCACGACCACCAGTCGCTACTCTCGACCGAACGCCAACTCTCGATGCTCGATGCCTACGCAATGGCAGAAGACATCCTCAAAGACTATCGCGGCGCCCACCGTGAGTGGCGCACCAAAGCGACCGAACTCGAAGAGCTCCGCAATGCGGAGAACGCCAGCGAACAAGAACTCGAACTCCTGCGATACCAAGTCGAAGAAATCGACGCCGCGGAGATCAACCCCGAGGAAGAACAGGAAACGGAAGACCGCTGGCGCCGCTCATCCAACTCGACCCGCCTCGTCGAACACGCTGCCAATGCCAGCAGCGCCCTCAGCGGTGATGACGGCATCCTCGACCGACTCAGCGAAGTGCAACGCCTCGTACGTGAACTGGAAAAACTCGATCCCTCCATCACCAATCGCACCGCTTCTCTTGAGTCGGCCGTGGTCGAACTCCAAGATCTCGAAAGCAACCTCACCGATTATGCCGAAGACCTCGACATCAACCCAACCGAGGCCAAGGCACTTGAGGAACGCATTAATCTGTTAGAATCGCTCAAGCGAAAATACGGACCATCGCTTAACGACGTCCTGCAACGCCGCTATGATGCTGCCGCTCGACTCGATACCATCGAGAACCGCGGCGAGAAACTTGAATCCTTGGAGAAGGAAGTGGCCACCGCGCGCACGCAACTCGACAAAGTCGGCAAGAAGCTCTCTGCCTCCCGCAAGAAATCGGCACCGAAACTTGCCAAAGAAATCGCATCACAACTCAAAGACCTTGGCTTCAAACAATCGTCCTTCGAAGTTCCACTCCAAGCTCTCGACCAACCCAGCTCGCAAGGCCTCGAAAGCGTCGAATTCCAGTTCGGCCCCAACCCAGGGGAACCGATGCAACCCCTCCGCCAAATCGCTTCATCCGGTGAGATCAGCCGTGTGATGCTGGCCGTGAAATCAGCCCTCGCCGATCAAGACGACACCCCACTGATGGTCTTCGATGAAATCGATGCCAACGTCGGCGGCGAAGTCGCCCGCGCGGTCGGCAGCAAAATGGCCGCCCTCGGCACCCGCCATCAAGTGGTCGCCATCACCCACTTTCCCCAAGTCGCAGCGACCGCCTCCCTCCACTTTGTGGTCGAAAAAGAAGTCACCAGCGGACGCACTCGCTCGAGAATTTTCCCGGTCGACGGCGAAACCCGAATCCAAGAGCTCGTTCGCATGCTCGGCGGCGGTGGCCAGCAAGCCCGCGCCATGGCGGCCTCCCTGCTCAACCCCACCGACTGAAAGTTCCGCAGCCTAAAAAATTACACACAAATGCCACTTTCCTGACGCTTCATGGATGACGACGACAACATGGCCAATCTCAGCGTAGTCCCAGACTCCGAACCAGCACCCTCCGAATGGCGTGCTTGGCTGGAGACCTACGGCCCGAAGCTGCTCCTGTTTGCCCGTCAGCAAACCCGCTCCCAAGAGGACGCGGAGGACGTCTTCCAAGATGCCATCGTCAAACTCTCGCAAAAGATCCGCAAGAAAGAGTTCACGGGCGGCCAAGCCGCATGGCAGCCCTACCTCTACACCACGATCCGCCGCTTGGCCATCGACCTCAGCCGCCGCACCGACCGCCGCAGAAAGCGCGAGGATGTTGTCACCACCGACACCGAGGCCCTCACCGGCAAGGTCTTTGATCCATGGTTTGATAGCAATTCATCCGACGATGAAACCCGCAGCCAACTGGAGACAAAACTCAAGGAGCTACCTGAGAAATTCGCTGAAGTCATCGTGATGAAAATCTGGGGCGAACGCACCTTTGCAGAAATAGGTGAGGCTTTGGACATTTCTCAAAACACAGCGGCATCACGGTATCGCTATGGACTTGAAGCCCTGAAAAAGAGCCTCGCTGGAGCCCGCATCCGCGGCGACATCTCGCTTTAATCATTCCCACCATGTCGAAAGACCACTCCCAACTCGAATCCGAACTCAAAGCACTTCGCGCACAACCGCTCGATCCTGCACTGCTCGATCGTCTGGACGCGTGCGCCGATGACACTTGGACTGAAATCAGCGACTACGAACGTCACATCGAGAAGGCACTTCAACACCACCGCCCGGCAGCACTTCCTGAAGCCTTGATGGATTCTCTACTGGCCGTAACCAAGGACACGCCCTTCACTTCGGCCACCGACACTATCGTCTCCTTCCCCGCCAAAACTCAAGACCATCGCCCATCCAAAAGTCCATGGGCCGCCGCTGCAGCCGTGGCCATCATCGGCGCAATCAGCGCGCTGTTCATCCCGATGAATTCTGGGAAGCAAGTGGCAGATGCCGACCCAAAACCTAGCTCTCCTTCTATCATCAGCAATGCTCATGGAGCGCTCGTTCCAGCTGAGTTCTCACGCAACTTCACCGAGGCGACCGACCAAGGGATTGTTTGGCAGGATGAAAACCAAGCTCACCGTGTCGTAAAAGTCGTTTACCACGATCGCGTCACCATGACCGATACCGATGGCAAGACCTACCAAGTAGAACAGCCACGGATCGAGTATTACATGATCCCAACTGAATCGGATTAATCCCTCGATTTAAACAAACTCACCTTATTACTACGCTTGCAGTAATAAATCATGAAAACTTCTTTTCTTAAAAGCATTTCGTCCTTAGTCGGCTTCTCGTTGGCTCTTTCCCTCAACGGATTGGCAGTCGAAGCTCCAGAAGACAACACTCCTCCGCCAGTTATCGAACAAAAGGCCGCGCCAGAAGTTGGGTATCTAGGAGTTGTCACGGCCGATATCCCTGAAGTCCTCACAGCTCACCTCGGCATTGCGAAAGGTGAAGGCATCATTGTTCGCTCTGTCATGCCAGACAGCGCGGCTGAAGAAGCAGGAATCAAAACTAACGATATCATCACGCACCTAGACGGCGCCCAAACTGGATCTCCATTGGAATTCTCGAAACTCGTTAAAGAATACACAGCAGGATCCCCCATCAAACTGCGACTCATCCAGGAAGGCAAAGCCACTCAAGCCGAGGCCACGCTGTCCAAAAGACCGGACAGATTCAAATTCGGCGCACAGCCACTTGCACAACTGCCACTCGATGGCGTGCCACCAGAAATCGCCGATCGGATGCGCGACATGATCCAAGGCAATATCCAACGCATGGAAATGCCACCGGGTGTCGCCATGCCTCAAGAGGGCGACCCAAGACTCAACGACGCAATAAAAGAGCTACGCCAGAAGCTCCAAGAACAAATGGAAGATGGCCCGAATGCAGAGGCAGGAATTCAGCCTAACCTCAAACAGTCGACCACCATGAAAATGATCGATGAAAATGGTGCCATTGAACTTCAGTCCACTAACGGCAAAAAAGAACTGACCGCTCGCAATCTTGAAAACGACATACTCTGGTCAGGCCCATGGAACACCGATGAAGAAAAAGCAGCGGCTCCTGAGGAGATCCGCGAGCGTGCAGCCAAACTTAAGATGTTGGAGATTCGCCCCGGCCAACTCAACCTAAAGGTCCGCTGACTTAAAATTTGCGCAAGGAGGTATCCGCCAAATACTGATCGTCCTGCTCCGGGTGATCCATGGTGTAATGCAAACCGCGTGACTCTTTGCGCCGCACGGCGCAATCGACAATCAAGCTGGCCACGGCCACCAAGTTGCGCAGCTCCAAAATATCGGGGTTGACGCGGTGCCCCCAGTAAAACTCTTTGACCTCGCGCTTGAGGTTCTTGATGCGAGCGGCCGCACGACGCAATCGGTTGTCGGTACGGACAATGGAAACGTAGTCCCACATCAAACGACGAATCTCATCCCAGTTGTGGTAGATCACCACCAATTCATCGGGCTCGGCCACATCACCATGCTCCCATTCAGGGATCGGCGGCGCGCTCATCACTTCTCTAGAAAGCGGGTACAAACGCATCATCTCATCCAATGCCTTGCGCGCCACCACGGCTCCTTCGAGCAGTGAGTTCGATGCGAGACGGTTGGCCCCATGCAATCCGGTGCAGCCCACTTCACCCACCGCGAACAACCCGCGAATGCTGGTCTTGCCTGTGACATCTGTCTCCACCCCACCACATTGATAATGCGCAGCAGGGACGACAGGGATCGGTTGCTTCTCACAATCGAGACCAAACTTCATCAAGGTTTCATAAATGTAGGGAAACCGCTCCTTCATGTAGCCCTTGGGCTTGTGAGTCACATCGAGATACACACAAGGCGCACCCGTGCGTTTGATCTCTTGGTCAATCGCTCGAGCGACAATGTCGCGTGGGGCAAGTGACCCGCGAGGATCAACTTCCTTGGTGAAGTCTTCGCCCTTCGCATTGATCAGGATCCCTCCCTCACCACGAACCGCCTCACTCACCAAGAACGATCGCGCCTCGGGACCCTCTGCCGCTGGGTTGTAAAAACAAGTCGGATGAAACTGAATGAACTCCATGTTCGAAATCGTCGCCCCCGCACGCCAACCAAGCGCAACCCCGTCACCCGTCGCGGAGTCGGGGTTGGTGGTGTAGAGATAAACTTTGCCGCAGCCACCCGCCGCCAACACCACGCGATCGGAACGAAATACCTTCACTTCGCTGGTTTCCTTCTCGAGCACATAGGCGCCGAGAATTCGATCGCCTGCAACCGCTCCCAATTTGGCCGTGTTGATCAAATCGATCACAAAATGATTTTCCAGCAATTGGATGTTCGGCTCATTGCGAACGGCATCGATCAATGCCTTGGCGACCACCTGACCAGTGGTATCTTTGGCATGCAGCACGCGGCGAAACGAATGCCCTCCTTCTTTGCCCAACAAAAATTGCTCTCCCTCTCGGTCAAAGGCGGCGCCTCGATCAATCAATTCCTGCATGGCTTCACCACCTTCCGCCACAATCTCTCTCACCACTACTTCATTGCACATCCCCGCACCGGCACCGAGGGTGTCCTGAACATGGCTTTCGACCGAATCGCCGTCTTCTTTTACCCCATCCGGCATCACCGCAGCCACACCTCCTTGCGCCCAAGCCGTGTTGGATTCATCCACCGCACCTTTGCACAAAACCGTGACCGATCCATGCTTTGCAGCACGCAGGGCAAAGGTCAGACCCGCTATGCCGGTCCCGATCACCAAGAAGTCGGATGTCATGAGGCGGCAACCATGCACCGCTACACCGATTCGCAAAAGGAAATTTCTCCCGCTGCTGCTTGACCCACAGCCAATTGGGAGGCACGACAGGGGCATGAGCTTATTCGTCACTGGAACCGACACCGGCGTTGGCAAAACTTATGTCAGCCGCCTGATCATCGAAGCGCTGCGCGCCAGCGGCACCGATGCCGTCGGCTACAAACCCATCGTCTGCGGCGAACGGGACGATGCCGAGATCCTCGCGGCGGCCTCTGGCGACCTCCCCATCGATGCGATCAACCCGATCCACCTCAGCAATGCAGTCGCTCCTCACGTCGCTTGCATGCTGGAAAACCGGACAATCCACGCCAGCGAACTCACCGGCCCATTTCATCAACTGAAAAATAAACACGACGTCGTCATCGTCGAAGGCGCAGGTGGCTGGGAGGTCCCCATCACCCAAGACTACCAAATCTCCGACCTCGCCAAAGACCTTGGCCTGCCCGTGCTGATTGTCGCCGCCAACCAACTTGGCGCCCTCAATCACATCCAGCTCACCGTCAATGCCATTAAAGCAAAGGGCCTGACCTGTGCTGGCATCATCCTCAACCAGCTCGAGGACGAACTTGATACCGCCATGATCACCAATAAAGGAGTGATCGAAGAACTCACCGGCGTCCCCCTCCTCGATCACCTCATTCACGGCCAAGACTTCATCGACGACCAAGTCCTCGAAGCCGCTAAAAGCCAACTCTGAGGTATTGAACCGCAGATGAACGCAGATAAACTCGGATTCACTACTTGAAAATTTCTGTGTCCATCTGAGTCCATCTGCGGTTTAAATCTTCTTCCCGATGCCAGCTAAGAATTTCCACGTCCGCCAAGCCGCCGTCTCTGCCATGCGAGCCTGGGCGAAAGGCCATGATTACGCCGAGACCCTAGTTGAGCGCCACGCGCAGCGCCGACAGCTCTCTCCTGCCGACCGCCGACTCCTCCAAGCCATCCTTTTTTGCATCCTCCGCCACCGTCGGCTCCTCGACCACTGGATTGGCAAGCTTCGCAAAGGCAAACTCGATCCTGAGACACGCGACGTGCTACGGGTCGGCCTGAGCCAAACCCTCCTCCTCGGGCTTCCCGACCACGCTGCGGTCAATGAAACCGTCGAATCCGGTAAAGCCGCCGTTCGCGGACTCATCAATGCTGTTCTTCGCAAATCCATCGACTCCCGCAAGCGCCTGCTAAGCGAGATCGACGACCTTCCACTCCCCGTCGCCTATTCCCATCCCGACTGGCTCTTCAATCGATGGAGCAAAGCCTTTGGCAAACAGAACGCCGTCGCGCTGATGGAATGGAACAACCAACCCGCCGAAACGTATTTCCGCACCAACCCGCTGGCACCCGAGGTTAGCGAACTCCCTGGCGAGCCAATCGAGAATGCGCCCAGCTTCTTCAAACTCGACGGCGCCATCCCCACTGAACTTCTCGCTTCCGGCTCTGTTTACATTCAAGACCCCGCCACACGGCATTCGGTCGAACTCCTGAACCCGCAACCCGGCGAGCGCATCCTCGACGCCTGCGCAGCCCCAGGCGGCAAAGCATTCCTCATCGCTGCCGCGCTTGGATCCGCAGAGAACCTCGTTTGCACCGACTCCAACGAGAAGCGCCTACCACGCCTGCAAGACAACCTCGAACGCCTCCACGCTGGCAAAGCCGAGATCGCCTGCCACGACTGGACCCAACCCGCTCCTGAAGCCTGGCACGGCCAATTTGATGGCATCCTCCTCGATGTCCCCTGTTCCAACACCGGCGTGATCCGACGCCGTGTCGACGTCCGCTGGCGCCTCCAAGCACCTGACATCGATCGCATCGCCGTCACCCAACGCAAAATCCTCGAAAACGCGCTGCCCTGCCTCAAGCCAGGCGGACGCCTCGTCTATTCGACCTGTTCGATTGAGCCCGAGGAAAACATCGACCTAGTGACCGCCTTCATCGCCGACCATCCAGAACTCCATCTAGACGGCACCACGCAAATTTATCCATTCAAGGATAAGACCGACGGTGCTTTTGCAGCGAAGATCGTGATCGTATAGCAACCACTACTCCCAAGAGCCACGCTTACTGCCTTCCGATTTCCAAGGCTTCTTCGATACTGATCAGCGGCTTAGGTGATGGATCTTCATCGATCGCTTTCACCATATTGCGCCACATGCCGCCGAAGCGACTTTTCTCAATGCCATTGAGACGCTCATCAGTCTTTATTTTCGCCAAAGCTTCTTTCGCGTGTCCACCATACTTGGGCAACGACGCGCAGAGCATCCGCACCTTGAACCCCCACTTACCTCCCTCACGATCCAAGATCCCTGAGGCATAAGGAAGTCCTTCTTTGATGTTGAGGCCGGCAAGAATCTCAATCGCTGGGCCAATCGTGCTCTGCCATGCGTGATAGGAGTGATAGGTCCGGTCTTTGTCCTCGATGATGTAAAAAAGCTTCTCCGCCACCTGTGGAAAATCTTCGATCGGCATATCCGACAACATCTTGACCCCATCGGCGCGACCGTTCTGGCGTTTGTGATCGAGCAGTTTGTGAACCGCTGCGTAAAATAGCTTTTTATCGGTCACCAAGCCCGATCCATGAGGTGTGCTACAGAGAAAGTTCAGACTCCTCCCCACAGATTGATCCGTGTCACGAAAGTGATCGCCGGGCTCCTCGTCCACCACCAACTGCAACATGTCTTTGTAGTAACCGTAGGCCGCTTCTCCCTGGAACGATAATACCGAAGCCGCTTTGGCGCGCAGCTCCAGGTCCTCATTTTTATCACGCAGGATCGCACCGATGCGCTCGATTTGTGGATGCGCCTGCTCGGGCGGACACTTGTAGCCGAAATACTCCATCGCCGAGATCTTCTCTAACTTGGTCCCCGAATCCATCATCTTGAGCAATGCTGGAATGAACTTCGTCCCATCTCTCTCACGCAAACTCCACACCGCGGGTGTCCGCATCATCGGCAGCGGGTGATCACACAGCGCTAACAACTCATCGATGCTTAGCTTTTTGAAATCGGTGTTGCTCATATCCACAGCAGCCGTCGCATCTTTTCCTCTCAACCAGAGCGACTCATCCGCCTCCCGGCCGGTGATAATGAGAGCTTTTCGCGGCAAACAATACGTCAACAACGCCAAACCCGTCATGGAGCCTTCTTTTCCTGCCTCTTTACCGCCACGATAAAAACTACCGTCCCAATTGCGATTGGGCGTAAAAAACCAAGACGCGTTCTCAAAGAACTGCTGGGTCACCTCAGGCCCACTGAAATTGGCCGCCAGCGGTGTCCACAACGGGTTGAAAAAACTGCTAGCGTGTCCCTGTTCGAGGCTACCGTGGGAGGTCGAACACATTCTGGAGAAAAATCGGACACCCTCTTTGTTGTCTTCCAAGGCCATGCACATCGTGGCCGACCCACTCATACCGTTGTTATTGAACGCTTTTTGATTGGGTCCGTGGACACCATAGTTGAATCCACCTTGACCAACGTGAGTAGCATAATACTTGGAAGTCTTCTCGAGGCCCTTCTCGAGCAGTGGGTCTTTGATCCCGCATTTCTTTGCAAACAACATTCCCATGTAACAACTGAGGCTGGATTGGTTCATCTGAGCGTAGCCGGGAAGCCGACCATTCTTCGCCATGCGATGGCCCCAGAGGCCACCCGCATCCTGACCGCGAGCCAGTGAGACCGAGTAAGTCTTCAGCGCCGGTAAAACCGAGTCATCTCCCGTCAGCAAGTGATACTCGCCCAAGACGATGCAGTTGTAGCCCCAATACCATCCCACATAACCCATATCTTGACCGCCGTTAAACCAGTCCTCAATTCTTTGCACATTCGGATTCGCCAGCTCGGAGCCTTTAATGACATTGGCCACTAGATCGATGTATTTCTTCTCCCCCGTCGCCATCAACCCAAGCAAGGCCGTGTGAGTCGCACCCGTGTTGAATCGGCCCTTGGACCTCTTATTCTTTGGATCCATGCTTTCATGAACCTTCTCCTCGAGATAGGCGGCAGCGCGTTCGATAATCTTCTCACTCTTTGGGCAGTTGAATGGAGCGGTCTCGCTGTAGGTGCCCAGAACCTCCAATTGCAAAGCCACTGGCTTGTTGCCTTTGAGGATCACGTTCAATTCACCGCCAGCCTTCTGGGTCTCCGCAGCATCAATTGCCGCAGCAACGGCTTTCCGCACATCACCTTTGAATGGACCACCCCCCATGCCGATGATCTCATCGCCCTTCTTGATCTTCCCCTCTGCTGGCGAGCCAGCCGCTACTTGAGTGACTTTAATGCCCTTCTTGGAAATATCCCCGCTAATGCCGGTTGGGCCAATCAGATACTCGGAAGCAGCGGCAAGAAGACCTGCAGCTGGAAACAAAATCAGCGCAAGCGCGAGTGCGGGGAGGGGAATTGAGTATTTCATCATAAGGTTGCCGGCCAGATTAGTTCCAGCCACGCCTCATGGAAGAAGAAAAGGTGGCATTTGCCATTGGTGATGACATCCAGCCCCCTAAATCGGGCTATTCTCCTAGATCCTACTAGACCTTACCCAGCAAACGATTGAGCATCTGAATGCTTGCGGTTTCCTCAGGCCACCCCTTCAATTCTTCGACCAATCATTTCGCAATCTCATGCGCCCACAAGACAACGAAGAATCCATCGACCCTGCACATGTCACCGGCATGATCCTCGTCGGGATCGGCGCATTGGCATTGCTGCTGATCACTGTCACCGTCGTCCAAATCATTCGCAACCCAAGCGAGGCGGATCTCATCCAATGGATGATGAAAACAATTGCCAGCAAAGAGGCGGTCTTGAGTGGCAACTTCGATGGCAGCAAATTCGAAATCGAAGCCAGCGAGGCATTCCAGTATGTTTTCCTCTGCATCGTCGGGCTCGTCATTCTACGCCTCGTCACTTCCATCTTCATGTCCTTCATCAAACAAGGAACCTCATTGCTGTCCCTTGCGAGCAAAGCAAACAAGGAGAAGGATACGACAAAGAGCAGCGAACCCCCTACGCCACGTTTCCCACCATCAAGGTGAATCAAATGATTGAAGCGTCCCCGACAAGTCGGGGACGGAGCAATAGAAGTGCTTAGGCTTTCCTTCGGCATCGACGGTCATAGACCGACGCTACAATTCACCTCAATCGCACAAAGCAAAGAGCCTTAGCGATCACCTCTGCGACCTCCGCGCCTCAGCGTTTCGATCCCATAAACCGCATCACCTCTATCTCATCGACGGTCATAGACCGCCGATACAGTTCACTTCAGCTGCGCGGCGTCTCCACCCACAAAAAACGCCCGATCGAATGATCGACCGAGCGCTTTGTAGAATTGCGAACTCCGCTGGATTAGTAGCGGTAACTCTCAGGCTTGAATGGGCCTTCGACAGGAACGCCGATGTAGTCGGCTTGCTCTGTGCTAAGCTTCGTCAGCTTGGCACCGATCTTCGCAAGGTGAAGGCGAGCAACCTCTTCGTCGAGGTGCTTCGGAAGCACTTTCACTTCGCCGGCTTTGTAAGCGTCCTTGTTCTGCCAGAGGTCAATCTGAGCGAGCGTCTGGTTCGCGAAGCTGTTGGACATCACGAAACTTGGGTGACCCGTTGCACAACCGAGGTTCACCAAGCGACCTTCAGCCAACATGTAAATGCTGTTGCCATCTGGGAAGGTGTATTTGTCGACCTGTGGCTTGATGTTCAATCTCTCAACGCCATCGGCATTGTCGAGCTTGTCCATCTGGATCTCGTTGTCGAAGTGACCAATGTTACAAACAATCGCTTGGTCCTTCATTTTCTCCATGTGCTCGAAACGAATGATGTCTTTGTTGCCCGTGGTGGTCACATAGATGTCACCCCAACCAAGCGTATCTTCGATCGGAAGAACGCGGAAACCTTCCATGGCGGCTTGAAGCGCACAGATCGGATCGATTTCGGTTACAACCACTTGAGCGCCTTGGGCACGGAGGGCTTGCGCACAACCTTTACCCACGTCGCCGTAGCCACAAACCACACCGACTTTACCGGAGATCATGACGTCGGTGGCACGCTTGATGCCGTCGACAAGCGACTCGCGGCAGCCGTAGAGGTTGTCGAACTTGGACTTGGTCACGGAGTCATTGACATTGATGGCAGGAACCAAAAGTGTGCCTTTTTTGGCCATCTCGTAGAGGCGATGAACACCGGTCGTGGTTTCCTCGGAAACACCCTTCCACTCTTTCACGATTTCGTGGAAGACGCCGGGTTGTTCGGCATGAATCTTCTTGAGAAGGTTTTTGATGACCTGCTCTTCTTGGCTACCAGCTGGCTGATTGACCCAGTCCGAACCGTTTTCAAGCTCGTAACCTTTGTGGATCAGCAAGGTCGCGTCACCACCATCGTCGACGATGAGTTGTGGACCAAGACCACCAGGGAATTGAAGCGCCTGCCATGTGCACCACCAGTATTCTTCAAGAGTCTCACCTTTCCAGGCGAAGACCGGAATGCCTGCTTTAGCGATGGCTGCAGCGGCGTGATCCTGAGTGGAGAAAATGTTGCATGATACCCAACGAACATCGGCACCAAGGTCGATGAGAGTTTCAATCAAGACCGCAGTCTGAATGGTCATGTGGAGTGAACCCATGACGCGGACACCTTGAAGTGGCTTGTCTGGGCCATACTTGAGGCGAGTCGCCATCAAGCCTGGCATTTCGTGCTCGGCGATATCGATCTCCTTGCGACCAAAATCGGCCAAGGTGATGTCTGCGACTTTGTAGTCCAGTTTTTGTTCTTCAGCTACAGTGCTCATATTTTTATTGGGGTATGGTTTGGGGGGGATTGGATTATTTGGCCGCACGTTTCAGAGCGGCGGTTTTGTTAGTTTTTTCCCACGGCAAGTCGGCGTCTTCTTTGCCGAAGTGACCGTAGTTGGTCGATTTCGAGTAAATCGGGCGAAGCAATTTGAGCTGCTTCACGATGTCGGCTGGCTTGAAGGAGAAAACCTCCAAGACCGCTTTTAGAATTTTGTCATCACTGGTAGCACCGGTTCCGAAGGTGTCAATGTGCACACTCACAGGAAGTGGATGACCGATCGCATAAGCGAACTGAACTTCGCACTTCTTGGCGAGTCCTGCGGCGACGACGTTCTTGGCAACCCAGCGACCCATGTAGGCAGCGGAGCGGTCGACCTTGGATGGGTCCTTGCCGGAGAATGCACCACCACCGTGACGGCCTGTGCCACCATAGGTGTCGACGATGATCTTACGACCGGTGAGGCCGGAGTCGCCCTGAGGACCGCCGATCACGAAGTTGCCGGTTGGGTTGATCAGGAACTCGGTGTCCTTGGTGAGCATCTTTTTCGGCAGAACTTTCTTGATGACTTTGTTGATGCAGAAATCTTCGATGGTCTTGTGCGCAACACCCGCTGCGTGCTGAGTGGAGATCACGACGTTGACGATGCGCTTTGGCTTACCGTTCACGTACTCGACAGAAACTTGAGTCTTGGCATCAGGGCGCAGCCACTTGGCAAGCTTGCCTGCTTTGCGGATCTTGGTGAGTTCACGACCCAAGCGATGCGCATACATGATGGCGGCTGGCATAAGCTCAGGAGTTTCGTCACAAGCATAACCAAACATGATGCCTTGATCGCCTGCTCCTTGCTCGGCGGTCTTCTTGCCCTTGGCTTTCTTCGCGTCCACGCCTTGAGCGATGTCAGGCGATTGAGTGGTGAGGTAGTTGTTGATGAAAAGGCTATCGGCGTGAAACACATCGTCATCGTTGGTGTAACCAATGCCGCGCACCGCGTTGCGGATGACGGTTTCAATGTTGATCACGGAACCAATCGGCTTCTGGCCGATCTTCGGAATGGTGATTTCACCACCAACCACAACAATGTTGCTCTTTACGAAGGTCTCGCAAGCGACACGGCTATTGCGGTCGATCTCGAGACAGGCGTCTAGAATTGCATCGGAAATGGTGTCACAAACCTTGTCTGGATGGCCTTCGCCAACGGACTCGGAGGAAAAAATGTAGGTGCTCATGTAGTTTTTTAATTTTCGTATCGTCAAATCGTGATGCGTTGATATAACCCAGATAAGCATGGCGTCAACGCTCAAGTCTCTAAAACTTCTCTCCGATCCCACACGGTTGAGAATTCTGATGCTGGTGATCCACGAATCCCTCTCCGTTGCGGAGCTCCAGGAGATTCTAGGAATGGGCCAAAGTCGGATTTCCACCCAACTTTCCCAGCTCAAGGCCGAGGAACTGGTGAATGACGAGCGCAGTGGTAAACACAACATGTACTCCTGCACCGCGGCCAAAGACCTCCTCGATGTGGCCAAATTGGCGGCAGATGAGGTTCCTGAGGTGAAATCCGACAAAGCCGCCCTCCGCCACCTACTTCGTAAGCGCAAGGACACCGCCCGTGCCTACTTTGACGAGCTTGCAGGCCGATTCGGCAAAGACTACGTCCCCGGCCGATCCTGGAAGGCCTTGGCCGAGGCCTTGCTGAAGGTGCTCAATTACGATGTCGTCGCCGACCTTGGTGCCGGCGAAGGCACCCTTTCCCAATTGCTTGCGCAACGGGCGAAGAAAGTGATCGCGGTCGACCTCTCACCCAAGATGGCCGAATTCGGCCAAGAGCTCGCTCACAAGAACGGGCTGAAGAATGTGGAATATCGCATCGGCGACATCGAAGAGCCCCCCATCGACGACAAATCCCTCGATCTCGCTGTGCTCAGTCAGGCACTCCATCACGCCGAGCATCCCCAACGCGCAATCGATGCGGCTTTCAAGATACTAAAACCAGGCGGACGTCTGATCATCCTCGATTTGGTGCAGCACCAATTTGAAGAAGCCCGCGAACTTTACGCCGACCGCTGGCTCGGCTTCGCCGAAAGCGATTTGGCCAAGATGTTAGAGCGATCAGGCTTCAAAGATTTGCAGATTGTGGTCGCCGACAAAGAAAGCGAGCCACCACATTTTCAAACGCTGCTAGGGATCGCACAGCGGCCTTGAATCCTCTTTTTTGGATTTTCGATTCCAGATTTTAGATTTTTGATTTTTGATTTGGCTTCCACGCGAATCATCCGCTGTAGGGAGCGGCGACATTGATTTCGCTTCGCTCAATCCATTCCAACAAGACCTTCGGTGGTTCATTCCCGCTGCTAATGCAGCTTCCTGAATTCCTGTCGCCTGCTTCGATGATCGAGCCCTCCTGCGAAACAGAGAGCAAAATCACCTCCCCAATATATGTTTCAGGCCAAAGGTGAATATGACCGTGATCAGCAGATAGATCAGAAAACTTCTATCAATGAGGGTTCGCCAAAAAGAAAAATACATCATTCCGCCAATCGCTATCATGAGCAATCCCACGGGCTCACACAGAGGAACATTCTCCAATATTACTTTCAGGAACAATCCAACACTGAATACGAAATATCCTAATTTCGCAATTAGGGGATAACCCAAAAAATCATCTGCAATTTTCATCTTTGTAATGCAGACTGGATTGTTTTTGGGAAGAATAGAAAACACATACTAGATCATTCGTGAAATTTCGCGTCATTCGTGGTTTCAAAACCATTCATAGAAAAGACTTGGGGCAAACAACATCATCAATCGGTCGACACCGCCACGTGGTCAATCAACCTCACCTCCCCATAAAACACCGCCGTCGCCAATACAGCGGATCGCTCTAACGTCTCCACCTCCTGCAAGGTCTCCGCATCCACGACGGACAAATAATCCACCTTTGCCAATCCCGACGCTTCAATCTCGCCACGCGCCTTCTGCAAGATCGACTCCACATCGCCTTCCCCCGCCGCCTCCTTCAAGGCCCGGTAAATTCTCGGCGCATCCGCTCGCTGCTCTTTCGTCAAACGACCATTCCGCGACGACATCGCTAAGCCATCTTCCTCTCGCACGGTCGCACCCTCGACGATCTTCACCGACACATCCAAGTCGCGCACCATTCGACGAATGATCGCCAACTGCTGAAAATCTTTCTCCCCAAACACCGCCGCACCACAACCGGTCAAATTGAACAACTTCAAGACCACGGTGCAAACGCCGTCGAAGTGACCCGGACGCGTCGCACCACACAGCGAGCTCGACAACAACGACTCGGTCACGGTGATCGAGCGATCCTCGAAATACATCGACCCAACCTCCGGCGCAAACACCGCATCCACTCCCGCGGCTTTGCATTTGGCCAAATCATCCTCCAATGGCCTCGGATAAGCCTCCAAGTCCGCTCCACGATCGAACTGGATCGGATTCACAAAAATCGACACCATCACCTGCCCTGCTTCGCCAGCAACCTCTCGCGCCTGACGAATCAACGCTATGTGCCCCTCATGCAAGGCGCCCATGGTTGGAACGAGCACACATCGCTCATTCAGCGAGTCGCGCCAATCACGGACCTGATCGGCTGCAGTGAGGATTTCCATGCCCGTAAATGCCACGAATCGAAATCCCACCGCAACCCACAAATCCTTCCTGCCTTTTTGATTCCCACCTGCCGCTGGATAAACGATGATCCAAACCCATGGTGACTCGCACATTTCTCGGCTGGGAGCATCCGTTTCTGAATGCAGCAACGGATTGGCTTCTCGAGCGACGAGATGAGCTGCCAGAATCGCTAGTCATCGTCCCAACATCACAAGCTGGGCGCCAACTCCGGGATGCGATGGCCAAGAGCGCCGGCGCCTTGCTGACACCCAAGATCTCCACGCCCGGCGCTCTGATGAAAACGCCGAACCCAGCGATTGCTGCCAATTGGACCGAAAAATTGGCATGGCAGGAAACGCTGGAGAAAATCGACGACTGGTCTGCCTTCGAGCATCTGTTTCCCAACGCCCCAGAGACCACCGGCGAATGGGCGGGCGGACTCGCCGAAGAATTGCTCTCACTTCGCCGCGCGCTCCAAGAGAATGGCCTAACGCTCCTCCACGCATCTCGACTCCTCAAATCCTCGGTAGAAGCCGAACGCTGGGCCGCCCTCGGCGAGCTGGAGAAGAAAATGGAGAAACAGTTGCGCGATTGGAGCTACGACAGCCGCAGCCAAACCCTCGCGCAAGGGATCCAACTTCCCACCGACATCACCCAAGTCTTTCTCGTCGGGATCACCGAAATGCCTCCGCTACTAGAACGATCTCTCCAAGAAAGCGAACTCCCCATCACCGCACTGATCGCCGCACCGGAATCAGAGAAGAACCAATTCTCAGAAACGGGCCTACCTCTCGAATCATGGACCGAGCGCAACCTTCCGTGGCCAAAGAACAAAGAAGAAGGCGTGCACGTTACATACGATGTTAGAGAACAATCGAAACAAGCCCTTCATTGTGTCTCGGCCGCCAATACAGAACACGAAGACCTCGCTATCGGATCAGCCGACATCGATGCCGGTGACAGCATTGCTTCCACCTTTACCGATGCTGGATGGACCGCGTTCCACCCAGCCGCCAAACCCATCACGACGGGTGCACGTCGCTGGCTTGCAACTTGGTCCTCATGGTTGACCGAACCCAAACTCATCACTCTAACCGATCTCCTCGCACTGCCAGAGACAGCGGCTCTCATCGAACAAAACCGCGCCAAATCAGCCTTCGAACTCGCCCGCGTTCGCAATGATTGGATGGTGACTCGAGTCGACGACCTTCGCCACCGCGTTTCCCAAGGAAGATTCCACTCCAAATCACAACAGATCGCCGCCACCAACTCGATGAAGGTGGCCGACACACTGGACCAATGGCGAAGGATGTTCCTGAGAAACGACTTCACCAAGCCAACACAGCGTATCCTCGACACCCTGGCCTCTCACTCGGAAGAAACCGCATCAGAAGCGACTGAAATCATCGCTTGGTTCGATGAAGCAAAACCTCTCATCAAAAAACTCGATCGGTCCGCCAAGTTCTGGATCGATCTGATGCTCAACGACCTGCCAGCACCCACCAATCAACCGCCTGAAGGGCGCATCATCGACATCCAAGGTTGGCTTGAGCTCCTCTTTGAACCCGGCAAGCACTTGGTGCTCTGCGGCATGAACGAAGGCAAAGTCCCCGCCAATAACACCGGCGACCCATGGCTTGGCGAATCCGCCAATGAATTCCTTGGACTCCTCACCAACACCAAGCGCGCCGCCCGCGATGCCTTTCTCTATCAGGCAATGATCGAAGCCCGCAAAGGTGACGGAAAAGTCGATCTCATCTGCGCAAAAACATCCGATGGCGGCGATCCGCTGATGCCATCCAGACTGCTCCTGGCCGACGACGGGGCAGACCTCGCGAAACGCGTCCAGCACCTCTTCCAAGAAGTCACTCCTCCCGAATCCAAACTGCGCTGGGAGAAAGAATGGGAGTGGAAACCACCCACGGTTGATGCTCCAAAAAAAATCAGCGCCACCGCCTTAAGAGATTACCTCGCCTGCCCATTCCGCTTCTACCTGAAACACCAGCTTGGCATGCGCAGCGAAGAACCCGAACGCATCGAATGGAACGCACGCGACTTCGGCAATGTCGCCCACGAAGTCCTCGAAAGTTTCGGCAAAGACCCAGAGGCAAAATCCTCAACCGACGCCAAGTTCATTCACGACTGGCTACTCGCAGAAATAGAAAAGGTCATCCACGCATCCTTCGGAAAACAAATCCCGCTCGCGGTACGCATCCAAGCCGAGTCACTTCGCCAACGACTCAAATGGTTCTCTCAAGTCCAAGTAAACATGCGCGAAGACGGCTGGGAGATTGCCGAAACAGAGCAAGAATACCCCATCATGCTGGGGTCGATTGAAATCAAAACGCGCATCGATCGGATCGACCGACACACCGAGAGCGGGCTGCTTCGAGTGATCGACTACAAAACCGGCAATGTCACAAGTGTCGATGGTGCCCACCGCACCAGAATCTCTGCCAGCACAGTTCTGCCAGAACACCTAAGCGAAGATGGCCCTGCTGTTTACACCGACATCCATGGCAAAAAGCCCACCGACTATCGTTGGACCAACCTCCAGCTCCCACTCTACGCCCTCGCAATCTACCAGAGGGACAAAGCTCTCCCCGTTCCCTGCTACATTAGCCTAGGAGACAACGAGAAAAAGGTCGCTCTCCACCCATGGGACAACTTCACTATGGAAGACATGGAAGCCGCCAAGGAGTGCGCCGATTGGATTGCACAACAAATCATCGCTGGCGTTTACTGGCCACCCGCAGAGAAACCGAAATACGACGATTTCGCCCTCCTCACCGCCAGCCGCCCCATCACCGAGATGTTTTCCAGCATCTAGGCAGGGACGCCGCTTGCAGTTAGCCCAGCCCCAAAGAAACGCGCGAAGCCTCCGCCATCGCCCATAAAAATGGTAGGGTTGATCGGCCCGATCAACCGACTTCACATCACTCAAAAATCAAACGTCGCCTGCGGACCCTTCTTCGCTTTCCCCGCCTCGGAAACCTCAACACCCTCACGCAGCCCCGCGGCAGCGAATCGGACAAACTGCCCAATCACGGTCTCCATCGCCGGCTTGCCCGATGCTCCATCGCTCAAGCGATGCAATGTCTCTTGATGTGTCAGAGCGTGAATCAACGCACCCGTCACGAAATGCATCCGCATTTGAAGCTCCTCAGAATCAACCTTCGGCAGAGTTTTGCTGAGTGCCTTGGAATAACGCTGCATGCACTGCTTCAATGAATCCTCCACCACCGCTGGATAGGCATCCAAGGAGAGCGCAAAGATCCGGCCGACCAACATGCAGTAATAACGCTCACTCAAATCCGACTTCCGGACGACATTGAGCACGGGCCGGGCAAACGCCTCCAAAACCTCCTCCAATGGCGCACCACCACGCTTTTTGTCCACGGCATCCAACCGCAGCATCCGCTCTTCCTGGATTGGGGTCATGTAACGAGAAATTACTACCGCCACCATTCCTTCACGGCTACCAAAGTGGTAATTCACCGCCGCCACATTTGCCTTCGCCGCCTGGGTGATATCCCGCACAGAAACCGCATCAAATCCACGCTGTGAGAACAACTTCTCCGCAGCACTCAACAACTTCAATTTCGCCTTCGATGTGGGAACTTCAATCTCTCTCATACCACGCCATGAAATCCGTATCAAACGACCCTGTCAAACGATTGTTCGCAATAAGTGACACACCCCCAAAAGAATCCGACAGACATGCCTGCTGCATGAGCATTGAACCCAATTCGAAACACAAATCAATACACCTAAATAGATTATTCGTTTTTCTTAATTATAGATGTATGTCGTTAGTAATATGCGTTTAGCAAAACTTTTAAACAGCTGTATTACAATCGCTTAAGACATTCTATTCAAGCAGACATTCGCACACATTCATCGAACCCCACCCATGACGACAAAGCTCCTAAAACAGTGGACGATCTCACTTCATTTCCTTCATGCTCCAGCATCATCAGCGACTCAGCAAACCCAGCGAAAATGAAATTTCTCAGCCTCCTCCTCGCCCTGTTCTCCATCACAGGAATCGCCTCCGCTCAGGAGCCAAATCAAAAGCCCAACGTCCTGCTCATCTCCATCGATGACCTCAACGACTGGATCGGCGTGCTAGGCGGACATCCACAGGCAAAAACCCCCAACATCGACCGACTCGCCGCCCGCGGCATGGTGTTCGAGAACGCCCACTGCCAATCCCCCGTCTGCAACCCATCTCGAGCCAGCATGATCACCTCGCTCTACCCATCGAGCACCGGCATCTATTTCCTCACCCCCGACCTCAAACACTCCCCCGTCGCTAACAAACAATTGCGCCTACCCGACCGCTTCGTGAAAGAAGGCTACTACTTCACCGCAGGCGGCAAAATCCTCCATCACTTGCAAAACCAAGCCTACCTCCCCAACTACGCTGGAGCTTACGGAGGCATGGGTCCACTTCCGAAAAAGAAAATCGCCCCCTTCGTCGGGCACAAACTCTGGGATTGGGGCGTCTACCCCGAAAAAGACGAACTCATGCCAGACCACAAAGTCGCCAACTGGGCCGTGCAGGCACTCAAAAAAGATTACGATCAACCTTTCTTCATCGCATCGGGCTTCTACCGACCCCATGTCCCTCAATTCTGCCCACAAAAATGGTTTGATCTATACCCCATCGACGAAGTCCAACTCCCAAAAACCATCGCAGACGACCTCAAGGACATCTCACCTTACGCAGTGAATCTAACCCGACTCGAACACGTCGCCCCGACTCACGACTGGGTCGTTGAAGCAGACGAATGGAAAGCCCTCGTCCAATCCTACCTTGCCTGTGTGAGCTTCGTGGATCACCAGGTCGGAAAACTCATTGATGCACTCGATAGCACCGATGCCAAAGACAACACCTACATCGTTCTCTACTCCGATCATGGTTTCCACCTCGGCGAAAAAGAACGCTGGGCCAAACGCAGCCTGTGGGAAGACAGCACGCGTGTGCCACTCATCATCGTCGGCCCCGGGATCAAACCGAACCAGCGCTGCACCAAACCTGTGGAGCTCATCGATATCTACCCCACCCTCCTCGAACTCACCGACGCCAAAGCCGATCCCGCCCACGAAGGCCAATCGCTCAAGCCCCTCCTCGACAATCCAAAAGCCGAATGGCCACACATCGCCCGCACCAGCTTCGGCCCCGGCAACCATGCGATCCGCTCAGAACGCTACCGCTACATTCACTACCACGATGGCAGTGAAGAGTTCTACGATCACAGTGACGACCCCCACGAGTGGCACAACCTCATCACCAACAAGGACCTCGCCAAAGAAATTGCAGCCCACAAAGCCCACCTCCCTCAAAAGGAACACGAAATCCTCGGCGGCGGCTCCACCGGCCACCACTCATTCAACGCTAGCGACGCTCTCCTCAAGAGCAGCACCCCATAGACAAACGTAAGGATTGTAGCGTCGCTCTCTGAGCGTCGAAGCCAAAGAATTTGCGCGCACGCCCGCCGACCAAGCACCAAGCACCAAGCACCAAGCACCAAGCACCAAGCACCAAGCACCAAGCACCAAGCACCAAGCACCAAGCACCAAGCACCAAGCACCAAGCACCAAGCACCAAGCACCAAGCACCAAGCACCAAGCACCAAGCACCAAGCACCAAGCACCAAGCACCAAGCACCAAGCACCAAGCACCAAGGACAGACGCCATACGATTTGGGGATAGATTTACGGCTGATAAGCCGTATTTTACCGCTTCTTGAGGTATCTATTCCCCATCTTCGGCCTGATCGCGGCATCCACGACCCTCGTCGCGGATGAAAAGGTGTCCTATGCCCGCGAAATCCTCCCGATTCTCTCGGACAAATGCTTTCACTGCCACGGGCCTGATGAAGAAACACAAGAAGCCGGACTCCGCCTCGATATCCGCAAGGACGCCATCAAGGACTACGCCTGGGACCCAAAAACCCCGGCCAACTCCGAAGCGCTGATCCGCATCTTCTCATCCGACCCCGATGAGATCATGCCACCACCCAAGTCGCACCTTAAGCTGACGGATCATCAGAAAAAGCTGATCAAAAAATGGGTCGAGCAAGGCGCGGAATACGAAACTCACTGGGCATTCGTAGCCCCACCGAAAACCATCGAAGTCCCAAAACCCAACGACAAAGACTGGGTCGAAAATTCGATCGATGCCTTCATCCTCACACGGCTCGAAAAAGAAAAACTCACCCCGAGCCCCGCCGCGTCCAAACAACGGTGGCTCCGTCGTGTTACGTTCGACCTCACGGGCCTTCCTCCTACACAGGCAGAAATCGATAACTTCCTCGCCGACAAATCAGAGGACGCCTTTGAAAAAGTGGTCGACCGCTTATTCGCCTCACCTCACTACGGCGAACGCATGGCGACACCATGGCTGGATGTGGCACGCTATGCGGATTCGTTTGGCTTCCAAGCAGACGTCGACATGCACGCATGGCCCTATCGCGATTGGGTGATCGAAGCATTCAACAACAACATGCCGATCGACCAGTTCATCACTGAGCAACTTGCTGGCGATTTGTTAGATGATGCAACACGCGACCAAAAACTTGCCACCGCATTCAACCGCATCCACCGCAAAACCAACGAAGGCGGATCCGTTCCCGAAGAATTCCGCCAAGAAGGCATCTCCGATCGCGTCCACACGGTCGGCACCGCATTCATGGGACTCACCATGGAATGCTCTCGCTGCCATGATCACAAATACGATCCCATCACGATAGAAGACTACTATTCGATGGGCGCCTTCTTCAATAGTATCGACGAATTTGGAATCCTCAAAGGCGGCAAAAGCAGAGGAACCGTTCTGCCACAGCCAGCGCTGATGTTGCCCACCCCAGAGCAAGAAAAGCAACTCGCTGAACTGACGGCGAAGGTCGACGCCGCAAAGGCGGCTCTCACAGGGCACCTCAAATCGACAGAAACTGAATTCACTAAGTGGCTTCAACAACCCACAAAAGAAACTCCAACACCCGAGCGCGTTGGATATTTCAGCTTTGATCAGAAGGATGAGAAATCACTCACCAACGCATTCAACCCAAAACAAAAAGCCAACCTAGGTGGCAACCAGCTCAAGGAAGGCAAAATCGGCAAAGGGATCCTCGCCGATGGTGACAGCCTGACCAAACTCCCCGACTTCGGAATCAAACACGCCGACCAACCCGTCTCTTTCTCACTCTGGATCAAACCCGCTACCCATTACCCACGGGCCGTGATTTTTGCTAATTCGTCCTCATTTGACCGACCCTTCTCTGGTTACGAAACACTCATCGAAAATGGCCACCTCACATGGTCGCTTGTTCGCGAATTCCCCGGCAACGCCATCTCCATCTCAACCGTTGATAAGATTCCAGCCAATAAATGGACTCACATGACCGTGACCAGCGATGGCTCACGCAAAGCTGATGGCCTCCAAATCTTCCTCAATGGAAATCTCGCTGAAACCAATATCGTCGTCGATGGATTAACACGCGACTACAACATCGGCAGCTCACTGAATTTCAACGGACGCGGCCGCGATTTCGGCATCAAGGACGCAATGATCGATGAAGTCATCGTCCACCAACGCGCCATCACCGAGCTGGAAGCAAAAGCCATCCACGCCAACAAAAGCATCACCGAACTGGATGCGCCCAAGGAGCTGCTACGCGACTACTACTTCAGCGCGGTCGACAAGAAAGCGCGTGAGCTCACGAGCAATCTAAACAAAGCCCGCGCGGCATTTCGTGATGCAGAAAACCAAGTGCGCGAAATCGGCACCATGCGTGAAAGCAAAGAGCCCGTTCCTCACTACGTCCTCGAGCGTGGCGACTACACGACGCCGGGCAAACAAGTCGAGCGGCGCACGCCCGACTGGCTACCACCGTTCCCCGAAGGCGAACCCGTCAATCGCCTCGGCTTTGCGCGCTGGCTGATTTCCGAGGACCACCCACTCACCGCCCGGGTGACCATCAACCGCATCTGGCAACAGTTCTTCGGCACCGGAATCGTGAAAACATCCGACAACTTCGGCCTTCAAGGAGAGCACCCCACCCACCCCGCTCTACTCGACTGGCTCGCTCGCGATTTCATGAACAACGGGTGGGACCAAAAACGCGCCATCAAACAAATGGTTCTCAGCGCGACCTACCGACAAGACTCTGTCGCATCCAATGAACTCCGCGAGATCGACCCTCACAACGAACTTCTAGCCCGCGGCCCTGCACGCCGACTCAGTGCTGAACAACTCCGCGATTCTGCTCTCGCCCATGCCGGCTTGCTTTCTGAAACCATCGGTGGCCCCCCCGTCAAACCCTACCAAGCTCCTGGTTCAATGTGGAAAACCCTCAACAACTTCCTCCCGGTCTACAAACGCGACAAAGGCGAAGGCCTCTACCGCAGATCACTCTACACGTTTTGGCGTCGTACGACGACACCACCCAACATGATGATCTTCGACACCACCACCCGTGATGTCTGCGCCACCAGCCGCCAGAGCACCAACACGCCGCTGCAACCACTCGTTCTCTTGAACGACCCGCAATACGTTGAGGCCGCGCGCAAACTGGGTGAGCGCATCATGAAACAGGGTGGCGAGACCGATAAAGCGCGCACCTCATGGGCCTATCGTGAAGTGATTGGCAAACAACCGACAGATGAACACCTCAAAATCTTGCTCAGCTTGGTGACTGAGCAACGAGAGCTCTTCACTTCCAAAAAGTCCGACGCCCAAGCATTTCTGAAAGTCGGCGATTCCGAAGCAGACCGTACCCTCAACTCCGACGAGCTAGCTACATTCTCCAGCCTCGCCCAAGCGCTGCTCAACCTCGACTCCCACATCATGCTCCGCTAAGCCATGTTTGACGTCACACGCCGCCACTTTCTCTCAAAACTCAGCACCGGCATCGGTGGTGCGGCCCTCGCGTCATTGCTCCCACGCAATGCCCAAGCGGGCTCACAAGAACTTGGAGAACAACTGATCGCAAACTACGCCCCAAAAGCAAAACGGGTCATCTACTTGTTCATGTCGGGCGGCCCCGCCCAACAAGACCTCTTCGACTACAAACCGAAACTCAACGAACTCAATGGCGAACAACTGCCAGACCATGTCCGCAACGGACAACGCCTCACCGGCATGTCGGGCAACCAATCCAGCCTCCCGCTGGCTGGATCTCAATTCAAATTCAAACAACATGGCGAATCAGGCGCTTGGGTAAGCGAGTTGATGCCGCACACGGCATCTGTGGCCGATGACCTCTGTTTCATCAAATCACTCTGGACCGAAGCCATCAACCACGACCCAGCGATGACTTTCTTCCAAACGGGATCGCAAATCGCGGGCAGACCTTCTCTTGGTTCTTGGGTCACTTACGGACTCGGATCCGAAAACGACAACCTCCCCAGCTTTGTCGTGCTGGTGACCAAAAAACCGACCGACCAACCCCTCTACGCACGCCTCTGGGGCACAGGTTTCCTCGACTCACGCTACCAAGGCGTCCGGTTTTCCTCAGGCAAAGACGCGGTGTTCTATCTCACCGACCCCGATGGCATCTGCCGCTCAGGTCGCCGTGGGCTCTTGGATAAACTTTCCGCCATCAACAAACTCGACTTCCAAAACGAAATCGATCCTGAGATCGAAACCCGCATCGCGCAGTACGAGATGGCCTACCGCATGCAGACGTCCAAGATTTCGAATTGGTCGAAGAAAACAGCTACTACCAAGTCGGCGATGAATCTCGCTTTGGTCACATCACTCTCAACGAAGAAGTCCTTGGCCATGTGCTCGTCGCACGCAAAGACAACTCGATCTACTCATTCACCATTTCAGGCTATATCCTTGATGATCCTGAATTATGGCAGGAAGTTTTCGATGAACGAATCAATGTTCTGCTCAACAAAACACCCTAAGACAAATCACCCATCGTGAAACTCATCTCATGCACCTGCCTCATCGCCTTCATCATCGGCACCACCCACGCCCAGCACGATCCCGGCCGCAACTCCATGCGCCTTATCGTGAAGGAGGACTACGACAAAGCCTCGAAGATCGCGGAAGCCCCCCCAAAGAGAAGCAACAGCGACATTGACGCACCAGAGCGCGCCTACATCCGCGCCGTGATTGCCTGCCTCAAGGACGACAAGGCAACAACACTCAAGGAAATCAAAGCCGCCATGGATGCCGGCATGGGAGCCGAACGATTCATCGCTGGCCCGCGCGAAATCTTTGGCAAATATCATGAGGATCCCGGGTTCAAAGAACTTGTCACCGCCAAAGCGAAACCCCTCATCCATGGCCCTATGCTTGGATCCCTAACCGACCGCTCGGGCAAAGTTTGGATCCGAACCGCCTCCGAAGGTGCGGTGCAAGTCTTGGTGGCCAAGGCCACCAAAGACGGCGCGATGAGCCCCAAAGCCAGCGCTCAAGTGCAGGCCACCGCTGACAACGACTTCACGGTAGAAGTTCCACTTGTCGGGCTTACACCCAATACGGATTACGAATATCAAGTCCTGTTCAATGGCACCGAACTCACGAAGAATCCAATCCCGTTCAAATCCCAACCCGCTGCCGGCAAGCCGGCAAAGTTCTCCGTCGGATTCGGTGGTGGCTCCGGTTACACCCCGCAATTCGAGCACATGTGGAAGACGGTGAAGGCACAAAACCTCAATGCTCTGCTCCTTCTCGGCGACAATGTCTACATCGACGATCCCGAACATCCGGTGACTCAGAAATACTGTTACTACCGCCGACAAAGCCAACCCGATTGGCGCGCACTCGTTCAATCGCTCAGTGTCCACACGATCTACGACGACCACGACTTCGGCATCAACGACTGCAACCCCGGCCCGAAAATCAACGACCCAGCTTGGAAGCCCGACGTCTGGAAAATCTTCAAAGACAACTGGGTTAACCCATCCTACGGCGGCGGCGAGAAACAACCCGGCTGCTGGTACGATTTCCAAATCGCCGATGTTCACTTCATCATGCTCGATGGCCGCTACTACCGCGACCGTAAGGGCGGCTCCATGCTTGGCCCCGTCCAAAAAGCTTGGCTCAAAGAAACCCTCAAAGGATCCACCGCCACCATCAAAGTCCTGACATCACCCGTCCCATGGAGCCCAGGCGTCAAACCCGGCAGCAAAGACACCTGGGATGGCTTCAATGATGAGCGCGAGGAGATCTTTTCCTTCATCGAGGACAACAAAATCAACGGTGTCCTCCTGATGGCGGCCGACCGCCACCGCTCAGACATGCGCAAAACCCCGCGCCCCAATGGCTACGACCTCTACGAGGTGATGAGCTCACGACTCACCAACGTCCATACCCATGGTCTTGTCCCTCAAGCCAAAGGCTCGGAGTTCATCATGGGCTACAACAAAAAGTGTTCGTTCGGCCGACTCGATTTCAACACGACTGCTGAAAACCCCACCGTCACCTACAGCATCATCAACATCGACGGCGAGAAAACCAATTCCCATAGCCTCACCCTCAAAGACCTCACCCACAAGGACTAGGCGAGGCCCTTGGATCAGCGCGAAGCCCGACCTTTGACTTTCGACCTTGGACCTTCGACGGGATGCGCAGCATCCGAGTCCACGATTGACCCCATCCAACCAGCCTTCTAGCCTGTAGGCATTTCTCAGAACAATCTTATGAAAGCACCCATCACTGTATCCGTCACTGGAGCCGCCGGCCAAATCGGCTACGCGCTCCTATTCCGCATCGCATCTGGTTTCGTCTTCGGACCCGACCAACCCGTCAACCTTCGCCTCATCGAAATCGAGCCAGGCATGCCTGCACTTGAAGGTGTGATGATGGAGCTCGACGACTGCGCCTTCCCTCTCCTCAACGAAATGCACGGTACAGCCGACCTCAACGACGGATTCAAAGACGCGAACTGGTCCCTCCTCGTAGGCTCCGTCCCGCGAAAAGCAGGAATGGAACGCGCCGACCTCCTCGGCATCAACGGCAAGATCTTCACCGGCCAGGGCCAAGCGATCGCCAAGAATGGCGCAAGCGATGCTCGCGTCCTCGTGGTCGGCAACCCATGCAACACCAACTGCCTCATCGCCATGAACAACGCGGGTGGCATGCCGAAAGACCGATTCTTTGCCATGACTCGCCTCGACGAGAACCGCGCCAAGAGCCAACTCGCGACCAAAGCCGGTGCCCACGTCTCCGACGTCAGCAACCTCTGCATCTGGGGCAACCACTCCGCCACACAATACCCTGATTTCACCAACGCCAAAATCGGCGGCAAAGCGGTCACCGACGTCATCTCCGATACCGATTGGCTCCAAGGCGACTTCATCAAAACCGTCCAACAACGTGGCGCTGCCATCATCAAAGCTCGCGGCGCATCATCCGCTGCTTCCGCTGCAAACGCAGCCATGGACACCGTAAAGTCCCTCATCACCCCAACTCCTGAAGGCGACTGGCATTCAGTAGCTGTTCCAACCGACGGCTCCTACGGGATCGAAGAAGGCATCATCGCCTCCATGCCCATCCGCACCAAAGCTGATGGCAGCTACGAAGTCGTACAAGGCCTCCCAATCGACGAGTTCAGCCAAGGCAAAATCGACGCCACCATCAACGAGCTCAAAGAAGAACGCGACGCTGTCAAGGACCTCATCCCAAGCTAAGCGCCCTTCACCACAACCTCTCAAAAATCCCCGTAGCGAAAGCTCCGGGGATTTTTCGTGTCCACAAAACGCTAGAGTGCTGCGGGCGCAGCACCGGAGTCAGCGCCTCAGACGGCAATAAGCCAATGAACCGCGCTTCACCCTCAGGCGTTGCCTCTCACTCCTTCTTCTCAACCACCGCAATCATCGATCCAAATCGATTGCTCCTCTCGACCATCTCTTCGCCCATCTTCATCTGGCTCAAATCACCATCCAAAAACAAGGCATCATCGCAGCCCAACGATTTGAACAGAGCCGCAAACTCATAAAGCGTCGGAAACTTCGGCGACTTGAAGTCGGTCATCGCAAACACAACTTCGCCTTTCTTTGTCACACCAACACCATTTCGATGAAGCCGCCACTTGGACTTCGGGCTGAACTTCGGATGCACCTTCCCTTTCCTCAAAAGCAACGGCCCTGATTGCACCGCACACCTAATATCCAATCCCTTCACGGGATACTCTTGAGTCGCGATCACCGCCGCGCCTTTGGAACCAATCAAAAAGACACCATTTGGCTGCAGATAGAAGTTCCCCTCTCCTTTCTTCCGATTCACCGGAACTAGTTCCTTGGAATCCTGCACCAACAAACCACTAGGAATACCACCGGGCTCAAAGATGCCGCCATTCATCAGAACAAGCGGCTTCTCCCCTTGTTCGACAATGAACTTATGTGCTTCTGGTATCGTACGAAGCGGCTTCTCATCTGCACCACTCCATACAATGCGCACCTGCTCCGCAGAGGCATGGACCACATAATACTTCACGCCATCCACCACTTTCAGTTGTTGCTGTTCTTCAGCATGAATCACAGACCCCGTCAGTAGAGTCACAATCAGGCAACGTAGCAGCTTCATGAATTTAGTAGGCTATACCTAGTACCGGCGGACTCAAGAATTCAGAAGCATCGGGCTCAATCATGAAGGGCTAATATGCTTGTTTTCTATATTCCATATAACGGCTCGCGACATATTTGAATCAATATCTTAACATCCCATTCATCTGAGTTCATCTGCGGTTAAAAAAAATGCTTTCCGCCTCACTCAATGACACCACCTGGCTCCCAAGGCTTCTCTTCACGCTTGGGCTCATCGCCTCCTTTAGGACGTTCTTCGCGAGGTTTTCCAACCTTTCGCTCTGGCTCTTTCTTCTCAACACGTCGATCATCACTACCCTTGTTAGGCTTACGATCGTTGCGTTCCTTCTCCCGAGATTTTTCATACTCATCGCGCATCTCTCCTTCGAGCTTTTGGCGTTCAATCGACAACTCTCTCAATCGTTGTTCACTAATGAGCTTTTGCTTAGTAACCTCGATCATCGACCTTTGATTATCGATCAATGCTCGCGCAGCTCGCTTCGCTGCGCCTGAATCCGTTTTCTCTGCTGACTTAAGCCAATTCGCCTCCGAGCCAGCCGCTCTCAATTCAAGACGTGCCAATTCGGCGATCGCATTTGACTTATACGCAGACATCTTGATGACGTCTACCTCCTCCGTGTTCTTCGCCCGCCCAATTCGCTTGGCCACCTCCCTCCAGTCCTGAGCAGCGACTTTGCGCTTCTCCTTGTACTCATCATACTTATCGCCATGGTTTTCCTTCAGCCATCCATATCGCTTCTCCAAATCCTCCATATCACCGAGATCCTTTGCGGCTTCATTGGCTCGCCCCACTTCTTTCTCTCTCACCCGCTTCATATACTCTTCATGACGTTTGTCGTCATCACCGGCCTGCGCGGGAAGGCTCAAAAGCCCTGCAATGATCATGATAAATGGGCATTTCATATATAGAATAAACTACGCTAGCTCCATGAATTCTGTCGAGCGGGAAAGGCAAAGCCATTCAGCTACGCCCATCTTTTTTCAAACACCACAAGCATCTAGATCACACAAAGAATGCCGCCGCAGCATCAACCCTAGGATTTCGCATTAAGCACCTCTTGCACTTTGGAGGTCAGAACGTTCACACTAAACGGCTTCTGCATGAAATTAACATTTCTTTCTAATACTCCCTGATTCGTGAACACATCCGAAGTGTAGCCAGACATGTACAGGCATTTCATATTGGCACGGTTAGAGCTCAACTGATTTGCCAACTCACGACCATTCATTTCAGGCATCACCACATCAGTGATTAGCAAATCGATTTCTCCGTCGTATTCTTCTACTAGACTCAAAGCTTCAGATGGCGAGTTAGCTGCGAGGACTTTGTAACCAACCCCATCAAGGACGGTCTTAATGATCGCCAGAATGGCCGGCTCATCCTCAACCACCAGAATCGTCTCCCCAACACTCTCACCAGCAACGGCACGATCACTTTTCTTTTCGTCGAGCACCGGATCGGCGTGTTTAGGCAGATAAATATAAAAAGTGGACCCAATACCAATCTCACTTTCAACATCAACAAAGCCCTTACTCTGTTGAGCCATACCATAAACGCTAGCTAAGCCTAACCCGGTCCCCATGCCTTCATCTTTCGTTGTGAAAAATGGTTCGAAAATATTTTTCATGATTTCATCTTCGATACCACTCCCGTTGTCTCTGATTGACAAGCAAGCGAACTCGCCAGGATATGCCCCAATACACTTCTCGCAGAAGGCCTCACCTATAGTCACCGAAGCAGTTCTAATCATAATCTCTCCAGCTCCACTAATCGCATCTTTTGCATTCACACACAAATTAACGACAGCTCGATCGAACTGTGAGGAATCGGTCTTAATCGGCAACCCTCCCTCTTGAGGGTCCCAAAGCACTTTGATGTCCTCGCCTATCAACCGCTCAATCATTTTGAGCACCTCCGCAACCGAGTCATTCATATCAATAACTTGCGGCGACACGGCTTGCTTGCGTGCAAAGCTTAGTAATTTTTGAGTGACATCTGCAGAACGTTTTGTCGCCTTACAGATCTCTTCGAGATGGTCCTTCAGCGCATCGGGTTCATCCACCTTGAGCATCGCCATTTCTGCGTTCCCCAGAATTACGCCGAGCATATTATTGTAGTCATGAGCAACACCGCCCGCCAATCGTCCTACCACTTCCATCTTCTGGGCCTGACGCAGCTGTTCTTGCAAACCCTCCCTCTCAATTTGCGCCTCTTTTTGGGCCGTGATATCCGTTAGTGTGCCGACATATAGGGAAACTTCTCCGTCTGCATCCAGCAAGGGAATCGCCTCACCAAGCGTCCACACAATTTTACCATCTTGGTGCAACCACCGGTATTCTAAGTGAAATTCTTTGCCTTTCTGAAATGCTTTCTCCCACTCAGACACCATGAGATCACGATCGTCGGGATGAAGGAAAGGAGCCCAATCAAAGCCCAGCGCACTATCAGCCGGGACGCCAACCAGCTCCGCACACTTTTTGTTAATATAAATCGCCCGTCCTTGCGCATCATCTAGAAAGACCCCAACCGGTGCGGCATCTGCCACCGCATCCAACTTATTCCCACTTTTCTGCATGGCTGACTCCAGCCCTGAAACCTCCCGGCGCAAATCAACCTCACTGTTTTGATGGACCATAATCTCGGCTCATGTTTCTACATGTGTAGTGAGCAAGTAAGTTAAACAATTCCGGTGAAAAAACACAAGAATCAAACGATGGATGGATCGCAATTGGATAAGAATACGGAAGTTTCGCTGACATATTTAGATCCATATCGAAACATCCCATTCATCTGAGTTCATCTTCGGTTCATTCACCACAAACAAAGCCTCCGTATTACTATACCTCACCCGCAATCAGATCATCAAAGCTCTGACGCGCTCGAACCACGGTCGACTTCTCACCCTCAACCAATATCTCTGCTGGAAACGGTCTTGAGTTGTAGTTGGAAGCCATCACGAAGCCATACGCTCCTGCTGACATCAACGCAATCGCATCACCAGGCATGAAGTTGGGCAATTCACGGTTCTGACAGAAGAAGTCGCCACTCTCACAAATTGGCCCCACGACATCCATGGAGATGCGCTCCGAGTCCTTTGGATCTTTGAGCGGAACAATGTCGTGATGACCTTCGTAAAGCGCAGGGCGAATCAAATCCCCCATCCCAGCATCAACGATCTTGAAAGTCTTTGCCGCCCCTTTCTTCTCATACAAACAACGCGTCACGAGAATGCCCGCGTTGCCGACGATCAATCGACCTGGCTCCAATAAGATTTTTAATCCAAGATCCTTCAATCGTGGCACCATCGCTTTGCCATACTCCGCGATGGTCAACGGACGTTCTCCCTCAGGCTTCGAATTCCACCAATCTTCAGAGCCCGCCTCAAGGGAACCTTCATAAATGATTCCAACTCCTCCACCGATCGACCAAAACTCGATGCCGTGCTTCTCCTTCAAGCCCTTCACCAATGGAGTGACTTTTTCAACTGCTTCAATGAACGGCGCAATCGATGTCAGCTGTGATCCAATGTGCATCTGCAATCCACGCAACTTGATGTTTGGCAACTCCGCCGCAGCGCGCTCGTAAAGCCCTTCGATTCGCTCGAAATCGACACCAAACTTGTTCTCCGATTTGCCTGTCGAAATGTATTTGTGGGTCTTGGCATCGACGTTTGGATTTACCCGAACGGCCGCTGGCGCAACCATGCCCAGCTCACCTGCCACTTGATTGAGATAACGAAGCTCTTCCTCACTCTCAACATTGAAGGAATAAATCCCCTTCTCGAGCGCATACACGATTTCATCACGCGTCTTGCCAACACCCGCAAACGTGCAATGCGCTGGATCACCACCCGCTTTGATCACACGAAATAACTCACCCGCTGAAACAATATCAAAACTAGCACCATCCTTGGCCAACAATCGGAGCACCGATAAGTTGGAGTTCGCTTTCACGGCATACGCCACCTCGTGATCCACCCCGTCCAGGGCGGCGTCCAGGCGACGATAATGATCCAAAACTGTCGCTGAGGAATAGACGTAAAGTGGAGTTCCGTGCTCATCAGCAAGCTTGGCAACATCGACACCCTCGCAGTGAAGCGATCCGTTTTTGTATGAAAATCCGTGCATGGCGCGAAGGACTTACCCAGCAATTCTCCTCGGGTAAAGCCAAGAACACGATATCCACACCACATGATTGCAGATCGGCTGATATCCCCTATAAGGAAACCATGCGTATTAGCCTCGTCATGACCACTCTCGGCATTCTCTTGGCAAGCTGCGCCCCATCCAGTCAGCCGATCTCAGGAAACAGCCGCCACGGACTGCCAATGACGACGGTGTTCAAAGGCCAGCCGAAGTTCGATGCCGTGCTCCGCAAGGCCCAGCGCGAAAACTGGGCAGAGCTTCCAATCGGCAAACGGACTGTCCAGGTGGCCATGGAGTTTCTCAACACGCCCTACGAAAACTTCACCCTCGAGGTCGACGACCACATTGAATCTCCCGTTGTGAATTTGAACGCGATGGATTGCTGGACCTATTACGAAAACGCCCTCGCCATTGCTCGAATGATCAAGGCGCAAGAACCACCATACGAACCCCGCGACATGCTTCGCTACGTCGAACTCGAACGCTATCGTGATGGTCGCTGCGATGGAAACTACCTGAGCCGCATGCACCACCTTGAAGAGGTTTTCTACAACAATGAAAAGCGTGGCCTAGCCACCAACATCACCCGAACTCTGCCCGGGTCAAAAAGGATGTATCGAAACATCCAAGAGATGACCACCCAGTGGAAAAGCTACCGCTACCTTCGTTCCAATCCAAGCCTGCTCAGACCCATGGCTCGGATCGAATCGCGACTCTCAAGCCTCCCCGTCTACCACGTCCCGAAATCCAAAGCCCGCGCTGCTGAACAATACCTCCAAGACGGCGACATCTGCGCGATCACGACCCACTACAAATACGGATTCACCTCACACGTCGGCCTCATTGTGAAACGCAACGGTCGCGCTTACTTCACCCACGCAACATCCAGCCGCGACAAAGGTCGCAAGGTCATCATCGATACCCCCATCACTGATTACCTCAAGGATAACTCCAAGCACGCAGGGATGGTGATTTGCAGACCCAAGGACGTGCCCACTGGATAAATCCCACCCAATGGAACCAATTCATCATCCATGGCGCATCTCGTCTTGATTCCTCCATTATTCTCGCAAGACTCTCCACAACATCATGTATCCCGAATACCTTCTCAAAACCATCCACGTCGCTGGAGTCATCCTTATCTTCACTTCTCTCGGCGCAACCTTGCTGGCAAACTCCAATAGCAAGATCGCTTCCATCCTCCACGGCATTGCCGCCTTGGTCGTATTGCTGACGGGATTCGCCATACTCAAAAAACCACCCATGGACCAATACTGGTGGATGGTCAAAGTGGTGATGTGGCTGTTCATCGGCATCGCCCCATTGCTCGCAAAACGCAAAGTGCTTCACCCGATGATTGTTCTCGCACTCACAATCGCGGCAGGCGTCGTTGCTGCATGGATGGGAATCTACCTGCCAAAACCTCTGTAAGTCGATGAGGCGGCTTACTCTGACCATCGATGAGCCTCTACCCGGCAAGGTGCTGCCACACATCGCAGAAAGCACCGGCCCCGATCAAGCCGCCGCGCATTACCGTGCGATCGTCGCAACCACCTTGCGCCAACTCCGTTGGCTCAAAGACACACGCATTCTGATTCGCTGCGAGCCGTCGGACGCAGATGAATCCATCCGTTTTTGGCTCCTGCCTCGTCTCGCGGATCAATGGCAGTCAAGGGGCTCGATCTATGAAACCGATGGCTGGGAAATCAGCTTCGGCGATGATGAGCCAGCCGACATCGTCAGCACGGGTCATCCACTCTGCCCATTCCTCAGCGCACGTTGGGTTCAAACCGCGATGCTCGGACTCGAATCAGGCACGCACCGAGCCATCGGCAAAGATCCCAATGGCGACACCTACTTCGAAGCTCAATCGAGCAAACAAGACACCAAAAGCGATCGCCCACTCCCTGAGCTCCCTATCATCCATACTCTCGACGACTGGAACACCGCCCTCACCAGCCCTCTGGGCCCCGCTCTAAAAAAGGCCCTCGAAAAAGAACTGCATTAAATCCGGTAGAGTTGATCCGCCCGCCTGCCCCGATAGATCAGGGATCAACCGACTTCATCGCCGCAGGCGAACTCATCTTGGGAAATTCTAGCGATCGTCCATGACTGCAGCCCGGCTCAGACTCAGCCAAATCGGATATCAAAAATCATCAATCGATAATCGTAAATCAATCCCTCTCTCACCCCACATCCTTCGTCACCACTTCTCCAGGCAAGGTGGTCACCCCCGGCCAAAGCTTCCTCCCAGGATAAATCGAAGTATTGATCCCCGTGTGAACCCCATCACCAAAGATCGCACCAAATTTTCGGCGCCCCGTATCGATCATCTCTCCGTCCACGGCCGACCGATGATTTTTCCCGTCGTGTCGCAAATTTGAAACCGTCGTTCCCGCACCAAGGTTCACTTTCTCACCAAGCACCGAGTCACCCACATATGACAAGTGCCCAATATTGCTGTTGGATAAGATCACCGAGTTCTTGATCTCGACCGATTGCCCAATGTGACACCCATCGCCAATGCTGGTGTTTCCGCGGATGTAACAGTTCGGCCCAATCTTGCAGTTGTCTCCGATCACGACATTCCCCTCAATGAACACCCCGGGCAAAATTCTAGTCCCTGCACCCACTCGAACTTTCCCCTCAACAACCGCAGCAGAATGGACCTCGCCGCGGATGTCGTTTTCAGTCAATCCGGCGACATATAACTCATTCGCCCGAATCAAATCCCATGGATAACGAATCCCAAACGATTCCTCCACCACAAATACATCCTCGCGGTCGAGGGTGGCGCCCTTCCACACCAAAGCCACCCCGCCATGTCCGCACAAAGTCGCACAACCACTCTCTAGGAATGCCTTGAAGTCTTTTGCTGATATCCACACATGAGGATTCACCCCCAATTCTTCATCACCCAACACCGCTGCTAGATGCTCACTAAGTGGGACATTCCCAATCGGAAAGTCTTCAATTTTTCTCGTGAGCGACAACGGGGCACATTCGGACGGAGCATTCACCATGACAACATCCTAACCGATTTCATCCCGAATAGCTGCTTCAAATTTCGCCACCCAATCGTTACAGGTGTCCTCGTCGCGATGCTCCACCAAGACCCGGATCTTGTTCTCGGTTCCTGAATAACGAATCAAGTAACGCCCCGCATCGCCAAACTCTTCGGTCGCTTGCTTCATGAGATCTTGCACTTTCGTAAGCGAATCCAATGGAGGCTTCGATTCCAAAGACATGTTCGACAACTTCGATGGATACTCATCCATCAACTCCGCTAACTCAGCCAAGGTCGATCCCTTGTCACGCATCAATCGCAACACCTGCAAAGCACTCAGAATTCCATCACCCGTCGTGGAATAGTCTGCGAAAATCAAATGGCCCGAATTCTCACCGCCAAATGCATGGCCATTCTCCCGCAAGCACTCAATCACATGACGATCACCCACGGCAGTCGTCGCCACCTGAATGCCATGCTTTTTCATGGCCTCCACCATCCCAAGATTGCTCATCACAGTGGCTACGAGAGTATCATTCCTGAGCTTCCCCTGCTCTTTCAGTCCCAGCGCACACAGTGCCAAGACTCGGTCACCACTGACCACCTCACCTGCCGCATCCGTGAAAATCACTCGATCCGCATCGCCATCAAAGGAAACTCCAAGATCGGCGCCATGTTTACGAACCAGGGCTCCCGCGGCCTCAGGATGCAGAGCTCCACTATCACGGTTAATGTTCAACCCGTCTGGATCGATCCCCATCGTGATCACCTCAGCTCCCAATTCTTGGAAAATCAAAGGAGCGATGTGATAGGCCGCACCATGTCCGCAATCGACCACCACCTTCACGCCATGCAACGGAATGTTCTCAGCCGTCTGTTTGACGAATTCAATGTAGCGACCTCTTGCATCATCAATTCGGTAGGCCTTGCCAATCTCAGCTGGCGGCAAAGTGGATGACTCATCATTCTCTCCCAAGATGTGTTGCTCGATCTGCGCTTCGAGATCATCCGACAGCTTGTAGCCGTCCGGACCAAAAATCTTCACTCCGTTGTCCTCAAATGGATTGTGCGAAGCCGTGATCATGATGCCAGCCGCGGCACTCATCGACTTCGTCAAATGTGCGATCGCTGGCGTCGGCATCGGACCGACCAAAAGCACATCCATCCCCATCGAAAGCAGCCCACTGGTCAATGCGGTCTCCAACATGTATCCAGAAATTCGCGTATCTTTGCCAATCACCACACGATTCTTACTCAGACTGTTCGTTCGCAAAACACTGGCCACCGCCTTGCCGGTACTCAGGGCCACCTCCGCCGTAATCGGGTATTCATTCACCCGCCCCCGTATCCCGTCCGTTCCAAATAATTTCGTCATAACTAATATTCTTGGCCGCAATGGTTGCTGACATCATCCACCCAATTGAGCCCGACGTATTTTGCCAGGCGCACGCTTCAGAAACCTGAGCGCCAATGATTCAAACTCGTCTGACAAGTCTGTTAGGAAAATTTCAAGCGTTCCGTCTGCTTTTCCCTCATTGAGCAAATCAAGCTTCTCGAGCTCAACCCTCAAGGAATGCGCGCATGTGGTCGCAGAGTCGACCAAGCGAATTGAGTCGGGCAGTTGTTTTTTCAATACCGGAATCAACAAGGGATAATGCGTGCATGCCAACATCAAGGTATCGATCCCTTTTTCAATCAATGGACTCAAATAGGTATTCAACACTTCACGTGTCGCTGGATGATCGATCCAGTCCTCCTCTATCAATGGCACCAACAATGGAGTGGCCTGCCCGTGAATCATCAAGCCCGTCTTCTTCAACGCCAAGGCATGCTGATATGCGTGCGACCGAATGGTTCCGCGCGTAGCGATGATCCCGATCCGCTCGGTATCTGGATTGGCCAATGCCGCCTCAACCCCTGGCTCGATCACGCCAATGATTGGCAGATCATATTTTGCCTGCAAACCCGGCAATGCATGCGCCGTCGCAGTGTTGCAAGCGACCACAATCGCTTTCACGCCCTTCGATATCAAAAACTGAGCATCTTCATCCGCGAAACCCCGAATCGTCTCCGGACTCTTGGACCCATATGGCAGTCGCGCGGTGTCCCCTAGATACACAATATCCTCATGGGGCAGCATCTCTTGCACCGCCCTCGCGACGGTCAAGCCACCGACGCCTGAGTCAAAAAATCCAAGAGCTGCTGATTTCACTGGTCGAATTGTCTATGAGATTGCCCTTCGAGCAAGCCTTAGCCTCAAAAAAGAAACTTGCCCGAAGCCCATAATGGCCGTAGTTATCGGTCGTCTGCGAGACATCCGATGAGTTTCACTCCTCCGCTCTCACAGCAATTTCCGGCACCGCCGCTCAATGATTTTCCAGGAACGACACATATCCACCCCTGCAGCCAATCTCACAGATTGGTCAGCACTCGCTGTATCGCACGTATGATTCGGCAATTTGCCAAATGTTCCTGCCCCCTTCTTCACACCACTCATGTGTGCCATTCGTGGCTATCCGCATGATGATGTGTCGCAACTAGTACTAACTGCCTAAAGCCATAGCTAAGCCAAAAAAGAAACAGAATAGAGGTCGTTACCGCGATATGACTCGCGTCAACGAACGAATCCGTGCGCCTAAAGTTCGAGTCGTCAGTGGTGACGGACAACAACTCGGAGTCATGAACACCCGTGAAGCGGTCACCCGCGCTCAAGAAGTCGGCCTCGACCTCGTCGAGATCGCAGGCAATGTGGACCCTCCAGTCTGCAAATTGGTCAATTACGGCAAATACAAATACGAGCAGGCGAAACTGAAGAAAAATCAGAAGTCCAAGAGCTCCACCCGCATGAAAGAGGTGAAGTTCCGTGTCGGCACCGACGAACACGACTACAATATCAAACTCAGCCGCGCAGAAGGCTTCCTCGATGCCAACCACAAGTGCCGATTTGTCCTCCAGTTCCGCGGACGCGAAAACGCACACAAAGATCTCGGCTTCGTCGTTCTCAACAAAATCATCGAAGACCTCAAAGGCATTGCCCAGGTCGACCAAGACCCGCGCCTCAACGGCCGTGCTGTTGCCATGATCCTCTCACCTCTTCCCGAGCACCAACGCAAACGGAAATATCAAATGTATCACGGCGAACTCATCGAAGAAGATGATTTCGACGATGATGAGAATCACGATGATTCCGACGAAATCCCGGATGAAGTCCCTGATGACAACGCCGATGATGATGTCCCTCCTGCCGATACAGACGCAGAGGTGAAGTCCATCCTCAAAAAGGACTGAATCCAACTGTAGCGTCGGTCTCTGACCGTCGAAGTATAAGAATCGCGCGGCAGCACCACCCAAAAATGGTAGAGTGCTGTGGCTCGCAGCACCGTTCATTCCCCGGACTACTTCGAGCTTTGCGTCAACGGCTCGAAAATCGGTGATGACGTTTTCATCCCCGCCGTTTCAGACCACAATCAACGGAGTTTTACGGTCAGCTATGATATCGCGCCTCGACAGAAGAAAAGGCAGCAAGAAGGACGAAGCAGCGTGATGTGGCCCGCCCTCTCGAGGGGGGATTAGCGCTTGGAGTCCTCCGCGGTCAACTTGTTGAAGTCAAGCACCCGGGACCGATTCCCCTTGCGGATGGTGACCACTCCGCTGTCGTAATCCGCACTCAAGAATGGGCTGTCGAAGACCTTCTTCGGTTCCATGTTCAGCGGCTTGCCATTGATGCTGGGCATCTTTATTTGGTCGAGATGGAACGCAAGTGAATCACCGTAGATGCTCTGGTAGCTGAGTTGCTTGCCCTTGATGACCGGCTTGCATGACAAGACCTTCTTCTGAAAGTTCTCAAAGCTGCCGGACTGCGCCTTTTGCATCACTTCAACAATGACCGGTGCATATTCCTCCTTGAGTTGCATGACCCTGCCGGGAGGTCCCTTGCGCTCGCCCCCAGTCTCCGCGGTGTAATCGAGACCGCCCTCACGCCATTGCCAACCCCCTTCGGGAACCCGGATCGCCGCGTAGGAGTCACCGGCATCAACAAAGACGATGCCTTCCTTCTCGACGGGGTCCGGCAGACCTCTCTCGGAGATGTAGACAATCATCTCCGCTCCACCCTTGTGCCCTTTGAGTTTCTGGCTGATCAGGCAACCCTTTGACTGCACCGACCAGAAGGAATTGAAGGTCACCCGGTTGTCTTTCGGGCGCACAATGGGAACGATGCGCGGATCACCCTCGCGCGCAAAAATCACACTCTGGGTGCGGCTTTGAGCGCTGATACCTGCCCATTCAATCCAGCCCCGGGGCACCACCATGGGTGTGCCCATGATGAACTGCGGCGTGCAGTAGCTGTAACGGATGATTCCACCGAAGTCGTGCCGCAACTGGGTTGGTGGCATCTTGGCGGTTGCCACTGGAAAGGAATTGCCGCGGGTACCCTCGACCACCAGACCCTGGGCCCGCTGGGTGATCTCGTAGGTGCCACGACCCTTTGCATCGAGCGCAATATCGGCGATGACCACCGGTGGCCGGTAGCTGCTGGTCAGCGCTGCCACGTCATGGCCATGAACACCGCTGGGGGCACTGCCCATGCCGAAATAGATCCAGGCGAGGTAGGCATTCTTGCCGTATCGCGCCTGAACGAAGGCATTGTTGCCCTTCAGACGAGAGGATCCGCCACCCATGTGCCCATCGATCTGCTCCTCGGCCCAGTAAGCGAAGTAGAGGTCGAGCAGCATCGCGGCAGCCTTGCGCACCCGTGGTTCGCCGAAATCGTGAAAGTTGTAGAAGCCCTTGATTAAGGTCGTGTTGTAGCCGTCACTTCGCATCTCTGCGCAAATGCCCTTCTGTGCCCTGGCCCGGGCATAGGCAATGAAGTGTTCACTCCACGCCTCGTATTGCTGCTGCGCCGTGGATCCGTCGATCCATTTGCGGTTCCTATACTCCGGGCGCTTCAGGGCCAGTTTGGCGAAATGCCAGTTGATGGTGAAATCCATCGCATGGTGGTTTTCGGATCCGTAAAGATGCCAGATCGACCTCTCGTCGCGGGCGGCCTTGCCCAGCCATGCCTTGCTCGCGTATTCCCAAATCGGCTCCAGACACTTCTTCTCAGTCGCGGCACTCATACGACCCGGTTTGACCGAGCCATCAGAACCATACATCTCGATCAACCGCATGGTGATCTCCGCATGCCAATGGAAGGAATCGCGATCGTGGATGCCCTTCGGGTGATCGAGGTAGAATTGGGCGTTTTCCTCCATCGCCGCATCGGCCTCTTCGAGCTTTTCTCCCAGCACATAGCAGCGAGCCGCAAAGGCCATGATGGAATAGGAATACTCACGGGTGTATGGGCCGCGGCCCTTCTTGATCGGAGGGTGCTTTTTTGCTCTCACCAGCGGTTTGCCCTGATCCGCCAGGAACAGTTTCTCGACCCTCTCCTCGAAACCGTTGACCGCTTCCTGGGCATCAATCGAGGAAGCGCCATCACAGGGTCCGGCCATCGTGAAGAGTGCAAACGGGATGATGAAACGGGGCATTGTCATGGATACGGTCTACTGCTCACCTATTCCAATTCTTGCAGTAGCGTTATCCCGTAATCGGGAGAAATGCCAAAATTGACACGTGTTTTGGCTACCCCCTTTTCCCCTTCCAGATCGGGGTGCCAGGGTATCCCCCCCAGTCTGGAAAAACGAATTCCTAAAGCGCCAAGAAGTTCTCCAAGAGCTTCTTGCCGTCTTGGGTCAGAATCGATTCGGGGTGAAACTGCACACCGTGAACGGGATGTTCTTTGTGCATCAATCCCATGACCTCTCCTTCTTCCGTCCACGCAGTGATCTCCAGACAATCCGGCAAGGTCTCTTTCTTCACGATAAGCGAATGATAACGCGTCGCTTCAAATGGACTCTCAATCCCTTTGAAGACACTCTTGCCCGCATGCAAAATTGGCGAGGTCTTGCCATGCATCAACCGATCGGCACGAACCACATCTCCCCCATAAACCTGTCCAATCGATTGATGACCCAAACAAACTCCTAAGATCGGAGTCGTCGCCCCCATCTCACGAATCAAATCCATCGAGATTCCAGCTTCGTTCGGCGTGCACGGACCCGGCGAAATACAAATCCGCTCAGGCTTGAGCGCCTTGACCTCATCGACCGTCACCGAATCATTGCGAAAAATTTTCATCTCCGCACCCAACTCGCCAAAATATTGGACCAAGTTGTAGGTAAAGGAGTCGTAGTTATCGAGAATGACTAACATGATTTCTGTGGGTTCAATCTTCCAAAGTTTTGGCTAAAGCAATCGCACGCAGCATCCCCTTTGCCTTGTTCGCAGTCTCCTCGTATTCGTAGGTCGGATCGGAATCCGCCACGACTCCAGCACCAGCCTGAACATAAGCTTTTCCACCTTTGAGCAAACATGTGCGCAAGGTGATGCATGAGTCGTGCGACCCATCGAAGCCAAAGTAACCCACCGCACCCGCATAAGCACAACGCTTGTGCTTCTCGAACGAGTCGATGATCTGCATCGCACGGATCTTCGGAGCACCACTCACCGTCCCCGCAGGAAACGTGGCCCGCAAGACGTCATACGCACTGTGCGATGGATCCAATTCACCGGTGACATTGGAAACGATGTGCATGACATGACTGTAGCGCTCGATGATCATGAAATCATCAACCTTGACCGATGCATGCTTGGCAATCCGGCCCACATCATTGCGAGCCAAGTCGACCAACATCAAATGCTCTGCCCGCTCTTTCGGGTCGGCCAACAAATCTGCCGCTAAAGCATCGTCCTCTTCCTGCGTCTTTCCCCTCCAGCGCGTTCCCGCAATCGGGCGGATATCAATCCGACCATCAATCGATCGGACATGCACCTCTGGGGAGCTCCCCACCAAAGCAAAATCATCAAGCTCAAGAATGAACATGTAGGGCGATGGGTTCACAAACCGCAGGGCACGATACAAATCCACAGCCGGTAGATTGAAGTCGGTCTCAAAACGCTGACTCGGAACAAACTGGAAAATATCACCCGCTGCGATGAACTCTTTGCCCTTTCGGACAAACTCTTCGAACTCCTCCTGAGTCGTATTGCTCTTCGCATCTTCTGGCTCCACTTCGCGTAGGCCATTCAATGCGGGAACATGCAGTGGACGATTCAAGATCTCCACCATCGATGCGATTTTGCCACACGCTTCAGCATAGGCATCCTCAGGCGTATCACATTGATCAACAAAAGCATTGGCCACCACTTGAAGGCGACGCAGCCGATGATCAAACACCAACAGCGTGTCCGCCAACATGAACATCGCATCAGGAACCCCCAATGGATCTGGTGGTGGATTTCCTAAAGTCGGCTCAAACTGACGCACCGCATCATACGAGAGATACCCAACCATTCCACCGGAAAACAATGGCAGATCACCATGAGTGACGGGTTTGTATGGCGCCATTTCACGCTCGAGTGCCGCCAACAAATCGTCCTCTACCGTGATATTACGAACCTTTGCGCCCTCGCGAATGGTGATCTCTTTGTCGCGCGCTTCAAAAACCATGCGTGGCTGACTCCCCACGAGCGACCAGCGTCCACCTTTTTCAGTGCCCTCAGCACTCTCCAGCAAAAATGAATGACGGCTATCCCGCAGCTTCAAATAGGCGGATAGCGGGGTTTCAAAATCCGCCGCCAGCTGCGTGTAAACAGGGACAACATTCCCCTGCTTCGCCAGCTCAGCGAAGGTTTCTAATGATGGCTCGACCGGAATGGCACTCACGATGCCGCAAAGCATGGACACGAAATGGATCAGGGCAAGCACGGAGAACTGCCGAAAATGTGTTGGTGCATCCGGATTCCACGTTTATAGAGCCAGTAGATGAGCGAAGCGCCCAAAAAAGCCAAACGTCCCCGCGTCAACGTCAGACGACCGGATGTCATGGAATTGGTGTCCGCAGAGGTCGCCACTCACTACCACTCATCCATCGTCGAAAAAATGCGCGATGACGGCGGGAAACTCACCTTTGGCAACACCACCCTGCTTCTCGCCGAACAATTTGGCTTTTGCTACGGGGTCGAGCGCGCCATCGACCTCGCCTACGCATCCCGCAAGGTCTTCCCTGACAACCGCATCTTCCTGATCGGTGAAATCATCCATAACCCGGATGTGAACAAACAACTGCGAGACATGGGCATCACCTCATTGCCGTGGCAAGACATGGATGAGAGCTATGACGAACTGACCGAAGAGGATGTCCTGATCGTCCCTGCCTTCGGCGCGCCTACCAGCTTCATGAAAAAGGTCGAAGAGTCCGGCTGCTACGTGGTTGATACCACCTGCGGCGATGTCATGAAGGTATGGCGTCGCGTCCGCGGCTACGCCAAAGACGGCTTCACCTCCATCATCCACGGAAAATCCAAACACGAAGAAACCCGCGCCACCGCATCACGAGCCCTAGGCGAAAACGGCGATGGCAATTACCTGACGGTCCTCACACTGGACGACGTCGCCTACGTCTGTGATTACATCCGCAACGGCGGCAAGAAGTCGGAGTTCATGGAGCTCTTCAAGGGACGCCAATCACCGGGATTCGACCCAGACATCCATCTTCAAAAAGTGGGCATCGCCAATCAGACAACGATGCTTAAAAGCGAAACGGAAGAAATCCAAAAACGCATTCGCCAAGCAGTCATCGATCGCGATGGCAGCGCCGATCACTTTCAAATGTTCGACACCATTTGTGGCGCCACTCAAGAGCGCCAAGACGCGCTCTTTGAGATGCTCAAAAAGCCAATGGACATGCTTCTCGTGGTTGGAGGCTACAACAGCTCCAACACCGCTCACCTAGTTGAAATCGCAGAGCAGAAACTCCCCACCTTTTTCATTCGTGGATCACACTGTCTCGAGTCGATGGCAGACATCGTCCACTTCGATCTTCACCAAGGCAAAGAAGTCCGCTCAAAATACGAGCCCCTCATCGATCGCGACCTACCCGCCACCATCGGCATCACCGCTGGCGCATCATGCCCCAACAACCTGATCGAAGACACCATCGTCAAAGTCATGGAACTTCGCGGCATCGATCAACAACCGATCAACTGATCCGCCCCTCAAACCGGCAGGGTTGATCGGCCCGATCAACCGACCCCACCGCGAACGCGGAACAAAGTCCATAAGCTGCATTGTAGCGTCACTCCATGAGTGTCGAAGCCAATGAATCGCGCGCCAGCATTACTCCACAGACGGTAGGGTTGATCGGCTCGATCAACCGCAATCACCGCGAACGCGGCAACCAAGAACTAGGAACGAATTTCTTATTTCAGCTTTTCAGCATTTCCAATTTGATCCCACTCTCCAGTGGTCCCCTTTGGGCTCAACGCTACGCTTTTGAGTCTATGTCACTCCGTTCCATTCAGCATTTACCAATGCCCCTCAGTCCTTCGTATTCAAATGCGGCATGAACGCGGTATAAACCTCACTCGGAATATCCAGCAGACTGTAATCCTTGGATGAGACAAACAGAAGATTCTGCTTACCCTTGCCGAGTAATTCATTATCCGAACCAAAGACTTGGTGCTCCAAGGTGCAGAACTTGCGACTGAAATCAGACACTCGGATTTTCACGGTAATGGTATCAAACTCGCGTGCTTCACGCACAAACTTGTGCTCAAACGAACGTGTCAAAATGTAGAAGTCGGTCGTCTTGAGATCGAAATCCGGCATCGCTTCATTGAAAAACAACTCGCGAGTTTTACCGACGAACATTGCATACATTCCGAAGTAAACATTCCCGACCGAATTGGTGTCCTGATAGGTCGCCAAAAAGGAATAAACAAACCACTTCCCCTCAAAATGGCCACCCAGTGCATGCGCGTCCGCAGGAACAGGCGCAACCACTTCAGAAGTCCGGGCTCCGTCTGCTGTTTTGGAAATCGCCTTCAGCGCTGGAATCTCGGAAGCAGCGGCTTCCATCACTTCTTCAGCACGCTCGTGAACTACCCGCAGCAAATCAGCATTAATCACCAACCAAATCACATAAAACAACGGCAACAGAGAACCCAACAGCAATAGCAAGTTCACACTGGTGCAGTAACCAAAGGCAAAGATCACAAGTGAGATACTCGCCAATGAGAACATCCGGATCTGTGGTAGTGGATGCTGTGAGTTAGGAACAAAACAACGAGCAATCGCCAACGCGGCATAACCGACAAAGAAAGAAGCGTAGAACACCATGAAGTATTCCAACTCAAACTTCGCCAATATTGCAGCGAGCGTGACAACTGCAATCACGAAGAAACTTGGAACCGGCGATTCCAAAATGCGCTTCGGAATCATCCCAATGAGCAAGTTCTGACTCTTGGCGAGATTCGCTCCCAAGAACCATTTCAATGAGACATATCCGCTGTCCAATGTGGTAAGCACACAAATTCCAAGGAACGTGAAATACGCGATTGGCAACAGACCATTGGTGCCGTCACTGATCTTCTCAATGTGCTGAACGATCAACTCGTGAGCATAATGGAAACCATCCAAGCCAATCGCTCCGTAACCCTCACCTCCTTGACTCAAAACCCATGAGGCCAGAGATCCGTGAAACATCAACAAGAGGAAGAAAATGAATCCACCGATGATGTAACTCAATCCAATCGATGTGTTCTCGCGATGAATCTGAATAGCACGCTGCCAATGTTGGAGGTCGAGCCACGGCCCTACCAACAAGCCAACAATCAACGGCATGGCATAACCCATCAAATTCGGCCCCTGCCAGGCGTCAGGCACGTGCGACTTCCATGAAAATGTGTCAGCACTGATGGATGGCGACACCACAGCGATGATCGCACCAATGCAGGCAAACAGAACCAAGCCCATGAATCCGTGGCCAAACTTGATCCGCTGGATCCCAAATTCCTCACCAAACAAACAACCTGCCGCCAACACCACAAAGACCACCAAGGCCAAATACAAAGCCTTCATGTAAACCGACTGCGCCGCCACCAACTCAACAGCACCCACCAAATACTTCGTCAAAGCAAACACAGTCAGCGTGATTGCGAGCAACTGGTACAGGTAAATTATCAGCCGGAAAGGCTTGGAGAATTTGTCGAAGAATCGCGCCAATGATTCCTGCCCGCCAGGATGACGTTTTGCGACAATCTGGGTCAAAAAACCAAAGATCATCAGTCCCAAGGCATTCGGAATGGCGAACATCAACAATCCTTGAAGGCCGAACATGAAGGTCATTTGGACGCTAAAAAACAGGCCCAACCCCCACATCCAGGCCAAAGCCACGGAATTTCCCCAGAACAATGCGTTAAATGGTCGGCGATTCATGAATGGCCAAAACAACCTGCTATATGGTCCCACGGCAAGCCGGATTCTCCAACAAAAGCGCCAGAACCCCAAAATCGGGTAAGAAACCTACCATTCCTTTGAGAATTACCATTGAAGCAACTCAAATCGCCATCTTAACTCCCCCCGTTCGCGCAAACCCGCGACACCACTTTCATGATCGAAAACATCCGCAAATACAACGGCCTCATCATCCTCGGACTCGTCGTCATCGGCCTTGGCCTCGTGCTAACGATGCAAAGCTCTCCCAAGAGCTCACTCACTGGCGGGAATCCTTACATCAAAATCGATGGCAAAACCTACACCGATAAAGAATTTGAGAAATATGGTTTGGACTCCATGGACGTCATTCAAAGCATGGCGAGATCGGGTGACTTCGATTTATTCCAGTTCCTCATCGGACTCACCAGCCGCGCACAAACTCGAGACCAACAAGCCGAACAATTTTTCATCGGCCGCATGTTGATCCGTAACGCGAGAAAAGATTTTGGCGTCCAGTGCAGCGAAGAGGAAATCACCGGATTCATCAAAAACCTCCGCACCTTCTCCGGACCTGACCAAGAGTTTGACCCTGAAGCATACAAAATGTTCCTCGATCGTGGCATCGGCCGCATGGGCATGACCGAACGCGACCTTCGTGAACTCGCCGCCGACATCATCGCCTTCGAAAAGATCAGCGAAGTCGTTGGCTCAGGCCTTCTTCCCTACGAAGAAGCAATCGCTCACAAGCTCGCTCTCGATAGCCAATCCATCACTGGTTCCATCGCTCAAATTGAAATCGAACCATTTGAAAAAATCGTCGAACCAACTGACCAAGAACTGAAAGCTTATTGGGAGCTCATCCAAGACTCTTTCATGACGGAACCAAGACGCCAATTCACCTACGTCATCGCCACTCCAGATCTGCCTGAGAAACCCACTGTCGAAGTCGAAGAGGAAAAAGAAGAAACCATCGCGGATGCCGTGCTGACCGCCGAGCAAAAGGCCGAAAAAGAAAAAGCCAAGTCAGATGCTAAAGCAAAAAAAGAAGCCACTTACCTTGAGGCTAGCCGCAAAGCTCAGCGCGAACTGAAAGAAGCATTTGCCAAATTCACCAACGAAATCGAAGACAACCCTGGCAAAGACTTTGTTGAAATCGCCGAGAAACACGGATTCGCAACCATAACCTCTGAGCTCTTCTCAAAATCCAACCCACCCGCTGACCTCGATGCAAGTCTGCGCGCCAGCAGCTCAAACGAGCAGGCCGTTGACGAATTGTTCAAGATCACGATCACTTCCGACCCGCTCTCGAAAATCTCCCCACCGATTGCTATCAGCGAAAACGATTGGCTCGTCGCTCGTCTCGATGCAGAGGAAGGCGCACGCGTCAAAACCTTCGAAGAAGCACAGGAAGAAGTGTTTGAACAATACGTCCGCGAGAAGAGCACCGAAGCCCTCAAAGAGGCCGCCAATGAGCTGCTTCAGGAGATTCAAGCAGACTTGGATGCTGGCAAGTCCTTCGAGGACTCTGCATCCGCAAATGGCATCGAGAAAGTCACCGTCTTTGAAGACTTCGATCAAACCAGCCAAGCTCTGCCCTACAGCCAACCGCGCAACCTCTTCAATGCCGCGCGCGACGTTGACCCAGGCTCGCTCGCAGAACCTGTCATCGGACCGTCCAGCGCCTACATCATCTTCGTCAAAGAACGCCAATGGATTCAAAGCGACAATGTCAGCGGAGAACTCGACCTCGAACTATCCTCAACCGTACGGCAAAACGCGAACATCGCCTTAACCGAATGGCTTGGAACCGAAACCGAAGCCGCTAAAGTCGAAAGGCTTTATAAGTAATCGTGAGCGATAACGACATCGAAACACTATTCGACGATGCCAATGGCCACCTGGCAGTTGGCGACTTCGACAAAGCGATCCCACTCTATCGCAAATGTGTCGAGATTGACCCGGAGTTCTTCGATGGTTGGCATGCTCTTGGCATGGCGCTTCTGAAAACGGATAAAGTCAAAGAAGCTATCGGCTGCGGCTTGCAGTCCGTGAACCTAAAGCCCAACGACCTACTCGCATGGACAAGTTTGTCGCAGATGTATGTCCGCGACGGAAATATCCCAGAAGCCGAGACAGCTAAAGGCAACGCACGCATCCTTTCCCTCGGCGGTAAAGTCGTGAAGTAAGCACTCTTTCTAGAGGCTCGCCTTCAAAGGTCACGCTGAGAAATCACCGCTACCCCCTCGTAGAGGTATCCATGGGTTTTCGATTCTCTAGGGTGATAACCCTTGTGGAGCTCTACACACTCGAAACCCGCATCTTGGATTTCCCTATCAACCTGCATATCCAGCACGCAACCCACCGCGAACTGCTTTTGTATTCCGTTCAAGCGCGACTGCCACTTCGCGACGTGCTCATCAGGACTTCGTCCATGCTCCAAAAAAACAAACCGCCCATCGGGTTTGAGAACTCTCCTAATTTCCAACAGTGCCCGTTTTCGGTCGGTGATACTGCATAGGCTGTGAGTCGACACGATGGTATCGAAAGAATCATCACCGAACGGCATCCTCCGCGCACTTCCCAATACTGGGGTTATCTCCAATTCATGCCTTGACCGCTTAGTGCGTAGCTGACGAAGCATCCCCGGGTTGTTGTCGAGCCCCGTGATGTGGGTCACCTGTTCTGGGTAGTATGGCAAGTTGCGTCCCGTGCCGATCCCAACCTCGAGAACCTTGCCTCGAACAGTCGACAGGTGAGCAGAACGACGTTCATCAAGGTGTCCTAGACCCATGAGAAAATCATAGAACCGCGGAAACAATTGGTGCCGGTAAAGAGACATGAGCACGAAGAACCTACCTCCACTCCGCAAATTAGCCAGCGACAGACTGCGCCAAACATCATTCCCGCACACAAAAAAGACCACCCGCAAGCGGATGGTCTTTTTAAAGTGGTCGGGGCGGCCAGATTCGAACTGACGACATCTGCGTCCCAAACGCAGCGCTCTACCAGGCTGAGCTACGCCCCGTGCGGGCGCGAACCTTGGTTAAAGTGGACTGCGAATCAAGAATTTCTTCACGTAATCGCAAAAACATTTTAATTCGTCACCATACAAGGTATCTAAAGTGAGTATTCCCCCCGCATTTTAACACCCCACACATCATGAGTTCCGATTTCAGGTCCAGCTTCAGTGAGCTAAAAGAGCTCCCGAATCTGACATTTCGCCACCTAGAAGTCTTCCACGCGATCAATCGCGAGGGATCTTATACAAATGCGGCACTCGAATTGCGCACTAGCCGCGCAGTTGTGAAGAAGGTCTGCCAAAACTTTGAAAAGAAAGTGGGCCACAACCTTTTCAGCGAACTTCCCGATAAGTCCCTCGAAACCACCCCCTTCGGTGTCGACCTTCTCTCAAAAACCGCCCCCCTATCGCGCAGCCTCATCCACCTCGGAGAGGAAATCCGCGCCCTTCACCGCAAAGGCCGAATCCTTCGCTTTGCTGCTTCTGGCGAATTTTTCCGTGGCGGCGCGCTCTCCTACATCCTCAACCGAATCCACATCAAAAACCTCTTCCGTCCGTGCCACCTGAGAATTGAACCTGAAAAATTCAATGCCGCGCTCCTCAGCTCAGAATGCGATGTCTACTTTGGTGCAGGGCTGGATATCTCGAACCGACTCGAAATCATCCACCTTGAAAAGATCCCGTGGAGTTTCCACCCAGGAGAAAAATACAAAAAGGGCAAACCCACTCACCCCAAAGACCTAGCAGCAGGCAAATGGGTGATTGAAGAAATTGGCGATCCCATTGCCTCCAAAACATTGCTCGAGGAGCTTTCAAGCGCCGGCGCCAAGGATGGCCGACTCAAAGGAGACAAAAACATCGGCGATGATGAAATCTTACTCCGACCCGAATCGAGCTGGATGGGATTGGTCGCCGCCGACCCGAATTGGCCCAGCTATCTGTTTTCCGCAGCTCTGAAAAAGCAGCACCCATACGCTGAACTCACAGAGTGCCTCAACTCCGCATCGAATACCTAAACCCATGGAAATCGATTTATCATCCTTGCTGGTATTCAGATACCTCGCCAATTGCCGCAGTTTCACGGAGACGGGAAAACGATGGAATATCTCGCAACCGACGGTGAGCCAGATCGTGAACCGACTCGAAGCCGAAACCGGACTCATCCTACTCGACCGCTCGAACTCAGAAACTCGCCTCACCACAGACGGACTGGCATTCCTCGATAAAACCGATGAGGTCTGCAATGAATACATCACCTTCATTTCCGGCATGCGCGAAATTAGCCGCCGCATCGATCACGAGCTGAACATTGGTCTCGACCGCTCATGGTTCTCCAACGAGATCCAAGCCAGCCAAGACCAAATAAGTTGCCCCGATGGGGTGAAGCCCATTTTCGTTGAGGCAGACGGTGACTGGATCAAGGCCCTCGAATCAGGCCAACTCGATATCGTCGTGGGATGCAGATTCCTCAATGCGGGCCTGTCATCAAAAATCCAAGAAGCCGTCATTCGCCGTGAACGCGGCATCACGGTTGCGTGGAATCCACAGTTCCATGATTTCGATCCGAATAATTTCAGTTTCCCCGATATCTTGAGAACCAGCGTGCTGATCCCAGACTCCAGCCAAATCTCCAACTTCGGCAGCGCCATCAAACTTTGGTGCGAACAAGCCTACGGTCTACAACCCGCCAACGTCGAAGAGTTTGGTAGCGAATTGCACGCGGCCGATGCTGCGGCCGCAGGACTCGGCATTCTTCTCGCACCCGGCAATGCCATTCCACGCCTCGGCCCGGAAGGACAAGGCCTCGCCCATGTGAGAGCTTTCGAGTTTTTGCTCCCTCAAGCTTTCACACTCGGCATCTACTGCCGCAGCGATGAAATGAACAAAGACGTGTTGCAGACAGCGACACAAGTCGGCCGACTTTGCATGAAGCTGTTCCCTGAATAGCCGTAAATCCTTTGTATCAAGGGGATTCGAGGCTTTTCATATAGGCCTATTATCAATCCGACCTGCCGGTTTCTGGCCATTCGGGTGCCACCAGCATAGCGTTAGCTCAAGTTCAACGTCAGTGGCAAACGAACGATCCCTCTAGAAAAGATCCCCCCGAGAAACACCCCTCACAATACCCCTAAAAACCGACTCTCCCTCAGAGGAGAGTCGGTTTTTTATTTGCACCACACGGTAATGCGTCCAACCTAATGTCGACAGGGGTGCTTCACGACCGAGAAGCCGAGATCAGCCATCGCGCGGCAGAGACCCTCCGAACCTGATGCGGATCATGCCGCCGTAGGAAGTCCGCCACCAACCGACTTCTTTCCCCTACGGCCGTGCATCCCGCACGGCCTTTTTGCATTCCCAGACCCCAAACCATTCCATAAGAATACCCGCTATGATCTCACCCGACGAATCGACCCAAACGGACACTCAAGAATCCCACGACGCTTCACGCGAACCACTCCCCGCATCCACTCGAGTTTATGTCGAAGGCTCCATCCACCCCGAAGTGAAGGTGCCCATGCGTGAAATCACACTGCAGGACACGAAGTCGTTTAACGGAGACATCCACAAAAATGATCCTTTCCGAGTCTATGATTGCTCCGGCCCATGGGGCGACCCCGAGTTCAAGGGCTCTGTCGAAGAAGGACTGCCTGCGCTGCGCAGAGACTGGATCATGAAGCGCGGCGACGTCGAAGCCTACGACGGTCGCCCCGTCCAACCTCAAGACAATGGCTACCTCACCGAGAAACATGCCGAGTTCGCTTCGCAAGCCGAACGCGCCAACCAACTCAAAGAGTTCGCCGGACTCACCGCCGACCGCCGTCAACCGCTCCGCGCAACGGGCAGACCGGTGACCCAAAAATACTACGCCGACCAAGGCATCATCACGCCGGAAATGGAATACATCGCGATCCGCGAAAACATGCGCCGCGCGCAGATCGCCGACATGAAAGATGACATCCTGCGCAGTGATCTCGAAAAGCAACACGCCGGCTCCACGCAGTCGCCAGACAGCCCCTACACACCACACGTCTTCAGCCGCTTCCCACAACGCATCCCCGACGAGATCACCCCTGAGTTTGTCCGCAGCGAAGTCGCCGCAGGTCGCGCCATCATCCCACTCAATGTGAACCACCCCGAATGCGAACCGATGATCATCGGCCGCAATTTCTTGGTGAAAATCAATGCCAACATCGGCAACTCCGCGGTCGCATCATCGATCGAAGAGGAAGTGGAAAAAATGCGCTGGGCCACCAAATGGGGTGCCGACACAGTGATGGACCTTTCCACCGGCAAAAACATCCACGCCACTCGCGAATGGATCCTTCGCAACTCCCCTGTCCCGATCGGCACCGTGCCAATCTATCAGGCGCTCGAAAAAGTGAATGGCAAAGCGGAAGATCTAACATGGGAACTCTACCGTGACACCCTGATCGAACAAGCTGAGCAAGGCGTCGACTACTTCACTATCCATGCCGGCGTGCTTCTCCGCTTCGTGCCAATGACCGCGAGCCGTATGACCGGCATCGTTTCACGCGGCGGTTCCATCATGGCCAAGTGGTGCCTCGCCCATCACAAAGAAAACTTCCTCTACACTCACTGGGATGAAATTTGCGACATTTGCGCCGCTTACGATGTGAGCTTCTCGATCGGCGACGGACTCCGTCCCGGCTCCATTGCAGACGCCAATGACAAAGCCCAGTTCGGTGAACTCGAAGTGCAAGGTGAACTCACCACTCGTGCATGGGCCAAAGGTTGCCAAGTCATGAACGAAGGTCCTGGTCACGTTCCGATGCACATGATCGAAGAGAACATGGCCAAGCAACTCGAATGGTGCCACGAAGCGCCGTTCTACACGCTTGGGCCGCTCACCACCGACATCGCTCCTGGCTACGACCACATCACCAGTGGCATTGGTGCCGCCATGATCGGTTGGTACGGCTGCGCCATGCTTTGCTACGTCACACCGAAAGAACACCTCGGCCTGCCGAACAAAGACGACGTCAAAGAAGGTGTTATCACCTACAAGCTCGCCGCTCACGCTGCCGACCTAGCGAAAGGCCACCCAGGTGCCCAATACCGCGACAACGCCCTCAGCAAGGCCCGATTCGAATTCCGTTGGGAAGACCAATTCAACCTCGGACTCGATCCTGTTACAGCACGTGAGTTCCACGACGAAACCCTCCCACAAGAAGGCGCCAAAACCGCTCACTTCTGTTCCATGTGCGGACCGCACTTCTGCTCGATGAAGATCAGCGAAGACGTCCGTCAGTATGCCGCCAAACAAGGTCTCTCCGAAGACGAAGCCCTCGAAAAAGGCATGGAGGAAAAATCCAAAGAATTCGTCGAACAAGGCGCCGAGGTCTACACCAAGGCGTAGCGGCTTCGCCGCTGTTCTTGGTTCACTCAATTCACGCAAAGGCATGCCAGCTCTCCGCAGGCATGCCTTTTTGCTTAAAAAAATCTGTGTCCATCCGCGTCCATCTACGGTTCATTCACCTCATCAAACGCAACTGAACCCGCGCAACGCGCAGATTTCATAATTTCAGCGTTTCCTACTTCAGCTTTTATCTTCCATGCCTCGCCTGCCCACCTGGATTCAAAACTACCGGTCGCTCCCGCGTCCCGTCGTTTTGTTTGCCTGTGGGCAGTTCATGATCAACCTGATCACGGCCACTCAGTTCCTGCTCCTCAACCTCTTCCTGAAGCAAGAAGGGTTCGATGACCCCACCATCGCCGCCCTCGGCTCCAACCGCTTCCTGGCCGCCCTGGTCCTCGCTCTACCCGCTGGCCTCTGGCTCCGCGGGAAACCACTCAAACCCGTCATCATCGCGGGCTCCATCCTTTACCCAATCGCTACCTTAGCATCGATCGAGTTCTCCCGCCTCGGCATGCTCAACTATGCCACGGTCTCATTCCTCGGAACCGGCGTGGCCATTCTGATGATCAACGTCGCGAGCCTGCCGATGATCCTCCGCCTCACCCCAGACGATCGCTCCAGCGAAGCCCTCAGCCTACTCTTCGCCACATGGGCCGCCGCTAGCATCTGCGGTTCCGTCCTCTCGACCATCCTCCAAGCCATCGGTTCGGTTCAACTAGGCTCATTCCTTCTGCCTCTCAACGAACACACCACTCTCGTTACGGTCACCCTGATCGCCTGCAGCGCCCCTTTCCTCTACGCCCGACTGCCCAACTCGCCGCCCACGCAGCAATCTCTCAAACACTGGATGCACATCCCACGGCATGACATCCCCGTCATCCTCCGCTCGATCTTTCCCACGGTCTGCATCGCCACAGGCGCGGGACTCAGCATCCAATTCCTCAACCTCTTCTTCAGCAACGTCCACAACGTCAGCGCACGCGATTACTCGGCCTACTCGTTTTTCAGCAACCTCCTTGTCTTATTCATCGGCCTCAGTGTCCCTGAAATCAAACGCCGACTCGGTTGGCGCGGCGCCATCCTCGGCGTGCAAACCATCGCGATGCTCCTCTTGGTCGTCCTCGGCCTCACTGAGCTCATGCGCGCTATCACATGGGCGCTCCCACTCGCCACCTTCTGCTTTATTCTGCGCCAGCCACTCATGAACATGGCCGCACCATCCACTAGCGAGCTGATCATGCGCTACGTCGGCGAACACAACCGCGAACTCCTCAGCGCCTGCAACGGAGCCATGTGGAGCGGCGCATGGTGGATCTCCGCCCGTAGCTTCCAACTCCTTCGCGCCAACGATTTCCCCTACTGGCAAATCTTCCTGATGACCGCAGGCCTCTACCTGATCGGCACATTCTCCTACCTCGGACTGATCCGCTCAGTGGAAAAGGACGCTACGAAATCAGATGACGATGACTCATTCCCCATCAGTCAGCCCTCATAGAAAACCATCAACCGGTAGGGTGCCGCGGGTTCCCGCGCCGTAGCTTTCCTGACCGCCGGAGCCTTGGCGTAGGAGGTAGCGAAGGAGGGCCCGCAGCACCGTAGATCACGTCTTCAGAGAGAAGCGCGGCCTCCCTCTGCTGCTTCCACCCGTCAGAAATCTGAACACAAAAAAAGGCCACCAATGTCTGGTGACCGTTGACCAATGAACCAACAGAATGGTGGGCAGGGCTGGATTGACCTCGCTGCGCTCGATCCGACTCCGCTTCGCTCCGGCTCAAACCCTCGAACTTCGAGCTGCGCTCTCAGCGCTGGTTCTCATCCAGCCCTCTGAACACAAAAAAAGGCCACCAATGTCTGGTGACCGTTGACCAATGAACCAACAGAATGGTGGGCAGGGCTGGATTCGAACCAGCGTACTCGATGAGAGCAGATTTACAGTCTGCCGCCTTTAACCACTCGGCCACCTACCCATTCTGTTTGTCGTGTCTTTAGGGAGCCTGAACTCCCGCAAGGCGCGGATGTATGAATGATGCAGCGGGTCTTTGACAAGGGAAAATATGAGATAACGGCGGGAAAACCCGCTCAATGCCCGATTTTCCCCGCCATGGTCAGGGTCATGAGCTTTCGAGCCCATGGAATCCGCCCACCAATCGCAAATGCAAGCTTCCGAATCGGCGACAACCATTCGAAGTCCGATTGAAACCACGGGGTAAGCCAGCGGGTCGCAAATTGGTAATACCCCAAGGCCCACCTCCGCCTCCGCTGATACTCCTTCAAGGCCTGATTTATCGATAAGTCCCCAAGGCAATCCGCCAAGCAGGCGGCATCGGCCAAGGCCAAATTCACCCCCTGCCCGAGCTGCGGGCTCATGGCATGCGCCGCATCGCCCAAAACCACGACTCCCTCACCATACCAACGTTGCAGCCGCACATCCCCATAGCGGGCCGTCAGCACCTGATCCCACGACTCGATCTGATCCAACAAGACCTCCGCCTTCGGACACAGCCTCAATATCTCGCGCTTCCAGTCGTCCAATGGACGCGACCTCAACCGCTCATCATCCGCAATCCGAATGCTCCAAAACAAACTGACCATCGGATCGCCGTGGTCGAGATCCTGACCCGTCGCCAAAAAACCGCCGAGCTTCCGCGTCCCCTGAACGACTTGATACAACTCGTTCTCAGGAAACACTCCCTTGTTCTTTCCTATGAACCAATGCGCTCCCCATGGATAACCACGGTTCACACCATGAGATTGTGTCAGCGACCTCAATTTCGACCGCGCGCCATCGGCAACTACCAACAAATCAAATCCTGAGCTCTCGCGACCGTCCGTCGCGACCATCGTCCACTTCCCCTTCTCCCTTACCGCATCTCCCACCGGCCACCCCCACACAAGATTTACCCCAGCCTCCTCCATCGATTTCATCAAGTAGTGCAACAATACCGGCCGATGTAGCCCCGCACCAAAACTTCCGTCGCTGAGCTCACCGTAATGCAGATCCAATAACTCTTGGTTCTGCTCATCCAAAATATGCAAGCGATCGACCTTGGCAGCATGCTTCATGACATCGTCCAAAATGCCCAGCCGACCCAAGACCTCCATGCCCGACGGCTGCAGCAAGAAACCCGCTCCCACCGCTTTGCAACTTGGCGCGCGTTCAAACAAGGTGACCTCATGTCCTTGCCGACTCAACAAGGTCGCCGCCGCTGGTCCAGCACTACCGCATCCGACAATCGCAATTCGCATGGCTGGCTAATTCATCATGGCAGTTCAAACATCGCTCACCACAACCCGTATTTCCCATACGTCATGATGTAAATCCCCATCAGGAAATTCGCAACGGCGTGCATCACCACACAGGCACCGAGATTCTTGCTCCAAACACAGAGCAGGTAAGTCAGCGAACCATAAACAAACGCCCCCGCCCAATCGACCGGCGCATGGGCAGCCATGAACAATCCGGTGACAATCAAATACGAAAGCCACGTGGCCTTGCCAAAGGGCTGCTTCCAGTAGTCGCCCTCCCAATCGCACACAAACCGCATCATGAATCCGCGCCAGAAAATCTCTTCGACCAATGCCACCACAATCGCCGCCCGAACAAATCTCAAGGTCAACGAGATCCAATACGCCGCCGGATCCTCAAAGACACCAGGATCAAACCCGTCCCGACGCGCCTCAACACCCAACCATTTCATCCAACCACGGCTCTCACCCGACAATCCCCAATGATCATACAAGGTGGTCGGCAACAGCCAAAACCCGATGCCGATTGCGCCAAAGACGACCGCCACCAAACTCCACTTCAACGACCACCGAAACTCAAAGAACTTCCAGAAGTAAAACACCACTCCCAAGGTGACTAAGGTCTGCATGGGATACACCCATTGCGCTGGGTCCTGCCGCCACCACGGCGCCGCTGGATGATCCCATTCAATCAAGGGACCCACAAACTGCAGCAAAAGCAGAAAGCCCATGAACACAGCAAATGGCACAACGTGCGCCCTAGTCAGACGCTGTGGCTCATTCACGACTAGATCATTCATGATATCAAAGCTGATTCACAAATCGCTCCATGCGATCCATTGCGGTGCGAATATCATCAAAGGCGGTGGCGTAACAACAACGTAAGAAACCTTCACCTGATGGACCGAAGGCATTGCCCGGCACGCAGGCGACGTCTTCTTGCTCAAGCAACTTCATCGCAAAATCTTTACTACTTAAGCCAGTCGAGCGGATGTCAGGGAAAACGTAAAACGCGCCACCTGGAGAATGACAATCAAGACCGATCTCATTGAGCCGCCTCACCAAGAAATCTCGGCGTTGATGGTAGCTCGACCGCATTTCCTCAACCGCTGCCTGACCATTTTCCAATGCCTCAAGTGCAGCATTCTGACTCATGATGGGCGCACACAACATGGAATATTGGTGAATCTTCATCATTGCCTCAATAATCGGCTGCGGCGCACAGGCGTAGCCCAATCGGAAACCCGTCATCGCAAAGGCCTTTGAAAAACCATGCAGTAAAATCGTGCGCTCCCGCATCCCAGGCAAGGACGCGATGGAAATGTGCTTCTCAGGATCGTAACGAAGCTCACTGTAGATCTCATCGGTCATGACAATCAAATCATGCTCAATCGCCAACTTCGCGATCCCTTCCAAATCCTCACGCGATGCACAGGCACCTGTCGGGTTGGTCGGGAAGTTTAACATCAAGACCCGTGACTTCTCAGTGATCGCTTTTTCCAATGCCTCTGGCTTCAACGAAAAGCCATCCTCTTTGGTAGTCTCCACTGGAACCGCCACCCCATAGGCCAAGGCAATGCTCGGGCTATAGGAAACATAACAAGGTTCATGGTAAATGACTTCGTCGCCAGGATTCAATAAAGCACGCAATGCAATGTCGATGGCCTCAGAGACCCCCACAGTCACCAAGACTTCACCCGCAGCATCGTAATCAACGCCAAAGAAACCACCGACATATTTGGCGATCGATTTGCGCAACGACAGCAACCCCAAGTTCGAGGTGTAGGTTGTTTGGCCTTTTTCGAGTGAGTAAATCGCAGCCTCACGGATGTGCCACGGCGTAGCGAAGTCGGGCTCGCCCACGCCCAAGGAAATGACATCATCCCGCCCTTGAACGAGTTCAAAGAAATCACGAATCCCAGATCTTGGGATTGAGGAAACGGTATTGGCGATTTTTGATGAATAATCCATAGGGCCAGCGGCGAATGCCGATAACAACCGCCCAAAGCGCCTGCGTCAATGCTTGCCTACAGCGAGAACCGCAACAATTCGTGCTCTGCCCTTGCATCCAACCGATCAAGCTCCCATAAACTGCGGCGTGGAACCCATCACCTTCACCCCCCTCTACATGGAACGCGTCTGGGGCGGACGCTTACTGGAGTCGTTTTATGGCCGTGAACTCCCCGAAAACTCAGGCCCAATCGGTGAGGCGTGGGAAATGGTCGACCGACCCGAAGCTCAGTCGGTCGTCAACGATGGCCCACTCGCTGGAAAAACCCTCCATGACCTCTGGACTCAACAACGCGAGGCAATCTTCGGCACAGGATTCAACAGCGACCGCTTCCCAATCCTGATCAAAATCCTCGATGCCCGCCAGGACCTCTCGATTCAAGTCCACCCACCCGCTCAGCTCGCCAGCCAACTCGGCGGCGAAGCGAAATCGGAAATGTGGTTCATCGCCGATTGCGACCCAGACGCCAAACTCTACGTCGGCCTCAAAGATGGAGTGACCCGCGAGTCATTTAAAAAAGCCATCGGCAATGGCACCGTCGCCGACTGCATCCACGCCATCAAACCCAACCCTGGCAACTCCATCTTCATCCCCTCTGGCCGACTCCATGCGATCGGCGCCGGATTCCTCATCCACGAAATCCAACAGAACTCGGACACGACATACCGCGTCTTCGATTGGAATCGCGTAGGACTCGACGGCAAACCCCGTGAGCTGCACATCGATGAATCGCTCGCCAGCATCGACTTCGCTGACACCGAACCAAAAATGGACAAGCCCACCGATGAGGTTATCGCTGAAAGCCACCACTTCATCACCGAGCGTCACTTCGTTGCCAGCGGCGATCCCATCCCGCAATCCGACCCAGATACCTTTTCCATTGTGACCCTCATCAGCGGAAGCATTCAAAGCGCATCAGGCAAATCCTACAACCGCGGCGACACCATCCTCGTCCCCCGCAACGCCCCACCCCTAACCGCCACCCACAGCGCGGACATTCTCCTCACGCTCCCGTAGACAAGGAAACAGCTCTGCAGTTTCAGTCTAAAAGTCAAAAGTCTGAAAGTCGAAAGTCGAGCTAAAGCACGGCTCTAATGCTAATGACTTGCGGGGTCCGCGCCAATGATTCGCCCATCGACGCGAATGAATTGCGCGGAGCACATAACGATTCGCACAAATTTCAGCTTTTCAGCATTTCTAATTTCAGCATTTACCTCAAATCGTTTCCGCGATTGCTTCTACTTCTTGAAACGGCATTTCCGCGAACATCCCGTAAGCATCATGCCGCGTCATCCTCGCACGCAAGGTAGCAGGACTGCTCATCCCACACAAAAACCTCGCCAACTGTCTGGGCGTTCCTAAGGCGGCATGCTTTTCATCCGCTAGCTTGCGCACAATCGCCCATTCCTCATCCGTCGGTTTGCGCGACTCGGGTCGCTCGACGACCTGGCCCTTCACACCACGGCAGCGATCACAATGACCGCAGGGCCCATCCAACTTCTCGCCAAAGTGGCTCGTCAAATACCCGGTCAAACATCCTTTTTCCGATGAGATCTCCAAGACCTGCGACAAACGTTTGAGATCGGCAGCTTCCCGCTGGTGAAACAACTCCGCATAGCGCTGCGCCAATTCCCGCAAATTCCCGGGATCCTTCTTCAGCTTGTATCCTTGCCGCACACCGGAAACTTTGACCATGGCCTCACCCGACCCTTCCAGGCCACCTAAGATCGCAACGACCTTCTCACGATTCACTCCCAACTCGGCTGCTTGGTTCGATGGCTCAAACTGAAGCCACGAACGACCTTCTTTGCCCATCGCCAACAGCTTCGAAACAAGGCGCCGATCCGTCGCAGACAAGCCTGCCAAAATCTGATCTTTGCTTCGCAACAACCTCAAGCGATACGTTCCATAAAAAGTTCCCGTCGCTTCCAAAATCCCATCGGTTTCCAAATACGCAATCACCGTGAAAATGACGGAATTACGAATATCGCACGTCACCGCCAGATCATAGATCGAGATATCAAACTTATCTCCCAAGCGAAGAATCCGATCCACCAGATGACCCAACGCTCGCGCCGAGGGTGTATCCGAATAGATGAAGTTCTCCAAAACGGTTAGATCATCGCCACAAGCCAGTAACTCGCACACCGCCAACTCACCATCACGCCCTGCCCGACCAATCTCCTGCGTGTAGTTCTCCAAACTCTTCGGCAAGTTGTAGTGGATCACATGGCGAATGTTCGACTTATCAATCCCCATGCCGAACGCAATAGTCGCGACAATGATCGGTGTTTCGCCCGACATGAACTTCTGTTGCGCCTCGCTCCGAAACTCGCTTGGCAAGCCCGCGTGATACGCCTGCGCAGGCAATCCCTGCTTTTGCAAAAAGGTCGCGACATTCTCTGCGGTCTCTTGCCGTGTCACATACACCACCGCCGCACCCATGGCTTCCTGCAATCGTGACAACAGCACTTCCTTGCGGTCGTCCGCCGAACATGGAGTGACTCGAAGGTCGAGGTTCGGCCGATGAAAACTCAGCTGCACATGATCTTTCTGCGCGATCTTGAATCGCTTCCGAATCTCCTTCGCAACCTGCGGAGTCGCCGTCGCCGTCAACGCCAAGACACGCGGCACTTTGATCCGCTTACAAAACCGCGCGATCTTCAAGTAGTCGGGCCGGAAATTGTGACCCCATTCAGAAATACAATGCGCCTCATCAATCGCCACCATCGCCAACTTGGACTTCACGATTCGGCGGCGAAACCGCTCGTTCGCCAATCGCTCTGGCGCGATGTAGAGCAATTTCAAAGTTCCTGCATCCATCTGGTCGTAGATCTGGTGCAATTCATCCAACTCCAAGGTCGAATCCAATCGCGCCGCCGCCACGCCCTTGGCCTGCAGCGCATCCACTTGGTCCTTCATCAAGGCGATCAGCGGAGAAATCACTAACGTCAGGCCATCCATCATCAAGGCTGGCAACTGGTAGCACATCGACTTGCCACCGCCCGTCGGAAACACTGCCAAGGCCGAACGACCGTCCAACAAAGCCTCAATCACCGGCTCCTGCCCGCCTCGAAACTCCTCAAACCCAAATGTTTCCCTCAGAACCTCTCGCATCTGACGCAAACCCTCTCAAATACTCCCCAACATGGCAAAATCCAATATTGCCTCTCCTACGCGGAGCCAAATAAAACCAAGAACCAAGAACTAAGAACCAAGAACACGAGCCCCGCTCGTTTTTAGCCTTTAAGACCTTCGACCAGATGCGCAGCATCTAAACATGTTCAGCGCCAGCAAGCTCACCCCAGAGCAAGTCGATTCCCTCAAGCAGCTCGCCGCCGATGGTGCATCGATGCCCGACCTGCAAAAGCATCTCAAAGACAAGCACGAGATCTTGATCACCTACATGGACACCCGGTTCCTCATCCTCGACCTCGGCATCGAGCTGATCGAAGAGAAGGAAGAAGAACCCAAGCCAGAGGACACTCCAGAAGTCATCGAAGCCGCAGCCACTCCCGTCGGCACCAGCAGTGTCAGCGTAACGATGGACAGCGTCACACTACCCGGCGCCATGGTCAGCGGCCGTGTGGTATTCAGTGATGGCGAAAAAGCCATCTGGATGATCGACCAAACCGGCCGACCCAGCCTCGACCCCGAAACACCAAGCTACCGCCCGAGCGAAGAAGACATCCTCGAATTCCAAACCCAACTCCGCGACATCATCCAAAAACAGTCCGGCGGAATGTAATTCCAACTGATTTCAGCATTTCCAATTTCAGCTTTTCAGCATTTATTCCCCCATGCGCCCCGTAGACACCGTCATCGATTTCCTCAAAGCCGAGCAGGCTCGTGGAAAGACGCACATCTGGCTCGATGGCGAAGCGCGCGACGGACTACGCGAACTCTACATCAAAGCTCGCGGCCAGAAAACCACCCCGCAAGCGGACGTTCAACCTGAGGCACCCACCAAAGTCACCCCTGCTCCCGAGATCAAACTCTCGGCCACTCCACCACCGACAGCGGAAACTCCCGCTGCCCCACCGACCCTCAAAATCGAAGGCACCAGCAAGGCGGAGAAACTCAACTCTCTCTACAAGCAAGCCAAGTCATGGCCACCGATCCATGACCTCGGCACATTGCGGCAAACCATGGTCTTCGCTACGGGCAACCCCGAAGCAAAAATCATGCTCGTTGGCGAAGCACCGGGGCACGAAGAGGAACGCCGAAAAGAACCCTTCGTTGGTCCCGCAGGCGAGAAGCTCAACGGCATCCTCAAAGCCATGGGGATCAGCCGCGACGATGTTTACATCTCCAACATCGTCAAATACCGACCCTCCACCCCACGGCAAACTACCAACAACCGCAAGCCCTCTCCAGAAGAGCTGGAAGCCTGCATGCCATTCATTCACGCAGAAATCTCCATCGTCCAACCCAGCGTCATCATCGCCCTCGGCGGAACCGCAGCTGAAGGCTTGTTAGGACTCTCTGGGCCCGTGGCCTCCATGCGTGGGTCATGGCACGAATTCAACGGCATTCCCGCACGCGCCAGCTACCACCCGAGTTACCTTCTGCGTAGCCAAAGTGACAACACCACCAAGCGCGATGTCTGGGAAGACATGCTCGCCGTCATGGAAAAAATCGGTCTTCCCATCTCAGAAAAACAACGCAGCTACTTCCTCCCCAAAGGATAGGCAGCGACGGCACTCCGCTCTTCAAAAAAAGGTAGGGTGCTGCGGCCCGCAGCACCGACTACACCCCTTCACCTCATCCCCTCGGATTTCAGACTCAGAATGAAATCCAAAATCTGCTCCCCTTCTTTCTCCGTCACCCCCGCATGCTTCGCCATCGCGGGAACCGTCATCGTCCATTTGTCTTCCGATAGCGTCAATGGATCCGCTTGTTGGTGACATTGATGACACGCCTTCATGTATGGCCCGTAACCTGGATGCTGTGTATTCTCACCGGTCTTAGCCGGCTTAAACGGAAGATCCGGCTCATAAGGATCGCTTCTATCTTTGACACACGAGACCAGTAATCCAAAAAGCCCGACCAAAAGTAACTGTGGATATTTCATAGGTTTCCCAAAGGCTAGCAGATCAATAATCAAAAATCGACCATCAAGAATGATCTTCTTCAATGATAGGAACCACCTCATCGACCCACTGCTCAATGTCACCCCACACATCCCCATGCAGCGACTCGTTGTGGCCCATATCCGGGACAAGAACCAGATACTTTGCCCCCCTCAACTCTTGATAAATCCTTTCTGAGTGATCTGGCGGCGTCGCCTTATCGAGCTCTCCATGAATCAAATAAACCGAAGCGCTGACTTCACGAGCAGCCAAGGCAGGACTCACGGCATCAACATCGAAATGTCCTTTGTGCTCAGCTTTCTCAATGGCTTTCTCCACAGCCCACCCCCCAAAGAAGAATGGCGCCCTCTCGGTGACCACCGTACGCAAATCAGAAAAGGCTTCCGCTGCAACCACACCGGAAACCCTCTTATCATCCGCGGCTAACTGCAAAGCAACGGCGGCACCCATGGAGCTGCCGAAAAGCACCACAGGACCCGGCTTCGCGGTGTCGATCACACGCCTTAAATCATGCTTTTCGTAATAGCCGTATGTCATCATCGAGCCACCTGACTCACCATGCGAGCGACTGTCATAGAGAATCACATCAAACCCACGCTTCCGAAAACGTTTCGCAATCCCAACACCGCTCGAGCGGTTGTCGGCATGACCATGGAGATAGATAAGAGTGCCACGTCGAACTCCCTCAGCATTGCAGCGCCAGCCACGTAACTCCACCCCCTCCCCCTGGTAAACAACCTCCTCACAAAAGTCCGGCATATCGACGTAAATCTGCCTCTTCGGTGGATGCAACAACAAGGTCGCACCGATGGTAGGCAACAAAGCGACAACCCCACCCGAAAGCAGTAGTGCCAATGCCATTGCAATCATCCATCGCTTACGGTGAATCATCATCATACTCCCCCTCTCCAGCAATCATCGCAGTCAGTGATATCGGCACCTGCACCACAATCACTGCACCAATTTGATCGAGACGATTCATCAAAGGTTAATCTTTATTCACCCCTTCTTCTCTTTTACGCCACTCTCACCCAAGATCTTCATTGGTTTCGGGATGTGTTTTCGCCTCAAGCCGAACTGCCTCACAGCGTGACGCTTGATATGAGCTGCCGCCGCATCGACATCGTCCGTGAAGAAAATCAAGTCAGGGTCATCCGGGCTGATGGTTCCCGCTTCGGCCATTCGATACACGAAATCCATCAACGGCTGCCAGTAATCCTTGCCCATCAAAATGATTGGAAAGCCCTTGAGCTTTCCCGTCTGAATCAAGGTCATGGTCTCAAACATCTCATCCAAGGTTCCAGCACCTCCAGGCATCACCACGAAGGCGTAGGAATACTTTACTAAGATTACTTTGCGGGTGAAAAAGTAATACATATCGACCGACTTCTGAACGTATGGATTCTGACCCTGCTCAAACGGCAACTCGATATTCACTCCAATCGATTTCCCACCCGCCTCATAAGCGCCCTGGTTTCCAGCCTGCATGATTCCTGGGCCGCCGCCCGTCACCACAGTAAAGCCAAGCTTTGCGCAGGCTGCACCCATCTTGCGAGCCAACTCATAATGATCCGTACCAGGTTCAGTTCTCGCAGAACCAAATATCGTCACACACGGTCCCGCAAAATGAAGCGCGCGAAACCCACGCAACAAATCCAACCCCACACGAAACAAGGTGCCCAAGTTGTGCAAGCGCGATGTCGGACCAGACAACAAACTGCTATCCGGCGTCTCCAACTCAAACAGCTCCTGCTGCCGAATCTCTTCCTCGGTGATGTCGTGGTGGTCCTCGACCTCTGGGGCATCAGGACAATCTTCTTTTCGCATACCAACAGTTAACACCCACTATCATGAAACGAAAATGAAAAAAGGGCGCAACCGATCAACTCAGTGGCGCCCTTATTTGAGTTTTAAAATGCTTAGCCAGCGAAGTTTTCAGCAACCACATCCCAGTTCACCACATTCCAAAATGCAGCGAGATAGTCAGGACGCTTGTTCTGATACTTGAGGTAATACGCGTGCTCCCAGACATCAACGCCGAGCACGGGCTTGCCATCGCAACCCGCGATGCTAGCACCCATGCATGGGCTGTCTTGGTTTGCGGTCGAACACACAGCGAGTGAGCCGTCATCTTTCTTCACCAACCACGCCCAGCCGGAACCGAAACGAGTTGCGCCTGCAGCTTCAAACTTGGCTTTGAAATCATCAAAAGATCCAAATGCGGCGTCGATCGCAGCAGCGAGATCACCCGATGGTGCGTTTCCACCGCCTGGAGCGATGACTTTCCAGAAAAATGAGTGGTTGGCGTGACCACCGCCGTTGTTGCGAACTGCTCCGCGAATGCCTTCAGGCACGGCTGAGAGGTCACCGACCAATTCACAGATCGATTTGCCTTCGAGGTCGGCATTGCCAGAAATCGCGTCGTTCAACTTGGTAACGTAAGCGTTGTGGTGCTTGGAGTGGTGGATTTCCATGGTTTGAGCATCGATGTGAGGCTCTAGTGCGTCGTATGCGTATCCGAGTTCGGGAAGTGTATGTGCCATAGTGATTTCTGTTTGGTTTGCGTAACGCCCGCGGCTTGGTTAGGTAAGTCGTAGGCGACACTCAAACGAAAGCGAGGCATCGCCTGCCCGCAAGAGAAAACCATCATGATTCCCGAAGAAATCGTTCCCTACCTCGTTCCAGCAGGCTCAGCAGTCGGCGGTATCCTTGTTGGATGGCTCCTGACGAAATTTGCTGCGTCTAGCAAAACTTCTGCCGCCAACGAACAATTCAAAGCTGAAGAACGCCGATCGGCCGACTTCGAAGCCCGACTTGCCCACGCCCAAGCGGAAATCAGCCAGCTTGAGAAGGACTCGCAAACTTTTCGAACTCGTGTAGCCGAACTCGAAGCCAACCTTCAATTCGAGCTGAAAGCAGCAAAAGAAAAACAAGACCTGCTCGAACGCGCCGAAGAAAAACTCTCCAACACCTTCAAAGCCCTCTCGGCCGATGCTCTCAAGGCGAGCAACGAACAATTTCTTCAACTCGCGAAGTCATCTCTCGCGACCCAGTCAGAAGAAGCCAAAGGTGAAATCGAAAAACGCAAAACCGCGATCGAAAACCTCATCAAACCCGTCGCCGAATCTCTTGGAAAATTCGAACTCCGCATCGGTGAGATCGAAAAAATCCGCGAAGGTGCCTACGCCGAACTGAAACAGCAGGTCAAAAACCTCAGTGAAGGACAACAAGACTTGCACAAAGAAACCGCATCGCTTGTTAGAGCCCTTCGCCAACCGACCGGCCGTGGCCAATGGGGTGAGATGCAACTCAAACGCGTTGTCGAACTTGCGGGCATGCAGGAACACTGCGACTTCGAAACACAACACAACACCACTGATGACGAAGGCAAACGCCTTCGACCCGATATGGTGGTCCACCTGCCCGGCGGGAAAACCATCGTGGTCGATTCCAAAACACCCATGGACGCCTTCCTCGACGCCTTGGAAGCAACAGAGGACAAAGCCCGCGAAGACGCCCTTCTACGTCACGCACGCCAAGTCCGCACGCACATCCAACAACTCTCGTCGAAAGACTACATCTCGCAGTTTGATCAATCCCCAGAGTTCACCGTCCTATTCCTCCCCAGCGAGTCATTTTTCTCCGCCGCTCTCCAAAGCGACCCAGGGCTGATCGAAAAAGGCATCGAACAAAGCGTCATCCTCGCCACACCCACAACGCTCATCGCCCTCCTCCGATCCGTCGCCTACGGTTGGCGACAAGAAGCGATTGCCCTCAACGCACGTGAGATTTCCCAACTCGGAAAAACTCTCCACGAACGCCTCAGCATCCTTGCCGGTCACTTCACCAAGCTCGGCCGCTCATTGGGCACCGCCGTCCAAGACTACAACAAAGCCATCGGCTCATTCGAAACCCGCGTCCTCAGCTCCGCTCGCAAATTCGAAGAACTGCGCGCAGCCCCCGATTCGAAAACCATCGAAAACGTCAACCCCATCGATCACACCCCACGGGAACCTCAAAGCGCATCACTCCCTGCACCAGAAGAAGAAGCTGTGGAGAGTTCAGATGAAGCCACGTCACCCCTCGAACCCACAGACGATTTTGGCTTCGTCCCCGAACCCAACAAATCCGCCGCCAACGACCTGCGCTCTGAACTTTGAATCTTCATTTCAGCGTCTCAGCTTTTCCCATTTCAGCATTTATTCCAAAACCCCCATGCTCGCCCTCACCGGAATCACTCCTACCAACCTCGCCACCTGGCTCGAGGAGCAGGGCGAACCGAAGTTTCGATGCTCCCAAATCCTCGATTGGATCTGGAAGAAAAAGGTCACCTCGATCGAGGACATGACCAACCTACCCGCAGCACTGCGGGAGAAGCTCAAAAACTCATTCCGCCTCAATTCGCTCGATCACACCCAGACACAAGGCTCCGCTGACACCACTCGCAAGTTCCTCTTCCGCCTTCACGATGGCCGCTACGTGGAAAGCGTCCTGATCCCTGCCAACCCTGCCCTCTACGGTGAAAAGTCGGATCGCCAAACACTCTGTGTTTCCTCGCAAGTCGGCTGCGCCTATGGCTGCAAATTCTGCGCATCGGGTCTCGCCGGCTTTACCCGCAACTTGGACGCCTCAGAAATCGCCGGACAAGTCCTCGCCGCCGAGCAGCTTTCCGGCGAACGTGTCGACAGTCTGGTCTTCATGGGCATGGGCGAACCCATGGCGAATTTTGACAGCTTGCTAGAAGCCATCTCGCTCATCACTGGCGAAGAAACGCTCCACCTCGGCGCACGCCATCTCACCATCTCCACCTCAGGCTTGGTTCCACAAATCCGCCAACTCGCTGAACACCCACAACAAATCCGCCTCGCAATCTCACTGCACGGCGCGACCGATGAAGTCCGCCAACAAATCATGCCCATCAACAAGAAGTGGCCCGTCAAAGATTTGTTCGAAGCCCTCGATTACTGGAACTCGAAGAAGAAACAAAAACTCACCTTGGAATACATTCTCATCCAAGGCGTGAACGATTCTCTCCAACAAGCGGAGATCCTTTCGCACCATGCCCGCAAGATCCGCACCAAGGTAAACCTGATCCCCTACAACACCGTCGAAGGACTCGACTGGGTCCGCCCCAACGATGACCACTGCCTCGCATTCCAAAACGTCCTCAAAAATGCCGGCGTCTCCGCAACCCTACGCCTCGAAAAAGGCCACGACATCGATGCCGCCTGCGGCCAACTCCGCCTCAAAAAAGAAACCGCCGAAGGCACCAACACCCTCGCCGAGAAAAAGTAACCCGGAAGACTCCTGCGGGTTCCCGCTCCGTGGCTTCAGCGAAGGAGGGCTCGCAGCACCGACTTCATCGCTAAAGGCGATAAAGAGAAATCCCATCCATCTGAGTCCATCTGCGGTTAAACTGCCACTCGAGTCCCGCTCTGTCGCGCGCTGGCATAAATCGCCTCAATCACCGCCACCGACTTCCTCGCCTCCGCCGCGGACGTCATCGGCTCTCTTCCCTCTCCAATCGCAGCCACCACTTCTTCAAAGTTCCGTTGGTGCTGCTCGTAACTGATCGCTTCTGGGTCCGCGGCCCCGAGAGCCGGACCCGATCCCGCCATCAAGTTTGAACGAATTTCTTCATCGGCCTCTGTCTCATCTTTGAACCCCCATTCTTCAAAAGCATCATCCGCGAGAAAAATGGAACCCTCGGTGCCTGAGAGTTGGACCCGTGCGGGATGCCCATTCCGCGACCATGCACAGGTCGAGCCCTCGATCACTCCCATCGCTCCGCTTTCAAATTCAATCACTGCCGCTGCCACATCTTCCACTTCGATCCCGGTATGTGCCAACTGAGCCGTCATCGCACCCCTAACGGCCTTCACGGGTCCAGCTAGATGAATCAACGCATCAATGGTGTGAATCCCCTGATTCATCAAACAACCACCGCCATCGAGCGCCCAGGTGCCTCGCCACTGAGCCGAATCATAATACGCCTGATCCCGAAACCACTTCACGTAACATGACGCCGAAGTCACGGTTCCCAACCGGCCACTTTCCATCGCTCGCTTGGCGGCGGCGATTGCGGGGTTGAATCGGCGATTCAAAATACACGCCAAAGTCTTCTTTTGCTCTCCCGCCATGCGGATCATCTGATCAATCCGCTCGGTCGTGATCTCCAATGGCTTCTCGACCATCACATGCTTCCCTGCCAGCAAGGCTTTCTCCGCTAGCTCACCGTGAGTTCCAGATGGCGTGCAAATCGTCACGATCTCCAAGTCCGGATCCGCCAAGAAATCGTCCAGATCGCCACAAACCTTCACCTCATAAGCTTTTTTGAGATCATCGGCACGCTCTATGCGTCGGCTATAGACGGAATGCAGCTCAGAGCCCGCCATTTCGGAGATCGCCTTCGCATGCACCGCTGCAATGCTTCCTGCCCCTATTATGCCAAAATTCATGCAGCTATTTAGATCTGCTAGCTTCTAAGCGACAAGATAAACAAAACATCTAGGAAACCTCTCGATCTCATCACCATCTCTCCACAGACTCCTCACGAGAATTCAAACGCGAACCGAACAACGAAATGCCCAACTTAAAAGATCAAATCGGATTCACTCAAAATGGCCCTGCCCTCGCATCCAAAGAGGAGGAAAATCGCCTTCGTGAATACGTGAACCTCAAACTCGCAGCCCGTGGCTTTGAAATCGTGGGCGATGAATCAAACCACGAATTCCTCGACCTCGGTCGCTCTCTAATTGCGAACTTCCAAGAGAAAACCCGACTCCTTTCCAACTATCTCTGCCCAGCCGACGCCTACGTCGATGCCTATCTGCGCTCTTACCTCGGCGACGATCTGGTCAATGAAACATTCCCAGACGGCCGACCACTCGTTCCGGCCGACGCTTTGATCATGGAACGCCACGGCATCTCCCGCATGCTCTCGATCCCACCCGATCAGGACGATTTCAAATCCTCCATCCTCAGCTCCTACCGCGTCGAACAGGGCGTCTGCCACAACCCCGCCAGCGACCGCCGCACCACCAAAGGTGTGTTCCACGTCGCTGAAGGCGGACTTCCCATCCCAGCGGACAAAAAGGCAGTGCCAAAAGTTGCCTTTGCCCGCCTCCTCAAAGCCGCTCTCAATCCCCCACAAGAAATCATGACGGTGCCCTTCACTGGCACTTCACCAAAGCCGGCACGCACCTTCGTCTCACACATGCTGCGACCATTGGTGCAACCTGAAGTTCCTGGCATCTCTCCTGAGAAAACCATGGAGATCCGATTCTTTGCCCCAGGCAACTTGGTCAGCAACCTCGACTTCGTCGAAAGCATCTTCGGCAATGCTGGGGATCCTTACCTCCCTGACAACGACGCCCGTCTCGACGCCGAACATTGGTCAGGCCATAGCGGCTGCGTGATCCTTGCTCCACAACTCATTCGCCTCACCAAAAAGGAACTCGGCTTACCACACGTCGATGACGCCACCGAACGCCAGAAAAAAGACGGCATGTGCTGGGCGGATGAGGGCGAATTCTACAACGACGGTGGAGCTTTCAAAATCACCTGCCGCGATACACGAGGCATTGTTGTCACGCTCATCGCCGACAACTACTACGGCTATTGCAAGAAAGAGGTGAAAACCCAGATCAGCTACGCCACCAACTTGATGGGCAACGCGGAAGAAGAACACGCAGGCGGCGCGATCGCTTACCCAAGCTTCGACCTCGGTGAGAACTTCTCTCTCAGCGACTTCAATAGTCCGGTCGACCACACGTTCAGCGGCTTGATCAACCGTTATTCTAAACTCTTCGACCTCCAAGCTGAAGGGTACGGAATCGATAAACAATATCCAGATATCTACTATGTCCCTGAGGACGTCAAAATCGACCTTCAAACGCAATTGGTCAGTTGGAAAAACAGCGACGGTGATCATTCCATCACACTCCAACCCAACATCACTTACGTCCTGCCATCTGGCTACAAAGTGGAAATGGTAAAACCTTTCGAGGGCATGCGCTGGCGCCTGATCGGCACCACGGCTGAAGGAACATTTTGCCACAAACCCTGCACCGTCTCGGGTGGCGGCAAATCGGAGATCTCCAAATCCATCTCCGATGCGATGATCAGCGGCCCTGTTCTAATTAACGACCTCCAGGCCGACTTCGATGCTGCAGAGGAAATCATCAAACACAACTTCGAGGACCGCTACGCCGAAGAACCCGATCCAAACAAACCATCCCGCCCGCTGCTTAGCCCACATCGCTCATTGGGATCAGTGATTCGACTTCTCACACCCAACCCTGCATTCACTCCGGAATACAACAAATGGGTGTCGAGCATCAGCAGCTCTGTCCGTGACTTGGTTCTGCTAATCAAACGTTACCACCAAGAGGATTGGGGTGACAACTGGCGCGATCGTTTCAGTGTCGACCTCATCAACGGTCAAGCCGGACGCGAGCTGAACTACCGTCGCCAAGCGATCAAAACACAATACCTCCGCGTCGGCTTCAGCGAAGACGGACGTTGGCGCACCTTCAGTGTCCGCAAAGACTTCTCGCCGGCGAAGAAGATCCAAACTGAAGATGACATCAGCGCCTCGACAGTCGTCCCAAGCGATGCTCTCGAAGGTCTTCACCCAGAACTCACCAACCCATCGGTCAAGTTCATCAAAAACTGTGAATACCGACTCTTCCAACGTCCCGACGATGCCATCATTCGCGGCTACGACAAAAAGACCGAGAGCGATTTCAGCAAAAAAGGCCTCTTCTTTTCGAACTACGAGCCACTTCCTCGAGTCACCGCTCAGGAAATGCTCAAGGACTCGATCCGCTTCGAACGTTTCACGAATCCGATGCAGGAAATGCTCACCAACTTCGCCAATGGCGATTCACCTGACTACGTGATCAGCACTCACCAACCTCGCTTGGTCGATGGCAAACCGACGAAGAACCCACGCTACCTTCAAAACCGCCCAGACTTGGAGGATCCACGTTCACTCTACCTATCGACTCTAGGCAAACGCTTGCTGCGCCGACTCCATATCGACGCTCCAGTCCACGTCCCAGTGAACTCGGTGCTCGGAGGCCGCCGCAACAACCCGGCCGACCCCGATGCTGGCATTCGCGCCCTCGCCGTCTACAACCCGATCCACTACCAAGAGTTGCCTGAGCTCTTCATGGACTTCATTGCCTCCCTCACCGGCAAAAGCCCATCGACCACTGGAGCCGGATCCGAAGGAGCCCTCACCAAAGGCCCATTCAATGCGCTGTTGCCCATCCACGACCTCAACGCCGCCTTGGTCTCTTACCTCCTCACCGGCTACGCAGGCTTCACCAGTGCCGCGGGTTACATCGGCCGCAAATACAGCTTCGAGCACGACATCAGCCTGCTTGTTCCCGAAGTTTGGTCACGCATGTTCATCCATGAACGCGAACCTGACTACCTGATCAAAAACAACTTCCTCGAGAAACTCGATGACTTCGAACACGACGGCAAAACCGTTCATGCCAGCCGCCTTGGCTACCGGATCAACGACAACTTCGTGAACAGCTTCTTCGGCCGCATTTTCTCTGCTCCTGACACCGTCTTCACCGAAGACATGCTCAAGCCGGAGATGCAATCGATGGAAGACTACGTTGATGGCATCGACAACATCGTCACCACACAGCGCAAGGTTGCTCTCAACTACTTTGAAGACGGTGGTGTCGAAGCAGCATGCCCGCCGCTGAAAGCCATCCTCAACATCATGGCTCATGGAGAATACGAAGGGAAAGGCCTGCACGATCCAGAAATTCGTAAGCTCTTCACCCGGGAATCCCTATTGGAATCCGATTGGTACAAAGCACGCCTCGACGCCAAAGTCACCGTCGACCAAAAACTATGGGATCGCAAAGTGATGTATCTTGAAGACTTCCTCCAAAAACCCAACTACCAAGGTGAGATCAAACGTCTCGGCATCAAACGCCGACTCAAACACGCCCAAACCATCCGTGAGCACGTCCACTCCGATGAATACCGCAAACTCATCGTCGGCATGCTCGGAACCGACCCGACGTTGATTTAATAGGCAGGGACGCCACTGCGTGGGGTCCGAGCAATCGCAACGAACGGTAGCGTCGATCTCTGATCGTCGTAGCAGATAAATTGCCCGTGAATGAACCAACTTCCACTCCATCAGGCTGGGCAATCGCACCGTCCAATTTGCAGTCATTCGAGATGAACTTGAAAAACCAATTTTCAAAATCACCAGCGATCGCGGTGACGGGATTAAAAAGCAATGCAATCAGAACAAGTGGAAGCAACTTCATATCCACAACCTAAGCTATACCATCTGTGTCCATCTGCGGTCAAAAAAATCACTCAAACAACTCCATCTGAGGCTCCTCCTTCGGGTCCGCAAATCTAACGCCCACTCCAAACAATCTCACCGGCCGATTCTCCCCGCGCTTCCATGCCTCACCTAGCAGACCTTGGTAAACCGCATCATCCAGTTCATGATGAGCTCGCTCTGCCGTGGTCCGCTGAAAATCGGCAAACTTGAGTTTCACCACCAATGACTTGATTCGCCGATCAGCATGCTTGCGCTGAATATCTTCAGTCAGACCTTGCATCATGTCGCGCATGGTCGGCAGCAAGGCCTCCATCACAGTCACATTTTCGGAAAAGGTAGTCTCGCTACTGATCGACTTCCGAATCCGATCCGGCGTCACCGGTCGATCATCGATCCCGCGGCACAACTGCCACAAATCCATCCCCCAACTGCCAAAGCGCTGCGCCAAATCGACTTTCTCAAATCGCTGCAAATCCCCACAGGTATTGACCCCCATCGCCGATAACTTCTCGCGCATCTTCTTCCCCACCCCCCACAACTCACCCACGGGCAACTTCTCCATAAAATCCGCAATACCAGCATGTGATACTTCCGTCTGCGCATTCGGCTTCTTCCAACCTGAAGCAATCTTCGCCACCAATTTGTTGCACGAAATCCCCGCCGATGCCGTGAGCTTTCGTTCTTCAAAAATCTGCGCGCGGATCTCACGCGCAATTGCCGCTCCACTGGATGCCAAATGTGTTACATCAAGGTAAGCCTCATCCAAAGAGATTGGCTCAATCTTCTCGGTGAACCGCGCAAAGATATTCTGAATCCGCGCACTCTCTTCCCGATACACTGCCGACCTCACCGGCACCACCACCAGCTGCGGGCAGCATTCTAGAGCCTTGAACAATGGCATTGCCGACCGACACCCAAACTTCCGTGCCTCGTAGTTCGCGGTCGTCAACACACTCCTCCGACTCTTACCCGCCACCGCTACCGGCTTCCCCCGCAACTCAGGATCATCCCTCTCCTCCACCGCCGCATAAAAGCAGTCCATATCGATATGAATGATCTTCCTCAGTAAATCCTCATTCATCCCGTTCATCTGCGTTAATCTGTGGTTAATACAACCAACAACCAATCGTACCAGCCATTCTATTCTGACTTTCGACCTTTGACCTTTGACTGCGGCGGAACCGCAATCGCCTCACAAACATCCCGCCACCCCGGAAAGTTCCACTTATTCGGAAACCCCGCGCACTGCGAGGGCTTCACTTCATGAATCCGGCACCCACCATTTTCGAGCATGATGCATTCATGGTTCTCTTTCTCAATCAACGACAGTCCCTGACGATTCGTTCGCAACCGCGTGTAATCAGAAACAAAATCTGCGAACTCCATTCCCAAGCAATCTGCGATTGGCTGTAACTCATCTTCCTCAAGCCTCACATCCCCTGGCCACTTGCAGCAGGCATTGCAACGCTGGCACACGTAGTGGACTTGGCTATCCAAGACCACCTGCCGGTTGGCCGGACTACCGTATGCCTCACGCGGCGGGCGCATAATTCAACATCTTGTAGTAATGGTTCACACGACCTTGGAACCACCGCCACTTCTTGCCTGGCTTGCCATCATCCAACAAGAAGTGAGGACAATTCTTCTGCTCTGGCTTTCTTCCTTTTCGCGGCCAGTGGTAATGTGGAACGACATTTCTCAACGGAATGTTTTTCTTCTTCATCAACACCGCCGTGAGCATCGCCGTGCGCTCAACCGTCGCACGAATGTTGCTACCGCGCTCTTCACACATTTCAATCCCAATCGACAGCCGATTGCCTGGGCCATGGAAATCCGCGTGCTCACCTTGCTCATAGGTCGGCATGTGTTGAATTGCCATCTTCTCATCCACCGTGAAATGCCAAATCAAATAGCCAATGCGATTGCCATAACGCGTCTTCGGCGAGCGCAACGCACCACGCTTCAACGCCAAGGCATGCCGCTCAGCTCCAGCCGAATAATTCTGCGTGCTGTGAATCGTGATGTATCGCGGCGTCATCGGACGCACCACGCGTCGGCCATGCCGACCCCGCGGAACCATGTCTTGTTTGAGCTTCACCATCGACAACATACGGCTCGTAGTCATGGGGTTTGAAGGATTTGGCTCATGCGCCCCAACGTACGTTCTCCCATAACGGATATCATTGGGAGCCACATTGCTGCACTGCGTGCCAAAAAGGATCAACAGGGGCAGCAAACAAAAATACAAAAGTCGCACAGTCCTTATATAGCACGGGGATTGCATTCCGAAAATGGTATTTCTTCATGATCTTAACATTCTTCATCGCTTGGCGCTTTCAATATCCCCCTCCAAGATCTAGATTCTCCACCGATGTCACGATTCATCCTGACCCTATTCACCCTGCTCTCCCTGCCAGCATTCGCTCAAGACGCAGTGGATGCTGAGCCGTCCCCCATGAAGGACGATGGCTCACGTGTCGCGGTACTCGGCTACCACGACTTCTCCGCTACCAAAAACGAGACCGAAATGCTCATCAGCACCGCCAAGTTTCGCAAACAAATGGAACTGCTGAAGCAAATGGACATCACGGTGATCTCGATGGAGCAGTTCATCCAATGGAAACAAGGCAAAGCGACCATTCCTGAAAAGTGCGCGCTCATCACGATCGATGACGGATGGAAATCGGTCTACACCGATGCCTACCCCATCCTCCAAGAATTCAAATACCCCTTCACGGTTTTCCTCTACAAAAACTACGTCGACGGCGGAGGCAAAGCCCTGACCACCAAAATGATCCGCGACATGGAGAAAAATGGCGTCACGATTGGTAGCCACTCGGTGAGTCATCCATTCCCAATCACCTTCAAAAAATACCGCGACAGAGGCGACAAGGCATACGACAAGTTTCTGCGCGTGGAGATGGGAGAATCTAAACGCTTCCTCGAATCCCGCTTCAAAACCAAAGTCAAATCCTACACCTACCCCGGCGGCTACATGACCAAGGAGATGCTGCCTCTCGTCCACGAGTTCGGCTACGATGTTGCCTTCACGATCGAACCAAAAAAAACCAGCCGACTGACCCCCAACGATCAAATCCCGCGTTACATGATCCTCGGCAACTACGATCGTATCTTCGGTTTCGCCACGGCTTTCCAAAGCGATCAACCCACCGATACGACACCCAAAGGAGATGTCGCCGGCATGCTCAAAACACTCGACCACCCCGTGCTCCCACAACCCGGCGCGGTGGTGAATTCAAGACTCCCTGAAATCTCGGCAGATCTCTCCAAGGTCGCCAACCTCGACCCCGAATCGCTCTCGATGCACGTCTCAGGCTTCGCCAAAGTGCCCGCCACCTACGACGCAGAAACCAAGAAATACTCATGGACGGTGAACCGCCGCCTGCGCCATCCGACCTGCCAAGTCATGGTGAGTTGGGCCGATGCTGAAGGCACCCAAACCTCAAAACCTCTCCGCTGGACCTTCCAAATCGACCGCGAAGCCGCATACCTCCTTGAGGATGAGTGATTCATCCCTTACCCTCTCTGCCCCAAGCAACCGCTCTCATGTTTTCCTCACTCACAGACAATCTCGATAAAACCTTCCGTAACCTACGCGGCGTAGGTCGCATCTCGGAAAAGAATATCACCGACGCCCTCCGCGAAATCCGCATGGCCCTCCTCGAGGCCGATGTCGAATTTAGCGTCGCCAAAGACTTCATCGCTAAGGTGAAGGAGAAATCCATGGGCGTCGACGTCCTGAAGTCGATCAAACCCGGCGAACAAATCGTCAAGGTCTTCCAAGATGAACTGGCAGCTCTCCTCGGTGGCGACCAAGTCCCTCTCGACCTCAACCCACCCGCACACATCCTGATCTGCGGCCTCAATGGTGCCGGTAAAACCACAACCGCCGCCAAGCTAGCACGCCGCCTCAAGAAAGACGGACGCCGTCCACTCCTCATCGCATGCGATCTCTATCGACCAGCCGCTATCGACCAGTTGGCCAAACTCGCCGAGCAAGCAGAGGTTCCATGTTACACACCCGAAGCTGGTGAAACCGATGTGCTCAAAGTCGCAAAAGATGCACTCAAGTGGGCCGATTCGCAAAATGGCACCGTTCTCATTTTTGACACCGCAGGACGCCAAGAGATCGATGAGAAACTCGTCAACGAACTCAAGGACCTCCACAAGTTCATCAAACCAAAAGAAACTCTCCTCGTTGCTGACTCTGCGACAGGTCAACAAGCGGTCTCCGTTGCACAACACTTTGATGACGCTGTCGGCATCACCGGCATCATCCTAACCAAACTTGATGGTGACGCCCGCGGTGGCGCGGCCCTCTCAATGCGCGCCGTTACCGGCAAGCCGATCAAATACATTGGTGAAGGCGAGAGACTCGACCAGTTCACCGAGTTCCACCCCGACCGCATGGCCGACCGAATCCTCGGCATGGGCGACATCGTCGGCATGGTCGAACAAGTCGCCGACAAGGTGAACGAAGAGGACGCCATGCGTTCGATGAAGCGCATGCAAGCCGGCAAGTTCGACTTCAACGATTTCCTCGATCAAATGAAAATGATCCAAAGCATGGGCCCTCTCGAAGGACTCATGGGCATGATGCCCGGCTTCAGCAAAATCAAAAAGCAACTGCCTGCCGGAGCCATGGACAGCTCCAAGCTCAAACGCACTGAGGCCATCGTGTTATCGATGACACCAAAAGAACGCAGCCGTCCGGAAATCATCAAAGGCTCACGCCGCCAACGCATCGCCAAAGGCTCCGGCACCAACCTCATGCAGGTCAACCAACTCATCAAACAATTCGCTCAAATGCGCAAAATGATGAAGTCCCCGAAAAAGATGAAACAAATGATGGGACAAATGGGCGGCATGGAAGGCATGGGCGACATGATGAAGGGACTCGGCGGCGGTAACGGCAAAATGCCGTTTTAAACAAACGCTGAAATACTGAAATGCTGACAAACTGAAATTTCAGCGTTTCAGCATTTTTCATTTCAGCTTTTACCATCATGCATGAGCCCTTTTACATCTGCGGCCCGACTGCCTCCGGCAAGTCGGCGCTCGCGTTGGAGATGGCAGAAAAACTGGATGGAGAAATCGTCAATGCCGACGCCTTCCAACTCTACCGTGGTCTGGAAATCATCAGCGCGGCTCCTTCCGCCGAAGAGCGAACGATCGTCCCCCATCACCTCTACGCCGTTCTTGAGCCTAGCGACACCTCCGACGCCGGCAGCTACCTTCGCCTCGCCAAGCCCGTCATCGAGGAAATCCAAAGCCGCGGCAAAACTCCCATCGTCACTGGCGGCTCCGGCCTCTACCTGAAATTCCTTACCCACGGCCCAGCCCCCCTCCCACAGGCCGACCCAGAACTCCGTGAGACACTCGACGCCCGCTCGCTGGAATCTCTCGTCGATGAATTGAAACAACTCGACCCTGTCGAAGCCGAGCGCACCGCCCTTCAAAACCGCCGCTTCGTCTCACGCGCGCTCGAAATCTGTCTCCTCAGCGGCAAGAAAGCCTCGGATCTTCGCGATCAATGGGAAGAAAAGACCCGCGAGATCTCCGAAACCCTTCAGGGCGTCTTCATTCAACGTACCCGCCCCGATCTTCACGAACGAATCGCCCAACGCACCAAAGCCATGCTCGACAACGGAGCTAGGGAGGAAATCGAGCAACTAATCGACGCATCCAGCACCTGCGAGAAGGCCATCGGCTTTGGTGAGGTCAAATCGTGGATTGCTGGAGAAATTGACCGAAATACCTGTGAAGAGCTCATCAATGCTGCCACTCGGCAGTATGCAAAACGCCAAGAAACGTGGTTCCGACGAGAGAAATGGCTGAAAGCCCTGCAACTGAACGATTAAGTCCAATATCACTTGCGGCTAGACGGTTCGCGGCCTAAAAGTTCCGCGCAAACCATGAAGCACATTCTTCGTTCCCTGACCGCCCTGATCATCCTGCTTTCGCCTGTCGCCCAGGCCGTCGGTTCCTTTGAACAAAAGCATCCTGAGTACGACCAATACGCCGCATTTCCGAAACCCATCGAGAAATATGACGCCGTCGATACCGGCATCATCGACACCATCAAGGCCCGCGCCGCCAAGGACCCTTTCAACGTCGCCGCCACCATTATCTTCATCTGCGCGATTCTTCACACTTTCGCCGCAGGCAGCTTTCTCAAGCTCGCTCACAAGTTTGAGCACGAACACGAAGAGCAACTCAAGAAACGCGGAGTCAAAGATAAGCTTCACCCAGACGGCGTGCCGGAAGTTTCCTTCAAAGCCACCCTCTTCCACTTCGTCGGTGAAGTCGAAGCCGTCTTCGGTATGTGGGTGATCGCTCTCGCTGGTGCTGCAACCTGGTTCCACTCCTGGGGCGATTTCAAATATTACATCTCCAAAGACCGCAACTTCACCGAGCCGATGTTTGTGGTCATCATCATGGCCATCGCCGCCAGCCGCCCGGTTCTGCGCTTTGCTGAAAACGTGATGTCCAAAGCCGCCGCCCTTGGCAAAGGATCCCCCTCCGCCTGGTGGCTCAGCGTGCTGATCATCGCTCCGGTCCTCGGCTCTTTCATCACTGAGCCCGCCGCGATGACCATCGCTGCCCTACTTCTCGCCAAGAAGTTCTACCGCTACAACCCACCCGCCTCTCTCGCCTACGGCACCCTCGGACTATTGTTCGTGAACATCTCCGTCGGTGGCACGATGACCAACTTCGCCGCACCGCCCGTTTTGATGGTCGCTGGCCCCGACAAATGGGACTGGAGCACCCTTCACATGCTCGAATACTTCGGTTGGAAAGCAGTCATCGGCATCCTGATCTGTTCGCTCGGCTACTACCTCTACTTCCGCAAAGCCCTTTTCAAACTCTCCGATCAAGCTGATGGCAGCGAAGACGGCGTAATCAATAGCAACAGCTGGATCGAACGCGAAAACCCCATCCCCGGATGGGTCACCCTCGTTCACCTGATTTTCCTCGGCTGGACTGTCTACACCGCTCACTACCCCGCCATGTTCGTTGGCGGATTCCTGTTCTTCATCGCATTCACCATCGCCACCCAACACCACCAAAACCCACTCTCACTGCGTAGCCCAATTCTCGTCGGTTTCTTCCTCGGCGGTCTCGTCGTCCACGGCGGCTGCCAAGGCTGGTGGATCTCACCAGTGATATCTTCACTCGACGCCAACCTGCTGATGATTGGCTCCACGGTGCTCACTGCCTTCAATGACAACGCGGCCATCACCTACCTTGCCGCTCAAGTCCAAGGCATCTCGGATACTGCCAAATACGCGGTGGTCGCCGGTGCTGTGACCGGTGGTGGTCTCACGGTGATTGCCAACGCGCCTAACCCCGCCGGTCAAAGCATCCTCAACAAGTTCTTCAAAGGTGGCATCTCCCCACTCGGACTCCTCCTCGGCGCACTGATCCCCACGATTATCCTCTATCTATGCTTCGCATTTCTCCCCGACCTCGATCCAAGCAAGGGCAAGGAAAATACTGAAATCCCGGCCGGCCCCACTCCAATCGAAGAAGTCGTCACCGAGGATTAACTGTCATGTTCACCGGACTCGTCGAAGCAACTGGCACGGTGGTCTCCATTGAAGACCTCGGTGATCAGGCACGATTGGTCATCGAACTCCCCTTCGCCACCGAACTCAAGGATGGCGACTCGGTGGCCATCAATGGCTGCTGCCTGACGGTCACTTCAACGACCGATCACACTGCCAGCTTCGACCTCCTAGCGCAAACGATGCGCGTCACCTCTCTCGGCGCACTCAAGGAGGAATCACTGGTGAACCTTGAGCGTGCCATGATGGTCGGCGACCGCTTTGGCGGACACTTCGTCCAAGGCCATGTCGATGCAACCGGCACGCTAACGGCAATCCGCGAAGACGGGCAAGATCACATCATCGAAGTCGAACTCCCCGAGTCGGTCGAGCGTCTCTGCGTCGACAAAGGATCGCTCTGCATTGATGGCATCTCGCTAACGATCGCCGAGCTCAAAGATTCGACTGCCACTTTCTGGATCACCCCGCACACCTGGGCACACACTCATCTTGTCGCGGCAAGAGCCGGCCAACCCATCAATCTGGAAGCCGACATGCTCGCAAAATACGTCGAGAAGTTGATGCAAAAGAAATGATGTTCTGACGCGCATAAAAAAACCCGAAGCCCCATAGGAGCTCCGGGTTCATTGGGCTCATTCAATTATTCACTCAATGGCGGTTTGATCTCTGGTACATCATCACCCCAGACGGTGCCTTCTCCAGTATCCAGCAGTGTCCTGCCACCACCGATCACGGCTTTGCCATCGATGGATCGAATGGTCACTTCCTTCACACTGCTATCGACCTGAAGAACGACCGCCTTGCGGTTGTAGGTCTTCTCCTCGAACACCCCGCTGGTATCTCCCTCCCGAATAGGAGAGACGATGACAGGGGTCGCAGAGTTATCGGAACGACTGATGCCTTTACCGCCTTGCTTCATGATGTAGGCATAACCTACTTCACCAGCCTTTAGCGCTTCGGCACCCACCATGTTGTTGTCACCAGGACTCTTGATGTATGACGTGCGCGCGAAGAACGAAGCCTCCTGATCCATGTGACCCGTCGCAATGAGCTGACGGAAGTAATCATTGGAACTGGCATTGCCGAGGGTGAGATCCGTTTTCAGATCTTCCTTGATGTCTTCAGCGGTACCGTCATCGGGGTAGGAACCCCATTCGCCATCGAAACTAAACAAGGCCAATCCGACCTGCCTAGCTTTCATGGTAGCTTCAGTGCGGTGACCATCCCTAATCCTTGAGATCAAGGTCGGCACACCGACACCGGCGAGGATTGCGATAATCGCAATCACAACTAGTAGCTCCACCAGGGTAAAACCCGGCTTCATCGCCTTTCTTATTTTCATCGTTATTATGTATTTATGTTTATTTATGGTGGGGATCATCCCCGTATGTATAGGCGCCGAAAAAAAATCTCCGACACCTAGCTAACATATACGATAAATTCTCTATCGAAGGCAAGTCAGATCGGCCTTATGAACAAGTCGCTGCGACGGCAATAGCGCACACAGTGATGTTAAGGCAGGTCGCCAACCGTGGCTCGCGAACAACAAAAAACCCGAAGCCCCATGGGAGCTTCGGGTGAATTTTTAAATGATCAAATTATTCGACCAATGGTGGTTTGACCACAGGTTTGAGGTCTCCCCAAACGGTGTCGTCGCCAGTGTCCAATAGTGTCTTACCACCACCGATAACCACTTTGCCGTCAGATGGACGGATGGTGTCGATCGAAGCACTGGTATCAACGCGAAGAATCACAGCCTTGCGGTTGTAGATGTCTTCTTCAAATGCACCAGTGGTGTCACCCTCTTTGATTGCAGCAGCAATCACTGGGCGGCCAGAGTTGCCTGAGCTACCAAGACCCGTACCACCATCGCCCATGAAGTAGCAAAAACCAACTTCACCAGCCTTGAGTGCTTCAGCACCCTTCATGTTGTTGTCACCCGCTTTCTTAAGGTAAGATGCACGAGCGAAGAATGGCTTCTCTTGGTCAATGTATCCCGCAGCAATGAGCTGACGGAAGTAATCATTCGAACTCGCAGTACCAAAGGTTAGATCGCTTTCGAGATCGTTTTTGATGTCTTCAGCGGTGCTGTCGTCGGGATAAGCTCCCCACTCACCGTCGAATCCAAACAAAGCCAGACCGACCTGTTTGGCGTTCATGATAGCTTCAGCGCGATATCCTTCTTTCTGCTTCTTCATTAGAGCAGGGACACCGACACCAGCGAGGATCGCGATGATCGCGATCACGACCAAAAGTTCCACCAACGTGAAACCTGGCTTCATAGCAGTTCTAATTTTCATAGGTATTATGTGTGTTTTTTAATTTATGCTGGGGACGTGCCCCGTATGAATAGGCAACAGATTGAGGATCTGCACCTTCAAGGAACTTACGATGGCACGCAGATTGCCGCAAGAAGGAAAAACCCTGCATTTATAAGGGATTCACTCGATTACCACTCGTACTCGATCCCAAATACGCCCATCAGCCCGGGCTCGTTCTGACCCGAACCATGGATTCGGTAGTCCTCGTCCGTGAGGTTTTCGACTCCGCATGTCAGTCCCAAACTCTCGTTCACCTGCCAACCTGCGTTCAATGATGCAACAATGTAGCTAGGCGTGCCGTTGGTCGGAATTCGCTGGCGATCATCATTTTGCTGAGACGAACTAAGCCGATCTTCCGTCGCAGCTCCTGTAACGCGCCCTTGAACCCAGTATTTTTCCGATGGCGAGGTCCAACGCAATGCCACCGATCCTGTCAGCGGCAACAATCGTGTTGGGTTTTCATCATTGATGGGACCACCAACGTAAGCTGGCGTCTCCGTCTTGCCGCTTTGCCATGCGCCAAAGGCACGCAATGACCACTCGGAATCGATGTTCCATATACCTTCCGCCTCAACACCGTAGATATAACCATCTCCACCATTGACCAGTTTTTGCGTGTTATCAGTAGAACTCTGATCAACCGATACCAACTGGTCTGAAATATCTGTGTAGAAAATGGAGGACTCAAAGGCGAGACTCTCGCTAGAGCGACGAAGACCCAACTCATAGGTGATGTATTCCTCTGGATCTGCATTCAAGGACCCCAATGAGGTGAGCCCCGCCTTAGAAGTTTGAGCACCTGTGAGGTCGTCCAAGTTCGGCGCCCGAAACGCCTGCGACGCACCACCAAACACACTCCAGTTTTCGTCCAAGCGATACAAGGCACGCAATGAACCCACAAACGCATCCCAATTCGGGCTCTCATTGATGCTATTCCCCATGGTCGCCTTGGCATAGGTGTATCGCGCACCACCAGTGATCTCCCACTGATCCGACGGGCGCCAGATGTATTGGCCAAATGCACCGAGAAGGTCGTAGGTCGAATCGTCCGCCAATGACAAAGCCTCAGCATAGGCGGTGCCCGCATTGTTGTTATTGAAACCCGTGGAATCCACTTCATCACGATAGTAATCAAATCCGTAAATCCACGTACCATGATCGTTATCGGTCTCCAATGTCAGATCCAGACCATAGGTATCGAGATCAACATGACGGCGGCGAATGTTTTTCGCGTCTGTAGGATCATCGCGCTCTTGGCGCTCAGAATCAGCAGTGGTCTGGTATGACAACGTCGCATTCCACCGCTGGATCGGCGCACCAACCATCGGGTTCGATCCGCTGTAACGTAGGTAGGTCAGAAAACGTTCTTGGTCGTAAACCCGACTCTCATAAGTGCCAGCCGAAGTGACATGATTGCCATGCGTCCAACCCGGATTATTGACAGTCGAATGCCAACGGTTGATGTCGTCTTGGTCCACATACTGACTGACGAAGGTCAGCGTGGTATCAGCATCGATGGCCCAGTCAGCACGAATATCAAATGCCTCCTCATCGTAACCCGTGCCACTCATACGGCCGACCGAGCTGTCGGTGATATCGCCAAAATCTTTTGAGGAAATTCCAAAGTGCAATCCGAACACTCCACCGATGCCCATTTGACTCTCAACCCGACCGATATGGCTGCCGTTGCCATTCATTCGATACTCATAACTGGATAATCCATGTTGAAAGAACTCCCCTTCTTTCTCTGCTCGGAAATTGGACGACTTGGTAATCGCATTGAGCGTGCCACCAATCGCATCCGGCCCATAGAGCACCGAACCTTGACCTTTGATCAACTCCATGTGGTCAATCGAGAATGGATCCACTGTATTCCAATACTGAATCGGGCCACCACGGTAGGTGGAGTTGTTCATACGAATTCCGTCCACCATCAACAAGTTGCGCCGACCCGTAAAACCACGAATGAACGGTGAGCCATGACCATAGGTGGTCTGCTGAACCAAAACGCCAGGAGTGAACTGCAATGCCTTCGGAATGCTGTGGCGGTCGTTGTCCTTGAGGAAATCGCCACCGATGTAGGCTGTGGAGTAGGGCACATCGGCTGCCAATTGCTCAGAACGTGACGCGGTGACAAGAAGCGGCTCCAACAAATCTTGCGCCATCAGAAGGCCAGAGCTCGAAACCATGAGAAATACTAAAAATCGTGTCATCAGTGCGGGTTCTCGCATGCTCTGAGAATCCCGTCAATCAACAGCAAAGAGCAGAATTTATCCAACCACAGAATTGATGGTCAATTATTGACCATTCACTTCTCATCCCTCTGCAAACCCAGCCTTTTCAGCTTCTGGCGCAGTGTGGCGCGATTCAGCCCCATCTTCGTAGCCAAGCGGGTTGGACGATGCTCAAAATTCTCCAGCAAGTGCTTCAACATCGAGGTTTCAACACTCTCCAGCAGGTCATCATAGCTGGGACGGTCCTCTTCAGCATCCGACATCGCATCATCCAACCACCGAGAAATCATCACATCCAACTCACCAGAACCGAATCGTGAATCCACCCCGCTCGCAGCGTCAGCAATGTGCACTGGCAAGTGACTGAGGAAAACAGGGCCCCCATGACTCATCTCCAAGGCGTAATCGATCGCATGCCGCAATTCGCGAACATTGCCGGGCCAGTCATAAGTCTGCATGGCCTGGAGTGCGGGCGGTGTGATCTGTGGCACCGACTGACCACTACGCAGCCCTGCAAAAAATGAACACAGCGCAGGAATATCCCCGCTCCGGCTGGCCAAACTGGGCAGCGGTATGCTGAGCGCGCTCAACGCATAATAAAGATCTTCACGCAACTCGCCTGCCTTCACTGCCTCTTGAGCATTCTTGGATGTGGTCGCGATGAATCTCGGCTTCCTATCAGACGACCTCGACAAAACCACCGCCAACTTGGCCTGCAGCGGAAGATCCAATTCGGTAATCTCATCCAAGACCACGGTGCCAGACGTTTCGCCATCAATCACCTCCGCACCCACTTGCGCACACTCATGCTCAACAATCTCCTCACCCGACCGAGCGCTCTGCATGTGAATCACTCTCGCCGCCAAGGATTTACCAGAACCCGACGGGCCAGAAATCAACACGGGAACACCCCCCGCACAGGCACGAGCAATCCCAAGGAAAGCCTCACGCAAACATGGAGCAGCACCAATCAAGCTTGTCGATTCCGCCTCTAATTTTGGCTTCTCCCCCGCTGAGTCATCGCGGATCGGCGCAACCATTGCTGACAAGCTTTGCTCAAACTGATTCAAATCCAGCGGCTTTGTTAGATAATCGGTCGCTCCTGATTTTTGCGAATAAATCGCATGGTCCAGTGTCGCATGAGCTGTGATCACAAACACCGGCGTCTCATCACCCGACTGCCGCATTTCTTCCAACAACTTCAATCCATTGATGTCGGGCAAGCCAATATCCAAGACGATTGCGGCGTAGTCACCACCTTCCATTTCCTTCACTCCCTGCGCGCCTGTCGCGACCAACTGCGGCAAATGCCCCATGCGGCGCACCAACAATGATAAGGCAGAGCCCAAAGCGTGCTCGTCTTCGATAATCAATATGGATTTTGCCTTCATCTGGATTTTCGCAGTCGAACCCGAACAACCGCGCCACCATCAGATTGGTTTTCAGCAGTTAATTCACCCCCATGCCCGTAACAAATATCACTCACCACTGCAAGCCCCAAGCCCATGCCTCCTTCTTTTTCCGTGTAGAAGGCTTCACCCAAATGCTCCATGGCCGACTCACTGAAACCGCCTCCCTGGTCCGCAAAACCGACTTCAAGATACTCTTCGGAATCCGCAACTCGCACGCGAACCTTGCCACCATTCGGCATCGATTGAATGGCATTCCTTAACAAATTGCCAAAGACCTGCTGCAACTGATGCGGGTCCGCCATCAATGGACCAGCCCCATTCACCTCCGAATCAATCTCTACGCCAGAATGCTTGGCTTGCGGAGCAATCAAGGTGATCGAATCTTTTAAGACTTCGGCGACAGAAACTTGCTGTTTTTTTGGAGGTGATGGTTTGGAGTAACTCATCCACTGGTTGACCAAATCTTCCATCCGCTCGGATTCACTCAGGATGAGTCGTCGCGATTCTTCAAAAGAAGAGGCGTCGCCGACATCGAGCAACTGCGCGTGCAGCTTGATGCCCGAAATCGGGTTTCGGATCTCGTGCGCCAAACTGGCTGCCATCCGCCCGAGAATTGCATGACGCTCTGCCGCACGACGCAAATCTCTCTCGTCCAACAAGCTTTCATTCGTCTGCTGCAATGTTTGAGCCAAGGCGCCGATCTCATCCCGCCGCCCCACGGGTAATCCAGGGATATCTCGCTCTACACCTACCAATGGCAGCGATTTCATCATCGACTGCAACGGCCGCGTCACGCGACTCGACAACAACAATCCGAGCCCAAGCGAAAACACCCAAAACACGGACAACGCAATCCAAGCATCCTTGCTCACCATACCGAGTCCGCTTACAGACCTGTCTTTGACAAAGATCATCATGAACCGCTCGTCCAAGCGACGCCTTACAACCATCTTCTCCTCATCCATCAAATTCACCTCACCATCAGAACCAACCACCAACATTGCCTCATTCCACTGTTGGCCGCTAGGCGCGATCACATTTCCATCCAGCTCGTTGTAGAAGAAAACCTGCGCCCCAATGATCTCAGATAAGCGGTCCGCCATGATCTCGTTGCGAGTCAATCGAGTCCTTTCCAAAAACTTCGCATTCACCCTAGCAAGCTCTTCAAACGCTGCTCTCTCTTCCGTTTCGCGATGGCGCTCAAACACCCACAACAATCCCAGAGATCCCAACAGGACGAACAATGCCACGCTCATCGGGATCCACAGACGAAGGCTCGCCAGCCCGCTGCTCATGACAGCGTCGCTCTGATGATTGATCCGTTCCTGAGGTTCTCCGCTCATGATGCGTTGTTAGCATCACGGAAATCATTGAGGATTTCAACCTCGCCGTCAGTGATCGGATACGGCCCCGCAAATCGAGTGTGGCGATCTTTGAACCGAACCTTGCAAACGTAGGCCTCACGCTTGTCGAGGTAGTAGAAAATCAAATACTCAAACCGCTCGTGCTTGGTCTCTGCCATGAAATCGGGCGCACCGTAGTCCTCAACAAACAAACTGATATCAGGGTAGGACTTGATCAAGCTATTCAAGCGATAGTAGCCGAAGGTCGAGGGATCCTCGCGAACCAGCATCATCTTGTCCCGCGCCATCGCCGATGCGCTACCAGGCAATCCAGACTCCTCGAAGGTTGAACATGAAGCAACGAATACAGCCACACCCATCGCGGCCAACCGACCCATCCATGGCTTCAAATTCGTCATACTCAACTGCATTACGTATGCATACTGGCACTCAACTGCTTTTGTTTCGAGCCCGATCAGAATCGATTATTTTCATCAATATCCTCAAACTCGGTCGGCATCCCTCGGAATCGACAAAAAAGGCGGTTTCCATCGGCACCAAGAACTCAACGGCCGAATTGATGCCCACTAGCAGACCATTCGCATCGACCACTGGCCCACCGCTATCGCCTGGCTGAAGTGGGATATCCATCTTGAAGAGTCGATGCCCTGTGAATGCGTTTTCGGGACGCACATCCGTGGCGATCTCCCCTGGCGCCGATTGCTCTGCGGTTGCAATGCCGCCGTGCATGATTTTTGTACCTTCGGGGATCCACCGATCCGCTGGAACCCAATTGAAGTGACGTGGCGTGGCGCTCTCGATGTGCAACAACGCCAGATCCGCCGATTTCGATCTCCACACAATACGCGCCTTCTTCAGAACCAATCCTCCTGGATGTGGATACACGACAAATACATTCGTTGGTTCGTCGGATTGGTTGCGCTTCGCATCTGCCTGCTCGACCAAAACGTGGTCAGCGGTCAAAAAATAGCCGTCATCCGTGATGGGTGTGGCTGAACCACCATCCGACGCACTGGAGAGCTCTTGCGACATGAAGCCACTCCGCATCCAGCGATCGAGCGATTTCTGGTTAGAAACCACCACGACTGTCTGCGCATTGAGGACGTCGCGCCGAACTTTCGAGCTGATATCACTCGAGTCAGGTGTCGGCGCCGGAACAACCGCACAGGATTGAATCACCAGAACTGCGGCTACTGAGACGAGTATATCAAAAAATCTTCGCATTCGCTTCATTCAGAAAAGAGCACATCCTGCCCACTTCGTCACATCTCATTTTAAAAATCCACGATCAATCGCTCAACCACCTTTCGGAACGGCGCCGCCATCGCCAAGTCGGCCACAGATTCTTCTGCCACCCATTCGTCGCCGTTCTGAACCAATTGGTCTGCAGCCAATTCAGAGCCATCATGCACCCGCAAGTTCACACTGTAACGCGTGATGCCGTATTTTTGCTCAGTCAACAGCGGCAGGCCAGCGACCTCGCCCGCGGCCCTGACAGGTAGCGTCCAGAGCCCAGTCCTTCGCTTACCCGCTTCGCGGTGCATCAATAGCTCGCCGCTGTCATTGCGCACCCAAATCGCATCTTCGACGACCTTGGTCGTCTTCACTTTCTTTTTCTTCACCGGCAATTCCTCAGGACGCTGCGTGCAACAAAACTTTGATACCGGGCAATTCATGCAGTCGGGCAATCCTGGCCGGCATATCTGCTGCCCCAACTCCATCAACGCCGCGTGATAACTGCACGGATGACAATCATCCGCCAATTCCGCCGCCCATGTCCACATGCGCTTGATGCCCGCCCCATCGTCGATCACTTCACCATCGTCCATCAATCGCGACAGCACCCGCGAAACATTGCCATCCACCAAGACCGATGGCTTGCCAAATGCAAATGCTCTTAGCGCTCCCGCGGTGTAGCGGCCGACCCCTGGCAAATCCATCAAATCGTCCAATTCCTCCGGAAAATCCCCGCCATGCTGGTCAATTACCGCCTTGGCCGTCTCCCGTAGCATCCGAACCCGCCGATAATACCCCAATCCCTCCCAGGCCTTGAGAAGTTGCTCGTCGCTCGCCTTCGCCAGCACCTGAACCGACGGAAATACATCCAAAAACCTCGTATAATACCCTTTTCCCAAGACCGTCGCGATCTGGGTCTGCTGCAGCATCACCTCTGAGATCAGCACCGCATACGGGTCCTGTGTCCGCCGCCACGGGTAATCCTTCTGGTTTCCCTCAAACCACCCCACCAAGGCCTTGCGAAAGGCCGACTTCGCCTCAGTAGCGGGTTTCTTGGCGATTGGCTTCAGCACGGCTCCAGCCTCTGCCATTCTTTGCTAATTTCCAGCCTTTTGATGAACATCTGCAATTGTAGCGGCGGTCTCTGACCGTCGTCGCTCTGGAACTCAATGGCATCGACGGTCAGAGACCGCCGCTACAATCATCATCGCACACCAATTTCTCAGCTTGATCCCAAGGCTCGAAATGCTGAATGTCTGCTCAGACATGTCCGACCCTCTGCAACACACCCTAGCCGGCCCCGCCAGCCTCGAAGGCACCTCTCTCCACACTGGCGCAAAAGTCGTCCTCACCATCAAACCTGCCCCCGAGGACCACGGATTCAAGTTTCGCCGCATCGACCTCCCCGACCAACCGTTCATCAATGCCGATGTCGATAAGGTCCAAACCGTCGAACGCGCCACCACCCTCGCTGAAGGTTCCGTCAAAGTTCACACCGTCGAACACGTGATCTCCGCCCTCACCGGCATGGGAGTCGACAACGCGCTCATCGAAATGGATGCCAACGAGCCCCCAATCGGCGACGGCTCCGCAAAACCTTTCGTCGAGATGATCAAGAAAGTTGGCATCGTCGAACAAACAAAACGCCGCCGCGTCTGGGACATCCGCGAAACCCTCCACCTCGAAACCAAAGACGGCACACTCATCACGATCGTTCCATCGAAGACCTTCAAAGTCTCCGTCACCAATGTCGGTCCCGATGGCCGCTTCACCCAATACTTCTCCACCGAGGTCAATCCTGAAACCTACGAAAAGGAAATCAGCTCGGCGCGAACCTTCGTTTACTACGAAGACGTCAAACCTCTCCTCGATAAAGGACTGATCAAAGGCGGCTCACTCGAAAGCGCCGTCGTCGTGCGCGGCAACGAAATCATGTCGAAAGAACCGATGCGATTCGACAACGAGTTCGCTCGTCACAAGGCGCTCGATATCATCGGCGACCTCATGCTTTCCGGCACTCGCATTCTTGGACACGTGATCGCAGTCAAGCCAGGCCACGGTCCCAACACGCAGATGGCGGCCAAGATGAAACAGGAATACACCCGCATGCGTTCGATGGTTCCACCCGAAGTGGTTCTGCCCGATGGCGAGAGCGTCCTCGACATCAACGAGGTCATGGAAATTCTGCCGCACCGTTATCCATTCTTGATGGTCGACCGCATTGTCGACCTCAACAGCGAGAGCAAATGCACCGGCATGAAGAATGTCACCGTCAACGAGCCCTTCTTCCCGGGTCACTTCCCTGGCCACCCGATCATGCCCGGCGTGCTTCAGCTCGAAGCCATGGCTCAGGTTTCATCGGTGCTGATGCTTCGCAAGCCTGAGAACCAAGGCAAAATTGGTTACTTCATGAGCGCCAACAACGTCAAATGGCGTCGTCCGGTTCTCCCAGGCGACACACTCATCATCGAAACCGAGATCATCAAGATGCGCGGTTCCATTGGTCAAACTCGCTGCCGCTGCACCGTCAACGGCGAAACCGTCTCCGAAGCCGAACTCAAGTTCGCGCTAATGGATCGGTAAGGGCTTCAAAAAATCAAACCTCAGCATTCATCAATCATCACTCGTCAATCACCCATGACGAGCGACCCAATTGACGATTGAGAATTGCCGATTGTGGATTTTTGATCTGGCTTACGCGTCACACTTTCTCCGTAGGGACGGAGACATTGATTTTTCATGCCGCCTGATTCATTAAGTCAGCAAATCGAAAATCTAAATTCGACAATCAAACATCTTAAATCATCTCTTAGTAACTCTGCGCCCCTTTGCGACCTTGGCGCCTTTGCGGTTAACAAAAAAGGCGCCCCCGCTTTCACAGGGACGCCTTTTGTGAATTAACGCTGAATCACATCTCCAGTTGCGGACGATCCGCTTCTGGCCAGTCGACGTGGTAGAACTTCCCACGCGGCTGATCGATTCGCTCGTAGGTATGAGCACCGAAGTAGTCACGCTGACCTTGAAGCAGGTTCGCAGGAAGTTTCTCGGAACGATAGCTATCGTAGTAAGTCAACGCACTGCTGAGACACGGTGCAGGAACGCCCTGCAGCGCTGCGGTCGCAGCCACTTTGCGCCACTTGGACTGAAGCTTGTCGACTTCACCTTGGAAATAAGGATCTAGCAATAGGTTGGCGAGTTGGCCGTCGCGCTCGAAGGCCTCGGTGATCTTCTGAAGGAAGACCGCGCGAATGATGCAACCACCACGGAAGATCTGGGCAATGCTGCCGAAATCGAGCTTCCAGCCGTATTCGTTCTGCGCTTCACGCATGAGCTGGAAACCTTGCGCATAGGAACAAATCTTCGAGCAGTAGAGTGCGGCATGAATTGCTTCGATGAGCTCTTCTTTATCGCCCTCATATTTGCCTTCAGGGCCCGTGAGAATTTTACTAGCGGCAACACGCTCGTCTTTCACCGCGGACACGCAGCGTGCGAACACAGCCTCTGCAACCGTTGGTGCAGGTACACCCATATCGAGAGCACTGGTGCTGGTCCATTTGCCCGTGCCTTTTTGGCCCGCGGTATCGAGGATCATGTCGACGAGATCGCCGCCAGTCGCTGGGTCTTTCTGACAAAGCACTTCGCCGGTAATCTCGATCAGGAAGCTATCCAAGATGCCAGTGTTCCACTTCTTGAACACTTCACCGATTTCTGGAGCGGACATGCCGAGCAACTTGCGCATCAGGTCGTAGGCCTCACAGATCATCTGCATGTCGCCATACTCGATGCCGTTGTGAACCATTTTCACGTAGTGACCGGCACCGTCGGAACCGATGTAAGTTGCACACGGCACCCCCCCTTCGATCGGCTTACCAGGCGCAGCGCCTTTGAGCTCTTTGCCGGTTTCTGGGTCCACTTTGGATGCGATCGCATTCCAGACAGGCTCGAGATGCTTGTATGCTTCTTCGTCGCCGCCGGGCATGAGAGCCGGACCGAAACGAGCGCCTTCTTCACCACCGGAAACACCACTACCAATAAAGAGGTAACCTTTTTCCTTCAGCTCGTTTTCACGGCGAATGGTGTCGGTCCACTTGGCATTGCCACCATCAATGATGATGTCGCCCGGCTCGAACACTTCGGTGAGCGCATCGATGACCGCATCCGTCGCTTTACCCGCCTGCACCATGATCACGGCGCGACGCGGGCGCTTGAGGCTAGCGGCAAATTCTTCAAGAGTCGCTTGGCCGACAAGACCACCTGGGGTGTCGGGGTTTTCAGCGACAAATTCCTCCATCTTGGAAGTGGTGCGGTTATAGACGGAAATTTTGAATCCGTGGTCCGCAATGTTGAGGGCGAGGTTTTGTCCCATCACAGCGAGGCCGATGAGTCCGATATCTGAGAGTTCTTCTGACATATTATTCTTAGGGGTTGAGAGTGTTGTTCTTTATTGGATTAGCGGACGACTCGGGCACCGCCACCGCCCATGACTTTTTCAACTTCTTTGCGGGTCACCATTGAGGTGTCTCCCGGTGTAGTCGAGGCCAATGCACCATGTGCTGCACCGTATTCAACAGCTTTTTGTGCATCATTGTACTCCATGAAGCCAAACTGAACGCCAGAGGCAAAGGAATCACCACCGCCGACGCGATCGAGAATTTCAAGATCGGGGTATTTGCGCGACTCATGGAATTGACCGTCGTGCCACAGAATGGCGGACCAATCGTTGACCGTCGCAGTTTTCACACCGCGCAAGGTGGTTGCTGCCACTTTGAAGTTGGAGAATTCTTTGACCGCAGTCTCGATCATCGCCTTGAAAGCATCGATCTGAATGTTGGAAATATTGTGATCCACACCTTCAACTTCAAAGCCAAGTGATGCGGTGAAGTCTTCTTCATTGCCGATCATCACATCGACGTATCGAGCGATCTCGCGGTTCACTTCTTGCGCCTTCTCCAAGCCACCGATGGTCTTCCAAAGTGACGGACGGTAGTTGAGGTCGTATGAAACGATCGTGCCATGCTTGCTCGCTGCTTTTACCGCTTCGAGCGTAACTTCTGCAGCCGACTCCGAGAGAGCCGCATAAATGCCACCCGTATGGAACCAACGCGCGCCGAGTTCACCGAAAATGTGATCCCAGTCGATTTCTCCCGGCTTCAACTGCGATGCCGCGGTATTGCCACGGTCAGGATTGCCCACCGCACCACGAATGCCAAAGCCGCGTTCGGTGAAGTTCAGGCCATTGCGAACCGAGCGACCAATGCCGTCGTCTTCGCGCCATTGGATGAAGTCGGTGCAAACCCCACCTTGCATGATGAAGTCTTCGATCAAGCGACCCACTTCGTTGTCCACGAAAGCGGTCACAACTCCAGTCTTGTAGCCAAAGCATTTGCGCAGTCCGCGCGAGGTATTGTATTCGCCGCCACCTTCCCATGCTTGGAATTGGCGAGCTGTGCGGATCCGGCCTTCACCGGGATCTAGACGGAGCATCACTTCGCCCAGAGAGATCTGGTCAAAGGCGCATTCGGATTTCGGTTTGATGTTTAGGGACATAAATTCAGTAGGTAGATATTGGGTTATATAACCGCAGATGAACGGGGATAAACTCAGATAAGAATCATTATTTCTTCATCCGAATCTGAGTACATCTGCGTTAATCTGCGGTTCATTCATTCTTAGTCGGCTTTCTTAAAGTCGGAGAGTTTCCAGCGAGCCTTGCGGGCTTCTTTGGCAAGGTCATTGAATGCGTGAATCTCGGCCTCAGAGAACAAGAGCCCACCGTTTTTCTCAGAACGTGCTGCAGCAGCGGCTTCGAACTGGCCAGGAATGACACAGTCTTCGTTTCCATGACCCAGGATGTCGTCGATGACCGCCTTGACGTTCTGTTGCTGGTTGCGGCCTTTGGCAAATGCACCAGAGCTCATTGCGTCGGGATGCCAGACTTGGAAGAAGAAGCAGCAAGTGCCTTTGTCATCCCCCACTTGATCCCAACGGTTGCGGATGGTTGGCAATGAACCACCAATGAATCCACCAATGATCTCATTCATCAACGCGAGGCCGTATCCTTTGTGAGCACCAAATGGCACCAGGGACTTTGCTTTGTTCGGGTCGGTGGTTGGCTGACCATTTTCATCCACAGCTGCACCAGGTGGCAGCTCTTTGCCTTCGCGAGCAAATTGCTGAACGCGACCCATGGCGACCACGGATGTCGCCCAGTCGATGACGAGCGGATAACCAATCGCATCCACTGTTGGAAATCCCCATGAATGCGGGTTGGTGCCGAGTGTTGGATATTTTCCGCCAAATGGAACCACTTCTGCCAAAGCTGCAGTGCAGTTGGTGTAAGCAATGTAACCGCGACGCGCCGCTTCCATCACATAACCCGCACCCCAGAGGTAGTGAAATGCGTTGTCCACGGAAACCATGCCAACACCATACTTGTCGGCCATCTTGATCGCAGCTTCGATGGCTGCGTAACCGGTCGCCTGACCCAACTTCTTGTTGGCATTCCAAACTTGGGCACCACGGAAACGGTTTTTGACCTTTTCGATCTTTGCTTTTGGAACACAACCGCCAGCAGCCGAACCAAAGAGGTGATCCAAGTGCAAGGCTTTGATCGCATTGTGCGTGCGGACGCCATGGCGAGCTGCCTCAGCGCAGAATCGAGCACCAGCTGCTGCTTCGGATGATGTGTAACCCCGCTTGCGATACGCAGCGGATACGAGCTTGTTGTGCTGCTCTTCCGGGACGACGTAAAATTGTTCTGACATAAAATGGGTTCTATTGGGTTTCTTAGAGAAGTGCGGATGGAGGAGCTACATCATTGACCTGCGCCAACGGCTTCTCGCCTTTGAGCATGTTGAGCAAATTGGTCGCGGCCATCATCGCCTGACGCTGAACACTCTCGTAAGTCCGCGAGCCAATGTGTGGAGTAACCAAACAGTTCTTGGCGTGAAGCAATGGATGATCGGGTCTCGGCGGCTCTTCATCGAGAACATCCGCACCATAACCACCGACCTTACCACTATCCAAGGCTGCTGCCATGTCGGCAACATCGACCACTTCACCACGGCTGCAGTTCAGGATGATCACACCATCTTTCATGGTCGCAATCGTCTCTTCGCGAATCATATCGCGCGTTTCTTCGGTCAAGTTGGTGTGCAATGAAATGACATCCGCCTTTTCAAAAACCTCCGCCACACTGGCAGCGCGGGCAACTTCATGCTTCGAGGTGAACTCTTCATCCCAGTAAACATCGTAGCCAATCACCGGCATTCCGAATGCCTTGGCGCGAATCGCAACCTCCTTGCCAATCCGACCGAGACCAATGATGCCGATCGTCTTGCCCATGATCTCGTGACCCGTAAGGCGCTTCCAGTTTCCGGCGCGAGTGAAATTCACTTCTTCCACCAGCTGTCGACTCAATCCCAGCAACAACGCAAAGGTGTGCTCGGCAACTGTGGTGTGATTCACACCAGGACAGAACGACAAAGGAATGCCCATCTCAGTGGCCGCTTCGACATCGATCTTGTCGACGCCGATGCCATACTTGCTCAAAATCTTCAATCGAGGAGCCGCTTTCTCCAGCACCGCACGGGTGATCGCGTCGTCACCGCAAAGAATTGCGTCGAACTCGCCAACCAGCTCCAACATCTTCTCCTCTGGCAATGGGCCTCGCTCGCAAACAATTTCGATGCCGCTAGATTCCAAGAGCTCGTGGTGTGGACCCGGAATGTCTTGATACGAGGTGGTGGTGAGAAGAATGCGAACGTTGCTCATGTTGATGGTAAATTGGGGTGGAAATGAATCTTACACGTGTAGGTTTTTGTCAACGGATATCGAAGGGTTTCTTGGGATTTCTAGGCTTTTGCCCTGCCAGTGGACTGACGAATCACGAGCTTTGGCCGAACCGAGGATTCTCGCGGCGATGAATTGGCGTTTTCAGCGTCCAAGCGGTCAAGTAGGCCTCTGACAGCCAAGTCCATCAATCGATCCGTTTGGTGATCCACTGTGGTCAATGTTGGATGAAAGTGCTCACCCACAGAAATGTTGTCGTAACCGACCACTGACACATCCTCAGGGACCTTCACGCCATCCTCACGAAGACGGTTGATCGCACCAATCGCAACGCGATCATTTAGCGCAATGATCGCAGTCGGCAACTTCCCTGGCCGGTCCAATAACTCCGCGGCCAATTCGTAACCGTATTCAAAAGTATGCTGCGTCTCGCCCGAGTGATGGATCGCGACGAAATCCTTTTCAAAATCAACCCCATACTGTGGAGCATATTGCTTCAACCCGGGAATCCGCAGCGCTCCAAATCGGTTCTTCGGGTCAATCCCAAGCAATGCAAATCGCCTGTGCCCCAAGCCCGTCAAATGCTCTAATACTAGCTTCATCGAGCGCGGACGGTCCAATAGAACCTTATCCCCTGGCACCGAGCTCTCGGGGTCGACCCAGAAACACGGCGTGCTTTCCCGCTCCAACATTTGGATCGCCGGATCATCGCCGCTCAGCATCGAAAAGATCAACACGATCGCATCCACTCGGTGACCGACAAAGCGCCGGATCGCATCTCGTTCAAAATCTGCGCTACTTCCCGAGAGCTCAATCAGTGTGTGATACCCTTCCTCCCGCAGCTTGTGCTGCAACGAAGCCGCACGCATCGCCATCACAGGCGAATCCAGGTCTTGAAAACAAACACCAACGGTCTTGGTCGCTCCACCCCTGAGGCTCCGGGCCAATGCGCTTGGCTGGAAATTCAACTCCTCAATCGCCTTTTGCACCTTCCTGACGGTCTCTTCTTTGACGCCCGAATGGCCATTCAAAACACGCGAAACGGTCCATCGGGAAATCCCAAGATGGCGAGCCAATGCGGCAGTGGTATTGAGTGGTGTGTTCTGCATGAATCCAGCGGTGACCCCCACTCCGCTACCAGAAGCTTTGCCTTTTGCCAACACGCGTTTGGCAAAGACCTCAATCTTCGTCTTCTTCAGTCACTGGCAATTTCGCCAAAACCACACGGAAACCATAAAATGAATCCGCGAAGTTTGGTGGCACAGCGTTCCGAGATCCTACATACAAGTTCTCCAGTTGGTAAGTATTCCAACCACCTCCACGCAATACACCCAGCGTGCTGCTCTCACCGGTCGAATATTTGTCACTCACCCACTCCTGAACATTGCCGCTGATGTCAAACAAGCCGAACTTGTTCGCGGCATAAGATCCAACAGGCGCAGTGAAGGCATGACCATCATCATAACCTAAAATGGTCCGTTCAATGTCGACCCCAGGACTCATCGCTGCAGTGATGTCGCCAAAGTTACCCGTGGCATCTCCATTCGGCCAATAAGCCCCCCATGGGAAAATCGATTTCTTTTTCGCATCACGGCTATTTGGGCTCGCAGCCTCACTTTCATCATTCAACCCCGCAAAATGGCTCCATTCCAAATCGGTCGGCAATCGGTACTCATGCGCCTGTGAAATCCGCTCATTGCGGCGCTCACGCTTGGTCAACCATGCACAAAACTCTTCTGCATCTTCGCGTGTCACATTGACCACGGGATGAGTCTCTCCTTGCTCGAATGCCGGCGGACGCGGTGCAGCATAGCCGACCTCTCGCATGAAGACTTCGTAATCCTTCAGGCGCGTCTCCCATTTGGAAACCATCAGATCATCTCCGAATGGCTGAAATTCCATCTTCACGCTATTGCGCCACGGCCGACCAAATACAACACCTTGATTCTTCTTGAGCTCCAAATGAACCTCCAGCAATTCGCCCTCGGGTTGCACCAACTTCTTGGTCAATGGCTTGTAGCCTTCCAATACCAAGTGAAGCGAGATCGGCCCCGGCTTGACGTTCGACACGATCAACTCGCCGTGAGTGAACCCTTCCGAAACCTTGTTCACAAACAACTCAGCACCAGGGGGATCTGTCGTAACATAAAGCTGCCCATACTCGACCTTGCGAACGCTGATTCGAAATGGACGCAAGTCCTCATTCAGCGCTGCCTCACTCATTTCGGGACTGATGAACGACATCTCAATCGAACCTTTAACCTCATACTCGTCGGTCAGAAAACCTTTCCGAATCGCTCCCTCGCGAAACCACTTAACAAATTTCTTCATCACCGAGTCCTTGGTCAGAACAATGTCAACCGGAAAGCCGTTTTCCGACGTTGTCACAAACTCATATTGATTCTTCGGCAGATTGAGCTCCTTCATCCCACGACTCCAAACCTGCTTGCTGATGAACCCTGAACTCACATGCCTTTCATCTTCAGGTAGATAGCTTTCTCCAAATTGATCCACCCACGGCTCCCCCACACGCGGCGGTGCAAACACCTGCATCTCCCCATGCAAAATCATCGGTTCCAATGAAGATGCCATCGATACCATACCGCCTAATTCTAACGGACGATATCCGTCTTTCCTCAAAGTGAACGACACCTCGTCCCCGACTTGCGCTGCAATGGTGGGTGTTGGCGTTGTCGCAATCAAATCACCATTCTCATCATAAACATCCGCACCCTCAGGCGTGCTGAAAACACGGTAGAGACCCATCGCGGGATCGGTGTCGATGTCCGGCGTCTGCAAGCTCTTCACCCACTCGGTATCCTTGATCGCCTGCCAACCAACCCAACCGCCAAACAAGGCCAAAACTCCAGCAGTTAGAAGCAACGACAAGCCGCTTTGACGCCGGCGTTTCCCCCGCTGCAATCTCCTCAACGATTCAACCAACTGACGCGCTTGCGAAATCTTTCGCTTTGAAACCCTTGGCTCGCAGATCTCACAAATGATTTGATTCAACTCCAACCAACGGCGCCGATTGGTCCCAGATGGCATCTCCTCCGGAAGCTCCGGGAAATTCATCCGGTCCATTCCAGTCGCTATCTCATAGAGCACTTTGCCGAGGCTGTAGATGTCTGCCTGAGCAGAACCAGGGCCTTCAGGTGGCACAAACCCTTCTGTTCCGACAAAGGTCCTCTGACCACGCGCTGCAACCAATCCAATATCGGCCAACTTGGCGCGACCATTCACGAAAATCACGTTCGATGGCTTCACATCGCGATGCGCCAATCCATTTTTGTGCAAGTGATCCAACGCTTCTGCCAAGCGCAGCCCAATGTCCAAACAATCATCGGTTGGCCACTGCTCGCCTATCCCTTGATGGTGATCCGCGCGGAGCGTCTTCGGTTCATACTCGACCGGATTGATGTCGCGGCCAGTGGTGACGTCGTCACCCAACTCCATCACATAATAATAAAAGGTCTCCCCATCCGGACTCCGCCCGACATGCAGAATGTTCACCAATGCAGGGTGGTCGCGCGATATCGGTTCGTATTTGAGAATTCCTTCGAACTCCCGCTCAAACCCGCGCTTATCTTCAAAGTCCTCGCGCCAAACCACCTTCACCGCGCGCAAGGCGCCAGTCACCCCTCTCGCTAACCAAACCTCACCATACGCGCCGCCTCCGATCTTCCGAAGAACATCGTGGTCCGGAATCGCAGGGCTAGGGCGAACCTTAGTCGGCATCTTGATCGTCCTCTTCGAGTTTCACCAACTCACGCTTGAGAACAGCACCGACTCGATGCTTCGCCAGATACACTTGAGCCATGCTCACATTGAGCTTTTCCTGAACCGTCTTGGCGTCCCACTGCTTGACCACGTAACAATCAAAAATTTGATACTGCTTTGGAGACACCTGTGCCTTCACCCGCGCCAGGGCCGCGTCCGCAATGTTCTTCTTCCACTCCACATTCCACAACCGCGACAACACATCGCCCTGTGGATCCTCAATCCGATCAATCACCGCCGTCTTGCGATCATTGTCCCACTCTCCACCCATCATCGCCGTGTCTTTCTTCCTTTTGCGAAACTGATCGTTGATGCGCCAACGCGTCATATTCATCAGCCACGTCTTAAATGAACCCTGTTTCGGGTCGTAGAGGTTCTTTTTGCTCTGCTTCGCAATCGATAGGATCGTTTCTTGAACACAGTCGAAAGCTTCATCATTACGCAAGCCGGCCTTGATCGCCACGGCGTAAATCAGCCTCCAATACGTTTGGTAAAAATCATCCCAAGTACGCTGATCCTCCCAGTTGTCCAAGCGCGCAATCAGACTCTTCCGAGTCTTCGCATATGCCTGCTTTAGCATATCGTCGCGCTCTTTATCCTTCTCCTTTAGTTTTGGCTTTTTGTCCTTCGACATTAAATATCCTTTAGCTTATATTAATCGTCCTGTCTTTAACGGATTCCACTTTTTCAGCGCAATCTCGGATTGAATGAGCTTTTGAACTCATCATTGGCGTAAAAAACCATACGATATAGCCCTCATATCGCAAGAATCAGACTCCGAGCATCCAATCTTGACCGATTCACCAACTCATCCCATCCATTGAGCATGCCTCCAGCACAGAGAATCGGCCTCTTCGGTGGCACATTTGACCCCATCCACCTCGGACACACCGAGATGGCTAGCGCCGCGTTGGATGCCATGCAGCTCGATCAAGTCCGCTTCATCCCCTGCCAAATCTCCCCACACAAGGACATCCCGCCCACCGAACCACTACATCGGGTCAAGATGGCGCAACTTGCCACCGCAAACCTTCCATGGGCAGTGGTGGATAAAATCGAAACCACCCAAACCGGGCCGTCTTATTCATGGAAGACCGCCGAAAGCCTCCAACAACAATTTCCCGAGGCATCCTTGTTCTGGATACTCGGAACCGACCAATGGAACGCCCTCCCACGATGGGCAGAACCCGATCGACTCGCAGCAAGCGTCGAATTCATCGTCTTCACTCGTGGTGAAACACCAAGGGCTCACCCGAATTTCACCTGCAAAACGATCCAGTTCGAACATCCAGCATCCGCGACTGAAATTCGCCACGACCTCGCAGCGAAAAAACAAAGCGCATGGCTCCACCCCGATGTCGCGAAATACATCGCCGACAACGAGCTCTATGTGAGTTAGAGACCGATGCTCAACTTGGCCCGAGCCGCCTCCGCAATCTTCTCCGCATCTTCATGCGAATAAGGGCGCTTCTCGCCAAATGCCCAGACAGTGCCTGGCCAGGCAGGGTCATCACTGGACCGACCCACCACATGAATGTGCATCTGCCTGACCTGATTGCCAATGCAACCCACGTTCAGTTTCTCAACGTCAAAATACTCGGAGACAAACTCGGACACAACTCGCACCGCCGACATGACCTTTTCGTAATGGCCGAGCTCCAATTGGTGCAAATCTTCTACCCCTTCCTCTACCTCTGGAACCAACAGGAACCATGGAAAAATCGCGTTGTTCTTGAGCAACAACCAACTGTTGCCAATTCTACCAATCTTGTGCGAGCCGGACTCCAAACGTGGATGCAATTCAAACGCCATGACTCCTACCTACTTGGCCAACCCACCATTGTCACGCCATGAGCTTCGATAAGATCGCCCCCATCTACGAGCCCCTGGTGACCCTTTGCGCAGGCAAGCGACTCGACCGCTGCCGCAGCTTACTTGTGAACAAACTGTCACCCCCAAAGAACATCTTGCTTGTCGGCGAAGGATTCGGGCCGTTTCTCAACATCTGCGAAAACCATTTCCCCCATTCCAAAATCACCGTCCTCGATAGCAGCGAGGAGATGATAAGAATCGCCAAAAGCAAACATCCATCCAGCAACGCAACTTTCATCCATGCAGACCTGTTAGGTTGGAAACTCAACGAAAACCCATTCGACCTCATTGTGACCCACTTTTTCCTCGATTGCTTCGATGAGCCCGATCTCAACACTGCCATTTCAACTCTCAGCCAAAGCGCAGCAACGCAAACACAATGGCTCATCTCTGATTTCAACATTCCAACCAGTGGCATATCCAAGTGGCGCGCTCGGTGCATCATTTGGATGCTTTACCGATTCTTCCGCATCACAGCCCGACTCAAGGCAAGCTCCCTCATCAACGCTGACGACATCCTTCGGAAGCATGGTTTTGAGCGCATTCATCACGAAACACTCAATTGGGGGCTGCTGAAAAGCGAACTCTGGCAACGCAAGTCCGCCCCGCCCTTGCGAGATCCACAACCCGCGTCTATGAATTCATCCGATGCGATTTGATCTGGTCAGCGACTACCAACCTGAGGGCGATCAGGGGCAAGCGATCGCTAAACTCACGAAGTCGCTCGACGCTGGAAATCCACACCAAACACTCCTCGGTGTGACGGGATCAGGAAAAACCTTCACCATGGCGAACCTGATCGCCCATGAAGGGAAACCCACCCTGATCATGAGCCACAACAAAACGCTGGCCGCTCAACTCTACTCGGAGTTCAAAAACTTCTTCCCCAACAACGCCGTCGAATACTTCGTTTCCTACTTCGACTACTACCAACCCGAAGCCTACATTCCCCGCAGCGATACCTACATCGAGAAGGATTCGTCCATCAATGACGAGATCGAGCGACTCCGCCTCAGCACAATGGGATCCCTGCTGACGCGCGAGGACACCATTGTCATCGCCTCTGTCTCCTGCATTTACGGCTTGGGATCTCCCGAAGATTACAAGGACATGATGATACCCGTTCGTGTCGGCCAAAACCTCACACGTGAAGCGTTTCTCGAACAACTGGTGACCATGCTCTTCGAGCGCAACGACATCGCATTCGGCCGAGGCAATTTCCGCGTCCGTGGCGATGTGGTCGAAGTCCACCCTGCCTACCTCGATGATACCGCCATCCGCGTGGAGTTTTTCGATGACGAAATCGACCGCATCAGCAGCATCCACACGGTCACAGGCAAAACCATTGAACGCCTCGACAGTCACACCTTCTTCCCCGCGAAGCAGTTTGTCACCTCGAGCGAAAAAATGAAACGCGCAATGAACGCGATTCGCGCTGAAGCCAAGGAACAAATCGCGAAGTTTGAAAAAGAAGGCAAGCTGATCGAAGCTCAACGCCTGCGCATGCGAACCGACTACGACCTCGAAATGATGGCGGAGATGGGGTTCTGCCAAGGCATCGAGAATTACTCGCGCCACATCACCGGACGCGAACCGGGCGCTCGGCCCTACACGCTTCTCGACTTCTTTCCCGATGATTACCTCCTTCTCGTCGATGAAAGCCACGCCACGATTCCACAAATCGGCGGAATGTATGAAGGCGACAAAAGTCGCAAGACCGTCCTCGTGGATCACGGCTTTCGATTGCCCAGCGCGCTCGACAACCGACCGCTTCGCTTTGATGAGTTCATGAAAATGACTCGCCAGCGTGTCTATGTCTCGGCCACCCCTGGGCCGTTCGAGATCATCAATTCACGGCCTGAGAACAAAAGCTACATCCCCGTCAAATCACGACGCGAAGGCGGCATCCCCGACCTCAAGAAAATCACCGCCATCCCCAGCGGTCACAATGAGTCACTGGCCGACTTCAACCCAACCAAACGCGGCACTCCTCTGGTGGTCGAACAAATCATCCGACCCACGGGCTTACTCGACCCCGTCATCACACTTCGCCCACTCAAAGGGCAAATCGATGAAACCATCGAACTTTGCAGACAGCGCGTCGAACTCAACGAGCGCGTTCTCGTCACCACTCTCACCAAGAAAACCGCGGAAGACCTTAGCGAATACCTTCAAGGCGTCGGCCTGAAAGTCCGCTACATCCACGCCGACATCGATGCCATCGAACGAGTCGAAATCCTCCGCCAACTCCGCGCTGCAACGGTCGACGTCTTGGTTGGCATCAACCTTCTCCGTGAAGGGCTCGACCTCCCCGAGGTCTCGCTCGTCTGCATACTCGATGCCGACAAAGAGGGGTTCCTTCGCAACCAAACCTCACTCATCCAAACCGCTGGCCGCGCCGCACGGCACATCACGGGCGAATGCATTTTGTTCTGCGACAATGTCACCGACTCCATCCAGGCCTTGCTCGACGTCAGCGAGCACCGCCGCACCCGGCAAAAGGAATACAACGAAACCCACGGCATCACACCCCAAAGCGTCAAACGTGCCCTGCAGAAGAGCCTACACACTTACGAGGAATACCAAGAAGAAGCCGCATCATTGAATCAATCGCTCGTCGCAGAAGACGCCGAGACCTACGACATAGTTCGCGTGATCGCAGACCTTGAATCCGAAATGCGCGATGCCTCAGCAAAACTCGAGTTTGAACGCGCGGCTCATCTACGAGATCAGATCGCCGCACTAAAAAACAACGAACCCGCCCCTTCGGCCCCATCAGGCAAACGCAAAGGATAGTCGTTTCTCCGAGTGTCTGCTTGACCCCACACCAACGCAGGGAGAATCTTCCACCGTGTCATCATCCAAACCAGATCGACGATTCTTTGAATCATGGTTGCGCCGCGTGAGCCGACAACTCTCCGCAAGCGGCAGCGTCCGACAAATCGCAACCCTTCTGGCCCTACATGATGAGCTATCGGCCGATCAATGGACCGCCCGCATCCGCACCATCTTGGATGGCGACGAGATCCCTTCCCTCGAGGTTCTCACAAAAATCGATGCACTACTAGCCAAGCCCAAACCGCCATCTTCTCCAGATTCTGATACTCAACAGTTCTTATTCTAGTTGATAGATCATCCTACCCCCATGGCGACTGACAGTCATGATGAGATAACATTGCAATTCTCTCTCCTGTTTCATAGATACCTACTATCTAGAGCTTCATGGTCTAACAATCTGATCGTAGATCAATCGACTCACGCACTCAATGCATCGCCTACCTTCCAAAACAGCCATCTATCGTTTGAGGCTCACAGCCATGCTCATGTGGTTCAACCACCTCGTCTTGGTCGCAGCCGTGGTGATGCTAGGGATGGCAATCTCCCAACGCACTCAGGCACCGGCATATGTCGCCCTAGCACTGTTCATCGGCTTCGTCCCACTGGCCATCATCCAATGGGTCAACGCACAAAGCGCCAAATGCCCCCTTTGCATCACTCCCGTGCTCGCCAACAAGAATTGCTCGCGCAACAGAAATGCAAAGACCCTGCTTGGCAGCTACCGCCTCCACACATCGCTTTATATCATTTTTAGCAATCACTTCCGCTGCCCCTACTGCAACGAACCGACTGCGATGGAAGTTCGCAAACGCAGCTACAAATAGCCACATTCACGTGGTTGACAGCTATCGCGATTGCACCGAGCCTAGCGACATGAAACTGGCTTACAAAATGTCTCATCCCTTCGCCGCGATTGGTCTTGCTCTCGCATTCGGTGCGACAGCCAACTGCCAAGACACCCCCAAAGAAACCAAATCCACCATGCCTGATCCATCCGAACTCAAAGCTCCACCAGCCGAAGCCCAAAAAACTGATTCCGGACTCGCCTCGATTGTCCTGCAAAAAGGAACTGGCGACCAAAACCCCAGCGCCGCTGACACCGTCACCGTCCACTACTCAGGATGGACCACCGATGGCAAAATGTTCGATAGCTCGGTCAAACGCGGACAACCCGCAAGTTTCCCACTCGGAGCAGTGATCAAAGGATGGACCGAAGGCGTGCAACTCATGGTTGTCGGCGAAAAACGCCGCTTCTGGATCCCTGCCGACCTCGCCTATGGCGAAAACCCTGGCGGTGGCCGCCCTGGAGGCTTGCTGGTCTTCGACATCGAACTTCTCGGCATCAAAGAAGCTCCAAAACCACCCGAAGTCCCGGAAGATGTCGCCGCAGCACCTGACACTGCCGAAAAAACCGAATCGGGCATTGCTTCACGCGTTCTCGTAGAGGGCAAAGGCGAAACCCATCCCAAAGCGACCGACAACGTGCGCGTCCATTACTCAGGTTGGACCACCGACGGACAGCTGTTTGATTCCTCCGTCATGCGCGACGAACCCGTAGTCTTCCCACTCAATCGAGTGATTCCAGGCTGGACAGAAGGTGTCCAACTCATGGTCGAAGGCGAAAAACGCCGCATGTGGATTCCTGCGAAACTCGCATACGGCGACAACCCGCCTCCTGGCGCACCTGCTGGAACTCTCGTCTTTGATGTCGAGCTCCTCGAAATCGTCAAATGAGGCCGTTTTGGTGGAGCATTCTGTCGTTCTTGCCAGCGCTCATGTTGGGCGCCTGCAAGCCGACCACTGGTTCCACCAGTCAGAGTGGGATTTATAAGAAGTCGGACTCGAGCATCTTTCAGCCGCCGCCACGAACCTATGCTCGCCCGTCAGCAGGATCGTCAAAATCCTCCGTCGCATCACAATACAGCGATAACCTCAACATCGCCGCCATCTCAATCGAAGACCTTTTCAAACTTCAGCAATCGGAATCTGCGCTAATCATTGATGCACGCGACCCCTATTACTACGGACTCGGCCACATTCCATCTGCAGTCAACCTGCCAGCACCCAATTGCGAGCGAGCATTTAAGAGACTGGATGCAGAATTCAAAGATGCGTTGAAATCCAACAAGACTATCATCGTATATTGCTCTGGCCTCCTCTGCAAAGACGCCAGAACCGTTGCCCGGCACATCGCACTCAAAGGTTATACGGTTCACAAGTTTTACGGTGGCTGGTCAGCCTGGCAGGACGCAAATCTCCCTTCTGAAAAAAACGGACTCTAACAATCATATCATGACCACCTTCTCCAATGCTACCGTCAACGCAAAAGCGAATATCTATTTTGACGGCAAAGTCGTTTCCCACACCGTCAAAATCGCTGATGGTAGCGAGAAAACCTTAGGCTTGATCTACCCAGGCACTTACCATTTTGGAACCTCAAAGCCCGAGCTCATGGAAATCATCGCAGGTGACTGCTCAGTCGTCATCGACGGATCAGAGGAGACTCAACCGATCAATAGTGGCACTTCATTCGAAGTCGCGGGCAACAGCGGCTTCACCATCACCGTGACCGATGGCATCTGCGAATACATCTGCTCATATTTGCCTCAGTGAATCATGAATCCACTCGGCAAACTCTCACTCTTGCTGATCTGCACTTTGGGCGCACTGGTTCTCTCCTCGTGCAACATCCGTCTGCCAATCGAGACAGCTGAGATCGACCCCGCGAGACTCAGGTCGACGGTTGGATCCTCTGCTGAACCCAATAAACCCGACGTCACCATCTGGTTGATGGCAGACACCTACCACACCAATATGGCCTTCCCATACGAGTGGTTGATCGATTCCGGATACCTCCCTCCAAAAAACTTCGGCAACCCCAAGTATCTCGTGATGAGTTGGGGCAATTCGGATGCCTACTCCCACGAAGGCCTTAGCACGGGCAAGTTACTCCAAATCCTCTTCTCGCCCACCCCTTCCGTCTTGGAGGTCATACCAGTCTACTGGCACCTTCCCGAAGTCTGCCCCGATCAACGACTCTGGACCCGCCAAACCCCATACGAATATGGGCCCACCCTCGCCAATTTCATCAACCTCTGTGTTGAAACCAATGACAACGGCAAGCCGATCATCGTCCGTCCATCCAGCTGGGGCGATGGCGTGCAACTCCAAAGCAAATACTCGTACTACATCCCGCGAATCTGCAACGTCTGGTCAGCACAAGCGATTGAGTCGGTCGGCGGAAAAGTCAACATCATGGCAGGACTCACCGCCAACGGCCTCATCCGACAGGCGGAAAAATCACCCAACAATTTTGTCCAAGTTTGGCCAAAAGCCGAGAGTCCAGAGTAACTCCCTAAATTTCCTCGAAGCCAAACCATTGCAGGCTGGACAGCTTCGCCCGACCATCACAGGTTCCACGGCATGGAACCTCAAAACGTTTTTGCCGACCGCGGTGACAAGAAACAACTGGAGGAGGGCCTCGAATTTGCCCCCAAATTCGACAAAGACGGCCTGATCCCAGCACTCGCAATGGATGCCAAGACCAAGGAGCCATTGATGCTAGCCTACATGAATGCCGAATCGCTCCGCCGCACCCTAGAAATCGGCGAAGCCGTCTACTGGTCACGCTCGCGCCAAGAATACTGGCACAAAGGCGCCACCTCAGGACATACCCAGAAAATCCACGAAATCCGCACGGATTGCGACCAAGATGCGATTATCCTCTTGGTCGACCAAATCGGCGCTGGCGCCTGCCACACCGGCCGAAGCTCGTGTTTTTACCGAAAAGTCGTGGCAAATGGCCCCGATGCTCCTGCCCAGCTGGTTTACACGGAATCCGAGAAGTCCTTTGATCCGGCCCAAGTTTACGGAAAACCTTAAGAATCTAGTAATTTCGCGGTTGCAATTGCCCAATTGATCCTATAGCTCTCCCGCCCGCGCGTGAGATCCGACCGATCCACCACCGCATATCGCAACCAATTTCCGCCAAGGACGATCCCATGAACATCATTGATAAAATCGAAAAAGAACAACTCAACGAGGACATCACCCCTTTCAATGTGGGCGATACCGTTAAGGTCCACTGCAAAGTTGTTGAAGGTGGCAAAGAGCGCATCCAGATTTTCGAAGGCCTCGTGATTGCTAAAGCAGGCGCCAGCGTGAATGCATCCTTCACAGTTCGTAAGATCTCTTACGGCGAAGGTGTTGAGCGTGTATTCCCTGTTCACACTCCTCGTATCGCTCAAATCGAAGTGGTCAGCCGTGGTAAAGTTCGCCGCGCCAAACTTCATTACCTCCGCGACCGTATCGGCAGACGCGCTCTCCTCGTGAAAGCAGCCAAGTAATCGATCCGAAACATTTCCCCAAAACCTCTCTCGTCAACCGAGAGAGGTTTTTTTATGCCTGAACTGCAGTTGCTTTCGGCTTTTCGTTCTATCCGAACTTTCCCATCATCACACTATGCGAGCTTCCCTACCCATCACCATCACCTCCTGCATCCTGGTGATTGGCATGACATGGTGGATCGGAACCCGTGGGAAAAACTTCATGACGCCACCCACGGAATCTCGCCTCTCGGAAATCCGCGAAGAAGTCGAACGCTCAATGCCTGCAACGGATCAGCCGCGCGACTCGGTCTCAGCCCCGAGCCGAAAACTCATCACCAGCCCCGGCTTCGACCCTGATCGCAAACACCCGATGCCCATCATCTCACGACGTGATCTGGAAGAGCGTCCCGAGCTCAATGATTACGCAAAGGACAGTCAACATGGCGCCGCCTATCTCATCGAACTCGCAGAACTATTGGAATTGAACGACGAATTCGAGCGCGCCTCACTGGCATGGGAACGCGTGCTGGACTCAACAAAACCCTCCAGCGAACAATCCGCCAAAGCAGCTTCAGCAATCCATGCCCTGCGCGATAAAATTCCCGATTGGAATTCTAACCCCGAAAAAGCGGTCGCCATTACCCTGCATGTTGGCACAGCCGGAAATACCGCCACCCAAATCGAGCCCGAGCTAATCAAGGCAACACAAGAAGTCGAAGACGCTTCTGGGGGCATCCTCGATCTGAAACTCAATCTAATCACCGGTGAAGACAGTAATCCATCATCCGGTCCTGCACCCGTCGCCGTCTGGATCACCGGAGCCAAGGAAGATAGCAAGTCGACCGAGATCCTCTCCTTCTCTGTGAACACCCCAGATGCGGTCACGCTCGATGCTAGCAGCACAATCTACCGCCTAACTCGCGGCTACCTCAGCCGACATGTAAAATCACTGACCCCACCTGAGGCGCTCGGAAATCCAGCTGAAATGCAGGAGATCCGATCAAAAATCACCCGCCTTCATTGGCAAAAGTTCGGACAATCGTTAAATTCGACGCCGTAAATCCACTATCAGTTGAGATTTTAGGAAAACCCCCTAAGTTGCTATCGTATCCACTGGAGTGCTAAATCACTGGAATTCGAAATAAACACGAATACCTTCTCTAATAGCGCTCACTGAGTGCCAACAACCCTGACCATAAAAGCCATGAAACCACTTCTTACTCTCGCGCTGATCTCCAGCATGGTGATCGGCAACGCTCAAGCAAACCGCTACGAGTCTGTTAGCCAAGAAATGCGCCAAGCCATCGCACGCGGTAGCAACTGGCTGATGAAACAACAGCACGCGGACGGCTACTGGGGAGACCCAGAAATCCCAGCAATCACAGCTCTCACTCTGAACGCTATCGTCCGCGACCCGAATTTCGATCGCAAAGCGAAATTCCCCGACTCCGTTGAAAAAGGCTTCAACTGGCTTCTCAAACAACAGAAAGAAGATGGCGGCATCTACAACCGCGGACTCTCGGTTTACAACACCGCGACTTCCGTCACCGCACTCATGGCTGCAGGGCGTGAAGATTTTGAACCCGCAGTGGTCAAAGCTCGCAAACACCTGATCGCGAACCAATGGGACCTTGGGCAAGCTCTTGAAACCGACAACAAGAACGATGGCGGCATCGGCTACGGCTCAAACCCGAAACACACCGATCTCTCGAACACCTACCTCGCCATTGAGGCAATCGCACTCTCCGAGAGCGTGGTCAAAGACGGCAAACACGGCGAACAACCCGCACTCAATTGGGATGCTGCCGTGACCTTCTTGTCGCGCTGCCAAAACCTCGAGGAAACCAACGACCAAAAATGGGCATCGAACGACCCTGCTAACAAAGGCGGATTCATCTACGGCCCAGGAGATTCGAAGTCAGGCGAAATGAAACTCGAAGACGGTCGAACCGCACTCCGTTCGTACGGATCGATGTCCTACGCCGGTCTCCTCTCGCTCATCTACGCAAAAGTCGACGCCGATGACCCACGCGTCATCGCCGTGATCGAATGGCTCGGGAAAAACTACACCCTTAAAGAAAACCCAGGCATGGGCGCTCAAGGTCTTTTCTATTACTATCAAGCCATGTCGAAAGCACTGGTCGCTGCCAATGTCGACATGCTGAAGCTGGAAGACGGCAAGGTGGCCGATTGGAGAAAAGACCTCAGCATCCGCCTCCTCTCCGAGCAACGCGAAGACGGATCATGGGTCAACGACAACGGTCGCTGGATGGAATCCAACCCGGTTCTCGTTACCGCATACACCATGCTCTCACTCGCACAAGTGTATGACTCAATCCCTGCCAACTGAAGCATAGGATTGCACCCCTTTTACCCCATCAAGCCGAAGAGCCTCGCTCTTCGGCTTGATTCTTTTTGGGGAAAGCCCGAGCCTCCTAGCTGTGAACTCCTACACCACAGCACTCACCGAAGATCAGGTGACAACCCTGCATAGGGTGCTCCAGGAGCAAGACTTCGAGTTCTCAGAAAAAGACCATGCCAGATTCTCTGCTCGCAAAGGGAAACTCATCGTCACGGTCTACAACAAAGGCCCCAAAGTCCTGATCCAAGGCAAAGAAACCGAGGACTTCATCAAATTCACCCTCGAACCGCTGGTTCTGGGCGAAGCCCGACTCGGCTACGAGGAAGTGAACGATCCCGAGCAGTTCGAACCCCATTTCGGCATCGATGAGAGCGGCAAGGGCGACTTTTTTGGCCCCCTCGTGGTCGCCGGCGTCTACACCGACGCCAATGTTGCCCGGAAATTGATCGATGCCGGCATCATGGATTCCAAACGCATCTCCAGCGCCAAACGCATTCGCGCACTCGCGAAGACCATCCGCGAAACTCCCGGATGCATCTCCGAAATGGTCTCGATCGGCCCCGAACGATACAACGAGATGCATGCCTCATTCGGGAACCTCAACCGACTCCTCGCATGGGGCCATGCTCGCGTGATCGAAAAACTCCACGCCGCCAAACCCGATTGCCCACGTGCACTCAGTGACCAATTCGCCAAACCCGAAGTGCTTCAAAAAGCACTCAACCAACAAAGTGTTAGCATCACGCTCGACCAACGCACCAAAGGTGAATCCGATGTCGCTGTTGCGGCTGCATCAATCATCGCGCGCGAGCGATTCATCGACTGGATCGCAAAGACTTCAGAAGCCTGTGAAATCGAATTGCCACTCGGCGCATCAGATGCCGTTATCGCCGCCGCAAAAGAACTCGTTCAGCAGCGCGGAAAAGAAGCGCTCAACAAGGTGGCAAAAATGCATTTCCGCACCTCAATCATCGTCTTAGCAGACAATGAGTAATCGCCACGGCGAAATTGACGGGAAAAATGCATAACTCGTTGAAAATAATGAATTTTATGCGGGACAAACCCAACCTCGGGTTATTCAATCCGCGCGAATTAAGAATTCTTCACTGATCCATTCCAATGGCCACTATCACCAAACGCGAACTCGCCATCAAAATCACCGATAAGCTTGGAGCGAAAGGACAAGAGCTGACACAGCAACAAGTCCTTGAAGTCGTCCAAACACTCATCGATGAGATTACCGATTCGCTTGCTCATGGTGACACAGTCGTGATGCGCAACTTCGGCGCATTCGAAGTTCGTGAAATGAAAGCCAAGATTGGCCGCAACCCAAAAGACCCAAGCAAGGATGTTCCCATTCCTGCACGTGCTGCGGTGAAGTTCAAACCTGGCAAAGAAATGAAGGAGAAAGTCGCAACCACACTTCAGGTGATTCGCGAACGGAATTCCTGATAACCACTGCGACATTGATCGCAGCAATCCATCATGATCACCGTGAGTTTCCATTCGAAGGTCGCTCTGGCTTCAGCGGCGTTACTTCTCATCTTCCTGCCCTCTTGCTCCAGCTACAGAGGCTACAAGATGAGCCCCTACACGGTGCGCGGCGAACGCTACTACCCCATGAGCGTGGAACGAGCCCTCGACTACGAAGCGACTGGCACATGCTCATGGTACAATGAATCACGGTTCTTCGGGCTCAAACGCGGCAACACTGCAATCGGCGAGAAAGTGATGCCATGGCACGTCTCTGGCGCCCACAAAACCCTGCCCATCCCCTGCAAAATCAAAGTCACCAACGTCCGCAACGGCAAATCGCTCAAAATGCGCATCAACGACCGCGGCCCATACATCCCAGGACGCATCCTCGATGTAACCCCGAGGGCCGCGAAAAAACTCGGCTTCTACGATCAAGGACTGACCACCGTCCACATCGAAGTCATCTCCGTCGGTGATGGCCCATACAAACGCAAGAAACGCCGCCGCTTCTTTTTCTTCTAAACCACTTTCCTTATGTCCAACACCAACGAAATCCGTGTCTTTGCACCTGCTACTGTCGCCAACGTCGCCTGTGGCTACGATGTGCTAGGCTTCGCCATCGACTCCCCAGGCGATGAAATCGTCGTTCGCTACTCGAAAAAGCCAGGCCTCCAGATCACCAAGATCACTGGCGATGACGGAAAGCTACCAAAAAACCCGGAACAAAATACCGCAGGTGTCGCAGCGCTCGATCTTCTCAAACACCTCGGCATGACCGATCGCGGCATCGAGATGGAAATCCATAAGAAAATGCCATTCGGGTCAGGTCTTGGGTCCTCCGCCGCCTCTGCAGTCGCTGGCGCATACGCGGTGAACAAGCTGATCGGAGAACCCCTCAGCAAACGCCAATTGCTCCCCTTCGCGATGGCCGGTGAATACTCAGCCGATGGCGCATGGCACGCCGACAACGTCGCTCCCTGCCTCATGGGCGGCATTGTCTTCATCCGTTCCAATACCGAACTCGACGTTTCACAGCTCCCTGCTCCAAAAAACCTCTGGGCCTCGGTGGTGCATCCCGATATCGAGATCCTCACCAAGGTCGCTCGTGAAATCCTTCCCAAAGAAATCCCACTCGAAAACGCCACTCAACAAATCGGCAACCTCGGCGGACTCCTCTGTGGATTGATCCAAGAAGATTACGGCCTGATCTCACGATCCATCCACGATGTGATCGCTGAACCACGCCGACAAAAACTCATCCCCGACTTCTACAAGGCAAAACGTGCCGCCCTAGGCGCCGGTGCACTCGGCTTCTCCATCTCCGGCGCAGGCCCATCCGTCTTTGCTCTCAGCGAAGGCGAAGAAACCGCCCGAAAAGTCGGCGCCGCCATCTCCAAAGTCTTCTCCGAAATCCCCGTTGAAAACCAGACCTACGTCTCCAAAATCAACCCAATCGGCGTCCACGTCATAGAGGATTAGTCATAAGTCATTCGAACCAAGAACCGCGACACAGCCGCTAAAAAATTCCATCCATCCCCGTTCATCTGCGGTTACATTGACTCAATGCCCCGCAGCAGAGCCGCACATGAACTACCACTCCACCAACAACCCCGCGGTCAGTGTCGATCTCAAGGAAGCGATCATCCGCTCCCTCCCAGCCGATAACGGCCTCTACATGCCCGATGAGCTTCCGAAGCTCGGCGAGGGTTTCTGGCACAACTACCGCAACCTCAGCCTCCAAGAGATCGGCTTCGAGGTGGCGAATGCTTTCTTTGGCGATGACGTCCCTGAGTCCGATCTTCGGGAAATTGTCGATGGCACACTCGCCTTCGAAGCCCCCGTGGTCTCACTCACCCCTCACGACCACATCCTCGAACTCTTTCACGGCCCCACTCTTGCTTTCAAAGACTTCGGAGCTCGCTTCATGGCGCGCTTGATGTCGTGGCTTACAAAAGACGACAACCAAACACTGACCGTTCTCGTCGCCACCTCAGGCGACACTGGTGGCGCCGTCGCATCCGCATTTCACAACGTGCCTGGTACTCGCGTGGTGATTCTTTATCCGAAAGGCAAGGTCTCTGGCCTGCAGGAAAAACAACTCACGACCCTCGGCGGTAATATCACCGCTCTCGAGGTCGATGGCACTTTCGACGACTGCCAAGCCCTCGTGAAATCGGCCTTCCTCCATCGCCAACTCTCCAGCGATCTCAACCTGACATCTGCCAATTCCATCAACTTGGCCCGACTCGTCCCGCAAAGTTTTTACTACATCAACGCCGCCCGCCATCTGCCGGTCGGCACCAAACCAGTATTCGTCATCCCCTCAGGAAACTTCGGCAACCTAACCGCCGGCCTGCTTGCGATGAAACTCGGCCTGCCCGTCGAACACTTCGTCGCAGCGACAAACAGCAACGATGTCGTCCCCAAATTTCTCCAGTCCGGCAAATACGAACCCAAGGCGAGCATCGCCACAATTTCAAATGCCATGGACGTCGGTGCCCCCTCGAACTTCGTTCGCATGCAAGCGATCTTCGGCAACTCATGGGAATCGATGAAAGAGCGCATTAGCGGCTTTGCATCCACTGACGAACAAACCCGCAAAGCCATCCGCAGGGTGAACCAAGATCATCACTACCAGATCGACCCACATGGTGCTGTAGGCTGGCTGGCTGCACGCGCATGGCGCGACAAACATCCAGGCAGCGTCACGATCACTCTCGAAACTGCCCATCCCGCCAAGTTCCTCGATGTCATGGACGCCGAACTCGGACAGGGAGAAATCGATATCCCCGAGCGCTTGGCTTGCCTAGCGGACAAAGAAAAAGTCGCCACCCAACTCGGCACCGACAAAGCCAAGTTTCATGATTGGCTGAAGGCGAATCTCTCGTAGGGAGCGACGACATTCCTGTCGTCGTAATCGCGCATCAATACACGGACTGATATTCCACGACTTGGTCTCGATTCATATCGATACAAAACGCGCCACTACCATCTGCTTCGATCTCCAGTGATCCCCCCCACAATTCGGCATCACGTGGCACAATGATCAAACTGTTTTGAGCATTCGTGATATGCGGTTCTAAACGAGTCTCTCCGTAAGCATAGTGCTCAGCCATTTCGTTCAACTTCTCGTGGACCACTGGCCAGACCGCTTGCCAGTTTTTCTGAAGCCAGCCGAGGCATCGAGCCTTGTCGCTATTCCACTCATCTCCCAGCGCCTCTCCATCATCGACAGCGAAATGCAGTTTTCCATAGGGTGGACACGTCAGCATGATGAACGAATCCTCAGCTTCGAACAAATTCGCACAGTATGGGCATGCGATAGGAATCATCTCTTCATACTCCTTCTGTCTCACGAGCCTGGATAAATCGCTTCCGCAATGAGGACAGGCACAGATCCGCCGGAAGACCCATTTGATTGAGCCTCCGGAAAACAACAATGCAACGAAGGCTGAAAATCTCAACCACTTCAACCCCTCGTAGGGAGTCACCACTACAACCATAATCAGCAACAGAATGATGGTGTAGAAGAACGTGAAGCGGAAATATTTTCGCTTCATCCGATCATAACTGAATGCATTACCTTTCATCATCTCGTATCTACGGTGTGGGCCAACTATAACGAACCACCCATTACGTTTTGCTCATCCTGCTCCAAGGATATCAGACCTCAAACTGGTGCTTCCGTTTCAAGGGAGCTCCGCACATGACGCATGAGGTTCGGGTCGTATTCGTTGGCCTGCTGCATGAAGGGCAGTCGGCGATTTGTGTGGCAATCTTGCCATCCAAGCGGCCATCTCGCACGTCGATCTCAAGAATTTTCGCCTCGATATCACCCTCACTCAGCTCAGACCGATCTCGCAGCAATTCCCACATGGCCTGACAGACCAATGACAGCCTCTCGACTTGGCGTTCGACGTTCGAAATATCATCGGCGTAGCGGTCCGCCTTGGACTCTGCTTTTGCCGCGGCACGTTCAGCGCCGGCAATCTTCGTTTGTTGGTATGCTTCCCAGATCATAAGTATTGTTTGTTAGGCTGTAGTCTAGAGTGTCTCTACCTCGATGCGATATTACGATCCATCGCGAAAGTTGTAATGATCGTTCTTTTGCGGTCAGACCATTGATCTCTATCACAAGCTAAGCCAGCAGATCACGAAATATCACCTATGGCTAAATTTAATGCAGCCAGGAGCTACGGATTTCACTACTGATTCTTCATATGCGAACAATCAAAGCATTGGACCGATGCATGCCCACCATTGTCGTGGCCATGCTTGGTGTCATTTGGGCCCTGATTTGTTGGGTCGAGACGCGTTCAATGCAAGTCGAGGAATACGGCGTGAACGTGGGCGTCGTGGAACGGTATTACGACCGCGAGATGCGCCTCATGGAAGCATCGGATCGAGTCGGGTCGTACGGGCAATGGGCGATCGGCGGTGGATCACCAGAGGAGAGATTAAAGTCTCACCGTGAAACCATTCAAAAACTCTACCTCTACGACCTAGGCGAGAGCGGAACCGACCTCCTTGATCTAATAGCACTTGAGCTAGATGGGACAGAACCCACCAATCCCGACTACGAAGACCTCGAGTATCGCAACGAAGTTCGCACGTGGCTTTTGGATGGTTACGGGAATGCATGGGACTACGAATTGTTCATCGCCATCACAGGAGATGAAGCGGTCGAATCTTTTCACACTCGGCAGAATGACTCTTTGGCACGACGCGCGATCCTAACAGTGGCCCTATCCGACAGCCTCATTCTTATCGGCATGGCATGCATCGTATTGGTTTGGAGGAGCAAGAGCCAAGACAGCATTGCTCCATCGCGATTTACGGGTAAATGGCCTATTCGAGTCATCTTGGGCACTTACTTCGCCATAGAGCTCTTGCACTACCCATGGGATTTCGTAATCGGAATCATTTATGGCATCGCAACATTCATCATCCCCGAAAATGGCGCCTACCTTTTCTATGATGCAGCGTGGAGAATCTTTCCCGCGTTCTGCCTGGTGATACTTCTCATCGGGAAACCCAATCACGCATGGCGCATCTTCAAATTATCCAGCCCCACGAATTGGCGACTCCTCTTGTCTATTACAGGCGCAACCTTATTGGTGAACCTGCTCATGAACCTCTTTGTCCCCATGGGTGACACCGACCCCACTGACTTCTTTTACATCGCTAACCCAACAGCATTGGACGTGGCCGCCATCTTCCTCAGCGGAGTGATCCTTGCCCCTGTCATTGAGGAGATCGTATTTCGTGGTTTTCTGTTCCAAGGGCTTCGCAAAAAAATGGGCAACTTACTGGCCGGAGCAATCTCCACACTCATGTTTGCTGTCGTCCACTTTCAATATGATATCTGGGGCATGATCTCAGTTGCGATTATGGGTGCTGGAGCAGCCTACCTGACACTACGAACTGGCTCGATCAAAAGCGCCATCATGTATCATGCCCTCATCAACCTGCTGGTGTATGTGAGCATTTACTTCGTTTACCAAAGCCCGCTGTAGACGGGCAAGCTGGCACCGGTCACGGCTACACCTCACCCCACCGCATGCACGCCAATGCCATACTTGTGACAAAGACTCTCCACTTCGTCCTTTTCTAACATCAAGGTCTTGCGCGCCTCGATAGCAATGCCCGTGCAACCGGCTTCGGCACAGTTCTCAATGGTTTGCGGACCAATCACTGGCACATCAAAACGGAAGTCCTGATTCGGCTTAGAGACTTTGACGAGCATGATGTCTTTGTTGTGGCCAAGCTCCCCACCCCGACGAATGCAGGCATTGGTTCCCTCAAAGGCTTCAACAGCCAACACCGTCCCATGACGCACAACCACGCTCTGCCCGATGTCCATCTCGCTGGTGCTCTTGGCAATCTTGAAACCAAAGTCGGCATCGGTCAGCTGGCGCTTGCTAAACTTCGGTCCACAGACATGCCCCGGTCCTGGCAAGTGATCCTCGAGAAAGGTCACCGCACTCAACAATTCAATCCCGTCCTTTGCCAATTCCTCACCGATCGCACCAAATAAAGTCTCGGCATTGCGCTCTTTCACCCGAGCCAGCATCATCAAAATCCGAAGGTCCGGCCGTAGATCAAACAGGTTGCGCGGCGATATCTGCCCCATCATCACCGCTTCGCTGGCACCCTGCTTCTTGAAAAACTTGATCAGCTTCGACAACTGACCCACCCGCAACCACACCACCTCATCAGCCATCTCCGCAGTTTCCTCTTGGGTTTCGTTCTGAAACGCAACGACCACCAAACGAATGCCCGGTTCTTTTTTGCGGGCGGCTTCCATGAACGTCCGCGGATACACGCCGTTGCCTGCGATGATTCCGATAGTGCGAGGTTCTGACATGACAGGATACTGGAACCAAACTGGCTCCCCACGGAACCATAAAAAGTGATGAAAATAGCGGCTGTGGGACTCGAACCCACACTCCGAAGAACTCGATTTTGAGTCGAGCGCGTCTACCAATTCCGCCAAGCCGCCTTGGGTGGGCGGGAAATTGCAGCATCCTACGGCTCAGGGCAAGCGGAAAGCTACCTTTTGAGCCACCCAAGCGGAATTACTCAGCAACACTGACTCATCCCCCACTCGGAGATCCCCGCCATCAATGGCCGTTGGCCGAGCCTATTCTTCCGCGGGCGCGACCAACCAAATAACCGATGAGCCCCAACAAAGATCCAATGGCCGACACAACGAGCATTCGGTCATACTGTGGCCGAATGGTCACTTCATTCTTAATCGTCGGCAATCCAAGCGAATCGACCTCAATATCGAAATTCATAAAGTGGCCGCGATCGACTTCAAAAAAACCAATCTCATCCAAAAGCCTAGACGGCTCCATCAAGTCGGAAAAAAGATTCTCCACCGCATCCAAAAGCTCCAATTCCAAGATCTCCTCAAAGTAGTCATCCCACGCATGCGCCAACAATGAAATCCCAACAAACAGCAAGATTGCCGCAATCCAACCTTTAACGATCCGCCTCAAGAGTTCGAGCTGCCGAACACCAATAACTGGCCGAAAAACATCGAACCACTTCAGAAACCTTTTGGCTCGATCCAACATTCTCACCCTTCACGCAGCCATGTCGCAGCATCCTTGGCGAAATAGGTCAAAATGCACGAGGCGCCTGCTCGCTTGATCGACATCAAGGACTCCATGATGACGGCCTTCTCATCCAGCCATCCATCTTTCGCTGCAGATTTGATCATCAAATACTCACCGCTCACTTGATAAGCGGCGACCGGCAAGGTGGTCTCTTCGCTAACTTGAGAAATCACATCGAGATAAAAGCCAGCCGGCTTCACCATCAACATGTCGGCTCCTTCTGCCTCATCCAGCAAGGTCTCACGAATCGCTTCAATCGAATTTGCTGGATCCATCTGATAGGTTTTCTTGTCACCATCTTTCGGCGCCGAATCCAATGCACCACGAAACGGGCCATAAAGCGCAGATGCATACTTGGCGGTATAACTGAGGATCGAGACCTCTGTGAATTCTTCCGCATCCAGGGTGGCGCGGATCGCGGCAACCCGACCATCCATCATGTCCGACGGCGCGACAATATCCGCCCCAGCCCGTGCATGACTCAATGCCTGCTTGCACAAAACCTCCACGGTCTCGTCATTCAAAATGTTCAACTCCCCATCCTCTCCTCGCGTAACCAATCCATCGTGCCCATCCGTATTGTAGGGATCGAGCGCCACATCCGTGATGACACACAAACTCGGATGCGCGGCTTTGAGCGCTTTGATCGCTCGTGGAATCAGTCCATCGTCATTGAAACACTCATCCGCAGAGGACGACTTCAAGGAGTCTTCAATCTTGGGGAACAAAACCACTGCTGGAATCCCCAAGGCATGCGCCTCGCCAGCCTCGCGAACCAAACTCTTGAGCGACCAACGCGTGACGCCCGGCATCGATGCAATCGGTGTGTCCTCCGCATCCTCATGCAAGAACATCGGCAAGATGAAGTTTTCTGGAGACAACGTGGTCTCCCTCACCAACGAACGGATGGCAGGTGTGCGGCGATTTCGGCGTGGACGAATCATGAGTTCTTTGCGGTGTGATGCGGTTTCAGCCCTCTGCAATCGCAATCGCATTAGCGGCGGCATAGGCCTTCGTGTGGCTGAGACTGATCTGAATATCGGAAATTTGGTGAGCAACCGCAAACTCTTTAGCCGCACCAGTCAGATGCACGCGCGGAGCACCTGATTCTTCCTTCACCACTTCCAAATCATGCAGCCCCGCATCTTTGCCAATGCCCGTGCCCAAGGCCTTAGAGACAGCCTCTTTGGCTGCAAAGCGTGCCGCGTAATGAATCTCTGGAGATTTCTGCCGATCACAATAAGCCCGCTCGCTGGCAGTGAAAATTTTATCGAGAAAGGCATCACCATGTTTCGCGATCGCATCGGCGACCCGGCTCACTTCCACAATATCCATGCCAATGCCAAAAACTTTCATATCAATGCGCGTAGGCTTTCATGGCTGCTTTCATCTCCTGAACTGCCGTCAACAATCCCACCTTCATCGCTCGCGAAACAATGCTGTGACCAATATTCAATTCAGTTAGGTGAGGAACTTCCAAGACTTTGGCGATGTTGATGTAGTTGATGCCGTGCCCCGCATTGACCTGAATGCCACGCCCAAAGCCAATTTTTGCCGCAGTAGTTAGACGATCGATCTCCTCTGGGACGGCATCACCCAACGCATTGGCAAAACACCCAGTGTGCAACTCAATCATTTCTGCACCCATATCCGCCGACGCCATCACCTGCTCTGGATCTGGATCGATGAATAAACTCACCTTGATCCCAGCTCCCTGCAATCGCCTCACCGCATCGCCCACCTTCTCCAAATGCCCGATAACATCGAGACCACCCTCGGTTGTGACTTCCTCGCGCTCCTCGGGAACCAAACAAACAAAATCGGGCTTCAATTTCAGAGCAATCCCCACCATTTCCTCCGTCACTCCCATTTCCAAATTCAATGGCAATGCCACTTCCTCGCGAATTCGAAATGCATCCGCATCCTGCATATGACGCCTGTCACCGCGCACGTGAATCGTCAATGAGTCCGCGCCTCCCTTCAATGCATCTTGCCCCGCCTCCACCGGACATGGCTCAGCATTCGGGCTATCGATCATTCCTGGATACCTTGCCTGACGCAATGTGGCGACGTGATCCAAATTGACTCCGAGCAGCAATGACATGACAGCCAATAGCCTCGGATCTGGACAGGAGCAAGGCTGTCTTTCTCAGGGGGCCAGCAACGTGAATGGCCATGACGGAATGTTTCGCAAAATCCCAAAAACCAAAACAATCGCCAATAACCACAAGGCTAGGCGTTTGTTCACTCGATATCGGATGATCGGCGGCCGATCCCAAACCCACGCCACCAACTCGAATGCCACAGCAATCAACGTCAATGGCAACAATACCATGATCAGCGGATTGTATGCAAAAGCCTCAAGCAATCGACCGTGCAACGTAGCATCGACTGCCCGCGTCATCCCACATCCAGGACAATGGAACCCCGTCCACTGTCTCAACAAGCACTTCGGGAACAATCCCGCGTGCGGCCCAAATTGATAGAGCAATCCCAAGGCGCCAGCCAGCACGCCTAAAACGGCCAGCACGACATACAAGCGCGACTTGATCACCGAATGAAATCCACTTCTTCCGTTTCGAGGATCGACTCATCCATGTAGTCGTAATCGCTACTAGAATCTGACGCCAGCCCTACGAAAACAAAGAGGACAATGAAGCCCACAAAGATCAAGGTGGAGATATAACCCGTGACCAATCCGCCGATTGCCAAGCCCTTGCCCGCGATTTGGTCGCCTGATTTCTTGATCTCACGCAAAGCAAGGTGACCAAAAATGACTCCCCCGACCCCCACGACACAGGGAAATATGCACGCAAAGAATCCGGCAATACCGACAAGACCACAGACCAAGCTGGCGATCGCCATGCCAGAGGTCTTTGCCATCTGCACTGGCTGACCCATCGGTTGAACTCCTGGAGTTGGGGATGCAGCAGCAGGTGACGGAGCGCCCATCGGAGTCGGAGCAACACTGCCTGACTGAAATTGAGCAATCGTTCCCACAGGTTTCCAGTCCCCCATGCCTTCGCACCACGCCAAATCTTTGTCGGATACCTCGCCAGAGGAAATTTTGCCTTTAAGTTCCTCTTCAGTTACTGGGCCGTGCTGAGTCTCGTTGCTTGAATAATACCAATCCATGAATTCGTGGGAAATGCTGGCAAATTCATCTCAACATGCCGGTGAAACCGCAATCCTTAATTACCCACCATACTGACCAAAACAGGATTGCCACGCCGCCCATGCTCAGTAATCTCCCAAGCCATATGATCGTCGCACCCAAAATCCGTGGATTTATCTGTACTACCGCACACCCAGACGGCTGCGCCAAACACGTCGCAGAACAAATCGCTGTCGTAAAAGGACGCGGTCCAGTCAAAGACGGCCCGAAGAAGGTCCTCGTGATCGGCTCATCCACTGGCTACGGCCTATCATCCCGAATCGCCGCCGCCTTCGGTTCAGATGCGGCAACCATCGGCGTGTTCTTCGAAAAACCCGGTGAAGAAAAACGCTGTGGCACTGCTGGATGGTACAATTCGGCCGCCTTCGAAAAAGAAGCCAAAGACGCCGGCCTCTACGCCCGATCGTTCAATGGCGACGCTTTCTCTTATGAAATGAAGGAAAAGGTCTGCGCGGCGATCAAAGAAGACCTCGGTCAAGTCGACTGCATCGTCTACAGCCTCGCATCCCCTCGCCGCAACCACCCAAAATCTGGTGAAACCCTCAAATCGGTCCTCAAACCCATCGGCGAAAGCTACACCAACAAAAACCTCAATACCACCAGCGGTGAGGTCAACGAGGTCAGCATCGAACCTGCAGAAGGTGACGACATCGATCAAACCATCGCTGTAATGGGCGGCGAAGACTGGGAGATGTGGATGGACGCCCTACTCGCTGACGACCTCGTCGCAAAAGGCGCGCAAACTTTCTCCTACTCTTACATTGGACCCGAAGTCACATGGCCAATCTACAAGAATGGCACCATTGGCAAAGCCAAAGAGGACCTCGAGCGCGTGCAACAGGCACTCGACCAAAAACTCGCTCCACTCGGCGGCAAAGCATGGGTCTCTGTGAACAAAGCGCTCGTCACCCAAGCCAGCTCCGCCATCCCGGTCGTGCCGCTCTACATCTCCCTACTCTACAAGGTGATGAAAGCCAAAGGCACTCACGAAGACACCATCGAACAAATGGACCGACTCTTCCGCGAGCGCTATTCAAACCCACAAGCCGACGAGGCTGGACGCATCCGTCTCGACGATTGGGAAATGGACCCAGAAGTTCAAGCGGCAGTCGGAGAAAGCTGGGATAAGGTGAATACCGATAACCTCAGCGATTTGGGCGACTTCGAAGGCTACCAATCCAGCTTCCTGCGCCTGTTTGGGTTCGGGCTCGATGGTGTCGACTACGAAGCCGAAACCGACACTGGAACATCTGTTCCATCGATTTCCTAACAACAAGGACTTCGATCAATCGTCGCCCTCGCCGAATTCATCTTCATAGTCGGAATTCTTACTAGTCTGACGACCCACCATGTAGAGGAGGACTCCGCCTACAACCAACCCGCTGAAGAGGATCACCCAAAACATGGGGCGGATGAATTCTGGCAAGTCGACATTCATGCCGAATAATCCACCCAAGGCTACGAGCGGCAGGAAGAAACCTGCTAACAAATTCAGGCGATAGGCAATCCGGTTCAACCGCGCGCCGGACCGAGCATGTTCTTCAGCACGCTCAGCGCGCCAAAACTACATCGCCACCATCCCATCCGAGTTCAACAACTCAGCCGCACGCTCAATCTCTTTTGCTCGGTCACGCAATGAGAGAATCCCCCGATCGTCAGCATCGATTAACAAGACTTGTTCAAGCGCGTTGACCAAGTTTCGTATCGATCGAGTCAATGGGCCCGAGTGACGAAGGATTCCAAAAATATCCGCCGCGGTTTCGACTTTATCAATTGCCGCCTCGTGCTCATCAACCGCCTTCTCATAGCGATCCAGTAGATCACTCAGTTCGGACAAGCCGGGGCCAGAGGGTTGATCCCAGACATCGTCCTTTCGTTTCCAGAAAAACAATGCCTCTCGCTCAGGAACCCTTGGCTTGGGAACTTCGTGAACTATCAGCAAAAGCTCGCCGTTACCATCGACACATCTCTGGTGGCCCGATCGACCACTGAGCTGCTCCAACAACTCTGGCTCCAAATCGAAATGGCTCGGCAGCTTCAAGGTTTCAGGTGCGGACATAACGAGTAGAATACTGAGCCAGCTGAATTCGCCAAGCTCTGATCCGCGAGTCCGATAAACCTCAGCAATTCAGGACGTTAGATTGACCTTGGCAGAGAAGTTGCTCTACTAGTCCTTAACCATGATTTCAATTCGTCTCGCTGGCCTCACCGCATTGGTTCTCACCATCGCATCCGCAAATGCACAATTTGCGAGCAGCCTTAGCATGAAGAAGAAAGAGCACTTGGTTGGCGAAGCCGTCATTGCCGTCCTCACCGTCACCAACCACACCGGCCAAAATCAAACATTCCACAGCGACGGCCGTATCCCATGGCTCAATCTGATCGTCAAATCCAACGGCCAGGCCGTGAACGCCAAAAACAGCAACAACTTCGGGTCGATGAAAATCGCCCCCGGTGAAACTCTCGCTCGTGAAATCGACCTCTCACAATATTTTCACCTATCACGAGCAGGAAACTTCTCAGTCGTCGCCGTTATCCGCCCACCGGGGTCGAACCTAGACGGTTCCTCGACCAACCGTGCATTCTTCAACCAAAGCTCCGGCAGAATCTACTGGAGCCAAAAAGTCGGGGTGCTCGCACTCAAAAAAAATTCCAGCGGCACGGAGAGACGCACTCGACAATACAAGCTGATCAATTTCACCGGCGACAGCAAACCCAACCTATATGTCGAAGTGGACGACGTGACTTCTGGCCAAACACTCGCCACTTATTCACTTGGGCAAGTGCTCATGATGCGCAAACCCGTCGCGACAGTAGACAAAAATCAACTCATGCATGTCCTCTTCCTCGCCACTCCTGCCATGTACCTTCACTACGCCATCAATGCTGATGGCTCAGTCGACACACGGCAAATCCACAAACGCGGCAGCACTGGCGAACCCAACCTAGTCACCATGCCGGATGGATCTGTCGGGGTCACCAACAGCATTCCCTACAACCCGGAAGAAGTGGCCAAGAAAAGAGCAAAAATTCACCGCATCACGGATCGACCTGACTTCCCATATTGAAATAATCCATTGCCACATGACCGGTTTTTTTGAAATTTATCTTTACTTATCCTGAAATTCCTTAACTTTTGCTTATATTTTTCGTGCCTTAATCCAACCGAATGAAATCCCTACTTCAACTCTTTGCTCTCGTTACCGCCCTTGGTCTGGGCGCTGCAGCGCAGGCGGCAAGTTTTCGTACGGTCGTCATTGATCCTGGGCATGGTGGGCACGACAAAGGCGGCCACTACGGCAAAGTCTACGAAAAGCACCTCGCGCTCGACACGGCAGTGCGTCTTGAGAGCTCCCTCAAGAAAATGGGATATCGCACGATCATGACACGTCGCAGCGACAAATTCATTTCTCTCCCCCGCCGCGTCCGCATTGCCAACAGCTACCGCAACGCCATCTACGTCAGCGTTCACTACAACTACACGTGGAAAAGCAACGTTAGTGGCCTCGAGACCTTCTACTACAGCCGCTCAGGCAAGAAACTCGCCCAGTATGTGCAAAGCAGCATGATCCGCTACACCCGCGCAAATGACCGTGGCGCAAAATTTTCCCGATTCTACGTGATCCGCAACACCAAGATGCCAGCGATTCTGGTTGAGGGCGGATTCATCAGCAACAGCAAAGAACGGGGCCGCATGAAGTCAGCCTACTTCCGCGAAGCTGTCGCACGTGGCATCGCCAACGGCATCCAGCGCTATCGCCGCTCAGGTTGATTTGACGCTGTTTTTTCGAGCTTTCCCGCTCTAACCTAGGTGCATGGCCACCATCACCATCGCCCAGATGCTCGAGTCCGAGGCCTGCGCCTTCGAAAATGGTTGGAGCGAAGAAGAATTGCTCAATCTCGCAGGAGAACGACTCGGCCACGCTATCGGCCGATACTATACAACGCCCGGCACCACCATCGGCTATCTAGGCAAGGGCCACAACGCTGGCGATACACTTGTCGCACTGCGAATCTTAAGAGATCACTATGGTTGGAAAGTGGCCTACCGACCCTCAACGCCACCCGACCAATGCGCACCATTGGTGAGAAAGAAGTTGAGCGAACTGGGTGATGCTCAGTCAATGAATGACGGCCCACCCCCGGCCGAAACCACCTACCCGCTTCTCTTGATTGATGGACTCCTCGGCACGGGCGCCAACGGCGAAATCCGATCACCACAGCTTGAGCTAGCTCAGGAAATGAAACACCTCCGAGAAGAAGCGGGCGCCATCATTGCTGCGGTCGACCTCCCATCAGGAATCAACGCCGATACGGGCGAATCATACAAATCGACCGTTAAAGCCGATGCCACGTTCATGATTGGCAACGCCAAGACTGGACTGACCCCATCCGCCTCATCCAACCACACAGGATCCCTTGTCCTTGTCGATGTTCCACCACTCACCCATCGCTCACCCACGCCGGTAGATCTGATTTGTCCACAGACCCTGAAATTTGGCAAATCACCGCGACCCTACAATTTCCACAAAGGCATGGCAGGTCGGGTCTCAATCTTGGCCGGCTCTGTGCAATACACGGGTGCAGCCGCCCTCGCTGCGCTTGGAGCACTTCGTGGCGGCGCAGGCTTGGTCACCCTCTTTGTGCCAATCCAGGTTTGCAACGAAGTGACCTCAAGGTGCCCACCAGAAATCATGGTTCATGGATATGAGTCGCTGACAGAGATTCAGGACTCACGCGCGGATGCCTACGTCATTGGCTGCGGACTCGGTGAGCTCGATGATTCACAATGCCGTGATCTCTTCGAAACCATCAACAAGCTCTCACAGCCGACAGTCTTAGATGCCGATGCACTCAATCTGATCAGCAAACACAATCGGCACGATCTGATCACCCAAAACCACGTAATCACACCCCATCCGGGTGAGTTCGGACGCTTGGCTCCAGATCTGGCGAATGCATCTCCAGAAGAATGCTGCACCAAATTCACCAGCAAATCGGCCGCCACACTCCTGCTGAAGGGGTCGCGCACCCTGATTCAACAATCAGATTCCCCATTGTGGATGAACTCCACGGGCAACCCAGGCATGGCCACGGGCGGACAAGGCGACCTACTGGCGGGCGTCATCGGAAGCCAATTGGCCGCAGGCCTTTCCCCCATTGAATCCGCGATGATCTCAGCCTGGCTCTGCGGAAGAGCCGCTGAATTGGCCATAGAGGTCAAATCACGACTCTCTTCTGAGTCCCTCACACCCAGCGATACGGCACGGCATCTCGGCCATGCATTTCGCGATTGGAAATGTGCAACACGCTGACACAAAAAAACCACTGACCTCGGAGGAGATCAGTGGTTTGAAATTTCTTAAGTTCTAGGAACTTAGTTAACAGCCACCGCAGCTGCACCAGTTTCGCCGGTACGGATACGGATTGCTTCGTCAACAGAGGAGATGAAGACTTTGCCGTCACCGATTTTGCCGGTGTTGGCGCTCTTCACAATCACGCCAGCAACGCTTTCGGATTGCTCATCATCAACGATGATTTCGATTTTAACTTTTGGGAGAAAGTCGACGGTGTATTCGGAACCACGGTAGATCTCAGTGTGGCCCTTTTGACGGCCGAATCCTTTGACTTCCGTGACAGTCATTCCTTGAACACCCACCTCGGCGAGGGCCTCCTTGACTTCTTCAAGCTTGAATGGTTTGATGATCGCTTCGATTTTTTTCATAGTTCGGTGGATTAAATGATGGGTTAACTAAGGATTAGCATCAGACGTGCCAACTTTGGTAGTATTCGTCCTTATTTATACAATACAACAATAAGCCTAGGGGCTGAGGCTGACGAGCCCAAAACCATTCATAACAGGTGAATTCGGCTCATCTTGAGTCCATTTTTGAGGATCAACGCTCATTTCACCGCTGGTGCCTCCCCCGACAGCCCAAACCTCCACAGCCAGATGAAGGTCAAAAGCACCGCCGCTAAACCGACATGCAGCACCTGAACCCACGAGTATATATGGATTTGAGCCATCACCACCCCTAGCACCATTTGGATCAGAATGATCCCAAACACTGTCCTTTCAACCCATCCAGCTCCCCCACGGCGGCATCTCTCCGACATCCACCAGACAACGATGGTAACAACGAGGATCAACCATGAGAAACTTCGATGAGCTAGGTAAACCCCAGCGGCCTCCAATTCATGCACCCAGCTCGACCGCGGTGAGTTGATGTGCGCTTTGGCCATTTCATCGGTCATTTCCCTTACCTGCGCCCCCATGATGCCCTCAACAACGACCAATACCAAAAGCGCGTTCACCCCCCAGCGCAGCTTTTTCCTCACCGCGGGATCCGCCTCAATCCGCCAGGGATTATCGGTCCCTCGCCAAGCACAATACATCAAAGTGCCCATCAAAAGCATCGCCAGGGCCAAATGGGTCGTAATCACGCCAGGCTGCAATCCACTGTAAACCACCCTCGCGCCCATCCAGGCGTTGAGCAAAACGATGAATAACGAGGCAAATGCCATCCAGAATACCCAGGGCCGACTCGATCTCTGCCAAAAAGCCGCGATGAAGGCGGCGAGACTGAAAAAACCAACCGGCAAACTGCACAAGCGATTGATGAACTCGGTCCAGACATGTCGCGGGTTGAATTCATTCCTAAGACTCTCCTCAGTAATCAGCGATGGATCCCTGCCCATCCGCTCGGCTTTCTGCTGAAACTTCTCAATCGGCAACTTATCGAAATCCACCTGCTCCACCGATGTTGGCGGAATCAAACACCCCCAACAAGTCGGCCAATCAGGGCAACCCATCCCAGCACCTGTCACCCTGACGATTGCGCCAACAAACATCAGCAACAAAACAGACACCAAGGCCGCTGTGGCGAGTTTTTGAAAGCGCGTCATGAGGTGGTCACAACATGGATCGATTTTTCGACAAATCCAACCCAATGTCTCAATTTTTGCCGCAAATGGCTCAGCTGGACGAGACCGACTCCGCTTTCTTCCCAGACTCTTTTTTTTGCACCGGCTCGGCTCTCTCATTCGGCGCCTCCAGTGGTTGAGTGATGGACTGCCTGGGCGGTTCACCGGATGCGATAGCAACGCCAATCCAGCGAAATTCTTCACTGCCATCGAGAATCACTTTGATGGTCATGGTCAACGGAACGGCCAACAACATCCCCAATGGCCCCCAAACCCAACCCCAGAACATGACGGAGATCACGACCACCAATGTGGAGATGCCAAACCGGCGACCGACCAATACAGGCTCGATGAAGTTTCCGAGGAAGTTGTTGATCAACAAATACCCACCAGCAACCAAGATCGCACTGGGCGGACCCGATATAAGCAACGCCAATATGGTTGGCGGAACACCCGCAACCAATGAACCGACTACGGGTATGTAGTTGAGGGCAAAAGCAATGATTCCCCACAAGATGTAAAAGTCCAAGCCGACCAACCAACACAACAGGCCAGCCAAAAAACCAGTGCCCAAACTCACCACGGTCTTGATCGCCAAATATCTTTGGATGTCGCGTGTTGCTTTCAACATGCGCCCGATATTAGGCCCACGTGCATCGCTTACCGCCTTCAATCTCCGACCAAACATCTCGGCCTCGGACAGCATGAAAATGGTCAGGATCAGAAAAATGATCAACACCCCGGCAAATCCAACCAACTGGCCCAGAACTCCCGTGCTGAAATCCCAAATCTTCTCGAATCGTATTTCCTGCAAGTTCGCCAAGTTGGTCTCGACCGCCTTCTCAATCTTCACCTGAGCATCCTGAATCCCCCACGCCTCTAGCTTCACAGCAAGGCCTTCAGAACCCACACGAACCTGATCATAGATCTGGCCAGCATACTTTGTGTTCCATTTGCTCTGCAAATCCTGCAGCAAAAAGTAGCCCAAAACAACTATCCCCGCGATAAACGCGAAGTCGACCAGCACGGTGATCAGAACTGCGATAAACGACGGCACCTTGCGCTTGGTGAGCCACTGCGTGATCGGATAACTGATCGTCGCAACGAAAAATGCCAGCAACACCGGCAGGAAAAAATTCTGAGCCGCCTTCAAACCCGCCACGGCAATAACGAGCGCGGCCATCAAAAAGACCACACGACTCACTCCGGCCCACTTCATTGGCTTAACGGCATCCATGCGGATTTCAATAAATCCCCATAACCATGGAACCGCAATCGGATTCTGGAAATCCGGCCGAAAAGTTTAGCAACTCACTCCCACTCGATACTCGCAGGAGGCTTGGTCGAGATGTCATACAAGACTCGATTGATGCCTTTGACATCATTCAAGATCTGGTGACTGGTCTCACGCAGCAACAACGGTGGCAATTCCACCCAATCCGCCGTCATGGCATCCTCAGAGACAACTGCCCGGAGAGAAATGGCCCACTCATAGCTGCGCTCATCGCCTTTGACTCCCACAGTTTTCACTGGGACCAAGCCTGCATAGGCCTGCCAAACTTTATCATACCAACCGTGCTCTTTGAGCTTACCGATGAAAATGGCGTCGCATTCACGAATGATATCCAATCGCTCCTGAGTTACCTCCCCCGGACAACGCACAGCCAACCCTGGACCCGGGAATGGATGGCGATGCAAAATATCGTGAGCAATGCCGAGCGAGGCGCCAAGGGCACGGACTTCGTCTTTGAACAACTCAGCCAATGGCTCCAACACCTTGCCTTCTTTTTGCAATTCAAGGATGCGGTCGACCCGGTTGTGGTGCGTCTTGATTTTGGATGCTTTCGATTTGTCGTTCGACGCGCTCTCGATGACGTCGGGATACAATGTTCCCTGTGCCAACATCTCCGCATTGCCCACTGAATCCCAAAAGACATCGATGAAGAGATTGCCGATAATGACACGCTTTTTCTCAGGATCATCCTCTCCAGCCAAGGCGGTCAAAAATCGCTCGGAGCAATCGACGGTTTCAATCGGAACTCCCATTCGGTGGAAATTGCTCCGGACTTCTTCACCCTCATCTTTGCGCATCAGTCCGTGGTCGACAAAGATCGCTCGCATGTTCGCTCCCGCCTCATGCAGCAACACCGCAAGAACTGTGCTATCCACACCGCCTGACACACCGCATACAACTTGCTTCTGACCAATGGTCTCACGAATACCGTCGATGATCTCGCGTTTCATGTCATCAATGCGGAACGGCAACAGCTCTTTGGCCGTTAACAGGAAGTTGTGCAAAATCCTCATCCCTTCATGACTGTGCGTCACTTCTGGATGGAACTGGATACCGAAAAAGCGGTCGTTCCACTTCAATGAAACAGGCGTACCGTGCTGGTTGGTTGCCAAAACTTCAGAACCCGCCGGCAAGTTCTTGACGGTGTCCGAATGACTCATCCATACCTGCGACTTGTCCGAAATCCCTTCATACAAGCCTGTGCATTCTTTGGGAAACAAGTTGGCCTGCCCGTATTCACGGCGATCACTCGGTTCGACACTTCCGCCGAACTTGATGTTCAACAACTGCATGCCGTAGCAGACGCCGAGGACTGGAACACCAAAGGCTTTCAACGCCTCAAAATCCAAGTCAGGCGCATCGGGCTCTGAAGTGCTTTTTGGGCCACCAGATAAGATCACGGCTCCCGGTTCACCAATATCCGGAAACTCTTCGATTGCGTATAGCTTTGCAAAGTAACCCAACTCCCGCACGCGGCGGACGATCAATTGAGTGTATTGGGAACCGAAATCAATAACGGCTACGTGGTTGGTCTCATGCATGAATCAATTCTTTTTAAATTTCTAACAAATAGGATCAGTGAAGCGAAAATCGCGCCCCATTTCTGGATCAGCCAATCGGCTGATAGTTGGTTGGCTCCTCCGTAATCACGATATCGTGAACATGGCTTTCTCTAAGGCCGCCCGGGGTCAAACGCGTAAATTCTGCTCGTTCGCGAAGTTCGGTTAGCGTGGTTGCTCCAACATAACCCATCCCGGACTTCAATCCGCCCATCAATTGGAAAATCACATCAGACAACGGGCCTTTGTATGGAACGCGCCCTTCAACACCTTCCGCCACCAGTTTGCCGGAGCTGTTTTGACCATACCGGTCACCCGCTCCTTTTTGCATCGCTCCAATCGAGCCCATGCCGCGGTAGGTTTTGAATCGGCGACCTTGATAATGAACGGTCTGCCCCGGACTCTCGCGAGTGCCTGCAAGCAAGGATCCCAACATGACCAGATCAGCGCCAGCCGCGATGGCTTTGACGATATCTCCAGAATAACGAATGCCACCATCCGCAATCACTTTGACTCCATGCTCACGGCAGTGAGGAGCGACGTTTTGAATTGCGGTAAACTGAGGCATGCCCACTCCCGAAATCACACGGGTGGTGCAAATCGAACCCGGACCGACGCCCACTTTGATCGCGCTGACGCCAGCGGAAACCAAATCTTTCGCTCCTTGTTCGGTCACAACATTACCAGCAACAACCGGAACATCTGACAACGAGCGCAGTTGCCCCACGACCTCCATGATCCGCTTGGTGTGACCTGTTGCGGCATCGATGAACAAAGCATCCGCGCCTACACTGATCAATTCACGACCGCGATCAATGCAATCAGGGCCAACACCGACTGCGGCACCGCAACGAAGATGACCATTCTCATCTTTGGCCGCATTGGTGAAGGTGATGCGTTTTTCAATATCAGCTCCTGTAATCAAACCGGCCAATCGACCGTCAGGATGAACCAATGGCAATTTCTCAATCCGGTTTTGGTAAAGAATCCGGCGCGCCTCTTCATGACTCGTGTTCGGCGGTGCAGTGACCAATTTGTCTTTGGGAGTCATCACATCCGAAACCTTCGCTCCGTCTTGGTCAAGATATCGAAAATCACGGCTGGTCACCATGCCTACGAGACACCCATCGTCATCGACAACCGGGAATCCAGAAAACCCATTGCGGGCCATGATCCCTCTCACATCTTCTACGCTGTCGTCCCTTTTTACCGTCCTAGGCGTGAGGATGACTGCACTTTCAGAGCGCTTCACTTTCGAGACCATCGCCACTTGCTCGTCAATCGAACATGCACGGTGAATCACACCCATGCCGCCCTCGCGAGCCAAAGCAATCGCAAGCTCATGCTCTGAAACCGTGTCCATCGCTGCGGACACCACAGGAAGATGAAGTGAAATACCGGAAGTGACGTGCGTGGATAGATCTGCCTCACCGGGCAGAACCGAGCTCATGGCTGGTACCAGAAGCACATCATCAAAAGAAAGACCTACAGAAATCTCCGCCATGGCGAAGTCAATAGAGCCTGCCCACAACAGGCAAGTCTGAATAGTATCCCGCCCGATATTTTTCCGCCCCACCCGTCAGGCATCCACCAACAATGAGCGAAGCTCACCCTCGGACCAACCAGCCGCATCGCCACCGCCTGACTCATCAATCATCGCCGCCAAGTCCCGCTTCGCTTTCTGCATCCTGACCACCTGATCCTCGACGGTGTTGCGAGTCAGCAAGCGATAAACCGTCACCGGCCGAGTCTGCCCAATACGGTGTGCCCGATCCGTTGCCTGCGCCTCGGCTGCTGGGTTCCACCATGGGTCGAAATGGATCACGGTGTCTGCCGCGGTCAAATTCAAGCCATACCCACCCGCTTTGAGACTGATCAAAAAGATCGGCGGACCATCGGCCGACTGAAACTCGTCGACCAATTGCTGCCGGTTTCTCGTCTGACCATCCAAGCGCAATGAGCTCCACCCCCGATCGGCGACCACTTTTTCAATCTGGAGCAACTGCTTCTGAAACTGACTGAACACCAAAACCCGGTGGCCACCACTGACCGCCTGCTCCAGAAGGCCAACGAGATGGTCCATTTTTGCCGACCGATTCTCCAATCGGAGTTTGGCGAATTTCTCCACATCCAAGAGCGCGAGGTCGCAACACGCCTGACGCAGTCTGAGCAAGGTCGTGAGCACCTGCATCCGTGCCGCTCCAGATTTATCGCCCCCCGATGACTGGACTTGCTTCAAGCCCTCTTCACGAATGCGTTGATAACACGCCAACTGGTCTCGTCCCAAATCGCAGTATTCATCGATGACCAACTTGGTCGGCAACTCAGGAGCAACTTGTTCCTTGGTCCGGCGCAATACGAACGGACTCATCTTCAAACGCAAACGGCGCATCTCCTGCGCATCAGGCACTTCGCCTGACTTGACCCCATAGCGATCCATGAATTCCGCCTTTCTTCCCAGCCACCCAGGCTGAATGAATCGGAAGATCGACCACAAATCGCGCACCCCGTTCTCCAAAGGTGTCCCCGTTAACGCCAGGCGAGCTGATGCTTTCAATTTGAACAAGGCCTTCGAGTGATCCGTGTCAGGATTTCTTATCACACTCGCTTCATCAACCACCACCCCTCGATACTCTTGCTTCAAGTGCCAGGCCAGATCTCGAGCAAGCGTTCCATAGCTGGTGATGACGACATCGCCGTCCGTGATCTCATCGCGCAAGCGATCCCGATCAGGCCCATGCAAGACATGAACTCGCCGCTTTGGCGCAAACCGATCAAATTCAGACTTCCAGTTTCCTAACAGAGAGGTCGTCACAACAACCAGAACCACACCGCTCTTTTTTTTACTCAACCACTGTTCGACCAAAGCAATGGTCTGCACGGTTTTGCCCAAACCCATGTCATCGGCCAACAAAGCCCCCCCATGCTTGTCCATGCGGTCGACAAGCCACCCATAGCCATCCATCTGATAGGGCCGAAGATCTGCCCGAAAGGTCGAAGGCAATTCAGCCGGCTTCGGAATTGGCATAACCCCTCCTGCCATCTTGGCCTGCATTTCCCGCATGACCTCTCCAGCTGCAGCCGTCCCAAGATAAGACCCATCACGTTGCTCCAACTCAAGGTCGGCCATCAATGAAGTCACATCCTCCACCGCCTCGCTCGCCAAGACCATGTGCTTGCCTGCGACTTTTCGGCCGCCACCAGATCTCAGCATCGACTGGATGTCTGCCAACTCGACAGCAACTCCACTGCCTGTTGCAAACCGCAAATCGAATTGAACGCGGCCATCTTTGGATTCGATGAAATCAATCGATGGACGCACCACCTCCAACTTGTCCAACACCCGATCCAGTCTGGCCGACTTCTCTATCAGCCAATCCTTCTCCAGTCTCGATACGCTCGAGGCCATGAAATCCAAAACCTTGTCTCGCCCCTTGAGGCTCCATCGCCTGGCAACCGAATCCACATGTTCAAATCCATGCCTTGCAATGCGCGTCATCAAATCACGCTCCATAGCATCATTCCTGACCCAACAAACCTGCCCCTTCAATAAAGGCAGATCAGGTTCATCGTCCCCTCCCACCGCAACCTCACGGCAACCTTCATATTTCACCAAAAATGTTGCCCGCAACTCATCCTCAACCCCATCCAGCTGCAAGATCACCTGCGGCGTCGCGGGAACAAATTTCAGCGACTCCAACCACCCATCTGGCGAGAAACTCAACCACTGCTGCCACTGCGCCAGAGCGCTCAACAAATCATCCACCTCAACCGCAACCGTGCCATTGGAGATGAGTTCTCGGAAATCATCCTGGACCGACTCCGGAACCGGTCCTGATCCAATACCCGCAATCTCAGTTCGGCCGATCTTCCAATACCGCCCCCCGACCTCACATATCTCGTCATCACCCCCTTCTGCTTTCAACTCAATCCGACCATCCTGAATCAGATGATCGACCACCCCCAATCGATCACCCGATTGAACACTCAATTCGAAATCATCCGCTGCAGACTTCAAATCACTGCCAGATACCGCATCCAGAAATTCGACCGATTCGGGCAAACCCAAGCTGAGCACCTGTGGTTTCCCTGAGGTGATTGAGTGCGACCCAAGCCACTTGAGCAATGAAGCCTGAGGTGCTTCTCCGGCAGCGAGAGGCTTCGCTTCGATTTTTGCCGTAAGCTTGCCGCGCTTAAAACTCTGTCGCCAATCGCCCATCAATTGCACCTCATAGGCCATCGGCGATTCCATGCCTTTTGATTCATTGCGACTTGATGGCGATTTGCTGGGAGCCGGCGGATCGATTAGCGCTGCCAAACAAGCCGCAACCGCATGGGCACAAAACTCCCCAGTCGATTGGTTCTGTGGACATGAACAGCGAGCCTCAATATCAACCGCCGAGTTTACTTTTACGCTCACGGAGATCGGTCGCTTGCCATCACGAACTTTTCCACTCACACCGTTCGGCGTTTTTTTCACCAAGCTGACCTGCCCACCGTCGCTCAAAAACTTCCCTGCTTTGAATGCCTGCCAGGACGCCGCCCCCCGAATCATGTCTTCCGTCCATACGCTCATTTCAGAGCAATCATCCCCTGCATCATTTCAAACCGCAACTCATAGAAATCAAATTTGGCGCCAACCCATCGCACTCGCGCAGCCCATTTCGCTCTTTGGCAAGCCAATTTGTGCCAAATTTTTGCCTTGGAGAGGAACGCATGACTTCCTAGGTTGCCGTCCGGCGACTGCCAATTATCCATGCCAAAGAAAGAATTCACCATCCTGAATAAACTTGGAATCCATGCCAGGCCCGCGGCGCAATTCGTGAAAACGGCCAATCGTTTCCAAGCCGATATCTTTGTTGAGAAAGACGGAGAGGAAGTCGACGGCAAGAGCATCATGGGCTTGATGATGCTTGCAGCTGGCCACGGCTCCGTCATTACCGTCACCACCGACGGAGAGGACGCAGATGCAGCAATCGATGCCATCGAAGCTCTGATTACTGGTAAATTTGAGGAAGAATAAGACCCAAATCGTCAATTTTACGTAACTTCCACCCATTCTCTTTATCAATTAGGTAGAAACCCCCTTCATCGGGCGACTCAAAAGCCTGTTTTTCATCTGGCAATCTCCAGCCAAAACCAGTAATCTTCTAGAAACCATCAATCATGAGCTTACACGCACAGTTAAGTCCTGAAGCCCTGCAGCGCCTCGCAGCGCAACGCAGAAACAACACCGTCAGCTCACTCGTCATCGCTATTCTGACGATTGTTCTAGTTTTCTTGGTGTTGGGCCTATTCCTCCTGAAGCCGATGACCAAAGAAATTCCGGTCATCATCACCTACCAAGCTCCAGTTGAAGAAGAACCACCACCGGAACCACCAAAGCCAAACACTTCCCCTGAGAAGAAGCCGGCTGCTCCATCGAGCTCCATGGCCAAGGTGATCACTTCTACCGCACCATCACCTACATCCGTTCCTGTCCCGGACACCATCACCGACAGCCCATCAGTCGACTTTGGTGAATCCATCGACTTTGGCGACGGCTGGGGAACCAGTGGCATGGGCAGCGGATTTGAATCCATCCCTGCAGGCATGCGCAGTCGTTGTTCTCCGGAAGAACGTGATAAAAAGCTCAAAGAATTCGGAGGCACCAAAAAAGGCGAAAAAGCCGTAGTCAAAGCACTCGGCTGGCTCCAAGAGACTCAAAACGAAGACGGTAGCTGGGGCGACAAACACAAGGTTGCCATGACGGGCATGGCGATCCTCGCTTATCTCGGTCACTGCGAAACTCCCAAGTCCGCAGAATACGGAGAAACGGTTGAAAAAGGCATCGTTTACCTCGTCAACGTTGGTATGAAACAAAAAGGAGATCGCGACCTCCTCTTCACACCCGGCGAATCGGGTCACTCTACAGCTTACGAGCACGGCATTGCCAGCTACGCGCTTGCTGAGGCAACCACCTTCTGCAACGAACTCAATTACCCCATCGAAAATCTCGAAAAGGTGACCAAAAAAGCGATCCAGCGTATTCTAGATGGCCAAACCTCCTCAGGTGGCTACCTCTACCAACTACCGAACGGCGGCAACGGCGGCGACAACTCGGTCGGCTACTGGCAGCTGCAAGCCCTCAAAGCAGGCAAGCACACGAAACTCTTCCCTGATAGCAAATTCAAAAGCCACATCAAGAAAGCCATGGAGTGGCTCGAAGAGGCCCAAGGCGCAAACGGTGCCGTCGGATACCGTGGCGATTCAAACCGCAGCCCCCAACTTACGGGTGGTGCCCTCCTCTGCATGCAGTTCTGGGGCGAAGGCGAATCCAAAGCCGCCAAAAAGGCGACCGAATACATCCGTGAAAACACGGAGTTCACCAAATGGGGAAATCACATTTACTACCACTACTACAACGCTCAAGCGATGATCAACGTTGGAGGAGAAGAGTGGAAATGGTATAACAAAGGAATTCACGACCTCGTTGTTGAGGGACAAGGAAAAGATGGATCATGGAAACTGCCCATGGGGCACGCTCCAAAAACCGCTAAGGAGAAACTCCATATGACCACCTGTCTCTCCACCATGCTTTTGGAAGTCTACTACCGCTTCCTCCCTGGAACCAACTAAGGAAGCAACTCAACCTTTCAAAGCCGCTCAAGTTAACGCTTGAGCGGCTTTTTTCGCGCCCACATGTCACCAAAATCAATTTCACCTTCAACGTAATTCCCTAACTTTCTGCGACTTAGAACCGCGATCACATCGCCGAACCACTCCGCACCCACTTTCACCTCGCCCAAAACCAGCAATTCAAATACGTTATAGGTTAATACCTTATTATGAGCATCCACGCACAACTCAGTCCTGAGGCTCAGCAACAGCTGCAAGCCCAACGCCGCAACACCACGATTAGCTCCATCATCATTGCTGCCCTGTCCCTTGGACTCGTCACAATCGTGCTAGGATTGTTCTTCCTAACTCCCGTCGTCGTGGATGACGACCCCATCACACTCACTCCTCCTTTCAAAATTGATGATCCAGTGCCCCCAGTGAAGGATACTACCCTGACGAATAATCCAAAACCCAACCCCACGCCTCCGTCCAAACCGATCACCCGAGTGCTTGTATCGTCTAATATGGCAGACATCGCACTCCCTGTTCCCGATGAAATAACAGAAGTCCCATCTCTTGATTATGGGGAATCTGTGAATATCGGTGACACCTGGCTACCAAATGGCCCCACCGAGTCATTCCCGCCCCTCCCTCGTGAGATACAAAGTCGCTGTTCCCCAGAAGAGCGAATGAAAATCCTCAAAAAATCCGGCGGAACCGTCAAAGGTGAACAAGCCGTCGTCAAAGCACTACGCCACTTTAAAAAAACTCAAAATGACGACGGCAGCTGGGGCGACAAACACCAAGTCGCCATGACAGGCATGGCCATCCTCGCCTACCTTGGTCACTGCGAAACTCCCGCATCCGCTGAATTTGGTGAAACCGTCGAGAAAGGCATCACCTACCTCGTGAACGTCGGCATGAAATCCGACGACATCATCGCCACCCCAGGACAAGCAGGACATTCTCTCGTCTACGAACACGGCATCGCAACCTACGCCCTCGCGGAATCGACCACCTTCTGCAATCAAATCGACTTCGACATCCCCAATCTTCAGGAAGTCACCAAGAAAGCCGGCAACCGCATTCTCGATGGCCAGAATGCCACGGGTGGATGGGTCTACGGATTTGCCAATGGCGGCGCAGGCGACAACTCGGTTGGCTTCTGGCAAATGCAGGCACTGAAAGCCTGCAAACACACTGGAATTTGGCCAGATAGCAAGTTCAAGAAAACCATCCGCAACGCCATGGACTACATGGAAAAGGTCCAAGGTGAAAACGGCGCGATCGGATACCGCAACGACTCGAAACGCAGCCCACAACTCACCGGCGGCGCAGTCCTCTGCATGCAAATGTGGGGCAACGGCAATTCAAAAGCCGCCAAGGACGGGATCGAATACATCCGCAAAAATACGGAGTTTGAATGGGGAAAACCCACAGCCAATCTTTACTATCACTACTACAACGCGCAAGCGATGATGAACACCGGTGGCGATGAATGGCATTGGTACAACAATCTCGTCCGAGACCAAGTGATCGACGCCCAACAGGACGATGGATCATGGAAACAAAAAATGAATCACGGCCCAGTCAACGATCACATGGCAACATGCCTTGCCACAATGCTGCTTGAAGTTTACTACCGCTTCCTACCCGGAAGTGAGTAATCAGCAGTCATCACGAGAAACTACGTCGACCCCAGCGCCAAATCGGTTACGCGCGCTGGCGGCCACAGCTCGTGTGGCGAATATCCCGAGTGTGATTTCTAATACCTTTCTAGGTGTTGCTGTTGCCTACGTTTATAACGGCAGATTCACGAGCAGCGCAGACCTCATTCCGATTTTTCTCTGCCCCATCTTGCTCTACATCGCTGGCAACTTTTGGAATGATTGGAGCGATCAAGATTGGGATCGTAATCATCGCCCTGAACGTGCGCTGCCTTCAGGAATATTCAAACCCATCACCTATCTGCTCACGGTGTGCCTTCTTGTGATAGCTGGCCTCGCATGTGCATTGGCTCTTGGAGCGGTCACCTTTGGCATCGCAACCGCCATCACCATCTCCATTTTCGTTTATACTTGGTTCCATAAGAAAACCCCATGGGCCGTAATCCCAATGGGACTTTGCCGAGGATTCTTACCCATCCTCGGCTTTTCTGCTTTCGCTTCGTATTGGCAACCCTCCTCACTATTCGGATCTGTGACCACCAGCCTTCTACTGGTCTCCATCAGCGCCGTCAGTTTGTTCTGTTACATCCTCGGGCTTTCCCTCAGCGCTCGAACCGAATCACTGGCCCAACCCTCAAAAGCCTACCTGATCCTCTCACGGCTTCTTTTCCTCCCAGCTCCCACACTGCCCATTCTACTCGCCTCCTTCATCGCGATCATCTCGCCCTCCCTCTTTCTCATAGGCATTTTACCCTACACAGTATGGGTTCTACTCTGCCTGACAAAATTCCGAACGCCCGTTCCAAAGCACGTTTCAAATCTACTCGCTGGCATCCCTTTCATCGACTGGATCATTTTGCTGCCAATCGGAATTGCGGGCATTCAGTGGAGCAACCCATTTGGCTACTTCTGCATCCTTATCCCTCCACTTGCCGTAATCTCAGGAAAAGCCCTCCAACGATACGCCCCCGCCACCTGATCCATCCTTGCGCATCCGCCCTATCCGCGCTCCACTTCCCTTACATGAGCATCGCAGAGAAACAACAAACGCTCCTGGACGAACTCTCCTTGTTCCAAGACTGGACAGAGCGCTACGAATACGTGATCGGATTAGGCAAGAAGCTGGATCCCATCGACGAGTCCGCCCGCACTCCCGACCACCTCATCAAAGGCTGCCAATCACAAGTCTGGCTCGATGCCGACTGCAAGGACGGCAAAGTGAACTACATGGCCGATTCCGATTCGCTGATCACCAAGGGCATGATCGCTCTCTTCGTGCGTGTCCTCAATGAGGAATCTCCTGATGAAATTCTCAAAGCGGACATGAGCTTCATCGACCAAACAGGCCTCAAAGAGCACCTCGCTCCTACACGCGCGAATGCACTCAGCCTGATGGCGACTCAAATGAAGCAGCGAGCATTGGCCTTCGCTTCTTGAGGCTAGCATAGCCGAAAATGCATCCGCGCCAGGGTCGGCCGATCAAATGATCCGATCCAATAGCGGTTCCCCCGCCTCGAAACGCTTCAGATTCGCCAAGAAGTGCTTCACCAAAGTCACCGACTCCTCCCTGTGACCACCCGCAGTGTGCGGCGTGATGTGGCAATTCTTCGCAGCACGTAGCACGTGATCATCCGGTAAAGGCTCAGGATCCGTCACGTCCAACCAAGCCGCACCAAGATGCTCTGAATTCAGCGCATCCGCCAATGCTTGCTGATCAACGGTTCCACCACGACCAATGTTGTAGAACACACTGCCAGCTTTCATCTGCGACAAGCGCTGCTCATTCATGAATTTGGCCGATGCCGCATTGTCCGGTAAAATGTTGATGATATGGTCCGCGCTCTTCAATTCCTCGGTCAATTGATCCGGTGTCACAATCTTCACTCCCTCGTCACCCTTCGGACTCCTCCTCAAAGCAACCACTTCCATGTCCCACGGGGCCAACACCTCCACCAATCGCTTCGCAATCGTTCCATACCCCAAAATCACCACTTTCTGCCCCCGGATGGGAACCGCCGAATCGCGCAAGCCAAACCACTCCTCAGTCCCTGCCGCACAGCTCGATGCCAAGTTCGGAACCAACTGACGGCATTGCGCTAGCATGAACGAAAAAACATGGTCAACACAGGCATCCGAATAAACCGATGAGCTGTTGGTCACAGGAATCCCCCGCGCCGCCATTTCCTTGCGAAATTCAGGCGTGTCATATCGCGTGTAACCCGCGGTGGAAACATGGAACCACTTCAATTTCGCCGATTCTACAACACGCTCTGCGTCGGGCTGGCCAAACGCAATCTCAGCGGTGTCGAATTCAGGACCTGCCACACTGCGGCCAAGAACGGATTCTGCCATTTTTTCTGGGAAAACAAGGCTGTGCGACCCAATTCCAGCTTTCAACAAGTCCAAAGCCTTCTCATCAAATGGGGTGTCCGAATAAATGTTCAGTGAATCCATACCAAATCATTAATTCCATCCCATCCCCATGGAAAGCGCCAATCCCTGCAACCCATAAAAAGCCGCCCATGGCTGCCGCTTCGCCCTTGTCAGATTGTGCTCCTGCCGTTTGACTTCCCATCCTTCCCACCAGCAACTGTGAAAACACACGAACTCTACTCCGCCCTCTCTCCTGATATCCTGTCTGGCATGCTCGATTGGTTCAGAGACAACGATCGCAGCGTCTACAAATCGACCGTCGGCACACTCGCCAGCAATCGAAAACTCCGACCTGTTTTCATCGAGAAAAAATCTCTCAAGGACCAATACGCTTGGATCCACAAAACGCTGAAAATCAAAACCAGCAACTCGATCGGGGAACACCTCCTTCAAGCCTACCTCATGGCAGGACAACAAGACATGCTTGCTGCATTTTGCGATGGCGTGGGCATTGAGCACGATGGCAAAGGCACCGTGAGCGGCGAGCTCCCTGATTCCATCGATAGCACAAAAATCGATGCAACCATCGACAAAATGGTCGAGCAATTTGATCCGAAACTCATCACCCTCTACCTCTACTGTTTCAATATGCAGAAGGAGAACGGATGGGATTCGATCTCCAACAAATTGGAGTCCGACGACCGACTCACCCTCGCTTAACCCAGCGATCCCACCATTTCACCATGCCCAAGGTTTACGTCAGGACATATGGCTGCCAGATGAACGAGCGCGACTCGGAACAAGTCGCACGCATGTTCACCGAAGGTGGCTATACTGTTACCAAAGACGAAAAAGAGGCCGATGCTGTCCTCATCAATACCTGCTCCGTCCGTGACCAAGCGGAACAAAAGGCCTTGGGCAAAATGGGCCACCTGATGCACGCCGGCCGCGATCGAAATCACGTGGTCTATGGCTTCATGGGCTGCATGGCTCAATCACGCGGTGAAGAACTGCTCAAATCGGTGCCCAAACTCGATGTCGTCGTTGGCACCCAGAAATACCATAAGGTCTATGAATACGTGGACAACATCCTACAACACCGCCTGCAGGCGCGCATGGATGATCCTACGTATTCGCTGCGTGGCGCATCGGTCTGCGATATCGCAGAAGAGGAAGGGTCTCAAAACACGATCCGCGACCACATCGACAAACCTCACGAAGCCAGTGCCTTCGTCTCCATCATGCAAGGCTGCAACATGCGTTGCTCGTTTTGCATCGTTCCAGACACCCGCGGCAAAGAACGCGGACGACCGATCTCGGAGATTGTCGGCGAAATACAACACCTCGCCAATAATGGTGTCCGCGAGGTCACGCTACTCGGCCAAATCGTCAATCTCTACGGCCGCACCGAGTTTGATAAGGTCGATGGCAAATCGCCATTCGTTCAGCTCCTGGAAGCCGTCCATGAAGTGGATGGCATCGAACGCATCCGCTTCACCTCACCCCACCCGATCGGCTACCGAGACGACCTAGTCGCCGCATTCACTTACCTGCCAAAACTCTGCTCCCACATCCACTTTCCGATGCAGAGCGGATCCGATCGCATCCTCAAGGCCATGCGCAGGCCCTACAAACACGCCAAATTTGTCGAGATCTGCGAGAAGATGAAAGCAGCCCGACCCGATCTCGCGATCACAACTGATATCATCGTGGGCTTCCCCACTGAAACCGAAGAGGATTTCCAAGCGAGCATCGATACCGTCGAGCAAGTCCAGTTCGATAACGCCTTCGTCTTCCGCTACTCAAAACGGCGCAACACCCCTGCCGCAGAGATGGACGGCCAACTCAGTGAGCGTGAAAAGGAAGATCGCAACCAACGACTTCTCGAGGTGGTCAACCGCATCGCCCAAGAGAAAACCGCAGCATTCGTCGGCACCCGACAACAAGTCCTCTGCGAAGGCCCGTCCAAAACCAACGCGGAAACGCTTACTGGCCGCACATCACAAAACAAGATCGTGATTTTCGATGGCGACCCCAACCGTCTCACCGGCCAACTACTCGATATCGACATCGAAAACACCACCGGCTTCACGCTTTATGGTCGCGTTGCGACCCGTTCCTAGTTCTTGGTTCTTGGTTCTTAGTTATTGAAACGCGGAGGCGCGGAGGGCGCAGAGGTTTTCGCTGAGGTATGAACGTTGCAGCGTAGAGGCCGAGCTGAGCGAGGTCATTCTACCGCGCCTTATCAGGCTAATTATTGAGATAAGACTCAATCTCTTCTTTTAATGACTAATACAATATCTGCGTCATTATTCCTAAGCTTACACCCCATTGTAAGCCTTCCATCTGCTGAATACCGAATTAAAGTTTGCCCAGGCTTATAAATAGCACGAGTAGGATGAAAACTTGAACCTCCCGTAGGAACTTTGCTTAGAGTGCCTCTGAATGGCCCTCTTTTGCTTGCTTCTTCTGAAACTATAGCAAAATCAACCTCCTCTCTATTGAAATCTAGACCCCCATTACTTTGAGGGAAGATGATTACTCTTACGATCTCACCAGCACGCCACGGGGCGCTCAAACCTCCCCCGTCAACTTTACCTTCGGCCGATCTAAGCTGAAGCCCGATAAGGTCATTTGGTTTAAGATCATCAGGTAGCTGGACGCGAAAATCTGTAGCTCCTAGCGCACGCATGAGTTGATCAGCTGAGATTAATTGTTTGCTGGAAGCTATGGTCGCATCTGGTCTTGTCTCTTTGTCTATTGTGAAGTTTTTACAGCTCGCAATAAGAAGAAATGAGAATAATGTTATATATTTCATATTAGGTCTAACGTTACAGCGTAGAGGACGAGCGCAGCGAGTTCATTCTACCGCGCCTTGTTCGGTGTCTTGGATTGCTGACGCCCGAAACGATATATCGTAGCAGGAATGTCGATACTCATTGAACCAGAAATAAGTAAACGTCGCTTGCTTGCACTTGGCGCATTCGGTCTCAACAACAGCTTTCATTCCGCTCGAAATATTGCTGTCACTCAGATCAATCTCAAATACCTTCGCCAGTGCATTGCGCTTCTCTTCGGGTGTCCGCTCCTGCCATCCCCAGGCAGCATCGAGAATCTGTTTAAATGTAATCGCCTCTTCGCAACCACAGTTAGAACAATCGAATTTGTAGGTGGCCTTATCGGTCTCCCACCCATTGAAGAACGACTCTCTTTCTTTTAGCGGTTTAGTGATCTTCATTTCTTCACCGAACAGTTTTATTGAGCGACTCTTATTAAGGTTGGTCGCATGCTTGTATCCCTAACACTCATGGAGTTGCATGACAATTCAATCTTCCAAATCATATCAGACGACTCCATGCCTTGGCGGCAAAACAACCAAGAACCAAGAACCAAGAACCAAGAACCAGGAACTAAGAACCAGAAACACGCAGCGCAGCTGCGTCAACACTCCACCACATTCACCGCCAAGCCCCCGCGTGAGGTCTCTTTGTATTTCGAGTGCATGTCTTTGCCCGTAGCGCGCATGGTCTCAATGACTTTGTCCAGCGACACAAAGTGAGTACCATCACCCGACATCGCCAAACGAGCCGCGTTGATGGCCTTCACCGCACCCATCGCATTGCGTTCAATGCAGGGAATCTGAACCAATCCACCAATTGGATCACAGGTGAGACCCAAATTGTGTTCCATGCCCACTTCTGCGGCATTCTCAACTTGGTGAGGCGTGCCCCCTAGATACTCAATCAAACCAGCAGCTGCCATCGAACACGCGACACCGACCTCGCCCTGACATCCAGCCTCTGCTCCAGAGATCGACGCGTTGCGCTTATACAACATACCAATACCAGCAGCTGTGAGGAGAAAACGATGAACCCCGTCGGGATAAGGCGATTCACGAAAACGCACCGCGTAATGCAACACCGCCGGGATGATCCCAGCCGCACCATTGGTAGGAGCCGTCACCACACGACCACCCGCCGCGTTCTCTTCATTCACAGCCAAAGCATACAAATTCACCCAGTCCAATATGGTCAGCGGATCTTTCCATGCGTCATCTTCAATCGCACCGAGCTTGGCATGAATCTTCTTCGCCCGACGTTTCACTTTCAGCCCACCCGGCAACTCTCCCTCCGCCTCGCATCCCCGCTGAACACAGGCACGCATGGCCGCCCAAATGTCATCGAGCCGTAACCGAGTGAATCGCTCGGAACGAAACGCAGTTTCATTGCGAAGCATCAATTCACTCACGCTCAAATTGTGCACATCACAATGCCGAATCAATTCACGAGCGCTCTTGAAGGGAAATGGAAACCCCTCACCCTCAACCGGAACTTCTTTGAGCTCAGTCTCTCTGGAAATGAAACCGCCACCGACTGAATACACGACATCTTCTTTAAGGATCTCACCCACTTCATCCAATGCCATGAAATGCATGCCATTGGGATGATACGGCAAAGGCTTCAAGCGCTTGAATTTGATATCGTCCTTCTCCTTGAACTGAATTTTCTTCCCCCAAGGCAACTTTAGCGCCTTCTCCTCTCGAATGGAGGCCAGCAAGCCCTCGATCGTATCCAACGCGATCTTCTCGGGGTCTTCACCGGAAAAACCTAGCAGTAGAGCATTGTCTGTACCGTGCCCTTTGCCAGTCGACGCTAGAGACCCATACAAATCGCACCTCACGCGATCAACACGGTCTCCCAAACCAGCTTGTTCCAACTCGAGAACAAACTGCCTCGCTGCACGCATCGGCCCTACCGTGTGAGACGATGATGGCCCCAAACCAATGCTAAATAAATCGAGTGCGGAAACAGGCATGGCTAAAATTTGATCGGTTGCCACTCCATACCATGCGCACCTGCCACCTCTTCACAGGTCACGACTCCATTCATCACATTGATTCCACTCAAAAGCGCTGGGTGCAACTTACAGGCTTCTTCCAAACCATTGTCTGCAAGCATTTCGGTGTACTTCTGCGTCACATTGATGAGCGCCTGTGTCGCCGTTCGAGCATACGCGCCCGGCATGTTGGCAACGCAGTAATGCGTGACTCCTTCCTCAACAAATGTCGGCTCATGGTGAGTCGTCGGACGGGTGGTTTCAGCGCAGCCACCTTGGTCAACAGCGATATCAACCAAGACACTGCCCGGCTTCATGCAGCGCAACATCTCGCGAGTGATCAACTTCGGCGCCTTGGCCCCGGGCAATAAGACCGCACCAATCAACAAATCCACACGCGGTAGCAAATCCATCAAATGCGTCTCATTCGAATACAGGGTGTGCGATCCATGCATCGTCATATCAAGAAAACGCATGCGCTCCAGATCAACCTCCAAAATCGTGACGTCAGCACCCAAACCCGTCGCCATGCGTGCTGCATTCACACCTGCAACACCACCACCAAGCACCACCACGCGGCCCGGCAAAACACCAGGAACACCACCAAGCAACACACCACTACCTCCTGCATGCTTGGCCAAGCTATAGGCCCCCACCAAGGCGGACATCCGACCTGCAATCTCGCTCATCGGCTCAAGCAACGGCAAACGATGATTCACTTCAACCGTCTCATACGCAATGCAAGTTGCACCAGAATCCATCAAGGCCTGAGTCAATTTCTCGTTCGCCGCAAGGTGCAGGTAGGTAAATAACAATTGCCCTTTCCTCAACAACCCATACTCAGACGGCAACGGCTCTTTGACCTTCACAATCATGTCGGCCTTCTCGAAAACTTCCTCGTGGGAGTCGATGAGCTCAGCACCAGCATTTGCATACATCTCGTCAGTGAACCCAGAGCCTACACCGGCACCTTTTTCCACCAACACCTGATGCCCCTTGCGAGTGAACTGGAGCGTGGCGGCAGGAGTGACCGACACGCGGTTTTCCTGCTCTTTGATTTCAGATGGGATGCCGATGATCATATTAGTCAGTATAGTTACGGCGAGTGCAGCAAACGTACCACAAAACGCCAATAGGAGAGATTCGTTGAAACAGAATAAACTATGCCCAATTCCTCCGATACAGGGAACCGAAATCGCTTATAGCTTCTTCAGCCAATCCACCAAGGCTTGGCGGTCCTCTTCCCCCAAATTCAAGGCCGGCATGGCGGGCATGTACCCCTCAGGATACTCATACAACGGATCCATCAGCGCCTTGTGCAAATACGCCTCATCCACCGTCAATTCGAGGGTTTTGCCATTTCGAACTACCTTCTGCTTACGACCCAGAATCCCCTTCAGACTCGGCCCAACCAAGCGAGACCCATCCACGGAATGGCAGGCCTTGCAGGTCGATTCGTAAATCCCCTCGGCCACCTTCTTCGGATCCGCATCACCACCACCCACCAATGTCGGCAATTTCTCCCCAGATTTGCGTTGATGCGTCAGTGAGGTGTACCACGCCTGTGGGTTATGGAGCGTCTTGTCATTGATGGCCAAATGGACAACCCAACCGACATTCTCATTGCTGTAGAGTTGGTCCTCAATGAATGGCGGGGAATTATCGCGAATACCTGGAATGAGAAGTTTGGCCCGCTTGCGGTCAGCGGAAAACTCCACAGACTCCACCGATAAAGCCTCTGCACCATAGGGCCGACCTCCATAGCCATTGGTCGGCACGTAGGTCCATTGATCGGCTAGAATAGATTCCGGCTTGAGGTCGGATTTCAACGCTTGGAAAAATTCCAGTTCAAGCCCGCCTGGAATATCTCGAACCGCAACGATTTCGTTGAAGCTATCTGGAATTTCACCATCCGTCATGAAACGGAATCGCTGCAAGCCCCACCATGGCTTCTTGGGTTTTCCCAAAAACTCCCACATGCCACCGGCACCGATGTGACCGACATAATAACGATCATCAGGTCCCTTCACAATCCGGTTAGGCCCTGCGGTGAATCCCTTCACACCCTTCGGGTCGTGCCCACCCGAATGTTGAAATACAACTCCTTGCCAAATCCCCTGAACCTTCTCCGTAAATACACGCGTGATGGTTCCTTTGGTCACATCGCCCACCAGGTGCTGGCCATTATAAACCGACACCTTCCCTTTCAATCCCTCCAACAAAACAGGTTGGGATGGTGATCGAGCAACAACACCTTGAGGCATGTGAACCGTTGGCGGCGTTTGATACTTCGAGCCACCGACAACGGAATCCGCCTGATCGGGCTGAAACGCGGCAACATTGGAATCCTCGCGCTTCATCAAAAAGTGCCCGTAAAAACCACCCTTTGTCAGCCGGATGAATTCATTGCTCGGATTGAACACCCCCTGATTGTCCACCACCACCATGCCACCATCCGCAGTCACACCAAATCCATTCGGTGTTCTGAATCCACCCGCAACATAATCGATATCCACATCCGCTGGCTTCTCGTCACCCGTGATGGGGCCAAGCAAAAATGTCGAACCGCGATGCGTCTTCGGGTTCACCTTGATGTTGTATTCTCTGGAACCGCCAATGCGAATCGACGTTGTTAGGTTCCCTGCCAAGTAATCCTTTCCCTCGCGTGAGACGACCGCAAATCCAATCGTGTAAGTGTGGAAGTTGGGCTGCGACAAACCATCAATCAGCACCACCTTCTCGGACGCGTCATAACGACCATCACCATTGCGATCTTCAAGTCGTGATATCTTATCCTTCTCGCCGACATACAGCTTCCCTTGATGAACAGCGATAGCCGTCGGCTCATACAACCCACCCATCACACGATCCGCTTTAATCTCTGCTCGTTTGGTCTTCTCTGTGATACCCGCGATCTTGAAAATCTCACCCTCCATGAATGGAGCGACATTGGTGCGGTTCGGACTCAGCACCGTGACAAATAAGTCATTCCCATGAAACGCCATCGCCGAAACCTTCAGCTCCACATCATTCGATGGATAAACATCCTCCATCACGATGAGTGGGTGTGCTGATTCTTGCGCGGACACAAAACCTACCAGCGCGATGAGAATACCAAATGAACGAATCATGGCCATCAGACATGAAGCCAACAGGGCTTAAATCAAGCGATAAGTGCCATATGACTATGGCAAAAATGGGGTCGACCCCACTACTTGTGCTTCTCAGGAGTCTTGGTCAACATGATCGCCTGAATCATGGCAGACAATTGCTCGTCGCTGTACATCGGGTGGGCAGGCATGGGCTGCTCACCCCATACACCCACTCCACCATCTTTGACTTTCTTGGCTAGCTTCTCCACTGCCGCCGGATCGTCCTTGTACTTGGCAACGATTTCGACGAAGCTAGGACCCACAATCTTATCTTGGGCGTTGTGACAAGAGAGGCACGTGGCCGCCTCCAGCAACTTGGTGCCGGCGTGTTCCGTTTTCATCCCGAAAATCCGAGGATCCGCTGAGAAGTCTGCCTGCTGATGAAAATCGGGAGAATAAGAAACGCGAAGAAGTCGCCCATTCTTCACGTTGTACCAACCCGTGCCGTATTCGAGAACGTAAAGAACTCCTTTGTTGAAGAACATGTCGATGGGCTTGCGGAACTTGAAGTTCATCTTGAAGTCCTCAACAGCGATGTTGTTTTCATCTTTGTCGAGTCGGATAAACTTGAACCACGAACGGTTCCAGTCAGCAAATAACAGACAATTGTCATAGTAAGCTGGGAATGCTCCTGGCGAGTCAGTCATGTGGTAAACTTCACCAATGATTGAACAACTACGCCCATAGAAATGAAGCGGCTCACGAGGTTCTGGAAGATCCACAATCCCTGTATTATTTTTTGAGGTGTTCTTCAATTTCTTGGGATCGAAAGGCACACCGTCCAGATTCTTGAAGACTTTGGTGTCAGTGATCACGTAAGGCCAACCGTAGTAACCTGCCGTTTTGGCTTGGTTAATTTCCTCACCTGTCGGCTGCTTGTCTGGAGCAACCTCTCCCCAGTAAAGAGTGCCGGTCTTGCTGTTGACGGTGATGCGATACGGGTTGCGCAAACCCATCGCATAGATCTCAGGCCGAGTCTTAGGGGTGCCGGGTGGAAATAGATTTCCTTTCGGAATCTCTACACTGCCATCAGCATTGACCTTAATCCGAAGAACCTTGCCGCGTAGGTCATTGCTATTGGACGCCGACCGCTGAGCATCTCGCTCTTTCTTATCCTCCTCAATGGGTGTTGCGGGCTTGGAGAACGGGTTGGTGTTATCCCCTGTGGACAAATAGAGAAGACCATCAGGTCCAAAAGCAATTGAACCACCTTCGTGACATGTTCGGTCATCCCGATCCGTGGGCACCTCAAGCAATATGACCTCGGAGGCGACATCCAATTGACCATCCGTGAATGTGAACCGCGAGAGGCGGTGTGAACTCACATCGGGAAGCGAGTAGTAACAGTAGAGCCAATTGTTTTTGGCGAAATTCGGATCAGCGGTCATCCCAATGAAGCCGCACTCACGAGCATGCTCCTTCTTGCGGACCGCCACATTCAGAGAGCCGCCCTCCTCCAACTCAGAAGAACCAGGCTTCCACACCCGCAACTTGCCTTCTCGCTCACAAATAAGAATTCGACCATCTGGCAGCATCACCATTTCTTGTGGGTCAGTGAACCCCTCCGCCAGAACATCGACTTTGAAGTGGTCAGGAGCAGGTGCGGCAAAGGCAGGCAGGGCGAATAGGAAGATGAAGAGGAAATGAATTCTCATGGAATCGTTGATTTTAAATCGCGCTGATTAAAACCGCTTCCCACAACAGAACAAGCATCAAGATACATCCCGCTACTTCCTACCCTTTACCGGAAAAATGGTGCGCACGAGAGGAGTCGAACCTCCACGGGGTTGCCCCCACTAGAACCTGAATCTAGCGCGTCTACCAATTCCGCCACGCGCGCATTGCCTTACGGCGGGCAGAAAACAGCACGTCACCCCAAAGATTGCAACCTAGATTTATCGCTGATTGGCGCTTCCTTGGCGGAATCCACTGAATATCAGGAAATTCTCAGCGACCCTTGCCCTCATTGATATCTGCCAAAGACGGCGTTACCCGCGCCGCGTCAGTGATATGGCGAATCTCATTGGGCACGCTCTCACCCACCCAGACCCGACGAGCATCGCCCGCTTCATACGTCATGTGATATCTCCAATCGCCATCACCTACAGCTTCTACCGCAATGTGATATCGCCGCTCGCCCGATTCTGAACCAAGCGCCTGATCGATCTTCTTGACGGCCATGAGAACGCTCGCCCGATCTTTGCCGATCACTTTTTCAACCCTGCCTTGAAAATCATCACCCACCGGTGAGATGACTCGCGACAAATCTGGAATCTTGATTTCAACCGAACCATCATCGAGTTGGAGCGCCCGCGACTCGCGCACCTCCACTTTCTGGACCTCCTGCCGAATTTCAGCCCAATGCCTCTCCAACGATTCTTTCTCACCCTCCGAGATCCCAAGAGCATTCAACAAAACGGCGTCATTGCCAAATAGGTCTGACCTCGATGACTGAACCGCATGTGTGCTGCTCAGTTCTTGCAAAAACTCCGTTGGGACCGAAACCCAGCCCGATGACGACAATCGAACCTCGCCCGGATCTCGATCTGGCGCTGACCGCTCAAAACCAGCCGTAGTTGGCCGATCAGATGATCGAGTAGAATGGACCACTTCTTGTCTCACCTGACTGATGCCGCTCCCTGTTTCTTCAGGGCTTTCGTCAGGTATCCAGTACCCAACCATCAAGCCTACCAATAAACAGCCAACAGAGATCAATGCGTGCTTCATTTCAACCATTCATAAGCACCCAATAGGCAATGGGAAACTAGAAACTACCTCACTTTGACCAACAAAATGTCCAACTTGCAGCGCTGCACCACCAAATCACACCGTCAACTGCGCCAGAGAACCCACAACGCTCAGGTTTTCATCGTTGCCAAACCCTCCACCGCTCAACCACCCTATCCCCATGAAAAAGGCCAAGCCCGTCAGCCCATACATTCTGGTTCTCATCCTCCTGATCACCGCTCTGGTCCTCTGGGCACGTTCGTCATCCCACGAAAAACGGGAGACTTCTGACAACAAAACACCAGCAGAAGTCACCGAAAAAGGCGCCAACACCGAGGCAATCGCATGGCCACACGAAGGGTCCGATATCCCCGTCGATCCCAATGCCATCTTCGGCTCTCTGGCCAATGGGTTCCGTTACATCATCTACCCCAATGAAGAGCCGCCAGATCGCGTCTCACTTCGCCTTCACATCGATGCCGGATCATTGATGGAACAGGACGACCAACGCGGCCTTGCCCACTTCCTCGAACACATGGTGTTCAATGGCTCCGAGAACTACAAAGCGGAAGAACTCATCCCGATCATGCAACGACTCGGAATCGCGTTCGGCGCCCATGCAAACGCCTACACTTCGTTTGATGAAACCGTCTACATGCTCGATCTGCCCGACCTCTCGAAAGATACGATGAACCTGGGCTTCACGGTGATGCGCGACTTCGGAGACGGCGCCCTGATCGCAGCAGAAGAAGTCGACAAAGAACGCGGCGTGATCCTCTCTGAAAAAATCAGCCGTGACACGGTGAGCTTCCGCTTGATGGAACAACAATTCCAACAACTCCTGCCCGACTCACTCATCTCACACCGCTTCCCCATCGGCACCGAAGAGGTGATCAAAAATGCTCCGCGCCAACGCCTCGTCGATTTCTACGAGCAATACTACATCCCGAAACGCATGACCTTTGTGGTCTCGGGCGATATCGACCCGAAGGAAATGGAAAAACGCATCATCTCAACATTCGAGTCGATGAAAAATCCTGAAACCCCAGGCAAAGACCCGAACCTCGGTGAAATCTCAACTCCTGAAGGCATTCAACCCGCGATCTTCCACGACAAAGAGGTCGATTCAACCAATGTCTCACTGATGCTCGTGCATGACTACACGCCCAAACCAGACACCAAAGAAAACCGTGTGAGCAAGATTCCTCTCAACATCGCTCACTCCATTCTCAATCGCCGCTTCGAACGACTCTCCAAAGAAAAAGGTTCCCCCATCGCCAATGGCAGCGCTGGGAAATATGCTCTCTTCAATGCGATGGAGCTTGGCGACATCAGCATCACCGCCGCCGATGACCGCTGGGAAGAAGTGGTCCCCGTGCTCGAACAAGAGTTCCGCCGCGTTCTTGAATTCGGATTCAATGAAGGAGAATTGATTGAGGCCAAGGCCAATATCATCAACGCCTATGAACAAGCCGTAAAACAAAAGGAATCACGCAAGTCAGAGTCCATTGCCACGGCATTCGTCAATAGCATCAACGACAATCGCGTTTTCTCCGAACCAGAAACCGACTTGGCCATCATCCAAGAAAGCGTTGGCTCGATCGACACCGCCGCATGCCACGAGGCCTTCAAGGAGTTTTGGAAATCTAGCGGCTATCACCTCATCCTGACGACCAAGGAAGACTCAGAAACCTACAAAAAGAAATTGGTCTCTCTCTACAAGAAATCCGCGCAAAAGGAAATCGTAGCCCCCGCCGCTCGCGCTATTCCAGTCTTTGCTTACCAAACTTTTGGAGCCCCAGGTCAAGTCGTCAAAACCAACACCCTTGAAGATCTCGACATCACCCAACTCACTCTCTCCAACAATGTTCGCATCAACCTGAAATCGACCCCATTCGAGAAAGGAAAAATCCGCATGGTTGCACGGATTGGATCAGGACAACTCACCCAGCCCGATGACAGCCCAATGCTCGACGAATTCGCAACCTCGGTCTTTCAAGCAGGCGGACTCGGCAAACACTCGAATGATGAGCTTCAACAAATCCTCGCAGGCAAAAATGTTGGCTACTCATTCATGATCGATGAAAACAAATTCATCATCGCGGGCACCACGACTCCAGCCGATGTCGCCATCCAATGCCAATGCATGTGCGCCGCCATCACCGACCCCGGCTACCGTGAAGAGGCTCTCTGGCAGTTCCGCAAAGCAGTTCCAATGATGGAACAACAAATCAAACACACCCCTGCTGGCCCACAGAAGAAAACTCAAGAGTGGCTGCACGGTGGCGACGACCGCTACAGCCTTGCCTCATCAGAGCAACTCATGGCTTACACCATCGACGACGCAAAGAACTGGCTCACCCCAGAACTCACCAAGGGCTACCTCGAGCTGTCCATCGTCGGCGACTTCAAAAAGGACGAAATCCTTCCTCACCTGCTTGCCACCTTTGGAGCCCTCGAGCAACGCAACAGCAAGCTGCCAAGCCTCTCTGAGGCACGAAAGGTCAGCTTCCCGAATGCACCGGCCGCGAAAACATTCAGCTACGAATCCAAAATTCCGCAGGCCATTGCGACGACGATTTGGCAAGGACCTCCAGTGCGCAACAATGCAGAGGAATATCGCCGACTCAATGTGCTCGCGGATATTCTTGGCAACCGACTCCGTGAGGAGATCCGCGAAAAACTTGGGGCCTCCTACAGCCCAGCCGCCGGCGCCATGGGATCAGACGCCCTCGACAACTTCGGCTACCTGATCAGTCAGAGCGTTGGCAAACCAGAAGACCTCGACCTTCTGATCAACACCATGCGCGATCTCGGCGACAAGCTCGCACAAAACGGCGCAAGCCAAGATGAACTCGACCGCTCGCTAAAACCCATTCTCGGCATGCTTTCAAAAGCACACCGCGACAACGGCTACTGGCTCAACACGGTGATGAGCGAATCCCAAGCGAATCCTGACCGACTCGATCTCGCACGCAATCGTGACGAAGACTACGCCTCGATCAATCTCACCGAGATCAACAAACTCGCGAAGAAATACCTCCCTGCGCAGAACACGCTGGCGGTTTCGGTGAAACCTGAATAATTCTCTGTCCCCATGCCACGCATCGCCCTGCTCCAGTCCAAGACCTTCTCCTCCAAGGAAGAGGCCTTCGACCATCATGAAAAGCTGATCCGCCAAGCGGCAGCCGATGGCGCGAACATCGTGGTGACCCAAGAGCTTTTCCTGACGCCCTACTTCTGCACCGTTGAGGATACCCATCACTTCGACCTGGCTGACAAACTCCCTGGCCCGGTCACTGACCGCCTTGGCAAGATCGCCGAAGAACTCGGCATCGTGCTCATCTCCTCGCTCTTCGAGCACCGTGGACCCGGCCTCTACCACAACACCGCTGCCATCCATGATGCCGATGGCAAAATGCTCGGCCTCTACCGCAAATCCCACATCCCTCAGGACCCCGGATTCGAAGAGAAATTCTATTTCACTCCCGGCGATAGCGACTGGCCTGTTTGGGATACGAAGTTTGGAAAACTCGGCGTGCTCATCTGCTGGGACCAATGGTATCCCGAAGCAGCTCGCCTGATGGCTCTCGGCGGCGCTCAAGTTCTTATCTACCCCACCGCCATTGGCTGGCTCCCTGAAGAAAAAGCTGAGCTCGGTAGCGCTCAACACTGCGCATGGGAAACCGTCCAACGCGGACACGCCGTCGCCAATGGTTGTTACCTTGCCGCCATCAACCGCAGCGGCACCCACGACGGCACCGAATTCTGGGGCCAATCCTTCGTCACAAACCCCTACGGCGAAATCATCGCGAAAGGATCGGTCGAGAACGAAGAAATCGTCCACCAAGACCTCGACTACCAACTCGTCGAAGACTTCCGCCGCATCTGGCCCTTCTTCCGCGACCGCCGCATCGACGCCTACAGCGACCTCACCAAACGCTGGCGGGAATAAACGTCCAGATCAGTTGGCTCCGTTTAATAAAAACCAGGAACCAGGAACCAGGAACTAGGAACTAGGAACTAGGAACTAGGAACTAGGAACTAGGAACTAGGAACTAGGAACTAAGAACCAAGAACATCCGACTTTGTCGGATCCACATCCCCTTCATCCGCGTCCATCTGCGGTTAATTTCATTCTTACATTCCCAACATCAAGCGGGCTGGCGACTCCAGACACTCCTTGATTCGGATCAAGAACGTCACGGCCTCTTTACCGTCAACCAAGCGGTGGTCGTAACTCAGCGCGAGATACATCATCGGACGAATCTCCACCTTGCCATCCACCGCCATCGGACGTTGCTGGATGGTATGCATGCCAAGGATACCACTCTGAGGAGGATTAAGAATCGGCGTGCTCAATAGCGAACCATAGGTTCCGCCATTCGAAATACTGAAGACACCGCCTTGGAGGTCATCAATGGTAATTTTGCCGTCCTTGGCTTTGCCTGCGTAGGCGATGATGTCTTTCTCAATCTCCGCAAATGACTTCTTGTCCGCATCGCGAATCACAGGAACGAACAAGCCTTTGTCCGTTCCAATCGCGACACCGATGTCATAAAAGTGATTTTGAACCACCTCGTTCCCCTCAATGCTGCCATTGATGGTTGGAACATCTTTGAGCGCTTGAACCACGGCTTTGACGAAGAACGACATGAAGCCGATCTTGACGCCATACTTGCTGATGAATTCTTCCTGCACCTGCTTGCGCATGGTCATGACCGCTGTCATGTCGACCTCGTTGAACGTAGTCAAAATCGCGGCTGTCTGCTGCGCATTGACCAAGTGAGTCGCGATCTTGCGACGCAACATCGACATCTTTTTGCGTGTGGTGCGACCATCGCTCTCTTCCGTGCCTCCTGAGGATTTCTCACGCACAGGCGTCAGCGAGAAGTCGGGCTTATCGCTGGCTGCAGGTGCTGGCGCCGATTGGGCCGGCTTCGATTCGGTTTTCGCAGGCTCTGGCTTTTTCGCCGGCGCTTCCGCTTTTGGCTCAGGTGCGGATTCCTTGGCAGGTGCTGGTGAGCTTGAAGCAGATGCACTTGCACCTGACGCGCCAACTTCGACCTGACCAATCACGGTGCCAATCGGCACCTCTTCCCCTTCGGGAACCAAAATTTTCAATCGACCCGTTGCGGGCGACTCCACCTCGTTCGAAACTTTATCCGTCTCCAACAACACAAGAGTTTCTCCCTCTGTCACCGAATCACCATCCGCTTTGCTCCATGACGCAACACTCGCCGATGTGATCGACTCACCAGATGCAGGCACGGTGATCTCAACCACTTTGCCATCACCAGATGATGCCGGTGCTTCCTCTTGCGGAGCCTCCGCTGACTTCTCTGCCGCTGGTTCAGATGGTGCTTCGGCGGGAGCCTCCGCGGGTTCTTCTTTGGGCGCAGCCGACGCTGAACCGCCACTCTCTTCAATCCGAGCAATCAAGGTGCCGATATCCACTTCCTCACCTTCATTCACCAAGATCTCCAACACCCCATCAGCATCTGCCTCGAGCTCGTTGGAAACCTTATCGGTCTCGATCGTTACCAAGACATCACCTTTCTTGACGGTATCACCATTGGAAACATGCCAATGAGCAACATTGGCGGTAGTGATCGATTCGCCTGCGGCGGGTACTGTGACATCGGTGGCCATGAGAATTAGGGAAGGGTAATGTGAGAATTAAACGGGAAATCTTATACGGTGAAGGCGTGCTCAATGAGCTCTTTTTGCTCGCGGTAGTGAACGGCCTTGGATCCTGCAGCGGGGCTACTAGCCGCATCCCTGCCAGCATAACGAACTTTGCTGCCCACTGCACGGTCAAGGCGAGGCCAGATAAATGACCAGGCACCCATGTTCAGCGGCTCTTCTTGGCACCAGACAAACTGCGAAGCTTTCGAATACTCACCGACGATGGCTTCTACCATCTGCCGATTGAATGGATACAACTGCTCGATCCGAACAATCGCAACACCCTCGATGTTGTTCTCCTCACGGTGCGCTACGAGGTCGTAGTATACTTTACCCGTGCAGAAGATGATCCGCTCGACCTTGCTCTTATCAGAGAACTCTTTTGGATCAGGCAAGATCTCTTGGAAACAGGACCCCTCATAGAAATCACTCAAAGGTGAAACCGCTTCGGGTTTGCCCAACAAGCTTTTTGGCGACATCAAGACGAGCGGCTTGCGGAAATCGCGACACTTCTGACGGCGCAAGGCGTGGAAATACTGTGCTGGCGTCGAGAAATTACCGACCACCATGTTCTTCTCCGCACAAAGCTGGAGGAAGCGCTCCATGCGTGCACTCGAGTGCTCAGGACCCATGCCTTCGTAACCGTGCGGCAACAAGATCACGAGATCGGTCGGCAACTGCCACTTGGATTCAGCTGATGTAATGAACTGATCGATGACCACCTGCGCACCATTCGAAAAGTCACCAAACTGCGCCTCCCACAAAGTGAGCATTTTTGGATACGCCAGCGAGTAACCATAATCGAAACCAAGAACGGCAAACTCTGAGAGCAGCGAGTTGTGCACGCAAAACTTGGCCTGCTTTGGAGCAATATTATCCAATGGGATGAAATCTTCTGCCGACTTGTTGTCGTGCAAAACCACATGGCGTTGTGAAAAGGTTCCGCGACCTACGTCCTGACCGGACAATCGAACCGGCACGCCCTCAAGCAACAATGAACCAAACGCGAGACTCTCGGCAAATGCCCAGTCAATGGAACCCTCGGTTTTCAATGCCTCGGCACGACGCGGGATGAAACGTTTTGCCAACGTAGGGTGAACATTGAAATCATCCGGCAACTCAGTCAGCGCTTTGCCAATGAGCTGAATCTTCTCAGGCGTCACACCTGTCATCACTGGAGCGTGAGAGTAATCTGGCTGCGCCACCGCCGTCGATCCACTGAAGGCATTGCGGTCTCCCGCCTCGCTCAACTCGAGCATCTTCTCGTAGCCTTCTTCAAACTTGTCCCAAATCGTTTTCTCGAGCTTCTCGAGCTCTTCTTTGGACAACACTTTCTCATCCAACAACTGTTGTTTGTAGATCTGACCAAATGTCGGGCGACCCGCAATGTTGCGTGAAATCTCAGGCTGAGTAAAAGCCGCCTGGTCTGCTTCGTTGTGCCCTTGTCGACGGTAACACAACATGTCGATGACGATGTCCCGACCAAACTTCTGGCGGAACTCCAAAGCAAACAATGCCGCCCAATAGAGCTCCATCGGCTCTTCTCCATTCACATGAAGAATCGGCGCTTCGATCATCTTTGCCACGTCGGTTGCATAAGACGATGAACGAGCATCTGTCGGCATGGTGGTGAAACCAATCTGGTTGTTGATGACGATATGAATCGTTCCTCCCGTTTGATAGCCGGATAGCTGTGACAAGTTGAGCACCTCTGCGACTGATCCCTGACCTGCAAATGCCGCATCACCATGCAACAAGATGGGCAAGACCACACCGCGGTCGATGGTTTGCTTCTCGCCCTCTTCAAATCCATCACAAAGCACACGCTGACGCGCACGCGCTTTACCTTCCACCACCGCGTTCACCGCTTCGAGGTGACTCGGGTTAGCAGCCAAACTGATGCGCACATTCCCATCGGGCAATTCACGCACACTCTCGTAACCCAGATGGTATTTCACATCACCATCCCCTGCGATTTTTCCAGGTTCATAGTTGGGTGTGAATTCATACAAAACCGTTGTCAGCGACTTGCGGACGAAGTTGGCCAAGACACTCATGCGACCGCGGTGGGACATGCCCATCTCAATTTCACGGACATTGTGAGAAGGACATCCTTCCAAAATTGCATTGAGCAAAATCATCGCTCCCTCACCACCCTCGTTTGAGAATCGCTTCTCACCGAGGAACTTTTTACCCAGAAACTTCTCAAACCCTTCAGCCTCCAGAATCCAGTTCAGAGCCTTCTTCTTCAGCTCAGGATCTCCGTAACCCGTTTTCCCATGACCTTCCACACGCTCACGAACCCAGTGACGGATCGGGGTGTGGTGAATGTGCATGAACTCAAAACCAATCTTGTTGGAGTAAGTCTTCTCCAAGGCCTCGATCATGTCGCGAAGCTTCATCCGCTCACCCAATCGGAAATACTCATTCCAGGCTTCCCGATTCAAATCCGCATCGGTCAATCCAAACTGCTCCATGGCAAGCCGTGGGTTGCGCTCAGGCACATCCTCCAGCGGGTTGATGTGCGCTTGGGTGTGACCCAAGGTGCGGTAGTTGTAAATCAAGGCCACAACGCGACCGAAAAATACCAAATCTTGATCCGATCCACTGGCCGCTGCCGTCCGGCGTGTCTGAGCAACTTCGGCCTTTTTCTGCTTCAATTGAGCCATTCCCAACTCAAAACCTTCGAAAAAAGCAGACCACGTCGAATCCACCGACCGCGGGTCTTCGCACCACTGTGCATACTGCGCTTCCATTAACTCCGCATTTTGTCGCGCCGAAACCGATGAACTCATTGGATTATTTCAAATTAAGAGGCGAGCAAGCGAATTCCCGCTTGGCTCGCCTCGCGTGAGGATTCATTAAAGGTGTAGCCCTAGAACGTCAATCGCGCAGCACGTGATTTTCACTCATATCTGGGGAAATTGAGTCACATGATCGAAGTAAACCAACTCACGAAACGCTACGCACGACACGAAGCGGTCCAAAATATCTCGTTTTCGGTCAAACCAGGCGAGGTTGTCGGCTTCCTCGGCCCCAATGGCGCCGGCAAAACCACCACACTTCGCATGCTCACGGGATACCTCCCGCCGACGTCTGGAACGGCCACAGTCGCCGGACACGATGTCTTCCGCGAATCCATGGAAGCACGCCGCAAAATCGGCTACATGCCCGAGAATGTGCCGCTCTATGACGATATGCGCGTCCGCGAATACCTCAACTTCCGAGCTCAGATCAAAGGACTCTCTGGCAGCGACTGCCGACGTCGCGTCGGTGAAGTCATGGAAACCTGCGGATTGGTCGCAGTCCGCCGCAAGATGATCAAAACCCTCTCCAAAGGATTCCGCCAACGGGTCGGCCTCGCCGATGCCCTGGTGCACGACCCCGAGCTGCTCATTCTCGACGAACCAACCAACGGGCTCGACCCCAACCAAATCCGCCACATCCGCGGACTGATCAAACGCCTGGCCAAAAGTCACACAGTTCTGATCTCCACTCACATTCTCCACGAAGTGGAAATGACCTGTGACCGCGTCATCATCATCGACGGCGGGAAAATCAAAGCCTCCGACACCCCAGCCGAGCTCACCCGCAACATGCGAGCCGCCGGCAGAATCCAGGTCGAGCTTCACACCGACCAAAAGATCGCCACCAAAGCGCTCAAAAAACTCGCGAGCGTCAAAAAGGTCAGCCCCAAGACACTCGATGACGGCTGGTCCGAATTCACCGTCTGGGTCGATTCAGGCACCGACGCCCGCGAACGCATCACCAAACTCGCCACCGAACACGGCTGGCCCCTCCGCTCCATCTTCCGCCATGAGGCCACGCTCGAGGATGTGTTTGTGGAGCTGACGAGGAAGGATTAGAGCTACTAGGATCACTCTTTTGGTTAGGCCGCTGTAAATGGTATGAACAAAAATGCAGGTTAATATCCCAAATAATTAGCAATTAATAATGCAGGATCTTCTCCCGTCGCTTGCGCTGGATATCTCGGGGGTCAGAACCTAAGTAGTAATTCCCACCACGTTTCACAATTTCGCGGGCCAGTTTTACATCTTCACTCATGTAAAGAGCCCATGCATAGGAATCGATCGTTTTGGGATCCTCAGGCTCGAGCTCGTAGGCTTTTTTGCAGTATGACAAAGCCTCTTTGATTTCCCCCTCCTGTATCAGCGTCTCACCCAGACCGCGAAGGGCAATGGGATCTTCGGGGCGATCCTCCACAAGAATCCGGTAGTGCCGACCGGCCAAAGCTGTCATTCCGTTAATCAGATAGGTATCTGCCAGACTGTGCCTTAGATAATACCTCTTTGGATTGAGCTTGAGTGATGCCTCGTGTTCTTGAAGGGCGGCTCTTCCGCGTCCTTGCCTCATATGAATAATACCCATTCGGTAGCGGGACTCTGCATCGTGCGGCCAAATCTCAATCGCTCTGCTGATAAAAAATTCCGGCAATTCCCAATTTTCCCCCTTCATCAGAGAAATTCCCGCTTCGAGGTAATGCCCATGGATGTGATGGCGCAAATGGGGATTATCGGGATCGAGCTCCAAGGCTTTTTTGAAATATAGATCCACTTCTCCATGAGTGGCATTGGCTAGATACAGTCGTTGGCCCTTGAGGTATTCTCCCTCCGCCTCATAGGACGTCTGTACAGGCTCTGGCATCTGGCGGATCATGCCTTCCACACTACCTTCTCCCCGTATGGAGATGAGGAAATCCACATTCTCCATCATCCGTTGCAACCCTGGAATTTGGTAATCCTCCAAATCGTAAAACTCGATGATGGGTTTTTCCAGACTGTTGATAGGTAGTTTCTCGCCTTGATTCGACAGCTTAAGAATGGCGTCTTCAGCCACGATGAGCTGTCCCAAAAGCATACTCGCACCAGTAATGCCGAATTTTCGCAGTCCGTCATAGGGCAGGTTCGGGGCAGACAGTTTCCTGTCAATGGCCGCCGGATCAAGGTTGATTGGCTGATTGGAGCCCACCAGAAAGCAATTACCCTCAGAATACCAGATAAGAGCATGTGGGAAGGTCTGGCAGAAAGTGTTGAGCACGATCTTGAATATATCGGGCGGGTAGATGATGGGGACCCATTGAATGGCTACGCCTCCGGGCGCGAGGCGATCCCGCATCAGGGCATAGTATTCTTCCGAGAAGAAGGTTCCGTTGATTCCGAACTCAGGCTGCGTCTTGCCATCGGTCGAAATAATGTCGTAGCGGCTCTGGCTCGTTAGCAGATAGTTGACGGCATCGTTGACCACTATTTCAGCTTTGGGTGAGTCGAGCACTCCGTGGTTCTCTTCGTGGAAGAAAGCGGCCCCCTCAACCACGCTGGGTGCGATTTCGACACAGACTATTTGATCCAGTTGTTGATGCCGGGCACTTTCACCAATGAGAATACCCGAACCGAGGCCTACGGATAATTCCGTCTCATAATCCTCAACAATCAACTTGGGTAGATGAGCCAGCCACTGCTGCTTGTAGTCCAGCTCCGGATCGGAACCTCCTATTCGGATGCCATCTACAGAGATGTGTTTGTAGCCGGTCAGTTGCTTTTCAAAAACCTTGGTAGTGGCCGCCATTCCTTCCTTGTAGAAGAGAACCGGATCTCCTGGCTCATGGGTATTGGAATGGAATTGATGCGGAGGAGGCATGGCTACAACAATCCAACCCATCAAAACAATCACCGCCGGTGCGAAATACCGAAAGAATGATCTCCGCTGACCGCCATAGGCCAAAATAATCAGAGCGATTCCGACATTCAGCACCGCCATGATCCAAATACCTTTGTAAATTCCAAGTAATGGTATGAGAAGAAATGCCGGAAGCAACGCACCGACGATGTTGCCCACCGTATTAACGGCATAGACACGTCCTACATCCGCGCCGGTGTGATTTAGGTTTCGTATCAATATTTTTCCAGCCAATGGAAATGTCGCTCCGATCAGAAGTGTGGGAAGAAGCATGACAATAAAGGATGCCGTAAACCTCATAAGTAGGACATACCCCCAACCACCCTCGGCGGCGCTGAACCATCCCTGGGTCGCTGGGTTACGTGTGAGCCACTCTAGCAAAGGCATCGCACAAGCCGCGGTGAGTCCAATCGCCAACTGCAACCAGGCAAAAAAGCGCATTGGATTCTTGAGCCGATCGACAAACAGGCGGGATCCATACCCGCCAAGTGCGATACCAACCAAAAAAGTGGCTAACATAATGGAGAAGGCGTAAGTGGTATTTCCCAGAAGAAATATCAGTGAACGAGCCCATAGAACCTCATAGGCAAACGAAGTCATCCCGGATAAGGCAAATCCCACCAACAAAAGGATCTCCAGACGCTTCTGGAAAGGTGTGACTTGCTTTCGCATCGTTGCCTTGTTCGGGTTTTTTGCTTGCGCGCCCTCTTTCCTACTTGGCGTTTCTTTCTTTTTGGCAAGCTGCCATGAAACCGCCCCTACAGCGACATTGAGAAAAACGGCCAAATAGATGGAATTGTGAATGCCTATGGTTCCGATGAGGTAGAACCCCGCCAGCAAGCAGCCAGCCACCGCTCCAAGTGTATTGGTGGCATATAAGCCACCCAACATACGGCCGATTCGCTCTTGGCGTGTGAGGACGAACTGGCTGAGAATGGGGAGAGTGGCTCCCATCAGGGTTGTGGGAACAAGAATCACCAGGAAGATAACGATAAAGCGTAAAACCGAGAATATGGTGGGATAGCCTGCCAAGTTGTGGCTCATCCATATGGATAGTGGACTCATCAGGTTGAGCAGCAGAAGCACAAGTAACGCCGCGCCGGCGACACCAAATTCATACACGGCGTAGCGCCTTAATGGGCTCCCGACAGCATCGCCCCTCTTACCTAAATAATAGCTACCGAGAGCCAAGCCAGTCATGAACGCGGCCAAGACCGTGCTGGCAGCCAAAACGGTTGAACCGAAAATATGGGTCATCATCCGCATCCAAACGACCTGGTAAATCAAACCACATGCTCCGGATACGAAGAAGAGTGCAAAAATACGTGGATTCATGGTGCAGAGTGATAAGAGATATTGAATGAAGCCGCCGATGGACTACAAAAAACCGCTCAGGTTGAAACCCGAGCGGCTTTGAAATATTGATCAGATCTGAACTGAAACCTTAAGAAGCCCGGCGTCGGCGCAGAAGAAGGAGTGCGCCGAGACCGCACAAGAGTGCGGCGGAAGGTTCTGGAACTTGAACGGGAGACACGTCAGCGTAGCTTGCTCCGAACCGAATTTCGTCGAAGGTCTGAATGGTGCCAAAATCCTTAGCGCCAAATCCGACGGTGTCCAAAGCAGATTGGTCGAAGTTTGCAAATGAGACCGAGACTCCTGTGCCCAATGTTCCGAGGTCTGTGGTCGATGGAGAGTAGAGAGTGAATGTGTGATTATCCGCGTTCGTGGCACCCCATTCGGCTTTCCCCACCAGGAAAACCGATGAACTTGCAGTGTAACTAATACCGCTTGAACTAAGGCCAGCTCTATTGCCGCCGCCAGTCCAGTAATTAGCTTTCCAGGTTCCACTGCTTTTATAAAAACCAACACCGTTTCCGGTTCCGCCCTGATATAACCCGTTGTATTCGGATGAAAAATTCTCCGTGCCGAAGCCAAAACCTGTGGCCTCGTTTCCGCCATTACTGGTTCCTGAATACATGACGCTAAACCAAAGCGTCCCACCGTCGTCGAGCGAACTCCCCAAGACGCCAGCCTCTGTTGTGGCGTTTGCTTCTGCTTTACTAGCTGTAATGTTAGCTTGGCTGCCGGTATGCGCCAAATCGCCGTAGCTCAATGATTCCGTAGTGAAAGTAGAACCCCCGCTGGATACCCAAGATCCACTTAATCCGGTACCTGTGGTGGTGCCACCGAGTTGATCATTGCTAGCGCCTCCACCAGGGCCGGTGAAGCTTTCATAAATTAATGAAGCTGCAGGCGCCGAAGCAACAATGACTAGCGCTAAAAAAGAACTTAAAATCGAAGTTTTCATAGATGGGGAGGGAGATGTTGTGTGAGTAAAGGTATGCACTCTAATATGGCCCATCTTAGGCATATGCAAGAAACCTCAGCCAAAACCCTCACGAGCACCTGTTCAACATTGGACAGGCCAAGATCGCAAGATACGTCGACACCCTGTCCAATATCGTACATGCTCACCTCATGCCCCTCGATATCCTCTCCCCCTCCGACCAAGTCGCCCTTCATTTGCGAAAACAACTGCTCGATGGCCGGTGGAAAAAAGAATTCCCCGGAACACCGGCTCTATCAGCCGAGTTGAATGTGGACCGCAAGACCATCATCGCCGCCATCAAGCAGATGGAGGAAGAAGGATTACTCAAAGCTCAAGGCCCAGGACGCCCCAGGATGGTCATTCCACAAAACCGCTCGATCCACACTCAACTCAGCATTCGCTACCTCGCCTACGAAGACGATGACCGCCAACTTCCCTATGTGCTTGGAATAGTTCCCCGCATTCAAGAAATCGGCCATCATATCACAGTCGACAAACAAAGCCTCACCGACCTCGGGATGGATCTCGAACGGATCATCCGACACGTGGAAGCGCGTCCAGCAGACGCATGGATTGTCCAATCCGCATCCAAGGAAATTCTCCAATGGTTTGCTAAGCAAGAAACCCCATGCTTCGCAATTTTTGGCAGACGCAGACAAATCAAAATTGCCAGTATCGGGCCGGATAAAGTTTCAGCGCTACAGGCATGCGTCAAACAACTCATCGACTACGGGCATCGCCGAATTGTTCTGATGGCTCGCCGTGAAAGACGCCACCCAAGCCTCGGTTTCCTGGAACAAAAATTCCTCGATACGCTGGAATCTCACGGCATCCAATCGGGCCCTTACCACCTGCCTGAATGGGATGATTGCCCCGAGAGCTTTCATGAATGCTTGGATCGATCCTTCCAACACACCCCTCCCACTGCTCTCATTTTGGATGAGACACAATTTTATATCGCCGCCCAACAACATCTCGCTCAACGCGGGTTATCCGCGCCAAAAGACATCTCGATGGTGTGCTGCGACACCCACGCGTTCTTTGATTGGTGTTACCCAAAGGTCGCTCACATCGACTGGAAGAACAAACCCATCATTGATCACACTGCCAACTGGGTCAGCCAACTTGCCCGTGGCCGCAACGATCGCAAACCAGCTTATAGCGCCGCAGAGTTTTTAGAAGGCGGCACCATTGGCCCAGCTCCCATGTGATCACTTAACGAGGACAGCTTTCCCCAGCCGTGACCTCAATCATCATGGCCGAACAGGGTTCGAGCCTCGGCAACTGAACACCCTCGCGCTCCAATGTTTGCTGATCCACTTCAGCACACCACTCCGTGTCCAACCTGTCTTGAAACGTCCACAATTCGTCCATTGAGTGACCGATGAACATTCGAGCGTCTTCTGGGATGCAAACCTTCACCTCATCCATGGACTGAGATGGATGAAGATTCGCAACCACCATGAAGGCATTACCCGATTTCGAACACCGCCTCAGAAATGCATACAACCAATGCCCTGAAACCGTCTCTCCATCCAATCTACCATAGTTCGGGTTCGTTTTGTTCGAGTGATTCAAACCGAAAAAACAACCCGCCGTGAATGCCTTCGCCTGAGTCACGCGAATCAGCTTTCCATACCAGTCACGCAACGACCTCTGCTCATCACTGAGCTTCTCCCCATCATACTTGCCGCCATTCACCCACTTGCAGAACTCAGGCATCGACCAGTAATCAAAAATGGTCGTTCGCGCGTTCCCCCCACCAAAACCCGCATCACCGTCGGCAGGTTCTCCCACCTCTTGGCCGTTATAAAGCATGATCGGCCCTGACCCCATGGAGAACAACACCGCTGATACGGGCTTGCCGATCTGCATTCCATGCCCTCCCCACACATCACGGTTGGCCAATCGAACTTCATCATGATTTTCGGCATACCTCAGTGATTTGTGAAACCTTGCCCCAGTAAAGGTATGAACATCCAAATCGTTGGCCCATTTCCCGTCATCGTAAATCCCCTCCATGACATCATAGACGGGATCATCATATACGGCGTCAAAACCCACTCGCAACAACTTATCTAACACATTGCCTGCACAAACTTTAGCCGGATCATTGTCGTATGCCTCCGCCATAAAAAACACCTCAGAGTCACGCTTCCGACAATTGCGAACCGCCCATGCCCAAAATTCCATCGGCACCATGTGCGCCATATCACAGCGAAAACCCGACACACCCATGTCCTGCCAATACTTCAAGATCTCATCCATCGTCTGCCAGGTTCGTGGCACCTCGGAGGCCGGAGCATTGTGTGCCGGCAAATGGGAAGTGTCGCGGGCCTTGGTGAAATCGTGGCCGTAGTTCAATTTGACTGTTTCATACCAATCATAGACGGAGGGCGACCAGGTGATGGCGTTGTTTCCAGTGACTCGTCCAAATTCAGCCTCAGCCATGAAGGGCACAAGTTCATGAGAGTCAGGCAATGGCAGCTTCACTGGTGGACCGCCTCCCGCTGATTCTTCCTGAAGGTAATAAAAATGATTGTCTCGATCAAAAAACTTGTCGGTCTGATCTCCCTCGCCAAATGACAATTCTGGGCGGACATCCGACTGATAGGATCGGGCCACATGGTTTGGCACAAAGTCGATGATGACTTTCAATCCCATGCTATCGCAGCGTTCCAACAAGGCCTTGAATTCAGCCAGCCGCTTGTCGGGATCGTTCGCATAATCTGGACAAACATCGAAGTAATCTTTGATCGCGTAGGGACTACCCGCCAACCCTTTCAAAATCGCAGGATCATCACCGGGCCGATCCGGATAATCCGTGGCGCTTGCCTGTTCTAACACCCCTGTTAGCCACACATGGGTGAAACCCATCTTCTTCAACTCACACAACGCAGTGTGATTGATGTCAGAAAATTTCCCACACCCATTCTCCTCAATCGTCCCCGATATCTTGCGTGTCTCATTCGTGTTCCCAAAGGTGCGAACCATCAATTGATAGATCGCAGGACGTCCCCCATGAAAAGAACGGCTTTGAGCATTCATAACGTCATCTAATCACATCCCAACCCACTGACACAAGATATAGCTCAAGGCAATTCGCGTGAGAACACATCATAAGGACACTCCTACCTTCGCTCTTCCTTGATAGCCAACAAGACATCGAAAAAGGCAAACAGCAGAACCCACAAGGTCCACAGCCCACAGCCACCCCACCATAGCAAAAACCAGACCCAGCTATCCCTCAATGCATCATCCAAGACCCACAGACCGACCACAATGAAAACCAAATCCACCACCACAAATCGGGCCAACCACCTTCTCCGCACAGGGCGGTCGTGAAGAATGGCCGCTGCCACTCGCTTGTCGTCTTCCCACATGCTCATAACGCTCTCCTCATGGTGTCCACAGCGGCCCCAAATAATCCACATACCACTGCCAGATTTTCCAACCGCCCAAGAGCCAAGTCAAAGCACCCATCACAAGGAACGGCCCAAAGGGCAACTGCCTACCAAATCCAACTCGGCCCAATACCGCTGCGACAATCGCCAACAGTGAAGCCGCAAACAAACTGTAAAAAGCCCCTGTCCATCCGCAGAAAGCACCAATCATCCCCATCAAATGCACATCACCGAATCCCATCGCTTCGCGCGGAATGATCACGGCTGTTGCTGTGCCGTCCAATGAAACCATCTCCCCAATTCCCCTGACCTCACCATTCGGCAAAGTGATCTCCGTTTCGCGAATCTGCAAACTCCCGCCATCCTCGCTCTTTCCATCCACCCGTATCTCCCCCGTTTCAATCTTTAGCGTGTCCGCCTTGCGCGTGAACAAGTCCCACCAAGGGATCTCTTCGCCATCGATCACAAAACACAAAGGATCCTCATCGCCCTCAGGCTCTTTGAGATGCCACTTCACCGCCTTATCAAATTTTAGGTCGCGCTTCCCAAAGGCCATTTTTCCCAAATTCACCACGCCCCATAATCCGAAGAAGCCAACGACAAAACCAATCCCTGAATGCTTCAACCCATCCAACCAACCTCCTGCCTCACCGGCCATCACGGGGAGCTGCGGATACACCATCGCTGCCAACAAACCACAAACTGACCCCGCCCAGGTCAGCCCGGTCGGAATGATCAGGTGCTCCGCATCAATGAAGGTGATCGAAATCATCAACGATACCATCACCCACAGAAAAATCACAACCTCTGGCGGGAAAAACCACCACATCACGGCAAACGCTACAGCAGTTAGTAGTTCGACCCCAAAATAACGAAACGCAATCGGTGCCGAACACTCCGCACACTTTCCCCTCAACCACAACCAACTGATCATCGGCATGTTCAACCGCATCGGGATCGGCTTCTCACACTTCGGACAAAACGACCGCTTCGGGTTGTTGACCGACATCCCAAGCGGAACTCGATAAATCACCACGTTCAAAAACGATCCAATGCTGGCTCCAATCAAAAAAGCCGGTATCAGCCAAATCCAGTGATCTAGTGGGGGTTCAAACAAGGCACACCCATTCAAGCCACCCACACGCAACTGCCAAGAAGAAAGCATGAAGCCCACACCATTCCCTTATCGACGCCATTCCTCCCCAGTTCCCAAATCTCTCAGGATTCCCGTTTTCAATCGGCAGCATCTGCTTTAGGGTATACCAAACATGTCCGCTACCGATCCAATCCGAGCCGCCGTTCGCGATGTGCCTGATTTTCCAATACCCGGAATCACCTTCAAGGACATCACCCCCATCCTCGCAGACGCTGCGCTGTTCCAGCAAACGATCACGGAGTTCTGCAAGGCCATCGGTGATGCAAAGGTCGACAAGGTCATCGGCATCGACGCCCGCGGCTTTATCTTCGGCGCTGCCGTCGCGGATCGACTCAAGGCTGGATTCGTCCCCATTCGAAAAAAAGGCAAGCTCCCCTGGCAAACGCACCAACTCGCCTACTCCCTCGAATACGGCGAAGCGGTCATCGAAGTCCACAAAGATGCCATCAAACCAGGTGAATCCGTCGTCTTAGTCGATGACCTCCTCGCCACCGGCGGAACCGCCACCGCTGCCGTCGAACTCCTGAACCAACTCGAAGCCAAACTGCTCGGGATCTACTTCCTCATCGAACTCAGCTTCCTCAACGGCCGCAAAAATCTCCCCGCCCACCTCATTCACTCTCTAATCACCTATTAAACTGGCAGGGACGGCTCTCCGAGCGGTCCGCTAACAATGCCCCGCGCAAACTCTACCAAGACGCCTCCACTAAAACCCTTTTCATGGCAAATCTCTCACGACCTTCGACCTTTAGACCTTTGACCTTCGACTCTTAATCTCATGTCCTGGAAATCCTACAACGACCACATCACCCGCTATCCACAACTCGGCATCACGCTCGATCTCTCCTTGATGGACATCCCCGATGACTTTTCATCATCCATGCAACCCAAGATCGATAAAGCCTTCGAAGACATCAAGGCCATCGAGAGCGGCGCCATCGCGAACCCCGACGAACAACGCATGGTCGGCCACTACTGGCTCCGCAACCCCGATCTCGCACCCAACGAGGAGCTGAAGAAAGCCATCACAGAACCTCTCGCCGACCTCAAAGACTTCGCCCGCAAAGTCCACTCAGGCGAAGTCAAAACTCCCAACGGCGGCTACTTCCAACAACTCCTCCTGATCGGAATCGGCGGCTCAGCCCTCGGACCTCAACTTGTCACTGAAGCCATTGGCAACGATGCCCGACTCCCCATCTTCTTCTTCGACAACACCGACCCCGCCGGCATGGATGCCACACTCAAAACCGCATCCGTCACCGCAGGCCTCGACAAAACGCTCGTGCTCGTGATTTCCAAATCAGGAGGAACGGCTGAAACTCGCAACGGCATGCTCGAAGCAAAAGCCGCCTACGAAGCCGCAGGGCTCAACTTCGGCGCACACGCTGTCGCAGTGACGGGCGAAGGCTCCAAACTCGACAACTTCTCGCAAGAACACAAGTTCATCACCACCTTCCCGATGGAAGACTGGGTCGGCGGGCGCACCTCGGTGCTCTCCACGGTCGGACTCGTTCCCGCTGCACTGCAAGGCATCGACATCGACCAACTCCTCGCCGGTGCCGCCGCCATGGACGAGCAAACACGATCGACCGATGCCACCACCAATGCCGCCATGCAACTCGCACTGGCGTGGCATCATGGATCCAACGGCAAAGGCGAAAAGGACATGGTCGTCCTGCCCTACAAAGATAGCCTCGTTCTCTTCTCCAAATACCTCCAACAGCTCATCATGGAGTCGCTCGGCAAAGAGCTCGATCTCGATGGCAACACCGTCAACCAAGGCCTCGCGGTTTACGGCAACAAAGGCTCCACCGACCAACACGCCTACATCCAACAACTGCGCGATGGCGTGAACAATTTCTTTGCCTGCTTCATCGAAGTCCGCAAAGGACGCAACGGCCGCAGCATCCAAGTCGAGCCAGGCACCTCGAGCACCGACTACCTCCAAGGCTTCCTTCGCGGAACCCGCAAAGCGCTCCACGGCGCCGGGCGCCAATCGATCACCATTTCCATCCCAGAAGTCACCCCATTCACCTTGGGCATGCTCATCGGTCTCTTCGAACGTGCCGTGTCATTCTACGCCTCCATGGTGAACATCAACGCCTACCATCAACCCGGTGTCGAAGCTGGCAAGAAAGCGGCTGGCGAGTTCCTTGAACTCCTCAACCAAGTGCGTGGGCGTCTGACTGCAGAACCCAAAACTGCAGAGCAAATTGCCACCGAAGCCAGCGCCGACCCCGAAGAAGTCTATCACTGCCTCAACCACATCGCCGCCAACGGCGATGCCACCGTCGCCATCGGCAAAACCCCCGCCGACGACACCTTCATGCTATAGGCTCAGGGTAGCGCTGCCTCGCCGAGGCAGCACCCTTCCAACGGTAGGGTTGATCGGCCCGATCAACCGACTCCACCGCCGAACGGCGGAATCTTCGACTGCAACGTCTCCAACAGGCAGGGACGGCGCTCCGCCGCGGTCCACGCAACTGAATCGACCTGTCGCGGCAAAAGAAGCCGCGCGCCAGCCCCCCCAAAAAAACGGTAGGGTTGATCGGCCCGATCAATCCACTCCACCGCCGAACGGCGGCAACCAAGCCAAAGAAGCCGCGCGCCAGCCCGACCTTTGACCTTTGACCGCGGCTTCGCCGCATAAAAAAACCGCCGCTCGGACGAACCAAGCGGCGGTAGATTTTTAGATTCCGTTCAGGAAAGCTTAGCTAGCTTTCTTCTCAAGAGCTGCTTTCGCTTGTGCAACGATAGCGGCGAAAGCAGGGGCATCATGAACTGCGAGATCCGCGAGGATCTTGCGGTCAGCTTCGATGCCGGCAGCTTTGATGCCTTCGATGAAGCGGGAGTAGCTCAAGCCTTCAGCGCGGGCAGCAGCGTTGATACGCTGAGTCCACAGACGGCGGAACTGGCTTTTGCGTTTCTTGCGGTCACGATATTCGTAGGTGTTGGCCTTACGAACAGCGTCCTTTGCATAACGGAAGAGTTTCGAGCGGAAACCGCGGAAACCCTTAGCACGGAGCAAAACGCGTTTACGGCGCTTGCGGCTTGCTGGTGAGTTAGTAGCACGTGGCATGTTTTCTTATTTGGTTTGAACAAGTCGTTTTTATCATTCCTTCCGCAGTCTCACCTGTTCGTGTCTCCCTATTGGGATCAGGCTGCGTAAAGGCCGTTCGATTCGCGAACGGGGGCGTGGTCGTTGCCACGTTTCTCAATCAATGGAAGGGCAGGTTCTCTTTGACATTCTTGATGTCAGCTGCCGAGACGAGGGTTGCTTTGCCCAGCCTGCGCTTGCGCTTGCTGTTCTTGCTTTGCAGCAAGTGGCGTTTTCCCTGACTACGACGGAGTACTTTGCCCGTACCAGTGACTTTGAAGCGTTTAGCAACGGCTTTTCGTGTCTTTGCTTTTCCAGAGACTCTTGGCATGGGACGCGCAAACTAGGCCCCAGCCGCCCGCTGGCAAGGCAAAAGTAACAACTTTTACCCAAAAATCGTACCTAGTTCACTATATTCTAGAGAGTATGAACACAGATGAACTCGGATTCACCTGAATTCATCGGCCTCAGCCGCTGAAAAAGTGGCTACAAACCCACGAAATCTCCCCATTTCTCCATCCCCGTCCATCTGCGTTCATCTGCGGTTAAAAAAACCCATTCAAGACTCGCCTGCCACACTCACCCACGCTTCTATTTCGCCGCCGATGGCCTCCTCCTTTTCATTCGACTCCCTCAACAACGCTCAGCGCTCAGCTGTGGCGGCACAGGAAGGCCCGGTGATGATTCTAGCTGGCGCAGGAACCGGCAAAACCCGCACGGTGACCTGCCGCATCGCCCACATGCTGGAACGCAAAATTCCCGCCGAAAACATCCTGGCGGTGACCTTCACCAACAAGGCAGCGGCGGAAATGAAGGACCGCATCGCCGGCATGGTCTCGAAAAAAGCTGCCGACCAGATGACGGTCTGCACTTTCCACTCACTCTGCGTCCGCATCCTCCGCGGCGGCATCGACAAACTTGGCTACAAGAAGAACTTCGCGATCTGCTCAGGATCCGACCAAGTCGGGCTGATGAAACGACTGCTGGTCCGCATGGGCGGCAGCGATGAAAAGGTGAAACCGGAAAAGGTGCTCGCTGCGATCTCAAGCGCCAAAAACAAAGGCGTCGATCCCGCCGACCTCGAGGACGACTACTACGCAAGCCTCGCTGTCGCCTACCACAACGAACTGCGCGCACAAAACGCGGTCGATTTCGATGACCTCCTGCTCCTCGGCGAAAAGATCCTCCGCGAGTTCGAAGACGTTCGCGAACACTTCCGACTGAAATACACCATGGTCACGGTCGATGAGTTCCAAGACACCAACTCACTGCAAATGCGACTCCTCCAACAACTGGTCGGCGCACCCTACAATGTCTGCGTGGTCGGTGATGACGATCAGTCGATCTACGGCTGGCGCGGTGCAGAAACTGCCAACATCCTCGAATTCGAACGCTTCTTCCCCAACCCAAAGGTCATCCGACTCGAGGAAAACTATCGCTCGACCCACGCGGTGCTCCACACCGCCAATAGTCTGATCAAACACAACCTTGGCCGACGCGAAAAAGCCCTCCGCTCGACCCGCAAAGGTGGCGACCCAGTTCGCATCGTCGCGATGCCTGGCGATGATGAGGAAGCCGAATTCATCGCCGAGGAAATCCTGGCAGGCAAAAGCGCGGTGGGCCGCAAGTGGGAAGAATTTGCCGTGCTGTTCCGCACCAACGGACAAAGCCGCAAAATCGAACTCGCCCTGCGCGAACGCAAAATCCCCTACCGCATGGTCGGCGCGCAAAGTTTCTACGACCGCCGCGAAGTCCGCGATGTTCTCGCCTACTGCCAACTGCTCGCCTCCCCCGATGCCGATGTGCAACTGCTCCGCGTGCTCAACGCCCCCAACCGCGGCATCGGTCAGTCGACCGCCATGCTCGCCACCGATTGGAGCCGCGAACACCACGAGTCCGTCTGGCAAACACTCTGCGACCCTGGGTTCCGATCGACCATTGGCAACAAAGTCGGAAATTCCATCGAAAGCTTTGTCGCTTTGATTTCCGGCGCCAAAAACCGCATCGAAATCGGCAATGAAAACCCTGCCGATGTTCTCGATGGATTGCTCAAGCAAATGGAATACCGCGAATGGATCCAACGCGGATGCAAAACCGACGCCGAGCGTGACCAGCGCGGAGAAGGCATTCACATGGTCGTCGACAGCCTCCGCAAGCACGTCGAGAAAGGCAAAAAGCTTCAGTCTTTCCTCGACGACTGCGCACTCGCATCCGATCGCGAAGACGATGATCTCGATAAAAAACAAGGCGCCACTCTGATCACCCTCCACGCCTCCAAAGGCCTCGAATTTCCCATCGTTTTCCTCGTCGGTCTCGAAGAAGGCTTCCTCCCTCACTCACGGAGCATCGCCGAGGGCACCAAGGACGAAGAACGGAGGTTGTTGTATGTCGGCATCACCCGCGCCCAGGACAACCTCACCATGACCTATTGCTCGTCACGCATGCGCTACGGCGAAACCGCGAGCTGCGAACCCAGCAGCTTCATCGGTGAGCTCGACGACGAACACCTTGAGCACACCAGCTACGACGACCTCTTAGGGTCCGAACCCAGCACCGACGAACTCGACAACTTCTTCGGCAACCTCCGCGGTATGCTCGGGGACATGTAAGCGGCGCAGCCGCTTACATGGTCTAAAGGTCTAAAAGTCGAAGGTCAAAGGTCAAAGGTCGAGCTCCGCGCACATCTCACTCTAGGCAGGGACGGCGCTCCGCGCGGTCCGCAATGCAAAGGAGAAGCCCAAGAACTCACCTCATCGGCACCCAGCCATCGTCTTCGACGCTCAAATGAGGCACGGCTCCCTTTACCAGCTCACCCTTCTTCGGATCCCACACAAACTCAGTTTTGATGCTGATCCTCTTTCTGTGGTTCTCATCCTTGATCTCTTTTTTCCACCCCGCCTCATCGATCCACTTCGCATACTTATCTACATCATTACCCTGAAGGATCAGCTCTATCGTCAAAGGCCGCGCTACAGTGGGTTGTGTGGACAAAACCAATGCCAACACGTTGGCTTCCATGTCTATCTCGCTGACCTCGGGATACATCACACTAACCTCGTCTTCTTTCTCATGACGCGTCGCGTAAAAGCGGTATGCTCCATGACTGAACGCATTGGCATCACGCACTCCCGTTCCGTAAAAACAGTTGTAGAGAATTTGTGCGCTCCAAACATTCAATTCGAGCGGCTCGTCCATTTTTCCGCTCCCCCAGATCGGCGATAACTTCCAGCCCGCATCGCCACTTTCCCCGCCCATTTCGATGGGGATCATCACTGGCTGGATCGGCTTAAAATCAGGCAGTGGTTTCACGTCTGGAAACACCACCCAAGTGAATCCACGAGGATCTTTCTCTAGCCGTGTTCCTGGAACATCGGGAAACCCGACTACCTTGCCCTTTTCATCACGCTTCAACACATACTGACCCGAAAACTTCTTCCCCAATGGCTTATCCTCATCCGCCTCCGCAACGACCTTCACCGTAAGAGGACGCTTGTCACTAGATCCCGAGCTCCGAATCAAACACCACAAGGTCGCCGCCAAAGCCTGTTCCTTGGTATAAGGACTGTATTCGGGCTTTTTCCAGGCCTTCAGCCGCAAGATGCAGGTGCCACCCAAAAGATACGTTGAATCATCGGGCTCAACCGAAATCCCAAACACACGGGCCAAATTCTGATCCAACTCGGATCCACCTGACCACTCCATCGCTCCAGTTGGGCACGCTCGCGATGCCATGATGATTTGATGAATCCCATAACCGTGATTGCTCTCCACCCCGACCGGACCGAGCGGAATCCTCGTCGGGTCTGACCGATCACACAAATTCACCGGCTGCTCGATATGACCAACCCCCACCGCTGTCGCCCATCCACAGACCGAACTCAAAGCCCACACCCCACCAAACACGATCCCACCGATAAATTTCATATCAGATCCCTATCAGATCAAAGAACCACTCCCAATCACAAACCATCTCAGATCACCCCAATTTCAGCGTTTCAGCATTTCAAATTTCAGCATTTATTCCAGCCCCCAATCTCTTCATCCCCGTTCATTTGATTTCACCCTCCAGTGAAACCCTTCGGGCACTCGCTTTGCTCGTGTCTATGTCGCTCCGCTCCATTGAGTTAATCTGCGGTTCATTCTTCCTTCTCTCCACTTCGATGTTGGATGTTCAAAGTTCGACGTTCAACGTTCCTCGCGCGCCAGCGCGAGCACCGCCTGATGCACCTGCGTCACGACATGCGCCATGCGCTTGTAATCCAGGGTGTCCCACGTATCAGTTTTCAAATGGTAATGCGGGTTACGGTAGAACGAGGTATCCGTCACCATGATCGCCTTGTAATCAAATGGCCAATAGTTCCGGTGATCCGACAAATGCACGAAATCCAAACTCCTCGGAACACAACTCGAATACACGGGCATTGGTGCACTTCCCTTCATCGCCTTCTTGCAAGTCCGGATCAATCCACGGTCAGGATCACCACCAGTTAGAGCGATGAAATTGCCTTCCGATGGATACAGCAAATGCATCGCATTGATCGGGTAATCCTGGCTATTTTCCTCATCGGAGAAATAACCGATCATCTCCAAGATGATCACCCCCTTCACATCGACTTTTTCGTTCATGAGCAACTCGGCATGACGATAACTCCCCATGTCCTTGGTCCCAAAAAATGGTGGTTCCTCCGTATTGTAAGCCACCAACTCCACACAGACTCCCTCAGGCGCTTTTTTCTGCAATAGACGCGCCAACCCAAACAGCCCAGCCACTCCGCTGGCATTATCGTCCGCTCCAGGGTTCCCTCCATCATACCCCTTGCAACTGTCGTAATGGGCACCAATCACAATCCGTGGATCGCTCTTTTTTCCGATAAATGCCCTCACATTGTAGAGCGTCTCATCCTCAATTTGATACGCCTGCTCCTCAACCTTCGCCCCATACTTCTCAAACCGCCCTTTCATGTAGGCGCGGCACTTCACCATGGTCTCTCGCCGATCATAGTAACGCGGACCAAAATCTTCACTCAACACCTTCACCTCCTCTTTCAAAGGTTGAGGGTCGGCATGCCATTTCGCTGGCTCACTCGAACCCGTCGGCTGCATGATAAAACACCCAGTTGGTGACAAAACCACCAACAAGACGATCGAGACTCTAGCGACACTCCGCAAAAACCGCACCCACAAGGGCTTCTTCACCTCTCCTTCGGCCTTCTTCATCTAACCACCCTAAACCTACCGAGTCTTCACAGACGAGCCAAAAGCATCCCGAAATTTCAGCATTTCCAATTTCAGCATTTCAGCTTTTACCCAAAAGCGTGGTACCCCGGCTTGGATTCGAACCAAGGACCAAAAGATTAAGAGTCTTCTGCTCTACCAACTGAGCTACCGAGGCATTGTCACTTTAGTCACCCACGAGGGGTGACATCCACCAACATCCACGATTGCCCCCAATCATCCAACTGAAAAATGCAAGCCGAGCACTTGGTCCCACCCGCCGGTGGTCCCCCTCGGGCTAATGCTCCGCTTGATTGCTAAAGTTCGCCTGCCCTCGACTAGTCGGGGCTAACGCTCACTCCAATTTCAATATTTCAGCATTTCCAATTTCAGCATTTATTCCCCTTTATTCCCCAATCCTAATCTTCATCTCATCGCTGTTCGCACGCAGCTCTGGCGCATACATGGCCTCGGCGCGGGTTGGCAATGCACTGAACTTGCCTGGAATCTCGGCGCGTAATCGGTAGCTCAGGTTGTGGCGACCCCGTGGAAGCCGCTGCACAAACAAGCAGACTTTCTCGTCACGCAACTCCATGTAGGCACCCAAGCCATTCGGGTTGTAACCACTCCGAACATCCACGGCTTCCATGCCAGCCGCTTTCCAGTCGGCAAACATCAAATACTCGTAGTCGTTTTTGCTATCAATCCCGAGCTCAACCTCGATCAAGTCGCCGCTCTTCACTTCATCGCCCGATTTCAAAAGCACACGTTTCAAGCGCGCACGCTTCTGATCCACAGCCTGACCCTTTGAGTCCACCGCATCGATCACGGTGTTGTCTGGAACCAACTTGTAAAATGTCCGGTCCACCTTCACTTCGAGACCTGCCTTGGTGATGAAATCTTCCAAGGTGAAATACTCGACATAGGCATTGGAATACAACGAGCCTTTGCCAGTTTTCCGCAATTCAATGGTGTGCTTGCCAGTGGTCAGGATGTCCCCTGCTACAACAACCGAACTATCATAACTGAACAGGTTGTCTTTGTTGATCTCAACCGTCTTGAGCACTTTGCCATCCAACACGACATCCACTTTCAGATCCGGATTCCCTTCACCACTGGCCTTGAGGTAATCGCCAATGGCTTCAATGCAATACGCAGTATCGCGAGTGGAATTCCAATAGGTCGCGTGACTGCGGTTGTTGATGAGGTATTTCACCAATCCACGTGCATCCGCACTCTTTGGCTCAGCCGCAGCAAGCAACTTCAGGAACCATGCTTGAGCCTCAAACTCGCTTCCATACCAATACCACCAGTAACCACGGTTTCCGAGTTCGAGATAAGCCGTCTGGTTTTCTTCGTCGCGCTTCAAGAACTGACGAATATTGCGAATCACTTGATCCCGCTCATCAATCTTATCCGTCCGATGAAGCTCCAGACCTAGTAAAGCCTTCGCATAGATCGGAAGGTCATTCTTGTCCCGGAACAAGAACCCCTGCATCTGCGCGTTGTTCTTATTGCCTTCACCCAACACCCGGCGAACCAAAGCATCCATGGAATCAGCCTTCTGCTTGGTGTTGCGATCTCGCTTATCCCAATTCGCAATCTTATCGGCCTCTTCGTTCTCATGCTTCTCGAGCCACTGCAATCCGCGCTGGATCATGTCATCAGGAATCTTTGAGCCATTCTCCCGTGCCAGCAACAGGCCATGCATCACAACTGCCGTGGTGTGAGGGTAGGAATGCTCACCATAAGCACTGAACCATCCCCAACCACCATCGCTGTTCTGCTGATTGCGCAATTTGGCAATGCCGGCACGCTCCATCTTGGCGACCTCAGCCTCATCCCAAACAGGATTCCAATTAGGCCCTTTGGGCTGCCAGTTCTTCGCGCGCTCTTTTGGATCACCCAATTTCTGTGGGTCCAAGTTCGAACGCTTGTCTTTGATCTCAGCCAAATTGTGACCCAAGCCTTTGAGGATATTGTGAACTACGACGGTCGGCACAAAACGATTCAATGTCTGCTCGGTGCAACCATAAGGATAACTCGCCAAATACGGCAACGCATCGACCATCGAACTCGCAACACTCGGTGAGTAATTGACGGTCATCTTGGTTTCCGATGGACGACGCTCCTGTGGCAGCGTGAATTCAATCACCGCCTTGTTGCCATCGGGCCCAATCGCACGACTGTAAGACTCGGTCTTGACCATGCCGTGCACGTAAACGGGGAATTTCATTTCCATCGCATCAGAGTCATCAGCCGCAATGGCCTTCATCCGAATGGTGACCTCACCCTCAGCGACTGCTTTCGCCAACCAATCAATCCGTGTCTCACCCTGCGATGGGATTTTCACCCGACGCACCATCTCGCTCTTCGACTCCAAGTTCTTGCCATCGAGCTCCAAGCTGATGGTCACGTCCTTGGCATCGTCGTGGTAGTTGTGAACCACCGCACTCAGAGTGACTTCATCCTTCTGAACGAAGAACCGCGGCGCCTGCAAGCGGATGATCAAATCCTTGCTGGTCACGATCTCCGCCGATCCCTCGCCGACACGAGTCCCTTTGCCCATCGCCCAGGTCTTGATTTTCCAGGTCGTCAGGTTGTCCGGCATCTCCATCTCAATAGTCGCCTCACCATTCTCATCGGTTTCAATCGATCCCACCCATTTCATCAAATCCGCAAACTCTGAGCGCACCATGATCTCAGGCGCCGCATCTGCCACCTCGGCTCCAAAATCATTGCTATCACCCTTCTTCCTCATGCTTTTAGCGAGGCTCGATGAAGGGGCTCTCGGGGCTGCAGAAAAACTCTCGCTCACTTCCCCCTCCATCATAGCATAGTCCATCATAGCACCTCGCAGCATACCACCGCCACCCCAGCCTACACCATAACCAGGATGTTGCGACATGCCAAGATGCTGCATGTGGACCGTCTGCGGCTTCTGCATGTGATACCCAAACAATTGCTGTGAGTGATCGATCCGGAAACCATAATGGTGACGCTTCCATCCCCAGAAAAACGGAACGATGTCAGTTACATTTGAACCAGCAGATATGTATTCCAAACTCTTGTCATAGATGCTGATCGCGGCCGACCCTTGGTATGGCTTTCCCTCGTGATCCGTGATGCGGATCTTCATCGATGTCTTCTCACGTGGCTTGAGCTTGTTCTTCGCTGGAATGATCTCAACACCGAGCTGACGCTTCTCAGGCGGCAAGACGATTTCACGTGTCACCATGTGCACCTCACCATTGGCGACGGTGACAGCATCGATGAAGAAGTTAGGCATATCTCCCAACACCACTGGGATGTCGATCCGCTGTGACTTGCCTTTCATTTTGATCACGCGCAGATCCTCTTTTTCACCCTGATGGGAACGAATGTACAACCACACCCGTGAGTCTGGCTCAGCAACATTGATCAACAACTGCACCGATTCACCCGGACGGTAATCCTTTTTATCAGGAATCAACTCGAGATCGTTGTATCGGAAATCTCCCACTCCATCGGCACCGCTCACGGAGAACACGGTCGCCCCCTCGCGCTTGCGCCCTTTGGTATCGGTAAACTCTACCGCTACGCGGTATTGCCCTGGCTTCGATGCCTCAAAAACCCAGCGCCCACCTTCAGGTGTCCACTCACCCACCTTTTTCTCGCTGACTTTCCCTGCTTCATCCACGGATGTCGCATAGAGGATCGCCTTGGCTTCACCCTCCACTTCTTTGCCATCAAGCGTGCGCGCCGCAAAACTCCCCGTTACTTTGTCACCCACACGGGCATAGCCACGATCCAACCATACGGTCACATCATAGGGTTCACGCGCGGCTAGCACTGATCCCGCGCCAACAATTGTCCGCCTTGATGCATCAACCACTTCAGCAGTGATCGAGTAGCGATGATCCTGATCGCCATGCACCATCTTCGCGATGCTGCTATCAATCTCGACTTTCAACTTACCATCCGCTCCGATCTGAGCGGTTTTTTCTAACACAAGCTCAGGAGCTCCACCGCGATTGCGATTCCACCATGGCGGAGATGGGCGAACACAACCCCAGTCGCCCCAACCCGGGTACCAAGTGTATTCAGGGTAGCACCACCAATAGCCAGGTCCGTAAAGCCAATCCCACGGCCCCTGCGGGAACCAACGATCATTGTAGAAATTGCGCTCAATCTTGACCTTCACCGTCGCCTCCGTCACCGGCGCGCCATGATAGTAATTCGCTGCAACCGTCACATCAAACGACTCACCCAATTGAACCGGCTCCTTCGGCGCCTGCACGAGCACCTCAAACTCCGGTTTCTTGTATTCCTCGACACGGAATGAGAATCCAGCATTCGGTACAGCTCCAGAGACAATCACATAATAATTTCCCAAGGTCGCCTCCTCTGGTAGATCGAAATCAAATGTGATCCCACCGAAATCATCCGCGATCAATCCTTCCTTCTTGATGAGCTCTTCGCCTCGTGGGTCCCGCACCCTCAAGCTCGCCACTTTTCCCGCATAGGCCGATTCCTCACCCAAATCATACCTCGCCTCACCTGCCCACAACTTCACATGCACCTTTTGGCCAGGGCGATAAACTGGGCGATCCGTAATCCCAATCGTTTTGCGGTTCGCTTGTTGATTCTGGGAACCGCCGCTGTGACGCCAATTCAAGCGCTTATTGGTGAGATGCGCTTTGCGATCCCCAACATGCGCGATGACATGCCAGTTTTCCTGACGCCACTCATCCTTCTCCTTCAATACAAACTTGCCTGAGGCATCGGTCTTCTCACGGAAATGCCGCGTGATGACATCATACCTGCGCTCCCCTTTGCGCTTATCCAAATACTGGGTCTTATACCCGAAAAACTCCAACTCCCCCTGCACTGGCTGACCCGCCTTGGCATCGACCAAATAAAACACCTCTTTACCCTGCTCGCTACGGCGCAAGACAACCAAGTCACGCACCCAAACCACCACCCATGAGGTGTTGCCGTCCACCAATTCGGATTTCAGCAAATAGCAACCCGCATCCAACTTCCCTAAATTCAAATCAACCTGTTTGCTCTGATGCGCCTCCGCAGGCTCAAGCTTCTGCTCCCACGACCTCAACACCGGCCCAAGATACTTCTGGCCCGATTTTTCGATCAATCGAGTACCAACACGGGAAAAATCCATTCGCGATCCATCGATATTTTTTGGGTTCGATTTCAAGTAATCAATGATGTCATCCATCACCTGTTGCTCATCGACTTTTTGAAGGCTCAACTTGGTCAAATCTGCATTGCGGAAGGTGAACGGAACGTCAACAGCTGAAGACGCAGCATAGGTACGCGTCACACCAAACTGGCTCCAATTTCCCCGGATCTGCTTGAGCAGCTTTGTTCGACTATTATCGTGCCCTTTACCATGCAAACGAATCACCTCTTCAAGCGTCTCGGCTGCGGTAATGAACTGATTTCGATTCAAGAACACCTGCACCAATAAATCGCCCGCATTATCAGCAGGGCTCCCTTTGCCGTCACGCATGAGCCTCCGCAAGGCAGGAATGAACTGATAGTCCTCACGCAAATCAAAGCGCTTCACCCCATTCGCCAACCGAGCAATCGTCTCTCCCTCTTTCAAACTCGACGCCTGCAAGATCCCATCCCGCTCTTTGACATCCGGCTGCGACCACCAGCCATAACTGTTCAAGGTATTGACCCCATAGTGCTGATGACAAAACCGCACCCACTTCATTTCTTCCTGCGCCCGATCCTTCTCTGAAATTTTACCAATCTCCACCAACAACCAACGCCAACGCTCACCATCCGACTTTGCCGCATCCCACGACTCCGGCAAATCAATCCAATCCGGATTCCCATCGGCATCCACCGGCCCACCTAGGCTGGTAATGGAATCCTCCTGCACGAGGTAGTCCGGCTCAGCTGTTAGGTCTGTCTTTAGGTAAAGCCGCCACATGTAGGCACCCATGCGATTGTCCAAAAGGGCATTGGCCAAACTGCGCAATACCTGCACTTCCTGAACACTACCTTTCTCCACATTCTTCCACGCCTGCATGAAACACTGCAGGGCACGCAGTCGGTCCTGCTCTTGCACCATCCGCCACTGCCCCCCTCTGTGAGTTCCTCGATCAAACTTGTTGTCCAAAATCTGACCGTAATGCCGAGCGCCCATGTAGGCACCACCCGCAGCCACCATAAACTCTGAATTATCCTTCTTCTTCTCGGTCAACTCATTGAGCAATCCATCGAATTTTGAAACCTCACCCAACTGCTGCTGCGCATTCAACACCTTTTGAAGATCTTGAGCAGAGGCCTTGTCGTCCACCTCACGCAATATCCGAACCCCCAAATCATAGGCCTCACGCCAGTTCCCATCTTTCGCCAATTTATCCGCCTTCTCCCGCATATCCACGGCATCATCCGCAAAAATCACACCACAGCTCAGCAACAGGAATAGAATCGTTTTCATAATGGGTCTACGGGGAAGACACCCAAACTAGCAAATCCTTAGAAAGAATCCCTATAAATCCCACATTCTCACAACTTAACGCCTGCAAGGCGTCACTTCAGACCTTCGACTTTAGACTTTTAGACCTTTGACATGTATGCAGCTCGTTATCACTCGCTCTCATTTCAGCATTTCCTATTTCAGCTTTTCAGCATTTATTCCCCCCCGTGCTCCTCCACGAATCCAAGATCACCCTCAAACTGGCCATCCCGCTGATCATTGGCCAATTGAGCCAAATGCTCTTGGGTGTGGTCGACACTCTAATGGTCGGGCAACTCGGCGTCACCGAGCTCGCCGCTCTGACCTTTGCGAATTCGCTCTTCTACATCCCCTTTGTCTTCGGCATCGGCCTCCTCACGGCCATTTCGGTATCCACCTCGAACGCCCAAGGCGCCAACGACCCGATCGCCGCCCGCGGTTCATGCCGGCATGGCCTCTACCTCGGCACCGCCCTAGGAGTCGTGCTCTTCATCGGCGCCTATCTGCTCTCCCTGAAACTCGAATGGTTCGGCCAACCCGCAGCCGTCACCGCCGCGACCGATACGTATTTCCAAATCGTGATGGCCTCCACCATCCCAGCACTCGCCTCGATCGCGCTCAAAAACCACGCCGATGCCCTCAACCGCCCCTGGCCGCCTTTCTGGATCTACCTCGGTGGCGTAGTACTGAACGTCATCCTCAACTGGGTCATGATCTTCGGCAACCTCGGCTGTCCCACCCTCGGCTTCGAAGGCGCTGCATGGGCCACCCTCATCGCCCGCATCCTAATGCTCGCCGGCATCTTCATCTGGCTGATCCAAGAAAAGGACCTCAGCGAATGGGTTCCCAAACGATGGTTCCGCAAACCCAAACTCTCCTACTCAACCCACCTCCTCGGCCTCGGCTTTCCCGCTAGCATCCAAATGCTCTGCGAAGTCTCCGCCTTCTCCATCGCCGGACTGGTGATGGGACACATCAGCGCCAATGCGATGGCCGCCCACCAAGTGACCATCGCCCTCACCGGAACCGCGTTCATGATCCCCCTAGGACTCTCGATGGCGCTCACGGTCCGCGTGGGTCAGGTGAATGGCGCAAAGGACTACGACCGACTCCGCATCGTGACGATCTCCGGTTGGTTATTGGTCACCCTCGTCGGCATCATCAACGCTTCCGTCTTCTTCAGCTTCGGCCACGTCATGGCCTCATGGTTCACCGATGCGCCCGAGGTCATCCAACTCTCCGCCACCCTCTTGGCCATCTGCGCTGTCTTCCAGATCTTCGACGGCATCCAAGTCGGCTCCGTCTCCATGCTGCGCGGTCTCCACGACACCCGTGTTCCCGCCATCATGGGTTTCGTCGCCTACTGGGTCATCGGAATCCCACTCGGCGTCTGGCTCGCCTTCTCCCAAGGACTCGGCGCAGGCGGTGTCTGGTGGGGCCTCGCCGCCGGCCTCTTCATCGCCGCCATCACCATGGCACCAAGGCTGTGGGGTAAATTGGGAAATGCTGACAAGCTGAAAGCAGGGTGAGCTAGAGCGAGCAATTCTGATCCCCCTATTTGCGGCGGAGCAAATGGGATATGGCTTGGACCGAAGGGACTGAGGTCAAATGCTGAAATGACGACATCATTAGGCAGGGACGGCGCTCCGCCGCGGTCCGATCATTTGAATCGCAGCTGACACATCGCGAAGCACAAAAAATTTCAGCATTTATCCACACCCATCCCATCCATCTGAGTTCATCTGCGGTTAATCACCCCTCTTAGGCAGGGACGGCGCTCCGCGCGGTCCGCAGCAAAAGCATCGCGCGGCAGCACAAAAATTTCAGCGTTTCAGCATTTATCCACACCCATCCCATTCATCTGAGTTCATCTGCGGTTAATCACACCACCTAGTCAGGGACGGCGGTCCGCAGCAAAAGCACAGCGCTTTAGCTCGACCTTCGACTTTTGACTTTTGACTTTAAGACTTTCGACTGGATGCGCAGCATCCACCCATGAACACCTCCGACCGCAACTTTCTCAACGAACTCCTCGAAACCCCCAGCCCCACGGGCTTTGAAATGCCTGGCCAGAAAGTCTGGGCAAAATGGATCGGCAAACATGCCAAATCCGTCGAATGCGACTCCTACGGCTCCACCTGGGCCACCCTCCCCGGCAAAACCGATAAGGTCGTCATGCTCGCCGCACACGCCGATGAAATCGGCTACATGGTGAAACACATCGATTCCAATGGCTTTATCCGCATCGACCGTGTCGGCGGATCCGATGCCGCCGCGGGCCTCGGCCGACGCGTCCAAATCCTCGGCTCAAAAGGCACCGTCACCGGCATCGTAGGCAACACCGCCATCCACCTTCGCCGCGATAGCCTCAGCACGGAAAAAGCCCCCGCCATCCATGAACTGTGGGTCGATGTCGGAGCATCCTCACCCGAAGAAGTCGCCAAACTCGGCATCCGCGTTGGTCACCCTCTCGTCTATCAAGACGGCCCCATGGATCTCGCCAACAAACGCATCGTCAGCCGTGCGCTCGATAACCGCATCGGCGGCTACATCATTGCCCAAGTGATGAAACGCATCGCTGCTAGCAAAACCAAACCGAACTTCACCCTCGTCTGCCTCAACACCATCCAAGAGGAAATTGGTGGCAACGGTGCAATGATGGCCACTTACCGACTCCAACCCGACGCCTGTGTCTGCCTCGATGTCACCCATGCCACCGACACCCCAGGCATCGAACATTCCAAGCATGGCAAAGTCACCCTCGGCGGTGGCCCCACTCTCACTCATGGATCATCAAACCACCCGCACGTCGTGGAGCGATTGGAAAAAGTCGCCAAGAAATCCAAAGTTACCGTTCAGCACGAAGCCAGCAGCCGCTCCACCGGAACTGACACCGACAAAATCTTCAACATCCGCGCCGGCGTCCCCAGCGCATTGGTATCCCTCCCTCTCCGCTGCATGCACTCCGTCGTCGAAACCGCCCACCTCGACGACATCGAGGAAACCATCACTTTGTTAGAAAAGTTCGTCCTCTCCCTCACCCCCAAAGACGAGTTCAAGCAAAGCTTGTGAGCTTTGCTGTTCTTGGTTCGTGGTTCTTAGTTCTTGGTTCCTAGCCAATGAACCGCGCGAACGCACCAACCATCAACACTGGTAGGGTGGATCGGCCCGATCCACCGACTTCACCGCCAAAGGCGGAACCAAGAACTAGGAACCAAGAACCAAGAACGCTTGTCGTCTCAGCACTCGAAGAGCGCTGAGACCAACTCCACACACTTCTCCCCCGGCATCACGCTCAAATTCATCTGATTCATCGTGTAAGCAAACGAAACTCCCGTCTCTGGATCTCCAAACGCATGCGATCCGCCCGCCCCTGGATGACCAAAAGCACCAAACGATGATCCATACAACTGGTGAATCTTCTGACCGCTCTCGTCCAATGGATCCATCTGCGCGCCGCAGGTGAAAACCGTTGGCCGCAACAACACCTTGTCCTCGCTCGCCGACTGCTTGGTCATCAGCGCTCGCTTCACACGATCAGGAACCGGACTTTCAATCCCACCGATCAGCGCTTGGTAAAACTTCGCCAATGCCGACGCCGTGCCGACACCACCCAATGCCGGCAGCCCTGCCGTCCATGCCCTTGGCTCATTCATCTCATGAACCGCATGCAGCCCACGCGGCGAGGAAAATGCCTTTCGTGTGAAGCTGCCCGATTCCGACATGTGCTTGTAAAAACCATCCGCCAAATCCTTCTGTGTGGCTTTCCCCGGATACAACTTCGCCACCCTCGACCACTGTTCCTCCGGCAAACCAATCCAAAAATCCAAGTCCAAGACATCGGCGATGTTCTCACGCCAATACTGCCCCACAGTCATTCCCGTCAACCTGCGCACTGGCTCTTCCACCAACACTCCGAATGTCCTCGGATGGTATCCATGCCCCTCGCCAATTGCCCACGCCGGCGCTTGTGCCTCAACCGCAGCAACCACCTCTTCGTGATTCAACACATCCGCTTTTTGGTCGAGTACGGACAACCCACATTGATGCGACAACAAATGCGCAAAGGTCGCCTCTGCCACCGGAAACTTCTCCCAGACCTCACGCACCAAAGTCTTCTCGTCGAGACCTTTGGCATGCAATGCCATCAACAAAGTCGTCGCTGATGGCACCTTGGTCGCAGAATACACTGGCACCAAAGTATCGGTCGTCCATGGCCGTTGCTCCTCACGCTCACACCAACCAAACCCCTCGTTGATCAACTCCTCCCCATCCCACCATATGCTCACGGATGCACCGAGCTCTCCACGATCGCGAAAATTCCGCTCGAAGACCTCGATAACCTGACCCATGGCTGCAGGACTGACCGACACCCGCTGGGTCTGGCGAATTCCTACTTACTAGGCAATGCGGAAATCTCCAGCTCGGAGGTTTCCTTCACTTTGTCCACTTTGCCCGATGACCACTCGTCAATCAACCGGAACGCCACCGCCAAAACGGTCGGCCCCAGAAACACACCGACTAATCCAAAGGCCAATGCTCCACCAATGACTCCGCAGAAGATCAACGCGAATGGCATCTTGCTGCCCTGGCTGATCAAAAATGGTCTCAAAATATTGTCCACACTGCTGATCACCGCCAATCCCCAGATCAGAAGGAAAATCGCCATTCCGATTTGATCAGTGGCAAACAACCAAACGACGGCAGGAATCCAAATAATCGGCGGGCCAAATGGAACCACCGCAAAAAGGAACACCAACACCGACAACAAAACTGCTCCCGGAACTCCCGCGATCCAAAATCCAATGCCGGCAACCACAGCCTGCGCCAATGCAGTACCCAAAATCCCGTAAATCACCCCGCGCACCGTATCACCCGCGACTTTGATCAAATGCTTCCCTCGATTCCCCGCCAGACGCTCCACCGCGACACTCAACCGTTTTGACAAACCCTCTGCATCACGAAGAAAGAAAAACGCCAAAAATGCACTGAACAAAACCTGAGTCACTGCCTGCCCCACCGCCTTTGCCGCCGACAACAACCAGGTCCTTGCCCACGCCAATGATTTTCCAATCCAAACGATGACATGGGAAGACTTCGCTCCCTCCTCGCCGGTCAACTCTCCCCCCAAGGCATCATCGGCCAACTCGACCAATTCTGAGTCCGCCAAGGGATCAATTTCTGATTCCTCTGTTGCCTCATCACCTTCCAAGGGCGGCCCGGTGGACTCTTCGGCAGGCGCAGCTTTCACTTGCTGGTCGAGCAACTCCATCCACCGTTTTTTGTCCTCTCCAAAAGCTTTCCAATAACCTTCCACCTCATCACCTACCACAGGCAATCCAGACAACCACGCAGGAGCTTCCTCCGGGGCAGCCAAGAACCACGTGCGCGTCGCATTGGCCAACTTCTTTCCATCCTCCGCCAAACTCATCCCAATTAAAACGATCGGCCCCGCCACCAATATCGAGATCGTTAGCGTCACCAAACAGGCCGCGATCGTTCGGCGCCCGCGAAACCACCGCGTGAACAAACGCTGCATGGGATACAAGGCATAGGCCAAAATGATCGCCCACATCAAAGCGCTCATGAAGGGCTTGAGCACAATGAAACAAACCACCAAGAGCAGCAATAAGGCTCCGACACCCAACAAGGGCTCAATCCTTATTGACCGTTTTGTCACATCTTTCTTAGGCGCCTCTTCCATCTGATACCGCTATGACTACCAGTAATCGCGATCACCTCCAAGGCCGCAAATAAGGCGATTTGACGATTGCAGGCCAATCCGCCATCCCATCACAGACTGACCTCCAAATTTTTAACTTTCAGAGCCTAGCCAACCAGCGCAGCATTGCCGCGTTGGCCAGTCACCAAACCGCCATTCCCAGTTTCATGAAATCACTCTTTATTCTCCCACTCGCCGCAACGATCTCACTCTCCCTGCCCGTTGCCGCGCAAGACACCACTCCATTCGAAGTCAATGGCATCGCCGCCAAAGTCAACGGCCGCGTCATCACAAAAAATGAAGTTTGGTTCATGCTCTCGCCCGTCCTTCGCCAACTCACTGCGGAATATCCACGACGTGGTAAGGAGTTCGCTAAAAAGGTCGAAGCCGCCAAAGGTGACATTCTTCAAGAGTTGATCGACCGCCAAATCATCCTCGATGAATTCAAACAAATCGGCGCCAGCATCAACCCCAACGCTGTCGACGAAGAAATCAAAAACACCATCAACAACCTCTACGATGGCAGCAAAGAAAAATTCAACCAAGAGCTCATCAGCAGCCGCCTCACCATGGAGGGCTACCGCCGAATGACACAGGAGAAAATGATCGTTTCGGCCATGCGCCAACAACAGTTTTCCGACGCTCCACCACCACTCCCGAATGAAATCAGCAATGAATACAATTCGGTGAAAAATGACCTGCGCGACACATCACTGGATGTCATCTCATACCAAAAGATTTACATCCCAGCGGTGAATCCTACAGATCCGACTTCAACACGCGACAGCCAACTCCAACTCGCGGAACTCATCGTCAAAGAACTCAAAAATGGCGGCGACTTCACACAACTTGCGAAAGACCAATCCAAAGGCCCCTTCGCAAGTGAGGGTGGCATCTACAATGACACACCACGAGGCGACCTCTCTGCAGAATTTGCATCCGCGATCTTCAAAGCCGAAGAAGGCGACATCATCGGCCCACTCGTCGACCGCAGTGGCTTCACCATTGTGAAACCTCTTGAGATCAAACGCGGCCCAGTACCGGCACTCAGTAAAGTGCGTGAAATCATCGAAGCACGCGTCCGCAAAAAGAAAACTTCAGCGCAATATGAACGCTGGATCGAAAATCGTCGCAAGCGCGCGATGGTCGACATCAAAATTTAACCCAAATGTGGGTACTTCGCCCGCCGATTCAATTCACGACCCATGGCGAGGAAGCAGTCCCGGGGAACAATCCAGCCCGAGCCTGTATTCTCGATGCTGTTCATCAGCGCCATTGCCTATACATTGATCATCAAGCTGATCGATTGGTACATTGTTTTCACTAGCTACCTGAATGGAGTCATCGGATTTTGGATCTACCCTGCTATTGGCCGACTGAGCCCCAGCGATATCATTGCCCTTACGGGCATCTTTTGGTGGCTCGTAGCCGGCCTTGATCTCACCACCAAACCAAAATCCAAAACCGCTTGGATGGCTTTCATTTACTGCATGCTATTGGCGGCTTACACGATATTTTTTGGACTGGTTCCTCAAGGACTCATCCAGCCCTACCACCAATGACCAATGACCAATGACTCACCCATAACCGCCGGCATCGATGTCGGCGGCGCTCGCAAAGGCCACCATTGCGTCATCCTGGTCAATGGCATCTATCAGGATCAGTTCAAATCAAACGATCCCGAAGAAATCGCCGAGTGGTGCCGAAGCAAAAAGGCGCAGACAATCGCGATCGACGCCCCCTGCAATTGGAGCCAAGACGGCAAAGCGCGAGCATGTGAACGCGATCTAATCAAAGCTGGGATCCAATGTTTTCCATCACCCACTCGTGAAACGGCAATCAGCCACCCAACCAACTACTACGGATGGATGATCGAAGGAGAAAAAATCTACCAAACGCTTTCTTCAACCCACTCTTTGCTGATCGATCATAAACCCAAACCCACACCCCTGATATTTGAAACTTTTCCACACGCCATCACCTACCATCTGCAAGGCGGGCAGGCCCGGGCGGCGGACAAACAACAGGAGCGTCGCGCACTGCTGAACCAACTTGGCATTCAGCTCCCAAGCAACAGCGGCATCGACCAAGTCGACGCCGCGCTGTGCGCTAAAATCGCCCACCATTTCATGGCTGGGAAGCCCTGCCAATTTTATGGTGAGCCAAAGACGGGATTCATCGTTTGCCCTAAGCAATCGCGAATCGCTCCAACAGCTTGAGCTTGGGCACTTTGACCAAGTTCAACGGCAGTTCTGAACGGATCCGCTTACGAATGGACGGCTCCAACTTATCAAGCAGGCTCTTCACGATCTCCCTGGGGGCCGCAAAGAAAATATCACCTGTATCCGTTTTTGCAGCCTCGTTGATACTTTGAGCCACTCCCTTGAGTTGTTGAACCTCCGCTTCTGCTTGCTCGCTGTGCTTTTCCCCCACGGCCTTGCTGCCAGGGCCGTAGCTGAAGCGGCCAGCTTTATCGCTGTATCGATCCGAAACTCGGCTGTGTTGATTTTCTAAATCGACATCCAATACATCTTCAAAAGCTGGAGAGCTCTTTGGATCAAGATCGTCATGTGTGATGCGGTAAGCTTTTACCCGCCCTAAGTCTGCAAGGATGATAAGTGATTTCATAGCCTTACATTATGGATGCAAAATTTCATCAAATCAAGAGAAGTCGACTCAGCCTTTGTCGAAAACCACTTCTCCTCCCGAGAGATCTCCTTTGATGACATCGCCATCGACAAATTTTCCGTCCAAGACATCCAAACTCAGAGGATCGAGCACCAGATGCTGAATCGCACGCTTCAACGGCCTAGCACCGTAAACCGGATCATAGCCCTGCGTGCCAATGAATTCTTTTACTTCTTCGCTAAGCGCTAATCCCAAACCTTGCTTGGCCAAACGCTTCCGAACGCGATCGAGCTGCAAATCGACAATGGTGGTCAGTTCTGCGCGATCCAATCGATCAAAGATAATCGTTTCATCAATCCGATTCAAAAACTCAGGCCTGAAATGCCCTCGCAGGGCATCGGTCACTTTGGCTTCGCGCTGTTCAGAGTTCTCCTCGTTCAAGATGAACTGGGAACCGATGTTCGAAGTCATGATGAGCACGGTGTTCCGAAAATCAACCGTCCGCCCCTGGCCGTCGGTGATCCGGCCATCGTCCAAAACCTGCAACAATACGTTGAATACATCGGCATGGGCTTTTTCGATCTCATCAAACAAAACGACCGAATAAGGCTTACGACGAACATGCTCCGACAGCTGCCCACCTTCCTCATAGCCCACGTATCCAGGAGGAGCTCCGATCAATCGGGCCACGCTGTGTTTCTCCATGTATTCGGACATATCAATCCGCACCATCGCGCCTTCATCATCGAATAAGAATTCAGCCAGAGCCTTCGAGAGTTCGGTCTTACCAACCCCCGTCGGCCCCAGGAACAAGAACGAGCCAATCGGCCGATTCTCATCCTGCAATCCGGCACGCGCACGACGCACCGCATTGGATACCGCTTTGATCGCCTTCTTCTGACCCACAACACGATCGCCCAAGCGATCCTCCATGGTCACAAGCTTTTGCTTCTCACCTTCCTGCAATCGACTCACAGGAATCCCTGTCCATGACGAGACGACCCCTGAGATATCTTCCTCGGTGACTTCCTCTTTCAAAATCGCACCATTCTTCTGCAAGACAGATAGTTCTTTTTCCGCCTCTTCAAAGGCTTTGGTTGCATCCGGCAAATCACCATAGGTGATCTGCGAAGCACGAGTAAGGTCACCAATGCGCTGCGCCTTCTCGGCCTCTCCTTTTAGCGTCTCGATCTTCTCTTGAGCCTCTCGCACGTTATCAATGATGGCTTTCTCATTCCGCCACTGCGCCATCATTCCAGATGACTTCTCACGCAAGTTCGCCTGCTCCTCTTCAACCTTGGCCAAACGTTCTGCTGATGCTTTGTCGGTTTCTTTCTTGAGCGCCTGTTTCTCCATTTCCAATTGCATGATCTGACGCTCCAAGACGTCGATCTCAGTCGGCATGGAATCCAATTCGATCTTCAAACGAGATGCCGCCTCATCGATCAAATCCACCGCCTTGTCCGGCAAAAATCGATCCGAGATGTAACGATCCGATAGCGCCGCCGCGGCCACCAAAGCGTTGTCCTGTATGCGGACTCCATGGTGAACCTCATAACGCTCCTTCAACCCACGCAGGATGGCCACGGTGTCTTCCACGGATGGCTCACCCACAGTCACTGGCTGAAAACGGCGCTCCAAGGCCGCATCTTTTTCGATGTGCTTTTTGTATTCATTCAAGGTTGTCGCACCAATCGCGTGCAACTCGCCACGAGCCAATTGCGGCTTGAGCAAGTTCGATGCATCCACCGCACCCTCACTCGCTCCAGCGCCCACAATGGTGTGCAACTCATCAATGAACAAAATGATCTTCCCTTCGGCATCGGTGACCTCTTTGAGGAAAGCCTTCAAACGATCCTCAAACTCACCCCGATACTTGGCACCTGCCAACATCGCTCCTAAGTCCATTGAGATGACCGACTTGTTTTTCATCGAGTCCGGCACATCACCCGACACGATGCGTCTAGCCAGTCCCTCAACAATCGCAGTCTTACCGACACCGGGCTCCCCGATCAAAACGGGGTTGTTCTTGGTCCGTCGCGATAACACCTGCAACACACGGCGAATCTCATGATCCCGCCCAATGACGGGGTCAATCTTACCCTCACGCGCACGTGCCGTCAGGTCCGTGCCGTATTTTTCCAAAGCCTGGTATTTTCCCTCTGGGTTTTCATCGGTCACCTTCTGCGATCCACGCACACTTTCGATCGCTTCTTTGGCTTTTGCCGAGTCCAGCCCAGCCGCCTTCAACAACTTCCCTGCTGGCGAATCCCCATCGAGCGAACCGATGATGAAATGCTCAACACTCAAGTAGTCATCCCCCATCGATTCCCGGGCAGCATCTGATGCGTCAAGCGTCGCTCGCAACCCCACACTGATCTGCGGTTGAGTCGTGGCCCCTTGAACACTGGGCTCACGAGACAGCTCTTCAGCCGTAGCCGCTTTCAACTTCCCAACATCCACGCCCGCCTTCTGCAAAATGGGCACAGCGATGCCGCCCTCTTGCTGCAATAGCGCGAGGAGCACATGCGCGCTTTTCAATTCAGCATGCGATGATTTCGAGGCCAAACTCTGTGCTTTCTGGAGCGCCTCCTGCAGTTTCTGTGTGATTTTTTCGAGTCCCATAATGATATTCTAGGTTCAATCTTTTTACTGATAGAGATTACAACAAAACCCCAAAAAACTCAACACCTCAGACGCCATTTCACTCTCGAAAATCACCCCCATTTTGTAACACCAAATGCAGCCTACGGCTTAGGCACATCCACCAAGGCTGGGACGGCGCTTTGATTAAGCTACGCTTAATCCATTCAAATTAGGTCTACGACATCAAGTTGCCGCTGCCATAGCAGCTTCCCGAATTGCGCGGTCCGCTCAAATGAATTGCCAATGATCCGCGCAACGCGCAAGCCACCCATCAATGGTAGCAACTCTGTTTTGATTTTCTTTTAAGCTATTTCAAAATCTGGGTCTGCAAGGCTCCTATTTACTAGGCAAATCATCTTTCTCATAACAGCGGTCATCGCCAAGTGATGAGGTTTATTACGCGCAATCATGCTGCGATAAAAGTCGCGTAATATCGGATTATGAGTCACTGAGCACAGTGCAGGCATGAACAGGGCACGCCGTGCTATCCTTCTTCCTCCGTGTATCGTTCGCTGACCTCTCCATTTTCCACTATCACGATTCAGCGGTGCTAATCCCACTAAGCTCGCGGCCTGATTATTACTCATGGATCCTAGCTCAGGCATTTCAGCCAACAACACCGCTGCGACGTTGGAGCCCAATCCTTTAATCGAAGTAATTCGATCTGCCTTAGCTTTCAGCCCAGCATCGGATGCTATCAGTTCTTGAACCTGCCGCTCACACTTCTCGATACGTTTTTTGATGTGGTTAAGGCTTACTCTGATGTCCGATCGAACAAAACGATCTGTTGATTTTTCGAGCGCATTCTTTTCCCTGACTAGCTGTCGAGTTAGCGACTCCTTTCTTCTCACAACTGCACAAAGTGCTTCTTGAACTGGGCTTGCGGGCTTTTGAGGCTTAGGCTTGAAAGCTAAGCCGTAGTCACTAAGCAGCTTTGAGTCAATCGCATCAGTCTTGGCTAACTGCCCCTTAGCGCGTGCATAATCTCGCACCTGGCGTGGATTGATCGCGCTGAGAGCCAAATCAAGTTCATGAGCTTGCTTGATTAGAAGTTTTTCATATCCACCAGATGGCTCGCATATGATGTGTGGTGTCCCAACAAGCTTACGGACTTGCCGATATAGGCGCTGCAACCCCGCTTTAGTATTGGGGAAGCACTGACATTTTCCGCTTCGCGGATCATAGAGATCGAGTTTTGCTTTGCTCACATCGACTCCGAGGTAGTATATTGTGTCTGAGGTTTTCATCTTTGGTTCATCCTTGGTTCTACGAGCTCTAGGGCTCAGGCAACTCTCCGAATTGAAGATGAGGCTGCAACAGGGCTTCTAGCTACCATACGAGCTCAAAGGCTCAGGGTGACGCACGAAGTCACCTGTTGCTCCGGTCATTGGCTGGTATCCGATGGCCGGGCCTCACCCCATGTTTTCGCACAGGGCAGAGCAAAAGTAACACAATTTAGACAACCAAGGGTGGATCGGCCCGATCCACCGACTTCACCAGCTAATTATTAGATACAGAACCGCGCTTTAGCTCAACCAAGAACTAGGAACCAAGAACCAGGAACATCGACTCAATTCACGAAGTGATTCAGTCGATAATCTTCCTCATCGGAATCATGTTCGAATACTCGAAGTCATACTTCTTGAAGAACTCCTGCGACTCGGCACTCATCCGGTCCGTCAGCAAGGTGATGCGCTTGAAGCTCTTCTGCTTGGCAAAATCCATGACGTAATCGAGCAGCTTGGCTCCGTATCCCTGCCCACGATGATCGGGATGGATGATCACATCTTCCATCAACAATACAAATCCACCCCTCGCGGTGGAAATGGTGATCAACAAGTTCACCATCCCAAAAATTTTATCGTTGTTGCGAACTACGAAAATCCGCCCGCGGTTCGGTTGTTCCAAAATCAATCTTAGTCCACGCTCATGCGCTTCTTGGTCGACACCAAAATCTTTGGAAATTGAAAACAACTCAGTCACCAACTCGATCAAAGCCGGCAAATCCTCGATCGTTGCGGGTTCCACCCGAGGCTCGTTTTCAGCCAAGGCCGTTTCAGAATGGTTTGATTTAGAATCACTCACTGACCCATTCATGCCATGCTTTCCCCATTCGGGCACGACATTTCACAATCGAAAATTGGAATCCTGAATTTTTCCATCAATCCATTAGATCTGGCCGATTCCTTTTCGTCCTCACCTTCGCCTGCTCGGCCTTCCACTCAGCAATCAGGGAGTGATTCCCCGATATCAGAACCTCTGGCACCTTGAGCCCACGAAAATCAATCGGCCGCGTGTAAGCCGGCGCCTCAAGCAACTTGGGGTCCGAAAATGATTCATCTTGCGGCGACCTCGCATCACCCAACGCCCCAGGCAACAAACGGATGATGGCATCACAAAATACCGCTGCAGCAATTGCACCATTGGTCAAAATGTAATCCCCAATCGAAATCTCATCATCCACCAACTCATCGATGACGCGTTGGTCCACTCCCTCGTAATGGCCACACAAAATCAAAAGGTGCTCTTGCTTGGCGAACTCCTCCGCCACTTGCTGAATCAATGGCCGACCCTGCGGCGTCATCAAGATCACTCGGGTTCCGTCACGGCGAAGCTCCTCCACCGCCGCAAAAATCGGCTCGGGCTTGAGCAACATTCCCTGCCCGCCACCACACAAGCTGTCATCCACCCGCTCGTGCTTATCCTCCGACCAATCCCGCAATTGATGCCCCACCACCTCCACAACGCCCGCCTCACGCGCCCTCTGGATGATCGAATCGCTGAGCGGCGCCAAGGCCACGTCAGGAAACAAAGTCACGATATCGATGCGCATGCCCATAGAATTCACTATCATTCATCATTTGCCAACTTCGTTCACGATTCTGCAGAACGACGATGTTTCGGAACCATCAACCTCACCGACAACCAAACCAACCCCAGCATCAGCAATCCCTGAACCATAAGAATGATCCAAACCAACCACGGGATCGGCACCCGCTGCGCTTCGTGATTCATCAAACTTGGAGGAACCATCGACAACTGATGCAGAATCGCTATTTCGGCAAAATAAGGCGCGTGTTCTCGATCAGAAACCAACCTCGGTATGAGCAACGTCCCATTCGGCATTGGCAGCGACGCAGCAATCAACTCAGCCCCCAAAATCCCAGCACGATGATCATCGCCATGCACACGCGCACAACCGAGACCAAGCCCCGTCGCCCCTGTTCCAAACCCAAACAGAACAGGGCCCGAGTCAGGATCAAAATAAAACTCTGAGCCGTCATCGGTATTTGAAAATTCCCGCCACCCCCCAGCAAATGCTTTTTGCTGCCAAAACTCCGATACATAATTCTGATACCAGCCCGGAGAGTCATCAGGAGAAAGCTGCATCGAATAGGTGAAGAAAAAACCATTCGTGCATCCTCGACTCAGGGCGGTCGCAGAGCCATCGACTGGATTTGCCATGTAAGGCGGCAGGCCACTGGGGAAATTCTTCATCATCCGCTGAAATGCAACCGATGCCCACTCGCTACGATCATCCCCTAAAACCGCAGCTGCCCGCTCGACCATGGCAATCGCACTAGCAACATCACATGGAAAACACTGGCCTGGATAATCATCGATCAATCCATGGCGTGAGACATCGAGATCACCAGCAAGGTCGTTGGTCACTTTTCTAAGAAGCTCGAAGTGCTCCTCGCTGCCCGTCAAATTGTGATGTGAGGTCAAACAACCAATCAGCAGCATCCGGTAAAAACCATTTTCATCCTCTAGGTAATCGTCACCCCAATAAGTTCTGACCCAATGAGAATGACCATGATCCAACATAATTCGAACCGATGCCTCGATCGCCTCAGAACCAGAAACCGCCGGCGCCTCAGACGCCAATGAGCGATCCGCCTCCCACTGCTTCTGAAGTCGCTCCGTTGCCTGAAGATAGAAAAAGGCAACGTAAACCGGCCACTCGGTCGCTGTGATTTGATGCACGGACAAGGTCGATGCCACATTCGATTCGATCCTCTCATCGATATAAGCCGGCAACCGGTCAGACAAGGATCCATGGAGCGAAAACGCAAATTCTGATGGCGCGGCACCACGCAACCCATCGTCCGAAACCAATCGATAAATGGTGTAGAAAAACGGAAACGCCACAAACACTAGCGTCACGGCCAAATACGCAGTCCCTGTGATCCGGCGAAAACCCATGCTGCGCGGCGAAAACCAAGCAATAATCAACATCGCCAGCAAAACAAAGGTCACGAACGAAACAAACAACAACGGCATCCCCCCAAACTAACCTCCACAACACATTTGCCAATCCACAATCGCACCAGCGATTCTAATAGGACCTTCAGACTTTTGACCTTCGACTGCCCCCTGGCGGCAAATTAGCATTTCAGTTTTTCAACATTTATCCATCATCCCGATATGCAGATTTTCGATCTCGCCCGCGAACACTCGATCATTCACTCCACATCTTGGCTGGTTGGTTGGGATCAAGAAACTTACCTACCACCGAAAGCAGCCGGATATCGCGCAAAACAACTGGCGTGGCTCAGCACCCAAGGCCACAAACTCGCCACTTCAGATGAATGGAAAAAACATCTGGAGAGCGCCGAAGCTTCAGACGACGGCAAGGATCCTAAAATCACCGCCAACCTGCGCGAAATCCGTCGCAATTTTGACCGAGAAACCAAACTCCCCTCTGAGCTGGTCGCGCGTGACTCAGAGACCTCCTCACTCGCCAAACACGCTTGGTCAAAAGCTCGCGAAGAATCCGACTTCTCCGCGTTCGCTCCACACCTCGAGAAGCTCATCGGCCTTGCGCAGGAAAAAGCTGAACTCTGGGGATATGAGGGCGAACCCTACGATGCCCTTCTGGAAAACTACGAACGCGCCACCTCTACGGCTGCCGTGGCTAAATTGTTCGACACTCTGAAACCTGAACTCATCGAAATCGCATCAAAGGCGGTCGAGAAGTCCGCCAGCATCGCCCCCAAACTTCCTGCCGGACCTTACCCCGTCGAGGACCAACAAAAGCTGAATCGACTCATCGCAGAATCGATCGGTTTCGACTTCGAGGGTGGCCGCATCGATACCACCGCGCATCCGTTCTGCACGACACTCGGTCCCCATGACGTCAGGATGACGACTCGTTACGATGAGAACGATTTCACCTCATCCCTGTTTGGAGTTCTCCACGAGGCCGGTCATGGCATGTATGAACAAGGCACTCCGGCAGATGACTTCGGTCTCCCTTCCGGCTCATCTTTGTCGCTGGCAATCCACGAATCTCAATCACGTCTCTGGGAAAACCAAGTAGGCCGATCCCGTGAGCTTTGGAACAAATGGTATCCCACCGCACAATCCATCTTCCCCCAACTCAAGGACTATCCACTCGATGATTTCATGACCTACCTTCATCGCGCGGAATTCACTCCCATCCGCGTCGAAGCCGATGAGGCAACCTACGACCTTCACATCCTTCTCCGCTTCGGTTTGGAAAGACAACTCCTCAACGGAGACTTGAAAGTGAATGAAATACCCGAAGCCTGGAACGAAAACTTCAAAGCTCTTTTCGGCTTCGCACCCAAAGAAGATCGCCAAGGCTGCCTCCAAGACATCCACTGGTCGATGGGCGGACTGGGTTATTTCGCCACCTACTCTCTGGGCAATATCAACGCAGCACAGCTATTCGCTGCAGCGAATCAAAATTCAGACATCTCCACCGCCATCGGAAAGGCCGATTACGCACCCTTGCTGTCGTGGCTACGAAAAGAGATTCACGCCTACGGCGCCACAATTGATCCTTCCGACCTGATGAAACAAGCCACTGGAAAAGCTCCATCCACCGCCGACTACATCACCCACCTCAAATCACGCTACCTCTAAGATGAGCAAAAAAGGCACATTCATCGTTCTCGAGGGCATCGACGGCACCGGCAAATCGACCCAATCGAAACGCCTCGGCAAGTATTTTGAATCCCTCGGCCGCGAGGTGGTCATCAGCTATGAACCCACCCACGGCACATGGGGCAAAAAACTGCGTGAGTCCATGACCGCGGGCCGACTCTCCCCCGATGAGGAACTCGAACTATTTTTGAAGGACCGCCAAGAGCACGTAAATGAACTCATCAATCCAGCTCTAGCCGATGGCAAAGTGGTCATCCTCGATCGCTACTATTTCTCAACCATGGCCTACCAAGGCGCACGTGGATTTGACCCGTTAGAGATTCGCAAAAGAAACGAAGCTTTCGCCCCCCAACCCGATCTCCTCCTCATCCTCGACCTCGATGTCGACACCGCCCACCAACGCATCGGCAACCGTGGCGACTCGACCAACGAATTTGAACAACGCGACACCCTCACCCGCTGCCGCGAAATCTTCCTCAGCCTAAAAGACGAGCCCTTTGCCCACATCATCGACTCCAACACCTCCCTCGATCAAGTGACCAAAAGTATCCAAGAAGTCGTGAAGCAGCAGCTATAATGGATCCAAGACCTCAGATTTCATTTCACAATTTCAGTTTTTCAGCATTTCAGCGTTTACCGCTTATTCTGCTCTTGGCAGTGGGAACCGAATCGCTAGCTTGGCCCTGTTGAGATTCGCTTCCTCCATCGCTCTGGCATCTTCCATCGTCCTGCTCGCATCATGTGAACAGGAGTCACTGGTCGATGAAGCCAACCGTGAGGGCATCATGCTCGTTGGCAATTCAGCTGAGCCGAAGGGACTCGACTCCCAACTGATCTCTGGCGTGCCGGAAAGCAAGGTCCTCACTAGCCTCTTCGAGGGACTTTGTGGCGACCACCCATCCGAGGACAACAAAATGGCCCCAGGTGCGGCTGAGAAATGGGAAGCCAATGATGATCTGACCGAATGGACATTCCACCTGCAGCCGAATGGCAAATGGGCGGATGGACAACCTGTCACCACCGAAGACTTCCTTTTTTCCTACCACCGCATTCTCAACCCCAGATTCGCAGCTCCCTACGCCGCCATGTTGCATGCGATCAAGAATGCCAAAGCCTACAATGAAGACCAACGTGGCTTCATCCTCTGCGGACTCGATGAGGAATTCCCAACCCCATGGGAGCAACTGAAAGCCGTCAATTTCCGAGGCGACGCCAAGGTCGACATCGAAAATCTCAAAGATCGCGAATACGCATCCTTCGATCAGGACGAGAAGAAAACATGGATTGCCGGACGGGGGTTGGACCGTCTCGATAAACCAGCGCTGGAAGAAATCAGCAAAGACGACTCCCTCTTCACGTGGCCCGAGGAAATTCAAGCGGAGACATACAAGCAAATCCTCAAACGACTCATCGACCACATCGACGCAGGAGAACCCGATCTCTACGAGCAAGCTCAAGTCGGACTCACCGCCCCCGACAAACACACGCTGATTGTCTCACTCCGCGAGCCGGTTCCATATCTCCCTGCCATGACCCGTCATACGTCCTGGTTCCCGGTCCCCAAGCACGCCGTCCTCCAACACGGCAAAATGACGGACCGCTTCACAGAGTGGTCGGAACTCGGCAACATCGTCGGCAACGGCCCGTTCCAACTCAAAGAGTGGCGCTTCAACCACTACATCGAAGTCGAACGCAACCCGCACTACTGGGATGCCGAAAATGTTGGACTCAATGGCATTCGCTTCTTCCCCATCACTGACTTCTACACGGAAACCCGCGCCTTCCTCGCAGGACAACTTCACACGGCTTACAGCCTTCCTCCAGAACTCCTGGAGTGGTCCAAAAAGAACCATTCCGAATACCTACGGATCGAACCCTACGTTGGCACCCGCTACATCCGCTTCAACACGCGAAAAGAAGGCCTCAACAAACTCAAAGTGCGCCAAGCCCTGAGCCTCGCACTGAATCGTGAGGAACTCTGCAAATACATCTTCGAAGGCTACAAACCCGCCACCTCGCTCACTCCAAAAGTCGGCAACTACATCCCGCCAGATGTGGTCAAATTCGATATGGAAAAGGCAAAGGCTTTGCTCATTGAAGCAGGCCACCCGAACGGCGAAGGACTGCCGCGATACAAGATCCTCACCACCAAGATCAACCCTTCGGTGGAAGCCGTTCAAGCCGCTTTCAAAGAGCTCGGCATCGGCACCGATGTCGAACTCAAAACTTTTGGTCCTTATGTCACAGCTCAGCAGGATGGCCTCTACGACATTTCCATGGCCGGCTGGATTGGTGACTATCCAGACCCAACGACCTTCCTCGACATGTGGACTCGCGGAAACGGCAACAACAATACCGGATGGTCGAGCGAGGAGTATGAAGCACTGCTGCGCAAAGCCGCCCAACAGTCGGATCCGGATGAGCGGGTGAAAATCCTCGCTGAGGCCGAGAAAATCCTGCTGGAAGAGGCCCCGATCGCACCACTGGCCTACTACACGCGCCTCTATTTTCACCGTCCCGAAGTCAAAGGATGGTATCCGCTTTTGCTGGATAACCATCCTTGGAAACACATCACGCTGGAGGTGGAAAAATGAAGGACATCGCGAAAGAAATTGGTAACCGCCTGCTCCAAGGCCTGCTGGTGTTGTTCGTGCTGGTGACGATCACATTCTTCCTCACCCGAGCACTCCCATTCAGCACGTTCCAAAACGAGAAGGCCGTGCCGGATGATGTCATCGAAATGATGGAGGAAATCCACGGGCACAATAAACCGATCCTCACTCAGTACGGCATCTGCATCAAAAACCTCGTCACTGGCAACCTCGGCACCAGCATCAAGCTGATGGAGGGTCGCGAGGTCAGCGAAATCCTCAGCCAAGCATTCCCTGTATCTCTACTTCTCGGCATCGTCGCGATCATCATCGCCATCATCATCGGCATCCCTGCAGGCGTGCTCGCCGCGATGAGGAAGAATACCCGCGTCGATTACATCATCATGGCCGTCGCATTGCTCGGCATCTGTCTACCCAACTTTGTGATTGGACCTTTGTTGGCCGAATTTTTTGGTGTGCGCCTCGGTTGGCTCCCCGTCGCTGGTTGGGGATACGACCAACCCAGCACCTGGATCCTGCCCGCAATCACTCTCGGCCTAATCAGCGCCGCTTACCTCTCACGCCTGACCCGTGCCGGCATGCTGGAAACGCTGAACCAAGACTTCATCCGCACCGCCCGCGCCAAAGGACAAAAGGAATCAACCGTGGTCATCCGCCACGCCCTGCGCGGTGGCCTGATCCCCTCGGTCGCTTACCTCGGACCCGCGTTTGCCGCAACGATCAGTGGCTCGGTGGTGGTCGAATCGATCTTCCAGATTCCTGGTGTCGGCGGCATTTTCATCAACGCCATCCTCACCAAGGATGAAACTCTCATCATGGGCCCCGTCGTCCTCTACGGCACGCTCATCATTTCGGCGAACTTCATCGTCGACCTCATTCAACTCTGGCTCAACCCGCGCCTCCGCGCCCACAAAAAGGCATAATGGCAACCACCGCAGAACAAACGACCGCTGTTGTTGCTCCCAAAACGGAAGCAGGCAATTCTCTGTGGAAAGATGCCTGGCTTCGCCTGCGCCACAATCGTGCGGCGATGGCGAGTTGCATGATCCTGAGCATCATTTTCATCCTCTGCTTCATCGTCCCATTCATCCCGCATTTAGTGCAGGACCCTGCCGCCATTGAGCTCTCAGAAAAAAATAGCCCACCCAGCATGGATCACTGGATGGGCCAAGACCAACTTGGACGCGACCTCCTCGCACGCATCCTCCATGGGGGGCGCATCTCGATTCTGGTCGGACTCATCACCACCGCAGTATCTCTAACCATCGGTGTGGCAATCGGTGCCATTGCAGGTTACTCAGGCGGACGCATTGATGCATTGCTGATGCGCACGGTGGATGTCCTTTACTCACTACCATTCCTCATCATCGTGATTCTTTTCTCTGCCGTGGCTCGTGGACAAACGGACGCATTGACCGCCTGGTTGGACACCCACACTTTCCTGAGCTACGACAAAATCTCCCCTTTCACCGGGCTGCTCCCTCTCTTCATTGCGATCGGCGCTCTATCATGGCTCAACATCTCGCGGATTGTGCGTGCCTCGGTTCAAAACATCTCCAGCCAAGAATATGTGGAAGCAGCTCGATCCCTTGGACTTTCCCACACTCGCATCCTCATCCGCCACATCATCCCGAATGCCATCGGCCCCATTGTGGTCTATGCCACTCTCACAATCCCATCGGTGATGCTATTTGAAGCCACCCTCTCTTTCCTCGGCATCGGGGTCCAACCTCCGCATTCGAGCTGGGGCATCCTCATCAAAGATGGAGCCGAACGACTGCTCTCGAATCCTCTCTTGCTCTTTTTCCCATCGCTCTTCTTCACGCTCACTCTGCTATCTCTGAACTTCCTCGGCGACGGACTCCGTGACGCACTCGACCCAAAATCCTCCAAAGACTGACCACCCCATTTCAGCATTTCAAAATTTACCCCCATGCCCCTTCTCGACATTCAAAACCTGAAAGTGCACTTCCACACCCGCAACGGTGTGGTGAAGGCGGTGGACGATGTCTCGATCAAAGTCAAAGAGGGCGAAATCGCGGGCATCGTCGGCGAATCCGGATCCGGCAAGTCCGTCACAGCCTACTCACTCCTCGGACTGATCCCAATGCCTCCTGGCCGCATCGAAGGCGGCAAAGCACTCTTTCAAGGAACCGATCTCCTCCAACTCAACGAACGCGAGCTCAACAAATACCGCGGCCGCAAGATCTCGATGATCTTCCAAGACCCGATGACCTCGCTGAATCCTTACCTCAAAGTCAGCACCCAATTGGTCGAACCCCTCGAAATTCACGAGAACCTCACCGGCAAAGCCGCTCTCCACCGTGCGATCGAGGCGCTCGAAAGCGTCGGCATCGATGACGCCGCCACTCGCATTCACAGCTACCCCCACGAATTCTCGGGCGGCATGCGACAACGCGTGATGATTGCCATGGCCCTCATCACCAAACCCGATCTTCTCATCGCCGACGAACCGACCACCGCTCTCGACGTGACCGTTCAAAAGCAAGTGCTCGATGTCATCCGCAAGCTGCAAAAAGACATGGGAACCTCCGTGGTCTTCATCACCCACGACCTCGCCGTGGTGCATGAAATGTGCGACACCGTGAACGTCCTCTACGCAGGACGGGTCGTCGAAAGCGCGAAAGCCCAAGAGCTCATCAACCACCCACTCCACGCCTACACCCGTGGACTCTACAAATCCAACCCGTCGAACCACCCGAAAGGGACCGACCTTCACACCATTCCAGGCCTCCCTCCAAATCTTGCTCAACTTCAAAGCGGTTGCGCCTTCAGCCCCCGCAACACCATCGGCGACCCATCACTCTGTCTCACCGACAAGACTCCCGAGCTGATCGAACACTCACCTGGCCACTTTGTGCAAAATTGCCCTGGCTGCCTCGCTACCCATGCTTGAACTCAAAGACATCCGAAAAACTTTCCGCAAGGGCGACCAAACCGTCGTCGCTGTGGATGGCGTGTCGCTCAACGTCCCCGAAGGACAGATCCTCGGACTCGTTGGCGAATCAGGCTGCGGCAAGTCCACTCTCTCACGCATCATCATGCAGCTGCTCGCTCCAGACAGCGGCAGCGTCAAACTTGCTGGCACCGAACTCACGCTTCTTCGCAAGAGCCAAATCCGCAAACACCGTCTGGATTTTCAAATGGTCTTCCAAGACCCCTATGCCTCTCTCAACCCACGACTCACCATTTTCTCCACACTCGGAGAAGCGCTCCAACAACGTCATCCAAAACTCAAAGGTGACGCCCTTCGAAAACGCGTCGGCGAATTATTAGAAACCGTCGGCCTCCCTGCCGATCAAATGCAACGCTACCCGCACGAGTTCTCCGGCGGACAACGTCAGCGCATCGCGATCGCTCGCGCACTCGCACCCGAACCGCGCATCATCATCGCCGACGAACCCGTCTCCGCCTTGGATGTTTCGATTCAGTCACAGATCCTCAACCTGCTACGCCGACTCCAAAAAGACCTCGGCCTCACCATGTTGTTCATCTCCCACGACCTCGCCGTCGTCCGTTACCTCGCCGATCACATCAACGTGATGTACAAGGGAAAAATCATCGAATCCAGCGAAGCCGAAGAAGTTTTCAACAACCCAAAAGAGGCCTACACCCAAAAGCTCCTCTCCGCCGTCCCCATCCTCCCCTCCGTCGAATAGGCAGGGACGCGTCTCAGACGGGTCCGAGCAATCGAATCGCAAAAGCACCGCGCCTACTTGCGCGCTTAAGCAAACCAAGAACTAGGAACCAAGAACTAGGAACACGAGCTCCGCTCGTCACCCCTCGCCATCAATTCGGCCTCTTCCTCATGCGAGTGGATTTGCAGCGAAACCTGCACACCTTCTTTGTCAGCAGCAGCCTTGAGCACATTGCGAATCGCCGATGCCGTGAAACCATTGCGACCGATCAAAACCGCAACATCGTGCCCAGCCAGCACCAGCTTGAACCGCAACTTCTTCGGCTCAAGCTCCGCCACTTTCAGTTGAGCCTGCGATGGATCGTCGATCAGCTTCACCGCAACAAACTGGAGAAAATTCCTCAAACGCTCAGTAACAGGTTCCATACCACTACCATGCCCCCACTCCCTCCTCACCGCAAGCACCCAAAACCCATCAAAAATCAAAAATCGTCATTCATCACTCATCAATCCTCCCATTACGTCAGCGCAGACACCCATCGCCAACCCCGACCTATCGGGGCAAGTGAACCGTGCGAAGCCCACTTTCGACTTTGGACTTGCGACCTTCGACAGCGGCTACGCCGCTTACTTCCGACTTTTAAAATTTTACCCTTTCAGCTTTTCAGCTTTTCAGCATTCATCCCCCCATGTCACGCAATCACAGCATCACCATCCTTTCAGGCGACGGCATTGGCCCCGAAGTCATGGCCGAAGCCATCCGCGTCTTGGACGCCGTCGAACCCAAATTTGATTTCACCGTCTCCCGCAGCGAACAACTCGTCGGCGGCGCTGCAATCGATGATGCAGGACACCCGCTCCCACCCGAAACCGTCGCCGCCTCTGAAAAAGCCGATGCCATCCTCTTCGGCTCGGTCGGCGGACCCAAATGGGAAAACCTCCCACCCGACATCCAACCAGAACGCGGCGCATTGCTACCACTCCGCAAACACTTTGGCCTCTTCGCCAACCTTCGCCCCGGCGTCTGCCTGCCAGCCCTCACTCACGCATCCCCCGTCAAACAAGAACTCATCGCCGATGGATTCGATGTCCTCTGCGTGCGCGAACTAACAGGCGGCGTTTACTTCGGCTCGCCAAAAGGCCGACACGAAGAAGATGGCGAACCTGTCGCCCTCGACACGATGATCTACAAGAAGAGCGAAATCGAACGCATCCTCCGCGTCGCCTTCACAGCCGCCATGGGCCGCAAAAAACAATTGCTCTCGGTCGACAAAGCGAACGTCCTCGCCTCATCCGTCCTCTGGCGCGAAACCGCGATCGAAATCTCCAAAGAGTTCCCCGAAGTCGAGCTCTCTCACATGTATGTCGACAACGCCGCGATGCAGCTCATTCGCCGACCTGGCGAATTCGATGTGCTCGTGACCGAAAACCTCTTCGGCGACATCCTTTCGGATGAAATGGCCATGATCTCCGGATCGCTCGGCATGCTTCCATCCGCCTCGCTCGGAACCCAAAACGACAACGGTCTCTACTTTGGCATGTATGAGCCATCCGGCGGCTCCGCTCCCGACATCGCAGGCCAAGGCATCGCCAACCCGATCGCACAAATCCTCTCGCTCGCCATGTTGCTCCGCTTCTCCCTCGGTGAAACCGCCGCCGCCGATGCCATCGAAGCCGCCGTCTCAAAAACCATCGCCGATGGCTTCCGCACCGGCGACATCGCCACCGGCCGCGACACCGAAACCAAAGTCGGCACCACCGCCATCACCGACGCCATTCTTCAGCGCCTCTAAAGAGGCGCGTCTAAAGGTCTAAAAGTCAAAGGTCTAAACGGTAGGGTGCTGCGGCCCGCAGCACCGAAATCATCGCCTTAGGCGGAATCCCCCGCCAACGTCAAAGAAATGCGCGAAGCTCGACTTTCGACCTTTGACCTTTAGACTTTTAGAAATCCCAACCCCGCGATTAACTCACCCCGACCCCACGGTCCCAACCCATCACCCACTCACCCCCAAATGAAAATCGTCCTCGGCATCACCGGCTCGATCGCTGCCTACAAAGCAGCCGATCTCGCTTCACAATTGGTGAAGCAAGGACACGACGTTCATGTGGTCATGAGCCGCTCGGCCACCGAGTTCATCACCCCGCTCACCCTCCAAACCCTCACCCGCCAACCGGTTTTGGTGTCTCTAGAGGACGAAAAACAATCTTGGAAGCCCGGCCACATCGAATTGGCCGATCAAGCCGACCTCTTCCTGGTCGCCCCGGCCTCCGCCAATGTTTTGGCCGAATTCGCCAACGGCCTGGCCCCCGACCCACTCACATCCATCTATCTCGCCCTCCCACGCACCACTCCCACCCTCATCGCCCCGGCAATGAACGGGAAAATGTGGCAACACCCCGCAACACTGCGGAATGTGGAACAATTGAAGCAGGATGGCTGCAAATTCGTCGAACCCGCCGAGGGAGATCTCGCCTGCGGCTACACCGGCGTCGGCCGACTCGCCGAAATCGCCAATATCCTCAAGGCCACAGAGGCCATTTTTTCGGATAAAGCCTAGTCACGGCAACGCTTTGCTGGTTGCACCAAACTGACTCCGTGTCAGAATGCAAAAAGCAAATCGATGACAACCGAAGAACTGCAAGAAAAGATCAGCCAGTCCAGCAGCTGGATCCAAGACGTAAAAAACGAAATGGGGCAAGTCCTCGTCGGCCAAGCCAACTTGGTCGACCGGCTCCTCATCGGCCTCCTCTGCAATGGCCACATCCTCCTCGAAGGTGTTCCAGGACTCGCGAAAACGCTGGCGGTGAAAGCCCTCTCCGGGTCGCTCCACACCTCTTTCTCTCGATTCCAGTTCACACCCGACCTCTTACCCGCCGACCTCGTTGGCACCATGGTTTACCACCCTCAAGAGACCAAGTTTGAACCCAAACTCGGGCCGATCTTCAACAACCTGATCCTGGCCGACGAAATCAACCGCGCTCCTGCGAAAGTACAATCCGCCCTGCTCGAGGCGATGCAGGAACGCCAAGTCACCCTCGGCGACAAGTCCTACCCACTTCCCGAACCCTTCCTCGTCCTCGCGACCCAAAACCCGATTGACCAGGAAGGAACCTACCAACTTCCAGAAGCACAGCTCGACCGCTTCCTTCTGAAAGTTACCGTCGGCTACCCAACCAAAGATGAAGAGCTGACAATCCTCGACCGGATGGCCACCTCCACGCCGCCCTACGAAACCAAATCCGTCGCCACTCCAGAGCAGGTGTCGTATTCGCGCAATTTGGTGAACGAGATCTACATCGACCCCGCCGTCCGCAAATACATCGTTCAAATCATCCACACCACCCGCTTCCCGCACTTGGTCGATGCGCCGCTCAAGAACCTCGTCCGCGCCGGCGCCTCACCTCGGGGCACCATCAACCTCGCCCTAACTGCCCGCGCGCTCGCCTTCATGCACGGCCGCGCATTTGTGACTCCGCAAGATGTCAAAGACGTCGCTCTCGATGTCCTGCGCCACCGCATCCTCCTCACCTACGAAGCCGAAGCCGAAGAAGTCACCACCGACGCCATCATCGAACGCATCATCGCCAAAATCCCCGTCCCCTAAAAACCCGGTAGGGACGCAAACTGGCAGGGACGGCGCTCCGCGCGGTCCGAAAGCCATTGAATCGCCAACCCCGACATGTCGGAGCAAGTGATCCGCGCGAAGCCCAACCAAGAACCAGGAACTAGGAACTAGGAACCAAGAACGCGGCGAAGCCGCACCATCCCATCCATCCGTGTTCATCTGCGGTTAAAAAACCAAGAACTAGGAACCACGAACCAAAAACTCGCCCTTGCTCAACGAACAACAAATCGAAGAAATGATGTCTCGAGTGCGCAAGCTCGAACTCAAAGCCCAGCGTCTCGTCCGCGAGTCGTTCTCAGGCGAATACCGCTCTTCGTTTCGTGGACAAGGTTTGGACTTCGACGACTTCCGTGAATACCAACACGGCGATGAAATCCGCTTCATCGATTGGAACGTCACCGCCCGCATGAACCAACCATTCGTGCGCAAATTCCACGAAGAACGCGAACTCGCAGTCGTTCTCGCAGTCGACGTCTCCGGCTCGTCCAACTACGGCAGTGTCCATTTCAGCAAACGAGAGATTGCGGCAGAAGTCGCTGCCATCCTCGGATTCAGCGCACTCCAAAATGGCGATAAGGTCGGGCTCGTCATCTTCGCCGACGAACCCATTCTCTTCATCCCTCCATCGAAAGGGAAACGCCACCTGCTTCGCATAATCCGCGAAATCTTGGTCGCAAAACCCAACCGACCCCAAACCTCAATCAGCAACGTCAGCGACTTCCTCGTCCGCACACTGCGCCGCAAGTCGCTAGTCTTCATGATCTCGGACTTCTACGCCGACCCCATCGACCGACCGATCGGCAAACTTGCACGCAAACATGAAACGGTTGCGCTTCGCATCGTCGACCGACTCGAAGGAAAACTCCCGAAAGCTGGCAAGGTCACCATGGTCGACCCTGAATCTGGCCTGCAAACGCAGATCAACACCAACAACCCAAACCTCCGGATGGGCTACTCCAAACTGATGAGCCGCCAGCACGAAGGTGTCGACTCGATCTTCAAAAAACACGGCATCCAATCCGCCGACTTTTCGACACATGGCGACACACTCGCCACCCTTCATAAACTTCTCAAATTCCGCAGTCGTCAGCGCGCTCGTTAACCACCATGGAGGAAACCCCTGACAACCTCACATTGATGGAGCCTGTGTCACCCGAGACACTCCTCCCATCCTTCAGCCCCATGCCATGGGTCCTTGCTGGAATCATCTTGTTGATCCTCCTTGTTATCGGCATCGCTGCAGTCGTGTTGTTGATCAAAACTTTCAAATCCCCCTCCACGTCGATTCAACAAATCGCCTACAAGGAGGCCTGTGATTCGCTCAACCAAATCGACACAGAAAACGCGAAAGAGACTGCTGTCGAATGCTCCCTCATCCTCCGATCCTATCTCTCCAAAGCCGTCAATGAACCGGCTCTTTTCGAAACCCACGAAGAATTCATCTCAAGGCAAGACTCCCTTCAGTCTCTATCAGAAGAAACCAAGCAAGCCACCCATGATGGCTTCAATGAACTCGCCTCCCTAAAGTATTCATCGGACACCCCGTCACAGGAGCCACAATCCATCATCAGCAACTCCAAGGCTCTCCTTGAAACCCTCAACCGCGGATTTATCTCGTGAGCGAATTCTTCGAACACTTCCAGTTTCAGCACCCGGGATGGTTCCTCTTGCTCATCCCGTCACTGCTTCTGCTCATCCTCCGCCGCGGCCGCGGCGCAGATGCGGCTGTGATGTTTCCCAACCTCTCCATTCTCCTCAGCCTTGGAACTCGCGCCAAAAGCACGGCCGGCAACATCGGCCTCCCACTCGCATTCCTCGCTCTATTCATCGCCACCCTCGCGATGGCCCGACCCATCTGGCGCAATGAATACGAAAACCGAACCGCCAGCGGCATCGATATCGTGATCGCACTCGATGTCTCACTCTCGATGGACATCGATGACTTTGTCGACGAAGGCGCACGCGCACGCCGCATCGATGTGGCGAAGAAAGTGGTCGACGACTTCATCAGCCGCCGCCCCGATGACCGCATCGGTCTTGTCGCATTCGCTGGCAGACCTCGCGACGCCAGCCCGATCACGCTCGATCACAAATGGCTAAGAAAATCCCTCGGTGATATCCGTCTGAATACACGCACGAATATGGGAACGGTCCGAGAACAAGGAACCGCGATCGGATCAGCGATTGCCGCCTCCTCGCTACGACTCGACTCACGAGAGGCAAAAAGCAAAATTGTTGTTCTCATCACAGATGGCGCCAGCAACTCAGGAAAAATCTCTCCCATCGAAGCCGCCGAAAACGCCAATACTCTCGGCATCAAAATTTACACCATCGCCATCGGCACCAAAGATGGCCGGGTCGACCGCAGCATCATGCGCTTTCCCTACCAAGAGTTTGACCTCCCCACCCTCCGCAAAATTGCCTCACTGACTGGCGGAGAACATTACTGGGCCCAAAACCTTGAGTCGCTGAAACAAACTTTTAGCACCATCGATCAACTCGAAAAAACCGAAGCCAAAGGATACACCGTCATCGATGACAAAGAATTGTTCCCCTGGTTCCTTGGCGCCGCTGTCCTAACCGCTCTCGTAGCCTCCACCATCATCGCCCTCAACCCGCCACCATCCAAATAGCCCATCGTGCACTTCGCTCAACCAGCCTGGCTCCTTCTGCTCATCCTGCTTCCTTTCTTGGTCGCTGGTGCGCTGATCATTGCCAGCCTGCGTGGGAAAAAATGGACCGAACTGATGGCGCCGCGCCTCAGGCCCGCGTTGCTGAAACGATCCAGCAGCGTCCCCCGCTGGCTTGCGATCGCATTCCTCATCACCGCATCCGCCGCCATGATCTTCGCGATCGCCCGACCTCGTGGCGAAGCCGGAACCAAAACCGAAAAAACCATCGGCCGCAACCTACTGGTCGCACTCGACCTCTCACGCAGCATGCGCGTGCAGGATGTCAAACCTGACCGACTCTCCCAAGCCAAGCTGGTGATCTACGAAATGATCGAAGCCATGCCGCAAGAAAAGATCGGACTGATCGGGTTTGCAGGCGATGCCTATCTCTACGCACCTCTCACGGTCGACCACCAAGCCGTGCGTGAAACTGTCGAACAAATCGATGAAGAATGGGCACCCGTCGGTGGCTCCAATCTCGCACGCGCCATCGAACTCGCCATCGAAACCCTCAAAGAGACCGGCCAACAAAACAATGCCCTCGTCATTCTCAGCGATGGTGAAAAACATGACGGCGACCTCGAACAACTCATCGAAGAGGCCGAGCGCTCGGGTGTCTATATCCTTGCGATCGGCGTTGGGACAGAAAATGGCGACTACGTCCCCAGCCCTGATTTCCCAGATGGCCGCATGGTCGATCGCGATGGCAAAGCCGTCATCAGCCGACTCCAACCCGATGTGATGCGAAAACTCGCACTAGAAACTCGAGGCCGATACGCAACCGCAGGCTCTGGCAGCGATATACCGAAGATGATCAAATCCGCCATTTCCGACCTCGATGCCTATGAAATGGAAGGACAGGAACGCACCGTGTACGTAGAATTCTACCAATGGCTCCTCCTTCCTGCTATCGTCCTCCTCATGGGTAGCATTATCGCCAACACACGCTGGCGCGGAGTCGGCACGGCTCTGCTACTAGCATGCTTTTTCTTCAACCCCACCGAAGCCCAGGCCGATACCGTCTCGTCAGCCAAGGAGGCTTTGGAGAAGCAAGACTACGAAGAGGCTCAGAAGCTTTACGAACGCCTCGCGACGAAGGCCATCAGCAGCAACCGAGAAGCAAAGTTCCGCCTCGGCCAAGCGACCGCTGCCTACAGCGCCCAAGAATACCGCAAAGCACGCGAAGCCTATAGCCAAGCGATTCTCTCCAACGAAACAACCGTCAAAAAAACCAGCCACCTCGGCATGGGCAACACGCTCTTCCAACTTGGATGGAAAAGCTTAACCGACAAAAGCTACTCCAATAAATCCGCCGATCTCGAGAAGTTTGACGCCATCGTTCGGGACCGACTCCGAATCCTCAAAAACGGGCCACTCGAAGGCCAAGAGGAAGCATTCAGCTACGAGCGCTTCGACACCATCATCACCAATTGGGTCGATGCCGTTCGTCACTACGACTCATCCATCGCAGCGGGAAAAACCACCCTTGCGAAACACAACCGCGAGATGACCGTAACCTATCTCAAGCGACTCGCAGAACTGCTCAAAGAGGACGAGCAAGACACCCAAGACAACATGCCGCTTCCTGAGCCCGATAATGATTACCCCAAAAAAGAAAAAGATCCCGAACTACCGCCAAAAAAAGATGATGGAGCAGGCGAACCCGATCCCAACTCCGAAGGTGGAGAGCCCGACCCCAACCAAGAAAACCAAGGCAACAGCGGTGACCAAGAGCGCGAGCAAAAGAACGACGGCAATGATGGCACCGAACCCAAACCGACCCCTGCCGATCCAAACAAAACTCCCGAGGAGAATGCCCGCCAACTTCTCAAAGAAAATGCCGATTTAGAAAAAGGCCCCATCGCTCCTAGCCGCAGGTTCTTCCGCAACCCAGAGAAAGACTGGTAATTCCATGATCACTCACCAAGACCTCAAATCCATCACCCTCATCATCGCATCCATGATGCTTTGTGTGGCGAATGTGCATGCCGATGTCAGCAGCACACTATCATCCCGCTTCTTGTCACGGGGTGAGCGCGCTCTACTGCAAATTGCCATCATCGGAGACCTTCCATCCGAAGCTCCAAAAATCCCCAGCATCGAGGGCATCGAAATCAGACCCACTGGCCTAGGCCCAGACACCAACATCCTTCCTGGACGAAGACTCGTGCACGTCTACGAATACATGATCAGTAGCTACGAGGTCGGAAAGCACACCCTTCCAGCGATCACCGTCAACGCCAACGGCACTACCGAATCCACCGCACCCATCGAGTTCGAAGTCTTCAACCCCGACGAACTCAAATGGGAAAACGCCAAAGCGGGTGACACCCAATTCAAATACGCCAGCACATTCCGCGTCTTGGATGATCAACCTTTCGAAGGCGAATCCATCCCAGTTGAGATCAAACTTTACGTCCCGCGTGATTTATTCGTGATCGATTGGGGCATTCCAGACTTCGAGCGCGATGGCGTAACCGCATGGCGCTTCGAACCGTCAGAGATGCGGGGACAAACCAATCTGCTCGGAATGCAATATATCTCCGTCGCCTACCCCAGCATTCTCACCCCCACCCGATCAGGCGAAATTGGGATCGGCCCCGCAACCATCCGTCTCATCAACACCCAAGTCATCATGGACGGAATCCTCCGTCGTGTCTCGGTGGAGACCAATATCGATGTACCCAAACTTGTCCTGAGATCGAAAGAGCTGCCGAAAGACGCCCCCGAGGGATTCAGCAACGCTGTCGGAAATTTTGACATCAACGTCACCACCCCCGAAACAGAAGTTCAAGAAGGCGACCCCATCCCTGTCGAAATCGTGGTTCGCGGCAGCGGCAACCTCAATTCCCTAACACCTCCCGAGCCAATCAAAAAGGACGGCTGGAAAATCTACGAAACATCCAGCTTGGACCGTGGCAATGAACGCAGAAACCTATCAGGCACCGCAGTCTTCAATCAATTCCTCCGCCCTCTCGAAATCAAAGGCGCCATCCCAGCATACAAGCTGGTTTACTTCGACCCCGTTTCGGAAGAATACAAAACTGCCAAGACCGAGCCCATCAATCTGAAGATGCTTCCAGCTCCCAACTCCGTCGCACAAAGCACAGGACCACCTCCAAGCCTCGCAATGCCCGTCGAACAGATGACCGACATCCTCGGCCTCATCCCCAACCCATCGAGCAATACGCACGCATCCCCCATCAAATCCAGTTGGCTCATCCACTCCATTGGCATCGCCCTCGCTCTACTCCTGATCTTGAAAGCCGTCTGGATGAGATTCGGCCACTTATTCGATCGCGACCCCGACCTAACAAAACGCGAAAACGAATTGCGCGCCATCGAACGCAAGTCCCCATCGGACTATGACTTCCTGATGGCCACCGGACGCTTCGCCGAACGTTGGCATGGCAATACTGCCAATGAGGAAATCCAAAAGATCCTCAAAGAGCGCGATGAACATTGCTTCCGTCCTGACCACTCATCGACTCCCTCACTGTCGCAAAGCCGCAGAAAATCTATTTTGCAAACACTACGCAAAGCCTCCATCGCCATCGTCATCGCAACCATCACCTGCCTCTCATCCAATGGCATGGCAAGCGAGAGCCAAACCACGGCCCGTGAGGCCTACCAAGAAGCGCGCTATTCCGATGCCGTCGAGACTTGGCTCAACTCGGATGACTATTCAGACCTTTCAGCCGACACCCTCTATCACATCGGCAACGCCTGCTACCGCGCTGGCTCGGCCGGCTACGCATCGCTTTACTACCGCCGCGCGCTCGCCCGCGACCCAAGTCACGCCGAATCACTCCAGAACCTTCGCTTCATCGAACGCAAATATGGAGCGCTCACGATCCAGCGACCCGAATATCAATTCGTCATCACCCGCATCCCGCTCGAGGTCTGGAAACAACTCACATGGGCCGGACTATGGATCTGCGTGCTCGGCGCCCTTGCTTTCCCTGCAACTCGGCCCGGTGCTAACATCCGCGCCTTGGCCATCGTCGCCCTGATCTGCGGCCCCATGTTCTCCCTCTGCGCAGGCCTTGGATGGCGTTACTTCCCTCGCGATACCGAGTTCACCCCACTCGTCGCTCAAGCCGTCATCGTCCAAGACAATCAAACGCTCTTCACCGATGCCTCTCGCACCTCAACTGAAGTCATCGAAGCTCCTGTTGGGTCACTCTGCGAGATCATCCATCAATCTGGTCGTTGGGCCTACATCTCATTCGCCACCAAAACCCACGGTTGGATCCCCATCGAAGCCATCGAAAAAGTCATCCCCGACGACAAACCCACCGTCCCAAAAATCTCCAAACCCAAAGCCGACGATAACAGTGCGTAGCGATTCCGGCTCCGCCGAATCGTGTTCTTAGTTTCGGCTACGCCGCCCCGACCTGTCGGGGCTAGTTCTTAGTTCTTGGTTCTCTCAGGCAGCCCCGACTCGTCGGGGGTGGGGTCCGTAGCGAATGGCCCGCGCGCCAGCACAACTCTACAAATGGTAGCAACTCTGTTTTGATTTTCTTTTAAGCTATTTCAAAATCTGGGTCTGCAAGGCTCCTATTTACTAGGAAAATCATCTTTCTCATAACAGCGGTCATCGCCAAGTGATGAGGTTTATTACGCGCGATCATGCTGCGATAAAAGTCGCGTAATATCGGATTATGAGTCACTGAGCACAGTGCAGGCATGAACAGGGCACGCCGTGCTATCCTTCTTCCTCCGTGTATCGTTCGCTGACCTCTCCATTTTCCACTATCACGATTCAGCGGTGCTAATCCCACTAAGCTCGCGGCCTGATTATTACTCATGGATCCTAGCTCAGGCATTTCAGCCAACAACACCGCTGCGACGTTGGAGCCCAATCCTTTAATCGAAGTAATTCGATCTGCCTTAGCTTTCAGCCCAGCATCGGATGCTATCAGTTCTTGAACCTGCCGCTCACACTTCTCGATACGTTTTTTGATGTGGTTAAGGCTTACTCTGATGTCCGATCGAACAAAACGATCTGTTGATTTTTCGAGCGCATTCTTTTCCCTGACTAGCTGTCGAGTTAGCGACTCCTTTCTTCTCACAACTGCACAAAGTGCTTCTTGAACTGGGCTTGCGGGCTTTTGAGGCTTAGGCTTGAAAGCTAAGCCGTAGTCACTAAGCAGCTTTGAGTCGATCGCATCAGTCTTGGCTAACTGCCCCTTAGCGCGTGCATAATCTCGCACCTGGCGTGGATTGATCGCGCTGAGAGCCAAATCAAGTTCATGAGCTTGCTTGATTAGAAGTTTTTCATATCCACCAGATGGCTCGCATATGATGTGTGGTGTCCCAACAAGCTTACGGACTTGCCGATATAGGCGCTGCAACCCCGCTTTAGTATTGGGGAAGCACTGACATTTTCCGCTTCGCGGATCATAGAGATCGAGTTTTGCTTTGCTCACATCGACTCCGAGGTAGTATATTGTGTCTGAGGTTTTCATCTTTGGTTCATCCTTGGTTCTACGAGCTCTAGGGCTCAGGCAACTCTCCGAATTGAAGATGAGGCTGCAACAGGGCTTCTAGCTACCATACGAGCTCAAAGGCTCAGGGTGACGCACGAAGTCACCTGTTGCTCCGGTCATTGGCTGGTATCCGATGGCCGGGCCTCACCCCATGTTTTCGCACAGGGCAGAGCAAAAGTAACACAATTTAGACAACCAAGGGTGCTGCGGGCTACCGCGCCGTAGCTTTAGCGAAGGAGAGCTAGCAGCACCGTAGACCACAGAAAGAGCGCCACCCCGTTGAGTCCCAGCAATTGAAACGCCTGTAACGACGATCCTTCACCGTCGAAGCCAAAGGACCGCGCTTTAGCCCGACCTTCGACTTTGGACCTTTGACTTTCGACCTCATGCCGCTGGCGGCATGTGCGGCGGACGCTTCCACTGCATCAACACATTCGCCGCAAGAATCAATCCACCTCCCAAACAAAGCGCGAGCGTGAACGATTCATTGGCATACTCCACTCCCGCCATGCCCGCGAGCATCACTGGCATGAACAAGGCGTAGACCGATGCAAACACCGGTTCACTTGTGTAGATCAAACCCGCCTCCGTCGCCGAAACATGACGCTGCCAGGTATTCATCAAAGTGAAGGCTCCCACCGAGCAAACCAACGCGAGCACCAAGACCATCCACATGCACGGGACCGATGCCCCCGCCTGCACAATCGAATTCAGATCTGGCGCCATCACCAATGTGATCGGCACAAATAACAAGCCGATCCCAATGAACATCACCAAGGTCACCGGCATGCCACGGTTCTCGACATACTTTCGGTTTTCTAAAGTCAGAATATGGAAGGTGAAAAAGATCGCGGAGATCAATGTCTCAATCTCGCCACGACCCATCTTCACACTTCCCCAGCGAACCCCCGACAAGACGACACATCCCGCAATCACCAAAACCGTTGCCACCACAACCCGAGCCGCTGGCCATTTGCGCAATCGCATGCACGCCCACAGCGGAAGAAGCACACAATAGGCCTGCGTCAAAAACGCCGAAACCGATGCGTCCGTATACGCCAGGGCATCCGCCTGAAGCCACATCCCCATGCCACCCCAAAAGGCCAACTGCAATCCCTGCCGCCATTCGTTCGCCGACATGGTTCGTCCACGCAACACAAACGGCAACAAAATCAACGCCCCCACCAGAAACCGGGCGTTCTGTAACCAGGACGACAGAAACACACTCGACGACTCCGGCATCCGCGACATCTGCTCAAAATTCAGCGCCTTGATCAGCGGAAAACTCAACGCCCACAACGCGCAGGTTAAAATCAGAAAAAACAAGGCCATTAGATGGGGGTCAAAAAAGTAGAAGCATCACGCAACAATCGCAACAACCACCACCAACAACGGAATCACAAACGAAAGCAATACCGAAAACCCAAAGCCCGCCCCACCTCACAAACTCCCCGCAATCGCCTTCGCCACCTGCTCGGCAATCATCTGGTTCCCCTCTTTCACGTAATGAACATCGTTATCATCGATCGCGTGTTTTCTTAAATCTGGAATCGCGTGCAGGTCATTGATCTGCACCTCGTATTTCTCCATCACACGGCGCGCCGCATCCAAATATTTTTTCTCAAGCTCTGGAGTGATCACCACGGTTGAGTCGAAGCGTTTCGTCATCGTCTTCTCAGCCCCTGGGCAGATGGGGGTCGTCGTTCCCCAAATCAACCTGGCCCCGGTCTTCTTCAATCGGGTCACCAACTTCTCCAACCGCTTCTCATAAGCATCAGGCGAGAGGTCTTCCTTCGCATACTCCCATCCATAATAATCCCAAAGCCCCCAATTGAAGTGGATCACATCCCACTCCGTCTCGCCCAACCATGAGTCGATGAACTTCACCGCACGTATCGACGGCCCAGCATTCCCCTTGTTGCGCGTCACCACCGCTTTCCCTTCCAACTCTTTCTTCACGATTGGCGTGTAGGCCATCGATATCGAATCCCCAATGATCAGCACCTTCGGCAACTCCTCCTCCGCCAACGCGGAACCAAGACTCATCACCAACAAAGCCACTAATGCTCTAGTAATCACCTTCAGTTGCATACCCGTTTGTCTCATATGTAGATACTTATCAATTTACGATCGGAATACGTTACATCAAAACCATGGCTGCCTTCTAGCACAATTCTCAACTGACTCCGTGCCTCTATCGCCCAATCATAACGATTCTCCAGCACCTCGCTCTTTCTTAATCTCATCGAGGATCTCTTGCTCCAATTCTTCAAACTTCTGGATATCGCTTGGATCTACCTGCAGCTCAAACACTGGATGTGAGACGAATATATTGTAGCCGTCCCCACCATGCACAACAGCAGCTGCAATATCCCTCTTGCCCAATCGTGCTGCATCCGCCTGCGCATCTTCTAGCCGAGTGTATTTTGCAATGGTGATCATGACATTAACACTACAATAGAATCAACAATCAGCCAGTAATAGCTACAACCACCACCAACAACGGGATCACAAAGGGAAGAAGCACCGACAATCCAAAACCCAGACCAAAACACACCCGACGATACCCCATGACATTTTTTGGCCGAAAGCATTTCTCTGAAATCGCCCCCAACAGATAAAACATATTGGCCACTAACATCATCACCAAATAACCAAAACCCTGAAATATCATGGTGAAAAACGTGATCTCAAAATCAGGCGTATGACTCAGAAAAATCGAACCCAAAATCGCGTAAGCAACAAAAGCCCCAAATCCAGCCAGCACCAGCCCAAGGTTGTAAACTAGCCGCATCCTCTCCCACCATTTCCATGTCGAATCCATACCCATCCCATTCATCTGTGTCCATCTGCGGTTAAATTACAACATTTCAGCATCTCAGCATTTCCAATTTGATCCCACTCGCCAGTGGTCCCCTGCGGGCTCTACGCTTCACTTGAGTCCATGTCGCTCCGCTCCATTCAGCATTTATTCACACTTTCTTCATTGGCATTTCACGCACAGCGATTGAAATGATCCCATGTCACGCATCCTGTTGGTAGAAGATGAGCCGGCCATCGCCGATACCTTGATCTATGCCCTAGAAACCGAATGCTTCAAGGTCACCCACACCCTGACCGGCGCCGAGGCGCTGACAGCGGCAGCCAATGAAAAGCACGACTTCGCCATCCTCGACATCGGGCTACCCGATATCACCGGCCTCGAGGTCTGCAAACACCTGCGCGAACACTCATCCATCCCCATTCTCTTTCTGACCGCTCGCGATTCAGAAGTCGACCGCATCCTCGGCCTCGAACTCGGCGGCGATGACTACGTCACCAAACCCTTTTCCCCACGCGAAGTCGTCGCCCGCGTCCGCGCCATCATGCGACGCGGCTCTCACTCACAAGCGAAAGCAGCGACACCTACCCCATCGATGGGATTCCACCACGATGATTCCGCCAAGCGCATCCTATTTGATGGCAACACGCTCGACCTCACCGCCCACGAATACAAACTGCTGATCGTGCTGATGGAAAAACCCGGTCGCGTCTTTTCCCGCGACCAACTCCTGACACTCGCCTGGCAAGACCCCGGTGCCGTCACCGACCGCACGGTGGACGCCCACATCAAATCGATACGAGCCAAACTCAAGGCAATCAGCCCAGGCACCGAAAACCTCATCGAAACCCGCCGCGGCCTCGGTTATTCGATGGCGCCATGATTGGCGAAGCCGTCAAAGGTCCAAGGTCAAAAGTCAAAGGTCAGCCATAGATAAGCGCGAAGTTCGACCTTTGACTTTTGACCTTGGACCTTCGACGTGACCCACCACTAGCCGTCCCCAGCAAAACCCAGCCTTCCACCACCACCTCATCCCCGCCCCATGCGATTTACACGCGTCACCCTCTTCTTCATCGCCTTCATCATGGGCTTGGGGTTCTACATGCTCGCGGATCACTTCATCAACAATGTGAAGCCGCAAACGCTTCAAGCGACCGAGGAGATGATGGTCGACTGCGCCCATCTCCTCGCTGAGGTCGCGGAAGAAAACAGCGACACAAACAACCAGATCGAAGTCCTCCGCAAATCGTTCGCCGATGCCCATGAACGTCAGTTCAAATCGCAGATCTTCGAATACCTCAAACAAGAAGTCGGCATCAATGCCTACATGACCGATGCCGATGGCTTGGTTCTCTTCGATTCTGATCAAGGCAAACGCGAAGGACTCAACTACCGCAACAAGCGCGATGTCTACCTCACCCTCGCTGGCAAATACGGAGCACGCAGCTCCAACTCGGTCCTCTACGTCTCAGCCCCAATCGGTGATCCACAAAACCCCAGTGGAGTTCTAACGGTCTACAAACCTCAAGCCGACATGAAGGCGATCATCGATGAACGCCGACGCATCACCATCATTGCCTGTAGCCTGATCGGCGGCGGCATCCTATTTCTGATCGCCGCGGTTTTCCTCTGGCTGTTCCGCCCCATTGGCAGAATCACCGAATACGCTCGCGCGGTCGAACGCGGCGAACGCCCGAAGAAACCCAAAATCGGAATCGGCCGCGAAGTGAATACGCTCGCCCATGCTCTCGACACGATGCGCGATACTTTGGAGAACCGCAAATACGTCGAACGCTACGTGCACACGCTCACCCATGAAATGAAAAGCCCTCTCGCTGCCATCCAGGGTGCCGCGGAGTTGCTCGACGAGGAGATGTCCACCGAAGACCGCAAACGTTTCATCGATAACATCCGCGCCGAGACCGCGCGTAGCGAACGACTCATCAATCGCCTACTCGAACTTTCTTCCATCGAAAGCCGCAAAGAGCTCGAGGAAGCGGATGTGATCGATTTTACCGCCATCGTTGCTCGTGCGGTCGACCAAGCCCGACCCACCGCTGAAATCGCAAAGGTAAAACTCAAACTCAGCTCTCCAGATTCACCCATCAATGTCCGAGCTGATGCCTTCATCCTTCGTGCAGCTGTCACCAACCTTCTAGAAAACGCCATCGACTTCTCACCGCAGAACGGAACCGTCACCATCGCCCTCGGCACGGATGAGGAGAATGCGAAGCTGACCATTCGCGATCACGGCGAAGGCATCCCCGACTACGCAGAAGAAAAAGTCTTCGAACGCTTCTACTCACTGCGTCACCCCAACTCAGGCCGCAAAGGAACTGGACTTGGCCTCACCCTCGTCAAAGAAGCGGCCGACCTCCACCAAGCCACCATCTCCCTCAAAAACGTCGACGACCAAGGCACCCTAGCCACCTGGACCCAGCCTCTCGCTTAGGCAGGGACGCCACTCCGTGGGGTCCGCCTCCAATGAATTTCCCCGTCGAAGCCAATGAGCCGCGCGCAAGCCCAACCGCAGAGCCCTCTCCTTTCAGCTTTTCAGCATTTCAGCTTTTCCCTATTTATCATGAATGGGCCTTCGCAAACTCGGCGATTCAGCATGGATTTTCATGTCGGGGCAGGATGATGCCCGCAGCCATCTGGATCTGGTCCTGCTTCTCGTCAATCTGATCAGCGAACACCCCTGCTCTGAGATTACCGATATCGTTCCGTCCTTCGATTCCGTCGCAGTGCACTTTGACCCAAGTGATGGTCCGGCGGTGCTGAAACATCTCACCGGCCTCAACCCGCCCACCAGAAATCCCGACGGCTTTCCAAATGCCAAAGAAGTCACCATCCCCGTGAAATATGAAGACGGAGCAGATCTTCAACACCTCGCGAAAACGACAGGTCTAACAAAAGAAGAAATCATCGATCTGCACAGCAGCGCCACTTACACCGTCGCCGCCATTGGCTTCTCACCTGGTTTCCCTTACTTGATTGGACTCCCCGAAAAACTCCACATACCTCGGCGCGATACTCCATTCCCAATCGAAGCAGGTTCGGTTGCCATTGCTGGTGCCCAAGCCGGCATTTACCCAAATCCGTCACAGGGAGGTTGGCATGTGTTAGGAAAAACCAACCTTGCACTATTCGACCCCAGTCGCGAACAACCGTCACTGCTTCAATCGGGCGATAATGTGAAATTCGAACCCGCCGATACGCTAAAGCCAGCAACCCCAATACCGGCACCCAAACTTTCTTCATCCAACGACATTGAAATGATTCAAGCTGGGGCTCTCACCAGCATCCAAGACCTCGGCCGCCACGGTCACCAACACATTGGCGTATCCCCTGGCGGAGCGGCAGATCCTGTATCCGCGCGCATCGCCAACCGCCTCGTTGGCAATCCCGATGATGCCGCCGTCCTCGAATGCACCATGACGGGCCCCATTCTCAAGTTCCACAAATCGACCCACATTGCATGGGTCGGCTGGGCTGATACTCGCAACGGTTGCGTCCACAAGGTCGAATCTGGCGACACGATCGACCTCACCAGCCGCATGCTCCACCTGCGCGGCTACATCGCAGTAGCGGGTGGAATTGACGTCCCCGAAGTCCTCGGCAGCCGTGCCACCGATCTTCGCGCCAAGATTGGCGGACACCATGGTCGCGCCCTAAAAGATGGCGATACCATCGCGATCGGCCACGCATCAGAAACCGCGCCGAGCCGCTGCCGTGTCGGTTGGCCGCATGCGGAAAAAGGGATTCTTGAAATTCGTCACCTCCCGGGTGTCCAAGTGCGATGGTTTTCAGACGAAACAAAAAACAAGTTCAACCAATCACTGTACCGGATCAGCTCCGTGTCCGACCGCACCGGCACTCGAATGGAAGGCCCGCGAGTTGAGATCGAAGATACACGCAACATGGTCTCACAAGGCGTCGTCGCAGGGTCCATCCAGATCCCACCGAATGGCGAACCCATCGTTCTCATGCCGGAACGCCAAACCATCGGCGGCTATCCACAGATCGGCCACGTGATCTCCGCCGACATGCCAAAACTCGCCCGCGCATGGCCAGGCACCCCAGTCCAATTCATCCCTGTCACCATTCATGAAGCACGAGAAGCCTGGGCCGACCTGCATCGCGAGCTTGGCACCCTGAGCGCAGGACTTCAGATTCATCAAACCACCTCATGAAATTCATCGACCTCAATGCCGACCTCGGTGAAGGCGGAGAAAACGACGAAGACCTGATGGCTGTTGTGAGCTCTGCCAACATCGCCTGCGGAGGTCATGCCGGTGACCGCGACACCATGCTGACTGCAGTTGCGCTGGCACAGACCTATGGTGTCGCCATTGGTGCACACCCAGGCTACGAGGACAGGATTCATTTCGGCAGGAAAGAACTCCCGATGAAAGCTCATGAAGTCACCGACCTCGTAAAACGGCAAATCGAGGCACTCGCCGAAATCACCCCTGAGATTCATCACGTCAAACCCCACGGCGGCCTCTACCACCAAGCCAACAACGATCCCGCCATTGCGGATGCGGTGGTTAGAGGCATCACATCGACCCTGACCAACACTCTGCTCTATTGCCCGCCACATGGCGAACTGATCAAAGCTGCAAACAACGCCAAGCTTCGCGTCTGCCCGGAAGGATTCATCGACCGCTCCTACCAACCCGACGGCCAACTCACACCGCGCAATGAACAAGGTGCTGTCATTGAAGACGTCGAAACCGCGATTCATCAGATGCTGGAAATCGTGCTCCACCACCAAGTCACCCATCGATCCAACGGCGCCATCAACTTGCCTGCCGAAACCCTCTGCGTTCACGGCGACACACCCGTCGCCGTCCAATTGCTCGTCTCCGCCCGTAGGGCCCTCGAACAAGCCGGCTTCAAAATCCAAGCCAAACCCCTCCCCGACATCATCGGTTAATCCATCAGGCAGGGACGGCGCTCCGCGCGGTCCGCGCACAAGAACCGCCAAAGAAAAGCACCTCAGCCCAAAGAAAAAAACGGTAGGGCGGATCAGCCTGATCCGCCGTCACCACCGCCGAACGGCGGCAACCAAGAACCAAGAACCAAGAACCAAGAACCAGGAACAGGCAGCTACGCTGCCTACCGATTGAACCTCGGCGGATCGATGTCCCACACCGCCATGAATTCCTCGGCCTGATTCGGGTCCGTCAACATCAAGGAACCACAGTTGAGGTTGCCTTCATACATGGCGGTAAAATCCTCTCGGCTAATATCTTTTACCTTCCGGATTCGCAAACGACCCGTGCATCCCGCTCGCGACTTCTTGAGCATTTCCAATGCCACACGCCCCATGGTCATGCGCACGTTGAGCTCAACCACCGGTGTCCAATGAAACTCAATATCTTCGTCAAAATACACCATCGCATCCACACCGAGTGGCCCGACGTAACCGGGCAGCAATTCCTCAAGCGCCGCCGGCACTTTCTCCTGATACCACTCCATCACATTGATATCTCGGTAGAGATACTCTGAGACATCGTCATAAAGCATGCTTCCCCACTTCGGAGCGACCCGTGAGGCTTGAAAACGACCGTACTCATCGTTCTCCATCACCGACATCCCGACCATCGATGCTTTCCCATCGTTCATCTCGTAGAGCACAGAGAAATCTAGGGCACGATGACGCAATGGCTCGACCACCACCCCACCATGATCAGGAAGCACGCGCTCCAACCACTCTTTGGCCTCGTCCTCTTTGCCCTCAAACACCCGGTAATGATCCCGACCCGCACAACCATAGAAGCCCTTCAACAACACCGGCCCCTGATCGATCAATTCATCAATGGCTGCCACCGCATCTGAAACGGAGCGACAAACCATGGGCCGATCTTTGAAATCCAACTTCTCCAACAATTTGACCCCAATCTCTTTCGATAACCATTCTGCTGGAATCGGGTTACGCCACTGCCATGGCATGCTCTCAGACACCTGCCCTGCTAAGCCTTTCAGCGTTAGCGAAGCATCCGGCGACCATGCCCACGGGCGCAATCCGCCGACCTTCCGGTCATCCATCTCACCGAACTCTTGGATCTCAGGCAGCTGCAAGCCTGCACGTTTCAAGTAGGTGAGGTGTTCGTTGGTAGGACGTCTGCGCATCAACACAATGTCGTCCTGCCGGCACGAACCACACATGATCATCTCGGTGTCGCGCTCCATCGCCAACGCAATCTTTCGAGGATGATACTCCGTGCCTCTTTGCTTCGCAGAAACATATTCTTCAGCGAACGGGTTGTAATAATGAATCACCGGAGTGCGCCCACGCGATTGCTCAAAGACTTCAAGATGAGCAATGAAATCATCATCCAGCCCTGCAAGCTTACGACCTTCTGCATTGAATGGCGCAATCCCTTTCGCTTTAGCAGCAGAGAACGGGAAAATCATGAACTTCTTGAACTCGTCCCAATCCGATTGCCCTTTCTCTTTCCACTGGCGGAACCACTTCACGCCGTGACCCACGTGACCAATCTCATCCTTGTAGATTTTTTCCAAAACACTGGCGGTCGCATCGTCGCCCACTTGCCTGAACAAACCTGCGTAGTGTTTTGAGAAATCCAAGTTGGCTTGCTCAAATGTTAGATTCAATCGAGTCACAAATTCCATCGGCGATCGCATCGGCGCAACCAATCGCCAAAAATAATCATTCACCGGCAACTCACCAAAACTGATACCGCATTCATTCATTCGGCGCATGTACATCAAGGTATGCATCTGCTCTTCACGCATCGCCTCATACACCCCACGGCGATACTCCTTCGGTGCCTCTGGAAATTTCAACAACACCAAGGCCATCAACTCAGCCGCCAACAATTCATGGTTGGCGAGGAAATGAAGCATCTTCCCGCGCTCTTTGTCGTCATCGAGCCTGTTCTCACTAGGAAAGTCGGCACGCACTCCTTTTTCGACGATTTGTAGCTCCGGCGGGCGCTCCGGCTCGGATGGCGTGATGATCGCCTTTCCAGGCTCATCGTCCAAAGCATCCGCCGGTGGAATCGATAACTTTTCCACCAAAGACTTACTGAACAATACACGTTCCGCTGCTTCACGCATCCGCATGGCTTAGAAAAACGCATCATTCGGGTTCACGCCAGCCATCATTTCGTGAAAAACACACGCACTACCGACACCCCTGCCGCGGAATTGCTCCCCTTTTGCCTTTGCCTCAGGCGCTCAATCACTTACCAAGAGCCGCCCCGCATCTATGAGAGTCTTCCGCATCCTAACCCGCAAAGAACTAAAGGGATATTTCCGCACCCCATTCGGTTGGATCGTTCTCGCCCTAGTCGCCATGATGCAAGGCCTCTCGATCTCCTCTGCGATGAAGGGATTTCGAGATTCTCCGGTCAAAGACAGCCTAATTTACGTCACTTTCCACCATCCGCTCTTCTGGTTCTACTTCCTCTTTATCTTCCCGCTCATCACGATGCGCCTGTTTGCCGAAGAGGAACGCTCCGGCACCCTTGAAACCCTCCTGACAGCTCCAGTGAAGACTTGGCAGGTGGTTTTGTCGAAATACACGGCCGCGATGGTCTTCTACACGACCCTCTGGATCCCCGCCCTGATCCAGTTCAAGATGTTCAGCTGGATCACCGACCTCCCACCGGCCTACTCCGGCGGCGCAATGTTTGGGACCTTCCTCATCCTGATGCTGATGGGCGCCGCATTCACTGCGATCGGATGCCTGGCTTCCTCACTGACCTCGAGCCAGATCATTGCTGGCATCATCACAATCGGCATCCTCCTCCTCAACTTCTTCCTCGGCTACGTGACGGTCTTCTGGGGCGACTCCCTACCGAGCGCCGAGTTGTTCGAATACATCTCATCTCAAGTCCACCTGCACTACTTCGCCAAGGGACTCATCGATAGCCGCCCGTTCGTTTATTTCATCAGCTTGACCGTATTCGTCCTCTTCCTGACCTACCAAGTGGTCGATTACCGACGCTGGAAACGTTAAGCTCCCAATTTCCTCATCACCCATGGCCAAAGAGAAACAACAGCAGAGCAAACCCATCAAGCGTTCCTTGAATCGGTGGGGTCTTGGTTCGCTCTCCATCATACAGACCGTGCTCCTCGCATTCGTCTTGCTGTTGCTCAACTACCTATCGCTTCACCATTTCTTCCGCGCCGACTTCAGCCACGACCAAGACTACTCGCTCTCTTCAGCCACCAAGAATTACCTCAAGAGCGATTCCGTCCAAGAACGCAAAGCCACGACCAAATGGATCATGGCCTTCCGCAAAAGCTCGCCGCTTTACGAACGTGTCCGCGCACTCGCAGAGGAATACAAACGATACTCGAAGGGGAAAATCGAAATTCACCTCGTCGACCCCACCCGCGATTCCAGCAAAATGCAGGAGATCATTGCTGCATACGGCATCACCCTCGCACGCGACATCATCATCATGGATGCTCGCACCGATGACAGCCCGGCAATGACCGAGGACGCGAACCGGATCAAATCACTCAACCCGAACATCAAAGTCGTCCTCGCTGAGGAAATGGCCGTGTTTGGTATTGAGCAAAACGAACGCAAACTCATCGGCTTCCAAGGAGAAGATGTGATGACCGCGCGTTTCGTTGAATCGATCGAAGGCAAACCTCGTAAGATGGCAATGCTCACCGACAAAAGCCAACTCGGCAGAAGCGGCACTCACCCATCGATCCAAGCCCTCGAAAAACTTCTGCGCTTTCAAAACATCGAATTGGTTCAACTCGAACTCGCAGCCGCGAAGACGATTCCTGATGACATCTCCGGCATCATCATTGCCTCACCGAAATACGACATCACCGATGCCGAACTCGAGATCCTCGAAAAATATTGGTCCCAACCACGCGCTGCCATCCTCACACTACTCGACGGCGGAAATGCTCCTCCAAAAATCAGAGCGTTCCTCCGCGACAACGGCATCACTCCGCAAGCCGATCGCATTGTCGCAAAAGGACCCTACGGACTCATCACCTCCGCACGAGGCACCTTCACGAGCGGCATCCCATTTTTAAGCGAGCTCGCCAACCAAAGCTCTGAATTCGGCGGCGCAAGTGCCTCGTTAGAAGTGCGCGAAGGAGCCGACGATTTGATTGATCGCCGAATCTACCCAGTTGGAATCTTTGAAGTGAATCCTGACTACTGGGGTGAAACACGATTTGGAAACGGCAAAGAAACCTTCGATCCACGAGAAGACAACGACCCACCACTCTACCTCGCCGCATCCACCACACGTGGCGCACAAGCAGACGATCGCTTTGCAGGTGAAACCGCACGCATGGTGGTGGTTTCGAACATCGACTTCCTCAACCCGATCCACCACCGCGCAGAGAACATGGACTTCCTCGCATCATCCGTGAACTGGCTGGTCGGCCGCGAAGACCTTGCTGGCATTGGCCCGCGTTCGCTCAGAACCTACAAGCTACCGCTCTACCAAGCACAAGCCTCGTTCATCAACCGCATCAACCTGATCTTCATTCCCGCTGCGTTGTTTCTTATCGGAGCCTTTGTTTGGTCGTCCCGCCGCGCCTAATCGCCATGCGTTCTCTCGGATTCACCTTCTTTCTCATCATCCTCGCCGCATGCGTTAGCATCCTGGCAGCGATCCAATGGAGCGAAGGCAACTTTGACCTACTCTTTGGACACCCACCCACCCCTGTTGGCGACCGCTTGTACGATGACTTTAAATCCGATGATGTAAAACAGATCACCATCGAAACCAACGGCACCACCGCAAAATTCACCCTCACCAGCAAAGGCTGGCAGGCCACGGCGCCATGGACCGACCGGATGGACCCGCGGTCGGCCGTCGCCATCATCAACTTCACTCTCGGCATGAGAGTGGAAGACCTCACCGAGAGCGACAATATCGACAAACAAGAGACGGGCCTCAACGGCAATGGCGTCAGCATCCGCCTCGCCGATGAAGACCGAGAAACTCTAGCCTACTACAAGATGGGCCGACTGACCCCTTGGAAGGCCGAGTTCGAAGAACAAGAACAACTCATCAATACGGTCTTCATCAAAACCAAAGACGAAAACCGCAAAGATTACGTCTACGTTTGCACAGGCGACATCACCCAACTCTTCAACAGTGGCCTCAAGTTGCTCCGCGATCACCGACCGTTCTACGTCAACCCACTGAACCTACAGAAGATCAGCATCCGCACACCCCAAGGCGAACTCACACTTGGACGGGAACAACCGCGCCAGGCATGGCGCATCGTAAAACCGCTCGATCTCCCTACCGATCCACAGGCGATGAAGATCCTCATCGAAGGACTCTACAACCTACGCGCCATCGATATTCACGAGCGAGCTGAAGTCACCCTGCCTGCGACCGACAACGCCACCAAGAACCAGCAAATCGCGATCACGCGCTTTGGCTCTGATGAAGCAACTGTCCTCGATGTCTTTCCACCAGAATCCCCAGAAGCAAACGAAACGATTGCCATCATCAGCGATCGACCCAACACGGTCTTCGATTTGCCGATCAAACCCTTGCCGGGAATCGTTTCGCTTGCGGACCTTCCGCTCGACGTCAACACCCTGCGCGACCCCACCCTCACCCACCTCAACGTTGCTGCGCTGAAGTCCATATCAATCGACCCGATCACTGGCAACGAGATCATCATTTCACGCACCGAATCTGATCCCTGGATGGCAAGCATCGGCGACGACACTTTCCTCGCCAACGAAGGTCGCTTATTCGACTTACTCAAAGCCGTCACCACCACTCGCGCGATTGGGTTTGAAAGTGATGCGGCTAGCGACTTCTCACCCTGGGGCCTCGACCGGCCTATCTTGGTCCTTCGCTTCTTGGCTACAAACAACGAAGCCCTCGAACTCCGTTTCGGCATCAGCACCAATGGTGACTATTTCGTCAATCGACTGGGAACACCCACCGTCATGAAAGTCGACCCATCCCTCATCAGAGCCATCGCCATTCACCCCTATGAGTGGAAGCACGGCCGACTATGGTCGATCAACCGCTTCAACCTCACATCGCTGGTTCGACAAAAAGATGAAAACCCGCCCATCATCTTGAAATACGCTTGGGCAGATGACAAATGGTCGGCGGAAAAGTCCAACAAAGACATCACTCCCCAGCTCATCTCGTCCCGCGCCAACTTCGTGCTCGGTAAAATTGAAGGCCTAGAGGTCTTTCGCTGGTTGGCGGAGGATGACGCCAAAGCCCTCCAGGCCCTCACTCAACCGAGCATGGCCTTCACCGCTTTTGAAGAAGTCAAAGATGACGATGATCAAGTCACAGGCGTCACCGTCCGCACCTTGCTTCTCGCCCCCACCAATGACCCGAGCCGTCATGGCTATTATTATGGTTTGATGAACCAGCAGCCACATCCCTTTCTCATCACCAGCGAACAATACGACAATCTAGCGATTGAGTTGTTGGAGGAGTGAGAATCCTTCCCTTGCCAAGCGCCTCACCGCTGGGTAAGCCTTCTGACGTAGCTGACACAAGGTCCCGTGGTCCAATGGATAGGACGATGGCCTCCGAAGCCGTAGGTCCAGGTTCGATTCCTGGCGGGACCACCAGCCCAAAATCAGCCCAAACACCTAATAAATATAGGCTTTTAAGCATTTAGTCGAAAATCAGATACTGCCTCAACTGGCACGAAATCGAACAGAAGAGCACTCAATAGCTGTTCATTTTGGTTACCTTTGGTTACCCTTCACTAAGTTCTCCAGCAAGGCCATATGGTGTCCGTAGCTGCATCGGTTGATTTGATCAGCACAAAGATGCCTCGCGCGCGCGATGCCCGTATTAATTAGTTCAATGAATAGAAACAAGCTGGCGCCTCCTAAATTTAGCTAGTCAGCCCTCCATTCAGCCGATTGTGTATCAACTCCACAGGAGCTGAGGCGTCAAGAAGCCTAGAAGCATACTTTTAATATGTCCCATTGAAGGGGACTCTCACATCCTCAGATAAGTAACTAAACAAGATCCAAAACATGCAAACCCTTACCTATAGTGAATTACAAAGCGCTACAACAGTGGCAAAAAAGCGCCTAAGTGAGATAAAGGGTGAATTTCCATCGCTTGAAGCGCACCTCGTTTTTGCCCTCAAAGGCCAGCAGACTGGCATTGGGAGCTCACCTGACAGCCTCTTGAAAGAGTTCCCATCCATGGCAGTCGATGATGAGGCGGCGGCAGCACTACGCGGTCACTTGAAGAAAGCCCCCGGAAATGACGCCTCTCAATCCAAAAAGGATACTTGGCAAGATACATTAAGTCAGCTCAATCCGCTCCTCAAATATCACGGTCACATCCCTGTAGAGCTTCGTTTCGGCAATCTCGATTACACGATTATCGATCAACTCCGCTCACACCCACTTGTGGATCAAAAGCTAACTCCGCAAACAAGAGCCTCAATTTGCATAACTCTGGGAACAATAGAACAACTTGCAGCGCCATCTTCGGCAGCGAGTTAAACATGAGCCAGTGTAATCGCTGAGGCTCGGCAGTTATTGCTTCGAAAACGACTTCATGAAATCCTGAGGTTTAAACGCTCTGAAAGGAGAGGAACCATGCCGGTCTCGCTGTCAATCGTGAAGCCTTTAGTCTTCATTGCTTTATCAATCGCGTTCTTCCCATAAATCTCAACATTTCTCCCCCACCATAACGAGATTCCCATGGTGATGGCGAGAGATCGCAATAACCAGCGTCGGTCTTATTCCCCACTGATTCCGAAGCGCTTTTTGTCATCATCAATTTCCTTCTCTTTTCTTTCAATGCGAGCATCCAGCGCCTCATGATACGCCACGATCATCGTGAGAAAAAACACGCCGCCTATAGCATATGCGACAACGTAAACCCCTCCAACATCCATGACTAGTGCGCCGATCGCGGAATAAATTCCCAAAAAGCTAAACCAAACCAGAACCAGTTGCCAGGGGGCCCACGGCTTGGATGCGCGGCGCCTCTTCTCATGGCGCTTGATGGATTCGCTTACCTCATAGGCGAAAAAGTAAACCAGCGCTGGCCATATTGAGAACACGCAAAGGATTACAGTGTAGAAAATTTCCATAACTCCTTACTACACACCAAAATTTCTTAATCAAACCCCATCCACGGAGAAAACATTGATTTCGCCTCCATGGTTCACGCTCTCCATGGGGCGGTGTTGTTTGAAATAGTAGGCAGCAGGTCAGCCACAATCACTCATGCTCTTCAGCGGCAAGCTGATTACATCGTCAGATCGCTTGAGAAAATCGATGTCATCATTGACAACTGATGCCCCCTCCGAAATTCTAATTGCGATCTATCCAGTATCAAGGGACTCTTACAGTGCCAAATCACAGTTATGATAAATTTTTTCTGTATGTATTGTGGTCACAACCTCGACACAGATGAGAGTGAAGCTGACACGAGCATTTCATGCCCTTCTTGCTCGGCATCGATTCATGTGCCGGGGCACGTATACGTAGCCCCATTTCACTGTATGCGCTGTGGTAAGATAATTAATGATGCGCCACTTAGTAAATTAGGCGCTCACCACACATGTTCTCATTGCACCCAAGAGACATATGTTCCACAGCCAGCAAGTCCAGCAAGTCCAGCAAGTCCAGCAAGTCCAGCAAGTCCAGCAAGTCCAGCAAGTCCAGCAAGTCCAGCAAGTCCAGCAAGTCCAGCAAGTCCAGCAAGTCCAGCAAGCAAGAAAGACCCAATCAATAGGGTTTCGATACCATTTAATCCAACGGGTAAATCATGCGCATCTGTTGGCGCAATAAAGTTCTCGTTGGCTAAAAACGACACCATTCCCTCATCATCAAAAAATGCGATCGCTACTAGTGGCAGCCTTGGTGGAACGAGTGATTCCAATCAGGCAGCTCCTTACTCAGAGGCATGGGCTGGAAAAGACTCCAAACCTGAAATAAACCCCGCCGGCGCATCCATGTTATGTAAATATGGATTATTGTTTGTGAGTGATGGAAAACGAAAAAAATACTCTAACGGCCTTCTTGCCAATGCAATAAGCATGAACGCACTAGGAATCATTCCAGGACTTATAATAGGAGAATCCATCACTAATTCCATCAATGCAAAAAGAGAGAGAGCATTAATGAACGCACTAGACAACCCTGCATCTTTCGCAATTCCATACAATGAAATTGTTAGTGCATACTTTATTGAATCTAAAAAGTTTCTTAAAAAATCATCTGCCTGCTGTATTGAACGCAAGATGCCGGACGGCAGCAGTGAATTTTACTATGAGACCTCCATTGATGGCTATGCATCAGATGACTACATAATCAAGTTGTCGCTTGCTCGCCTTTATTACGAAGCCGCGTGCCTTAAGCAGGCATATGAGCTAGATCAAATTGTTGATAAGCTAAGTTACTTTTCCAGCGTGCCATGGTTAAAGAAATTTGTTGAAGGCCCGAAATTATTGCCCTCACTATTAAACAACCCAAATGCCACCTTTAATAGAATAGTCAATTACTGGTGATTTCTGTATTTAAAACAGCATGCCAATCCCACACGCCTTGCCTTCGCCATTCTTACAGGCGCGGCCTTTGCTCGTCTTCCCGTAATAGCTGCAAGTCGAGTTGCGCCTGACGTTTGAGCGTGTATTGAGCCATCATCCATCGGGGACCGCTTTGGTCCGATGAGTAATTAAACAGCTCTCTATAGGGAGTGTTTAGGCCTCCTTCTTGCCATTCTTTTTGGCCTCCATGTCTTGTTTCTGCTTCAGCAGCGTTCTCCTTGCTGGACACCTCTTTGAGAGCCTTTTCGATTGTCTCCTTGGAGAACTCCTTGGCCTTACTCTTGCCTGTAACTAATTTCATTAATCTAAATGTGTCTCAGGATTCCATAATTGGCTACAGTATACGCATAGTCGTCAGTTCTTACTCTTCAGGGACTAAAGAAACCCAAAGGCTGACTGATGGGTCGCCCCCGAAAATAGCTTGTTTCAGTATTGCGCGCACGCGCGCGATGCCCCGAATAATTGATCCAGTGTATTAGTCCGTAGAACACACATAGTGGTGAGGATTGATTTCCTCCTCACCTTGCCATCGGTATGCGACTAGAGGTCCTGACTTAGCCGCTGAATAATCCAAGCACGCTACATTGTTTCGCTCTGGCGCTGGCGGATTGATTGCGGGTTTGAGGTAATGGCCAAAGAACACTGGAGGTTCAGAGATACCATAGCCTTGAATCTCATCAAAAGACTCCTCACGAACAGGCTCAGAAGGAATAGCGGGATTGGCCGGGTATACCAACTGATCGTATGTAATTCCAGATGCGGGAAGTTCCCACCATCGGACGCGAATGTGATACCTAGGAGAATCAGTGTGATCCTTGAATTTAACACCATCTGGTAATTTAATCTCTACCCCCTTGAGTAAGATCTCCATGGCTTCGCCCTCAGGTGTGCTTGGATCTGCTGCGGCTTGGAAGAAGTCTGGGCAGGAATGGTCTCTACCATTAAGTCGCTTTATTAACTCAGGATGCCATGAGGCGTGAATGACTCGGAATCCATCCTCTTCTAGGTAGAAAGGCAGAGCCTTCATCCAAGGCATCCAAATTTGCTGCCAATCACTTTCCTGTTCCCCATAGCATGGAAAATCATCGAGAGTCCCTTTGTGCATTTTAACATTCTTAGGGCTTCGCTCCCGAAGCCATTCGTCATCATCTCCTTTGCTGTGGTAGTAGATGGCGTTCAGCTCGTGATTGCCCATGATGCACTGAGCATCTCCACGGTCACACATGGCCTTAACAGCCTCCAATGTGGACTTAACTCCCCCTTGTGTAGTGAAGCCCGGCTTAGGATCGATCAGATCTCCTAGAAAGATCGCTTGATGGCCCTCTGGAGGAGAGAAACCCAATTCATGGGACTTGTAGCCAAGACACTCCATCAAGGCCTTGAGCTTGTGATATTGGCCGTGGATATCACCAATGATGTCGTAATGAGTCTGAGATCGCATTCCAGTGCATTATGAGACAGATGAGTCTGCGGGGAAGCATGTAATAAGCAGGATTTCAACTATTCTCATCGAAGAAAGCGCCAGCACAACAACCAAAGACAATTAGCACACGTCAGCCTTAAGCGCTTTTAGGCACTCAAAAAACTCCAAACCCTGACTGTTGGATAGCCGTCGAAAATAACTAATTTCGTCAGCATTACGCGCGAAGCCCTACAAGCAGGACGATCATCCATGACGAATCAGGAAATTATGGCATTTACCAGCTCCTCAACATACGTGTCCGGATTGTCTTTTTGGAAATAGACATGATGGTCATGGTAGTCCGTGAGACTGGCTTGGTTATGTGGATTGGATGGAGAGGGCCACTTAAGGTCGTGCTGATGACTGTTGGAGACTAGAAATGAGTTTAGCGCCAGCTTGTCATCATTCAGTTGTTCGGCCTCCAACTTAGCTAACTGTTCGTAGAACTTCACTTTCGGGTTATTGAAATGGTCCGTGATTGATCTTAGACCTTTTGGATCAAGGAAAGTGACGAATTGATGACCATCTTTGCGAACTAACCAAAGAAGGAAGTCGGGATAGAACCCGGAGTTCTGGAAGTAACCAAACCCGGTTCCACGGCTTTGGTTGCGAAGGAGGTAGATGTCGTATTCTTTGGCTAGAGCTTGTCCTTTAGCCGAACCGCAGAAGTCTTTGAGGTGGAGGACGAAGTCTTTCTCACCTGGGTTAAGATCAACTGGACTAACCTTGATGATTGAGCGGGTTGCTTGGTCCCGGGTGACTGAGATGAGCGGATGATAGAGATGATTGCCGAAGCCGAAGACCTCCATCTGGCCGAGGCTGAGTTCGGCGAGATCGCCCCCTTTAAACTTCTCCGCCAGATCAGTAAGTTGCTGAATGAGAGCAACTTCAGACTTCTTCACCAGTGCGCGGTATTCGGTGATGAAACTTGGGGCATCCGCCTTGAGTTGCTGGATTTCAAGATAAGGCGCATCGAAGTTGTTTTTGTGGTGGGAGTAGAAGCGATCCAGGTAGCCTTTGAGCAAGCCGGTGACGATTTCCTGCCAAAGGCGGGTGCGGGAGAAGCTTCCTCCGAATTCGAGGAAGTTGGCGGGAATTGCCAATGTATACCACCAGCTCTTATGAGCGAGCTCTCGGAGGATCTCGGGTGAAAACAGGATATTGTAGAGCGCCTTCTGGCGTTTGTGCTCTTCGAGGGCAAAGTAAACTTCATCCCAATTCACGAAGGCTAGATGGATCTCAGTCAAGCTTGTCAGATTGATTGCAGCACCATCCGGCGAAGTTGATCCACGGCTTTTTTGGGATTCGAGTCTTGGATACCAATCAGCGTGGACTTTGTAAGTGAGTTCGCCTTCGAGAGACTCCAGCCAGAGTTTCTCCTCCTTCTTGAACTCCGGGGCATCAGGCTTCCTTCCGAGAATCTTAAGGTCCGTTCTGGCAAGAGTCTTAATCGTGGGCAGCACGATGAGCTGAGGGCGGTCTTCATCCCCCAGTCCTTCTTCCTCCAGGTATTCCTCGAACTCCTTCATGTAGTCGCTGCGGACGCCGAAGATGTTGAGAGTTTCGAGAAGCTCAATGTGTTCAGGATGGATCATGGCCTTTCCGTCACCATCGCGGTAATGGAGCGGATCGAGGCGGGAGGAGCGCTTGAGGGTGAACTGGTATCCTTTAAGGCGCACACCACGGCCGAAGAGCTGGATGATCTCGGAGCCTTCCTTCTTGCCGATGTTCATGAAGCCCATCGTGCTCACGCGCCATGAACTCCATCCCTCTGTGAATTTCTTGGAACCCATGAGCAGACGAATGGGGGAACCGGGACGATTAATATCCGCGAACAATGAATGGGAAAATGGCTGGCTATCGACAGTCAGGTTATCGGCATCCGTCTTCTCTTCCTCCAACAGGTCACAGAGCTTCTTTGACTCACCCACGTTGACCACTCCAAAATAGTCGTTGGTCGCACCTACACGCAAACCGATCTCGCCGTCTGATCCGGTGAGGTGGACTGCATGTAGCGTTCCACCGGATGAGGCGTTAAAGAGGTTCGCTAGGATATCCTTGTAAAGCTTTGCCGCGCCCGTCGCATCCGGGCTATACCGTGTACCAACCAGAGGGAAGAAGTCGTCGAAGATTCGGTGGCCTTTGGCAATGAGGTCGGACTTCTTTTGAAGCAGGAGGCAGAGGCGGCGCTCAGTCGCTTGGCGGTCACCGATGAAGCGGGCGAGAAAAAGTAGTATCTCGACCATATCCGCCGCAGTCTTTTTGCCTTCTGCGGTCAGAGTTGAGCCAGAGGACAGCACGGAGCGCCCGACAAAGATCAGGAGAGGGTCCGCCAGACCGTAGGGCTTGAGCGTATTGGTCTCCTGCCCGAAGCGAAGGCATTGCTGAAAAAAGCCGAGCAAGCAGGCAGTCAGGTAAAGAGGCCGGGTCTCGTCTTCCTGTTCCTCTTGGAGGTTGAGAATGTGGAAGTCTTTGCCGTAGCCATCCCCGTAGAAGTATTTGTAGGAGTAATCAAAGGCGATACAGCGCGCATATTCGTGCTCCAACTTCTTCTTTTTCGCCCCAGTGGCAGCCTTGATTGCTTGGCCAAAGGTGGCGGAGTATTCGAAGGAGAAACCATCTGCACATAGCTTTGCTCGGCGTTCCATCCAGGCGTCTCCGCCAGAACCACGGTGACCTTCATCGACGAGCACGAGATTGTTGCCCTCGAAGGAATCCACTGCCACGGTCTTATCTCCGGATTTATCAGCGAGCTTGTGAATATCGATGATATCGACTCCCCTTCCGGTAAAGAGGTTGTCGGACCCGTCTTTATCGAAGAGAGCTGCCTCGATATCGGATTCTTCAAGCTCCGCGAGGTGCTGGACGGAGAGGCCCTCGTTGGGCGTGAGGAGGATGATCTTGTTGAGGCTGGCTCGCTTCCCAGCTTTTCCGATGTGGTAGAGATACTGCCGTAGCTGGCAGTGCATGATCAGGGTCTTGCCGCTGCCTGTCGCCATCCAGAAAGCGAGCTTGTTGAGATCACTCTCCTCATAATCGGGAAGCTGGTGGGCTTTGGGAATCTCTGCATTGAACTTGGCCACTCGTCCATTTAAGGCAGCAACCAGATTGGCGGGTGCCTGAAAATACCGGGCAAGATAGAACTCAGTTGCGATGAGGGCGAGATACTGGAAGTAGAGCGGATAGAGAGTCTGGCCTGTCTTGATGTTCCGCCTGGCAGTGATGTGCTTCCAGTGGGCGACCACTTGCAAGTCCGCATCGCGTAACTCCGCATCCTTGATCTGGCGCGATTCTTCGGATGGCAGGCGGACGAGGAGCTGATTGAGGAAACGGGACTGACCATCACCCGCCCATCCCTCGAATTCGGGGGCGGAGATGAAGTCGGCAATGGTCTTGGTCTCCTCGATCCCGAGGAGGGAGAGAAGCCACTGGCTGAGGACGAGTTTGTCAGAGAAGTGCATACGGATGTGTTACTCGGTGCCCTCGAACATGAGGCGGTGGAAGTGCTCTTCTGTAAGGCGGATCTTGTTATGCGGATCGTCCAGAGTGTGCGCACCGTTCAGGTAGATCGCGTCATACTCCGTGTCGCCGGGATTGACCTTGATCCCATCGAGGAACTTGGTGAGCGCGGCATGATCTTTCGCATCATCCCCTTCCAAATTTCGCCAGATCACCAGGAAACGTTGCTTCTGTTCACGATCGGTTCCAGTCACAGTGACGAATCCGCGGGTGTGGTCGATGTGGCCAACCCTCATCCCTAGCAGCCAGTTAAACGTCTCAACGAAATCAACGGGGGTGGAAACCGTTTCTCCAGCACTGCTTGTCGCGATATCAAGCTTGTAGTCAAAAGGCCGGCGGAACGCTGCGACATTCAGTAGGGAATCTTGGCTCTCCACGTCGAGGAAGTAGCGAAGGTAATAGTCGTCTTTAGCTGCGGGATTTTTGTCGACTGCCTTCTTTTGTTCCGTCGATTGGCGCAGTTCGAGGTTGTTCAAGCAGTCCTCGTAACTTTCAAGGCGAATGATTTTGAAAGCATGGGAAAGCCCGCTATTTCGAGTAACCGGCTTCCCTGCATTCCAGAGGCTGCTGTAAACGGACTTCTTAAGACGAGGGATGATGATCCCATCGAAATGCAAGCCCATCTCAGCCGTAATGTATTTCCGATTCCCCTCCCCTAGCTTGTTCAGTTCAAGGATGGCGTCAGCAGTTGATCCCGTGCCACCAAAGCAGTCCATGGCAATGTCGCCTACCTCTGAGGCTTGCAAAGCGAAGCGCTTGATGAAGTTCGTATGTTTAGGCGCAAGAAAAACTCCCGCCCGACCAAATAATGCAGCGGTCTGTTTTTCTCCATCCGCATAATCGACAAAAATACTCTTACAAACATTCGTATCAACTTCGTGAAGAAATCTTTTCTGCCTAGGAACCTTATTTTCATCTACACCATAGGCAATGCGATGATCATCTTCTAAAGATTGAAAGCTATTTCGATCTGGATGTTTCGGATCAATGAGGAGTGTTCCTTTCCATCCCCGTTTTGAGACCTTACAAGGTTTCTTGGTGATTGGATGCACCGGTACGTAGTAGCGAAAGTTGAAGTCATCTGGGTTCCGGGTAGTAGCAGATTGCTTCTTATCCGATTCCATTATCGTCCAATCACTTTCTGTATATACCCAGATCGAAGCTCCGGCACAATTTTCCTTGTCGTGGGGTATGTAGATCCCATCTTTAGAGCGATATTCCGCATTTGTATAACTGTAAATCCCCTTGCACGGATCATTCTTTTGTTCGTCATCCCAACTCAAACCCCGCGATAAACACTCTGACTTGTATTCCTCTTTCATTTCGGAATAGAGAGCCTTCAAACGCACCTCAATCTCCGTAGGCGATAAATTAAGGGACTCTAATTCTGCTAGCAGTTCCATTACCTGAATCAACCCAGGTTTCGGCTCGCGAAACATTTTCACATCTCTTTCGACAGCATCTATATCACCTGAGTAAACGAGGACATACTCATGGTTTGTCGAGAATGTTGGTGATCGTCCATCGTTAGTATTTTGAGCCCAAATCAACTCCTCGACCTTATTGATCGCACCAAACGTCTGATCCATTGCCGCCTCCAGCGACGACCGTTCATTCTTATCGATACTGACGTAAATCGCACCATCATTACGAAGAGTTGTTGCGCAGTGTGCTAGCCGATCTCTCATCATCGTCGCCCACGACGAGTGCTTGAGGTCGTTCTTGTAGGGGATGGAACTTACAGCAGTATTGTAAGGAGGATCTAAATAGGTGAATTTGATCCGCTTGCGGTAGGTTTCCTCAATGCTCCGCAACGCATGGAAGTTGTCACCATGAATGCAAAGCCCTTCGAGTGTGTCATCAAGGTCTTCAACCGAGGCCAAAAGCTTGGCCGTGAATGCGCCATCAAAGTGACGCGTATCAATCATGAGATGTGGCTGCGTAGCCAAGAATTCAGTTGTTTTCGCAAATCCCTTTGCTTTTGAGAGTTTCAGCAACTCTTCCCATTCGTCAAATTGCGCCTGACATTTCGCGATCACGGGCAGCAGCTCTTCCGGCACCCTGTCTAAGGTGAAAACGTAGCGTGTCTCGACGACAAATTTCTTCTTAAGCCAGAGATTCTTTTGGAAATTCTCAAGATGCTCCAGCATCTCTATCACTGGCTTGGCTATCCGGCGCACGGCGCGTAGCTTCCCAAGATAGCTCTCAACCTCAACGGCGCTCTCGTCCTCGATGTCGTCAAGGTGCATGACTTCATTCTTGAGGAAGAAATCGAGTTCCCGACGGAGGAAACCTCCAAGGTTTTTGTGAATGAAGTAATCGAACTGGTGCTTCGAAGTGTAGCTCCGAAGGTGTTTTTCGAGGACGGTGCGAGTTGCATTCTTCTCCGTCGGAGCTTTTGCAAAAAGACGTTTTTTCCAAGCTGCCGGGAGATCTGTTCCAAGCGTCTTTAGGGTATCGGTATCAAGGTGCACCTGTAGATTGGTTTTGCTCGGGTGCTCGCTGTATCGGAAACGGAGAACTAGCTCGGTATCGGAGCACTCCATGGGATTTTCCGTATCCAGGGAGAAGGCGCGGGTGGTATTTCCAGAGGACTTGCGGTTGTCCTTTTCCGTATCGCCCTCAATGAGCTTGAAGCGGACGACGACTTCCTCTTTTTCCTCCGCATTCAGGGCGAGTTCGTCTTCCTTTGCCTCGCCGAGGGGTTTCCATCGGAAGGTGTAGTCGCGGAGGAGTTCGGAGGACTTGATGTAGTATTGATCCATGTTCGCCCAAATCAGCTTCACCTCTTCCCCATCGTAGGGAATGGCGTAGGAATCGCCGCCCTTGTAACGGCGCTGGGAGATGAAATCGCCGCCATCATAGTAACGGGAGAAGAAGGTATAGACGTGGGAGTAAACTTCCTCCTCGATGGCGGATTGGTCGGGAGTCTCGGCAAGTTTCTTCCGCAGCTCGTTGACCTTGGGAGAGACATCTGCGGAGATGCCCGCAGCCTCGGCGGCCGCTTCCGCTTTCGTGAGATCCGCCTTGATCTGGCCGGTATCCGTCTCGGCGAATTCGGCGAGGGTATCGGCAGCGGTTTTCCTGAGCTTGTTGTCGAGGAAGTCGGTGATCTCCTTGTGACGCTGGCGCAGGATGCGGTAGATGCCGAAGTCGAGATCGGCCTTATCCAGCTCGAAGAGTTCGGCGAGCTTGGCCTTGAGTTTGATGAAGTTGGCGGATTCGGACATAAGAAAGGGAAAAGGGTTCGGCGGAGTTTAAGCGACGGTGAAGCGGATGGTGAAGAGGGTTTTGCGCTGGCTATCGCTAGCGAGCTGACGGTGCACATCGTCAATGAGTGCGTCGCGCTTGGCGAGGATTTCGTCCTCCACATCGAAGATGGTCTGGCGGAGGCGGCGTTGCCTGCGCTCAAGATCCCGGATCTTCGTTTCGATCTCGGCTTTCTCGGCGAGGTCGGGGGCTTTGTGGGAGGCATTGCGAAGCTCGCGGATGTCGGTTTTTACCTTCTTCAGCTCGTCATCGGATGCCTTGATCTGCTCGTCTGCCCATAGATCGAGCTTCTGCCTTTCCGCCTCGAAGAGGGCTACTCTGCGTTCTTCGCATCCGGTGAGATGGGTGGTGACGCTTTGCTCGACCTGTGCTTCGAGTGTGGCGAGATCCGGTGCAATGCCGGATTGGCTGGTGGCGGGGAGATTCAGTATGGCGTGAGCTTGGTCTCCGGTGAGGGTTTCTCCGGTATCCGTAACCGCAGTGAGGATGAGTGCGTCTTCACTGGTGGCGATGGATGGATCAACGCCTGTGGTGGTGGTGACCAGTGTCGCCTGGAGCAGGCCGGTGGAGCTTGCGATTGGCTCAAGTTTCAACGAACTGCCCTCTGAACCGGTGTAATCAAAGGTGAGGTGGGCAAAGTCCGTGGGGAGCGCTTTCGCCTGCGCGATGATGGCCTTTGCCAACGGATGATGAAGGCGGTAGCGGTGGGCGTTGGGAGGGTTCTCCCGTCCAGTGGTCAGCTCATAGCGCCCGAGCGGTATTTCCTTTTGCGTATGCTCGGTGTAAGGCGCACGACCAATGGTAAAGAAGTGGCCGGCGGGATCAAACATCGCCCGGTCTGCGAGGATATGGGCGGTAAGTGTCCAGAGCGTAGTCTGGATGCGATTCAGATAGGATTGTCCCCGCGCCTTGTGGAGGCGGAGCTTGTCGGCAACCTCGCTATCGAAGTTTTCAAGAAGCTGGGTGCGGGTATCGCGGAGGCGGACTTGGATTTGCTCGTCAAGCTGCTCCTGAAGGGTATCGAAGGCTTTCTGGATATCTTCCGCTCGGCGGCATTTCTGATAAATCTCAGCAACCCGGCTTTCAAAGTCCATGCCGGAGGCGAGCGTGCCGAGGACTTCATCGGAAGAGCCGAAGACACCGTCGAAGAGTTTGAGCTTCTGGGATAGGAGTTCGTAAACGCGCAGATCTGCTGCATTCTTCGTGTTGAGGAAATTGATGACGACAACGTCGTGCTCCTGGCCGTAGCGGTGGCAACGGCCGATCCGTTGCTCAATGCGCTGGGGATTCCACGGGAGGTCGTAGTTGATCAAGAGAGAGCAGAACTGGAGGTTGATCCCCTCAGCTGCGGCCTCGGTAGCGATCATAATACGGGCAGAGCTGCGGAAGTGATCGACGAGTGCTTGGCGCATATCTGCAGAGCGGGAGCCAGCAATGCGGTCCGTGCCGGAGTTTTCCTGCTTCCACTGTGTGTAGATAGCGCGGGATTGCTCGTCATTGTTCGATCCGTTGAAAAGGACGAGGTGATCGCCATAGCCTGCCTCCGTAAGACGCTGGACGAGATAGTTCTGAGTGCGCCGGGACTCGGTGAAGATAATGGCTTTGTCCGGAGCCTTGTTTTTCTTCATCTCACAGAAGCCTTTTTCCAAGGCAATGATGAGAGCCTCCCCTTTGGCATTCTCCGTAATTGCGGTTGCCTGATCGCGGAAGGAAGCGAGCTCGTTAATTTCGGCAGCGAGGGCTTTGCGCTCTGCATCGGTGAGGGTTTCTTCGAGATCGGCTTCGTGGATTTCTGAGTCAAGCTCGCCCTCCTCGCTGAACTCGCCATCCGTGTCTTCGTCGATGTCTTCGAGGAGGGCATTGCGAGCGCTCGTGTCATCCGCCAGCACCTTCGAGAGGCGCGCATGCATGGAGTTGAGCGCTCCGGCAATGGCGTAAGTGGACGATGCGAGGAGCTTGCGGAGGATCAGGGTGAGCAGGTGCCTCTGCTGGGGCGGCAATGCGTGTAGCTCTTCACGCTGCAAGTAGTCAGAGACGAGCTCATACAGAGCTTGTTCGTCGTCGCTAGGAGCGAAGTTTTGGGTAAGTGCTGAACGTGCGGTGTAGCTAACGTATTCAGTGACTTGGCGGCGCAGGGTGCGCTGGCAGAAAGGAGCAAGTCTGGCTTTCAGCTCGCTGAGGCTGTCTTCGCTGGGCGAGCGGTTGTATTGGGATGAGAAGGAGCGTTTATCGCCGAAGGCGTGTTCATCGATGAACGAGACAAGGCCATAGAGTTCAAGAAGGTTGTTCTGTAGTGGTGTGGCGGTGAGAAGAATCTTACGGCGCCCCTCAAGCGCGGCGCGGAGACGCTGCGCTGTCTTGTTGTTCGGCTTGTAAACATTACGAAGGCGGTGCGCTTCGTCGATCACGACCAGATCCCACTGGGTGCGCATCACGAATTCGTCCTTTCCCGAAGCAAACTGATGCGAGCAAATGACGATTTCAGCTCCTCTGCGATCAAACGGGTTCGGCTCACCCTGCTTGATGCACTTGTTGAAGGACACTCCCTCAAGGATATAGCTTGGCAGGTAAAACTTATCGAGGAGTTCGAGACTCCACTGCTTCCTGAGTGAAGCCGGCATAATAAGAAGGATCTTCCGCTTTCCTTCCGCCCACATTTGGGAAAGCAAGATTCCAGCCTCAATGGTTTTTCCTAGCCCAACCTCGTCTGCCAGAATGGCCCCCTTTGAAAGCGGCGATTTGAAGGCAAAAAGCGCGGCTTCGACCTGATGAGGATTCATGTCCACCTTGGCATCCGCCAGCGTGCCTGCAAATTTCTGGATACTGTCAGCCTGTCCTCGGCAGGTCATCTCGGAGGCAAGGTATTTTGCTTGATGAGCGGTTAACGACATAACTTGAGCTTAAGGCGGAGCGCCTACTATCATTGGGCACTGAATAGTGTGCAAAACACTAACCAGATCAGCGGCTCAGAAAAGCCAATTCGCCCCATCCCGCATTCAACATCACCTTTCAAACTCAAGCCCCCCTCGGCTGCGACAGTGAAGTTTGAGGGCCGGCGGAATAGTGGTGACGGTGCACTCATGGCTTCGATTGTGAGTGATAACGATTGATCTACTACCATGGGGTTTGTGGACGTGTTTCAGGTCACAGGAATTGTCTCTGTCCCATTATCCCGTATCTAAAGAGATACGGGATAATGGGACTAGTGCCTCCCGAGTTGTCCCGAAATGGTTTTGGGACTGTCCCAAAATAGTTTTGGGACTGCTCACACTCTTACCCACCCATCTGATTTTTTGACGGCCTTCACGCCTTCCAATCTTGCGCGATTACGATGAAAAGTGGAACTGGAAACCCCAAGTTCATTGCTTGCTGCTTTCCTCCATGATGCTGTCGTCTCCATTGGTAGTAGTGAGAGGAGCTCCTCGTCAGTTACTGCGGGCGGTCTTCCAGCTTTGGCTTTCGTGGCTGCCATGATTGAGTCTTCGTGATGAACCGTGCATGAAGTAATAGGCTTACCCCTTCGATCTGCGCCAAGGGTGATGGACGGTAGAGAAAACGGCATCGGCTCACCTATCGACATGTCTCTTTGCTTTGTGACTCGCACGGTCGAAATTGATTCTCCATCTACTCGGGTGACTTCAATCTCGGTATCAACGGCCGCCCTGAGCGATGAGTGCCCACGTGCGCCCCTTGCTTCATCTTTCCCGCAGTGATGCACCACAGCAACGTGCGCGCCTGTAGCTGCTCGTATAGCATCGATAGAAGCCACAGCGGCGGTCATGTCCTTTCCTGAGTTCTCGTCACCTCCAGCCATTGCGCGTGAAAGCGTGTCGAGAATCACAAGGCGGCATGGCAAAGCGCTCTCACTTGCGGCATTCTTTACTGACTGGGCAAGTTTGACAGCATGTCCAACTTCGAGAAGAGAGATCGGAGCATCGCATAAATAGAGAGGCGTGGATTTGTCCAACCTACCAGCACGCTTCAGGGCTTCAATTCTATTGGTCATTCCAAAGCTGCCCTCGAGTGCGACGTAAACGACCGCCCCTTGGTCTACCGCAAGCTCATCACGGAAAGGCTTACCTGATGCGACCGAAACAGCGAGGTCGAGAATCCAAAACGATTTTCCACAGTTACTCGGACCATAAATGACGCTCGCAGCTCCTTCGGTCAAAAGGCCTTCCACGAAATCCGAAGCGACAGCCACTCCATCCGATAATCCTGCGCGAGTAATAGGAAAGGCGCGACCTACAGTGGGTGAATCTAATTCTTGAAATTCACGGATAATCGGCACGGTGTCCTCACCGCTCTCAATAGCCTTGCTGAGTTTGGCTGCCCGCAAGTCGTGACGATAGGCCTGATCATAATCAGCTATGATTTCGAGTAGCTTCCCGCAGTCTTTAGGTTGTGGAGAATTGCCCTGATTGCACTCAACAAACTCAGCGCGAACGCCATCTAATGAATCAATGAAGTACGGCATAATACCATGAAATCCCTCGGCTCCCTCTTCAAGGGTGGCTTGCAATACTCGCTTACCCACCTCGGCTAAAAGTCCAGGCATCTGCGTCGGATCAATCGTGTTTGAGATCTGCGGATGATAATCACACCATGAGCGGATCAATTGCTTTGCAGCTTCTTCGGCGCTAGGCCGAATTCTATCTGATTGCATGAGTTTCGGCTGAGAATGTTCTCTGGCATTCATTAGTTTACCGGTGCATTTTGACTCTCGGACCGTCTCCCTTGCAGGGGATGCAGCCTCTTGCGTTTTGGTAATTAAGCTCATCGGCTTGACTCTCTCAGTTGTTCTTCTTCGATTTCGTCAACTTTTGCCAAGAGGCGTTGAAGCTGGGAATCATCTGCTGATTTGGCCGTCTGCTGTTGCTGCAGGCGTTTGAGATGATCGAGCAGCTCGCCGGGACTCCCCTGCAATAATTCCGCGCCCGTCTGTCCCCTCAAGTCGGGTTGGGCAGTGCGGAGAAATGCTTGCAATGTCCCGCGTCCATAAGTGCGTTCTATCAACTTAATGCAGGCGCTTCGATCTGAGTCCATTCGGCTAGAGTCTTCGATGTCGATCTGGTCCAGAACACTCAGCACACGGTTAGCTTTGTGCGCAGATGTTCGTTGCGGCAGATGCTCGAGGATGGGATCGGCCAAAGCTTCGTCAATCTCATCAAACTCTGGCTGGATCGCAATCGTCTCGCGAAACTTCCAATGATCGTCGACTGACACTTGGCGGCGCTTTGCTCTCACTTACGCCCTCCCCTCTTGATTCTATTCGCACGGCTTTCTCTTGCCTCAATGAATAGCTCAATTGCGGATTCTCTAATCAAGACCGATCGGCCTATCCGGACGGCGGCCAAATCTCCAGTTGCAATCAGCTTGTCCACGTTGCGAACACTTTGTCGGAGTCTTTCTGCGGCCTCCGTTCGCTTCAGTAATGTTGATGTATTAGCAATCACAGAGCGCAGCGTGCAGCTCCGTTCGTTTCATGTCGTAAGCATTAAACTAGGGTTTCGTGTATAGGTGCCTTCTCACCTATCAGACATGCCAAAAAGCCCAGTCTCCTTCCAGAGTCGTGTCCACGGCTCCTCTGGTCCGGGTTGATCCTTGTATATATCTTTACGCGCTATCATGTAGGCCTTGAGCTTTGCCTTGCTCGGCTCTTTTCCTGCCTCGTCGAAATAATGACTGTAAGCCATCAGAGCGTATGCTCGTCGATCCCCTAGCATAACGTTCCTTTTGATTTTCAAAATCTTGTTAAATGCTTTTTCGGTCTCCTCTGGCGTAGCATTGAGAATAAGTTTTGTGAAATACTCAAGCAGCTCTCTCTCTTCAGACTCGCCAGCACTTCCGCAAATTATTGGGCCTAGGAGGTTCACCAAATCGGGGCTCTCATTCAGAGGATCCATCTTTGCAGACCATACACCTACATATCGTTTTGCAAAATTGCCATCAAGACCAATGGGCTTACCAGCATCTGGCGTCCGCCTAGATTTTGGCAGCTCGCGCTCTTTCTTCGGTCTACTCACGCCATCCTCCTTCCTTTGCTGATGCTCACGACCTTTTCCTTGCCCGATTTGATGAGCCAGAATGCCTCTGCGAGCTCTTCGGCGGCTGGGTTGGCATAATGCTCCCAAAGCATCGCAGGATTGCCCTTGTGCCCGAGTTGGATTGCCGTCTCGCCCGGGTTGCGGAAGTGATAGAGATGGAAGGTACCGAAACTATGGCGGGCTGCATTCGAGGGGAATTCAAACACCTGCGGCTTGCCTCCCTTCTTCTTCGGCGCTCGAAGGTGGCGAAGTACTTTCTTGTAGTGGCAACGAACCGTCGTCGCTGCGGGCGCTACTGGTCCAGCCTTCTTTGCGTAGGGCGTGAGCCAGTCTCGGAGCACTGGCTCGATCTTCACCTTGCGGGCATCGCCGGTCTTTGTAATTTCTGCCGGTAGATTGACCTCCCCCTTCTCGAGGTCGACCATTCTCCAATCCATCCGCCCCGCTTCGGCGTCGCGAATACCAGCAAAGAACTTGAAGAGCCAAAACGGCAGAATCACCTCTGAAATCTCCTCGATCTTGTGAAGGAATTTCTCAATGTCCGACGGCTGCATGATTGCCGGTGCCTTGCGCTTGGCGATGCGGTGCTCTCTGGTCCGCTTCTTGGCGGCGAGAGGAACGGGGTTTATCGAAGTCCACCCGCGCTCGACGCAGTATGAAAAGAACGTGCGGCAAGTCTTCTTGAGATTGTCCCGCGTGGTCATCGTGAGTTTGTCCCCAACTTTGTCGGCTCGCGTGCCGCGCAAGCCATTGAGCCAATCGGAGAAGGTGCCGGAGTCCATCGCCGCGACGACCTTCTCGCCGTGATCCGTGACAAGCCGCCCCACCCTACTCCTGATGCTGGCTACGTGGCGAACGCTCGCGCCCTCGGCCTCCTGATGGATGATAAACTTAGCAAGAGCGGCCTTGATCGTGATGGATGCATTTTTCTCCTTCCAAGTCTTCGAGTAAGCTCGAAGGACGACGGGCAACTCGGGAGCTGTCGGCGACGACGTCTTGAAAGATCGCCAGAATGAGAGAGCGTTTCTCTCTTCGTCGGTGATCGTGCCGAAGTCACTACCATTGAATCCAACCTGCTCCTCTTGCTCCTTCTTGAACGCCAAGGCGTCGGTTTCGTTAGTGAACCAACGCTGCTTGATCTTTCCTCCCTCACTCGGATACCTAACCCTATGCGAGCACTTCGGATGGCTCGGAGTTTCTGAGATTGTTACGCGCGTCCTCATGGCGGTTCTATACTGTTCCACTCGGTGCCGCACAAGCCGAAAATGGTTACCTTTGGTTACCACCTGCTAAAATAGCTAGCAAATACAACAAAAGACGATGGCCTCCGAAGCCGTAAGTCCAGGTTCGATTCCTGGCGGGACCACCAGCCTCATGACAGCTCGCACAGGCGAGCTGTCATGAGGCTGGTGTCGCGCCGTAAGCAAAGCGGAGGCGGACCAAAAGCTGGTGTCGCGTTGTAAGTGAAACGGAGGCGGACCGCATCACCCAGAAGTTGTATCGCATCGCAAACACCACCCTTCACACTCAATGCATTACGTCTACATCCTCCAGAGCCGTAAGTATTCTGATCGCCATTACATAGGCTCAACCAACGATCTCAAAAGGCGCATCTCTGAACACAACTCAGGAAACAACCAGCATACGAGCGAACATGCTCCTTGGCACATCAAGAACTACTTCGCATTCGATCGCAAAGAAGTCGCCGACCGCTTCGAGAAATACCTCAAATCAGGATCTGGACGTGAGTTTTGCAAGAGGCATTTCGATTAAGCCACATCAATCCAGCACTCGATGCATCTCAGGCAATTCCACATTCTTCGATATTGCCCACCAGCCTTCGCCAAGGCTTCAGCTGGCAAGCCAAGAAATCGCCAAAGGCAAGACATTGAAAGCCTTGGCGAAGGCTGCGCACCATAGCTCGTAGAGCGACGGCGGGCTAAGCAACAGCTAGCTGCGCGCAATCACCTCATTTCCCTACACAATTCCCTTATTCCACGGCGCTCATTGCAAAACACCAGCTTGCGACAATCGCAACAAGGACTAGATTGACTCGTTATGAAAACCCAACACTTGATCCACGTCGGCTGGGCTGTCGCCGCGATCGCCGCCTTCTACATCGGCTCGAAAGCTACCGACTCGGATAGCCAAGACTCATGGTCATACGACCCAGTCACAGGCCAAGAACTCGACGGTTCCCGCAGCGGTTCTGACTCCCGCTTTGGCTCATCAAGTTCTTCACGCAACGGACGCGGTGAACGCAACACCGATTCCGCCGCTGGCCCGCTGGAAAAACTTTTCGGTAGCTACAGCCTCGACCGTGTCGGCCTAAAAGCGTTGACCATCCAATCGGTCACCGACCCCAGCCCAATCACCCGCCGACTCGCCTTCGCCAAGGTCCTCGAAAACATGACTGAAGACAATGTCATGGAAATCCGCGAGCAACTCGTCGAACACAATGCTGACGACCGCATTTGGACAGAATTCAACTATGCCATGGGGGCCCTCAAAGGCCGTGAAGCATTTGACTTCGCTCTGCAAAGTGATGAGCCCGATCTGAACGCCACTCTCATGGGCTGGGCAGCGACCGATCCGCAAGGCGCCATCGCTGCCATGGCCAGTCTTCCGGAAGAACTTGAAGGGCAGCGTGCACGACTCGTTCAAAACCTCATCGCTGGCCTAGCCGACAACAATATCGACCTTGCCACTCAAGTCGCTTTGGAAATGAGCCCTGAGGACGACCCTCGACAAACCAATCGCCTGATGTATGCCGTCGCCAATGAAGCCCTACGCAAAAATGGGCCAGAAGCTGCCGCGACCTGGGTGAACTCGCTACCTGAAGGCGATGCCAAAGGCGCAGCCATGCGCCGCATCACTCAGGAATATGCCCGCAAAGACCCTCAAGCTGCAGCTGCTTGGGCACAAGACTACGCCGACAAACCTTACGCTGCCTCCGCCATTGGCGAGATCAGTGGCGAATGGGCAGAAACCAATGCCGCGGCAGCAACTCAATGGCTGGAGACGCTCCCAGAAGGAAATGCCCAGAATCGTGGCTTCAGTGAAGCTCTCGGGGAATGGGAAGACCGCGACCCAGATGCCGCCACCGCCTACCTAAAAAACATGAGCGACTCACCACAGCGTGATGCCGCCATCGCGGGTTTCACGCGTGGATACGCCTGGCAAGACCCGCAGGCAGCCATTCAATGGGCTGGCAACATCTCAGACCCTCAGCTCCGCACGCGCTCGCTCATCCGTGTCGGCTACGCCTACCACCGCCGCGATCCCGAAAACGCCCGTGTCTGGCTCGAAAACAGCGGCCTCACCCCCGCCCAGCAACGAGAAGCCAAAGTCGGTCGCAGATAAAGGGACGCGAGGTAAACCTCGCGTGTCTAAAGGTCTTAAAGTCGAAAGTCTAAAAGTCGAGCTCCGCACTCCTCTTCAACGGTAGGGTTGATCGGCCCGATCAACCGACTCTACCGCGTAGCGTCGTTGCCAATGAAAAGCGCGTAGCCCAACCAAGAACCAAGAACCAAGAACCAAGAACCAAGAACCAAGAACCAAGAACCAAGAACCAAGAACTAGGAACCAAGAACACGGCTTAAAAAGCCGCAAACCGATCCAATTCCATCACCTTGCTCCAAGCGGCAACGAAGTCCTTCACGAACTTCTTCTCCCCATCCGCGCAGGCGTAAACCTCTGCTTGCGCACGCAGGATGGAATTGGAACCAAAGACCAAATCGACTCGAGTGGCTTTCCATTTTGGATCACCGGTGGCGCGATCGACACCGACAAACGCATTGCCACATGGCGACGCTTGTTTCCATTCAGTCGCCATATCGAGAAGATTGACAAAGAAGTCGTTGCTGAGTGTTCCAGGACGATCGGTGAAAATACCGTAGTCAGATCCATCGGCATTGCAGCCAAGCGCACGCATGCCACCGATCAATACAGTGAGTTCCGTTGGGTTGAGTGTTAGAAGCTGTGCACGGTCGATCATCAATGCCTCTGCAGGAATCGAGTAAGCACCCTTCAGGTAGTTGCGAAATGGATCTGCATATGGCTCGAGCACTTCCATGGCATCGATATCGGTCTGCTCTTCCAGCGCATCCATGCGACCCGGCGTGAATGGAACCGTCACATCATGACCCGCGGCTTTGGCCGCTTGCTCAATACCCACTGATCCAGCGAGCACGATGACGTCGGCCAAGGACACTTTCTTGCCATCACTGAGACTCGCATTGAAGTCGGACTGAACTTTTTCTAGCGAGGAGAGAATCACCGACAATTGATCCGGCTTGTTCACTTCCCAGCTTTTCTGCGGAGCCAAACGGATGCGCGCACCATTGGCACCCCCCCGTTTGTCAGAACCACGGAAGGTCCCAGCGGATGACCAAGCAGTGAATGCCAATTGAGTCGGCTTGATCCCGGTTCCTGCGATCTTCTCTTTGAGGGCCGCGATATCCGCATCGTCGATCAACTTGTGATCCACTGCTGGAATCGGATCTTCCCAGATCAATTCCTCACTTGGAACATCGGAGCCCAAGTAACGCGAACGTGGACCCATGTCGCGGTGGGTCAGCTTGAACCAAGCACGAGCAAAGGCATCCGCAAATTCCTCGGGGTTCTCATGAAAACGACGCGAGATCTTTTCATACTCGGGGTCGACCTTCAATGCGAGGTCGGTGGTGAGCATCGATGGAGCAATCATCTGATCGGCATCGTGCGCGTGCGGCACCGTGCCATCACCGGCTCCATCTTTTGGCGTCCATTGATTCGCTCCCGCAGGGCTCTTGGTGAGTTCCCACTCGTACTTGAACAGGTTGTCAAAGTATCCATTGCTCCACTTGGTCGGAGTGCTGGTCCAAGTCACCTCAAGGCCACTGGTGATCGCATCGCCACCCTTGCCGCTCTTGTAAGTGCTCGTCCAACCAAAGCCTTGCTCTTCAATCGAAGCCCCTTCTGGGTCAAACCCGACGTGATCTGCGGGTCCAGCACCGTGAGTCTTACCAAAGGTGTGACCGCCCGCAATCAACGCAACGGTCTCCTCATCGTTCATGGCCATCCGGCCAAAGGTCTCGCGAATGTCATGGGCCGCCTTCAACGGATCCGGTTCGCCATTTGGGCCTTCCGGATTCACGTAAATCAATCCCATCTGCACCGCTGCAAGTGGGTTCTCCAAATCGCGCTCTTCAGGATTGGCTTCGTAGCGTTCGTTGCCACCCAACCACTCAGTCTCACGACCCCAGTAAACATCCATGTCTGGCTCCCAGGTGTCAGCCCGACCACCCGCAAAACCAAACGTTTTGAAGCCCATGCTCTCAAGCGCAACGTTGCCAGTCAAAATCATCAAATCAGCCCAAGAAATCTTGCGACCATACTTCTGTTTGATCGGCCACAGCAGTCGACGTGCTTTGTCCAAGTTTCCGTTGTCTGGCCAACTGTTGAGCGGCGCAAAGCGCTGCTGACCCCGACCACCACCGCCACGACCATCGCCTGTGCGGTAAGTTCCAGCACTGTGCCACGCCATGCGGATGAAGAATGGACCGTAATGCCCAAAGTCCGCCGGCCACCAGTCCTGTGAATCGGTCATCAAATCAGCGAGGTCGCTTTTCAAGGCTTCAAGATCGAGCGATTTGAACTCAGCTGCATAATCGAAATCGCCCTCCATCGGGTCAGACTTGTCAGAATGCTGCGTGAGCAACTCGACCTTCAACCGATTGGGCCACCACTCGGTGTTGGTAGTTCCTCCTCCTGCTGGAGCTTTAGCGGATGCGAACGGGCATTTTGATGCGTCTGACATGGTAATTGAAGTATTTGAATCGATGAGATGACCACTCCATGTGATCAACGAAAGAACGCCCTAAGGTATCGATCTTTGAGGAATCGAAAACCTAATTCCCCGGGCAATAATTCCCGCAACTTCGGGCATCGCTTAAGAACATAAGCAATTCTTATGGAAAAGGCGCAGTGATAAGACAGAGAACAGAAGGCCAGCAACTCGGTTTTTTCTGTTTCCCAATCGACCTGCGCCTTTAATCTAAAAGCATGCGAACCATCGACGACTGGCTACGCTCTGAGGAAACTGGAGAGTCATTTTCACACTGCATCCGCTGCAAACTCCCGCTTCTGGAAGTCGCCGCCCCATGGCTGATCAACAAAGACTTTTTCAAGGGCGAATGCCTCTTGGAATACGCCATCTGCCAGCCATGCCGCGATCTAGTGAGCGCTGAAATCTCGGAGGTATCCAAAGAATCGGTGCGCGTGTTCCTCGAAACCGAGATATCTTGGGAGCAACGCCTTGCCGATTTCACGATCGATCCCGAGCCCGCCAACCGTTTCTCGCACTGCATTGCCTGCGAAAGCGAGCGCGACGATGCCACGGGCTTTGCGATCTCGGCGCTTTTTGATTCATCAGGCACACTCGACCTCGGCCCGCTTCCGCTGATGCTTTGCCATGCTTGCTCCGAGCGGATGACCGAAAACCTCTCAGAAAAGACCAAAGGCCTCTGGGATGAGTTCATGAGTGAACACTTTGATGGACCCACAAGCGCCACGAAACCCTATCCAGGACTTATCTAAAATCTCAAATCGCTTCAAACGCCTCTTCAAATCCTTTGATCAAGTCTTCTGTCGGCTCCTGCCCCACAGACACTCGCAACAAGTTGGTCGGCACACCGCATCCTTCGGTCCACTCCGTCTCATGGTAATGCGCTAACAAAACATAAGGACACACCAAGGTGAATGGCGTGCCAAAACTCGGTCCTTTGCAGAACTTCAACGCATCATAAAACTTCGGTGTCTTTTTCTTTGGTGCCTTGAGTGCAAAAGAAATCAATCCGCCATAGCCCCCATCCTTTCGCTTCACATCATCGTAAGATTCACGAGTTGTTAAAGACGGATGCCACACCTCATCCACATCTGGATGCTTCGACAACCATTCAGCCATCGCGAGACCGTTGGCATTCACCTGCTTCATCCGCTTGGCATACCCCTTCATGTTCGACAACATGACCTCTGCATCACCGATGTACAACGGCGCGATTTCTTTAGAGGCTTTCTCTAACGACTCCCGAATGGACTCTGCAAATTTTGAATTTTCACGAACCGCAGCCATACCCGCCATGACATCACCCGCACCCGAAATCCACTTGGTTAGACTACCGGTCATCACATCGGCATACTTCAACGCATCCACATTGAACGGACCACTTGCGGAGTCATCCACCACCAGTGGCATACCACCCTCAGAACAGGCATCGGCCACCCGTTTCAAATCCACGGTGCGCAGCAAGGGGTTGCTTGGCACTTCGGTAAACACGGCCGCGAACTCTCCTTTGCGGATCCGCTTGATCGCCTCGTCGAATGACTCGCCCGACGCTTCGTTGAGATACACGACACCTTGGCCAAAATGCTCCTGAACCTTGAGTGAATCGACGTATGGAAACTCCAACTGCAGCGTCTTCTTCCCCTGCCCCACGCCCGGCAACGCGCGTAGAACGGCGGTTACAGCGGCCATGCCGGTGGAAAAGATGAAGGTATCCTTTGGGTCAGACTGACTGAATTTCGCCACGCTTCTGGCAACCAGATGCGACTTCGATCCCTCACGCAAATTGCCATCCAAGAAATCCTGCGCTTGCCGGCTGCTCACGATCTCACCGGAAAAACGCCAATACAACCCGGCATCGACCTTGGCTTTCTCTGGAACGATCAATGCGTGCAGCCCGTGAAAACTTGCTATCCTCAAAGCGGCCTCTGACTTGCGCTCGACCCATCGATGCGCGCGCTGCACCGACTCACGTGTCGGCAAAACAATCACCTCTTCTCCCTCGCTCGCGACTTCCGATTTGGCATTCTCAAACAGGCGCTCAACGGCGGGATGACGAAAGAACCGCGGGTAACCCAAACGCATTCTTTTGATCACCTTTTGACGACCTTCTTCATAACCCACCACCGAACTCCAAGTCGGCAATGCGACAGAGCACGCGTGAGGAGAATCTGGAAGCGGCTGCCCCAAATCTTTTTCCTCCCACGCTGGGTCGGCTACAAGGTCTCTTGTCACGCCACCTCCATGCACCGCCAGAGGACTTTGGGCAAGCCGGATCAACAAAAAACCCGACCTTCAGAAGAAGGTCGGGTTGGTTGAAAATGAACGAAATTAATACTTAACGCCGCAGCCATATGGCTTGTTCTTGGCATTCTTGACTTCTTTGCCCGAAATAACGGCATCTAGCGCATTCTTGAACAAAGGCTCTGATGAAGCGATATCATCCGCATTGGTGCTTGGCTTGTCGTCAATCGCACCGTTGTAGGCAACCTTGCCGTCTTTGCCGATGATGATCATGTGGGGAGTTACTTTGGCATCGTAGGCTTTGCCGATGGCGCCATTGGTATCCATGACGAAATGGGTAGCAGCACTGCTTTCTTCCTCGGCTTTCTTGGCCATTTTCTCAGGTGCCATGTAGCCTTGCTTGCCTTCTGCCGATGAGTTGACGGTGATCCAAACCACATCTTTGCCAGCGGCATCTTTCTGCAACTTCTGCATGTTACCGGAGCTGTAGTGCTTCTTCACAAAGGGACAACCGAAGTTCACCCATTCGAGAACCACCACTTTGCCCTTGAGGGACTCAAGCGACACTTCTTCAGACTTCAAGTTGGTGCCTTTGAAGCTTGGAGCATCAGCGCCAGGATCGACAGCAAGCGCAACAACGGAACCCGCGAGGGTGAGGAGACCAGTAAGTAAGATATTTTTCATAACAATAGGTGTAGTATCAAGCATACGATGCCTAGCTAACGGATCTTGTCCAAAGATTTATTCTGACAATTTCGCCTCAATCCTCACCGCCTGCTTTTTCTCCTCAGAAGCCAAGAGAATCGCCAGTTTTTCCAAGGATTTCGGAGCGTAGGCGCTTTTGGGGCAGTCGGCGGTCCAGTGATCGCCCGATTTCACAAACTTCACCTCGGCCGATGGCGCCACCACCTGTGGGGTTTCCACGAACAATTGCGCAGCTGCCGGATCGAAACCGAGAGCACCTGCGCCTCGAAGAGTCAGCTTCCACAGATCGCCGACGCCAGTGGCTGTCAGAATCACTTTCTCTGCAGCATCGGCGGGCAAGTTCGCAAAGGCATTCTTCACGGTCTTTTCCGCAACATGCGCGCCTTGAATCACTCCGCCTTTCAGCACCAACTCCAAAGTCGCATTACCCGGAATGCAGGCCTCATTGTTGCAAGTCAGCCACGACACCTCCGCCTTCAAAACCCCATCTCCCTCGAATCCCTCAGGCACCTCGAATGGCAACCCATAATCGACCACTCCACCATGACCAAAGCCATGCAACTCACCCGTGAGAAACTTCCCGGGAACGGGATGCAACAAGCCCTTGCTCACCCAGCCTTTTGGCGTGGTCAAACTGACACTGGTTGGCATGCCTGCATCGCCTGGGTTGGTCCAATAGACATGCCAATCTCGATCGACCTCCAACTGAACCACCGTCATGAATGTCTCCCCCGGCTTGACCGACTCCTGCTGCACCAACCACTTCGCCGAAGCATGGCCAGAGCGCACCCCATCGGCCGCAAGCACCGTGCTTGCGATCCCCAACCCACAGATCAGTGGCAGCAATTTCATAACAAAAACCAACGCACATACCGCGCATTCATCAACACATTTCATCCATCGTTAAAAATTGACCTCGCCGCTGGTTCGACCATTTTAGCACTTTCTCGATGATCTCCCCGAAATCCGCCCTCCTTCTATTTGCCATTGGCTGCCTTCTTGGGCTGGCAAATGAATCGATGGCGCAATCTGTAGCGGATGATCTCGGCATGATGGACCAACTCACCGTTTATGCCGACCCCACAGTGCACCCTGGCGAAGACAAACCCTTCACTCTCACCGAACCCTTCAAGCATTACCACCTGAGCAAACTTGGCTCACCTTACATCTACTCGTTCACCACCCAACCAGCCTTCACCGGACGCGATTTCTTCCTCAATCATCGCTACCGCAACGGCAATGGGGTTACGGAACAACAACTCGACGCCCAACTCAACTGGGCCATCACCCAACAAATCGGCCTCTTCGCTGAAATCCCCTACATCAGAGAAAACATCAACGGCTCGCCCGCCAAGACCGACTTCGGTAAGCTCTCTCTCACCCCGCGCGCCACCATCCTCGAAACCGAGCGATTCCTGGTCGCCTTAAAATCCGAATTTGGCCTGCCCATTGGAAACACCACCCTCGATAACGACACCACAATCGCCCCCGGCGTCATCGTTTGGACCGACCTCGGTAACTGGTTCACCTTGAGCTCGGAAATTTCGGTCGAACACGAATTCGATACCGAGGACAAAGAACTTCAGTTCAACCTCGCCTTGATCAAATCAGACAGCGGCAAATTCGCTCACACCTGTGTAGATGGCGAATGCGATCACAGCGGCGACCGCAGCCAAATCAACTACCACCTTGAACTAATGGGTAGCACCCCGATCGATGGAGACGACCGCGGTGATGTCTCCTTGGAAAGCCTGATCGGTGTTAGCCTCAATCTCTCTGAATCATTCGATATTCGTGCCGGATACATCTTCCCACTCAGCACCCCACATGAGATCAACCATGGCTTTACCACAGGCCTGATTTACAGATTCTGAATCCTCCCACTAACGTCATCTAGTTGCAGTTGCAATTAATTTGCGTTTATGGGTTGACGCTGTAAAAAAACCCGTAATAGAAATGCGCAACATGAATTACACAACTCCATTATTCATCACAATTCTGGGATCAACCTTCTCTCTATCGACGATTGCGAGTGATGCCGAGAGCCGGTTTTTTGAGCCATTCGACCAATGCCAAATTAGCCGAACGGGTGTTCCAATCATACATGGCTTTGGTGTTGAGCCCGCGCTTACGGGTCGCGACCTAATCACATCGTATTCATACGTTTCAGGTGACGACTTCACTGAGCAGGAGGCTGAACTTGAACTTGAGTGGGCATTCACAAGGCAACTTGGCATTATCGTTGAGCTTCCCTACACCCACGAAAACCCCACAAGCGGATCAACTGAAGAAGGCTTTGGAGCCCTCATTGTCGTACCGCGTGCAACGATCTATGAAGGGGATCGCAATATCTTCACAATCCAAACTGAGTTTGAATTACCCGCTGGCAGTGAGGCCTTTGGCAGTGAAACAGCGATTGCTCCCGGCATCGCCACATGGCACGACCTCGGCAACTGGTACACTCTTAGCACGCAACTCGGGGTCGAACACAACTTTGATGCAGATGAAACGGAGTTCGTATTTGGAGTCGCTTTTGCAAAATCGTTTTCCCTCAATCCCACTCCATGCTCAGAAAATATTGGCACACACAGCCATTCACACAGCCAAGGCATCCTGAACATCCATGCCGAGTTCACGGGTAGCTCACCCACCACAGGTGAAGATAGAGGTGACTTTGGTGTAGATGGCTTGCTAGGTGTCAGTTACGGCATTAGCCAAGACATGGATGTGCGCTTCGGTTATCAAGTGCCACTCACCACGCCAGACAATTACGATCACACAATCAAGGCAGGTCTGATCTACCATTTTTAATTGGTTGTTTAAGGTTGTTCAAACTAGTGCCTTTGAGGCGCTACCTCACAAAAGCTGATGTTCGAAAAGCGCATCAGCTTTTTTGTTCGTCAGAATTCATTCATTCAACTGCCACAGAGTGAAGTTCAAGAATGTGGCGAACGACAGCCACATGAGGTAAGGCACCATCAAGGCGCCTGATAGCTTGTCGGCACGAAAGAATGCGACGGCAGTTGCCACCGCAGCCAGCCACAGCAAGACAATCACGACCAATGCCCAACCGATCTGATGGGCTCCAAAAAACACCGGAGTCCACGCAGCATTGAACACAAGCTGGACGCCATACAAGGCCATCGCTAGCGCCCAGCCATTTTTTCGCCAGACGCGCCAAGCCGCCGTCGCCATCGCGAAATACAGGAAAGTCCAGACAGGCCCAAACACCCAACCTGGCGGATTCCATGAAGGCTTTTCAATTGTCATGTACCAATCACCCGGCGGCGAAATCGCCCCAATGGCAGGCGCACAAAAAGTGACAAGCACGAAGGCAAACCATGTGAGAATCGGTAAAAATGGGCTGCGTTTGGCCATGAACCCATGAAACCCAAAAAAGGTGACACCCGCGAGCTCTATCCATGATCGGCCCTATATGATCAGATTCGCTCATTCTAAACTTGATTCTCTCTCCGTCGGCATCTTGTGTTGAGCTTCACGATATCCCTACGGGCTACCACGAATGCCACTACTCATTTTCTACATCCTACTGGCGATCACCGTCTCATTTATCTGCTCCATCTTGGAGGCGACCCTGCTGACCGTCACACCATCCGCGATCGAGCGTGCCAAAGAAAACGGTCACCCGTGGGGCAAGCGGATGGAAATGCTGAAGTATGACATCGACCGACCGCTCTCGGCCATTCTTACGCTCAACACGATCGCACACACCATGGGCGCGGCTGGCGCTGGCGCTCAATACGCCAAGCTAACCGGCAACACAGGTGAAGCCATCTTTGCGGGCGTCCTTACCATCGCCATCCTGGTCTTCACCGAAATCATTCCGAAAACCATCGGCGCACGCTTCGCCAATCAATTGGGCCCTGTGAGCTCGACGGTTTTGATCTTCCTCATCACTGCCCTGAAACCCCTAGTGCTCGCATCAAAGTCACTCACTGGCATCATCGCTCCAAAAAAATCAGAGCCCGATATCTCCGAGCAGCGCGATGAAATCCTCGCCATGGCTCGCATGGGCGCCGCCAGCGGATCACTGCGCAAACGCGAGAGTCGATTCGTTCACAACATGATCCAACTCGATGGCATGAAGGTGTCCAACATCATGACGCCGCGCACCGTGATCTTCTCACTCCCACATGACACCCTGCTCTCCGAGTTCCCGCGCCTGATCGCCGACCTCCCCTTCACCCGCATTCCAATCTTCGACAAGGCGAAAGATGACTTCACTGGATTCGTGATCCGTGGCGATGTGTTCGCAGCCCACTTGAAGGACCCGCACAGCTCCAAGACGCTAGCTGATATTAGCAAACCCATCGAAGTCACCTCCGACTACACTTCACTCGACAGCCTCTTCCAACGCTTTGCGGTCGACCGACACCACATCATGCTGGTCAACGATGAGTTCGGCACCACCGTGGGCTTGGTCACCTTCGAAGACATCATTGAAACCATCTTCGGCATCGAAATTGTCGACGAAAACGAACAAGTGGCCGACCTCCAACAACACGCCCGAAAACTCTGGCATGAGCGCGCACGGAAAATGGGCATCGAGGTGGAGTAGTGGATGGCCATTTGACTTGAGTCAAAGGATTGACCGCCACTCCCCAAAATAGCATGAATGATCTCATGCTACGCGCTATCTGCATCTCCACCTTTGTCGCTCTTGGAGTCCCGATCGCCCACTCGGCCGAGAAACCGAACATTCTCTTTATCGCGGTGGACGACCTCCGGCCAGAGCTCAACTGCTACGGCGCGAAGCACATCCAATCGCCCCATATCGACAAGCTCGCAAGCCGCGGTGTCCAGTTCACCAAGGCCTACACGTCGGTCGCCACCTGTGGCGCATCACGGGCTAGCTTGTTCACCAGCGTGCGCCCAACCCCCAACCGCTTCCTCAAACACACCGCTGTCGCCCAAGAACAAGTCCCATGGGCCACCACGATGAACGGCCAGTTCAAGGAACATGGTTACGAAACGATCTCGCTCGGAAAAATCTACCACAACCGCAAGGACAGCATCGATGGATGGACCAAAACTCCTTGGTTCCCCAAAGGCCCCAACCACCTCAACACGGTGGTCAAAAAAGAAGAACGTGGGCCATCCACCGAATCCGCCGATGTTCCAGACAATCGCTACAAGGACGGCATGATTGCGGACAAAGCGGTATCGGAACTTCAGCGCCTCGCGAAAAAGAAAGACCAACCCTTTTTCCTCGCCGTGGGCTTTCTCAAACCTCACCTCCCATTCTCTGCCCCGAAAAAGTATTGGGACCTCTACCCTGAAGACAGCATCAAGCTGCCAGACAACTACAACATTCCAAAAAATGCCCCCAAAGAATCAGGCCACAGTTGGGGTGAACTTCGACAATATTCCGACATCCCCAAAAAGGGCGCGATGCCGAAAGAGAAAGCCCTCGAGCTGATCCGCGGCTACTACGCATGCGTTAGTTACACCGATGCCCAAGTTGGCAAGGTGCTCGCTGAACTCGACCGACTCAAACTCACCGACAACACCATCATCGTGCTCTGGGGCGATCACGGCTGGAACCTCGGCGACCACACCTACTGGTGCAAACACTCGGTCTTCGAATCCTCACTCCACATTCCTCTGATCTTGCAGGTGCCAGACCACGCCGCAGGAGCAAGCTCAGCAGCGCTCACTGAATCCGTCGACATCTTCCCAACCCTCTGCGAGCTCACCGGCGTCCCCATACCCAAAACCGCTGAGGGAACGAGTTTCGCAAAAATCCTCAAGGCCCCTAACACCGCCAGCAACGATACCGCCTACAGCCGCTATGGTATCGGCGAATCCATTCGCACCGACCGCTACCGCTACAGCGAATACGTCCGCAAAGGCAAAGTGCTCAGCACCATGCTCTACGATCATCAGAGCGACCCTTTGGAGAACACCAACATCGCCAACGATCCAGCCCAGGCGGAGAACATCAAAAAGCTCAAGTCCCTCCTCGAAATCCCTCAGAAGGCCACGAGGAAGAAATAGTCCATCAGGCAGGGACGGCACTCCGTGCGGTCCGCATGCGAAAGCATACGCAAAAGCCTCTTCCCTCAGACGGCTGGCCATGATGAGATAGAACCGTGAACCGTCTGCACAAATCCCTCATCGCCATCCTCTGCGCGACAATTGTTGTGCTGGTGACGGTCAACGTCGGTGAAGTCTCCATTTTCAAATGGGGCAATGATTCCAACTCACAGGGTGCGTCGCGCTCCGCTAGCGCAGACCTACACGACGAAGATGGCATTCAACAGAAACACAAGGTTCGTGAACGCACGGCAACACGAACACCTCGCGAAGTAAGAGAACTTCTCCAACAAACCATCATCTCGGATCTGAGCCTTGAGGGCACGACTCTCGCTGAAGCCACTGCAACTCTGAACCAACAGATCCGCGAGTTATCCTCCAACGCATCACAGCCACCAAAATTGCTTATTCATGATGTGTCGAACCCTTCCAACACTCCCAATATTTACACACTGGAAGTTCGTCCTATGCACAAAATCGAGCTCAAGGACTCCACGGTCTTCAACGCCCTTAGCAGTGTCTGCAATGCCTACAATACCCAGTTTTTCATCTATCGAGGAAACGTCTACATCACTCAAGACATGAGCCCTTTTTTTTCCTACATATTCTATGCAGATGAACATCTTCGCAAAGTACAGTTTGATGACCTAAGCATCGCTAGCTTTGGATCGGAACTCTCATCATTGATCGAAGACCATGAGTATTTCGGCCAAAAACCCAAATTCAATGTCGTGATGTCGAAGCAAACCCAACAGGCACTCCTTGCGGGCAAGATTTCTATACCAACCATTACCACCGACCTCAAAAACGTAACGATCAATGAAGCACTTCAAACCATCTGCGATCAAAGCAATGGCAACTTGAAGCAATCAAACACGTTTGGAGAAATCATCTTTGATCCGCTCAACGAGCGCACAACAGGAAGCATTGATGAGATTTTATCCAATCCTACCATTATAAGTCGCCAAATCAACATCCCCCTAGACGAGAACTGGAACCAAGCAACGAAGGAACCTTCTTCACCCAGCAAGTGAAACCACTCCACAAATACCTCACCATCATCCTCTGCGTAACGGTCGTTGTGCTGGTGACACTCAAGGTCGGCGCAATCTCGGCTTTCTCTTCGAATCATGACAACAACTCTTCTTCCAACGAGAGGAGCCATCAATTGGATGGGGAAAGCAGCGAGAGACAAAAATTCAAATCCCGCGAGCGCCATCCACCTCTCTCCCCTCAAGAGGTTCAAGACTTCCTCCACAACACCATCATCGCAAAGGTCGATTTCCAGGACATCTCTCTCACCGAAGCTCTCAAAGAGCTGAACCGACTGATTGCGCAGCAGTCGCCAGATCATCCGTCCAGACCCGAAATTCGATCTCATTTAGTTTCATCATTTCCAGTCACTTCAAAGAGTCCGGCATCCTTTGTTGAGGACCATGCGGTTCCTGTAGAATATTCTAGCATCCCAACAATCCAAGAACTTCGTCTCCGAAAAATCCCCGCCGAGGTTCTCGTCAAATACATCTGCGATGCCAGCCGCTGCAGATACTGGATTTATCGAGGCAATGTCTACGTCAGCAATTCATGGGACCGCATCACGGGTGAAAAGTTTTACAATGAAGAACCCTTGGGGCGCATCAATCTTAACGGCAAAGATGCGTCTCAAATCACCCCCACCGTGAACGCAATCGTTCAAAATCATGAGTTTTTCGGAAACAAACCCACGATAAAGATACGAATGTCGAAGAAGGCAAAGGAAGCCCTGATCCGTGGCCAGATCGCTCTACCCACCTATGACCAGGATTTGGATAATGCTACCCTCGGCCACACCGTGATGACAATCTTGATGCACAGTGGCGGCACCATGAGCTACATCGATGACGGCGAAATCATCTATGACCCACTCAACGAAATGGCCGACCAAGATCCCTTTGCTTACCCCTCTCCCAGCTCAGCGACCTTCAACATCCCCCTCGACGAAAACTGGAGCAAACCTGCTAACGAACCCGCTTCACCCAGCAAGTGAAACCCATCCAGAAATACCTCATCATCGGCCTTCTCGTCACTGCCGTGGCGTATGGGATGATTCAGGCCCTGAGCACCACAAGTTCCACCTCTCAAATGAAGGGGGATTCTAACAATTTACCCGTCAATATGCGCTTTCGCCCTGACCGTGGTGGAGAAGAATCCGACAGTCCACTGCGCAAGCAGCGTTTGCGATCCAGAAAACTCAGCAATAAGGAAATATCGGCATTTCTCAAAAGAACCATCATCCCTGAAATCAATTTCGAAGAGATTGCACTGTCCGACGCACTCAAGGCCCTCAACGAAGAAATCGCTAAGCAAACGCCAGACGATCAACCACGACCCAAGATCCGACTCGGGCAGGAAACATGGAGCGACTTGATGAATATTCCTGAGCTTGGTCGCTTATTCAAACCCACAAGAGACATCACGATTGAGGAGCTTCGCGTCCGAAATATCCCAGCCAATATCCTCCTGCAATACGTTTGTGATATGACCGGAACCTCTTTCTTTTGCTATAAGGGAGACATCTACCTCAGCAGGTATGACTTTCATTCGTCTTATGATTTTTACACTGAAGAAAAATTCAGTCGCATCAAACTGAACCATCTCGATGCCTCACAACTGGATGCTAAGTTTGAGGAAATCATCGAGAGCCACGATTACTTCGGTCACAAAAGAGGTTTTCAAATATTGATGACCGAGAGAGCACAAAAGGCACTCATGAATCATGAGATTCAACTTCCCGTCATCAACCTCGAGATGAAGAATATCACACTGCGGGAAGCGACAATGCTAATTGCCGCAAAATCAGGCGGAGCCCTATCACTCAACAATGATAACCTTCTCTTCGACCCTTTCGATGAGGTCAAGAAAGCCTACGACCCTAACGACCCAAATGCCGATCCATTTGCCGAGGAACCCTCCAATGACAATTTTAGCGTCCCGCTCGACGAGAACTGGGCCAATCCGATCAACGAAAATGATCCTTTTGAGTGACATGGCTAATGCCCAGTCAACCACTGCCCAGTGACCAATCAACCAAGCTGCCGCACTGATCAACCGCGACGGCGACGCAGAAGGAGGAGGGTGCCCAGCGCGCAGAGCATTAAAGCGGATGGCTCGGGGACTGCTTGGAAGGAGTAATTGAGTCGGCCTTGATCATTCGTGTTCGTCGACCAACTGACATCTTGTGAGCCCGCAAGACCGGCAATACCGGTGCCTCCGCCTAGAGAACCTTTAGCCGAGGTTCCAGTATTAATGGCGAATAGATTGGAATCAATAATCGAGGTGCCGGTGGGTACTGGGGCCGTATTGATATTACGACCTGCATAGCTTACGACAAATTCGTTGTCTGTAGGCGTTGTGATCGTGGTGCCGATGCTACTTGTGACCGTCGCGTTCAAATCGACACCAGCGAGTTCATACGCGCCAGGAAGAAATGCTCCTGTTGTGATACCACTTGCCACAAATGTTCCGCTACCCGTGTCAGGATTCTTCCAATATGCCAGTGCCGTACGCCCGTCGGTGATGAAATCATTCGCCGCAACACCACCAAAGGTCAATTCGGTTGGAGTGTCCAAAGAATCCGTGTAAAAGCCAATCACCAACATGCTGTTCGCATTCTGAACCGTGTAGGAAAACGTTTGAGCACTCGCATCAGCGTATACGCCAGTGGTTGGAGCGCCTCCTGTAACAGTGATCGCTCCTTGAACGGCAAGCGGACTGAGAGTCACAAGAAAGGCAGTGACCAGCTTAGCCATAAGAGGGAAAAGGGCGTATCTTGTATTCATGATCGTCTGGGGGGTGGAACTTAAAATTCACCCCTACAATCCACGAATCGACAAACGAAACAAAGTTAATCCCCCCTCAGAACTATAGCGTATTTCAGGTAGGTTTAGCGAATCACTCAGAGCTCACCTCACCCTCCATCAATGCCGCGCAGGCCCGATGGTTCCACCTTCAATGAGTTTTGCTTTGGTGTCATGTTTGCGGCAGTTCGTTTTACCCCTAGCCACGCGATTGACCCAGTTCACCGCATGTCGCATCGAGATCTGCAAATCGGTTTCGAGCCGGTAAAGCGGAGGATTCATCCACTTGAAGCTCGGGTCACCGTCTAGGCAAATCAAAGAAACATCACCCGGTATCGTCAGCTTCCGCTCATTCAGAAACTGCAGGACTGCGGGTACCAACATGGCATCATCCATGATCAAGGCAGTGGGCGGCGTGAGCTGAAACGATGCTTTCAAACAATTCTGCAAACTCCCTTTCTCGTGATTCCAATAAGGGAGGTTGTACTCACCCGCAGGCAAACCCTGCAGCTTCAATTCATCCAGATAGGATTCAATCAACGAACCCGGGTGACTCCTGTGCGCCTGCTCGGCGATCAACAGGACGATGCGCTCATGTTTTAGCTTCACCAAGCGCTGGACAATCTCTCGCAACTGCGGGCTTTTCCTCGGGCCGGTGTGAGCAACACCTTCTGTTTCGGCATAGCCAAATAGCGCGAAGACCGGAATTTTCTGCTCAACGAACCATTCCTGCACCTCTCGCGAGGCAGCAACCACGATCCAGACATCGGCCCTGGTCTTGCGGACGACAGTTCTAATGCGCTTCACATCGAAATGCAATTCCACCAGCGACTTGCCAGCCACCACCATATCATGACCCGCATTGCTCAATTGATGTCGTAATTCGTTGATATGCTCCGTGCCGATATCTTCCGGCTCATAGAGTAGAATCGCCACCTTGAGCCGAACCCCACCAGCTTTTTCCGGTATCAGGATTTCACGCCTTTTCCCAGCACCCGAGCCCTTGAGATAACCCTCCGTTTGCAACTGGCCAAGCGCTTCAGCTGCAGTGGTGTGGTGGATTCCATACTCCTTCGAAAGCGTATGCACCCCCGGCATGTATCCAAGCAGTTGACCGGATTTGATCCGATCACGCAGATGATCCGCAACTTGCTCAGAAGTCGACCGGGCCTGGAAGGGTTGTTTCTGCATAAGGCCCTCACACTCGGCGACTGACCCCAAAAAAGGTCAAGCAGAAAAAGCCATTCCATGGCTCGCAAAGTTCCCAGTCAACCACTGCCCAATGACCAATCAACCACTGACCAATCAACTCGGCCCGTAGGGCCGAAAATGGTACTCGCTAGTGGGATCGAACCACTGACATCTACCGTGTGAAGGTAGCGCTCTACCGCTGAGCTAAGCGAGCAAATGACTCCTGATGCCGTTGCCGGCGGGGCGGCAGAATGACGTGCCTCCGCTCTGCATTGCAAGCCATTCGGGGAAAGATTTCATTTTTGATCTCTGCAGAGTTGTCGTGGCCCGCGGGAACCGTATGCTCTGCCAAGAAGTGGCCATCATCCCCAAGGAAAGCATCGAACAAGTTCTCAGCGCGACGGATATCGTCGACCTGGTGCAGTCCTACGTCCCACTCAAACGCGCCGGCTCGCAATTCCGCGCCAACTGCCCGTTCCACAACGAAAAAACCCCATCGTTCTACGTGAACCCGGCACGTCAGTCGTTTCATTGCTTCGGCTGTGGCGTCGGCGGCGATGCCATTAGCTTTGTTCGCGACTACGAAAATCTCCCCTTCACCGAAGCGGTCCGCAAGCTGGCAAATCAGGCGGGCATCCAACTCAAAGAGGAAGACAATGACCCGCTCGCCGATCAAAAACGCCGACGCCGCGGACGCCTCCTCGACCTCCACCGCGAGGCCGCCGATTTCTTCCACGAACAATTGCTGAAGTCGCCAGATGCCGAGCACGCACGCGACTACATCAAATCCCGTGGCTTTGGCCGCGAAATGGCTCAGAACTGGACCATCGGCTGGATGCCCGCCAACTCACAAGCCTTCCTCGAATGGGCGAAATCCCGGAAATTCTCCGGCCGCGAACTCGCCGACTCCGGCATCTGCAGCCTGCGCGATGAAAGCAACCCACGTGCAGGACTCTTCGTCCGCTTTCTCGACCGACTGATGTTTCCCGTCCGCAATGAAATTGGCGACGTCATTGCCTTCAGCGGCAGGCAACTTCGTGAAAACAAGAACAGCGGAAAATACGTCAACTCTCCTGAGACGATGATCTTCCGCAAATCGAAAACGCTCTACGCTCTCGATAAAGCCAAGAAACCCATCCTCACGGAAAAAGCTGCCCTCCTTTGCGAAGGTCAACTCGATGTGATCTCCTGCCACGAACAAGGCATCGAGCACGCCCTCGCACCACTTGGCACCGCTTTCACCGAAGAGCATGCTCGCCTCCTCAAACGATACACCGGACACGTCATCGCTTGCTACGACTCCGACAAAGCAGGCGTCGCCGCCTGCGAACGACTCTTCAAAGAACTCGCCCCAGCAGGACTCTCAATGAAGGTCGTCTGCATGCCGCAAGGCGACGACCCCGACACCTACCTCAAAGCCCACGGCACCGAGGCCTTCCGCGAACTGCTGGATAACGCCAAGGAGTTCTTCGATTTCAAACTCGAACACGCCCGCAACGAAGGCACGCTCAATACCGCCGAAGGCAAATCCACCGCTCTCACCCAATGCGCTGAAATTCTGGCTCTGATGGGCGACGTCGCATCGCGCGAAAACCAACTCAACTCCGTGGTGGCCCACCTCCAAACTTCATCGATGGCGCTGCGCGAAGAAATCGCGAAAATCAAATCCAAGCCGCAACGGCAATACCGCGACCGCAACCAAGGCGAAGAAACCAAGAACGCTCCTCAAGAGCCGACTCAGCTTCATCGCATCGTCGCCTTCCTCTGCGACCTCGCTCTCACCTCTCAACCCGCGCAGCACTTGCTGAACGAACAGTTTGAAACCCTCCACGATGCCTCACGCTGGCTGGAGGGTATTCCGCTGTTAGAAAAAATCCTCACCGACGCACCGGACCCCAACTCCAACGCCGCCGTGAATGCCTTCATCGGCAGTCTGCCCGAACCCGACCGCCGGGCATTACTGCAAGGCGCGACATCCATCGAAGGAGCCCCTGAAGACGGCATGCTCGCTGCCGAACACACCCTCGCCCTGCTGTCCGGCACCGTGCTTCAAAAACGCGATTCCGCCATCAAAGCCGCCCTCAAGGACCCCGGACTCGCCCCCGAACGCATGGTCGAACTGCTCGAAGAAGCCAAGGAAGTCAGCAGCATGATTCGCGGAATTGGACAACGCTACGAATTCGACGACGAACTCCCCGCCTCGACCTACAAGGAACAAGTCCCCGAATGGAAAAAGAAGTGGCAAAACCGCAACTGACTCGCGCTGGCCATGGCATTCACCCTCGGATGAGCGATGACCGAGAACCTCATGATGATGGCGATGTCCATCTGGATGATCACCAAAGCGCTGTGAAGTTGAAATCGGCAACTGATACAGACCATTTCATATTCCTTGACCCAAAACTCTCCGCTTATACCTTCGCAAGCAAGTTGAAGAAGAGCACTCCATTTCTAGTCGCTCCAATCGCCACCCTCCTAGCTGTGGCGGTGATCTTCAGTCACACCGTCGCTGCGTTTCAAACAGTGGAAATTGAACACAGCCACATCAATGGCAACCATCATCACTCCCATGGTGATTTCCACGACAGTCACCACACTGACTCACACCATCACACGCCGCCCACTCCTCTCGAAGGGCATGATGAAAGTGATGACACAAGCATTCCAGGAAGCGATACCCACAAACACATCGTTACAACTGGCATCGATGGGCCTGTCGCACCTGCTGATTTTCCTGCCATCATCCGTATTCATACGATGGGCACCACTCCATACATTGAGCAGAACTACAGCTGCCCAGATGGACCTTTATTTGAAGTCATCAAACCTCCCCAGTTGGGTTGAGGTACCTATAGCACCATTGCGCCCACATTGATGGCGCACAAAGGAGCTATTCTCAGACAAAACCACGATCATAGCACATCTCTGTGTTTGATAGGAACTTTGTCTGACCCGAGATCCGATTCTACATCGGGAATCCACTCCACGTGGATCGAGTCGCTCATCGAGCTAACCAATCCAGCGACTCGCCTTCATCAGCTCTCCCCATCTCATTACGACTTCAAATCATCATGCCGTCTAAAACTCACCCAACACTGCAACCCGTCCGCCAAAACATGGCGACGCATTGCATGCGACTCTTCACCGTCACAGCCTTGGTTGCAGCAACATCTTGCCAACTCTACAAGCCATCACCACTTGATCCATCATCTCATATGGAAAACTGGCGCTCACGCGGCTTGCCCGATGAGAATGTGAAGGAGTTCGCAAAACGCCTAAAATCCAAACCAGGCAAGAGCGTGAAATTTCAACCAAGCGACGGGCTAACACTCGCCGAGGCAGAGGTGGTCGCACTTGTATTTAACCCCGATCTGAGAATCGCACGACATAAAGCAGGCATCACAAAAGCCAACGCCCAATACGCCGGACGCTGGGATGACCCCGCACTGGGTGTGGATGTGCTCAAGGTTACCGAGAATGTTCCAGAACCATGGATCATTGGATCCAGCTTATCTCTAACCATCCCAATCTCAGGACGCTTGGCCGTGGAAAAAGCACGATCCAAGGCTGACCTTCATGCGGAACTCTCTCGGGTCTCAGAAGAGGAATGGCAAACATTGCACGACCTACGCCAAGCCTGGCTCGAATGGTCTGCCAATCACATGCGCATGATGGAGCTAACCCAGGTCGTGAATTCTTTCGACAACATCGTTGAAACCACCAAGCAACTTGCAGATGGCGGCGAGATCCCGCGAACTGAATCCGCCCTTTTCAAAATCGAACAAGTTAGCCGTCAGGCAAAACTCGCCCGACTTCGTGGCAAGGTGAAACAAGGCGAACAAGACATACGATCGCTGATGGGCATTTCACCCACCGCACCTGCCGACCTGATCCCGATGCTCTCTGGCAACACTGGACGGAAACGCGTCTCGTTAGATCAGCACAACCCGACTTTGATCCGCTTGCACAATGAATACGAAGTTTCTGAACTGGCATTGCTTCGCGAAATACGAAAACAGTTCCTCGACATCGAAATCGGCCCGCAAATCGAACAAGATGAAGGCCAATCCAGACTCGGCCTTATTGGTGGAATTCCCCTGCCCATCCTCAATTCAAACAAACGTGGCATCGCCGTCGCACGCGCCGAACGCGAACTCGCCCGTGCTGCTTTTGAGACTGAGTTGGAACGAATGGAAGGAAAACTAGCAAAGGCTGAAGCGCGGCTCGACGGGGTGGTTTCGCAAAGAAATTACATCGATTCTTATCTCGTCCCATTGGTTGACCAGCAACTCAAGGATGCCCGCAAACTACTCGATATCGGCGAAGGAGGTAGCCTCGTTCTTCTAGAAAGCCTCATCCGCGCCCATGAGGCAAAACTCGAAGTTATCGAGGCGCGAATGGAAGAAAGCACCGCTCGAAACAACATCCGCTTCATCTACGGGCCCGACCAGATCCGCTCGCAAACGACTCAACAGAAATAATCACCCACACCATGAATTTACAACTAAACCATCGGCTCCCCCTCATCGCGATGATGTCTCTAGCCATTGTCTCCTGCGATTCAGGCGATGACAAAGATGCGCACAACGCATTAGAAGAGGGAAACACACCGTCCGACCGCATCGATATTCCCGCGAGTGTTCGCAACAACATCGGCATCACCTTCACCAAGGTTGAACGCCGCGCGGTTGCCAGCACTCTACGCGTTCCCGGCGCTTTTGAACTGAAGCCTCTAGCAAAGCACGAATACCGGCTGATGCTGCCCGCTCAGGTCCGTTTCAAAGTCACCGAATACCAAAATGTCGAAGCGGGCGAATTGCTCTACCGATTCCAATCCCCGGAATGGCTCAAACTTCAATCTCGAATCGACCTCGCCATCACGAGCCACCAACAAGCGACTCTGAAATATGGCGTGATTGCCGAACGACTAGCGTCGCTTAAAAAGGCGAATTTCAAGCAAGCCAATCTCGAAGCTGAAGCCGCAGAGCTGAAAGCCGAAGTAGCACGTCAAAAAACGGAACGTGATGCCGCGCTGACGACGGCTTTAGGCATCCTCAACTCTTACCGCCCTGAGGATGACGCTCTCTCATCTGCCGATTTAATAGAGCCAGTCAAAGTGGATGACACAACGATTCCCCACTACCGCACCATCGATTGGATTGAAGCTCGAGCGATTGAACCCGGCATTGTCAGCGCGCTGAACATCACCGATGGCAGCTTCGTTGAAAAAACGACCTTGGTGCTCACCACAGTCGATCCCACACAGATCCGCTTTCGTGCACTCGGCCTCCAAAGTGATTTGAAAAAATTCGACCATGCCAATGCCCGCATCGTTCCACCCCAAGCCATCGGAGCAGATCTCAATGACAAGATCCCCGCTGAACTTACCGCCGGCATCGAAGGTCATCCAAAGGATCGAACCATCACTCTCATTGCAAACCCAGATGAAATCCGCTCATGGAGCCGGCCAGGTGTCTCCGCCTTCCTTGAAATCGAGACCCAATCATCTGACGGCGTGGTCCTAGCGATCCCCCGCTCAGCGGTGATGAAAGACGGCATCATTCACGTGTTTTTCAAACGTGACCCGATGGATCCAAACAAAGCCATCCGCGTTGAAGCCGACCTCGGTGTCAGCGATGGCCGATGGGTGGAAATTCAAAGCGGCCTCGGCCCCAACGATGAAGTGGTGCTGGAAGGAGCATACGAACTGAAACTCGCCAGCTCGCAAAGCGGCACCAGTCAGAAAGGTGGACACTTCCACGCTGATGGCACTTACCACGACGAACATTAATAGATCCTGAGACATGCTATCACGCCTCATCAAATTCTCGCTGGCCCACGCGCCGCTGGTCCTCCTCGCATCAGGGCTACTCTTGGCTCTGGTCGCGATGAGACTGCCAAAAGCCTCGGTTGACGTCTTTCCAGAGCTCAATGCACCCACCGTGGTCATCATGACCGAGGCTCCCGGGCTCGCCGCGGACGAAGTTGAACAATACGTCACTTTCCCCATCGAAAGCTCAGTCAATGGCATGTCAGGCGTTCGTCGCGTGCGGACGTCCAGCGCCATCGGTCTCTCCATTGCCTATGTCGAGTTCGACTGGGGCATGGACATCATGACCGCACGCCAACTCGTTTCCGAACGCTTGGATTCCGTTCGCGAAGACCTCCCCAATGACGCCCATGCAGAGATGACCCCCATCACCTCGATCACGGGTGAGATCATGCTGCTAGCAGTGTCTTCGCCCGATGGAAACCTCAGCCCCATGGAACTCCGCTCATACGCCGAGTTCGACCTCCGCAACAAACTACTGGCGATACCAGGGGTTTCCCAAATCTCCGTGATTGGCGGAGAACTGCCAGAATACCAAGTCATTGCTCGGCAAGACGACCTGCGCCTCTACGACTTGACCATCGAAGATGTCGCCAAAGCAGCTGATGCAGCTCACAGCACGCTCAGCGCGGGCTACTTGCCCAACATCGATTCTCTCGAGATGCCCGTGCGCCAAAGCAGCCGAGTGCAATCGGCGGACGACATCGCCAACACAATGATCAAGTATCACGACCAATCTCCTGTAACGATTGGAGACGTCGCCGATGTCCGAATGGGGCCTGCCCCAAAACGTGGCACGGGTGCAGACGGCGGTTCACCAGCCGTGGTCTTGACCGTCAAAAAAGCACCACAAACCAACACGCTCTCGATTACCAAAGACGTTGATCTCATGTTGGACAAACTTCAGCCATCATTGCCTGAAGGCCTGCACCTGAACCGGCAAATCTTTCGCCAGTCAGATTTCATCAACCTCTCTGTCACCAACGTCGTTCATGCCCTACGTGATGCGGCGATCATTGTGGCCATCATTCTGATCTTATTCCTGCTCAACGTTCGCACCACTCTCATCACGTTGACCGCCATACCGCTCTCACTCGCAGTCGGTTTTTTGGCACTCGATTGGATGAACATGACCATCAACGTCATGACGCTTGGCGGCATGGCCATCGCTGTCGGAAGCCTTGTTGACGATGCCATCATTGATGTCGAAAACGTCTTCCGCCGACTCAATCAAAACGCCGCTCTGCCCGTTGAGAAACAACGCCCGCGGTTTGATGTGATTCTTGATGCGAGCAATGAAATCCGCCCCGCCATGGTCTTCGCCACGGCCATCATCCTATTGGTCTTCCTGCCCCTCATGTTTCTTGAAGGCATTGAAGGACGCTTTTTCCGACCACTCGGCGTTGCCTTTGGCATATCCATCCTCGCCTCATTGTTTGTCGCACTGACCGTCACCCCAGCCATGTGTCGTCTGCTCATGAAGGCCAAGGACAACGGCGAAGAAGAAAAAGACACACCCGTCGTCCGCTGGCTCAAACACTTCTACCAACCCATCGTGAATTTGGCGCTCGCTCATCGCAAGTGGGTTTTGGGCGGGGCCTTGGCCGCAACACTCATGGCAATTTGGCTAGGATCCTCCTTTGGTCGATCATTCCTCCCTGAGTTCAATGAAGGCACTTTCACTGTTGGCCTATTCGCCCCTCCCGGAACCTCTCTTCAAGCCAGCGATCGCATGGCTCAATCGATTGAGAAACAACTCCTCGAACTCGAGGGAGTTCGGAGCGTGACCCGGCGCACTGGAAGAGCCGAGCGCGATGAGCATGCAGAGCCCGTCAGCAACTCAGAAATCGACGTCACGCTCAAGCCAGGGTTCAGCAAGGAAGAGGTGCAGCAACAAGTGAGCGCCGTGCTGGAAAAAGTCCCAGGTATCACAACCAATATTGGCCAACCCATCGAACACCGACTCAGCCACATTCTATCAGGAACACCCGCGGCCATCGCGATCAATGTCTATGGTGAAGATCTTGCCACACTTCGTGTCATCGCTAAAGAAATTGAGGCTGTGCTAAAACCTCTTCCTGGCACGCGTGACGTGGCCGCCAGCCGAGAAGTGATGATTCAGTCTCTACCTGTCAATTACCGCCAAGCAGATCTAGCGGCTTACGGACTCACCCCGCAAGACGCCGCTCGCCAAGTTCGCAATGCGGTCCATGGCGTGACGGTAACAGAAATCAATCAAGGACTTCGCCGCTACGACCTCGCCGTGCGACTCAGCGATAACGAAAGAGATGATATTGATGATCTCAAAAACCTCATGCTCCGTGGTGCTGGTGGCGCGATGGTGCGCTTGCACGAAGTGGCCGACATCGGACCCGAGATGACCTCCAACCTCATCGCTCGTGAAAACGCCCAGCGCAAAGCCGTGATCACTCTCAACCTCAAGGATGGATACAACCTCGGCCACATGGTGAGTGAGGTTCAAGAATTGGTGAACCCCATCGTTCAAAAATACAACTACACCGTTCACTATGGAGGGCAATTTGAAGCGCAACAGGCGGCGAGCCGCACCATTCTGCTATTCAGCGGCATCGTGGTTTTGATCATGCTCATTCTGCTTCATCTTGCGATTGGATCACTGCGCAATTCCTTGCTCGTCATGGTCAATTTGCCATTGGCTCTCATCGGCGGGATTTTAGCGATCTACCTCACCGAATCCCCAGGAATCTTCAGCAATACATGGGCCCTGTTTGGCCTCGGCGGCCAATACACGGCGCCTGTGATTTCCATCGCTAGCATGGTTGGCTTTATCACGCTCTTCGGTATCGCGGTCCGAAACGGTATCCTGCTGGTGAATCACTACCACCATCTGGTGGAGTTTGAAGGACACACGATGTTCGATGCCATCATTCAAGGCTCCTCGGAGCGTCTCGTCCCCATTCTAATGACAGCGCTCACCGCAGCACTGGCAGTGGTTCCGATCATCCTCAAAGGTGACAAACCCGGCAACGAGATCCTCGCCCCCATGTCGGTCGTCATTCTCGGCGGACTCCTCTCCTCCACCTTCCTCAATCTTGTGATTGTGCCAGCAGGCTATGCAGCCATTCACCGCGTAACCGCAAACAACCCAAACCCCAGAATCAAACCCAAAACCACAAACCAGGAACCATGAAACTGAAATACCGACCACTAACTGTAATCGCCATCTCCACACTGCTGATCGCATGCGGAGACAAACACGACCACGATCACGATCATCCCCATGGCGATGAAGGCGCCCCTGCAATGGAAGGAGAGCACGACCATGACCATGAAGAAGTGTCACTGGGCACTTTCAATGCTGGCGAACATGTGATCGAAGCCGCCCAGAGCCACGGCATGGTTGAAGCCGGCAAAGAGGGCCACCTCATCATCAAGCTGCCATACAACGATAATGGCGCCACCATCGTCCGCGCATGGATCGGCACAGAAGACCGTACGATGTCAGCCGTTGGCAAAGGCAAACATACCCCGTCACACGATGACTATGACATCCATGCCATCGCCCCCTCACCCCTTCCCGATGATGCGAAATGGTGGGTGGAGCTAGAAAAACCAGACGGCACCAAAGTCGTCGGATCCGTAGCCCCCAAGATCTAAGCACGGACCATCAACCCACAAAGCCGCCCTGCGAAGCACTCCTTCCCGGGCGGCTTTTTCATGCCTGCCACCAAGAAAAGCCAAAGAACCAGGAACCAGGAACCAGGAACCAGGAACCAGGAACCAGGAACCAGGAACCAGGAACCAGGAACCAGGAACCAGGAACCAGGAACCAGGAACCAGGAACCAGGAACGCGAGCCTTGCTCGCAAAAAACCCGCAATCGCTGGAGCAATTGCGGGTTGGAAATTGAAACCTCAGATTAGTATTTCTGAGTTCTGGAGTAGTCGTAGTGAGTCTCGAAACCCAACTCTGGCGGGAACTCCGAGAGACCGTGGTGGACATTCATTTCAATCGTGTCGTCCTGACCACATGAGCGGTAAGGCGGTTTGAATGTTCCGCGGTTGGTCGGCCAAGCAAAAGTCACAAGCTCCATGAAACCATAACCCATGCGTTGCGCTGCGCGGCGTGTGCCGTCGGCGACACCATAGGTCCAGCCTGCTTTGCGGCCGTATTGATCGGTTTTGCGAACCATCTGCTCTGGAATCTCAACAATACCAAAGAGGATGTTGCTGACCGCTCTGCCAAGCTTGCGAGTTGGCGTGTATTCAGAAGCTGGTGGATTGTGGATGTCCGCAGGAACAACCATCGTAAGTCCGAGAAGCGTGGTAGCGATGAGGATGAGTTTTTTCATGCTTACGTGAGTTTAGTCGCCCAAAACCCCTGTTGGCAACGGGAATTTTGGGAAAATCTAAGGAATCTGAAATATGCAGCGAACCCAACCAGCCATCACAGCTCAAAACTGAGCACTCGGAGGATTCCAGGAGTGTTGGATAGCTTCTCCAGCAGCTCGGCTGGAGGCTCGGTATCGACCTCAATCACGGTGACGGCCATGCTGTGATCCTCGGTCCGGCTCAAAGCCATGTTGGCAATGTTGACCTTGGATTCGCCTAGCGACCCGCCGATTACACCGACGATGCCAGGGCGGTCATCGTTCTCAACAAAGAGGAATCGGCCTTGATGACTGGTCTCAACGTTGTGACCGGCGATGTGAACGATGCGGGCAGACTTGCCGTAGAACGTTCCTGCCACTCGGCAAACTTCATCACCCTTGATCACTGAAACCTCAATCAATTCAGTGCAGTTGGTGGCCAGCGCGACGGTCGACTCGGAAACTTCCAAGCCATGCGCTTTCGCGACAGCAGGCGCGTTGACCAAATTGACCTGCTCGGCATTGTATGCTCCCGATTGATAACCCGTCAGTGTCATGCGGGTGATCAATTCGGTGTCGAGTTCGGAAACTGCGCCCAAATACGAACAACGCAGGGCGTCACACTGCGCAGGGCCAATTTTGGAAAGCAACTTGCCCAAGGCATTCGCCAACTCGAGATACGGCCCGACACTCTCGAGGGTCTTGCTGTCGAGGTTTGGCATGTTGACGGCGTTGCGAATCTCACCCGTCAATAGGTAGTCGCGAACCTGAAGCGCCACATCGATACCGACGTTCTCCTGCGCTTCCGCAGTGGAAGCTCCAAGATGGGGAGTGAAAACGGATTTCTCAACATCGAACAATGCGAAGTCCTCTGGTGGCGGCTCAACCTCATAAACATCCAAGGCGATGCCACCCAAATGCCCGGAATCGAGCAACTCTTTGGCGGCTGCCTCATCAACCAACCCGCCACGCGCACAGTTGACGATCAACGCTCCTGGATTCATCCCGCTCATGCGCTCTTTGTTCAATATGTGCTTGGTGTCGGGCGTCATCGGAATGTGCAAGGTCACGACATCCGCTCCCTTCAGCGCCTCTTCTGGACTCTCTGCCAATTCGACTTTCAACGACTTCGCGCGCGCAGCAGTCAAAAATGGATCAAATGCCACAACTTCCATGCCAAATGCCTGCGCACGTTTCGCAAACTCTGTGCCAATCCGGCCCATGCCCAAGATCGCCAAACGCTTGCCGTTGATCTCAACTCCCGTGAAAGACTTGCGGTCCCAACGCTTTGCAATGATCGATGCGTGCGCTTGAGGAATGTTGCGCGCCAAGGAAAGCATCAAGGAAAACGCGTGCTCAGCGGTCGAGATGGTGTTGCCACTCGGGGTGTTCATCACCACGACACCGTGGTCAGTTGCTGCGGAACGATCGATATTGTCCACACCCACGCCGGCACGACCGATGACTTTCAGCTTCTTCGCCGCTTCAAAAACCTCCGGGGTCACCTTCGTCTGTGAACGAACCACCAAACCCTCGTAATCCCCAATAATTTTCAGCAATTCCTCAGGAGCCAAGCCAGTGTTGACGTCCACTGAAATGCCCTCCGCATTGCTCAAGGCTTCAACGCCTTTTTCTGAAATCGGGTCGGATACGAGCACTCGGAGGTTTGACATGCCGTTGGCGTAAACCACGACCACGACCAATGCAAGAATTAGGAAGGAAAAAGCTGCCTCGAAAGCGACTTTTTTTAACCACCCCAGAGAATCTCAATCTAATGCATCCTCATTGTTGCCATCACCCGCCAGATGACGCACAGTCCCGTTGTGAACCTGCCGAATGCCATCACCCTATCACGACTCGTCCTCACAGGCGTTTTTGTCGCAGGGACGGCCGCTGAATCCACCCTAGGCCACTGGATCGCGCTGATCTCATTCGTAGTGGCCGCTGTCAGCGATTTCCTCGATGGCTGGCTTGCCCGAAAGCTGAACTTGGTGACCTCGATGGGCAAACTACTCGACCCCTTGGCCGATAAGATCCTGGTCTCCGCGGCATTCATTTACCTCAGCGCCGAAGGCCTCTGCCCCGTTTGGGTCACTGTCTTGATCATCGGCCGCGAGTTTCTGGTCACGGGGCTCCGCCAAATTGCCATGGAAGCAGGACAAGTCCTTGCTGCCGATAACCTAGGAAAATGGAAAACCACCTTCCAACTCGCCTTCTGCATCACCGGCCTGATCCATTTTGCTTTCCTCCCACTGTCGAGCGACAACGCATTCGTTGCTTTCTGCCAATCGTTCTCAAATCCCCAAAGCTGGTTCCTCGCTACCACGATGTACGTCGCCTTGATCCTCACCGTTTGGTCAGGCTGGAATTACACCTGGAATAGCCGCGGCCTGCTCAAGAGCAAATGAAGCTCATCGCTCTGTTAGCTTGAGCTCATACACCTTTGGCCAACGTTTGCCGGTGACCCACAAGTGATGTGTCGACTTGTGATAGGCCACACCATTGAGCACTTCCTCAAAATCCATCTCGGGATGATTCTTTGCAAGAGCCGTTAGATCCAGCACTCCGTTGACCTTGCCACTTTTCAATGAAAAGCGAACGATCCGATTTGACTGATAAAGGTTGGCATAAATATCTCCATCCACCCACTCGAGTTCATTCAAATCCAACACGGGCTTTCCGCCCTGGGTAACCTCAATCGATCGCACAACCGAAAAGTCCGACGGATCGCGCAACTCAACGGTGCTGGAGCCATCACTCATGATGAGATACTTCCCGTCATTGGTCAGCCCCCAGCCTTCTCCTTCATAGGAGTAGCGCCGCTTGAAATCAAACGTATCGGGATCCATCACCAACACCTTGCCGGACTCCCATGTCAGCATCCAGAGCTCACCATTCAACACGGTGATTCCCTCGCCAAATAAACTCTCAGGCAATTCCCGCTCGCGCAGGACCTTCCCTGTCGCTGGATCGACCTCTCGCACGGACGACTCACCATAACCACCGCTACTCTCGAACAATCGCTCACCCACAAATTCCAAACCCTGCGTGTAACATGCCGGGTCATGCGAATGCGTGGCGACAAGCTCATAGCCAATCGAAGGCGCCGGCGAATCGCAGCTGATCAACAGCAACGTAACACCCATGAAACCTGCCCGAACCATCATCATAAATCGATCATGCCTTTAGAGACAGCGGTGTTCCAGCACTCGATGAATCCCGTCGCGAAATCATCGGGCTTGGCGGCGATCCATGCCGCAATTTCAGCAACCGGAAAATACGCCGCCGCTTGAACTTCTGCCGCCGGAAATTTCAGCGATCCACTGTAATCGACGCGATACAATCGAACGTGCTCCCAACCGGTGTTCTCGCACGGTGCAATCGCCGCCATTTCCTCCAAATCTGATTCCACGACAATCCCCATCTCCTCCTCGAGCTCCCGGACCGCCGCAACACGATAATCTTCCCCGGCATCCAAATGGCCCGAGATGCTGGAATCCCAATCACCCGGATGAACATCTTTCAAAACCGATCGCTGCTGCAACAACAAGTCGCCCCGCTTGTTGAACACAAACGCATGAACTGCTCGATGCATCAATTTCTCGGCATGCACTTCCCCGCGTGTCTTTTGACCGACCACTTGATCAGCCTCATCCACCACATCAAACATCTCCCCTGCTTTTTGCGGCAAGTCCTTCAGCGGATGCGAATCACACAACCGCGTGAGCTCAATCCATTGATCCAATGTAAGTTCTTCAGCGCGAACCGTTGGCTTCACACCTAGCTCAGTCGACACCTCTTCCCAACCCACCCCATCGGGCAGTTGTTTTTTGAGCTGCTTTCGTCGCTGTGCAAATCCACGCCGAATCATTTCATCGAACAATCGATAGTCAAAAACCGGAAACTCCGAACCTCGGGGTGTTAGAATTGCAATGCTGGAATCAATCTTGGGCCGCGGATGAAATGCTTCAGGTGGCACAGTACGACCCATATCAACTTTCCAGTTCATCTGTGTGCGCAAGGAAAGGACGCCGTAGTTTTTTGTGCCGGGAACTGCCGCCAATCGATCGATCACTTCCTTCTGCAACATCACCACCGCCAACTCAAATGGATTGGGACGACCGAGTAGGTTTTTCATGATGGCCCCACCGCATGAATAAGGAAGATTCCCAAGAAACTTCAGCGGCCGATGCTTGAACAATTGGCGTCCATCAAACTTCGCCGCATCTTCATGATGCACTTCGACGCTAGGATCATCTTTGTATCGATCGACCAATCCCGCCGCGAGGCGCTTGTCGAACTCGATCAAGATCACCCGCCGGACATTTCCCACCAAATGCTCGGTCAGCGAGCCAACACCGGGCCCGACTTCCACCACGGCATCATCCGGTTGAAGGTCGAGCTGGGACACAATCCAACGCGACATGTTGGGGTCGATTAGGAAATTCTGCCCGAGCTGCTTGCTCGGCATCACTCCCAACCGATCTAGCGTTTCCTTGATTTCTTGGCCGGTCACAACGGTGTTATGAACGATATAAGAGCGAAGAGCAATGGCGAGAGCATGCGATTACTCTTTGACGCGAACGGTTATCACCTCAGGGCCGTATTCAACACTAGCTCCAGTTTTCAGAGCGATCGCAGAGAGAGCCGTGTGAATGGAAACCTGCTTGAGGCGCAACTCGTCGATAACAAGCCCCGAATCACCCACGATCATAAGATTCACCCCACGATTCTCAGCCCCCTGTTTATCAAGTTCCTTGGCACGAAAATCGATGAAGAATACGGCTTCATCCAAGGTGACCTCCTCAAAATCGATACTGGGCAAGATGATGGATTCCGCCTTCAGCTGAGTTGCTGCCTTTTTGGCGGGCTCAATGTGGTATTCCTTTTCGCCCAAGACGATCTTCACTGGACCAGAGACGTCGACTTTCACCGCCTCACCCTTGCCATCGACCGGAGTGATGATGATTTCTTGAGCGTGTAGCGGAAGGAGACTGAGAAATAAACAGAGGCAGTATTTCATGGATGGCATGCTGGGATCAGCTAGAGGCGGAGTCAAGATGGCAGGAAGCTGTGCAACTTTTGATCCAGGACGTAACCGGTGGGATTGAGCTCGCTTCGCTTACTCCAAACCAACTTGGCTCGCTGTGCTCGCCGCAATACGCCGCCGATAAGATCGGCTTCCCGTTTTCAAACCCGTCTCCGCTTCGCTCCGAGGGCGTTCTCGGCCCGCCCTTTAAACGCCATCACCCCAACCCTGCGAGCAGGATTGGGGTGATGGCGGACAGGGTGGGATTCGAACCCACGGTACTGTTGCCAGCACACACACTTTCCAAGCGTGCTCATTCGACCACTCTGACACCTGTCCTTGGAGAGCGGGACGCTAGGAGGCTGGCAGGATTGAGGCAATCCTTTTTTCAAACAGCCTGCGCGGACACCCAATTAGCCCAAAACCCCAACAATCGGTGACTTTTCATTGGCCGCAGGCGCTCATTTGGTAATCTCAAACAACATGATCCCTCAAGCCACAGGTATTCACTATGACCCAACCTACGAGCGCCACGACACCGGCCCCAACCACCCGGAGTCCGCTCATCGCTACAAGGTACTGCGTGAAGCATTGGAGAAACTACCAAAAGAATTCGTCCGACTCCCTCGCCGCACCGCCAAACTCGCGGAAATCCTTTTGGCTCACAAACGTGCCTACCACGACATCGTAAAGCAGGACGTCGAAGGCACAGCAACTCGACTTCGCACCGGCGACACCGCCATTTCCAAAGACAGCTACGAGGTCGTCCTCGAGGCCACCGGCGCTGTTCTCAATGCCGCCGATGCCATCATGAAAGGTGATGTTCGAAATGCCTTCTGCGCCATCCGACCACCGGGTCATCACGCCAGCGCCGATAACGGCATGGGCTTCTGCATGTTCAACCATGTCGCCATCGCCGCCCGTTACCTTCAAGAAACCCACGGTGTCGCAAAAGTGGCCATCATCGATTGGGACGTCCACCACGGCAATGGCACCGAAGACATCTTCATCGAAGACCCATCTGTGCTCTACATTTCACTCCACCAAGACGGCATCTACCCTGGCACCGGCGACCCCGAAAAACGAGGCATTGGCGAAGCGAAAGGCACCAATCTCAATATCCCTCTCCCCGCCAGATCCGATGGCAAACCGGCACTCGCTGCATGGGACAAACAAATCACACCTGTCATCGACGAATTCAAACCCGACTTCATCCTCATCTCTGCCGGCTTTGATGCACGCATCAACGACCCCATCGGCGGACTCACATGGGACGACAAAACCTTCTCCGAAATGACCCGCCGTTGCCAACAACACGCGAAAAAACATTCACACAACCGCATCCTTTCCATGCTCGAAGGCGGCTACAACCCCGAAGGAATCGCCAGCGCCGCCGTCGCCCACGTCAAACAACTGGCCAAGGAGGCCTGATCCAAAACATTTCAGCATTTCAGCATTTATTCAATCCCCCAGCCCGCGCGCATAAGTCTCCCCCTCGCTGAACACGATCACCATCGGCCGACAACAAACCTCGCAGTCGTAATCCACCTCAGCCGGCATCTCATCCGGATGCGGCACCGCCACTTCAAATACCTCAAAGCAGGTTGGGCAGGTGACTGGGGCTGTATCCATAACGGAATCTGGCACAGCATGGATACTTTGCCAAAGTTCTGATTTCAGCATTTCCCATTTCAGCATTTCAGCATTTACTCCCCCCGTGATCTCACCCCTGGAAGTTATCCAATCCGTGCTCTGGGTTTACCTGCTGATTGCCGCAGGCGCTCTGGCTCGGCGCACGGGCGTGCTGCCACAGGAGCATGATGAGCCGATCATGAAGGTCTGCTACATGATCATGATCCCTTGCTTCATCCTGGATAAAATCCTCGGCGCGGAGGTCCTGCGCGACGGCTGGGTAGTCGTGAGCTCGATCGCCTGTGGCTACGGACTGATCGTCACCGGCGTAGGCGTCGGATATGTGGTGGGCAAACTGGCAGGGCTTAGCAAAGGCAACGGCATGCGCACATTCGCGCTGAGCTCTGGCACACAAAACTACGGGTTTACTGCCGCACCCGTGGTCGAATCTCTCTGGGCCACCGGCGCCATCGCGGTGCTCTTCGTCCACAACATCGGAGTGGAACTGGCGATGTGGTCATTCGGTGTGATGGTCATCAACGGCCGCTCGGGATTCAAATGGAAGCTGCTCGCCAACGGCATGGTGATCGGCGTGATGATCGGCTTGCTGTTGGTCGCCGTCCGCCTCGACGGCTATGTCACCGGCACCCCGCGCCTCGCCATGAAGATGCTCGGATCAGGCGCCTTCCCACTGGCGGTATTCATCATTGGCGCAAGCATCATGTCGATGATCAGCCACGAGAAACCCTCAATGCGCATTCTGACCGCCGCTGCTTTCTGCCGCTTTCTCGCCATCCCAGCGGTCTTTCTTACCGCCGCCAAATTCCTGCCCATCGCCACCGAACTCAAACAAGTCATTGTTGTGCAGGCCTCCATGCCCGCCGCCGTCTCACCCATCATTCTCGCCAAACTCTACAATGGCAGACCCGCCATCGCGGTGCACATCGTGGTCATGACCACCATCCTCAGTCTTTTGACCCTCCCTTGGATCATTGCTTTCGCCTGCTGGTGGATTGGGTTAGAACCTGTGTTGAAATGAAAGCCATCGGCGCCACCCACTTCCTCCCCACCACGGATCCCAATTGCTTGGTCGAGTTCGAATGCGACCAACCCACCCCCGGCCCACACGATGTGATCGTCGAGGTGAAAGCTGTCGGCATCAACCCGGTCGACACCAAGATCCGATCTACACTCGGAGACACTCCGAGCAAAACACCCACCATCCTCGGATGGGATGCTTCTGGTTTTGTTGTCGAACTCGGCAGCGAAGTGAAAAACTTTTCCATCGGCGATGATGTTTACTACGCCGGCGATGTCACCCGTCCTGGCTCCAACGCAGAATATCAAGCGGTCGATTCCCGCGTCATCGCTCGCAAACCTCCATCATGGTCTTTCGCCGATGCCGCTGCGGTCCCACTCGTCGGCCTCACCGCATGGGAGCTATTGCTCGAGCGCATGATGGTTCATGCCACCGACGATGAAGCCGATGCCTCCCTCCTCATCATCAACGGCGCAGGTGGGGTCGGTTCGGCCATGATTCCCATCGCAAAAATGCTAGGCCTGCAAGTTATCGCCACAGCATCCCGACCCGAAACCATCGACTGGTGCCAACGACTCGGAGCCGATCACATCATCAACCACAAAGAACCACTCCGCCCGCAGACCGAAGCTCTCGAGATCAGTTCCTTCCCTTACATCGCCAACCTCTACGACACTGATCTCTACTGGGAAACCATGACCGACCTCATTGCGCCGCAGGGAGCCATTGGCATGATTGTCGAACCCAAGACCAAGCTCCACATCGGCGACCCACTCAAAGCCAAGTGCGTTCGCATTGCATGGGAGTTCATGTTTGCCCGCACCAAATTCCAAACCGCCGACATGCATCGCCAAGGCGAAATCCTCCATGACCTCGCCGATCTCTGCGAACAAAACACCTTCCCCAAAATTCGCACCGAAACCCTCCACGGCCTAACCGCCCAAAACCTCACCAAAGCCCACGCCGCCATGGAGTCCTCAAAAGCCCACGGCAAAATCGTCGTCGAAGTCTAGTCTTCAAAATTTCAGCATTTCCCATTTCAGCTTTTCAGCATTTACCCAGACATGCCTGCACACACAGCCACCTTCTCCATCCACTCCAACGGCAAAGGCACCACTGAAATCACCAGCCAGGTCGCCCGCATCGTCGCCGACTCCAACATCCAAAGCGGTACCGTCACCGTCTTCGTCAAACACACCAGCGCCAGCTTGGTCATCATGGAAAACGCCGACCCTTCTGCACGGCGCGACCTCGAAGAATTCTTTGAACGACTCGTCCCCGAAGACACCCCATGGTTCATCCACACCCTCGAAGGCCCCGATGACATGCCGAGCCATATCCGGATGGCGCTCACTCGCACCAGCGAAGTCATCCCCATCATCAACGGCCGAATGACCCTCGGCACCTGGCAAGGCATCTTCCTCTTCGAACACCGCAGCGCCCCGCACGAACGACAGATCGCCGTAAGCGTCGTCGGCGAGTGATCGCTCCTCCATTTCAGTATTTCCCATTTCAGCTTTTCAGCATTTCCCATCTACCCCATCCATGACCTCCATCATCAAAGCCGCCGCTTGCTTCCTCGCCATCTCAGCAGGAACGCAATTGCATGGAGCACCCAAACCGACGAAAGATATCACTTTCGCGGAGGCCGATGGACACCCACTCAAGCTCGACCTCTACCTACCCAAGAAAACCAAGAGCCCACCGCTTGTCATCTTCATTCACGGCGGCGGCTGGAACCAAGGCAGCTACAAAAGTTGCCTAACACATTGGCTCACCGACTACGGCTTCGCCGTGGCTAGCATCAGCTACCGCTTCACGGACAAAGCGACATTCCCCTCCCAAGTTCATGACTGCAAAGCCGCCGTTCGATGGCTGCGCAAGCATGCCGACGACTATGGCTACAACGCAGATCGCATCGGCGTTGCTGGAAACTCAGCAGGCGGCTACCTGTCATTGTTTCTCGGCGTCACCAGTGGTGACAAAACATTCGATGGCAAAATTGGCAGCGCCCTCAAACAAGGCAGCGAAGTCCATGCCGTCGTCGACTACTTCGGCCCCAGCGACTTCATTGAACGATCCAAAGCCCAGCCAAACAAAACTGAAAAGCCCAAGTCCCCCGTTTACCGACTCCTCGGCCACTCAGTGACCAAAAACCCCCAACGAGCAAAGCTCGCCAGCCCAGTTTCACACGTCCGCAAAAACTCCCCACCACTCCTCATCCTGCACGGCGACAATGACCACATCGTCCAGCTCAGCCAATCGGAACTCATCCATAAGGCCTACGAGAAAGCAGGTGCTGAATCAGAACTCACCGTAATCGAAGGCGGCAACCACGGCGGCAAAGCCTTCTTCACCAAAGCCCGAAAAAATCAAGTCGCTCAGTTCCTCGAAAAGCACCTCGCGCCAAAGCCGTAGAACTACAAAAAAGATCCTAGCAGATCCGAAAAAATAATCCCATTCATCTGCGTCCATCTGTGGTTCAATAAAACGCATTCCCGCATTTCAGAATTTCCCATTTCAGCGTTTCACGATTTACTCAATCAATGTCCGACCACTCCGACACCCTCATCGACCTCGCTCTCACCGAAGATATCGGCAGTGGTGATGTGACCTCTCGCTACTTCATCCCGAAGAACCGCAAAGCCCGCGCCTTCATGGCCGCACGACAAAACGGAGTCATCTCTGGCGTCGAACTTGCCGCCAAGGTGTTTGAAACAGTCGACCCAGAACTCGAAGTGGAAATCCTGATCAACGACGGCAGTCATGTCAGCGAAGGCGCCCTCCTGATGCGTATCGAAGGCAGCGCCCGATCCATCCTGACGGCCGAACGCACCGCTCTCAACTTCACCCAACGCCTGAGCGGTGTCGCTTCGCTGACCGCGACATACGTCAACGCCATCAAAGACACCAACACCCAGATTCTCGATACTCGCAAAACCACTCCTGGCTATCGATTCCTGGAAAAACAAGCAGTCCTCGACGGCGGCGGCACCAATCACCGCATCGGCCTCTACGACCGCGCGATGATCAAAGACAACCACTTGGTCGCCGACGACAATCTCTCTGCCCTGCAAGCCGCTATCCAAACTCTGAAATCGAACGAACCAGAAGTGGAAGTTGAACTGGAAGCCGACAACATCGAACAAGTCGCAGCATTCCTGAAACTTGAAAAGGTCGACCACATCCTGTTAGACAACATGACACTCGAAGAGCTAACCAAAGCTGTTGAGATGCGAGGTGACAACACCACACCCAAACTCGAAGCAAGTGGCGGCATCACCCTCGAGACCATTCATGAAATCGCCCTAACGGGAGTCGATTTCATCTCGGTAGGAGCCCTCACCCACTCGGCGCCATCACTCGACATCGGACTCGATTTCAAGCCGCTCTGAATTCATGTCATCGGAGTTCAACGAAGTCGCCGAACAGTTTCCTGACCCATTCAGGCTACTCATCCGCGAATCCGAACACTCGACCAACGACGCCCTTCTCAAGCTCGGGAATAAAGGCGCCGCCGACGGACTCACGCTGTTAGCGCTCGAGCAAACGCACGGTCGAGGCCGGCGCGGCAATGCATGGTTTTCACAAACCGACGAAGCGCTTGCCTTCTCCATCCTCGTCCGCCCCAGTGAACCCAAGTCACTCTGGTCACGTCTCGCGCTGGCGGCAGGCTTAGCCGTTGCGGAAGCCGCCGAAAGTTTTGGCAGCCCCGCCGGCATCAAATGGCCCAACGACGTCTGGATCGCGAAACGCAAGGTGGCCGGCATTCTGGTCGAAGCAGGAAAGGATTTCGCGGTCGTCGGCATCGGCATCAATGTGCTCACCCAAGATTTCCCATCTGAAATCAAAGACACCGCCACCTCACTGCAGCTCGAAAACGGCAACCACGTCACCCGCGCCGAGGTGTTCAGCAAAGTCATCCAACGCTTCGCGCTGCGTCGCAATCAAATCGACCAGAATTTCGACACGCTCCTCGATGCCGTCCGCCAGCGCTGCGTTCTCACCGATCATCAGGTCGAACTCCAGACCTCCAGCGGCCCCAAACAGGGGAAAGTCGAGGGAATCGGCGACCACGGCGAACTGCTTCTGAGGACCGCCTCCGGCCTGGAATCGCTGATTCAGGCCGATGAAGTCCGAATTGCCGACAAAATCTAATTTCAAAGCTGCCATGCTCAGCCGCTTCTGATAGGTTCTCACGGTGAAATCGACACTTCTACCTCTATCGCTCATCCTCTGCAGCTTCGCATTGACCAGTTGTGAGCTCTTCAAACCGAAGTCAACCGAGCCTGAAAAGCCCGAAGCACCTGAAATGCCCGAACCCCGACAGCTGATCGGCCGCATCTCATCCGCCCCAGAAGGACAAAACTTTATCCTCATCCAAGGATTCAATGGCGTCAGCCTCCCCATCGGCACCGTTCTCACCACTCGCGGGGCCGACGGACGGGCCGCAAACATCAAAATTACCGGCGAAGTACTGGGCAATTTCGCCGCCGCCGACCTCCAATCCGGCGAACTCAAAGTCGGCGATGCTGTCTATCTGCCGAAACTGAAATCCGATGAAAAATCGACCGAATCTTCAGAATCCACTGAAAGCCAGTAAGTTGAGATAATTCAAAATTCATAAAAAAATAGTCAACTTTTTATGAATTCTTTTCTTTCATTACCTCTTTAGGGTGTGTATTTTCAAAAAAGTCCCGATGAGTGTCGTCATCTAATTAAAAACTTTTTGATTAGGTGGTGGAAAGCAGCTGTCAGCCCAGCCCGCAATCCATCCATATGACTGCCCTCTCTCTCATGTCCCAACGTGAAAAACACAATCAGCCAAAATGAAAACCATCAACGCCACGGGCGCCTCGGTGAAAGCCGACGCTGACCGTCTCGCGGACTTCGTTCTGTTCACACAGCGAAGCTGCATCCTAAACCTATCCACTGAACTGAACAAAGGACACATCTCCTTCCCTCAGTTCTTCCTACTCACTTACCTTTCTAGCGAGGAATACCTGACGATGTCCGACATCGCCAAGAAAATGGGCCACTCGACTGCAGCCGCTACTGGCCTCGTCGATCGCCTCGAAAAACTCGGCTACGTTGAACGCGTGCACGCAGCGGAAGACCGCCGCAAGATCATGGTTCGCATCACTTCTAAGGGGGTCACACTCGTCTCCAAAATGAGGTCAGAAATCTCCAATGACTTGGCAGGTATTCTGGCCGGTATGGATGAAGACCAAGCGGAATCAGTAGAACACACCAAACGCGCCATCAACGGCCGTTCAATGGCTTGATCCACTGAAGGGGTTGCTCAGAACAACTCCACATCTCGCTTGGCGAATCCAATACGCCTCCGTTACCTTATCCCGGTGACGGAGGCTTTTTCATTTCTAAATCCCATCCAAGCCATCCCTGGCATTCGTGCAGGATGGGTGGAGCGCATTCCCAACGAAACGATCACCGGCGATCGCGACTCGGCGATGCAGCAACTTCGCCCCATCCACGAAACGGCTACCCAGCAGTTCAGCCCCACCGCCCGCTGGTGGCGTGCCGAACAAGTTCACGGCAACGACATCGCGATCGTATCTTCCGATCAGGAAATCACCGCACCCGACGGACTCCCCATCATTCCAAACGTCGACGGCTTGATCACCCAAAACCCCAACCAACTGCTCAGCATCTACGTCGCCGACTGCGGAGCCATCTGGCTTGCCGATCAGAAAACCAAAGCCATCGGCCTACTGCACTCGGGCAAAAAAGGAACGGAATCCAACATCCTCGGCAATGCCATCGAGATGATGACTCAACAATTTGGATCCAACCCCAGCGACATCACCGCCGTCCTCAGCCCCTGCATCCGTCCGCCCGACTACGAGATCGATTTCGCCAAACAGATCGAACAACAAGCCAAGTCCGCCGGCGTGGGGAATTTCACCGACTGCAACCTCAACACCGCCACCGACCTCAATCGCTTCTACAGCTACCGCAAAGAACTCGGCCAAACCGGCCGCATGATGGCGTTATTGATCCGCGACTGAGTCACCTCAGTAACAAATCAAAATTCGTCATTCGTCATTCGTCATTTGATCCCGCCCTCCGGCGGTCCCCTGCGGGCTCAACGCTACGCTTGAGTCCATCTCGCTCCGCTCGATTGTCATTCGTCCACCACCCAATCATCCAACTCCGCGCCCTCTCTTATTTCAGCTTTTCAGCTTTTCCAATTTCAGCATTTACCCAAAACTCAATCCCATCCATCCGCGTTCATCTGCGGTTAAAAAATCAACACTAGCCCCGCCAATCTACGATTGATGATTGTTGAATGACGATTGACGAACCTTCTTCTCACTTACCCTCCCCATGTCTCTTCAGCTGCAAGCCCCCGCCAAAACCAACCTCACGCTCCGCGTCATCCGCAAGCGCGCGGACGGCTTCCATGACATCGAATCCATCATGGTGAAACTCCCGGGGCTGCATGACACACTGACCTTCGAACCAGCCGATGCATTTTCCTTCACCTGCAGCGACCCATCAGTTCCATCAGACGACTCCAACCTCGTCGTGAAAGCCGCCCACGCGTATCAGGATAAGCTCAGCTCTCCACTCAAGTTCTCCATCGCCCTCACCAAACGCGTCCCCCATGGCGCAGGCCTCGGTGGCGGCAGCAGTGACGCCGCCACCACCCTGCTCGGCCTCAACCAACTGCACGATACCGCGTTGAGCCAAGAAGACCTCCACGAGATCGCTTCTTCCCTCGGCTCCGACATCCCCTTCTTCCTCATCGAGGGCGCAGCCAAGGCCACAGGACGCGGTGAAATCATCGAAACCATCGATTCTCCACCTTCCTTGCCGCTTCTACTCCTCAAACCCTCCTTCAGCGTCGCCACACCCGATGCTTACAAACGCTGGGCCGATTCCAAACCCATCCCCGGTATCCACTACGACGCCCAACCGGTCGGCGGTATCGAGCTCATCAACGACCTCGAACGCCCCGTTTTCGAAAAACACCGTTTTCTCGCCGAGCTGAAACAATGGCTGCTCGACCGCCCCGAAACCTCCGCCGCCATGCTCTCAGGCTCTGGTGCCTCAGTCTTTGCGGTGCTCAAAGATTCGGCCGATGCTGAGAAACTCGCCGATTCCGCCCGAGAGGAACTCGACCCCACCCTCTGGCACTGGACTGGAAACACCGGAATCTGAGCTCTTTCGCAGCAAAAAATCTAGGCATCTTCAGCCTTTCCCGAGCCCAGAGCCCAGAGAATATCAATCTGTGCCCTCTGTCTCCTCTGTGCCTCTGTGGTTAAAAAGCCCCCGCAACCCCAAAAACGCTCAATTTCAGGCGAATCGCCCTCATCCCGACGCTTTTCCAACACGTCATTTGACAAGTCCCTCCATCATCACCTAGCGTCCCCGCCCCGGCGAGAAAGCCGGCATCACCATCATGAATATTGTTGTCGAGAAGCAGCCCAAATGCGTCGCCACCCTCCGCGTCGAAATCCCAGCCGATACCGTTAGCGGTCAACGCGACCAAATCGTCGGCGGCTTTACCAATAAAGCGAAAATCCCAGGTTTCCGCCCAGGCAAAGCACCCCGCAAAGTCGTCGAGAAACGCTTTGAAAAAGAAATCTCCGAAGAACTCAACGAACGCCTGTTCCATCAAGCATTCCATGAAGCGACCAAAAAGGAATCACTCAATGTGATCAATTACGGCATGCCACAAGACCTCTCGACCGCAGCAGACGGTGGCATCTCCTTCGTTTCTACTCTCACGCTCGCTCCTGAATTCGAACTTCCCGAATACAAAGGCCTCAAGGCAACCATCCCAAAAGCCGATGTACCTGATGAAGAAATCGAAAACCAATTGAAGTCGCTCCAAGAACGCTTCGCTGACCACACCGACATCGAAGGTCGTGGCGCCGAAAAAGGTGACTTCGCCATTGTCGATTACTCATCCACCGTGGATGGCAAACCGACTGAAGAAGTGATCGGCAAGTCCGCAGGCTATATCGCAGGTCGCGAAGGCTTCTGGATCAAGATCGATGAGAAATCCTTCCTCCCTGGTTTCGCGGACGAACTCGTCGGCATGAAAGCAGGCGATCAGAAAAACATCACCCTCACTCTCCCAGAAGACTTTCCCGTCGCCGACCTCCAGAAGAAGGAAATCGTGTTCGACACCACGGTGAAGGAACTCAAAGAAGCCAAACTTCCTGAACTCAACGACGAACTCGCTGAGAAACTTGCCCCAGGCAAGAAAATGGATGAGATCAAAGAGATCATCAAAGAGAACATGCTCAACGAGCGCAAACGCCGCATCGAAGACATGAAGATCAACCAACTGGTGGGTCAACTCAACGCCAACGTCGAATTCGAACTCCCCGAGGAACTCGTCAATCAAGAGACGCAAAGCCAAGCCGACCAAATGGTTCAGCGCGGCATGCAGTCCGGCATGAGCGAAGAAGACATCGCATCACAACAAGCGGAAATCTTCGCCAGCGCTGGCAACCAAGCGGTTCAAAACCTTCGCTCCAATTTCATCCTCCAAGAGATTGCTCACAAAGAGGAAATCGCCGCGACCGACCAAGAACTCATCAGCCACCTCGCTCAGCTTGCGCAACAACGCAATCAAGAGCCGAAGAAGTTCATCAAAGAGATGCAACGCTCTGGCCGCCTTCCATCCGTCCGCAATTCGATTGTGATCGGCAAGGCGATTGACTTCATCGTCCAGAACGCCGAGATTGAGGAGTCAGATGATGCCGCATTCCCAGAACAATAATTTACCCACTTCTAGCTCCATGAGTTCCGACGCACCGCGCAATCACTTCGTTCCCATTGTCATCGAACAAGATGGCCGCGGCGAACGCTCGTTCGACATCTACTCGCGACTCCTCAAGGACCGCATCATCTTCATCGGCACGCCGATCGATGACTTTGTCGCCAACTCGGTGATCGCCCAGCTGCTGTTCCTCCAGATGCAGGACCCGAAGAAAGACATCCACATCTACATCAACTCCCCCGGTGGCTCCGTCACCGCAGGCCTCGCGATGTACGACACGATGCAATTCCTCACCTGCGACGTGAACACCTACTGCATCGGTATCGCCGCATCGATGGGATCCGTTCTCCTCACCGCCGGCACCAAAGGCAAACGCTACTGCCTGCCAAACTCCCACGTGATGATTCACCAAGTCTCTGGTGGCGCCCAAGGCACCGCATCCGATGTCGAACGCACGATCGGCTTCATGTTCAACCTCAAGAAACGCCTCAACGCGATTCTCGCCAAACACACCGGCAAAACGGTAAAGCAAATCGAGAACGACTCCGATCGCGACAACTACATGAACGCAGAAGAGTCCGTGAAATATGGACTCGTCGACAAGGTTCTTGAAAGCCGCAAGCAATTGCCCGATAGTGTCAAAGACGCGGATTCGAAAAGTTCGAAGAAGTAATCTGACTCCCTTAACCCATGGCACGCGCTTCCAACCTAACAATGTGCTCTTTCTGCGGAAAGAGTCATTCGGAAGTGAAGAAGCTGATCGCCGGTCCCGGAGTCTACATCTGCAACGAGTGCATCGACGTCTGCGCCAATATCCTCGAGAAGGAGTTGGGCACATCGACCACCTCCACCACTGCAGTTCACACCGAAGCCGAAAAGCCCGGCTACAAGGTCCCGGCTCCCGCCCACATCCTCGAGAAGCTCAATGAGCATATGGTCGGCCAGGAGAATGCCAAGAAGGTTCTCTCGGTCGCGGTTTACAATCACTACCAACGCCTGCGCCAAGACGAGACGCAACTCAGCGAGGAATACGCCGACGTCGAAATCGAGAAGTCGAACATCCTCATGCTCGGCCCTACCGGATCCGGCAAGACGCTGATGGCTCGCACGCTCGCCCGCGTCTTGGATGTCCCCTTCTGCATCGTCGATGCCACCACACTAACCGAAGCCGGTTACGTCGGTGAAGACGTCGAGAACATCATCCTGCGTTTGCTGCAGGCCGCCGACTTCGATGTGTCCCGCGCCGAACGCGGCATCATCTACGTTGATGAGATCGATAAGATCGGCCGCAAGACGGAAAACGTTTCCATCACCCGCGACGTCTCCGGCGAAGGTGTTCAACAAGCTCTCCTCAAAATTCTCGAAGGCACCGTCTGCAACGTTCCCCCACAAGGTGGACGCAAGCACCCGCAACAGGAATACATCCAAGTCAACACCGAGAAAATCCTGTTTGTCGTCGGTGGTGCATTCGTCGGCTTAGAGGACATCCTCCGCCGCCGCCTCGGCAGCAACACGCTTGGTTTCCACTCGGGTGAAGGGAAACAAGAAGAGGACGAAGCGACGATTCTCGAGAAAGCCCAACCGGAAGATCTTCTGCACTTCGGTCTGATCCCCGAATTCATCGGCCGACTCCCCATCATCTCTTCTCTGCGCAAGCTGACCGAAGAAGAACTCATCTCCATTCTCACCGAGCCGAAGAACGCGCTGGTGAAGCAATACAGCAAGCAACTCGCCATGAACGGCGTGAAGCTCCGCGTCACCCGCGATGCCCTCAAAGCTCTCGCCGAAGAAGCCGTCAGCCGTGGCACCGGTGCTCGTGCCCTACGTTCCATTTTCGAGCGCATGATGCTTGAAATCATGTTCGACATCCCCTCCCGCGACGATGTCGACACCGTGACCATCAACAAAGAAGTCGTCACCGGCGAAAAGCCGCCCCAGATCAAAAAGATCAAACCCGGCGACAAAGACGAAGCCGCTTGAGGCAGGGACGGCTCTCCGAGCGGTCCGCCCACTTTCGCAAGGGGACGCGACATTCCTGTCGCTTAATCACCCCAACCGCTCCGGCTTCCGCCCGCGCAGGTAATCCCCCGCGCTCATCCGCTTTCCACCATCCGCTTTCCACCATCCGGTTGAACCAAATTTAACTTCAGCGACTTCTCCCCCGTCCCCACGATCAAAGATCCTTCCTCGTGAACGATCTCACCCGGTGACATCGACTTTTCCACCACTTCCGTCGGCGGGAATACGTCTCATCATTTTTTCCTACGGTTCAAAGCTGAAGTCGCCAAGGCCTTCTCTCGCCACTCCATCGCATTCGCATCGCTTTGGTCCACTCCGCGCCCCAATCTGTATAGCTCAGCGATTCTCAACATCGCCGGAATATTGCCACCGTTCGCCGACCGTAAGTAATAATCGATGGCAGGCTGCATTTCCTCGCCCATTACCAACTGTCGCTCGACGAGCATGCCCATGTAGTAGGCATCATTCGTGTGACCCAACTTCATTCCTTCCTTGACCTCTTGCACAGTCAAGGGTCTCCGCTCATCTTCCGCCACTTCCTCCTCTTTCTCGTCTTTCTCGTCTCCCTTCATAGACACCAGCTTACCAAAAACAGTATAGAGATTATCAATTTTGCTGATGCGACCACTGGTCGGATCTGATGGTTTACTTAGGTCTCGAATCACAACTCTTTCGCGCAAGGATTTGAGCTTGCGCTCAATTCGGACATTTCGCTCGACCTTGCTGCGAACACTCTCAAATGGAACCACATCTGCATCGCGCCACTTCTCTGAGATCAAGACGAGGTAAACAAATTTCTTCCCGTTGATATCCACCGTCATTACCTCACTCAATGACTCGCCCGGCAGCTGGGTGATCATTTCCGCAATCTTAGGGTGAAACTCTTTTTGAGGTTCCAACCACCCTACATCACCTCCTTTACTGCTGAAAACATCCTTGGAATATTTTTTGGCCGCCTCTTCAAAAGCATCGACCAAACCCTTCATCCCTTTGGCCTTCACGATCTCTGCACGGAGCAATTTCGCCAAGTCTCGCTCCTCTTCCAAGCTCCGCTCAACATCCAAACGCAGCGTATGCACGTGCGCCACTCTTGCATCATTTTTGAATATTGCCTGATGCTTGTCATACCACTCTTTCGATTCTTTCTCATCTACTATCCCTTTGATGGCGATGTTTGCGCACTGATACTCGGCATTGACCAAAACTGACATCCAGTAGGCGAACTTTTCTTTATCAAACCCCATCTTCTGAATCTTTCTGAGACCATCATCCCCGATCAATCTCCCTAGCTTTTCCCCATAAGCTCCCACTGCCTGGGCATTTGCTGAAGGGCGCCCCGAATCCATTAAATCTTGCGCTAACAGCAACGTCGTCACGCACTTTTGCCTATTCGCTTCGCCCTCATTCACATGATCATCCAAGTTCCAAACTCCCATCAAATTGGGAAACAGCGTGTTGGCCGGATCAGACTCCAGCAAACTCACAAGTGGAATCGAACTGTGATGGACTGGGTATTTATTCACCATCAACGCGACTTCTTTGGGATCCGGCTTGGATTTGGTGCCTGTCTCCATCATGACAATCATCTCTTTCGTGAAGTCGGCGATATAGTGTTCCCATAACGAGTCCAGCACAGGCTTGAATGCAGCGGACTTGGTTTTTGCGGTGATCTTTTGAGTCTCATTGACCATCTCTTTGAGCAGGCGTCTCAACCTCGACTCCTTTTCCGGTACCAATTCATCAATCGAGCCGTCATCGAAATTTTTCAGCGACTTCAAAAACGCCCACCCTACACTCTCTTCATCCACGTTACCCGTGAGCAAAATCTTCCAATCTTTTGCGAAGCCATCGGCATGACTTTGTGCTTTGGCTTTTCCGACAAATGCCGATTGAGCAGGATGCTTGATCATCTTCAATAGGCTCGCACACATCAAACTGCCCATCGGCCCCATTTGCTCGTCCTTGTAAAGCTTCTCCAGTGTTTGCGGAAGATACATCGTCTTCCCATCTGTCATGAACAAGATCTCGCGAGCTAGTATCTCAGGCCATGATCCAGGTTCCAACCGTGCCATCAAAGCTTCATAAAATTCCGAACCTAAAATGAAATTTATCCCCTGCCCTGCCTCCAAGCTTTCCAATCGATCATTTGGATACAAGGGGATGGAGAATACATCCTCCGTTTCGTCGCCCTCTACCCGCATCGCGGATATCACTCCACCCAACATCTGAGCTACTGGAGTCCACTTTTTGGTTCGCTTGCCAGCCTGCATGGATAGCTCTTCAAATGAAGCATCATCTATGTTTTCACTATTCGCTAGCTCAACAAGATACGCCGCGAGCATAAAAACAAGCGAAGTCTCCGACTTACCTTCCGACCAGTTCGGAACCCCTTTGCCGACTTCCCGCATCTCTTGTCGTATGGACGCGATGCCATTCGGATCTGGTTTCATCACGAAGCCCGCACTCGATGGATCAGCGATCGCTCCAATTTCACCAAGCCCGACTGTCAGCGAAACAAGCTCACCTGTCGATTCATTGACCACCAATCGCATGTTCTGGTTCGCAACCTGAACTTGCCCATCATGCTGCGTAACGATGTTACCATTGTGACTGCCACATAACTGAACCCCCAAGGCTGGATCCATTGCTATGAGCAGTGGTTCTTTGGTGCGTGACCCAAACCCTGAAGCAATTCCTAGACTCATGGATTTATCTAGAGGGTTGATCGGGCGGGACGCATAAATCTCAAGTATCGCCATGAGCTTGACCTCAGTCAGCGGCATGCTGCCGCGAAATACTGCTCCACCATCGATTCGGATCACCACTTCCAGCTCTCCACCCCATTCTCCCACGGCCCGAATATGGTGGCCGTGACCATCGATCGAAATACCAATACCCCTCTCACTCATTGCTAGCCGGCCTTTTGCCTTACTCTTCGGGTCAGCAAACGCGATAACGATGTCCGCTTTTTTCCCGGCTTCGGAATTCATCCACTTCACCAGTCGCAGCATCGCCTCTTGCTCGTTCGAAAATGGCTCTTTCAGGGATGGCGCCTCCCATTGTTCTTCGACGTGAATCAGCAAATCGATTTTAACCGATTGGGGACCTGCCCGTTTGGGCACTAACTTCCAGCCTGAGAAGCGGCCACTATCAAACAATTTGCGCTCGGCAGCCTGCACGAATCCACCCTTGAGTTTCATTCCTGGCTTCAAGTCCAAGAGAGCAAGAATATCATGATCTGCATTGATGAAATTGCCTGTCACTCGAACATCACCCAAATGCGAAGGTGGGCCTTCATCGGTGATTCGAACTAGCAGGTCATAGCTCTGTTCTTTATCCGACTTCACTGTTTGGATCTCCATCTCCGGGAAAAAGTAGCCTTCACTGGCATACGTGTGCCGAACAGCTATCTCAGCCAACTTTAACTGAAACGGGTGCAAGTTTGCCCACTCACCACTCTTCCAAACCCCCGGCGGCTTCTCCTCATCACTGGAACCACTCACAACATCCATCATATCTGCCAGTTTACCCGCTGCTTCCTGCTCTTTGAGATCAGCAAACATTTCTTTTGCATGGGCAACCCACAACTCAGGGCTAAGAGCTTTGCTCATCGATAAGTATTCGAACACCAACTCTGAACGACTGGAGAAAGCCTCTTCCTCGTCACCATGATCGACCAAGGCATCTCGCACCACCGATTCATCCAGACCTTTGACCCCCTCCAGCAAGATCTTGCCATAGTTGAATCTAGGTCCTTCCTTTACCGTCGCAACGACGGTTTTTCGCTGCGAGTTCCACCCTACAGCGATATCCGCCTTAGGGTAACCCATCGCCAAGTATCCCGAACTCAAACAACTTTTTAGACCACTCAAGTAATCCTCAAACTCAGCACTCGGATGTGCAGCAAGCACATATCTAGATGAACGTTTCAGAGCGTCGTATATTTGATCCTTGGGCACCTGCTCAACACCCTCGATCACGATCTCGTTGGGATCACTGAAACGCTCGACCTTCGACGGCATACCTTGCCCCATCAATAATCCCATTGTTCCCCAAACAATGGTCAGAAGCCGCACGCATTTTTCTAGCATCCTATGATGCTAATGGGCCCAGTCACTGTGTCAGCTCAATAATGAAATAAGACTGCTCAAACTAGGACCCCAGCTTACTGGGCTCACGTCCCCTGAGGTAATCCTCAGCCATCATCCGCTTGCCACCCTCAGGCTGAATGCCGTTCAACTCTAGAGCGCCGTTTCCCGTTCCGACGATCAATCGGCCGGCGTCCACTAACACCTCTCCTGCGCTTAGCGAGTAGTCGACTACCTCTGTTGGAGGAAATACTTTCAATCGGCACTCTTTCTCTGACTCTACAACCGTTGTGTAAGTCCCAGGCCATGGGTCATACGCGCGGATGCGGCGTTCGAGTTGCTCGGCGGTCATCGACCAATCCAATTTCCCATCCACCCGCTCCAACTTGCCGATGTAGCTCACTTTCTCGCTGTCCTGTGGCTCACGCGCATCGGTACCGGCTGCAATCTGCTCCAGCGTCTCCTTCAAAACCTCCGCCGCCAATTCGGCCAAGCGGTCGTGCAGACTACCCGCCGTCTCGTCTTTGGCGATGGGGATGGCTTTGGTCAGAATCATGTCCCCCGCATCGAGCTTTTTGACGACATGCATCGCCGTCACACCCGATTCAGAATCGCCGGCATCGATCGCCGCCTGAATGCAGGCCGCGCCGCGATACTTGGGCAACAAGGAAGCGTGAAGGTTGATGATGGCCTTGCTGGCGATGTTGAGCGTGTCCTCTTTGAGGATCTGGCCATAGGCAACCACCACGATCACTTCGGGATCGAAAGCTTTTATCTCGTCGGTGGCATCGCCGATCTTCGCCGGCTGCAGCACGGGAATCCCCGCCGCCTCAGCTTCGACTTTGATTGCCGGCGGGGTAAGCACCTGCTTCCTCCCTACTGGCTTATCCGGCTGGGTGACCAATGCCACTGGCATCGGGCCATCCTTCACCAGTTGCCGAAATGACGGCAAGGCAATGTCACCCGTAGCTACAAAAACAATTCGCATACCGTTAAACTGACTGCTCACTCATGCTCTGATAGAGCGGCAAACTTAGAACTCGATCGACAATCTTTGAGAAAACTTTCACCGGCGTATCGGATGCATCGATATCACAAATGATCTCGCTCGGGTAATAATCGATGATGGGTTTGGTCTCTGCCTCATAGGTGGCGATCCGCTGTTGAATCACCGCTTCACTCGCATCGTCCACGCGGTTGTCCTTCAGAGCTCGCTTGCGAATCCGGTGCGCCAATTCATCACGATCAGGACAGGAAAGGTGAAACACCTGATGCACTTCGATGTATTGATCCAACAGGGCCGCCTGCTCAGCATTCCGCGGAATTCCATCAAACACCAAACAGTCGATGTCGGGCTTGTAGACCGCCGTCGTTGCCAAGGCCTCAATCTGAGCCTTCCACAGATCAATCGTCAACTCGTCTGGCACCAACTCGCCTTTGCTCGAATACTCGAGAAAGCGCTGACCCAACGGCGAACGTGTGTCCAAGGCGCGAAATGCATCACCACAGGCGAAGTGAAAAAATCGTGGAATACTTCCCAAGATTTTACCCTGCGTCCCTTTGCCTGCGCCAGGTGCACCCAGCATCACAATTGCAGGTTTCTTGTCGGATTTCGTTAAAGTCATGATCTGTGCTCAACCTATGACTCCACCCAAAAAGGGCAAGCATCGATCAGCTCATCGAGCTACCTCAAAGACCAACAGCGGAACCATCAAGGACACATCCGCCATGACCCGCAGGGCATCGATGGAAAATTTGGAACGATTGCGATTCAGCATGTAAAGCAACACCGAAGCCGTCAGGATCGCCAAGTAGAAGGCCGAGGTTTTGACCCCGTCACTATCGTCCATGTGCTGCTCGTGCTGCATGGCTTGTAGAGTGAACAAAAAGGAAGCCACCGTCACCAAAACCAAGGGCAAGGTAAGCGTGAGCTCGTCAGCAGCTTTGACCTCAACATCCGATGACCGACGCGAATGCTCCCACAAATCAATCGCCGCAATATTCACGATGCATAGCACCGTGAAACAAAGCATCTCCCGCGATATCAACAAGTCCATCACACCCACCTCAAAGCGATACACATGCGCTGTCATTGCCACCCCATAAGCAAATGCCAATCCAGCAATGATGTTCTTCAAATAGGGGATGTCATCTCCTTCCTGACTCGACAACATCGACAAACCAAAGAACCCCGCAACCAATACGCCACCGAGTAAGAGATAGGTGTAAATCGCAATCGGCATTTTCGTGAGCACCAGGAATATGGCAAAAAGCACCAATGCACCGACCAACAACCGAAGCCACTTGCGATGCTTCTGGTGGAAATGGTGCCGCGGCTCAAGCCTCTCCTTGCTGTCACCATAGAGCGAAATATCAAGCAAACGGTCGCCCACATAGATCGCCCATACAGCAATGCCCAACGCAATATAGGACTCCGCGGGGTGATAACCGAGACGCCAAGTCGAAGCAAAAATGTGCAGCCAGATCAAAGCAACCAACGGAGCATCCAAACTCAGAAGGTTGAGATAGAGCCACCAGGGCTTACGTTCCACTTTGGTCACGACAGACTCACCATTCCCGAGCATGGCTGGGAACGCAAGCGGATACAGCTATACCATCATCTCAGCTGCCACACGGTCCGCAACTTCTTGGCTATCAAGGTAAGCAAGCAATGCCAATCCGAACTCAAGTGCTGTGCCAGGGCCACAAGATGTAATGATTTTACCATCAATCACGACCCGCTCGTCCAATCCACCGCCCAAATCAGGCCGGACAGATTGATACGCCGTGAATCGCCGACCCTCCAAAAGACCGGCATCCTTCAAAATCAATGGCGCCGCGCAAATTGCCGCGACCGTTTTATCCGCCGCAGCGAATTCCTTGCAAAGCTCGGTCGCCTTCTCGTCCTTCAGCAATGCCTCTACCGCTGGGCCACCAGGAATCATCAACATATCAAAATCAGCAGTATCAACATCAGTTAACGAAACATCCGCCCCGATCTTCATGCCTCCCTTGCTGGTAACAGTCATGCCGTGCGTGGCAGCGATCACCACTTCGACTCCGCCACGGCGCAATGCATCGACAGGAGCCACAATCTCGATTTCCTCAACTCCATCATTCAACAAACACAGCACTTTTTTGCTCATCGTTCTATTCGGGGGGGGGGTGTTCAGGGTTAAGCACTCAAGCCAACAGCTTTGCGGACACGGTCGAGGACCTTGCTCGCCTCTTCACGAGCGCGCTGGGCGCCCGATTCCAAAACATCATCCACATAGCCCGGATCTTTGAGGATTTCTTCCCGGCGTTGTCTCATCGGCGCGAAGAAGTCCCAGTAAGCATCTGCGGCCCGCTTTTTCAAATCACCATAACCCACTCCACCACGTTCGTGGTCGGCTATCATTTGCGCCATCTGTGCCTCATCGGCGAACAGCTTGTAGAGATCAATCAACGCTGAACCCTCCGTCGGCTTGGGGTCTTCCACGGGTGTGGAGTCGGTCTTGATTTTCATCACCAACTTCCGCAATGGCTTCTCATCACCAAATATCGGCAAGGTGTTGTTGTAGCTTTTGCTCATCTTGCGCCCGTCCAAGCCCGTCACAATCGCCGTGTCATCGCGAATGATCGGTTCAGGCAAAACAACGGTACCATCACCGTATGCTTCATTCATCTTCACCGCCAAATCACGAGTGACTTCCAAGTGTTGCTTCTGGTCTTTGCCCACAGGAACTTTGTTCGAGTCATAAAGCAAAATGTCCGCCGCCATCAAAACGGGATAGGCAAACAAGGCATGATTCGGCGAAACCCCCTGAGCCGTTTTGTCTTTGAACGAGTGACACTTGTTGAGCAACCCCATCGGGCAAACGGTCGATAAGATCCACGCCAACTCGTTGACCTCAGGCACAGCGCTCTGACGGAAAAACACGGCGCGCTTTGGGTCCAATCCACAAGCCAGGAAATCGATCGCCAACTCGCGCACATTCTCACGCAAGGCCGCCGGGTCTTGGGATGACGTCATCGCATGGTAATCGGCAATGAAGTAAAACGCCTCGCCCTGCTCTTGCAGTTGCACGGCAGGCTGCATGGCACCGAAATAGTTGCCAACGTGGAGTTTTCCGCTGGGCTGTAGGCCTGTCAGGATTCGCATGGGCGTGAGCATGCCGATCCACCCGCCGTTGGGTCAAGCCACATACGGCATGTTCCTGCTTGCGACCCCACCTAGATGCCAACATCCTTTACCCATGAAATCGGGATTCCTTCGCGCTCTGCTCGCCCTCTGCCTATTCCAACCACTCCTAGCGGCAGACAAACCGCTCAATATCGTGCTGATCACTGCCGATGACATGAACTGGGACTCGCTCGGCTGCACTGGCAGTAAAGTCCCCAATATCAGCCCCAACATCGACCGCTTGGCCGACGAAGGCATCCTTTTCAAGCAAGCCCACGCCACCATTCCAGTCTGCCAACCGGTGCGCGCCACCATGCACACCGGCCTCTACCCTCAAAATAGCGGCTGCCGCGGCTTCGGACCGATCAACAAGGACGTAAAAACCATCAACGAGGTGATGGACGAGGCGGGCTATCTGATCTCGATGCTGGCGAAAACCCCTCATTACAAACCTTTCGACAAGTGGTGCGTCGATTACATGGTCCACGCCAAGGAGCTGAATGTCGGCCGCAGCCCAGATAAGTTCCGCGAACACACCCGCAAGTTCCTGAAAATGGCGGCCGATCAAGACAAGCCATTCTTCCACCACGTGAACTGCCAGGACCCACACCGCCCGTTCTTCTGGAGCGGAGAAAAAGGCAACGAAGGCGTCTTCCCGCCCGCAAGTCGCATTATCAAACCGGAGGAAGTCGAGGTTCCCGGATTTCTCGAGGAACTTCCCGCCGTTCGCCAAGAGGTGGCCGACTACTACACCTGCGTTTACCGACTCGATGAATGTGTCGGCGCAGTCATGGAAGAGCTCAAAGCCGCCGGCCGTGACAAAGACACGCTGGTCATGTTCTTTGGCGGCGACCACGGCATGGCATTCCCCTTTGCCAAATCCAACACCTACGACAACGGCACCCGCGCTGCGCTAATCCTTCGCTGGCCTGACGTGATTCCCGCAGGAAAAACCGACGACGATCACCTCGTGGCCACCATCGATATCGCCCCCACCCTACTCGAAGCCGCTGGCTTGCCTGCTCTCAAGGACATCGATGGCCGCTCATTTCTCGAGATCGCCAAAGGACAAAAGCAAGAAGGCTGGGACCAAGTGATCACGATGTATCACGAGACCTTCAGCAAACGACTCCTCGAAATGCGCTGCGTTAGGACGAAAGACCAAGCTTACATTTGGAATGCTTGGAGCGACGGCAAACAAACCTACCGCGCTGAAAACATGAGCGGCCAAACCTGGAAAGCCATGCTCAAAGCCGGCGAGACCAATCCTGAAATCGAAGAGCGCTGCCAGTTCTATCTCTACCGCGTCCCAGAGGAGTTCTACGTCGTTAGCAAAGACCCCAACGAACGCCACAACCTGATCGACAGCCCCAAACATCAAGAGACCATCCGCGCCAAGCGCGAGATCATCCAAAAGTGGCTAAAGCAATACAACGACCCCCTATTCGAGCAATTCCAAGAGGTCGCCAAATAACGCGAAAGTCGGTTGATCGAACCGACCCCCATAAAAAACGGTTGAAGGCCTGTAGGCCGTTTGGACAGGCACGCACGTGCCATGCCCCGCAGGGGCGAGGAGCCGTGAGGCGGCAACGAGTCAATCAACCCTACCCCCATTAAAACGGTAGCAACTCTGTTTTGATTTTCTTTTAAGCTATTTCAAAATCTGGGTCTGCAAGGCTCCTATTTACTAGGCAAATCATCTTTCTCATAACAGCGGTCATCGCCAAGTGATGAGGTTTATTACGCGCGATCATGCTGCGATAAAAGTCGCGTAATATCGGATTATGAGTCACTGAGCACAGTGCAGGCATGAACAGGGCACGCCGTGCTATCCTTCTTCCTCCGTGTATCGTTCGCTGGCCTCTCCATTTTCCACTATCACGATTCAGCGGTGCTAATCCCACTAAGCTCGCGGCCTGATTATTACTCATGGATCCTAGCTCAGGCATTTCAGCCAACAACACCGCTGCGACGTTGGAGCCCAATCCTTTAATCGAAGTAATTCGATCTGCCTTAGCTTTCAGCCCAGCATCGGATGCTATCAGTTCTTGAACCTGCCGCTCACACTTCTCGATACGTTTTTTGATGTGGTTAAGGCTTACTCTGATGTCCGATCGAACAAAACGATCTGTTGATTTTTCGAGCGCATTCTTTTCCCTGACTAGCTGTCGAGTTAGCGACTCCTTTCTTCTCACAACTGCACAAAGTGCTTCTTGAACTGGGCTTGCGGGCTTTTGAGGCTTAGGCTTGAAAGCTAAGCCGTAGTCACTAAGCAGCTTTGAGTCAATCGCATCAGTCTTGGCTAACTGCCCCTTAGCGCGTGCATAATCTCGCACCTGGCGTGGATTGATCGCGCTGAGAGCCAAATCAAGTTCATGAGCTTGCTTGATTAGAAGTTTTTCATATCCACCAGATGGCTCGCATATGATGTGTGGTGTCCCAACAAGCTTACGGACTTGCCGATATAGGCGCTGCAACCCCGCTTTAGTATTGGGGAAGCACTGACATTTTCCGCTTCGCGGATCATAGAGATCGAGTTTTGCTTTGCTCACATCGACTCCGAGGTAGTATATTGTGTCTGAGGTTTTCATCTTTGGTTCATCCTTGGTTCTACGAGCTCTAGGGCTCAGGCAACTCTCCGAATTGAAGATGAGGCTGCAACAGGGCTTCTAGCTACCATACGAGCTCAAAGGCTCAGGGTGACGCACGAAGTCACCTGTTGCTCCGGTCATTGGCTGGTATCCGATGGCCGGGCCTCACCCCATGTTTTCGCACAGGGCAGAGCAAAAGTAACACAATTTAGACAACCAAGGGTGCTGCGGCTCGCAGCACCGAAACCACCGCCAAAGGCGGAACTAAGAACCAAGAACTAGGAACCAAGAACAAGGCGCTTCGCGCCTTATTTCACCACTGCCCCGTAACCCTCAACTGGCTTACCGTCCTCCCCCAACTTGCCGACACTCCAAAGTAAGCCACGGGTGATCAAATCAAGATACTCGTCGCTGCCAACAATCTCGTTGAAGTGGCCCAGAGTCGTTCCAAACACGCGAGCCTTCTTCGGTCCATACTCGTGCTTCCAAGCAACCACAGCCTCGGTCGCTTTGCCATTCTTGTTGGTCTGCTTGCCATTGGCCAAGGCGGTCACGCCATCATAAATGTGGATATTGTTATAAAGCTCATCTTTTCCTGAGGTGTAATCCTCCAAGCCTTTGACAATCGAGCTCGCATCTTTGGCGTAGGAAATATCAATTGGAAGCTTTGGTCCATGACCGCTCGACTGAATTCCCAAGAATTCAAACCAGAGACCACCATCACTGCCGGCCTCCTGAAGTTCGCGGATGTTTTCTGCAACACGGAAAGAATGCATCGCGCAATGGATGTTCACTGCAGGCAATCCAGCCAAATGCGGAGCGGTTACTTTCTTGGCCATCGCCGCTTCTTTGAGTCCAGCTGCACACTCATCATGAATGATGACGTCATATCCTTTTGCCCAGTCCTCCTTCTTGTAACATTCAAACTCCGGCTTGGTGTCCTTCGCTGGCGAATAGCAGATATCGACCTCGATATTCAACCGAGCCTCAATCCCCGCTTTGAGCAAATCCTTCTGAACCTCGTAATCGTGGCAACAACCACCAATCACCAACAAGGCTTTCAAAGGTTTCACTTCCTTCGCAGATAGAGCAGGAAGCAGCATCACGCTCAAGGCGCATAGAATCGTAGTGAATTTTAATTTCATCGTATTTGTGGGGTGATCTTTTTTTGAGCTAATGGATATACAGGCTGTCTCTAGTAGATATTACAATCAGAGGCCAATTCTACCTCAGTAGCCATTCGCCAAACGTGAGGTCAATGCCTCTGCCGCTTTTTCCATAGCCTCAGGCAAGGCATTGTTTCTGGCAGTCTGCAAATTGGCTGAAACGAACAACTGACTCCGACCGGTTGAGGTACCAGAGGCCAAAACTTTTGTTGGATCACTCGCATCGCGCAAAACCCATTGAAGTGTCACCAAATTGGTCAGCTCCTCAGGGCGCAATGAATCAAACCGGGTGACACGCAAGGCGGTGTAATCAACACCAGTCAGCGTGCCCTCCAACACCGCGTCCGCCTGATCAATCGAACTCACCTTGTAAGTTCCATCTTGCACCAACGCACTGGCAACTGCCGATGTCGCCAAAGCCTCTGCTCGCGGATGTGAAGTGTCGTTTTTGAAAACTGGAACGGCAATGTTGTGAACGTCAGCCAGGAACGATGGCTTGATGCCGCCCAGACGGTAATCTGCGCAGGAAGACAACAAGATCGCTGGAACAATGAGATAAAGGATGAACTTCATGTGGCTTGGATCAGTTGCCGATTTCCTTGAGTCGCGCCTTGGCCTTGTCATGCAAGTCACCTGACTTGGTGCGGCGAACCACATCTAGGTAGTAGATCTTCGCTGATTTCGGCTGGTCCGTCTTCATGTAAAACTCGGCGATGTCATACGCACGCTGCAACTCACGTTTGCTCAGTGAAGCAATCATCTTGCGAGCTTCTTTGTTTTTGGAATGACTTGGATACTGGATCAAGTAGTCGTTGAATGCCTCACGCGAGAGATCCAAGTTAGATTGGTTCTGATTCCCCCTCTCTGCATTCTGCAACAGAATCTCGCCCACACGATACAAGGCATTCGGCGCCAACTTGCTGTCGGGCTGCGTCATCACCAACTCGCGGAATGCATCGACCGATTTATCGTAATTCTCGTCTTCTAAATAAAGCTCAGCCAGTTTGTATTGGGCTTTCGCCGCTCTCTCACTGCGAGGAGCATGCTTCGGAATCATCGCCAACATCTCCACTTTTTTCGCGAGGGAAAACTCACGATCTAACCCAAACATGCTGTCTTTGTATGTCCCGTTGGCGATTCCCATCGCAAGGGTCTCCAATCGATCAAATGCTTTGCGATACAATGAACTACCAGGGAAGCGCCCCAAGAATTCATCATATGCCTCAACCGCATCTTCATGCTCGCCGGCTTGATCCAATAACTGCGCCTGACGATATCGTGCTTTGCCGGCCGATGGTGCATAGGGATACATGTCGGCCATCTTTTCATAGAGCTTGATGGCCTTCTTCGAATTGCCCTCGGTGTCCGCCTCACGTGCCTCAGCGTAAATCTCTTGCCCCAAGATCGACGCCCCCCGGGACTCACTCACCAAAACTGGAACTTCTTTGTGAGAACCGCATGAGGAAATCCAAACGGAACTCACGATACATGCAGCAATGGACAAACGGCGAATCAACATGGACGGAGCATAGGAAACCTCGTGCTGGGGGAAAGCGGAAAATCCCTGCCGGGAGGAATCATTTTCCCAACTCCTTGGCGCGGTTTGCAGCAGCCGCCACAGCGTCAATGCAGGCCGACCCAAACCCGTTGGATTCCAAGGAATTAAGGCCCGCCAGCGTGGTTCCTCCGGGTGAGGTCACCATATCTCTCAATTCTCCAGGTTGGCGCCCAGTCTCAATGACCATCAAAGCGGCTCCCAGCACGGTCTGTGCTGCCAACTGCAATGCCTTATCCTGTGGCAATCCCTGCCGCACCCCGCCTTCGGCGAGGGACTCGATCATCAAATACACATAGGCTGGACCACTGCCCGACACCCCAGTGACCGCATCCATCATGTTCTCGGGGACAAGAACGGCCAAGCCAACCGCAGACAACAAATCATTCGCCGTCGCTTCATCTCCAGTCGTCGCTTTTGAGCCCAGACAATAACCCGTCGCTCCCTTGCCGACCAATGATGGCGTATTGGGCATCGAACGAATCACTCGAATCGAGTCTCCTGCAGCCTTTTCCAATGCCGCCAAGGTGATCCCTGCTGCGACCGAAATCACCAACAATGATCCATCACCCACTGCCGCCGACAATTCCTCCAATGCCTCTCTCACGCCATGAGGCTTGGTGGCCAACAAAACCACATCACAGCCCGCCAAATCCGAAATGGCATCAGTCGACTCACCACCTGTCGCTTTGACAAATTTCTCTCTCGTCTCCTCGCGACGACCCACCCCAATCACATCCGTTGCTGCGACAGCACCCGAGCGGATCGCTCCCTCAACCAGCGCCGTGCCCATTTTGCCGCATCCAAGAAGTCCTAATTTCATGGTCCGACCCTTAACGCATCACCCAAATCCAGACCAGCGTCATTTTCCTTGGAGCCTCCACCCAACCCAGCTCATCATAACGCCAATGAATCCCACTCGCTTTTTTGCACACTGGCTCAGCTGCCTACTCAGCATGCTGATGATCAGCACCAGCATAGCGGAAGAAAAAGAGCCACCCTTGTCATCTGTCGCCGATGCCATCCCCAACTCGATCATCCTACTCAACCCGCCCACCATGATGGAATTTGCACGCGGCGTTGAAATGGAAGTCACTGCAAACGACGAAGTATCACGCCAACACGTCATCCAAGGACTCAACCACCTGCACAGCGGATGGGAATATGAAGCTCGACGCCATTTCGCCGAGGCAATGAAGGGCGATGCAAACTGCCTGCTCGCTCACTGGGGCATGGTGATGACCATGTTGAGCACCTCACCCGACCTCGCCGATACCCGCATGGCCGCCACCGACCGAATGCTCTATCTGGTCAACAATGAGTTCGGCAGCGAACATGAACGAGACTACGCGTATTGCCTGATCAAGTTCATGGAAGAAGGAGCCGAAGGCGCCGCCAATGCATTCCGAAAAATCTCCGAGAAATATCCCGACGATCTCCAAGCGGCCGTATTTGCTGCTCTCTTCAGTCGTGGCGGTTACGACCTAACAGGAGAAGCCACCCCGCTCCAAGTCTCATCGGAAAAAACACTAGAAGTCTTGGTGGAAAAACACCCCGACAACTTTCTGCCACTTCACACACTACTCGTCATGCGTGGCCAAGCACCCGATCTAAAGAAGTCGCTGGAGCTGGCAAGAAAACTCACCGAACTCCAACCCAATAGCCCGTCCGCATTCCACACCCTCGGTCATTACGAATGGAGGTGCGGCAACCACAAGCGTGCAGCAGCTGCCTTTGGCAGAGCATCATCAAGCTACATGAAGTGGATGCGACAAAACGGCGTCACGGTCGCCGATTGCCCCGAATGGGTCAAAGCAGAGTCCTACCGCGTGGTGGCCTTGATCTCGACACAAGATTTCAACACCGCCTACGCCGCCGCAAAACAACTTGCCGCTACCAAAATCCCCAAAGACCGACCCTCAGCCGATGGCACCAGACTGCTACTCTGGGAAGCCAAAACCCTACCCGCAAGACTGCTCATCCACCGCGGCATCGAATACAGTACGGAGCAAGCTGCTCGCGCCCTCCCCAAACCCGAAGTTCTCGCCGCTTACCGCAAACACTCGCTTGCTTACTTGTGGGCCGATGGTCTTCGGATCGCCCTCGAAGCCCAAAAACTCAGCAGCCGAGGCCAACGCAACGAAGCCCGCCAAGCCGTCGATGTGCTACGCAAACACATCGCAGACATGGCCCAAACACAACAAATGGCGGCCAAGAGTGGCGAAATCCTTCAATGGCAACGCGCTCACAAAGCTTTGAAAGTGCTGGAAGCCGACATCCGAGGCCGAATCGCCATGTTTGGCTCCCCCGACATCCGGGACGCGGCCTTCAATTGGTTTTCCTCTGCCACCGACCTTCAAAAACCTGAGCCTCTGTTGTATCCTCCGTTGATTCTCTCCCCCATGGCCGCGCGCCTTGGCGATTACTACCGCTCCAGCAATAAGCCTGTTGAAGCAGCCGAGGCCTATCGTAATGCCCTGCGAATGATCCCCAACGACTCCCATTCGTTGAAAAATCTCAATCTCGTCATGGCTAGCCTCCGAGAGAAGGAGAAGAAATAATATCAAAGGTAGGCTGGAGCGGATCACTCATCCGTCGACTCACCGCAGCCGACCAAACCCACCGCCAGCAAAGAATCGGCAAAAAAATGCCTCTTGATGGCTCCAACCCCAACTTGGCACTTGGAAACCGCCGTCCCATTCTCAAGGCTGCGGGCATGTCGCAGAGCCATATCGATGTCCGCTACGTCGCCAACCTCGCTCGTCTCGAGCTCACCGATGACGAGGTGTCCGAATTCCAACCACAATTGGACGCTATCCTCGAACACGTGGAAGCGCTTACCAAAGCCGATGTCGATGGCGTCGAGCCCATGACCAATCCGATATCCGACCGCATGCGCGATGACACCCCGCACGAAAGCCTGCCCCCCGAAGCCGTACTCCAAAACGCACCCGACCAAGCCCAAGGCCAAATCCGTGTTCCTAAAGTCGTCGCCGACGCCTAAGCCCCGCTGCTTTTTCAAGTCTCTCCCTTTCCCAACATGATCGCTTCCCTACGCAAGCAACTCCAAGCCGGTGAAACTACACCACAAGCGCTGATCGAATCACTTTCGGCCGACATCGCAGCACGTGACACCACCACCCAGGCTTACCTCTCTCACGATGTTGACGCCGCTCTATCAGAAGCTGCCAACACCGATCTCTCCCTCCCACTCGGCGGCATCCCCATCGGCATCAAGGACAACATCAACGTCCTCGGCCAACCCTGCACCTGTGGATCAAAGTTTCTCTCGAAAAACTACACCTCCCCCTACGACGCCACCGTCATCAAAAAACTGCGCGCCGCGGGAGCCATTCCCTTCGGCCGCCTCAATCAAGACGAGTTCGCGATGGGATCGGCCACGGAAAACTCAGCCATTCAAAAAACCCACAACCCGCACGACCCCGATCGCATCCCCGGTGGATCATCGGGTGGCTCCGCTGCAGCGGTAGCCGATAAAACTGCCATCGCCGCTCTCGGCTCCGATACCGGCGGCTCCATCCGCCAACCCGCATCTCACTGCGGCGTGGTCGGACTGAAACCCACCTACGGACGCGTCTCGCGATACGGACTCGTCGCCTTCGCTTCATCCCTCGATCAAATCGGCCCACTCACCCACACGGTCGAAGACGCCGCTCGTGTCCTGCAAGCGATCGCCGGGCATGATCCCCAAGACAGCACCAGCCTGAACGAACCCGTGCCCGACTACCTCGCCACTCTAAACGATGGAGTGAAGGGCATGAAATTTGGCGTGCCGAAAGAATACTTCGGTGACGGCATCGACCCAGGTGTTCGCAAAAACGTCGAAGCTCAGATCGATGCTCTCGCCAAACAAGGTGCCGAGATCGTGGAGATCTCACTTCCATGCACCGAACACGCGGTCGCCACCTACTACGTGATCGCCCCTGCTGAAGCATCTTCCAATCTCTCGCGCTTCGACGGTATTCGCTACGGCGCTCGCTCGGAAAAGGCATCGGATATCCTCGACCTCTACAAAAAATCTCGCGAAGAAGGATTTGGTCCTGAAGTGAAACGCCGCATCATCCTCGGCACTTACGTGCTCTCATCAGGTTACTACGATGCCTACTACGGCCGCGCCCAAAAAGTCCGCACCCTGATCCGTCGCGAATTCGATGAAGCCTTCGAAAAAGTTGATGCCATCATCACCCCTGTTGCCCCTACCCCCGCACGCAAGCTCGGGGCCTTCGCCGGCGACCCACTTCACGAATACCTCTCCGACGTCTTCACGATCTCTGCAAACCTCGCTGGAATCCCCGGAATCTCGGTTCCATGCGGCACGACCGACTTCGATGGCGGCACCAATCTCCCCGTCGGCCTACAAATCCTCGGCCCCCACCTCGGTGAGGCCAAACTCCTCCAAGTCGCCATGGCCGCAGAAATGTCCTGATCCCATCGAGTCACAACTCATTTACCACAAGCACTTTGCAGATCCTTCCAACAATCCTAACTTGAGCTTACTCCCTCATTCGGCTTGCCCCTTGCAGCACCCTTAGCTACGGGAAGCCCTGTCAGCTGATCCTCTCTCAGCACAACCCTCGCAACGCGAATCTTACCTGTTATGCCCATCACTCGAGCCCTCCTTTCCGTGTCCGATAAATCCGGACTCTCTGAATTTGCCAAAGAACTCCACGACCAAGGCGTCGAGCTCCTCTCCACAGGCGGCACCGCCAAAGCACTCCGCGAGGCAGGACTTCCCGTCATCGATGTCTCAGAATTCACCGGTGCTCCCGAACTCTTCGATGGTCGCGTAAAAACACTTCATCCGAAAGTCCATGGCGGACTCCTTCATCGCCGCGACGACAAAGAACACCTCAAGCAAGCCAAAGCCAACGATATCCCTCCGATCGATCTTGTCGTGGTGAACCTCTATCCATTCGAGGAGACGATCAAAAACCCCGAAGTCACACTCAACGACGCCATCGAACAAATCGACATCGGCGGCCCATCCATGCTTCGCAGCGCAGCGAAGAACCACTCACACGTTACTGTCGTCATCGATCCCACCGACTACGCAACAGTCATCGAGGAAATGAAGGAAAACAACGGTGAAACCACCAAAGGCTTTCGCGAACAACTCGCCGTCAAAGTTTTCCTACGCACCTCACAATACGACGCGGCGATCACCAACTACCTCGGCCAATGCCGTACTGGCACCGGGTCCAACTTCTCACTCAACCTTCCGCTCGAACAAGAACTCCGCTACGGCGACAACCCTCACCAGAAGTGCTCACTCTACGGCAACTTCAATGAGTATTTCACCCAAGTCCAAGGCAAGGAACTTAGCTACACCAACATTCTCGACATCGAAGCCGCCGCCGACCTCATCCTCGACTTCGTTCGCCCAACGGTTGCCATCCTCAAACACACCAACCCATGCGGTGTTGGCCAAGACGATGAAGATCTTCGCGGTGCATGGAAGAAAGCCTTCGAAACCGACCGCCAAGCACCATTCGGCGGCGTCATCGTCTGCAACCGTCCACTCAACATCGAACTTGCTCGCGTGATCTCGGAAATCTTCACCGATGTCATCATCGCACCTGAATTCGAAGCCGATGCCCGCGCACTCCTTCAGAAGAAGAAAAATCTTCGCCTGATGAAGATGAACGACGGCTACCTCACCGAGAAAAAGTCATCCGTCATCCGCTCCTGCCCAGGCGGCATCATGGTCATGGACCGTGACCACACCGCTCTCGGCCTCGATGACCTCGAAGGCAAAGTCGTCACCAAGCGCCCGCCATCAGAAGAGGAAATGCGAGCCATGCGTTTCTCATGGCGCATCGTGAAGCACGTCAAATCCAACGCCATCGTTTACGCCAACAGCGACCGCTCACTCGGCATTGGTGCTGGCCAAATGAGCCGGGTTGATTCTTCCCGCATTGCCATTTGGAAAGCCAAAGAAGCCGGACTCGATCTCAAAGGCAGCGTGATTGCATCCGACGCCATGTTCCCATTTGCCGATGGACTTCAATCCGCCATCGACGCCGGCGCCACCGCCTGCATCCAACCCGGCGGATCCATCCGTGATGAAGAAGTCATCGCCGCCGCCGACGCCGCCGACATGGCCATGATCTTCACCGGTCACCGCCACTTCAGGCATTAAACGAGCCTACGGCTCGTGTTCCTGGTTCAAGGTTCCTGGTTCCTGGTTCTAGGTTCAAAGGTAGCGCTCTCTCGCCGAGAGGGCACCACGATTCGCCACGCCTCACCTTCAAAAGGCAGGGACGCCACTCCGTGGGGTCCGCGCAACTGAAACGCCCTGTCGGGGCAAGTGAACCCAAAAACGGCAGGGCGACGCCGGCGTGCGGAGCCGTAATCCCCACCGACTTCGATTCAGAATCGCATCGACATTCCACCGGTTCGATAGCAATTCTATCAAAATGAACCTCCACCGTTCCGCCATCACGGCCATTCTCTATTTCGCAGCGCTCACCGCCATCCCCACACAAGCCTGCTGCCCTGTCGGCCCTTCCGACGCCCACGTTCTCAACACCGACCAGTCGGTGATCATGATCTGGGACAAGGACACCAAGACCCAGCACTTCATCCGCAAAGCCGACTTCAAAACGGACGCCAAAGACATCGGCTTCATCGTCCCTTCCCCCTCGCGCCCGCAACTCGAAGAAGCGGGCGGCGGACCATTTGACGCCTTTCACCAACTCGCCATGATCACCGCTCCGAAAACCCGAGGGTATGGCGGTGGCGGCTTTGGCTGCTCGGCGGCGGCACCACGAAATGCTCTGTCCCAAGGCGTTACCGTCATCGAACAAAAGCGCGTTGCCGGCTACGACGCCACCGTGCTCACCGCCACCTCCGGCGACGACTTGGTGAAATGGCTCAAGACAAACGGGTATCCCTATTCCAAATCCGTCGCCGACTGGGCCAAGCCCTACCTCGGCGGCAACTGGCACTTCACCGCACTCAAGCTGGTGAAGGACAAAGAGCTCTTGAAGGAACAGGAACTCAAAGCGTCCGCGCTTCGCATCACTTTCAAAACCGACAAACCTCTCTTCCCCTACCGCGAGCCGGACTCCGCCGATGCCAGCAAGTCTCTTAACAACGACTTCCGCATTCTCCGCATCTACTTCATCGCCGACACCCAATACATCGGCCAGATCAACGGCAAAAAATGGAGCGGCCAAACCAAGTGGTCCGGCAACATCACCTCACATCGAGAAAAAATTCTAACTGCACTCAAACTCCCAATAACCACCGGACCCAAAACCTGGTGGCTCACCGAGTTTGAAGACCAATGGCCCTACGAAAAAGCCGCGGGCGATGTTTACTTCACCGCAGCCGACAAACCCATGATCATCGACCGCGATGGCAAACGTGAAGCCGTCAAACTCGACGTATCCCTCCTACTCATTCTCTCCCTCAGCCTCCTCCTAAAACGCCCAAGAAAAGCCCATTCCTAGGTAGCGACGGCTTTGATGAGAATTCTTCTCATCCACTCAAGCATCACCTTCGGTCTTTATCATTAACGCTGCATTGCAGCTTGCTGAATTCCGAGCGGCCCGCAGCAAAGCCACCGCACCGCCGAACGGCGGCAACCAAGAACGAAGAACCTAGAACTAGGAACAAAGAAAATTCACTGAATTTTCTTTAACTCCGGCTTCTCCTCCATCGCTTCAATCTTCTTGATCGCATCGCGAATATTCTGCGCCTTCTGCTTACTCAGATGTTTCGGGAAGGTGCTTTCGCCATCCTCAATCTCGTCGGCAAACTCGGCCAATTCAGGGATCACCGCCTTGGCATGTGCACCATAGCGAAGCAAACATTCGATGAGGATGTGCAAACGCTTCTCACTGCCCCACAAGTTCTGGGTCTTGATCATGTGCACCGCTGCCGACAGACCTTCCTCCACGTGATTCTTCGATAGCAACTCCAATCCCTCAGTTCGAATTTGTGAAGCAAACATGATGCCGCTCGGCGAAGGGGTTATCACCGCCTCATGAATCGCCGGCAACAAAGGCTTCAATTCTTCAAAGTTGAACTGCTTGTAAACTTCCGTGTAGGACTGACGAGCCCGACCATCTTCGTTCTTCAAGCCGGCACGAACCGCTTTGAACAAGAGGTCGCGATCCACATCCTTCATCGAACCTTGCACCAATCCATTTCGCCCAAACAAGGCCCACGACAAATAACGCTGCTGCATGCCGCGCGGATCCTTTTCTGTGTCGACCGTCGCCAAGACTTGAAGCAACTCTGGAATCAAAGGCTTCGCAGGTTCACCCACCGCAGCAATGGCCTCGGCCGCTTTGATGCGAATCCATAAATCCGGATCCTTCAACATGCCTCGCAAAATCTCGAGTGCTGGTGCCGCTTTACCCTTCATCTGCACCAAGGCCTGCAAGGCTCCAAGTCGGGTGTGGTAAGACGACGAACTCAACATCGAAATCAAGGTGGATGTGTCTTCGTATTTGCGCCGCGCCAAGGCGATGGCCGCACGCTCTCGGACGATCGGCGACCAACTCTCAAGCCGCTTCAACAACTCCACAGTCTCCAACTTGTCGTAGAAACCAAACTTGTCACCACTCGACCAACCACGGCCATCCTCAATCAGCTGCTTCGCTTGTTCACGCGACAAAGTCTTGCTCACTGGCGACTCCTTGCCTGTCAGCATGATCTTCTGCAGCGGCATGGCATAGGCGATCAGGTATCCACCCGTCGCATCCCAATTGCCGTAGGCGTCTTTCTTCGGCTGGGGCGGACCCAAGTGAACAAAGTCGCCATCTGCGGTTCTCGCCATATCAAAATACCACTGTCCGAATTCCTCCATCCAGACACCCGTGGCATCTGGCCCGGCCTGCGCCACGCTTGGCATCGACCACAAGACGTTGAAATAGTTTCCAGTGTGACCGGTATCACGAACCTGACCGTGAGCCGCCACCGACATCCATGTGTAGTAGTTCGCCCGGCCTTCATCTTTGAGCAAATTGAACAAGACCGCTCCCATACCACACTTGCCGTTGTCTTCGTGCGTCTGAATCCAAGGCGCGTGATCCCCATACGGAATCGATCCCTTATCCTTGTAGAAACCCAACATGGTCGCGCTGCGTTGGATCGCGAGATCCAGCTTCGGATCTTCAATGCCTGCTTCACGCGCTAGCACCAGCGAGATCGTCAACGTCAAACCCGGCGAGTTCATCATGCCGTAACCAACTAGGCGTCCGTTCTCATCCGAGAATTTGTGTCCCCATGAACCAACATCACTCTGTCCATTCACCGACTCCATCACCAAACGCTTCATGCCGTCTTGATAGGAATCATCTCCCGTCGCAATCTGATACTCGGCCAAGAGCATGATCGCGTAACCGTAATACCACGTCATGAAGCTGTCCGCGGAATACTTCGATGCCCACTCAACCTCGCGCTTGATCAACGGCATGTACTTTTCCTCACCGCTAGCCAACAAACCCAAGGCATTGAGTGACTTACTGATCGGATTCTCTTTGTAGTTCGGCTGCTGCATTCGCTTCGCCAGAGCTTCACAACCCTGCTTCAAGATCTTCGCCGACTTCTCACAGTTGTACGGCGCGGTCTTGCTGTAGTCACCGAGGACCGGCACCTGCACCAACTTCTCCGCTTCCGTGCCGTCTCGCCACACCGTCAGGGTCAACTTGCCCTTACCCGCTGTCGACTCCGCCATTGTCAGCGCTTTGCCGAATTCGACCCGGGCATTCTCTGAAAACTTCTCACCACTCACACCCAGAATCACATCGCCCACTTTGAGCACACCATCCGCAGGAGAACCCTTGGCCACCTTGGTGATCGATATCTGGCGCGCTTTGGAAGTTTCCATATTCCACGGGAACATCCACCCGCGAGCACCCGTTGCGCCGAGATTCCAATCTTTTGGAGCATCTTTGGGAATCACTGCTCCCTTGGTGAAATCAGGGTTTTCAATCTTCGGTCCGCGTCGGGCTTCAAGCGTTGCTGGAACCAGCAACAGGGCGGACAACATCAAACAGGTAGTAATTTTCATCGGGAATGGTTGGGGAACTGCGATTGTGCCGAAGAAAACGAATCCACGGCCCAAAAACTGTCACACAACAGAACAAATCCCCCATTCCCTGCCAACCCACATTTTTCCACCCGTGCCCCATTTCTACCCAGTCAGGTCAGAGATGCCTTGGCGTAGGCGTAAGCCAACCTTGGAATTCAGCCTTTCTTCAACACTGAGTCACAGAGCCAAGCACAGAGAACACAGAGTTATAAATTCATCCCTCTGTGATCTCTGTGAACCCTCAGTGCCTCTGCGGTCACAAAAAGTCCGCCTCCCATTAAACTCACCCACCCCTCACGATTCCTTGTAAAACCTTCACCAATACCATAGTCTGCATGCTTGATCTCCATTTTATCCATCCATCTTGAATACCCACACCACCTAGCCCGTCTAAGCATCAAGCAACATGCCGCTTTTTATCAACACAGAGCCAAGCACAGAGAACACAGAAATAATTAAACAGAAGAATCCTCTGTGACCTCTGTGTAAATCAGTGCCTCAGTGATCACAAAAAGCCGACCTCAATGAAAGCACCCCAAATACCCATCACCACCTAGCCCAGAAAAATCCCATCCATCCGCGTTCATCTGCGGTTCATTCAAATGAAAACCTTCTCCATTCTCCTTTCCCTCGCACTCTGCCTGCCGTCCTGCGCCGCACCACGATCCAAGCAGATCCAATCGGCTCACAAGAAACTCCTCGCTCAAGCCGAGAAGGAAGCAAGCCCAATGGCTCGCAAAGTTCTCGTGACCGGTCGAGTAATGACACTCAAACAAAAGGTCATCCTCCCCGGTGGTTGCCGGGGCTACATCGATACCGTTTACACCAAAGCCGGCTACGAAAGCAGCAAGCGCAAGAAGATCTACCAAACCAAAAAGGCCGGCCCATACGCCGACACAGCAACCGTCCAACCCGGCGACTGGCTTTACCATGTCAACCATGGCTACAAAGGCGTCGAACACAGTGGCATCTTCATTCATTGGATCGACCGCGACAAAAATATCGGCCTCATGCTCAGCTACGGCGGCGAACACCGCAAAGAACCCGCTCGCTACCGCGCCTATGATCTGAGCAGCATCTTCGCGATCCATCGACCGGTGGAGTAAGCTAAGCAAAGATCCCACCAATGACACCCTACAAGACACTGACCCCAATCGCTTTCAGTCTGCTCCTCACAGCGTGTCAACAAACCAGCCCAATAACCGTCACAACCGCTGGGCCGCCATCCGACACCGATAGCATCTTGAGCTATCAAGAAAAGGTGAACGGCCACGCCATCGAACTCTCCATCCATTGGGGCGATTACGATTTTTCCAAACACACACTAAGCGGCGGCATGCCAGGCGATACAGAAACTGCCAAAGTTGACGGAATCGAATTCGCAGGAACGGATGGAGAATCACCATTCCATTTCGACCCTGATAAAAAGACCCTAGAAATCATCCGAGACATTCGACTGAAGTGGGATGGAGAAACGATCGATGTGCCCAAAAGATTGCACATCAATCTACTGAACCTCCCCCTCATTTATGAGACTGACTGGAAAAGCCTTCAGGTCAGCCCAAATCAAGCAGGCGACACTCTACTCATACAAGTGACTGGCGGCGACGGTGGCGCCAGCTACTTGGCGTTGATCGTTCTTCGAAAAAACGGCAAACACAAACAAGTCATTCAATACTGGGAGGATTCTCCTCCTACTACTGATGAAGCTTGGATATTCATCAACGAACCCTAAGACGATGCAGGCTAGCAAAGCATCACAGATGACCACCGACATGAAACCCAGCCCATGCCAAATCTTCTTCGCGGATGACTGGCTGCAGAAAACATGGATTGGCTCTTTTGTGACCTTTGCCATGGCCTACTCCACGATCCATTTTCTACCCACTTTCCATACACTTGGATTCTCCATTTACTCCATCGTCTTAGCGGTAGTCATTTTGATCGCAGGCGCAATCGGCTTCCTCGCATCACTGATTCTCGGCTGCATGATCCTCCCGCGGATCTATTTTGAACGCGAACTCATGAATGGTGCTCCCTTTCAAAAAGGAGATCTCGTTGTGATCTTGCAAAAGAAACATCGAGGACGATTGGCATGGGTACTGAGTCCTGGAGATCCCATGTATGGTGCTTCACTGAAGTTCGTTGATGCCAATGACAGCGAGAAACCCATATCTGCTCCGCTCCATGCATTCTGCAGAGCCCCAAGAGGAACTGAAACCAGTTCGTCATAATCAGCACCATCAGCACTTCGACATTCTGTGCTGGTAGTTAAGCATTGAACCTTCAAACGCCGAACCACCAAACCTCGTTTCGTGTATTTCATGGTTCCAACCCGTTTCAGCATTTCAGCTTTTCCAATTTCAGTATTTATTCCCCGCCATGCTCCCCGTTCACGAGATCGCCGACGACCTGAAAGCCTGCATGGCTTCTGGCGATCGCTCCCGTGTATTACTCAAAGCACCGACAGGGTCAGGCAAATCCACTGAAGTCCCTGGCATGCTCGTCGACGCCAAGGTCGAGGGCACCATCCTCGTCATCGAGCCCCGCCGCATGGCCGCGCGCCTGCTCGCGGGATGGGTTGCCAAACAACGTGGCAGCCAAATCGGTCAAGAAGTCGGCTACGCGGTGCGCTTCGATTCCCGCTACGGCAAAAACACTCGCATCCTCTACCTCACCGACGGTGTCTTCCAACGCTGGATCCAGGACAACCCAACCCTCGATGGCGTCGGTGCCGTGATCTTTGACGAGTTCCACGAACGCCGACTCACCGTCGACATCGCACTGGCCCGCTGCCTCGACCTCCAAGACCACCAACGCCCCGACCTGCGCGTCCTTGTGATGTCGGCCACACTCGAAACAGGAAGCCTCGCCGATTACCTCTCACCCGCCAGCACTCTCGAAGCCGGCGGACGCACCTATCCCGTCGATATCATCCACCGCTCACCCAAACCCAACACCCACGACCTAAGCGGCGGCAATCGCGAAACTCCGATCTGGGAAAGTATGACCCAAGCCTGCCGCGAAGCGATGGATCAACCCGACCCTGGCAAGATCCTGATGTTCCTTCCGGGAACTCATGAAATTCGACGAACGGTTGAGATGTTAGAAAAAAGCGCCTTCACGAAGGGCTGGGATGTTTACCCCCTCTTCAGCGCACTACCACCAGCCGCACAGGAAGCCGCCATCGCTCCAAGCTCCCGACCCAAGATCATCGTTTCAACCAACGTCGCTGAAACCTCACTCACCATCGATGGCGTACGCACGGTGATCGACTCCGGCCTCGCCCGCGTCTCATCGTTCGATGCACGCCGCGGCCTGAACACGCTGCACATCCAAAAGATCTCCCGCGCCGCCGCCGATCAACGATCCGGCCGCGCAGGCCGCACCGCTCCGGGAAGATCCTACCGCCTCTGGTCCACCACCGACCACGCCCGCCGAAGCGAGTTTGAAACCCCAGAAGTGCATCGGGTCGACCTCGCAGAAGCCGTCCTCCTCCTCAAAGCTGCAGACATCAGCTCCATCCCCGACTTCCGTTGGTTCAACGCACCCACCACTGATTCACTCGAACGTGCGGAACACCTGCTCCACGACCTCGGCGGACTCGATGCCGATGGCAGCATCACCGACGAGGGCAAGCTCATGGCAACCCTGCCATTGGAGCCACGCTTCTCAAGATTGATGCTGGCAGGTCAGGAGTTTGGCTGCGTTTCTGAAACGGCCTTCATTGCCGCGGCCGTGCAGGGCGAGGGCTTGTTTGTAAAACAAGGGAAGTCGACCAGCCGCAAAGACTTTACCTTTGAAGAGGACACCACCGACTTCGCGAGCGAATGGCGGGCCTTTGAGTCGGCCGAAGCGATGAAGTTCGATCCCCAGCGCTGCAGCCAAGTCGGCGTCATGGCACGCACAGCCAGAGAGATCGCAAAAGGCTACGACCGACTCCTCTCACTCGCCAAACGTTTCGATTGGGACATTCATCCCGTCGATTTCCAAAAGAACAGCGCCGCCGTTGGCAAAGCGATGCTGGCCAGCTTCAGCGATCAACTTGCCATCCGCTACAACCAAGGATCTCTCGCCTGTCAACTCGTCGGCAAACGCAAAGGCAAACTCGACGACGAATCGTCGGCCAAGGACGCCACTGCATTTGTTGCCGCAGAGATCACCGAAGTCGAAGCCCGCGAAGTCATCACCCACCTTCGCCGCGCCACCGCCATCGACCCCGAATGGATCAAAGAGCAATTCCCAGATGACATGCAAACCCGAGATGGCGCTGCGTGGGACGACAACCGCCGGCGTGTTGTCTCGCTCAACGAAACTCGCTTCCGCGATCTAACACTCGAAGCCAAACAAAGCGACCAAGACATCAACCTCGACCAAGCCGCCGAGCTATTGTCTGAACGCGTTCTCTCTGGAGAACTCAAACTCAAGAAGTGGGATCACTCGGTCGATCAATGGGCCGCCCGACTCACCCTCTTGGGCAATGCCATGCCGGAACTCGAAATGCCCAGCTGGTCGGAGGACGACAAAGCCCTCGCCATCGCCCAGATCTGCCACGGAGCGACAAGCTACAAGCAAATCAAAGAAGCTCCCGTCTGGGGAACTTTGAAAGAATGGCTCAGCTCTGCTCAGCGATCCGCCTTGGATTCCTACTGCCCTGAACGCATCCAACTCACCAACGGCCAATCCGCAAAGATCACCTACAACCCCGACAGCGACCCATTCATTTCCATCCGCGTTTCTCATCTCTTTGGAGTTTGGAAAACCCCCACCATCGCCGATGGACGCATTCCGCTTCTCGTCCACATCCTCACCCCGGGTCAGAAGCCATGGCAAATGACCAAGGACCTCGATAGTTTCTGGTCCAACGGCTATCCCCAAATGCGCAAAGAACTCAACGGCCGCTACCCCAGACACCCCTGGCCCGAAAACCCTCGTGATGGAAAGCCGCCCGAGCGGCGGTAGGCACAGCCTAATAAATCACCACTCGTCCATCGTCAGTCATCAATCCCTCACAAGCACAGAGAAACGACGATTGATGATTTCCAATTAACGATATTTGAACTGTATAAGAATCGCGCGAAGCCCAACCAAGAACTAAGAACCAAGAACTAGGAACACGAGCTCCGCTCGTTATTCTCATTTCAGCATTTCCAATTTCAGCTTTTCAGCGTTTATTCCCCCCATGTTCCGCCTGATCATCTTCTTCTCTCTTATCGCGATCATTCTCGCGATGGTCGCGCGGTTCTGGTTTGGTCTCAAAGTCCTCGCCATCGAGGGACAACGCATTTGCCGTTGTGACCTCGCCAAGTGGTTCCCCGCCCACGACGACGATGAAGTCATTCAACGCTCCGACAAACCCGCCGCAGAATTCGGTGCCGAATTGCGAAAAAAAGCCCTGGCCCAGTGGATGGAGGAGGACAAGAAGTCGGCCAAGTCCCGCCGCGGCGCCCACAACTTCGGCCTCGTTGTTCCCGCACTCAGCGGCATTGTCGCCATCATGGCTGTCGTCGTTGGTCGCGTCCCTCCGATGGGTGCTGTTGCCATCATCTTTTTCGCCACCGCCCTCTCGGCGGTACTCGGCTTACTCTCACTTCCCGCCGAGCTCTCCGCCATCGCACGCACCGCAAAGCACGTCCGCAAGACAGGCCAGCTCGACACACGCGACGATGAAGATGCTGTCATCCGCTGCGCCAACGCCCACGCCTGGGAAGCCGCCTTGCCTCCCATCCTCAAGTGGATCCAACGCCCCAAGAAACAATAAGGCAGGAACGCGTCTCCGACGGGTCCGAGCAAAAGACACACGCCCATGCTCAGCGCGCAAGCTCGACCTTCGACACCTTCATACAGCCCCGATAGGCCGGGACTAAGAAGCCGCCGACTTGTCGGTGGTGAAAAAGGTCTCCATCTGATGATGCAGGTCGTTGTAGAAGCGCTCCTTCATCGCCTGCAATGTCTGACGACTATCCACATCCATCGACGTCATCGAGTCCTCCTCAGCCCTCATTTTCTCGGCGAAGGTTTTCTCCATCTCAATCAACGATGCGATGAACTCCCGTGCAGCGCGACTTTGCTCCATCCCATTGATCATGGCGTTCTCCAACCGTGGATTCCGCGTCGCGGTGGTCAGCCCGCCCGCGGCAAATTGTTCCATGTATCGATTGTTGCTCTCGTGAAATACTTTGTGGTTGGAGTCAAACGTTACCTCATCGCGATCGACCAAGGTGTCATACGGACCCGGCTTGGTGAAAAACTTCACGATCAACGGGATCGTGTCGACCAGCATGAACAACATCGTCAGCACCGCATAGGTGTAGAGCGCGAACCGACCGCCCTCGTCACCAAGTTTGAACAAGCGGTGCAGCGCTAAAGTCTGCGTCAAAATATCTCGTCGCGGTTCTTCGCGCATCGCGGTGATCCGCATCCGCTCTTCTGTTGTCAATCCCGCCAACTCCCCTTGCACTCGTTTGAGCTCAATCAACAATGAGTCGATCTGCGACTTGATGGTGTCGCGCAAAGCATTCTGCTGCGTCACAAATTGCTCGGCTTGATTTTCTTCCACCTGTTTCCGCAACGCCGCAATTCTTTGCTCTTCAACTTTCTGCTCTGCCTCTAGTGCCGCGAGCTTCATTTCAAATTGCTCAATCGTCGCTTTCTCAGCCTCGCGCGACTGCGTCTGCAACATCGAGCGCTCCGCCGACAAATGCTCCAACAATCCACCCAACCTTTTCGCCTCTTCACGGCGCGGCTCCAATTGATCGGATCGGATTGATCTCGCCCGTGGACCTTCACCCGCCAATCCCGACCGCTGACCATTCAGCTCCATCTCAAATTCATTCTGCCAATAACCCAGTTCGGTCTGCACCCGAGTGTATTGTGGAGTCAATTCGGCTTCCTGCTCAGAAATCGCCTCCAATCGAACGTTGTAGGGCGCTACCGCCTCAGCCACCAAGGCCTTCAACTCCTTTTGTTGTTCCGCCGACAAACCAGAAATCACCTGCTGGTCCTGATTGCCAGCTTGGAAAATGAAATCGGCCTGGAACGACTGGTTCCAACGCTCTCGCTGATCCGCAATGGTGTCCTCCATTTTGGAGAGCTGGGAGCGCACCTTGCTCTTCTCGCCATCGAACTTCGATCGAACCACCTCAATCTCCGCCGCCCGATCCTCTTCAATCACCGAGGTGATGGTGTCGCGGAAAAGCAAAAGCACCAATGGGTGAGCAATCGTCACACCCATCAAAATCGCCACAAGCAAGCGGAGCCCAAATTGACCAACCTTGCGACCAAACGACAAATAGGGCCGATACCCCGCAAGCAGGGCGCGGTCGATGGCCAGAATGATGAACGACCACACCGCCGCCACCGAGAAAATGATCCGCGGATCATCGCTGATGGTCGAAATCGCGTATGCAGAGGCAATGAAGGCAAACGCTGATGGAACCAGCACAGTGGCGCCAAATGCCACATACTTCCGTTGTTCCCAGTTGGGGCATTGTTCCAGCGTTTCACTGCCGGCGCCGGATAACCAAAAGAAGATTCGTTTGAAAATGTGCATGAGATTCGAAGGGAATGGGATAAGCTTACATACATGGGTCGGTTCCCATAAATTTCATTCGCCCTGTCATATCAGACAGAATTCCAAAATCACGCCATTTTCGCCCGACCCTACCCGACGAGCATCTCAAGCCCGAGCAAGCATACCCTTTTGGGGTATAGCACTTACCTACGACCGCCGCTGGCTGATCAGCGAATACATCTTCAACTCCAAGTTCGAACGCATCCTCGACCACAAGGCGACCATCAACTGGAAAAAACAGAGGACTCCGGTCGTTGGCAGCAAAAAGCTATCCAGCGTCTCGCTCTCCAACCCCTTCCTTCTGCCCAAGGGCTCCGGCGTGCGCTACTACGCCAACGAAGACCTCACGGGTGGCCACCTTTCAAGCATGCTCACCAATGCTCAAGAGGTCGCGGAATACATCACCAACGAACACGTTCCAAAAACCAAAGGCCGCTACCTGCCCTCCGTCCTCGAAATTCTGAAGATGAAAGAAAACCACATGAACACCTTGGCCTCACGCAAGGAATTCATGGACCACCATATCGAGCGCATTTGCGAAGAGATCTATGGCGACAAACACCAGTCGCTTTTGCCCAAGTTTGTGCCCGTGGTGCTAAAACCCTTACCCAAGCTGAAGAAAGGCGAAAAATACAAACGCGCACCCATGAACGTTTCCACCAGCATGCTGCAGAAGCTTGAAGCGGATCAACTCGTGTATGGTACCCTCAGTGATCCAAAACTTTCTCAACTCAGCGACGACGATTTTCGCGAATACTGCGAACGCATCTGGTTCTATCGCGGAGATCATGAGCGCACGATCCAAAGCCGCATGGCCCTGTTGCGTGAATATGTCCCGGACTTCCGCACCATCGTGAAAAACAAGGGCAAGGGCACCAGAAGATACAACAATAAGCTCGCTGAATACAAACCCCTCCCCGAAAAGGAAATGGCCGCCATCCACGCGGCCATCCTCAAGAATCGCAAGAAAGGTGACTTCTTCTCGGATGTCATCGAGCGCTGCATGACGGACTGGCAACAATCATTCAAACAAGAACGCATCGATGCCGGCCCACCTTCCGACGAATTGCTCACCCAATTGGTGAATGAACTTTCCACCCTCATCCTCGAACGCAACCCAACCCCTAAGGAAACTCAGGACTACATCGGGCTGGCGCAAAACTACATCGAGAAAATCGGTCGCCGCAAAGCCGTCCAAAAACTCATCCAAACCTTCATCCTCAACAGCGAGTTCTATTACCGTAATGAGTTCGGCACCGGCACCCCGGACGCCCACGGCCGCCAGATGATGTCACCGCGCGATGCAAGCTATGCCATCGCATACGCCCTCACCGATCAAAGCCCAGACTCGAAACTGGTCGCGGCAGCGAAAAATGGAAAACTCAACACCCGTGAAGATTACGAACGGGAAGTGAAACGCATTCTCGCCCGACGCGACATCCACTACCTCATCGATCCCATCCTCGAGGACAAGAACTACTACAACAACGCCACTAACCTCCCCATCCGCGAACTGCGTTTCTTCCGCGAATTCTTCGGCTATCCCAAAGCGCTTGAAATCTTCAAGGATGAGAAACGCTTCGGCGGCGACCGACTAACCAATGCCACCAGTCGCTTGGTTAACGAAGCAGACCAAATCGTCGAATACATCCTCGAAAAAGATCAGGACGTATTCGAGGAACTCATCGGAACCGAAGAATTCTACGTCTACCACACCGGTGACAACGAAGAAATGAAGCAGGCCTCCGATCGCATCAAACGCATCTACGCATACTTCAAGGACAAGGACTGGCAGAATTTCAAAAAGGAAGATCTGAGCGACCACTACGACTTCCTCAAGGAAGTGCAGATGCGAGGAGTCGATCCAGACAACTTGGATGCAAAAAAAAGAACAGGCACCACCATTCAGCATTTCAAGAAGTCGATGACCTCCATCACCGCTCGACTCGACAAAGGCCAAAAAGACGCCCCCCCATTCGACTTCTACCGCGGCTACGGATCCGACTACATGCCGGGTGAAAACGTCGCCAAGTTCTGGGGCTACCGCAAAGACAACTGGCACTGGTCGGCCAAGCAACCCGCCAAAGTCCCCAACCGCAAAGGCATGCTCACCCACCCCGCCTGGCTCGTTGCCCACGCTTTCAACACCGAAACCGACCCCGTCCACCGCGGCAAGTTCGTGCGCGAAAAACTGCTCGCCGGCACCATTCCTGACGTTCCCATCACCGTCGATGCGGTGATCCCGGAAGACCACAACCAGACCCTTCGCACCCGCCTTGCCAGCGCAACCGAAGCCCGATCTTGCTGGCACTGTCACGAACAGATGAACCCGCTAGGATACACCTTCGAGATGTACGACGACTTCGGCCGCTTCCGCACCGAGGAGTCCCTCGAATACCCGGAACACGTGATCGAGAAGAAACCGGAAATAAAAAACAATCGCAACCACCTCATGGATATGCGGGACATCTACAAGACCCTCCCTGTGGACCCTTCCGGCGCACTCGCAGGCACGGGCAATGAAACCTTGGATGGCGACCTCAAAAATGCGATAGATCTCAGTGATCGATTGTCCAAATCCCGTCGCGTTCGCCAATCCTTCATCCGTCACGCCTTCCGCTACTTCATGGGCCGCAACGAATACCTCTCCGATTCCAAAACCCTGATCGACGCCGAACAGGCCTACGACCAAAGCGGCGGTAGCTTCGATGCCGTGATTGTTTCTCTCCTCACATCCGACTCCTTCATCTACCGCAAACCGATCACCGAATAGATCCCACCAACACACCGCCATGATCAAACGCAGACACTTTCTAAAATCCTCCGCCTTGGGCACAGGAGCCATGGCCTTGGCGCCATCGTTCAACCAACTCTTCGCAGCGCCTACAGGAAATGCCAACGGCATGCCCAAACGCTTCATCTTCATCCGCAAATCCAGTGGACTCCGACCAGATGAAGTCGCACCCGTCGATTTCGATGCGAAACAAAAACAACTCGAAAAGGACAAGCTCCCCTTCGAAGCATCACTCGACAAACATGAGTTGCCGAAATGGCTCCGTGGACTCGATGACCACAAGGACAACATGACCGTCCTTCAAGGCCTCTCCGCCAAGATGAGCGAAAACGTCCACTTCTCATTCTCCTCGGTGATGGGTTGCTTCAAATCGAACCGCAACACCCTCAGCGCGATCAAACGCGCCACCGTCGACTTCGAACTCGCAAAACTCTTCCCTTCCCCCTTCGGCCATGTCGAACTCTCCTTCGCCCAAGGTCGCACCGGGATCGTCTCGGGCTACTCGGCTCCCGCACCGCAAACCCGCAACTACTGCTACGCCGACCCTGAAACCGCTCGCGCCGAGCTCTTCAAGTCGGTGCTCAACCCGGATGCGGTGAACTCCGACAACGACATGCTGTCGTTCCTCCAAAGCAAGGAAGGCATGAAGATCAGCGGCGTGAAAGGCCACGAAAAGAAACGCCAGGAAGATCAGATCGAATCGATCGACATCATCCGCGAACGCAACAAGAAGCTCATCAAGATGTCTGGCTCACTCGCCAAACATCTACCGAAAATTTCAGAAGTCCACGCCAACGGCGGCGAGAACGCCAGCACGCCAGAGAAACAAGCTGCGATGACCGATGTTCTTATCTCAGCACTGAGAGCGGGCCTCACCAATTGCGTCACCTACACTATCGACGACCTCGGCACACCCATCACCGGCCTACCCGGCAATGAAACCGACCGCGTCGGCATTCACCCGCTCGGTCACGACGAAGCCTTCGGCGGCGTCCCGGCATGGAAGACCCGCGAACAAATCCGCATCAGTCACGTCAACCAAATCAACACCATCGTCGAACAACTCAAAGCCACCCCCGAAGGCAATGGCACCATGTTTGACAACACGATGATCATGTATTTCCCCGAAAACGGCGAAACTCACCACGGCATCGGCATCGAGTCTCCATTCGTCACCGAGGGCCACAAGACCCTCGGCAACTGGTACACCACGCTGCTCAACGCCCACGGCAACCCGGTCGAGCACTACGGCGACCTACGACCTGGAGATGTCGCGCAAGAAGCTCGACCAGAAGGGCGCGATCAAGCAGTTCATGGGACGGCGCTCCGCGCGGTCCGATCCAATGGACCGAACGTTGAAATAAATGAATAGCGCGCAAGCACGACCTTCGACTTTTAGACTTTCGACCTTAAGACAGGCAGCCCCGCCGCCTTAAGGATTGCCCGCTAGGGCAAGACGCCCCATGGTTCCTGCAATGCCGAATCGATTTTACGGAGAATTCGATACCGAACGCCGTTCGGGTTACCTCGATGCGAGCGATTACCGCTCCCCATTTCAAATCGACCGCGACCGGGTCCTTCACACGCCTGCGTTCCGCCGACTCCAAAACAAGACCCAGGTCTTCTGGAGTGGCGAATACGATTTCTACCGCACCCGCCTGACCCACTCACTGGAAGTTGCGCAAATCGGCAAGGCCATCTGCCACTGGCTGAAATCCATGCCGGATTCGCCGTTTGAAGATGACTTCTTCATCGACCCCGACCTCGTCGAAGCCGTTTGCCTCTCCCACGACCTCGGACACCCCCCCTTTGGTCACGCAGGTGAGCGCACGCTCAATTTTCTGATGCAGGGTCGTGGTGGATTCGAAGGCAACGCCCAAACACTGCGCATGCTTACCGAGCGCATCTTCTCAGCCAAACGCACCGGAATGGATCCAACCCGTGCGTTTCTCGATGGCATCCTGAAATACAAGTCGCTGTGGACCGAACTGAAAACCACCACCGGCAAGGAACCGAAAAACCATTTCATCTACGACAACCAACACGACTTCCTCGACTGGGCCATGGGAAGCCATGACTTCCCCGCCGAACTCACCCCAGGAAAGTCGCGCGACAGCTTCAAGTCCATCGAATGCCAAGTCATGGACTGGGCCGATGACACCGCTTACTCGCTCAACGACCTCTCCGATAGCGTGCACGCCGGCTTCCTCAACATCGAACGCATTGAACAATGGGCGGAACTTCGACACCAACCGACCAACGACGGCTCACCCATCGGCGACTTGATGCGCTCGATCCGCCGCGGCACGGTCGACCCCTTTGTCGGCAAGCGCATCGGCAAATACATCCAAGCCACCCGACTCGAAACCGACACCAATTTCCTCAGCGGCACCACCAATCGATACCGATTCAAACTCGTCATCGACGACACCGTTCGACACGAATCCGAGCTCTTCAAAAAACTCGCGTTTGAAGTCGTCTTCCTCTCGCCCCAGCTCAAACAACTCGAACACAAAGGCAGCCACATGCTGCGCAAAATGTGGGAGGTCTTCGAGCAACGCTACATTTCCGAGGGCAGCATCGATGGACAAGACTTCCAACTCCTCTCGCCCGACACTGCGAATGAGATCGAACAAGCCGAGACCCCAGAAGAGAAAGCCCGCCTCATCTGCGACTTCCTCGCCGGCATGACCGACGGCTATGCCGCCCGCACCTACAAACGCCTCTTCTCCCCCGATTTCGGATCGATTGGCGATTTGATTGGATAGCCCTTCAAAATGGTAGGGCTGACCGGCCCGGTCAGCCGACTAAATAGCTTCAGTCTTATTGAGCCTACCCGAACCATGAATCACTCTTGCGTTTCATCATCATCGGGGTCGCCTTCTGGCGAGGGCAGCGCGTAATAAATGGCAATTTGACCCACCTTACGCGCAAAATAATAAACTCCAGTCCCGAATAGGGCCGCGAGCAAACCTCCGACCAAGCCACCACCATAGAACGTTCCAACTGCGGCGGAAGCAACGATGAAGGGTGCCAAATGCCAGCAGCGCCACCCAGCGAGAAACGCAAGAAGAACTGGTGCCGTTGCTCCACCGAGCACCATGGAGATGAAAGTCAATTCACCTTCTTTTAGATGAGTTGCGTGATCAAAAACCAATGTGCGAAAGCCATAGCTAGCGATCAGCCCCAAAAGCATGAGGACGCCTAAATCGATAAAGAACGCTTTCCATGTCCACTTCATAAGATTTTTGCAATTCAAGGGGCCAACAAATCGACACGCCTGGAGTCGGGAAAATCGATCACCAAGTATTCAAAGGTCCACTCTCCCCGACTTCTCTAAGCCTGAAGATAGACCTTGGCTTTGCCTTTCGGCCCAGAGACCGGTATCGACAGATTCGCATTGCCGGATGATCCACTAGTACTGATAGATCCGGTGATCATGATGCCGGGTTCAATGGGAGCTCCGAGCACTGACGTCACTCGCTCATCTGTCTGGACCGTCTGCATCGCCATCTCATAGGCGCCAGACGACCGCATCATCCCCGTGACCAACCCAAAAACAAACAGGACAAACGCCGCAAAAGCAGCCACACACGCCAATCCAAGACTGGGCACTGCCCATTTCCAGTTTCGTCGGATCCAAGTATCTTGAGGAGCCTTAGATGGAAGTGGTGGTGGGGTTTGATTCATGATTTTTTGTACGATTGAGGCCACCCGGCCGCATGATGCGCCAGATGGCTACCCTAGAAGCTACCAAACCACTAAGGGCCGTCAACTGCGCGGCGAGTAGCGGTCGGGTGCGCCGACTTGTTGTGTCTTGATGGTTTTGATGTGTGGCAAAGCCCTCTGTATTGCTTCACCGAATTTCCTGTTTGTATTGCCGTAATTAGAGGAAATCCTGTAACGATCACCCTTGGCGTGAATATACCACTCATCACATGGCCCCTCACTACCTCCATCATGAATCTCGATCTGAGTAATTTCTGATAGTTTGACCTGAAAGCTCTCTCCGCATGATGCAGTCGGTGTGATCTGAGTTAAATCATCATCACTTAATCGGCAGGAAAATGTGCCTTTGCTTCGTATATTTGCAATGGCATAGGCAGCAACAAGGACCGCTACCAATGTAATAATCAGAGTCCATGTGACCTGCCATATTATGCCCATATCGAACACCCACGCCATGCAGTAAAGAATTGGCGCAACAACAGTCAAGACGGCTACCATCCGCCAACCCTCATAAGATGCACGCCTAGTATGTTCCATTTTGAGACATAACAGTTCTGTTGAGCGACCCATATCAAGGGATAACTCATGCTCAGAAGCTATCACGAAACCAATTCAGCTTAGAAGCAAATTGGCGAGGGCCAGCACATGAAACCGCGCGCAAGCTCACTCCCAGCCCGCCATAGCTTCAGCGTCGGCGGGTCGATGTTCAATGTTGGAGGTTCGACGATCGCGCCGCAGGCGCAATCCCTCACTTCTTAAACCGCAACACCCGCTCACCTGGTTTTGCATAATCCAACCGATCCCGCGCATGCAGTTCCAAGTAGTTTGGATCTTCACGAAGCGCCTTGAGCTCAATCTGACGAAACTCGCGTTCAGCCAAGACCACTTCTTCATGCTCTTTGGCTGCGGTCAGCTTTCGCTCGAGCTTATCCAGCTCGCGCTTTTGTGGAAATGCTGTGGCCACGACCACGAACCCGAGGGACAAACAAAACGCCATCAACGCAATACGACCCGCTCCTTGAATCGTTCTTACACGAGCTTCAAGGCGCGTCAGCTTGGTTGCTTCCATGCGTTTTCTAGCCATTTGTCCACCCGAGGAATCCCTCATATGCCCCAAAAGTCAAGGAAACTTAAGGATTTCAGCACCAAAGCGATATCCTATGGCCATTTAACCCATGGACGCTTTGATAAATTCCACCCAGCCTAGCGTATCAAAAATGCTCGCAATCATGAAATCACTCCTCCTTTTCAGCCTACTCCTCCCTAGCATCGCCGCTGGAGCCAATCTTTTGGTCGAAGCCGAACAATTCGGATCCAAAGGCGGCTGGAAGGTCGATACGCAATTCATCGAGTCAATGGGCTCTCCCTACCTCAATGCTCACGGTATGGGCACGCCAGTAGCAGATGCCAGCACTTCGCTCAGCATCCCTGAGGACGGAACCTATCGCATCTGGGTCCGCACCCTCGATTGGTCAGAGCGCATGGGCCGCGAAGGTGGAGCGGGACGCTTCACACTCTCGGTGAACGGAACCCAACTTGGCGAAGAACTCGGCAAAGGGAAACCCGAATGGGATTGGGAACTCGCTGGCTCCACCGAACTCAAAAAAGGCTCCGCGAAATTAACCCTCCAAGACAAAAGCGGATTCAACGGCCGCGTCGATGCCATCCTGCTCAGCAGCGACCCTGCGTTCACCCCTCCCGCCGTCGGCACCCTCGCTGAACGGACCAAATGGAACATCCCCGGCGTCCCCACAGCAGGTGAAAACCTCGGTAATTTTGATTTGGTCGTGGTCGGTGGTGGCTACGGCGGCATGGGTGCCGCGCTCTCCGCAGCACGCATGGGCGCCAAGGTCTGCCTAATCCAAAACCGCAAGGTACTCGGTGGCAACGGCTCGTCTGAAGTGCGTGTTTGGGCGATGGGCAATTTCCCCCCCAACGAATATCCACTCCATGAAATCATCAAGGAGTTCACTGACTCCGCAAAGGCCTCTCCTGCTCCAGGCGAACAATTCGAGGATGCGAAAAAAGAAGCCATCGTTCGCGCTGAGAAAAACATCACCCTCCTTCTCGGCCACCACGCTTACGGCGTGAACATGGACGGCAAGACGATCCAATCGGTCAAGGTCCTCGACATCGATAACGGCAAGACCAACACCATCTCTGGCAATCTTTTCGTCGATAGCACCGGCCACGGCTTCATCGGCGACTGGGCAGGCGCTGATAAAGAAATGGCCGAAGCCGATCGCATGGGCATGAGCAACATGTGGTTGTGGGAAAACACCGATCAAGCCGTCAGCTTCCGCGAGGAAAGCTGGATGATCCCCTTCAAAGAGGACGAGTTCCCTTACCCACAACGCAATCACGCTCAATGGTTCTGGGAAAGCGGCTACGATGCCCACCCGATCAAAGAACTCGAACAAACTCGCGATTGGAACCTCACGGTTTCCTACAGCGCATGGAACGCGATCAAAAACCACGGAGCCCACGCGAAGCGCGACAAGGAAGCTCACAAGAATGCCACCATGTCATGGCTTGCCTACGTCGGCGGAACCCGCGAAACCCAACAGTTGTTAGGCGACGTGATTCTCACCGGCGATGAGATCGTTGCACAAAAAGAATTTCCCGATGCTTGCGTGCGCGTCACCTGGTCCATCGATCTCCATGTTCCTCAAGAGAAATACCTCAAGGCCACGCCTGAACGCCCATTCATCTCACGCGCCATCCATGGCAAAGGGGTCGACCGCAAGGTTGGCTACCCCATCCCATACCGCTGCTTCTACTCACGCAACATCCCCAACCTCTTCATGGTCGGCCGCAACATCAGCGTCGATCGCAGAGCCCTCGGAACCACACGCGTGATGAACACGATCGGCATGATGGGCGTCGCCGTGGGACGCGCATCCGCGCTTGCCACCATTCACGAATGCTCGCCGCGGGACATTTACGAGAAACACCTCGACGAAGTGAAGCAGCTCTGGCTTCTTTCAGGGAAGCATCGCTTCGAATCACTTGATGAGCTCCAAGGATTCCTCAAGGCCAAGTAAGGCCCATCACTCACGCTTTCGATTCGCTCGCATCGCCATCCCCATCTGGCGCCTGGGCATTCTGATCGCGGCATGCTGGTGCCTGCATGACATCCATGCACTGCGGACCGCCTTGCAAAGCGACCGACTTAATCCCGACTGGATTCACCATGCCCAACAATGGCTTCCAGATGCGGCATCTTTCGCCGAGCCCGAAACCAATGACCCTCTGACCGCGGTTCTAGATGCGGAGGAATCGATCATAGGATGGGCCACACAAACCTACCCGGAAGCTCAAGCCGTCACCGGCTACGCAGGTGCAAGCAACCTACTTATCCTCTTCAATCGCAACCGCGAGGTGATGGGAACCCAGCTGCTCTCGAGTGATGACACCGCAGGCCATGTTCAACTCATCAGAGAATCGCCCGACTTCTTTAGCCAATGGAATGGCCAACATGCCGCGAGCCTCGATCAATACGACAACGCCAAGGTCGTCAGCAGCGCCACCCTAACAAGCGACGCAATCGCACGTGGCATGGCAGCACGCTTCGGCGCCACCGATGCCGCCGAGTGGTTCCCGGACCCACTCACTTTGGACCAAGTCCAATCGATCTTCCCAAACGCCTCCGGCTTCAACTCATCACGACCTGGAATTTACCAAATCGGCCGTGAAGCCGGCACCACCCTGCTGCGCTCGAGCGAGATGGGCATCAGCGTCCACGGCTTCCAAGGGCCGAGCGATATCATCCTCGGGCTGGAGGGCGAAAAAGTCGTCGGCGTTCGCATGCTCGGCAGCCGTGACAACGAACCCTACACACTCGATGTCGCAGAGGAGCTGAAATACACCGATGCCTACACAGGCCTCTCTCAACCGTTCGATAACAAGAACGACCTTTTGGTCGTCAGCGGTGCCAGCTACACCGCGCGCTCCATCGATCGAGCCGTGAATGAAATGCTCCGCCGTTATCTTCAACCACCCGCAACAGCGAAAACCGATTGGAAGCTCCTGGTCGGCATTGCATGGCTAACACTCGGTCTCGTCATCGCCCTCAGCAAGCTGCGCAAAAGCCGCAAGCTGCGCTTGGGATTCGCGATCTTCAGCATGGCCGTTGGCGGACTCTGGCTCGGGTGGATGGTCGCACAAGACCAATGGATCACTTGGGCCGAACGCGGGAGTCTATCGGGCACCTCGCTCGCCCTAATTGCTATCTCCACGGTCGCCATTCTGGTCCCACCATTGTTCGGAAAAAACATTTACTGCTCCCACATCTGCCCGCATGGCGCAGCGCAAACACTCCTCGGCCAACTGCGCAAACGCCGACTCGCCCTTCCTCCAAAGCTTCACAAAACCCTCGTCACCATCCCATGGCTCTCACTCATCCTGCTGTGGATTCTTGCACTCGTTGGTTCTTCCTTCTCGGCCAGCCTCGCTGAACCATTCGAAATCTGGAGCACTGGGTTCTACGCCCTTCTCCCCACGGTGATCTTTGCCACTGGGCTGATCGCCGCGGTCTTCCTTCCCCAAGCCTATTGCCATTACGGCTGCCCAACAGGAGCACTCCTCAAATTCCTCACCCACTCACCCAGCCACTGGACCAGACGCGATACCCTCGCTCTCATTCTAGTCGGCGCGGCTTGGGCCTGCACCTCCATCGCCGCATGAATCGAATCACCCTCAGTGCTATCCTCGCAGTTGTGATCGCGGTGATCATCGTCAAGACACTTCCCCATCATGATCTCAGGGTCATCCAAGGCAATGCAATGGGAACGACATGGAAGCTGGTCTGCGAAGACACACCACCCGACACGCTCCAACAGGAAATCGCAGCAACTCTGGAAACATGGGAGCAAGTGCTGAGCACCTGGCGCGAGGACTCCGATATCTCTCGCTACAACCGAGGCGAAGGCGCATCGGCCGAACTCCAACAAGTCATCGACCTCGCCAAACAATACAAAAAAGAAACCCACGGCACATTTGACCCAGCCGTCCTCAATGCCGTCAACCAAGGTGGCTTCGGTCCGCCCGGCCATGGCATCGACCTCTCAGGCGTCGGCAAAGGCTACGCCGTGGATCGCATCGGCGACCTCTTGCGCTCTCATGGCATCACCCACTTCATCTTTGAGTTTGGCGGCGAAGTCCTTGCCGGCGAGGGCGAATGGGAATGCGAAATCACCAACCCCATCCCAAAGCAGCCCCCACACGTCGTCACGCTCAGCAAACAAGCCATCGCCACCAGTGGCAACTATTACCGATTCCATTCGGTCGAAGGCCGAACGATCACCCACATCATCGATCCATCCACTCAGTCGCCCATCGACCGACCCCAACTGCAATCGGTGACGGTCTTTTCCGACTCCTGCGCCAAAGCCGATGCTTGGGCCACCGCCCTCTTCGTCCTAGGTCCTGACAAGGCTCCTGAAAACGCTCCCAAGTTCCTCTGGCTACCGGCTCATTGATCGCGAAGGAACGATTGTAGCGTCACTCCATGAGTGTCGACGCCAATGAGATAAAACTTACCATTCGCATCGACGGTGGGGACACCGCCGCTACACCTCACCTATTGATTCGATGCCTCGCGCATCAGGCGCAATTTCTCCATCGCAGCTCCGCTCTCGAGAATCTCGCGCGACTTCTTGATGCCTTCGCTAAGATCATCTGCCAGCCCTGCACAAGCAAGTGCCGCACCAGCATTGAGCATCACCATGTCCCGCTTCGGCCCTTTGTCTTTGCCGCTTAGGATGGCTTTCAATATTGCCGCATTCTCCTTGGCATCCCCCCCTTGGAGATCCTCAACCTCTGCATGCATCATTCCAAAATCACTTGGGTGAACCTCTTCATCCACTTGGTCCGCTAGGCTGCCCGATTTGCAGATACGAGTCGTCCCCAACAAACTCACTTCATCGACCGACCGACCGTCGACGGTCGTGCCGTGCACCACCCACGCGCTCTCGCGACCGAGTTGTTGCAAGATCTCCGCGAATGTTGGGCAAAACTCTCGTGAAAACACACCGACCAACTGACACTGCGGTTTCGCGGGGTTCAACAGCGGCCCGATCAAATTGAAAATCGTCCTCACACCTTTTTGCGCAAGCAGCTTGCGCACACCCACCACGGCTTTGAAGGCGGGATGATAATTGGGCGCAAACATGAAGCCTACCCCCGCCTGCTCCATGCAGTCGCGGAATCCATCAGGTGAAAGGTCGATCTTCACACCCAGCGCTTCCAACACATCGGCCCCACCGCTTTTGGACGTAATGCCACGGTTTCCGTGTTTTACCACCGAAGCCCCACCTGCTGCTGCAACAAACATCGCAGTCGTCGAAACATTGAACAAATCAAGCTTATCGCCACCTGTTCCGCAAACATCGAGGGTCGGTCCCTCCAAATCGAGCAAGCCCATGTGTGGATCGACCGCATGTTCCAAAAACACTTCCACAAACCCCGCAATTTCCGCAGGCGTTTCTCCCTTCGCTGACAATCCTTCCAACAAGCGGGCTTTGCTTTCATCGGGCGCCTCTGCGTTCAATAAAAACTCTGCCGCCGCTCTCACTTCATGAGGCGACATATCTTGCTTGGCTTCGAGATCGTGAATCAACGCGTCCATAACAATGAAAGTAACACTCACCGAAACACAGAGCCAGAAAGATCGGGCAAAACCGCCGCGATTTTTCTGATGAAATCATTGTGATTTGACGCCCATCTTCGTTAGAGTCAAACTGAAAACAGATGTCCGACTCCAAACACGTTCTCTTCGTTTGCACAGGCAACACCTGCCGCAGCCCCATGGCTGAGGGACTCTTCCGCAAAGCCATCGCTGATCGATCCGACTTCACCGCAAGCTCGGCCGGGGTCGCTGCCTATGGCGGATCCACCATGAGCCCAGAAACTCAAATGATCCTCGACGCCAAAGAGGCGTCCATCGATGGCTTCAAAAGCCAACCCGTGACTCCAGAGCTATTGGACAAGGCCACTCACATTTTCGCAATGACCGAAGGACACCTCGCTGCCCTTGAAGCTCATTTCCCCGATCACGCCGATAAGTTCTATCTCATCCGCGAGTTCTCCGGCATCTCGAGCAAAAAAGAAGGCATCGATGTTCCTGACCCCATCGGCATGGGAATGCCCGCCTACGAGGAAGTCGCCAAAGTTTTTGAAGCCGCAATTCCTGCGATCATTGCATATGTGGACGCCGCCACAGAATCGAAATAGAACTGCCTAAGCGAGTAAATCGAATATCTTAAATCCTCTCAATTGATTTTAGATTCCAGATCTTAGATTTACGATTTTAGATTTGGCTCACGCGCGACGCTATCTCCGTAGGGAGAGGCGACATTCCTGTCGCCTGTTTCATCAAGTCACCGGGATATACAACTCCGCAGCTGGAAAGGCCAGTAAGGGGGCCCTACATGTTGTGGTGCGTGCTTAGGACTTCTTGTTTAAAAACTCGATCAATTTCTTCAACGGCTGCATGTCAGCACTTGGATTATTTTCACGAAAGAATTCTACGAGTTTCTTTCCCGATTGATAAACGACTACCTCTAGAACCTCTAATGATGTATTAACATAGCTACCTTTATAACCAATATTCACACAACCATTATGAAACTTAAAACTCAGATGTGACGGTTCCGAAACCAGATCAGATTCAATGAATGAGCCTTCTCTGAGAGCCGAAATACCTTCAATTAATGAATCATACCAATCATCTAAATACACAGCATGCTCAACAATCTGCCCATTAGCTGAAACTATTGATATGTCGCCAACCAAGCTATCAGGATCAATCTTCTCATCCTCTATTGCCCACACGATTTTCATTCCTTTATTTGATTTTTGGATAAAGCGTTCTTAATGTACCCAAACGATTTTCAACCGCCTTCACGGTCGCATAAAGGGACAGGCAAGAATGCCAATTCGCAGTATGAATAGAGCAGAAAGAGCAACTTATATGTAGCGGCTTCGACGCTATCAAATCGAAAATCTTAAATCTGAAATCGAGAATCATAAATCAGTCTTCTCAACCAATCGTCCATCATCTGAGAAAGCATCGATCTCTAGAGCAGAGAAGCAGAGGATTTTTGATTCTCGATTTCTGATTATAGATTTTTGATTTCACCTCGCTGCGCGAGGTGGAATCACACCATCCCCAGCTTCATCCGGCCCTCTTCGGAAATCATATCCTGATTCCATGCAGGATCCCATACGAGATCAACCTTGGCCTCATCAATGCCATCAATGGTCATGATCTTCGCTTGCGCATCGGCCGCAATCACTGGACCCATGCCGCAACCTGGAGCGGTGAGCGTCATCTTCACTTCAACCACGGTCTTGCCGTCGTCTTGTTTGACAATCTCACAGTCATAAACGAGACCGAGATTCACAATATCCACAGGAATCTCCGGATCAAAAACGCCCTTCAATTGGGCCCAAACTTGTTCTTCAAGCGGTGCATCTTTGAGCTTCTCTATTTCCTCACCTTTTTTCTTCTCTTCTTCCGGATCCACACCAAGCGCATCGGTATCCTGAGATGAAATTCGCGCCAAACCCTGAGATGTCGCCACTGTATAGGTTCCACCCAGCTTCTGAGTGATGAAAACCGGGGTGCCCGAGGGCAATGTCAGCGAATCACCACTGGGAATCTGGATGGCATCAACGTCGCGGGTTAGCTTGATCTCTTCGTGCATGCCCCAATTAAGACCAGCCAGCCCCGACGAGCAAGGGACGAAATCCCCATTTGCCACCTTTTCCTGCAAAAAAAAGCTACCCCGAATCTCCACAGCAAAGAGCCATCAAGGCTAGCATCCCATTCATCTGCGTTCATCTGCGGTTGATTCCCTATCTTCCGTCGACTTCGCCCCGTGTCATGCAGCCAATTTCAATGGTTGTCATCAATGGAGCATTCGCGCTATGATCTAGCCAGAGCAATCTATGTGGGAATTCTTTAAAAATCACTGGGGCGACGGCATTGAAATCCTGCTACTCGCGACCTGTATTTACCAAATCTACCGCGCGTTCCGAGCAACCCGCGGAGCTCAAATCCTTGTTGGCCTTGGCACCATCCTGATCGTTCTCGCCCTCGCCTCTACGGTCTTCAAATTCGAAGTCATCCAATGGATCCTCGCCCGCGCTGCGGCTGTCCTCGCCTTGGCGCTCATCGTGATTTTCCAGCCCGAGCTTCGCAACGGCCTCGCTCGCCTCGGCAGCAACCGCCTCTTCTCTCTCTACGGACGCCGTCGCATTGACTTCCTCGAACGCCTCACTGAATCCGTTCTCAATCTCTCAAAGAAGCGCGTAGGAGCTCTCTTCGCCATCCAGCGCGACATCACCCTTAAAGAGCAACTCGAAACCGGCGTCACTATCGATGCGGTTTTCTCACCCGAACTTGCCTTCTCTGTCTTCTACCCAAAATCCCCACTCCACGATGGCGGCATGATCATCACCGATGAACGAGTCGCCGGAGCCGGTTGCGTTTTCCCTGTCACTGAGAGAGAAATGAGCGACCGATCAACTGGCCTGCGTCACCGCGCAGCCATTGGCCTTACCGAAAGAACCGACGCCATCGCCATTGTCGTCAGTGAAGAAACTGGCGGAATCTCCATCAGTGAAAATGGCAACCTCCAACGCAACTTAACCGAAGCCGAATTCCGTGAAAAAATCTCCGACATTTTTGTCTCTCGCAAAACCCCTGATGACGATGAACCTAGCGAAAAACTGGATAGCGAAGATTCTGTCGCTTCTTCTAGCGATCGCGATCTGGTTTCTGATTAAACAGAATCTGGAAACCGATACGAATCCGCCACCACGGGCCATCCCCGTGCAGGAGTAAGTGCGCACACATCGCTTGATTCACTTGCCCCCGAATACTCAATTTCACAGGATGCTGCCGTGATTCGTTTTGCAGTTCTTGGCAGTGGTAGCGGCGGAAACTCGGCAGTGGTCGAGTGCAATGGAACTCGCATCATGGTCGATGCTGGACTGAGCGCCAAACAGCTCAATCTCCGCCTCGAAACGCTCGGAATCGATCCCGCGTCCCTCGATGGCATTCTTCTTACCCACGAACATGGCGACCACATCCGCGGCCTCAAGGTGTTCACCAAAAAACACCAAGTCCCGATCTACGCGACCGCGCAAACGGCCCACATCGTAAAGGAGTCGGGAATCGAAAGCGCTACATGGAAGACCTTCGAGACTGGGCAACACTTCCCGCTCGGCGGCATCCAGATCCAAAGTTTCTCCATCCAACACGACGCCATCGATCCAGTTGGCTTTGTCCTCGCAAACGAAACCCGCAAGCTCGGCTTTGTCTCAGATGCTGGATTCGTCACTCGCAGCATGACCGAGAGCCTGCGCGGACTTCATGGCTTGTTCGTTGAATCCAACTACGACGATGCTCTCCTAGAAGCGGACACCAAACGCCCATGGTCGATCAAACAACGCATCAGTTCCCGTCACGGCCACCTGTCCAACACCCAGGTCAACGCACTGATCCGCGAGATCGCCCACCCCGAACTAACGCGCATCATCCTCGGCCACCTCAGCTCCGACTGCAATTCGCCCGAGGTCGCGTTGGACCTCCTTCGCAAAAACCTGACGGAGCTTGGCCACGATCGCATTGGTCTGCATTGCGCAGAACAAGCCGAGCCGTCCGAATGGTTTACGATCTAATCGAAGCACTTGCCGCACCTCCCAACCCAACTTAAAGTTTCATCATGGCCATCGAAAACTTCGCCGAATTCTCACCCAAGATCCATGATTCCGCCTTCGTCGCCGCCAGCGCCGACATCATTGGTCGCGTCACCTTGCACGAAGAAAGCAGCGTGTTCTACAACGCAACGCTACGAGGTGACATCAACGAGATCGTCATTGGCCCAAAATCCAACATTCAGGACAACGCCTGCGTCCATCTCGCCGATGACTATGGCTGCCACGTCGGCGAACTCGTTACCGTAGGGCACTCCGCCATTCTTCACGCCTGCACCATCAAAGACGAAGTGCTCGTTGGAATGGGGGCCATCATTCTCGATGGCTCCGTGATCGGCGAGCGATCCATCATCGGTGCCGGCGCGCTGGTTACTGGCGGCACCATCATTCCTCCCGGATCCCTTGTGCTTGGATCCCCTGCCAAAGTCGTCAAAACCCTCTCACTCGAAGAACAAGCGAAAGTGAAAACATGGGCGGAGAAATACGTGCGGGTATCCCGTAAGTTTTTGGAGCGAGATTAACGCCTCATAAAAACGGGTTCGACTCCCGCTCTTCCCCCACCGTTGTAGCAGGCCCGTGCCCGGGCAACAAAATGGTCGATGCATCCAACGGATCCAAGACGGCGTGCAGCCGCTCCAAGGCATGCTGATACAATTCAGGAGTTCCGCATTTGCCTATCGATCCGGCAAACAAGGCATCACCCACGACTAGAACAGGCTTCTCCAAGCCCTTGATGTGGAATCCAAACTGCGGTGTGGCATGGCCCGACAAATCGCAGGCTTTGATCTTCAATTCCCCACACGAGTCTTCTTCACCTTTTTCTAACAAATCAACCCGATGAACCATCACTCCTAAGGCAATCAACTCTTTGACCCCTGCCACATGATCTCGATGGTGGTGAGTGATGAAGGCTTCATCGGGGTTGGCTGGAAGCGCCTCCATCAAATCCGGCACCGCGTTTCCCGCATCGAACAACAATTTGATTCCTCCCGCCTCCAGCCACCACGCATTCACATCATAGGGGCCAAACGGCATGACCAGACGCTGCAAACCTTCCACATGAACTTCCGCAGGCTGATAACTCGGATGCTTGGCATAGGCATCGGCCTTCAAACCCAAAAAAGGCGCAACGGCCCTAGCCGTATCCTCCGAAAACTCACCATCCGCAAATCGCTCAAGCTGCGCGAAGTCGACGTTCACCGCATCTGCCACCTGCTGAAGTTCCACCCCACATCCCACCATCGCCTTTTTCAGGACATCGGTGAAATCATCTTCCAGCATCATTCTCGTTTTTAGGTTCTTTCGCAGATTTACGAAGACCTATCATTACAACAGTTCCGGCAAATAACAAGAAGATGCATGCTGCCGTCCCGAAAATAACCAAAAAACCGCTTAATTTGGCGTCCACCTGCTCATCTGTGATTTCATCGCTTGGCACCTCGCCAGGTTTCATCGCCAATACCAACCGGCCATCCGATAACCCCACTCGCGTCAATTGAGCCATCAATGGCGCTACAACTCCGTCCGCCAAATAACGTTCCGTAATTCGATACGGCGACATCTGTTCGATGAATTCGCGCGGCACTTCTTTGCCCTCTACCTGAATATCTTTCACCTGTAAGGCAACCTCACCCTCCAGCAATACAGGCTTCGCCACCATCACCGCGGTCAAATAGCGATTATCGGATGTCACCATCCCGCTCTCGCCCTCTTCCGTCATCCGCGGTTTTCCATTCAACATGAAGTTGATGCTGATGCGCATCGAATCCTCACCAATCTCGGTCACATAGAAGGTCTCACGCAGCTCCTCGAGTCGTTCATAACTCGCAATCGCTAGATTGATATCGCGAGCCGTCAACTCGATTGCGACCTCGGCATCCTTGCCATCCAGCCCCTTTCGAAAAACTTCAATCCGTTCACCGAGCGCATTGATCTCAGACTCGTTCCCCTCGACCTGAAGGACCTTTACCGGCCGAGATTCCTCGCTGGTGAATTTCACAATTGCATCAAACTGCCGGAACAACACGACCACCGAAAAAACGATCAAGAAAACCATTACCAACATCGCAATGGTCAGGATGGCGCATCCTGCGATCGGCGAACGAGCCGAAGTGACTTTGTCTTTAGGAGAGCTCATCAATCCGACTTCTTGCCTTTGTCTTCGTCGTTTTCGGACTCGTCATCACTTGACTTCTTGTCGTCAGGTTTTTCATCCGCGGACTCGTCATCGCCTGACTCTTTGTCGTCAGACTTCGGATCAACCTCAGGGTCTTTGTCGAAATCCCCCGTCACATTGTCTTCGACTTCATCATAGTGATGCTCGTCATATGGATCGTGATCTTCAACATAATCGTCGTGATAGTCGTCATGGTAATCATGATACGGATCGTGATCTTCAACGGACTCATCGGCATCATCGGATTCTTCAGCCGCTAGCGCTGGGTAACGAGTCGCACGCTCCGCTCTCACCCGGGCTTCTTCTGCCTCTGCTTTACGATTCTTCCGGCGATCAAACCATGCAAGCCAGATACAAAGCTCGTAGAGAATCAACATCGGCGCTGCCATCAATGACATCGTCATGACGTCCGGCGTAGGCGTCAGCAATGCTGCAGCAACCACAATGGCCAAAATCGCATAGGCGCGGGTGCGCGACATCGTCTCGTAAGTCAAGAGACCGAGCTTCACAAAAACCATCACCACCACGGGCAACTCAAAGGAGACGCCAAACAACAAGGTGAAGGTGGTGGCGAAAGAAATGTATTCACCAATCCGCCAATCGTTGGAAACCCCCAAGCCGCCACTCCATTCGTGGAAGAAGGTCAGCGCTCGAGGCAACACTTCGTAATATGCAAAGAACACCCCCGCCAAAAACAAACCAAAGCCAATCGCCATTGCCGGCCACAAGACTTTCTTCTCATGCGCATGCATCCCAGGCAGGACAAACTGGAGAATGTACATCAACAACAAAGGGAACGCCAAAATGATGCCGGCAAACATCGAGAGCTTCATCGACAACATGAAGGTCTCTGTCGGTTTCAAAGCAGACATCATCTTCAAGTTGCCACGGTTCGAAATTTCGGCATCCGTGCCGAGTTTGGTCAAAATCATGACCTGGTTCTTCAAATCATCCGGGACCTTCAGCCCCTCCACGAATTCCTTCTGCTTGTCTTCCGGCAAGGCGAGCACCGACCTCAACAACAATGCTGCTCTAGCATGAAACACCAAATCTTGATCCGGCTGCAGTTGGTACAGCTCTTCCCGCTCCTCTGGGGTCAATGCCACCACGGCATGCGCGAGGTCTTTGGCTTTCTCCCAATTTGCCACTGAGACCGCTCTTACTTCCTCGGACTTTACTTTCTCATCCCCTTTTTGCGGCAACTTCGACTCCATCTCCCGCTGCCAGACTTGATCCACAGGCCGACGCAGCACCGACATCAATTGCTTCTGAAACGTAAAACAAACGATCATCGAGATCAGCAACGTGATCACGACGCGAAAAATCATGACACGCAAGTCCTCGAGATGCTCGAGAAATGGCTTTTCATGATCGGGATGTGAGTTCTCCCGAAATTGGATAAGTTTGTTCAGCAGATACATGCCAAGGGCGGGATTCAAACTCCGCAAACGCATCTCCGCAAGGGCGGATGTGACCAGATGACAATTTCCACCAAAATACGGCATTGCGAGCCCATGATTCCTGATCCAACCTTCCGATGTCAGCACGCACTGGCAAACCCTCCTTTTCATGTTCTCACCCGAATCCATCCTCTCTGAATTCCCGATTTTGAAGCAGTCGGTGAATGGCAAACGACTCGTCTACCTCGATAACGCCGCTACCACCCACAATCCTAGCTGCGTGGTCGAGACCTCGAAGCACTACTACGAGAGCATCAACTCCAACATTCACCGCGGCACCCACTACCTCGCTCGCACTGCCACTGAGGCATTTGAGCACGCCCGCACCAAGGTGGCGACCTTCATCAACGCCCCCACCAGCGACGAAGTGATCTTCACCGCCGGCACGACGGAGGGCATCAACCTCGCTGCCAATGTCGTCGGGCTCTCAGGCAAGGTCACTGCCGGCGACGAAATCCTGATTTCCGCCCTAGAACACCACTCCAACATCGTCCCCTGGCAAATGCTCTGCGAACGCACGGGAGCAACCCTAAAAGTCATCCCCTGCCATGACGACGGCACACTCGACCAAGATGCCTACAAGCAGTTGATCTCGTCGGGCAAGGTCAAGCTGCTCGCCCTGACATGGATCTCCAACGCATTCGGAACCATCAACCCGGTCGCCGAAATGATCGCTGCGGCCAAATCCGCCGACGCCATGGTGTTGATCGATGCCGCGCAAGTCATCGCCCATGCTCCCGTGGACGTCCAATCGCTCGGCGCCGACTTCCTTGTTTTCTCTGGCCACAAAATCTATGCCCCCACCGGAATCGGTGTGCTGTGGGGCGATAGCAAGCTGCTCAACGAACTCCCGCCGTGGCAAGGCGGTGGCGAGATGATCAAAGAAGTCACCTTCGAAAAAACCACCTACAACGAATTGCCCTTCAAATACGAAGCCGGCACACCGAACATCGAGGGCACCATTGCTCTGGGAAGAGCGATCGACTTCGTCAGTGAAATCGGACTCAGCGACATCCACGACCACGAGGCGAAACTCATCAAAGCCGCAGCCACCGCTCTTGAAGATCTGCCGGATATTCGCTTCTACGGCCCCGATGATCGTTCAGGGTCCCTTTCCTTTAACATCAAAGGCATTCACCATTATGATCTCGGCACCCTCATCGACCAAATGGGCGTCGCCGTCCGCACAGGCCACCATTGCTGCCAACCTCTGATGGCGCGCTTTGATATGACAGGAACCGTTAGGGCATCGGTCGCACTCTACAACACTGAGCAGGACATCGAGGATCTCGCAACGGCTACCAAAAAAGCCGTGAGCATGCTGAAGTAATTTCTTCGAAGATTCCCCCACGTCATAACGTATCCAACCCACCCATGCGTTATCTTCTCGCCATCATTTGCCTTGCCCTCACCGCCTGTGGGCCATGGCCATTTGGCAGACCTGTCGATGATCTTAGCATCCGCACGCCAGGTTCTTGGTCGGAAGTTTCCAAGGGAAACGAAAAGAAAATCTCATCCGGTTGGCTAAGTGAGTTCAACGATTCCGCACTGACCAAGACGGTCAATGAGGCGCTCGAACACAACAACATCCTCAAGATTTCGTCGGCCCGACTCAAACAAGCCAAGGAAAACGCCATCATCGGCAGCTCGCGCCTTTACCCATCGGTCGATCTATCGAGCGATGCCGCCGTCACCGACCGCACGACAACAAGCACCACTCGCAACTATGGTCTGAACTTGGCCGCTTCATGGGAGATCGACCTCTGGGGCCGACTCCGCGACCGCAGCCGCGCCGCCGATGCCGAGCTGCAAGCCGCCCTCGAAGACTACCGTGGCGCCAGGCTTTCTCTCGCCGCAAACGCCGCCAAGGCATGGTGCAATTTGATCTCCGCCGAACAAGAAGTGGAACTCGCAGAACTCACTCTGGAATCTTTTGAGAAAAATCTGCGTATCATCGAGCGAAACTACAAAGGCACCGGCGAAGGCGCGCTCGATATCCAATTTGGACGCAACAACGTTTCCTCTGCCAAACGTGCTCTCAAATCACGGGAACTCGACCTAAAGGAAGCCGCACGCGCGATGGAGATCCTGCTCGGACGCTACCCCGATGGTAAAACCCGCAATGGCCGCGACCTTCCGAAACTCACACGCAATGTCCCTGTCGGCATCCCAGCCGATCTGTTGGATCGCCGACCCGACCTCGCCGCTTCTCGTGCCCGACTCTTTGCCAGCGCCCAACAATCCGCCGCCGCCCAAAAAGCGCTGCTCCCATCCATCACCATCACCGGATCATCGGGCACCTCAACACCGAGCTTTTCCGACCTTCTCAACATGGATCTCTTGATCAACACGCTGAGAGCGAGCTTCACCCAAAGACTTACCGAAGGCGGCGCCTTGGCAGCCGATGCACGTGCATCCCTCGCCCGCAACGAGGAGCAACTCTACCGCTACGCTCAAACCGCTCTAGTCGCCTTCCAAGAGGTCGAGTCCACCTTTGCGGCCGACCAATCACTGCGCGAACAGGAAGCCTTCCTCTCATCGGAACTCAAACAAGCCGCCCTCGCGGAGAAGCTCGCAGAGCGGGAATACACAGAGGGCATCAACCCCAACATCCTCTCGGTTCTGGAAGCTCAAAGGCGGGCCAATAACGCCCGCGCCAGCATGATTCGCCTCAACAATCGACGCCTACAGAACAGAATCGACCTCCATCTTGCCCTCGGCGGAGACTTCAAAACCCAGCAAGAACCGAAGATCCAGCCCAAGAACTAAGGATTTTCGTAATATCCGGCAGCCATCATTCGTATTTGGCATTACCGGAAATCCGAGCGATATTTCGCCCAACCCCAAACCCATGGCCACCCGCATCCTCATCCCAATTGCTATTCTGCTCGCCGGCTTCGGCGCTTGGACATGGCTGGGCAAGCCCGTGGAGGAGCCCAAACCGGTTCATTCTGAGAGTCAAAAGATCAAATCGGAGCGCCTTGTCCTCCAGCCGGCCGATTACCAAATCACCATCAACACCCAAGGAACCGTCCGTGCGCATCACTCCACGACGCTCACCCCCTTGGTTTCAGGCACAATCGTCAAAGTGAATCCGAATTTCGAAGACGGCGCCTTTTTCAACAAAGGTGACATCCTGATGGAACTCGATCCAGCGGACCTCAAAGCCGAGATGACCGCCGCCGAATCCCGCTTAGCACGTGCCGAGGCCAGCCTCGCCCGCGAACAAGCACAAGCGAAACAGGCAAAACTCAACTGGGAAGATATCGGCTATGAGGAAGAACCCTCACCGCTGGTCTTGCGAATCCCACAACTCAAAGAAGCCAATGCTTTGGTCACCGCCGCCCAAGCAGAACTCGAACAAGCGAGTCGCAATCTCGATCGCGCTAAAGTGCGCGCTCCATTTGATGGCCGCGTGAAAGACCGCCTCATCGGACTCGGGCAAGCCGTCAATGCCACCACCCCACTCGGCGAAGTCTTTGCGACCAACCACGCAGAGGTTCGCCTCCCGATCACTCCTAGCCAGATCCCCTTCATCTCTCTTCCCAATGGCCAACAAAACCGAACCATCGAAGTCACGCTGACCGATGCCCTCAGCAACTCTGACCACGAATGGAAAGCCCAGGTAGTTCGCACTGAAGGAACACTCGATGAGAAATCCCGCGAGCTCTTCGCGATCGCTCGCATCAATGATCCTTACGGTCGCAAAAGCAAAGAACCCGAACTACGAATCGGCCAACCCGTTCGCGCATCGGTAAAAGGAATCGAGCTCAAAGACGTGTTCGTCATTCCCCGCCAAGCCGTTCGCGGGATCAACCGCATTTATCTCATCGATCGCGACGAACCGAAGATCATGAAAACCTACATTGAACCAATTTGGAGCAATGAAAAAGTTTTGATCGTCAAAGAGGGACTGGAGCCAGGTGCTTGGTTGGCGACATCCAGCTTACCATACGCTCCTAATGGTGCTCCTGTGGAAATCATTGAGCCGAAGATTGTGGCTGAAGATAGCGAAGAGGATAGCAGCGGTTCCTGAGATACAAGGCCGGCATCGATAGCTCAAGCCAGGGACGCCTCTCTGAGGGGTCCGAGCCAATGAACCGCCCATGCTCACAAGCAGATCAAATATCAAAAATCAATCGGAGAACTGCGGGAGATTTTTGAATCTTGAGTTTTGATGTTTGATTTTTGATCTGGCTTGCGCGCCCCACATCACCCCCGCTTCTCCTTGGCGATCTCTTTGATGTATTCGCCAGACTCGGTTTCAACCAACGGGCGCTCCAACATCTCCTCGTAGATCTCAATGTAGCGGCGAGCCACTTCTTTGTGACTGAACTGCTGGGCGCTCTCTTTCATCACACGGCGGATCTGCTTGTCTTTCTCTTCAGCAGGCAACCCGAAAAACTCCATGGCCTGATCAATGGCCCAGCGGAACCCGTCTGCAGAATAATGATCAAACCTAAAGCCATTGCCTTTGGAATGTTCAGCATCCATCGGCTTAACGGTGTCATAAAGGCCACCCGTCGAGTGAACGATGGGCAATGAACCATAGAGCGGCGCTGTCATTTGCGGCAATCCGCAGGGCTCAAACAAAGATGGCATGATCATGAAATCAGATGCCGCATAGGCGAGACGCGAGAGGCGTTCATCAAAATCGACAATCGACACACGATGACCCAAATCAAAATCGGCAATGACCTTCTTAATCCATTGTTCATGGGGACCATTCGCAACAACCACCACCTGCAGATTGCGATGCCAATAATCGGATACGAGTTGGTGAAGAATATCGGTCAGCAGCTGTGGACCCTTCTGAACAGGATCCAATCGCGACGGCCAAAACAACATCGGCGCGTCAGCATTTTCCGTCATCTGCAGCTCACGTTGGAGCGCCAGCTTGTTGGCACGCTTACCTTCGCGGAAATCCTTCTCCGTGAAGTTGCGCTCAAGAGAATCGTCTGTCTCCGGATTGTAGGACGGGTCCGGCGCATTCAAAATGCCGTCCGAACACCCAGCGTGATACTTGTTCCGCAACTCCGCACGAACTGAGTCCGGCACCACCGAATGCAAGCCCTCAACAATCTCCCACAAGAAATGGGGGCTAACCGTGTTGATGTAATGCGCTGCAAAAATCCCGGATGTCAGTAGATCAACCGGCACATGAGAGCGAGCGTGATAGTAATTCTCCGGCATGCCGCAAAAATACAAGTTCATCCAAAACTCTGCCGCATCGATCCCCGCATCTTCTGCACGAGCCAAAGAGGCTTGGCGGGTGTGGATGTTGTGGACCGTAAACAAACTCTTGATCCCGCGTCGGCGCGCCATGGCTGGAATCAAGGCAGTCATCCAGTCATTGCAGTGAATCAAATCTGGCCGCACATGAGGAACCACGTGATTGATGATCTCACGTTGGAACACCATCGCGATGTTCATCGATTCTTCGGAATCGTTGCTGTAAACCTGCTCTCGGTAATAAAAGATCCGGTCTTCTGCCAAATGGATGTGCGATTCAGGCAAGACTTCATGATACTTGCGGAGTTCCCGATCGTGGAGATTGAATACGTCGCCCTCGAACATTCGACGGTAGTTGGGCAAGGCCACGTGGACATCTGCTCCCAGCTCAAACAAGGCCGACACCAAGGATGCAGAAACATCGGCCATCCCCCCTGCTTTCGCCGACATCCGCTGAGACATATTCCCCATGCCCGCTGGAAGATACGTGATCTCAGGGGTCGCTATCAGAATACGAGGCTTAGCGGGTTGGGTTTTAGCAGACATTGGGGTGGTTTAGAGAGTCAGTGAAGAAATGTAATTCTGATACAAGTCATTGGTTTGGCTTGCTGGCCGAAGCCATGGCGCAGGATGGTGAATCGCTTCAATTTCGATCTTAGCAGAAGACGAGCCAGACCTCAATTCGAGGTTCACTTATTTAGATTTTGCTCTCCGCTAGGTAGCGGATACAGAATTGAGACCAGGTTTCAAGTCGGTCAAACAATGGCCCATTGAGCTCATCGAGCGGCGTGAATGCTAGGTCCAACAAGGCATCCTCACGTGAAGAAACCGCATCGGACTTGAGTTCGACAAGGTGGACGATCCCCAAATGCACTTGTCCCACTGCATTCGATTCGTCATTCAACAAGGCGATGATCTTGTGCTCATGATCCTCTGGCAAATCCAGTTCTTCCTCAATCTCACGGGTGACCGCAGCATGATAAGTTTCAGAGCCCGTCTTGCCGCCATCCATATCGACTGGATTCACGTGTCCGCCAACGCCCACAGAGATCTTTGCATGCAAACGGCTCTCCCCACCCGCTTTGCCACGGGTGTAATGCAAAATGCGATCGCCACAGCGGAAAACACAGTAGGGAATCAATTGTTTGTGCGAGGGATCCTCCTCCGCTGCCTCACGATCGATGAAAAAGTGGCTATCTGCGTCCAACAGACGAGCCACGGCTGAGTCCAAAGCCTCGGTCTGAATCCCTTGGAAACTCCCGATATCATCGAGCAGTGCGCGCGGCACCACCAACACTTCTTCACCTGCGTATTTCGACATGCCCAAAACCATAAAGAACCTAGCGAATCCTAAAAGTGAATTGTCGTTCAGAATGCTCCTTGATCCCAAATTTCCCAAAAATCCTCTTGCCCCAGATTGTGTCCCCGACTAAACCTCCGCCCACCCGTGAGGGGCGTTAGCTCAGCTGGTAGAGCACCTGCATGGCATGCAGGGGGTCAGCGGTTCGAATCCGCTACGCTCCACCATCCTTCGCCATGGCTTCGGCCGGCAAACCAAACCAAAGTAAGCGCGAGGTATTTGAAGGACCTTAGAAGGCTGCGCGCCTTGGTTCGTAGCGCAGCGGCAGGGATGAGGCTATCGCAGAGCAAACTCGGCTCAGCATCATTTGGGCTCATTCGCCACCACACCATCCACTGACTGGTTTTTGGCGCTGATGCCAGGGAGTATGAATTTCTCAAAGATCATCGCACCCGTACCAAAGAACAGCAATGCGAGGTTCACGATGTAGAACATCCAGATGGACCCTTTGCCGGCGGTGAATCCGTAATTGTGGAGGCCCACACCCAAGAAATTCACGTGCCACCATGAAAATGTCACAATGATCGCGGTGAAAATCGCAGCGAGGTGCAAGCCCCACTCACGCAAATAGCCACCCAGACGCGCATGCAATATCACGAGCGTCCAAAGAACGATGAGCAAGGCCCCATTCTCTTTCGGGTCCCAGCCCCAGAACCTTCCCCACGAGTCATTGGCCCAAATACCTCCTAGAACCGTGCCCACCAATGACAGGAACAAGGTCACGCATACCATGCCATACGAGCAACGCGTGATGATGCGACGGAAGGATTTATTGCCATCGTCCAAATTCAGTCCGCGGATGAGTACATAGGCACCCGAGAGAAAGGCAGTAAGCAAACCTGCAGCATACCCAAGAGTGATCGTGATCACGTGCGTGGTCAGCCAGTAGTTGGAATCCAAAACCGCTACCAAGGGATCCATATGGTCCTTCGCATCTCCCAATTCATAACGCCTCGCCAAAATGATCAAAGCCGCGCCAACCATCGGACTGATCCCCAATGCGAAACGATATCGGGTGAGCAATTCCACAATCAAGGTCAACCCCACCATCGCAGCAGCAATGAAGATAATGGTGTCGTAGAGATTTCCTACTGGAGGACGCTGCATGATGATGCAGCGGATCACAATTGCCACCAGACAGTAACCCAAGCCGATGGCTGTCAGCGCAAGCGTTCCCCATGAGAGAACATTGCCGACTAGACTGCGACCAAAGGTCCACATCGCCATCGCCGTCAAAGTGCCCAACAAAAACAACACCATCGCATTGAGGAAAAAATCCATCCGGTAATAAGACGCCTCGAGCTTCAAGAACTTGGACTCACCAAGGTCTTCAGCTCGATTATTGGTTTCTTTCTTCAAAGCAACCATTGCCTTGCGGAAATCCTTATCAAATTTTCCACTCGAAACCGAGCGACCCAAATTTTCTAACAAGACAATATCGGAGACTGCCAATTGAAGATCGGCAGAGCTGCCTGTCATCGCCGACATAATGGTCTCCCCCCCACTTCTCCATTTTTCATCCGATTTGTCTGGCGGCAACAAGAAGAGCCCGTATTTGGAAAAGTTTGAAACATCCAAGACTTGCTGAAGCAGTGCACGAAACTGCGGGTTGATCGCTTGTCCTGATGCCTCCGATTCACGGATGTACTGCTGCAGCTCCGGCGCAGTGGCCATGAAAGCACTCACGCTCGTTCGCTGATTGGGCTGACCACTTACCCCTGACAAGACGATCCCTGAACGAGCGAAAGTGAAGTACCCAAGCAGTATCTCATACTGTTGAAAGTTATCCGCCAATGCCACGATCTGGTTTTGCACCGGGTCACGTTTCTTGGAATCAATCGAACGGTAGCTCTGGGACAACTCGACCAACTTCTCGCGCCCCACCTCGATCTCTTCGTAGCTGTAGCGATCACGGCGCCCACGCGGCTTGACACCAATCGCCTCTAGCGCGGCTGAGTTATCCACCCGGAATGTCGGCTGCTTGATTGCGATTTCTGGTCGGAACAACGTGTCGAGCATCCACTCGGTCGGCTTCAGCTTGATCACCTCGCCATCGCCATTGTCGATCTTCATCGATCGAGCACCATGAAGACTCAACATCTTGAAACCCGCATAGGTCAACAACGGCTTAATCCTGCCACCATCCTGCAATGGCAAGGTTTGAGCCTCCTTGATGGTTTTTTCCGACCATGGCGCGTATCCCTCAATCACTCGAACTTCACCCTTCGGCATGTTATCGACCACGACATTGTAGATCGCAGCCAGCATCGCCAGCATGGCAAGCCCTGCTGCGATCCAACGACCAATGATGGAATGGGTAGATCTCATGGTTTCTTTTTGGTTTGCCCGATGACGAAATCGACCAGCTTCATGACGAACGCTATGCCTAGACCGACGATGACCACATAAAGACTGTACTCAGGCCACTTGTCGGCCGGGTTATCCACGACCTCAAAAACGGAATACATCTCGTCACCAGGTCGGGCATCCGATGGCCCATAGCTTGCTTGATAAAAAGTAAGACCCTCATACCGCATCGGCTCGTTCATCTGAATTGTAACGTTCGCCTCTGAGCCAGTCTCAAGGCGAGTGACCTCGCTGACAAACTTCTTAGGGCGCATGGTCCCTGGGTGGAACTCTGCGGTGAATTTATCCAAGTTCATCGTGAATGGCATCGGCCATAATCGCTTGCGCATGTTGATCACAAAAACACGGCCGTCCACCTCAGCCGTGAGCGGATAATATGCACCACCAGACAAAATGAAGGGATCCTGCTTGTCTCCTGCTTCGTTGATGAAGCGCCCGTAGCACCCTGCAACATTCCGCTCTGCCTCTACCTCAGGATCGATGCCAAGCAGGTAATACCCATCGATCTGACGCTCTCGCAAATTGGGTGCGCGCTCGGTGATGTGAACTGGAGCCGCATTGATCTGATAACCTGCCAACTCGAGATCAAATGGAATGTCTGGCAGACGAAAAATTCGCGAGCGAGCATCAGTCAAATCCCTCAAGTATTCTCCACGAATGACCCGAATCGATGACGGCTTTCCATCTTCGACCTCAATGACCTCCACCACATACTCAAAATAATCCTCAGCGACGTTGCTCGCCTCACCTTCCCATACCGCCATGTTGCCACGCTCTTCAAAGTGATGAGCGACTCCGCCAGCAACAAGCATCAAGATAATGCCGCTGTGAGCGATCAGGTTGCCAATGTGTTTCACTCCTTTGCGGGCTCTGATGACTCCACCAAGGATGAGATTCAAAAGTAGCAATGCTCCAACCCAGTATCCTCCTGGAATCGGTAAGTAATAGGTTGTGCCTTTGATCTCTGGAAAAAGAAATAACGACTTCCAGTGGAAATACTTTCTCAGCGTCGCGTGGAGACCATTGTCGATCTGCTCCAAGGTGGCCAACCACGTGAGGACGCCCATCAACAGCAACAGAATCGTGGCCAAGCCAAACCCAGAAAACGCATCAAACAGGACCTGCCGCACCGACCGATTCGCCTTCGGGCGCTTGATAAGTGGTGTCAGCGGTGCTGCTGGCGGTGATTCTGGCTGATCCATGACTCCTGATTACAACTCGCCTTGAAGTGACAAACTTTCGATAAATATGCGAAGATCGGCGTGGGCGGCCTCCACTTCTTCTTTTGGCCCGACCATTTTAACGGTGAGAATACGACCATTCACATCGGCCACTGTCCCGGCCAGACCGTAGCCTGGTTTCACCCCTGCACCCATTCCTACATAGTCGCCTTCAGCAACGACCCAAACCCCTTCTTTTCCAAGGATCTTCACGGTCTCTTGATCGGCCAGCTGCTCATCCGTCATTGGCTTGAGACTGAATTGATTGAGCCAGCGATTCACGTTCTCGAGAACACCTCCTGCCGAGAGAGACACCCAAACTTCGGTCTCACCGCTTGCTCCCAATTGGTAGTTCAATAAGCGAAACTGCGTCGATGGCTGCGGCAACCAATTCCCAGGCGCCTCACCCTTGATTGGACTCGGTTTTGCATCGCGAAATCGTTGATCCGAATTCGCAAACAACTTGGGCTCAACATCACGGGTGGTGATCTCCCGTGTTTCGGTTATGACGACCTCTTTGCGTTCATCGCAGGAACAAGCGATCAGGCCGAGCAGAGGCAGGAAATAAGCGTGAATTTTCACATGAATGCGATACCCCTGCAAACACGGGCGCGCAAGTGGAATCGGGAATCAATCGTCCACTAAATTTGAGCATGGAGCCCGAGCCATTCCCCTACTAGAATCCCGACACCGACAGCCAATATGCTCGCATTCTCATCCTGCTGGAACAACAGCCGACACACCGACGGCGAAGCCATGATCGAAGAAATCGTCGATCTTGGGTTCTCTCACGTCGAATTGTCTCATGGAATGACCATCGCCAAGCTCCCGGGAATCCAAAAAGCCTACAAGCGAGGCCTCTTCAAATGCGCGGGGATTCACAATTATTTCCCCTCACCGGTCGAAGTGATGATCGATGCTCCAGACGCCTACGAATTCACCTCTCACCGTGAGTTCGACCGCCAACGTGCGATGGAAATGACGCTCAAAACCATGGAACTTGCTGCCGAGTTTGAGGCAAAATACATCGTTCTCCATATGGGATCAGTGCCGATGAAATCCAGCAAGTGGACCAAACCTCTCACCAACATGGTCCGTGATGGACTCGCCCACACCCGCAAATACACCAAAGCGAAAATCAAATTTGTAGAGAAACGCGAAAAAATCGCCCCGCTCTATTATCACAGAGCCATCGAGTCTCTCGAAAAATTGGCGGACCGAGCCAAGGAACTTGGTGTGATGTTGGCGGTGGAATCAAGATCTCGATTCGAGGACATGCCCACCGAACGAGAAATGGTTCGGCTTCAAGAACACTTCGCCGACCATCCATCCGTTGGCTACTGGCATGACTTTGGCCACGTGCAATTGAAACACAATCTTGGGCTTCTCGATCATCTTCAATGGCTGGAAACCATCTCTCCTCATCTGATTGGTGGACACGTCCATGACGTTGAATGGCCTGCACGCGACCACCGAGTTCCCTTTTGCGGAACACTGGATTACCCAGCCATCATCGATCACTTCCCGGTAAACTGCCCTCTCGTTTGGGAACTCAGCCCAACGCGAAAAGCCGATCAGATCCGAGCATCGCTGGAGAGATGGAAAAAAGACTTTCCGGATCGGTCTTGATACAGAAAAGCGCAAGCCCCGTGAGGTTCGCGCTTTTCATGTGGATAGCACATCGATTGATCCAAAAGTCCTCCGAGGCAGGCGGGTAGGGCCACCGCCTCGTTGGATCATTTGTGATGTTGGCCGTGATCACAAAAGGTAAGGGACAATGTGACACGGCGTAGAATCAGCTTATAGAGAAAGATCGAAATTTAGGCAAGATCTTTCGGCCTTACCCTCCCCCGCAATGACGCCCCAACCCGTAAAAAAACCAAGGCCGACGGATCCCTTGTTCCATCGGCCTTGGGCACTCTTGGGGGTCCCAATTGTGCTATCCCTTACAAAGAGAGAATATAGTCACACAATGGACTAGAAACAACTACGTGATTGCGTGAAAGATAGCAAAGTAAGCAATGGCGGTAATATTGTACTAAAAAACGGCTGCAGACGCCAGATTTCGACGCCACAGCCGTTTTTATTAAGCGGGTGATCCGCTGCCCATTAGTGCACTTTGATCTGAATCTCCTTTGGCTTTTTCGATTCGGACTTCGGCAAGCTGATACGCAGCAAGCCGTCCTTGAATTCAGCGGAGATGCGATCGGCATCCGCGTCTTCTGGCAGGCTCAAACTACGTGCAAAAATCCCGTAGCTGCGCTCGGTCAAGTGATAGGTCTTATTGCTCTCTTCTTTCTCGAATCGACGCTCGCCGCTGAGAGTCAACACTCCATCGTCCACACGAACTTTGATGTCGTTGCGCTCCACCTCTGGCAATTCAGCTTTGAGGAGATATTCGTTCTCATCTTCAGAGAGGTCGATGCGGGGAATCCACGCGGCAGTCGCCATGGAGACTTCCTCTCCATTGCGCTGATGGCGGGATGGCGTCACGTGCATGGCACGCCAGAGACGAGTTGGCATTTGTTCTAGTTGTTCAAATGGGTTCCAATAGCTTAGTGTATTCATAATTTTCAAGAAGACAGGTAGAGTGGTTTCACACTGGCCGCTCGCCCTGTCCATTTACAAGCTGCCTGTGTTTGATGTGGTCTGGATCGCCCAGCCCTATGATCACTCTTGGTTTTGCATTCCGCATACCAACATCGCAACTTGCTTTACATAAACACTTTATGTCTATTGCGACCTCTCCAGCCGGGAAATTTTGACCCAATACCGTGTAAAATTTTCACAGGTGACCGAGAAATTCTGACGCGCCGTCAGTCCTCTTTCTTCCCGCAATCGCAGGCACTGCCACAGCCGCCATTGCGCTTCGAACGGATTATTCCGATCAAGAATGCCAGCAAGGTCATAAGCACAATGCTGAGTGCGGTGATCTCTTGCCAATCCATCTTAAAATCCCAGTAAACTTCCGACCTGATAGATCACTAGCGATGCCACATAGGCAAATGAAGTCATGAAACAAAACTGCCCCACTGCCCACTTCCATGAGCCCGACTCACGCCACACCACGGCACTAGTCGGCAAACATTGCAGTGCATAGATGAAAAACACTAAAATCGACACCAATGCTAGAGGGGTGAATAGAGGTCGCCCATCATCCCATTTCGCATCGCTGATGCGCTCCCGCAGATTTTCTCGCATCTCAACATCATCATCCGACTCTTCCACACGGAAGATGACTGCGAGCGATGTATTGAAAACTTCGCGTGCAGCAAACGAGGTCAAAATCGCGGTTCCAATACGCCCATCAAAGCCAAGTGGCTTGGACACAGGCTCAATCACATCCGCCATCCGGCCCATCGCGCTGTAGCTCAATTGATCCACATTTTCATCCTCAGACTTCGGATAAGTCTGCAATGCCCAAAGCAAAATCGAGAGCCCCAAAATCAAGGTGCCGGCCTTCTTCACAAATGCCCATCCGCGTCCTCCCACATGGCGGAAAATGTAACTCCACTGCGGCCCACGGTAGGACGGCAACTCCAACATGAAATGATTCGGTGTTTGATCCGGCCCGAGACGCCCTCTCAATACACGGGCCACAATGAATGCCGTCATGGTGCCAACCGCATAGACGCCAAACAAAATCAGCGCCTGTTTCCACGTCCCCTCACTCTCATGCAGCAACATGGGAACGATCAGGAAATACACAGGCAGTCGCGCAGAACAACTCATCCACGGAGCAACGAAGATGGTCACGAGCCTTTCTTTTGCAGAGTCGATCGTTCGTGTCGCCATCACACCAGGGATCGCACACGCATACGAACTGAACAATGGAAGGAATGCTTTTCCACTCAAGCCGACCTTGGACATGACTCCGTCCATCAAATAGGCCGCGCGAGACATGTATCCAGTGCTCTCCAGTAGGCCGATGAAGAAAAACAACAAGAGGATCTGAGGCAGGAAAATAACCACTCCCCCCACGCCCTCAATCACTCCATCGACCAACAATGATCTGAGATCCCCCTCGGCCATCATTGATGACACCCACTCGGCAACGACTCCCTTGCCCGCATCAATCCACTCCATCGGAATTTGTGCGAATGAAAAGATCGCCCAAAATACCGCAAACATCGAAGCCAGGAATATCACCCAGCCAATGACAGGGTGCAGCAACCAACGATCGAGCTGGTCTGAAAAACTCTGTTCGTGCACATCCGGCCTCCTTGCTGCGATCGCGCAGACCGATTGAACAAACTCTTGTCGCTGCTCATCGCGCACCACTCCCCAGCTCGGCTCAGGCGCGGCTGGAAAAGGAAACCTAAGGGCCTGTTTCAAATCGATGATGCCCTTCTTGGTGGTGGCCTGCATCGGAACGACCGGAACTCCCAACTCCTCAGACATCTTCGCCGGATCCAACCTCAAGCCAGCCTTCTCCGCCAAATCGACCATGTTCAATGCCACCACCGTTGGAATTTCCAACTCGATGACTCGCAAAACCAAATTCAAATGACGCTCCAAATTCGAAGCATCAACAACACAAACCACCAAGTCAGGTTTCTCCTCGGGAACATCTCCCATGAGAAACTTGACCGCCACTTTCTCATCCTCCGAGCCATCGGCTCTCAAGGAATAACACCCTGGCAAATCCGTGACCTTCAACTTGGTCCCATGGGGCGTGAAAAATTCACCCGTCTTCAGCTCAACCGTGACCCCTGAGTAATTCCCAACCCGCTGAGTCGATCCCGTGAGCGCATTGAACAAAGTGGTTTTCCCGGAATTTGGGTTACCAACGAGCGCAATGCTGGGGGATTTTTCGGACATCTCTTGTCTGAAAAATTAACTGAGTGGAGCAACTAGAACCTGCTCTGCCAAATCTTTGCTAATCGCCATCTTTGTTCCACAAACCGAACAAATCAAATTGCGCCCACCCGCCAATTTTCGAACCTGCAATTGCTCGCAGAAACCCAAATCCCTGAGACGATCACAGCCCGGACCATTCAAAACACGAATCCTAACATCACAACCCACACCCACCTGATTCAAGGTCATGGCGCTGTCGATCTCGAGATCCGTTCCTAGTGCGGGTTGCATTACGCCTTCAATATCTCTAATTGAGATTGATTTGCAACAACAAATTGGGGCGAAAAATCCTGAATTCTCGATAAAACCGAGGATTAGATGGAGGATGCCAAGGGCGAAGGAACCGCAACCCACTGCATTCCGGCTCTCTGTGCGGCCAAAATGCCTGATGGAGCATCTTCCAAAACCAAGCATTTCGAGGGCTCTACACCCAAAAGTTTGGCCGATTTTAGAAAAATGCCAGGAGCCGGTTTACCCTCTTCCACATCATCCGCTGTGATGACTTCGTCGAACCAGTCAGACACACCGACGATCTTCAGTGTTTTCTCCACCACCATACGCGAACCACCGCTCGCTACAGCCAATGGCATTTTGCCGCGCAAGGACTTCGCGAAGTCGGCGACTTCTTCAATCAACTCCACAGAATGGATTCGCTTCAAAAATGCTTCGCGCTTCGCTTCGGCTAAAGCAATGGGATCGAGATGAAGGTCATATTCATCATTCAACTCCACCACAATGTCGCGTGTCGGGCGCCCGCCCATTGCCAAGAAAACGTCCTCTTTGAAAATGCCTTTGGCACCGTAAAGCGCCAGTGCATCACACCAGGCCTCGAAGTGCGCTGGCATGGAATCGACCAGTGTGCCGTCGCAGTCAAAAATGACGGCTTCGTAGCCACCAGCAGGAAGAGAAAGGGAACCAATGCTTGCCATGTTGGCGGGGTGGTAATTACTCCAGGGTGGCTTGGCAAGGCTCGGAATCAAAAAAGTTTTTTGCCTGCAGAACCAAGACCGTGGAAGCCGTCGGCATATCTTCTCAGTAGGACAGCACAGACCTGCATCTAAGCCGCAAAATCACAGCGGCTTACAACTCTTGGTCTTGATAAATTCCAGCAGGGATGACCTTGGTTTCTCCCCCACGATTGGAAACTTTGACATTTCCCCGAATCTCCACCCCGGGATCAAACTGGACCGCCCCATCAATCGTCAATGACTCACACTCGCGCAGCGAGGGAACCCCCAAGGCCTCAAGGGAATCGACCAATTTGTATTCGTCCGATAACGATAGAATCGGAGGTTTGCCCCCCCGAGACTCATGCAAGGTCACCTTCCCTTCGTCGCTCACGACGTAGGCATCCGAACGCAATGCCAACAAATCACCCGAGCTTTTCACGGGAGCAAATCTGGAACGTGGAACATCGATAGCCAATGACCCGTCAAAACATTCAATCGCCGCTCCCATCGCACTCTCGAGTTGGAACACAGGTGTCGAAGACTTGTCACGCGGGTCGACGGTCTTCTTGTTTCGAATCATCGGCAACGGCAAGACACCCGAATCAGCTTCCAACTGCGCTTTGAGCATCTCCAAATTCAACCACAGGCTGTTGGTGTTGAAATACTGATGGCGATCGATGTCCTGGAAACTCTCCAAATCCCCGTCAGGACATTGGGCAACCTCACGCAGCAATAAACGTCCATCTGACTTCCGCCTGGCCAAATGCCCGCCTTTGCGGTCAGCCGCAGTTCGACGCGTCACCTCCATCAAGAATGGAGCACCCGACCCTGCAAAATAATTCAAAATCGCTGGGTCTAGAATCGCGCCCAAGTTGTCAGAGTTGGAAACAAAGGCATATTTGACACCCTCCGAAATCAAGCGATCCAACCAACCACTCCCAACCAAGGCTGGATACAAATCTCCGTGTCCAGGAGGACACCATTCCAAACTCGAATCTTTCGGCCAAGTCACCGGTTCAAAGCTGGAAGCATCGATCTTGGGAATCTGGTTCTGCATCAATTCAACCTCATTGGCATCCGCCAAACCCTGATCCGCATAACGACACAAATGCCCCAAAGTGTCACCACTGGTACTGAAGCTATTCATCAACAAGAGACGAACATTCGCCCCACTCGCCTTTCTCAAATCGAGCGTCTGCCTCACCATCAAATCGAGAAAATTTGTTTCATCTCGCACCGACAACAAACTCTTCGGCCCTTTCAACCCCATGCTAGTGCCTAACCCGCCGTTCAATTTGATCACTACGGCCTGCGACAGCAATGAGGGATCAATCTCCACGCCATCTGACAATTCTGCCAAAGATGCCAATCCGGTGGCCGGCTCGATGGTCTCCTCGCCGATCATTCCCGATTCACTCCGCATCAGGCTCTCGAAATTACGACGAAACGCACGAATCGCTGCGTCTCCCATGCCTGCCTCCTTCATCTTATTCTCAAATGCTTCGAATTTTTCCATATCGTTGACCTTTCAAAGCACATACTGGACCGACCTGACAATCGGATCACGCGTAAAATCTTCAGCTTGGCTCCTGCGCCCTGGCAGCACATGATTTCGCCATGACCCGCTTTCGCCCATGCATTGATCTTCACCAAGGAAAGGTGAAGCAAATCGTTGGCGGCAGTTTGAAAGACGACGGCTCGTCGCCGACAGAGAATTTCTCGTCCGACCAAGCACCGTCATGGTTCGCCGAAACATTCAAAAGCGACCAAGTCACTGGCGGACACGTCATCAAACTCGGCCCCAACAATGATGACGCTGCAAAAGAAGCTCTCCGGGCCTGGCCTGGTGGCCTCCAAGTCGGCGGCGGCATCACACCGAAGAATGCCAACGAATGGCTCGATGCTGGTGCCAGCCATGCAATCGTGACATCCGCTCTATTCAACTCCGACGGGGTATTTCAACAGGATGTGTTAGACGCATTCAACAAATCCATCGGCCCCGACAAACTCGTGATCGACCTTTCATGCCGCAAAACCGAGGGCGGCTGGACAGTTGCCATGAATCGTTGGCAAACCCTAACCGATACTGATATCACAGCCACCACCCTGGACCGACTCGCCCCCTTCTGTGCTGAGTTCCTCATCCACGCAGCCGATGTCGAAGGGCTCTGCCGCGGGATTGATTCAGATCTGGTCGCACTATTAGGACAATGGGGGAAAATACCGATCACCTATGCCGGCGGCGCCTCCAACATGGCCGATTTGGAGCAAATCCAAGCGGCCAGTAATGGAAACCTCGATGTCACGGTCGGTAGCGCCCTTGATCTTTTTGGCGGTAAGGGACTCGCCTACAAGGACTTGGTCATATGGAACCAGCGCCAGCCATGACTTTCGCTGGAAAGCGGTTGCAGCCCCGCCCCGCACTGTCTTTAATCCAAAGCAGTTCCCCAACTGGAAAGCCCTGCCCCTACTGACGGAATGGCAAAACACATCGAATTCTTACGCTCAGTTTTTCAATCCATGCTCAAAGCACGGATCTTGGAGAACAAACTGTCCAGCCTCTACAAGGCAGGGAAAATTGTCGGCGGCGTCTATCTTGGCCGTGGACAAGAAGCCATCAGCGCCTCCCTCGGCACCTCTTTAATCAAAGGCAAAGACTGCTTTGCCCCTCTGATCCGCGACCAAGCTGGCCGCACTGCCTTTGGTGAACCCCTGCTCGATTGCACCCGCACCTATCTCGGTTCTGTGGAAGGACCCATGCGAGGCCGCGACGGCAACATCCACCGTGGCCGTCCTACCGAAGGCATGCCCGCCATGATTTCTCACCTCGGCGCACAAGTTCCTGTGATCGCCGGCATGCTCTTCGCAAAACGCCTCAAAGGCACCTTGGATGGATCCGTTGGCGCCACTTGCATCGGCGATGGCGCGACCTCCACCGGCGCATTCCACGAAGGGCTCAACCTCGCGGCCGTTGAGAAACTCCCGATGGTCGTGGTGGTCGCGAACAACCAGTTTGCCTACTCGACTCCCAATAGCCGCCAATTCGCGTGCGCTGACCTCGTCGAGAAAGCACGCGGCTACGGCATCAGCGGATACTCAGTCGATGGCACCGATCTACTCGCCTGTGCTTCGGTCATTGGTGAAGCAGTCCATCGGGCGCGCAGCGGAAAAGGGCCGCAGCTGGTCGTCGCCCGACTCCTTCGACTTTCAGGTCATGGCGAACACGACGATGGCTCATACGTACCCAACCAAACCAAGGAAGGTCATTACGGTCGCGATTGCTTGGAAGTCGCAATGAAACAACTCGTCGAGAACGGAGCGGCGACCATCGAAGAAATTGAACAATGGCAAGACGAGATGGCTGAAGAAGTTCAACGCGCTGTTGCTCAAGCACAACAAGAGGCAACCCCAGACCCATACACAGAAGACTGGTCTGCCCTTTCCACAACCCTTCCGATTCCTCCTTCAAAAGCATCCTCTAAATCCCAGTGAGCGTTACCTACATCGATGCGATTCGCGACGCGCAGGAAAAACTCCTGCGGGATGACCCACGCGTGTTTCTCTACGGCCAAGACATCGCTACTTTCGGCGGTGCCTTCAAAGCCACCAAAGGTCTTGCTGAGGCTTATCCCAACCGCGTCTTCGATAGCCCGATCTCGGAAGACGCCATGATGGGACTCGCCGTTGGTGCAGCCATCGAGGGCATGCGCCCCATCGTCGAAATGCAGTTCGCCGATTTCTCCTCAGTCGCATTCAACCAAATCGTAAACCAGGCCGCCACTCACTATTACCGAACTGGCGTCCCCATCCCCATCACGGTTCGCCTACCCTCTGGCGGAACCGCTGGCTCTGGCCCGTTCCACAGCCAAAGCATGGAAGGCATCTACGCTCAATACCCTGGCCTCGTGGTGGTGACCCCCGCCTCGGTTACCGATGCCTACCACATGCTGATCGAATCCGTCGCGATCGATGATCCTGTGATCTATTGCGAACACAAGTTCCTCTACCGCTGGCTGAAAGCGAAATCGATCTCCAACGATTACTTGCCCATTGGCAAAGCACGCATCGTCCGCACCGGTCAGCACGCCACTGTGGTCGCCTACAGCGCCATGGTTCACGAAGCCGTCCGCGCCGCTGAACGCCTGCAAAAAGATGGCTGGGAAATTGAAGTGGTCGACCTCCGCTCAGTGAAACCACTCGATATCGATACCGTGCTCGCATCCGTCGCCCGCACCGGCAGACTTCTCGCTGTCGGCGAAGCCTTCCCATGGGGCGGCGTTACAGCAGAAGTCGTTTCCCGCGTTTCCGCGGAGGGATTCCACCTGCTGGACGCTCCACCGCAACGCCTCAACTCACGCGACACCCCAGTGCCATACCACCCAAAACTTTGGGCTGCTCACCGACCGACCCCCGAGTCGATCTGCGATGCGCTTCGCAAACTCCTCAATTTCTAATACCTTCCCACTAAAACCTCTCACCTCCATCCAACATGCCTACCGTCCCCATTCTCATGCCACAACTTGGCGAGTCGATCGCCGAGGCCACTGTGATCCGCCTTGGCATCAAAGCCGGCGACACCGTGAAGGCTGACCAAGACATCATTGAGGTGGAGACCAACAAGGCGGTGATGAGCGTAACATCGCTGTGCAATGGCACGGTTTCTGAAATCAAGGCCCAAGAGGGCACATCTTATTCCGTCGGCACTTTACTCGGACTGTTAGATGTTACCGCTGATGAAGTCGAGCGCACTGGCGTCGACACACTTGAGTCACTCGACGCGAAACGCGCAGATACAAATGACAGCAAAGACGACTCCGAAGCCAACCTTCACTTTGCAGTCGATGACAATGACGCCTACGAGGAAGCACCTGCTGTCGTACCCAGTGTCAAAGGCCTACCCGTTCCCACGGGAACCATGGGCGCCCATTACATTTCCCCTCGCATGCGAGCCCGCATGGATGAACTTGGACTGCGCGAAGCCGATATCTCTGCGGTAGCAGGAACCGGTGCTGGTGGACGGGTCACGGTTGAGGATCTCGAACGCTTCCTTGTATATTTGGAGGAATGGCCAAGCAGCAAAGCATCTCCCATGCGCATGGCAGTCTCTGATGCAATGCGACGCAGTTGGACTCGCCCACTCGCAACGGTCGAATACCCGACCACGCTCGACAACGTGCTTAATCACCGTCGCGCTCAAGACCCAAAACCCGGCCTGACCCTCTATCTCCTACGCGCTTTCGCGATCGCCATCAAAGAAAACCCAGCAACCGCCGGTTATCTCATTGGTGACAAAGTGGTCCACCCACGCGCTATCGACATCGGAGTGGCAGTTCAGGTAGAAGACGGCGTTGTTGTCCCAGTAGTACGCAAGTTGGATGAGAAATCACTCACCGAACTCGTTGCGGAATATCAAGACCTCGTGGATCGAGCGCGCGATCGCAAAATCACCGAACGCGATTGCAGTGGCGGCATCGCAACTGTCACCAACTTCGGCACCTTCGGCCTAACGACGGGAACTCCAATTCCTCTACCGAATGAAACTCTCATCCTCGGCATCGGTGCTGGTGTAAAACAGCCGGTCTGGAGCGAGCAGGTTCAAACCTTTGTCCCTGTCACAACCGCGAATCTTCTCCTTACCTTTGACCACCGCGTGGTCGATGGCGGAGGTGCAGGCATTCTCCTCAACCGCGTTTCCGAACTTCTACAAGATCCGGCCGCGCTCTGATCAATCGAGCGACTTGATCCGAACATTGCGGAACCAAATTGGCGCCCCCGCATGCTTGCCTTGAAGACCAATGTAGCCTCTGAGTTCCATCTCGGCTGCTGGCTTGTTCAACCACTTCGGAATTTCTGAACCATCGGGGTTCTTGCTAGGATCGGTCCACTTGCGCGTGTCCATTTTGGTGATGGGGGTCGAATTCAGAAAAATCTCAATGATCGGACCTTTGCAGACGATGGTGTAGCGATTCCATTCGCCGGGCTTTTTGACCGCACTCTCGCTTGCCGCCAATCGCCCGAACACCGCTCCGCATTGCCAAGTCTTCGGCTTTTTCTTCCACTTCTCCGCGAAGTCATCGGCAATTTGAATCTCCAACGAATTCGGAATCCAGTTTTTGGGGTCACTGCAACGCACAATCACGCCGCTGTTGGTGCCCTCCGCGGTCTTGAATTCCAGATCCAGCACGAAATCTCCCCATACCCCATCCGCCCAAATGACCTGATCCTTGGTTGCAGTCATCACACCATCCGTCTGACTCCAAACTTCCTTATTCGACATCTTCGCCTTCTCCAAATTCTTCCCAAACAAGGACTGCCAGCCATCACCCGTGGAATCGGGGTGAGCATACTTGGCTTCATCGGCATGGAGGATTCCCATGGATAGGGCCGAGACGGCCAGCAGCGACAAACAACGAAGAATATTCATCTAAACTAAACGTCATGAATCATCGTGATATTTCACCAACCCCATTCACTGGGCCACCACAATCAGCGGCCTAGCAGCGCGCCCTTTGGACAAACGGCTGTATCCTGTCGAATACCAGCTCTTCTTCAATTCTTCAGATGACTTCAACTGAATCCCCGGCGAGGGTTGATTCGGATTATTGAGAACAAACAAATCCTTTTCCTTATGATAACCCACCACCGTCAAGGTGTGACCATGCTTCTTCTCCTCGCCATTCTCGATTCTCACGATGGTGAAATCAATCACCACAGGATGCCCGGCATCTAAATGATTGCGGATCACTCCTGCACCTTCATCAAACCCATCATCTGTGTAATCAAAAGTCACCAAATCCCACTTCTGGTCCACTTCATTGCTGACCGCCAACAAGTCCTGCCAGTCCGTGCCAACACCGATTGGGTTTTCGGGACACAAACGTTTCACATCGTATGGCGTCAAATCGGCACCAAGATAACGCAAAAACATTGAGACCGATGTGGCTCCGCAATTGTTCCATCCCTGATAGATGTGATCGACTTCGACATATGCATGCTTGCCGGGAACATCCTCCGCCCGACGCCAGCCATCGATCTCAAGCAAAGTTTTTGCATGAGGACTGCCGAGCTTTGCTGCCTCTTTCCACCACTTGTACGCTTCCTTCACATTTCCCCCTGACATCTCAAGCTCACCCATTAGCAAGGCCGCATTCATGTGCCCGCCCTTGGCCGCATCTCGACACAACACCATCGCCTTCTCGCGATCCTTCGGAACGCTCTCGCCAGTGGCGTACATCAACGCCAACCGCCATATCGATCCCCGGTGCTTGAGCTTCGATGCTGCCTGCCATTGTTCAACGGCTAGCTGGTAGTTCTGCTCAACCCCCAGTCCACTGAAATAACAATCTCCTAAATTGTACATTGCAGACGCAAACCCCTTGGCTGCGGATGATTGGAAATATCCGACCGCCACTTTTCGATCTTCTACCAAACCTCTGCCCTTCAAGTGCATGAATCCGAGGTGGTCCATCGCCTCGGCGTCACCTTGATCCGCGGCACGGCGGAACCATTCCACGGCTTTCGCTTCATCTTCCTCAAGATTGATGCCATCACGATAGCGCAACCCAAGGTTGTTTTGCGCTCGCTCATCTCCAGACTCAGCTCGGACGATCAAACTTTGAAAGCTGAGGCTCTCGAGCTCAGCGGATGGGTCATCAGCAAACCCATTGACGTTCATTCCAACTATCAGACTCATAATAATCCACTGGTGCTTTCCATTCATTTCAATTCTTGGGCAACTGTTTACTGGCCCAAATTACGGCTTCATCAATCGGATTCTTACCTGAATTGATTCATCAACCATGCTCATTTGAGGCAGCCGCGCCCATTCAGGGCTCGGAATCATCTGTCCAAAACACCGCGCAAAGCCGATATTCGCCCCTTGACCGCAGCCCAGACTCCCACTACCTAAGCCGCCACATGGGATTTGACACATTAGGGCTCTCCGAAGCCGTCCAAGAAGCCATCACGGAAACCGGTTACACCAACCCAACTCCAATTCAGGCTCAAGCCATTCCAATCATTCTCGAAGGAAAGGATGTCATTGGCGCTTCACAGACAGGCACGGGCAAAACCGCTGCCTTCGCTCTTCCTACGCTTTCGAAGATCACGAAGATGGGCAAACCCCAAATCCTCGTCCTCGAACCCACCCGTGAGCTCGCTCACCAAGTGGCCGAACAATTCGAGAAATACGGCAAACACACCGGAATGAAAGTCGCCCTGCTCTACGGCGGTGTCGGCCTCGGCCAACAATCTGAACAACTTGCCGCAGGCGCTGATATCGTGGTCGCCACCCCAGGACGCCTCGTCGACCACTTTTACCGCACCACCATGCGCTTCGGAGCAATCAAGGTGCTCATTCTCGATGAGGTCGACCGCATGCTCGACATGGGTTTCCTCCCACAAGTCCGCAAGATTGTGAACCTCTGCCCATGGGAAGGACGCCAAACACTCTTCTTCTCTGCCACGATGCCGGCTGCGATCCAAACTTTCGCCCAATGGTGCCTCAACGACCCAACCAGCATCGAAATTGCCCGCACCTCGATCCCGAGCACGGTCACTCACGCCTTCTACCCTGTGGCAATGGACCAGCGTGACGAACTGCTCCTCGAACTGATCAAGCGCACCGATTACCATTCCGTAATGGTCTTTACCCGCACCCGAAAGGAAGCCGATGCCATCACGGCGCTACTGATCTCCACCGGCCAACCCAAGGTCGCCGCAATGCACTCGGACATCAACCAAACCGATCGCATGGAAGCGCTTGCGGGTTTCAAAGAGGGCAAATATGAAATCCTCGTCGCTACTGACGTTGCTGCCCGCGGCATCGACATCTCCAGCGTCTCACACGTGATCAACTACCGTGTTCCAGAAAACGCTGAAGACTATGTCCACCGCATCGGCCGGACCGGTCGCGCCGAGGCTGAAGGTGATGCATTCACGATCCTCACCGCCGATGAACTCGATTACGCAAAATCGGTCGAAATCTTCGTCGACAAGAAAATCAAGCGCCGCAAGTTGGAGGACTTTGACTACATCTACACGGCTTTGCTCGACGAATCCCCACCGAAGCCAGTCCGCCGCCGCAAAGGTGGCGGTGGCAAAAAACGCCGCTAAGCGACTCATTGCCAAACTCGGTGAGTATCGCTTCAATTCACCATGCGTGTTCTCTCCATCGACCCCGCCGTTCGCAACACTGGCTATGCCGTGTTGGAAGGCGATGCCCGCCAACCCAAGGTGTTGGCCTTCGATGTGATCTCCATCCCGCAGAAAATCCCTCAGTCATCTGCTCTATCGGCGATACGAACTCACTTGGTCAATATCATCAAAAAGTTCGAGCCCGATGAAGTCGCGGTCGAAGGCATCATCTACGTTCAATCCCACCGCACCGCCATCTCCATGGGCGCCGCCCGAGCAGCGGCCATGATCGCAGCAGCTGATCACGGTCTACCCATCTACGAATACTCACCCAAAAAGGTGAAAAACGCCGTCGTCGGCAAAGGCACCGCCGACAAAGCCCAAGTCGCATTCATGATCCGCGCGCTGTTGGGCCTCTCAGAAACACCCCCCTCAGATGCGGCCGATGCCCTTGCGATCGGCATGGCCCACCTCCAAGCCTCTGACCCCATCAAAGCCAAACTCCTCGATCGGCGAATGGTGTAATCAAATCAAGATTGCTGTGATTGATTTTCAACATCTCCCAGAACCCATCACCTACGAAGCCGGCCTCGCCCTTCAGGAGGACGCGGTGAACAAGGTGTTGGCCGGTGAGCAAGGCGACACGGTTTATTTGCTGGAGCACGAACCTGTTTATACCATCGGGCGACAGCGCGACCAATCTTCCCTTCGCAATCCAAAATCGCTGCCCTACCCCGTTCACGAAACCAACCGTGGCGGCCAAGCGACTTACCACGGCCCAGGACAATTGGTGGGCTACCCGATCCTCAACCTGACCCATCGAGGCAAAGATCTTCACCGCCACCTCCGATTATTGGAGGAAGCCCTCATCAAGAGCTGCGAGACGTTTGGAGTGAACGCAGGCCGACGCCAAAATATGACCGGTGTCTGGGTCGAGAACCGAAAGCTGGCATCTATCGGGGTCGGCGTCCGCAAATGGATCAGCATGCACGGCTTTGCGATCAACATCACTCAGGAGTCTCTACCCCCGTTTCTCGCCATCACCCCCTGTGGCCTAGATGGTGTCAGCATGACGACACTCTCAGCCGAGGCAGGCAGAGAGATTAGGGTCAAAGAAGCTAGCAGCATGGTGGCTGAGCAGCTTCAAATCCTGCTTGATAAGACATAATTGAGGCCAAATCACAATTGGGGAGAGTAAACTAAGCAGAACATGAGCGCTTCTGTCAAGATACTGACGCAAAACCTACGTGATAGCATATGCTCCCGACATGAAAAATGTTGAAAGCATCATTTCTAGCTTCACAACCATCTGATAGTGACTAGTTTGGCTAGAACTGCTGGAAAAGCAGATAACTCCATTAAAACTCAATAATGAAAAAGTCAGCTTACCTCATCACTGGTGCATCTCTGCTCTTGTCGGGATTGCCTGCATTGGCAGCACCACCAAACAATTCAAGCGAAGTGGACACCATCCCCTCAACTCCTCTCGGAGTGTTAAGCGCCACACCAACAGTGGTTCAAACGGGCACCCACCCAACCATCACGTGGAGTATTCTCTACCCCAGCAAGCTTGCTGACGTAGGCAACATCACTCCTCCGGGATCTGTAACCCTCACTGAATCCATGTATGTGACCGTCCAAGCGATTGGCACAGAAATCACAGGCAATGAGAACGGCGTCGGTGGATCCAATGCGAATACCGAAGCCCGCATCAGCATCAATGGCGGCGGCTACGACCAAGTCTTCTACGGAACTCAAAGTGATGTCGATCCCGTTCACGTGCTCTATCACAAAAAACACCTCAAGGGAACTACCCTCAATTTTGGTGGCCGCTTTGTGAGCGACAACAACTGGACACCTTTTTACACTACCAAAAGCGCCAACATGCAGGTGGTGACATTGGTCGATGGTGATAGCATCCCAACCACCACCGAACTTCACACCTCTGGTAGACTCAAAGGCTACCTCGACCCATATGTCGACGGCTCCGGCAAAGTCGATATTGGCCCAATGAGCGTTCTCGTTCTAATGGAATTGGCAGAGACCGACACCGCTGACTCCAACTTCGACTACCAAGACTTCGCTCTGCTGGTTTCGTTCTCACCAAAACGTGGCAACAATGGTCACGGTAACAACATCGACGGCGTCGACTCTTCCAACCCAGGCGGGGGCAGTGGCGGTCCAAATGGAGAAGAAGATCCATCCGGTGGTGTTGACGATGAGATCAAATAAAACATCTTAAGATTCACAATAAAGCGGGCTCCTACCAAGGGGCTCGCTTTTTTTGTGGCTGAATTGGACGACCTCAATCCTCCAATCGGATCGACGTTGATCTCCCGTGCGCATCAAGACCCTCAATCCGTGCAAACTCCTCCACAACAGGGAGCGACTTTTTCACCGATTGCTTATCCAATTTCACGATGCTCGTGCGACGTTGAAACTGATCAGCTCGAAGACCAGAGAATGAACGGCCAGCACCGCCTGTGGGCAAGGTATGACTTGGCCCCGCCAAGAAATCCCCAACTGCGACCGGCGAATCATTGCCCAAGTAGATCGCACCCGCTGTGCGGATTTTCGGCAACCATTGCTTCTCGTCATCTGTTATGAGCGACAAGTGCTCTGGGCAAAATGCATTGGAAATCGATACACCATCAGCGAACGATTTTACGTGAAGCAAGAATGTCCCTGATCTCAGCACATCGCGAATGATCTTTCCGCGACTCAAACTTTCTAACTGCTCCTCAATCGACTTCTTGACGCGATTGATCAGCGCTTTTGAATCAGTCACAAAACCCACCACACTGTCGCCACCGTGCTCGGCTTGCGCCAACATGTCGGCAGCAATGAAATCAGGGTTTCCTGACTTATCGGCCAAAATCAAAATCTCGCTCGGGCCCGGCAGCAAGTCGATCGACACCGCGCCAATCAACTGACGTTTGGCCTCGACCACAAAACGATTGCCTGGCCCAAAAATACGATCGACCGGCTTTACCGATTTCGTCCCCAATGCCAGTGCCGCAATCGCTTGTGCGCCGCCCACCTTGATCACCTCGGTTACACCCGCCTTCTTCAATGCATAAAGCAGCGCAGGGTTCACTGAACCGTCAGGCCCACATGGCGTCGCCGCAATTACCTCCGGAACTTTGGCAGCTTTGGCAAATCCTGCGGTCATCAATGCCGTCGATACCAATGGAGCTTTGCCTCCTGGCACATAAACTCCAACTCGATCAAATGGCGTGAATCGCTCACCCACCTTCGCTCCCTCCGCATTTCGATACGACCAATCTTTGCGCATGCTGCGCTTGGCGAACTCGGTGATGTTTTTCAGGCTGCGAGCCACTGCTTGGCGCGTCTCTGTAGTCACAGCCTTACTCGCCGCCTTCATCTCCGCCTCTGTCACAAACAAGGTCTTCTCGGTCAGCACAGCGTTATCGAACCGCTTGGTGAGAGAGAACAAGGCCTCGTCACCCTTGACCGAAACTTGTGCAATGATGTCGACAACCATGTCGCGCACTCCTGCCTCAGGCAGGGCCCGGCGGTTGAGTTTACGAACAAATGAGGCGTATCCTGAGTCTTTGTGGCTGAGAATCTTCATGCAGGCAAAAGCTGGCAAAACATGGACCCAGTCCCAGCATTCGCCAAGCTTGATCCGCTGCAGACCCTGTTTTTCTGCCAAAATCGGCCTTTTTCGGTTTCTCAACGATTGACGCCATGCATGCACGCTCGTAGTTTCCCGCCTACTCAAATTCCTCCAATCCTATGACATCCACCCCAAGCGGATTCCAAGAGATGAAAGCAGCAGTTGTCCGCTTTGCCGGCGACTCAGGCGACGGCATGCAAGTCGTTGGCGAACGCTTCACTGATACCAGCGTCACGGTCCCCAATGCGATCGCTACATTCCCCGACTACCCGGCTGAAATCCGCGCCCCGATCGGTACCATCGCAGGTGTCTCTGCTTTCCAGGTGCACTTTGGATCCACCACCGTCCTGACCCCTGGTGACGAACCCGACGCCCTCGTGGTGATGAACCCGGCAGCACTCGCGGTTCACCTCAAAGATTTGGTGGTTGGCGGCCTCCTCATCGCAAATACCGGTGCCTTTACAGAAGACAATCTGAAGATGGCTGGATACGACTCCAATCCGCTGGAAGATCCCGAACTGAAAAAGAAATACGAAGTCCTCGCTGTCGATATCAGCGGCATGGCCGTTGAAGCACTCAAGGAGAGCGAAATCAGCATGCGCGATAAACTGCGCACCAAAAACTTCTTCGCGCTTGGCTTCACCTACTGGGTCTACGGTCGTCCGATCGAACCCACGATGGAGTTCATCAAAGCCAAGTGGGGCAAAAAACTTCCCGACGTCGCGGCAGCCAACACCAAAGTACTCAAAGCGGGTTACTTCCTCGGTGAAACCACCGAAATCACTCGCAACCGCTACATGGTGGCTCGCGCTGTAGTGGAACCCGGCACCTATCGAAAAATATCTGGCAACGAAGCCCTTGCACTCGGTCTCATCGCAGGCGCCAAGAAAGCGGGACGCAAACTTCTCTACTCGGGATACCCCATCACCCCGGCATCTTCGGTTCTGGAAACACTCGCGAGCTACAAACACTTCGATGTCAAAACCGTTCAAGCGGAAGACGAGATTGCCGCCATCGGTGTTGCCCTCGGCGCCAGTTTCACCGGCCAAATCGGCATCACCGGAACCAGCGGACCAGGCATGTGCCTGAAAAGCGAGTTCATGGGGCTCGCTGTCTCCACCGAACTCCCGCTCGTAATCTGCAATATCCAACGCGGCGGGCCTAGCACCGGCCTCCCCACCAAAACGGAACAATCAGACCTCCTGGAAGCCTTCTACGGCCGTCACGGCGAAAGCCCACTGCCGATCATTGCTTCCAACTCACCATCCGATTGTTTCTTCGCTGCTTTCGAAGCAGTTCGCATCGCATTGGAGTATTCTACTCCCGTCATCCTCCTCAGCGATGGTTACCTCGCGAACGGATCTGAGCCATGGAATATCCCGGGTGAAGAAACCTTGCCGAAAATCGACAAACCCTTCGCCGACCCATCGGAACCTTACGAGACCTTCAAACGCGACCCAGAAACGCTCGCTCGGACGCAAGCGATCCCAGGCCAACCTGGACTCGAACACCGCCTTGGCGGACTCGAGAAAGATAGCTCTGGCAGCATTTCCTACGACGCGGAAAACCACAGCGAAATGACCCGACTCCGTGAAGCCAAGGTGCAAGCGGTCGCCAAGTCACTCCCACCACTCAATGTGAAGGGTGAGAAAACCGGCAAACTTCTTGTTGTCGGTTGGGGCGGCACACACGGCGCCATCACCTCCGCTGTGCAATCACTTCAAGCGCAAGGCTTTGAAGTCAGCAGCACCAACATCCGCTACCTCAACCCATTCCCATCCGACCTCGGCGATCTCCTCAATGGATTCGACAAGGTCCTCGTCCCCGAACTCAACACCGGCCAACTCTCACTTCTCCTTCGCGCGAAGTATCTCGTCGACACCGTCTCGATGAACAACCGGCATCGGCTGCTCCAGCCGGTTCCCGTACTACATGGACACCTATGGCTTCCACACGATCCACGGCCGTGCTCCCAGCGTTGCGACGGGCATCAAAGTGGCCAACCCCGATCTCTCGGTTTGGGTGATCACGGGCGACGGCGATGGCCTCAGCATTGGTGGCAACCACTTGATGCACCTGCTTCGCCGCAACGTAAACGTCAACGTATTGCTCTTCAACAACCGCATCTACGGACTGACCAAAGGCCAATACAGCCCGACCTCTCCTGAAGGCACCAAAACAAAGACCACTCCAGGTGGTTCGATTGACCACCCAATCAATCCACTCCTCTTCGCCCTTGGCGCAGAAGCGACTTTCATCGCACGCACCATCGACAACAACCCGAAGCACATGGTCGAAACCTTCAAGGCCGCCCATGAACACCAAGGCGTCTCGTTCATTGAGATCTTCCAAAACTGCGTCATCTTCAACGACGCTACATGGAACCCAGTTTACTCCAAAGAGAACCGCGACAACCAACTTCTTAAACTCGAAGCCGGTCAACCGCTCGTCTTCGGCAAAGAGAAGGAAAAAGGCCTTCGCATGAATGGCCTAACTCCTGAGGTGGTCAACGTGGCGGATGTCGATGAAAGCGAAATTCTCGTTCATGATCCGAACCACCCGAGCCAGCTCTACGCTCAAATGCTCGCCGACCTCAACTTCCCGGATTACCCAACTCCAATTGGTGTGATCCGCGATATTCCACGCCCTACCTACGAATCGCAGATTCAGGAACAAGTGGATGATGCCATCGCACAAAAAGGCGAAGGTGGCTGGGACGAGCTCCTCAAAGGTAAGTCCACATGGACGGTCAAAGCCGATAGCTAATCAGCCGTCCTCGCGCTCAATCGCCGGAAACTCGGTGATCTGCTCCAGTTTGACCCCGTAAATGGCGGCCACTTCTGGAGCGTCTGATGCTTTGTAGATGTCGCGGTAATACACCTCGCGGATACCGTAAGCGCACAAGGTCTGCATGCAGGATGTGCACGGCATGGTGGTCGTCGCTACAATCTTGGCCTCACCCCGCCGAAACAAACTGCAGAGGTTGATCTCAGCATGAAGCATGAACTTTTGCCGCGAATCACGGTCGTCCCAAAACCCTTCAGGCGCATCAAAGCCTGGTGCAAGCCCGTTGTATGCCGTGCCAATCACACGGTTGTCAAAATCCAGAGCCGCCGCCCCCACCTTTCGATACGGATCCTCCGACCTCAAACTGGCGACATGCGCCAAGGCCATGGCGTATTGTGGAATCGAGAGTCGCTCTGAGGACATGCGCATAGACTGACCCCTCATCTCAAAAAGCAAAATCCAAAAATCAGAGTTTGCCAATTATCGCCGATCGATCAGCGTTCCGCCATGAAAGGCCAACACTCTGGATTGATCGCGGCGATCGTGGCCTTCTCCATTTGGGGTGTCTTGCCCATCTATTGGAAACTCATCGAGTTCATCCCCCCCTTCACCATCGCGGCCCAACGCACGATCTGGTCATTGGTGATTCTTCTGGTCATCCTGTTCTTCAAATCTGAGACGAAAATCATCCTCACCAGCCTCAAAAAACCACGCACGGCTGGCTGGTTGCTGATCTCAGGCTCACTTCTCGCTGCCAACTGGATCCTCTACATTTGGGCCACTCTCAATGAACGCATGATCGAAGGCGCTCTGGGATACTACCTGAACCCTTTTTACAACATGCTCTTTGGCTTCCTCTGGTTTGGGGAACGCCACAATCGCGCCCAAATCATCGCTATCGCCCTCGCCATGGCCGGAGTCGCACTCCAGTTTCCTGCCGTCGGCCAATTCCCATGGGTCGCTCTGACCCTCGCCGTGACATTCTCGCTCTATGGAGTCGTCAAAAAGCGGGCCACCCTCGGATCTCGTGTCGGGTTGACCGCAGAAACCATCCTCTTGGCCCCAATCGCCATAGGATGGCTCGTATTCTTCGCTGGAACGCCTTCTGAAGCCTTTGGCGGCTCTCTAGGCAATGGCATCCTCGTCGCCGGCTGCGGACTAGCCACAGTGATGCCACTGGTGCTGTTCGGCTACGCAGCGAGAAATATCAAGCTATCGACCCTAGGAATCATCCAATTCATTGGCCCAACCACCCAATTCTTCATTGGATGGAAAATGTATGGCGAGCCGATGAGTGCGATCCGACTCGCTTCATTCGCCCTGATCTGGGCAGCGATAGCGGTCTATGCCATCGATGGCAGCCGCAAGCGGCATCTAAAAATGCCCTGATCTACCCCAATCCGTCACACGAAGCTTGCAGCGAGCCACAGGGCGGATTACTCAACAGTCATGCTAGATGAAGTTCGCGCATTGCTGATCCTCCAGGATCGTGACCGCCGCCTAATGACCCTCTCCAAAGATCTGGAGAAACTCCCTCAAGACGAGGCACGTGCCAAAACCAAACTGGCCGACGACCAAGCTGCCGTCAAAGCCGCACACGATGCTGTGATTGCCTGTGACCTTGAGTTCAAAAAAATCGAGCTCGATGCGGAAACTCGCAAGACGACAATAAACCGCCTGAAAAACCAGCAATTCGAGACACGCAAAAACGACGAATACCAAGCGCTGGGCAATGAGATCATTCGCTACGAAAAGCAAGTCGATGACCTCGAAACCAAGGAACTGGAACTGATGGAGAAAATGGACGGACTCAAAGCCGCCCAAAAGGCAGCTGAGGACGGCCTCGCCAACACACAGAAACTGGTAGACGAAGATTTGAAATCCATCCGGCAACGCTTCGAAAACATGGAACAAGAGCGCAAGGAGGTATCAGAAGAGCGCGCCAAACTTCTCACGGATGTGCCCGAAGATATGATTCCGCTTTATGAGCGATTGATGAAGAGCAAGAACGGCTTAGCGATCGCAGAGATGCACGAAGGCAAATGCGAGGGCTGCCACATGAAGTTGATCCCCTCCACGATCAACACCGTGCAACGCGGCACGGAAATCGCCCGCTGTGAGGATTGCGGCAGAATTCTTTATATCAATCAGTAGTTGACGAATTCTGACCTCACCTCTTCCAAGGTGATAAGCCAGTTCGTCATCGTGATCGGTGGCAGGTCAGCTGGATGTGACAGCGGTGCCAAGTTCACAGTGATTCGGTCAGAATCGAAATCATCACCACTGACACTCTTTGAGTCCAGTGGACGGATCGGGTTCGCACCATCATCGCTAGCGACAGATCCAATACGACCGCTAACGCTCACCGCATAGGGGTCAATCTCAACACCATAGCGCTTCTCGGGAGTGAACAATGAGCAAGGAGGGTAATAAGTCGCTCCTGCGGTGTAACCTGACGGGGCAGTTCCCGGAACAATGTTGAAGTCATCACCAATGTAGGTTCTCAAATTGGTGACCAATGAGAAACCATTCGGAAACGATGTCATGTCTGCGCACTCTTTCAAAACCACACCGTAGTCAATGTCGGTGCAAGGAATCTGAGGCACGTCCAAGTTGAGGCTACCTGTCTCGGTGGTGTAATCCACATTGACCGCCAAGGAGTGATTGATCGAAGGATCATCCGCGTTGAGTGTCTGTAGAAATTGCTCAAACCGCTCTGGATAAACCGCAACGCAGGTTTTTCCGTCTGGCAGTTGGGTGATTTCAAATGGATAACTCGGACGGAAGTAGCCTGCCTTGATCTGCAAAACCGCTGGATCGCCGAACCTTGCATTGTTGAACGTAATAAGGCCCGACGCTTCCAGTTCATAGGCGTAAGCCCCATTGATTCCATAGGCCAAGTCCACCACTGCCGAACCAAAGTCATAGGTTTGATCCTCGTTGCACGCGAACAGGTATCCTGGAGGAAGATTCGCATAGCCACTGGCCGTCAAATCGATTTCAAGCTCTTGGCGGATGCCTCCTCGAAGATAAGAAAACAGCAATTTGGTAGGTGTTGAATCCGAGGAACTTACACAATCGATAATATCCAATCGCATCGCGCATTGCATGGCTCCAACAGAATAGTTGTTCCATGTCGTGGGTGACAAGGTGTTGCTTTCAACTTTTCTCACAGCATGCCGATCGAAGAATTCAGCACCACGGTTGATTGGCACAAAGGCGACCTTGCCGCTCTCCGATGCCAACGAGACAGGAAAGAACGCACCTGCGGTCACTTGATAGGCCTCACGCACACCGGGCGCGAATGGGCTATCAATGAACGTCTCGCCACCAATCGTGGCACCAGCCGCAATCGACAAACCACGGCGACTGGCCAAACCAGCCAATTGCGTATCTCCCTCAACCACAGCCTTACCGGCAAAAACCCCGCCGCTGATCGTCACATTCTCCCATTGCTCTCCAGAGGCATACTCGCCAAGCGACATGAATGCAGAGGCGGAAATTGCAAGCTGAGACGGGATCTCGTAAATCGACAACACAAAGTCACGGCGCTTCTGTGCAGCATTGGTCACTTCGTCGTCATTGCCGGCAATGTCCATGGAAAACGCCCACCAATTGCGCTTCGCCACAAAATCATCACCTGGCGCCGCATAACCAAAGTTGATCTGGGGATACTGCAGAATGTTGTTCCGTGGATATGATGTCACGGGAAGTCCAACTTCATCTTGGGCCATGCTCCCGTAAACTTTCAGATCAGAAATAATTGGGTAAACTTTGTCATTGGCGATAATCTGAGCATTGGCGCTTTCCAACGGCGCTGGATACCCCTCTCCCAAATTCCGGTTGATCCCAGACGAAAGGTAATCCGTTTTGAGAGTCGATGTATCAGTAGGGATCGCGTTGAAAATTCGTTCCGGGAAAGCCAAAGCCGAATCACCGGAATTACCAACGATCAGATTGCTCAGGCTGAGACTGGTTTTTACATCATCAGAGATCGATGTTCTGGCATTTGCCATATCAAGCGATTCTTCGAAAATATTCTGCCACCGCAGAGGATCACGCTTGGCTGCGTTTTCATTGGCACCGTGCTGCATCGCTTGAATCGCGCGGTTAGGCGTAATGGCGACAATGGATCGCAAAACAGCATCCTCTTTTTCGCTGTAGTCCGCACGCAATTGAACTTTGGCCGACGCCTGTTGACTCGCCATCGCTTGTCGATAGGTGTAGAGCGTTAGCAATGTGAGAATGGCCGCCGCACTCAAGACGAGCAAGAATGAGGCGAAGCCTGGTTTTCCTTTTCTGATTGTTGTCGTCTTCATTGCATCGTTCCTGAGTATGTAATCTGCTCACCCGCAGGGCCTGTGAGCCTAGTTCTAAGTATTCCCTGATCCATCGAAAACTGAACATCTGTTGCCATCGTCGTCACGGCCCACTCAGGATCGTCCAAGACACCAAGTTCGGGCACAACATAGTAATACAATGCGGGTCCATCACCTTCACCACGATCTTCAAAAGACAATATGGATGCACGCATTGAGCCGTCAGGCTGACGAAAGTTGAGCAAGACCACGGACGTCGGAGTCAGTCTCGGATTGCTTCCCGTCAAGGCATCCGCAACTGAATCATGCAAACGGTATCGATCGGCCTTACCAACAATACTGCTGACATACAGGCTGCACATCGGAGCCTCTTCAGCCAAAAAGCTTTGGGCTCGGAAAACCTTAAGGAAAGCGATTTGCTGATTGAACAATGCAATCACCATTGTGCCAACCATGATGCCGACCATCATCACGATGGACAGCTCGACGAGTGTGAAACCTCGTTTGATTTTAGTGACTGCTGTTTTCATTGAGAGCGAAGTACGGTTCGAGATTTGGCGTAATTGCGACCACCAATCGTATAGGTCACGATGCTTTGAACTTTCCAAACGTTCATTGCCGCTGGGTTGCTATCAATCGTCCCCGACCCACCATCGATTGGATAATTGTTGTCTGACGGAATTCGAGTCCGGGTAATTGTCCCATAGATTGGGCGATCTCCTGGCAGGCGCCCCAACTCAACATCCTCTACACTTGAGGTGGCTGGATAGGCAGGCCATGGCGAGTCATTCTCCAGCAGGTTTTCAAATGGAATCCGCTCTGCGTATGAGCGTTCGTATGTCATGTAGGCATCAGTGATCGTCTGCTGCAATGACCACTGCCGAGGTGTTAGAATATTCAGTGACATCTGGAGCAACATCAACCCAACGAAGGTCAATATGGACAATGCCAATCCGGCTTCGATCAACAAGCTACCCGCACGGTGTGTTCTCGACTTGCGGTTGATGCGAAAACCCGTGAGAGTAGGTCGATGCTTCGACTCCGACTCATACCGACTCTCATCAGCGCTAGTCTGATTGCGGCCAGCACATGCATGGGCCAAGCGGTCTTGTCCCCACCCTTCGGACTGCAATGGGGAGACTCGCCGGAAAAATTGGTATCGTGGGCAGCCAAGCATAATCTTAATACTACTATCAACATTCCGGGAAAGCAAGATGGTTTACGCATTGTTGAGATTTCTCCAGAAAAAGGATTTCTGCCCGACACACAAGCCAGCGCCATCGAAGGACGGTTCATCAGTGGCAAGCTTTACGAGCTCAGCGTCCATTACTTCGACCCCGAAGTCTCCGCAGACACCATTGCAGCACGGTTTGATAAATTGAAAAAACAACTCACCATCGAACACGGCAAACTGCTCACGAACCAACAAGAGCGGTCGATGAAGGATCAATTCGTGACACGCACTCAATCATTTCATCGCGAGCCCGTGAAGGGGTTGTTTCTACTACTGGCCTATACCGAGGTAGAAGACCTCAAGCGAAGCTCGAAACTGGCTAGGTTCTCTCTCGTCTACCGAAACGACAACTTCAGGAAGTCGCTTCAGGCAGAACTAGAGAACAAGAAATGATCACTCGATCGTTGTGAAAGTGCCGTTCACTTTCATCGTGCGATCCAAGTTGAAGCTCACATAGGCGAGGCGATCGATGCCAAACGGTGTTTTAGTCACCAACTCGATGGTCCAAACTCCGTCTTCACCGAGAGCGTCTGCGTAATCTTTGACGACAAGCACACGATCCTGTGGAACGGACTGGTTCAAAACGAGAGCTGATCCTGGAAGCACTGTGCCTGTTGTGTTGAGTGCTGGGTTTCCTTTGTAGGCTTGAGCATACGTCGTGGAAAGTGGATAGAGATCGTTCAAGGTGAATGTCAACTGAGGCAGCTGATATCGCACCAAGTCACCTTGGTTTACACCACTGATCGCACCATCTGCGACAGGCCAGATCTGCACTGTTTCGGATGCGAGTTGCGAAGCAGGTGCTTGGTAATCTGGCAACGAGTAGAGCGAGAAGCGTTCTTCACCACGAACTTTAGCTCGGTCAGATCCAGGAATGGAAGACAGCTCAAACGTGAAAGTTTGGGCACCATTGCTTGTGATGGAAGAGGTCGAAACAAGAGTCGCTTGGTCGCGATCAATGTTCTCCCCAGTTCCTTTCTCACCATAGGACTGAACGTGCCACAAAAAATCGACGCTCTTCGATGGAAGAGGATCGTCCTCACCATTCCGAAGACCTTCGAGGTTGATGTCGACATAGAATGGCTGGTCGGCGCGGGTGCGGTTCACATTGGAAGTGTCATCACCTGTGCGGAGTGCCATGGTCGCCAACGGAACGTAGGTTCCAACGTAGTTGGCACCGAGCAAAGTGCTGGTTGGACCTTCGGAATTGACAGTCCATAACTCGAAGCGTGCACCACCGGGGTCAATGGGCATCAATGAGAGCCTTTGTCCTGCGGGATCGACAGCGACGTCGTAGACGATACCACCAGGATACTGAACCTGGCGGAGGAAGTTGGTAAAATTCGCACCGGCTTGAGACCATGCCTGAGAAGTGCATAGCAGCAAGGCAGCGAGCGTGAGTGTTAGGTTTGTTTTCATTGTTTTAAGAGGGTTGGGATTTTACAATTATTTCTTTGGCTTGTCATCTGTGCCGGCTTCCTCGACTTCAGGTTCTTTGGGGGGCAATACCGAAATAGGACCTCCTTTGTAGGTGGCCACAACGACCACTGAGCTTTTCTCTAGGTTTTCAACGACTTCTTCATCGAACGGCTCAACACCTTGAGCTTGAGCACGAGTCACTTCATGAGTCTTGATCCAGCCACGATTGACTGAATAAAAATCAGTCCATGTCATGATTTTGGATCCTGGCACGAAACGAATTCGGTCCTGAAATCGCTTGGGAATGGTCATGATGGCTTTTTTGGGAACCAACGTTGCCTTTCCTTGGAACGACAGGAAGTCAGAGCTAGTGAGAATATCAACCGGTTGGTTGGTCTTCGATGGGTCAGCCGCCTTGGGGTCATTCTTCTTAAGATTCTTCAAGGGGTTGTGCAGATGCGTCTTCTCGAACTTTTTGGCGAGATCGGCAGACGTAACAGCATCGCGCATTTGCGCGATGCTGAACGATGCCGTTGAGACACTGATCACTAGACTGAGTGTTAGGGAATTCATTTTCATATCAGGCGATTGGTGTCGCTACTGGGATTGGATTAGCGAATTTCGTCGTCAATACCACCGGATGGATCGATTTCACCATTAGGGCCGCCTGTGCCGCCACCTGGGTTTGAGGAATCTACGCCATCAACGTTGTTACCGTGACCGTTGTTACCTCTCTTCGGCGAGAAGGAGACAAGCAGTGCCATGTCTTGGTAATCGAAGTCCGATACGGACGAATCCGTTTCTGCTAATTCCATGAGAACCAAAACACTCATTGGGCCGATGTCGACTTTGCCTGAGCCATCAACATACGGGTCGAGGTAGCTTTTGAGCTTACCAGAAGTGTGAAGGTCATAGGTTGTTGGGATGCTATCGCCATCAACCAATGTCACAACTTGCATGTTGGAGCTTTTGGTGGTGTAGAACGGAGTCCAATTGTCATTGCTGACGAAACGCCCACCAAAATTGATGGTGCTGCCAGTGTTGTGCTTCTTGTAATACAGAACTTGGACTGGATCGACGTCACTTTGAGTGCCGTAGAAAAGTTGATCGTAATTGCCGCCATCAAAACTGATGCGCGCTTCGGCGCTCACGCTGTTGCCACCTTTGCCATTGGTGCTTCCAGTGACTTCAGTGCCAACGGCTTGGACCGTAACATACTGAGATGATGTAAGCGTGACTGAACCAGGAGGAGTAATCGTGCCGACATCGGACACCTTACTAGGATAGAGGATACTCCACGTCAAAGTGGGGTTCGTGCCAGTTTGCACAACGGTCGGGTATGCCGACAGGGAGCCGAGTGGAACTGCAGGAATGGTCTCTGCAGCTTTAGGCGCTGCGAATGCAGGGCTGGCAAGTGCAGCAATTGCTAGTGCGGTGGTCGATGCTGACCAATATTTCGTTTTCATAATTGTGTGTAAGGGTTGGGTTTTGTCAGTGGCTATGCGGTGTGAGATGGCGTTTCGTCGTGGATCAGTAGTTTCTGAGGCGCTGATCCAGTCAGTCATATCGCCGAGGGATGATTGCGGGTTAGGCAATGGAAAGAGTTGAAATTCATAATAATGAGGTAAAAAACCTTTGGGTTAGTTTCACATAATACATAAAACATCGCCTTTGAGAAGGTATTTTTGTGTTAATCTTGAGCCCACTGTTTCCATGGGCCGTCTGGGACGTCATTTTGATGGAGGAATTTCCATTGAACCCGCTCGCCGCCAGTAAGTTTGAGAAAATCCCGAATTGCAGGGCTGACGTCGATTCCAGCTCCCTTATTGAGATTTTTGCGAGGTGCGGCATCACCGAAAACGTATTCCCAATGATCATTGTGCAATGGTCCCACATCCTCCCATTGAGCGTAGCAGACGCGCCCATTGTGATGAATGGCGAGCCATTTGCCTTTGCAGACGGATATCCCATCTCCACTGTAATCCCGCCAAAACCATGGAATGACGGAAGATGCTTCAGATCGGTGAAATCCAGCTTCGATGACGTCGTTGTATGGTAGAGCCACATAGAAAGGGTTCATTTTGGGAACAAAGCCGGCCGGATTCCATCCTTTGCGTTGATCAGGCGAGTCCACGCCTCCAAAATTCTGCTTCCAGTTGGGATCCCATGCACTCTTGTCGTTCGCTATGGGATTGCTCTCAGAAACTCCCTGCCCCACCCAAAACATGGTCACGACAACATTTCGCTTCCAGCCCATGCCATCGATAATCGGATCCTTGGAGTTCTCCATGACCACACGTGCCTTGTCCGGCACACCGAATGGATCGCTCAACGCTGGCAGTGCATCACGGCGATTCTCCAAAAACTTGGAGTGGGTCAACTCGAGCCGGTCAGCGAGAGGGTTCGACTGGGCGGATGAAGCGATCGCAATTAATCCAAATGCTAGGACTCCGTGATAGGATCGTGAATGTAGTGAGAGGAACAACATCACCTAGTAAATCATCGCACACTATTAAACCGTATCATGGGAAACATCAAGGTTTCTCAGTTTCCCTTGATCCCAAAACGCCGATCCAGCTCTCTCATGCTCAGCTCGCTCAATGTCGGGCGACCATCGGCAGCACAATAAGGCAACTCGCACCCGAAGAGCTCATCCAGCAAACTCTGCACCTCACTCAACCTCGGTTGAACCAACTTCGCGGCCTTGCCCGCGAGCAGCTTGAAAAGACGTTCCTCCGCAAACCGGGCAGCCGAAGTCGAGTCGTGCAACAGTTCTTCCAGCAGCTCCCCCAAAAATGGACGCGCATCTTCAATATCCAAACATGCGGGCAAACTCCGAATTTGGATGGTGTTGCCGCCAAATGATTCGATCTCAATTCCGGATGCATGAAGCGTTTCTTGATCACGCAGCAAGAGGTCCACATCTCTCGGGTCCAATTCCAATAAAACAGGAACCAACAAACCCTGAGCCGCAACTGCATCACTCGCTCCTGTCTTCAACGCTTCGTAATAAATGCGCTCCCTTGCCGCCTTGGGATCAAAGAGCACCATGCCGTCATCACTCTCCATCACGACATAGCGCTGATGCACCATGCCCAAGACGCGGAAACGAGGAGTCTTGGATTTGGCAGGTTTCGCTTCAGCGCGAGTTGTGACCGATTCTTCGACATCAATCGATTCCGGTTGCCACTCGTCCAAGTTCGCATGAGATGCTCTGCCCTCGGGCATCAAGGGCTTCGGTGCAGGCGCAAGTGCAGCAGGAGATGGAATCGACGTTTGGGTCTGCGGTTCCTGCTCGTTGCTCGCGGCTTCTTCATCAGAGCTCTGTGCTGGTCGCAATCCCTCGATCACTGCTTCAACAATCGCCGCTTTCAAATCGTGTGGCCGATGAAACCTGACCTCTCTTTTTGCTGGGTGAACATTCACATCGACCAAGCTCGGATCCATATCAATCCACAACCAAGCTGCCGGATGCAATCCCTCAGCAACAGCTCCACGGAAACCTTCTGTTAGAGCGCGCGATATGACCGGGTCTTCCACTGGGCGACCGTTGAGAAACACACATTGGTGACGCCGGCCCTTCCGTGCATGGGTCGGCGGTAAAACAAACCCCTCAACCGAGCACCCCGCCCCCTCAACTTTTGGCAGCTCAATGAGATCTCTAGCTTCATCCGAACCCAGCAACTGCCGAACTCGATCAAGCGCCTTGGCCACCGGCGGCAAATCAAAAACCTCTTTGTCGTTTTTCCTAAACCGAAATCTCACCCACGGTGCCGCTAGGGCATGCATTCGCAGTTGGTGTTCAACATGCGCCGCCTCTGTCGTCTCTGCGCGCATGAACTTCTTGCGAGCCGGCATGTTGAAAAATAATGACTTCGCTTCAATCACGGTGCCCGGAGCACAACCCGCTTCTCGGACATCGCGCAAAGACCCGCCATCAACGACAATCTCCGTGCCCGAAACCGCATCGGCCTCACGCGTTATCATCTTGAACTTCGCAACACTCGCGATGCTCGGCACCGCCTCACCACGAAAACCTAGAGTTCGGATCATTCCCAAATCCTCCGCCTCACGCAACTTGCTGGTCGCATGACGCTCGAGCGACAACATCGCATCCTCCTTGCTCATCCCACAGCCGTCGTCGCTCACTCGAATCAAAGCGGCTCCTCCCTTGTTGATATCGACCCGCACCTCTTTCGCTCCTGCATCGATGCTATTTTCCACCAATTCTTTGACCACCGATGCTGGGCGCTCAACAACTTCACCCGCCGCGACTTGGCTGGCTAGAATGTCTGAAAGAACCCGGATTTTTGGCATCGGCCCAATGTGACGACACCAACCGCGCTCGCCAAGACCGAAGACAGATGAATTTTATGCTCCACCCCCACCCCGCATTGCTCTTTGCTCGCCGCGCACTCCTATGGCTGGCTTTTTCAAATCCCTCGTCAACAAAGTCTCCAATCGCGCTGAAATCGATTGGGATGAACTCGAAGCTGAACTGATCTCCGCAGATCTAGGTCCTCGCATGACCATGGATATCATCGATGAGCTTCAAGACCTCGGTCGCCAGGTCACTGCAGAAGACGTGGTCGAAACCACCCGCAAGCACCTCTCCAAACGCTTACCCGCAGACCAGCCAGCTCCGACACCCCGCGGTGATGGCAGACCCTTCGTCATCCTTGTCGTTGGAGTCAACGGCACCGGCAAGACCACCTCTTCTGCAAAACTCGGCAACTGGCTGAAGCAACAAGGTCACTCGGTCACTCTGGCCGCCGCCGATACGTTCCGCGCTGCTGCGGTCGAACAACTCCAACGCTGGGGCAGCCGGCTCGATATCCCTGTCGTCACAGGTTCCCCCAACGCAGACCCTTCATCGGTTTGCTTCAATGCCCACCAATCCGCCATCAAGAATGGTTCCCAGTTTCTCATCTGTGATACCGCAGGACGCATTCACACCCGACACAATCTGATGGAAGAGCTGGGAAAAATACGCCGCACTCTCGCCAAGCAGGACGTCTCGGCCCCTCACCTGACGCTTCTCGTCGTGGATGCCACCACCGGCAGCAACGCACTTCAACAAGCGAAAGAATTCAACAAAGCAAGCCCACTCGACGGAGTCATCGTCACCAAACTCGATGGCTCGGGCAAAGGTGGCGTCGCGGTCACCATCCAAGACCAACTCAACATCCCGCCACGCTTTCTTGGAACTGGCGAAGAACCCGATGATTTTGTGCTTTTTGATCGAGAAAAGTTCGTCGGCGAAATCCTCTAACTGAATTATGCCTCCCCCTTCGGAAGATGCTCTTCGCAATACTCTTCCCCATCAGGTCCAACGCGAAATTCCATGCCCGGATCGCTGACGTCGGACTTCTTGCAGACTGAGCATGTATAGAATGCCTCACCCTCAGGTTCTTGAGTCGCATTGAATTTTTTACGACGCTTGGAGGATTTGATGACCATGGCCGTTCCACGCAACGCCGGAATTCCCGCGAACAACATGTAGTTGGCGTATGAAATGATGAAAAATGGCAGAGCGTAGCCACTGATTTCGACGGTAGCTGCAATCGCGCCAAGGAACTGAAGACCTCCCGTGAACCACGCCAAATACCTGACTTGCACGGGTATGATGAGTAAGATCAAAAACTCAACCCGTGGAAATAACGTCGCGAAGGCGAAAAATGCGGACAGATAAATCGCAAATCCCGAGACCACATTTCCACTCGGCATCAGGAAATTCGCCAACACCAAACAGATGATCCCGGTGTAGTAAAAAATTGTGGCTCGGAATACACCCCAAGCACCTTCAAGAGCATCGCTAATCATGAAGGCGATCATCACGATGAAGAACATGATGAGAATCGATATGACGTCGACTCCACCACCCGCTGAGGACGCAAACAAGAAGGTGACCACACGCCAGACTTCTCCCGATAGAACCAACTCCCGATTGAAAGCCAAGGCATCACCCAGAAATGGATTGAACGCACTCAGCACAAAAACCAGAGCGTGCAAGATCGCGTAGAATCTCAAAAAGCCTGGGAAAGCAAGCCAACCAGCGCGGCGCTCCAATTGATCCAAAAATGACATCGCTGGAGACCATCCCGATTTTCCCAACCCATGACAAGCCTCACTCACTTTGCCTTCTTGCAGGACCAATCGCCCAAAATGACCACCCCCTGCTCATTGACAACCTCAGCCCTCACTCACAGACTTCGCTCAGCATGTCGGACCTGAATCACACCCCTCTCGAAAGCGCTCACATCAAACTCGGCGCCCGCCTCGTTCCCTTCGCCGGCTGGAATATGCCAGTCCAATACACCTCGATCATCGGTGAGCACGAAGCCGTCCGCGAAAAAGTCGGCATTTTCGACATCTCTCACATGGGACAGTTCATCGTCACTGGCGCCAATTCTGAAGGATGGCTCAACCGCATGCTCACCAACGACATCTCCAAAATCTCACCAGGCGAAGGACAATACACTCTGATGCTCAACGAGAAAGGTGGCGTGATCGATGACCTGATCGCCTACCGCACCGGCGAAACCGATTACTTCCTCGTGGTCAATGCCTCGATGATCGACGCCGACCTGGCCTGGCTCCAAAAACACGCGGACTCAGAGATCACTCTGACCAACGAAAGCGAACAATGGGCTGGCATGGCCATCCAAGGACCACTCTCCGAAAAGGCATTCAACGCCGTCTGCCCCGACGAAACACTCCCCCCTCGCAATGGCATCTTAACGACTGCATCGGGCGCCATCGTCTGTCGCACTGGCTACACCGGTGAAGATGGCTTCGAATTTTTCTGCCCTGCCGGTCAAGGGATCGCCGTGTGGGAACAATTCATCGCTGCAGGCGCCACTCCCTGTGGGCTCGGCGCTCGCGACACCCTGCGACTCGAAGTCGGCTACCCACTGAATGGCAACGACCTCTCACCCGAACGCACCCCCATCGAAGCCGGGCTCGGGTTCTTCTGCAAACTCGACAAAGGAGACTTCGTCGGCCGCGAAATTCTCGCAGCACAGAAAGAACATGGCCTAGAAACCAAACTGGCCGCGATCCAATACACCTCGAAAGGACCACCGCCACGCGCCCATTATCCAGTTTTGGCCGAGGACGACTCCGTGATCGGCGAGCTCGCCAGTGGCGCGCTTTCCCCATCCCTGAGAACTGGCATTGGCATGGCCTACCTGCCAATCTCACACGCCCAAATTGGCACCTCAGTCCAAATCGACGTCCGCGGCCGCAAATTTCCTGCCGAAGTCGTGAAAAAACCCTTCTACAAAAAATAGCATTCGTTAATCTCCAGACTTCCAAGAACCATGAACGTCCCCACTGACCTCCGCTTCTGCCCGTCCCACGAATGGCTTCGCCTCGAAGGCGATACCGCCACCGTCGGAATCTCCGATCACGCCCAAGAAGAACTCACCGACATCGTGTTCGTTGAACTTCCAGAAGTTGGCAAAGCCGTCGACCCTGGCGATCCAACTGCCGTCGTCGAATCCGTGAAAGCCGCTAGCGACATTTACTCACCTGTCGGTGGCGAAATCGTCGAGGTAAATCCTGATGTCGAAGCCGACCCATCACTCGTCAATACCGACCCTTACGGCAAAGGCTGGATCTTCAAGTTGAAGGTCAAAAATGCAGATGATGCCTCCAGCTTGATGGACGCCGCTGCATACGAAGCCCACATTTCGTAAATCTCAGCACCAACTTGGAATGGACACGCTCCTCCAAGTTCGTTGCCCCGGAGTTTGCTTTTACGTTCTGCGTGATGGCGATGAACTCTACCTCATCGACTCCGGATTTGTCGGTGGTGTGCAGTTTCTCGAACGTGCACTAAAGGACCGCGGTTGGTCCAATTTGCCAATCCGCGGCATTCTCCTGACTCACGGCCACCTCGACCACACCCTCAACGTTCAATCCATTGTCGATGCCTCAGGTTGTTGGGTTGCAGCGCACCCCCTCGATGAGGCTCACTGCGAAGGCACCTTTCCCTATCGCCACCAAGCCGCCGTCTGTGGCTACCTCGAACACCTCGGTAGGAAAATCTTCAACTATCAGCCCTTCAAGATCGATCGCTGGTTCGAAGACGAACAAGAACTCCCGATCTGGAACGGACTTCACGTGGTCCACCTGCCCGGCCACACCGATGGACATTGTGGGTTTTACAGCGAATCGAATCGCCTTCTCTTCTCCGGCGATCTGATCGCGAGCCATCGAGTGCTCTCTCACCGGCCACCCAACATCCTCAACACCCGGCCAGACCTCATGGAGCCAAGCATTCGCAAAGCGCTGAGCTGCGACCCTACAGGCATCGCCCCAAACCACGGCGACCAAGCATCATTCAGCTGTCACCTTCAGCGTCTCCAACAGCTTGTTGGGCAAGGCTTCAATCCACCACGATGACCGCTGTCGGTGCCGCGCTTGGATCCAATCTTGATTCAAGCGCCTGACGCACCACATCTGCACTGCGCTTCGCTTTGTAGGTCTTGGGCTTGGCGTCGTTCACGCTGACCTGAATCTCCTGATCAATATCGATCCACTCGTCATTCAGCAGCAATTGAATGCCTTTCGGAACATCACCCGTGAGTTTCACCATCTGACCATCGACACTTGCGACGATCCTTTTGCCCTTCTCCGCTTTCCCCTCAGGCAACTGCAGCCAATAGAAACGATCGTGTGTGACATCATCCTGATACCAAACAATCTTATCGGGCCAAGTGCGGCGCTGGAACTTTGCCATCCATGGCAGTGACTCGGCATCCTTGAGCTTCATCCAATGACCCATATCAGGATAAATCCGCGACATGTGCGTGTATCCTTTGGGATCCGCCTTATCCAATTCAACAAGCTGCTTTGCTCGCTCTTGGGCGACCTCACTGCGTTTGTGCGCGTTGTCGTTCTCCCCCATGAACAATCCAAACGGGAGGTTTCTCAATCCATCAAGCTTCGCTTCGTTCGGATGACCCGCCATCATCGATGCTGCCGCAAAGCGATCCGCCATCCGCGGCGCCAATTGCCACACGCCATCACCACCCGCTGAGTAACCCATCAAATACACTTTGTTTGGATTCACCCCATTGAGCATGATCATGTTTTCGATCAAGCGATTGAACATCGGATCGATGTGCCCCTGGTGCCACAAATTCCAAGTATTGGTCGGAGCACGTGGCGCCACATAAATCCCCTCTTTCGGTTGGTAGAGTCGGATCTGATTCTGCCACTGACCATCATTGACTTTCGCAGGCGCCCCACCACCGCCGTGCATAGAGATCCACAAACTTCGACCATCCGCCGGTGCATCTCCGAAGGTTTTTGTTAGCCATTTCAGCGTCTTGTCCTCGTACCTCAATGAGCGAATCTTCAGCTCTTTGACCCGCTGATCGACATCCTTTGAGACGACTTGCTCTGCAATGACCTGCACAACGCGTGGCGCATCCTCTTTGGAAAATGATGGAAGCTCCTTCTTTCCATCCAGCAAATCCACAACAACCGCTGGCACAGGCATCAAATCACTCGTCTTCACATCGGCGATTCCACGATCGTTCTGAATCATCAACGGCTGGGTCTCCATCCACTTGCCTTCAATCTCAAACCTGAGTCGACAGAACAGCCCCTTCACGACACGAATTTGAGCGACATCATTCATGTCGTTTTTGCCCGCCTTGGCCTGAAACTGCTGCAGTGGCCTTCCTGCTACAGAGGTCAGCATTCCTTTGGTGGAAATTCGCGCATCCCCCTCACCTTCTCCGAACAATCGGATCCCAAGCATCGGCTCTGGTTCATCGGCCACAACGTAACGCTCGGTAACATTCTCGGCGGCTACAGTGGTGCTCTTCGGCGACCACGGCAGCGGAAAATTCAGACCTCTCCGCTTCCAAGATGTCGCATAAATCGAATGCTTGGGGTCTTTGAGCGAAGCTCCAGCCGCTTTCTTGGTGAACCAAGCACGATTCAATCCCTTCTCATTGTACTCATCCGCCCCAGTGTAATGCCACCCATTGTCCCAGATCTCGACCCATGTGTGGTTGCCGCTGCCATCGGGCCAGAGTGGGATACCAACCGCCCGCGCTGGAATCCCAACCGCTCGGCAAACATCGACTAAAATAATCGACAACCCCGTGCAAGTCGCCTTGCCCTGCTCCATCGATTCCTTCGGACTCTGATTGGTCCGCTTACGTCCGGTGTTGTAATGCGTATTGATCTTCTTGAAAAAATCGTGATTCAAAATTTGCACCGCCTCAGTCGCCGATTTCGCATCCTTCACCATCGGCTTGGCCATTTTGTAAAACTCCGCACGCCACGGATCTCGAGGCTCATCAAAGACGGCATAGGGCAGCACGTCATTGAAGAAAATCTCCTCAGGCACCTCTTTCGCCCATGCAAATTCTTCCCGCGCCTTGAGCGCGAAATCCAAATTCTCCATCAAAAATGGAGCCGAGACCGATTCCACTTCGGCCTCACTCATGTGAGCCGTCAGAAATGAAGCCGCGCGCGCTCCAAAATCACCATGCTTGGCTCGCGCCTGTGACACAAACGCCACCGCCGACGATGACGCTTCTGAAATGGCAACAAGTGCAAGCAGCAGGAATACGGATCTCATAGACCCAAAGTCCTACAGCTTATCCAACCACTTGACAATCTCGCGACGCAATTCAAGCGCCTCAACCTCATCATTGCTGCGCCAAAGCAGCTCACCACCGGGGGCCACGACCAAGGTCAGCGGCAAAGCGCCACCCCATTTTGGATCGATCGCCTCAGCAAGATGATCGGGATTCCCATCGAATAGATAGTTGTTCGTTTTGCGACCCTCCTTCTCCACCGACTTCGCGGTGCGAGGTGACAACGCAGCATGACGCGATTTGAGAAACTTGGTCACCTTATCGCGATCGGCCACGGGATCCAAGGTAATCGTGATCACCTCGACTGGACGATTCTGAAAACGACGATGCGTATCCACCAACATTGGAAACTCCGCCACGCATGGCCCACAGGTGGTCGACCACAAATTGATAACGCGAAGCTTCTGGGTATCGTTCTTGCGCAACTTCTTCGCAGCATCCGCATCGAGCAGATCCAAGGTAACTTCCAGATTCTCCCACTTCTCCTGATCCTTCTTCACCATCTCTTTCTTGTAGAGCCATTTGGTGGAACAACCGACAGCACGGGTCATGGGTGTTTTCACTTCCTCACCTGCCAACACAGCATCAATCGCTTCGATCACGTAGCTTTTCTCGACAGGGCCAAACTTGCGGCCGGCATCGTCCATGCGGCCGTTGTATTTCAACTCACGCTTTTCATCGAAAACGAAAATATGCGGGGTTGCTTGCGCACCATAAGCGGTTGTCACTTCCTGGGTATCCGCATCGTAGAGGTAGGGAAACTTCCAACCATACTCTTCTCCAAACAACTTCATCTCTTCGAAGGAGTCGCCATAAGGTGAGTAGCCCAGCTCATCAGGACGCAACGAATCCGGATGGTTTCCACTCACCGCCACAAGCGCGACACCCTTGCCTTTGTATTTTTCTTGTAGCTCCGCCATTCGCGGCGCGGCGGCACGAGCTTCAGGACAATGATTGGAGGTGAACATCATCACCAACACCTTGGAGTCCGCGAAATCTTTTAGCGAATGCTTCTTATCATCCGTCCCCTTCAGGGTGAAATCAGGAGCCTTACCACCCATGGGCATCACTGGCGGCGGTTCGGCCGCAAATAAATCAACCGCGACAAAGACCACGGCTATGGACGCCACCATGGCTGAGAACATTTTCACGAGGGAACCTAAACAAGATGAATTCATGGCCAACACATACGCCAATCCCACCTCATTTCTAGCACAGAATCATGCCAATAAAACCAAGAGGCCCTGGATCACCGACTTGGCAGCTCCAGTGGCAGCCCAGCTTTGATGATTTTTCTCTGGAGGTCTTGCACATTCACCTCCTGAACCTTGCATCCCTGACGAATCGCTGATGCCGCAGCCATGCCTGAAACCTCGCCAAGGTGCATCCATGTCGGCTCCAACCGAATGGCACAAAAGGCAACAGCACTCGATGACACACAAACTGGCACCAACAGGTTTTCGCACTCCGCCGCCTTGGGCGTGATCGCGCGATACGGGATATCGAAGGTCATGCCTTCCTGCCAAATGCGTCCTTCGTTGATGAAATGTTCCTTATCGTAAGCGTATCGCGCGACGTGGTGGCAGTCGATGAAGTGAGAGCCCATGTGGATCACGTCCTTCTTATCGCGGTTCGTGGTGATATCCGACTGAGTGACAACATAGTCCCCCTTCATGCGCCGTGCTGCGCGGATATAGAGATAGTATGGCCAGTGATCATTGTCAGCCCACTCATCTTTGCAAAATCCATATCGAGCCATGTCCTGGCGAACCGCCTCTGGCACACGTGGATCCGCCTTGAGAAACCACATCAGGCCATGCGTGTATTCGCGGTATTTTTGATGGATCGCATCGCGCTCCTCAAAACTCGCCTCAGACCAAGCCGTTTGCTCACCAGGCATGCTCATCGAAACAATGGCTGCTTGCTTGTTGTTGCATTCCCGTTTGGCACCCGGAAGACCATAAAGAGCGAGCACGTTGCCGACAGTTTTAAGATCTCCTGACTCGATGCTTCGAACTAGCAGTTCATATTGTTTCGCGTCATAGTTGGCGGGTTTTTCAATCTCGACCGAGTTGTTCGGATCTGTGGTCAGATTGAGCCGGATATTGTAGCAGATCGGATGCGGACTGGCTGAGAACTCTTTAGGAGATGGACCTGGCATGATACCCGGCAAGAGTTTCCCCTTCTCATCGTAGGGTGAGACTTTGATCGGTTTATCGAGGTAGCGCACACCGCCAAGCGATTCATCATAGGTGTCGCGCGCCTCACGACCCAATGCATAGGAGACACCTGCAGCCGCCATTAGATCTCCCTCATAAGTGGCATCAATGAACACCTTCGCGCGGTATGTCTTGCCGCCACGCTCAGTCAGCTCCGTGATCCGCCCGTCTTTCTTGGCCACGCGTTTCAGCAGTTGATCATAGCGAACAGGAACCTTGGCCTCCTCGAGCATTTCGAGAAACACCTTCTCTGCGATGTGAGAATGCCAAGTGCGGGGATGCCGCTTGTCCGGATGCTTGAGCTCCGTCCACCCTCGAGTTCGAAGGTGAGCCGCGAGTAGAAATTTTTCACTCAATCCGCCGAAAGTCCGGGTATCCATGTGTTCGGCTTCGTCACGGTTGAGGCCACTCGTGCTCAGACCGCCAACATGCTTCGTTTGCTCCAGCAAAACCACCGACAAGCCCTCCCGAGATGCTGAGATCGCTGAGGTAACACCTGCAGGCGTGCCTCCATAAACAACCACATCATATGACTCAGCATCCGCAATCGCAAAATGCGTCAGCGCGAACAGAGCCAAGAAACCGTAGGCAATAGACTTCATCATTTGGTCACTGCAATACGCAAGACCGCCGCCTCATCTACCAAGAAAACAATAGAAACACCGAGGCTTCGGAGCATCCTGAGTTACGCACCCTTCATAGACCACTACTTCACCCACACGTGAACCTGATCAAGAATCGGCTTGGATGGGTTTTCCGTGGTGTCTTTGAGGCGCAATTCAAAACCAAATCCATTAGCGGCAGGCAAGCCCGATAGATCCAACTCCGCGGGCGTCCGCTTGATCTGCTTGGAGAAGCCTTTGATGTAGTCATAGGACTCTTTGACCGCTTGCCAATCTGTCCAGGTATCGATCTTGCCATCACCGGTTGTATCGACGCCGCCACGTGCTTCAACCGACTCGACCCATGGACCAGGGCTGACGTAGTCGGATCGCGTTTGGTTGATCAGATAGAACTTACCCTCAGCAAAACCGATATCAGGATCGGGATGCCCGCTACCGATCTCGCCGCAGAGGGTGAATGGTTTGTCAATGCTATCGGAGGTAAACCAAGCGATGCGGATCTTATCTCCTACCGGATGGTAGTCGCCAAAGAGGTAATACTGACCACCAATACTGATCGCTGCCCAGTCGCCGAAGGCATTCTGCTCTGGCTCGTGCACTTCATACTCTGCCACATTGCTGTCCCAATCAGGATGCTGGGCCCAATGCGGATGCAAGTAGGTCGCCTTCTTACCTGTCGGCTTGGTTCGAACATCGACCGCTGGCGGGAGGATTTTGAAATTCTTGATGCCATCGTCACTCACTGCGTGACCGGCTAATGGCGAATCCCATGAATGCTTACGCGCATTGATGGGCGACCAATCTTCATAGATGACGTGAAACTTGCCGTTGAGATCACGGATAAATGCACAGTCCGATCCGTGCGAGGGATCTTTGAATGCCATTCCCATGTTCTTCCCGGGAACACCATCCGTGAGGTCTTCGTCGATGAAGAGATGCGGATCTTGGTCATTGGGATAGTCGTAGTAGATGTAGGTTTTGCCATCGACGTATTCAGCAGTGGTCACCCAGCGCGATACCTTCTCGGTCACAGGCCCGTGGTGCACCCAGTTGACCATGTCTCTGCTCCGCCAGGCATGATAGCCACCCAAGCTAGGCTTCAACCCACCTGGCGCATCAAATTGATTCCGATAAGGCGTGGTCAGCAAGGGAACATCGAAACCTTCAAGTGTCGCTGGCTCCCCTTTGAATTCAACTTCCGCCTCACCCTTCTTCACCTTCTTTTTCCCGTAGAGTCCAAAAATCCAATAATCTCCTGGGCCCTTCGCCAAGAACACGGGCGCGTCCTGCATATTAGCGGGGCTCACACTGTTGATCGGTTCCCAGTTCTGCCATGCCGACGACTGCGACAGCGTCATTTTTCCGAAGCGCTGCTTCTTCCCGAAGGTTTTCACCACACTCGTATATACGGCTGTCTCTGCAGTTGGCGCGGCAAAGCCATCCTTGAACTCTACATTCTCACTCTTGGCGGTAGCCGCCTTCCATTCATCCGCAGTATCGATTCTCCACTCATTCTCCACGGCGCTCAGCGTGCCGCTCATGGCCAAAATAATACCGATCGTTAGGCTTGTGTGTGGAAGATAACTCATGTCGTGAATGATGCTTATTACGTGGCAAATAGCCAAATAATATCACCGTCACGACACTGCCCAAAAGATAGAGCCGATTGCAGTGGGCAATCTAGACAATCGATATGAGAGAGAAAAGAAACGCCACCTGCCGCGGACACAAAAAAGAGGCATGGAAAACCATGCCTCTTTGGAATAAAAATTGGTTTCTCTTGATTAACTGCAGCGGCGACGGCGCAGAAGCAATAACATGCCAAGCACGCTTAACAAGGCGATGGATGGCTCGGGGACAGTAGCTTCAAAGCGGATTTCGCTCAGACCCACCCAGTTTTTTCCAGCAGCAGCATGCGTCGGAGAAAAATTAGACAAACGAATATACTGTATATCTTTTTGCAGAGAGAAGGTCTGTGTTTGCACATCGTTTATTGCAGGATCTTGAACAAATCCGCTGACTGTGAATGCGGTGGTATAGCTTACATTGTCCCCCGAAAAGGCAATATCGAATTGAGTGGGGCTACGCTGCCGAGTGAAAATATCGGCCCAGATATGAACGCCGCTGATGTCAAATGCTTCAGACAAAGTATACGTGACAACGGCATCCTCACGACCTTCCCAGACTGTAGCTGATTCGTTGCCATGCGTCTCACTAAGAACATCACCACTGAGCCCTCCACCAGACAAACCTGATGAGTCTATCGTTTGGCCAATCGTTCTACCAGAGAGTTCAGGAGAGCCCAGCACACTAGTCACACCGGCGCCTGATGGAGTGACGAGGATAGTAGCCGAATGGGCGTCAACTGCAAACGCCCAGGCCACGCAGAGTGAGAGAGGAATGAGAGTATGCTTCATTTTTATGGTCCCGATATTTTAAAAATTGGAAGTGGTTTAGCTTGAACAGACCCAATCTAATTAAAATGCCATGCCTGTGAAGTTTTCCGGCGAAAGTAACTATAACCGTAATTAACACAGATCGCTAAGGGCTCAGATCGCCACTCTATTCATGGCACCGCTTGAGAAGCCGCGTATGAATTGAATGCACTCAGCGCACCCCAGCGCCATTGCACCATTCAAAGGCGAGCATCTCGGGATTGCCCTTGGTGATGAGGCTTGGGACTTCGATTTCCACAAATTCGTCGTTGCTGCGAGTGCTCACGTTACCGATCTCAATGGGGGATTCCGGATTCCCGCCGTTGAGGAACTTGCCGGCAGTCCAGGCTTCGCGAAGATCCAAGCCGCCTTCGTAGGTGCCGGCAGCCACTTTGGTCTCGCCCGTTTGGGAGATCCAAACTCCGACCTTGCCGTTGGCGATGCGGAAGTGCGTGGGGCCGGGGGATTCGGGGCTCTTTCTTAATAGCTGAATGACAATGGAGTCCGGCCACTGCTCTTTGACACGCTGGAGTTGCCCGCGCCCAGACCGATAAGGGCTGCGGATGGTGATGGTGGACTTGCCTTCGTCATGGGTGAGGTGGGCGGTGTCGCTGAAACCTTTTCTGCCTCGTAGCTTGATGCGAAATGGCGGTGGACTGTCAGGCTCAACAAAGGTGCTTCCATTCCAAACGGAATCGATGGACTTGCCACGATAGGCTCTGGCCAACACGGCGATGCTTTTGGAGTCGCCGCTGAGCTCGCTGAGTTGCATGGGTAGGATTCTACTCAGGTTGATAGTGCCGTTACGGCCATTAGGCTTGGCAAAGCCATAGAGACCGATGCCTGCATCAAGCGCTTCGGGAACTGCTGTGGTAGGATCCGCGCCATTCCACATCGCCATGCAGGTGATGAGGTGGGTGTGTTCGCCAATCATGGATTTGGCTTTGAGAATGGACTTGAGATTGCCCTTTTCGCCCATGAGCCAATCAACCTCTTTATACATGTCGGAATCCACGACATGCGGGTGGAGCATGTTGTTGGTGGTCAACCAGACGATGCATTTCGGGTTCGCATCCTTGGCCGCCTTGCGAATCGCTTTCCAACAACGGTCGATCGCCTTGCGACTGTAGGCGAGGTCTTGATCTTCGCTGAGCTTGTCTTCACCGGGGAAAGGCTCTCCCATCAGCTGCTGATAGAGATCTTTCTCTGCTTGGATCCACTTGCCCTTGGTCGACTTGCGTGTCGGCTGCCAAACCCAATCAATCATGAACCCATCGATACCTGTCGTAGCAACAGCATCGCTGATGGCTGCTGACAAATACTCAAGATACTTGTCGGTGTAAGGAATGTGATACTTGCTAGGCGTGCCGTAGCTGAAATCTGGGTTCTCTTTTCCCCACCGGGTGTTGGCGCTGATGCAGAAGTAACCCATGACCATCATTCCTTCGGCATGACCCAACTTCACCACTTCGCGGAGGAAGTCATGCTTGAGTCCAGGTTGTTCAGGCACGACTCCATTTTTGTACCACGCATAACCATTGCACGAGACGGCAAAGGTTTGGATCACATTCGAGCCGACAGCTTTGTGCCATGCCACAGTCGCTGCAGGATCGGCTTCTTTCCATGTGCCGGGTTTGGCGAAACCGCCACGCTGAGCCCAGTTGAAATCGAGGCAGTAGGATTTGATATCTTTGATCTCCGGAGCCTTGGCCGAATGATCATCAGCATCGGCACCGCAAATCAACAACAGCGACACCGACACAATCCACGCCTTAGAAGTGGGGGCCAACAATCGACTAATCATAAGGTGCATCCTTGTTTTCGAATTCATACTCATCACTTCTTTTCGGTGCGCAATGCTTCAGCAAGGCTGATGAGCTCTGCTGGATCCTTGTCGCTCTCAATAGCTTTGACCAATGCCTGCCAGCTTTTCCCATTCTTACTTTTAGCAATATTCGGATGCTCCTCAAACTTGGCGATGTAGGGCTTTGCATTGGCTCCGTAGAGCGGCAATGCGCGATACAACATCTTTTGCTTAAACCCCCACTTCCCTCCCGGTGACATCACGATATCCAATAAGACATCCATCCCCTCTTTGATGTGCAGTTCAGCCAAAACCTCAACCCCAGGCGCCACGGTATGCTGCACTCCGTGATAGCTTTGATATGTTGGGTCTTTGTTTTCAGTCGCCACCATCAACATTTTTCCCACCTTCGGAAAGTCTTCCAATGGCATACCGCGCAACATCTTGATGCCGCATGCTCTTGCCTTCTGACGCTTGTGATCCAACAACCGCAAAGCGACTTTATAGAAGAGATCTTTGTCGGTGACCAAGCCGGCTTCAAATGGCTTCGTGCAAATGCCATCTATAGCTCGGCCAATCGCCGTATCAACGAGCCTGAATGGATCAGGCTCATCCGGACGATCCGCAAACATGAGTTTTAGAGCATCATCGTAATAGGGATACGCGTCCTCACCAAAATCCCCAGAAGCCAGAACTTCAGCGGCGGCGAGCCGCACCTCAAACGGCTGCTTTGCATCACTCACCATCGAACCAATCAATTTCAAATGAGGCGCAACAAAATGCTCTGGGTATCTAGATTTGAAGGTGCCCAAAGCGGCTGCTTTTTCTTGTGGATTTCCGTTTTTAACAAGATCCATCACCTTCGGCGTAATGTCATCCTCCTTCTTGAACTGATGATACTTCCGCGCCCTCTTATAAAACTCGGAAGCAACAGCACTGGAAACCTGCGAATACGGATGACCAAATAATTTCACCAGCTCATCCACACTTTTGTGCTCATCAACGAGTTGACCCATCTCAACAACTGAAGCCGCTTCTCCACCATGGATCCAGATGGACGAGTCTGCCTCACGCCCTGTGATCAATAAGGCCTTACGTGGAAGACAATACGTTAGCAAAGCCTGACCAGAATAAGGCCCCGCTCTTCCATTATCACCGGGAAAGCCACCGCCCCAATGACGCATACTGTTGAAATACCACATGCTCTTGATAAAAAATTTATGGGTCACCTCAGGCCCGGACAAACTCGCACCCAATGGTGTCCACAAAGGATTGAAAAACGTATTCGCATGCCCCGAATTCAGAGTATTGTGAGAAGCCGCTGCAATCTGAGAAAAATACTTCACCTCCTTCTGTTGGCCCAACAACGACATGCAAATCGCAGCTGAACCACTCATTCCATTATTATTGAAATAGCTCGGCATCGGCCCACCTACCCCATAAGGAAAACTCCCCTTACCCGCATGGTCAGCAACATAAGCATTACTTCTTTCAATGGCTTCATCCAACACGGGATCTTTCACCCCGCATTTTCTGGCAATGATCATGCCCATGAAATTCGACAAACTTGGCTGATTCATCTGTGCATAACCAGGCAAGCGATTGTCGCTTTTCTCCGTCATCATCCGATGCCCCCAGCAGCCGCTCGCATCCTGACCGCGAGCTAAGCCCCAGGCATAGGATCGAATCGCAGGCAGAACCGACTCATCCTTGGTTAGAAGATAATACTCGCCCAGAGTGATCAGGTTATAACCCCAAGCCCAACCCGCGGTGTAGAGCTTGGTGTCGGGTTGCTCACCACTGATGATCGCTTCGACATAGGACTGCTCAATCTCCAGCAATCCCCGCTCCTTGATCAGCTTGCCAACCCGTTCGATGTGCTGCTTTTCACCAGTCGCCATCAATCCTAGCAAATCAGCTCTCGTTGCACTGACGCCAATCTCCTTCTTGGAGAGAACTCCTTCAATCGTGTCATCAATGATCTTTTTGGTTTTCGGGCAATCATATGGAGCCGTAGGGCCATACTCCCCCATGGCTGGCAGCTTGATCGCAACCTGCTTTCCTGAATCCAGCAGCAAGACCATCTCTCCGTTCGCCCCCTCGGCATGATCGATCGCATAACCCAAGCTTGGCCGTGGATCTCCAACAAACTTGGTATCACCAATTCCGACAATGATGTCACCTGCCTTGAGCTTACCACCTGCGGGACTTCCCTCTTCAGTCTTAGCAACTTTGATACCCTCTGGCTTTTTCGGCCAACCTGGATGCACCTGACCATGAATGCCCGTTGGCCCAAATGGCTGAGATCGACTTTTCGCATCCACGGCAGGCAGAAAGACAAGGAGTCCAAGCATAAGGACTGCATAGACGCCTGATGGAAGAGTTTTTGAGGAAATGGTCATAGGAGTAGAGATGGCTGCAAAACTGATGCTCGGCACATCAGATAGCACACCAAGAAAACATCAGCTTTGACAATTCCTTACAGAAATTCACCACGTGGGACTGATATCAAATTTAGCTCAGAAGGGCGATTCACTGCAACATCCAGAACTTCGCCACGAATTTGATCCAGTCGTATTGTGAATTGACTTCTATCACCTCATTTAGGTTAGTTTTTCACATGGATCCTTTTCGTCTGCTATCGACCAGCGAACAGCTCACCAATCACCTGCGCCACCAAATCCTCAGAGGCAAGCTAAGCGGCGCGATGCCAGGCATCACACAACTCGTCCGATCGCTGGGTGTTAACTCGGTATCGACAACCAAAGCCGTTCAGCAATTGGAGCGCGAGGGACTGATCATCAACCAAGGAGATCGACGCAAACGACTGATCGCATCGATCACGCCAACCAAGTCAACCTCATTGAAAGTGGGGCTTCTTTTCTATGACGCAGCCACCGAACTGCGCCATGACGCACTCAGCATCAAACAGGAACTCAACAATGCAGGGCACACGGTCGTATCTTGCCCCAAAAGCATGATGGACATGAAAATGGATGTTCAGCGTACAGCTCGTCTTGTGAAATCCATATCCGTAGATGCATGGATCATCTACGCTGGCTCGCGTCAAATCCTCGAGTGGTTCGAACAACAAGACACACCGGCATTCGCACTCCATGGCCGACTCAACACTGTGACATTGGCAAGCATTGGCGTCCGCAAAACTCCGGTCATCTCGACACTCGTCAGTAAACTCACCGAACACGGCCACAGTCGCATGGTCATGCTCACCCGCGAAGAAAGGCGCAAGCCACACTTGGGCGTCCTCGAACAGTTCTACATCGATGAACTTGAGTCGCACGGAATTCAAACCGGCCGCTACAATATTCCCGATTGGGACGACACTCCCAGTGGCCTAAAAAATATCATCGATTCGCTTTTCAAGCATACTCCCCCCACCGCTCTTATTGTTGGCGACTCGATGTTATTTCATGCAACTCAGGTCCACCTTGCCAGCAAGGGGATCCGGTCACCCGAGGACATCTCTCTGTTCTGCAACGACCATGAACAAAGCTTCAAATGGGCGAGCCCCGAAATCGCTCACATTGAATGGGACCAACGACCGTCGATTCGCCGAGCAATCCAGTGGGCTAAAAATATCGCGAAAGGAAAAACTGACACGAAAAAGAGCCAAATCAAAGCATCGTTCTATGAAGGCGGCACCATCGGCCCAGCTCCATCGAAAAACGCGTAAGCCGATTCTCATTCAACCCACGCCGGCGGAAAGACCCATTAGGCAAAGAGCTCTTTAATCGGCCCAGTCTGCTCACCCTTGAGCGAGGTATCGAGTGATCCATAGTGCTTGATCGGGTTACCATAGGCATTGAGCAAGGTGGTGTACCAGTTGCCCAAAGTCTTGTGGTTTTCCTCACCATGATAAGGCAAGCGAATGTAGCGACGTCCGATGTTGAGCTTCGCATTGTCACCGGCGAGAACAATGAATGGAAACTCCGTTCCCTTCGCGTGGTGGGTCTCACCGCCGTCAGGGAAATAGCAAATCATTGTGTTATCGAACATCGTGCCGCCAGCCTCCGGAATGCTCTTGAGGCGCTTCACAATGCGATCCATGAGAACCATGTGATGTTGGCCCGCACGCCTGCGGATTTCCACCGCATCGACACCACCGTAACTCTTGTTGTGACCCACATCATGCATGTTGACCCGCTCACCTTCGATACCAGTGATGCCGGTGTAATCGTGACCCAACTCATCGACCGTAAATGCCACCACATTGGTGAGACCTGAGATCAACGCAGACAGCAACACCTCCGTATGTCCCGACTGGCGGTCGAATGTGCTCATTTCATCTGCTAAATATTTCTCATCCAACTTGGGCGCGTAGCGCTTCACGACATCGGACATCTCATCCACCTTGCGGTTGCGAGCGCGGATGTCTTCGACGGAATTGGCATAGTTGCCAACCTTGCGCTTCTCAATACCATCGAGATGCGCGGCCAACTCACCTTCATTGCCACCCACAAACTCAAGCAACTTGCGCTCGAGTTCATAACGGATTTTGTCATTCGGATCGTCAGAGACCGACTTGAAAATCTCCTCCACCGCAATCTTGGGCGAACCAAATGCATAGTTGGGTTGCTGAGCACCACGTGCCGAAAAACCTTTCGCAATCATATCAAGACCCCCGCGTGGATTGCCGCCACCTGTTGGGAAACAAGCCAACTCGATGTGCTCAAGCGGCGATGGGAACAATTTCGCGAGCTCGAAGTCGACAGTCGCCCACTTGATTGAACTGAGACGCTCATTCGCTTTGAACACCCCGAGAGAGGAGCACCAAGAATGGTGACCCGTCGTACACATCTTGCCCGACAACCCCTGCAACAGAGTGAGGTTGTCTTTGTGTTCTTCAATGGGCCCCATCCAATCTGGCAAACTGTGTTGATCGAGATCTGCCGTGAATGCCTGTTTCTTCTTCTCCATTTGCTTCTGCTCATCGGAGAACGTTGGAGGAACCAAGAAATCAGGAAACAAACCATTTCCCTTGTGCATGAAGATGAAACGCATCGGCGCCTTGCTCCCAGGGCGAGCGATACTGGAAGCTGCTGATAAGCTCGGGAGAGCCCCAGGCATGGATAGGCCTCCTAAAGCAAGAAAGGCATTGCGGATGAAATCGCGGCGATCGTTCATGGTGATGGTTCTAAAGGTTTACGGTAGAGGAATGAATCGGATGTGAGAAGGGAAAGAACAGCCATTTTGAAACTACCACCGCTTTTCAGATAGGCGTAATCCGCGTCGATCAATGTCTGTGCGTCATGCAGCTGCTCATTTCTGCCCATGTAGAAGCGGAAAGCATGCCGAATGATCGATTGTCTGGCTCGATCGGATTTTGCAACACGATCAATCAAATCGAGAGCATCCGTTACTTCACCATCCAGCTTTGGATTACCCGTGCCATCGAGCGCACCAGTGGTGACGATGGGCAAGGTGGGATATTCATTGAATGTCGTCTTACCATTCACCTTCTTGATTAGGTTTTCTGGGTGCTCAAGCAGCTCTTCCATGCGGAACCGACCAAAGTCGTCATACATCTCAAATGACAACCCAAGGGGGTTCATGTGCTCATGACATTTCCAACATTCTTTCGGCGATGTCACATCGACTACCCGATCACGAAAGGTTCGATGAGGATCTTCGGGGACTTGCGCGTCTACCGTGATGGGCACATCAGGAACTCTTCCTGCTAGGAGCTTCTCGCGAATCCACCGACCCCGGCGAATGGCATCCGCATGAAAATTGGTCGAGTGGGCAATCAACCAGGCTGGATGCGTTAGGATCCCCTTGCGGTTTGGCAACTTGAATGGCTGCTTCGTTGGATAATCCCAAAATTCCATGGGTTCCATCTTGTTGATCTTGGTCGACTTCCAACTGCCGTAACGACTGATCGGCGGTGTTCTCGGCAAGTTGTAAAATGGTGAGTGATGGAAGGTGTAACCATGAGCCCACGGCACGGTGGTGAAGGGTGATTTCCCCTGCCCAAAATATTCCTCAAAAAACAACATGTAGTTCATCAACTTACCGGGATGCTCCTCCGAAAACTCTCTCTTCATGTTCGGCACTTCTTGGATGAATCCAATGTGCTGCTTCAGAACTCCTTCCGGATTCTTTCTCCAATCGGTATCTTTTAGCCGCTCATACACCACACGCCATTGCCTGACGATCTCCGCCCCTTCGGCATTGCTGCGGTCGTGATAAACAAAGAACTCATCCGAGGTAAGCAACTTGTTGAAGACATCCTGATCTGTCTTCAAATGGTAATCCACAATGCGGTCCGCTTCGTTCACCAAAAACCCCGGCGTCCCCAAAGTTCCGCGGCTCGGGTTCTGGTAGTGACCCTCACTCCGCTCAGGATCTTTGAATACCTTCGCCGCCATCGGGTAACCGAAGAAGTCACGAAAGAAGCGGTTGATTTTCGGATGAGAGGTGATGGGCGATTTCGATTTACTCGTTGAGAAGGCATCATCAATCGGCCCTTCGTAATACTTCTTGTCCTTCAACAATCGAACCACCTCTCGAGCGTAATCTTCACGAGTAGCGAGCTTTCCTGATTTCGCGGCCTCAAGCAATGCGGCATCGGGGCCACGGTCACCCAGCGCATAGGAAATGGCGTAGGCACCCTCCATTGGCGACAACATCACACGACCGAATTCATCCGGTTCACCTGCACCAAATTCGAGGCGATACACAAATTCCGACTCCAACAAAACCGCGACAAGCAATTGACGAACTCCTTCCGTATTTCCACCAATATTAACTGCCTCACGCGCCAACTTTAAATACTTCGCTTGTTCACTCTCAGTTGGATCACGCCGAAGCACCAAGTTGAATTGCTTGTTGATGGCAGCGGCGAGCTCTTCATCCGTGGCATCGCTATCTTTTAGGATGATGGTTTCAAACTCCGATGGCGTCGCACGTGGCGCCCACTTGTCGCGCTTGTCAGCAAATTCGTCTTGGCCAATCTCACCAGCCTTCACTCGAGCCGCACGGATCTGCTTGTGAGAAATCCACTGTGCATTGGTCATCATCTGCAACAAATGACCCCCGTTGAGAATGTCGTTATCGTAATAACGAACACCCGATTTCTCAGGAAGAATGAATGGATTGGTCACTCCGTAAAACTTCATCCCACGCTCACGACCTTCCAACTCAAACACATCCAACACCCGCTCGTGGAAAATTTCGGGACTCACCAACCAACGCCGTGCGGGTGAAAATGCCTTGGCCTTGATGTCGCCACTGAACAAGCGGTCGTGATCAATCGCATTGCCGTAATCGGGATAACGAAGTTTGTCTTCCAACTGTGAGGCTTTGTGACGATGCAATTCTTCCGACAACCAAGTGAGCAACTCTTTGCGCTCATCGTCTGATGGCAAGGTCCGCTCGTCCGGTGGTGGCATTTGCTCGAAATACACCTGCTCTTGCATGCGGTTCAGCGTCTCAAGCCAGCCATCCAGCGTTTGCTCATCCAAATTATCAAATCGTAGATCTCCCTTCTCATTCCCATCTTCGTGACACTTCCAACAATGGTCTTCCAAGAGGAACTCGATCCTTTCGGGCACCTGAAGCTTGCCAGGCTCCGCCAAAACCACCGCCGAAAGTCCAAGAAACACCGTTCCAAAAGTCGCCATGAATTGGCCACTGGATTGAAGTGATGGGGAGAATGAAGCGACTTTCATGTGCAGTGCGGAAATACAGCTAATGATTACCCCCTCACGGGCAGCCATGTTTCATAAGCCGCGGCCTTTTTCATGAAAGCTGAACTGCCAACCCGGCCTAAAAATAGGCAAATTGCGCGAAACCCACTCAACCAACTCACCATCAATGAGTTGTGATCACAAACCCAACCATTGGGTCTTCAACGCCAATGCACGCCGAGCGGCATCTTCCGTCGATGTGCCGAGAAAATTGGCATGACCCATCTTGCGACGGCCCTTGGCTTTGGCTTTGCCATACAAATGCAAACTCGCTGAACCATCGGCAAACAAGGGCGTCCAATCCGGTGCGGTGTTTTCATCCACCCACATATCCCCCAACAAGTTGAGCATGACCACTGGGGAAATCAATCGGGTCGACCCCAATGGCAAATCCATCACCGCGCGTAGCTGTTGCTCGAACTGCGAGGTCTCACAGGCATCCATGGTATAGTGACCTGAGTTGTGAGGGCGCGGGGCCATCTCATTGACCAACAACTGACCATTTGGCTTCACGAAAAACTCCACCCCCATGATGCCACGGTAATCAAGCGCCTGCGCCACCTGCTTGGCCAAATTCTTGGCTTGCGTGGCGACTGCTGCATCGACCCCGGCCGGCACAATCGAAAGATCCAAGATGTGATTCCGATGCTCGTTCTCAGAAACCTCATAACAAACCATCTCACCCGATGCATTCCGAGCAACCATCACCGACACCTCTTTCTCAAAAGGCACCCATTGTTCATAAACGGCCTTGTCCGCATCAAATTCACTCCACACCACCGCCGGATCCTCACCGCCACGCATGCGAACTTGCCCACGACCATCGTAACCAAAATCCGCGGTCTTCAAGACGCCCTCGCCGAGAGATGCCATCGCAAGCTCCAAGTCGTGGGCGCTCTCAATCAAGGCGTAGGGTGTGCACGGAATCTCCGCTTCACCCAAAAACTGCTTCTCACGCAATCGATTTTGACAAATCGACACGGCTTTCGGAGATGGGTTCAACCCAATCCTCTGGTCCACCGACTCCAACATATCTGCTGGAATGTTCTCAAACTCGACGGTGGCAACGTCCGCCTTCTCACAAAATTGCTCTAAGCCCAATGGATCATCGAATGGCAAGTCCACCACATGGTCGACGATCTCACACGCAGGAGACTCCAGTCCTCCGGTCCAACAAATGGTTTCAATGTCCATCCGGCGTGCCTCCATCGCCAACATGCGACCGAGTTGCCCACCACCAATGATCCCTAACACGCGATTGCTCAGCATCGTTTATGAAAGTTCAGGGAGAGTCTTGGCTTTCACCGTGGCATTTTGCTTGGCGCGAAACTCTGCGAGCTTCTGAGCCAACTCATCCGACTCGTTCGCCATGATGGAAACCGCGAACAAAGCCGCGTTGATCGCACCTGCCTTGCCGATTGCAAAGGTCGCCGTCGGAATCCCACCCGGCATTTGAACAATCGAAAGCAAGGAATCCATGCCCTTGAGCGCCTTGGATTCTACTGGAACTCCCAAAACTGGAATATCGGTGATCGCAGCGGTCATGCCAGGCAAGTGCGCCGCACCACCCGCTCCAGCGATCACGCACTTTAAACCCCGCCCACGCGCTGATTCAGCATAGGAATAAAGCTTATCCGGTGTCCGGTGAGCACTGACCACCTCGGCCTCCCAACTGATGCCAAAGTCGCTCAATGTTCGAGCTGCGTGCTCCATGGTGGGCCAGTCGGAGTCACTGCCCATGATAATTCCAATGCTAGGGGATTCGCTCATATGTCTCGTGGTTCAGATTTTCTGCCAGCCAGTCGATGCATAGCGATAAGAAACATCGCCCTCGATGGCCACCAGATAAATCCAACCATTGCGGAAAAGTTGCTCAACCTGCGGCTGCTCACTCAGCACTTGGCCGATAGAATCCCGCTTGGCCTCGATGATCACACTCAACCGCCGTGGCTCATGAACGAATTTCTCACCGTCGTGAATCGACTGCATCGGCAAGCCCACTTTGAGGTCTCCGCTGTTGCCCTGAATCACCCCTACCCCCGCAACAACGCTGTGCAGGGCCTTGTCACCACTGCCATACGGCCGCGGATTTACCCGGGACGCATAATACTGCAAGTTGATCCAACTCGCGACCACCACTGGCGCACACAGGATCAAAGTGATTACTTTGAGCTCAGAATCCGCATCAGCATCGTAGTCGTGAAGGAAAACCCGCCCGTCGAGATTCAGCGAGGCCGTCCGTGACCGAGGCGCGACGACAATCGCCGCATTGTTCGCCAATCCCCACTCAGGCCGCACCTCCGAGATATCAGCTCCCCGCTTGCGCACGGCTGCCTCAATCGCATCATCGCCCTCTGCTGTGATCCCCATGGTTCTCGCCCGTTCTTTCCGCGTCTTGCTCCCCGCCAGCTTCAAGGCCGCCTGCAAGAGCACCAATTCATCTCGGTGAGACTCAGGAGCTTCATCCAAATCATACATTTTCACATCGTCGCTCAGGGTATCGTGCAAGCCTGCGATGAACACCGTGTCTTTCGGAATCTCGATTCCCCGCGATGCAAGCAACTGCCGCACCTCGGGTTGATTCAACGCTTTGGCTGCCAAGCGAGCATTCACATCCCCCGCGTGTCCGCCACAGGCACCACAATCAAGTGAGGAGGCATATGGGTTATTGGAACTGTGACTGCCGTGACCGCAGATCAAAACGACCCGTGCAAAGTTCTTGGTCAAACTCATGTTGCGCAAGGCTCCTTCGGCAACATCAGCCATGGCCTCAGGTGAAACTTCGCTGATCTCAGGCATCGAGGCATGATCACATGCGCTCGGATGATTCCCCACCCCCGTCAAAGCCCCGATGAATCCAAGCCCCATCGACTCCACGAAGGAGAAACAGGATGTCGCGGAGTTTTGGAACGCTTTCCATGCCCCCTTACCAGCGCGCTTCCGCGTCGCTCTCGACTGCGCGAAGTCGCTGACTTTTTCAGAACAATGGATCGGTGGCACGAGCAACACCGGGCACCGCGACTCCTCTTGATCATGACCCGCACGCTTGTGCGCCACCGGGAATCCAAAGAACCCAGCAAACCCGATCGTCTGCGCCCCCTTGAGTGCCTTCTCCAAGTTCCTCCGCAATCTCTCCGACCGAACATCAATGCAGAACACCGCTTGCGCGACAGGTCTCGATTCCAGCTGTTTCGATGGTTGCGATGCGACTTGCTGCGCCAACTCGCGTTGATACCCCAGCTCATAGGCTTGCTGCCAGCGCTCCAAGGCCGTGACCATTTCTGTGTCCACTTTTTGAGTGCTCAGCTGGCGCCACTTCGACCGCTGAGTGCCACTCCGCGCAAAGGCATCAAACAGCGCCGCGTCATAGGCCAAGCGGATCGCTAACAATTCTTTCAAGACCGAGTTCTTTGCACCGCGCATGTCATCCTCACGAACCAAATACTGAAGGTAACCCGCCCATCCAGAAATGGTCGCCAACTGACGATGCATGAAGTCCATTTGACTGACGTTCGACTGCTCCAGCAACTTCATGCAGTATTCAATGGTCTCATCCGCATTGTCGGGAAGCTGCTGAACAAACTGACGAAACCCTTTGATCCCATTCGCCTCAGGATTGCGATCATGCACCGCCGCGTCGCGCCAACCCGCAAACAAACCCAATGACTTCCATGGCGAATTCCAAGTCGTCTGGTTCTGGTCAAATGCCACACCACACCATTTTGAGACTTCATCGACAACCAACACACCCCAATGTCCATGAGCATCTTGCTGATCGAGAAAATCAGCGAAGGTCAAAAGCGGATCGTTCGCCTGCTCGCTCGCTTGCTCAATCACTTCGATCAAGCGCTCCACTGGCCATTGGTCATTCGCGACATCACGTAGATCTCCCACCCGAATCACCCCCCGGCTCAGTGCCTTGAGATAACTCCCGGCCGACTGCAATGGCATCACGCCGTTGATGTTTTGCAACATTGCGCAGGCTTCACCAAAAGGCCGATCCGCGTAAGCCATGAATGGATTCACAGCAACGAAGTGGGTGAGCGGCCAAAGCGGCGCGACACGCCCCAAGGCTTCATCGATCACTGGTTGAAGGCTGCTAGGTTGTTCGATTGTTAGGCTCATCGTATTTGGTATGGTTGTCTAAATTCTTGAGTAAAAGTCACGAATGGTTCCGGCTAGGCCACAGCTTGGTCAGCAATCGGTTGGCATACGTCGCGACGTAAAATCCATTCAAGGCGTGAACGTAAAGTCGGCGTCCCAATGCAAAATTTTGCGCCCTCCACATCAGCGCTTGGAACAGGAAGAGCAGCGTGAAAATAAAGGCCACAAACCCCAACACCCATGGTGAATTCTGAACCACCGGCAAATCTCCAAACAACCAGCGGTCTGCGGCATGCAGAGCAAACGTCAGAACCGAAACCACAATGGCGATCGTGATCGATTTGGTCACCATTTCCAAACTGGTGTGAGCCGAGGTCGCTCGGGCAATTCCATAAGCCAATGCTAGAGCAAGAATCACCAAGAATACCCATGAGTGCTCCGAAGCCATGGGCATAAGGACGTGCAAGGCGGTCGCGCCCGCCATGGCCAACAACCCGCCAATCAGCAACCCCATCACCAAGGCCGGCGTTTTCAGAGGAATCGCGGCTCGTGGAGCCACCCCAATCATCGACCCCGAGGTCAGGAAGGCATGCGCTTTGTAAAGCGAGTGCGCCACGATGTGGATCATCGCCAATCCATAGGCGCCCAAGCCACACTGCAAGATCATGAATCCCATCTGCGCGATGGTCGAATACGCCAGTGACCGTTTCACATTGGGCTGAACCAACATCGCCACCGCTCCAAATGCAGCGCTGATGGTTCCAATCACCACCAGGGCAATCAAAGCGGCCGAGGCATGATCATACAGCGGGGAAAAGCGAACGACCAAAAATCCGCCCGCATTGATGATGCCCGCATGCATGAAACCCGACACCGGTGTCGGCGTCTCCATGGTGTCTGGCAACCAGCTGTGGAATGGGAATTGGGCCGACTTCATTGCGGCGCAAATCACTAACAAGAACCCCACCACTAGCAGTCCACCCGTATTGCCTTCCGCGATGGAGGCAAACACATCATCCAAGAACCACGACCCGTGATTCGCATAAAGAATCAAACTCGCTGCGAGCAAACAGATGTCTCCTGCCCGACTGAACACAAACTTCTTCCTCGCCGCGAACACTGCGGTCGGACGATCCGGGTGGTGCAGCAACAAGCGATGCAAAAACAAACTGGTCGCCACCCATGCCGCCACCAACACCAAAAGATGGCCCGCCACGACAACCGCCAGAACCGACCCGAGAGTCAGAGACATCCATGAGAAGAACCGGGAGAGCCTCAAGTCTCCTGCCAAATAATGACGTGAGTAGTTCAGAACGATCGCTCCCAGGAACGACACCAGCAAGACCATCACCGAGGCCACAACGTCCAACTTCATCGGATGGCTTACCGCCCTCTCACCAAAAATCACCAAGATCAAGGCAACCAAGGTAGAAAGCACTGCCCCAGAAACTGCAATGCGGCCCGCAATGAGCGAATCTCGGCCCCGACAGGCAATCCCAGCAATCAAAGGCAGCAACGGAATCAAGAAAATCAGATCAGGCGTAAGAACTTGCATTGCCGACATCATGCCTAAATTTTGGTTTTAGGGAATGACATGCTTTCAAACTTTACGTTTTATTATACTTAACGCAATATCCCTCCACAAAACAGCCACTTACCGCGGCCCTAACCCCACAGCCCATCCCGACCTTTCATCTTTCAGGCCGCTGAGCAGCCACAGAACCAACATCCCATTCATCTGAGTTCATCTGCGGTTCAAACCCTAAGCATAGCCCCATAGCACCCGCCCCATAGCACCCGCCCCATAGCACCCGCCCCATTTCAGCATTTCCAATTTCAGCTTTTCAGCATTTATCCACCATGCCTTTCCTCAACTACCACCACCTTCGCTACTTCCGCTTCATCGCGCGGGAACTGAACCTCACCCGAGCCGCAGAAAAACTCAACCTCTCGCCGCCCGCTCTGAGCCTGCAACTCAAGCAACTCGAAGAAAGCCTCGGCCACAAACTCTTCGAGCGCAAACGCAGCGGACTGGAGCTCACGGAAGCTGGCCGAATCGCCCTGAACTACGCGGAAGAAATAGCGAAATCCGGCGAGGAACTACTCGATGTAATGCAACACCGACCCCACGGCGGACAACAAATCCTACGAGTCGGCGCGGTCGGCACCCTCTCACGCAACTTCTTACTAGAATTCCTCCGCCCCGCATTGCACATGCCGGACGTGGAAACCGTCATCCGCTCAGGCACTCAGCGAAGCTTGCTGGTCGCGATGCATTCTCACGAGGTCGATGTCGTGCTCTCCAATCAAGCCGCCCTCCGCGATGCTGGCCGGCCTTGGCATAGCCACCTACTCGCACAATACCCCGTCAGCCTAGTGGCCGTCCCAGAGTGGAAAAAGAAGAACCTGAAATTCCCGGAGGACTTCCGCGATGTGCCCGTCATCCTCCCCAACATGGAAAGCAACACCCGCGCGTCCTTCGATCGCATCATGGCCGCTGCTGGTGCAAGACCCCGCATCCTCGCCGAGATCGACGACATGGCGATGCTCCGCCTTCTCGCCCGCGAAGGTGAGGGATTCGCTTTGGTTCCAAGCGTGGTGGTTCGCGATGAAATCGAAGAAGGCAGCTTGGTGGTAACCCATGTGATTCCTGAGATCACCGAAACCTTCTATGCCATCACTCCCACCCGGCGCTTCCCCAACCCACTGGTCGGTGAACTGGTAGAACGCATGGCGAAACTCGGAAAAACCCCCGTCATCAAACCCAAGAGAAAAGCCGCGAAGAAGAAGGTCGCCGTCACGAAAACAGCGAAGAAGAAGTCAGCGTAATCCGTCTTCCATCGCCACCAAGGGCATGTCGTCGTGTGGCAACAAGGCCAACAATTCGGCCACCGTCACGACCTGATCTGGCAACACGAAATCGGGCACGATGTCTGCCAAAGGCTTCATCACAAACCGGCGCATCGTCATCCGAGGATGGGGCAGCTCTAACCCTTCTTGGTTAACCACAGAGTCTCCCAAATACAGCAGATCAATATCGATCACCCGCGGTGCATTGCGCTCATCGCTGGGCTCTCGACCGAGCTCCCTTTGAATCGCCTGAGTCTTCTGCAACAACTCATCTGCTCCACCCTGATACTCGAACTCGACGACGGTATTCAAAAAATCCGGTGACCCCGGCGGACACATGCTCGGCTCGGATTGATAAACTGGAGCAATGAGAAACATCTCGGACTCGTCGGACAACTCACGCAATCGATCGCAGGCCGATTGCAAATTGGCCATCCGATCGCCCAGATTGGATCCCAATGCAATCCCCACCCGCGCCATGATCAGTCCTCCAAGTTCTTGAGCTTCGAGATGCCGTAGTTCTTTGCCATCCTCTCATTGGCCGCTTCGACTTGCGCCGATGGGATGACCACAGGACGACTCCCGCCAAACAACTCAATCACGTGATATTCCGGCGCTTCCTCGGCGTGAAGCAGATCATTCGCATGCTTGAGGTTCTTCACCTCTTCGCCGTTGATCTTCTTTACAACCTGCCCTGCAAACTCGCCCAACTGGCTGGTCACAGGATCATTCACAACCCGTGAGAGAACGACGATGTCTTCATGCTTCTGAAACAAACCCTTGGATACATAGTCGGTGAACAAGCGACGCACGGTGACATCCTCAAACTTGGCAGCAGCAAATAGATTGCGATCCAGTGGTTGAAACACCAATCCGGCAAACACAACAAAGCGCGGCTTCTTCTCATACTGAACCGCATACATGCTCGACCACTTCAGCGGCTTGAGCGTGATATCAACTTTCTTCAGCTCACCCTTGCGAATGAACTCCACAGCCACTTTGTCTCCGGCAAACTTGCGCTCAACGATCTCATTCAAGTTCACGTTACCACCATCGATGTTGACCATGCCCGCGCTGTCGACGGCATTGCCATCCAATGACATCAGAATATCTCCCGGCTCAATCACGCCGTCCACTGAGCTGGTCGGGATCACGCTGTCGACCAACACGCCCTTGCCGTCGTCAGGAAGGCCCAGCGCCATGCGCATTGCCGGGTTGTGAAGCGGGAAGTTCGAAATTCCCAACTCCGCATAATGATCATAACTGCCATCCTCAATGTCCTTGAGGAAACGTTTCACCACAGGAGTCGGGATGATGTAGCCCGTGTTGTCGGCCTGACGCAGTCCTTGGAATGCCACTCCCACCACTTTATCACCCTGCACCACTGGACCACCTGAGTTGCCGGGATTGATCGCGGCATCGATCTGAACGACCAAATGGGAATCTGCGCGTGAATGCGAATACGGTTGGAAATCGATCCGTGAAACCACACCGCGGGTCACCGACAAACGTTCACCCCCGACAGGATAACCAATCACCCGCACTTGCGATTCGAGCTTTGGCACATCGCCAAGTTCGAAGGTGGGGAATTTTTCAAAGTCCGAAAAGTCCTCAACCGAGAGCAAGGCCAAGTCACAATCGTGCGCGATGTATTCAACCTTCGCTGGATACTTGCGAGGACTGCCATAGACGGTAACAAGCAATCGGTCCTGGTTGGAAACCACGTGCGCATTGGTCAAAATCTTGTTTTTTCCGATCAAAAAGCCCGTGCCAATGCCACCACTGAACCGACCCGAATTCCACGGTGTCTCGTAATCTGGAACAATCGTCGCCACTTCAATCCGAAGAACCGAGCGGTAAATATCAGAGTTGTCAGCGGAAAGCGTCAGCACCGATGCCGACAAGGTGAGAAGTGAACAGAATAATGCGCGCATATCGTTGGTAGGACTCTAGGTATAGAGCAGCGCTCAGCAAATGAATTCTCGTTTCAGAATTACCATTATCTTCGAAACCACCCAATCCCACACTCCGGCTGCAGTTAATCTGACAACCCCTCAGATTTCGGGGCATCACAGCCTAAAACAACTCCAGACTTGCACCCAAACACCGTGCTCGTAACGTTTGCGACATGGAACATCACGTTTACTTTTGGCTCAAAGACGAATTCAAATCCGCTGAGAAACGCGCAGCCTTCGAAGAAGGCCTCGCCAGTCTTTTCACCATCGACCTCGTCAAAGGCGGCAGATGGGCTACTCCCGCTCCAGTCATGGAACGCCCCGTGATCGACCAATCCTGGGACTACGCGCTCACCATGCAATTCGACTCCGTCGAAGACCACGACACCTACCAAGACGTCCCCGTCCACAACACCTTCATCGGCACCTTCAAAGACACCTGGGCCAAAGTCGAAGTAAAGGATCTGGCATAACACAGGCAGGGACGGCGCTTAATCCATTCAAATTAGGTCTACGACATCAAGTCGCCGCTGCTGTAACAGCTTCCCGAATTGCGCGGTCCGTAAGCAACCCCTCCACAATCACAAGCCCTTGAAGACCTTCGCATCGATCATCATCACCCTGGCATTGGCCAGCGTCTGCAGCGCGCAACCCAAGACCAGCGGCGACTACCAACTGGTCTGGGCTGATGAATTCAATGAGGATGGCAAGCCCGACCCAAAAAACTGGGTCTTTGAGGAAGGCTTCAAACGCAACAACGAGCTGCAATGGTATCAAGCCGATAACGCGGTCTGCAAAGACGGACTGTTAGTAATCACTGCGGAACGAGTCGATCTACCCAATCCTGATTTCGTTCAAGGAAGCAAGAATTGGAAAACGTCGCGCAAACACATCCAATACACGTCCTCCTGCCTCCAAACCCACGGCCTCCACTCATGGAAATTTGGTCGCTTTGAAGTCCGCGCAAAAATCCCATCAGGCGCGGGTCTCTGGCCCGCAATCTGGACCACAGGCGTCGAAGGTGAATGGCCGAGCAATGGCGAGATCGACCTCATGGAATACTACAAAGGGCAGATTCTCGCGAACGCCTGCTGGGGAACCAAGAAGCGCTGGAATGCAAAATGGGATTCCTCCAAAAAACCCATCTCCTCCTTCAATGATCCAAAATGGACCGAGAAGTTTCACATCTGGCGGATGGATTGGGACGAAACCAGCATCAAGCTCTACGTCGATGATCTACTGCTCAACACGATCGACCTAAAGAAGACCCTCAACCCAACCGATCGCGGGCCGAAAAATCCATTTCATCAACCGCATTACCTCTGGCTCAACCTCGCCATCGGCGGCAATGCCGCAGGCAGCCCAGCCAAAACCAAGTTCCCTGTCCGCTACGAGATCGATTACGCCCGAGTTTATCAGAAGAAGTGATCGCTAAGCGCGTGAGCACCGTAATCCCCGCCAACGGCGGAAAAGTCGGTTGATCGAGCTCAAAACGGCTGAAGGCCTGTAGGCCGTTTGGACAGGCACGCACGTGCCGTGCCCCGCAGGGGTGAGGAGCCGTGAGGCGGGGACGAGTCAATCAACCCTACCATGAAATTCATTGTAGTCGAAGCCAACCACGACCTGTCCCCGACGATATCGAGGCAGGCGGGGCAAGAGAACCGCGTGAAGCCCGACCTTTAGACCTTCGACCTTTAGACTTTTAGACCGGGCTGCTCCGCAGCCCGATTAAAGCAAACTCCCGGTGATTCACTGAGAGCTGTTGCAATCGCACACTCTCAAACCCCATCTTCCGTAGCGCAGAGAACCACCTCTCCTTCTCCGCCACATTCTCCAACTGGGTCATTTTGAGCGTAATCAAGACACCCTGAATACTCGGCGACATCTTTTTGAATCGCTCACATTCCTTGAGCACGACCTCTACCGACTGATTCATGTCCGACATGAACCACGTCACACCCTCACCCAAATCTCGTTTGCTGACCAAGGCCGCCGGCTTGCGGCAGTGATAAAACCAGCCACCACCACTTGGTGCGGACTCTCGAACCTCAATTGCCCGCTTCGTCACGACACCGGCCATCTTCGCCGGATCAACCCCGATCACCGCGGCGCCACGATTCATCAACGCTAGCACCACACCACCCGGCGAGCAACCGAGCTCAACCACAATGTCATCCGCTCCAAACTCCAACCCCCAAAAGCGCGCCGCCTCTTCCAACTTCAACCATGCCCTCGATGGCGCCTCCTCCGGCATCTCCACCCCAGAGTCACCTGCAGGATATGGACTCAGCCCCTCGCGATGCACATGCATCCCCGCCCAAAACTCTGTCTCTCCCAACTGAACCACGGTGCCCACATGATCGCCAACATTCGGCATCACCACTTCGCCCTGACCCAAGCCCTTCATCTTCTTCAGCTCATACTTGGCATCGTGTAGAATCGTCGCCCCACGGTCTTGCAATGCCGCCACGGCCTCTTCGCGATTGGCATACCGACCCACCGACAAACACAAGCGCCGCGCGCAGGCGATCTCCGCCTGAAGGTCGTCGATCGTCATCGGCCGGTCCGACTTGAACGTCAAAAAACCCCTTCGCTGATAGCTCGGCCTCCAGCTCAGCCCCATCGACTCCACCTCGGCCTTCATCGCACGCTCCGACTCGGGATTGCAGAGGGCGAAGACAAATTCAGTGGAGAGATCAGACATAGCGAAGCACCCGAAGACTAGAATCCAAGCCGCTATCAGCAAGCGACATTTCGATTTTGTGCTTTCTACCCACCAGCTGGACCGATACCCACAGATCCATGACCGCCACCCCTACAACACTCGACCTCGCGGTCATCGGTGGCGGCGCGTCTGGATTCTTCACTGCCCTGCGCTTCGCCGAATTCGCCCCAGACAAAAGCGTAGCGATCTTTGAAAAGTCAGGTCACTTCCTCCAAAAAGTCCGCATCTCTGGCGGTGGCCGCTGCAACGTCACTCACGCCTGCTACGACCCCAAGGACCTGTCAGAACACTATCCACGTGGTGAACGCGAACTCCGCGCTGCTTTCCACCAATGGCAACCTACCGATACCGCGGAATGGTTTCAGCGATTCGGAGTCGAACTCAAAACCGAACCCGATGGCCGCATGTTTCCCACCACGGACTCATCCGAAACCATCATCGACTGCTTTCTGGACCGTGCCCGGACTCAGAGAATTCCTCTGAACAAAAACCACGCACTCGTCGGCATTGAGAAATTGGAGAACGGCAACTTCTCCCTCGAGTTTGACAACAGCACCACCCTCGAAGCCCGCAAGGTCTGCATCGCCACTGGCTCGCTCAAAGCCAGCCCGCTACTCAAACAACTCGAAAAGCTCGAGCTCTCGACCGAATCCCTCGTCCCATCGCTGTTCGCCTTCAACGTTCCCTCCCCCGAGCTCCATGCACTCGCTGGTGTCTCGCACCCCATGGTTCACATTCGCCGCTCAGACTCAAAATCCTCACAGCATGGCCCCATCCTCATCACCCACCGAGGATTCAGTGGCCCCGCAGTCCTGAGACTCTCCGCGTGGGATGCTCGCGAACTGGCAGAACGGAATCACCGCTTCACCTTCCAGATCGATTGGCTACCAGAGTTCACAGCCGAATCCCTGCGCGAACGCTTTGGCCAAATCCGCCAAGAACAAGGCGCCAAGCTCATCAAGAACACCCCCATCTCCCCCATTCCACGAAGGCTCTGGGAATACCTCGTTAGCCAGAGCGAAATCACCGAGTCCACCACCTGGGGACAACTTCCAAAAATCGCCTCAAAGAAGTTGTTAGAAAACATCAAAGGTTCGTCATTTGAGGCCGATGGAAAAACCACCAACAAAGACGAGTTCGTTACGTGTGGTGGCATCAACCGCAAGACGATCAATTTCAAAACCATGGAAAGCCGCACTGTCTCCGGCCTCCACTTCACCGGCGAATGCATCGACATCGACGGCATCACCGGCGGCTTCAACTTCCAGGCTGCCTGGACCACCGCTCATTTGGCGGCAACGGCGATAGCGGGCAGCCTCGAGTAGTCGAGGAAGGCGCAAGTATGTGAATCGCCAAAGAAAGAAATCGTAAATCTAAATTCGAAAATCTTAAATCTTAAATCTTAAATCTACTCTCTGGATTTTCGATTTCAGATTTCAGATCATAGATTTTAGATTTGGCTCACACGCGAATCATCCGCCCTAGGGAAAGGCGACATTCCTGTCGCCTGTTTCATCAAGTCTCCGGAATGTGCAACCACGCAACAGTACAGGCAATACAGCCATACTAGATGTCGTCGTTAGAAAAACCCGTTAAATCCGCGACCCCAAACGCGGATGACTCGCTTGCTTCTCGTTTCCAATAACCTTCTCTGCTTTCGGATCCCAATTCACCGTTTCTTGCGTATCGAGCGCGACAATCGCCAGCTGACCAAATGAAGCCGCACGATGCGCCGCCTCGACCGGCGCGACGGTTTCGCTGCGCGTGCGCATGCAGGCCACGAAATCCTCGTAATGGGTCGGCGCTTTCTGACTGAAGCTATCGGGCACATTCATGATCAAAGGATGACGTGAATGACCTTTGGTGTCGTTCGGATCATCGGAGGCAACCAAGCGTCCGCGGTTCACCCAAATCCATCCATTCTCACCGGTGAACTTGGTGCCCATGAAATCACTGCGCACTTCCATCTTGGTTCCGTCTTCAAACGTGCCGTTGTAGGCGTAGTCGGTGTAAACATCGAACACGGGGTGCTTCGCTTTGACGCCTTTGGTGCCCTCCACTTTGACGGGGCCAGTATTGTCCAAGCCCAATGACCACATGGCGATGTCGACGTGATGACCGACCCAGTCGAGCAACTGTCCGCCGCCAAAATCATTCACCCAGCGCCAGTTCCATGGGTGAACAATCGGGTGATACTCGGCACCGCCCGTTGGCTTGGCATAACGTTCCCAGTCGAGATGTTCAGGCGGCTTCCCGATGCGCTCAGCCCACTGGTCTTCCGGCGTGTGCTTGCGGTAGCCCCATCCACTTGGTGTGCCACATTCAAAACGAGTGATCTTGCCCAAGTTCTTGTTTTCGATGAGTGCCTTGAAACGGCGGAATTGATTGGTCGATCGCTGCCAGCAACCGGTTTGCCACACCCGCTTATTTTTCGTCACGGCATCGACCAGTTGACGACCTTCGGCAAGCCCCCACGTGAATGGCTTTTCACCAAAAATATCTAGACCGGCATTGGCGGCATCAATACCAATGCGTGCGTGCCAGTGATCAGGAGTCGAAAGACAAATCGCGTCCAAGCTTTTCATCGCGAGAAGATCCTCATGATTGGCGAACACTTTGCAGTCGGTGTTGCCGTAATGCTGGTCGACAATTTGCTTCGCTGCCGCAGTGCTCATGGAATCCACGTCACAGACCGCCACCACACGAACACCTTTCGTGCTCAAAAAGTTCTTCATGTTCACCACTCCACGGCGACCTACCCCCACAAAGCCAACAGCCACTTCATCGTTGGCTGATCCTCCCTGCGCGCGCAGTTGAATCATCGGCGCCAAACCCATGGCGGTGGCTCCAGCAAGAAACTTACGGCGGGATGTTGTGGGAATCACGGATTGCATGAATGCATTACGCAACAACCAGGCGGCATGTATCAATCACTCAATCATACCAATTGCGTCTCAACCAAGAATCGGTAGGTCCCACCCTTCTCGATCAATTCGTCATGGTTCCCGCTCTCGCTAATGCGCCCTTGGCTGAAAACCAAAATTCGGTCAGCATGGCGCACGGTGGAAAGTCGGTGGGCGATCACCAAGCTAGTCCGCCCCTTCATCAAACGCTCCAGCGCCTCATTGACCAGCCGTTCACTCTCAGAATCGAGCGCGGAGGTCGCTTCATCCAGCAACAGCACACGTGGATCGGCGAGAATCGCACGAGCAATCGCGATGCGCTGACGCTGTCCGCCAGAAAGCTTGGTGCCGCGTGGACCGACAATGGTCTCGTAACCTTCGGGCAGTTCAGTGATGAAATCGTGAGCATTCGCCTGCTTGGCCGCTGCTTCAATCTCCTCATCCGAAGCGCCGGGTTTACCGTATTCGATATTCTCGCGAATGCTCCCACCAAACAGCAATACCTCTTGAGGGACGATCGCGATCTGGGAACGAATCGATTTCAGCGACACATCCGTGGCGGGCTTGCCATCAAACAGCACTTGCCCGTCTTCTGGCTCCATCAAGCCGAGGAGCAACCCAAACACGGTCGACTTGCCCGCACCCGATGGCCCCACCAACGCAATACGCTGACCGGGTTGCACGTCAAAACTGACATCCCGCAGCACCTGCACATCCGGGCGCGACGGATAGCGGAAAGAGAGACCTTTGGTGCCAACGGCTCCTGAGAGTTGAATCGCATCATCGCCTCCCTCGCGCTCCGACGACATGTCGAGCAACTCGCGCAAGCGATCGGTCGCACCGGCTGTTTGCTGCATTTGCGAAATGATTTCCGGAAACGATCCGAGTGAGGCGCCGACAAAAATAGAAAACAAGATGAACAGAATGTAGTTCGACTGAGTGATATCGCCATCGGCCAACATCCGGGCACCATGCCAGGCAACGAAGGCAATGGTTCCGAACAAAGCAAAGATCACAAACGACAAAAACGCCGCACGATTTTTGGCTCCCCGCTTGGCCACCAGCAAAAAGGAACCCAGAGCGCGATCGTATCGTGACTGCTCGAACTTCTCGTTGGTGAACGCTTTCACATCCGCAATGCCTTGCACGGTTTCTTCAATCACCGTGCCGGCATCGGCCAATGAACTTTGCGCCTCTTTGGAATAGCCTCTGACTTTGCGCCCGAAAAACGCTACGGCCAACACCACCACGGGCACACATCCTAGCATGATCAGTGAAAGTTTCCACGAGGCGATGAAGATAAAGACCAAGCCGCCAATCAGAATCACCGACTGCCGCACCAACTGTGGAACGGTCGTGAGCAAGGTTTCACGAAGCACACCCAAGTCGGAGGAAACGCGGTTGCTCAACGAGCCCGATCGCTGCTCTTGGAAAAAGCTCATCGGCAACACCACGAGATGCGCGAATAAATCACTGCGAAGACGGTTCAATGCCGATTCCCCAGAACGGATGAATCCCTGCACACGGAAAAACGCGATGAATGCCTGCAACGCTAGGATCGCCACCAACTGCAAAACCACCGTGTTCGCTTTCGCGACCACCTCCTCGGCATCAAGGTCCCGGCTGAGTGCATCCGCAGGACCACCGATCAATTGCCCCAAGAAATAAGGAAAAGCCAAGGACAGGCAGGCCGTCGCAAACAACGCCACCAAAGACGGAAGAAACACCCGTTTCTCCTTCATCAAATAGCCAGCAATCCACTTGTAGGAAGAAATGGATTTCTTTGCTTTGGCCTCAGGCATGTGCGGATGGGAAACCATAGAGAGGGCTGCGTCAATGATGGGAAATGATTACCTCACTGACTCTCGACGCGCGCCAAGATCCACAAGAGATCTGCCAGTCGGTTGAAAAACAATCTTACAGGCTCTGGAACGGGCTCGCCCGACTCATGGAGTTTGAGAGTCAGTCGCTCTGCCCGACGCGCCACGGTCCTCGCATAATCCACTTTGGCACGCGCCTCGCACCCTTCAGCGCCCGGAATGGCCCAGCCTTCAAATTTGATGCCCATCGCTTCATACCCCTTGGCTTTCTCGACCACCCAATCCACATCCTTCTGCTCAATCGTAGGATACCCTTTCTCGCGATAACGATCCGAATCCTCCGGCAACGTTGCCAACTGCCCCATCAAACCGATCAATTTTTCCTGCAGCTTCTCGATCAATTCCACCCACTCCGGCTTGGCTCCAGCTGCGCGCGCCATGCCCAAAGCCGCATTCAATTCATCCACACTGCCCAAGCATTCGATGCGCAAAGAGCTCTTGGCGATCCGCTTGCCAAACAATAAATCGGTCTCCCCGTCGTCGCCGCGACCTGTGATGATGCTCATGCCAAATGCTAGCCCACATAAAAAACACTGCAAGGAAGGTGTGGATGATGTTTGATCTCTGCCGACGATGAAATTGGCAAAGCTTGGCGACGAACCTGAAATCTTCCACACCATTCAAGGTGAGGGTGTCTCAGCGGGTAGTCCGGCCGTATTTATCCGAGCATCCCGCTGCAACCTCCACTGCGTCTGGTGCGATACGGACCACACTTGGAACTTCGAGGGCACCCCATGGCCTCACGAAAAAGACGCCGACCCCAACTACAAAAAACACTGCAAGGAGGAGGTCACGATTGAGGTCAGCCCCGCCGATGCCGCCAAGCAAATCCTCGAATACAAGTGCCCACGCATCGTCATCACCGGCGGCGAGCCCTTGCTGCAGGAAACCGAGTTCGCCGAAATGGCCAATCTGATCCGCGAACAGATGCCGGCATGCCAATTTGAAATCGAGACCAATGGCACCCGTATCCCCTCCGAGGCAATGGCCAAGGCCATCGACCAATTCAACGTCTCCCCCAAACTCAGCAACTCGGGCATGGATGAAGCCATGCGCCTCAAACCGGATGTGCTCGGCTACTTTGCCGAGCAACCGAATGCCTGGTTCAAATTCGTTGTCGCTCACCCTGAGGACCTCGACGAAATCCAGTTGCTTTGCCGCCAATACAGCCTGCCCGCTCAGCGCGTGCTCTTGATGCCTGAGGGTCGCACACCTGAGGAACTCGACCGCCATGGGGTTTGGCTCGCCGAATCCTGCAAAAAAGAAGGATTCCGCTTCTGCGACCGCCTCCATGTTCGGCTTTGGGGCGACCAACGAGGGGTGTGAAAATTTCCGCATTTTTCCACGAATTCCCGCAACTTTTGGGTCGGGTCAGGGTTTCCCACATGGTAAAACCCATCAAATCATGAAACGCACCCCTCACCAAACAGACGAATCCTTTGAAAATGATCGCGTCTGGGAGCTTCTCGACCAGTCACCCCCGGCTGCGCCGACAGCACATTTCACCAGTGACACCGTGCGCTTGGCTCGTCTCGAAGGCCAACCTGAGCCATGGTGGAAAAAACTGATTAGCCCAGCGCCCATTGCTGGCCTCGCAACCGCGACGGCGGCTGTCGCTCTGGCCGTCGTTTTGCTGACCGGCCCGCAAAATGATCCTGCACCTGTGGTCGATTACACCTCACCACAAGCAGAGACCATTCAGGATATTGCTGAAACCGAAATGCTGATCGCCGCCAGCGATAACTTGCAAGAATTCAGCGACGAAGAGCTGATCTGCTTGATCGGATTCTAATCCCTTTGACTCGATCCCGATCTACTCCAAGTTTGGTGCGTGAAACCAAGTCTGATTCTCGACCTTGATGGCACGCTGGTGGATTCCCTACCTGGCATTGCCGGATCTTTGAACCGCTCTCTAGCAGAGCACGATCTACCAACCCATTCCGAGCAGGCCGTTCGGTCATTCATCGGCAATGGCGTTCAAATACTCGTGGAACGCGGCGCACCTCACGGCACCAGCGAAGAACAGCTCGAATCCCTGCTCTCCTTCTTCAAGCAAGACTACGAAGCCACTTGGAGAGAAGGCACCAAACCCTACGTCGAGATCCCATCGCTCCTGAAAGACTTGCAGCGCGATGGCTACCAACTCGCCGTGCTATCGAACAAGGTGCACCGGTTCACTCAAACCATGGTTCGAGAAATATTCCCCTACATTCATTTTACCACCGTTGTCGGTCAGCAAGATGGAGTTCCCCACAAACCTCACCCGTCAGGCGCACTCAAGATCGCCATGGCGATGGGAGCGGGACCAGAGAATTGCCTCTTCGTGGGCGATTCCACCATCGATATTGAAACCGCACACAATGCCGAAATGCCCTCGGTGGCGGTAACATGGGGATACCACAATCGGGATCGCTTAACGGAATCTGCGCCCACCCATCTGATTGACGCTCCCATGGATCTAATGAAGATCTTGGAAAACTTTGATCAATAACGTCACGGCTCCAAAAGCCCTGCTGGCTCATCCTCCACATTCTGCTCCTTCGCAGGTGGCTCGGGAGTTTCTTCAAAGCTCTTGGCGAAGCACTCATACCCCTTGATGGCACCCAGCACGATCAGCGCGGTCATGACCAACAAAATGATCACGGCAACCATCCCTCCTCGCTGGTCAGGAGATTTCTCTTCGCGATTCGGCGCCTGTTCCGGCCCTTTCAACAAGGCTCCCACTTGACCGCTCGGCATGAACGATCCTGGCTCTAGCGCATCCAACCATTGCTTGGCATCCACGCCCAACAACTCGCTGTATTTGACCAGAAAACTCTTGGCATAAACCGGACTTGGAAAGTTGGAGAAATCCTCTGCCTCCAAAGCCTCCGCAGCCGTCTTGGGTATCTGCGCCTGTGCCGCCGCCTCACCGATCTCAAGACCGGCCGCTTCACGCGCAGCTTTTAGCTTTAGGCCAATTTGTTCAAAAGGATCAGACACAATGGGTATTACGCAACATACCTGATGAATATCTCAGCGCAAATCACGAAATAGTCACAAAAAAACCGCCACCGAGGTCTCTCAGTGGCGGTTTCTTCAAATGGATTCAGATCAATGCTCGCGGCAGAACTGCTCGAAACGATCGAGACCTTCGTTCAAAATATCGAGCGTTGTGCAGTAGCTGAGGCGGATGCCTTCATCAAACCCGAAAGCGATGCCGGGAACCGCAGCAACTTTGTAGCGGGAGAGCAACTTGTCGCACAAGTTGGTGGATTTGAGTCCCATCTCACCCGTGTAGACAAAGAAGTAAAATGCACCTTCAGGCTCAATCACGCGGATGTTGGAAATGGCTTTCAAGCGGCCCAGCATGAACTGGCGTTTGACGTCGTATTCGCCACGAAGGTCTTCGATGAAGCTCTGGTCGCCTTGAAGGGCTGCGACCGCACCGTATTGCGAAAAGGTGTTCGCGTTGGAAACCGTGTGATTCTGGATCTTGCTGATCGCGTCAGCTACCGGCTTCGCTGCAGCGGTGTATCCCAAACGCCATCCTGTCATCGAGTAGCACTTGGAAAATCCATTCACGGTGATGGTGAGGTTGTAGAGATCCTCGCTGAGCGATCCAATCGAAACGTGCTTGGCTTCGCCGTAAACGAGCTTCTCGTAAATTTCATCGGAGAGAATCATGATGTCCTCTTCCAATGCGATGTCACCCAAAGCACGAAGTTCATCTTCGGTGTAAACCGCACCCGTTGGGTTACCCGGCGAGTTGATGATGATCATCTTGGTTGCCGGAGTCATCGCTTCCTCGAATTGCTCAGGAGTGATCTTCCAACCGGTCGATTCTTTCGTTTCAACCAATACGGGGATACCACCAGCAAGACGAACCATCTCTGGGTAGGAAACCCAGTAAGGTGTTGGGATGATCACTTCATCGCCTTCTTCGACAACGGCGAGAATGGCATTGTAGCAGGCCATCTTGGCACCGCTGGTGACGCAGATCTGACTTGGATCGTAGTCGAGATTGTTGTCCGTCTTGAACTTTTCCGAGAGTGCCTTGCGCAGCTCAGGAATACCACCGGCTGGCGTGTATTTGGTGTGACCGGCTTGAAGCGCTTCGATTGCAGCTTCTTTGATGAAGTTCGGGGTGTCGACTTCTGGTTCGCCACCCGCCAGTGCGTATACCTCTTCGCCTTGGGCGATCATGGCTTTGGCCTGTGCGGTGACGGCTAGGGTAAGTGAGGGAGAAACCTTGGAAATACGGGATGAGATAGTGTCCATTTTGTGCTCGCGATTATGAAGAATTGGTCCGCCTTGACCAAGGAACTGACGGATGTCGCAAGCCCCTCGGAAGGGCGGCGCTTTTTGTGGGGCTTAGGCCCATCAGAGGCAAGCGAAATGCTGCAGATTTGCCTGAAACTCGCCAACTTCTCGCAATTCGGACAGCCACCAAGCACGAGATACCCGTGAAAGAGGGTTGGCAGATGCCGATAAAACCTGCTAATAACTACGATCTAATTCCAATCACGATGAAAACAACCCTCGCTCTCACCGCTGTATCGCTCTCCATTTTTTTCACTTCATGCCAAACCTTTGCTCCGCTCCACCCGCATACGTTTGAGCCATCTGGGAAAATGCTGCCTGAGCGACTTGAGTTGGTCGACCTCACAAAGTCGGATGCCAAGCAATGCTGCAAAAGCTGCGCCGCAAAAAAAGCCAAGCCAGCCAAAAGCAGCGAGTAATCGCGAAAACGCGGCTAGAGCTTTTTGACCTCCAGCCGATCCCAATACTGTCGATCCCGCCAATGCACGAAGGAATCGGCAAATTCTCTCAGTCGGCGTGGAGTTGCAACACTCTCGCCGGCAACCAAGACCTCATTCATCGCCTCCTCTGAGCGGATCGTGCGAACCGTCGGGAACGATTCTTTGAGCACTCTGCGAGTCTGCGATTGCATCAGCCGATGCCCCTCGCCGATCACGAGATTCACCGCGAGGACTCCACCGGGAGCAACTGCGCGCTTCAACGCTTTCATCAAGCCGCGGTTCCAGGACTTCGGTCGAAATACATCGGTTTTCCCAGCAAGGTAGATGTCGTCAATCACGACATCAAATCGGCGGCGGTTCTGTGCAAGCCACGCGTAGGCATCACCGTGCACAACCTCGATCTTCAATTGATCCAACGCCATTTCTTTGCGCGCCAGATCGACAATCTCACGGTCAATATCGACCGCAACCAGTTCCGCATCTGGCAACAAATGTCGCAGCACCCGATAAGCTGTGCCACCCGCCAAACCCAGCATCAAAATTGACTTCGGCAACTTCTCGTCACCTCGCATCAAAGCACTGGCCGCAATCATGTCCCAAGCTTGCCCTGTGAGGAATCGGTCTTGGTGATACCAGGCGTGAGTCGCCCCAGCGACTCTGAACTCGGTGCATCGAAGAGACTTCCACACCTCCAACGATTGGTGGGCTGTGTGAACCGTCTTGACTCGCTTCATCAGATCAAAATTCTTCCTCTTCACCCTCATACTCGGGCACAGGAGGGATCACATCTTCTCGCGCAAGCAGCCGTTCCAAATCCATATCAGGCAGCAAGTCGGCAGCCGTGTTTTTTACGATCGCAGCATAGGGGGTAATCCGATCGAGCTCGGCGATCGCGCAATGCACCATCGATGCCACGATGTCGGCGTCGTATTTTTCACGTTCAAACAAATTGGTGATCCGAAACACCAACATCGACCGATCGAGATCGTATTCAAACGACCCCAAAGTCAGCGGCTTGTTGGCTCGGTTCAACAATTCAAAGAGTGCTCTCTGATGACCTTCCCCTATCTCCATCGGAGACTCCGTCACCACCGTCAGCGCGTTCAAGGCCGTGTGCGCCTGCACAATCATGTCCACTCTCGTGTGGTGGGCGTCAAAGCTCGCCCGCAAGACATCGCGACCCTCAATCAATTCACAATGCCAACCATTGTTTCCAAAGATCTCTTCAACGGTGAGAATTTGTCGTGAGTGTGGACGCATGGCCAAACGATGAATTCAGAATTGGCAAATGAACAATGATATTTTCATTTTGCCGGCTCCTCATGAGGCAATCGCGCCTTCATGACCTTGGCCAACAAGGCGCGCTGAGGAGCAAATATCGGGTTCAGTGAGATATGGAAACCCGCCGTCTTTTTTTCATTCTGGTGCACGGTCATGGTGGTCATTGCGTCATTGAACTCGACCGCAACCATCTCTGCCCAGAACACGACACGCATCGTTTTCTCAGGTTTCCATAGAGGAAAGATCTCCAGGCCCAGCGGGGTCAGGATCAAATAAGCGTGGCGAGTTAATTTGAACGACCAACGAAAGATCCCAACCGAAACCAACAATGGCACCAAAGACCACCCGGGGTGCGGCAGATCAGGATTGATGTGTCGATAGGCCGAGGTGACCAACATGGTGATACCTGCTGTTGCAAACAAAGAACCCAGCACCCAAAAAACGACCGCTTGGCGGGAACGGGTAAACCGGAGTTCTTTTTCTGGCGATTCAACCCTCTTCATGACCATTTAGCTTTCCATGCTTTGACTCTCTTTGAGCTCGGCCTCCAACTCATCAACCTTCTCCATTTTGCCCGAGGCTTTCGCCAGAGCTACCCTTGCCTCCAAAACATTGGGCAATTTCAGTTCAGTTGCAGACAAGTGCCCGAGCATCTCTGCCAACTCATCCCAATCTTCCGCCGCCGCTGCACCATCGATGCAATCCATCAAGCTCGGCTCTTCGCCATCCATGGGCCTCTCTGTGTAAATCGCCCACTTGGCATGATCCGGAAGATTCTCTGCGTCATCGACCTGATCCAAGTAAACCAGCTCTTCCCCTTCCTTTTTCCGACGGTAGCCGTTGATGAAGAGAACAATCCCAAAGCCAATGAAGAGGAACGATGCCTCGAGGAAAAATGGCGTCGTCATGATACCGACCATCGTCCCAATCCACTCACCCCAGACTCCCGGTAGATAATGATACCCGATCAACAGCGTGGATACGATCAAGCCCAAACTAAGCAAGACGAGGGCGCCGAGCACCACTTGCCTTACTCTCTGATCTTGTTTCGCCGGACTTGCCATTTCTTGGCAGAACCTAGCCGCAAATCGCGAAAGCCCAACACCAGAAAACTAGAAAAATCGACCTTTTGCCGTGTTCTCACTTGGCGGATCGCCATTCCAACCGTAAACCCCCGCCCATGCGGCTATTCGACACGCTGACCCGATCCGATCGCGAACTGCAACCCATCGACGGCAATACCTACCGTTTCTACTGTTGCGGCCCGACCGTCTATGGTCCTGCACATATTGGAAATTTTCGCACATTCGTGCTCCAAGATGTCCTTCGCCGCACCCTCGAAACCGGCGGCATGCGCACGCTCCACGTCCGCAACATCACGGATGTCGATGACAAGACGATCCGCGACTCACAGAAAGCCGGCAAGTCCCTCACCGATTTCACCCAAGGATGGACAGAGAAGTTCCATACCGACTGCGATAAGCTGAGCCTGCTCGAACCACACATCGAACCCAGCGCCGTCGAACACATCCCGCAACAAGTGGCGATGATCGAACAACTGATCGAGAAAGGCCACGCCTACGCATCCGATGATGGTTCGGTGTATTTCAAAATCTCATCGTTTCCGAACTACGGGAAACTCTCACACCTCGACACCCGCGAGCTCGATCTTGGCAAAACCCAAAACGCACGAGCCAATGCGGACGAATACGAAAAAGACAACGTCTCGGACTTCGTCCTTTGGAAGTCACGACGCCCCGATGACGGCGACAACTATTGGAATTCGCCATGGGGCGAAGGCCGGCCCGGTTGGCACCTCGAATGCTCGGCGATGATCAAGGAATACCTTGGCGATACCTTCGACCTGCACTCCGGTGGTGTCGACCTCGTCTTTCCCCACCACGAAAACGAATGGGCCCAAAGCGCATGCTCGTGTGGTGGTGAGTTTGCCAAACATTGGTTCCACATCACGCACCTGCTGGTAGACGGCGGCAAAATGTCAAAGTCACTCGGCAACCTCTACACGCTCGAAGACCTCGAACAAAAAGGCTTCAGCGCCATGGAAGTTCGCTACGTTTTAATCAGCGGCCACTACCGCAAGCAGCTCAACTTCACCTTGGACTCCCTTTCAGCGGCACGCGAAGCAATGACCAAACTCGCGAAGGGCGCTGGCAAACTGGCCGACAACATAGGCGATGAAGAAGTCACTCTCGGCAATGCCGATTTCGGCCCATTCCAACCCGCTTGGGACAGCCTCAACACCGACCTCAACACGCCAGCCGCAATCGGTCACCTGTTCACCGGTTTGAAACAAGCCGCATCACTTCAAGGCGCCGACGCCGCTGCGGCACTTGCTGGATTCAACCGCGTGCTTCGAGCCCTTGGGCTGACTCTTCCCGAAGCCGAAACATCCGCTGATGTTCCAGCGGAGATTCAGGAAATCGCCGCCAAACGCTGGCAGGCAAAAGCCGCAAAAAACTGGGCCGAGTCCGACGCACTGCGCGATGAACTCACCGCCAAAGGTTGGGTCATGAAGGACGGCAAAGAGGATTACTCGTTAGAGCCGGCGAATTAAGCTCACTTCTTCCAGCTCACCGACCACGCGACTTCTGCGCTCGCTTCACTCGAGAGAAACAACTTCGTTGGACCCGCCTTGCTGTGCATCAACTTGGCGACGCCTTTATCGGCGGTCGCAGACATCGCCTCGAATCCATTTCCCACCATTTGGATGATGAATGTTTCACCACCCACCACTTTCGCAGTTCCGGAGTATGTCATCTTGTCCGCATCCCATTTGACATCATCCAAATCCACCATGCCTTGCATGATGTGACGGTTGGTCGAAAGAAATTGCGGGTGATCTTTCTTCTGGTGAAGTGAGTAGGTCAGCGCCTGATGCGGCTTGAGCTTCACCTCGATGGTCTGATCGCCGGTGTATTCCCCAACCAAAGCATCATTCCAAAAGTCATAGAGATAATAGCTGGCATCCGCACTATGGCCCAATGAGCCAAGGTCCGCCTGATTGCCGGAAATCGGCGCCGTCACCGCGTGCTCCTCGTCGTGGTTGTTGCAGAAAATCAACTGCGACCAACCGTCCTCGACTCGATAACTGTAAACCGCCGGATCACTGCGACCTTCCACCAACATATCGACCGGACGGAACGACTGGGTGCCTGGAAAGATCGGATAGAGACGAGTGAGATCATATTGCTCCTCTTTGGTCATGCGACCAAACGAAGTGCCCAACTCCAAGCGACCGGAAATCAACCCCACCTGGCTCAGCATGGTGCGGCGCTGATCGACGTCCATCTTCTTGAACGACTTCCCGTCCGGATAGTAACCAAAAACGCTACGGTTCTTATACCACCGCAATCCCATCCGCGATGCCATCTCCGGCTCGAAGTGTGATGAGTCCGCCCAAACACGCTGCATATCAACGATACCCGCGGTCACATCCAAGCGTGGTGTCCCATACTCGCCGAGATTGCGTTCGTGGATAAAACTCTCATCCCCCAATCCCTCACGACAAAGCTCATACAACTTACAATACACCGAAGTCGTGGTGTAGCTATTATCCGCAAAACCGCCCGTTGGAATCCACGCCGACTCCGGATAATCGAACTTGATGCCCAGCAGCCCCTGCTTGCGAAGACGCTGCCAAGTCATAAGCACATGATCCTGAAACTCCGGCTCGGTGAAATCAAATTTCACGAAGGGCATGTGATGACGGTGTTCGGCATGCAACCGTGAGATATCATCGCCCATCATCCACTCCTTGTGCGCAATCGCAAAGTCGTTTGACGGCATGTTGCTCTGAATATAAGTGAACGGAACACCACCCATCTCGCGAATCTTGCCACAGAACTTGCCGAAGGTCTCGTATGGCTCTGTAAGCGATCCATACTTCGCCCAATACTTGTCGTTCCACCACCCCTGCTGGGTGTCGCCATAGTTTTGGTTGCAGTAGTAATCCGGCTCGAGGCGAATCGCCACTGGCGTATAATTCTGGATGCCCGACTTCACCGCGAGTTCCATCTGGCCAACCAACTCCTTTGAATTATTGATTTTTCGGCCTTCACCGTAGTGACCACTCGACACCAACCAACCGCACAAGGTCGGAAAGTCGTAGATTTTCGGGTTGGCGTCGTTGGCCTTGCGCATGGCCAAGCCATAGCGCTCGAGTGCGTCGAATGGATTGGCTGTAGAAACATCCAAGAACACGGTGTCGGTTCCGTGATAGGTGTCGCCCGCCGCAATTGGCTTACCAATCGGGTCCTCGATGGTGACGCTGAAATGTTTGCGCCGAGGATGAATCACCATCCGGCGCAGAAACTCATGATAGTGCAAACCACCCACCACGATGGACTGACGCTTGCCATCCACCTTGCCGGTGATCAGCAGGTTGTTGAAAATATCGCAGCTCATCTCCGACTGCACCCGGTTGGGCTCGGCGCCGGCGCCACCGGCTAACAAACGTGGATCATTCAATGTTTTACCCGGGTTCAACTTCGCGCGATCAATCACGCCGATGCGAGCAATACGCGCCTCGATCTTGCTCTGGTTGAAAACCGAAAAACCCAAAACCGCATACGGAAGATCATCATAGACCGAAATGTGCAGCGTCTTGATCAAACTGTAGCCCCCACCCGGTGTGACGGTGATACTCAGCTTCTTACCCTTGCCAAACTTGTCATCCAAGTCACTGGATTCCCACTTGTGCTCCACCCCATCAGGCTGCTGCCAACCGACCTCATCCACGGTGAATCGCGCATCAGCGATGACCTTTTGACCCAACACCAAGTTCTCAACCGAATAGGTCGCTCGCTGAATATCATAATTGATCCGCAACTGCTTGTTGGCAATCGAGACGGCGTTCTTCTGCTTTGAGATTTCGACCGCCTGGGCCGAGACTGCCAAGATGGCTCCAAGTAGGAGGATGCTAAGTGGTTTCATAAATAGAGGGGAAAACCGCATGCGGCGGTGAGTGAATGTGAATAAGTTGTGAGGAAACTGCCACAGGGCGGTCGCCCACACCCAGCCATATCGACACCAATTTCTATATGCGCCTCGAAAAAGGCGACGCCCCAGCGCATTCAAACAACTGTTCACTAGACCGCCCTCAAGTTATTCACAGACTATTGCCACTTATTCACAATTCTACCGTCTTCACCCAAAAAACCAAACCCACTGATCTTCAGCAGCTTGGCAAGAATGCGGCATTCTTTGAGCGCGCTCGCCTTCCGCTTGCCAAGCCTCACTTCCTGCCATAACCGTTCACCATGACTTGGGACGAAACATTTCTTTCACTCTACGACCGCTGTGTCGGTGCCTACCAAAGCGGAAACAAGGACTACGAATCGTATTATTCCGATGAGGACCTCGAATTTCTCGAGAGTATCGGATACAAAAAGCGCGAGTTCTTCGATTTCATAGAAGACTTCTGCGAAGAAGGGACCCCCAGCCCATCAACAGCCCTGCTCGTGGCTGCGGCACGCCGCGATTTCTTCCTGGTGGTTCAGAATGAAGAACCATCCACCGGCAAACCACTCACCCGCGATGAGATCCCATCATTCGGCGAGGAGTTTGAAGGCATCGCTTATTTCCCCCGCATTCTTGCCAAAGCGCGCGCCAAACTCCGCGGCGAACTGGACCCGGATTTGATGTATGGATGTGGCGGCGATCGCAATTTTCTAAAGAAAAATGGCAATATCCACCCGGCCGACTTCCTTCGCCAGTGTTGGTCCGCAGAGGAAAACGAATCGCAGCTGGCCGACTGGGTGAAATCACAGGCCGAAGGCTTGGAAGATTGAGCACAGCGATGAATTCCACGCTTGCCTCGCCGCCCTAGCCTGCCTATCCCAGCGACCTCCTATTATGGCTAACACACCCGTCATCAACCTTCGCAAAGGACACGCAGTTCGTCACAACAACGAAATCTGCGTTGTCACCGACCACGAACTCAAGACACCTCCACGCATGGCTTCCTACGTGCAGATGTCCATCCGCAGTGTCGCCACCAAAAAAGTTTTCAACCTCCGCCTTACTTCCAATGATTCGCTGGATGGCGTGATGCTCGAGCACAACGCGCATGAATACTCCTACAAGGATAGCAGTGGCTATCACTTCTTGGAACCGAACACCTATGAGGACGAAATCGTCTACGAAGAGCTGATCGAAGAAATCAAAGACTATCTCATCGAAGGCGAACTCTACACGCTGGTCATCGCCGATGGCAGCGTGGTTGCAATCGAACTGCCGCAAACCATGACCATGACCGTCAAGGAATCCTCTGAAGGCGTTAAAGGCGACTCCGCCAATAACGTTTACAAACCCGCCACGATGGAAACTGGGCTGATAGTTCAAGTCCCCCTATTCATCAACGAAGGCGAAAAAATCAACGTAAAGACCGAAGACGGGTCCTATCTCGGCCGGGCTTGATCCATCGTCTAAAAATCACCGATTTCACCCAACACCTCCTTCGGGAGGTGTTTTTTTGTCTTAAAACCCTTGAATTGACACCATTTCGTTAGGAAATGTTAAATTTATACTTGAGCGTAGTATGATAATCTGGAAAAAGCCGGACCTATGAAAGCGCTCACCCTCTTCGCCTCACTTCCCATGCTGCTTGCCGTTGCGGCACCAGCTCTCGCTGAAGAAAGCAGCTGCCCCAATTGCATTGCTCACGAGAGAAAAATCAAACTTCTCGAGGCTCAGCTCGATACTCTGAAAGCACAGACCACTGCACCATCACCGGCCAGCTCGATTCCCGATGCATCCGAATCCACTGCACCCGCCGTTGAAAGCTCCGGAAAAACTTACACCGTCGCTGCTGGTGACAGCTTTCTTCGCATCGCCCGCAAACATGGATGCACCGCTGCTGCCCTTGCCGCAGTGAACGGCATGACACTGGAATCGGTCATCCACCCAGGTCAAAGCCTTAAGCTCCCTGTCGGCTCCTCTACGTCTGCAGCTGCACCAGCGCCCGCTCAGCCGAAAAAATACACGATCAAGGAGGGCGACACTTACTACAACATCTCTCGCCGCCTCAAAATCCCTCTCGATGAGCTGATGGCCGCCAACCCGAAAGCCAAGGCCACCGAGCTTTACAACGGTCGCGTGATCAACCTCCCAAGCACCGGCACAGCAGACACCCCTGCTACTTCCACCCCGGAGAGCTCACCCGATACACCGACTGAATCCGTCGAAACACCAACAGACGAACCATCAACTCCAAGCCCAGCGAAAAAAATCCAATCCGTGAAAATCCAAGGTGAAATCACATACGACGATTTTGCTGCAAAACACGGCACTACCACCCAGCGCCTCAATGAGCTCAACGGCCTCGATCTCGCGGGCACCACCGTCCTCGCAATAGGATCGGAACTCTATGTGCCAAACCCATCCGCTGGCGAATAAGAATACGACTTTACCCTAACATCTGGAACCTCGCTCAGATCATATCTGGGCGGGGTTTTTCTTTGGATGGCATTCGCGTCCTTGCGCGAATCAAAACCGCATGGAAAATACAGCATGTCCATTCGCACGAGGTTTGCCCCCAGCCCAACAGGCCGACTTCACCTTGGCCACGCCATGGCGGCTCGCGTGGCATATGACTTGGCGCGGTCTGAGGAAGATGGGGCATTCCTTCTTCGCTATGAAGACATCGATACTTCGCGGGTTCGTGATGAATATTATGATGGCATCGATGATGACCTGAAGTGGCTTGGCCTAACATGGGATGAGCCAGCCATTCGGCAGATCGATCGCAGCCATGCATACGATGAGGCATTTGAAGAACTGAAAAGTAGAGAACTCATTTACCCGTGCTTTTGCACACGCAAAGACATCCAGGCTGAGTGGGCCGCCATGGGTGGAGCGCCGCATGGAGACAGCGCCGTCTATCCCGCCATCTGCACTCGTCTGAGCGCAGATGAACAAAACGAAAAATTCGACCTTGGGCTCCCCCATGCATGGCGACTCGATAGCGAGAAGGCCGCCGCGGAGATCGGGCCGATACAATTTCGCGACCTTCGGTTTGGAACCATCGATGTCGATCCATCACAGCTAGGTGATGTTGTCATCGCGCGCAAAGACATCTGCATTTCTTATCACCTCGCAGTCGTCGTCGACGATGCATACCAAAACATCACTCACGTCACCCGTGGCGATGATTTATTGAAGTCCACGCACGTTCACCGGATATTGCAGGAGCTACTCAAACTCCCAGAGCCGACCTACCTGCACCATGAACTTGTGCTCGATGAAAAAGGCATTCGTCTCGCAAAACGGTCGGATTCATTGTCGATCGTCACATTGCGCGAGACCGGCAAATCTCCAGAGGAGGTATTTCGCATGATGAAAAATTCAAGTCGCTGATGCCTGCTGCTTGAGCTGGTCTTTCATCTGGTCGACCAAGACTTGTAGATCTTCGGAAACATCCTCGCTATCAACAGCAGGATCAAACCGCTGCCGTTGATGCAGGACGATCGCCTCTTCCAAAACCGACGGGGCATTCAGATGCTCCTCCAGTCCCTGAATCCATTGCGCGTATGTAACCGCATCGGGCCTCTCCCCCAGCAGTGTTAATGCCTGACGCTCCAGAGAATGAAGCGGCGTACGTATCACCGGACCAACATAGCCCTTACTAGCCTTACCCCCACTCATGTCTTTCTTTGATCGCCATAGACGAACCACGACTACAGATCCCAGACCAAAACCGATCACTCCGACCGCAACCATCACCCACCATTCGTTTTCAGGCTGAGTGCGCCATAGATAAAAGTCCTCTCGCACCCGCTTGAGCCAATCCTTCATTTTCTGACCCAGGGTGTTGGATTTCGGCAAACTACCGAGCCAATTGGGCGGCGTGGGATCGAAGTCAATCCACTCACTCGCATCTGCATCCCAAACACGGACCCATGCGTGAGAGTGAGTACCGCGGATCACATAGCCACCGCGGTCATAATCGATTTCATCCACTGCGAATCCGACGGCATATCGAGATTGAATGCCAATCTCGCGCAACATCAATGTCGCCGCCGTAGCGAAATACTCACAATGCCCCGATCGGACATCCGTCAAAAACAATGCCAATGCTGTAGGTTCATCGACTTTAAACCGATTGATCCCCGGCGATCTCTGGATGGTGAGATCCAAAGTGTAATTGAAATTTTCATCAAACCAGCTGTGGAGCAATGCCAACTTTGCTTGAAGTGTAGGCGCATCCCTCAATCCTATCTCGCCTATCAATTGCTTAATTACGTCTCTCTCGTTGGCGGTAAGGCGAAGTGGATCATCTGGGATCGAGGGCGTTTCTAGGTAGGTCTCTCCATCCCAATAGCCATCCATTTCAATAATCGGATCACTCGGAGCGATGAGCACCGTTCCTAACTTACTCTTCTTCAATTCCACCTGCTCGCCCAATCCTCTGACCGCCGACGAATGCCCAGGCAATGGCAAGGGATCATTCGGCCTCACTCCGCCTCGCAAGGTGAACTTGGGCAATTGATTGAAGCTCTCAACACGATCCTCTTCGTCGCCCAATTTGTGATAGGTCGCGCCATCAATCGTCTCCCAGTTCAAACTCGGAAAGGGTAACGTTTGGTTTCTCCAGCTGTTGCCAATGAAATTCATGTAAGTCGCCGTACGCAACAACCTTGGCGGCGCGACACCTTGATCCGTCTTGAGACGCCATATGATGTCGGTCGACAAGTTGACGGTCCCAGTCGTACCAATCAAAGTGGAATTCGAGTGGGGGTCGAATTGATCACTGCTTCGACCTGTCATTCGCTGAATCCACCTCTCCAAATTCTCCAGCCCAACTTGGCCAGCAACCGCTATGCCCCCCGCCACCAAAATGACGGGCAACAACGAGAGCAACTTCACTCGCTTGGTCGCCAACAATGCCCAGCTGCACAACACAATCATTCCCGGAAGAAACGCATAACTCAAATCCTCCATCCCCACTGACGATGCCAACAAGGTGACAACAAGAAGCACATTGCCGAAATTGAACTCAATTGGATCCACCTTGAGACCAAGGCGTTTGTTGCGCGCACGACTTCGTTTCGCCAAAAAGGAAAAGGCCCCCAACCGTATGGAATCCTTCGTGCCGTAGGATTGGACAAATTGCAGGGGCAACAACAATGGAGGCATCCATGTCAGCAACACCAACACCGCGGTGTACCGACTCTCATCCAGCCAAATGACAACCGCCGCCAAGGCAGTCATCACAAACGATAACTGCCACGCACTTTCATAAGAGGATTCATCAAAATCCCACCGAATCCTGATCCACGATTTGGCCTCGACCAACAACGCCGCAACCAAGCCAATCACAGGTCGTCCGGTCATCGCGCCCCAAAACAAGAGCGATGAACCCAACAGCAAGCGCGGTGGTGGACAGACAGAATCAATCATCAGCTTGGATATTCATCGTTCATAATCTCTCAGGCAATCGGTTCAGATCTCTTTGGATTTGCCCCGTTTCCACCCAATGCCCCGGCACACCTTCAGACTTCTCTCCTACCCCAACCACAATTGGCACACACACTACACCGCCCTCCTCGAGCATGCGTAGCAGCTCAGCCCTCGAGTCGTCCCACCCATTCAAAATCACCACACACGAGGTCAAATCATCCCCATGTTTTAACACAAGCTTTGCAAGGGAACGAAGATCCCCCGTCCGCTGCGGTATCACTCCCGCTAAAACTTCCAGCAATTTCTCCGCCCGCTCCAGCCCACGCCCCACCGTTACCATGTGGGCTTCATCCCTAACGAACATCAGGTCGAGCAGTGACTCATTGGTGTCGATGGAACACGCAAAGGATGCCGCAACAGAGATCGCCTCCTCCACGGTCACATCCGATCGATCGGTCGATAAACTATCCAAGATCAATCCATATCGAGGATAATGCGTGTCTTCCAATTCCTTAACAACCGGTTTGCCCGTGCGCGCCCAACTCTTCCAGTGAATCTGTCGCATCGGATCTTCAGGACGATAATCGCGCAAACCAACAAACTCTCCAGAATTACCGACCACATTGGTGTTGGTATCACCGCTGATCTTGAATGCCGCTCCACCTGGTAGCTCCAAAGGCGGCAACAAATATCGCTTGGGCAAAACCAACAAAGTGGATTGAGGTGCTGATACTTTCACGCACTTCTGCACAATGCCAAATGGATCAGGCAACATGACGCGCAAATCATGCAGTTGAATCACGCCTCGCCGCAGCGGTGTTATCTCCATCGATACCCGCATTTGCGAACCCGAGCGCAGCGACACCTCGTCCTTCGACAAGGTCTCTTTGAACAACCGGTTCCTCAACATCAACCACTGCCACCTAAAATACGCGAACACGCGATCATAAGCATTCCGCTCTTCCTCCCCAGGCTCTCTGATGATCGAAAATTCATCCAGATTTGGCCGCGCATCAGGCTCGGTTTCAATCAGCCAGGCGCGAGAAATACGGAATCGGCCGACATTCTTCACTCGCACATGATAGCGAAACGCCTCTCCCGCAGTGGCATGGCGCGGGACTTCACGGCGAGCTTCAAGTTTCGCCCTTCGAAACAAAACCCACGGAAATCCTATCAAGCCAATGCCAACCGCAAATGAAAAGAGCTGATAGATGGATGACCTCTCGTGCCCCACACCCATGCACCCCGCCAATACGACGACTACACCCAAGGCGATGCCCGCCGGTCTCAATCGCCGGGAAATAAAGTGCCGGATACCCGATGATTGATAATAGGACCGATACAACCAACGGTCCCACTTTCCCCGAGTCAGCTGAGAGTCGTCGATATCAGCATATGCACGTTTCGCGCTCATACCCATACATGGTTAGGCAGGCACCTTGGTTTCCTCGACAATCTCTTCCACAATCTGGCGAGCCGTCACACCTGAATATTTGGCGTCAGGCGCAAGCACGAGTCGGTGCGCTATCACATCAGCCGCAACCGATTGAATCAAATCAGGCGAAACAAAATCGCTCCCTTCGAACACCGCGAGAGCTTGAGAGATTTTCATCAATGCCAACGATGCCCGCGGACTCGCCGCAAGCTGAACTTTGGGGTGAGAGCGCGTAGCCGATACCAACTGCACTACATAGTGACGCAATTCTTCGCTGAAGCGGATCTGCTTGGCCGCTTCCACCAATTCCAGAACCTCATCGCGAGTGGCAACTGGTTCCAAGGTGTCACATGGATGAACAGAAGCCTGGTCCGCAAGGATCGCCGACTCTTCCTCGGCGCTGACATAACCCAATCCACACTGCAGAGTGAAGCGGTCCATCTGTGCTTCTGGCAAGGGATAGGTCCCTCGAAACTCAACTGGGTTCTGCGTCGCGATCACAAAAAACAAACCATCCAAATCATAGCGCTTACTCTCAATGGTCGCTTGTCTCTCCCCCATCGCTTCCAACAGCGCACTCTGAGTCCGTGGCGATGCTCGGTTGATCTCATCAGCCAAAAGAATATCGGTGAACACTGGGCCTGGGTGAAAACGAAACTCTTGAGTCCGAGGATCGAAAATCGACACCCCGAGGATGTCGGACGGCAACAAGTCGGGCGTGAATTGTGCACGTTTGAAAACCGCACCATCAATCGATTTGGCAATGGCCTTGGCGAGAGTGGTCTTGCCTGTGCCTGGATAGTCTTCCAACAAAACATGCCCACCTGAAATCATGCAGGCCAAAACGCGACGGACGACAGACTCCTGACCCCGAACAACAGAACAAACAGCAGATTCAAGACGGCTCGCAGTGGTATGGATACTCATAGGGAATTGGATGATTGCAGCTTAGCATCACAACCCCGTCGAGATTTAACGTTCCAAACAAAATTGTTGTGCACCTCAAAGTGAAGCACGGCAATCGCCAGTTGCAATGGAATCCATCATTAGAATCGGCCTCGATGCGCAATCTGGCCGCTGACATCAACCATGATTCACCTGCACTCGGTGGCTTTCAAAAGTATGCAGTTTTTGGGCGATCGTCTGAAAGTTCTACAACTCACGAGCAAGCTCTCTCACAAGGCGCGGCCCTTGATAAACGAACGACGTGTAGATCTGAACCAAGTCAGCTCCCGCATCGATTTTTTCCCGAGCATCCTCCACGGAGGAGATTCCCCCGACGCCGATGATAGGGATTTTCCCACCCAAATGACTAGAAAACGCCCTCAATGCCTCGGTGCTCTTTTTCAAAACAGGACGGCCCGACAAACCACCCGCTTGGTCAGCAAAGCGGTGCCCCGACACCGCATCACGATCCAAGGTGGTGTTCGTCGCAATCAGCCCATCGAGCCCCCCATCAACAAAAACACGCGAGAGGTCGCGGATATGTTCCTCGTCCAAATCAGGAGCAACCTTGAACAAGAGTGGAACTTTCTTTCCATGCTGGATTTCCAGCTTGGCTTGCTCTGCCTTCAAGACTTCCAACAATCGAGCACTCGCCTCGGCTCCCTGCAAATCTCGCAACCCTGGTGTGTTGGGCGATGATAAATTGACCGCAATGTAGTCCGCCACCTCATAGGCTTCGCGCAAGCAAATCAAATAGTCGTCTGCCGCGTCTTCATTTGGAGTCACTTTGTTTTTCCCAATGTTGAATCCCACCACACCTCCGAAGGATTTTGATCGGCTGACGTTTTCGACCCCGGCTTTGATGCCAGGGTTGTTGAATCCCATCCGGTTAATGATCGCTTCGTGCTGAATCAACCGAAACAAGCGAGGCTTATCATTTCCAGCCTGTGGCTTGGGGGTGATGGTTCCGATTTCGACAAAGCCAAACCCCAGACGCCCGAGCCCATCAATCACGGAGCCCTCTTTGTCCAATCCCGCAGCAAGACCCACTCGGTTCGGAAACTTCAGCCCCATCAACTCAACAGGCGACACGAACTCATCTTCCGGCGACAACAATCCCAGAAGCTTGGTCTTCTCCGCCATCCTCAAGCCATAAAGACTCAGATGGTGAGCCGTTTCTGCGTTCAAACGAAAGAGACAAGAGCGTGCAATCGGATACAAAGCGTCAATCACGCCGAAAAACTGAGTCATGCTCAGAGCAATGTCGAATGCGAGATGAGACAAAAAACAAGTCATCCATTACCTATTCTTATGCATTCATAAGCCTTGAAAACCATTACTTATGTAATTAACGGCCCATGAACACGCTCAACAGAGACGCCCAACCACTCCCAACCATTATCTCTCAACTCACTTAATATGAGTTAGACGCGAATGCAAAAGAGCCATCTAAAAAGTGAAATTTAGCAGGCGCCCGACCACGTTTTCCAGCTGTGATTTGAGTCGTCGATTTGGGGAAATCGATAACATTTACGACTTCATGCCGAATTCAGGAATAAATACACTAGTGGTGCCTCAAATAAATATACCCCCTCAAATTATGGCATACGAAATAGACAGCAGCTTGAAACTCTACATGCGAGAAATCGCCAAGACACCATTGCTCACCCCCGAAGAAGAGGTGCAACTTGCAGATCGCATCCAATCTGGTGATGAAGAAGCGCGTGCTCACATGATCAAAGCCAACCTGCGCTTGGTTGTGAAAATCGCTCAAGACTACGCGAACTACGGAATGCCTGTGTCCGATCTCATCTCTGAGGGCAACATCGGCTTGATGAAGGCTGTTGAGCGCTTTGACCCAGAAAAAGGCGGCAAGCTTTCAACTTATGCCGCATGGTGGATCAAACAATCGATCAAGCGCGCCCTCGCAAACCAGTCCAAGACGATCCGACTCCCCGTTCACATGGTCGACAAGATTGCGAAAATGCGCCGCATCGCCGCCATGATGACCGAAGAGATGGGTCGCGAGCCAACCGACGAAGAGCTCGCTGAAGAAGTGGGCCTGCCACGCCGTAAGCTCGCGATGCTCCGCCAGGCGTCGCATCGTCCGACTTCTCTCGATGCCCCCATCAACGATGGCGAAGCTACAGAGTTTGGCGAAATCATCCGCGACGAAAGCGCCGAGAGCCCATTTGAGATGCTCTCCGACAAGAACCTCCACGGTGAGCTCGATGACCTCCTTGAAGTCCTCGACGATCGCGAACGCCGCATCATCGATGAGCGTTTTGGTCTCGCAGGCAAAAAAGCACTCACACTCGAAGAGGTCGGCGCAGAATTCGGTGTCACCCGCGAGCGCATCCGCCAGCTTCAGAACTCAGCATTGCAGAAGATGCGTCGTGCACTGCGCAAGAGAGAGAAGCCAATGCCACAAGCTCTCAACCCATACTCCTCCGGAGCATAAGCCTCGGAGATACCCCCCTTACAAGAAAGCCATGCTGGATCATCCTGCATGGCTTTTTTGCTGACTCGATCGCCCATCCAGCGGCATGCCATAAAAAATGCATGATTTTGCCATTATCCGCTTGCAAGCCATGCGCTGGGATCCTATTCGTCTCGCCCGCCTGCGGAGCAACAATCAAAGCGAGGATAGCTCAGTTGGTAGAGCAGTTGGCTTTTAACCAATTGGTCCAGGGTTCGAGTCCCTGTCCTCGTACTTTTTGTCCCTTACACCGCACCCCTTCAAGGCCCATCTCGCCTAAAGGTTTCCCATTACCCTGCATCAGGACTGGGACGAGAACGCAGTTCGAAAGCTCCATCGCTCGTAGCGATGAATCACTGCAAATGAAATCCGGAGGAGGATTTCACACACCGCTTGGCTTGAGCGGAGCGAAAGCCACCCCTGTCCTCCCAATGGCCGCCTGATCCTCATCAACCCAATCCCACAAAAAAAGCCCCAGCATCGCTGCTGAGGCCTCTTGAGAATGAATGCGCTAATCTCAGCGATCCGAGAGTGGTTGATACTCACGCAGCGTAGCTCCAGTGTAAATCTGGCGAGGTCGTGAAATACGGCCTTTTGGATCTTCCAAGACCTCTTTGAAGTTGGCAATCCAACCTGGCATACGACCAATCGCAAACATGACGGTGAACATGTCCAATGGAATGCCAATCGCACGCATGATGATACCACTGTAGAAATCGACGTTTGGATAAAGCTTCCGCGAAACGAAATAGTCGTCGTTGCGAGCGATCTCCTCGAGCTTCTTGGCAATCGCCAATAGCGGGTCGGACTGATTGAGCTGAGCCAAGACTTTGTCGCACTGCTCTTTGATGATCAGGGCACGTGGGTCGAAGTTCTTGTAGACTCGGTGACCAAAGCCCATCAGGCGACGATCTGTGGTCTTATCCTTGACCGCAGCAAGGAACTTGGAGCCGTCGTCTCCTTCTTGGTGAATCTGCTCAAGCATTTCGAGCACCGCTTGGTTCGCACCACCGTGAAGCGGCCCCCAGAGTGCACAGACGCCGGCAGAGGCCGACGCAAACAAGTTGGCCTGACTTGAGGCCACCATGCGCACTGTGGACGTCGAGCAGTTCTGCTCGTGGTCGGCATGAAGAAGGAAGATGGTATCGAGCGCACGGACGATCTCTGGCTTGAGCTCCAGATCCTCACCTGGCTGCGAGAACATCATGTGAAGAAAGTTTTCCGTGTAGGAGTAATCCGACTTCGGATAAATCGGAGGCAGGCCATGCGATTTGCGGTAAGAGAACGCAGCGATGGTGCGAACTTGGGAAATCAGTCGAGCGGCGTGGAAAGGAAAACGCTCTTCACGATGAGTCAGCAAGTTTGGGTGATAGCAGGATGCGGCATTGATCATCGATGACAGGATGGCCATCGGATGCGCAGTGGCAGGAAACCCTTCGAAATGATGGCGCATGTCCTCATGCAAGGTCTGGTTTTCAGTCAGCTTGGCTGAAAATGCTGCAAGCTCATCTTTGTTGGGCAACTCGCCATTGATCAAAAGATGCGCGGTTTCAATGAAATTGCTCTTCGCCGCCAACTCCGCGATGTCGTATCCACGATAGCGAAGAATGCCCTTTTCCCCGTCAATAAAGGTGATCGCGCTCTCACATGAGCCTGTGTTGCCGTAACCAGGATCCAGTGTGATACAGCCAGTGCTGGCACGCAGCTTGGTAATATCGAGTCCAACTTCCCCTTCTGAGCCGACGACTGTGTCCAGCTCGATGGGTTTTCCATCAATGTTCAATTCCGCTTTTCCTTTCATGTGCGGCCGGAACTAAGCAGTTTGATTTGCAGTATGCCAGTTCTCTTTGCAGGGAATTTTGGAATTTTACTAATCTCGATCACTGCTGTCCGGATATGAACCCAGCAGCTTGACCATGGAACAATGGTTATCCAGCTCCTTGAGAGCATCCGAGACCTTCTCATCCTCGCAATGGCCACCCAAATCGACGTAGAAGATATATTCCCAGTCCTTCCGCTTGGATGGGCGGGATTCGATCTTAGAAAGATTGATCTGACAGTGATCAAAAGCCTGCAGAGCGCTGACGAGCGAGCCTGGCTTGTCTTGGATCGCAAAAAGAATGGAGGTGCGGTCGTTGCCCGTGGGCGGACACGTTTTCTCACCAATCACCCAGAATCGCGTGGTGTTGGTGCTGCTGTCTTGGATACGCTCCTCCAATAGCGTCAGGCCATATATCGTCGCGGCCAATGGACCACCCAGAGCCGCAGCCCCTTGGTCGGCATGCTCTTTGGCCAATTGAGCCGCTTTGGTGGTCGATGAAACTTCAACCAGGTCGACTTTTGGAAAGTTCTTCAAGATCCACCCCCGGCATTGGCCGAAGACCTGCGGGTGAGAATACAAGGTCTTGATCTGTTCTCTGGGGATCGACGCCATCAAACCATGTTCGATGCGCATCAGGATCTGAGAACAAATGTGCAACGGGGAATCGACGAATAGATCGAGCGTGTGCGAAACCGCGCCTTCGGTCGAATTTTCAATCGGGACGACGCCGTAATCAGCAGCCCGACGCGCCACTTGATCAAAAACATCCGCGAAGTTGGTTTGAGCAGTGTAATTGACGGAATTGCCGAATTTCTTGATCGCTGCCTGATGAGTCCAAGTTCCCTCGGGGCCCAGATAGGCGATTTTCAAGTCATCTTCCAATGCCAAGGCTGCCGACATGATTTCACGGTAAATGGCGCGAATCGACTTTTCAGGCAATCGGCCCTGATTCAATTCCACCAACCGCCGCAGCAAGGCTTCTTCACGCTCGGGTGCGTAGATCTGCAAATCATCGCGCTTTTTGACCTCGCCCACTTCGTGAACAAGGTCCGCCCGTCGGCTTAACAAGCCGAGCAACTCTTGATCGATCTCGTCGATCTGGCGGCGGATATCATCCAAATTCACAGCTCAAAGAAGGTTTAGTCTTCACCTTTCTGGGCTTCTCCCTCGTCGGAGTCGACCTCAGAATCCTGATCCACCTCATTCTCTGGCACCTCAGCAGGCTTTCCTGCGGCAGTCAGAGACAACTGCTTCTCTTCCTCAGGCTCGGCTTTGTTCTCATCTTCTGGATTTGGCAATTCCACTTTTCGAAGCTCAGCCGCATTCGGTAGGTCGTCGATGGAGCGAATTCCAAAGTGCTCAAAGAAAAGATCGGTCGTCTCATACAACAAGGGCCGGCCCGGAAGTTCTGCCCGTCCGCCGATTCGGATCAAATCACGATCGAGCAATTTCTGGATCATTCCGTCACAAGAAACCCCACGCACGGCCTCAATGGCGGATTTTGTGATGGGCTGGCGGTAAGCAATGATTGCCAATGTCTCCATCGCAGGCCCACTCATCCGCTCAGGCTTGCGCCCAGGGAATAACTGGCGAACGAAGTCTCCATAATCAATGCGGGTATAAAGCTTCCAACCCTTCGGACGCTCCAATACAGAGAAGGACCTCTCGGTCTCCGCATAGGCTTGATTGAGGGCTCCAATCGCCTCCACAACCTCTTCGGCGCTGGTTTTCGTGAGGGCCTTGAGCCAATCCGGCAAGGGTTCAACCTCCTTTCCTTCTTCGGAATCACGGACATGGACATCTTCAGCTTCGGCCACTCTAGAGCGGACTAATCTGGCAATTTCCTCGGTAGTAAGGGGGTTCTGGGAAGCGATCAAAAGCGCTTCGACGATGGCACTGAGCTGCATGGCGAGGCCGCACCATAGACAAGCCGGATCGCAATTCAAGCCTGCTGGCACAGAGAATTGATGAGTTTTTTGCATCTATCAAAACTTTCGTCTTGATGGGACGCTTGCTAAGGGCTACCCACCGCGCCCTGTACTCGATTTCCGATGCTCCCAAATGGCGCTAGGGAAGAGCCATTCAACATCTTCACTCACACCAGCCCCATGGCCGCTAAGAAAACAAAAACCAAGGCAGCTTCGAAAAAAACGAAGCCCAAAACCGCAAAGAAATCTGCGAAAAAGGTGACCAAAATCGCTAAAAAAGCTGCAAAGCCGGCGAAAAAGAAAGCCGCTGTGAAGAAAAAAGCAGCCAAGAAGGCAGCTCCAAAAAAGAAGGCTCCGGCAAAAAAGAAGGCAGCCAAGAAAAAGGCGGTCGTAAAAAAAGCCGCTAAGAAAAAGGCCGCTGCTCCTAAGAAAAAGGCCGCTGCTCCTAAGAAAAAGGCCGCTGCTCCTAAGAAGAAGGCCGCCCCTGCCCCAAAAATCGCTGTAGCAGCGAAGCCAAAATTCACCCCAAAACCGGCTGCTCCTAAGCCACGCAAAGGAAGTCACAGTTCCTCGTTCATCAAGAAACAGGAACAACGCCTGCTCGATCTGCGCGATGAGCTGGTGGACGCCATGAATGGTATGACCCGCGACACCATCCGCAATGCTCCAGAAGGCTCCGAAGCATCCGGTAGCGGCCAGCACCAAGGAGATGCAGGCAGCGATGCCTACGACCGCGACTTCGCTCTCTCCGTGCTCGCCAAGGAACAGGACGCACTTTACGAGATTGAAAAAGCTCTCCAACGCGTCAGCGCCGGCACCTACGGAATCTGCGAGATGTCGGGCAACAAGATCCCGACCATGCGCCTAGAAGTCATCCCATTTGCCCGACTGACCGTCGATTGTCAGGCCCAATGGGAGAAGGAATATGGCAATCGCCGCTTCCGTCCGACTCACGAAATGGGCTTCAACTCAGAAAATGGTGAAGATTCTGAGTCAGTTTCGCTTGACGACCCCAACTAATTCACCAATATCCCCGCCCCCACAATCCCATGCCACGCGAGATTATTATTCTAGAATGCACCGAAGCAAAAGCTGAGGGCAAGCCGACTTCCCGTTACGTCACCACACGCAACAAGAAGAGCCTCCGTACACCAGGCCGCCTGGAGAAAGTGAAATTCAATCATTTCCTCAAGCGCCGTACACTCCACCGCGAACTCCGCTAATTTTATCATGTCCGAACCAAAAACAGTTCAACGCCGTATCAATTTCCGTGTAGCGAATCGGCAGATGCCGAGCCGCCGTCACGACATCCCATTGGCTCAGATTCTTCCGAGCAATCCAGAGATCCTGTCAAAATTCACCACCGAAACTGGCAAGATTCTCCCGCGCCGCGTGACTGGTGTTTCTGCGAAGCTTCACCGCAAGATCACCAATTCGATCAAACAAGCGCGTGCTCAAAAACTCCTTCCATAAGGAACGTTTAACAACACTCTCAAAACCAGTTCGTGCAAACGGACTGGTTTTTTTGTGGGGATTCACCCCGACCATTGCTTGATTCATCCCATGAGCCAATTTGCCAAAACGCCTGAAGCCATGTTCGACATCGGCATGCGCGCTGGAGAATCCGCATCCACTGGCGATATCTTCATCCTCACAGGTGGACTCGGCGCAGGCAAAACGCATTGGACCAAAGGCTTTGTGGCAGGCACCGGATCGAAGGCCGATGTCACCAGCCCCACCTTCGGGCTCGTCCACGAATACACCGATGGCGCACAACCGGTATACCATTTCGATTTCTACCGCCTCGATGATGTAGAGGCGCTCTACGCTCTCGGCTGGGACGAGTATCTCGACGCCAATGGCATCATCATTGCTGAGTGGGGAGACCGCTTTCCTGAGGCATTTCCCGACCAGGCAAAAAACTTGGTGTTCACCGTTGAACCCAATGGTGGCAGATCGATTCAGTGATCAACCGCGACAACCGTCGAGGAGCCCCTCAAGGAAGTGCGTGATCTGAATCAAAGCGTCGGAGTGAACCGATTTGCCCAGCGGCGCTAAATCTTTGCGACTCTCTGTAAGCATCTCAACGCCAGTGTCGACAGCGCTCTCAATCGCTCCCTCGTATTCAGCGATGCCCAAAAGGACCGGCAAATCGAGAGGTTCTTGGTTGAGGATGCGCTTGTTGAGTTTCACGCGCTGCGTCTCAGAGGCAGTTTCCAAAAGGTTCAAGATCGGCAAGGTCAACTTGCCTTTAACGAGATCCGTTCTGAGGGTTTTGCCTACCTCTTCCTCAGATCCAACCAAATCGAGACAATCATCGTAAATTTGATATGCCGTGCCGAGCTTCATGCCGTAGCCGTAGAGGCTAGCCTGAGCGGCTGCATCCAAACCAGAAAGCTTTGCCGCCAATTCGCAAGCAACAGCGAATAGAGCACCTGTCTTCATTCCGATGACTTTGAAATAATCGTCCTTGGTGAATGTCAGGTCGAAGCGACGCTGAGTCTGAATAATTTCCCCTTGGCAAACTTCGCGTGATGCAATGCCGACCTTGCGGCAAATCTCAGCACTCCCAAAGTCGGTAGCGAGTGTCAGGGCATGTGAAAACAAAGCGTCGCCCAATAGCACAGAAAGCGAGTTCCCCCACTTCGCATTGGCCGTTGGAACCATGCGGCGTGTGTCGGCACCATCGATGATGTCATCGTGAACCAAGGTCGCCATGTGGATCAACTCAGTGATCACACCCAGCTTGATGTGGTCTTCTTTGACTTCACCACAAGCCCCGCCGACGAGTATGCCGAGTGCTGGACGAATGCGTTTGCCAGACGTGTTGCATACGTAGGCAACGTAAGGTTCGATCGCTGGATCGAAATTTCGAACCTGCTCTCGAATTGCCACCTCCACCTTCTCAAGCTCTGGGCGTACAAGCTCAAATGGGAACAGGCTACTGATGGTGTCTGGTGATTCGGTCGACATGGTCTCGGGACATGCACAATTAGTCACAATAAGTGCCCTCTCGCAACCCGGATATTTCACAGAATCGTCGCTTTTCGTAACGAAACGCCAAGTTCCACCAATTCAACACACAACCATCAGCCACCCCACACCGGAATTGCATCTCCACGGAGCCTCAGACGGTGTTTTTCGCTCTCAATAGTCCTTGATTCAGGCTCTTCGAAAAGATTGAAGATCACTCCGTGGGCTCCACCTCTTCACGCTTTGAATCAAGTTTTGCGCGAATACCACGAACAATCTCGAAGACAAAGGAAACCACCACAACCGGCAACAAGATCCACAGCATCAAGCCATGGTATGTATCAAACCATGCGTGATCCATTGCGTAGAGAATCGTGTAAATCAGGTAGGCAAGGTAATAGACGAGGAACATCGCACCATTGGCGCGCGTGATTCTGTAATAGGAAAAGAAAATCGGCAAACTGATGACGGCCACTGCAATCATGATCGGAAGATCAAAGGTCAGAGCCTGCTTCGAAACTGCAATTCCCTCTGGCGCGATAATCGAGCTGAATCCAATCACACACAGGATGTTGAAAATATTACTTCCAACCGCATTGCCCACTGCAATGTCGCGCTCTCCTTTAATCGCCGCTACCACCGAGGTCGCCACTTCTGGCAGCGACGTGCCCATCGCTACAATCGTCAGGCCGATGACCAGCTCCGATACATTGTAAGCTCTCGCGATAGTTACAGCACCATCGACCAGCCACTTGGATCCCAAAACGAGCCCCACCATCCCCACAACAACCCACAACAAATTGATCCCCCACCCACCCGGCTTCTCCCCTTCACCGAACTCGAGGTCATATTCCGCTTTGACCTCAGCGTTCTTTTCTTTGCGGCTCTGATAAATCAAAAAACCAGTGTAAGCGATGACACCCGATGCCAGCAACACGCCGTCCCATCGTCCGATCACTCCGTCCATGCCGAGCAAATACAGCAACACGGAAATCCCAATCATCACCGGCACATCAAACCGAACCAACTGCTGCGCAACGACCAAGGGAATGATCACGGCGGATAAACCAAGGATGACGAGAATGTTGAAAACATTGCTCCCAATCACGTTGCCAAGCGCCAAGTCGCCGCCGCTTTTGAACGATGACACGACACTGACGGCTAACTCCGGAGCGCTGGTTCCGAATGCGACAACCGTCAAACCAACCACCAACGGTGAAATTCCGACCAGCAGAGCAATTCGAGATGCACCGCGAACCAAGAACTCGGCACCACTCACCAGCAAAATCAAACCAAGAATGAGAAATACAATGACAGATACAGACATGGCAGTTGGATCCCGATTGTTGGGAACGCTCAAACCATGATCTCCACAGAACAATTTCCAAATACAATCTCAGAGAACTTTTCTAATCCTGCCGCTTGCGAACATGAAAAAACGGCATAACTTGCCATCATGAGCGTTTGCAAACAGCCATCTTGCCGGATCAAGCGGAAGATGTCATCAAACTCTGGCAAAAAACAAAGCATGGAGCCTGAAGAGGCTTCCAAGCGCTTTGATCTTACGACTGGCGAGTCGCTCTACTCCGCATCCATGGCGCAGCCAATCGTTCTCATCTTCATGCGCCACTTTGGCTGCACATTCACCAGACAGACACTCAGAGGCCTCGAAGGCATCATGCAAGAGGCCAAGGAGAACGACGCCAAATTGGCGCTGGTCCACATGCTCAAGAACGGCGAGGAAATCAAATACTTCGGCAAGAATGACCCGGTCGCTCGCATCGCAGACCCGAAATGCGAACTGTATCGTTCATTCGGACTTGGCAAAGGCGGCCTTGTTGAGCTGTTTGGCCCCAAAGTCTGGGTGCCCGGCATCACCGCTCTCTTGAAGGGCTGTGGGGTGGGATACTTCGCGGGCAGCGTGCTGCAAATGCCCGGATCCTTTGTCTTCCACAAAGGAAAAATCATCGCCGCAAAAAAGGCCGAATCCGCAGCAGACCAACCCGATCTCCAACAACTCTTCAAACAAGCCTACAGCACTGATGCATTTTGATTCGATCAGATGATTGATTTCACCATCGCAACCCGTAGTGATCTCTGAATATATTCAAGCACCATGAAATTCCGAATCATCCTCACTGCCTGTGTCGCAACACTCATGTCCCCACTTTCCGCTGAAGGCGGAAACGAAAAGCTGGCGGAAAAAATGGATTTCTTCAACGACGCCTACAAATCATTCCGTCGTGAAAAAGATCCAGCTGAAGGCGCCAAGACTGCCCAAAAAGCACAAGAGCTAATTGCTGCTACCCTCATGATGACACCAGATCTGGTTACCAAAATGCATGATGGCCCAGAGAAATTGAAAGCCGCAGCTGCATATCGCAGAATGATGGGCGAAGTCTTTGTGCTTTGCTGCAAAATTGAAGAAGCCTACCTCGCTGGTGACCTCGAAAAAGTAAAAGAACTCTACGATGGCCTCAAAGATCTCAAGAAGGCGGGTCACGACAAATACATGGAAGAATAAAATTTTCCTCAAACCACTCTAAAAAAAAGCGCCATGAGGATCACTCCCCATGGCGCTTCTTCGTGAAATGCTGTTGGCTATTTGCTGTTTGATTTGAGCATGCCTTCCGACTGGCCATCGAACCATGTCTTGTAGGTATCCTGCGGAATCACTTCTAGGGTACCGACCATGTTGCCATGACCTTCTCCGCATAACTGACCGCAGACAACGTAGGTCTCAATCACTTCCGTAGGAGTGAACCACATCGGGATCTCACGACCTGGGATCGCATCTTGCTGAATGCGCATCGGAACGATTGCGTAGTTGTGAATCACATCCGTGGTGGTGATGTTGAGAACTGCGGGTCTGCTCACAGGCAGCTTGAGGATGGGGCTTGTGAAATCGTCGAGGGCATTGGGATCATCCAAGTCCAAGCCGATATCACCCACACCTTTGATTTTCATTGGGTCCACACGGCCAAATTTGCCGTCAGCACCTGGGTAGTGATAGGTCCAACCGAATTGCCATCCGATGACACGGACGCGCTCAGGATTGAGCTTTTGCACCTCTTCCCACTTGTCCACTCGCTCAGCCCATAGGGGAAACGCGAAGCCGAGAAGGAGGACTGCCTCCACGATGATCACACCCACCTCAAGGTGACTCGAAAGGTGACTCTTCACCCCCTGATAAGAGGCCTTGGGATTGTTTTTGTGCCAGAACCGAAAAATGCAGTAGAAGAAAAAAATCGTCCAACCCACGAAAAGCGCGATCATGAACCAGTGCACCACATCAATCATGTGGTCAACTTGACCACCGTGGACGGAGAAACTTTCGGGTATGCCGAGGAATTTTGAAGGACTCATAAAGGTAAGTTGAAAAAGTGAGAAATCACTGAGATGAATCATGATCTGGCAGCTCCCAGCCGTCAGTCAATGTAGGGTCGAGGTGTTTGCGCTCATGACGAGCGATACGGAACATGAAGAAAGCGATGCCACTGAGCATGGATACAATCACGACAAGCAGGAAGAAGATGGACCAGCTTGCAGCATCGCCACCACCTTCCACCATCGTGACGCGGCAGGTTGAACAGGCAAGTGAGGTAAGGTCAGTCATGAGATTTATAAGTTGATGTTTCGCGCCTTGCGCAAGAAGTAGACTCCGTAAAATGGCATCAGCAGCAATCCGACAATGCCCACAATACCGATCCCGTTACTCAAAACTACGGAGGCATCCTCAACGATCACAAATCCCCACAGCACCATGAACGCGAACAGCAAGGACGCGACGGTGACGAAGACAATATGGAAACCTTTGAGGGACATTGGATATTAACGCATGGTTGGAGATGCCATCATGTCGGACACTCCGGAGGGTTCTCCGTAGAACAAAGGATCACGGATCGGATCCTTCTTGGCAAAGAGAGTGAGAAGATAAAGTGCAGCGGCAAAAACGAAACTGCCAAAGAAAATCCAGTAGATCATCTTCTTCTCGTGATTCAAGTGCATGAAAATCGCGGCAACGAGAACCACTTTGAACAATGCGATACCAAGACCGATAATCAAGTCAATGCCATCAAAACCGTGCTTTCCAAAGTCAAGGGCTTCGATGGTCGCGACCATGACGGTCAGGACGGTGCAGACGAACAAGGCAGCACCAACGATGAGGTACGTGCGAATCGATTTGCGGATGGCTTCGGGTGTATCTGCCATGGGAATGAATGCGTTATAGTGAAGGTTGGATGGGAGAGAATTACATCAAGTAGAAAATCGGGAAGGCGAAGATCCAAACCAAGTCGACAAAGTGCCAGAACAAGCCGCCCACTTCGACGCGGTTGGCTAGCCACTCAGGGTTGGTTTCATACATCTTACGTCCAAAGAACAGGTAGTATGCCAATACCAGCGCACCACCGATGACGTGAAGCCCGTGAAGTCCTGTAATCGTGAAGTAGATCGCGTAGTAGGTGTTCCACTTCGGGGTGAATTTCGCAGCAAACGCAATCTGTTCGCGGGGTAGCGACATATGAGGAAAGGTGTGAGCGGCACGACGACCGTCGTAGTCAGGGCCCTTGAACTCCTCGATCATGCGGAGATTGGCGTCGCCGCGATCCACGCCATCAGACTTCGCCACGAAATCTTTCCAGCCTATGCGATACCGCTCTTTTTCGGTCGGCTCACGATTGGGCTTACCGGTTTCTTTATCGATGCCGTAATCTTCAATCAAACGCTTCTCGAGCTTCTCAACCTGGGCCTTGTTCCATTCCCACGCATCACGTGCAAATTGGTGGTTTTTGATCAACCAGCTGTTCTCAACCGCAACGATGGGATCTTCCCCCTTCTCCACGGCCTTCATGGCAAGGTGCTGGAAATCGATCGCATCGACATCGTGGAAGACCATCGGGCTCGCGAGCAATTCACCATTGATGACGGTCGCGTCTCGCAAGCGAGATTGGGTCGCGCCCTCTTGAATATCCCCTGGAGGGAAATCAAAATGTACGGGCGACTCAGCCAAGAATGAAACAGTGCCAAATTCCGTCAGCAACTGATCCTTGAAGGCCGATTCATCCACTTTGACGTCATTGACGATCTGCCATCCCTGTTTGCCAGGGTTGGCTTTTTTCACTTCCTTCCACGCTGCACGGAGCGCCGCAGTTTTGATTTTTGCGTTGTCGGAACGAGCCTCGAGGTGGATATCCTTGATTTTCTCGAGCAGTTTCAGGGAAAGGGGTTCGCCTTTTTTCGCATAGACCTTGTCGGCATCTTTCATGCCCTCCGCACCTTTCAGATCAGCCGCAAGAACGAGCTTGGCCTTCTGGTGTTCAGCCTGAATGAGCAACTCCTCAACCCATGGTTTGTAATAGCGAACCGTATTAAAAGTGACGTCACTCGCCTGAATCTTGATCAGGTTTTCCTCCACCTTATTGCCGTTGTGATCGAGGATGTATTCATCATTCGCGTCTTTCTCCTTACCAAGGTGACCTTCAATGATGGTGTAATCATTCAGGCGCACGGCTTGGTGATGAAACTTCACATAGTATTCCAAACCTTTGAGACACATGAACAAGGCTGCACATGCGACCGTAATGCTCATGAAGATCTGGAAATTTCTCCACTTGCCAAGCTTGAGTGATGCCCAAGCAAAGACGACCGTAACCGAGGAGAAAATAAGGACGAAGGTGTTGATCAACCCTGGAAGCACAGGAAGCGTTCTCTCTGGCCATGGGTAATCAGCACCGATCCGAAGGAAAACGTATGCTGAGAAAAACCCGCCGAAGAGCATAACTTCAGACGCGAGGAACAACCAGATGGCGATCTTCGAGTTGAAAAGCCCTGTGTCTTTTCTGGGAGTGACAATATATGGAATTTCCATGGATGAATAAGTGCTAAAATTCAGTAAGTGGCGATGAGCACCCAATTAGGCGGATGGATCCGATTGGGTTTTCTTGGGTTCTTCCCATTGCGGGACAAAGTCTTTTGCGTGATCCGGGCGGCTGTATTCGTAAGGCCCACGATAAACGGCAATATCAAAGGTGAAATTACCATGCCCAGGAGGCGTTGGTGTCGCCCACTCAAGCGTAGTGGCATCCCACGGGTTGTCGTTTTCAACCTTCTGGCCTGTCTTCCATGAGAGGAAGAGGTTGATGACGAATGGAATCTGGGCAACCGCCAAGACCCATGCTCCCCATGACATCCAGATATTCATGTCGATGTTCTGAGCGACGGTGTTGGCAAAAACGTTGGCACCATCCATGGTTTCAGCCGTTGCTTTATCGAGATAAGCATCACCACCGTTGTACCAACGACGATGGAAGCCTGCCATGCCCTGCAATAACATCGGGAAGAAGATGATATTCATGCAGACCAAACTTGGCCAGAAGTGCAAGTGATTGAGCCATTTGCTCATGTAGCGACCCGTGATCTTCGGATACCAGTGAAGGACACCCGCAAACAGACCGAAGAGGATACCGGGTGCCACAACGTAGTGGAAGTGGCCAATCACGTAGTAAGTATCGTGCAAATGCAAGTCGGCCAAATTGAAGGCCAACGGCAGTCCCGTGAGACCACCAATGCCGAACATCGGAATGAACGCGCAGGCCCACATCATTGGAGGCGTGAATTTAATCGATCCACCCCAGAGCGAAATCAACATCGCGGTGATGATGATCACCGAGGGCACCGAAATCAGAACGGTGGTGGTTTGGAAGAAGGTGGAAACAGCTGCACCCATACCCGTCATGTACATGTGGTGAGCCCAAACGATGAACGAGAGAAAACCGAGAACGAGAACCGAGTAGACCATCGGCTTGTATCCCCACAACGGCTTGCGGGTGTTCACTGGAATGATCTCTGCCACACAGGCCAAGGCAGGGAGAAGCAAGACGTAGACCTCAGGGTGACCGAGGAACCAGAACAAGTGCTGGAACAGTAGCGGAGAACCACCACCAGAGAGATCTGCGAGACCTTCCGACTTGGTGAACAAGCCTGAGGGCATGAAGAACGAGGATTCACCCACACGGTCCATCAACTGCATGATACCAGCAGCTTCCAGTGGCGGGAATGCGAGAAGAAGAAGGAACGCTGTGACCAACATGGCCCAGACGAGGAACGGCATGCGCATCCAAGTCATGCCACGCGCACGAAGGTTGATGATGGTGGTGATGAAGTTCACCGAACCCAACAAGGAGGAGGTAATCAAAAGCACCAAACCAATCAGCCATTGGGTCTGACCCGCAAGCCACTGGTTCACAATTTGACCATCGGCAAATCCAGCGAGTGGTGAGTAGTTTGTCCAACCCGACTTAGCCGCGCCCGACTCCATGAAGAAGGAAGCACACATCACCAATCCACCTGCCAGATAGACCCAGTAACTCATCATGTTCAGACGAGGAAACGCCATGTCTGGCGCACCGATCTGGAGTGGAGTAACGTAGTTACCAAATGCACCGAAACCGAGAGGAACGATCCCAAGGAAAACCATGATCGTTCCGTGCATCGCGCCGAACATGTTGTAGGTCTCACCTGTCATTCGACCGTCCTGCAGCCAACGCTGACTCCAGTTTTCGCCTCCAAAGAGATCAAAGAACCAGCTGATCGATACCGGGAGCGGCTCATGCGGATAGGCAATGCTCCAGCGCATCGCGATCATCAGGTAGAAACCAAATGCCAAGAAGGCCATGGCGGTGAGACCATACTGGATGCCGATCATTTTGTGATCGGTCGAGAAGATGTATTTTCTCCAAAATCCAGGATCGTGGTGATGGTCATCGTGGTGGGCGTCTTGCCCTGAGTGGTTCGTTGCGGTGGCGCTCATAATTGCGTCTGGCGTCGTGGGTTAATCCAAATCAAAGAGTGATTCTGTGATGTAGGATTGGGTGAAAAGACTATCGGTTGGTGGTTGGTAAATTGTAATTATTCAGCGGCTTCAGCTCCTTCTTCAGGCGCAGGCTCAAGTGTCATTGGGTCGACCAGTGCAGCTGGTTCGATCGACTCTCCTGGCAATGCTTTGGCATGTGCGGCTGCGAGTTCCGCTCCGGTCATTGCCTTGCCGGCTTTCGCGCGAGCTTCTGAAATCTCCATCGCTGCTTGAGCCATTTCCACCGTCACCACCTCACCCGACTCGTTGCCGAAGCTGTTGCGAACGTAGGTCATGACTCCCGCAAGATCCGAAGGCGCAAGACCGATGCCTTGCGCAGGCATGACACCGTAGGTTTTGCCCGAGCTGACAGGGCCTTCAAGACCGTTGAGAATGATCATCGCGAAACGGTCGGTATCTCCCATGACCCAATCAGAACCAACAAGCGATGGGTAGTTGGCGCCATCTCCTTGACCGCCAGCACCGTGACAACCGTTGCACTTGGAGGAATAGATCTTCGAGCCTTTGTTCATGTAGGCCACGATGGCTTCTTTGTATTCAGGTCCTGTATCCTCCATTCCTGGAGCCGCTTTGCGGTCATACCCCGCGACGAAGGTGGCGTCGTAGGCGAACAACGAACCGCCAACGGCAAGAATGCCTCCAGCGATGACCAAGACAATGCCACACGCAGCCAACACCCATAAGGTCATTGGCTCTGCACCGTGGCTCGCGATCTTCTTCTCACGGGATGCCGCAGCAGCTTCGCTTACGACTTTACCATGGGCTTCGGTCACGTTGATCGAATCTTCAAGATCAGGTTTCTGTTGAGAAGATGACATGATGGGATGAAATGAAATTTAGGGCGTAAACTTACTTGTTCGGGGAAAAGTCGAGTGCTGGCGGAACCGGTTGGTCTTTCTTGAGTGACATGAGGTAGGAAACCAATGCAATGGCATCCGAATCGGGAACGATCTCGTAGCCCTCGCAAGTCTCTACATCGAGAGCAGCATTGGATTCACTACCCTTGATATTCTTTTTATCAAACAAGAACGGATGCGGCGGACACATCGAATTGCGACGTTGGATGTCGTTTCTTGGGTTATAAAGATGAGCATAGAACCATGCTTCTGCTGATTGATCTTCAGCGTATTGATTCTCAACGCGTAAGGCCACATTCGAAAGATCTGGCCCCAACCGCATGACGCCAATCTGAGCATAAGACTCTCCAATAAAGTCATAAGCATTGGTTTCACGGCGGGTGTCGCCACGGTCATCATCCTTCGCCACACCAGCCCAGTCAGGACGGTAAAGATCGTTGCCTGCATAGGTCGGACGAATCACCTGCGTATGGCAAAGATAGCAACCGTTCTGAGCATAGACCAGCGCACCATCCGCAATACGACCCGTGCGCTTCGGGTAGAACACTTGCTGGGTCGCATCGGACTCAGGGAACGGAATCGGTTCGAGGTTCCGCATTTTGTAATACGGAACAACAATGACCGCCAGCCAGGCAAAACCGAAGCTGGCAGAGAGACCGAGAATGAATGTGCGAAGACTCATGGGTGAATGATTCTAAAAGTTATTTGAAAATGGATGTCAGTGAGCTGCGGCGTGACCGGGGCCAGCATTGTCGATATCACCCTCTTCCCCATGCGGGCTGGATGTCTCGTGCGAGGAAACCAACAAGGTCGGATGGGAGCTGCGGCGACCGAGGCGAAGCCACATGAGAGTGAGATGAAGGAAGAAGAACACATTGGAGAACAAAATGAGGCTCCATGCGATGGTGGTCGTGATGGCGTATGGGAATGCGCGAGTTGCAGCATTCGACCATGGCTGCTGCCAGTCTTCCTGACCCAATCCTTGCTGCCAACCGCCGAAGAGGGCGACAAGCGCAACGAAGACGACTCCGTAGCATGAGAGCAAGAAGTGCATTTTGATCAGGCGGCGGGAAAGCCACTCCCGACGTGTGACACGCGGCACGATGAAGTAAGTCGCACCAAACATGATCAGACTGAAAAACCCGTAAAGCGCGAGGATATCGAACCCATATCCAGAGAGACTGAACTGAGTAAGCTGTAGGATGGGAAGCAAATCGAATGGGATGCTCAAGATCACGGCAGATATGGCCAAGACCACCAGACCAACAATCCCAGCAACAGTGAAGCGAAGCGCTGGGCTTTGAGCAACAATCTCCGACTCAGTGGACATGGTCTTGAGCGTGTTGAAGGCCGCAGTGCAGGCGGGAATGAACATCACAGCAGTCGCTGCAGCTCCCAAATAGGGAAGGAAAGCTGGGAGCGGAGCACCAGCGAGCTTTTGCATCCCTGCCCACGGTGCAATGATGGCCAAGGACCAGAAGCCGAGTTTGGCGAGTGAGTAACTGAAGATCGGGCGTCCGGTAATCTTAGGCGCGAGGTAGTAGGCTGCACCAAGAGCCACCGGCATGAAGAATAGGAAGATCATGCCCGACTTGAACCAAGCATTGATGCCAGCAGCCATGACGGGATGGCCAGGAAGGCAATGCAAGAGCGTGTTGGCCGTGATGTAGATCCACGGGAACCAAAGCATCGCAGCCAGCAGGTACCATTGAGAAACATAGACGTGTCCACCTGGGCGGACGCGGAATTGAATGAACGACCAAATGACAATGGCGAAGTAGCTCACCAAGAGAACTGGCCAAGCAAAAGCAGGGAATTCCATCCACTGCATGCCGGTTCCATTGCCCGACAAAATGCCGATGGTTCCCAACATCACACCAAGATTCCAGACGTGACCTGCGGTAAGAATGGTGCCGGATGCCGTGCACTCTTTGCGAGAAAGACGAGCCATCAACCAGATGATGATCGCAAACGCCGCCTGCATTCCCCACCCGTATACCAACGCATTGATGTGCGCTGGGAAAACGCGACCGTAGGTCAGCCATGAGCACTCGGACAAGAACCCAGGGCTGTGAACTTTGGCGGAAGCAATCACGCCAAGCAGAATGGAAACCGCCAGCCAGGCCGCCCCACTGGTCAAGAAGAACATCACGGGGTGACGCAACGAACGATCGATGCCAGCACGAAGCTGGGCATCTTGTTGCAGTTGGTTATTGGAGTCGGAAGACATCGGATTGAATGAATAAATCAGGGTTGAATCAGGTCCTTCACAGTCAGGCGGGGTTTGCCCACTTCACTACGAAGCGCTTCGACTTGTTCAGGTTTCACAGCAGAGGCTTTGTTGCCGAAGCTATTGCGAATGTAAGTGAGAACTGCAGCGATTTGGTCGTCGGTTTGATAGTTCAATGCCGCCATGCCTGCAGGGAAGTTGTATTCTTTGCCAGACACAGTGATCGGACCTTCAAGGCCACGAAGCTGAATGCGAATCAAATTGGATACTGGCCCGGTCACCCACTCGGCGCCTGCGATTGGTGGGCCGAGATTCGGAACCCCTTCACCTTGCTGGCCATGGCAGGCTGCGCAGACCATGTACTGAACTTTGCCAGATGCCATGATCGCAGGGTCGATTGGACCTTCTTCAACAGGAGCTTTGTCGATCTCCGTTGTGTCCACTGCTGGAGCCTCAGCGAGCTTCTGAGCAGTCGGCGAACCAGGAATGACCTGCTCCGGCTTCTGAACTGCAACTGGCTTATCGGTGACGAGTTTTTCAGCAACCGATGAAACAGCTGCATCAATGGCTTCTTGGGAGAGCTCTTCAGCTTGTTCGGCTTCGACTTCCGCCTTGGTCACGTAGCGAGACTCCGCCATTTTCTCTTCAATATCTGTTGGATCTTCACGCATGAAGATTGCCACCACGGTGAGAATGGCAGCAAAGATCAAAAATGCACCAAGCCCCCACCAAAATGTGGCGAAGCGAATGATTGGGTTGTCGTGATTAGGATCCATGATTGAGGGTATGAAACTTAGTTAGAAAGGTTGGCAGATTCGAGGATGCGTGGGTCGCGATTCGGGTAAAGCGAGTGCTGTCCGAGCGAGCGAAGCAGGAAGAAGAGGAACGCAGCACCGATGGTCACGAAGGCGAGAATGTCGCCCCAGAACGCGTTCGGGATGGAAATAGCAATATCACCATAGTTGCTGTCGATGTTGCCAAGTGAAACACCACGCTCAGGAATGCTGATGAGGTAGTGATCGAGAACGTGCATCGCCAAAGTGTAGATGGCGACGATGGAGAGCCACTTGGGATTCTTTTTCAGCCATGCTTGAAGCAACACCACGAACGGCACCACAAAGTGACCAAACACGAGAACGATGGAAGCAATGTTCCAGTTGCCGGTGTTACGAATCAGGAAGTAGGAAGTCTCCTCGGTGATACCAGCATACCAGATGAGGAAGAATTGTGAGAAGGCGATGTAGGCCCAAAACACGGTGAAGGCGAAGAGCAGTTTGCCCATGATGTGGTAATGCTCACCCGTGGTGACATTCTTGAGATACCCCTGCTTCTGCAACCAAGCGCAAACCAAGATAATCACCGCCATGGAGTTCAAGGCAGAACCTGCGAAGAGGTAAACACCCCACATAGTGGAGAACCACTTGTAGTCGAGTGCCATCATGTAATCGAAACCAGTGAAGGTGATGGTCAGCGCGAAGATGATGAGCGTGTAAGTCGAATTAAAACGCGCTCTAAACAAGCGTTTGGTTCCCGGATTTGGATCGGTGTCTTGGTTGGTGGAAAGCTTACGAAGAAAGTAGATCACCGCACTCAAACCGACCGCCCAGAAGATCACGCGGCCATACCAGAAAGGCAAGTTCATGAACCATTCTTTGTAGTAGAGGAGGTGGTCGGTGTGATGAAGGTATTCCTTCATGGACTCACCAGCTGGCTTATCACGATGGATGTTCATCCACTCATACAGGAATTGCTGAACTTCCGGGAATAGCAGTGGCAGACCAAACAAGCACATCCATGGATAGGTCGAACCGAGATTCTCGAAGGTGCGGCGAACCGAGGTCCCCCACCCCGAATTGGAGACGTTGTGAAGCAAGGTCCAGAAACAACCACCAATGGAAAGCGTCAGGAAGAAGTAAAAGGCAAACAACCAGGAGTAGGCGTAAGAGCCTTGGGTAACACCATTCGCTGGGATTTCCTTGCTGGGGTCAGGCTGAGGCCCCCAGAACAAGAGATAGATACTGGCGATGGTGCCGACAGCCGCAATCACCAACGCGATGAGCTTCACCTTGGCGACTTTGCTGTTGTCGAGGTGGTCGCCGTTGATTGCGATATCAGAGGAAGTGACGTGATGGTGTCCCATGTCGTGAGAGGTTTATTTGGAGGAAGAGGCTTTTGCGGCTTGGAGCGTATGGATGTAGGCAATGATGGACCAGCGATCCCGAATCGGAATGTTGGCACCATAACCACCCATCAAACCTTTGCCGTGAGTGATGACGTCGAAGAGCCGTCCGTCTGGATAGGTCTCTTGTGAGATTGCATTGAGTTTGGCATTTTGGTTACCAGCAACTGGAACGCCATAACGGTTGGTGATGCCGTTGCCGTTGCCCGAATCACCGTGGCATACCGCGCAGTAGATCCCGTAACGCTCTTCACCATGACGGATGAACCCCTCAGCATTCTCAGCGGTGAGGTCGAGCTCGAGCGGCATCCCGTTGCCGTAGTAATCGCCGACTGCACCCGTGTAATAGTAACCGGTTAGCCCGCTAAATTCGTACTCTGGAATTCCACCCATCTCGCGCTTGCCATCAGGGTTGAATCCACGCGCTTGAGTCTGATCCACTGGCAAACGCCCCCCTTGACCGTCCGCAAAGAACGAAGTGGGCTTCTGGGCACGAAGTTTATCCTGCTCATCCATGTCCGGGAAAATCCGGATGGGTGGCTTGGAAAACTTCTGACCTCGAACGCCGAGAATACCGACGACGAGCAACGCGATCAGAGCGTAAGCGAGAAAGAAATAGCGCATGGGATGATAGATTTCAGAATTTCAAATTTCAGCGTTTCAGCATTTGCCCTCAGGCATCCTCTTCTTCGACGAGTTCGATGTTGTCTCCGCCAATCTCTGCAAGCAGATCGCGGGTTTTGTCAGGACTAAAGTTGGTGTCGCGTGCTTCGATCGCGATGAAGAATCCATCATCGGTCGCACGGTGGAATTGCTTACTGGCAAACAATGGATGATTCAAACGAGGCAATTGCATCAAAGCGAGCAAGCCAAACAAGACAGTGAAGCCAGAGAACAAAATCGTCAGCTCAAACATGACTGGGAAGAATGCTGGAACGGTGAAGATGTTCGCGGGTTTTGCCTGAACGATGGTTGGGTAAATCACGACCTGAGTCGAATAAGCCAAAGCAAATGCGGTAGCGGTTCCGGTGATGCCACCGAAGAAGACGAACCATGGTAGGATCGAACGCTTCAAGCCCATCGCTCCGTCCAAGCCGTGGATCGGATAGGGCGAATAGCAATCCCACTTCTTGAAACCGGCGTCGCGAACCTTCTCCGCTGCCTTGTAAAGGGCGGAGGCGCTTTTGAACTCGGCTAGGTAACCGTATACTCGTTTGCGTGTTGTGCTCACTTGGAAATGTTTTTCAGTTTAAAATTATCAGCGTATCAGCTTTGGGTCTCAGCCAGTTCTTTCTGGTAAGCAGCTTCCACCGCTGTGCCTTCGTCAGGATGACTTTCAATATCTTCAAAGTGCGGATCGGATTCGACCTTCGTCCACTTGACCTCCGCAATGTTGATACATGGCAAGAAGCGCAGGAACAACATGAAGAGTGCAATGAACATGCCGATGGTGCCAACGAACAACATTTGGTCCTGCGCCGATGGCGAGAAAGTTTTCCAGTCACCTGGCAGCCACATGCGCGCCAAGGTGGTCACAATGATCACGAAGCGCTCGAACCACATACCGACGTTCACGCACATCGCGATCGCCATCACAACCCAGAGGTTTTCGCGGCATTTCTTGAACCAGAAGAACTGAGGTGAAATTACATTGAGTGACATCATCAAGGCGTACGCCCACCAATAAGGACCGGCGATGCGGTATTTGAAGGCCGCCATTTCATAAAGCGCACCGGAGTAGAACGCGACGAACAACTCCATCAAGTAGGCGTAACCGACGATCGTGCCGGTCAGCAGGATGATCTTCGCCATGTTGTCGATGTGCTTCATCGTGATCAAATCCTGAAGACCGTAGATGAAGCGAGCTGGAATCATGATGGTCAGCACCATCGCGAAACCACCGAAGATCGCACCCGCCACGAAATACGGTGGGAAGATGGTGGTGTGCCAACCCGGAACAACGGAGGTCGCGAAGTCGAACGACACGACGGAGTGAACGGAAAGAACGAGCGGTGTGGAAAGCGCTGCGAGCAACAAGTAAGCCATCTCGTAGTGGCTCCACTGACGGTTACCACCGCGCCAACCAAGGGAGAAAATGCCGTAGAGAATCTTGCGAAGACCTGGCTTACAACGGTCGCGAATCGTCGCGAGGTCGGGAACCATACCAAGATACCAGAAGATCAATGAAACGGTGAAGTAAGTCGAAACCGCGAAGACGTCCCAGAGAAGTGGCGACTTGAAGTTCTGCCAAACAGCATTGGCATTCGGCACGGGTGCCAAGAACCACGCGAACCAAACGCGACCGACGTGGAAGGCTGGGAAAATACCCGCGCACATCACCGCGAAAATGGTCATGGCTTCTGCCGCTCGGTTAATCGAGGTCCGCCAGTTTTGTCGCGTCAGGAATAGAATTGCTGAAATCAACGTTCCGGCGTGACCAATACCAATCCAGAAAACGAAGTTCACGATCGGCCATCCCCACATCACGCGGTTGGTGTTGCCCCATACGCCAACACCCGTCGAAACGAGGTGGAACAAACCACCGCCAACACCAATCGCTGCGATCAATGCCGATGGAATGAAGAGCAACCACCACAACAGCGGCTGACGGTTTTCAACAACTCCGCAGATACGCTCGGTGATCCAATGATAGGAGCGGCCTTGGAGAACGAGTTGCTCACGCTCAAGCACGGGAAGTTTAACTTCCGTTTGCGATGCTGGAGCGGTCTCTGTGGTGGATGCCATGGTGAAGGTCAGATGCTAGAGGGTAAATTCAGGGCTCGAGTTAAGCCATATTGATGGTCGCCTTGCCGATGTATTGTGCATCAGGCATGGCTTTGTTCGGGTTCTTAACGCGCGCCAAGTAACTGGTGCGCGGACGAGTTCCGACATAGTTGAGAAGATCGTAATTCCGCTCGATGTGCTTGCTGCGATACATCGTGGATTTTTCCTTATCGAGAAGGTTGCCGAAGGTGATGGCCTCTGCAGGACATGCTTCCTGACAGGCGGTTTTAACGGAGTCGACCGGGATACGCAGGGTGCTTTTGGTGACTTCCATTTCGGAGGACTTCTTGCCAGCAACAAGCATCTCTTGTTTCTGACCACGCTTCTGGCGAATGACGGCGTCCTTGAGGCGCTGCACACAGTAAGTGCATTTTTCCATCACACCACGCATACGAACCGTCACGTTCGGGTTCTTCTGCAAGTGATCCGCGCCGCCCTGATCTTTCTGACCGAGTGGTCCGCGCTCGAGGTTGTGAGCAATCAGCGGGTTGCGCTTGTTGTAATCAAAGAAGTTGAATCGACGTGCTTTGTAAGGACAGTTGTTTGCGCAGTAACGAGTACCGATGCAGCGGTTGTAGGCCATGGCGTTGAGGCCATCTTCTGTGTGAACGGTGGCGTTCACTGGGCAAACGGTTTCACACGGTGCTGATTCACATTGCACACATGCCACAGGCTGAGGAATGAGGGATGGGTTATCGCTGACCCATTCTGGCGCTTCGTTGTATTTGCCAGTCTGTTTGTCCTTCACTTTGTAGCCGTCTTTATCGAGCTCGTGCTCTTGCGAGGCGTAGTAGCGGTCCATGCGGATCCAGTGCATCTCGCGACCTTTCGCGACTTGCTCTTTACCGACGACCGGAATGTTGTTTTCAGCCTGACACGCAACCGAGCATGCAGAACACCCCATGCAGGAAGTCAGGTCGATGGACATTCCCCATTGATGCAACTTGTCGTTGATCAGTGGCTTTGCATTGCCGTCTTCGTCTGGATCCCAAGTGGATGAACCTTCGGGTTTGTATTGATAAATATTCGGCGGCGCATGGGAGTCCATGCCCTGCTTGGCAACCTTCGCAAGCTGCTCATCAAACTCCCCCTTTTTGCCGGCCTTGTTGGTCGAAACCTCACGGGCAAGTGCACGACCATACATGGCGCTGTGCTCTTGGGTGAGAGCCATGGAGTAGCGCTCGTTGGTGACGGAAACTTTTGCACCAGTGGCGTAGTACGAACTAGCAGCCTTCCGAAGCGGGTAAGCATTGAATCCGCGGTTCACACCGACGAGACCCACGTTGTTCGGATTGTCTTCGCGGCCGAGCTCGTCCTCTTTGTCGAATCCTTGGCCGTAGCCGAGCGGAATGATGATGGTGTTTTCTGCCTGACCGAATGAAACCAAAACAGGAAGCTTCAGCTTCTGGCCGTTCACTTCGACCACGATCAGTGGCGACTTGCGGTTTTCACCTTCGCCGTCAGGACCGACAGCAGTGAACTTTCCTTCAATAGGAATAAAGCCGAGGGCTTTGCCTTCTGGCTCAACTTCAAGAATCTTGTCGTAGATGCCGAGCGCCTTCGCTGTCTTCGGTGCGATCAACGCAGCGTTGTCCCAAGTCAGCTTGGTGACTGGATCAGGCGCTTCTTGCAACCAGGAGTTGTCGATTCCACGACCATCGTAAACGGAGGCGTCAGTGGAGAAAATAACTTCCAACGACTTCTCTGTCGGTGCTTTTGGAGTGCTGGTCGTTGGGATGGTCGCGATGGCATCAACCGCCTCGTATTTGTCAGCAGCATAGAAACCGTCGCGCAGCAATTGTTTCCAAGCGGCGTCCCCGGCTTCGCCCTTCATGGCAAAAGTCTCGCGAACCGCTGTGTAGGCTGGCGATGCCGCACCTTCTTCACCTTCGCCATTCAGCAACTTGCCCTCATCGGAGAGAAGCGCGAGAAGCAATTCGAGCTCAGAAACGCAGTCGTCGTAGAGTGGAAGAATCATCGGCTGCACCACAGTGTAGGTGCCGCGAGCCGTGCGAGCATCGGACCAGGACTCGAGGTAATGAGCTGCTGGAATGTGCCAAGTGGACGCCAATGCGGTCGCATGAGCACGCTCACCAAGATGAATGGTGGTCGGCACGGATGCGAAGACCTTCGCAAACTCGAGATCGGCCGGCGCATCGTAAATTGGATTCGACGGAGTCGCCACCACGAGGGTGTCGATATTGCCCGCTTTGATGTCGGTGATCAGACCATCGAGATCGCCCAATCCTGTGTTTTCGCTTTGAAGCGTGAGCAGCGCTTTGCTCTGGAGCTTTTTATTGATTGCTAACGCAAGCCCTTGAACCTCAGCAGTTTGGCGAGATCCCGCAAGGACGAGTGAATTGCCACCACTCTTCTTGAGGTCGGCAACCATCGCTGCCACCCACTCGGCTTGATGCTCGTTGAGGGAAGGAGCTTTGACGTTCACCACATTGAACGCGGCTGCAACTGCCTGAGCAATCACTGCCACTTGGCTTGGCGCAACACGCAAGCGGTGATCTGCCATGCCACCCGTCAACGAGTAGGCTGCTTCAACCGCATAGAGGCGGTTCATTTTCGAAGCGTCTGGCTTGAGGTCGTAGGCTTTGCCTTCTGGCTTACGACGATTGAAGAAAGGAGTGACGGGACCTTGCGGGTCGGTCGATGCGAAGTCGCAGTCGAATGCCAAAATGCGATCGGCCTTCTCGAAGTCCGCGACGAGTTTCACGCCATCGCCTGCAGCGCTCTTCGGGCTGAGGGCTTCGTATTGGTAAAACTTGGCGTTACCAAATTTGCCTTTGAGCTTGTTGTTGAGCTCGATCCGCGTTGGGCAATCGTCGGCACCAAAGAGGAAACCAATCTTCGCGTCTTTGTTTTTTGCGATTCCAGCAATCGCCGCATCCAGATCAGCCCGTTTGGCGGCGCTGCCTTTTTTGAGAATCTTGCGAGAGCGCGAGGTAGAATAAAGGTCGAGAACCGATGCTTGAGCGAAGATGTCAGTACCGCTCGCATCAGGATGCAATTTGTTTGGGCCGAGCTTGGTTGGGCGGCCTTCGAAGGTGGTCACCACCAATGGTGTCGCACCAGCCGCACGTGGCATCGAGGAAGCGTAATAAGTTGCTTTGCCCGGAATCACCCACTCTGGAGCCTCGGTGTAAGGAACAATGTAGGATTCAGGACGGCGGCATGAAGCAAGGCCAAAACCAGCGAGCGCTGTCGATGCACCCATCAGCTTCATGAAGCTACGGCGTGAAGTTTCAACTTCTCCTTCGTTGGAAAGTTCTGCGGCGGCACGTGGGAATTCACGGTCCAGCCAACCACGGAATTCCGGTGTGTCCTCAAGTTGACCTGCACTGCGCCAGGCGACGGTGTTTTCGTCGGAAGGAACCTCGGGGTGCTGCAAAATGCGTTTGCTCATGTTCGGACTGCTGAGATTAGGAAATGGGTGAGTAGAAAGGGGCGATCAATGGTGACAGGTGGCACAGCTGGTTTTCGGATGAACGTGGAATTGCTCCCTGAGTTTCTTGCCGAGCTCCTTGGTGGTGGTGATGCCTTCGTCGTCGGTGTATTTCGCAACATCGGCATCGCTGTATTCAAAATTGAAAACTTCCTCAAGTGGACGGAGATGATCCTCCGGTGCGCGGTGGCAGTCCAAACACCAAGCCATCGAGTGGGGCTCAGCTTGGTAAACCACTTCCATCTTGTGAACGTCGCCGTGGCAGCTCTGGCAAGAAATGCCGCGCGCCAAGTGAGCGGAGTGGTTGAAATAAACGTAGTCAGGCGACTTGTGGATCCGCACCCATTCGATCGGGCTCCCGTGATACTCGGGATGCTGCGGGTTCATCGAGCGATGAAGAGGCTCGAGCTTCGGGCTGTTGGTTTGAACGTGCTGGTGACAGTTCCAACATGTGTTGCCTGTCGGGACGTTGGAATGACCGGAAACCTCAGCAAATGAGTGGCAATAGCGACAATCCAAGCCGAGCTGATCAACGTGGATCTTGTGAGAAAATGGGATGGGTTGAGTCGGTTGATAACCAACGCGAGTGGCCTTTGGAGTGGCGTAATAGGCGAATGCAAGGGCGACTCCTGCTCCTGCAGCTCCTAAGCAAATGGCAATTTTAAAAGGCAGCAGATTGGACCAGCGGGGAAAGATGTTTGCCATGGCGGTGAGCGATGCAGTACGAGATGGGGATTTTCGAATGATTTCTCATTCGGACATCAATGAACAAGGGACGCCCATCGATGCGCGGCGAGGATGCAAACCCAAGCTCTTCTTGCAATGGAAAAAAACCTATTTTAGGCAATTTATGCGATTGAGAATGGGTCTCAATTAGCCCCTCAACCTGACCAATTCATCCCCTTCTCTTTTCGCCATTTTCGGAACTCCGCAAATTGCTCCGACTTGGTCAGCGTCTGACGCTTTGGATCTTCGTTCAGAAACTCATCAAATGCACTGCCCGACCCAACCTCTTGGACAGGCTGATGTGACTCGCGATGAGCCACTTGGGAAGATCCAAGCTGCTTTTGGAGTCGGCCCAAACGACGAAGAACTACAACCGACAACAGCACCAAAACAACCATCAAGGAGACGGCGACAATGAGAAGCAAAGTAACGAGATCAATCATATGAGGGTGAAAACTAGGAAATCCGACTTACTTCTTCGCTTCTTTCATCAATCGCTCACCAATCTCTTTCAAATTCTCAACTGGGATAGCGAAACTCTCCGCGCGGTTGGCACGAGCGATGTTCATTCCTAGGCACTCGCCGTCCAAATTAAGGAGCGGCCCACCCACGGTGTTGCGAGCTCCAAGAATGGTGTGCTGTAAGACCCGAGGAAACCCACTTCTCCGCCTGGAAAACAAACCACTCATCATGTCGTTGCGGCTCATCTGCCCACCAAACAAATCTTTCTTCACTTTGAGCTCTACCATGACCTTCACCTGCTTGCCGTCACGCAGGCAAATGAACTCCGCTTTGTCTCCTGCTTCTTTGTCATTCAGCAGCTCGGCAATGTCCTCAACTTTTTTGACCGACTTCCCCTCGACTTTCAAAATCACATCGCCCTCTTTGATCCCGGCATCATGGGCTCCCCCTTTTTCGTTCACCTTCTCAACCTTCAGTTGATCCTTCTCCATCTTGAGTTGGACACCAATCGCCAAGCCTCCTTCAGCAGGCACTTCGCGAATATTCGCGGCCACGACCCCCATCAAAACACGCCGTTTGAACATGGAGGTCGCTCCATTTCCAACCACCCAAGTTCCAGTTTTGACCTCGCTAGATTCTGCATATATCACTGGTGTTAAGTTGGTTGCATCAACTTTGATGAGCGTAACATCCCAGCTCGGGTCCGTTCCAAACACCTCAACTTCCTTGTATCTCTTGCGATCAATCAAGACCTGAGGGTCTTTCAGCAGCTCAAACTCACTTGCCTTGGTGAGGATGTAACCGTCAGGAGATATCACCACGCCATAGGCCGACTCATCGCGACCATCCATGATCACAGCGCTGGATTTTTGGATGACCGCTCGCTGCGGCTCAAACACCTGCATCATTGCCTTGCCCGTGCTACGGTAGGGTGCCTCTAAGCTCATCTGAGCCTCCGCCGAAATCACTGCTCCAATGGTAGCGATTGCTATGATCCAATTAACGTTCACCGATAGTTACTGTTAGAGTTTCTTTTTTACCATCTCTCGTGAGCTCAAAAACGACCTCATCCCCGACAGACAAATCCTTCATGATTTCTTTCAAATCATCCCGCTTTGAGAGTGGCTTCTCGTTCATGGTGAGAAGCACATCACCCACTTTGATTCCTGACTTTTCTGCAGGCGAATTTTCACCAACCACGGTGACCTTGATTCCTCCGCCTTCGTGGGCCTCCGACGCCATCCCAAGGTAGCCGTTTCCTTTAACGGCCTTCTGTGCAAATGGACCTTCACCCATGAACTCCCCTTTGACCATCTCGTCCCAATACTTGGTGAACTCCGTCATCGGCACGTGCATGTTGCTCTGAAGCTCTTTGCCCACCCGCGAGTTGATGCCGATCAACTTGCCATTCATGTCAAACAACGGGCCTCCCGAGTCGCCACCAATGAGCAAGCAGTCGGACTGAAAAGTCGAATTCGCCAACCGCACAAGGCGACCCAATCGCACCACCACGCCGCGGTCTTTGTCGAACCCACCAGAGTGCCCCAATGCAAACACCCAATCACCAAGAATGGACGCATCGTCCCGATCGATCTCAACATAAGGCCATTCTTCTTCACGCTTGGTAACAATCTGAATCATTCCGGCATCGGTCTCAGAGTTGAGACCCAGGGTCTTGCCTTCCACCTCTGTCCCATCCTCAAAAACCAAGGTGACTTTTTTGCCTGCGTCCTGACTGACGTGTGCCGCAGTGAGAACCAATCCATCTGGCGAAACAATGACCGCCGACCCCGAACCTTTGCCTAGTTTCACGCAAACCGTCGCCGCGCGAGCTCTCGGCAAAACCTTCATCAAAGTCGACTGGATGGCATCAAGGTCCTGACGGTTCTCAGGCACTTTCTTGTTGTTCACATACAGTCGCTCGTCCTCAGCCCCAATGGCTGTCACCACCAAGAAGCCGATGCAAGTCGCTGTGAAAATTCGTTTCATACGTTGAAGATAGCGACACGCTAGCTGGATCTCGTGCATCTCGCAACCTAGGGATTGGGCAATCTCCGAAATATCCCAATCCACTCGCGACCTTCTCTCCCCGGATAGGCCGATCCGGGAACCCAACCCTCCAAAAATTCAAACCATGCAGAAAAGCGGGACTGGATCTCGTCGACAGTCGCCCCGTAGGGCGGCCCGTCCTGCTCCTCACCTAGATCATGGGGATTCAAAAAGAACACCCCCGCCAGAACTCCGCCCTCTGTGAGCAACTCGCCAGCTGCCTGCGCATAGGCGTCGCGCATCGATGGGTCGATGGCACAAAAGCACGTGTGCTCCCACCACCCGCTGAATTGCCCCTCTCTCCCATTGCGCCAGCGCACGTCCAGAATGTCTCCTAACTCATAGGCCTCAGCCATGGCTCGTGGATAATCATGGGCACGTTTTATGGCCGATGACGCAACATCCACTCCCAAGACCGTCAGTCCCGCCCCAGACAACTCCCTGACATCATGGCCCACCCCGCATCCAGGCACCATCACCCAACCATCCCCAAAAAGCTCCGGCCCCTTTTTCTCCAACAACTCCACCAATGGCGGCGCCGCGGATCCCTTGTCCCATGGCGTATCTCCATCCTGATAGCGTTGTTCCCAATCTGTCATCACCGCCAAAATCCACCATCCCCCGCAATTTGCAACATCCCAACACCATTGCGATTGCTTCCGCTCGGCCCCAAATGCCAGAGTCACCCCGATGCCTGCCATCCGTGATTGCCGCTTCACAGCCATCGACTTCGAGTCGGCGGGAGCAAGTCGTGGAAAAACCGATAGCCCGGTTCAAGTCGGGCTGTCCCACTGGTCCGTCAACAAAGGCCATCACCAACCCTACGTCTCCTACCTCGCCACCGACCAACCCATCCAGTGGTCAGCTCAGAAAGTCCACGGCATCACCGCCGATGACCTCAAACAAGCCCCCAGCCTACTCTCCCTTTGGCCGGAACTCAAAGGACGACTCGCGGATGCCGTGGTCGTCGCTCACGGCAAAGGCACCGAAAAACGATTCCTGAGGGCATTTCCAGGTCACGGCTTCGAGCCATGGATCGACACCCTTCTGCTCGCGCGCGCAGCGTGGCCGACGCTTCCAGACCATTCTCTCGGCAAACTCTGCACCGCTCTCCAGTTGGACGATAAAGTCCGAGAACTGGTGCCCGAAAAATCATGGCACGATGCTCTATTCGATGCCGTGGCCTCATTGGTCTTGTTAGAGCATTTGATCCAAGCCCTGGACATTCAGGACAAGAATCTCGACCTCTTGCTCAATCCAGACACCTCCGCCTGGCATCAATCTCGGCGGAGATGAGGAAACCTAAAAAAATAAGCCTAGGCTAAAACTTGCCTTTGCAGACCGGAATTCATGAGTAGGGTCTTTTGACATGACGACTGAAGCAAACCGTTCTGGTGGATCGGGATCCACTGCGATGGACGACTACCTTGAGCAGATACTCCACCTCATTGAGGAAAAAGGATACGCCCGAGCGATCGACATCTCTAAGAACCTCAACATCTCTCAAGCCAGCGTGACCAATATGCTTCGTCGATTGGACGCCGAGGGACTGGTCGTCCACGAAAAATACCGCGGCACAACTCTCACCGATGAAGGCCACCGCATCGCCAAGGCGATCATTGACCGCCACGAAACACTCACCCACTTCCTCCGCCTCTTCGATATTGAAGAAGAAACGATCTACAAAGACGTTGAAGGCATGGAACACCATATCTCCCGCCCCACACTGAAAGCCATTCGCGCCGTCGTGGAAACGCTGGAAGCAAACCCTGAGATCCTCAAGCAAGCTCGCAAGAAGAGTCAGTGATTCTCAGCCTTACCGCTTGATTACTCGTCGGTGCAGCCCAAAGGTCAGGCATGCCAGATGCCGTCTATGTTCGCGATGCTTTTGCTCGTATCGCTGATCGCTATGTCCTCACCAACCATGTGCTGAGCTGCGGCATGGACATTTGGTGGCGCAAAGTCGTCACCGCTCGCATCCGCCGTATCAAACCAAAGACTCTCTTGGACGTCGCATCCGGCACTGGCGACCTCGCCCTCGAGATCCAAGACCACTGCCCGAAATGCGATGTGATCGCCTCAGACTTCTGCGCCGAGATGCTCGCCCACGCATCGAGCCGTGGCGTTCACAAGACCCTCGTCGCGGATGCCTTGAAACTGCCTTTCGATGACGATCACTTCGATGTTGTTACCGTCGCTTTTGGCCTGCGCAACATGGCCGACTACCCAGCTGCACTGACCGAGATGCATCGCGTGCTGAAACCTGGCGGTAAACTTCTCATCCTCGACTTCTCACTGCCTCGAGGAATCTTGCGGGCACCCTACCGGTTTTACCTGCACAACATTCTCCCAAAACTCGCAGGCATGCTTACCGCACAAAAGGACGCCTACGAATACCTCGGCGGATCAATTGAGCAATTCCCCTCTGGCTCCGATATGTGCGATTTGTTAGAGTCGACCGGATTTACCGATACCGACGCAACACCACTGACATGCGGAGTCGTCTCCATTTACGAAGGCACACGCCCGACACCTTGAGCACACCATCATCCATCACTGCTCGCGAGGCAGCCATGGCATTGGCGGGCCGACTTCATCAAGCCGGCCACACCGCTTATTTTGCGGGTGGCTCGGTGCGCGACCAACTGCTCGGCAAACAACCCAAAGACTTCGACATCGCGACATCAGCAACACCCAAAGAAGTTCTCGGCCTATTCCCCGGCGCCAATGAAGTCGGCGCTCACTTTGGCGTCATCATCGCCAAGGAAAGTGGCCACATGATCGAAATCGCGACCTTCCGCACCGACGGTAGCTACAAGGACGGGAGACACCCTGAATCCGTTGAATTCTCGACCCCAGAGGAAGACGCCAAACGCCGGGATTTTACGATCAATGGGCTATTTGAGAACCCCACCACTGGCGAGATCTTCGACTACGTGGACGGACGCCAAGACATCGACGCGAAAATCATTCGCGCCATCGGCGACCCCAACAAACGATTCACCGAAGATGCGCTCCGCCTTCTTCGAGCGGTGCGCTTTGCTGCATATACCGGATTCAACATCGAGCCCACAACAGAAGCAGCATTGAAAGAGAATGCTCATCTGTTAGGAAAAATATCACCTGAACGAATCCGCGATGAGTTTTCGAAAATCATCACCTCCCCTAGAAGGCGCGATGGTATCGAGCGATTGGTCAACACAGGCTTGATGGAGAAGTTCATTCCAGAAGTCATGCCCCTCATCGGTTGCGACCAACCTCCTCAGTGGCACCCCGAAGGAGACGTCTTCACGCACACCATGATCATGCTCGATATGCTTGAGGATGATGCCCCGCTCGATCTTTGCCTTGCGGTTCTCCTGCACGACATCGCCAAGCCTCCCTGCCGCAGTGTCGATGATGACACCGGCAGGATTCGCTTCAACGGCCACGATGCGATGGGCGCGGAGATGGCCGAGACCATCCTCCGCCGACTTCGTTACCCGAATCACACCATCGACTCCGTCGTCCCCATGGTCGCGCGCCACATGCAGTTCATGAATGTTCAGCAAATGCGCGTGGCAAAGTTGAAACGATTCATGTCCCAGCCCACCTTTGAGAAGGAAATGGAGCTGCATCGTGTCGATTGCGGGTCATCCAACGGATTCACCGAAAATTACGATTTTCTCCGCATCAAACAGGAAGAGTTTGATGCCGAGCCCCTTATCCCTGAACCTCTGGTCAAGGGACGCGATCTCATCGATCACGGCCTAGAACCAGGACCACGATTCAAGGAGATCCTTCAAACCATCGAAACCGAACAGCTCGAAGGAAGAATCCTTGATCGCGAATCCGCTCTCGAATACCTCAAACACCTCATCCAAAACAGCTGAAGCCCGCTTTCAGCTTTTCAGAATTTCCAATTTTCAGCATTTACCACCATGTCCATTCCCGTCGAACACAACGATCCCATCAACGCGCAAATCCTCGCCATCTCGGAAGATTTGGTGGCTGGCTTTCAGGAGAAACCGTTTCACATCATCGCCGAGCAATCCGGCGTTCCTCTCGAAACGGTGATTGAGCGCATCCGCGTCATGCTGGAAGCGGGAATCATTCGCCGCGTTCGACAAACATTGCTCTCCACCAAACTCGCGCACGGCGCATTGGTCGCTTGGAAAGTCCCCGAGGAAAAACTCAACGATGCCTTCGAGTTCATGGCCAAAGAAGATCCATTCTCGGGTCACGTCGTCATTCGCTCGACTGACAGCGATGTCTCCGGTTCCAGCTATCGCCTGTGGACCACCCTCAAGGTGCCTGTTGGCGAATCTCTAGACGAGCATGCAAAGGTGCTGATGCGCCTTACCGGTGCCACCGAATACCTTCTGATGCCTGCCAATGGTGTGTTCGCTCTTGGAGTCGGCCACACCCGCCGCAAAGCCCTGGAACCCGGCGATAAAACCGACACCCCTGCCGTAATGATGACCACCGCCACAGTCGACCTCAATGAGGAGGAATGGAAGGTGCTGCTCGCCCTCAAGGAAGAGCTCAGCCTCGATGAGGTTTGCCCAAACCCGTGGGACAAGCGTGCGGAAATCGCCGGCGTCTCACTCGAGCGCTTCTGCGAGGTGGCAAACACCCTCAACGAAAAGAAAGTCATCGGTCGATTTTCAACATTCCTTGAACACGTCAAACCCTCAGCCACTGGCAAACGCGTCACCCGCTTCAACGGACTCTTCCACTGGGCTGTCCCCAAAGGACGCGAAGTGGAGGCGGGCAAGGAGGTCGGCCGACACCACTGCATGACCCACGCCTACTGGCGCGAGGGCGGCGAAGGAAGCGCTCCGATGCCGCTCCTGGTTCGACCGAAATGACGCACGGTCCATTTCGCTTCGATAAAACATCGGTGAAGTTCTATCTCGATAACGAACCGGTCGAGCTCACCTCCACCGAGTTCAAATTGCTCCTCTACCTCTGCGAGCGCGCCGGGAAACCCCAAGATCGCAACGATCTGCTTCGCACCGTCTGGGGTTACAGCGACTCCGCTCACAGCCGCACGCTGGATACGCACATGAAGCGCCTCCGACAAAAACTCGGAGATCATGGATCATGGATTGAGACTGTTCGCGGTATCGGCTACCTTGTGGCCAAGAACCGCGAATGATCGACTACAACATACTTGCCACTGTCATCGCCGTTACGGCTTTGATCGGCATCGCCATCATTGCCATTCGCGCTTATCGTGCGAGGGTTGAATATGAAGAGAAGCTCTCCAAAATGGAGCAGCACCTGAAGCACGAACTCCAACGCGCAGGCAACGAACGCGACAATCTCCTCGATGCCCTCAGTGACGTCTTCCTGATTATCGATGATGCCGAATTGATCAGCTATGCGAATGTTGCTGCCAATCGCTTTTTCAACACCAAGAAACTGTCAGGGCGGCCCATACGTGAAACGTTCCTCGATACACGCCTCACCGAAGCTCTCAACGATTGCTTGCGCGCTGGCGGCCCTCATCAGACTCAGGCCACCTTCCCCATCAAAAGTTCATCCAATGATGAGGATGTTTCCAAGACCTATCAGACATGGGTGATCGACTCCTCACCCATGATCTCGCAAGAGGGTCTCTCTCCCGCCACTCGGATCGTGATGCGTGACATCACTCATGCACACCAAACCGAGCAAATCCGCAAAGACTTTGTTGCCAACGCCTCTCACGAACTTCGAACCCCGATGGCCATCATCAGTGGCTACCTCGAGAACTTGCTCGATGACGGAATGTTAGAGGACACAGAGATGAGCCGACGATTCCTTGGCATCATGCGCAAACACTCCGACCGCATCTCGCGCATCGTCGAAGAAATGCTGCTGATTTCTCGACTCGAATCCAGCAAGGAGAGCGGCCTGACGCTTGATGACTTTAGTCTCAGGGAATGCATCAACGACATCCTCGAACGCCTGGAGTCGATGATTCGGAATCAAGAAGCGGATGTTCAAATCACCATACCAAAAGGTGACATCACAATCCACGGCGACCGCTTCTATTGGGCCCAAGTGCTATTCAACTTGGTGGAAAACGCGCTCAAACAAAATCCACGCAAAGGTTTGAAAATGGAAGTGGGCGCTGAAGACACAGAGAACCACCACCGCATCTGGGTCAAAGATGATGGTGTCGGCATCCCCAGCGCCGATCTGGAACATATCTTCAGGCGGTTTTACCGGGTGGACAAACAACACTCGCAACAGGAAATCAAAGGCACGGGCCTCGGCCTATCCATTGTGAAAAGAGCGATTGAAGCCCATGGCGGAACGATCAACGTGAGTTCTGTTCCTGGCGAAGAGACCAAGTTTACGATTGAAGTTCCAAAATAGAACTCACGATCACCTCATGGTTTTATGGAGCTCTACTTTGAGTTCCGATGCCATCCCCTGATCACCCTGCTGCTTCATCCATTGATCAAGCTCTCTTCTCAGGCGAGCTTTTGTCTTCGCGTGATCTGGATGCTTCGCAAGGTTGTTGAGCTCCCATGGATCCGCTTCCAAGTCGTAGAGCTCTTCGGCAGGACGATCCATCACCCGCTTTAGCAACTTCGCGACTTTCTCGTCCGTCTTTGCCGCCTCTCTCCACTCACCCCAGAGACCCGTAGTCTTTTCCTGATCTTTGCTGTCGCAGGTCGAGACATTGGTGGGGCGCCCGTCGGGATTGAGGTTGCGGATGTATTTGAAACGATTGTCACGCACCGATCGGACAGGATAGTCTTGGCCGTAAATGATGCCTTGATTCGTGTGCAACCCATAGATCCTGTCACGGTGCGTTTTTTTCTCGCCACTGAGGACTCCGATGAAGCTTTTGCCATCAATATCCTTGGCGGGTTCCGCTCCTGCGGCCTCGAGAAATGTTGGAAGCACATCGACAAAACTTACCATCGCATCGGTGGATGAACCCGCCTTCACCATGCCCGGCCAGCGTACAATGAATGGCACTCTTAACCCCGTCTCGTAACACGTCCACTTGGCCATCAAGCCGTAGCCGTGGTCGCCCGCGTAAACGAATAGAGTGTTCTTTTCTATCCCTGAGCTTTTCAACATCGCCATGACTCCGCCAATCTCTCGGTCGAGCTTGTCGATGTCGGTGTAATAAGCGGAGATCCCCACTTTGGCCGACTTCAAGTCGGGCAAATACGGAGGCACTGTCATATCATCCAAGGGGTAATCGCGGCCGGTATGTGGCGTGTGGGGTTCGTTCGATGCAACGATCAAACAAAACGGCTCATCCCCTTGGATGACTCCATAGGCTTCTCGCTGAGCCACGTATTCAAATGGATAGACGGACTTCGGCTTAATGTGAGTCTTACCTGCCAAAACCACGCGATATCCCAATGGTTTGAGATAATGCGGCAACGATTTTATGTGAGCATGGGTTTTTCCGTGGTTCATGTAGCAGCCATTCCTCACAGGCCCCAAACCTGTGTAGAGCATGCTGCGCGCCGGCGCACACATCGCCGTGATGGTAAACGCCCGATCAAACCTCATCCCCTGACTCGCTAGCAGATCCAAATTCGGAGTCTTGATCACCTTGTTCCCATAACAGCCAACATCCCAAACGCTGTGATCGTCGCCAACGAATAATACGATGTTTGGCTTACTCGGCTCCGCAAGGCATCCCACCAACAACCCCAAAGCCAGCCCAAGCGGCAGCACGATAAAATTCCTAATTGCCTTCAACATAGACATCATTCAATCGCAGCCGCACCCTGATTGCAGCTACAAACCCTTAGTCATTTGGCCAGATCTTCGTCGTGGAAAACTTTCACAAACTTCATTTTCTTCGCTTCGTCATAACCGTGCTCCAATACCGCACTCGGATCTTGCGCCACACTTGGCTTCAGTTTGATCTCCACGCCGGTATTCAGCTTCATCACCGAAGACAGCCGTTTCTTCGCCTTACCGAGGTCTTTTTTCGAGATCTCAAATTCATCTTCAAACTTGCGTCCCGTCTCCTCCTCCACCTTGGCACGATGCTGCGCAAACTTCTCCCTCGCTTCTGGAGTCTTCAAGACGCGCTCCTCAAACTCTTGCAGGCTGAAATGATCCCGCTCCTCAAAGTATCCCACCGCATCGCTCACCGCCTTGCGGTCTGCCCAGGGTGGTGAGTCATCACTCGGCTCTCCTTTCGGCGATTCGCCTTCCATGAAGGAAACCGCCATGTCCGCAAACTGGTTGGTCAAAAACGGACTGTCCGTTATCGGCACAACTCCCAAGAAATCCCTCACCCAAAACCGCGATTCGCCTCCCGATCGATCGAAGGTCAATATATGATACCCCTTGCTGGCTTGGTGGTTGATCACCAAACACCCTTTATCGATGCGCTCCGGATTGATGCCCTCCTCCGTGTGCAACTCCAAGTCACCATCCTTGGTCGAAATGCTCAAAAACGGCACCACACTCTCAGACTTGAGAATGCACAATCCGCTAACGCGCTCGCCATCGATCTCAATGTCTTTGATCAAGGCAATGCACAGATCGCCCGATTTGATGTTCGGATGATTCGATTTTGCATAGAGCCGCTTGGCAATATCACAGCCTTTCTCCAGCAGTCCTTCTTCCGACGCAAAAATCGTCGAGCAATTCGCATGCATCTCATGCTGATCCAAACTCGCATGGTGACGAAACCGATGACCCGTCAGGTTTTTGAACGGCTTTAGGAACAAAGGAGTCAGCTTTTCCTGATCCTCATCGCTTACCAAAAACACCTCTTTTGAGGTTTGCAGAGGTTCATTGCGTTGCGGGTGGCCGACTTTGGCGAGAACCAAGCCGGTAGCGTAGGAGGAGACAAATCGAATTTTAGCAGGCATGAACGTTGGGAAACTACCCATGCCACGGCATTTGCACATGCCGAAATTGAAAAAATGACTCTCAAATTCATCCATTTTCCATGTTGCCAAACTGCAGGCCAGCGGTTTAGTTTCCGCCCGCCGCAGGGCAAATCGCCCTCAAAAAAGCCTCATGGTGTAATGGTAACACTACGGATTTTGATTCCGTCATTCTAGGTTCGAGCCCTAGTGAGGCTATTTTTCTCCTACGCCCCAGATCACGTTGATCCGGCCACCCTGGCAAAGCCCACCCAAATTCAGATTGGGTTACGCCTTGAACTATTAAGATTTCCGAAATAAAAACTCATCCGAAATATGCCCAAGCGCCGAGCCAACCCCCGGAAAAAGCGCACGCTGAACCATCAGCGGAGTAACCGCATGTCCCTGAAAGGCGCCGTCACCTCGGCCAACCGACGCGCCCATGAGAAAGCCAACCGCCGCAGCGGCAGGCGCAAAATGAAATCTGTCCAAGCCGCCATCGCAGCCACGGACATCGCGGATGAGTTCGACGAGGTGAGCATCCTCAAGCGATTGTTCCGCTGGGCACTCGGCCTTGTGCTGCTCCCCATCGGCGGAGTGACCACATGGACCCTCCTTTCGCGTTTCTCTCACGCCACCATCGAACAAGGCTTCTGGCAAACACCCGCATTCTGGTATTTCGCCACAGGCTGCATCCTCATGATCGGCTGGTTCTGGTCGGGCCTGCTCCAACCATTCTTCCTCTACCTCTACGTGCTCGGCCACGAACTCACCCACGTGGTCTTTGTCTGGCTCTGCCGCGGCAAAGTCTCAGGATTTTATGTCAGCGCCGATGGTGGCTACATCAAAACCAACAAGACCAATCTGCTCATCGCTCTCTCGCCCTACTTCGTACCATTTTGGTCCGCTGTCTGCGCCGTCATCTACGCCGTCACCAATCTCTTCTACAACATCCCTCAATCTGGCCAGCTCACCTTCTACGGTGTCATGGGCATCACATGGACCTTCCACATGATTTGGACACTCTGGATGATCCCACGCGATCAACCCGACCTCAAAGAAAACGGCACTTTCCTCTCCCTTGCTGTGATCTACATCGCCAACCTTCTGGTGCTCGTCGCACTGCTCTGCGCGGCAGAAGATGCTCCGCTGGCATATGCTAGAGATTTCGGCATGGAATGGCTCAAAAATGCAGCCATCACATCAGACGTCGCCATCCGATGGGCCACACGCGCCATCGACGAATTAAGACTCGTGCTCCAGCTATAAGCCCTCAATTTTAGGGTTTTCGCATTGCCAACTGACACGATTGGGAAATGCTCCTGCATCATGATCGATCTCGACTCCAACGCGACCACCCGGCTTCTGCCCGAGGTGTTGGAGGCGATGTTGCCCTGGCTGCAAGATGGCTACGCCAACCCATCAGGTTCCTACAGTGCCGCCAAGCGAGCACGCAAAGCCATCGATGAAGCCCGGGCGCAAGTCGCGGAGCTCATCGATGCGAAACCCGAAGAAATCACCTTCACCAGTGGTGGAACGGAAAGCATCAACACCGCGCTTCACTCGCTCGATAGACTCACGGGCGATGGGCATGCCGTCGCCTCACAAATCGAACACAGCGCGGTTCTACGATTTCTCGATCAACTGAAACGCGATCGCTCACTCGCACCAGTGAGTCCGCTCGGCCGACTCGATCTCGCCGCCTTCCAACCGCTTCTCACAAACGCCGCTTTCATTTCCATCATGGGCGCAAACAACGAGACGGGTGTCATTCAACCCTTATCCAATGTCTGTGAACTCGCCCAACAACAGGGCCTTCCCGTGCACTCCGACATCGTGCAGATGGTCGGCAAAGTTCCCTTCAGCGTGAAGGACATCCCGCTCGATCTCGCATCCCTCTCGGCACACAAATTCCACGGGCCCAAGGGTATCGGCGCTCTTTACACCCGTGGAGGCTTGAAGTTTCAGCCACTACTTCATGGTGGAGGGCAAGAGTCCGGTAGGCGTAGCGGCACCGAAAACACCGCCGCCATTGTGGGCATGGGAGCCGCGGCGGTTGCTGCAAAAAGTTACCTGGAATCGGACGTTCATTCGCAGATGCTCAAAACTCGCGACCACTTTATCAAAATCATCACCACAGAAATTCAGGATGTGACACTGAACGGCGATCCAGATCACCGACTGCCCAACACGGCTCACCTATCATTTGCTGGCTGCGATGCTGCCGGCATGCTCATCCTTCTCGATGAGGCAAACATTCAATGTTCCGCAGGGTCTGCCTGCATGACAGGAAAACAAAAACCCTCACACGTCCAGCTGGCGATGAACATTCCTGAAGCCCAAGCCAAAAGCAGTCTGCGCTTCGGCTTCTCCCGACTCACCACCATGGAGGATGCAGACTCAGCTACTGCCGCCATCAAGAAGGCTGTGGCAAAATTGAGAAACATCCAAGGCCCGGGCGTGGGCCCTGTGGTGGTCTACTCGCCTTGAGTAGAACGCATCACTTGTTTTTTTTCTGCAGCGCTTGTTGATCACGAACGTGCTGAATCGCATCGGTCGCCAACTTGGCAACCGAAGGGTTTCCATCTTTGGTAAATGAAGTCAGCAAGGTGATTGCCCATGGATCAACCAAATTGGCCAGCGCTCGAATCGTCAATTGTTTCTCAGGCCCAGTCGTTGCGAGCTCAGAAAACGCTTTCCAGTTGGCTTGCGCATCTGACCAATTGGGTTTTTCCTCACGTATTTTTTTCAGCAACTGAATGAGTGAATTCATTGCCTTGCCACGGGTCCTCTCATCGTTGGTCTCCTTGAGGAAATCCATCAGCACCGGAATGGCTGTTGCATCGTCCCAGCTCCCCAAGGCAATGATCGCTGCGATTTGATCTGCCATATCATTGCCGTTCAACACATCTTTCACAGTGGTCAAGGCCTGTGAAGTACTGCACTGGCCCAACAAGCGAATCATTGCGTGGCGGGAATCACGATTCTTGGCATTAGCATATTCGGTCGTAACCCTTCTTGTTAGATATGTCCGATTGGTGCTGGACTTGATGATGTGAGACAAGTTTTTCTCCGCCGCACTGCGCACACTCGCATCGGGCGCCGTTGCCACAAACTTGAGGAAGACATCCGCATGCTGGTCATTGACCATATCTTTGATCGCCTTGAATGCAGCCACAATGCCATCGGAGTTGTCCGTGTTTTTGGCGTAACCAATCAAAACTGGCACCACCTCGGTGTTATTGCGCTCCTTCAAAACATCCGCGATCAACTTTTCACGAACCACGGGCATCATGTCCATGGTTGTCGCATACTGAGCAATCGTCGCGTCAACATTGGTGCCGTCGCTCCCCTTGCCCAATTTGAGCGTTTGATAAATTCCCTCACGATCCTCGACCTCACCAATCGTGCTCGCAACATCGAGCAATATCATCAACTCATCCGCCGTCATCGGCACCTCACTCGCACCTTGCGCGGTTCCTTTCGCGATCAAACGATTGTAGATTTCGTTGCGCTTGTTCTTCTCCATACGGCTTTTGAGCACAACACCACCCACCGCGATCAAGATCACGAGAACCACGCTGATCATCACCAGCACCCCTTTGGATATCCCACGCTTTTCATCCATTCCTGGAACATGCGCGGTCAATTCAACCTGCCCAGTTGCTTGGTCGGGCTCTTGAGTCGCCGCACCCCCTGTTGGGGCACCAGCGGTCGGGGCCGGACTCGTCGCAGGACCTGATGTCGGTGCCGCCGTGGGCGTTGCCATCACGTGCTTGGCCGTGGTGTGAACACTCGGCTTGGAACCCGTCGGTGGCCCAAGCGCTTGAGGAGAAGTCGTATCCTTTTTCGGTTGCTGCGCCCTGGCCGATTGAGCCGCAGTGGAATGCGGACCCTCACGACTGATGGATACGGCTTGGGTGGAAGAATCTGCACTTGAAGTCGGCGTCGATGAGGTAGCCGTTGCCGGCGATCCATCCGCCGATGGAATTGATCCAGGAATGATCAGCTTAGGCCGCATGGTCTGCGCACCACCCTGACTCATTTCTGGGTTGGGCTTTTTGTCGTTTTGAAGAAAAACTGATAGTGCTTCTCGAGCACTTTCAGGACGATCTTCAGGGTATCGGTTGATCAACCACATTACCCACTCGCAAAGCCAAATGGGGATATCCGCACGCAACTCACGAATCGGCCTCACGGTGTGGTGCAAGTGAGCGGTCATCACCTCGGTGCCGCTCTCACCATTGAAAGGGTATTTGCCCGTGAGTGCTTGGTAGTAAACACAACCAATCGAATAAAGGTCAGACCTTGAATCCAATGGTGAGCGTTCAAACTGTTCCGGAGGCATGAAGAAAATAGAACCAAACACGGCTTCTAGACTCTCCAACTCTTCCTTCGATTGAGACTGAGCAAGAACCGCCAAACCAAAGTCCACAATCTTCACCTGGAACTTGCCTGACGGCAACCAGCTCAGCATGATGTTAGGCGGCTTGAGATCACTGTGAATCAAGTCGAGCTCTTGCGCTGCAATCAGAGCCTCTTGCGTTTGCATCGCAAGCTCTCGGAAATCCTCGAAAGTCATTGGGGCAACCTCGATGATCTCATCGAGTGTCTTGCCATTGATGAGCTCCATCACAACATATGGACCATCCTCATCTGCCCCGACGTCGAAAATCGTCACAATGTGCGGATGCTGCAGCGAGGCCAATGCACCAGCTTCTTGGATCAACTGCTTGGTCGCCTCTTGCTCCAAGGTCTCATCCTCAGCGCTCGTCAGAATCCTCTTGATCGCCACCTCACGGTTCATCCGGTGGTCAAATCCCCGGTGAACTGAACCAATGCCTCCTTGGCCTATTTTACCGCGTATTTCGTAACGATCTTCCATGACGATTTTTCAAAGAATGCGTTTTGGGCTATATTCCGCAATACTCAAATGCACATAGATGCAGCTCTTTGCGGATCACGATCACAAACTCCAGCCGTGATTGACCCAAATCCGCATGCGGCGGACGTCGATAATTGATGAGAATCAATGGCTTACCATGAATACAGGCCTCCTCATCTCGGCGGCGAAGCTCATCAAAAAAGCTCATCAAAGAATGCCTTCATCGCGGTCCATGACCGACGATCGGCAACTTCATCATACGCAGCACCCTTGGATGGATCGTTGCCGGCATGAGGCTGAGTGAAACTGTGAACGACATTTGGCCCGTAAAGCACGAGCTGATAATCCGCACCCGCTTGCTCCATTTCCTTGCGCATCCCCTCAACATCGGACATCGGCGAATAGGGATCGGCCGCACCGTGCAGGACCAAGATCTTGGGTAGCTTCTTGCCCTCTTTGGCCTCAAATCCCTCCGCTGGTGCTAGCCCTCCATGGAACGAAACCACACCAAGAACCGGTGCCTGCATGCGAGCGACCTCCAAGGCCCCCGTTCCTCCAAAACAATAACCAATCGCCGCGACCTTCTTGGTGTCGGTCCGCTCATCTTGAAGTAGCACATTCAATCCTAGCTCGAGCCGCTTGCGGAACAATTCGCGGTCGCCCTTGTATTTACCGGCTTCAGCTCCAGATGCCTTGGGAGCTGGCGGACGAACCCCTTTGCCATAAATATCGAGAGCAAATACGTTGTAGCCCAGCTTGGCCAACTCACGAGACCGACGCTTTTCGTAATCACTCAAACCCGTCCACTGATGCACCACCAACACGGCAGGACGCTTGCCCTCGACCGCTGAGTCATAGGCGTGAAACCCTTCAAAAACGGCCTCGCCATCTTTGTAATCGACCTCTCTCTCCACCACCTCGGCATGAGAAACGGAAACAACGGAGGCAAATGAGATGAAAAGCGCGGTCAGTGATTTCATGATGCGCTAGCATAACCACATTCCCCAAGACGTCAAATGACAGGCAACCTTGCAGTCAGAATGATGACCGAATAGAGTGAAGCCAGATGCTACAAGCCCTCCAACAAGCGCTCAAAAAACGCCACGAGATTCTAAGGCCTGAAACCAATGCGCTGCGCCTGGTCGATGCCGACGGCGACGGCATCCCTAACGTGATATTGGAAACCTTCGCCGACCACTGGCTCGTCTCCACCACCACCCACGACCTCCCTCAAGCGGTCCGCCAATGGCTGCGCGGCCAACCCAACAGCTGCTACTGGAAACAGCTCGACCAACACCAAAAAGAATCTCCCCACCACCTCTCCGGCCCAGAGGTGAACGAACCATTTCTCGCCAAAGAAAATGGCATCAACTACGAGATCTCATTCCAGTCCGGATACTCCCAAGGCATCTTCCTCGATCAACGCGACAACCGCGCAGAAGTCCGCAAAAGAATCCAACCGGGCCAACGATTGCTCAACACCTTTGCCTACACTGGGGCCTTTTCAGTATCGGCCGCCATGGCTGGGGCAGAGACCACCACGCTCGATCTCTCACAACCCTACCTCGATTGGGCCAAGCGCAATCTGAGCCACAATGGCATCAACCCTGATGACCATTACTTCTGCAAAGGCGATACCTTTCACTGGCTCAAACGCTTTGCCAAACAAGGCCGCACCTTTGATGCCATCGTGCTCGACCCGCCGACCTTCTCACGCGACGACAAAGGCAAAGTCTTTCGCGTCGAAGAACACTTTGGCGAACTTGCCGCTCTGGCATCCAAATGCCTCGCCCCCGACGGCTGGATGCTTTGCTGCACCAATTTCCGCAAAATGACCCCGCGCGATTTTGAACAACAACTGCTCAGCGCGCTTCCCAGAAAAATGTCGGCCACCCACTCCGAAATGCCCGCCGATTTCACCGACGACCCATACTTGAAGTCCGTTTGGCTGCAATGATGCTCACCTAACATCAAACTCGGGGACTTCCTCATACCGTTCAATGGGTTTGGAGAAAAGGTCATCGAGCGACTTGCCACTCTCTTGCAGCGCAAATCCAACAGGGAAAACCAAGGCGAAGGCGTAGAATGGAATCCATGGAATCATCGATAGCCAGAACGCGATAGGGCTCTCACTACGCATGATGTCTCTGCCATTCATACTCACCTCCCCGCTCATCAACGAGTGAAGCGAGAATGAGCCCACACCATAACACCAGAAGCCGGGAATGATGATGTAGAAGAAGCTGAATTGGTGGATCCACGAGGCCGCCACAACCGAGACCAGCACAGGAGCAAAGATCACCGCAAATGACTTCGGATACCATAGTGGAGCCTTCAAAGGTGATCCCGTTCGGACTTTTTTCTTCCTCCGCAATTTCGCCCTGCGCTGAGACCTCTCTTTCAGTTGCTCTGGCGTCATGACAATCAGTCGACTGAAGGCAATTTCCCAAATCAACGGCCCGCATTTTTTGCACTCAATCGTCATCTCCGCCCTGCCGCTCTGATCAACACGACTCATCCGTTCACATTTTGGGCACCCCATTTTGAGTTTCCCTCTCATCATCATGATCGCCGTCACCGCGCCCATCACTCCCAATCCAATCACCCAAAATAGACCCAACACCGACACCACGGCGAAAAAGGCATTCTCGCCTCCAAAGATACCAAGACCCACAAAAACAAACCCGACAACCCCGCTCATGCAGAGCTTATGATAAGTCCGAACATTCATAACGCCCGATCCACAAACATTCTCCCCGCCCTGCGTCGCAGGACATCCGCCCCCGGCAAATTGACCGCAGCAGGGTTTGCCGTGTCCAACATCGATACTGCTTGTTCCAACACCGCCCTGCTCACCGCACCTACCCCTTGGTCTGTTAAGTAATTCCGAATCGCCACCCTCTGCAAACTTTCGGACAGCTTTCTCACCACAGGCACATGCAGGCGCCCTTGCGGATCGATCACATGAAGATCCTCCACCATCTGATTCTGCGCGCCTCTCCACTCGGCGAAATCCTGCTCCAACTGCACCAAAGCAGCCACCGTGTCGCGCCCTGAAATTTCATTGAGCAGAGGAATTGCCTCGTTGCGCAATCGATTCCGAACCGCCACCGCGTCAGCATTGGTCTCATCTTCGTGCCATGGCAATCCGCGGCTCTCCAACCACCCGACTAGCTGCGCACGCCTTAATTCTAACAAGGGACGCTGAATCTCTAAAGTTTTCTTCCCCACCACCATCTCCTGCGTTGCCGCCATCCCGCGCAAGCCATGCGAACCTCGCAACAAGTTCCAAAGAATCGTCTCAGCCTGATCATCCGCATGATGCGCCAACAACAGTCGTGCACATCGATGACGCTTGGCGCAGTCGGCAAAAAACTCATGCCGCGCATGCCGTGCCGCAGTCTCCATCGACTCCCCCTCATCCTTCATCCGCCGCTTCACATCCGCCCTGTCGACCTCAACCGGCAAGCTCAGCTGCTTCGCGAGCTTCTCAACAAACTTGGCATCAGCAGAAGATGGGCGCCCGCGAAGTTGATGATTCAAATGGCAAACCACCAGATTCTGGAAACCCGCCTCCACCAACAAATGCAACATCGCCACCGAATCCGCCCCACCCGACACCCCAACAAGGTATCGCCTGCGCTTCGAAGCCGTCTGCATCCATGAAATCTCCACCCCCGCACTCTCCTCGTTCCATCAAGGATCTTCAATCCCCAATCCATTCGTCCGCCGTAGGCGGCACATCAAGACCTTCGACTTTTGACTTTAAGACTTTCGACCGGATGCGCAGCATCCCCCCGTGTCCTTCACCCTACTCGCCACCGATCCCAATAGCTCCGCCCGCCAAGGCCGACTCGAGCTCCCTCATGGCACGGTGGAAACTCCGATTTTCATGCCCGTCGGCACCCAAGGGTCCGTGAAAACCCTGCACCCCGACGAACTCGTCGAGCTGGGATCGCAGATCATCCTCGGCAACACCTACCACCTCTGGCTCCGCCCGGGCCACGAGTTGATCCAGAAAATGGGTGGGCTCCACGGTTTTACCACCTGGGACAAACCGATTCTTACCGACTCCGGGGGCTTCCAAGTCTGGTCGCTCGCCAAGCTCCGCAAGATCACCGAGGAGGGCGTCCGCTTCCAAAACCACCTCGATGGCTCAAAAATGATGCTCACCCCCGAGCTCAGCATGGAAATCCAGGGAGCCCTTGGATCCGACATCGCGATGCTCTTCGACGAGTGCCCGCCCTACCCCTGCGATGAGAAATACGCCGCGGAATCCCTCGGCCTCACCACCCGCTGGGCCAAGCGCTGCAAAGATTGGATCGTGGAAAACGAACCGAAATCGGGCTCGGGCCGACAACACCACTTTGGCATCGTTCAAGGATCCATCTACGCCGACCTCCGCGAGCAATCGGCCAGGGAACTCGTCGAACTGGATTTTGACGGCTATGCCGTCGGCGGCGTCTCCGTCGGCGAACCCGAGGAAGAAATGTTCCGCGCCATCGAAAATGCGGTGCCATTTCTGCCCGAAAACAAACCCCGGTATGCCATGGGACTGGGCACGCCGCCCCAAATTCTCGAGATGATCGGCCGCGGCGTCGACATGTTTGATTGCGTCATGCCGACCCGGATCGCCCGCCACGGAACCGCCTTTACCCTCGATGGCCCCATCCTCATCAAGAACCTGATCTTCGCCGAGGACACCGGCCCAATCTGCGAATCCGCCCACCCTCACGTCGCCCGATTCTCCAGATCCTATATCCGACACCTGTTCAGAGCGGGCGAAATCCTCGCTTTGCGGTTGCTTTCCTTCCACAATCTGCATTTCTACCTATCCCTCGTTGCCGGGGCTCGGGAAGCCATTGCCAATGGCACCTTCACAGAATACAAAAACGCTTTCATTTCTAGATACAACAGAACCAACGAATCATGACCACCCTACTCACCATTCTCGCAGAAACCACGCCAAGCGCACCAACAGGCCTTTTCGGTAGCCCCGTCATCATGATTGGTCTCATGATCGTGATGTTCTACTTCCTCCTCATCCGCCCACAGCAAAAACAACGCAAGGAACAACAGGCTCGCATCGAAGCTCTTGAAAACGGCGATAAAGTGGTCACCAGCGCCGGCATCTACGGCATTGTTCATAACGTGAAAGACAAAACGGTGATCCTCAAGGTCGCTGAAGGCACCATGATCGAGTTCGACAAATTGGCCGTCGCCACGGTGAACAAAAAAGACACGAAAAAAGACAGCGACTCGAAGTAAGCTTCGCTGTTAGGCAAAAACCCAGCCCGACGCCATTGTCACCCATTCTCTGATAAAACCATGGACGCTATTTGGAACACCCTGAATTCAATGATGGAAGATCCCATCGTGAAATTCCTCGCAGGCTTATCGCTGATGATCCTGTTCTTCTGGTATTTCGCCACCGAACTGCAGAAGCGCAAACGCAACATCGGCACTGCCCTTCTCATCATCATCACGGGCCTTTGCGTAATTGCCGCAACCCCTCCCAGCGAGAAGCTCACGGGGGCTGTGGATATTGTAGGCGGCTCATCCTTCACTCTCACCATCCAGGCCAAAGAGGACGCCAATGGGAATCCCATGCCCATCACCAATGAGCAGATCAATCAAGCCATCGAAGTGATTCGAAAACGCCTCGATCCAGGCGGCAACCAAGATCTACTCATCGCGCAACAAGGAACCAATGGGCTCCTTGTCCAGATGCCCGGCATCGAACCTGAAAAGTCAGAAGAAATTCGCGAAAAGCTCGAAAAGGTCGCCAAGCTAGAACTCAAAAAAGTTCACCCGCGTTCCGGTGAGCCGGGAGACGATGGCAGATCCCTCGCCGCACGCGTCCTCAGCAATGATGAAATCGTTCCAGGCTACGAGGCCTATGAGCACGTCTACAAAGACGACGAGGGCAATGACATCCAAAGCGCCATCCTGCTAACTCGCCGCTCGGCTCTCGGCGGCTCGGATATCGCCAATGCATTCCCATCGGGATCTCGAAGCGATGCTGTATCCGTCACCCTCAATGGTGAAGGCGGAAACAAAATGGTCGCTCTGACACAAAACATGAATCTCGGAGTCGATCGCATCGCAATCGTCCTCGACGGTGAAGTCGTCAGCGCCCCGACCGTCCAAGCAAAACTCTACAAACAATTTGAAATCAGCGGCCTCGACGAACCCGGCGAAGTCAAAACACTGGCCAACCAGTTGATGAACCCACTGGAAAACCCGCTGATCGTTGAAGAGATGCGATTGATTTCACCCACACTCGGCGCAGCGGTGGTCACACAAGGCCTTTTCGCAGGTGCATTCGCATTGGGTCTCACCTATCTGTTCATGCTGGTCTACTACCGCTTCTCCGGCATTGTTGCGGTCATCGCGCTGACCATCAATGGCGTGATCCTCTTCGGAGCCATGGCGATGTTCAACTTCGCCTTCTCGCTTCCTGGCATCGCCGGCATGGTGCTGATCATTGGTATGGCGGTAGACGCCAACGTGCTGATCTATGAGCGCATGCGGGAAGAAATCGCCTCAGGGAAATCGATCCGGAATGCGATCCAAGCTGCATACGACAAAGCCTTCAGCGCAATCTTCGACTCCAACATCACCTCGCTCATCACTGCGAGCATCCTGTTCATCTTGGGCAGCGGCGCGATCAAAGGATTCGCGATTACTCTCATCATCGGCATCTGTGCCTCGATGTTCACTGCCATTCTCGGCACCCGAGTTCTGTTCCACTGGGGCTCCGATATGAAGTTGATCAAGAAGCTCAGCTTCATGAACGTCATCAGTTCGACCTCCATCAACTTCCTCAGCAAGCGCAAGATCTACGCAGTGATCGCCCTCATCCTGATCGCCGCTTCATTTGCTGGATTTGGAACCAAACGTGAAAAAGCTCTCGGAATTGATTTCGTTGGCGGAACTCGCCTGATCTTTCAATTGGGTGACGTAAAAGACATCCCGTTGGATAAAATCAAAGCGTCCCTCGCAGAACTGGACCTTGAGAAACAGGCCTACCCACAAGAGGAACGCAACGCAGCTTCTGGCCTAATGCTCTCGGTGCGCTGCGCAACTGCAGACGCTGGTGACATCGCGGAACAGCTCAAAGCGAGCTTCCCTGAGGAGCTCGGCTCCATCACTCCCAGCACAGAGGAGGTCTCATCCGTCATTGGTGGCGCCTTCATGCAGAAGTCCATCATCGCACTGGCGTGTGGCATGATCGCCATCATGCTCTACATGACCGCCCGATTCGAATTCTCATTCGCACTCGGTGGATTTGTGGCAATGCTTCACGACATCATCATCTCTGTGGGCATCATCGTTCTTCTGGGACGCGAACTCTCGCTGATTCACGTCGGCGCCATCCTCACCATCGCAGGTTATTCGATCAACGATACGATCATCGTCTTCGACCGAATCCGCGAGCTGGTGCTGATCCGGACTGGTTCGATCGAGAAAGTCATGAACGAGGCGATCAACGCCACCCTCTCACGAACCGTGATCACTTCCGGCACGACCTTAATCACTGTGGTCATCCTCACCATTTTTGGCGGCGCCGCCCTGCGCGACTTTGGTTTGATCATTCTGATCGGTATTGTGGTCGGAACGTTCTCCTCGATCTTCATTGCATCTCCCATCGTTCTGTGGTGGAGCAACAGCAAGGGCCGAAGCATCCGCGACGAAGTCATGGAAGCAGAAGCCAAAGCAGAAGAGATTGCCACTGCACCATAAGCGATCTTTCAACCTTATCTTTCATTGCAAAAAAGCCACGGTCCATGACCGTGGCTTTTTTCGTGAGTACCCAACGACGGATTACTCGATATTGTTGTTTGGCTTCTTGGATGGACGCTCACCGTCCTTGCCGGCATCGCGGCCTTCACGGTCACGCATGCGTGCGAAATCATCTTTGGTCAACTGGCCGTCCTTGTTCTTATCAGCTCTTTCAAAGCGGCGCTTCACTTCCTCGTCAGACTTGTCCTTGTTCCATGGCGTGTTTTTGAACTCATCGTATGAAACCGCACCATCTTTGTCGGCATCCAGCTTCTCCATCATCGCACCGGGACGCATCCGGTCTTTTGGACGATCTGCACGATCCATCTCGTCAGGCTTGTCATCCGGACGGAATTTGGGCCTCTTCGGTTTGTCATCTGGGCTAATCACCCCATCACCATTTTCATCCAATCGATCGAAAATGGCTTTCTGACGCTCAGCATCAAGACGCTTGGACATGCGACCTTGTTGAAATTCTTCGAAACTCACACCACCACTCTTGTCCTTATCGAGCTCCCAGAGGCGTTGCATCGGGTCTTTGCGCTGATCTCTGATCTTGCTCATGTCTTCCTTGTCCATCATGCCGTCACCATTCTTGTCCAAGCGCAAAAACAATTCATTCCGCTTCTCCTCAGTCAATTTCTGTAGGCGAGGCATCAAATCAAATTCACCCCGTGAAATCATCCCATCATTGTTGGTATCGGCCTTCTTCCATGCTTCTGCAGCCTTATCGCGCATCTCTTCGCGGCTCATGTGGGGACGATCCTCACCCTCCGGCCGTTCAGCCCAAGCAAGTTGAGGCATGCATGCGCTCGCAAGAATTAAGGAAACAGTGATTGTTTTCATCGTAGTTTGCAGATTATTTAACCCTCATTCACGGGGTCATCGAGATATAAACTCCGCAAATCCCAAAAAGTTGCGGGTTTCTCGACAGAAACTCGCCCCCTGAAACCACCTTTCATTATGCACATTCGAGACATCCTGGCGAATTCCAAGCCATCATTGTCATTTGAATTTTTCCCACCTCGCTCCGAGAACGCATGGGAAGAACTCTACCAAACCATTCGTGACCTCGAATCACTCAAACCATCGTTTGTCTCGGTCACCTACGGCGCTGGCGGCACCACCCGCGAAATGACCCACGATCTGGTCGTCCGCATCAAGGAAACCACCAGCATCCCCCCAGTGCCCCATCTGACCTGTGTCGGCCACAGCAAGGACGATGTGCACCAAATCCTCGACCGCTATGCCAAGGCTGGCGTGAGCAACATTCTCGCCCTTCGTGGTGATCCACCAAAAGACCAACCCAACTACGATTGGTCCCAAGGCGACTTCACCTACGCATCAGACCTCGTGAGCTTCATCCGCGAGTTCAATGAATCCGGAGCCCACCCAGACCCGCGCGGATTTGGCATCGGCGTGGCCGGGTTCCCCGAAGGACACCCAACGACCCCGAATCGCATGCAGGAACTCGATCACCTGAAAATGAAAGTCGATGCCGGCGCCGACTACATTTGCACCCAATTGTTTTTCGACAACCATGACTTCCTCGATTTCCGCGACCGCTGCGATTTAGCGGGCATTCAAATCCCGATCATCGCCGGCATCATGCCCGTCACCTCGACCAAAGGCATGAAGCGGATGGCCGAACTCGCGGCAGGCGCACGCTACCCCGCCAAGCTGATCCGGTCGCTCAACCGTGCAGGCGATGACGCCGATGCGGTCGAACGTGTTGGCATCCACTACGCCGCCGAACAATGCGCAGGACTTCTCGACGAAGGAGTCGATGGCATCCATTTTTACACGCTCAACAAGAGCCGCGCGACCCAAGACATTTTCCACAGCCTCGGGTTGTAAGGCCCAACTCCAGCATCCGCTCTCAGGGCACAGCTTTTCCGGGTTTGGCTAGCAAAAGCCCAAAGTGAGACGACTGCGGGCACAGACACGCACGGGAATCTTTGGTTTTCCCAGCTTCCACACTGGATCAAGGGAGATATCTAGGAGTAAACTCCGCGCCTCCGGTATTTGCGATGGAAATTTGCCTCGCACCATCACCCGTCATCCCTTACCAAACGCCCCGTGGAAGCCAACGATTACAAAGTGCGCCTCGAGATCTTCGAAGGCCCTCTCGACCTGCTACTCTATCTGATCAAAAAAGATGAGCTAGACATCCACTCCATTTCCATCGAGCGCATCACGCATCAATATCTCGATTACATCAACACGTTCAAACTGCTCAACATCGACCTCGCATCAGAGTTCATCGTGATGGCAGCCAACCTGATGTATCTCAAAAGCCGAACCTTGCTGCCCAAACAGGAACAACCGCCTGAAGAGGACGCCGAGGAAGATGATCCTCGCTGGGAGCTGATTCGGCAATTGATCGAATACAAGAAATTCAAGGACGCCGCTGGTTTTCTCTCCCTCAAAGAATTGGAACAAGAAGACCGATTCGAGCACCAACCGGATGCATCAGACCAGCCAGATGAGGAACCACCAGCCTTGGCCGAGGTTTCGATTTTTGACCTCATCCGCGCATTCCAAAACGTGCTGAAACGCTTTGAAGAGTCTCATGACTTCGGCGATATCATCGACGATCGCTTCACAGTATCCGACCAAATCGAACTGCTGATGAATCGAGTTCAACCAGGCGAAAGCATTCGCTTCGAAGACTTTTTCCAAGCCGCATCGACGAAATCAGAGGTGATCGTCACATTCCTCGCTCTGCTCGAGCTGATGAAACTAAACCAGTTCGTCGTTAGACAAGATGCACTGCTCAGCGATATTGTGGTTGAGCGACGCTCCGTGAGTGCCGTCGCCGCTATTGAGGCAGTTGAAGTGGGGCAGGACGAAGAGTGAGAACCAGCCTCGGGCGATCAACCCAAGCGGAAAACGATCCGCGCTTTGGTCAGATCGTATGGAGACATCTCCATTTTGACGCGGTCTCCGACAACCAAACGAATGAATCGTTTGCGCATTTTTCCTGAAATGTGCGCGAGAACCTCGTGACCACTCTCCAATTTAACTTTGAACATGGTTCCAGCAAGGACCTGCGAGATTTCACCTTCTACTTCTACTGCCTTTTCTTCGCCGTCTTTGGCCTTTGCACGATTTGGCGGGCCGTAACGATTGCGGTTTCTGGATCTTCTTCTAGGGCGTGGAGGCATAAGTTATTGGGATAGTATAGCAGGCATGTAAGGTTCTTCAAGGAGCCTGCGGCCAATTCGGTAATCCAACATCACAGCGCCAGCAATGCTAAAAACCCCAGAAACCCACAATTCTCGGCCAAAATCAGGGCTTCCAGCACGCCTTTCCCATCTGAAACTATGATGACTCGCCCACATCTGGAAACCTCCCCCGATCTTTTTCAGCCCACCATCGATCCAAATTCCCTGATGGGTTTCGCGCACGGATGCTTGCAATACGACCGCCAAACCTACAAATTCTCAATCATCTTCAATTCCTGAAAATCCAATCTCTGCCCCAATACCATGCCCGAAATCACTGAAGACGAATTGCCAGCCAACATTAAGCCGCTCTGGCTCAAAGCAATCGCTGCCGTTCAGGCCAATAATGCAGGTTACGCGGTCTCGCTAATCCAAGGCATCTTGGAACAATCACCAGGTTTCCTGAAAGGCCGCAAAACACTCCGCAAATGCGAGCTGCAGATCAACGCAGGCAACAAAAAGAAAGGTGGATTTTTTGGTGGCGGAATGGGCGGAATGAAAATCCAAGGCCAAATCAAAAAGAACCCTCAGGGCGCCATGGCTCTCATCGAAAAGGAACTCGAGAAAGATCCACTCAATGATCATCTCAATGATCAGCTGTTCGAATGCGCTCTGAAGCTCGAACTCCATGAGACCGCTGCTTTCGCGCTCGAAACACTGCGCAAAGGCAACCCAGACAACGTCAAAGCCATGCACAAACTGGCCAAGTTCTATCTGGAACAAAACCAACCGGATCTCGCAACGGAAGTCTACAACGACATCATCGAACAAGATCCAACCGACGGCATCGCCATCAAAGGATCAAAAGACGCATCCGCTCGCGCATCGATGCTGAAACAAAAATGGGACGAGAAGAGCGACATGAAGTCGTTGATGCGCGATAAAGATCAATCCGAGGAGATGGAGAAATCTTCCCGCACAGGTTTGACTCGCGAACAACTCGAAGCACGCCGCGACGAGGCCATCGAGAAATACAACCAAGATCAAAACAACCTAGCCAACGCGAAAACCTTGGCCGCCATCTACGAACAACTCGAAGACTGGCACAATGCGAAAACATTCTACGAGTGGGCTCACTCGCTTAGCTCCGGCGACGTTGCTCTGGAAACCAAAGCATCGGCGATGAATGACCAAGCTATCAAGAGTGACATCAGCGCTCTCGAAGCTGCCTCACAAGCAGAGCCTGAGAACGAAGAACTCAAAGAACAACTGCAAGCACGCAAAGTCGACCGCGCAAAAGAGCAAATCCACGAGTGCCAAAGCCGAGTGGACAAAAACCCCACCGACCCGCAACTCCGCTACGAACTCGGCAACGCCCTCTACCTCGCAGGCCAACACAGCGAGGCCATTCCGCACCTCCAGCAGGCAACGCGCAACCCGCACATCCGCACAAAAGTGCTGCTGACACTTGGACGCTGCTTCCGTGCCAAGAACATGAACGACCTCGCGGTAAAACAACTCTCAGATGCCCTCGCTGACCTCCAAGCGATGGACGGCACCAAAAAAGAAATCCTCTACGAAAAAGGACTCATCCACGAATCGATGGACGACCGCCAGGCGGCCCTCGATAGCTTCAAGCAGATCTACGAGGTCGATTACGGCTATCGCGATGTCGCTCAACGCGTAGAGGCCTCCTACTCGTAATCCTCTAACGGGGATACAAAGTGAAGCGACTTGAATCGTAGTGATCGTCAGGACGAAATAGCCAACCCGGCTTTTCATCTAGCAACTCGTAGCCTGTCAGCATGAATACGGGCAACTCTTGGTTGCTATTCGGATCATAAGCTGTGCTACCCGTGTAGTAACCTTCAATCCGGTAATCATAGTTCGCATCGTAGCCGTAGCGCTTCCCCGTCGTCCCCTCTTCAGGCAATCGGTCAGGCACGAGCATCTTATCCTCCTTCATCATCACCAAACGAGCCTTCTTCCACGGCTGCCGAGGTTCGCGCAAATACCCCCAAAAACGTGTCTTGTTGACGACATACCTGCGCCCATAAAAAAAATCTCCCGTCGGCTCATTGGCTATCGCTGCCTCTCGCGCCTCCGCCGGCGGCCCCGCCATGTTCGGCTTACCCAATGGCGCTACTGGGACACATTGAGTCATGGATAATACCATGCCCAAGAGCACGAGCACCGAGCTGTGTTTGATCATGGCCTAAGACTAGAAGCCGAACCCCACCTTCTCAAGCCCAGAGAGCATGCCAACTTGAACTCCCCCACATTCCCCGCTTGGCAGGCATGGAAAACGGCACGATGCTCATGACGTGCCCACCATCGCTATCACCCTAGGAGACCCCGCTGGGATCGGACCAGAGGTGGTAGATGCTGCCCTGAACTCCGGAAAAATCCCCGAGGGTTTTGAGTTCATGATTCTTGGCGACCGCTCCGCTGGAAAACCAGGCGAACCAACAAAAGAGTCCGCGCAATCCTCACTGGATGCCCTCCACCAAGCGACCGACCTTCTAAAGGCGGGTGCCGTAGACGCCGTGGTCACCGGCCCAGTTTGCAAGGGCAACTTGCAACAACTCGGATTCAACTACCCGGGACAAACGGAGTTTTTTGCCGATGCTCTCGGCGTGAACGACTTTGGCATGCTGCTCACCGGCTCCCAACTGACTGTCGGCCTCGCCACCATTCACGAACCCTTGAACAAGATCGCCACTTTGTTGAACTCAGAAAGCATCATCAAGATCGGTAAACTCACAGCCGACTTCCTTCGGTCACGAAAAACCAACCCACCTCGCATTGCCGTCGCGGGACTGAATCCACACGCTGGCGAAAATGGAGCATTCGGAAACGAGGAATCCACGATCATTCAACCCGCGGTGGATGCTCTCAACGAAACAGGAACTGCCATCTTCACCGGCCCCCTCACACCCGATGCGGTCTTTCGCGATGCCTCACTTGGCCAATACGATGCCGTTATCGCAATGTACCACGATCAAGGGCTGATCCCCCTCAAGTTGCTCGATTTCGATAACGCTGTGAATGTGACCTTGGGACTCCCCAAACCACGCACTAGCCCCGATCATGGGACCGCGTTTGGCATCGCAGGCAAAAACCTTGCCGACCCATCATCGATGATCGCCGCAATCTGCCTAGCGTGCGAGCTAGCCAGCTGAACCTTCAAGCTCACGCTTGGGTTTGCCTAACCCCTTGTAGAAGATGGCAAAGAGCACGGTGCACACCGCGATCATCCCGGCGAGCACCGCCCAAAAATTGGCCCAGCCATGATGCCCGTCGGCAACCAGCCACTCCCGCAACAAGCCACAAACAAGGGAACCAATCAGCGGACCCACCCCTCCCGCCATCATTTGCAACAAGCCCTGAGCCTGACCTCTCAAGCCGACCGGAACACGACGATCCAAGAAAATCTGCGCGGTCACGAAATACAAGGTGTAGCTGACCCCATGCAATGCAATCCCCCCAATGTGCCATGCCATGACATCTGCCACCCCTGCTTGAGCACTCATCAGAAAACGAACGACCGACAAACCCAACGCCCACAACAAAACTGCTTTGACACTGTGACGCGCCAACAGGGAACCCAAAACCAACATGCAGATAATTTCTAACACTTGGGCAACCGTCATCGTTCCTGTTGGCCTCGGATCACCCAACACTTTGAGAAACTCCGGCCCATACATGTAGAAAGCTGAAATCGGAATCGAGAACAAGACGGTCACAACAAAGAACACCAAGTGATCTCGCTGCTTCAACAAGGCATACGCGTCAAAGCCCAAACGACTCTTCCAATTCTTGATCACCCCCAATGGCGGTGTGAACGGAAGCAGCAAGGCCAACACCCCGGCGACGACTCGTATCGCTGCAGCGGCATAACCCGCGGCAGGGCTCGCATCAGCATGCAAGACATAGCTTGTGAACAAACCTCCCGCGATCCAACCAATTGTCGCCCCCACCCGGACCAAAGGGTACTGCCGATCACCATTCGCCAAATGCGTCAGAGAAACGGTGGCCAGATACCCCCAGGTCGGCCCAGATACCAACGACCCCAAACCCAAGAAAACCAAAAACCAGACCGGATGCCATTGTCGATCCAACGCAAAGAACGCCACCAACACAAACACCGCACAAATGAAGGATGATGCGACATACATGCGATCCGCGGCAACTCTCTGGTCAGCCAAAGCCCCCCCAAGGACTGGCCCAATCAGCGCACAAAACGGTGGAACCATGAACGCAGCAGGAACCCAATCGCCCAAACCCTGAGCCACCAATATATTGGTCAGCGCAGGAAACCACGCGCCCAAGGCCATGCCCTGCAAAAAGAAGACCACCCACAACACGGAGAACACCCGCAGGGCATTCGATGGGTGGCTTGATTCCTCCGACATGCGCCATCCCTATAGCAGGAAACCAAGTCGGTCAATCGACCTCAAATTCACTTATCATCCTTCTCAAACTGATACCGGTAATGACCGATGATCTTGTAATCGAACAACAAGCTCTCCTCTTTGGCTCCACTGCCAACATTATGAATGATCATCGGAATGCCGTCCACGGTCTCAGTATCGGACACCACCCCGATGTGCAAAACACCACCCCCCAAATCCCACACGACCAAATCCCCAGCTTGATAGTTTTTTGCAACATCCGTGACCTTCAACTGAAACCCTTGGCGCTTAAAATAACACATCAAGTTGGGAACCCGACGATGATCGATGTTTTTGTCGGGACGCTTCAAACCCCAGTTCTGAGGGTATTTTTTGAAGTTCGATTTCATGTCCTCATGCACCCGCTTTTGTAGGTCGTGCCCGAACTTCCTGAAGGTGCGAACCACCACATCCGTGCAAACACCCGTCTTCATTGGCACGTCTCCACCCGGATACTTTAACGATTTGTATGACGGATCATAGGACGTCGTCACGCCAACCTGAGCTCTTGCTGCTTCGACCACGTCCTTGCCCGATGGAGCCGCCAAGGCCAAACACGCACTTCCAACCCACAACAATGAAATCCGCATCAAAACGTTCATTCGTCAGATATAACTGAACAGCACCCAATGAGGGAAGACTCAATCCACCAATGCCATGCTTGCACAATCCTCCGACATGACGCATTCAAGCGGCGTGCCCGAAGACGCAGTCCCAACCGTTGAGAAACTCGAAGCCCCTTGGTTGGCGGGGCTTCGCGCGGCACGTGCCAACATTCTGCCAGGACTCGTAGTCCAAGGTGTGATGCTATCCCTCCTCCTCGCGTATTATTTCCACCCCACCACCACCGAGCTCCTCAACGAGCTGGCGGCACTCAAAGAGCAAATGGGATATAGCTACTCTGCGATCTCCGCCATCATCGCAGGCGCCATTCTCCCCGAAATCCTCCGCATTCTATTTTTCCAAAAAGGAAAACCTAGCCGATCCAATTTCAGGAACCTCATCTTCACAGCCCCGTTTTGGTGCACCATGGGAGTCGTGGTCGACGGCTTTTACCGCCTGCAAGCCGTCTGCTTTGGAACCGACATCGCTTTCACAACCGTCAGCATCAAGGTGCTCGTCGACCAATTCCTCTACAACCCGCTCTACGCCGCGCCCGTGACGGCCATCCTCTACGATTGGAAAAATCACGGCTACCGCTGGCAAACCATCCGCAGCGCGTTCTCACGCCGGTATTACAAGAAAGTGGTGTTTCCAACTCTGTTCGCCAACTGGGGTGTCTGGATTCCCGTCGTCTGCATCCTCTATTCGCTTCCGCTCCCTCTTCAGATCCCACTTTTCGGCCTAGCGCTCTCAATGTGGGTGATGATCTACACCTGGATGAGCGAATCGCGGGCAAAAGCTTGATGTCTCAACGATGTGCCCACAGGCTCGGTCATGATCAAAAAACTCCTTATCGCCATGGCCATCATCGCCATACTGCCCGGTTGCGACAGCAAAGGAACCAAGATCCAGCCATTTGATATCCAACAACTATACGGGAAAACACCCGAGGAACTGGCAAAAATCATCGGTGAACTCGACGACCTGAATCACAAAGAGAAGTCGATCCTCGTTGAAGGTTGGCAAGGGTGGGAATCTGCCAAATTCTATTTCAACAATCGCCGCCACTTAAACTACGTCGTGCTAATGCCAAAATCATCGCTCGACTACGCAAACGCCCGTCAGCTGATGGAGGAAAAATACTCCATTCCCGTCAATTCGGTCACTCCAAAACCCGCACGAGTCGGCCCTCGGCACCATGGAATTAACGATGTCATCGACACCGTGAATTTTGTGATCAAAAATTATGAGAATGATCAGAGCGGCACTCACGTGGATCACATCATGGTATTTTTCAAGATCGAGTGGGATGAGTGAGCAACTCGCCCAATGAATGCACAGCAGTCGTCCGATTACACCACTAATTTCTGCAAGATAAGCGCGAAAACTGCATTATAATAGAGGCGGCCATCACAACATCTCCTCAAATACACCCAATGCTCAACATCCGCCAATCACTCGCCATTCCCAGCTTACTTCTCGTTAGCTCAGGGTGGCTCGTGGCGGCTAAAGATGGAGAACCCGATTACAATCGAGATATTCGCCCCATCCTCTCGGAAAATTGCTTCCTCTGCCATGGACAGGATCCAGTTCATGGGCCTGACGATGAAGTGCGCCCAGTGCCACGACCACAAGTACGACCCGCTGAAGGCCTTCATCAAAGATCGCGACAACGAACTAACACAGCTCGCCGCCATCACGATCAAAACCATCGATGTCGAAATTAAGGTTCTGGAACGAGACCTCAAACGAGGCAAAACCACGGTGATGGTGATGGATTACAACCCCAAGCTCCGCGAAACCTTCATCCTCGACCGCGGCGCTTACGATCAACCGAAGGGCGACCCGCTACTCCCCAACACACCATCCGCACTTCCTCCGCTGGAGATTGACGGCACCGCCACTCGACTCGACCTCGCGAATTGGATCATCGATGAGAAAAACCCACTCACCGCACGCGTCGCCGTCAACCGCATCTGGCAAATGGTCTTCGGCCGCGGCATCGTCGAAACCTCTGGCGACTTCGGCAACCAAGGCTCCTGGCCATCGCATCCTGAACTCCTCGACTGGCTCGCGGTCGACTTGGTGGAAAACGACTGGAACCTGCGACACACCCTCACTACCATCCTCACCTCTGAAACTTACCGCCAGTCGGCTGCAGCCACCGCAGAGAGTCTCTCAAAAGACCCTCGCGCCTCGCTACTTTCCCGTTCACCACGAACACGACTCGCCGGGGAAATCATCCGCGACCAAGCACTCTCAATCAGTGGGCTACTGAACCCCAAAGTCGGCGGCCCCGGTGTCCACCCGCCTCAGCCCGACCTCTGGAGTGAAATCAGCCACTTTGGCTACAAAAACCCCTTCACTGCGCAAATTTTCCTCCCCGGCAGCGGCGAATCCATCCACCGCCGCAGCATCTACACGTTCTGGAAACGAACCTCTCCTCCGCCTTCCATCGCTCTATTCGACGCCCCCACCCGTGAGACCTGCACCGTTGTTCGCGGCAACACCAACACCCCGCTCCAAGCCTTGGTGGTGATGAACGAACCACAATACGTCGCCGCCGCCGTTGCCTTCGGCAAACGCATGATGAGCGAGGGCGGCAAATCCACCAAAGCACAACTCGACTTCGGCTTCCGCACCGCCACTCAACACCGAGGCGATCAACCACGACCCGGGCATCACCTTCATCAACACCGGCAGCCAGCCACCAAGGTGTGCAGTTCCGCAGCGGCAAAGACCCGGTTCTATTTCTCAACGACCCCGATGGCGTCTCCCGCGCCGACCGACGCAAGATGCTCGACCACCTCGCCGAGTTCAATCAGATGCGCCACGACGAATTGGGCGACCCCGAAATCCAAACGCGCATCAGCCAATACGAAATGGCCTTCCGCATGCAGGCGTCCGCACCTGAGCTCGCGGACCTTTCGGACGAGCCCGACTCGGTGTTCGAGCTCTATGGTGAAGACGCTCGCCGACCCGGCACCTACGCCTACAACTGCCTGCTCGCTCGCCGCATGGCAGAACGCGGTGTGCGCTTCACCCAACTTTTCCACCGCGGCTGGGACCAACATCTCAACCTTCCAACCCACCTTGCAAACCAATGCAAGGACACCGATCAAGCATCGGCCGCACTCGTGCTCGACCTCGAGCAACGTGGTTTGTTAGAAGACACCCTTGTTATCTGGGGCGGTGAATTTGGACGCACCGTTTATAGCCAAGGGAAGCTCGGCACAGGCCGCGACCACCATGGTCGCTGTTTCAGCATGTGGGTTGCGGGTGGCGGAATCAAACCTGGCATCAGCTACGGCGCCACCGACGACTACTCCTACAACATCGTTGAAAACCCCGTTCACATCCGCGACCTCAATGCCACCATCCTCAAATGCCTCGGCATGGATCACAATCGCTTCACCTTCCGCTTCCAAGGCCTCAACCACAAACCCACCGGCGTGCTACCCGCCAAAGTGGTCGATGGAATTTTGGGATAAATGGCGCACCACAATTGCAGCCAACGTCAAAGTGTCGCGCGGCGTTAGCCGTTGCCACCACTGTCTTGTTGTGCCTTTTGAGTTTCAATGCCGATATCCTCGTAAGTTACTGTCAACATTCTGTGCTTAACTCCAGATTCTTTGAATCGAGCATTCATTCGGGCTATAGCTCTCTCATTCGCTTCAAAAGGCTCTGGAGTGACAATCACAAGGACCAGCTCAGCTTTCCGTTTGGTAATCGTTGTATAGCGATGATACATTTCAACAAGTCTAGGTGTGAAGTGCATCAGGAAAGGGAACATTTGCCTTTCTTCTCTAACCCATTTCACTTCATAAATCGTATCATTGGTTCTCTTTTTACCGTCCACGAAGCCATCAAATTCAACTCTGCTGTCGTCGCTAGAGAACCTCACATATTTCTGAATAGGTGTTCCTTCTCTCTTCTCTGCCCATGCCAGCGCTTTGGTCTCAATCTGAAATGACAACCGTGAGAGTTGGGAATGTGGAAGTTCTCGGATATTCTCAGGGATTTGAATTTCAACGCCGTCGTCTCGATTCGTTCTCTGGGTCTCTAGTTCAAGTTCTTCTTCAGTTTCGGCTGCTTCAATAGACTCTGAACTCTTCTGAATGGCTTCTTCTTTCGTCAGGTATTCACGGCGGAAATCGAAGTAATTTTTATCACCTCGTATAATCGCCGCCAAGACATGTAAAAATTCAAGTTCCGTAACAGCAGTTGCGATGATGAAAATAGCGGCAAAGTATGTAGTCCAGTGGTTTGAAAATAGTGAAAGCCCAGCAAGTGCCAGAATAGCGAAGAGCCGAAGGCTCGCCGTATTCAGTTTAGGAATCAGTGATAGAAACGCCAAAACACATGATAGCAGGAGTAGAGCGCTACCTATGAAATTGATGAATGAATCTGGTTGGAGATGTTCCATTTATTTTTGCACAACGTCATAGACCTGCCACCCGCTACTGGGTGCGAGGCTTCGACTCGGGGTTAGGGGTTACATCATCTGAGGATTTTAACTTCGGAGCGGTAGCGGGTTGGCCAGCGCCGTCTTGTTCGGCATTTTGGATTTCAACGTGAGGTGATTCCTCATTGTGGCTCCACTTAATTTGAAACTCATAACTATTTCCTTTGAGCGTTATGCGCAGCAGACCCTCATCTGGCTTCTTAAACCAGTATCCTATGGCTGAATCATGCACCTTATCAGGGTAGTCGATTCTACGTGAAACGTTATCAAGGCCCACCTCTACATACTGCTCATAAACTTTGACCTTTAAAGGAACAAACACCTCATCAGCAGGTTTGTTCACACCATTGATATCGCATGATATTTTTTCAATTTGGCCATTCCAGTAGGCAACGAATGCACGTGCGCCCTTAGCATCTAAGTATACTTTAATGGCCACATTCTTCTTTATATCATACAATTCGTAAATGCGTTTAGCCTTCGGGCTGACCTTCAGAAGGGGCTTTTCTATATTTTCCCACTTAGAAATCTCACTCCGTCTGTATATTTCTTCGTCCGCTATCAAATTGGGGATCAACACCATGAGCATGGCGCTTATTAACGATCCCGATTTAACTATATTCATCATATTTTCAGCCGAACAGTGTTGTTGAGCGACTCTTATTAAGCTCTAGGGGATGGGTTAGATGCCCTGAGATATGGGTGATATAGGATTGTATGCTTGGGGTCGTGGTTTTGTATTCAAGGAATGTAAAGGGCCCGGGATGTACTATTACGCAGTATGATAGCCCGGCCGGTGGGGCTAGATGTTGTATGCGCTACATGTCAGATAGAGGGGACTGACCCCTTTCACATGCGGAAGAGGCCCAAAGGCCTTCGCAAGGCGCTCGGGATCGTGACGGAAGTCAGCCAGCACCCCGGCCATATCACGTGGCTCCTTGAATGGCTGCATGGAAGGATCATCCAACAGCTGGTGCCACAGCTTCAGCCACTCGTCCGTTTTTCCCTTACTCATTATGTGACGTTTTGTTTGATATCAGTGATACATCCATGCCGGATAGTTCTCTTTGAGAACGTTTGAGTGATTTCATCCACGAATTCGCTATTATTTAGTCTGTGTGCTCGAATCCGTTAGGTTAATCGCTCTGATCTATGAAGCCTTTACGAAAGCACTAGCTGGTGTGATTACCTCAAAGCTCAGGATGCTTCTGATTTCCATCAAGGTAATTAAGGGCTATCAGCAACCACCGGTCACCTTCTTTTTTGAGACGGTATTCGTATTCCCAGTCCATGCCATGGACATCGACCATTATCGTTTTGACCGTGGCTTTATCGCCGGTCACTTTGGTGCTCTGAATCTTCTCACGATCCGGATGATGGGATGCGTGTGTGCCGTAGGTAATGCACTGCCCTTCGAAGTCGGGGCCGCAATATTTGTCGAGCAACTTGCGATAGGCTTTTTCGCTACGCTCAAACCGGTGTTCATAAAACCCATAGAGCCAAAACCGCAACCTCGGCTTCTCGATGCGATAAGAGCGGTCATTCCAATCGCGGTAATCAGAGATGAAACTCATTACTATCTTTTCGGGAGTTGCTATCAATGGATCAGGTTTTTTCATGATGAAAGAAATATCGACGTCTAGTTTTGCCTCTGTTGGTTTAGAGATTCATGAAAGGCGCCGAGCTCGAATCAAATGTGTATACGGCACCTAGCTTCTCGATCGCCTCAACAGCGTAGCAGTAATCATTGAAGTGCTCCATAGCCGGGTCATCGTCGCCAGAAATCTCAAGACGCTCCTTGCAAGAGGCGATGGCCTCCGCCTTAGATTTCCCTTTCGCATATTTCGCCGCGATCTCCGCCGATTCTTCGATTACATGCCATTCCTTTGCGTGGTACAGCTCAAGTGTGAAACCTGGCCACGAGATCTTAATAGATGATCCGCTGCCGGTGATCTTGGGGGCGCTACTTCCAGCTGAGGCGAATGCTCCTTCGATCGCTGCCGAAAGCGTCTCTCCGTCAATCGAAGTGTCTTGGTCGATGAGTATCAGGGTTTCGTACATTTCTTGGCAGAACGTCAAAAGCCACCCATCCACTACCGGGGGCGAGCTTCGACTTCAGAGTTAAGGGGTGAAATGGTCATTCAGATTTCGACTCGGGGCGGGTAGTGGATTGGTGTGCGCTGCCTTGTTCGGCATTGGGTCATTTTGTTGATTCTAGTTCAGCCGCAACAATTCCATCAGGATTGTAAATCTTAAAGGGAGAACCAAGCCCCTGAAAGAAATCAGCCAAGATTGGAACCAGCTCCTCGCGAACACTCTCACAGATGTCAGCGTTCATGAACCAGATGCCTATGTAGCCGTCGGGAGAATCCTCACAAGGCACGTTAAAAGTCTTTCCGCCTTTGGTGGCTTCAAGGCTATGACAATACATGTGAACGTTGTTCCTGAACGTAAGCTTCCACTTCTTGATCGTCTGAGTCTCTTTGCTACGCTTCATTATTTTAGCCGAACAGTTTTTTTGAGCGACCCTTATCAAGGTACACTCTATGCTTACAGCACTACATGAATCCTAGTAAACATGCCAGAAAAATGGCTCAAGCAAGGTGGACGAAATACCGCCAAAAGAAGGCAAAGGAGGATGCTATGCTTGAGGCCGAGGAGGCGGCCCATTTAGCCTCATTTCCCCATCACGTAGAGAATGATCCTATCGGCTCATTGCAATGGAGGGATTTCCAAACTGGAGAGGTGCTAAGGTGGACAATTCTACGAGGTGACAGGAGAGATCGGGTGAAATTACGCCATCCTAACGGACGACAAACCAAATCTCACGGCTGGACATGGATTATGAACCAACTCAGAGGCCACTTTGCTTGCAAGCGGCGCGGAGTCATCGTCGATCCCTAATAATGCCAAACAAATTCAGCTCGACCCCGCTCGCGATTGATTAATGGTGCAATAAAGCGCACCCGATTGGATTGGCTTCGCTCCGCTCACCCCGTCCGTATTCCGCTCACCCCGTTCGCGATGAAAATAATTTGGGTGCGTAAAGCGCACCCGATTGGATTGCTTTCACTCCGTTCAAGCCAGCCGAAGTCCGCTCGACCCCGCTCGCGACAAATTAATGGTGCGATAAAGCGCACCCGATTGGATTCGAACCAATGACCGTCCGCTTAGAAGGCGGATGCTCTATCCAGCTGAGCTACGGGTGCTAAAGCGTCTGCGATGTAGCAGCCCATTCTCTGAACTTCAACGGCCAATTTTACGCATCATCAACTGCGCCTGACTGGTATAACCGCCGCCGAACAGATTGGCGTGATTCAGCACGTGATACAGATTGTAGAGGTCGCGTCGCTCACTGTAACCGCGATCCAATGGATACACTTCGCCATAGCCACGGTAGAATTCCGGTGGAAAGCCGCCAAAGAATTCACTGAAGGCCAGATCACATTCGCGATCGCCATACTAAACCGCTGGGTCATAAATCACAGGGTCGCCTTCAGCGGTGAACGAAGCATTCCCCGACCACAAATCGCCATGCAACAAGGAGGGCGATGGCGCATGACCCGACAAAAGCCCCACCGCCCTATCCATGAATTCGCCCACTCCCCCCAATGAGATTCCTTGGCTCTCGGCCAAATCGAACTGAGGACGCAATCGCCGGCTGATGAAAAATTTGGCCCAGTCTTCACAGTTATCGTTCATCTGCGGGGTGCTGCCAATGAAGTTGTCCCTCCGCCAACCAAAGCCCTCTCCAACACATTGATGCACCTTGGCCAATTGCTGCCCCATCAGACACCAACCGCCCGCTGGCGCCCCACCCGACAACTCCAAGGCCTCGATCACCAAAAACGCCGTCTCTCCGGCAGATCCCGCCCCAATCACATCTGGCACACCGATCGCATTCGTCTCTCTCAAAGCCGCCAAACCATCAGCCTCCGCCTCAAATTGCTCTAAACAATCCACCGAGTTCCGTTTCACAAAAAACCGGCGCTCCCCATCATTCACCACCCCCGACTGATGAATGCACCCCCCATGACTCGTCGCCGTGTCACGGACCAAAAACGCCCGACCCGTCTTCTCCTCAATCAAACACTCAATCGCATCGATCACCCCATCTCGCATCCTTTCCACCATGCCAAGCCACACACCCAAAAACAGCAAAAACACAACCGTCGCCTCTTCCTCTCTGTGACCTCAGTGCCCCCTCTGTGCCTCGGTGGTCAAAAAAAAGCCCATACTCCAACAAACCTGCCCCCCTCATTTAACAATTCCCAACACCCGCCTCATCCCCTTACCCTTCCACCATGCGCACCGCAGTTTACGCTGGTTCCTTTGACCCACCTACCAAAGGACACATCTGGATGATCGAACAAGGCCTCGCCATGTTTGACAAACTCATCGTCGCGATCGGCGACAATCCAGCGAAACGTTACTCGTTCACCGTGGAAGAACGACTCGAACTCCTCCGTTCATCGACCACCGCCAGCGACAACCTCGAAATCGCCTATTTCGACAATCGTTACTTGGTCGACTACACCCGCGAGAAAAACGCTCATTATATCCTTCGTGGTATTCGCTCTCCTCAGGACTACGAATACGAACGAATGATGCGCCACATCAACTACGACATGGCCCCCGAGATCACGACGGTCTTTCTGATGCCACCGCGCGACATCGCAGAACTATCCTCCAACATGGTCAAAGGCTTGATCGGCCCCGACGGATGGGAAGAGACCGTGCGCCGCTACGTCCCCGCGCCCGTCTTCAAAATGATCTGCGAATCTGGCACCGACGGAAATGTGCGGGACCTGAGAATCACTCAGTGAGGATCTTGATGTTGCGGTAGTAGACCAAGTCGTTGTGGTCTTGCAGGAGAATGTGACCTGCTTCCGCTTCACCGAAATTCTTCTGACGCTTGTATTTGCTGCCAGCGACCATCTCCTTCCACTCTTCGCTGCCACGAACAAATTCAGCAGTTACTTCACCGTTGAGCTTGAACGTCACTTTCTTGTCTTTGGAAATGATGTGCGCCTGATTCCACTCACCCATCGGCATGACCTTTTTGTCATCCGGAGCCGGGATGAGGTCATAGAGCGATCCCACCTTGCGGTTGCCGTTCTTGCCTTGGTTTGCATCGGGATGCCCCACATCATCAAGGATCTGAAACTCAGGTCCCAGCGGAGCTACCTTCACTTGGCCTGGTTCCGAGACAACGAACATCTTGATGCCGCTGTTGCACTTGGGCGTCATTTTGAAATCCAGCTTTAGCTCGAAGTCAGAAAATTTCTCTTTGGTCATGATGTCACCGACACCCGCCTTCGCGTTGATGATCAACATGCCGTCTTTGATCTCCCAACCCTTCTCCTTCTCGGGGAACTCGAGCGAACGAATGCTGCGCCAACCTTCCGTAGTTTTGCCGTCCCACAACAATTTCCAACCCGCTTTCTTTTCTGCCTCGGTCAAGGTGTTGGGCTCAGACTTCGCAGGCTCGTCTGCAATCGCCATCCCGCAAACCGCGGCGCCAAAGATTAAGGGAGTGAGTTGTTTCAAAAACATCATGCTGAAAACTACGGAGTTCAGCACGCTGATCTAGCGAAAAATCACCGATTCACCTCTTCCGCCCGACTCACCGACCACTCGGCCATGTCCTCAACTTCTGCGATCGATCCTACATGACACAATTTCTGCCTCAATTCCTTGGCTCCAGGGAAGCCTTTGCAGTAGGCCATCAATCTCGATCTCATCGCGGTCAATGTCTGCTTCTCATTGCCTTTCCGTCCGCTCTCCACCGCAACACGACAATGCCTCAAAACCATCGACCACCGCTCTTCCAAGGCAATCTCGGGCAACAACTCACCCGTTTCAATGTAGTGCTTGGCCTCACGAAAAACCCATGGATTCTGCATCGCTGCCCGACCAATCATCACCCCTGATACTGCCGTCTCGGTCTTGCGCTTCATCACATCCTGCCCACATTTGATGTCACCATTGCCGATCACGGGAATCGATACCGCCTGCGCCACGGCATCAATCACCTCCCAGTCGGCCTCACCGGAGTATCCCTGAGCCCTCGTGCGACCATGCACCGCGATCGCACTCATGCCGCTGTCTTCTAGGATCTTTGCGACCTCGACGGCATTCACCGAATTCGCATCCCAGCCAATCCGGATCTTCGCGGTGACAGGAACCTGGTCTGAAACCGCCTTGGCCACACCTGATGCGACCGATGCCAAGATGGGGCAATCTTTCAGCAAGGAGGAACCACCATTCTTGGAGACCACTTTGTTCACGGGGCAACCAAAGTTGATGTCGATGAAATCAGGGCGCTTCCAATCGATGATCTTTTTCGAGGCCTCGCCCATGCGTTCACCATCGGCACCGAAGATCTGCACGCCTACAGGACGCTGAGCATCGGTAAACTCGGTGTATTTCCGCGTCCGATCGTCAGCCTGCATGATGCCCTCCGCCGAGACGAACTCGGTCACCATCACATCCGCGCCGAGCTCTTTGCAGATCTCACGGAAAATCACATCCGTCACTCCCGCCATCGGCGCGAGATACAGAGGGAACTGGTCGTTGGAAAACCACGGAAGCACGGCGGAACCCTAGGACACCAGAATCATCAGCGTCGACTCTCAATCTTGCGACTTAGTGGCTCCCTCGTAATCTTCCCCATTCAAACTTCGAATCACCGAGCGCATCCATTGATCCAAACCCCCTTTCATTTTCTCAAAGCGTTCCCGATGAGCCGGGTCAGCCGACAAGTCGCTCTTCTCCATCGGGTCATCTCCCAAATGATACAGTTCATAGTTCTCACCATTGATTCGGTGCAATTTCCACGGCCAATCATTCCATGCCACATGCCCCTTTGAAACATCCTCTGAATATCCCCAAAGTTTCTCTGTGTCCTTCATCATCCGCCACTCGTTGTGTGGCGCCGGAGCCCCCGCTTTCTGCTTCTGCATGATCTCCTTCAACAACTGATCACTTCTGGTGCTCTGCCCCTTTTCGAAGTCATGCCAAAATCCCATCGGCTTTCCACGAGCTTTCACTTTGCCTTCGAGAATAGGCGTAACATCGATGCCATCGAGCGGATGCTTGGGCTCCCACTCAATTCCAGCCATCGCCATCAACGTCGGGAACATGTCACTGGTCGACACCGGTTCAGTCACTTTCCCTTTCAGCCCGCGCGCCGGCCATTCCAGAATCCCCGGCACTCGCAATCCACCTTCGTAAATGCTCCCCTTCATCTCACGTCCACCCGAACTGGCTTTCAACAAGCCGCCGTTATCACTGCAATACCAGACGATGGTGTTTTTCTCGATCTGCATCCGGCGCAACTCCGCACGCAATCTTCCCACCTGCTGATCCAACAAGGCAATCTCCTGAAAATACCCCGCGTGGGGTTTCCCCTCATAAACTGGCGGACCATCTGGAACTTCAGCATGCGGGTAATGCGGCGATGGAAACCAAACCACGGCAAACATCGGCTTATCACCACCCTTGTGTTTCTCCAAAAATGCCAAGGCATCATCCATCAAAATCACCGAACCTTTCCCCTCCCGTTTCTCCACTACACCATTGCGACTCAGGTAGGGGTTGTTGTCAAAAAAGTTCAAACCAATGACCCATTCATCAAACCCCATCCCGCTAGGATTGCAGGGAGTGTCAGGCTGAGCCGACCCAATATGCAACTTCCCGAAAACCCCGGTCACATAACCCTTCTCTTTTAAGACCTCCGCCACCGTCTCTTCCTGCGGTCGCATGTAATGACCATGATTGGTGATACGAGTCCGAAACGGGTGACGACCTGTTAGAACACTTGCTCGGGTCGGGGAGCAAACCGGAGCCGCCGCGTAAAAACGATCAAAGACCATTCCCTCCTTCGCCATCGCGTCAAAGTTCGGCGTCTTCAAGAATGGGTGATCATTGTATCCCATATCACCCCAACCCTGGTCATCCGCCATGACCAAAATGATATTCGGCCGCTCAGAAGGCGCTGCCCACAGAGCCGTAACCCCCAGGCAGATCAACCCATATGCAATCATACAAATTCTCATAAACTATCTAAATTACGTGAACCACTTGAAGAATCTTCACAAATTTACCAATGCCTGATGACCCCTCAACCACCATCACTCAAAATAAGTGTCCTCGTGAGCATATGGAGGCGCACAACAACACAAGAACTTCATCGTCTCGGTCGCCCGAATCTGATGCCAATCCCCGGCAGGGATCAAAATCGCATCACCGGGACCAACCTCACGTTCTTCCTCCTGAATTTCCATCAAACCGCGTCCCTCAAGCACATAATAGAACTCCTCACTGACCTTGTGATAGTGTCGATCCGTCGCTGAACCCGCAGGCAAAGTCGCCTCCGCCAAACTCTGGCTTTTCACTGGCGCATTCGACAAATCCAACAAACTGCGAATCGTCGACCCATCCTTCGTTGTGAACGGCTTCTGATCCTCTCGATTCCGAATTTCCATACCCCCACCCTACAGATCTCTTCAGACTTTTGAAATTTCATAGTTTCAGCTTTTCAGCTTTTCAGCTTTTATCCCCCCATGCCCACCGTCCATGTCGACCTCGCAGACCGATCCTACGACGTCATCGTCGAATCAGGGTCCCTGCAATCTGCTGGCGATCTGATTGGCAAACTTCGCTTGGATGGGCGCCCCATCGCTATCATCAGCGATGATACCGTTGCCAGCCTCCACGCAGAAACTCTCGAGGCATCTCTAAAAACCGCAGGCTTTAAAACCACGCTCCACACCGTTCCTGCCGGTGAGGCATCCAAGTCGCTGAGCAGCGTCGAGGAACTCTGTCGCGAGATGACGCGCTCCAACCATGACCGCAACTCCATGGTGGTCGCCCTAGGCGGCGGCGTCGTTGGCGACCTCGCTGGATTTGTCGCCTCGATTTTCTTTCGTGGCGTCCCATTCATTCAAATCCCGACCACCATCGTTTCTCAGGTCGATTCCTCTGTCGGCGGGAAAACAGGAGTGAACATCGCCGAAGGCAAAAACCTCGTGGGTGCAATTCACCAGCCGCGCCTTGTCATCGTCGACCCAAAGACCCTCATCACTCTCGGCACGCGCGAATTTCAGGAAGGCTTTGCCGAAGCGATCAAACACGCCGCGATTCGTGACGCAGCCATGCTTGATGAGCTCGCCGAACTCGATCCTGACAATCGTGAGGTGCCGGCCGACCTCATCGCCAGAAACATCGCGATCAAAGCGCGTATCGTGGAGGAAGACGAACAAGAGACTCAAGGGACCCGCGCTCTGCTCAACTTCGGCCACACCATCGGCCACGGGATCGAAGCCTCTGTGCCTTACGGCCAACTCCTCCACGGCGAAGCCATCGCCCTCGGAATCCGCGCCGCATTGCTCCTATCTGAAAAGCACGAGGGATTCTCCGCGGAAGATTCCGCTAAGGTGACCGACCTCCTCAAACAGTTCAATCTCCCACAAACTCTCCCGGATTCAATCACCACGGAAAAGGTCATGGAGAAACTATCAACCGATAAGAAATTCTCACAAGGAGCCATTCGGTTCGTTCTCCTCGATCAACTCGGTAGCGCAAAAGTGAGCTCATCGGTCACTTCAAAAGATCTGATTGAGTCAATTGAACAGCTGCGCCAGTAGGGCATAGATTTCTGTGAGAAATTCCGTGCCTCCACGGGCAAAATTCGCGTTAATGCATCTGCCCTCTGGATTCACCTCCTCAGCACCTTGGTCATGTCATCTTCAGCAAACCCCATCCTCAACAAACGACGCATCCCAGCCACGGGATCGCTTGTCATCCCTGGCAGACTGAATTTTGAACAGCTCTTGCAGCTCGAGCAAATCTTCGCTGGCCGCAAGATCACATGGCTCGTCGAGGAATCCGCGGATCACGACCCCACCATGCGTGGCTACCTCGAGAAATCGGACTCAGGCGCCATCTTCTCCTGCAAAGACAACGCTCTGCCTGCCGTCGGCAAACAACTCCTGCCATACATCGACGATGGAGGCCTCTTGATCTATGTCCCCGGTCGCGTAGCTGTCCGAAACGCGAGCTTCTGTCACGTCCCAGCCGCCGATCTCACCGCTCTTTGCCAACTCGGCCTGCCCGTTCTTCCGATCGCCATCGATTGCCCACGTGAATCGAGCCTCTCGACAGAGTATACCGCATCGCTTCCAGCATCGGCCTTCAGCATCGGCCGACCCATCATCGCTGAAAAAGTTAGCGTCGCAGCGTGGCAGCAATCTCTCTACGAGGCTGCAGAAGAGGCATACAGCTCACGCGATGTCTTCAAGGGCTCACTCGGCATGGCCATCCTGAAAGGCCTCAAGAAACATGGCTCCAACAACCGCATCTTCGATGGCGCCGACGACAAGGAGCTAGGGTACGACAAAGTACTAGCCGCCGCCATCGCCCTCTCCAAACACATCAAAGCGGAAACCAAAGAGGATCGTGTCGCCATCGTTCTCCCACCCGGCAAAGGCGGGCTAATCGCCAACCTCGCGGTGGTGTTTGCAGGCAAAACCCCGGTGAACCTGAATTTCACCGCAGGCCCAGAAGCCGTTCGCTCGTGCATCCGTCAATCGGGCGTCAACCGCTTCATCACCGCCGATCCCTTCGTCCGCAAAGTCTCCTCTTTCCCGTGGCCGCCCAACCGCGACCTGATCTTCATCGAGCGCGTTCTGCCGAAGATGAAAAATAAAATCATCTTTTGGGCGATTCTCTCAAAAATCCTACCGACTGGAATCCTCGCCAGCCTACTAGGGGTCAACAAACGGAGTGATGGTGATGAAGCAGCTCTTCTCTTTACCTCTGGATCCTCCGGCGAACCAAAAGGCGTCGTCCTTACCCACCGCAACCTCCTTGCCAACGTCGCTCAGTTCAGCACCCGCCTGCACCTGCCCGATAAGTCATCCGTTCTCGGCTGCCTTCCTCTTTTCCACTCATTCGGTTGCACCGTGACTCTCTGGTATCCGGTGATCGAAGGCATCGACTTGGTAACCTACCCGACTCCGATGGAAACCAAACGACTGGCCGAACTTGTCTCACTCCACAAGGTCAACCTTCTGCTCTCCACTCCGACCTTCCTTCGCGGCTACATGCGCAGGGTCGACCCAAACCAACTGGCCTCGCTATCCATGGTGGTCACCGGAGCCGAGAAACTTCCGCAGTCATTGGCTGATGCCTTCCAAGAAAAATTTGGGATCCGCCCTCAAGAAGGCTACGGACTCACCGAGACCTCACCCGCGACCAACGTCAATCTGCCCGACCCAGAGCCGCAAAAATCTGCGACCACCATCCCATCATCCCGCAATGGGTCCGTCGGCCAGCTTCTGCCAGGTCTCGCCATCAAAATCACCGACCCATCGACCGAGGAAGAGATCCCAATCAATGAACAAGGCATCATCTGGTTCAAAGGCGCCAACGTCTTTCGCGGTTACCTGAATAACCCCAAGAAAACCGAAGAGGTCATCCAAGACGATTGGTTTGTCACAGGCGATGTCGGGCGCATCGACGAAGATGGATTCCTCTACATCGAAGGCCGCATCTCGCGATTCTCAAAAATCGCCGGTGAAATGGTGCCTCACGAAACCGTCGAAGCCGCCATCAACAAAGTCCTAGGACTCGACCAAGAAACCGAGCGCCGCATCGCAGTCGTCGGCATTCCAGACGAACAAAAGGGCGAAGCCATCGTACTGCTTTCCACCATCTCCGACGATTCAGTCGAACAACAAACGATCGATCTCCGCTACAAACTCCTTGATGAAGGGCTCGCATCGCTATGGTGCCCTAAGATCATCATCCAGATAAAAGAGATCCCCGTTCTCGCTTCCGGCAAGCTCGACATCAAAGGCTGCGAAGAGCTCGTGAAAGAGAAAGTCTAGGCTTTCTGGGATTTCAGCATTTCCCATTTCAGCATTTCAGCCTTTATTCCCCTCATGTCCCGCATCTCTACCACTTTTGAGTCGCTCCAAGCCGAAGGCAAAAAAGCCTTCGTCGCCTACATCGCTGCAGGCGACCCCAACTTCGAAAAATCGCTCGAGATCATGAAGGCACTCGCCGATATCGGCGCGGACATCATCGAACTTGGCCTCCCGTTCTCCGATCCTCTCGCCGATGGCATCGTCAACCAAATGGCCGCCGACCGAGCGCTCAAATCCGGCATGACCACGGCACGCGTGATCGAACTGATCTCAGAGTTTCGGAAAAGCTACGAGACTCCCATCGTCCTCTTCACTTATCTCAATCCCATCTTCAACTATGGCTTTGAGAAGTTTCACAAAGATGCCTCGGAGGCTGGGGCTGATGGCATTCTTCTTCTCGACCTCCCACCTGACGAAGCCGCGCTCAATGTCGACCTCGCAGAAGGACTTGGACTCGATCACATTCGCCTGATTGCTCCAACCACGCCGCCCGACCGCGTCAAACTTCTCGCCGAGTCATCGCAAGGTTTCATCTACGCTCTCTCCCGCACCGGCGTCACCGGTGCTCACGGCGCTCCATCCGCCAATATCGCCGAATTGGTCAAATCCATCAAAGCTCACAGCGATGTCCCCGTCTGTGTTGGCTTCGGCATCAGCAATCCCGAGCAGGCCAAAATGGTTGCCGCTTCTGCCGATGGTGTGATTGTTGGGTCCGCCATCGTCAAACAAGTCGAAGAAAACCTCGATCACCCAGCCGAAGCCGTTAAAGCCTTCGCCAAGCCGCTGATCGATGCGATCAAGTGAGGTTCATTCCCCAAACTTTTCCCCCAAAATCTCTCTTCGGCTGTTGAAGATCCACTCGACCTTCCGTCGCACAAACAGGGCATGCGCCATGGCGCCAAATGGACCAAAAGGCATCACGTAGTTGACCCGATCCTTCATCAACACGCCTCCATCAACCTCCTCGAAGTGATGCCTATGATGCCATAGCTTGTATGGCCCAAACCGTTGTTCATCGATGAACGATACTCCGTCATCGACGCATTTGATCTCTGTCACCCATGACACCCAAATCATCGGAGCAACCTTTACTTTGTAAGTGATGATCTGACCTTCATACATTTTCCCCAACGAGGGAGTCAGAATCTTGAAGCCCAGATCATTCGGTGTAATCTCGTCCAAATTTTGCGGCGACGAGAAAAACTCCCATGCCTCCTCTCTAGAGATCGGCAAAAACTGTTCCTGTTCCAACGTGTGGACTTTCATGCTCAGCCCATGTAATGCGGGATTAAGGGAAATCAAATGGTTTCGTCCTGAGCAAAGACCCGGCAAGCAACTTGGCGCAATCCATCCAATGTAAGGTCGGAGTCCACTGCATCAATCTCCTCCACACCTTTCGCAATCAGCGCGGCATCGCCCCCAGTAGCAATCACATGCACATTGCCTGATAACTCAGCTTTCACATTGTGGATGATCTCCCGAACCAGCCCACGATACCCAAAAACCGCCCCCGACTGCATCGCATGCGTGGTGCTTTTGCCGATTGCCGATTCAGGCTCTTCCAACTCAATCGCCGACAACAAGGCCGTCTTCTGTGGCAAATAGCCCGACATCGCGCCCAAACCTGGCGCAATCACGCCCCCGCAATAAGCGGGTTGATCGGAAATTACATCAAATGTCACAGCTGTTCCAAAATCGACCACAATCGCTGGAGCACCATGTCGGCTGACCACTCCAGCTGCATTTGCTAACCGATCGGCACCAATCTGCTCCGGCTTGGGATAATCCACGGCCATCCCTAATGGGCTCTTGTAAGAAAGAAAATGTATCTCGCTACGGCTTTTTAGGTAGTTTTCCAACACCTTCGCTTTTTCGGGAACAACTGAGCATAGAATCGCTCCTCTGAAATGAACCCGCCCTAGCTTATCGTGCAAGACCTCTTCGGTAAGCTCGCAGGTTGGAATCACTTCGCGCCAATCTGATAGGCCATCAGCATCCCCCAAAGCAAACTTGGTGCGCATGTTTGAGTTATCGACGAGCAGCCAAGACATGATCACCACTGGTTGGTTACGAAATACTTTTCCTTGGACTGATCCATATCTGGAACACCGCTTCCCTCTCTGACGCTCAACACCCCCTCATTGATCTTCAATTTCAACGGCCCATCCAAATCCGCCTGCTCCAACCAGAATTTGAACCAAAGATCTGTAGTCCCTTCTTCATCCGTTCCACTCATCTCGGTGCTCGCAGGCTCAAGTTTACGACCATCACCCGTGATCAGACGTACAGGTAGCCGCAAGTCATGCTCTTTGCCTGGATGCATCTTGAGGTGCAAATTGATCCAATAATTGGATCGGTCTTGCTTCACCAAACAACCCTCAATCTGAGAACGAGCCTCATCTGAGGCCCCCCATTCATACGGCCGTATCCATGCCCATGAAGCAAATCCCGCAGACACCAACATGGCGGCCACGAGTAAGATGCGGAAGGTCTTGCGATTCACAGCGCTAAATGAACCTAAGCAGGCCATCCCTGCAAACGAAAACAGGCGGACCGTTTCCGGTCCGCCTGTTGATGAATAAATCCTTAGGAAGGATCTTGGCTGAATTAGTCAGTGTATGCTGGTGAGCCGTGCTCTGCAACGTCAAGACCTTCAGCTTCTTCTTCTGCGCTAACACGCACACCCATGACCAACTTGAGGATCAGGAAGAGAACGAGCGAGAAGACGAACGCGAAGGAGTAGACAGATGCAACACCGATGACTTGCGACATGAAGTTCGCGCCACCGAAGATTGCGACTGCAATCGTGCCCCAGATACCAACCACACCGTGAACGGAGATGGCACCAACTGGATCGTCGATTTTGATTTTGTCGAAGATCAGGATCGAGAAGACCACGATCACACCACCAACAGCACCCATGAGAACGGATTCCCAAAGAGTCACGGAGTCAGCACCAGCGGTGATTGACACGAGACCGGCAAGGAGACCGTTAAGGGCCATGGAAAGGTCAGGCTTCTTGAGAACGATCACCGAAGTGACGATGGAAGCGACACCACCAGCGGCTGCTGCAAGAGCGGTTGTGGCGAACACAAGACCGAGTGGACCTGGGTTAGCGGAAAGAACGGAACCGCCGTTGAAGCCGAACCAACCGAAGAAGAGAAGGAATACTCCAATTGCGGCAAGTGGCATGCTGTGACCAAGGATCGGCTTGATGCCCTCTTTGGTGTATTTGCCCAGACGTGGTCCGAGAACAAGAACAGCTGCGAGGGCTGCAGCACCACCGAAGCCGTGAACCACAGTCGAACCCGCGAAGTCATAGAAGCCTGCTTCACCGTCTCCGAGTTGGGAGAGGAAACCAGCACCCCAGTGCCATGAACCAGCAACGGTGTAACCGACTGCCACCAAGATGGTGGAATAGATCATGAATGCGCTGAGTTTAACACGTTCAGCAACAGCACCAGAGACGATGGTAGCAGCTGTAGCGGCAAACATTGCCTGGAAGATGAAATCACCGAAACCGGTCATGCAGAGACCAACACCACCGTAACCGTAGGTGTCGTCGATATTGTATTCACCGAATGGCTTACCAATCGCGAAGAAGTTTTCAATGATCCATGAAGATTCGCCGATTGTACCAGCATCCGTAGGATAGTGAGTGTTGAAGCCGATTGCGGCATAGGTCAGAAGGCCGATGGAAATGATCCAAACGTTCTTGAACAGGATGTTGACCGTGTTCTTCTTCTGAGTGAGGCCAGCTTCGAGAGTAGCAAAGCCGAGGTGCATGATGAACACCATTGCTGCTGCAATCACTGTCCAGAGCATGGAGATAGTGAAGAAGTCAAAGGCGTATGCACTGTCTCCTTGTGCTTCAAGAAGTGCAGCGTAGTCCTCGTCCATGGCTGGAGCTTCAGCGGCTTCTTCAGCAACTACAGGCTCTTCAGCTACAGGCTCCTCTACTGGAGCAGGGGTTTCTACTGCTGCCTCTACTGGAATTGGCGCAGGATCGTCTTGGGCGGAAGCGGGTAATGCCAAGGGGAATGCGGCGATCGCAATCGCCACAGCCGCGAGGGCCCGCACTTTCATTAGATATCGACTGGTCATAATGGTCAGGGTTAATCGGATGGTTGTGTGCTTAACTCATCAGCACCTATTAGTAGTTGTGATGAGCAGCGGGGCTGTAAGAGCAAACCCCGTGCCAAATTTCAGAAACCTGATCTCGATATGGGTCCTAACCCTCAATATCCCTTGAAAACATCATCCTGAGAAAAAAATCACCTTCCCTCTTGCTTTCGACCATTATTGCCACTAACAACCATCCATACGGATTACATCTGGAATACCAATTAGTTCTGGACATCTACTTCGGATAAGTGAAACATTTCGCCCATCGGAGTTGATTCCTACGGCCAATTGGCACGAAGGATGCTAATTCCAAGTTGTTCCTGTCTGTTCCTCAAATTGGTGCAGCCACGGACGCAGCAACCAAACAACGAACAATACTATATGCAAAACTACTGCAAAACAATTGGCGCCCTGGCCGCTGCCTCCGCCCTCGTGGCTGGCACTGCCTCGGCTGAAGTCGAATACGCTATCAACGGCGGTTACCACAACGAATACCTTTTCCGTGGTGGTCAACTCGGTGACGACATGGTCACTTCCGGTGTTGACGCAGCTACCACCTACGCTGGCCTCGGTCTTAGCGCTGGTCTCTGGTATGCTGATTTCACCACAGGCGGAAACGCAAACACCAACGAGCTTGATATCTACGGTGAAGTTTCCAAAGAGCTTGATCTCTTCACAGCTGCTATCGGTTACATCAAGTATGTAAACGAAGACAACGGCGCTGCTGGTTCGCAAGACGATGCCCAAGAAATCTACTTCGGCCTTAGCCGTGAGTTCTACGGTATCGAAACTTCGCTTACCTACTTCTGGGACATCGAAACTGACAACGATGGCTACTCCGAGCTCGCACTCGGCAAGAGCTTCGACCTCAACAGCTGCTGGAGCCTCGGCCTTAGCACTGCTCTCGGTTACTCCGTTGAGCAAGGCGAGTTCGAAAACTGGATGACCACCGCTTCATTGGATTACGCAATCAGCGAAACCGCTACTCTCTCACCATACGTCATGTATGTTGTAGACGGCGAAGCTAACGCAATCTACGAAACCAACAACGAGCAAGAGTTCGTTGGTGGTGTTAATCTCTCCGTCAGCTTCTAAGTTGCAGAGTTAACTAATTCTACTACGAAGGGTGGTCGCTAACGCGGCCACCCTTTTTTTGTGTCTGAATCAGAGTTCAGCGGGCCACCTTGGGATTTGACCACCGCGTTATTGACGACTAGTTTGCGCCACAGATGCCTATCGACCAATACGCCAACCGCTTCGTCTGTGATCTCGTTGCCTACGAGCCTGGTAAACCCATTGAAGAAACAGCACGCGAACTCGGACTGAACCCATCCGACATCGTCAAAGTTGCCTCCAACGAGAACCCCCTAGGCCCATCACCCAAAGCGAAAGAAGCCATCCGCGTGGCTGCCGAACAAGCCCACATTTACCCAGATGGAGGAGGCTACAAACTCCGCAGCGCAATCGCTGAGTCATTGGGACTACAGAAAGAAAACATCATCCTAGGCAACGGCTCAAATGAGATCATCGAGTTGCTTTGCCACACCTTCCTCAATCCCAAAGCAGAACTCATTGCCGCCGAGCACGCTTTCGTCGTCTACAAGTTGATGGCGACCCTGTTCGGAGCAAAATACGTTGAAGTTCCGGATCCAAACTTCGTTCATGACTTGGATGCGATGGCTGACGCAATCACTCCCAACACGCGCTTAGTCTTCATCGCCAATCCGAACAACCCCACAGGCACGATGGTCGACCAAGAAGCCATCGACCGCTTTATGGAGCGCCTTCCAGATCACTGCATCGCCGTATTCGATGAGGCATATTTCGAATTTCCAGACAACCCACCGAATGTCATCCAATACATCCACCAAGGGAAAAATGTCTGCATCCTGAGGACTTTTTCAAAGATTCACGGTCTAGCCGCACTGCGCATTGGATATGGCTTGGCTCCAGCACACCTTGCAAACGTGCTTCAAAAAGCCCGTCAGCCGTTCAACACCAATGCCATTGCTCAAGCTGCAGCCCTTGCCGCTATCGATGATACCGACCACATCCAGCAAACCCGCACAACCAACAAAGAAGGCATGGCTTTTCTTGAGGACAGCTTCAAACAGCGAAAGCTGGAATACGTGCCAAGCTTTGCCAATTTCATCTTGGTGAAAACAGGCAACGGCGACCAAACTTTCAAAAAGATGCTAAGTGAGGGAGTCATTGTTAGGACCATGAGCGGCTACAAATTGCCCGACTGGATCCGAATCTCAATTGGCACCATGACAGAAAACAAACGCGTCATCGAAGTTCTGGATAAGGTCTTAGAAAATTCTTAATCCTCTCATCACTGGGAATTTTACCGACATGGCAGTGATGTCGTTTCCAATGATGATCTCTACACCCAATGGCTGATCCCTCTCTCACGACAATTGCCGCCATCGCAACGCCTCCAGGTGTTGGGGCAGTATCAATGATCCGACTGTCCGGTCCGGATGCGATCCATATTGCCGAACAAGCCTGCAACCGACCTATCTCAGACCTTCCACCGAGAACCGCTCACTACTGCTCAATCAGAACAGCAAACCAGGCAATCATCGATGACGGCTTGCTGACCGCATTCATCGCCCCCAGCAGCTTCACCGGTGAAAACACGGTTGAGTTTACGGGACATGGAGGAGTTCTCGTTACAAAAGAAGTCCTTCAACGCTTTGTCGATTGCGGTGCAACTCCAGCCGAACCAGGCGAGTTTACACGGCGTGCATTCCTCAATGGCAAACTGGACCTCACACAAGCAGAGGGTGTGATGGACGTCATTTCCGCTCAGACACGCCTTGCCCTTCGAGCGGCACACAATCAACTGGAGGGCAAGCTTGGCCAGCAGACACTCAATGCTCGCGACGAACTCCTCGAGGCGCTCGCTCACCTAGAAGCCTTTATCGATTTCCCAGAAGAAGATATCGACCCTAAGACTGGAGAACTTCTTCGCGCCAAGATTCAAAACGTCCTCAATGTTGTCGAATCTCTACTATCCACCGCAGACCAAGGAAGATTACTCCGGGAAGGCGTCCGCACGGTCATCTACGGGGAACCCAACGTCGGCAAATCCAGCCTGCTCAACCAGCTGCTTGGATTTGAACGCGCAATCGTCAGCGATATTGCTGGAACCACGCGCGATACCATCGAAGAAACCATCAACCTAAAAGGCATTCCACTATGCCTAACAGACACGGCGGGTGTTCGCGATTCAGATGATGCCATTGAGTCGGAAGGCATCCAAAGAACCATTCAACAAATCAACTCTGCAGACCTATTGTTAGAGTTGGTCGACGCCAGCAAACCAAAAGCATCTAAATTGCTAGTCGAGGAAACAACCACCGCCAAGATACTTGTGCTCAACAAATGCGACCTAACAGAGGACGCATCTTGGCAAGGAGTCGATGCGATTCGCCTCTCGTGCACAAGCGGTGATGGTTTTGATGATTTGATCACAGCGATTCACACGAAGCTACACTTCAACGACGTGGATTGGGGTGAGCATGCGATCGCGATCAACAGCCGGCACCAAGCGAGCCTTCAGAAGGCCAAAGAGTCCCTGACGGCGGGGATCCAGTTACTGCAATCTGGCACTGACACCGAAATCGTTGCGATTGATCTGCGTGAAGCGCTGGATGCGCTTGGAGAAATCCCCGGCAAAGTGGACACCGAAGACCTCCTCGGAGTCATCTTCAGCAGCTTTTGCATTGGCAAGTAAAAGAGCCTCACTCAACCGCTCCAAGAATGCGCGCGGTGTCAAAATCATAGGGGGTCATCTCAAGCAGCAATTCATCACCTTCGGTGAATGACGCTTTCTCCTGAGTGAGCCGCTTGGACAGATGGGCAAGGATCTGTTTTCCATTGATTAAGGAAACCAAGTAAAGCACATCACCTTTCACTTGAATGACTCTGGCTGTGGTCTGAATTGTTGCATCTGGCATGGTTTCTGGAGCATCCTCACTCAACCTTGAACCCATTCGCAAGCACCTCTGCAATAAATCGTGCACAAAACCCATGATCGGCCATGACCTTGCTTGACGGAAACCTCCAGACGAGCATCATTGTGGGCGTCGCTAGTCCTATAGCGACATACTCTCAATCACTCACTCGGCCTCAACGACATGAAAGCTCATCTATTCACAGGAATCACCGCCGCCATTGCCTTGGCCATGGCCTCCTGCCTCCCTCCCTACAACGACACTCGCATCAGACAAGGTGATCCAAATCAGCAATCCAACGAGGATCTGACACCTGACCAGCTCAGAGCAAAACAAGAGGAAGAGCTCCGCAAAAAAGCACAGGAAGAGGAATTACGGCGTGATCAAGCCGCTTTGACTGGAAATGGCAATGGCTCAACTGGCACAGACATTAATGCTGAATACCCTTTCGCAAATAAGGTTCCAGGCAAAGAAGGCTTTGTCTTTAGCCCATACAACAACAAGGTGGTGGATGTCCGCGGCATTCCAACTAGCACTTTGGTGGCCGACCCTACATATCCACCCAATGAAAAAAAATACTTCCGAGTCCCTTAACTCGAACCTTTTTTAGGTCTTCTGACCATCGGCATTTCTCAACCGGGTCCAGACCACTGGACCCGGTTTTTTCGAACCATGAATACGGAATTTTCGAATGTCACCATTCTCGGCAGCGGCCTCTTAGGAGGCTCGCTGGCAATGGCGCTCGACCAACAACAACCGACCTGCACGGTTCGCTTATGGGCCAGACGCCCAGAAACGGTCGAACAAGCCATTGCAAATGCCATCGAAGGAGCAACCGCCAATTTAGAGGAGGCCGTTCAGAATACAGACCTCTTGGTGCTCGCCGTGCCAGTCGGGGCAATGGCCGATCTGGTGAAGTCGGCCATTTCAGCAGGGCTGCCAAAAGACTGCCTGATCACAGATGTCGGCAGCGTCAAACAAGCCCCACACACCTCCATTTCTGAGGTCATTTCAAACACCAGCCTTACCTTCATTGGCAGCCACCCAATGGCAGGGTCCGAGCAAAATGGAATCCAGGCGTCATCCACAACGCTTTTTCAGGGGGCCGCTTGCCTATTGACCAATGACAACAAGGCCCCAGAGGAAGCCACCGCGAAACTGGAAGCATTCTGGCAAGAAGTCGGATGCCATACCAAATGGGTCAGCGCATCGGCTCATGACGAACTCGTCGCCAACATCAGCCACCTGCCTCATATCGTTGCCGCAGCAGCAGCACTAGTCTGCTTGAAATCGCCCAATGACGGACGCTATGGCGGGGGCGGACTTCGAGACACCACGAGGATTGCCGCAGGAAATCCAGACATGTGGGCTGAAATTCTCACCCAAAACCGCGAGGCAATCACCCAGCCACTCAGCGAAACGATTGAAAACCTAAAACAAATCCTCTCATTGCTCGAGTCCGGCGATCAAGATGCCGCTCGACAATGGCTCGCGAGCGCAAAAGATCTTCGCGACGCTCTCAATCAGAATCCATAGCCGCTTTTTACCCCAATGTCGGATTTCCGAGTCACTTCCATCCATGGCCTCAACGCCGAGTTCAGCGTTCCAGGCGACAAGAGCATGTCTCATCGTGCAGCCATCCTAGGTGGGCTCTCCGACGGCATCTGCACCGTTCGCAACTTCCTTCCAAGCGAAGACTGCGTCAATACCCTGAATGCCATGAAAGCACTCGGCGCTGAGCACGAGGTGATCGATGAACTCAATGGCTATGGTCCCATCAACCTTAGGATCCACGGCCAGTCGATGAAGCTCAGCCCTTCCGCAAATGCCATCGATTGCGGCAACTCAGGCACCGGCATGCGCCTTCTCGCTGGCTTGCTTGCAGGACAACCGTTCAGCTCAGAGCTATTCGGCGATGCATCACTCTCCTCTCGTCCGATGGACCGAATCACGATGCCTCTCGGTGAAATGGGAGCCACCATCGAGACCCGCGGAGAAAAGTCTGGTTGCGCGCCACTCTTCATCCACCCCGCCAAGGTGAATCCGATCAGCTATGACATGCCGGTGGCCAGCGCCCAGGTGAAAAGCGCAGTCCTTCTTGCTGGGATGTTCGCTGAGGGAAAAACCACCGTCACCCAACCTGCAACAACACGCGATCACACAGAGCGCATGCTCGAATCATTTGGAGTGAAGGTCGAGGTGAACGGTAACACGATTTCACTCGATGGAGGGCAAACTCCTAAGGCCTGCGAATTCATCGTTCCTGGCGACATCTCCAGCGCCGCATTCTGGCTTGTCGCCGCTGCTGCCACTCCCGGATCAAAGCTCATCCTCAAAGACGTCGGCCTCAACCCGACCCGCAACGCCATCATCACGGTGCTCAAACGCATGGGTGCTCAAATCACCGAAACCCCTCACCCATCAGATGGTGAGCCTTATGGTGACATCGAGGTCATTGGCAGCACCCTCAAAGGAACCGAAATCCTTGAAAGTGAAGTTCCCAACCTCATCGACGAAGTCCCAGTCATCGCCATAGCGGCCGCTCTCGCCGATGGCAAAACCTCTATCCGCAATGCCAAGGAACTGCGCGTCAAAGAGACCGACCGCATCACGACAGTCGTTGAAAACTTACGTGCAATGGGTGGGCAAATTGATGAATTTGATGACGGCATGGAAATCACTGGAGGAGCTCCCCTGCACGGCGCCACCGTGAACTCCTTCGGCGACCACCGCATTGCCATGGCCTTTGCGATTGCAGGTCTCTTTGCCGATGGAGAGACCATCGTTCAAAACACCGAATGCGTGAACACCTCTTATCCAAGCTTCTCTCACCATCTTGAGGCCATCCTCAATCACGAGTCATCACCCGAAAAATTCAACCTCCCCACCGCCTGATCATGAGCAAGCACTTCGCCATCGCGATCGACGGTCCAGCCGCATCCGGGAAAAGCACCCTCGCCAAACTGCTGGCAAAGAAACTTGGGCTCACGATGGTGAATTCAGGAGCCATGTATCGCGCCATCACATGGAAAACTCTGAATGAAAGCATCGATCCCGCCGACACAACAGCGGTAACCGATATGCTGGGTCGAATCGAAATCCAATGCAGCAGCGACGGCATGATGTCGACTATTGCCATCGATGGCATCGACCCGGGCGATGCACTTCGTTCAGAAAAAGTGAACGCCAACGTTTCGGCTATTTCAGCAATTCCCGAAGTCCGGACCAAACTCATCGAACTACAACGCAGCTACCTAGACCACTCAAGTGTCGTCATGGAAGGGCGTGACATTGGATCCGTGGTTTTCCCGGATACACCCTACAAAATCTACGTCGATGCCGATGAGGCGGTTCGCGCAAAGCGGCGTGGCGATGACGGCGAGGTCGACTCGATCGCAAAGCGCGATGCTGCTGATAGCAAGCGCGCGACAGCACCCCTGGTTGTCGCCGATGGGGCAACGATTCTCGACAACTCCAATCACACCATCGAATCCGGCTTGAAAGCAGCGTTGGATATTCTCCAACAGCAAGGACTCGAGATTACCGCATAACTTTTTCTGAACGACAAGATGATGAGATGGATCTATTGGACTGGCTGGCTGCTCTTCGGAGCCGCATACCGAAGCCTTTTTGGCCTGCGCATCAAAGGTAGTGAACACCTCATCACCGAGGGCCCAGTGCTCGTCGCGTCGAATCACCAGAGCTATCTGGATCCCCCACTGGTCGGCAATCTCTACAAAGACGAGATGGTCTATCTCGCGCGCAAAACCCTGTTCAAAGGATTCTTCAAATGGCTCTACAGCCAATGGAATGCGATTCCGGTCGACCAAGAGAAGCCAGACATGGCCAGCCTCAAGACCATCATCCGCAAGCTGAAAGCGGGTCACCGCGTCCTTCTTTTCCCAGAAGGAGCCCGCACCTTTGACGGCAGCATTGGCGAGGCAGCATCAGGCATTGGCCTAGTCGCAGTAAAATCAGCCGTGCCCATCCAACCGGTTCGCATCTATGGCGCAAACGAAGCCCTGCCGAGAGGATCGGGAAAATTCAAGTTTGCCCGCATCACTCTGGTCGTCGGACCACCCATCATTCTGAGCCCAGATGAACTCAAATCCCTCTCAAACAAGAGTGGCTACGAGGAAATCACCAAGCGCATCATGGATGCTATCAAGGCATTGTAAGGCTCATCTGGGAGAGCCGACGATCATATTGCCATAAGTGGCCGTAGCCCCGTCCTGATCCATCATTTCGCCTATTCTTCAATCTTCGGCATGATCGGAGAGTCCCATCCAGCCAAGTCGGAGGGTTTTACGTTTTTCACCTCTCCACCGAATGAAAATGTGCTCGGTTGATATGGACCAACAAACGCGATGTTCATCTCAGGCTTGATGGATTCTTCCATTCCCAATGCCCAGAACGTTCCGTTGAGAATTAGACGCCGGTAGTTTTCATCGAGAATATCCTCGGACGCTCCCTGTGTTGAGTGAAACACCCTGTGCAGGTCGCCATCGCTATCGGGGTAAAGACGCGTCCAAGTACATGGCATCGGCTCTTTTTTGGGGTCAGGATCTGATTTTGGATCCATTGAAACCAATGGCTGCGACTTCGCCAAGACGGTGAAACCTTCCCTCGGTTTCCCGACATACCCGCCAGCATGGCAAAACGCATTGTCACCAACCCCTGTCAGAATCACGTGATCTTTTTGCTCAGGCTCCAACTGGATCCGAGTGCCTTGAGTGTGGTTCTTTCCGTAATGCCCTACCCAGGTGTTACCCAACACCTGATGCCCGAAACCGCTCTCATACCCCTTCACTTTTGAACGAAAGTGATACTTCGCATATTTGGCATCATCTGGCATTTTGAAAGCATGCGAGGACGTGCGCAATCCAACGACTGGACCGCCGCGCTCCAAATAAGATTCAATCGCCGCCATCTGGTCATCTGGTGGATTCAAAAATCGAGCAAAGATGAAAAACAAATCCGCATCCTTCAGTGCCTCCAATCCCGAAATCTTCGATGAGCCCGCGTCAATGAATCCATCCTCATCCACACCAAACACCACTGTGCACTTGAATCCGTAATGCTTGGCCAATATGCGAGCCAATGCCGGGCACGTCTCTTCAGCCCGATACTCGTGATCACTGGCTAGAAAAACGATGTGTTTCCCAACACCAGGTCCTTTGTCTCCTTGGTAAACGATCGATGTGTCCGCGTGAGACATCGCGGTGAGCAAAGCGATAAGAATAAAAATCTTTTTCATGATGTGTTAGGGAGTGATACGTTGCGGCTATTTCATCGGATGAGCCTTGAGCAACTCTTCAGGTTTCCAAAAGATGCTGCGATCCTTGTTCTCTTCTCTGACTTTTTTGACCGTCTCAGGTTTCACTACGGATGCTTTGTTGCCCCAAGAGTTGCGCACATACGTCAACACGGCAGCGGTTTCTTTGTCATCAAGCAGTGAGCCGAATGCCGTCATCGGTGGAATTCCTTTCGCCGGATCATACACCTTGCCGTTGACCTCGATCTTGCCCCACAAACCATGCAAGGTGATCTTCGCTAGGCGTTCCTCGTCTCCCGTCACCCAAGGGCTCTGCGCCAATGGCGGATACACAGGGTCCATGCCTTTGCCGTCAGGCTGGTGACATGTGGCGCAATGCGCTTCACGATGGTAAACTTCAGCCCCCAAACGATACGCCGCTACGTCTTTCTTGGCGATGTGCTCCGGCACCTTGATCACAAGTTTTTCTTCATTCTCAACAATCTCCGTCGGCCGCTTTCCTTGAGTCGGATCAGCAGGTCCCCAGTGATGTTCCACAGTCGCCGCCGCAATTCTCGCATGCGGCTCAGGTGAATTGAGCAACACGGTCAACAACTCCCGGTTCCGAATGTCGTGCTGCTGATGCTGCCACAAGGCTTCAAGCAAGTGGTGAGCATCTTCTTTTTTCTTTGTATCAAACTGCTCCACCCACTCAGCGACAGCCGCGATCACTTCCTTTGGATCGCGCTCACTGAGCTCAATCCGTGTGCGATGACGGACGCCATCAATCGGATGTTTTAGGTTTTCCAACAAGGCTACAATCGGTTGACCATCGATCGCCACTGGCTCCTGAAGCGGGCGATCTTTGTAAACCATGCGGTAGATACGACCGTGTTTTTTGTCACGATACGGGTCGCGAATGTTGTGCTGCATGTGACCAATGATCACATTTTGCCAGTCGGCAATATAAAGCGCTCCATCAGCGCCAAACTTTGCGTCCGTTGGGCGGAAGTTTTTATCGTCACTATGGAAGAAGCTTTCAGTTGGTGTCCCCCAAATTTCGCCGCGCTTGTATTCATTCTTTCCATCTTTGAAACCATCGCGATGAAGTTCATAACGCTTGATTCCAAGATAGCCGATCACATTGAGAACGAGGAAGTCTTGCTGCAGTTCGTCAGGAAAATTGGTACTGGAAACAATGACATCTGCCGGAACCGGCCGAACTTCTTTTTTCACCAAGGGGAACATTTTGAAACCTTTCCCATGGGGGCGCACCTGATAGGAACGACCACCAGTGCCGTCATTGGCAAAGTGATACCCCCAATAGTCAAAGCTAGTACCGTGAGGGTTCGGGCTATTCCCAGCATGGAAGGTGATCGTGTATCGATGTGGGTCAAAGCGATACATACCCGACCCACGCGACGCTAGCGACTTGCCCCACGGGTGCTCGAAGTTGTTCTGCAGGAAAATTCCGCTCTGCCAATATAGCGCGCCATCGGGTCCCACGATGAAATTGTTCGCTGAATGGTGAGTGTCCGAGGAGCCAATCCCTTGCACCAAAACAATGCGCAAATCGGCTACATCATCACCGTCGGTATCCTTCAAAAAGATGATGTCAGGTTGGGTCGCGACAATGACACCACCACCCCAAAACTCAAAGCCTAAGGGGTTGTGCACTTTCGCGAATTCAATCGCCTTGTCGGCCACGCCGTCGCGGTTTTCATCGGGGAAAATCAATAAGCTGTCAGTCATCTCCTTCAGCGGCTCCCACTTCGGATAGGTGCTCCAGCATGCAGCCCATAAACGCCCTTTGGAATCGACCTGCATCTGGACTGGGTTGGCCAACTCAGGAAAGCGTTTCTCATCCGCAAACAAATTCACTTCAAACCCCTCAGGGATGTGCATTTTCGCAATGGCATCTTCACCACTGAGATAATCTTTACTACCCTCTTTCATTGCGCTGGAGCTTTTGCTGCCACCCCCAACGTTAGAAATGACCTCAATCGGCTTCGGCACATTGGAATCATCAACTTGGTATGTTTTTCCGTTCGCAACAGCCCAGATCTTTGGATCGCGGTTCGCCGTCATCACATCGAGCATCTTGAGCTCGTGCTCCAAGACCTCGCGGTTCGTCTGGCCATTCACAAAGCTCAACTTCGCACGCCCACCCCAAATGTCGTTGCCATCAGTCGCACGGTAACGGTTGTGCCAATGCCAGTTTTTATCGAGCACAGCTTGACGCAATGGCTCCAGCTTTGCGGTCGCCTTGACCTTCTTGCCCGATAGCACCGATGCGATCACTTCAGCCAACTGACGATTGCCCTCAGGCAGCAAATGAACTCCGTTCAATGTCAGCAGCTCGTCCGATTGGGAGTAAAGGCCTTGGCTTGGCGAAAACAGGTCCACAAAACCAACCTTCTTCTGATCCGCCACTTCATGGATCGCTCCTGTGTAGAGCGCGAGATTGACGTTGTTGGCTTTGCCGCTGGGCAGCAGCGGAGTCCCGTGATCCTCGTGAGCTATAGGCGAAAAGAGGACCAACCGAGGCGCTGACTTGCCATTGAATTTGATCCCTTTGTAACGATCGACCATTTTACCAAGGTCATCCTTGAACTTGCTCAGTTCTTTCTCGCCTCCAAACGACTCATTGTATCCGAAAAACACAAAGACCACATCGGCCTCACAATGTTTCAGATAATCCTCAGGACTCGTGAACCCCTTGCTCCGTGGCCTCTCAGTCACGGTGTCGCCTGTAAATGCCATGTTGCGGATCGATAGCTTCTTGTCAGGCAAGGCACTCTGAATCGCCGTCTCAACCCATCCGTCATGCTGCATGCGATCGGCGAGGCCATTGCCAATGATACAAATCCGGTCCTCCGACTGCAGGGGCAACTGGGCCTTCACAAGCAGCGGCGTGAGGGCCAGCAAACCCGGGATCAAACAAACACAGCGAAAAATAGGTGAGCGAAAGGCGTGAATTGAGTTCATGAGTAAACTCTTACTACGCGTCTGTGGCCTAAAGCATTACAGCCAAATGGCAACCTCTGGGCGATATTTCACCTCTGCGCCCGAAACCCGCTATGTTTCAGCGGAATTGGTTCTGATCAGGCCGGTATTCGTAGGCGGCGCCTTTGAGTCTCTCGACCAAGACATCCTCCTCCAAATTATGAGTTTTGAGCAAATCCTCCAAGGAATCGCATGAATTTCGCAGCTCCGTATTGACCAAGCCAACGAGCAGATGCGGATCCATTTTCTGGTAATTGCCCAAATCCATGCAAATCCGATGACAAATGCGACACCCCTCGTCAAGCCCTCCAGAATGCAAGATATCACCATTTCTCGGCCCACAAGCAGGCAATTCCTTTGACCAGCCCCAGCCCATGCCTTAAACGCACGGCCGACAACGAACTTGTTCCCATTATGTCTGAAGTGCCGACCATCATCTATACCAAAACCGACGAAGCCCCAGCGCTCGCCACCTACTCGTTCCTGCCGATTGTTCAGGCCTTTACGAAGCATTCTGGCATCAAAGTCGAAACCCGCGACATCTCGCTTGCCGGCCGCATCATTTCCCAATTTCCGGATCTCCTCAACGATGACCAAAAAATTGGCGATGCCCTCGCTGAACTGGGCGCTCTGACCCAAGAACCGGAAACCAACATCATCAAGCTCCCCAACGTCAGCGCATCAGTGCCCCAACTGAAAGCCGCTATCTCCGAACTGCAGTCCCAAGGATACGCACTTCCGAACTACCCGGACAATCCATCCACCGATGCGGAAAAAGACATCCGCGCACGCTATGACAAAGTGAAAGGGTCCGCAGTGAACCCAGTGCTCCGTGAAGGAAACTCCGACCGTCGCGCACCAAAAGCCGTCAAAGACTACGCCAAGGCCCACCCACACCGTATGGGCAAATGGCACAAAACTTCCAAAACCACCGTCGCAACGATGGACAAGGACGACTTCTTCTCGAATGAAAAGTCGGTCTGCATCCAAGACGCAACGGACGTGAAGATCGAATTCACCGCAGCAGATGGCTCCACCACTGTGCTCAAAGAATCCACTCCACTGCTTCCAGGTGAGGTCCTCGATGCCACCAAGATGAGCAAGACCGCATTGATGAGCTTCCTCGACAAACAAGTCGCTCAAGCCAAAGCCGACGATGTTCTCTTCTCACTTCACATGAAGGCCACCATGATGAAGGTCTCCGACCCTATCATCTTTGGACGTGCCGTTGAGGTCTACTTCAAGGACCTGATCGCAAAACACAGCGAAACGATCCAAGCACTGGGCGTCGATTTCACCAATGGCTTTGGCGACCTCGTCGGCAAACTCGATGAACTTTCAGCCGACAAGAAGGCCGAAATCGAGGCCGACATCAAAGCGGCTTACGAAAACGGTCCCGACCTCGCTATGGTCAATTCCGACAAAGGCATCACCAACCTCCATGTTCCATCCGATGTGATCATCGATGCTTCCATGCCAGCCATGATTCGTGGCGGCGGCATGATGTGGAACGCTGAAGGCAAAGAGCAAGACACGCTCGCTGTGATCCCAGACAGCTCCTATGCTGGCGTTTACCAAGCCACCATCGACTTCTGCCGAGAAAACGGCGCGCTCGACCCAAAAACCATGGGCTCTGTGCCAAACGTCGGCCTCATGGCGAAAGCCGCAGAGGAATATGGTTCTCATAATAAAACCTTCCAAGCTCCGGGCAATGGCACCATCCGCGTAATAGACGCCACTGGCACGGTGCTTATTGAACACAATGTCGAAGAAGGTGATGTTTGGCGCGCCTGCCAAACCAAGGACGCCTCGATTCAAGACTGGGTGAAACTCGCTGTTCGCCGTGCACGCTCATCCAACACTCCTGCCGTATTCTGGCTCAGCGAAGAAAGAGCACACGATGCGCAAATCATCGCCAAGGTGAAAACTTATCTCGCCGATTGCGACACCTCCGACCTCAACATCCAAATCCTTCCCCCTGCTGAAGCCACCAAGTTCACCCTCGAACGCATCGTCAAAGGGCTTGATACCATTTCCGTCACAGGCAACGTGCTTCGCGACTACCTAACCGACCTCTTCCCCATCCTCGAAGTCGGAACATCCGCCAAGATGCTCTCAATTGTTCCACTGATGAAAGGTGGCGGACTCTTTGAAACTGGCGCGGGTGGATCCGCTCCAAAACACGTTCAACAATTCGTCACTGAAAACTACCTTCGCTGGGATTCACTTGGTGAGTTTTTTGCCCTCGCTCCATCGTTCGAGCATATCAGCGAAACCTTCGATCTTCCGAAAGCCAGAGTCCTCGCCGACACACTCGATGCTGCGACCGGCAAGTTCCTCGAAAACGACCGCTCACCTGGCCGCAAATTGGGCACCATCGACAATCGTGGATCGCACTACTACCTCGCGCTCTATTGGGCACAGGCACTCGCCTCTCAAAATGACGATGAAGAACTCAAGGCCATCTTCACCACCGTGGCAGAGCAGTTGACCCATAACGAATCCACGATCACCGAAGAGTTGATTTCAGTCCAAGGAAAAGCCGTTGATATCGGAGGCTACTATAAGCCAGATGAGCAAAAGGCATCGGCTGCCATGCGACCCAGCCAGACGCTCAACAACATCCTCGCAGCGATCTAATCACTTCGAACGATCAAAAGCCCGCCCGACACACCGTCTGGCGGGCTTTTTTGTGCCATAATGTGATGATTATTTCGCTGTCGGCCCCGGAGATCTCTGATAGTTTGCCTGTTGCATGGCGTTTTCCCGTCATGCTCAACTGACACCTGCAACGTATGGATGAAATCATCGCAATTCTCTTTCTGATTGGCCTCTTGGTTCTCGTAATCCCAATCGTCGCCTTGGTCATCGCTATCAAGGCCACTGGCAATACGCACAAGACCGCCTCAGAGATCAAAAAACTGAGGATCGAGATTGATGACCTTCAGCGACAACTTCTCATACCACAGCAGACTCCGACCAAGCTCCCCGAGAAGAAAGAGCCCACCGCGACCACTCAGAAATCTGCCGAGCCTGCGCCGAAGAAAACCCCAGCCGTGGTTCCTCGTCCAGAACCCACACCTCCGCCCATTCCGCAACAACCAACGGCGGCGGTGCCAAAAAAAGAGGAACCCAAACCGGAGCCCATCGCTGCAAAATCACCAACGCCAGCCACACCCGCCAAACCTGCCTTCTCTCTTGAGCAGTTCATGGGCGTAAAACTATTCGCATGGCTCGGCGGCATCGCGATGTTCTTCGGTGTCATCTTCTTCGTGAAGTATGCTTTTGAAAACAACCTGATCTCACCCGCCATGCGCGTGGCCCTCGGCTACATCACTGGGCTCGGAATGTTGGTAGGTGGCCTCTGGACTCATCGCAAGAAGCCTTACAAGGTACTTGCCCAATCACTCAGCGCTACAGGCATCTTGGTGCTCTATGGCGTCAGCTTTGCCGCCCACGCGCTCTATCAGTTTCCCATCTTCAATAGTGGCGTCACCTTCACTCTGATGGGCCTCGTCACCGTCACTGCATTCCTCATCAGTGTTCGACTCAACGCTCAGGTTGTCGCAGTCCTTGGAATGCTGGGTGGATTCATCACCCCACTCCTCCTTCCAGATGTTCAGGATAACCCATTCGGCCTATTCGGATACATCGCCCTGCTCGACATCGGCATCCTCGCCACCACCCGCCACAAAGCTTGGAGGTTCTTGCCCACATGTGCAGTCGCGGGAACCATCATCATTCTCCTGCAATGGCACACCGCATTTTTCTCCAGCGGGAATTATGAGGAAGGACTGAAAACCATCATCCCGATGGGACTCCTGCTCTTCTTCACCGCCTTGTTCGGATTGGCCGCATGGGATAAAAAACGCACCCACTCGACCGAGATCCTGCCATCGATTGCTGCGCTGATCATGAATTCAACAGCGATGCTGTTTGCTTTCGGCTATCTATCATACACCGATATCTCAGCTCGCCCATTTTTGCTCTACGGCTTCATTTTCGCGCTCAACCTGATCCCTCTTGGCATCGCTCAATTGGAACCTCGATTGAATTTCACTCGCGTCATCACCGGCCTCGCCACATTTCTCCACTTGGCCTTCTGGTCTGGCTTCTTCCTCACAACTGAAAACCTCAACAGCGCCCTTGTGCTCTATCTCGTGTTCGGCGTTCTCCATGCTGGCTACCCCATCATCCTCCAACGCCTGCGCAAACAACCTCTCGTACAATCCAAGGCCGCCCGTTCATCATTGTTCCTTCCCATCAGCCTCTTGCTCGTATCGCTAGCCGTAGGCATCGAAAAAGATGCATCCATCGGTGTCTGGGCTGTGATCTTGATCATCGACCTGCTGGTCATTGTGATCGCCGCTCTCTCAGGTGCAATCGTGGCCGTTCTCGGATCATTGCTGCTCACTCTCTTCATCGCCACCATCTGGTTATTCTCCGCGCCGGCTAACCTAGAACTCTCAGCCCCATTCCTTGCCTTCGTGGTACTCTTTGGCTGCTTGTTCGCCGCCGCAGGCACCTGGCTCAACCGCCAACAAATTCAAAAGTCCATCGCGAACAAGAACCTCACATTTCGCGACGCTGTTCCCATTTTATCCGCCGCACTCCCATTCGGCTTACTCATTCTCGCAACTCTCCGCCTACCCCTAAGCAACCCATCCCCGATCTTTGGCGTCGCACTTCTTTTTAGTATTCTCCTTCTCGGGCTCAGCATCATTGGCCGACAATACATGCTCACTCTGCTGGCTCTATTCTGCACGCTTGCCGTGCAGGCAGTTTGGCATGGTGAACACTTCACAGGTCAGAACCCATGGATGCCCCTCGGATGGCATCTTGGCTTCTACGCCGTCTTCACAGCGTTCCCCTTCGTCTTCCGCCAAGCCTGCAAGCAAAGCGTAGCTCCATGGGCCACATCCGCCTTGTCCGGCGCTGGACACTTTCTCCTCGTGCACGCAGTCGTCGAGAACAGCTTCACCAATTCTCTTGGTGATGCGATGGGCCTAATCCCCGCCGCATTCGCCATCCCAAGCATCTTCTCGCTGATCGTAGTCGTCCGACAAATGAAGAAGATGGACGACCTCAGCAAAAACCAAATCGCATGGTTTGGCGGAGTCGCGCTGTTCTTCATCACCTTGATCTTTCCCATCCAGTTCGACCGACAATGGCTCACAGTGAGCTGGGCATTGGAAGGAGCCGCACTCATCTGGCTATTCCGCAGAGTCCCTCACGCGGGCTTGAAGTGGACAGCGATTGCTCTGCTCACCGTCTCCTTCGTTCGCCTTGGGCTCAACCCAGCCGTCATCAATGATTACCCACGCAGCGGCACGGCCATCTTCAACTGGCACCTCTACACATACGGCATCGTAGCCGCCGCCATCATCGCCGGCGCCAAATTGCTTCCTGCCGATCATAAGAAAACGGGCATGATCCCAGTGAGCGGACTGCTCTATGGCTTCGGCGGAGTCCTGCTTTTCTTCCTGCTCAATATTGAAATCGCCGACTTCTTTACACCTTCCGATAGCCGATTCATCGACATCGATTTCAGCGGCAACTTCGCTCGTGATATGACCTACAGCATCGCGTGGGGCATCTTCTCTCTGGGTCTTCTTGCTATCGGTATCCGCGCTCGCAGCAAGGCCCCGCGCTACACATCTATCGGCCTCCTCGTAATCACGCTGCTTAAGGTATTCACCCACGATCTAGCCAACATCGAGAGCATCTACCGGATCGGAGCACTCATCGGCGTCGCCATCATCGCCTTCATCGCATCATTCCTTTACCAACGGTTCTACAACCTTACGAACGAAACCAAACAAGACCCATCATGAAACTTGTCGCACTCTCACTGATCGCACTCAGCTCCTACGCACTCGCCGAGGACAAATACACCGCTTGGCTTCACGAGCAACCCTTCCAGGCGCCATCTGCAGGTTTGTATGAAATCGTGCTGCCTCACGATACTCTCAATGCCTCGAACCGCACACTCAAAGACATTCGCCTTATCTCCCCCACTGGCGCTGAAGCACCGTATTTCTTGGACCGCACAAAACAACCCACTCCCGGCAAACAAGCCGCTGCGGATTTCAAAGCTTCGATCGTCGATAACACCACTGTTCTGACCGCCAGAACCCAGACCGATCAGGCGATCTCTGCCATCACGCTGCAAACCCCAAGCAGCGATTTCATCAAATCCGCCACCGTTGAAACCCGGCTGCCTGATGGCGATTGGGTGAGCGCTGCGCAAAACCAAGTCGTCTTTCGTTACAAAAATGGAGTCGACCGACTGACCCTACCCATCTCGGGAAAAGGGTTTCTGGAAATACGGGTCACCCTCGATGACCAACGCTCATCACCTACCCCCTTCACCGGAATGAGCCTCACTGTGCAGGGGATCAAATTCCCCACCACGAGCCACACGGCATCATTGATGGAGCGCAAGGAAATCAACGAAACCACCCGCACCAACATCCACCTTGGCGTAAAAAACCTTCACCTCTCCAAGCTTCACCTCGATGTCGCTGACCCAATATTCAGCAGACGCTACACACTTTTCTATTGGGACACCAGCAACCCGAAACAACCGCGCAAGGTCGTCGTCAGTGATGGCTCGATCTTTGCCGTGAACATCAATGAGGGCAGTAGCACCAAAAAGACCTCATTGCCGGTCAACGAGTTGATCCCAACCGACACTCTGGTTCTTGAAATTGAGAACAACAGCAATCCGCCGTTGGAAATCAACAAACAGGTCAAAGCAGACTCCTTTGCCACGAAACTGATTTTTCACACAGCCCAAACTGGCAATTGGAAACTCATCACAGGCTACCCAGACGCCACGGCACCTGTGTATGACCTCGTCGCACTCAGCGCCCACCTATCCAAGGAAACCAAAGCTCTCGAGCTCGGGCCCATTCGAGCAAATCCAGACTACGTCAAACCAGATGCCCTGCCCGACATCAATCCAGAGGGCGCTTACATCAATCTCGACAACTGGGCTTATCGCCGCCCCATCGAAGCGCCAAAAAGCGGCTTAATTCAGCTGCATATCGATCCCGCAACTCTCGCGCTCTCGCGCAATGACTTGGCCGACATCCGCGTGATCCAAGACGGCAAACAATTGCCTTATCTGATCAATCCAAATGCGATGGCAGAGACCATTCCAACGCAGATTGAGATCATTCAAGATCCATCCGCCCCGAACATATCCAAATGGAAAGTGACCCACAACCATGACCAGCTTCCTACCTCAAAGGTCATCATTACGCCGGGAACTCTGATTTTCGAGCGTTGGATCGAATTGATTTCTGAACAGGAAGACCAATTCGGCAAAACCACCGAAGTCACTCAGGCTCAACACAACTGGGTCATGAAGTTGCGCGAGAACGAGGACAGCCGACTCCATCTCCCGCTGAGCAATCAACGCCTTCCATCAACATTTTACTTGGTCACTCGTAACGGAGACAATCCACCAATCAATATCACCGCGGTCGATGTCGTCTGCGCCAAACCATCCATCACCTTCAAACGCATCTCATCAAAACCCGTCTTTCTCTATTACGGAAATCCTAAGGCGAGCCAACCGAACTATGACCTCATGTTGATACGCAACGAATTGGCATCGGTCGTGAAACAACCTGGGTTAACCGGAAATAAAGAAACCATCATCTCGCGACCTAGCGAGAAAAGCCCCATCAACACCGGATCTCCATGGCTCTGGATTGCATTGGGATTGGTCGTCATGACCTTGTTGATCGTGATTTCAAAACTCCTACCAGCACAGGCAGAGGACACCGAAAGCTAAATCTCCACCGAGTTTTGTTGGCGTGTGATATCGTTCAACGTCAGCCAACCCAGCATCTTGGTATTGTCCGACGGGCTCACCACAGGAGCTTGCCTCAAGTTTCTGGAAACCATCTGGTTTGCAGCCTGATGAATGCTCATATCTGGAATCACCGTTAGCAAATCTTGGCCATCAATGACTTTGGCGATGGTCTCTTCAGCTCGGAACTCTTGCAATTCGTGGTGAGTTACCACCCCGACCAACTTGCCTTCATCGTCCATCACTGGATAGGCTCTGAATCGTTTTCCTTTTTGAGTGCTGAGCTTCAATGCCTCAGCAGGCGCCATCTCCGCATTCAACTTGAACACATCATGGGTCATGATCGTTTGTAGAGGTAGCTTTCGGTAATCTTGAGCACCCTTGTAACCCGGAAGCTTTTTCAAATTCACTCCGTCCTGAAGCAACAAGGAGTTGTAAATGCTCACCGGCTGCAAATGCCGAGCAATTTGCCACGCCAACAAATTGCCTGCCATCAGCGGCAGAATCAGTGAGTAGTTTCCGGTCATCTCAAAAATGATGATCAAGGAAGTGAACGGGCACCGCACCACCGCCGCAAACATCGCCCCCATCCCCAACAAAACACACCCGCCAATGACTTTGGTGTCCGCTGGAAATGCAGGGATCCAATCGCCAAGATGGTGAATTTCCGCAAACCCAACCCCCACAAGACCACCCAACATTCCACCAATGAACAAGGTGGGCGAAAACAAACCGCCGGAACCGCCCGATGCGTAGTTCACTACGACCGCGAAAAACTTCATCACCAACAAAACGGCCAACACGCCAATGGCCAATTGAAACTCAAACGCAGCCTCAAGGCTGTCGTAACCAATACTGAAAACCGAATTGCGCGGGTTTCCCATCAAACCCGTTAGGTAATATGCGCATAAACCAAAAATACCGCAGGAAAAACCACCCGCGGCAGGCGCCAGCCATGTCGGCATTTGCTTCAACTCTTTGAACCAAGACCGCAGATTCAAAACGCTCCGAACGAATCCATGGCCAATCAAGCCCGCCGCCACACCCAGCGGCAATGCCACTAGCATCCACGCAGACGTCGTAAAGTCTCCTGCAATCCTTGCCGTCAAAACCGGATCCTCACCCAGAACCGTTCGTGAAAGCGCAGCGGCGACAACTACCGCAATGATCATCCCCCCCCAGGGCTTTCATTGAAAAGTTATCCAACAGCTCCTCAAAAACGAATGTGAGCGCTGATAGCGGAGCATTGAATGCCGCTGCAATCCCTGCGGCCATGCCCACTGGCAACATGGCTTGGACTCGCGCTGGATCACGAAATGCCCAGCGACCAACTTTGGACGAAATAGCGGCGCACAAGTGCACCGTCGGCCCCTCTCGACCAAGACTGTTGCCCAATCCCACATAGAGTGTGCCCAGCACAAATCGCCAAATCCCCCCGCTGCTCTTTAACTTACCGCCACCATTGTAATACGCCTCTTTGACCTGAGGAATGCCGCTACCTGCCGCTTCAGGCGCGTAGCGGTAAACCGCAATACCCACCACTAAGCCGGCTAAGGTCGGCGCCAGCAAAAGAATCGCACAAAAACCCAAGGTCTTCTGCTCACTGGCCTGACTCCACAGCCAGTCGAACAGATGGTGGATGGAATAATGAAACGCCACCGCCGCCAATCCACACAAAAGCCCCACAACCATCCACAGCGCAATGAACCGCTGCTCGTCGGTCCACCGCCGACGCATCCATTCTGGTAGCGTTTTTTGACGCTTTGGGGCTGGCTCTGTCGTCATTCTCGCGCGGCGGATACCACGGAGTGACAACAATGACCAGCAGTGAGCGCGGCGGATTTTGTAATCCACCGCATGGCCGCGAGGGCGAGATCAGATCTTGATCACAAATTCGCGAAGCGCTCGTCCTCTTTGCCAGGAACTGGAGCGACTTCCGCTGGCAATTTGACATCACCTTTCTCGAAATCGATCGGCGCCGGAGCACAGGCGTATGTGTAATGAGGGGACTTCTCGTTGCTCAACAAATCGCTCAATCGAATCATTTCGCCAGTGTAGCAAGCCATTCGCCCCATGATCGCCACCGCAGTGACCTCAGCGATACGCTTCGCTTCATTCAGCGGCTTGCCCTCACGCACACCGCGAATCAATTCCACGTGCTCCTGGACCATGCCGTTGTTGGTATCGACCTTGATCTCAGGAATTTTGACCTGTTTATCACTCTTGATCTTGCCACCACCGTAACAAGCACCCTCGCTACCAGTAAATGTTTCTCCCACACGGCCATAAGTGCCTGCAATCTGGCGGCATTGGCTGTGAATGTGGAGATCATCACCGAAGTCCAAATCCACACTGAAGAAATCAAACATATTGCCCGAAACGCGACGGGCACGACCACCGAAACCAACCGCCGTCAGCGGCAAGCGACCGATGAACCAAGCTGCCACATCCAAGTTGTGAACGTGTTGCTCAACAATATGGTCACCTGACATCTCATTGAAGTTCAGCCAGTTGCGAGCCAAGTAATCCGCATTGGTATCACCTTCTTGGCGCGGCTTCACCCATGGCACTCGGCCATTCCATTGAACCACACCACCTTTGATATCTCCAATCGCTCCAGCATCAATCTTGGCTTTGTTGGTGAGGTAGTTGAGGGAATGGCGACGCTGCGTGCCCGTAACCACGCCCAGCCCCTTGGCTTTGGCTTTCTCGCCGGTGGCAATCACCGAGCGAGCACCGACGGGATCGACGGCTACTGGTTTCTCAATGAAACAATGTTTCCCCGCCTCAACAGCGGCTTCAAAATGCAGCGGGCGGAAACTCGGAGGGGTCGCCATCAATACATACTCACAATCGGTCGCGAGAACTTTGTGGTAAGCATCAAAACCACTGTGGCAAAGCTTCTCATCAAGACCAAACTCCTTGCCGGCATCGGCTGCTTTGTCGCTGAAAGCATCGGCCACACCCACCAATTCCGGCTCAAGACCGAGAATTTTGCAGGCCTCCATGAAGTTTTTGACCGCGCCTTTGCCGCGACCACCGCAACCGATTAGGCCAAATTTGACTTTTTTTGAGCCCGTTCCCGAGCTTTGCCCGAATGCGGATTGCGCTGCGAGTCCAGCTCCCACGAGGGCTGTACTGCCAATGAATGAACGACGGTTGAATGATTGCGGTTTCATAGTAATTAAGGTGAAAGTAAACAAATAGGCACAGCCTGTATGAAGATACACTTATAAAGATTCAGAGCTTTCACGAAAGAGCGAAATTGCAGACTCGGAAAAAACCGCCTAAACTTCCCCCTAGATTCCAGTAAAACCATGAAATCCACTCTCGCTATTATTCTCGCACTACCACTTGCAGGCATCCTAGCCGCTGCGGAACCCACGACCTACGAGACCATCGACCGTGCCATTGCCAAGGGCGACCTCGAAGACGTCAAAAAACACCTCGCCAATGATCCAAAGTTGGCCAGCAAAGGCGCGACCTCCAGAGCGCCACTGGAGCAAGCGATTCTTAGGAAAAAATCCGACATTGCTCTCGTGCTGATTGCTGCGGGCGCCGATGTGAATTCCTCCAACGCCTCAAAACGCAGCCCTCTCCATATCGCAGTTCAGAGAAACCTCCCAAATGTTGTGACCGCCTTGCTCAAGGCCGAGGCCAAACCCGATGTCCTCGACAAAGATGGCTGGACACCTCTTCACCACGCAGCGGCGAAGAACCTCACCGAGGTGGCTAAAGCCCTAGTGGACGGCGGAGCGAATCCAAAAGCCCTTAGCGAACGCGGAGGAACCCCATTGCACGAAGCGGCATGCAGCGGGGGCAAAGAAATGATCCAATACCTGCTCGAACAAGAAATTGACCCTGGCATCAAGTCAACAGAAGGCGTGACAGCCCTAGACATCGCAAAAGAATACAAAAACAAGGAAGCGATTGAGATCCTCTCCAAGCTTTAAACTCGACTCAACCCGTCACTATCGCTCTTTATGACCGTCATGAGAAAAAACGCACCCAAGCAATTTTCCGGCTTCACTCTCATTGAGCTCCTCGTCGTCATCGCCATTCTCGCAACGTTGGCTGCGATCGGCATGGTCGTTGGCACCAAGATGCTGAAAAAAGGCAAAGCATCTCAGATTGTAGGGAATATGCGCCAAATGGCTCCCCTTTTCAGTGTTTATGCTGCTGAGAACCAACTCAAGCTACCAGCGTGCAATGGCCCAGTCATGCAACCCGATGGATCCATCGCTGACATGCAATGGCATGAGGTGCTTCTCACTTACCTCTACCCTGATGTCGATCCGGCGAGTTTCAAAACGCAGAATTGGTGGGATTCCAATAGCACTTTCCTACGCAACCCCCTCTTCGATGAGAACGCCAAACCCAATGGCTTCGCTCCTCTCAACCCTGGATACGGCTATAACCTCATGCTCGCTGAGAACTATCAACTCATGTCTGATGATACGGGTGATGCACTATCAGTCCGCGTTCCCACCGCGGTCCTGGACACACCCAGCCGCACTGCACTCGTGGCAACCTATGACAGCTATTATTTCCGATTTGATGATAGTGAATTGGACCGATTCAAAACATCGGAGACCCTCACAACGTTTCTCAATGAAGGAAAAATACCCGTCCTCTTCATGGGCGGCAACGTCGACCTAATCGCGCCGAGAGAATACGCAACCCGCGGACTCGCTGAGATTCCTGAGTAATAACCTTCAGCTACCTTAGTTGTTCAATTTTACCGCCCCGATCTGCATACACCTGCATCGTCGGACTGCATTCCGCTGTCGCCTCTTTGACACTCTCCGGGGTGATCAACATCAATGCGGTCGACCAAACCTCAGCCTCGGCCGCCTTGTCCGCGATAACCCAAATCCGCTTGCAGGGCTCTTTTGGCATCTGATCATCACCCCAGGGATGAATGATGTGACTCCCTTGAATGCCTGTTCCTGAGGCGCTCATCGCCTGAGACCGAAGCTGCAGTGGAAGGGTGTCGTGATCCCCTCTAAGTTCAATCGGCCATGACTCATCTCCATATGCCAACAACGAGCTAGCGCCTGATGATACCAAAGCGGACTTGATCTCCCACTCCTCGAGCAAGCTCTGCAATTCGTCTAAGGCACACCCTTTACCGACGCCACCCAAATCAATCTGGCGCCCAGCTTCATCACAGGTGATGGCAGGCACATCAGGATGCACCGACAACCGCCCGACCACTTCTGGCGCCTCTCCATCCTCTTTCGTTTTTTGATGCTCAATGCGAGAGCCTAGAGTGATATCAAACAATCCGTGCGTCTTCACCGCCGCCTCCATCGCGTGAATCAAACATCGATGACATGGCTCACTGAGATAGAGCGTCTCACCGGCCACCATCTCATTGATTCTGGAAACATCACTCCCATCAACATACCGACTTAGCTGCCCCTCTAGCTGATCAAGTCGGTCGAAGCAAAGCGCGGCCACATCATCTGCTGCCGACGGATCTTCCTCAATCACCCGCAGCGAGAATGTGGTATTCATCGCATCATGATCATACAACCGGCATCTCTTCAAAGGACTCTCACTCATGGCTCATCCGCATTCGACCACTTCTCCCAAAGATCCAGTTGAACAAAAACCTCCACATTCAAATCTGGCCTCAAGCCATATCCAAACGGGACTTGATGATGTGACCCCTCCAACAAACCCATCACTTCTACGGCTTGCTCTGGCATGCAAATCACGATGGGAAGCTGCTTCAACTCAGCGTCCGCTTCCGGCCAGTAGCCAACTCTCTCAAATTCCCTCAAATACCAAGGAAGCGGCCAATAACCTGATCCAACGACAGCCACTTCATTGACCTCATCCGCTCCCTTGATGGATCGCAGCCGATGCAACCAATCCTCAAGCCTAATGACCGACTTGCGGGTTGGGACATAAGCCAATGGATTGCGATAGTCGGATGACAGTCGACCAGATGCAAACTTCGCCTGTTGGTATTGAGTGCAAAAAGCCGTCACCAAAGCTGCTGCCACGACCGCTTGAACCCAGCGCTTTTGACGCATCGCAATGTGCACGGAAAAGCCCGACAACAAACCAACATGAGCCCAAGGCAAACACATCAGCCACGGCGTCTTGTATGCAAACGTGCTGTATATCAACAAATGACCCACAGCCGCATAACTCAGAAAACGAATCGCGAGCTTCACGCGTAGATCCATGTTTTTGGAATAGGAACCCACATAGGCATGAATCGCGAGCAAGAGCATGGGAGTTGCATACCACCATCGACCCGCTGATTTCTCAGGCACCAATAGCAATTGAAGGTAATAGAACCACCCTTTGTCATGACCTTCGCCCGTCTTATAAACAAAGAAGGTTTTAACTGCATCCACCGCGCCTTGAGGATGACGAAAAGCATCCGTGTAAACCGACATCGAAACGATGCCCGCCAGAAACGCCGAAATCACCAATGGCATTTTCCATTGGCCCCACATTCGCAACACCCACTCTTTGTTGATGCAGTCTCTATTCTCGATAAGCAGAACCACAGCCGCTCCTCCCCATGCCAGCACCGATATGACGAAGGTCTCCTTGGTCGCATACATCAACCCCAACATCACCCCTGGCAAACCCACCTTTGGCTTGCGAACCGCCAACAATAGAAAACCAACACCAAACAGCACCAAGAGCGACTCATGGATGAACATCCGGCTGTAATAAACCAACAAGGGCGATGTCGAAATCAAGGCCGCCGAGGCCAAGCACACACCATCGCCGAAATACCGACGAACCAACAAAGGAGACAACACCAACAAGACGCCCGCAATGGCAGGAAGAATCCTTAAGCCCGCCTCCGTCATATTCTCCCACTCATGTTCTCCTCGAACTGCACTGACCAATCCCGCTAAATCTGCGAGCAGAGGCCCATGGTAATGCGTGGGGTTGAATTCCCCTTCACCCTCCATCCGTTCAGCTGTGATCCGAGCTCCAGTTGCTTCATCAGCATGAAGTGGACGCGATCCAAGATCGTCGAACCGCAGAAAAACTGCCGTGACGACCACGCAAATCCATCCAAGAATGAGCAAGCTTCGCTTCATCTGTGATGGGAATACGATGAAAGAATCATAGCTGCCGCAATGGTAAACTATCGAAAGACCCGTGCCCGAACCGACTCCACAGATTATCTTTGTCACTCCTGTATGGAATGACTCAACACGCCTCGCCAATTACGGCGAATCATTGGCGGCTGCATTTGCAGCCACCGAGCTCCCCATCCAATGGGTCATTGCGGACGATGGATCAGGCCCAGATGAAATCGAACGCCTCGAGTCGCTCAAATCAAAATTCTCAACGACCTTCTCGGATATTCACATCCACGCTGCCAAAGCTCACCGCGGAAAAGGCGCCGTCATCCGAGAAGCATGGGGACAATATCCAGATGCCGATTGGCTCTCATTCGCCGACGCCGATGGCAGTGTCAATGCAAGCGATATGTTGAAACTGATCCACCAAGCGCTCAAATCTCAATCGAGCGTCCTCGGCATTCGCAAACGGACCGAGAACACCCACATCACGGAAAGCCTCTACCGTTCATTCTTTCACAATGGCTTTCTACTCGCAGCCCACCTCATTCTCGGCCTGCAATGCGATGACCCACAATGCGGCGCCAAAGTCATTTCAGGAAAAGACTTTAGATCGGTCTCACATTTGTTGGAAGAAGATGGATTTGCATTCGACTCAGAACTCCTTAGCAATCTGAACCACAAGGGTGCCAGTTGGACTGAAACACCTGTGAACTGGGAAGAAAAGGGCGGAGGCAAAGTCAAACCAATCAAAGACGGCTGGCTCATGTTCAAAGCCTTGCTCCGAATCCGAAATCGATTGGATTGATTCCCAAGCCGGTTGCATTGCCTGAGATCTGATGCATCATCCCCTTGATGCCTTCACCGATACTCTACGAATCCCACTGCCACACGCCGTTGTGCATGCACGCGATTGGATCGCCTGATGAGTATGCCGCCGTCGCGCTGAAAAAAGGATTCAAAGGAATCACCTTCACTTGCCACTGCCCGTTGCCCGATGGATTTTCCGCCAACGTTCGAATGGCACCAGAACAATTCGATGACTACGTCGAATTAATCCATGAAACTCGGGACAAGTTCAGCGGCAAACTCGATGTCCGCCTCGGACTCGAGAGCGATTACTATCCAGGCGTCGAACCATGGCTCAAAGAACTCCACAGCCGTGTGCCACTCAGCCACATCCTCGGCTCGGTCCATTATCAAGTGATGGACTATCGACAGCTATTCTACACCGGCGACACCCATTCTTACCAAGAGCTCTACTTCGATCATCTCGCACAATCTGCGGAAAGCGGACTCTTTGATACACTGGCCCACCCCGACCTCATCAAAAATGAAGACCCCGATGATTGGGACTTCAATCGACTCGAACCCACCATCGCCAACGCCCTGGACCGAATCGCCAAAACAGGTGTCGCAATGGAACTCAACACCAGCGGTGTCCAAAAGTCTTTGCCAGAGATGAACCCATCTCCACCCATGCTGAAAATGATGCAGGCGAGAAACATCCCCATTGTGATCGGCGCGGATGCACATGTGCCAGAACGAGTCGGAAACGGCTACCTGAAGGCGATGCAGTTGCTGCAAGGTGCAGGTTACCAAGAAGTGAATTACTTCATCGACCGCAAACGTCACACGATTCAGCTGGAGGACGCGATGGAATCCATCACTGCGGCTTCACCAACGGCCTAACAGGGACTCCCTTGCTTGCGAAATGCTTCTTCGCTTCGCCCACGGTGTGCTTGCCAAAATGGAAAATGCTCGCCGCTAATACCGCGTCTGCTTTGCCTTGGTCCAACACATCCACCATGTGATCCAAATTGCCTGCTCCACCACTTGCAATGACAGGAATACCCACAGCGGATGAGACAGCCTCTGTGAGTTCAATATCATACCCAGCCTGAGTTCCATCAGCATCCATGCTGGTGAGCAAAATTTCACCAGCTCCACGATTCCATACCTCTTTGGCCCACTCGACCACATCGAGCCCCACCGGGGTCCTACCGCCATGTGTGTATACCCCCCACTTGCCTGACCCCTCGCGCTTGGCGTCGATGGCCACAACAATGCACTGACTTCCAAATGCTTTGGCGCCCTCATCCACCAAGCCAGGCGTTTTCACCGCTGAGGTATTGATGCCAACTTTGTCCGCACCCGCGAGAAGCATCTCACGCATATTTGCCACTGACCGGATACCGCCGCCCACCGTCAGAGGAATAAAACAATGCTCGGCAGTTCTTCTCACCACATCGACCATGGTGTTCCGGTTATCCGATGAGGCTGTGATATCTAAAAACACCAACTCATCCGCCTCTTGTTGATCATATGCGATCGCCGCTTCAACGGGATCTCCAGCATCGATCAAATCCACAAAGTTCACACCTTTGACCACACGACCGTCCGTTACATCGAGGCAGGGAATGATTCGTTTCGCTAGCACGCTGAAAACTTCAGCCATCCGACCCGACTAGGCAAGATTTGAGCAAAAGAAAACGCCCAACCACTCAGGGAGCGGATGGGCGTTGGAAAATCGATTGAAACGATTCTTAGCCGACTTTCGGCTTTCCGGCGCGACGAACTGCACCGAAACGCTTCTGGAACTTGTCGATGCGGCCCTCGGTATCCACAAACTGAGCCAATCCGGTGAAGAATGGGTGGGAGTCTGAGGTGACACCAATGGAAATCACACTGTACTCAACACCATCGATAGTCTCTTTCTTTTCAGAAGTAGCGGTGGAGTGTGTGATGAATCGTTTTCCAGTCGTCATATCAACGAAAACAACTGGGTTATATTGCGGATGAAGGTCCTTTTTCATGAGAATTACAGTTTCGCCAACACGTTTCAGTCGCGTCGGGGCGGGGAGATTCGCCAATTTTGGCGGTCTGTCAAGCGAGCATCTGCCATGAAATACAAGTTTTTCGGCGATTTTGGCAGATAATGCTTGATTTAAAATTTAGGCAATTTGAAATAAATCGCCCTTTTTCAGTCGCTTTTTGATAAGCTTCATGTAAGTTAGCCAGCGTTATGGCAATCACTTCGAAACGAACACGCTTCTCGCGCCGCCTTCCTGATCATGTAACAGACGAACTATGTGTCGTCCTCGCTGACAAGAAAATCTATGGCTTTAATGATCTATTTGAGCGCGTTTTCGCCAACCTCAAACTCAGAAATGCAGTGAGCGGTGGCGAAGAAATGCTCCGCCTCCGTGCATACGAGAAACTGCAAAACCTCGTCACACGCGGCCTCGTCGAAAAAATCGGCAAAGAATACAAAGGCACTGACCGTGTGCACGAAGCTTCCAGCGCATATGCCGCTGAGCAAGAAGCCGCTGCACAGGATTAATCCTACTGATTTCAATCAACCTCGCACTCCATGAGTGCGGGGTTTTTTTCTACCCAAATCGGTCAATCCACCTTATGACCAGACCCAGACAAGATTCCTCTTATGCCTGAGCAATATTTACCGGTTCTTTTCCAAATCCTCATTGCCGTCGGTTTCGCCGTAGCGACCCTCACTGCCAGCGTAATCTTTGGCCGATCCGGGCACGATTCCAATAGCAAGAATATCGCCTACGAGTGCGGCATGCTCCCTATCGGCGACGGAGCACCTCGGTTTTCGGTGAAATTCTACCTCGTGGCCATGCTCTTCGTTCTCTTCGATATTGAGGTCGTTTTCATGTATCCATGGGCGATTCAATTTCGTGATCTTATCAGCGAAGGACCTATCGCACTGGCCAGCATGGCAAGTTTCGCCGGAATCCTCGCACTGGCCTACATTTACGCCTTAAAAAAAGGCGCATTGAACTGGAAATCTTAGCAATCTGGTACAACTTCTCGCACCGTCTCGCGCAACAACCGAGAGGGCGATGCTTGAAATGGCATCCATTTCAGCATCACTCCCCCAGAAAAGCCTGAATCTTGATATGAAACAGGCTTGCCAGAAACGCTCTGTCAGAGCAATTTCCCTCCCCGGCTTTATTCAACAAGCCACCCCTACAGAATCATGGCTTTCCAAATTCAGCTTCCAGACGATGCGCCATTCACCCCCGCTCAGCGTGAATGGCTGAACGACTTTCTTAAAAAAGCGCTCGCTGAAGCGCAATCGGCCCCTGCGCAGACGGGGCCCGCAGTTCCCGCAACGATCTTGTTCGGCTCACAAACTGGCACCGCTGAAGGCCTGTCCAAGAAACTGCTGAAAACTCTGAAGAAGGGCAACTTCGACCCTCTCATGTTCGACATGGCCGATTACGATCGATCACGCCTGCCAAACGAGAAAAACCTCCTCGTGATTGTCTCAACATACGGCGATGGAGAACCACCCGATAGCGCGACAGAGTTTCACACCTGGTTGATGGGGGCCGATGCTCCGAAACTCGAAGAGGTCCAGTTCTCTGTGCTCGCACTTGGCGACACCGGCTATCCAGATTTCTGCCAATGCGGTATCGAGTTCGACAACCGACTCGCGGAACTCGGCGCCACTCGCATCACCGATCGAGTTGATGTCGACGTAGACCCCGATGAGCCCTACGCCGAGTGGTCAAAGGCAGTTATCTCAGCAATCGCCCCAATCGATACCTTTGGTCAAGGCGCTGTCAGTGCCGATGAAGTTGCAGCCGAAGAGGGATACTCAAAAACCAACCCCTTCCCTTCCGGCGTTCTCGAGAACCGCAACCTCAACGGCGCAGGAAGCAAAGAGACCCACCACATTGCTCTCTCACTCGAAGGATCTGAGCTCGAATACGAAGTCGGCGATGCTCTTGCCGTATTCCCCGTCAACCCTCCTCAGCTTGTCGACGAAATCATCTCCAACCTGCCGTTCCGCGCCGATGAGGTCCCCGGCCGCAATGGACAGGAAGTCAGCCTTCGTGATGCCCTTCTCGAACATTACGACATCGGCTGCATCAACAAGGCTCTCGTCAAGAAATGGCAGAAATTTAGCCCATCACCTTATCTCCGCTCGCTTGCCGAAGCAGATGATGCGGAAGAATGGAAAAACTTTTGCTGGGGTCGCGAATTGATCGACCTCGTGATCAATCACCCCGCTGACTTTTCTGATGCCGAGGAGTTCGTTTCCATTCTCAGAAAGTTACAGCCACGGCTCTACTCCATCGCCTCTAGCCCCAACGCCCATCCTGGTGAAGTCCACCTTTGTGTTGGCATCGTGCGCTACGATAGCCATGGCAGAAAACGTGGTGGTGTCTGCTCAACATTTCTATCCGACCGGATGGCAAGCGACACGGAACCGCGAGTCTTTGTCCACAACAACCCGGCGTTCCGCTTACCTGAAAATGGCGACACCCCAGTTATCATGGTTGGCCCAGGAACCGGCATCGCCCCATTCCGCGCATTCCTCGAAGAACGCAAGGTAAGCAAAGCAAAAGGCGGCAACTGGCTGTTTTTCGGCAACCCTTACCAAGCTAGCGATTACCTTTATCAGGACGAAATCGAAGATTACGTCGCCGATAAAACACTCACTCGCCTTGATTTGGCGTGGTCGAGAGATCAAAAAGAAAAGATCTACGTCCAAGACCTCATGCTGAAATCCGGCAAAGAAATGTGGTCATGGCTCAAGGATGGCGCTGTCTTCTACGTCTGTGGTGACGCATCCAGAATGGCGAAGGACGTCGACAAAGCTCTGCACACCATTGCTCAAGAACACGGCAATATGTCAGAGACCGAAGCGGTCGAGTTCATCTCACAACTGAAAAAGGACAAACGCTACATGCGCGACGTCTACTGAGCCGCAATGCTCCTCAGGAGTATCGCGATTGCTCGTCCAAGAAGATCTCAGCCAGCTTGAAGCATCGCTTCGACAATTCGCGAGCATCTTGGTCAGCGACCAAGGCCACGCCCTCCTCGCTGATCTCAGCCAAATAAATTCTCCACGCTTTCTTGGCGATATCGGAAGCATCATGCTTTACCCGAGGTCTGTTTCGGTTTCCCGAGCCACCCCCGCCTTTCTTCTCCTGTTTGCCGCTACTGCCATCCTTTTGCTCTTGTTCTTCGGAGGCATTCTCATTGGCGGATGAGTCAGTCGAGGGTTTGCTATTCTTCCTTCTGCGATTCCCCCTCTTCTTGCGGTCTTGGCCTTTTGATTGACCTGACTGTGCAGACTTCTCGTCGGCCCCAGATGGCGCAGGCTTTTCCTCCTGTGAAGGCTTCTCTTGCTTCGCGGTATCTTCAAATACGGGAAATCCTTGCTCTTTCGCGACCACCTTGGATGACATCTCAGTCTTTTTCTTCCCTTGTTTTTGAGCCGCTTTCTTTTTTGGCCGTGCCGCCTTCTTTTTGGCTTTCGGCTCTTCTGCGGATTCAGATGAATCTTTCTTATCGTTACTCATAGTGCGTATCTAGAAAGACCTGTAGCAGCGCAACCGTCGAGAATATTCCCCTTGAGCCACCGGGAGAGGCGCCAGAATCAGAAGTTACGAATATCATCCACATTCACCTCATCCTGCCGTGTTGGATCAGATGGATTGGTTTTTCCATCCTCACCCATGGACCAGAGGTCAAAGTCAGGATTCTCAGAATTATCACCTTTGCGGTAGCGATAGGGACGCCCCCATGGATCACGTATTTTCAGTCCACTGTCTGGGGTATCGGCAAGCGTAGACTCTACCAAAGTTTGTTTCCTATTTCGCGGATCAAGCTGCGGCAAATAAATTTTCGTTGCATCTCCCTCAACCCATGAGGATTCGTCTTCGGCGTATCGGTAACCCTCATAAAATAGGGCGTCATAGATTTCATCGCTAATATCTCCATTCAAGGGACTGTCTTCATCAAGACCCGGGTATTTGCCCATATCGAGCTTGTAGTCTTCCATTGCCTTGGAGAGCAGCGCGATGGTCACCTCAGCCTCTTTCTTTGAACGTGCCTGATTCACAAAAGCCATGCCACCCACTGAGATAGCGCCAAGGATCACAATGATGGTGATCACGGCGACCAACTCAATCAGGGTGAAACCTTTATCTGGTTTGGAGGGCTTTTGAATCATGATGCAATGACTGATGAGATTCGGTTCTTATTGTTCTCCCATGCTCGAGACCATCTTGATGAGGGGCAAGAACAAGGCAAAGACCACAGAACCTACGACCAACGCCAATATAACAATCATAATCGGTTCTAGGATCGATGTCAAAGCAGTGACGGAACTATCAACCTCGTCGTCGTAAACATCAGCAACTTTGAGCAACATTTCAGGCAATTGACCGGTCTCTTCACCAACATCCACCATCGAAATCACCATGTTTGGAAAGACTCCAGATGCCTGCAGCGGTGTAACAATCGTCTCACCTTCTTTGACCGCTTCATGAACCCGCTCGATCGCTGCGGATATGACCACATTGCCTGCGGTGTCGCGAGTGATGTTGAGCGCCTGCAAAATTGGAACACCTGATGTCACAAGAGTCCCCAATGTCCTGGAAAATCGGGACACTGCACTTTTCCGCTGAAGGTCGCCGAAAACTGGCAACTTGAGCTTCATCGCATCGACAGCCTTCCGACCGCCTTTGGTCTTAGCCCAGATATTGAACATGATAAATCCACCGAAGAGTGCGATGAATACGTAGATGATGTTGAATAAACCGTAGGGTGCAGCGAGGCAGAACTCGGATGCTCCAAATACAATCTTGGAAATCGTCGGCAACTCTTGGTCCGTTGCTGAGAACATCTCTTTGAACTTGGGAACGATGAAAACCACGAGGAACAATAGGATCGCCACTGCAATGAACATCACGATCACTGGATAAACCATCGCCGAGACAATTTTGTTTTTCAGCTTTTGAGCCTTCTCCTGATAATCCGCCAAACGCTTGAGAACGATTTCGAGCACACCACCAAGCTCACCCGCCTTCACCATATTAACGTAGAGTTTATTGAAAATCTTCGGATGTTGAGCCAGCGACTCCGAGAATGTCGAACCTCCCTGAACGTTCTCCGCAAGCGCACTGACGGTCGCTTTCAGCAACGGGTTGGGCTCTTGTTTCTCGAGGACCGTTAAACTTCTCACCAATGGCAAACCCGAATCAATCAAGGTGGCCAACTGACGTGTGAAAATCATCAAATTCTTCGGCTTAACCCGAACTCCAAACTGGCCCTTCATAGCGGCCGGCTTTTGACCGCCAGATTTGCCCTTCTTCTTGGATTTGGCTGGTGCCTTGATCGCTTGGCCTTTGCCCTCTTCCTGGATTTGCGTTGGGTAGAGTCCTTGAGCACGCAAATGTTGAATCGCCGCGGCTTCCGAACCGGCTTCGATGGCACCACTGGTTTGCTCACCTTTTGCGTCGAGTGCTATGAATTGGAAATTAGCCATGGGATGATTAGATGGGTGTGTGTGAGGAGATGATTGTTGATAAAAGAGTATTTTGCGGGGTGTGGCGACTCGAAAATGTAGCTATCTTAGGTGTACTTGAGTACCTCTTCGATTGACGTGTGCCCTTCGTAGATATTTCTCAAGCCATCCTCACGAAGGGTGTGCATTCCAAGCTCGAGGGCTTTCTGCTTCATGACAACTGTTGGAGCTCGTCCGGTGATGAGTTCGCGGATTGGGTCGGAAATATCGAGCAACTCGTATAGACCACGACGGCCTTTGTATCCCGATTGACCACAAACGTCACAACCGGCACCTGTGTAGAATTGTTTATCACCTAGCTCATGAGCAGAAACACCGAGCTGGTTGAGGATGGACTCATTTGGTTCATATGGAGAACGACACTCTTTGCAGATGCTGCGAACCAGGCGCTGAGCTAGAATGCCTTCCAATGAAGCTGCCACCAAGAACGGCTCGCACCCCATATCCAACAGACGAGTCACCGCGCCAGACGCATCATTGGTATGCAATGTGGAAAGAACCAAGTGGCCCGTCAATGCTGCCTGAATGCCAATCGCTGCTGTCTCTTTGTCACGCATCTCCCCCACCATGATCCGGTCTGGGTCTTGACGAAGGAATGCTCGAAGAACCCTTGGGAAATCCAGACCAATGGCTTCGTTAACTGGAATCTGAATGATGCCATCAATGTCATATTCGACCGGATCCTCTGCCGTCAGCAATTTGGCATCGATGGTATTGATTCGGCGCAATGCCGCATACAAAGTCGTGGTTTTACCCGCACCCGTCGGACCCGTAACAATGAAAATCCCGTTAGGCTTCTCAATCGTTTCCGCAATGTAATCGTAGATGTAATCCGTCAACCCGAGATTCTCGAGAGAGAGGTTCACCGATGAGCGGTCAAGAACCCGCAACACGATCGACTCGCCGTGTTGAGTGGGCAAGGTCGACACACGCATGTCGACCTGCTTATCGCCGACCTGTTTTACAATACGACCGTCCTGAGGGACCCGTCGCTCGGCAATGTTCATGTTCGACATCACCTTCACACGCGAAAGGATTGGCAGCGCCAAATGCGGCGGCGGCGGCGCCATTTCATAAAGAGCTCCATCCACGCGGTAACGAATCTTGAAGTCTGCCTCAAACGGCTCGAAGTGAATGTCTGATGCCTTCTCTTTGATCGCTTGGTAGAGAACCAAGTCAACATACCGAATGATCGGTGCTGAATTGGCCTCGGATTCTAGGTCCTGAGCAGTCTGACCGCTTCCCTCAAGCTCCAGCTGACTCAGGACATCGTCCATCGCTTTGCCTTCGCCACCATAGCATTCGTTGATCTTGGATTCGACCAAGTAATCTGGCGCCACAACCACGTTGATCTCACGACCAAGTGCAAATCTCAAATCTTCCACCACTTGTGGATTGAGTGGGTCGACCAAGGCCACGCTAAGGCCATTGTCATCAAAACTGACTGGCAAAGCACCGTGCAATCGCGCTGTGCCCGCAGGAACCAATCCCAGCAATGCTTCTGCAGGCTCCCAGTTCTTGATATCAACCACATTGGTGCCCAACTCGGATGCGACGATGGGCCAAATGTCATCTCGTGTTTGAATGACTTGGAAATCGGCAAGAATCTCAGCGATCTCTTTTCCGCTGTGCTCCACCTCAGACAAAATGTCTTGGGCCAACGAACTGTCAATCAGTCCGCGGTTTTGAAATAGGTCAATGATCTGGTTGTTGTCCATAGGACGAAATTCTCAATCGTGTTGCATCAATGGGTTAATCATTCAGTTAGCGTCGGACATGGTGGCGTGAACAACTTCTGAGGCTGCCGTCAAACCCGAAAGAACTTTACGAATGCCATCCTCGCGCAATGTTCTCATACCTAACTCGCGCGCCTTGGTGCGCAATTGCGTAGTGGTCAGACCAGTGTTCACCATCTGGCGAACTTCGTCGTCGATCTTGAATATCTCGAAAATACCCATCCGACCTTTGAAGCCAGCATTACGGCATTTCTCACATCCCTCTGGTCCGAAAATTGTGGCTTCACTCATGCGTGATGCGTCGAGTGATAGCGCCTTCATCTCTTTGTCCGTTAACTCAGAAGGTGTCTTGCAAATCGGACATAGCTTCCGAACCAATCGCTGCGCGAGAATCGCCCGAACTGCTGACGCGATCAGGAATGGCTTCACTCCAATATCCGCCAAACGAGCGACAGCAGATGGCGCATCGTTGGTATGCAGGGTGGAAAAGACCAAGTGACCTGTTAGCGATGCGTTGATTGCAATGTTTGCCGTTTCCGCATCCCGAATCTCACCAATCATGATGATGTTCGGTGCTTGGCGAAGCATCGCCCGTAGAGCCGCAGCAAAGGTCATGCCGATGTCTGCTTTCACCATCACCTGATTGATCCCTGCAAGCTCATACTCGACAGGATCTTCTACCGTGATGATCTTACGATCCGGGCGATTGATAACATTCAAACAAGCATACAAGGTGGTGGTTTTACCTGAACCGGTAGGCCCCGTCACAAGGATGATGCCATCCGGAAGTCCTAGCATCTGCTCAAACTCAATTTGGTCATCTGAGAAGAAACCCAGCTCTGGCAGTCCGAGCAACAATGCCGTCTTGTCCAAAATACGCATGACGATGGACTCACCATGATTGGATGGTACCGATGAAACACGAAGATCGATTTCCTTATCGCCTACCTTAAGCTGAATTCGACCGTCTTGCGGCAACCGCTTCTCCGCGATCGACATGCTACCGCTCATGACTTTTAGACGCGCGATGATCGCTGGTAGAAGTTTCTTCGGGTGGGTGTCGACGTGGACCAACTTGCCATCCATCCGATAGCGAATGCGCACGGAAGTTTCGAGCGGCTCAATATGAACGTCTGACGCACGCAGTCTCAGTGCATCTTGCAACATCTGTATGACAAGTTTGATAATCGGAGCATCGTCAGATGTATCTCCCGCCTCAAGGTCACCGGTGGTGACGGCGATTTCATTCGGATCCACCAATGCATCGTCACTGCCTTTGTCTGCATTATAAAATTCGACCAAATGACGCTGGATATCGCTTGGTGTGGCGCAGAGGTAACTGAGCTCTTTTTCTAAGACGAGCGGCAGCGCATCCAAAACCTCAAAATCCAATGGGTCCGCCAAGGCGACTTTCAACGTGAAGCCATCGTCTTCAATCGGAATAACTTTGTATTTAATCGCGACATCCGCGGGAATCAGCTCGACCACCTCTTGGCTGAGGCTCAAGTCACCTATGTTAACGAAATTAGTGCCAGAGTTGCTCGCCAACACCTGACTGACATCTTCCTGTGTCAACTCGGTTTGAGCTAACAATCTTTCAACAACCGTCTCCGTACCAGTCAGCGAACTTTTCGCCACGGAAACGTCATCTGGCGTCACCACGCCACCTTCAACAAGCAATTGGGCAAGATAGTCTTCGTTGGAAAACACAGGGTAGGGTTATTTGGATTTCTGAAATTTAAGACCGTCATGCCTTGGACATGATTATCACGATAAGACTCTGGCCAAGTCGGGCTGCCCTTGTCAACCAACCACATCACTCAAAAAAACTTTAATTTTGAGCAGGTTCGCAGGTTTCAAGTCAAAGCATTTACCTTGTAGTTACTGAGCAAGCAACTTACCTAATAATCTTTAACAGGCACAACACCTCAACTTCCCCATGCTAAGGGTTTTACAGGCGAACAGCCAACCGAGTCTCACGACTGAGAGGAAATTCTTTGGTTTCACGCACTGTGGATCGCCGATGGATGCCAACCAGCATTCCCACAGCGGCCAAGCTGATGATCATGCTCGTGCCACCATAACTGACAAATGGCAGCGGCAATCCATCATTGGGCAAGACCGCCGTCGCAACCGCAATATTCTGAATGGCGGGAACCACAATGATGCAGGTCAATCCAAGCGCCAAACAACGGTTGAAAACCCCATTGGCCTGCAACGCGATACCACATCCGGCCACCGCGATAATGACGAAACAAAAGACAACTCCCAGAGTGAATGGAAGTCCTAGCTCTTCCCCGATCACGGGAAAGATGAAATCAATGTGCGCAAAGGTGAGCGTGCCAAATTTCTCCACGCCATTGCCCAACCCTACTCCCCACGGACCTCCATTGCCCAATGCCAACAATGATCTCCACTGCTGCATTCCTCGGTCCAATTGATGAACAGGGTTCTCAAGATCCAACCACGCCTCAATCCGCCCCCATCGGTTTGCATTGTTGTAAACAAACCATCCAACAGCCGACATCATTGTCACTGCCGCCGGCACCATGAAACGCAGGCGCGTTCCAACACAAAACATGATGGCTCCGACCGCGACCGACAAGGTCAGCGCCGAGCCAACATCGGTCTCGCCAGCAATCAAGATCAACGGAACCCCAGCGATCAAACCCGGCACTACAAACCCACGCCAAAATGTCTGAACCTCCGTTTGCCAACGGGCAAACCATGTCGCCAGTGACATGATGACAACCACCTTGGCCAATTCTGACGGCTGAAATCGACCCAGCACTGGAAACCGTATCCAACGCTTCGACCCAAACTCAGGCGCCATCACACCTGGGACATAACAAAGAACCAATAAGATACAGGTGACCAAAAAGACCCACGGCACCAGCTTGCGCATCCGCTCGACTGGAGAATACGCCATGATGATGGCAGCCACCAATCCTAGCCCGGCCATCACTGCTTGACGCGTAAGGAAATGGTATGGGTCCTCGACATTGTTCACCCACGCACTGGTGCTTGCCAGCATGGTCAGCCCGAGAGCAACCAATGCGGCAACCGCAATGCAGAGTAATAGTGAACAGTGACGAGCCATGGCAGGTGGTTTTTTTAAGACATCAAGTTTATGGGATTTTAAGCGTCATCCCCGACCTCAACTTGCGTGCGTCTGAAATGCCGTTGAGTTCCATCAATAACTTCTGATCCACTTTGAACTTATTCGAAATCCTCCAAATGCTGTCACCCGCTTGAACGACATAGGTTTTGTCAGATGCTAGGTTTTCCGCATTCACCAACTCTGCTCTGGGAGCATTCACGAAATCCACGGCATCGACCAAACCTTGATCACGAGCAGGAGCAGATTCTCTGACAACGGGAGCTTCAACAGGTGCCGATACAATCACTCGCTGTGGTCTTGCAACGACTACACGCTTCGCTGGAATCTTTAAGATCAAACCCGTCCGCATCGGGACTTGTTGGTTGATCGCTTTCAAATCATCCACATGAACGCCATAGGCATTGGCCACAGCCTGGTAGCTATCACCCGCTTTGACGATGTAAGGCGCCTCACCAGAAGATAGAGGCGAAAGCTCTTGCGGCTTGTCTCGGTTCATCATCACCGATGGTACTGCTGATGTGGCGGATGCCTGATCGTCCACTGGCCGACCATCGAGAAAGCGATGGTGAATGAAGATCAAAGCGATCGCCACAACGTGAATCAGAAAGATGATCGTCAACGCACGAGAGATCTTCGAGTTTCCCTCGTCCATATCGAAATCATTGGCCGTTGCCGCTGATGCACGTTGTTTGCGAGTGCGGGTCTTGGCACTCAATCGACGAATGATGCCCTTTTGAGCGGGGCTACGTTTGGTTGGGAGTGTTTGGGATTTCATATCGGTTATTATTGGTTAGTGAAATTGTTGGACCAGGTTGCGGAATGTATCACCGCGATGTTCGTAGCCAGTAAATTGGTCGAAAGATGAGGTGCCGGGCGACAAGAGAACTGAGCTCCCATGCGTCGCTTGATCACGCGCGATGGATGTCGCTTCAGCCAGAGTCTCGACCGCTTGAGTCGGAACTGCTTGGGAAAATAGCTCTGCAAGCGGTGCTGCCAGCTGACCGAAGGTGACAGCAGACAACGCCTTCTCGCGTAACAGCGGAACCACAGAACCGTAATCCAGGCCTTTGTCTTTGCCTCCAGCAATCAACACAACGGGGCGGGTTTGCGAACGCAATGCAGACTCCAAGGCATGCAGGTTGGTGGCCTTTGAGTCGTTGAGATACTCGACCCCATCCAAGGTCCGAATCAACTCACACCGATGCGCGGGTGGAGCATAGGAATCCAGCGCCTCAAGCATGCAGGTATCGGACACACCGATCGACTGACACGCGGCAAAGGCCGCCATCAAATTCTCTGCGTTGTGCAACCCACGCAGCCGGGTGTCTTTTTGCAAGTTGATGAAGATCGAGCCGTTTTGCCAAATTTGCTGACCATCAGAAAACCATATAGCGGATGGATCTTCCGTCGAAAACTTCACCACTTGCGCTTTCAACTCGGGCATATCCTCGCCATCGCGAATCACGGCGGTGCAATCGGATGATTGATTCTCAAATATACGAAGCTTGGCTGATTTGTAATCTGCAACCGACTTGTAACGATCCATGTGATCGGGAGCAAAATTCAACCAGGTTGCAACATCAGGCTTGAGCGATTGGATGGTCTCTAACTGGAAAGAACTCAATTCGAGCGCAACCACTGCCGGCACCTCATCCTGCAAAACAACTTCCGCAAAGGGAGTGCCATAGTTGCCACATGGCGTCCCACCCATTCCTGCGTTGGATAGCATCCGCGCCACCAATTCAGTCGTTGTCGTCTTCCCATTGGTCCCAGTAATCCCGACCACTTTTCCACTGTAAAATCTCGAGGCAAATTCGACTTCGCCAATCACTTCTCCCACTTGCTTCGAAAAAGCCGCGACATACGCTCCATAGGTATCAATGCCAGGACTGACAACCAAGACATCAGCCTTCAGCAACAGGCCATCGGACTCACTCGCACCTGGATGGCAATCGACCTCATCAGGCATACCAGCAAATGCCTCGGCACCCGCTTGATCCCACGCGGAAACTTTCGCGCCCTCGCGCAACGCCAACACCGCTGCAGCTCGGCCACTGCGGCCGACCCCTAATATAGCGATGTGTTGGTGTTTAAGTTTCATCGAGTCAATTTATGCAATCTTCAGAATGGCCAGCCCGAACATGGCGAACATGATGGAGAGAATCCAAAAACGAATGATCACCTGGTTCTCATGCCAGCCAAGCAATTCAAAGTGATGGTGAATGGGCGCCATCTTGAAGATGCGCTTTTTGCGGAGTTTGAAACTGCCGACCTGCAAGATCACCGACAAAGCCTCCATCACAAAAATTCCGCCAATAATAACGAGCAAAAGCTCTTGTTTGGTGCAAATCGCAGCTGTCGCGAGTCCACCCCCGATGGCAAGCGATCCCGTATCACCCATGAAGACTTTTGCGGGGTGGCAGTTGAACCACAGAAACCCAAATGCAGCTCCCGCCAGAGCCATCAGGAACACCGCCAACTCACCAATGTAGAGGTTGTGGGGAATCACCAGATACTCAACCGACATGAAAAAGTGCCCCGCCAAATATGCCAGTAAGGCGTATGCCAATGAAGTGCTGATGGTGCACCCTGTAGCCAAACCATCTAGACCGTCAGTTAGATTCACGGCATTGGACGTTCCGACGATCACCAATGCGAAGAACGGAATGATCAAGATTCCTAGATCGATGAGAGTGAACTTGAATAGCGGAAACGTGAGAGCACCAATCCCGATGTTCTCATCACCCAAGCGGAATCCCGCTTTACCCGCCTCGATCATCTCCTGGGTCGCTCCATAGCCTGAAATCTCTGGCTTGAAGTAAATGAATGATCCAGCGATCAATGCGATGATCAACTGGAAGAAGAGCTTCATTCTTCCACTGACACCATCCGACTTCTTTTCTTTGACCTTCTTGTAATCATCACACAGCCCCAATAAACCACATGCAACCATGGTGCACGCGCACACTGCAATGAATGGATTGAGCGGGCGGGCACAGACCAGAACCGAAACAATGACAGCCGCTATAATCAATACGCCACCCATGGTCGGTGTTCCAATTTTACCACCGTGGAGCTCTGCCAATTTGTGAACCTCATCCGCTGTGCGAATCGGCTGCCCCACTTTCAACGAAATCAATTTCCGAATGACCCTTGGCCCCATGATCAAGGAGAATACAAACGATAACAAGCCAGCACACACCGCGCGGAATGTGATGTATTGAAACAAATTCAAGAATGAGCACATGTGCGCCCAGCCTTCCTCGCCCGCTAACTTCTCAGCTTCGAACGCTTGGTGCCAAAAGTCGTAAATTAGTGGTAGCATCAGTTACGTGGGAAAACGGTGTTCATGACTTTCTCGATGGTAGCCGCCCGACTACCTTTGAATAAAACAATGTCACCTGACTTCACCTCACCGGACAGCCAGGCAGACGCCTCATCGAATGTTTTGAAATGAGGCGCTTGATCCGCTCCTTCAGCAATCCCCTCAGCTCCCTCTCCTACCGCAACTAGCTTCAGGCCGCGCTCTACTGCCAACTTGCCAATGCTCGCATGGGCCGAGGCCGCATGCATCCCGAGCTCACCCATCTTACCCAACACAATGATCCGGCGCGATCCATTGATGACTGGCATATCAGACAAAGTCTCAATCGCTGCCGCCATCGACTCAGGGTTTGCATTGTAGGTGTCGTCGATCACCTCAACACCCTTGCTTTGATAACGATTCATTCGGCCACCGGTCAATTTGGACGCGGACAAACCTTTTGCGATCTCTTGGGTGGTCATGCCCAAGCGCCAAGCAACAGCTGCGGCCAATAGCGAATTATTGACCATGTGCTTGCCGGCCACGGGCAAATTCACCTGCTCCGTGCCCTGGCCTTCGATGACCAGATTGTAAACCGTATGATCAGATTCATGCACAGCTTCTTCAGCACGGACCAAGCCCCTGCCATTCCCAACGGATGTGATCGACGCCTTGGTGCGATCGCGGAAATATCCGTGATACTCACAGATGGCTGGCAAAAACATAATTCCATCATCTGGTAGCGCACGCGCCAACATGCCTTTTTCCTCAGCAATGGCATCGCGCGTTCCAAGATACTCGATGTGTGCCGTACCGATGTTGGTGATCACTCCGTATTTTGGACGGCCAATTTCGCACAGCGGAGCAATCTCCCCTGAATGATTCATACCCATCTCCCACACAGCCACCTCATCCTCTTCTGATGCGGCTAGAACTGACAGCGGAACACCAATGTGATTGTTGTAGTTGCCACGAGTCGCAGTGACTTTGAACTTTTGCGACAAAATCGCGGTGAGAAAATCCTTGGTGCTGGTTTTGCCGTTTGAACCAGTGATCGCTACAACTTTCAAATCCAACTGCCTCCTCCACCAGTGGGCGAGTTGCTGCAATGCCAACAAGGTGTCCGCCACGGCGATCACCGCTTTGCCTTCAGGAACGTCACCGCTCCATTCTTGAACAACCGCCACAGCAGCTTCTCCCTCAAGCGCTTGCTGCGCAAACTCATCGCCGTTGAAATTCTCGCCACGCAGAGCAAAAAATAACGCACCCGCATCCAGGGTGCGAGTATCGGTTGAAACCCCACCACTCGCAATCGCCGCAGCATCGCCTGCCACGATGGGAACACCGAGGATGTCAGCGATTTGTTGTGCAGTTAATGGCTTCATCGGTTGTCAGCAATGTTCTGTGCTCTGTCCCTCAATGCCTTGGAAGCGTGCTTCCGATCATCGAAGTCGATCGTTTTGTCTTTGAACTGCTGGTAGGTCTCATGACCTTTCCCAGCGATAAGAATGATGTCTCCCGAAAGCGCGTGCTCTACAGCATGAGCAATCGCTTCTGCGCGGTCGGGCATACTCAAATGACCTTTGCCTTTGAGACCCAGTTCAATTTGTTTGATGATTTTCAAAGGGTCTTCCGATCGTGGGTTGTCGGAGGTCAGAACGATTGCATCGCTATGGCGAGCAACCGCCTTGGCCATCAAAGGACGCTTCCCAGCATCGCGGTCACCGCCGCAACCAAACACGGTGATCAATCGGCGAGGGTCGAGCTCACGTAGAGTCCGACACGCATTGTCCAATGCATCAGGTGTGTGTGCATAATCGACAAACACCGTGGCTCCTCCAGCATTGCCTACATTGTGCATTCGGCCGGGAACCTGAGGAGCATCTGCCAAGGCTGCAACCGCTTCCCGTGGACGAATCCCACAAGCATTCGCCGCAGCAAGAACCGCGAGGACATTGTAAACATTGAAACGTCCAATGTAAGGAGCTCTTACTAGATAACCCTTCCCTTTCGCTTCGAGCTGAAACTCCATGCCCCGCGCATTTTGTCGGAAATTGTGGCAGCGGAAATCCGCATGAAGACCAAACCCGAATCGAGAAACCTTCATTCCCTTCTCTTCTAGTGACTCAGCCAATTCCATTCCATGTGCGTCATCAATGTTGATCACCGCCACGGGCTTCTTCCCTTTGCCATCGATGGCCAGAGACTCAAACCATGATGCTTTTGCTTGGAAATATTTCTCCAGCGAGCCGTGGTAATCGAGGTGATCTTGGCTCAGGTTGGTGAAAATGCAGGCGTCAAAGCCGATGGCAGCCACACGTTGCTGATGAATACCATGCGACGACACCTCCATCGCCACTCCGCGGCAACCATTGTCGCGAGCATTGGCCAAAAACTTGGAGAGCTCGATTGGGCCTGGCGTGGTGTGCGTGGCGACTTGCTGAGTTTCACCGTCATCGACGGAAATGGTGCCCAACAGTCCCGCGCGATGCCATACCGACTTCATGACGTGGTGCATCAAGAACGCACAGGTGGTTTTCCCATTGGTTCCGGTGATCCCCACGGTCTTCAATTCTTTCCATGGCGAGTCATAAAACTCCGATGCCAACGAAGCCAAGGCCCCGCGACTATCACCAACATGCAACCATGCGATCGATGGATCCAAATCTTCTGGTGGTGCCTGCTCAGCCAAAATGACCGATGCACCAGCTTTGATCGCATCATCGATGAACTTGTGACCATCAACTGCGGTTCCGCGAATCGCCGCGAACAATCCGCCACTTGTCACCTCATTGGACGAGGCAGTTAAAGACGATACTTCAACATCCGTCGGCCCACTGGCAGTGACTCTAGACAAGGAAGTGATAAGACGGTTCAAATTCATTAGTTGGATGCGGTTGCCACAGTATCTTCGACGGGTTCTGTTGGCTTTAAATTCATGTAATTGGCGGCGCGTGCTCCAATACGGCTAAAAATCGGGCCAGCAATGGAACCACCGTAGATGTTGCACTTTTTGGTGCGGGGGTCGTCGATAACGACCAAACAAACAAACGCTGGATCTTCAGCCGGCATCATCCCAACAAATGAAACGATGTATTTGTCTTCGAAGTAACCACCCGCTTTTGAATCATACTTGCGAACTGTTCCGGTCTTGCCCGCAACTTCATATCCTGCAACCGCTGCAAGTGTCGCAGTGCCTCCCAATTGAGTCACCGTCTTCAATGCCTTGCGCATCTGTTTGGCTGTCGACTCACTGATCACTTGGCGCACCACTTCAGGTTCATAATCTTCAACCACCGTACCGTCATTCGTGACCAATGATTTGACAATATACGGCTTACGCAGCTTGCCGTCATTCGCAAGCACACTGTAAGCGCAGGTCAGTTGCAGAGGAGTTACGTTGGTCGCGTAACCGAAACAGGCACGTGAGAAATCGACCTCGTTACCCGTGTCGCGCGCCATCCCAGGGCTCTCACCACTCAGTTGAATTCCAGTTTTTTCACCGAATCCAAACGCATGGAGGTATTTGTAAAAACGCTTATTATCAAGCATCAGAGCCAATTTATAAGTTCCGATGTTGTTCGATTTCTTCAGCACCTCAGTAAAGGTGAGCCAACTGGCTGGGTAGTGATCTTTCAAGGTCACGGCGCCATTTTTGAAGTAACCATCCTCGCAATTGATCGATGTCGTGGGCGAAACCAGTCCTTGGTCCAATGCTGCGGCAGCGGCCACCATCTTGATCGTCGATCCCGGCTCGTAAACTGCCTGCAACGCATAGTTGTAACCATGTTCGACCACTTTCTCGCGACGATTCAAATCAAAGTGCGGCCGACTCGCCATCGCGAGGATCTCGCCAGTCTTCGGATCCATCATGACGACGGCTCCCTGTTTCGACTCAAATTCTTTCAACCCGGCGTCCAACTCTTCTTCCACGATCGACTGCAGACCCATGTCGATGGTGAGTTGAACGTTCAACCCAGCTCGTGGCGGCATCAAACTGGATGAATCACCTGGAACCAACAACCCGCGAGCATCACGGCTGTGCTCACGCCAACCATCACGACCTGCTAGAAACTCTTCCATGGTCCGCTCAATTCCAAACCGGCCAACCACTCGAGTCTCTGGCTTACCTTCATCGTTGAGCTCTTCAAGCTCACCCGTGTAACCCAACAAGTGTGTCGCACGATCCGGTGAGGTGTACCAGCGCTTGATGAAGTTCTGAAACTCAAAGCCTTGAATCCAGTTCTGATCGACCAAATCACGAAGCCCGTCCGCCACATCTTCTGGCACATGCTTGACCACTGCAACCCACTTGCCTCGGCTGCTCTCAATCTTGTCACGCAATTCCGCGCGCTTCATTCCTAACGGACGCGCCATGATGGCAACCGCATGAGAAAGATGCTTTTCAGTAATTTCCTCAGCCGAATCACGAGTCAAAATCTGACCGCGTAGCGCGAAGATACGGCGCTTCTTTGCCTCCGCATCCAACAACTCCCACCCCTCTTCCGTGCTCGCTTCGAAATAAGCCAAACCATAACTCGCAATCTTAGGATCGTAGAGGTGGTTCTTATCCACAAACACAGTGGACACAGGAATACTCTTGGCCAAGGGCTCTTCACGGCGATCCACAATCATCCCGCGTGTCGCCGGAATCTTCTCTACGCGATGAAACGCTTTTCTCGAACTCTCCGCATAGGTTTGGCGATCAATCAGCTGAATCTGGATCAATCGAGCCGAGAGCAGACTGAGCCCGATCACAATAATCGAGCACAGGAACAAGCAACGGCTTTGGAATGAGGATTTCACGTATTATGGAGTCGCTGCGGCAACTCTTCGCCGGTCGGCTAGGGGTTCTATATGAATCTCTTCAACCAAAGCGGCTGATATCGGCCTCAAGCTGGAACCATTTTCCTCCAACTGCTTCCGAATCACGAATCGGTTCAACAATTGATCCATCCGCATCTCACTCGTGCGGATCTCCAATCGGTAATGCTCTACATTGCGCTCAATCTCATCAATCTCACGCGAAACCTGAATCTGGCGATTCTTGCAAATCACATGCAACACACCACCACCACCAGCGATCGTCGCCGCCAGAATAATGGCGATGATCACAGATGCCGATGTCTTGGGCTCGTCGCGACGGCGGTTCATGATTGGAGTTCTAAAAGTTGACCAACACGCAGCTTCGCGCTCCGTGCTCGTGGGTTGGATGCTGTTTCTTCAGCGGTCGGATGAATCGCTTTGCGTGCCAGCAACTTGAATTGTAGATCTGGATTTGGCTTCGGCTCAGGCCAACCTGGTTCGTCGAGAAATGGTGTCGAACGATGACGCAAGAAACGCTTCACCATCCGGTCTTCCAAGCTGTGAAAGGTGATGATCAACAAACGACCACCGGGTTTCAAAATCGATGGAACCGCGGCCAACGCATTCGCCAACGAATCAAGCTCTTCGTTAACAGCCATACGAATCGCTTGAAATGAACGAGTCGCGGGATGCGTGCGCCCCTTACGGCCCACTGCGGCTTCGATGCACGAAGCAAGCTCAAGTGTGGTTTCGAATGGCTTCTTTTCACGCTGACGCACAATCGCAGATGCGATGCGACGCGATTTGCGCTCCTCGCCAAACTCAAAGAGAATACGAACCAAATCTTTTTCGTCCCACTCGTTCACCACATCCGCCGCACTGCGCGGACTGGATGGACCCATGCGCATGTCGAGCGGACCTTCACGCATGAATGAAAACCCACGCGCTGCAGAATCCAACTGACGCGATGAAACACCCAAATCCAACAAAAGACCGTCTGCACGCTCACCCGACTGGATCAGCGGCGACTGCCCAACATCTGAGAAATTCCCCTCCCAAGTAGAAAAGCGCCCCCCGAAATCGGCAAGGCGCTGGCTAGCGTGAGATAGTGCTTCTGGGTCTCGGTCGACCCCCAACACACGTGAGCCGGCCTGCAGAAACAACTCGCTATGGCCTCCACCGCCGAGCGTGCCGTCGATGATGAGCTTGTCAGAGTCTGGCATCATCCAATCGACCACTTCCTTCGGAAAAACCGGTAGGTGATAATGGCGCGGAGCCTCCGACTCCGAACAATGCATAGGAACAGACTGCGTGAGCTTTCCCTTACAAAAGCTCACGCTCGAGCGAATCCCTGAACGCTCGTCTGATCCACACACAAGCCTCCTTGCGGAAGCAAAAATTTGAGATGGCCGCGCAGACAACCAGCTAGAAGCTGCGCGGACCATCGATTCAAATGACGAATGAAGCTCTGTCCCGAGAACTTTCGAACGCCCAGCCTGAAAAGCAAACGGATGCCACACCGACAACCAGCCAGAAGCGGTGCGGCAATCCGTGTTATGAGTAGGAATACCAGCTGTCCCGAGCATGACATTCCTCACAGAATGGTTTCCCAACCCTGCCCACTGGGCAGCAGCCACATCTCCCCCATCACAATGGGCGGATGCGTTGGCTGCGGTTGGTGAAAGTTGAATCATTATATAAAAATTATGGGCGATTAGAAAATCCCGAGATCGTCGTCCTCTTCTTGGCCGGCTTCGATCTCAAGCACTTTTTCAAAGTTCGTTTTGCTCCAGATCTCAAAATGAATGCCGCGACCCGCGAGCATGACCTCGGAGTCAGCTGCGATCTCGGCCTTCTCACTGAGATCCTTAGGAACCAGCAGCTTGCCTTGATCGTTGAGCGATACCTCACGACACAACATCGCGAGCTTACCCAGCAGCTTGCCCTTCTCCGCAGGAGTCTTCTCGCTGCCTTTGATCAATTCGACACGCTCGGTGTAGGCCTCTTGACTGAGGACTTTCACCACCGGCATGGAATGCGCCTTGGAAAACAACAAAAATAATGGCGCCACGCCATCCGGACGCCACGAAGGCTGAACGGAAACCCGATATTTCGGATCCATCTTGGCAGGCTTAAAACCTTTATATTTTTGCTCAATAACACTCACGGGACAAGCTAGTTGCGGTGACAGTGGGCGATAAGTACACCAAAACACACTGACCGAGCAAGAATAAATTGGCGAAACTCAAATAGTTTCGCAAATCGCTCATTTTGAATGATTTGCGACAACTCAAGCTTTGCTTTTTATTGTGAATATTAGAAAAACAACCCGCGCGAAACCTTCAAATTTTAAAAAAATCGGTCGTTTTCGGCCTAAAATGGTGAATTTTATTCACAAGGTGTACTCAAAAACACGTTTCAAAAGGCCGAGTGTGCGTGCAGGTCGTGCCCTCCGTCGGCGCCAACCGATCAATACTCGCGCTGAAGCAGATATTCGGCGATCTCGCGCAGCCGCGCACCGCGCTTCCCGAACAGCTCCAAGGCCTTCATCGCCGCCTTGGTGTATTTGGCCGCCTCCTTGCGCGATCCTTCCAAGCCCAGAATCGCGGGATACGTGGCTTTGTCCACCGCTTGGTCTTTGCCCGCGGTCTTGCCCAATTTCTCCGTGCTCTGAGTTACATCCAAAATGTCATCAATGACCTGAAAGGCCAAACCTAGGTTATAACCAAACTTTGTTAGAGCTTCCAACTTGGCCGGCGTCGCGTTCGCAACCATCGCCCCAAGACGCAATGATGTGACCAACAACGCCGCAGTCTTGGCTTCATGAATTCGAACCAATTCCTTCTTTGTTAGGATCTTTCCTTCCCCTTCCAAGTCCATCACCTGCCCGCCAATCAATTTCAAACTGCCGCCGGTCTCCGCAAGCTCTCTAACATAATCACCGACCGCATAACGTTTCGATGCTGATGCTTTCGCGACAACGGCAAATGCTTCTGTCAGTAGAGCATCACCGCACAACACCGCCATGCCTTCTCCATATACTTTGTGACAGGTTGGACGCCCCCTCCTCAAATCGTCGTCATCCATTGCCGGGAGATCGTCATGAACGAGCGAGTAAGTGTGCATCAATTCCACGGCACAGGCAGGCGCCAATGCTTTGGAAATCTCGCCATTACAGGCCTCAGCGGCTGCGAGGCACAACACAGGGCGAAGCCGTTTGCCTCCGGCAAAAACCACATAACGCATCGCCTCATGGATCGTCCCCGGGCGCTTGCTGGCCTTGGGCAAATAACGATTCATCGCTGCATCTGTGGCGGCGGCTTTTTCTGCTAGATACGTTTTGAGATCCATCGATTCAACCTAGGTGAACGTTACAGCAACTCCGCAATTTGAACGGCATTCAATGCCGCACCCTTGCGCACCTGATCGCCAACCACCCAAAGATCAAGCGCGTTGTCGATGACAAGATTCTTTCGCACGCGGCCCACCAAACAATCGTCTTTATTGGTGGTATCTAACGGAACAGGAAATTCCATGTTGGCAGGATCATCAACAACCTTGACTCCGAGTTTTCCATCATATGCTGCATGAGCTGAAGCAACATCGACCGATTTCTCAAATTGTGCCGTGATCGAAACCGAATGCGAACGCATCACCGGAACACGCACACAGGTGCAGGAGACCATAAGGTCAGACAGACCCATGATCTTGCGACCTTCATTGGACATCTTCATCTCCTCTTTGGTGTAGCCGTTGTCGGTGAAGACATCGACCTGTGGGATGACGTTGTAGGCAATCTGCCGCGAATAGACTTTCTGAACGACAGGCTCACCATTGGCCAAGGCCTTCATCTGATCCTCCAATTCGGCAATTCCCTGCGCTCCAGAGCCAGAAACCGCTTGGTAGGTCGATGCGATGATCGATTTCAGACCAAATGCCTGATGCAACGGCGCAAGCGCCATCAGGGAGATGATGGTGGTGCAGTTCGGGTTCGCGATGATGTTCTTGGGCCGATCTTTGACGGCCTCGGGATTGATTTCAGGAACAACCAATGGGACGCCCTCATCCATGCGGAATGCCGAGGAGTTATCGATCACCACAGCCCCTGCCTTGGCGGCGGATGGGCCAAATTCCTTGGAAATCCCTCCACCAGCGCTGAAAAGTGCGATATCGACACCCTCAAAGGAGTCGTGGGTTAGCTCTTGAATCACCAATTCTTCGCCACGAAATGAGCTCTTCTTCCCCGCCGACCGGGCCGAAGCCAATAAAGTGAGCTTCCCAAGCGGGAAGTTTCGCTGCTCCAGACATTGGAGCATTTCTACGCCGACGGCACCCGTCGCGCCTACAATGGCCACATGTGGTTGATTCATGGTAAATGATCTGGATTTTCTGCTCCAGAGAAGGCGCAACATAGCGAGATCTATGGCTCTGGCAACCGAATCGTGGCGGCAATTTTGGGATTCTGGAATCGACTCGCTTGAGCGATGCAAAAAACCACGATTTTTTGTGAAAGCACGCTTGCGGGGTAAGGCATCCGCCCACATAGTCCCGCCCGATTCGCCGGGCGATACTGAGCACCCTCGACCGGCCTCCCTTCGAAGTCATGAGCGACACACCTACGGCGACAGCAGAAACCAAGCTGCCTAAAGACTTAGCGGCCGAAAAAGGCCTTGTGAATGTGCAGATTGATGACGTTTGGCATCAATTCCCAAAAGGCACCCGAATGATCGAAGCCTGCCGCAGTGCCGGCAACATGGTCCCCCACTACTGCTACCACCCTAAACTCAGCTCTCCAGGCAACTGCCGCATGTGCCTCGTGCAAATGGGCATGCCACCACGTCCAACCCCAGGCCAAGAGCCAGCCTACGACGATGACGGCTACCAAAACATCGGCTGGATGCCTCGACCCGTCATCGCGTGTGCCAACACGATCACGGAGAACATGGGCATTCGAACCAAAGGTGAACTGGTGGAGAAATGCCGCGAAGGAGTGATGGAATTCCTTCTCATCAATCACCCTCTCGATTGCCCGATCTGCGACCAAGCAGGCGAGTGCCGACTCCAAGAACAATCGGTCCAACATGGACGCGGTGTTTCGCGCTTCGTCGACATGAAGGTGAAGAAACCGAAGAACGTCGATATCGGCCCACGCATCCGACTCGATGACGAACGCTGCATCATGTGCAGCCGCTGCATCCGATTCATGGATGAAGTCGCGGACGATCCAGTTCTCGGATTCACCCAACGCGGAACTCACACAACCCTCACCGTTCACCCGGATCGCCAACTCGATTCGAACTACTCTCTCAACACCGCGGACATCTGTCCCGTTGGCGCTCTGACATCGAACGACTTCCGCTTCCAAATGCGCGTTTGGTTCCTCAAGGAAACTCCAAGCATCGATGTGAACTGCGGAACCGGAACCAATATCACGATCTGGACTCGCGGCAACAAAATCCACCGCATCACCCCACGTCAAAACGACGAGGTGAACTCAACATGGATGCCCGATTCACATCGTCTCAACTTCCATTACATCGACGGCGAAAAGCGCTTTACTGAGCCACTCGTAAAAGAAGGCGCTCAACACGGACCCATCTCATGGGCCGACGCGATGCAAACCGCTGGCGAAAAACTCAAACAATACAAAGGCAGTGAAGTGGCCATCATCGCCTCAGGCCGCATGACCAACGAGGAACTCCACCTCACCCAAGGTCTCGCCAAAAGCATCGGCACCTCCCACCTTTCACTCGTCCCTCGCATGGACGAAGCCGACAAGCTACTAGTGGCTGCCGACCGCAACCCAAACACCACCGGTGCAAAACTGGTGATGGGTTCTAAAGATCCATACGCGAAGCTCGATTCCATCCGCGATGCGGTTCGCAGCGGCGACATCAAGCTGCTCATCGTTCTCGGTGAAGACATCATCACCGACGCCGGCTTCCACTACTCCGATCTCTCGAAGCTCGACTTCCTCATCCAATCGCACGTCGAAGCCAACCCAACCGCTCTCGCTGCGAACTTGGTTCTCCCGAACGCTGCCTTTGCAGAAAAGCGCGGCTCGATGGTCAACCTCTCAGGCCGCCTTCAGCGCCTCAACCGCGCAGTGGAAATGCCCGCACAAGCGAAAGACGACTGGGAGATTCTACGCGACCTCATCGCCATTGTCGAAGACATCAACATTTCTGATCCTGAGTTCCCTCACATGATCGAAGACATCTTCAAGGACATGGCTTCATCCGTGGATGCATTCAAAGGCCTCACGCTCTCCAAAATTGGTCACGAGGGTCTCTCTGTCCTCGAAACCGATTACAAAATCCCTCTCCTCGAAAACGAACGCGCCGCCAAAGCGGCCGGCACAATCGTTGGCTAACTTTTCAACGTTCTCTCCATGACGGAATTACTGATAGATATCTCCATCATCATCACCAAGGTGGTCTTCCTCACCTTCATGGTGGTGCTGCCCTTGGTCCCACTCTCGGTCTACTTCGAACGACGCTTCAGCGCGGTCATCCAAGACCGGGTCGGACCGAACCGCGTCGGCATCCCGCTAACTCTTTTCGGCTTCAAAAAAGACTTCCACTTCTTCGGCCTAATTCAACCCATCGCCGACGGACTCAAACTCTTCCTCAAAGAAGACTTCACTCCCAGCCACGTCCGCAAAGCCTTCTTTTGGCTCGCTCCCGCTCTCACCGTCGTGCCCGCGCTGATCACAGTCTGCGTGATTCCTTTCGGCTCGGAAATCAGCGTCTTCGGTTACACCGAAAAACTGGTCATCGCCGACCTCGATATTGGCCCACTCTTCGTCTTCGCCGTTTCCTCACTGACTGTCTACGGGATTACCCTCGCCGGTTGGTCTTCCAACTCGAAGTTCCCCCTTATCGGCGGCGTCCGCTCGACGGCTCAAATGATCTCCTACGAGATCGCTCTCGGACTCTCGATCATTCCGGTTCTGCTTTACTACGGCGACCTCAACCTCGGCAGCATCGTCCAATACCAAGCCGACAACGGTTGGCTTCTCCTCCCAGTTTGGGGTGAGTCCGCACCATGGAACAACGGTGGCGATTTTTCGGCATGGATCTTCCTCATTCCCGCCCTCATCGCCTTTCTCATCTTCACCGTTTCCATCTTCGCTGAAACCAACCGCATGCCATTCGACCTTCCAGAATGTGAAACGGAACTCGTGGGCGGATACCACACAGAATACTCCTCGATGAAATTCGCCATGTTCTTCATGGGTGAATACGCGGCCATGGTCATCGGCTCCGCACTCATCATCACGCTGTTCTTCGGCGGATGGTCATTCGGCTTTGGCCTCGATGACGCGATCTCCAACTTCAAGATCGGCAGCTTCCAACTCGGCGGACTCATTCACCTCGGCATCTTCCTCGGCAAGCTGATCACCTTCATCCTGTTCTTCATCCTCGTCCGCTGGACCGTTCCACGTTTCCGCTACGACCAACTGATGAAACTCGGATGGATCATCTTCTTCGAAGCCGCTCTCATCAACGTCTTCCTCGCAGCTCTCATCATCGCGGCTCCCGCACCCAAAATCACGGTTGCCGTCATTGCAATCGGCGCCGTCCTCCTTGTCGCAGTCACCGCCGCGGTGATCTGGGTGGCCAAAGTCTCTGAAGACACGACCAAGCCCTTCCGCGCCTAACACCCCCCAATAGAATTCCCAACATGGCCGTCATCAAAGTCAAACGCCCCAAACTCAACTTCGGAGAGAAAATCTACCTTGGTGCTCTCATCAAGGGGTTCTTCCTCACCATGAAGCATGCGATCAAATCGATCCTTGGCAAATCGGCGGGTGGCAAATCTTTGGCTTCATCCGGCATGGGCGTGACGATGCAGTTCCCAGAACAACGCTGGGACGACCAAATGCCCGAATACTACCGAGGCGCCCCGGCCTTGGTAACTGACGAGCAAGACCGCGAACGCTGCGTCTCTTGCCAACTCTGCGAGTTCATCTGCCCGCCAAAAGCGATCAAGATCATCCCTGGCGAAATCCCGAAAGATGACAAGTGGGCAAAAGTCGAAAAACGCCCCAAAGAATTCGAAATCGACATGGTCCGCTGCATCTACTGCGGCATGTGCGAAGAAGTCTGCCCAGAACAAGCGATCTATCTCCGCAAAGACTACCTGCTCACCGGCGGTAGCCGCGAAGAAATGGTGCACGACAAAGAGAAGCTATACGAAATTGGCGGCAAACGCGTCGGCCTCGTCAACAAGTGGAACGAATTGAAATGAGCGAGTTTTTATCAACCATCCTCTTCTGGGTTTTAGCCATCCTCACCCTCGGTGGCGGTATTGCCGTGGTTTGTTTTCGCAACCCTGTCTCCAGCGCCCTCTCCGTCGTAACCTGCTTCGTCGGACTCGCCGGACTCTTCATCACCCTCAGCGGATTCTTCGTCGGCGTGATCCAAATCCTGGTCTACTCGGGTGCCGTGATGGTGCTCTTTTTGTTCATCATCATGTTGCTTGATCTGAAGACGGAAAAAATGCGCGTCAACATTCTAGCACCCACCCTCGCAGGACTCACTCTTGTCGCTGCCTTTGCAATCCAACTCATCGGCGTCCTCACCCAGTCACCCAACAAAACCGTCGCCGATGCCGAAATCAGCGAAGAGACATTGAAAGCCGCTGCCTCGAACTTCAATGAAGGTTCCAAGATTGCTGAATCCCTCGAAGCCGGCAGACTTCCAGACGTCCACCTGATCGGCCACACCCTCTTCACGGACTATAATCTACCGCTCCAAATCCTTGGCGTGCTTCTCCTCGTCGCCACCGTTGGTGTCGTCGTCCTCTCCAAGAAATCCGCCGAATAAACCACCTCGAACTTTTTTCACATGGCTTCCCTCAATGAATACCTCCTGGTTTCCGGCCTGCTTTTTGCCATCGGCCTTGCTGGCGTGGTGCTCCGCCGGAACATCATCATCGTCTTCATGTGCCTCGAGCTCATGCTCAGCGCTGCCAACCTCAGCCTAGTCGCATTCTCACGATTCAATCTTTCCGAAGGCCTTCCCGATTACACCGGCCAAATGCTGGTCTTCTTCGTGATCACGGTCGCCGCCGCCGAGGTTGCCGTCGGCCTCGCCATCATCGTCGCGCTCTACCGTGCACGACAAACCATCCTCACCGACGACCTCACCGCTCTGAAAGGCTGATGAACGTCGAACACCGAACGTCCAACATCGAACTTCGAATTAAGAAAACTTCTTACCTCTGATCTCTCTAACCTCATGGAATTAGCTTGGACACTTCTCTTTCTGCCGTTGCTTATCGCAACGGTAAATCAACTCGTGCTGCGCAAGAATGCGATCGTGCCATACATCTCGACCGCATCCGCCGTCGCGACTCTGGTGATTTCCATCTTGTTGCTCGGAAAAGACCAAGTCGTCGGATTCTCCTGGGCAAGCATTGGAAGCTTTGAGCTCGAGATTGGCATCAAGCTCGACCAACTCTCAACCGGCATGATGATCGTTGTGACCGGCATCGGCTCACTCGTCCACATCTTCTCACTGGCCTACATGAAGGATGATGAAGCGAAGGCACGCTACTTCACCTGCCTCTCACTCTTCATGTTCTCGATGACCGGCATCGTGCTGGCATCGAACTTCATCATGACTTTCATCTTTTGGGAATTGGTCGGTGTCAGTTCTTACCTGCTCATTGGTCACTGGTATCAGAAAAACTCTGCTGCCGATGCTGCGAAGAAAGCCTTCCTCTGCAACCGTGTCGGTGACTTCGGATTCATGGTCGGCATCCTGATGTTTTGGGGCATTACTGGATCGTTGGCATTCGACGAACTTGGCGCAGGCGTAAAATCTTTCTTCGATACCCAGCCACTCGTTGCGGGCGGCGTATTCTCTGCCGCACTCCTGTGCATCTTCTGCGGCGCGATTGGCAAGTCCGCCCAGCTTCCTCTTCATGTTTGGCTCCCCGATGCAATGGAAGGCCCAACACCTGTCTCCGCTCTGATTCACGCAGCGACCATGGTTGCGGCCGGCGTTTACATGCTCTTCCGTGTTCAAACCTCCATCGACGCATCATACTTCGACCCTCTTCTTGCTAGCAATGTGATCGCATGGGTCGGAGGACTCACCGCTCTCGTTGCGGCACTGATGGCGATCCAACAAAACGACATCAAAAAGATCCTCGCCTACTCCACTCTCTCCCAGCTCGGCTACATGGTGATGGCAGTCGGACTCGTTGCAGGCGAAGCAGGCATGTTCCACCTCTTCACACACGCTTGGTTCAAAGCACTTCTCTTCCTCGGCTCAGGCGCGGTGATCTACGCTTGCCACCACGAACAGGACATCTGGAAAATGGGCGGACTCTTCAAGAAGATGCGCATCACCACCATCGCCTTCTTTCTCGGATACGCCGCTCTTGTTGCTGTGCCATTCACCTCGGGCTTTTTCTCGAAAGAACTCATTCTGCACGCCGCGCACGAGAAACAACCCCTCCTATTTTGGATCGCGGTCTTCGTCGCTGTGCTCACACCCTTCTACATGACCCGCCTCTTCGTCGTCGCCTTCCTCGGCAAAGGAAAATCGGACAATGCCGATCACGCTAAAGAAGTCGGCCCATTGATGTATGTGCCACTCGCACTGCTTGCGGTTCTCGCCGTCATCAGCGGACACCACCTCTTCAACGACTTCGCCCCAGCACTTCCTGACCACGCGGGTGAGTTTCACCCCAACTTCCTCTTCTTTGTTTCTCTCGGCGCACTCATCCTCGGCGCAGGCTCCGCCTTCTTCCTCTACAAAGGACAAGAAGAAGACCCTCTCGACATCCCACTTCTCAAGAACCGTTTCTACATCGATGAGTTCTACGACAAATTCATCGTCCGCTATTTCCAAGATGCTTTTGCCGCCATCGTCCACTTCTTCGATGAACTCCTCATCAACGGCATCCTCGTGGGTGGCCTGAGCCGCGGCGCTGCCTCCTTCGGCAACCTCTTCCGCAAACTCCAAGGCGGACAACTCCAGACCTACGCATTCCTCTTCGGACTCGGAGCCCTACTCCTCATCTATTTCACCGTCTTCTACTGACCCTCTCATGCTCGCTATCCTCGTCTCCATTCCCATCATCGCTTTCATCGCGATCCTGTTTGGCGCACCTGCCCGCTGGACCGCGATCGGCGCGGCGGCTGTGAACCTCGTGCTGGGCATCTACGCTGCCATCACTTGGCAATGCGAATGCTGGTCACTCAGCATCCCCGTCCTGGCGAAGCCCGCGCTGAACCTCTCGCTAGGATTCCCCACTAATGGGGGTGGAATGAGCGCGATCCTCGTTCTCCTTACGGTCATTGTCACTCTCGCGGCCGTCCTCAGCGGCAAATCCCCCGAGGGCAAAGAAAAACTCTACTTCGGTTCATCTCTCCTGATCTCTGCCGGCGCCCTCGGCGCATTCGTCGCCACCGACCTCTTCTTCTTCTTCGCCTTCCACGAGCTAGCCCTGATCCCCACCTTCCTGATGATCGGCATGCTGGGACGTGGCGACCGCAAGGAGGCGGCATGGAAAATCACGATCTACCTCGGACTCGGATCCATCATCCTCCTCGCCGGACTCGTCTGGCTCGCCAACCTCACGGGCACCTACAACATCCAAGAGATGATCGCAGCGAAGGACAAGATCGACCCAGCATCACAGAAAGGCATCGCTGCCCTGCTGATCGTCGGCTTCGGCACGCTGGTCTCGCTCTTCCCCCTCCACTCATGGGCCGCCCCAGCCTACGCCAGTGCTCCTGCACCCACGGCAATGCTTCACGCAGGCGTCCTCAAAAAGTTTGGTCTCTACGGACTACTTCGTATCGCCGTCCCTCTCGTTCCTGAAGGCCTCCAGGCATGGCTCATTCCATTGCTCGTGCTACTACTCGGCAACATCCTTTGGGTCGGCTTTGTAACCATCTCGCAGAAACGCCTCGATACGATGCTGGGCAACTCGTCGGTGATGCACATGGGATACATCTTCCTCGCCATCGCCGCTCTCGTTGCCTTCCCCGAAAACGACCTCGCTGAACCCGCAGCGGTTCTCCTGATGTTCGCCCACGGCATCTCCATTGCCTTGCTCTTCGGACTCGCTGATACGATCGAACGCAACACCGGCAGCATCGACCTGCAAGACCTTGGCGGACTCGCCAAAGCCGCTCCTAAGCTGGCCTTCATCTTCGGTGTCGCCGCGATGGCATCCATCGGACTCCCCGGCCTCGCCAACTTCGCCGGCGAAGTGCTGGTCTTCCTCTCCGCCTTCAGAGGCTACGATGGCTCCCAACTCGGCCCCGTCCAAATCGCCTGCATCATCTCAGTGTGGGGCGTGGTGATTTCCGCCGTCTACATGCTCCGCGCTTACCGCAACATCTTCCAAGGGCCGTCGGTGAAACTCACGGAGTCCGCAGCCGATATTTCTCTCACCGACCGCATCCCAGCCATCCTGCTGGTGATCGCGCTCTTCGCCGTCGGCCTCTACCCCAACCTCCTCCTCAACCTTCTCCAGTAACACCCGTTACGAGACCCCATTTCAGTATTTCAGCTTTTCCAATTTCAGCTTTTACCAACATGCCCGCCTACTACCTGGAAGCACTTACCATCACCCTCGGCCTCATTCTGCTGATGGCCGAAGCCTTCGTGCCCGCGAAAGGCAAAGCTTGGGTCGGAATCAGCGCCGCGATCGGACTGCTGCTCATCCTCGCCCTCACCCCATTCGCGATCGGCCCTGAAGACAGCGATGGAGCATGGACGAAATGGAAGCTTTGGAACTTCTATCAGTTCGACTCGATGGCTCTGTTCTACAAAGTCTTCGCCCTCGTCACGACCTTGTTCGTCGTGCTCCTCGCGGTCGACTACCGCAAGATCCTCTCCCGCTTCACGGAAGAGCCAACATCCGAAAACAACACCGGCGAATTCTACGCCCTCCCCATCTTCGCCTGCTCAGGCATGATGTTCCTCGCATCCGCCAAAGACCTCGCTGGCGCATTCGTTGCACTCGAATTGGTCACCATCACATTCTACGTCCTTGTCGCTTACATGCGCCGCAACGTCGGCTCACTCGAAGCCGGTGTGAAATACCTTATCCTCGGCGCCCTCAGCACAGGCTTTCTCGTCTACGGCATCGCATGGGTCTACGGAACCACTGGCACCATGAGCCTCGCCAATCTTCCTGAAGGCATCGCCAATACCAACAATACGACCGGCCTGCTCTTTGGTGTGGCTCTCGTGATGGTCGGACTCGGATTCAAAATTGGCGCCGTTCCAATGCAAGTTTGGATCCCCGACGTCTATCAAGGCGCTCCTACTCCCGTCACCGCTTTCCTCTCGGTGGGCTCAAAAGCTGCCGGCTTCATCCTGACCATCCGTTTCCTCGAGCCTTTGCTCGCCAGCGAAACCACACGTGGCCCTGTTCTCACCATCCTTCTGATCATCGCCGTTGCGACCTTACTGGTCGGCAACCTCGCGGCGATCCAACAAACCAACTTCAAACGTCTGCTGGCTTATTCCTCCATCGCTCACGCCGGATTCCTCATCCTTGCCCTAGCGGCCGGATCAAAAGGATCCGAAACCGCCCTGAGCTCCGCAGAAGCAGTTAGTTTCTACCTCGCGACCTACTTGATCATGACCCTCGGCGTGTTCTTCATCCTCGCGCAAGTCCGTGTTCAACACGATGGCGAGGAACTCTCGAACTTCAACGGCCTCGGCAAATCCAATCCTTTGCTGGCCCTATCCCTTACCATACTTCTCGCCGCCCTCGCTGGTGTCCCGCTCACCGCTGGATTCCTCGGCAAGTTCTTCGTGTTCTCTCTCGCTGTAGAATCAGGACTCTGGATCGGCGTCGGCGTCGGATTCATCGCAGCCGCTGCTGGCTTCTACTACTACCTGAAAGTCGTTCGCGCAATGTGGTGGTCAGATGATACCGCAACTCCTGTGACACTTCCCATCATCAGCAAGGTCGCCATCGCAGTCCTGACCATCGCAACGCTGGTTTTCGGCATCTATCCGCAGCCGATCCTCTCACTCATGCAATGAGGGGAGTCACGACTTCAGGATGGAGTCAATTGACTACGCTTGAGAGCAAGCTCATACAGCACGTCCCCGTTGGCCTCGACGAGCTTGTAGGTCACCGTTGGATCTTCTTTTGAGACATCGAAGATGAACTCGCCAAAAGCAAATTTATCATCGACGCCATAAAGCTGAGTATCCCACTTAGGGCTAGTCGCAGGCGGCCCGCTTCTACCACCAAGGCTAGCCGGCTCGAACTCATAGAACTCGTAGCCCGACGGCCGTGGAATACGGAATCCACGTGCGCCGTGACGGTCTCCTGAAATCAGCAACACGCCAGGAATTTTGTGTTCCTCGATCAAATTAAAAATCTCTTCGCGCCCCTCGGGGTCAAATACAGCCCATGAATCTTTACCGCGTGAAACGTAGTCGCTCCACATCGTGCCGCATGAAATGACAATGAATGGCCCCTTGCAGGCCAACAACGTCTTCTTGAGCCACGCCATTTGCTCCGGCCCGAGGAAGCGATGCTTGCCCTCCTTGGTTCGGAAGTAGCGGTTGTCCGTCATGATCACGTCACAGGGACCAATCCTCGTGTGGTTGAAAATCCCCCCACCCTCGTCACCAAGGCCGTAGTATGGATTATTCCATGCCTGCGTCCAAACCTTGCGCACGCCACGACGGTCGGCATCGGTGTAGCCCTTGGGAATGCCCGATAGATCGTTATCGAAATAATCATGATCATCCCAAGAAGTATAAACGGGAGTGGAACACACCAAGTCCTGCCAGGTCCGATGAAAATCACGCAAGGCGTAATCGGCACGGTGCATACCAAGATCGTTATTCCGATCCTGTACCGCGATATCGCAATACATCAACATCGCCACCGGCTTGCGCTGAATGATTTGATCGGTGTTGTTCCGGTGGGCAATCCCCCATCGATGCTGACAAGTTCCAAAAGTGATGCAGGTCACCTCGGCAGGGTCATCACTCGGAGTGGTGATGGCCGCGTGCTGCGGAATCGAAATTTCTTCCCCATCAATCAACACATGATATGGCGTGCGCGGTCTCGGCTTCAATCCCGTCACGGCAACAGTGGCCGTTAGATCGGACTCAAGCGTGCTTGGCACCGGCCCAAACACTTTCTCCTCACCATCCACCACAAGCTTTACCTCCACCTTCGCAGGCTTCGTGATTCGCAACCAAACTTTCGACCATCAGGCGCTAGGCAACCAAGCATTGGCCCACCATAATGAGTCAGCCCTTGCGCTTTGCAGAGCGCCTGAACCGTTTCATCCGCCACCACCGCCGCAAAACTCGCCTTGGGGTCCGTGGCCAGAGACTGATAGATCGCCGAATACAACTGATTGACTGCCTCCGGCTGCTTTTCCCATAGATTCAAAATTTCCAAGCTGGAATCGAGTTCTCCAGCCTTGGGACCCATGTAGCCATAACTCAATTTTGGGCGCACTCCACAGGAAAATGCCGCGCCTAAAAGCGCGGCTGTTTTAACCGATTGGCGCCGATTCATATCGGTTTGTATCTAAATCTTTAATTTTCGAGATAAACGGAAAAAGCTCTAGTAATGAACTACGAACGTCGGCGCCGACACAACAAAATCAGGACAGCTACAAAGGCAAACGCGAATACCACCACTGAGTCGACTGCAATCACAGCATGAGGAATGAGGCCACCTAACGCTGTATCGCATGTTGATGCTGCATTCATGATTGTATATTGAAAAGATCACCTGACATGACAGATCATTACCACCAAAATCGAATTCCTAGCAGCCCCCCTTAATGGGCCAGCAAACCAACAAGGAACTACCTTATTGGTGGAATTATTTTTCACTCGCGTGGCGATAATCCGTGAAGGCCAAAATACTTGGAACAATACCATCACCATCCGAGGTAATAAAAACAATAGAGCGGCTACGTGGATCGTGACGCCAACGGCTTTCAACAAGCGGACGATTCAAGTCCTCACCTGGGTCACGAAAGGTCATTTCCACAGAGTAACCACCACGATCCTTGGCAGGCTCTTTGATCAAAGACTCTTCGCCAGCTTCTATCTTCAAATCCTGAGAGCCGATAGTGCCCGAGACCATCGATTTGCTATAGTTCACCCAGAGCATCTCCCCTAGAGCGATTCGCTCATCGTTGGCGTTTATAACCGCCATTCGAACAGGAACCTGGTCATTTTTAGGATCATGGAAAACCACAAGGTAGATGTGCTTATAATCCTCCGGCACAACTACCAACGGAACATTTTCAGGCACCTTCGAGGCATCGCTCACCGACTTATCAAGCATCCGTAGCGTCAACTCTCCAACACGAAGCGAATATACCCGGGACAGGTTCATCCGAGGCAATTCAACCTCGCGGCATGATTCCCCATCAAAAAGCTGAAGCGTCTTGGGCGCACCAACTGGAGCAGAGAGATAAAGAATTCGACAACTCCGAGACTCCCCTTGATCACATAGCCCCAAGCATGGGATGAGAGTCAATAAAAGTAGGGGCAATAAAAATGGAATGCTCATCATGAAAATGAATCCTTGAATGGGCCTTAATTAAGGGGTGGGTGTCTTCGGCTCTAGTCGAAAATCTGAGAAGGTACGGATTTTCGGCGCCCTCCGATTACCATCTGCCACTATGAACGAAATCGACCGACTGCTCGGATTATGGCGCCATCGATTTTCACACAGGGGGTGGATAAAGTCATCTCCTGGAACACGAAAATACAGCTCAACTGGATAGTCTTCCGAACCTCTCGCCGGCTCTTTTACCAGAGCACGACCACCAGGTTTTACATTAAGATTTCTGGACCCTATTTTTCCAGCCACCGTATTTTTTGTCAGATTGAACCAAAGCATCTCACCCTTCCCAATTTTATCATAATTGGCATCAATAATCGCCATCTTAACGGGCGCAACCTTGTTTGACAAATCCACCGTCAGAAGCAGGTAGATATGTTTCGTACTCACTGGGACCACCACCGACGGGGCAGCTGAAGGAATCGACTTTGGGTCAATGACTGGGCTTGACAACATACGCAAGGTCACGGGCCCGGGAGCAATGTTATACACTTTCGAAAGATTCATGTATGGCAACTCAACCTCTTGGCTCTTCAAACCATCGAACAGATGAAGTGTATCGGGTACACTTTTAGGCTTTGATAGGACAAGGATTCGACAAGTCCGAACCTCATTCGCCTGCTGGGCAAATGCCTGGCATGAAATAAGGGCCAATAAGGTAATGATAATACAATTTCGCATGGGTCTTTGTCGTTATATTGATCGCATGTGGTGTAGCAAACCGCTCGCAGTCATCGGCTAGACCTCACTGGCATTGAGCCAGCGAAAGGAGGTCATAATGAATTTTCGCCCAAAAATCTGATTGGAAGGTGCCACAGGCGGATTATTGGTATCAGCTTCATCTACTGGATCACAAAAGTTTCGGATCCTCTGCACTGTAGCTTCGCACCATGCACTAGCGGTTACCTTTCCTTCGGCATCTCGAGCTTCCCCATACGCGCGGATGGTGAAGGTGTCATCACGAGCTGATAATATTGGGGCCAAATTACGCAACACATCTGCTTGGCGGGACCAACCAGGAAGCCCAAAGGCACTGTAACCCTCTGCCGCTTCGCGGAATACGTAATCATCTTGGCCTGCTGGATCACCTACTGAGGCAGATGATTCATTCTGCAAGACCTCGAATGGGTTCAATTGTGGATCCTCTGATAGCTTGTTGAGCGCAACTTGAATTGCTCCGCCCACCGCAAGATCCTCATCATCTGACAGCTGCCGGTTGACGAATTCAGAGAGCGAGAGAAAAGGACCGCGAAGGCGTATTTGCTCCACAATATTATCAGCGAACTGATCGAGCATCTCCGAGCTGAAAACCCGGTAGCCGGCAAATTCAGTGGTGGCATAGTAAGTCCCCGAAACCGTATTTCCTGCCTCGTCGTAGCCGGCGACACTTGATCGAGGTATAGCGAAATCAGTTTGTTCTGAGAGGCCAATGGCTCCATTACTCGTCAGATAGGGAATCTTCTGGTTACGAGCATGACCAAGAAGCGCACGCCATGCTTTTACTGATGTGGAATTGACGTTGAACATGCCATCCACCTCTAGCCGCGAGGCGATTGATTCCCAAGAGTCAAGAGGCTCTACCTGTTCGCTGTATACCTCATCCGCATCGCTCATCGTAACACTGACATCATCTGCAATTGGCCGGTAAGCCCGATTGGCCAATGGGTCGGCACCGGTCAAGAATTCGAGGTAATTCTCTCTGAGCGATTTCCCTTGAGGCCCGATCGCATCTGGCTCAGGTGCGACGGACGAAAAAAACCAATCATCAAAAAGTAAATGGTTCGCACAGTAGGAATCATCCTGCTGCTCGTTGTAGCGCGTGTCCGCGTGAGGATTATTGGCGGAATTCACTACATTATCCGAGGAGATGAGAGGGTTGGCATCCGAATTTCCAATGAGGTTGTGGCCATGTGGAGGCGCTGGGTTGTGCCCCCTGAGATGCCAGTTGGTCAACTCAGCTAGAGAAGAGATCGGCCTAGATGGCAGATCAACCAACACCAAGCGGTCGATACCGTCAGCCTTACGGAAGCCGGTCACGATGTAGCCATTGAAAGTATCGTTGTCCGCATTAGGAAGCAAATCGTCCCCGGGGCCAGCCGTATGAGGAGCGAAACTGAAAGCCCATGGTGAATTCAACAAATTACTCATGCCCGGATATCGCTCCGCAAAATAAGAGCGCCCCCCACTAGCGCAAAACCTCACCAAGGGACTCGATTGCGCCATACCCTTGGTCGGGGTGTGAGTCCTGGAGGCAATTTGGGATCCGAAGATCATCGATAAGAACGGAGCGGGCTCGTTCTCACATTGAGCCAATGAGGCACTCGCCAGATCCAGCATGGGTGGAAACAATTCGTCTGCCTGATCGGCCGCATACATCGCCCAGTAAATGCCATGATCGGGATTTCTTTGACTGTCGATGTTCCACTCGGCCGACAGCCCACATACATCTGCCGGAAAACCGGCTCCCGAGCCAAGCGTGACCACGTCGAAGCGAGCACTTGGACTAAGCATAGTTCCTGGAGGCAATGTCAGGTCCATGGGGTCCACATTGTCCTGGATGTAGGATAAAATTCCTGACCTGCCGGTTGAATTGCGGCCATTTTCCAGAATATCTGGTCGCATCATGACATCGAGACCGAAGTAATAACCCACGCCGTAGCGCACTCCCGGCTGCATCGACATATTAGGACCGAGGGACGAGGGGTCAACGGTGCCAACATAAGTTTCATCGTGCAGTTCACCTGCAGCGGGGCTAAAAACCCTTGTTTCTCCAGGCTTCAGCACCAAATCCGTACCCTCAAATCGCATGTGTATCCCCCCGTTGGTTGTCATCCTGCGGCCAGCATATGAGTCATTACTCCAGGGCCGCTGAACCGACCAATAATCAGAGGTCAAAAAGTCGTATTTTAGTGCAATTGGCATAGACTTACCAAAGCGAAGGTAAAAGTAGTTGTTAGGAAACCTCAACTCATAGTTATACGGATTCCACAAAGTGACAACAGGCGTGAATAGAACTGCAGGGCGCAGGCGATTAGCGTCGCCCGCCTCGTAATCGCGAGTTGCGTAATGTGAGGCAATGAGTTGCAGGCGAGCCATCTGAGGAACCACCCAAGTCTGATGCAATCCGCTGAAGGTATTTCTATCAGACCTTCCATTTAAATTCTTCATCTTCCACGATTGCACATCAATCGCCGGTGCACCTGAATTGGCGATTTGCGCTTTCTTGTAGATTGTTGCATGGTTTATCAAACTGGTCCAACTGGATACAGGAGCCCTACAATGAATCACCTGACTTCGCTCGCCAGCACCACTAGGTTGCCGATAATCAGACCAAGGGTAGAACACACTGCCAGGCACAATATGCTCAGGCGGCATATTACCGCTCATGGTGTTCACCGGCTCGGGCCGAGTGTAGGCGACATCCTCACCCGCAGTCAGTCGAAATAGACCAAGCCCCTCATACGGTTGATTTTCCCAACTTTCACTCAGCAGAGAAAGGTCCTTACGCCACCCCCCAGTGGCCACATTAGTTAGCAGTCCGACAGAACTTGCTGATAAATCATGAAACGACTGACTGGGCTTGATCGCAGCTCCAGCATCCGCAGCCAGGTCAGCGGTGTTCAAAGTGAAGATCCTATCAGCTAATGAGGCATCAGCCAGCAATGCATCCAATTCAAAAACACTAGGGTCTGCTACGGCGCTACTAAGGTTGTGCTTTACCCAGCCCACCGCATCGTCACCTTTAGGTTCGTATAGCCTCGGCACACGCGCTTTTTGGTTTTCGCCGCTCACCCACCAAGCATAAGCACCGCGCTCATCCACGGTCACCGGCACGACATGTACTTCTCGACCATCATCTCCGGCTAAACTACCCGATGATACTAAGGGAATTGTATCTTCAGACTCAACTCGGCTCACAAGATTCGCAGCATCCCCAGGCAAATCATCACCGCTGCTACCTGAAACCAGCCACGACAAGAAGCGTCCATTGTCATCAGCAGCATTCGACAATTCTTTGGAATCGTAATCTGGCTGAATAGGCCGGCCGACGAGCGAACCACTCTGTTCATGATCACTCCCCTCCCAACTCCGCCACACACCAGTGAGTGGCGGGTTGTCTTCGTCAAGGATATCCGCGGGCGCAGTGACACGCATGTCTGGCCCAGCCTGCTGCTGCAACTCAGCTAAAGCCAACATCAACGCCATTCGAGCATTCGCCTGCGCTTCCGCTTCAGCTGAACCCAATGAGGCGCTGCGCAAGGCAACCGACGAAAGGCTCAACAAGCCCACAGCCACAACGACCAGCAGCACCATCATACTGATCGTGACCACCAAGGCAAAACCACCTCGAGCCGTAGTTTGCAGCTCACCATCGACCTTATATGAAGAAGAACGAGTAACCCGGAGGTGGCAACAATTCATAATACAGCGAGAAATAAAAGAACGAGAGAGTGTATCCGCGATTGATAATACCAACAATGATGTAACCATATTATAACAACAATAAATCGCGACAAAATACAATCTCTCCACCTCACCAGCAAAGGGGTTGGTCCAGGAAAGGCACTGAACACTTACTAGCTCAAGGTCTAATCGCGAAACCGAAAAGCTCGCAGTTCATTGAAGAATCACTTCGAGACCTCAAGGCTTATGGTTTCAGAAACCTCACTGAGACCTAACGGATCCGTCATAGTGACCTCCAGCAGATACTTACCGGGAGAACTTAGCGTCACCGTGGAGACGGTCGCCTCAGGAGCTTCATTGGGCACAAAGTCAGCATCACCAGGGCCTTGAAGCTTCTTCCAAGTAAATAAGTTCTTCTCATTCACTTGGTCGCTGGCCACCACCTTGAGGACCGCTGATTTTTGCGGAAACTTGATTCCTGAAGGCGTCGCGCTCACCGACACGATCTTCTTGAAAGTCTTGGATGCCTCATACCCATCAGGCTTTTTGAGTTCTTTGATCGCTTTCGGCTGCCGGTTTTTCATCGTGCTTTCGACGACAAGAGCCGCCGCTTTTTCTGCTTCAATGTAGCCATACTCACGCAAGAGCTTGACTCCTGCCCTACGCACCGAAGCGCTGAACATCGAATCCGCTGGTGCGCGGTCAACAACGGCATCGACCACAGTATCAGCCAAAGCGGTCAGATCTTTTTCGGTTAGATGAGAGTATGGATACTTGAGCGTTCCCCGACACTGGCCCGCTGGATTCTTGGCCACGGCTCGAATCGCTGGATAAAGAAGTGCTCGGTCAATATTCACAACATCCTTGCCAGACAGAACGCCCTTCGAGCCATAGGCGCTTCCACCATAAAAGAGCAGCATGCACAGACGCCCGTGCGCAAATTGGACTGGATCCTCAGGGTCAAGCGGCCACTCAGGCTTGGAGGTAGAGATGCATGCTTTCAAGATGGTTTCCACCTCAGCCATTTTCAGCTCCTGTGGCTGTAACCGCATCGCCTCTCCAGCCACAAATCGAACCCATGGGTCTTTGTCAGTTAGGCAATCAGCCAAGGTCTGTGCACAACGGCTGTCTTGAACTTTACCCAAGGCCCATAACGCCGCAACTCGACCCGGATCATTTGGATCCATCACCATCGGAATCAAGGTCGACAGAAGCTTCTCCTTCTCGATCTCACGCGCGGCGATTTCAAATCCCGAATTCCGCTTCACTTTCGGCGACCACGAAGCAAAATCCGTCAAGAGCTCATCATCACTGCGCTTACGGGCATCATGCAGTGCGGCAAACTCCACCTGCTTAACATCATCAGAGTTAAGCAACTCTCCATCCAAACCTTTACCCGTAATCAACAGGCGCTTTAGAGGCGCTGCATAAGTGAGAAGTAGCGGAACTGAGGTATCAAGACCACTGTATCTGAGCACATCCTTCTTCCCTAAAATTTTGGAGTACTCAAAACCACCATCCCAACGACGGCACAGGTCGAGATGCCAGCTAACATGCTTGAAGTGCATGATCAGTGCCTCTCGGCTACCTGCATAGGCACCCAATGGCCCCCACTGGTAGTTGAAATATGGGCCAGTATGGCCGCCTTCACGCTCAGGAAATGAGGCCGCAGCCATCTTAGCAAAGAACGCGCTATCCTTCTCCCGGCCTTCAATGCGACGCATCACCAAGGCCACTAAGCCACTCTTGCCGTTATTCTCATGGCTTTTCGTGACCGGGACATGCTAGCCATAGGGAATAGCGCCCTTACCTGCGTAATAGCCGAAAAACATCGCGCCACGCTGGATGGCTGGCTCAAGCTCTGGATGGTCGATGCCACATTCTTTCGCCAAGACCAAACCCAGCAAGGCAGGCAATGCCGCCGAGTTCACAGGACCATAACCAATGATCGTACCACGGGACCCGTCGGCAGCGGGTTGCTGATAGAGATGCCCCATCGTGCCATAGATGCTCTGGCCGTAGATGATAGAAACCGCACTCGCCTTAATGGTGGGCAGCACGGACTCGTCCTTGGTCTGCAGGTAATATTCCGCCAGAGCGATCAAGGTGTGTCCGCGTCTCCATGCAGCCTTTGACTTCGTTTCCACTTCCCCTCTCAGGATCAGATCCATCTCGTCCTGACTCATGAGCATCTCAGGTAGCCTTGAACGCACCACTTTCATGCGCTCTTCACTCTTTGGGTTTTCAGGGTCATTGCCCGCCAGAAGGCTCACCACCCCCCATTCAAATTTGCCGAACTTTTCCTGCTTGGCCACGTAATCCAATCCTTCCTCAAGGATCTTGGCCGACTTCGGACAATCGAAGGGAGCCGTGGAGCTGTAAACCCCCATGGTTTTTAGCTTCAATGAAATCACCTGCTGCTTGCCTTTGCGCCAAACTAACAATCTCAAGTCGGCAGGCTTCCGTGCTTCGGCGTTAGCGATGGCCAACGCCAAACTCATGCGTGCATCCGCAGCAAACACCGAAGGATCCTTGCCATTGCCAGAAGCCCCCAGAATCACGTCCTTGAGTATCAACTTACCATCAGCGGGCGAGCCCTTATCGATTCGAGTCACCAGTATTTGGCGCGCTTTTGAAGTGTCCAAATGCTGGTGATAAATCCAACCACGCATTCCTGTCGGCCCCAATGGCACGGCGCTCTTATCATCCGGTTTACCACCTGATGTGAGATCTGGCATTGGCGCGGTACTTTTCCGCGCCGCACTCACGATAGGAGTCGAAATAAACAAGGCAGCCATGGCGAACACAGCCATGGAATGGAGTTGGGTTGGTTTCATGAGAATGGATAATAGATCACAGCTAGCATCCATGCTTGCCGCAAATAACGAATCAAAATCTATCCCACACCACGCAGGCAGCAAAACAATGACCGACCCACACCAACCCATCTAGTGGGGAGCTCAAACAAGGCTTTTCAATGGCTTGATCCGAAAGACAGCTGCAGCATCCACTGGTAAGCCCAGTTACCTATTTGCGATCGCATCGCCAATTCTCTCCTATCAACTTCATCCATGAAAATCTCACTCCTCATTCTCACACTTGCGGCAGTCATCGGCCAGATCGCTCACACTGCCCCGCTCAAGGTCTACATTCTGGCCGGTCAATCCAATATGGAAGGCCACGCTCACATCAGCACCTTTCCTCATGTCGGCATGGACCCAAAAACCAAGCCGCTGCTCGACCTAATGCAGGACGAGAGCGGCAAACCACGCACAGCCGAGCGAGTCTGGATCTCTTACCTCGGCGCCAAAAACGGTGAGCCCATCATCCAAGAGGGCAAACTGACCGCAGGCTTTGGCGCCCCGGTTCGTGGCCCAAAGATCGGCCCTGAATTCACCATGGGCCTAACCCTGGAACAGAAGATGGAAAACCCCATCTTGCTCATCAAGACCGCTTGGGGCGGCCAGAACATCACCCTCAACTTCCGCCCACCCAGCGCCGGACCCAAGACGCTGGTGGATTGGCAAATTGAAAAACTCAAGGCCGCCGGCAAAGACCCGGCGGACAAACAGGCTGAGCTCAACGAGATCAGCGGCCATCGCTACCGCGACATGCTAAACCACGTCAACAAAGTGTTGGCCGACCCCAAGAAAGTCTGCCCGGATTACAACGAGAAAGACGGCTACGAAATTGCTGGCTTCGTCTGGTTCCAGGGTTGGAACGACAAGGTCGACAAAGGCTCATATCCCAATCGAGATCAAAAGGGCGGCTACGACCTCTACAGTGAAATGCTCACCACCTTCATCAAGGATGTGCGCAAAGACCTCAAAGCACCTAACATGCCATTCATTGTGGGAGTGATGGGCGTGGATGGAAAAATTGAACTCAAGGAAGGGGATGCTAAGGCCGCCCGCAATCAATACTTCCGTGACGCCATGGCGGCTCCAGCCATGCGCCCGAAATTTAAGGGCAATGTCCGCAACGTCTTCACCGAAATCTACTGGGATGACGTAATTGGCGAACTTGAAACGAGACGTCAGAATATCAAAACTCAGATCAAGGCGGTCAAGCATGACAAAAAACTCAGCGAAGAAGAGCGCAGCAAAAAGATGGGGGAACTCAAAGCCGGCACCTTCACCCAGAAAGAACAGGAATTGTTTGATCTCGCGGTTTCCAACTTCGGCTTCCACTACCTTGGCTCTTCTAAAATCGTCGGCCAAATCGGTGTAGCCTTTGCTAATGCACTGCTGCCCCCTCAACTAATAGGGCCAATTAAAGGTCAAATCAGTGGACCCTGCAAAGCAGCCCCGGGTCAGATCGACCCGAATGAGCCCAAGTAGTTATCCTGGCAGAATGATCAAATCACCGGTCTAGCAACGCATGAGATTCAGTCGTTTCGGCTCTCAAAAGTGGTCGGCACGTCACGGAGAGCTAGATGAAATTCCATCCAACAAGGAGTCTGCAACAGCGCCATCGCGCCTGGAACTCATGAAACCCTTGAAGTTGAAGTCCATCTCCGAACAGGTTGCTGACCACCTGCGCCAGGAAATTGAGCAAGACGGGCTGGTCGGAGAGTTGCCGGGAGCGAGAACTCTCGCGGAAAAACTCGAGACCAACCACAAGACTGTTGATGCAGCCGTGGCCATGCTGCAGGAGGAAGGAATCCTCGAAAGCCAAGGACCCGGAAAACGCCGCCGCATCGTCCGGCCCAATGGAGCGCCAAGTCACACCAAGCGTGTCGCAATTCTGGTGTATGAGCCCGACGACTTCCGCCACCACATCGTCGTCCACATCCAGCACGGCCTCGCCCGCGAAGGTCACAAATGTGTACCGGTCAGCAAAAGCCTCGCGGAGATGAAGATGGACCTCAACAAGGTGAAGCGCGTGGTCGAAAAGACGCAGGCGAATGCCTGGATTGTGGTCGCCGCCAACAAGGAGGTCCTCAGCTGGTTCGCCGAGCAAGATTTTCCCACCTTCGCCCTTCATGGCATGCAGCGCAGCCTGCCGATCGCCGGGGCCAGCGTGGACAAGGTCTCGGCCATGTTGGACCTGGTCAGAAGCCTTGCCTCTCTTGGGCATGAGCGCATTGTGCTACTGGTCCGCGAAGAGCATTTAAAGCCCACCCTGAGGCCAGCCATGCAGCGCTTTCTCGATACTCTGGAAGAGTTCTCCATCAAAACCGGCCCTTACAATCTGCCTCATTGGAGCAGTGATCCGGAGAGTTTGCACCAATGCCTTGAGCAGCTTTTCAAACTCACCCCACCGACAGCCCTCTTGGTCGACGAATCCTCCATTTTTCTTTCCGTCCAAGAGCATCTGGCCCGCCGTGGCATTGTCGCCCCTCGGGACCTTTCCTTGGTCTCACTGGCCCCGGATCCGGCCTTTCAATGGTTCAGACCTCTGGTCTCTCACATCGATTACGATGGCGAGTTCTGGGTTCGAACCTGCATGGATTGGATCGGCAATGTGGCCAGGGGCAAGGAAGACAAGAGGCAGAAGCTGACCCAGGCCAAACTCATCGAAGGCGGCACCATCGGCCCCGTGAAAGGCTCAAAGTGACCGCAGCGCCGAAGCCGAAGCCAAACCCGCACCTTTTTCTCTCTAACCCACAAGCACCCCCATTACAGGGCCTCTCAGAATCAGGCTTCGTATTGCTTGCCGAGTGGCCATCCATCATACTGAGTCAACCCAATCCATTTCATGAAGTTTCTCAATACCTGGCTCTGTGCCTTTGCTTTGTTTTCCACCTTCTCACTGGGAGAGGAGAATGCCCAGCGCACAGTACGCCTCGTCTTTCTTGAGCCCGACAAGGACTCCCCCAAGAGCCTCTACTTGCACGATGGTGCCAGCATTCAGAAAGTCGAACTTCCCAGCCGCAATCTCTCTCCGGTTTACCGATTGAACGGCGAAACCAGCAAAGTCACTCTTTATGCTGCGGAAGTCGCGGCGGGCGAGAAGGCCCCTGATGGAGCGCCTTTTGTCGAAGTGCCGGCCGGATGCAGTGATTTTTATCTCATCATCTCCCCTGACCCAAAGAACCCGGTCTCACCAGTCAGTTTGACGCTCATCAACGCCAGCCCCAAACAACTGGGAAAAGGCGAAATGCTCTGGCTCAACCAAAGTGATCAGCAAATTGTCGGCACGCTTGCCGGTAAAGGGTTCCTGCTTGAAGCGGCAACTCAGAAAAAAACAGCAGCCCCCTTGAAGGCGCGTGGTCAATACCAAGTTGAGTTGTCCTTCCGCAAGGGACCCGGCAACCCCACCTTGCCAATCAGCGCCTCGCAGTGGCGCCACGACCCACGGTCTCGCACCTTGATTGTGATATTACAGCCTGAAAACCGTAAAGCACCGCACATCATCACCTTCAGTGATTTCCGCGCCGATCCAAAATAAAACCTCATGAATCTCCATAAATTCATCCCATGTGCATACGCGCTCGCGCTATTCTCATTGTGTGCGCTTGCCGATGAGAAACCCAACGTCGTCTTCATCATCACCGACGACCAGGGCTACGGTGACCTCGGTTGCCACGGCAATCCGGTGATTCAGACCCCGCACATGGACCAGCTGCATTCCGAGTCCTCCGTGCTCGATGACTACCACGTCGCCCCCACCTGCTCCCCCACTCGCGCGGCACTGCTCACCGGTCACTGGACCAACCGGACTGGAGTCTGGCACACCATCATGGGGCGCTCCATGCTGCGCAGCAACGAAGTCACCATCGCCCAAATCCTCAAGGACAACGGTTACACCACCGGCATGTTCGGCAAATGGCACCTCGGCGACAACTACCCCTACCGCCCGCACGACCGTGGCTTCGACCTCGCCTACTACCACGGTGGTGGTGGTGTCGGCCAAACCCCCGACTACTGGAACAATTCCTACTTCGACGGCAACTACTTCAGAAATGGGAAGTCCGAACCAGCCAAAGGCTTCTGCACGTACGACGGCGGCCACCGCGTGCCGTTCTTCATGCACTGGCCCAAGGGCGGTATCCGTTGCTCCAAAGGACTCGCCTTCCCCTTCACTGAGGCCGTTCTCCGCATCGACGGTAAGGAAGTCTCCCGCAAACCGGTGGCCGAAGAAGACATCTCCATCACCTTCACCGCCGAGCTCAATAAAGGCTCCATCAAGCTCGCCCCGGTCTTCCTGACTGAGAAAGGTGGCGAGATCGGCAGTTATTATGCCGTGATCCGTAAGAAATGAATGAGCCGAGAGACTCGATACATTAAACTCATGAACTCTTATCACATACGCCCGTCAATCCATTGCGTCGTCATTACTCTTATTTCTCTTCTATTCATTGGGACGAATATAAAAGCGACTGCAAAGGGCAGCCGCGGTGGTGAAGCGCAGCCACCTCTGGTCGCCGCCGACTTCACCGTCTCACCCAAAGACCAAGCACTCGATCTATTTCTCTTGGTTGGCCAGTCTAACATGAAGGGCCGCGGTGAGATCAACATGGAGCCAACAACCAACACCAAACTCTTCTTTCTTCATCCCACCAAGCTTCAATGGTTCATCGCTCGGGATCCACTGCACGCACTGGGAACTCCAGATAAAATTGACGGCAGCGACAACTCGGGCACCGGCCCTGGAATGAGTTTTGCCACGGCACTACTCGAACAAAAAGACCAAGGACCTGTCGGTCTAATCCCAGCCGCCAAGGGCGGTGTCCCAATAAGTTCCTACGCACCCGACGGCAAACTCTACAAACTCTCTCTCACCATGCTCAAGCAGGCACGAGAGCAGTCACCCACCCCCACCAAGCTCAAGGCCATCCTCTGGCTACAAGGCGAAAGCGACAGCATGAACAAGGCGCAACTTGAAGCTTATGAGGCACAGTTGCTTGACCTCGTCGACCGCTACCGCCGCGACCTCAAGCAGCCAGAACTCCCCTTCATCGCTTGCACCATCGGCTCCTTCATCGCCGAGAGCAGCAAAGCCAAGCGATTCAAACACACTCGCGATATCAACGAGATCCTTCTGCGCCTACCCACCAAGCGAAAGCACACCGCCTGCGTGGATGCCCGCGACCTCAAGGGGCACATCGGCGACAGCCTACACTACAACACGGAATCCCAGATCGAGATCGGCAAGCGATTCGCAAAGGTCTATCGAACGCTCATCGCTGAAGATACCAAGCCATGAGCTGTGAAGTTACCGGAGCCAATCGAACGCTGGCTTATAGAATTTCACCATCTAGTGAGCACATCCTGAATGGGATCCGTCACCACGATCAAATCCATTGGCAGTCCATATGCATGTTACATGATCACCCCATTCCATGACAATCCACTCCATCCTCACATTAGTTCTCACACTGCTAGCGTGCTTCGCCACAGCCAATACGGAGATAACGAAACCTAATGTTCTCCTCATCGCTGTCGATGACCTCAACGACTGGGTTGGCTACCTCGGTGGTAATCCACAAGCCCACACACCAAGCATCGATGCACTAGCGAAGTCGGGCGCCGCCTTCCAATACGCCTACTGTGCAGCCCCCGTCTGCGGCCCATCGCGCACCGCGCTGATGTATAGCATCGCCCCTCACAAGAGTGGTTCATACGGCCACCACGACCTCTACTCTCCGAAAAACCGAATCCCCGCCGATCAAGATCCACTCAACCAAGTCTTCCAGAAGAACGGCTACTACACCGCCGGCTGCGGGAAGATTTTTCACTACCGGGAAGTCAAACGCGGATGGGATACATACGTCGGCCAGTTTCCAGAATCAAAAGCGAAAAAAATCCTTAAAGTCGGAACCATGGGTTATGGAATCCAACCAAATGATAACAACTCCGAAACAGCCGAAGGCAAGATGACCGACTGGGCCATCGAGCAACTTCAAAAACAACCCGACCCGTCGGCCAACTCAGCATCCAGCAAACCATTCTTCATCGCCCTCGGCCTGCGCAAACCTCACCTACCTTGGGTCGCGCCGAAGAAATACTTTGAACGACTGGATCCCAAATCGATCAAAGTCCCGAACGTTCCCGCCGACGACCTCAAGGATCTACCCGATGCCGGAAAAGTCTTCGCACACAACATGGTTGGTTTCCACGATAAGAACGACCACGCATCTGTTCTCAAAGATGGCAACGAAGGCTGGCAGAAACTCGCCCACGCCTACCTCGCCAACTGCAGCTTCGCCGATGCCACTTTAGGCCGCCTTCTCGATGCCCTCAATAAAAGCCCTCACAGGGATAGCACCATCGTCGTCCTCTGGGGCGATCACGGATGGCACCTCGGCGAAAAGGAACACTGGCGGAAAATGGCCCTCTGGGAACGCAGCAACCGCACACCCTTCATCATCAAAATGCCAGGCGCAGAAGCCAAGCGCGTCGAGACCCCGGTGAGCCTACAAGATATCTTCCCCACCCTTGTCGATCTTTGCGATCTTCAGCTCAAACAGAACATCGACGACAATAGCCTCAAAGCACTCATCACCGAGAAATCTCCCGACTGGGATAAGCCTGCCATCATGTCCCACGGGCCTGGCAACTTTGCCATCCGTAAAGACCAATGTCGTCTCATCCACTATGCCGACGGCAGCGAAGAACTCTACGACATCAAAGCCGACGACCAAGAGTTCACCAATTTGGCATCCAGCGAAGACCACCAAACCACCCTCACCCAACTCCGATCCCACCTCCCCAAAACCTGGGCATACGGCATGGGGCCACGTTTCAAGAACTTTGAAAGCTCATTCGCTGCGCCGCCTAAGAAGTGATCTAGCGAGCTGCACCATGAAACAATAGGAAAACCTGATTGAAAGACACCGAGTGTTTTCTATTATAAATTTAAGATGTCACCCTTCGAAATACCTTACCTATGAATAAAATACAATCAGCACTAGTCATAACCATTCTGATGTTCGGACATGCCTCAGTCGGAGCTGCCCCAGAGAACAGTGAAATCACTGCGCTCAAAGCGGTTGATATCAAGCATTTGATCCAGCACTGGGTTCACTCCCGTGAGGAGCAAAAGAATCCTAACGCAGAAGAGCAAATATTTCGTCCGGCAAAATCTAGGGAATTCCCAAGAAGCCGGTTCCGAATGGCCTACAAGTTCATTGAGGGCGGCAACTGTGAATTGATGGCTCTCGACCCGACGGATCGACATCAGTTCAAACCTGCCAAGTGGGAAATTGATGCGGGCAACAAGAACGTTCTAAAGATCACTGCAAATGGCAAGACGAGTTCCTTTCGTATCGTCGAGCTTTCCGAGGACGTGTTACGGCTAGCACCTGAAAAGGCAAATCCGTAATTTAACAAAGCATAATCCATGGCAGGCAATTTGCCTTTTCACTTCCATGATGGTGGTTTGATTGAGGCGTTGCATCGAGTGGATCCGCAACACATCCTGAGGCAAAGAAGACCTGCGACTGAAGCTCACCCAAGCGAAATTTGTCGAAAGAGGTCGATCTGGTCCGTGAAGGAGCTATCGCCAATTTGCTCCGCTGCAATCGCACTATATTCGGGGTTCCGAATGAATCCGGCTTAGGAAATAAACCGCTCAATCGCTCCAGTCTGATCCAACTTTTTGCGGATCATTTGAGCATCGAGGTCGCCGTAATGTTTGATGGGGTTGCCATGCGCATTGAGTAATGTGGTGTACCAATTTCCCAATGTCATGTGACCCTCCGTCGCATGATACGGCAAGCGGATGTAGCGGCCCGCGATGTCTAGACTGCAGTTGTCGCCTGAAAGAATTACGAAGGGCGCCTCGGTTCCCTGCCCGTGGTGAGCCTCGCCGTTTTCTGGGAAATACATGATCATCGTGTTGTCGAACATCGTGCCCGTGCCTTCCGGCTCAGCCTTCAATCGCTCGACTATTTTTGCAATCTGCTGCATGTGCCCGATCCGCATCTGTTCACGAATCTGGTCCGCTGAAACACCGCTGTATCCCTCGTTGTGGCCCACAGCGTGGATCGAAATTCTATCCCCTTCGTTACCCGCCAAACCAATGACGGGGGTCGCCAAGACATCAATGGTATAAGTGACCACGTTGGTAAGACCAGTGACTAGGGCTGAGATCAAAACATCCGTCATCGCTTCCTGCTTTTGCGGGCTATTGGCATTGAGCCCGCCTTGGGCATGGATTTTGTCGAGTGTCGGTAGATTCTCGAGGATCTTACCGGAAACCTTCTCCAACTCCATATTGCGCCTGCGGATCGATTCAATGGAGCTGATGTGGTTGCTGAGTTTGCGCTTTTCATAACCCGGCAACATCTGAGCTTTGAAGTCTTCATCACCACGCAGGAAATCCAACATCGCATTGTCGGAGTTTGCCGCATCGGGATTGGTCACGCACTTGAACAGCTCATCGTAAGCTGTCTGGGGATCGGCATAGGCGTAGTTACGCTGCTGCGGAGCGGAGGCGGAGTTACCGGACACAATTCCCGTACGAAAGCGGTTGTAGTCTCCGGTCAGTGACAGCTCCACGTGACCGACAGGTGATGGAAACAGTTTGGCCAATTCAAAATCAATAGTGGCCCGTTTTATGGCGCTGAGGGTGTTGCCTTGGGATTTGAAACAGCCCATCACCGATGAGTTGGAGCTGTGACCATTCTCACTCATCTTGGTGGAGAGACCATGCAACAGCGTCATATTCGACTTGTAGGCCTCGAGACCCTGCAACCATACGGGTAGCTCATGGCGATCCAGATCGGCCTCAAATGACTGCTTCCTGGAATGCATCTTTTGCTCATTCTCAGAAAAGGTCGGCAGCGACACATCTTTTGGGCGCAGTCCACTCGACTTGCGAATGAAAACAAACCGCTTAGGGAAACCATTGGAAGTCCCGCCACCCGTTAGCGCCTTGAGCGATGGCGTCAGTGACAGCGCGCCGGCGCCCAACATGGTAGTTCTCAGAAAATTTCTGCGTGATGTCATGGTCTTATGGTTCAGCCGGTTTGTGGAAAATAAATGAATCCGATGTCAAAAGTGACACAATCACAGCATCAAAGCTACCGCCGGATTTAAGGTAGGCTTGGTCTGCCTCAATGAGGGTTCTTGAATCAGAGAGGGTTTCGTTGCGTCCCATAAAATAACGAAAGGCATGACGGATGACCGATTGCCTCACCTTGTCCGACTTTGCCAAACGCTCAATCATATCGATCGAGTCTGTGACATCCCCATCTAAAGCCTCATCATCTGTGCCCGCGAGGTGGCCGCTAGCATCGACGGGCAAGGTCTTGTAGAGATCTCTAAAGTCTTTCTTCAGAGGGCCATTATTCGGCATTTTCTCTATCAAATTATCCGGATGCTCCAGAGGCTCATCTAGGCGAAAGCGCCCAAAATCATCATACATCTCGAAAGGATAGCCCAGCGGGTTCATGCCCTCATGGCAGGTCCAACAATAAGTAGCCTCGGTGGCGGAGGCCACTCGACTGCGCAGTGTCTTGGTATGGTCTTCCGGAATCACTGCATCAACCGTGATCGGGATCTTCGGAATAGTACCAGCCAACAGGCGTTCACGTACCCACTTCCCACGGTGGATCGGGTCGGATTCCGTGTTGCGGGCATATGCAATCAACCACGCTGGATGCGTGAGAATTCCTTTTCGGTTTGGCAGCGCAACAGGTTGCGTCTGTGGGTAGTCCCAGTTGGCCAAATCAATATTATAACTCCTCACAGCTGCGATCTTGTCTAGGCCATAAGGCCCAATGAGGTGGAATGACTGAGGTGGGGCATGCTTTAAGCCTTTTTCAAAATGCTCAGTGATACTCGCCATCATATCGCTGAATAGTCTCGATTTATGCATGCTCAATCTTTTCATGCCCAACTTTTCCAAAGCCGGACGATGCACGTCGAAGTCTTCCTCCGTGAAGTTCTTCCAATCCTTATCTTTGATATAGTCGTAAATCGCCCGAAAGTTATCCGAGGCAGCGGCCATCGCTTCGTTGTCCCCATTGTGAAAGACATAGAATTTCTCCGTGGTCAGTAATTCCTCGATGACATTCTGATCCTTCTCCATAATGTGCTCCACAAGCAGATCCGCCTCCGAAAGAATTCTTGCCTGTGACTGGATGTATGGACCGCCAAAGCGCTTGTTGTCTTTGAAAATCGAATACATTTTCGGGTAACCAAAAAAATCGCGGAAAAAGCGCAGCTCGCGGATAGGCATTTGAGTGATGCTACGCTCGCCATGCTTACCCAATAGGTTGGTATCAATGGTGTAAAAATCGCGCCTCTTCTTTAAGATCCGTTCGACTTCACGTTTGTAATCATCTCGCGTGTTAAGCCTTCCGGCTCGTGCCGCCTCAGCAAGTTTTTCGTCCGGACTGCTGTCGGTCAGAGCGTAAGAAATCGCATAGCTGGCGTCACGCGGTGAGAGCATCCGCCTTCTGTGCTCATCGGCCTTACCCACGCCGAACTCGGAGCGGTAAACAAATTCCGAGCTCAAGAGAATCGTTCCGATCAATTTCTCAATCCCCGGCCCTTTGCCAATCGCCTTGAAGTAGTTCCGTGAGAGTTCGCCATACTTTACAAGCTCTTTGGCGTCAGGCTCACGTTCGAGGATCTTTATGAACAGTTCAGAGACAAGGGCGTGGGTGGTCTCTTCATCGGGAAGGCCCTCCGATATCTGTTGGCGCTTCAGGCCTTCCTCCCAGTGGTCCTTGCATTTACTGACGATCACCTTGCCGGTATCACCCTGCTTGCGAAGTTTGAGAATCGTTTCGCGAATCACCTCTATCTCAGCTTTTGGCAATGGTTTATCGCCCGCTTTCCGATTCTTTGCCGCCCTGACATCTTTAGCCATGTGCTTAAGCCATGGCTCCATGAAAGTATGTAAAAACGCAACTCGGTTCTGAATAACAAAGGCATTATCACCGTAATTGAACCAATCCCTTTCGCAGGCTCGGATAAGATCCTCTTTCGATTTGGCACTCGCCTGATGCTTCAGATAGCTGCGGTACATCACTTCGCTACCAGGAGCCTTTTTGATCGCTTCAACCACAGGATCTTTACGCTTTTTACGCTTCTTTTTACTTGGAAGCTTATCCGCTTGGTTTAGGGGAATTGGAGAAGAGGCCTTGACAGTCACTGGGACAAACTCGGGAAAAAGCCCATCGTTGCGGCCCTGGTAAATATCCTCCAGAAGTCGGCCAATCTGGCTGCCTACAAATTCTTGGCGAGCCTCGAGAATATCACGACGCTGCCACTGAACTTCCATTATCTTGTGAACCGTGGGAAGGTAGCGGCCATTCCTAGAAAGCTTCATCATGTAATTAGATGCCTCTCTCGCATTCGTCATCATGGTTAGCAGATGCCCACCATCTAGAGTTGTCGTGTCATAATAACGCACCCCCGCATCGCCCTGCAATTTGAAGGGATTGGCCAAATTGACTCCCTTCCTAATATTACCTCCAACCACACTCACTAACTTGCCGTCGATTCTCTGAGTCTGTTTCAATTCGAGGATCCGATTGAACTTCTCGTCAAAAATGTATTCACTGATCAGCCATTTACGATCTGGAGCATAAGCGATGAGATCGGCATACTTGCCCGAAAACAACTTATCGTGATCCACATAGTTCGCATATCCCGGTGAGCGCAGCTTGTCTCCGAGAGTTGAAGCGTTTTGGGCCTCCAGATTGCCCGCTATCCAATCGACTAGCTTCTGCCGTTCATCTGCCGATGGCTTACTCCTCTCTTTCTTCGGAGGCATGATTTCGAGATGTGTTTGCTCGTGCATTCGGTTGAGCAAATTGATCCAAGAATCGAGATCAAGTTCACCGAGGTTGTCGAGGCGGACATCTCCTTTGCCTGTGCTGTCGTCATGACACTTCCAACAATGGTCCTCCAAAAGATACTCAATCTCCTGCGGCACCATCAGCTTTTGATCCTGCGCATTCCCCGCCTGATAAAGGCAGATCATCATCACCAATGACATGCATTGGATAAGGATGGGGTTGAAGCGAATCGTCATGAGTGAATGGATGATCTTTGTCCGTGAGATGCGATTTCCCAGTTGAACTTATCAACGCATACCCTGACCGCTTTTATTTCATCCCGCTAGGGGGATTTTTGCAAACCAAGCGCACCCACAAAGGGGGTGCGCTTGATGAAGCAAAAATGGCTGAGTGGCGATCTAATCAACGCCCGAAGCTCCTCACATCTTATGATGCACGACGACGGCGGAGCAGGAGAAGAATCCCCGCAATACTGATCATAGCAATGCCGGAAGGTTCAGGAATAGCAACTTGGGTCAGTTGTAGATTATCATAAAGTGAGTCGGTCCTACTACCCTGATTCACACCCGCTCCAAGATATAAAGAGATTGCCTCAAAGTTCGTATCGCTGGTTAGCGTGGCAGACCCCAGTGTGACAGAGCGCGTGTTGTCAATAAACGTAATTAAGCCAAACTTGTCGGTAGCGTTGTAATTCGCAGAGGTCAAATCCAGACGGATTGTGACTGAGCTAGTAGTCGCTGTAACACCCGTAGCGGTGCTGTATGACGAAAGACCGGATACCGCAGAGTAGTACAAATCTGGGCCAGTTGACTTTCCATCGGTGCCGATTCCCGCAATGAATGGGGTTGTAGCGCCTGCTGCTGGAGCATCTAAACTAGAGAACCCAAACCAGTTAATACTGGTGCCACGTACATTTAGTGGGCTGACACCGATGTCGGCAGAGAGCTCAAAAATTGCGTCAGCATCGCCTTTCGAGTCATTAACATATGATCCGATATTGAGAGAGACAATTTTAACATTATTGCCGTAAGCTGTGCCATCGTCCTCGATGTTGAGCGAGCCGCTCCACGCGTTTGAACCTCCACTGCCACTAAGAGCCGTGGAAAATGTATCAGCAGTAGTGCCAGCTAAGTCATTGCTGCCATCTCCGCCAAAGCCTTCTGAAATGAGCACGGTAGTCGCTCCTTGAGATGACAATGTTGTGCCGATCAAAAAAGCTGCTGAGGCGAGACTGATTTGCGTGAATTTTTTAATGCTCATAATTGCTGGGTCGTATGTGAATTGCTGGGTCGTATGTGAATCTGGAAAACACCTTAAATCGGTGACAATCAGTGTACCAAATTATTAAATCTTATGACCCGCCCCCATTTATGGGTCAGTAAACACCGGTTCAATTTGAGTGAATCCATTTTAGGTCATTTAGTCCCATCCCCCTATACAGGAACACTTACAGTCTCATGCCCAGCTGCTAGGCGATTTACCAACGATACCCTTCATACCACCTCGAACATGAGACTTACCTCAAAGCTTCTGGCACCCATTGTGTCTTATCCCGCCATCGTTTGATTTCCCAGGCTTCACGATTGCTTTTCACATGCTCGGGGGTGCGTGAGCCGAGAGGCCAATTCGGATCTTCTCGGCGCGATTCGATCAGGAGCCTATCAGCTTTCTTCACGAGATCTGGACGAGATGCTGCGAGATCATTGGATTCGCTGGGGTCTTCAATGAGGTCATAGATTTCGATGGGCTTGGTGATCGCATTACGCACCGCCTTCCACTGGCCGAAGCGGACCGCCTGTTGGCCATTGAGTTCCCAATAGAATGAAGCGCGCTGCGGAGCCTTGCCACCCTTGAGATAATCGACCAGCGAAAGGCCATCTGTCTCATACCCTTTAGGAGGCGTTGCGCCGCTTATCTCGACGAAAGTGGGCATCAGATCCCAGAACGCCCATGGTTGTTCATCCACACGCCCCGCTGGCACTGTGCCCGGCCACCAAGCCACCGCTGCTTGCCGCAAGGCTCCTTCATAGAGTTTGCCTTTGTAACCACGCAACCCATTGCGATTCTGCTTGAAGCGTTTGGAGAGATCTCCCTCTGGCGGGTTTGCCGAGCCGTTGTCGCCTGAAAGGACGACGAGCGTGTTCTTTTCAATCCCGAGCACCTTGAGGGTGTCGAGTAACTGGCCGACATCAGAGTCAAGGCGGGTGACCATTGCTGCGAAAGCCTTTTCTTTTTCCGACCATGGCTCGTCCTTGTAGATGCCGAAATCATCAATCTCAAACCGCCCATGCGGCAGCGTGACCGCGTAAAAAAGGAAAAAGGGTTTATCAGCATTGGCCTGCACCCAGCGGATCATCTCATTCTGGATAAGTTCCTGGGCATAGGTCTCCCCCACCCCCAGACCATCGTTGCCGGGAAGCAGAAACGGCTGGTCGTTGTTGTGAAGGTAGGTGGGAAAAAACGAGTGAGCGAGCCGTTGACAGTTGTAGCCGTAAAAACGATCGACTCCCTGCTTGAGTGGATTGCCTGTGGAATCGAAAAAACCCATGCCCCATTTCCCAAAAGTGGCTGTGGCGTAGCCAGCGGTTTTGGCAACTTCGGCTAACGTCACCGTTTCCGCCGGAAGTGGCAATTGTCCTTCGGGCGCCAGCGCATAGTTACCACGGATCGGGCAATGACCACTGTGGAGGCCTGTAAAGAAGGATGCCCGACTAGGTGCGCAGACGGCCGTTCCGCAATAAGCCTGCATGTAGCGCGTCCCCTCGGCAGCCATCCGGTCGAGCCTCGGTGTTTGGATTAGCTCCTGTCCGTAGCAACCTAAGTCACCTTGGGCAAGGTCATCGCTGAGGATGAAAATGAAGTTCGGCGGGCGTTCGGAAGCCTGAAGTCTCGCAAAAACAGGCAGCATGATGATTACTCCCAATAGAACGGCAGAAAACAAAGAGGGACTCTTCAGTGAAAAATGATATGTGAACATAAGATATCGGGGCTATTAGATGGTTGAAGATAGGGTTGGGATTCTTCCATTACATGCCCTCACTCCAAGTGGCAGGGTTCGGACTGGCGTCTCTTCTTTCGTATCATTTTAGGATATGATTGCACCAAATCCTCTCACCCAGGCTGGACCAGTTTTTCTTGCGGCGGGCAGAACGACTTTCTCCTACAGAGCGGGGCTGATAATCCCATGATTAGCACTCTCTAATACATGACCCAACATTCTCTTATTCGCAACCAACCCAGCAAGGGGGGGGGCTCGTTTAGCGAATGGTGATCGGCCATTGAAAGCCCCCCTTGGAAGATGCTCGTAAGAAACAAATCCCGTTTGCTGAGCTCAAAGACACTTGCGCGGGTCGCTAACCTGTAGAGCCCACATCCCCACAATGCATCACCACCAACCCAAACGCCCATCAGTTGGGCCATTCATAGCACGCTTCGGCATGCTGTTGGCATCTTGCGCCTTTCTCACAACCGGCCATTCCGCAACCGCCAAAGAAAAGGAAAGGCCTATCCTTGGCGTCCAACGATGGGACATGTATTCGGGAAAAGGCGCGACGCAAAAACAGGAGTTGGGCTATTTACCGGGCAAGCAGGGCTTTCTCAAACCAGCAGAATGGCATTCAAGAGCGCCCTTCTTCTGCCGCCTGACCAAGGATGTGAGTTCTGTAAAACACCCTGCCGATGCCGGGCCACTATGGTTCAACCATCCCTTCGACAAGCAGGTTCTGCAACGCGCGATGGACCAAGAAATCCGCTTCGCTCATCATGCTGGCATCGATTTCTTCATCTATCATGGCCCAGCCCGCAAACTCGCAGCCAACGGCTGGGGGCTAAAAAACAATCTCGACGCCCAAATGGAGAGCGCCATTCCGGAGGCCAAGCAGATGAAATTCACTTGGGCCCTCTATGGACACCAAGCCATGGGCTACACCCGCAGCAAGGTGCAGCTGATGATGGATGAGACCATCGACTACATCAAACGGCCCAACTGGCAGACTGTCGTGGATGATAGGCCTCTGCTCATCGTGATGTGGCCGGACAACTTCAAAGCCCAACTCGAAAGCGCTGAGCAAGGCGAGCGCATGACTGGCAGTGAGTTTGTGACCTACCTCCGAAAGCGCGTGGTCGATGCGGGCCTCAAGAATCCTTACATCGTCGGCATGGCCATACCCGCTCGCAGCCACAAGCGAGCCGCGGATTGGAAGGCCCAAGGCTACGATGCGTTTTCCGATTACGCCGGGGGCTACGGTGGTGCTACAGCAAAGCGCAATCAGGGACCACACTACGCCGAGGCCACCAAATCGCTGCAAAAAACATGGAAAGAAAATTTCACCGGGAAAGCCCTACCCTCCATCCCCCCCTGCACCAGCATGCAGTATCCATGGCCACGGGCCTTTTCCCACAAAACCGGCAAGCCCATGGACAAGTGGTATCATTACCGATGGCCTAAAAAAGGCGATCTAAGCAACCGAGTACGCGCCGCGCTCGATTTCGTCGCGGCCCATCCCAAGGACTGCGAGGCCCAAGCCGTGATCATGTATTCATGGAACGAGCACTCCGAAGGCGGCGGACTGTGCCCAACGATGGGAAGCTCACCCGACTACAACCCGAACACTCAGTGGCTCGACGAAGTCTCCACGGCTCTAAAAAATTGGAGGCCTGCGAAATAAGAACTTCCGCGCGAACCTCAAGCGTATCCAACCGATACGCCATTGAACCAGGCAGCCGATCAGATCAGTCGCAGCGGCGGCGCAGCAGTAGTGCCATGCCAGCGAGACCAATCCGAGCAGCAGAGGAAGGCTCTGGAACTACATTAACCGGAATGGCACTCGGTTAAGCGGGTGGATCGATGCCCAATCCCTTATGAAACCAGCGATCACCCGTCTCTTTGGAGTGGGATTTGAATCAGAGAGTCTTGGCGCGCCAATATTTGAAGTTCTCCTTGGGGCTTTGAGCCCGCACGTCTCAGGATGTTGTTAAATCAACGAAAATTGCCTTTACCGAGTGCCATTCCAGCTAAAGCGGCTATCAGGCCGGTTTTTTGATAAGAGCGCTTTGGTTTCATAAGATATTTCGATTGGACGTTTGACGGGGTGGGACTTTGATGACGTGCGCTCAGGTGGGTTGGTTGAAATGAATTTGCAAAACGACTTTTAAATTTAGGAAATCCATTACCTTCCCCCAAGCTTCTGTAGCTTCAACACCACCCCAGAAGATGTGCCGGGTGGCTTTCAACTCATAATTTAAGGGGTTTCACGATCCCTTTACTCCATAAAACAGCCGATCTCCGCTTTCTAACCCCTCTTCTTGGAGAGCATTTCGAGGTCGATGTCGCCATCGTGCATGATCGAGATGCCATGTGCGTTGCGGCCATGATAATCATTCAATTCATACCTCTCCCTTGCGGGGTGCGGTGATATCGACATACTACGGGCTTTCCCTCTCATGAAGCCCCTCAAACTCATCTCCATCGCCGATCAGGTTGCCGCCCACTTGCGCGAGCAGATCGAAAGCGGCACATTGGCCGGCGAGATGCCCGGAGCCAAGAAGCTGGCGGAGCAACTGGGGGTCAATCACAAGACCATCGATGCGGCGGCAGCCTTGCTCGAAAAGCAGGGATTGCTGAAAACTCAGGGTGCTGGCAAAGCTCGCCTGGTTGTCCCGCCGAAAGGAGCATCTAAAAGTTCGCTGAGGATCGTGATTCTCACTTACGAGCCAGAGGATGCTCAGGAATCCAAGGTCATCATCGATCTGCGCCACAGCCTGGGCCACGCCGGACACGCCTGCGTCCTATCGGACAAGAGCCAGCGCGAACTCAACTGGGACGTTAAGCGGATCGAAAAAATGGTCAAAAAAACCAAGGCCGACGCCTGGATCATTCAATCTGGCTCCAGAGACATTTTGGAATGGTTTGCCGGCCAAGACATTCCCGCCCTCGCCCTTTACGGACGCTTTTTGGATCTGCCCATTGCAGCAGCAGGCGTGAGCAAAGTCGCAGCCCAGACCGATGCCGTTACTCAACTGACCTCCATGGGCCATCGCCGCATTGTCATGTTGTCACAGGCTAGCGATCACCTGCCGACACCTTCGCTGGGTCTACGAATGTTTCTTGAACAGCTCGAAGCCCAAGGCATTCAAACCAGCAGCTACAACCTGCCCCATTGGGAATCTTCTCCCAAGGGACTGCATCAGGCTTTGGACTCCCTGTTCAAACTCACTCCACCCACCGCGCTCATCATCACCGATCCCATCTTTGTCTTCCCAGCCTACACCCACTTGCTGAGCAATGGCATCACCGCGCCAGATAAGGTCTCCATCATCAGCTCAGACCCGCAGCCACAATACCCGTGGTGCGACCCCGAGATCGCGCACATGAATTGGAACTTAAAGGACATTGTAAACCGCATCCTCAAGTGGGCCGATGCCACCGCACGTGGCAAGGAAGACAAGAAACAAACCTTCATCGAGGCCACGCTAGAGCCAGGCGGGACCATTGGTCCGGCACCCAAGTCCTGAGAACCAGAACATGGCTCACGGCTTCTGTGTCGATGGAGGCGCTGCAGCAAATGGGGAGGCCGGCAAGCCTGCCTTGTTGTAGAGCGTGCCATGATCCGTGTTCATGGCAGACAGATAACGAACAGCTACGGGTGCCTTCACTTCATCCGCACTTACAATCAAGTGATCTCCAACGATGCGCGCCTTGGCTTTCACCCACTGCTTATCTTTGCCCGCAACTTCAAAACCGATGATCTCATCCACTGGCTTGGGATCGTTCTGACTGCGAGAGGACTCTTTATGGGCAGCCATGAGCCCGCCACCGAGATGGTCGAATGCGACCATCACCTGACCCTCTTTAAATTCAGCCTTTTTGAATAAGGGCCCGGAATGAACGATGTCCTTACCGTAGTTCTTGGCCAATGCCCACAGCGCCAGCCGCTTGCCCACGATATACTTGTTGCGAGGATGGAGGTTAATCGGAAACTCAGCGGTATTGTCGCCTGCATCGGTCAGCACGACCATGCCGGTGTTCGCAACTTCAGCGTGCACTCTGCGCTGAGCCTCGCGGATGCCCGCCCAACTCTTCTTGCCGTTGTAGCTAGGCAGCTGCACGAAATAAAAGGGGAAGTCCCCCTGCCCCCAGTCGGCACGCCAACCATCGATTAGAGCCTTGAGCTTCCAGTAGTATTCATCGCTTTCCTTGCCATTCGCTTCGCCCTGGTACCAGAGCGTACCTTTGATCGCAAAACCCGCCACAGGAGAAATCACGGTGTTGAAGTTGAGATGCGGTGGACTGTTATACACTCCCTTGAGCTTGTCTGCCGGCACCTTGTCTGCGATCGACTCCCCTGCCGCCTTCGACATCCATTGGTCGATGCGAGTATTGCCTTGGGTGCAATTGACCAAACCAATGGGAACACCGGTTTCTTTGTGCACCGTGTAGGCGAAGAAAAACCCTGTTGCCGTGAACGCTTTGTAGGATTCCGCATCAGCTGAAACCCACCCCCCTTTAATCTGGCCCGACTGAAATTTCGACTGCGGGGTTTCAGTCACTTCCTTGGGAAGTTTCTTCGTCCTCACGGGAGCCACTTTCAGATGCCGAACCATCGGCACCTCGTCCGGCTTCACAAAGTCGGGCATGTCACACTCCAAGCGCTTCGCCTTAAAAGTCATCTCCATATTCGACTGGCCACTGCATAGCCACACATCGCCGACCAGAATGCCCGTGCGAACCAGCTTTTCACTTCCTGCGGAAACCGTCATCTCCTGCGGCTTCTTGTTGAGATTGAGTGGCTGCAACTTTGCGATCCACTTGCCTGAATGATCCGCGACGGCATCGACCTTTTGGCCTGCGAATTCGACTGTGACCTTGGCGCCCGGCTCATCCCAGCCCCAAACCGGCACGGCTTGGTCGCGCTGAATAACCGCATGATCCGAAAACAGTGGGGAAAGCTCCAAAGCAGTGGCGATACTCGAGAGAATGAAAATAAAGGTAATGAGGTATAACTTCATGGTGTATTAAGACGCATTTAATCAATAGAACTGCCCACCCACCGGGGCTGCCACACGGGCCGAGTTAGTCCCTTTGGATGGAGGGCAACTGGCCAGATCAGTCCAAGAACCAACAGTCTCGGAGTATGATCTTGAACCAATGACTGAACCACGAGTGCTGCTGCGGTTGGTTTCAGAAAATAGATTTTGATTTTCAGGGGCTATCAAGACTGCCGCTGAGATTATACGCGCCGTCATCTTGAACAACCATGCGAAACAATACAACCTCACCCCTAATGGGGTCGCCCCACTACCAGTATCCCCTTTTTCCAGTGACCAGATGCAGCCACTTTCTGCTTATTGAAATGTGCACGCATTCAGTAACACCACCCCTTAAATAGGCTCCTCATGAAAACCCACCCGCGCGGATTAATTACCATATGCGCCTTGTGCATGAGCAGCGCTTTTACTTCAGGCCAAACTGCATCCGACACACCAGCCAAGCTAGAAAAAAAACCCAACTTCGTGATCATCATGGCCGATGACATGGGATACGGGGATGCGAGCTGCTATGGCGGTAAGATTGAAACACCGCATCTGGATCGGATGGCAAAGGAGGGCATGCGCTTCACTGATTTTCATTCCAGCGGCAATGTCTGCAGTCCGACGAGAGCTGGATTGCTGACAGGCCGCTACCAACATCGCGCTGGTATTCCCGGAGTGATCACTGCCGACCCAGCAAAAGGAGCACATTACCATGGACTTTATCCGGATAAGGAAACCACGTTTTCCAAACTCCTCAAGGATGCTGGTTATTCGACTGCTATCTGCGGAAAGTGGCACTTAGGTTACACTAAGAATTTCAATCCAATTCACCATAAGTTCGACCGCTTCAATGGATTTGTTAGTGGTAACATCGACTTCCATTCGCATATCGATCGAATGGGAGTCTTCGACTGGTGGAATGGTCTAAATCTCTCCAAGGAGCAAGGATACTCCACTCACTTGATTACCGATCATGCAATCGACTTCATCGAAAAAAGTAAAGACCAGCCGTTTTGTGTCTACGTGGCTCATGAAGCGGTGCATGCACCATGGCAAGGGCCTAAAGACCCACCTGAGCGTGGCCCCAACAGGAAACCGGGCATCAAGTTTGCCGACAGACACCGCGCATTCAGCGAAATGCTAACCCAGATGGACAAGGGCGTGGGGCAGATCCTCGACAAACTCGTTGAACTCGAACTCGACGACAACACCTTCGTCTTCTTTCTCTCGGACAATGGTCCCGCAGGTGGTTCTGCAGGTCCATTGCGCGGCCGCAAGGGAAGCAACTGGGAAGGCGGACACCGAGTTCCAGGCATCGCTTGGTGGCCTGGCCAAATTCCGGCTGGAAAAACATCAGACCAGCTCGCGATCAGCCTCGACCTAATGCCGACGATGATGGCCATGGCAGGTGTCGCCACCCCGGAAGGGCATCACTTCGATGGAGTGGACCTCACCTCCGTACTATTGGAGAGCAAAAGTTTGGCAAATCGCACGCTCTTTTGGCAGGGCCCGAATGAAGGCAGCATGATGGGCATGCGCGATGGCGAATGGAAACTCATGACGGGAACCGATGACTTCATTGGGCTCTATGACTTATCAAAAGATCTCAGCGAAAAAAACAATCTTGCCGCGGCTTATCCCGAGCGAGTCAAAAAAATGAATCAGTCCCTCAAGGATTGGTATCAAAACGTGACCACGGATGCGACCGTTCAACGAAACCATGCGGCAACAAAACCACGGTGATTAAAGGAGAGACAATTCACACAATATGAAACGCAACCAAATCGCAGCAACTGTGCTCCTCACAGTTATTGTAGCAATCATAAGTCCAGCTTTTGCTAAAGGTAAGAAAAAGAAATATGAATTTACAGGACCGACAGGAATATTAGGAAATTTCGAAAAAAAAGGTCTTTTGGTACATGCGATCGAGCCTGGTTCGCCAGCAGATGGAAAATTAAAGAAAGGCGATGTCGTTTTTGGTTTGAATGAAGGCCTCTCTGAAGCGGTTTTAGCTGCAGAAGCTTCAAATGGCAAACTCACTCTGAGGCTTGCTGGTAATAAAAAAGTTACCTTACAGCTTGCGCCGCTAGGTGAATTTAGCCCCACGGCTCCATACGACTGCCCCAAAACAGAAAAACTCATCACGATGGCAGCTGATGGGCTACTTCTTAACTACAAGGCTGTGGAACACACTAATGTGAGCCTTTTAGGCTTAATGGCCACTGGCGAGAAGAAGTATTTGGATTTCGCCTATGAAAAGATCCAAGTTTTTAAACCAATCACTTATGACGGAATATCGCTTCAGGCAAGAGCGAGAAAGAAAGTCAAAGAATCAGGAAAAGGTGCCCCTACCGTTGGCGCTTGGAGGACAGCCTATGATACGATTCTTATGGCAGAGTATTACGCTCTCACCAAAGACGCCGAGATTCTTCCAGCACTTAAAACCTATACCCTTAGTATTGTAGAAGGTCAGGATTCGGCTGGCTTATACGGTCATAAAATGAGTGATCCCGAAACTAACCGGGCACCAGGTTATGGTGTGATGAATAACGTCAGCCTTGCTTCATGCTTGGCAATGCAATTGGCAAAAAAGGTTGGAATCGAAGTGCCGGGACTCGATCAAGCAATGGAGCGCACGCTCACATATATTGAATATCACATCGATAAAGGTGGATTCCCTTATGGCTTCCATGGACCACGTGATTTCGATTTCAACAATAACGGCACAAGCGGCATGGCAGCGCTTTGCATGACCTTGGCTGGAAATAAAGAGGGAGCTAAGTTCTTTTCTACCATGTCTGCAGCTTCGGGGGGATCATTAGGTCGAGGCCACGGCAGTTCCTTATTCAGCTCGTATTGGACACCTGCAGGAGTCAACGTCGCGGGACCGGAAGCGACACAGAAGTTCTATTCCACTGTTCAGAAATACCTCACCCCCCGTCGCCGCTGGGACGGCTCATTCTCTCAAGGTTACAAAGAGGGGCATTTAGGCGGAGTGGCTTTACTGGCCTTCTGCCTGCCTCGCCAAGCACTAATGATTACAGGTCGAGATGCGGATGAGTCTCTCTGGCTCGATGCAAAGCAAGCCGACCTAGCCATCAACATGAGCGAGCTCCATAAAGACAAAAGCCTACCGGAGCTCATTACTTTATTTGGACATCATAATCCCGTCGTTAGAACCAAGGCTTTCAATGAAATCACCGTCATGGTGGGAGCTGACGCCAAATCAAAGAAAACGATAGAAAAAGCGAAGGAGAAGAAACCAAGCCCCAAAATCTTAAAAAAACTCAAAAAGATTTCCGATGGAAAAAAAGCGATCGCAAAAGAATTCCCCACTCTGGAGAATCTTGTCAGCTCTGGGACCGAGCATGAGAAGATATATGCCCTTAAATGCTATCTTTATGGCTGCCCTGAAGGAGACCTAACAAACCGCATCAAGACCATCGCCGAGATCCTTCGTGATACCAAGCAAGCCGATAGCGTTCGTGTTGCAGCTACGGCTCAACTGACATCGCTAGGGGCAGATGCCCGCCCCTACTTCGGGGATATTTTGAAATTCCTGATGGAGGAAAGACCCAATGATCACTTTGCTGAAATTGACTTTCAGATTGCCGCCGCCATCGACCCACTATCTGCGGCATTGGAGTGGAACTACTACAAGGCCGGATTCATCACTGACAGGAATTTATTCCACCAGGCGGCAGCACGGCTCATGGAGCACAAACGACAGAAACCCAGGGGCACAGGTGCTCGCATGGTCCGTTTTGTACCCAAGGAGAGTTTCCATTTCGTAGCCCGTGATCTGGATCACATCCTCAAGGATGACGACAAGACCTATCACACCTATCACAACGCCAGAAATGCGATGGAGCCTGCTGTCCAAATCTTCGGCGATTACAACATCCTCGAAGGGGTTGGATATTTGACGGATTACATTCTGAGTGGTGGTGGCCGATGGAGTTTCAAGATGATGATGCTAACCAATAGCCTTCCCCGGTATGGGATTCACGCCCAGCCGGTATTGCCCAAAATCAAGGACTACAAATACGTTAAGGTGATATATGCTCAGGCAGAGGCGAATGGCGGTGAACATCGTTTTTTGCCTAGGTTTGAAAAAATGGTCAAAGACATCGAGAACGCCACCGATGGTCCTCCGCTCGTCCCTCTTGAAGAGTCCATCAAACAGAGCAAGGAATTAGATAATGATCCGAAACCATAATCACACCCACATGAAAACATTACGCCACCTCACAGCCCTGACTATACTGATGCTATCGACCTCGTTAGCGCAATCTACTGATGCTGACCCACCGGAAGTCATTCACAATCCTTTGGCTAAACCAGTTTCTCCAGAACAGATCAAAGCCTACTGCATCGACTTCAACTGGGCGCGCTCAGGCCGATCCAGGAAACCTTTTGCCACACCAGGAACATGGGCCACTGCTGACTCAGCAGCTCATGTCGCTTGGTACAAAGCGATTGGCGCCAATGTCATCCAAACTTTCGCTGTCTCTTGCAATGGCTACGCATGGTATAAGAATGGGTTTGTACCAGAACAACCCGGCCTCAAACGCGACTTCTTACGTGAAGTCGTTCGCCTGGGCCATGAGGAAGGCATGCTCGTCTTCGGTTATTTCTGTGCCGCAGGAAACGTGAAGTGGGCCATGGACAACCCCGACCTCAATTACCCGCAGAAAATTAATATGAAGGGCAAGCAACCTCAAAGTGTCGGCCCCAAAAAGTGCGTGATCTACACCGACGAGTATCTCAAATATCTATCAAAATCGATCAAGGACGCTGTCAGCACCACGGGCATTGACGGTTTCATGATCGACTGGATTTGGATGCCAGACCGCACCGTCACCACTCAGGTTGACGGCAAGCGGGTCATCACCAAAAACTGGATCGACGCAGAAAAGAAGCTCTACAAACAACTCATGGGCGAAGATTTCCCCGGTGAGGACAAGCTGACTAAAAAGCAGGACACAGACTACAGCCGCAAGGCAATTGAACGTTGCTGGACCGCAATCTACACAGCAGCCAAAGAAGCCAACCCGAACTGCATCGTCTGGCTTACGGTGAGTCATATGAAACACCCGCATGTCGTCGGCTCCAAGATGTTTAAAGAAGCGGATTGGCTCATGAACGAAGGCGGTGCGATGGAGGTTAGCCCCGAACTGAAGTCATGGACACGACCCGAGACCAAACTCATCTCCTGCCTCGCAGCATGGAACGGCAAAAGCCCCACAACTGTTATACCAGAAGCCAAGCAAAACGGCATCGGCCTCTACGGCTTCACCAAACCCTCACCAGGAAAGACAGGCCTGGTTGATCTCAATAAATTCATGAGCAAACCATTCGCCGAACTCAAGGGAGACGAGAAAAACATTTCCGCCCTAGCTCGCTCCTTCCAGGGCGTGGAGCTAGACGCAGCGTGGAATGACAGTGGTGGATTTGCCCCAACTAAAAACGAGGCTCCCTCTGATCAATAACTAGGCAGCATAGCGACGCTGAGTGAACCATCTGGTCACCCCCTTACTAAACCAATGGCTCACTGCGCCGTTGCCGCTTTTCGAACAGTTGCGTCTCGGTGAACCCCACCGACTTCGCCAACTCGACGGCTCGGTCAATATCACGACCCACTTCTGCCGGTGCATGTGCATCCGTAGAAATCACCAGGGGAATTCCTGCGGAACATGCGAGTTCCAGAAACCCAACCGACGGATACGCTTCCTCACAAGGCTTGTGCCATCCCGCTGTGTTGATCTCAATCGCTGAACCCGATGCCGCAATCGCATCAATCGCTGGCTCATAAAAACGTGAGAGATCTCCCTCAGGCACATGGCCAAACTTTTTGATGAGATCCGGGTGAGCCAAAATATCGAACAGACCACTATCGGCCATCCGTGCATAGGTCGTCCAATAGCGCGACCAGACGTCCTCAACGTCGGCCTCTTTCCAGACCGACCCAACCCACTTCGGATTATCAAAATCCCAATCGCCGAGATAGTGAACCGACCCGATCAGATAGTCCCAATCATATTTGGAAGCCAAGGTGCCTATCCAGCCCTCGCAGCCTTCTAACCAATCGCATTCCAAGCCCGCCCGGACCGGCAATCGACCCGCGGCGTGCCTCCGCGCCCGCTCAATCCACTCAAAATACTCGGGTAGTTCACTCTCCAGCATCCGCCAATCATCGTATGGCTCAGGGATCTGTGGAGCGTGGTCTGAAACTCCGTATTCCGTTAAACCGGCAGCAATCGCAGCATCCACATACGATTCTGGCTCGCCCTCGGCGTGACGGCAGAGCGGTGTGTGGCTGTGATAGTTTGCTGGCATAAAAGTTTCGGAAATCGAGTTGCGCCGGTGAGACAAGACATACTAGACTCTCGCTACGTTGCAAGCAACCGCACCAAATGGCCGAACCTAGCAAAGACACGCATACCGGGACCCAAGTGGTTCAACACCTGCTGGAACAACTCCGCAGGCACCCAAAACGGGTCGTGTTCACAGAGGGCGAAGATATTCGGGTCATTGAGGCCGCTAGCCGCTTGGTCGCCGAGTTTGTGGTGGCTCCTATCCTTCTGGGAAACAAAGAGCGCATCAAAGCGCTAGCGAAAAAGCACGACATCTCGCTCAAGTTCATCCTGATCATCGATCCCCCGACGGCCTCGGACTTCAATTTGTTCTGCCAGCGGGTCGAAAACATGGAGCGCTACCGGAAAACTCAATTTGGCAATATCCAAGACATCGTCAGCCGTCCTCATTATTTCGGAGCACTGATGGTCCAATACGGTCAGGCCGATGCGGTGGTAGGCGGAAACCAAGCTCTGCCCGCATCTTACTTCCGTGCCTTGTTGCACACGATCAAACCGCTTCCTCACGTTCCCAAGATTTTCGGTGTGACCATCTTAATGGGCGAACATCTCAAACACCTCGGAGAGTCAGGCATCCTGCTTCTCGCGGATAGCGGGATCAACCCCAACCCGAGTGTAGAGGAACTCGCGGCAACTGCGATCGAAACAGGCAAACTCGCTCACCACGCCCTCGGCCGTCGACCTCATATCGCAATGCTCAGCCACTCAACCCGTGGAAGTGCAAAAACCCATGATGCCCTTCGAATGGCAGCGGCTACGTCACTCGCCCAAGACATTGCACGACGCGAATTTCTCGACATGGAGATCAGCGGTGAAATTCAAGCCGACGTCGCGCTCGACCCAGTCGCAGCCGAAATCAAAATCGCAGGCGCCAAAAACCGCAAAGCGGCCGATGTCCTCATCTTCCCCAACCTCGACGCCGCACACATCTCGCTCAAGTTGCTACAACACGTTGCGGGTGCCCAAAACTATGGGCAACTCGTAATGGGACTGTCTCGCCCAGCCGCTCAAGTTCCAAGAACGGCATCCGTCGAAACCATCTTCGGCACCGCCGCAGCTGTCGCTGTAGAAGCGATCAAATCGCACCTGCTCTACCCCGACGGCGAGGTTTAAGGCAGCTTCCACTCTTTGCGACGCTTGTCGTATTCCGCCTTTGGCAAAAGCACATACAACGGGCGCTTGGTCGGATCCATTTTGGAAATCAACCATTCCAGTTTTGGCTTCTCCATCACCGTGCACCCAGCTGTTGGCCTACCCCCATTATCGCGCCAGATGTGGAAGAAAATCGATGACCCACCACCCGGCACGACCTTCGGCGGCGCGTTGTGAGCAATGAACAACTTCAAAGCATGCGCAGGATCATTCTGCCGCATCTGCTGCTTCTTTTCCCATTCAGTCGAGGGCTCATCCTTCAACACCAAGTGACGGTTGTAATGCTTCGACTCCGAATCCTCGACCCACAAATCGCGCGAGGTGATCTGACGGTAATAGGTCTTGGGGTGCTTCTTAACTTTTGGGTCATAGCCCCAAACACCACCCAGCTTGAAAACGCCTGCTGGCGACCTCCAATCGCCTTCCTTTTTCATATCAGCCCCTTTCGGCACAGGATGGAACCCCAATCCCCACGCCATGCCCATCTTCCCCAGCCGACCCTTCCACGACTTACCCACCTGTTTCCAGTCGCCCTTCTCCTTCTCGTAGAGCGTCATCGTCACCGACGTGCTCTCCCAAGAATCTGCCACCCCCACCAAACACTGCGAAGACCCCTCCGGCAGCTCAAACGCAAACACTGGACTTACCATGAGCAAGAGGGTCGTGAAAAGCCGAGGAAATATCATCTGGTCATTCATAACCCAATTGCCCAAAGAATCAAGCAACCCCAACGATCTCGCAAAAGCCACCATCCTGTGCAAGGATCCCACTCTAAGCCACCACCCGATCCATGAAAAAAACGTTCCCGCTCACATCCCCCGATCACCAACCACCAAGAGTCGTCGCTTCCATCAAGAACGACGTGCGCAAATACCTGAAACGAGAGCGCAAAAAAAAGCTGCCTGAAGGAGTGGACTTTTGGGACTTCGATTGCCGGGTCGGCATGGGCGACGCCACCCCAATCATAAAGCACGTCGAGGAAATCACCGCCTCCATTGACGCCGCTGCCGCAGCCGAATCCAGCTCAGTCTATATCGAAATCCTCGCCAAGCCAGGTCACCGGACATCAAAACCCGGCAAAGAGCCGCGCGAAGCACAACCGAGAACGAAGAACTAAGAACCAAGAACAAGCGCCTCCGGCGCTCAATCCTTCCGCTTCAACAGCGGGAACAAGACGACGTCGCGAATTGTCGGCGCACCCGTCAGCATCATGACCAAACGGTCGATGCCGATCCCAATACCACCCGCGGGCGGCATGCCGTGCTCCAAGGTCTCAATGAAGTCGTAGTCCACTTTCTGCTCTTCCTCACCACCCGCTTGATGCTCCAAACGTTGACGCTGAACATCGGGGTCGTTCAATTCGGAGTAACCCGGTGAAATCTCTTGGCCGTTGATGATCAACTCATACACCTCAACGGTCTTACCACCTGGTGTAACTTTCGCCAATGGAATCAACTCGGATGCCACGCGAGTGACAAAACATGGATCAAACGTGTGCTCTTCAACCTTCTTCTCAAAGACTTGCTGAACCACTTCGTAGTCTTCCATCTCAGGTGAAACCTGAACTCCCAAATCATCGCACTTGGCGCGACGTTGTTCTGGTGTGATATCGAAAAAGTCATCGCCCGCTACACCTTTGATCAAGTCGTGGTAATTCGCACGACGCCATGGGCGCGTAAGATCAATCGTCCGAGTGACCTCGCCCTCTTCGTCTTTGTGCTCAATTTTCAGACCACCGCAGAACTTCTCTGCGAGATGGCAGGTCATCTCTTCCACCAAGTTGGCCATCTCCTCGAAATCAGAAAATGCCCAGTAAGCCTCAAGCATGGTGAACTCGGGGTTGTGTCTGCGTGAAATTCCTTCGTTGCGGAAGTTGCGGTTGAGCTCGAACACTTTGGTGAATCCACCGACCAGTAACCGCTTCAGGAACAACTCCGGCGCAATTCGCAAGGTCAACGGCATGTTGAGTGCATTGTGATGCGTCTCAAACGGACGCGCTGCCGCACCACCGGGGATGTCTTGCAACATTGGGGTCTCCACTTCCAAGAAACCACGCTCCTGCAGAAACTTGCGAATCTCTTGCAGCATCAATGATCGCGTCACGAATGTCGCCGCGCTGTCAGGGTTGCCCATGAGGTCGAGGTGGCGCTTGCGATACTTGGTCTCGCGGTCGGCCAGGCCATGAAACTTGTCCGGCATCGGACGAAGCGATTTCGATAGAATCGTGAATTTGGAAACCTTGACGGTCGGCTCCTCAGTCCGCGTCAGGAAAGTTTCACCCTCAATGCCAATCCAGTCGCCGCGGTCGAGACACTTCCATGCAGCTGCCTCAGCCTCTTCCAAATGCTTGATGCTGATGTATCCCTGAATGGATCCCATCACGTCACCGAGCTGGAAGAAAACCGCTTTCCCCATGTCGCGCAGAGCCACGATACGGCCGGCAATCTTAACCTGCTTGCCTTCCTCGAAATTCTCGCGCAATTCGCCGGGCGTGCTGGATACTTCGTAGCGTTCACCATAAGGGTCGATATCCAGCTCACGGAGCTTGGCGAGCTTCTCGCGGCGGACCGCAATAAGTTCTGCTTCAGTGGATTGGGCTTGTTGCTGGGTTGCGTCTTCAGACATGTCGGCAGATGGCTTAGGCGCCCCAGCGCCATGTCGCAAGAGTTGAAACGCGGATTTCGCAGAAATCAGCCATAATGACCCAACCCGAGGCGAATCCGGCTTGGGATGGGGCTCGAGCACGGAGCAAAGAGCAGGTCGTGCGCTCATCTTCCAAAGTTTGCCGTAGCCGAACCAAGGCTGGAGTGCTAATTCTGAACCAGATGTTCGAAGTCCGAGAAAAACCCGAAATGGTCGAGCGCGCCTTGTTGGTGCGCTTCTATTTCGATACCCGTGAAGAACAAGAAACGGAGTCGCTCCTGATCGAGCTCGGAGAACTCGTCAAAACACTCGGCATCGGCGTGGTCGAGAGTGTGATGCCGCGCTGCCGAGAAATGCACAAAAAGTTCCTCAGCGGCACCGGCAAAGCCCAAGAGATCGTCGATCTCGCCAAAGCTCACGAATGCGACGTCATCGTGATCGATAACGGCCTCGCACCATCCCAACAACGCGAGTGGGAAAAACTGGCCGACCTCTGCGTGATCGACCGTGAAGAGGTGATCCTCGATATTTTCGCCAAGCGTGCCCACACACGCGAAGCACGACTCCAAGTGGAGCTGGCCAAGATGCAATACGCCCTGCCACGCCTCGCACGCATGTGGGGCCACCTCGACCGCGAAGGCGGTGGCGGATCTGGCGGCGCAGGTGCATCTCGCGGCATGGGTGAGAAACAAATCGAGGTCGACCGCCGACTCGCGAACATGAGCATCGATCGCTGCAAGCGCGAACTCGAAACGGTCCGCAAGCAACGCCGCACTCAACGCAAAGAACGCGAAAAGCACGACACCCCTCATGCCGCTATCGTCGGCTACACGAATGCCGGCAAGTCCACCATGCTCAATCGCCTCAGCGGCTCCGATGTCATGGCAAAAGACATGCTGTTTGCCACCCTCGATACCACCACCCGCCGCATCGACCTGCCCGATGGCCAACCGCTGCTCATCACCGACACCGTTGGCTTTGTCCGCAACCTTCCGCACCGACTCGTCGAAGCCTTCAAGGCAACACTCGAGGAAGCGGTGCTCGCCGACTTCTTGATCCACGTGCTTGATGCCACGTCTCCAGAAATCCAGAAGTTCCACGACACGACCCTCCATGTGCTAGGCGAACTCGGGGCTGAGGACAAAACAGTGATCACGGTTCTCAATAAGATCGACCTCCTCGAAGACCCGGAACAACGCGCGTTGATTGAACGAGAGTTTCCTGACGCCCTGCATGCCTCCGCCTTCAAAGGTGATGGTATGGAAGAAGTGCTGAAATTATGCTCCGCCGTTCTCGCGGATCGGGTTCGATGCGAAAACTACAAGATCCCTCAAGCCAGAGCGGATATCGTCAGTTTGCTCCACCGCGACGCAAAAATCATCTCCACTGAGTATGAGGGCGATGACATTCTGGTTCGCGCGGTCGTCCCCAAAAACATCGCTGGCAAACTCACTGAATACGCCGTTGATAACGATTGAGCCACCCACTCAGATGATTCGAAACATCACATCATGCCTCATCGTCGGCATTCTATTATCCTCTATCGGATTCTCGGAGCCTGAACCGGCCGCCGTGTTGGTGACACCGACCTTGGTGAAGCCGAACATCCCGCTCCCCTCACCCATCGATCAAAAACCCACCGGCGACGACGCGGTCCGCCTCCAGATCTTCCTCGATGAAGCCTTGTTTGGACCCGGCGTAATCGATGGCAAACCCGGCACATTCACCGCCAATGCCGTCGCGGCATGGAATGAACGCCACGGCCATCCATTCGATAGTTGGACCGCCATCAACACCGCCGCCCGCAAAGCGGTGAAAACCGTTACCGCCACAGCCCTGGTCCCAGAGATCGCCGAAGATTGGGTCAACCCATCCCTATCCTACGACCGCGCCGAACAAGGGAAAACCAAACGCCTAAGCTATCGCAGCTACCTCGAATTCATGGCGGAACGATACCACTGCGATGAGGACTACCTCCGCGAACTCAACGCACCCAAAAACATCAACACCCTCAAACCACGCGATAGCCTAAAAGTTCCCAACGTCCGCCCATTCCTGATCGAATCCATCTCCAACGCACGATTCGAGGAAGAGGGCAAACTCAGCAGCCGCCATGTGGTGGTCGATACCAAGACGAAACAATTACGTATCTTCGAAGCCATTCCCACCGCCCTCATCATCGCTGAACCCGGCAAGGAGAAAGCCCAAGTGGCCCAACTGAAAAATGAAGGTCTCGTCGCATCATTCCCCATCACCCCAGGCAAACCGCAGTTCATCGAACGCGGAAACTTTGAACTCCGCAACATGGTCACCCATCCGTGGTGGCGATACGATCAAACCTTCCTCGATACTGGCAAACGCGGACCCGAAGAAGAACGAATCAACATTCCACCCGGACCCAACAGCCCCGTCGGTGTGATCTGGAACGGCACCAGCAAGCCCGGCGTCGGACTTCATGGAACCTCCGACCCTGAAACCATTGGCCGCGCCCAAAGCTCTGGCTGCATCCGCCTCACCAACTGGGATGCGATCCGACTCCCGCTACTCATCCGCCCTGGCGCAACGATTGAAATTCGTTAATCCCCTACCATGTCACCCGTCAAAAAATCTGCACTGCGACTTGTCATTTACGGCATCTTCATTGCTTACCTGTTGGGCGACGTCTTCCTCTTCCATGGCCCCATCGCTCGCCGCGTGGAAAAAGCGAATCCATTCAGCTCTGCTAGCATCGCCGATGCAAAATCACGCGGAGTCGTCGCAAGGGTCTTCAACTACCAAATCACTCGCGGCCAACTCGACCGCGCGGTAGCAGAGCGCCTCTGGCTCACCGGAAAAGATTACGACGAACTGAGCCCTCAGATACAAAAGGTCGTCCGCTACGCAGCCCTCAACGATCTCATCGATCACGAACTGCTGCGCGTGAAGTCCAAGGTGAATGCTCCTGACCTACCAGCGAGCGAAGCGGAAATCCATGAACGGATGAATGCCTTCCGCAAACGCTTCTCATCCGAAAAAGAAATGGTTTCCGCCATGAAGTCCCAAGGCATGGGCAAGCTCCAAGACCTGCGCGATCGACTCGCGGCACGCATCCAGCAAGAGAAATACGTCGCGTTAAAAGTCGACCCGATGGTGACAGTCGATGAAACAACGGCCAAAGCATGGTTCGCCGAAAACCACCGCCACCTCGACATCCCCGAACGTGTCAGAGCACGCCACATTTTCATACCATCACTCGAGACCGACGAATCGATTGCGCTTCCCATCCTCCAAACGTCTCTGAAATCCATCACTGCAGAGGAAACCGATTTCGTGGCCCTTGCCAAGAGTCTCAGCCAAGACCCGACCACCAAAGACCTCGGTGGCGACCTTGGATGGATTGCACGCGGCAGACTTCCTGACGAGTTCACCAAACCTCTATTCGATCTACCACTTCACGAACCCGCCATCATCACCACCAAAATCGGTTGGCACCTCGTCGAGGTCACCGAACGTCGCGCCGCGACCCCTCAATCCTTCGATGCAGTCAAAGACGAGGTCATGGCCGCCCTACGCGCCGTCCAATACCAGAAAGCTGTCAAAGAATACCGCGCCGCCCTCCGCCAATTCGAAGCCGACAAAATCCAGATCTTCGACGACATGCTTTAGGCGCTGCGCGCCTAGTCGAAAGTCCAAGGTCAAAAGTCGAAGGTCGGCATGATAGGCGCTCAAAGAGCGCAGATGAAAACCTATAATCCCATTCATCTGCGTCCATTTGACTCAGATTTTCTGTCGAAATTCTTCACCCTACGGGCGAGCAAAGCTCGTCTAAAAAGCTTCGCTTTGTTGCGGTTCATTCAAATTCATAATTCGAGCATCGAGCCCTAATCTGGCTTTCTGCTTTCAGCTTTTCAGCATTTCAGCTTTTATTCCCTCGTGATCGCAAGACTCCGTGGAAACGTCATCGAAGCCTACCCCAACCGTCTCGTCGTGGATGTCCAAGGTGTTGGCTACGAAGTGAACATTCCGATCTCCACCTACGATAAGATCAACCCGACCGAAGGCACCAGCGTCGACCTCCGCACACACCTTCAAGTGCGCGAAACGGCTCACACGCTCTACGGTTTCGCGACCGAAGAAGAACGCGATGTCTTTCTCATGCTCATCGACCGCGTCAGCGGCATCGGTCCAGCCATCGCCATGGCCGTCCTCAACGGCATGCCGGTCGCCCACTTCAAAAGCTCGGTGGTCGCTGGCGATTCAGCTGCCATCTCCAAAGTCAAAGGACTTGGCAAAAAAACCGCCGAACGCATCGTGCTCGAACTCAAAGACAAAGTCGGCATCACCGACACCTGGCAAGATGCCGCATCAGGCAGCGTCAGCGCTCCCGCCGCCGATGCCGAACTCGCCCTTCTTGCCCTCGGCTACAAACAAGTCGATGCCCGCAAAGCCGTCCGCCAAGTCCTCGATGCCGACGCCGCCTCCACCACTGAAGCCCTCATCCGCGGCGCCCTCCGCAGCCTCCAGGGCTAAAGAGATGAATTGTAGCGTCGCTCTATGAGCATCGAATCCATTGGAACGATCATGAAACGAATATCGTTCTCTTAGCTGAGCCGATGATAATTCCAGCAATCCCGATATCTCTATTTATATAGTTATATTATCTATATAAACCTCTAGGCATCCACCCATGCTCCCAGCGATGCCCTTGCTCAATCTTAGCCAACTATTTCTAGTCTTCCTCCTGCTGCTCCAGCCAGCCCACGCCGCAACCGTCGCCTACTGGAATTTCAACGATCTCTCGATCGCCAGCTCATCCTCCCCTGGCAGCGGCGGCGCACCCACATCGATTGCCGCCAACTCTGGCAGCGGCACCTTGTCGCTCACGACATGGAACGGAACCCTCAACGACTACGCGGGGTCTTCACTCAACACCCTCAACAGCGATGCCGCCGACACCTCCCTCAGCCTGATCGCCGACAGCAGTGGCGACGGCAGTTCGATCGTCCTCTCGTTTTCCATGACAGGCCTCCTCGACCCCACCCTCTCATTCGCCACCCAAGGCACCTCCACGGGTTTTGATGCCAACCAGCTCGCCTACTCCACCAATGGCACCGACTTCACCAACATCGGCTCCACCTTCAGCCCTGAGTCGTCCTACAGCATCGAAACCTTCGACCTCTCCTCCGTCGACACCCTCGACAACACCACCACCGCTTATCTCCAAATCACCTTCGACGGCGCCACCGGCTCTACCGGCAACAACCGTATCGACAACCTCCAAATCACGGCCATTCCCGAGCCCACGTCCCTCCTCCTCGCCGCCCTAAGCCTCACCCTCCTCCTCTCCCACCGCCAACGAGATGACCGTCGACGCCGATGAAACGCGCGCCAGCTCCATCCTGAAAATGGTAGCAACTCTGTTTTGATTTTCTTTTAAGCTATTTCAAAATCTGGGTCTGCAAGGCTCCTATTTACTAGGCAAATCATCTTTCTCATAACAGCGGTCATCGCCAAGTGATGAGGTTTATTACGCGCGATCATGCTGCGATAAAAGTCGCGTAATATCGGATTATGAGTCACTGAGCACAGTGCAGGCATGAACAGGGCACGCCGTGCTATCCTTCTTCCTCCGTGTATCGTTCGCTGACCTCTCCATTTTCCACTATCACGATTCAGCGGTGCTAATCCCACTAAGCTCGCGGCCTGATTATTACTCATGGATCCTAGCTCAGGCATTTCAGCCAACAACACCGCTGCGACGTTGGAGCCCAATCCTTTAATCGAAGTAATTCGATCTGCCTTAGCTTTCAGCCCAGCATCGGATGCTATCAGTTCTTGAACCTGCCGCTCACACTTCTCGATACGTTTTTTGATGTGGTTAAGGCTTACTCTGATGTCCGATCGAACAAAACGATCTGTTGATTTTTCGAGCGCATTCTTTTCCCTGACTAGCTGTCGAGTTAGCGACTCCTTTCTTCTCACAACTGCACAAAGTGCTTCTTGAACTGGGCTTGCGGGCTTTTGAGGCTTAGGCTTGAAAGCTAAGCCGTAGTCACTAAGCAGCTTTGAGTCGATCGCATCAGTCTTGGCTAACTGCCCCTTAGCGCGTGCATAATCTCGCACCTGGCGTGGATTGATCGCGCTGAGAGCCAAATCAAGTTCATGAGCTTGCTTGATTAGAAGTTTTTCATATCCACCAGATGGCTCGCATATGATGTGTGGTGTCCCAACAAGCTTACGGACTTGCCGATATAGGCGCTGCAACCCCGCTTTAGTATTGGGGAAGCACTGACATTTTCCGCTTCGCGGATCATAGAGATCGAGTTTTGCTTTGCTCACATCGACTCCGAGGTAGTATATTGTGTCTGAGGTTTTCATCTTTGGTTCATCCTTGGTTCTACGAGCTCTAGGGCTCAGGCAACTCTCCGAATTGAAGATGAGGCTGCAACAGGGCTTCTAGCTACCATACGAGCTCAAAGGCTCAGGGTGACGCACGAAGTCACCTGTTGCTCCGGTCATTGGCTGGTATCCGATGGCCGGGCCTCACCCCATGTTTTCGCACAGGGCAGAGCAAAAGTAACACAATTTAGACAACCAAGGGTGCTGCGGCCCGCAGCACCGTAGACCACAAGGCAGGGACGGCGCTCCGTCGCGGTCCGCTCTCATCAGGAAGAGCTACAGCTCCTAGTTACCGCCACAGGCGGCAGCGGCGGTTTGATCCAGCTGCGCTTGATCCATTCAAATCAGGTCTCCGACATTGGGTTGCCGCGGTCTTAACAGCTTCCCGAATTCTGACCGTCGAGCCAACCCCGACCTGTCGGGGCAAGAGAATCGCGCGCAAGCCCGACCTTCGACTTTTAGACCTTCGACCTTTAGACCGCGGCGAAGCCGCTACAGAAGACCGCGGCTACGCCGCGATAAAAGTGAGACTTCCAATTCCTCCCAAGGCGTCTTAAACCACGCCCATGTCCATTCGCACCCGCTTTGCTCCATCCCCAACGGGCTATCTCCACGTTGGCGGCGCACGTACCGCTCTCTTCAACTGGCTATTCGCCCGCAAAAACGGCGGATCTTTCGTGCTTCGCGTCGAAGACACCGATCAAGCCCGTAACACGGAAGAAGCACGTCAGGCGATCTTCGACGGCATGAGCTGGCTCGGCATGGACTGGGATGAAGGCCCCGACAAAGGCGGCGACCACGGCCCTTACTACCAAAGCCAACGCACGGATATCTACGACACTTGGTTCCAAAAACTGGTCGATGCCGAGCGCGTCTACGAAGACGACGGCGCCTGGCGGTTCCGCTTCGATCGCAAACCGATCACGATGAACGACATGGTCTGCGGTGAAGTCACCATTGACTACACCGATGAATCCAACACCCCCGACATGGTGGTGAAGCGCTCGGACGGTTCTTACGTGTTCCATTTCGTGAACGTGGTCGACGACCTCGAAATGAAAATCACCCACGTGATCCGCGGCGAGGACCACTTGATGAACACACCCAAACACCTCCAACTCATCGAGGCCTTTGGCTGCACCCCACCGCAATACGCTCACATCCCCCTCATCCTTAACGAGGACGGCTCCAAGATGTCCAAGCGCGATGCCGGAGCCGCTGTCGGCGACTACCCACGTCAGGGATTTCTCTCATCCGCCGTGACCAACTTCATCGCTCTGCTCGGCTGGAACCCAAAAACCGAAGAAGAAATCTTCTCGCTCAATGATCTCATCGAACGCTTCTCGATCGAAAACATCAACCGCGCTCCCGCACGCTTTGATCTGGAGAAATGCAAATGGGTCAACCAACAGCACCTCGCCAAGATCAGCACCGAAGAATTCATTGAGGCCACCAAACCCTTCCTCGAAATGTCCGGCCTCACCATTCCCGACAACTACCCGACCATCGCCGCAGCGGTGAAGGAGAAGGTCCGCCTCTTCAGCGATGTGCCGTCCGCCGTCGACTTCCTCATCCTCGACTCCTTCGATCACGACGAAGCCTCCATCGCCAAGGTCGCGAAGAACGATGCCGCCAAGGACCTCCTCACCGCGCTCGCCACTGCTTTCGAAGGCCTGACCGATTGGTCAGCAGATGCTGCAAAAGATGCCCTCGGCACAACCGCGACCGCCCATGGCGCCAAACCTGGTCAGTTGATGTTTCCTCTCCGCGTCGCCCTCTCCGGCCGCGGCCACGGACCCGACCTCGGCGACATCTTCAACATCCTTGGCAAAGAACGCTGCATCAATCGAGTTCGCCAATTGACCGAAAAGCTGTAAGCTCGCCCGCCATGAAGTCAGTTTACACCATCGACGACCTAGCCTCGCGCGAATTGCTCGATGCTGGTGCGAACCAACCGGCAAGGCTCGCAGTCATCGGCAACCCCGTCGCGCATTCGGCCTCGCCGCAAATGCATCAGCCCGCGCTTGATGCTCACGACATCGATGCACGTTATATCCGACTCGAACTCACCACCGAGCAACTGCCCGAAGCCTTCGAGAGAATGCGCCAACTGAAATTCATTGGATGCAACGTCACTGTCCCTCACAAATTCGATGCCCTGCAACTCTGCGATGTCGTCGCCGATGAAGCCAAGGCACTGGGTGCGGTCAACACCGTCTGCTTCGGCGTCACCACCCACGGCTACAACACCGATGGTCCTGGATTCGCCAAAGCAATCGAAAGCTCCTTCGGCAAATCCCTCACCGACCTCAAGATCGCCATCGTCGGCGCAGGCGGCGGCGCAGGACAGGCCATTGCCACGCAATGCTCGCTTCTCGGCGTGCCGCAACTAACCATCATCAACCGCACGATCGGCAAAGTTGAAACTCTCGCCGCGCGGCTCCGTGAAATCAACAACGCCACCACGATCATCCCAGCCTCCTTGGACGATGCGAAACTCGCCGACTACTGTCTAGATGCAGATCTGATCGTCAACACGACCTCAATCGGTCTCAAAGAAGGCGACCCATCGATCCTCCCCGCCACTTGCCTCAAGCCCGAGCACTTGGTATATGATACCATTTACAAACCCGCGGTCACACCACTCATTCAACTGGCCAATGCCACCGGCTGCCAAACCGCCAACGGCATTTCCATGCTGATTCACCAAGGTGCCATCTCATTCCAGCATTGGTTCCCCAACACAAAGCCTTTGCCCGTTATGCAGCAGGCACTTCGGTAATCTTTTTAGTTAAGGGAGAAACCTTTAGCGCAAATCGAAAATCTAAATTCGACAATCGAATATCTTAAATCCTCTTTCTGGATTTCCGATTCCAGATTTCAGATTTCAGATTTCAGATTTGGCTTCCGCGCCAAGCATTTGCGGTAAGGAGCGGCGACATTCCTGTCGCCTTTTTTCATCAAGCAGTCAGTCGGCATGTCCTACCGCCAGCATCACTCATCACCGCTCGACTCCTCTTCGGGCTCCAAATACGACTCGTCGCTGTTCAACCAATGGCAAACCGTCACTCCGGTGATCTCGAAGCGAGCACGGCCATCTCCAGCCATGCGTTGAACTTTCAAACGCACACGGATCATCTCATCTGGGTTCACTCGTGGCAGACTGGAACCAAAGAACGTTGCGCCATCTCTTGCTTGATCAAATCCAGCAGCAAGCAACTTCCCTCCCTGGCTATCCAGCGATAAGGGTTCAATCGTTGCTTTGAAACCCGCCTCATCCATGTGGCCATGGCGTGGAGCATACAACATCACCTCGATGTTTTTGGATGCCGCGCGCTTCTCTGGATAACGCTCGCGCGCCAAAACACGGAACTCTCCTTCATCATTTCCGGAACCCGCCAAAAACATCGGCCACGCCTGACTGCTGTAGCGCACGAAATGTTGCCAATCCAATTTCCACTTTTCGTCTTCCTTTACAAAAACCGCATCAAACAAATCACCATCTTCTGTTTCCCAATGCGTGAGCAATGCCTCTCCCACCCCAAAATCCAGTTTCGACCTTCCCACCAAAACCGCAGTCTCTGGATTGATGTCACTCAATGCCGCGTATTCGTAATACGACTTCATGGTCTCCACACCCAAGCCCTTGGACCACAGATATGGCAACTGCTCCTCCACAGCTTCGGCCGTTAGATACCCTTTGAGCACCTCGAAACACAGCGGGACCTGTTCTTCGAAATACGCTTCCTCATCCGTCAATGGCTTGGCGTCTTCCAATTCATCAGCCACCACCGGGTCATCAGGTGTGTTTGACACCGGATCATCCCCCCATAACAATTTCGCACCCCATACAATCAACCCAATGAACAACAACCAAACTCCAATCACCTTGAGCGTGTTGATCAACTTTTTGTATGACCTCTGGTGATATGACTTAGCCGGCACTGCCGCAATCTGCTGGATAGCGCGAGGCGCGACCACGGGAGCAAACGGGGATAAGCCACCATTTTCAATCACAGGCGCCGGATTCAATCCACAATGCGGACAAGCCCGGTTCGCCAGGTCTTCTGCACCGTCTTGAAAAAGAGAGCCGCAAGACCCGCAATGGAACCAATTGTTTTCTGTCTGACTCATGCTGATTTTCTCCTACGGCGAAACCCAATCGATATGCCACAACCCCTTGACCAACCACTGATTTGGCGCAGCCCCCTCTGGCCCCCGCTCTAGCGCAACCGTGATATTCTGAGCTCGAATATCCCTTCGGACAATATCTCCACCTATGAACAGCTTCGCGATCATGGCTTCCAGCCGGGTGTCGCGCATGACATAGAGCCACAATGTCTCTTCATCGTCTGGGCTGATCAATTGAAAGCATACGTATTCATCTTCGGGATAAGCCGCTGTATAAAAAACTGCAGGCTTAATCACACCTCGAATCTTTGATGGGTCGCCATAACCTTTCTTCAGTTCGTCGTAACTCGCACTGCTATATCCGACCGTCGCTTCCCAATCGAGAAAGAGGTCACCATCCTCAATCACAAAATACGCATTGAACTTCTGGAAGTTCGGCAACAAGCCTGACAAAACACCAAACAGCCTTTCTTGACTCGAAACCACGCGCCACTCGAACTCATCTCTGGGTTTCCAAGTCTTTGAGATGACCGCGCCATCGCGGTTGGCCCTCACCAGCGGTTCAACCCGCTTGCGGTCTCTCAACAAGGGCAACAATTCGTCGACAATTGGAGCCGATGCATAATTGAGATAAATTTGCTCCGCTTCATCCTGCTTCAGTAGCAATTCTTCGATAAGGTTTTTGCGTTCTTCCACATACTCCTTTTGTGCCTTGGCACGCATGTCCTTGTTTGTTGCCACGGAATCTCGCTTGTTCAGCTTCGGCAACAACATCAACCCCAAGACCAACATCAAAATCACCGCCAACCCAGATCCGACCACCCATTTCCAATCCATTCCTCCAGCCTTCCCCCATTCTTTGTCTTCCGTCTGGCGCGACTCCATTTTAATCGAATCCTGGGAGACTGGCTTATTGGGCACACGATCCAGCTTATCTTCATTGATCCTATCCAGCCGTGGCCGAGCCCCCTGCCCTTTGATCTCCCGAACCTGCAGTTGAGTCACGACTGGCTTTTCTTCGCTCTCTTCACCATCGGGTTCCGCCGCGCTCTGATCACCCCCGATGTGATGAACCTCCGGCTGAGGCTTCACCTGTCGACGCACCGGCAAAGCCCCTGCTTCCTCCTCCAGCCATTCTTCCGCGGGCGACTCTTGGCTGGAAACTTCCGGTTCTGCTCCCCATTCATCTTGAGTTGCGGGTTCTACCGCTTCCTCTGCACTCCCCAATTCATCATCCCACTCATCAGGGCTGGGCGTGTTTGGAGGCGTCGGGTCAGGGCTCATAAAGGTCAATCAACATGCCAATCATGATTTCTATCGCCAGTGGTGACAAGTCAGGATGACTCAATCTTTGGACAAGCTCCGCTCCATGGCCTCATCCATGGCTTTCTCCACCAACCGTGCAGCAAGGGCTTCGGTCGCTTGATCCAATCTCTGGACTGCCGCTTTCAATGGATTGGCCGCACCTGAACTCATGGCCTCACGAACCTCCTCCGCCGCTTTTTGAATCAATTCATGCTCTTCAGCTGTCGCTAATCCCTGAGCCATCACCGCATCAACAGCAGGCAACAATTCGTCTGCTTTCAGCTTCGCCTCGGTGAAAACCCGCTCTGCCATATCGTCGAATGCATGCTCAACGGATTCGCTAACCATGTTTTCCACCGCTTCATCATCCACATTGACGGCCGCATTGCCCAATTCAATCACGGTGTCTTTGTTCGTCGCCACATCTCGCGCCAGCACCTCCAAAATTCCATTTTCATCAATCTTGAACTGCACCCCAACTCGCGCCTGACCTTTGGGGGACGACTCAAACTCGACATCAAACTGCCCCAGCTCCCAGTTGTCTTTGGCGATCTCGCGCTCACCCTGCAACACCCTCACCCGCATCGCCTTTTGACCATCCGCCGCATTGGTGAACATCTCGCCCACTTTGCATGGAATGGTGGTGTTTCGGGAAATCAACACATTCATCAACCCACCAAAGGTCTCAATCCCCAAACTCAACGGCGTCACATCCAATAAAATCATCTTCTGCAACGCACCGCTCATGACACCCCCTTGAATCGTTGCCCCCAATGCAATCGCTTCATCAGGATGCTGAGATACATCTGGCTCACGACCAAACATCTCGCCTACGGCATCACGCACTGCAGGCATTCTCGTGCTTCCACCGACCAATACCACCGCATCCAATTCGTCTTTTGATAAGCCAGCCTCGGCCATGGCTTGACGACAATGCTTCAAGGTCCTTGCAATCCACGGCTGAGCCAAACCCTCCAACTTCTCTCGAGTGATCTCGGCCTCGATGCTTTGCTTGCCATCGAAAAAACGGCAATCGAAAGACCGCCTCATCTTTCTCCGAGAGCACACACTTCACGCGCTCCGCCTCACCCATCAATCGAACCCTCACGGATCCATCGACAGTTTCCACACCTGATTCCTGCATCACCCAATCGACAATCAATTGGTCCAAATCATCGCCACCCAGTCGAGTGTCACCATGCGTCGCCAAGACCTGAAAAACTCCATCCTGCATCTCCAAGACCGATAAATCAAAAGTGCCTCCACCGAGGTCATACACCGCCACCCGTGTCCGATCACCCAGTTTGTCCAAGCCGTAGGCCAATGCCGCTGCAGTCGGCTCGTTGATGATGCGAACCACCTCCAAGCCCGCCAATTCACCGGCCTTCTTGGTCGCCGCCCGCTGCGCATCGTGAAAATAAGCAGGAACGGTGATCACGGCTTTGCGAATCTCCACATCCATCCGGCTCTCCGCCACCCTCTTGAGCTCTTTGAGAATCTCCGCACTCACTTCCTCGGGCGACATCCCGAGCACGCGCGGCAGGCCGTCAGCCCCCTTCTCAATCGGCACGGAAAAGTTGTCATCCGATTCATTCATCCGCCGTCCCATGAGACGCTTCACGCTGGTCACTACTCGGTCGGGCTCCACACTCCGGCGCCGCATGGCTTTCTCCCCCACCTCAACCTCACCCGCTTTCCCAATCCACACCGCACTCGGCGTAATCCGGCGCCCATCCTCGTTTGCGAGCAGGATCGGAAACCCCGAATCCACCACGCCCACAGCGGAGTTGGTGGTCCCAAGATCGATTCCTAAAATCATGTCGCTCATCACAGCGACTCTCAGCACGAAACCTGCCGCCGTCAACGCCACTGGAAAAGAAAAGCGCTAACGGTCAGCAGGAAACAACCTCGTGCAATTAAAATTTGCTGCTCACTCCGATGAATGGAACGAAGTCCGTGGAGTCATCGGTCAAACCGACACGAACCCCGCCATCAAACTGCAACTGACTCTCAGGACTCCAGGTCAAACCGCAGTTGAAATAGGCCTCATGCGCGTTGCTGTCCTCAGGCGTTACAATCTGCACAGCTTCGAGAAAGAACCCTGTAGTCTCGGTCAAATCATGACCTGCAGCCACGGAGAACAACCCTTTGGTGTGATACCCGTCGCCATCTTCATCCGCTTCAATGTCGAGCTCCGCCATCAACCCCCAAGACCATCCACCAGCACCCTCAAATCCATAGGGTAGAATCAATCCACCCTCCAAGTGGTCATTGCTCAAATCCCCATTGCCCGTCGGCAATTTCAAGAAAGGCATGATCGCCAAAGCACCTCCCTCTTCATCGTTGCCCCAGATGTTGTGCTTCAAACGAATCTGCATGTCGCCGAACCCCTCCGCGCCGCCATGAACATGATTGAACATCGGCAACACGAACTGAATGTCGGTGTCGCTCGTCATGCCGTATTTGGCATTCAGCTCACCCAAACCATATTCCGTCGTCTTGCCACCATCTCGGGTGATCGATGCAATCTCCAACTCCATCTGATAATGCCCCTCGTCCACAGTGTAGGGACTCTCAGTGGCATCTGGCCGATCCGTGCTCAAATCTCTCAGCTCCTCAGCGGAGGCGATCATGCTCAGTCCTGCGATAGCGACGGTCGTCGCACCTGTCATCCAGTAGTTTTTGGTCATGCTCAGTTTATTAGCCTTGGCTAATATATGTATGCAAGACTAATATTTGACTTTTTGCCTCTTGTTTTATCTTGGCCTTGAAGACCACCAAACCAAACTTCCCACGTGTCCGCCGATTCCTCCCCAAAGCCATCGTCCGCTCACTCTCTGAGTGAGATCTTTTGGGCATCGCTCAAACTTGGCTTGATCGCCTTTGGTGGACCCGTTGCTCACCTTGGCTATTTCCGCACGGAGTTCGTGAAGAAACGCAGTTGGCTCAGCGATGCCGAATACGCCGACATCGTCGCCCTCTGCCAATTTCTCCCCGGGCCAGGAAGCAGCCAAACCATCTTCGCCTTGGGCATGAAACGCGGTGGCGTGATGGGCGGACTTCTCGCCTCACTCGGTTTCACTGCTCCATCTGCAATCTTGATGATCCTCTTCGCCTACGGCGTGAGCTCATTGGGAAACCTCGAAAACGCAGGCTGGCTACACGGACTCAAACTGGCAGCTGTCGCCGTGGTCGCTCATGCCGTTGTAGGAATGGGACGAAAGCTTTGCCCCGACTTTGCCCGACTCCTTCTCACCGCTCTCGCCGCCACCGCATTGATTCTCTTTGCATCGGCATGGCTGCAAGTGGGAGTGATCCTGTTAGGCGGGATCGCCGGATGGGCTCTCTTTCGCAAGCAATGCAAATCCTCCGACCCTAGCCCATCTCAATCCAGTCACCGCATCGCACTGACCACGCTAGGCATCTTTGCTTTTCTGCTGATAGGTTTGCCGGTTGCTGCGACATGGGCACAAAACGAAAACCTCTCCCTGTTCGATAGTTTTTACCGGTCGGGTTCGCTGGTCTTCGGCGGCGGACACGTCGTCCTTCCCTTACTCCAATCCGAGGTCGTTCCCAATGGCTGGGTCGATAACGATACCTTTCTCGCTGGCTATGGCGCCGCCCAAGCGATTCCCGGACCGCTCTTCACCTTTTCCGCTTATCTCGGCACGATCGCCAAAGCGGGCGCCCACGTATGGCTCGGCGGACTGCTTTGTCTCATCGCCATCTTCACGCCGGCTCTCCTGCTCATCTCAGGTGCGCTTCCTTTTTGGGAACGCATCCGAACCAAAGCCAGCGCCCAAGCTGCTCTGCGGGGTGCCAACGCTGCGGTCGTGGGCATTCTTCTCGCCGCTCTCTACCACCCTGTGGCCACCAGCAGCGTGCACAATATCGTCGATCTCATCTTCGCCCTCACTGGGTTCTCTCTCCTCCAATGGACCAAATGCCCGCCATGGGCCGTGGTCATTCTCGCAGCAGCTGCGGGGCATTGGCTGTGAAACGTTTCACTCTTCCAACTTCGAGAAAACTCCCGTCGCGGCTCTGACCGAAATCTTTTGGTTCTTGGCGTAAGCCTTCCCCGCTGCAGATCGAATATCCGCAAGCGAACCTCCACTACGCCACTTCTCAATGCCTGCGTGCAATAGAAACGACCCAGGATACATCAGTTGCTGCGTCATCAGAATGGGCCGACACCCCAATGCTTTCAATCGGTCTCCGAAGTAGCTCTCGCTTTGGCAACACAACACCACCACATCGGTATCGTTGCCCTCCACCTTTTTGGGAACCTCCAGATTGAAATCCATCAATCCGTTGTGACCGATGAATGCAACGAGATCGTATTGGTTCGAGCATGCCGCTTTTTCAAAGTCTTCAATGCACTGTTTTATCTTTGAGCCCTTGTAGGCTTCTGCCACGAGCTCAACATCCCCACTCACATGCCGCAGCGTCATCTTGCGAAGCGCCGTTTCTGATACATCTTTCTCCGACTTCACCACCTTCCATCGCGAGCTGCGTTTGAAATAGGCTCCGAATCCGTCTGAGCACCCCCAATACAAATTGGCATCCGGCTTATCTCCATCGCCGATCTTTTCACCCACAGGCATGATCCCCTGAGTCTTGTTGTCACAAAGTGCCACATAAACGCGCACTTGCTTTGGCGCTGCTTGCAGCAAGCCCAGAGAGGCGAAAAAGAGAACCGTGATGAGTGCTTTGATAGACATGATCCGTTGTGACATTGGTCACAAAATCGACACCAGATCAATCAAAGTCGGCTTCACCTGAATCAAGCGCTGGGAAAATGGGATACCACGGTGAAAAACGCCAAAGCCGAAAATCCAAATGATGCTGCCGAAATCCCGAGCCATGGGCGGAACTTTTTCCAGATGGCGCACACCAACGCCCACACGAATCCAACCACGGCGCCGGCCAGAGTCAGAAAGAGAAACATCGGCCACAAACCCACCCAAGTAGACCACACATCCATCGCCGAAGCATTCCCAACATTGAACTGAACCGTGGTTGAACCACCAACAATCAGAAACAAGTAGGCCATGGTCAACGCCACCACGACCGGAACAATCCCCCCACAAGCGGCCGGAACAATCGGGTGCATCGCATCGATCTCATCCCCTCCAGACCTCTTGAACCGCACCACGAATCTAACCGCGATCACCACATAACCCACAGCAGCAATAAGAAGAAACGGAAGCATAACGAATAACGAATAACGAATAACCAATAACCAATAACCAATAACCAATAACCAATAACCAATAACCAATAACCAATAACCAATAACCAATAACCAATAACCAATAACCAATAACCAATAACCAATGACCAATGACCAATGACCAATGACCAATGACTACCTCCCAACCAACCGCTTCCCGCTCGCCTCATCAAGCGCGTAACAATTGCGATACCCTTCTCCGTGGTCAGGAATGGTCATCAGCAATCCGTCTCGCTCAAAGGTCGATGGAAAGTCCAAGCCAATCAACGCCCGACCAATCCGCTCTCCCGACTGACGGTAATTGAAATAACACAAGTTCGCATTGCCTTGAACGCGCTGCGCGAGGAAGTCATGCAATGCCCCCGGACGCTCATAAAAGTTCAACCGCAGGAATGCTGGACACTTCAACAAGTCGCCTCGCAATGGGATTGCACGAAACGCCACATCTTCCGCGCCCGTTAGATCTTCCCAAACAAACCCTTGCTCATCGAGCTTTTCGGACAACTCACGCAATGGCTCCTCTTCCTTCGCGCTCAATGTGAAAATTGGCCAAGCATTCTCACTATCGGTTTTCCCATACTGGAAATCCACGATATCCAACTCGGAAAAACACGAGTTCAATAAGTGCAACATGGTCCCAGGCTTCTCTGGGATACACACCCGAATGGTTCGGCTCTTTTCTTGCGCCGCGCCCACCGATTGCGCGATCAAACCCAACTGCAGGAAGTCGACATTTGATCCACACAAGATCACCAATACCTTCTTGCCCACAAGCTTCTCACGATTCTTGAGCACCGCTGCCAAACCCATCGCACCCGATGGCTCAGAAACGCAACGAATCCCTTCCCAGAGCACGCGAATCGCATGACTCACCTCATCATTGGTCACGGTTTCAACCCTGCCGATGATGTCTTTGCAAATCTGATACGGCAAATCACCCGCCTGCTTCACGGCAGTGCCATCACAAAACAAATCGACCTGATCCAATGCCACCGGCCCGCCGGCTGCGATTGCGGCTTTCATGGAAGCCTGCCCTTCTCCTTCCACACCGATCAATTGGATATCGGGCCAATAGGATTTCAGCCATGTCGCCACCCCACCCGCCATGCCACCACCACCAATCTGCAAATACGCTGCGTCGAAGGGCCCGTGACCCGACAACACGACTTCATCTGCCAGGGTCGCCTGACCCGCCATGACTTCCAAGTCATCGTAAGCGTGAATATAAACTGCGCCGCTCTCATCTTGGTCAGCACGCGCCGCGTGAACGGATTCATCATAAGACTCACCTGACAAACAAATCTCCACAAACTCACCACCATGAAACAAGACGGCATTTTGTTTCACCTTGGGGGTCGACCTCGGCATGTGAATCCGCGCCTTGATCCCCAATGTCTTGGCTGCAAGCGCCACCCCCTGCGCATGATTGCCGGCGGATGCGGTGACCACTCCACGCTTTTTTTCACCCTCGGTGAGAACCGACATCCGGTTGCACGCCCCACGCCATTTGTAGGATTTCACTGCCGACAAATCCTCACGCTTCACCCAAATCTCAGGACCTGGACCATCGAGCTCCAATCTCTCCAACGGTGTGGCCTTACCAAATCGATACACCCGCTCACGCGCCAGCAAAGTTTCTTGGCGTAGCTGGCGATCCAGCGGCAACTCATCCTGTTCCATGGAGGCACTCTTGCACGACATCCCCTGACCCTGCAAGGAGCTTGGTATACAAAGCATCTGTGCCTAGCATGCGTCATGCGCGAACACCCAAAAGACCCACTGCATGGGGTAACATTGGAAACGATCCTAAAAACCTTGGTCGACCGCTATGGCTGGGAGGAACTCGCCAACCGAATCGAAATTCGCTGTTTCATGTTCGACCCCAGCATCAAATCGAGCCTGAAGTTCCTGCGCGCCACCCCGTGGGCCCGTAAAAAAGTGGAGGACTGGTATGTCTTCGACATCAATCACCCAGAGTAAAAGACCTTCGACGACCACCACGCGGTCCTACTTCTTCAATCCAGGCCATTCCCGGATCTCATGATCGGGCTTGCAGGCGCCTTCGCGGTAGGAATCCGGGTGACCTGTAAACAGAGCGGTTTTGAAACCAATCTCTGCCGCTGGATTGATGTCTTCCATCGGATCATTGCCAATCAGTAAGGTCTCCTCTGGCTTGATACCTCGGGTCGCAAGGCGATCTGCCATCAACTGGAATAACTCTGTTGATGGTTTGGCTTTGCCCTCTAGGTAGGAAATCACAATCAACTCTGGCGCAAAGAATTCACGAATTCCTCCAAGAGATGGCAGCGTGTTGCACTGACCGTTTGAAAGCAATCCAAGCGAAACACCGGAATGGGCCAGTCGGCGGATAAAGTTGGCGGCGCCTGGCATCGGCTGGCTCGGACGAATCTGACCTTCCAAGGCTCTCACCAATGCAGTCACATCGGCATCGGCATGCAAATTGAGAATCTCTTTCCAAATTTCACGAAGATCGACCTCTGGATATTCTTCCTCTGATTCCTCGTGATGGCGCAGGATCGCATCACGCAATTCAGTGCTCGGAGATTCTGGTGGATATTGGCCGTGTTGCAACAGCACCTCGGACATCAACGCATCCAAGTTTGGATCTGGCTCAATCGCTCCACCAGCAGGCGAAATGAGTAGCGTGGCGTAAATATCGAAAATAACCGCACGATACTGCGACCAAATCGTCGCCTTCGGAGGAATTGCAGAACACAGATACTGGAATCGGTCGGGCGCCAAATGCGCATCCAAAATCGACGGTGCATCCAAGAATTTCGGCTGCACTTTGGATTCCTCTATCAGTCCTCCGTAGAGGTTTTCCAGTTCAACGGCGAAGACTTCCTCTGAGTATGGCTTCAGCTGATCTCTCGTTACGGTTGGCTCGCGAATCTCAATGGCGTCCGCAAACCACTGCCTCAATGGAATCCTCTCCCCATCAACCACCGCAAGCGGAACATCTTTGGCTCCCGCATAATTCAGGCGCTCCACCACTCCCTGTTGCAGTGGCTCCGCCAAATCACCGAAGTCCAACCAGTCTCCTTTCACCAACTGGCGGAATGTTTCTTCAATCACATGCTTCGGCAGAATTTTGCCATAGTTGCGGTAGTTGCGCTCTAGTGTGGTCACGAAGTGCTGACGCATCATCGAAACATCGACCCACTCAGATGGAATCAACAGTTGATCATACAAGGACCCCGCTTTGATCCCATGCTTGGTGTGCTGCTCGGTGATGTGCTTGATATTCCGGCCAATCAACGGCTTGCCATTGGCCGCCGCTTCCAAAAATGGCATACCGAACCCCTCGGCAACCGAGCTCGAAATGTAATGCGTGGCATGCTTCACCCAATCCTCAAACGTGGAATCGGCACCATTTGCGGGGTTATAATTCCCAACCACCTCAAACCCAATCGGCAACCGCTGATGCGCTGCAAATTTTTTCCAAGTCCCGTGAATCGCAATCCGCCGAGTCCCCAAGGGCGGACGACTCACCGCAATCCTCACACCTCGCGGGGCCAAGCCGGATAAGAAAACCAGTTCCCCGATATTCTTCCTGCGGATCGCACGAACCGGCGCGAACAAAATTGGATCCCCCTCAGGTTGTGGCGATGGCTCATCAGGAATCATCACTGGATTCACCATCAAGGTCGCTTGCTTCTCACTTAGACCATTGCTGAGGAAAACCTTGCGATCTCGCTCATTGAGAAAAACATAGCGAATATTATCAGAGAATGGGTAAAGGCGAACCGAATCCTGAATCAAGGCGTAGTTCTCTGGGCGACCATCCTCCGCCAAGTCATGAATCTGCAGAACTAACTTCTCTTCCGCTTCTGCCATCATCGCGACCACACGACTCATGGCCGCGTTTTTTCCAAGTGAATGGTTGTGGAAATGCCAGACGTCAGGCGACTCGCCTAAAGCATCCTTCGCGATCTCACGCATACGGATCAAAAGGTCTTCCGCATCGGGTTGTTGCCCGGGCGCATGATAACCCAATCCCTCAACCTGACGGATCGGAAAATCCTTCATCTCCTCATCTGGCGGATCGTCGCACAAGATGACATGCTTGATACCTTTCTTGGTCAGACAACGGGAGGCCGATTGTATGACGTTGGAAACGCCACCGATACCCAAATGATAATGAATGATCGCAACTGTCATACTGCCACTTCTTTGCCCTCCCAGTCGCCAACAGGTTTTACAAAGTGAAAACCCCAAATCTCAAATCCTTTGCGATGATACAATCGATGCGATGCGTGGTTCGATGTGTAGCTATCCAAAACCACAATCTTGCAATCCTCATCACGACCCAGCCGCTCCATGTGATCCATCATTTGCGAGCCAATTCCACGCGAGCGGTAGTCCTCGCGCACCACAATATTGTCGATCTCCAAATACCTGCCGCACCAAACCTTGGTCGCGATCCATGCACTGCAAACTCCAACCAACTCGCTCCCATCAAAAGCACCAAACAATTGATAATGTGAATGCTGACTCATGATCTCTTCCAATCGAGCCTTCATCACATGTTTCGACGTCTCCGGATTCAAGTCACCGAGCAAACATAACGCGTCGGCTAGCTCGACTCGTTGTAGGGGACGAATGGTGCAGGGATTCATCGTAACAGTGAAGGTTCCCAGAATGTGATAGCCACCGTCTCACGTCAAGCTCTCTGGACCAAAGTGGAGATAGTTAAGACAGGTGAAATACACAGGGGCCATCATGCACGAAAGCTCAGTTTCAATGACCTGCAACTCGTTAGTCAGAAATCTTATCGAGTAGATATTTCGATGCTTGCTCAACATCCTTGTCACCCCTGCCGGACAGATTGACCAAAATGATCGATTCTTTCGGCAGACTGCCGGCGACTTTCGATACATATGCCATGGCATGCGCACTCTCGAGCGCAGGGATAATTCCTTCGCTGTAGGCAAGCTCCTTGAAAGCCGCAAGCGCCTCGTCATCAGTCGCATAGGTGTATTCCACCCGACCAATGCTTTGCAAATGAGCGTGTTCTGGGCCAATCGCCGCATAGTCCAAGCCTGCCGATACGGAATGCGTCAGCTCAATCTGGCCGTCATCATTGGCCAACAACCAAGTTTTCGTCCCTTGCAAAACCCCCAACTTGCCTCCCTGGAATCGCGCAGCATGACGCTCGGGAATGATTCCATCTCCGCCAGCCTCGACGCCCACCATGCGAACATCTGGGTCACTCAGAAATGGATGGAACATGCCAATCGCATTCGATCCGCCACCCACACAAGCCACCAACATATCCGGCAAGCGGCCCTCTTTCTCCAATATCTGTCTGCGCGATTCGACACCAATCACCCGATGAAAATCACGGACGATCATCGGAAATGGATGTGAGCCCAAAGCCGATCCCAAGATGTAATGCGTATTATCAACCGATGCCACCCAGTCGCGCATCGCCTCGTTGACTGCCTCTTTGAGCGTTGCCTGGCCAGCCGTCACAGCGCGAACTTCTGCCCCCATCAATCGCATGCGAGCAACGTTGAGAGCTTGGCGCTCCATGTCGACCTTGCCCATATAGATCACACACTCCAGGCCGAAGCGGGCACAGACGGTGGCGGTGGCCACGCCATGCTGGCCGGCGCCGGTCTCGGCGATGATCCGTATGGCGTCGGCCGACCCACATAATCCCGCAACAGGCCATCCAGCTCTTCGTGAAACTTTGGGTCGTTCTTGGCCGCTTCGTAAGCCGCGGAGAGCTCCTGCAACGGCGACATTAAAGTTTCTGGCACAAACATGCCGCCAAACTGGCCGAAGTGACCAGTGGCGTCAGGAAGCGTCTCAGGTGGTGCAGTTGGATTGCTCATGAGTGTGCAGCACTCTCCTGCGGGATCGCAGCCGATTCAAGGGGAGAATGCAGAATCATCTGCCTATTTCATGCTTCGAAGCTCAGGCGCTGGTTTCCCACTCTCGATGGTCGCAACGATGCTGTCGATCTTGGCGAAAATATCGCCAAAGCCTTTTCTTTCACGATGCGACTCCAAGGTCTTCTTGAGCGCCTTCAAATTCTCCAACTCGGGCGCGGCGGCACTGCCGTATTTCTCCAAAGCTTCCAAACATGCAAGAATCCGGCGCTTCTTGTTCCACCGATCCGTATCAACAAACGACAAGCACAATGGAATCCCCTCTTTGACCCGATGTTTCGCCAACAGATCAAGCCCTGAGATCCGAATCCCATCAGCAAACATAATCCCACTTGGAGCGGGAACCTCAATGGCCTCAAGGATTGATGGCAGCAAAGGCGCAATCTCTTCATAGCTAAGCTTGTTGTAGATCGATGCAATCGCACCGCGGGATCGGCCGTCTTGGTTCTGCAAACCAGCAACCACTGCCTTGCGCAACAATTCACGATCCACTCCATCGACCGATCGCTTGAGCATTTTCCCAAAGACGGTCCCACTGACGTAACGTTGCTCCATCCCGCGAGGGTCTGATTCTGATGCCCCTCGCGTGATCATTTCTAACATCTTCGGCAAAGCCACCATCCCAGCATCACCGATCGACGCCAATGCCTCAGCAGCTTTGATGCGCAACCATAGGTCATTCGACTCCAACGCATCTTTAAGTGCAGGCACCGCAGGAGCTGCATTACCACCCATCTTCGCCAAGGCTTGGCAGGCGCCCAATGCGTATTCCAAATCATCCATCTTCAACAATTGAATCACATCATCCACCTTCACCTCTTTGCGCCGAGCCAAGGCCGTGGCCGCGCGCTCCCGCACCACAGGAGACCAACTGCCCATGCGTTTGAGTAACTCTTGGGTCTCGAGCTTGTCGTAATAACTATTCCGATCCAGACGGGTCCATCCGCGACCGTCATCAATCACCCCGGCCGCCTCCTTGGCCGTCAATGCGGGAACAACGGGGGACTTCTTTCCTGTTATGATCAGCTTCTTTAAAGGAAGCGCATAGGCCAAGAGGTAGTGCCCTGTGCCATCCCAGCTTCCTGTTTTGTCAGGCCGAGCCTCAGGCGGACCTTGGTGGGGAAACTCCATATCGGCTTGGCGCCCATAATCAAAATACCACGCTCCAAATTCCTTCATCCATGCGCCCGTTGCCTCTGGACCAGAAAGCGCCACCGCAGGCATGGCCCAACTGACATTCCAGTAGTTACCCGTGTGACCGTAATCTCTCTCTTCTCCATGAGCTGCCAAGGTCATGCGGGCGAAGTAGGTCGCCACATCTTTTTCACCTAACAAATTGAATAACAAAGCCGCCATCCCGCACTTGCCGTTATCTTCATGGGTTTGAATCCATGGAGAATGATCCCCATAAGGCACCGCGCCTTTACCCGCATAAAACCGCAACATCTTCGCGCTGCGCTCAATCGCCAAATCGATATCTGGTTCATTCAATCCCGCCATGCGGGCCAAAACCAATGACGTCGTCAGAGTCAAACCGGGCGCATTCATCATGCCATAGCCCACCAGCCGGCCATCATCGCCAGCAAACTTATGACCCCAAGAACCCACAATGCTCTGCCCTCTCGCTGCCTCCAAGGCGAGCCGCTTCATGCCCTCGCTGTAGGTCGCGTCACCCGTCGCCATCTGATACTCTGCCAACAAGGTGATGACATAGCCGTAATACCAAGTCGCCATGCTGTTCTGCTCGAACTTGGACGCCCACTCCACTTCACGTTTGATGAGCGGCAAGTAGCTTTCATTCCCAGATGCCAACAAGGCCAACGCATTCCAACAACGAGGGATCGTGCCTTCTCGATAGTTCGGCTTTGCCATCCGCTCCGCCAACGCCTTGCAGCCAGCCTCCAAAATTCGCTTCGACTTCGGACAATCATACGGAGCAGTCGCACTGTATGAGCCCAACACGGGAATTGAAACCACCACCGACTCCTGCTTGCCATCACGCCAGCGAATCAACGCGAGTTTTCCATCCTTTGCCTCGGCCACCGTCAGCGCCTTGCCAAACTCAACTCGTGGGTCATAGGAAAACACTTTTTCTCCGACCCCTAAAATCACATCCCCCTTCTGCAGCACCCCATCAGCGGGTGTTCCTTTCGCCACTTTGGTCACACCAATCTGACGCGCCTTCGAAGTCGATAGCTGCTCACTGTAAATCCACCCACGCGCACCCGTTGCTCCCAAATTCCAGTCGTGCGTTGCCTCTTTGGGAATCGACTCACCCTTGGTCAGGTCGACATTTTTCAACGGCGACTTGCGAGCCGCATCAGAAAAGTCGGCCAGGCACAAAACAGCCAAAGCCATCAGGAACAATCGGAAACAGGAACGAATCATAGAGAACATTACGACACCATGATGAGCATTTGTTCACAGTAACAGCACGGAATGACCAAGAGAGATGAATAGACGCCCATGAATCGCGCGCCAGCCCCACCCAAAAAACGGTAGCAACTCTGTTTTGATTTTCTTTTAAGCTATTTCAAAATCTGGGTCTGCAAGGCTCCTATTTACTAGGCAAATCATCTTTCTCATAACAGCGGTCATCGCCAAGTGATGAGGTTTATTACGCGCGATCATGCTGCGATAAAAGTCGCGTAATATCGGATTATGAGTCACTGAGCACAGTGCAGGCATGAACAGGGCACGCCGTGCTATCCTTCTTCCTCCGTGTATCGTTCGCTGACCTCTCCATTTTCCACTATCACGATTCAGCGGTGCTAATCCCACTAAGCTCGCGGCCTGATTATTACTCATGGATCCTAGCTCAGGCATTTCAGCCAACAACACCGCTGCGACGTTGGAGCCCAATCCTTTAATCGAAGTAATTCGATCTGCCTTAGCTTTCAGCCCAGCATCGGATGCTATCAGTTCTTGAACCTGCCGCTCACACTTCTCGATACGTTTTTTGATGTGGTTAAGGCTTACTCTGATGTCCGATCGAACAAAACGATCTGTTGATTTTTCGAGCGCATTCTTTTCCCTGACTAGCTGTCGAGTTAGCGACTCCTTTCTTCTCACAACTGCACAAAGTGCTTCTTGAACTGGGCTTGCGGGCTTTTGAGGCTTAGGCTTGAAAGCTAAGCCGTAGTCACTAAGCAGCTTTGAGTCGATCGCATCAGTCTTGGCTAACTGCCCCTTAGCGCGTGCATAATCTCGCACCTGGCGTGGATTGATCGCGCTGAGAGCCAAATCAAGTTCATGAGCTTGCTTGATTAGAAGTTTTTCATATCCACCAGATGGCTCGCATATGATGTGTGGTGTCCCAACAAGCTTACGGACTTGCCGATATAGGCGCTGCAACCCCGCTTTAGTATTGGGGAAGCACTGACATTTTCCGCTTCGCGGATCATAGAGATCGAGTTTTGCTTTGCTCACATCGACTCCGAGGTAGTATATTGTGTCTGAGGTTTTCATCTTTGGTTCATCCTTGGTTCTACGAGCTCTAGGGCTCAGGCAACTCTCCGAATTGAAGATGAGGCTGCAACAGGGCTTCTAGCTACCATACGAGCTCAAAGGCTCAGGGTGACGCACGAAGTCACCTGTTGCTCCGGTCATTGGCTGGTATCCGATGGCCGGGCCTCACCCCATGTTTTCGCACAGGGCAGAGCAAAAGTAACACAATTTAGACAACCAAGGGTGCTGCGGCTCGCCGCACCGTAGACCACAAGCAAGGAGCGTGGCTTCGCCACGAATGGGCAGCGCCGCTACCAGCGGCCGGAGCGTTCGAACCTTCGGTTCTCGTCCTCCATTGGCTCCATAAATGGAGCCGGCTGTCGGATTGATTCGCTAGCGCGAATCTAAACCATAGAGCGCAGCTGTGCTGCGGGCATCATCATCGCTGCTACCAGCAGCTTTGGGCGTTTTCAAACCTTCGGTTCTCGCCCTCCCTTTGGCTCCATAAATGGAGCCGGCTGTCGGACTCGAACCGACGACCTGATCATTACAAATGACCTGCTCTACCAACTGAGCTAAGCCGGCATGACATCGCTGTCAGGGGCGGCAGTATTTCTATAATCTCTGCGGGGAAAAGCCTAAAATGAGAGTCTTTTCGCTCCAATGACTCATCAGGCGTTGTCGGAGCGAAAACCCAAGGCAGGGACAGCACTCCGTGCGGTCCGCGCCAAGGGACCGCCAATGATTACGATCCATTCGCCGATTCCCCACCATCTCCCGAATTCAGCGCATTTTTGAGCGCTGCCTGATAATCACTCCTCGGCAACTCATACCCACCAAATTGTCTCAAATGCTGCGTCAGCCACTGAGTATCCAGCAACTCAAAATCCAATTTCCGCAACCTCTCGACCAAAGCCACAATTGCCACCTTCGACGCATCCCTCTTGCGCGAAAACATGCTCTCTCCAAAAAACACGCCTTGGAGCGAGACCCCATACACCCCCCCTTGCAATCCATCAGCATCCCAACACTCGACTGAATGCGCATAACCCAATCGATGCAGCTCACAATAGCTGTCCAAGATCACATCATCGATCCACGTCTCGTCCCGATCCGCGCAGCCCAACATCACATCGCGAAACGCGGTATCCCACCGGATCTCAAATGGCGCACGCTTTACCGTTTTGGCCAAACTCCGGGAAACATGAAAGCGCTCATCCAATGGAATCAAACCCCGCTGCTCTGGCGAGAACCACAAAATCTCACCGTCATCTGCCATCGGAAAAATCCCGCGCGAATAAGCATCAAGCAAAGTCTCAGGCGGAATGATTTTCGGCACGACTATTTCTCCACCAGACCTACCGACAGGTCAATCCTCCATCAATCCCAGAACAAGCTCAGCGATCCTCCTCTGCGCTCTTAGCATCTCCGCGTTTCGATTCAGTTCACCCCTTCGCTTCACTCGAAACAACCGCGAAGGCATTGTGGTCATGAATGCTTTCATGATTGACCGCCTTCACACGAAACGATGCCACTCGATCATCCTTCAACAACAAGGCCGCTGCATTGCGAACCACGTCCTCGACAAACACAGGGTTGTCATAAGCTTGCATGGTCACGTGACGCTCGTCGGTTCGCTTCAACAAAGCATACAATGGAGCCGAACCCGATTTCTCGGCAACCTCGATCAAGTCTTCGATCAAAATCAATTCATGGCTATCACCTTTGCGCTTGGGCCGAACTTCCAAAGTCACATAGCCCCGCTGGTTGTGCGCACCATATTCGCTGATCTCTTTGCTGCACGGACACAAGGTGGTCACCGGCACGGTGATACACAGTTCCAAGTCGTCTTCTTTGCCATTGGACGTGCCTTTGAAAACACAATCACAACCGAGCTTCGCAGGTGCACCGGAAACCGGAGCCTTCTTGGTCACGAAATAGGTGAATGCCACTTCAATGTGTGTCTCTTCCGCATCCAACCGCTTTTTTAGGTCGTGCAAAATATTGGGCAATGTCCGTGTGGTCACCTCACCTTCATGCATGCTCAACACTTCCAAAAACCGACTCATGTGAGTGCCTTTGAAATGATGCGGCAAATGCACCGACATCGATATCTTGGCAACGGTCGGAAATGGATTGCCTTCGTGATCGGTCACTTTGATCGGATACCGCAAGTCCGAAACGCCAACTTGATCGATGGCGATACCACGCGTGTCAGGCGTTGCTTGAATGTCTGGAAGAGATGAGTTCGACATGAGAAAAATTATGAAGCTTCGTATTCTGCCCAGGAGGACGAGGTTTCCCAAACCCGCACGCAAAGCAATTTTACGCCGTCGGCCAATGGATACCTGGCATCAGGTTTTGCAGCGTAGTCGCTCAAGGCATTCGTGGTGTGATCAAAAATGGTTTTCGCCATCAACTCGGTGGTCGGGTCTTGGGACTCAAAGCCAATCACCCGATCCCCATAGCGCTCTTTGAAATCTGAATAAGCAGGGTCATCCGTATTCATGCACATGGCGTGGTCAAAAGTATCCAACCACTCGCCCACCGCCTGCTTGATGATTTTGAAATCACAAACCATCTCGTTCCCATCCAACTCCGCCGCTTCCAAAACAAATTCTACCTTCCGGGTGTGACCATGCGGAAACCGACACTTGTCCGGATGCTTGGTCAGCATGTGACCATTCTCAATTTCAAGCGATTTGCAGATGCGATACATGATGTTGAATGAACCGCAGATGAACGCGGATGAATGGGATAAGAGTAGGGATTAGTTCGCCTTTTGGCGAATGAATGGTGCGTGATGGGCTGAAACCCGCCGCACTTCGAGTTTTACACGCTTAAAATTCAAGATCAAACCCACAGAAAGTCCCGTAATCCTCAAATAATTCAGCATTTGGCCAATTTCGTGGTCGCCAATCCGATCAATCACCTTTGTGTCGACGATCACCTTCTCAAACGCAATTAGATCGGGCACAAACTCCGAAACCTGAACACCTCGATAATTCACAGGAAACCGTGGCTGCTGAAGAAATGGGACATTCCTGCGACCAAACTCTACAACCAACGCATTCTCATACGGCTTCTCATGAAGCCCATGGCCAATTCCATTCAACACAGAAAATGCTGATCCAATGATCACATCTGTCTCCTCTTTAAATAACGCATCAGCCATCCGCAAAAACTAAACTACTTATCTCTTCATCCAAATTAACAAAATCTGCGTCAATCTGAGTTCATCTGCGGTTCATTCAACAACATCTAGCCAAGCTTCGGTAATTCCGGTGTTTGCTCGTAATCCGTTGGATCGGCAACCCCAGCCAGAATAAACGCCTCTCTTCGCTCCACGCAGGTTCCGCAAACACCACAGTGGACCTTGCCACCTTTGTAGCACGACCAAGTCTCGGCGAAATCCACCCCCAACTCCTCACCCCGCTTGGCGATCGCCGCCTTGTCGAGGTCGATGAACGGCCGCAGCAACTGAATCTTCACGTAAGTACCCTGCTCCATCGACTCCCCAATCGCCTTCATGAACGGCTCTCGGCAGTCCGGGTAAATCGCGTGATCTCCCGAATGCGCAGCAATCACTACGCCTTCAGCCTCAATACTCTCCGCGTAGCCAGTCGCGATCGACAACATGATGCCATTGCGAAACGGCACCACGGTCTGCTTCATCGACTCCTCCGCGTAGTGACCGTCAGGAATCTCACCACCCGATTTCAACAAGTCGGATTTGAACAACTGATCCATGAAATCCAACTCCACGGTATGATGCGGAATGCCATGCTTCTCCGCATGCAGCTTCGCAAAGGGAATCTCACACGCGTTGTGTTTTGACCCGTAATCAAACGACAAACACGCCACCACCTCATGCGTGCGCATGGCCTCGTAAAGGACCGTCACCGAATCCATCCCACCACTTAGAAGCACACAAACTTTCATATTAAAAAATCAATAAGAACCACAGATTAACTCAGATCGACTCAGATAAAAACCCAGCAAAGCACTGAGCCATCCCATTCATCTGCGTCCATCTGCGGTTCATTCAAATAACTAAGAAGGCTCAGGATACGTCGCTTCGGACGTCAGTTGAATGCCGCCGCGCGGTGCGAACTCACCACGCACGATGCATTCCTGCGGTTTCAATGCTTTCACCAAATCATCCAAAATGCCATTCACGATCTCTTCGTTGAACGCTGGCTGATTCCGATACGAGGCGAGATAGAACTTCAGGCTCTTGGTCTCAACGATGGTATCACCTGGGATGTAACGAATCACCACGCGCGCCGCATCAGGCTGCCCCGTCACCGGGCACAGCGAGGAAAACTCTGGGCAGTTCAAGGTGATCCAATACTTGCGACCTGGGCGTTGATTTGGAAACACCTCGAGCTCTGCTTCCTCAGGACTAGAGGGCAAGCGGGTTTCAGTTTTTCCCAATAGGGACAGGTTCTTCAGATCCTCACGTTCAGCCATGCCAAATGGTTTGAAGTCTACCGGCCCACGATGGAAGTCCAAATTACAGCAATAAGGCGATGATTTCCCCCACCACAGAGGCACGGAGAAAAAAGAGATCTCTGAGTTTTGTTTCTATATCCTCTGTAACTCCTCTGTGCCTCTGTGCTTTAAAAAAGCCGATCCTCTCTTTCATCTGACTTCACGCCTTGGCTGCCCACCCATTCCATGCGATCAAGAGACATGCGGATCGCTCTGCCCCTCATCAGCCTTGGCCTACTGACTCAATGCCACCCCGTACCGCCTGTGCTTGCGCCACCACCGGAGAAGCCTGCACCAACGCAGGCTGGAATTGCTGAAACCCCGCCCGCTAAGCCACCATCTCCCCCCGTCTCGGCTCCTCGTTATGCCCAAAAGATCATCAACGGCATCACATTCCAAGGCGTCTCCTTCGACTCCCGCTCCCACCAGCTCTCCATCGCCGACCAATCCAATGGACCCGGCACCGAATACCAACAGGCATCCGATGCAGGCCAAGCCAACAGCGGCATCGCTGCCATCAATGGAGGATTCTTCACTCCCGAGGGAAAACCGCTCGGCTTGGTCGTCAGCAATGGCAATACAGCCGGTTACTGGAACTCAGCATCATCGCTAGGCAGCGCCGCCTGGCACCGACCCAAAAATGGCATCCCACGCATCACACGACGCGAGACCCTCGGGTTCAAGAATGCCAAAGGCATGCAAGAGCTCCTCCAATCGGGGCCGATGCTCATCGACAACTCCCTCTCGGTAACTGACCTCAACAAAACCAACATCCGCGACCGCAGCATCATCCTCTGGAATGGCAAAAACCAATGGTGGATCGGCATCACCAGCCCGTGCTCGCTCAACCAATTGGCCAACTCGCTCTCAAAACACTCCCCAACTCCTTGGACGGTAAAATCCGCCCTCAACCTCGACGGCGGCAGCTCCTGCGACCTCTGGGTGTCGGGGAAAATCGCGGGAAAACCCATTTCCTCGCACTCCATTTGGACCCGCAAAGTCCGCAACTACCTTGTTTTGCAGTCAAAGTGACGAAACCGCCACCGATCCTGAGATCGACAGCTCCCAATCGGCTGCTATATTCCGTCCACTTTGCAACTCCCCCGCTCCATGACTCTTGTGATCGCTGCTGCCTGCACGGGCATCACCTCCTGTGCATCGATCCAAAAGCTTACGCAAAAAAAACATGAGCCAACCGCCATGTATGGAATTCACGATGTGGAATTCTCCACCGAGGAAGCAACGAAGAAAAGCCTGTTTCAAATGCCGAACTTCCTCAAGCGCGACCAGCCGCGAATTGTCACGGTTCGCAAAAAAGATCTAGAGCGCTTGCGGACTGGCCGCGAACTCGCGAAATCCCACGAACGAGTCAGCCGCTACCAAATCCATGGCGGCGCAATCGATTTTCAAGAATCGTCGTTTTCCGACTCCGATGCGCAATCGAGCGGCAGCCTTCTGCCACCCCGTTGAACCATTCTTAACGGTTCCGACTTGATCCGCTGACCTGCTTGCCGATGATGCTAGCCATGTCACAAGCGCACTGTGCTTCATTCACCCTATTGGCAGGCACCGTCTTGCTCATCGCATCCTGCCAACCCTACTCACCAGCGGGCCGCAATGACCCGCCCCAAGGGAATGTGCAATTGAAAGAAGTGCCAGCCGACATGGTGCCAGCCACTCCGCCGCCGGCTCTGTATGCTGAAAGCGCATTCGTGATTGATGTGAAAACAAAGCGCGTGCTCTGCGCCAAAAACGCTGACCAAAAACGCGCGGTCGCCAGCACCCAAAAACTCATCACCGCCCTCTGCGTGATCGACGCCGGCAATCTCGACAAAAAAATCCGCATCACCAGATCCGATGCCAACTGCGAACCCACCAAACTTGGGCTACGCGCAGGCGAGACCTACACCCGACGTGAACTTCTCGAAGTATTACTGATCAAGAGCGCGAATGACGTCGGTCGCGCACTCGCACGCGATGTCGCAGGCAGCCAACGGGCTTTCGCGAAGTTAATGAATAAGAAGTGTGAGGAACTGGGCATGCGCAACTCGCACTTCAAAAACCCCCATGGCCTAACAGAGCCAGGCCAATACTCCACCGCCCGCGACATGGCGATCGCTGGGCTAGCCGCCTACAACGAACCCATCATCCGCCAATACACCAACACTCAGGAGTTCACATTCCGCTTCAACAACGGCCGCACGATAACACTGGAAAACACCAACCGCATTCTCAAAGAGCTGCCTTACTGCAACGGAATGAAAACAGGAACCACCCGCGCTTCAGGACGCTGCCTGGTCGCCAGCGGCAGCCTTGAAGGACGTGAGGTCGTCAGCGTCGTGCTAAAATCCAACACGCCCAACATCTGGAAAGACAGCGAGAAGCTTCTCCGCTGGGCACTCGAACGCTAACCCAATGAAAAGCCCGTCCGACGAACTGAACGAACTGCAGCAAGTCGGGCTGTTGCGCGAACTCAAACCTCTTGAATCCGCCTCGGGCATTCGCATCACACGCAATGGCCAAGAACTCTGGAACTTTGCATCCAACGACTACCTTGGCCTTGCCCGCCACCCACAAATCGAAGCGGCCATCATTGATGGCGTAAAACAATATGGCGCCGGCTCCGCGGCATCACGGCTAGTGGCAGGAACACTCCCGCCACACCAGCAACTGGAAGCCACCATCGCCGAAGCAAAACAATCAGAAGCCGCCCTCACCTTCTCCTCTGGCTTCGCCACCTCGCTTGGCGCCATTCCCGCCATCGTTGGTAAAGACGACTTCATCATCATCGATAAACTTTCGCACGCTTGCCTCGTCGATGCCTCACTCCTCTCCGGCGCAACTCTCCGCGTGTTTCCCCACAACGATCTCACAAAACTCAAGAAACTGCTCTCTGGCATCCGCGAAAAATCTGCCGATGCCCGTATCCTTATCGCCACGGAATCAGTTTTCAGCATGGACGGCGATCTCTGCCCGTTGCGTGAAATCGTGGAACTTGCAGAGGAATACGACGCATTCCTCATGCTCGATGAAGCCCACGGTTTCGGTGTGCTTGGCGAGAACGGCATGGGGCTCGCAGAACAAGAAGACCTGCAGTCGCGGATCACCTTCCAAATGGGAACCCTCAGCAAAGCCGCAGGCTTGTCTGGCGGATACATCGCGACATCTCGAGCGTGGGCCGATCTCCTCATCAATCGCGCCCGGTCTTTCATTTACTCCACAGCACCACCACCAGCCATCGCTCACGCAGCGATTGAATCGATCAATCTCATTCGCTCCACCGAAGGCAAATCATTGCGCGGCCAACTCCAAAAGCACATCGATCTCCTCGGCGGCCACCACACCCCCATCATTCCCATCGTCTTAGGAACCAACGAAGCTACCATAGAAGCTTCGCAAACACTCAACGACCAGGGATTCCTCGTCCCCGCCATCCGTTTCCCAACCGTCCCCCGCAACACTGCCCGACTCCGCGTCAGCCTTTCCGCCGCGCATCCTACCGAAGCAGTGCAAGCCTTGGCTGGGTCGCTGCCTAGCAGCTAAAAAATCGAAAATCGACAATCATATGTCGTCAATCATCAATCTCTTCCCCACAGCATCCGTAGCCCAACCCGCAGCAACCGCCGCGAAAAGATACGTGAAGCACCAGAGATAAAAGCCCCACCCAACGGAGCGGATGTCGCCCGCTGAAAACATCACCATAAATGGTGAGAGAACATAAAAGGACAGCAGGACATAGAGTGCGATTCGCGATCGCTTTAACCGCACACAGATGAATATCAAAAGCGGACTCAGAAGAACTGCTAGATTCGAAGGATAAAACCACCAGCAAACCAGCGCAGGCATAAAACCGGGAACAGGTTTGCTGTCCGGCTTGTTCCACGCACCCATGTCTGGATCCACCGCCGGCCCGAAAAGTGAGATCCCGAAAAGAACCACGCAAAACCAGGCCAGCTTGTAGGAAATGTGCGTTTTTTTAGTCATCTGCATCGAATCCATTTAAACCCCAAACACACCACTCACAATCAAAAGAATCACTGCGATCAAGACGGCACCCACAATCGCGATCAACAACACCTTCACCACCAGATTCTCTATTTTTCCCGGCCCAGTCTTTCGGCCAAAGAATTTCCCGCAATGCTCACAGCAATAGGCTTTCTCAACCCTAGGAAAGATGGCCGCAAATCCACCCAGCAACATCAATCGCCCAAAATCATTCTCCTCCAAATCCACCTGAATGCGCTTGGTCTGTCGCTTGCATTTCGGGCAAGTGAGCGTGTCAGAAGGCGAAGAGCTCAATTTGTGTTCTGTCATCTTGCTGATTGCTTAACTCGTGGGCCGAGTCGTCCATCCGATCCTACCTCGACCCTTGTGAGACCATTCATGCCGAACAGGAACCCAATCTCCCTCTTGATCACGCTCAAGATAGATTCGGCGGATTGATTCACTCACGCTATCATCGTGACAGCTTGGGTCATGCAGGGTGATTCGAACTCGCTCATCGGATAACCGCTTTTGTGAAACCCGTATCCGATCAGGGGTCTCGCTGTCGTAGTCGGTCATAAAATAGAGATACCGAGCCGCGCATTCCATCGGATCGACCTCACCATGTGCTTGCAGCCCTTTCACATGCGCTATGGCTATTGGGTGTAAACTCGTCTCTTTGTAGCCCAAGGGAATTGCCAGCTTGATAGACATCAAAATCCCTATCAACCCCAGACTCACCATTACACTCCATATCACATTACGCCTCATGCTATTAGTCGCATCTTAACATCCCTTTCATCTGTGTCCATCTGCGGTTAAAAACAACCAACCCCGACAGGTCGGGGCGGCATAGCCGGAACCAAGAACAGGACGCCCCGCGTCCTACGCCCCCCGCATCAGCGAAATCTCCGCCAATGACACGAGCGACTTGAAGAGCTCGTCTCTCGGGATCGTTTTCAAGTCCATCGCTGGCACCGCGCGATCCAGGGTGAACTTGCCGGAACGAGTCCGACGCAAATCACTCAAATGCGCACCGCATCCCAGCTTTTGGCCAATATCATGCGCATACGTCCGCACATAGAAACCTTTGGAGCAACGGACGACAAAATCCACTTCAGGCAATGCCACTCGGGTGATCTCAAATGAATCAACCCGCACCGCACGTGGCTTGCGCTCAACGGTCTTGCCTTGGCGCGCTAGCTTGTACAAGGGAACTCCATCCTTCTTGATCGCAGAAACCATCGGGGGGACTTGTTCAAACTCACCCATGAATGCTTCAAAGGCTTCTTTGATCTGCGCTTCAGTGAAATCAGGCACATCTTTCTCCTCTTCCACCTCACCTTCCCGGTCCTGTGTGCTGGTGGTCTTGCCCAAAGTCAAAGTGCCAACATACTCTTTGTCCTCGCTCATCAGGAGGTCCTGAATCTTGGTGGCACGACCCACAACCAGCATCAGCAAACCTGTCGCCATGGGATCAAGAGTGCCACAGTGGCCGATTTTCTTGGTATTCAAGGCACGACGCCCAATGGCAACAACATCGTGTGATGTCATGTCGGGCGCTTTATCAATGAGCAGCACGCCGCTCGGCTGTTGGGGATCTATCGGGGATGGATTCATGTTAGGAAAATCAATTGGATGCTTCATCGAGGCGTCGACGGATCTCTGCCAATACTTTTGCTTTTGCTTCTTCGATCGGACTCGACATGCGGATTCCAGCGGCAAGAGAGTGACCTCCACCACCGAACTCTTGCGCGACGAGACAAACATCGAAACTCTTGTCTTTTGATCGCATCGAAACACGCACTTTTTTATCGGGTAGCTCTTCGAAGAATACTGCCACCAGCACACCGCGGATGCCGCGGATGATGTCGATCAACCCTTCGCTATCTTCAGGCAACAACCCGAAGTCGACACGCACTTGATCATGCATCATCCAGTTGGCAACCAAGCCATCTTCGGAGCGCTCCAAATTACTGAGCAAAGCCCGCATCAATTCCAATCGGCGATACGGTTGTTCATCGTAAGTCTTCGAATTGATCGCACCCACATCCAAACCACGGCGAATCAGATCCGCCGCCATGTCATAGGTCTTCGCAGTTGTGGATGGATATTGGAACGACCCGGTGTCAGTCGAAACCGCGACGTAGATCGAATCGCGCGTTTCATCCGGAAGCGGCATATCGAGATGTTTGATAAGCTCGTAGAGAATTTGTCCTGTCGCCGGACTGGTCGGATCAACCAAGTTGATATCGCCATATTTCGGATTCGACTTGTGGTGGTCGATGTTGATCCAAATTTTTCCATTCGCAGCAGCCTTCAACGATTTATCACCAAGGCGTGGCTTTGTCGCAGTGTCCAAAGCGATGACCACATCCACATCAATCGGGGACTCAGGTGGAGATTCGATTTTTTCGGAACCAGGAAGAAACGCGAGATTTTCAGGCAAGCCATCTTCATTCACAAAACGAACGGTTTTCCCCATCGCCAAAAGAGAATGACCGAGGGCGAGCTCGGAGCCAATGGCATCCGCATCAGGACGGACGTGGCTAAGAAGCAGAAAGGAGTCGTTGGACTTCAAGACTTCGCCAATCTCGTCGAAGCTTGCGTTGGCTGGGGTATCAGAGGATTCGCTCATGGGTTGGAACCGCGGCGCGGGGCGCGGATTCTTTCCAACCTGCCTCCACGCGCAAGGTTAAATCCCCCACCTCAAGAGCGCCATATCGCCTCAAACCGATGCATCACCCCAATTTCCGCACCTCAGCTTTCAGATTTTCAGCATTTATTCCCTAAGCCCCAGCTTCTCCCCCTTGTATTTCACCATCAACTGCTCAAGGCGCTTCGCCACCTCTTCCTTACTCCCGCAAATGATCCAATAGCGATAATCCATCACAGTCTTCGGCCCAAGCCCCACCGTCGCAAGCGGCGCCATGTGCACACAATGCGGGTGAGTTGGGCCGGCCTTTTTATTGCCCCCTACCGGACCGAAGTTCCAATGCGTATCCGCCACCGGACAATATATCCCAATACCCTGACCCTTATCATTAAAGCACGCCATCGCATTCAACTCGGGCGTCACCTTTCCCCACGGTGGACCCGGCTTCTGTGTCACTTTCTTCCACTTGCCCTTGCCTTGGTAAATCTGGAAGTCGTCAAACTGCCTCGTAAAATAACATGCGGGCAACTCCTGATGACGCGGCAAGGCCTTGTCGCCCCAAATGTCTCCCTTCTCGCGTTTGCATTCCAACCGATTCCGAACCTCCACCACATTCGGCATACCTTTCTCATACATGCATCGCTGAATCATCACCGCTTGAGCTTCCTCATCGGCCATGTCCCATAATTTTGGAACCGTCTCCGAAACCAATCGGTCTTCATCGAGTTTCTCAAACTTCGTCACCCGCGCCCAAGAACCCACACCACCGCCTTGAATCGGATTCCATACCCAAGGACTCCAATGCTTGGATTGACCGTCTTTAATGCGTTCCAACTTTTTGCCCGCATAATACGACTGCTGCAGCAAGCGACCCGGATCATGAATGTTGATCGCATTTTCTGGATGCCCCTCCCACGACAACCACGTCACGGATGCGCCCATCGATCGATCAATCCCGATTTTTACGGTGCCGTTGTCGATGGTTTTCAATTCCGGCTCCGGCCGCTTCGGCGCGGCATCCACCAAGATCGAGCTGCACAACACTCCTACACCTACTGCCAGCACTCGAATCGTATCATTCATCGCCATGACCCTATCTACGAAAAAGCCCGACTCAATCCATCGCTGAAATGCAACCATGGAAAAAATTTGGCAGTTCGCAGCAATCTGATGAATTGATTTTTTTGAAATCACTCACCCCGCCCCAACTTCTTCAGTCTCTCATGAATTTCCATTCCTCGCTTAGCCTCCTCCAGTTGGCGGTAATCAAACCGCTGCTGGGCATCCTCGCCCATCGTCTTGTTTTCCACTTTGCCGACCGCTGATACCTCGGGGTCCTCGCTTTCAGGCCAATCCCACTCATCGGTGCGGAAGCTTGGCAATGGACAGCTTGGTTTGCCCGCCACCTTTAAATTGGCCTGCGGGCTAACCGCCCAACCATAACGAACCGCCACCGGTTTCTCGACCAGCGGGCTCCAAACGTGGATGATACTCGCCTCGAACTGACCCGCGTTGCCCATGTTCTTCTGATCTTTTTTGGTCCGAAAACGAGCGTGAGCCATGTAGTATTTGCCATCTTCTCCCGCGATCGAGAACCCACGGGGAATCGTGCCCTTATCATCCGGCATCACCGGCTTATCAAAGGTCAAAACCATTTCGTCACCCTTGGCCTCCGCTGAGACCAATGCGGCGGTTTCCCAATACATCTTGCTGTCGTAAATGCGGTTCATCGCCCAACGCGCGGCACGCATGCCGTGATCACGTTTCTTTTGCGGATGCAAACCGGGAATCTGCACATCATACGCCGGGAGAAAGGCCGTGCGCTCCGGATCCTTCACATCAGCCAGGCCCAATCGTTGAGCTTCGCGAATGTATGCCGCTCCACCTTTATCTTCCAACTCAAAATTGTCTTCGTGCTGCGTATTCCCACCGGCACAAAACCCAATGATCCCAACCGCCAACTCCGGTTGCTCAAAGTCCTCACGCCAACCCTCGACCATCAAGCGCATCAGCTTGCGATAACGCTCAGGACGACAATTGGAACTCAGCGCATTGTTGAAACCTTGATGAAAAATTACTCCTTTAAGCTTAATTCCCATGAAGACGCCAAACATGCCATTGTAACAGGCTCCGGCATCACTCGGACTCATGCCCGGAATATTCCAGGAAACAAGATTCTCATGCCCCTCGGGCTTCTTCGGCCATTTGACCTCGGGGATTTTCTTGCGCTTGGCTCTCTCGATCGAACGCTCCCAACGGACAAGCGCCTCGGCCCTGAAATCAAACTCCTCCTGACGCTTGGTCACATGCTCCTCGTATCGCTTGGTCAGCGGATCTTCGGCAAACTTACGGCGAGGCACCAAACTCTCGATCGAAGCTCCTCCACGCGCATTGCTGATGATCCCAATCGGGATTTGCTGCGCCTGTTGCAGGTTTGCTCCGAAGTGATAGCCGATGGCCGAAAAGCCACCCGACACTTCCGGAGTCGATACCTCCCACCCGCCAGAGGTCACTTTCTCAACAGGGATGTCGGCTTGCATGGTCGCTTGCTCATTGGACGAGATCCGAAAATGGCGCAGCAATGGACGATTCGACTGCGGGATTTCAAAGTCGGCAGAAACGGTCTTCTGCAACGACCACGCCATATTGCTCTGACCATTGGCCACCCAGACATCGCCCATGACGATGTTATCCATCGCCACCTTTTCATCATTGCTCGTGGCCACCAATGTCAGCGGCTCAGCACTGGCTTCGCGGGCAGGAAACTTGACCTCCCACCGCCCGGCATCACCCGCGGCTGTCGCTTCAGCAGTCTGTCCGGCAAACTTGACCGTGACTTTGTCTCCCACATCCGCCCAACCCCAAATGGTGATGGGCTGATCACGCTGCAACACCATGTGGCTGCTGAAAATCGTATGAAGCTTGAGCGGAGCCGCCTGCAGCAAAGTTGAACAGACAAAGGCAACAAGAAGGACGGGCAATAGGTTGGAGTGGCGCATGGGTGTTTGGGGTCAACCAAACGATACTGCGTCCCCACCCGTCCTTTATCAACGATCCACTCTTCCTTTGACCCGCACGGTGTTGCCCAATTGGGCATAGTCCACATCCGTGATCTTGAGCGCCACCGGCAAACCCGCACCCGCCATCGCCGGAACCGGCCCACCGCAAAGCAAAGGCGCATAATACACGACCACTTCATCCACCAAACCCGCCTCTAGCAAAGCCGCAGAAAACACCCCGCCCGCCTCGGTCATGCAACTGAGCACACCCTGCTCACTGACAAGATTCTTCAACGTCTCCTCCAGCCCAGCACGCGGCCGAACCAAGGTCCGATCATTCCATTCGTCCGAAAACAAAGGCGCGTCTTGCGGCAAACTCTCAGGCTGATCCGAAAATACGACACGCCACGGTTGATCCCGACCTTCCACCAATTCAGGGACACGAATCGTCAAAGCTGGCTTATCGCGGCGCACGGTCTCTCCAGATGTTAGAATAGCATCCACGGTCGACCGCAATTTCTGAACATCTGCTCGCGCAGCCTCGCCTGTTAACCACTGACCCTCACCCGGCGGCCGTGTCAACCGACCATCCAGACTCATCGCAGTCTTCCAAATCACCCACGGCAATCCTGTTCTCTGAACTTTGAAAAATGGTCGCAGGATTTTCTCCGCATCTTCCCGACACACTCCCGATTCCACTTCGATCCCTTTTTTTTCCAACACCTCATTCGCTCTCCCAGCATGATCCGCGTTTTCATCTACGCAGGCATAGACCACCCGTACGATTCCAGCCTCCACAATCCCATCGGTGCATGCTGGCGTCCGGCCCTGCGTCGAACAGGGCTCCAATGTTATATAAATCGTCGACCCCTGGATCGCCTCCGCGCCATGCTTGTCTAGAGCATCAGCAATCGCCTCGCGTTCCGCATGAGGCTGGCCCGCCTTGCGGTGCCATCCTTTGCCCAAGAGCTCACCCTGCTTGACGATCACAGCCCCAACTGGAGGGTTCGGGGCCGTTCGCCCCACCCCTTTCCGCGCCTCTTCAAGCGCTAGCTGCATCCATGATTCGTCGGTCACTACGGTTTGATAACCGTTTTGCCTGCTTTCTGCCAAGCTACGATCCCACCTTCGAGGTTCTTCAAGTTCTTAAAGCCCAGCTTTTGCAGCGATTCCGTAGCAGCCGTGCTGCGCCGGCCACTGCGGCAATAAACCAAAACTGGGCGTTTCAGGTCGAGTGCCGCTTTTGCCTGCTTCTCAAAATCATCCTCTCCCCAGGTTACCCGAATCGCATCCTTCAAATGCCCCTCGGCATACTCCGCCGGAGTTCGAACATCCAAGACCTGAATATCTGGCGTCTCTGCCACCCACTTCGCTGCGGCCTCTGGACCAATCAAATCCGACTCAATCGCCACCGCACACCCCACAAACGACAACCCCAAAACCGCCATAAGAATCTTTTTCATTCAATAACATCTACCAGAATATCCCAGATGCAACCACCACAACCTAATTCCCGTGTTTCAGCATTTCGAATTTCAGTTTTTACCTGAAATTCTCCCCGATCATCATTCCCCCGACTCCATCTCTCGAACCTTCACGATCGCCGACTCCTGGTCGGTGTTGATCGCTGTAATCGGGAACGGAATCACAATGCCTTCCTCAGCATAACGCTTGTGCAACTTCTTGATGAAAGCCGACCTCACCCAAAATCGGTTGAAATACTCCTTTGCGCGCAAAATCACCGTCACATTGATGCTCGAACTATCGAACGCCGTATAAAAGAACTTCGGTTCGTAGGTCTCCACTCCCCATTCGTGCTCAAGCAAGGTCTCGCGAGCCACTTCTAGTGTCACTCGTTCTACATGCTCCAAGTCCGAACTGTAATGCACCCCCACATCCACTGGAACCGACAATTCTTTTTCGGGGTAGAAATAGTTGATCAAGCGAGATTTTGACAACTCGCTGTTCGGAATGATCACCGTGTTGTTCTGCAACATCTTGATCCATGTCGTCCTCCAACCAATCCGCTCCACAAACCCCTGCTCACCCGAGCTCAACTCGATGTAGTCGCCCACACGAATCGGCTTATCGAGAACCAACTGAACCCCAGAGAAAAAGTTCTCCAGCGTCGGCTGCAATGCCAACGCAACCGCCAACGACGAAATCCCCAATGATGCAATGATCGGCGTGACTGAAACCCCCATGGTTCCCAGCAAAACCAATACCCCAACCCCAACCACCAGGCCGCGAGTTAACCCAAGAATCACCCCTTTGCTGTTTTGAACAGCAACAGACGTCTCCGAATAGCAAACAATCAAACCGCGGACAAACCGGTCAATGAAAAGCACCGTGGCCACAACTGTGATAATCTGTGCTGCCAACTTGATATCGGACAACTGCTTGCCTGAATACAGGTCCACCTCGATCATCAAATACGTCGCGATCAACATGAGCGCGACCAAGATCAACAGGTTGATCGGTGGTCCCGCCGCTCGAACAACAATGCTATCGATCGAGAAGCGGCTACGATCCGTGTATTTCCGCATACGACCCAATACGAGAATACGAAACACCAGCATGACGATGGCCACCAACACCGTGCCACCAACCACAACCAACCACGGGTTGGCTAGAAATGGGTGTTTCTCGAAATCGAGCGTGAAAGCGATCATGCACGACGACAAGCAGGGTCCGTGCCGCCCTCAGATAATCTGATCCCCCAACCCAATCTCAGCATTTCAGCTTTTACCTATAGCTCCCCGCGCTCGTCGCGCTCGAGTTGAATCCGGTCCGCCAAATTCCGTGCCTTCACCTTGCTGTTTCGCTTCGCCCAACGCTCCACCGCCATTTGCCGCTTCTCTGCCCGCTTTTTCAAATGCGCGACCTCATCCTCCAAGTTTAGAAAACTCTCATACCGAGCCTCATCCAGTTGGCCATTCTCGACCGCCTCGCGAATCGCACAGCCCGCATCTTTCTGGTGACTGCAATCCGAGAACTTGCAATCAGCAGCGATGGCTTCGACATCAGAAAAACTCTCACGCAAGGTCGCCTCATCGGTCCACATCTGGATCTCACGCATCCCTGGGTTGTCGATCAACATGCCGCCGCCGGGCAAAGGAACAAGTTCACGTGATGTCGTGGTGTGACGACCTTTCCCCGTCGTTTCATTCACCTCACTCGTCCACTGCCACTCTTCACCGTAAAGTTGATTCACCAAGGTCGACTTCCCAACACCACTCGAGCCCACCACGCACATGGTCACACCCTTTTTTAGATACTGCCTCAGAACTTTGAGGCCCTCGCCCTTCATTGCACTGGTCACATAAACATCGGCGCCATCCCACAGGTCGGAAATTTCCTTCGCGGCTTGTTCATTCTGCTCTTTAGGGAACAAATCGGACTTGTTGACCAACACCACTGCCTTCGAACCACTGCGCTGAATCAGCGTGAAGTAGCGTTCCATCCGACGTAGATTGTAGTCGGAACCCGCGTCCGTCACGACCGCGACGATATCCACATTGGCACCGATCACCTGTGCCTGCGCCGCATTGCCCGGCATCTTCCGCGCAAAGCAGGACTGACGCGGCAAACTAGCGCGAATCATCGAATCGGTATTCTCATCCCCCACATCCACCGCGACCCAATCGCCAACTGCTGGCAAATCCGCGTCATCGACCGCCTCGTGCCAAACATGACCCGACAACACCACATCGATCTCCTCACCCCCTTCAAGAAAAGCTCCATAGTTGATCGGCGTCTCACGAATCAACCGCGCTGGTTGCCAGCCTTTTGCGCGATACGGCGCAAAAGCCTCCTCAAAGTCTGAATTCCAACCAAGTTCCTGAAGCGTCATTCGCCCGAAATACTAGCGCATCTTCAATCGCTGTCGATGCTGAGGTTTTTGGAGAATTTTAATTCAACCGCAATGGAGCCCCTCCTTCATCCCCGACCGTGTCGGGGCACGCGGGGTAGACAGGAACGACATGGACTTTAGCACAGCGAGAGCCCTCAGTGCCATCACCGGAGGGGGGTAAATAAATAGGATTATTCGCATCCTATTTTATATCTGAGTTAATCTGTGTGCATCTGCGGTTCATTTAACAGCATTCCCACATTTCCACATTTCAGCTTTTCAGCGTTTCAGCATTTATTAAAACCCCTCCCATGAAACCACCTCTCATCATCGTCGCAGAGATCGAAGCCAAAACCGATCAAGTCGATCGCGTCAAAGCAGGCCTCACTGGCCTCATTGCCCCCACTCTCGCGGAAGCCGGCTGCGTTCAATACGACCTTCACCAAGACAATGAAGACCCCGCCATCTTCCTCTTCTACGAAATCTGGGAAACCCGCGAACTCTGGCAAGACCACATGAACAGCGACCACATCGCTGCCTTCCTCACCTCAACCGAAGATGCCATCGAAAACGTCACCGTCCACGAGATGAGCAAGGTCGATTGAACATTGAACATCGAACATCCAACTTCAAACGCTGAAGTTCGGAAAAGCGAAAGAGAACGACGGCACGTCAGACCTTTCTCACTTCGATGTCCAAAGTTCAAAGTTCAACGTTGGACGTTCAAGCGCCGCAGGCGCGCTCACCCCCTGGTCTGTCCCACACCGCGAACGCGATACTGATAGCTCGTCAATTCACGCAAGCCCATCGGCCCACGTGCGTGCAACTTATCGGTAGAAATTCCAATCTCTGCACCAAAGCCAAACTCACCGCCATCGGCAAAACGGTTCGAAACATTGTGGAAGACACACGCAGAATCCACCGATCTGAGGAAATGTTCAGCCGCCTCTTTGTCGCCAGTGACAATCGTGTCGGTGTGTTGCGAACTATAATGATTGATGTGAGTGATTGCGTCTTCGCGCGAACCCACAATTTTGATCGATAGGATCAAATCGAGGTATTCGGTGCTCCAGTCTTCATCTGTCGCCGGCTTCGCCTCAGGAAGAATTTCCAACGTTTCAGGACAAGCTCTCAATTCAACCTGCTTTTCTCTCATCGCCTTTGCCACCATCGGCAGAAACTCTTTCGCGACATCGCGATGCACCAACAATGTCTCCAGAGCATTGCACACCCCGCACTTCTGCGTCTTGGCATCGACCGCCAACCTGACACCCATCTCAAGATCCGCATCTTTGTCGATGAACATGTGACAAATTCCATCGTAGTGCTTGATCACCGGCATGCGCGCCAACGTGACCACGGCCTCAATCAACCCCTTGCCACCGCGCGGAATGATCAGATCCAACCACTTGTCCATCCCAGCCATCACCGCCACACTCTGACGATCGGTGAAAGGAATGAGCTGAACCGCATGGTCTGGTGCACCCGCTGAAGCCAACACCCCAGCAATCGCACGATTCGAATGGATCGCCTCACTGCCGCCACGAAGGATGGTCGCATTGCCCGTTTTGAAGCACAACGCCGCGGCGTCTGCCGTGACGTTCGGCCGACTCTCATAAATAATTCCAATCGTTCCAATCGGCACGCGAACTTGCTCGATCTCTATCCCATTGGGCCGGTCCCAGGCCTCCATGACTTGGCCCACAGGGTCGGGCAAAGACGCCACTTGATCGATGCCGCTAGCCATCGCCTCGATCCGCTCCTCATTAAGACGCAATCGATCGATCATCGCCGACGACAAGCCTTTCTCGGTGCCCGCTTGAAGATCTTTTGCATTCGCCTCAATCAATTCGGGCGCCGCTTTGCGAATCGCGTCGGCCATCGAGCGCAGAATGTTGTTTTTCTCATTCGAACTGAGCTGAGCAAGCTTGTAGGCAGCAGCGCGAGCCTGCTTTCCCATTTGGTGAATCGTTTCTTCAATTGTTAGCATAAAATCATCATGTGGTTTCCGCATGAAAGCGGGTAGAAATTCGAGGGCCACCATCGATAATGTTTACAAGCCGTTCTGGATGACGGCCATTTGCAATGTGCGTTTCGATGCCAGCATGAACGGCAAACTTCACAGCCGCCAACTTGGACGCCATCCCACCCATGGAAAAGCGACCCTTGTCATTACGCACGTGATGGAAGACATCATCCACCGCTGCCACTTCTGGCACCAATTCCTTTGTCTCAGGATCCATCAAACCATCGACACTGGTCAAAAGAATCACCCGCTTGGCCTTCATCAACTTGGCGACCAGTACCGACAACATGTCGTTGTCACCAAACTTCAACTCCTGCACTGCCACTGAGTCGTTTTCGTTGATGATGGGCAAGATATGGGGCTCCGCCAACAATCGGTCGAGTGTGCGGGAAACATATTTTGCACGTCTGCGAGTCGATAAATCTGAGGCTGTCAGCAAAACCTGCCCAATCGCGATCCCGCGCTCGGCAAACATGATGCTGTATGAATGCATCAACCTCGCCTGCCCGACCGCCGCACAGGCTTGGCGCGTAGCCGTGTCTTTCGGGTATTCGTTCATGCCAAATGCCGTGACTCCAGAACCAACAGCACCGGACGACACAAATACACACCGATGCCCACTATTCATGAGACCCGCAATCGAGTCGACCAGAAGCTCCATGGCCTCATAATTGATGCCGACGTCATCGTCTTTGGTGAGCACACCTGTGCCAGTCTTGATAACAGTCAGATCGTTTGCCATGGGAAATTGTTGTTCGAATTGGCTTTGGCCATAACGAGAATTGAGCCATCAGACCAGCGTTAGCTAGGATAATTTGATTCCACGGCCCAAGAAACCCAAAGATTTTCGCTAGCTATGGCTTCATCATGGCGTATCCATCACTACCATGCATTCACTCCTCACTGCCTTCGCCTGCTCTGCCACCGCCATCTTGATCTCCTCCTGCAGCAAACCGGTTGAGACTGAAACCTCCACCACCACAAGCACCGAGCTTTTCAACGGCAAAAACCTCGACGGATGGTCGGTGGTCCTCGTCGACCCCGATCTCAAGAAGGAAGACGTCTGGAGCGCCAAAGACGGCATGCTGATCTCCACGGGCATGCCACTCGGCTACCTGCACACCGACGCCTCCTACCAAAACTACAATCTCAGCCTCGAATGGCGTTGGGCGCCTGGCACCGAACCTACCAATAGCGGCGTCCTCCTCCGCATTGATGGCGAGCCCGAGACCTTTCTGCCCAAAAGTGTCGAATGCCAACTCCAACACGGCAAAGCGGGCGACGTCTACGCGTTCTACGGGGCATCGCTCAGCGGCGACACTGAACGTCTGAAAGAAATCGACAGCGAAAAAATTGGCAAGTTCTACGCCATGCCCAAACTCAAAGCTGCTGAGAAACCTGCAGGCGAGTGGAATCAATACGACATCACCATCCAAGGAGACTCGATCTCCGTGACGATCAATGGCGAACTCGTCAACGAAGCCCGTGGGCTCGACATCATCGGCGGCCCAATCGGCCTCCAATCCGAAGGTAGCGAAATCCACTTTCGCAACATCCGGCTGACGGAACTATAGGCTCTCAGCAGCCGCTAAAGTTCGGCCTTCTCGATCCAAGGCCGAAACTCTTCTGGAATCGGGGCCTGGAATTTCACGGTCTTGCCCGTCATGGGATGCTCAAAACTGAGCTTCCATGCATGCAGCATCAAACGATCTGGCAACTCGATCTTCTTCACTGATTTTCCGTAAATGGGGTCCGCCACAATCGGAGCCCCTTTGTGATGCAAGTGCACACGAATCTGATGCGTGCGCCCCGTGTGCAAATGACACAACACCAATGCCGTCACCGTCGCTGGATCCTTGTATAAAACCTCGTAGTCCGTGATCGCCGTTTTGCCTCCAGGCGGATTCACCACCGCCATCTTCTGACGGTTCACTGGGTGACGCCCAATGTGCGTGAACACCGTGTCTTTGTCTGGCTTGGGCACACCTTGGGTAACCGCCAAATACAGTTTCTCCATGCGCTTGCGCTCAGAAAATTGCTCCACCAACGATTGATGCGCCGCATCGGACTTCGCTACCACCAAACAACCCGACGTATCTTTGTCCAAGCGATGCACAATTCCTGGCCGCTCCACCCCGCCAATCCCGGACAATTTGCCCCGGCAATGATACAACATCGCGTTGACCAGCGTTCCATCAGGATTGCCGGGCCCTGGATGAACGACCATCCCGTGTGCCTTGTTGACGACGATTAGGTCCTCATCCTCATGCAACACCTCCAACGGCAAATCCTGAGGGGCATTTTCCAGTGGAACCGCCTCAGGAATGGTCACCCCGATCAAATCCCCCTTCTTTACGGCATCCCGTGGCCTCGCTTTCACACCATTGACGACGATAAATTGCTCCCGAATCAAGGTCTGGATGCGTGAACGAGACAAATCCGCCAAACGCGTAGCCAAATACGCATCCAGCCGTTCTCCCGATTCGCCTTCCACTTGCAGTTCCACATGTCAATTCTCGCTGACCTACGCGATGTCGCAAGATTCAAGTTTGCACAACCCCTAAAAGTCTAGCTAGTTTCTTCTCATGCCACCAGACGAGGAAACCATCGACTATTGCAGCGTTTGCAAACAGCCGATGGATGTTTCTGCCCTCGCTCCATTCTCAAACGTGGAATGCCCCTCGTGCAGTGAGCACACACGGGTGAAACTCAAGTTTGGACCATATGTCCTAACGCGGCGCCACGCGGCGGGTGGCATGAGCATGGTCTTCGCCGCTCACGACGAAACGCTCAACCGCGACGTCGCCGTAAAAATTCTGAGCGAAGAATACTCAAAAGACGAAAGGCGCATCACGGCCTTCGAAGAAGAAGCTCGTATTACCGCATCATTCAACCACCCAAACGTGGTGCGCGTGCTGAGAACGGGGCATGCCTTCGGCCGATTTTACATCGCCATGGAAATGGTCTCGGGCGGTCACTTTGAACATCACATCAAAACTCGTGGACACATCCCCGAAATAGACATGCTGCCACTGGCTATTGAGGTCGCACTCGGACTGAAGGCAGCGAAAGCGGCTGGACTCATCCACCGCGATGTAAAACCTGGAAACATCCTGCTGGATTCAGAAGGTCACGCCAAGTTGGTCGACTTCGGACTCGCGCTCGTGACCCTCGAAGGAAAAGCCACGGCATCCGAATTGTGGGCCACTCCATACTACGTGCCACCCGAGACAGTCTTGGGGCAGGAAGAGGATTTTCGCTCTGACATCTATGCTTTCGGCGCAACCCTCTATCACGCACTCGCCGGCATCCCGTCATGCAATGAGGACAACATGTCCACCGATATCCTGCTCAAAGCAAAACAGGAAATCACTCCTCTCGACAAAATCGCACCTCATCTATCAGCAGAAACTTGTGAGATCGTTCACAAGTCGATGGCCTACAATCGAGATGACCGGTTCTCATCATACGATTCTCTGATCCGCCAGCTCAACAACGCGCTCAGCATTGCGAAAACCGGAACTTCCGGTTCACAGAAAAAGTTGGAAGCGCGCAAGCGCAAGAAACGCGAGTTAATCATCATCTGCTCGATCGCCTTAGCCGCGGTGCTCGGCATCGTTGCTTGGGCCGTTTCAGGCAACACCCCGCCAGACTCGATCGACCTCCGCGATCTAGGCCAAAACCCAAACGGCGGCGTGCCCAATATGCCTGCCAATGCGGCCGATATTGCAAAGAGCTTCCAATCCGCTCGATCAGCACTTCACAAAAAAGATTACGCCAAAGCAGCCAGACAATTTGATCGCTTGCTCCAAAACCCATCCGTTCAAGAACCATCCAGAACCTGGTGCGGCATCGAGGCCACCATCTGCCACTTCCTCAGTGGCGACCCGAATTATGGCCAACAACAGGCGCGAAAAACTCTCAAACACGTCCAATCACTGCCTGAAGATAAACAGAGCATGACCCGCAACATGCACTCCATCCTCAAGGATGTGACGGACTACCCACCCATCGATCCCCAAGCGAAAGAAAATGCAGGAGCACCTGCTCTCATTGCGAACACACTCGCAGGACTCAAAAACTGGGAACAAGGCCTCATCGGTCCTGCCGCAGAATGCTTTAAAACTGCACAAAATACCCGCCTCTCCGACCAAGACAAATGGGCAAATCACTACCAATCGATCACAAACGATTACCTGCACGATTACGAATTGCTCAGTGACAAGACATTCGACAACCTTCCGCGCACTCTCTCTGAGTGCTACGTGGCCAGAAAACGTCTGAGCGAAATTGTTGGAGAGCTCAGAACCAAAGGCCGGGCACGGTACAATGTTCGTGCATTCCAGCTGGATGTGACACGCCAGCAAAAGCTACTGGAATAAAAAAACCCGCAGTGTCTCCACTGCGGGCAAACTATGAAGTTCCAATCCTTAGAACTTCCACACTAAGTCCAAAGTGATCCGGTCTTCCATCAGGCTGTCCTCGTTGTCAGTCAAGGGAACCTCATAAGCCACGCCGAAATCTGCATTGTCCGTCAATCGAGCCCGGAAACCAACAGCAGCTGAAACAAAATCTCTATTGGACCCCGCATTGGCTGCACCAATATTAAACAAGTCACCGCCCTCGAATTTCGCAATGCTCGGAACACCTCCTGAGGCCTGCGACGGATAATTGCCACCACCGTTGCCAGCATCTAACACATGAATCCAGTTGAGCTCCACCAAAGGAATGAACCAATCACATACATCATAACTGATGTGTGTGCTGATCCAGCCCTCCGTCGATTGCTCACTATCAAAAGGCACTTGCAAACCCGCGGCTCCCGCGAACTGCCACGTATCATGCATTTGCAACCCTGACACAATCAAGTTAGCGAGACCATCTCCCTCGCCTTGAAAAACGTCACTGTTACCCGTAGGCAGCTCAAAGGTTGCGGTTCCGCTCAGAACTCTACCTGCATCAGGATCGAGCAAGAACGCATATTTCAAACCTGCACCCAAGTTGGCAAACCCTTCCTGTTTAGAAAATGTGGCGTTGGGATTCATGTCCACGTAACCATCCTTGGTCGCAACCACCGAAAGTCGCTCGCTCATCGCAATCTCAAACTGCAACGCATACAGCTGAACATCCCCGCCAAGAGCCAAATTCCCAGATGTGGTGTTCACATGACTCGGTAAGCGATGCTGCAGAAACAAGGGGTGGATATTGGTGGTAGGCAGCGCCAAATCGAACAAGGTTGGATTGGTCATCGGCCTGCGCGCTTTTGAAAACACGTTGGCTTCTTCTGCCTCAACGGACGAGACGACTTCGCCAGCAATGGCCATGGAGGATACTAAGCCGAGAAGGCCGACCGATAATGTTGTTTTGTGAATCATGGTTCAATTTTTTGAGTTCCGAATACGCGATCACTCTGCAAAACATCCTATGACACGGCTACTGACCACCTATGAACGACTCCGCATATTTTGCTATTTTAAAGCTGCCGTGCTCTCAAACGAGCAGAAGCGCAGCCACTACCGCGGTGGCCACAATCGTGATCCCCGCTAGCCCGCCGATGAGCACATCCATCCAGATGACTCGAGGGCGCTCGGCCGACTTGGATTTGATGAAGACCAGCGCTGCATAAAGCATGCCTGCCACTAAACCACCCGCATGGACGGCATTGTCGATGAACTTGTAACCGACCAAACCAAACACCGCCGTCAACACGACCCCCGCCAGCAATTGCTCGCGTGCACTCAAGGGCACCAAACGCTGATGCAATGATTCGAAGACCAGCAAGAAACCCAGCCAACCCATCAACCCACCCGACGACCCAACCGTCGTGGCCTCTAGCCATCGAGCGGAACACTCACCACCAACCAGGGACGCCACAACAAAAACGATCAACAAATGTGGCCACTTGGCAAATATCTCAAGCCGCTTACCCAGATAGGACAAGGCCGCCATGTTCATCAAAAAGTGAATCAGATTCCCGTGAAGCACGGAATACGTGTACAACCTCCACCATTCACCTTGCTGATAGAGGTTTTTCACCAAGCCGGCCGCCTGAATCGAGTTGCCGGGCAACAACTGCAGCAAGCCCACAACCCCAATGATCACAATCAGCCCCTTGGTAACAGGCGTCTTCTGGTAATCCATCCAAGTCTCAAAACGCAATACCGGAATCAAAGCCTTTGTCTGATCTACACCCGACACCTTCAGCTCGCGCAATCTCTTGGCGTTTTGATACCAAGGAATGAAACCAACAATCAAAAGCACCAACAGTCCAACCCCTACAACCAGCGAACTGGTGGCAACATGAAAACCCACCAAAACCCGTTCCAACAAAGCAGCACCGGGAAACTGCATGGCCGTCGCAACCATCAAATACAACACGTAAACCACCAATCCTCCGCCAATCCAGATGCTCCACTTCTTTCCATCTTGTCGGCCCCATTCCGCTCGATCACGCCTTGAGGAAATCACCGCTTCTGCCGCGACATCCAATTCCTCCGGCAAAACCATGTGTTGATGCTCAGGAGTCCACACCAATGTCACATCCGCTTTGCGGTCGTCACGAATCGCCGATATCAATTCGGCCTCTGAACTTAACTCATATCGACGTCCCTTGCTGTCCTCCCAGCCCCATCTTTCAGGAGCCTCGGGAAATGCGGTGTCTCGTGCCCACTCAGGAACCAATCGATCGTCCCGACCATTCATGCGGGTGTAGGGTGTAAGCCCTTATGACTCTTTTTTGGGCTCCTCTGTCGACTCATCCGCAGGTGCAGCGTCGCCCTCAGGTGCCGCCGTCTCAGAATCTTCAGAAGACTCTTCCTCTGGAATTGGCTCCTCGGCTGGCTGGGAATCTTCCAATTCTTCAATCAAGGACTTGGGCAGAACTTCTTCCACAGATGGAGACTCGGGTGTTGGCTCGCTTTGCTCTTCCTCAATTGCAGGCTTCTCATCGTCAACGACCTTGGTGCGATCTGATTTGTGACTAATCAGAATCGCCAACGTCAGAGCGATGACGAAAAACAGAGAACCCGTATAAACCGTGCCTTTCTGCAACACATTGGTCGTGCGAGCACCGAAAACTTGATCTGTCACACCACCACCAAAGGCAGCCCCCAAACCCTCTTGTTTCGGGCGTTGCATGAGAATGAGCAAAGTCATCAACAAACAAACGATCACAAAAATCACCGTCAACAAAGTGATGCTAATATCGAGGAAGTTAGTCGCTAGGAAAGTCATGGGCGCGGGACTATGGGCGGCGACTCCCCCCTTGTAAAGCGGGGAAATCGTGGAATTCGGCTCATCCAATCCCCCACAGATCTCCCAATATGCAAAGAAGCCAGACAGGCAACGCCATCTGACTTCTTCTCAATGAACAACCCTCAAATTCTATGACTGATCGATATCAATCGCCGAATATTCACCATCTTTGCGGCGATATATGATCGTCAGGCAATCACGGCGCGCGCTTTTGTAGAGCACAAATGGCCGATCCGTCAGCTCCAACTCCATGATCGCATCCTCTTTGTACATGGTGCGGATCGCAAAGTTGTCCTTGTGAATGATGTACGGATCAGGATCCACCTCGGATTCTTCCGGGTGATCCAATGCCGATTCAGAAAAATATCCCTCATCCAAGTGACGGATGGATTCGTTGCGATGCGGGCGATTTTTCTTCATCAACCGCGTTTTATGCTTCCGCATCCGACGAGCAATCTTGTCGGCCGTAGCATCAATGGCGGCATACATGTCGCGCCCCTCTGTATGAGCCTCAATCGTGATGTGGTTGGCGCAGAAGAGAATAATCTCCGCAATGTGGCGGTTTTTTTGAACGTCTAGAATCGCCTTGGCTTCGATAATACGCGGGTAATCCAAGTGGAGACCCTCAATTTTACTTTGGGCATGTGAGCGCAGGGCATCAGTGACAGTCTCGTGCCTTACGGTCACTGTAATTGGCAAGTTGACGTTAGCAGTTTGCATAATCTTATTCAGTTTAATGGTTCAATGGATGACAGAAAAATTCCTGCCTTATCCATCTATCACCATGTACCAAAATCCATCAAATTGCCAGATCTTCCGTAAAAAAATCGCGGATTATGCGCAACCCTCTCAGCTTCAAAGGATCCTCTAAATCCACCCGCTTTATCAGCGAGGTTGCGTCAGGTTTTCAAACGATGGAATCTCCGTCCTCGGTTTCTCTTTTTCTGATTTCAATGCCTGCTCATAGAGCTGTTTGAAATTATCCTTAGGGTCTGACGCAGCGCCGGAAACATCGATCTTTATCCACCGGTATCCGCCTTTGGGCTCTTCAAACATTTTATCCAGCACGTCGTTACCAGCGGATTGGATCATTCCATTTGTAACCCCAACCTCTAGCTCTCCGCTCAATCGCTTGTTGGCATCCATCGCAACCATCCCCTTCAACGCCATCCTGCCTTTGAACGAAAAATCCAAATCCTCCAAAATCACCTCGCGGTTCACCCTGCGGATTTTGCCAGTTACATCATCCAAAAATGCGGGTTTCGAAAACCACTCATCTCCCAACGTCTGCGACAATCCAAACAAAAATGGGAAATTTTCCAATTGCACCGGCGCAGCAAGGGCATTGCGAAACTGCAAAGACAAGGTCACTTGCGGATTCTCGCTCAAATGAACCGCCAATGAACTCAACCCTTGACCAGGAACCGAGTCAACTCGCCCCGAGAAAAGCCGCCCCATCTCGTCACCAATCAAACCAGATAACGAATACGACTCCGCACTCACATCCAAAACGGAGGCCTCTCGGCTGTATGGATCCATGATCCCACTGACCTCAATGATTCCTTTTCCATCCACACCATCCTTCACGCGCAGACTCACAACATCAGTCTTGCCGTCGACAAATTCAATGTGCGCTCGGTCCAAGACGAACTTCGGCCAACCCACGATGGAAACATTGCCGCGGGCCAACAACAACTGTGGGCGCTTCACCTCATTGGGCGGAATGAATGCTGCCTCCGATTCCAAAACTTGGACCAACGAATTGCCATCCACATTTTGATACTGAAAACGGAAATCTCGAATGGTGTACTCGCCAAATTGAATCGGCAGATCGCCCAAATGATCGTGATGCACCTTGTCGGCTCTCACCTTCGGAGCGCGCAACACCAAATGTCCACGACTCGCACTGGCATCTTGCCCGGTGAACGATTCACCAAATAACGTAAGCGGCGAAACTTTCGCTTTCAATCCACCCAAAGATAACACCCCAAGCATATTGCCATCGGGCCACGTCAATTCCAATGATCCCGCATTGGCACTGGTCGGATTCATCCGAAACTGGGTCATCTCAACGTTCGCACCTGTGCTCTGCTCAATCTTGGTCTCGACCCCCTCCCGGAACGGCGCACCATTCACGTAAACGGTTGCAAATCCTACGGCGATCACCACGGACATTAACAAAAGAATCACAGCGGTAATCTGCACCATGCGGACCTTCTGCCGGCGTGACCGCGCCGCATCTTTTTCTTGATGCGTCCGACGCTTCTTCCGCTTTACACGAATGGCTTTGCTACCATCCGCGCGGGAGACCAACTTGCCCTCGTCCGAACCCGCATCGCTCGACTGCGAATTCAACCGATCCATCATCTCATCAATGCTGTATCGCTCTGGGTCGCTTGAATTGGACATAATTGGAAATATTGAAACCGCCTAACGATCAGCGGTCTCGGTAAAGGCGACCCGTCGGGTCCATCAAATTCACTTTGACGAAAAATACCACCGCAGTCTGTACTGGACGACTGCCCTCAGATTGAAAGAAACGACCCAATAATGGAATACTGCCCATGATTGGAACCTGGTCGGTGAAGTTCTCAATACTCTCCGTCATCAATCCACCAAACACAATCGTCGCGCCGTCCGCGACAGTCAGTTGTGTTGTCAGTTGCTGAGTGTTGAAGACCGGCATCAAAATAGCGTTTTCGGTCAACTCGACTTGAACCGGGTTTCCATCGCCATCCACCACGGAGGTGTTAATCGGACTGCCAAAGTTCACGAAACCTTCCAGACCGACAATCGATGGATTCAAGGTCAGATCAATGTAGCGCTTGTTCTCATCCGCAACCGGTAGCACCTCAAGCGTGATCCCCACTTCCCGCATCTCAAATGCTGTTGGGTTCGCAGGGGTAACTGGGAACGCAGCACCGCCGCCGCCATTACCACCGCCACCACCTCCTCCTGCAAGCTCTGGTGGATCGTATTCCGTAGGATAAATGAACTCGCGAACCAAATCGACCCGTGCCTGTTGAGCGCTGTTGGTAACAACCGATGGAGTCGCTAGCAAATCAACTCCCTTCTTTTGATCCAAGCCACGGAGCATAACTTGCGCCTGACCTTCATCGAAAATTCCCGTGAGCGCTAATACGCCCGGCGCGACCTGCGTCTGCTGGACGCTGCGATCAAAATTATTAATGATGGTATCCAATGTATCCGAAGTGAACCCCTGATCACCCGACCTGAGACCATTGGTCAAAACACCCGATGCGACTGTTGCGGTGGGATCCGCTGGCAGGGGAATCGTCGATGAGAAATCACTGGACGTGCGACCTGGCATGCTACCTGTGGTGCCGCCGGCAAAGATATTGCCACCACCTGAGTCGATTGGAGTAATCAACCAATCATAACCCAGCTCTTTGAGGTTGGTTTGCTGCGTGCGCATCACCGTGACCTGAATAGAAACCACCACCGGCTCGGTCTTCGCAACAGCATCAACGATGGCTTCCACCAAACTATGGCTCTGCGCCGTATTGGTCACACGCAGTAAATTCACTCCAGGGCTGTAGCTCACCATCGCACCATCCGGAAACGCAACGCCCTGACGCTCCAAAACCTCACGCGCACTCAACTGCTCAGTCAGCAGGTTTCCACCCGTATTTTGAGCAAAAGGATCATCATTCTGTTGACCACCAGCGGATGCTCCCAGGGATGTCAAAAAGCCTGGAGGAACTCGGTAGTCTCGGCTGATCAATTCGCTCGATGCAAACCCACGCGGCAGAATTTTGACCGCGAAGTCTTCAACCTTGTATGTCGTTTTTGTTAGTTTATTGATGTACTCGAGCACTTGGCGCAGGGGCACACCTTTCAACTGAAGACTGAAACGGCTCTCGCTGATCTCCTGGGTCGCAGGCAACTCAGGATCACCCAAGCTGGTGGTAAAGTTCACTCCTCGCTCCCCTTCTTCCTGAGCAAATATATCCTGACGAATCGATATCGCCCGTAGAAACTCTATCGCCTCGGACAAAGTTACATCCTCAAACCCCACCTGCGGCACAATGATCCGATCCAGCTTGGCCTCGATGCTCATCTTTGCATCCAGGTCTTCAACGACATTCACCTGGCCCAACACAGGAGCTGCACCGACTGGGTCATAGGATAACTCCCAGGCCGCATCAACAGCCATGAGAAACTCAGCACGGGTTTGATCATAGGCAGCTCTAGCGGCACCCGTTTTCGCTTTGTTGACCGATTCCATACCGCGTCGCGCCGCTTTGTTATATGGGTCGATCTGCAAAATCTTTTGGTAGCTGACTTTCGCGTCGTCATACAAACCCAAGGCCATCTCGCTGCCAGCATCGGTCAATAAACTCAGCACCTTGCTGACATCATTCCCTAGCTGCTTTGTCAGCGATTGCTCAGTCGCGATAGGATCCTCCAATCGCTTTAGCATCGCAGTAGCCGCCGGATGATCCGGTGACATGCTATCCGCCAATACGATCTCAATCTGCTTTTTCGCTCCCGCCAAATCACCCGCAACCAACATGCGCTCAGCCATCGCAATCGAGGCAATGGCATGTCGCTCAATCGCAGCTGCTCTCAACTCTTTGGTCACAGGAGCATCCGGCAACAAACCGCTAGCTCCTGAATAAATTTCCACGGCCATCGCATAATTCCCAGCAGCCACCGCTTCGTCGCCCTTGCGCATCAACTCAATCGCTTCCTCCGTCAGCGCCAAGCGTTTGGCGGACTCTTCCTCCATGGTGCTCGCGGGGTCAGCAGCCGGCTCTAGCTCAGGCAAGACATCGGCATCCTGCCCCATCGCAGGAAAGACAAATACAGCACACGCCAACAGCCAAACCGCTGGGCGCGGAATCACCAAAGTCTGAGAGGTAGGGATGGGCTTGGTCGACTGCATGAAATGCTTGCGAGACATATAACGCCCCCAATCCAACGAGAGTAAGCCCAAAATCGCAAAAAGTTCACCTTTCTGTGTAGGTGAAAAACTCCAGCTGCTCCTCGATACAACGCTGTTTTTTAGGGGTTTTGCGCACCCATTTCAGAAGTTGCTCCTCCAAAATAGGCCACTGACTGCGAAAATGATCGTAAATAGCTTTCATGTGAACAGTGTTATTATGAACACCTTTGGTGTCAAGCCCCCAAATCTAGATGCTGGCCATGATTGAGCCCACATGCCAAAAAATCCCCCACATGAGCGATGCGACAGTGATCCAACAAGAGACCTACGGCCAACTGCCCGATGGCAAAGAGGTCACTCTCTTCACGCTAACCAACTCCCACGGCACCATCGCACGCGTGATGAACTACGGCGCGATTTTGGTGTCGCTCGAAACCGCAGACTCCTCAGGCCAGCTCGCCGACCTCACTCACGGCTACGACACACTCGATGGCTGGCTTCACAATGATCATTACCTTGGAGCCACGGTCGGGCGCTACGGCAACCGCATCGCCGATGGCAAATTCTCCCTCGATGGAAAGGACTACACCCTCGCCACCAACAACGACCCCGGCGGCATCCCCTGCGCACTCCACGGCGGCATCCAAGGGTTTGATAAAAAGCTCTGGGACTACGCAGTGACCGATTCCGGCGTCACATTCACCTGCACCTCCAACGACGGCGAAGAAGGCTACCCAGGCAATCTCACGGCGAAAGTGAGCTACTCCCTGAATGAGAATAACGAACTGACATGGGAAGCCTCCGCCACCACCGATGCAGCCACGGTCATCAACCTCATCCATCACTCCTATTGGAATCTATCAGGTGACTCCACTACGCCCATCACCGACCACCTTCTCACCCTCAATGCCCCCCGCTACCTACCGACTACTCCAGGCATGATTCCTCTCGGCGAGCTCTCCACGGTGAAAGGAACCCCCATGGACTTCACAACCCCGCAGATGATTGGTGACCGCATCGATGACGACTTCGAAGCACTCCAACTCGGCGAGGGCTACGACCATTGCTGGGTGCTACCCGAAAATGAAGGCGTCCAACTCGCCGCTCGCGCGGAAGATCCGAAATCTGGGCGTGTGATGGAAATCCACACCGACCAACCTGGCATCCAGTTTTACACCGCCAACTTCCTCAACCCTTCAGTTGTCGGTAAAAACAACACCCCCTACCAGCGCCGAACCGCCCTCTGCCTCGAAACCCAAAACTTCCCCGATGCCCCCAATCAACCCGATTTTCCATCTTGCGTGCTTCGCCCTAACGAAACATACAAGCACACGCTAATTCACAAGTTCTCAACTCAGTGAGTCGCAAACCCAACCCATCGACCCCTTCTATAACCCATAAATCCTAACCCATGACTCTAATCTCCTTCCTCGCGTTCACGCTCTTCGCTGCGTTCATCACATTCATGATCACCCGGCGGGACGAGAAAGGCTCCTCTGACGGATTCTTCCTCGGCGGACGCTCCCTCACCTTCCCCATCATCGCAGGTTCTTTGCTCCTCACCAACCTATCGACCGAACAAATGGTCGGCCTCAATGGCGCCGCGTTCAAAGACGGACTCGCCGTCATGGCATGGGAGGTGGTCGCGGTGATCGCCTTGGTCCTGATGGCCCTCTTCTTCCTACCTCGATTCCTCAAAACAGGCATCACGACCGTCCCTCAGTTTTTAGAAAACCGCTTCGACAAGCGCACCCAAACACTCACCAACATGATTTTCTTGTTGGCCTACGCATTTCTCCTTATCCCGATCATTCTCTACTCAGGTGCTGTCGGGCTCTCGCAAATGCTCGATCTCAAAACCCTTACGGGCATCACCGAGCCAGTTCAGCTCCTCGGACAAACCGTTCAACCTGACACCGTCATTCTCTGGGGAACGGTCTTCATGATTGGCATCATGGGATCGGTCTACGCTCGCTTTGGTTCACTCAAAACTCTGGCCGTGCTCGATACCATCAATGGTGTCGGCCTGCTCATTGGTGGATTCATGATCGCATGGTTCGCCCTCAACAAAGTCGGCGACGGACAAGGCATCGCTCAAGGATGGAGCGTCCTCAAGGAGGCCAACCCACAACGCCTCAACTCCATCGGTTCTTCCGAAACCAGCGTGCCATTCAGCACCCTCTTCACCGGAGTTGCTCTTCTCAACCTGTTCTACTGGTGCACCAACCAACAAATCATCCAACGCACATTCGGTGCTAGCAGTTTGGCAGAAGGCCAAAAGGGTGTCCTCCTCACCGCCCTCCTGAAGTTGCTCGGACCTGTCTATCTGGTCATCCCTGGCATCATTGCTTTCCACTTGTTCGCACAAGATGGCATCAAAAACGACCAAGCCTACGGCCTCCTTGTTCGTGAGGTGCTTCCACCTCACCTAACAGGTTTCTTTGCCGCAGTGATGGTCGGCGCGATTCTTAGCTCGTTCAACGCTGCTCTCAACTCAACCTCCGCCCTGTTCAGCATCGGACTCTATCACCACGTGATCAATCCGAAGGGTTCAGAGAAACAAATGGTCGGCGCTGCGAAAATCTTCGTCGTCACCATCGCGATCGCCGCGATGTTCGTGGCACCGCTCCTTGCCGGACAAGAAAGCATCTTTGCTTATTTGCAGGACATGAATGCCATCTACTTCATTCCGATCTTTGCCGTGGTTGTTGTCGGCATGCTCCATCCACGTGTACCTAGTGCCGCTGCCTTCTGGGCACTGGTTCTCGGACTGGTGATGATGTTCGGGAAATACTTCATCCCCGGCGTCGGTGATGCCGTGGACAAAGTATTCCTCTACAACTTCCACTTCCTCGGCGTGGTCTTCGCGACCCTCTGCCTGTTCATGATCATCTGGGCCGCTATCGCCCCACGCGAAAAAGCATGGACGCTCGAAACCAGCACCCCGATCGACATGACCCCATGGAAAAATGCCAAGTGGGCTAGCCTTGGATTGGTCGTCATCGTGATCGCCATCTACGCCAGCTTCGCCAGCTTCAGCGCATAAACCAACCCCACTCTACAAACGCCATCGGCCCACCAACCGGTGGCGGTTTAGTATAGTAGATTAGGCATTGGTTGATTCGCCACTAGTGACTATTGACTCATGCCCAGTCAACCAACCTCCACCCTATGAAAATCTCCTGCTACACCGGCGGCATGGTCGCCACCAATGGCTACCTCGTCGAAACCCCCAACGGCAACTTCCTCATCGATGCCCCCGATGGCATCGGCGAATGGGTCGAACAACAAGGCGTCCGCGTCGATGACGTCCTGCTCACCCATCAACACTACGACCACGTGGAAGGCGCTGCAAAGCTCCACGAAATGGGCGCCAAAATCCACGCCTTCGCCCACTACTCGACCGACCTCACTCTCGAAACCGCCGCACGCGAATGGGGCATGCCCATCTCAGTCACGCCCTACAAGATCGATGAAATCATCGACGCCAAAGCGCCCATCGTGATTGCCGGCGAAGTCATACGCGTCGCCCACATCCCCGGCCACGCCACCGATGGCACGACCTTCTACATCCAAGACGCCAACACCCTCTTCTCCGGCGATACGCTCTTCGCTGGATCCATCGGCCGCACCGACCTCCCCGGCGGCAGCACGGACCAACTGGTCTCAGGCATCAACACCCACCTGATGACCCTCCCCGAAAACACCCGCGTCCTCTCCGGCCACGGCCCCGAAACCACCATAGGCACCGAAGCCAAATCCAATCCTTTTCTTCAATGAATCGATTGTAGCGGCGGTATCCCACCGTCGAAGCCAATGAACCGCGCGACTTGTCCGCCGAAGCCTCCGCGTAGGCGCGAAGCCCGACCTTTCGACTTTCGACTTTCGACTTTCGACCTTGGACCTTCGACCTTCGACGGGATGCTCCGCATCCCACTCCACCATTGACCCCACCAGTCTCCCAGATTACCCATCAGTCATCTTATGGAACCGACCACATCAGCATACGGCACTTGGAGCGGCGGACGCTTCATGCACTTCGGCGAAACTCTCAGCGAAGATCGCTTCGCCAACTGCATTCAGACCGCCTACGAATCTGGCATCCGCACATTCGTGACCTCGGATGTTTACGGCAACGGCAAAGCCGATGAACTACTCGGCAAAGCACTCAAAGGAATCGACCGCGATACCTACAGTCTCGTCGGCATGATCGGCCACGATTTCTACAACGGCCAACGCCAAGGCAGCCGTGGCTACCCGCGCCTCACCGACCCCGAACTGCGCGGCCCAGATGGCTACGAGGAGTTCATCAAGATGGCCACCAGCAAGGAACTGGAACGCTGCGGCACCGACCACTTCGACCTCCTGATGCTCCACAACCCGGACGAACTCGGCTACACCAGCGAGCCACTCTGGGAGGCGATGAGGGCCACGAAAGAGGCAGGCCTCACTCACCGACTTGGCATCGCCCCAGGACCTGCCAATGGCTTCTCGCTCGACCTCATCTACTGCCTCGAAAACTTTGGCGAGTTGATCGATTGGTCCATGCTCATCCTCAACCCCCTCGAGCCTTGGCCCGTCGGACTCACCCTCCCCGCCTGTGAAAAGCACGGCGTGAAAGTAATGACCCGCGTAGTCGATTACGGCGGCGTCTTCCACGGCGACCTCGGCCTGCCAGGCCACGAATTCAAATCCGGCGACCACCGGACCTACCGCCCCGAAGGCTGGGTCGAACACGGCACCGCGAAAGCTGAGAAAATGATGCCGCTCGCCGAGAAATACAATCTCACCCTGCTTCAACTTGCCTGCATCTGGAACCTCAGCCACCCGGCAGTTGAAAGTGTCGTTCCAACCTTCATTCAAGAAGCCGGCGACGACGCCCGCCCAATCGAAGGCAAAATCAAAGAATTCGGCGCTCTTCCCGACGTCCGATTCACCGCGGACGAAGTCGATGAAATCCGCAAGATCGGCGACAACACCGGCTGCATGTCACTCAAAGGCGCCAGCAAACGCCACGAGACCAGCGAACGCCCCGACGAATGGCCCATGCGCCCCGAACTCCTCGAAATCGCCGACCGCTACAGCCTCGGCCAAGAGTGGTAACCTAAGGCAGGGACGCCTCTCAGAGGGGTCCGCGCCGATGAAACTGCCTTTGAACCGCACCCTAGGAGCACCCCTCAGGACACCGTCGAGCCCCACTCTTTGATCTTCAACTCCGAAGCCATGAGCTTCTGGTTGGTCGTGCGTATGCGCGTGCAAAGCTGGCCAATCCCCACTCTCAAATACCCTCCTCGGACCCATTTTTTTGTGGAAAACCGAACCTGAAGTTTTTTTAGTTCACTAATATTCAGCAAGATACAAATAATCGATCAGGCAGGATCCGATTTCTTTTGCGCGCGATAATTCTGGCGCTTTCTTATTGCGACTGAATTGCATTATCATGAAAACCACGCTAACATCACTTGCCCTAATCAGCTTCGCTCTCACCCCAGCCATGGCCGGGGACAATGCGATGGCAAACACCTCATCCGAGTCCGATGCATTTGCATCCATGCGTCGCCCGATGAGCAATCCCACCCTCTTCGATGCGGCACTGCCGACAACGAAGCTTCATGCGATTTATTTGAATCACCGATTCCCCAGTCGACTGAACTTGTCGAATGGCTCAACAGCTGCCTTCGGCGGCAAAGTCCAACTATACGCCCTTCAATTTGAATATGCATTCAACGATCGCCTGTCGCTTGTTGCTCTGAAAGACGGCTACGCCGACTTCGATCCGAATGCCACATTCACTCGCAAAAATGGATTTGCGAATCTTGGAGCTGGCATGAAATACGCCTACCACCTCGACCACGAAGCCCAAGAAGTGGCCAGCGTGACGGTCGCCGCCGAACTACCAACGGGTGATACTGGCATTTTCCAAGGCGCTGGTGATGGCAATCTGATCATCACCACCCAGGGCCTCAAAATCATGGACGAATGGCAAATCGCCGGTGCGGTAGGTATTTCTGCACCAATCGACGATTCATTCTCAACCATGGGATTCCTTAGTGGTCACATCAGCTATGAAGTGAACCGCTACTTCATCCCCTTGTTTGAAGTCAATGTCTTCGAAGTCCTCGACGAAGGTGACGGCGGATCACGATTCACCCAACAAGTAGGTGGTGCCGTGCCACGCCTTGCCCCATCCGAAGGCGTAGAGCTCTTCAATTTTGGTGCATCAAATTCCAACACCTACGCAACCGCAGCCCTAGGAGTGCAAAGCCGTCTCACCGACAACATGACTTTTGGAGTAGCTTATGAACTTCCTGTCACCGAAGACAGCGAGAACCTAACATCAAGCCGACTCACCATCGACCTGAGCTACACGTTTTAAGTTCAATACCTGCTGCAAACAACGGAAGTGTCTGCCGAGAGGCAGGCACTTCTTTTTTTGTATACTACCGCATCGGCCGAGAGTGGAGACACCAACCACAGCGTCGATCTTCGGCCTTATAACTTTTAACTTTTACACCTTCAAACGGATGCGCAGCATCCTCCCATGCACGACTGGCTGCAACCCCTCATCAATCTCCTCGGAGACTACAAGGTCACGACCACTGAAGAAGCCATCGCCGCTCACTCGGGCGACAAGTGGTCGGCCAGCCATCCACCCGATGCTGTGGTCCATGCGGAATCCACAGAAGATGTTTCGAAAGTCCTCGCCTTCGCCCACGAACACAAGATCCCCGTCACCACCCGTGGCGCCGGCGTCGGCTACGTTGGCGGATGCGTTCCCGTTTTCGGCGGCATCGTTCTCTCCGTAATGCGAATGAACCGCATCCTCGGCATTCACCCAGAAGACGGAGTCGCCGTCGTCCAACCCGGCGTGATCACCCGCGAACTCCAAGACGCCGCCCACAAGGTCGGCTGGGAATACCCGCCCGACCCCGCATCGCTCAAGGAATGCTCGATCGGTGGCAACATCGCCACCAATGCCGGCGGCCCACGCTGCTTGAAATACGGCGTCACCCGCCACTACGTGCTCGGGCTGACGGTCGTCTTGCCAGACGGACGCATCGTCAAAACGGGCGGGCGCCTTCATAAAAATAAGACCGGCTTCGACCTCTGCGGACTCTTCACCGGATCCGAAGGCATGCTCGGAGTGGTGACGGAAGCCACCCTCCGGCTCATCCCCAAACCGGCAAGCCGCTCGATGCTTGCCGCGATCTTCCCCGAGTTTCCCGCCGCAGCCGCTGCAGTCCAATCCATCCTCGATGCCGGGCACCTGCCGTCCGCGCTTGAGATCACCGATACCTTCACGCTCGCCGCCGCCCGCAAACGCCTCGGCGCCGAAACCTTCCCCGAAGGCAAAGCACATCTCATCGTGGAAATCGACGGGCGTCCTGCCGCCGTCGAATCCGAACTCGAAGAACTTCACACTCTTCTAACAAATCTTGGCGCCACCCACATTGACCGCGCGACCAATGAGCAAGAATGCGAACACATCTGGCAACTCCGCCGCGAGTTCTCCTACGCCTTGCGCGACACCGGCCTCACCAAACTCAACGAAGACATTGTCGTCCCAAGATCCAAGCTCGTCGAACTTGTGAAGTTCGCTCAAAAGCTACAGGAGAAAACCGGCATCCCAGTCGCGTGTTTCGGCCATGCCGGTGATGGCAACATCCACACCAACCTCATGGTCGGTGATTACAGCGACCCCGAAGTCCACGAGAAAGCCAACCACGCCCTCGACCTCCTCTTCACTTGGGTGCTCGACCAAGGTGGCGCGATCACCGGCGAACACGGCGTCGGTCTCGCCAAGAAACGTTGGATCCGCCAAGCCCTCGGCGAACACGGATTCGACCTCCACCAAACCCTCAAATCCGCCATCGACCCTGAAGGACTCCTGAACCCAGGGAAGTTTTTGGATTAAGTGGGGTCACCACTTTTCGACTCTGAACGGAACATTGGACGCGTCAAAAAACACCAACGCGTGGTAATTGCAGTCGAATGCAAAATGCACGACACTATCTGCCTTAACAAAGTCTTTAGTTAGCTGCAGTCGTTCATGATCTTCAAAGCCCACATCCTTGGTGAGCTCCTGAAGCGCCTCCAATGATATGATTTCTTCTGCATAACCTGTTGCCGATTTCCATTCGGACTTTGGCGATTGCTCCAATGAATCGATCTGATTCCGTATTGAAGCAAACATCTCTTCCTCGATGCCATCTGGCGGGATGGGAGAAGGATCGTAATTCACGGGATTCGAACACCCCGCAATGCAGACAATTCCTAATAGCAGAAAGAATGCTTTCATCATCCATCTGAGTCCATCCGCGTTCATCTGCGGTTCATTCAACCCTTCACCCGATAAGCCACCTCGTTATCGAGCACCATCCTCAAGTCATCCAAACCTTCTTCGGTGTCGGCTGAGATCGGGATGATTTCCACTTTCGGGAAGCGTTGTTTGAACATCTCCAAATTCTCCGCAGATCCTTCAACATCCATCTTGTTTGCAATCACCTTCCACGGAAAGCGAGCCAACTCTTCGTCATACTCTTTCACTTCGGTCCGTAAAATCTGCAAATCCTCAATCGGGTCGCGACCTTCGGTTCCCGCCATGTCGATGACGAACAGCAAAACCCGACAACGAGTGATGTGACGCAAGAACTCATGTCCCAATCCTTTGTTGGCATGCGCGCCTTCAATCAATCCTGGAATATCCGCCACGGTGCAGCGACGAAACCCCGGAAACTCAACCACACCCACAACGGGTTGCAGTGTGGTGAATGGATAAGATGCCACCTTCGGCTTCGCCTCTGACAACTTGCCAATCAAGGTCGACTTGCCAGCATTCGGGAAACCCACCAAGCCGGCATCAGCAATCCGACGCAGCTCCAAATAATAAACCCCCTGCTCGCCTGGCGTTCCCAAGGTGTGCTCTTGCGGTGCACGGTTGGTCGGCGTTTTGAAATTCCAGTTTCCTTGGCCATGCTCACCACCCTTGCACAAGACAAACTCTTGGCCGTTGTCTGTTAGATCGGCGACAGGCTCCAAATCAATTCCATCTTCACTGCGCTCCAACTCAACTGCGTCCTGAAACGTCTCTGCATTGGATTTGTAAACGACGGTTCCCGGCGGCACTTTGCCGATGACCTTCTTGCCTCCCTTGCCGGTCTTGCGGTTGCCCGCACCGTTCTTGCCGTGCTCAGCAATGAGCTTTGGATCAAAATGATACTGGCGCAAGGTGTCTGTCGATGGATCGACCACCAACACGACATCACCACCATTGCCACCGTCACCGCCATCAGGCCCACCCTTAGGGACATACTTCTCCCGACGCCATGAAACGACGCCGTCGCCGCCGTCGCCAGCGCGTGCGAAGATCCGTATGTGGTCGATGAACATGGGCGCACACTGCGCTGGTCTCGCCCCAACGGTCAACGGCATTTCGCCATCTCATTCACCAATCGCTGGCCGCTTCTTCGAATAATGCTGCACCAAGCCAGCAAGCAAGGTCTCGGCGTATTCCCGATAAATCGAGGGCTGCATCTTGCCATTGACCTCTTTCAACCCAAGATAGTCCCCCGCCTGCATCCTTGGATAATCGATCGTCGAGTTCATGACGTAAGGCTCCATGAAGATCACCGGACAGTCATACAGGCGGTTCGCCAAGAGATTCCGTGCCCACAAACAACAGTTGTCGTCCACCTTGAGCGCGTTCTTGGCGCCCGACCAATACTCGAACGCAGGAATCCCCGTGACCGAGGTGTAAACATCCGCCACCGATGCTCCAATCGTGGCCTCTTCACGGTGACTCCGACTCAACATCCGCTTCACCATCGCAAAACGCTGATCCGCCAAGACCACTTCGTCGTCGGTGTAGGCCCCATTCAACAATAGGTGAAAGTGATTGCGATCGACCAAAGTCGGAGCCTTTGGATCACCCCACGCCTCGGCATTGAAATGAAGACACAAGACAAGATCGGGCTTTAGGTCCTCATTCACCACCCTCGCTCGCTCACGAATCTCTGCCGTCCGGTAAAACCATTTCTCTGCCAACCTCTGAACCGCAGCGGGGTCATCGACGCCCAGTTCCTCCTCGGCCAACTTGAGGAAATTCTCAGGCCGTAGCGAAGTGACCGGCCCGGGCTTGTCTCGAACCAAAGACACCTCCGCCCCGAGCGACTCCAATCGCGGCTTCAACAACTTCGCCACCGCCAAGGTCATGTCTCCCTCACACACTGGCTCGTCTTCCCCAATCTGAAACCACCGCGCTTCCATCTTCGCCCACTCACCGCCCAAGTGCCCGGGGTCGATCGCGATGTGCAATCCATACAAAGGCCGACCCACCGGCGCTGCCGGCAAATCCGCCGTCGCAGCCCAATACCGCGGCACCGGCCGTTCATAACCGAGTTGACCAAAATCCAAGTGATAGGCCCCGCCATCGCCCTGATCGATCAGGGCCGATTTCTCACCGACCTCGATGAAATCGCGCCACACATCGCTGACAGCATAAACATTCTGCAAATCCTCCAAAAAGTCCGTGCGCGCCATGGTGCCTTGATAGGCATCCAACTCCGACCAATCCGGCGGTGGCGCCAAATCCGACAATTGCGGATCGGGCAAAGGCTTGTGCTCGATCATCAGCGGCGTGATCCCACGGTTCAACCAATACAAACCCAAGGTGGCCAAAAGGCAGACCACGATGAGAATGGGCAATGAACGTTTGAGAAGCGGCGACATGCAGAAATTGGATTGTCCTAGGGTAGAGGAAAGGCAACTCTCTCTACAGCACTTAATTGAGCCCATCTTTCACCTCATGTCCACGATACGCATTCTATTTCTAGGCGACATTGTCGGCGAACCCGGCCGCAAAGCCGTGATCCAACAGTTGCCCATCATCAAGGAACGCGAGTCCATCGACTTCATCATCGTCAATGGCGAGAACGCCGCAGGCGGCCGCGGGATCACCCCGAAAATCGCCATCGATCTCCTCCGTGCCGGCGCTGCCGTCATCACCACTGGCGACCACGTTTGGGACCAAAAAGAGATCACCGATTACTTTCCAACTGAACCCCGACTGTTGCGCCCGATGAATTACCCCGATGGCGCACCAGGCAAAGGCAGCGTCGTCCTGGAAACCGAAAAGGGCCGTGTCGCGGTGATCCAAGCCCAAGGCCGAACCTTCATGCAGCAAGCGCTGGAAAACCCATTCCTTGCCGCGCAAGCCGAAGCTGACCGACTCCGCGCCGATGGCGTCGGCCCCATCGTGATGGATTTCCATGCTGAAACCACGAGCGAGAAAATCGCCATGGGTCGCTGCCTCGATGGCAAAGTCTCCGCGGTGCTCGGAACTCACACGCACGTCCAAACCGCGGATGAACAGATCTTCCCCGGCGGCACCGGTTACCTCACTGATGCTGGCATGTGCGGACCCGATGAATCCGTCCTCGGACGCAGTATCGATTCGGTTGTTTGGCGATTCCAAGCCGCCATGCCCACTCGCTTTCCCATCGCAAAAGGCCCCGTTCGCCTCTGCGGCGCAATCCTCGACATCGAAGTCGACACCGGCAAATGCACCAGCATCAAACGCGTGTCACAATTGCTCGATGACGACCCATCTTGAGGCCTAATCACTTCAGCGCCTCGACAAACAACTCAGCGGCCTTCTTCGCAGACGCTGGGTTTTGCCCGGTCACCAAGCGACCATCGCGCACGGCATTCTCAGAAAAGTTCTTGGCCAGTTGAACCTTTCCACCTGCTTCCTCCAGTTTCGACTCCAACAGGAATGGAACCACCTTGGTCAAGCCAACCGCTTCCTCTTCCGCATTGGTGAAAATCGCGATGGTCTTGCCTTTGACCAAGGCTTCTCCATCCGCCCCTTTCGCTCCGACAAATGCAGCGGGCCCGTGACAGACGGCACCGATCACTCCCTTGTTGGCATCCACCTTGGTGATGAATCCCGAAACGACTTCGGAGTTCGGAAAATCCCAAACGGTGCCATGACCGCCCGCAAAGAAAACACCGGCAACATTCTTGGCATCAATGGAACTCAAGACCTTGGTCTCGGGAACTCCACCCTCTTTGCCAAACTTATCCCAAAACGCTTTATTCTCTTTGTCCTTCAAATCCATGCTTTTGAGGTCCACTGGCGCACCCCCACCCTTGGGGCTGGCCAAAACCACCGGATAACCCGCCTCTTTGAAAACCGCATAGGGATGAGCTGCTTCGGATAAATAAAAGCCCGTCTTTTTCCCCGTCTCGCCCAGCTCGCTGTGATTGGTCAACACCAAGACAATCGGAGCCTTTTCCGCGGCTACGGCGGATACGGCGAGTGCACTCAGAATCGATAGAAATTGTTGGATCATCATCCTACCTACACTCGCCACAAAGTTTTGCAAGTCAGTCGCCATGAATGACACCATTTCATCCTTCGTTTCACACCTCATCAATATTATGCCGTAGGCATGCTGCTTCGAGTTCACATCACCGCCATCAGTCTTCTCTGGCTGTGCGGGCATGCCCATGCAGAAATCGATTGGCGCAAAGACTTTCTAACATCCAGAGGAATCGGCCTATCCCAAGAAGCTCTAAAAAAAGCAGCCCGCAACGAGATGGACGATCAAGCGACTCTCGAAAAGTCCTACCAGAATCTAGCATCCACCATTTTCGAGGAACGCAAAGAGGCACAGCAACTCATCCAGTCCAAAGGACCGCAGATCATCAACTTTCTGAAGTCCAAACAACCCATCGACCACCCTGAGATTCGCAAACGCGTCGATGAGATGCTCAAACAACTGGAGTCCGACACCGGCCACCAACAACTGCTCATCTCCCAGTTTGCGGCCCAATCGCTGCTCGAGAAACCGAACGACAAGGCAACCGGCGGGCAGTTCTATGAATGGTTTGGTCAGGAAAAGGCAGATTTGAATGAAGGCTACCGCCAATGGACCTATGACGGCCCCAAAGACATCGCCCCCACCGTCAAAGATGGACAACTCATCATTTCCAGCAAGAAGCCATCCGACACCGATCAGAAAGTGGTGCTTCAATCGTCAAGTTGGCCTCAAACAAAGACTTTCCCAAAACACTTCACCGTCAGCTGCCTGATGGGCAGTCAAATCGATGGAGCTGGCACCTACCACCCAGGCATCGCCATCGGCAAAGTCAAAGCCCTGATGCACCCAGGATATCCCGGCGGTGGCTTCCGATACGAAAACGTCGACACAAAAGCGGTTCACACCCCGAACACCACCATGGGCTACACCCCCAAGGCCAACGTTCTCTATCGCATCAAAATCACCGTCAAAACCATGGGCAGCGGAAAAACCCACGTGAATACCGTGATCACCTCACCAGAAAACCAACGCTTCGAGAAAACCGCCACCTTTACCCAAAAGGAAATCGGCCCAATCAACGAGATCAGCCTCATTCGCAGCGGACGACGCGGCGGCGATGCCCTATTCTCCGACTTCCATATCGAAGTTCACCCGTGAACCTAGCAAGCCCCAGATGCTATTCACTTGGTGATTCCCTTCAGAACCCTTATAGTGTCATTCGATGGCTAATGCAGATGAAATTGCGTTTTTTGAGTTCATGGAGACGGAGCGGAATGCGTCCCCACGAACGACTGCAAACTACCGAGACGCACTAGGCAACTACCTCAAATGGCGAGGTGAAAGCTTCAGCGGCTGGCGCAATGAAGAGGAGGACGATTTTCGCGACTACCTATTCGAGTTGATGAAAGACGGATTCAAACGCTCGACCATCCGTCTCCGCTTCGCCGCACTGCGATCATTCTACAAGTTTCTCGTCCTCCGCAGCGGGCTCGGCCATAGCCCCGTGGCAGGCGTGCAATTGCCGAAGCCCGATAAAAGCCTACCTGTCGTGCTTTCGCTCACACAAATCGAAAGCTTGCTCGGCATACCGATGAAGTTGCCCGCCAATCCGAAAGCCCCAGCATGGCTCCCCATCCGCGATACCGCCATCCTTGAGCTGTTCTATTCCTGCGGACTCCGCATCTCAGAACTTCTTTCGCTCGATGTCAAAGACCTCGACCTGATAGGCGAAACCGTTCGCGTGCTCGGCAAGGGATCAAAAGAACGAATGGTTCCCATCGGCAGCCACGCCATCAACGCCATCCAACGCTACCGCCAAGAAGCAAACGTCACTTCGGGACCTCTCTTCCTTAGCAAACGCGGCACCCGCATCACCCAACAAGCGGTCGACCTCCTCCTGAAGAAATACCTCAAACACAGCGATATCCCCTTCAAGATCAGCCCACACAAACTGCGCCACAGCTTTGCCACTCACCTGCTCGATGCCGGGGCCGACCTCCGCAGCGTGCAATCTCTCCTCGGCCACGCCTCACTCTCGACCACACAAATTTACACACATGTCACCAAAGAACGCCTGAAGAAGGCATACGACGACGCACACCCACGCGCCTAACCAACAACCCCAACCAGCCATGAAAACATCAACCGAATTGATATTTGTCTACGGCACCCTGCGCCGTGGCGGATCAAATCACTGCCGAATGGACGGCAGCACTCATATCACTCACGCGACAGTGAAGGGAAAACTCTATCAGGTCGATTGGTACCCAGGGCTCGTCTTGGACGCCAAGGGCTCTACGATCGAAGGCGAAATCTACTCGGTGCCACACAGCATGATCGCTGACCTCGATCAATACGAAGGACCCGAATATCGCCGCATCCAACACCAAGCCACCAACCAAGCAGGTCAAACCTTTGATGTGTGGGTCTGGGAATGGAAGCAATCCACGGACGGCCTCGAACTCATCCCAGATGGCGACTGGCTAATGGTCCGCAGCCATTGAGACCAACAAAGTATCGCGTCTGTGATGATGAATTTCCTCAGCATCCGCCTAAGGAGGGGCGACATTGATTTCGCTTCGCTCAATCCATTCAAATCAGCCCTTCGGGGATTCACGCTCGCTGCTAATGCAGCTTCCAGAATTCCTTTCGCCCACCACATCAAGCCAACCAATAGCCTTGGGCTTGTCGCAACCTCATAGCTACTGAGGATTTCTGATTCTCGATTTCTGAGTTTCGATGTTTGATCTGCAAAGAATTAGCGATTTCATTCACTCACCAATCTCAAGCACCCGACACGATCCACCCGCAATGGTGAAGCGGACGTTCTTCCCGCAAAGCAACACCCCATAGACCCGCTCTGGCTCATCAGCATTGACCGCAGGCCTGGGGTCCAAGGACAAGGCCTCATGAATCAACTTTTGAGCGCGCTCAGGCAACGCACCAAACTCGGCGACCACCGATTCATCCACGACCACCTCCAGTCGTGCGATTTCATCGCCAGCGAACCCCGCCGAAGCTTCAGGAAGCGACTCCGCATAAGGCAAATACGGCTTCACATCGTAAATCGGCGTCCCGTCCAACAAATCCAACCCGCCAAGCCGTAGTATCGGGCTTTGGTCACACTCACGGTCCACTCCCTCAAGCCGGACAAGCGACAACCCCAATCCATTCGGTCGAAAGGTCGAGCGACTCGCGAAAACTCCCACCCGCTCATTTCCGCCCAAGCGGGGCGGACGCACGGTCGGCTTCCACCCCTGCCCCACCGTTTTATGAAAACCAAAGATCAACCACACGTGCGAAAACCCATCCAAGCCACGCACGGCCTCATCACTTCGATAACCTTCATGAAACACCAATTCACCCCAGGCACTGGGACACAAACCTGGCTGCCTCGGCACACCAAATTTCTCGCCAAAGCAGGATCGAACAGTCGCGACAGGATCAAGTTTCATGGTGAAAAAAAGGGCGGCCACCCGTGAAGGTGCCGCCCTCGTAAATTCTTCGGATTATCGAGTCTTGAGGTAGATGCTTGAACGAAGCTGTCCCTCTTCACGTCGAACGTGAATCGTGAGGTCGTCCATATCGTCGAGCATCTTGGTCGCGACTTCCATTTGTTTCAAATCTCCATCGCTCATGCCGAGCTCTTCTTGGTGTTTGCTGACAACTACCAGCATATCCTCCATGTAAGCATCGACCGCTTTGATATCCAATGAGAAGTAAACGCCTTTTTGAGTCGGGCCGCCGGCTTCAGCTGCATCAATCAAATCCAATGACTGAGCCTTGGAGCTGGATGCGCTAAACCACTTATCGCCTACGGTCACAGAAGGCATAAAGTCATCATTGAAAAATGGCATTCCGTAAAACCATGTGGTGTAACCATCTTTCTCTGAGCTGATCGGTTTTTGCATTGGGATTTCACTGCCCATCATCCCACTCACGCTACCCATGATTCCGGTCATGCCTTCGTTCATCTTGACCCAGGATTCGCCCAACTTACTGCGATCCGTGACTGGTGCCAGCATGGAAATACGCGGGAACCGACCTTCATCCACGACTGCTTGAGGAATGTTTGGAAGCGTTGGCACAGAACCATCAAGATCCATCACCCAAGCACGCTCATAGCCAATCGCGCCATTGAAGCCGCCACTAAAGCCTTCCCAGAAGGTGAGAAGATATGGGCGGAATTTGGCATCAAACAATTGTGAGTAATTCTTCAGCTCCATCATGTCGCCACCCTCGTCAGGCAGCTCAGCAAACTTCATCGCTGCGACATAAGATGTCTCTAATACAGCCTCCAAATAATTGCGCATCTTCTCATCGTAAACGGCGTCACTGGTGTAGTTCGCAAACATGACCACACCGTCACGATCACCGAGAGATGCCATCTGATTGGAAGCTTCCCAGTCGAACGCACCGTAATCAAATCCACCAAAAGTCTCGATCTTGATTCCCTCCTCAAAGTAAGTCACCGAGCCGCTGCCTGTCGCCTCATGGAGATCAAACCACGCCGACTCACGCTCCTTGATCATACCAAGCAAGGTTTCCAAGTTGCGAGTGTCACCAAATGCGTCGGTCGCACTGAGACCATCACGCGCACCATCGGCGATATCCGCCAACAAGCTCTTGGAGCTGATCATCTGATTGAGCGCAGCACCTTGGACGTAGCTGATTTCAGTCAATTCTTTGTCCGCGTATGCATCGCAGAACGACATCGCACTTGTCGCCAACAACGATTCGTCAACAGATGCCGCCAAACGAAATTCTTCCGCAGAGGAACCAATGAACATGGTCACGTATTCACCGATCGTACCAGTGACAACATACAGATTCTTTTTCGAAGTGGCCTCAATGAATCGGTCCGCCACTGCTTCTGACAGAATCCTGACCAATTCCTCCTTCTCAGATTTCATGATCTCGGCGACTTTGCTGCCATCGACTTGAAACCCTTTGAAGGTCGTTCCGTTCATTTCGGTCTCAACCGGCAAACAAAGTTTTTCATCAAACTCAAACTCCGCCAACGTCTGCGCCAACTGCTGCTCGGCCGCCTCACGATTCTCCTCTGTGGTATGAAACGCGACATAAACTGGCGGCATGTTCATATTCTCATACAACGCCATTCCCGATTGCGGGTCTTTGGCCAGCTCGATGACGATATCCTCAAGAAGCTCAAAAATGTCCATGCTCTCGCCGGATTTTTCCATCCTCGAATACTCGCCAACGAGGGCTTTCGAGACGGTGTAGAACAAGCGGTTCTTCAGTTGGATCAAATTCGATGACTGATCCGCGGTGCCCTTGCCAAAACCCAGAGTGAATTCCTGCTCAAACAAATCTGCAGGCCCAACAATTTCCTCCACTCCATCGTCAATCGGATCCATCGGCTCATTGCCCATCGCCTTCCAAAACTTGGATGCAGTGAAACGATCGGCGTTTTCTGATCCATTGAACCGCGCAAAGACCACCTCGGTTTCCTGAGGTAAATATTGAGAAAACCCAAGAACCTCGGCACGCTCCGCTGGGGTCAATACCACAGGCGCTGTCGCTGGCGGCGCTGGTACCTCACCCTCATCACCACCACCTTGCTGAGTCGTTCCAGCGGTCGTGGTCTTTCCTTCGTCCTTCTTCTTATTGTCGCACGCGCTCAATCCTAGGAGGAACACAGGCATCGCCATCAAAATATATCGCATCTTCATTACGACCCCAGCTATTCAAGCGCTTAGACCGCAATTTTCCAAATACGGCCATGAATTACCACAGCCCGCCAGCACACATAGTGAAGGCGCTTTTACCTTGCAGGAGATACTTCGATCAGTAGTCTCCAAACATCTTGCGCGCCCACATGGATGTGCACAGTCTCCAAAAACCAATACAAGCATGATCAAATTCATCATTCTTTCCATCGCCACTCTCGTTCTTGCAGCAGCCTGCTGCCCGACCACGGCATCCACTCCTGGACCAGCCGTCTACTTTGAACCGACCAAGTAATTTTTTTGGCTACCCACTCTCACAATCATTCTTACCTATTACGAAACCATGATCCGCATCGTCTCTGCCCTCGCCCTGACTTTCGCCGCACTCTCATTCACATCATGCGGCTGCAAACCGAAACTCAAAACTCCACCGATGCAACCGCTCCCAGCGTTTCAGGATCCACGGACTTTGGATACTTCAGTTGGAGAACCTCAAATTGTGGCTGAGCCAGAACCAGAACCTGTCGAAATCCCAATCGTCGACGAGAAATAAGACCTCATCGATTCGGAAATTCTAAGCATTTACCCCAAAACGCTCCGCCAATTCCATGGCGGAGCGTTTTGCTTATAGGGTCATTCGATTAAGAAACCCCAAGAAGCTTTCCGAATCCCAGCAAAGTCCTAATATGTCGGTGTCCCCCCCGGACAATCACCCACATCCCCCCCTCAATGCAGTCGCATCCCCAACCGACCCGAACCAGCCAGCTTCGCAACGCGTTCAGCCAAGGCCACCAAGAACCAACGTCGCCCAGATTCAAATTTGAGTGGAATCAAGACGCACCAACCTCCGCCGAAGTCTCCGCGAAGCAAGCCAACCGCTGGCTCCATATTTCCGCCGCGACATTCGCTATGATCTTGTCCGTGGCCATCGTTATCGGCCTCTTCATCGACTTCAGCTAGGCCCTCTCCGTCAATAGAGGTCTATTTTCTCAGTTTGAAGCAGATGTGGCTTTGACAAGCCCCTCTGGCCAAGGCAATTTTCCCGCCCGCCGATAACCCCGGCGCCTTACACCATGGGAAAAAGCTTGTTTCAAAAAGTCTGGGAAAATCACTCCGTCGGCACTCTCTCCGATGGCCGCACCCAATTGTTCATCGGAACCCACCTCATCCACGAGGTCACGTCACCCCAAGCCTTCGGCATGCTCCGCGAGCTGGGACTGAAAGTAAAATTCCCCAAACGCACCTTTGCCACGGTCGACCACATCGTCCCGACCATCAACCAAGACGCTCCACAAGACCCTCTCGCGGCCGATATGATGGATGCGCTGCGCAAGAATGCGGACGACTTTGATGTGACCTACTTCGACCTCGCCTCGGGCAAACAAGGCATCGTCCACGTGGTCGGACCGGAACAAGGCATCACTCAACCGGGAACGACTATCGCCTGCGGCGACTCCCATACCGCCACCCACGGCGCATTCGGTGCCATTGCATTCGGCATAGGAACCACTCAGGTGCGCGACGTCCTCGCCACCCAAACCATGGCCCTTGCACCTGTCAAAGTCCGCCGCATCGAGGTGAACGGCGACCTCCGCCCTGGCGTCTACGCCAAGGACGTGATCCTTCACATCATCCACCAACTCGGCGCCAAAGGCGGTATCGGTTACGCCTACGAATACGCAGGCGATGTCTTTGACCGCATCTCGATGGAGGAGCGCATGACCCTCTGCAACATGGCGATCGAGGGCGGCGCCCGCTGCGGCTACGTCAACCCCGATGCAAAAACCATCGCCTACCTGAAGGGACGCCCCTACGTCGACATGGACGACTTCGATGCCACCGCTGAACGCTGGCTTTCCTTCGCGTCCGACGCCGATGCGAAATTCGACGACATCGTCAAAATCAAGGCCGAAGACATCGAACCAACCGTCACCTGGGGCATCTCGCCCGACCACGGCATCTCGATCTCTGAGTCCATCCCCGACCCAGCAAAGGCCTCATCCCCAGAAGAGAAGGCCTCCATCGACGAAGCTCTCGCCTACATGAAACTCGCACCCGGCACGCCCATCAAAGGCGTGAAGGTCGACGTCGCTTTCATCGGTTCCTGCACCAACGGCCGCATCTCCGACTTCCGCGAAGTCGCAAAATACATCCAAGGCCACAAGGTCGCCGAAGGAGTCCAAGCCATCGTCGTCCCAGGATCACAAATCGTTGCGATCCAAGCCGAACAAGAAGGACTCGATAAAATCTTCATCGAAGCCGGCTTTGAATGGCGCGCTGCTGGATGCTCAATGTGCCTCGCGATGAACCCCGACAAACTCGTCGGCGATCAACTCTGCGCATCCTCCTCCAACCGCAACTTCAAAGGCCGCCAAGGTTCACCAACCGGCCGCACAGTCTTGATGTCACCCGTGATGGTCGCCGCCTCCGCCATCAACGGCCACATCTCCGACGCCCGCGAACTCTTCGAAATCAAAACCAACGAAGCCGTCGCTTAACTGCCATTTCAGTTTTCAGCTTTTCCAAATTTACCCCAACACCATGGCCATCGAACCCATCAACCAAATCTCCGGCAAAGGCGTCTTCATTCCAGGCGCTGACATCGATACCGACCGCATCATCCCTGCGCGCTTCATGAAATGCGTGACCTTTGACGGACTCGGCGAATTTGCCTTCTACGATGTTCGCTTCAACCCAGACACCGGTGAGAAGACCGACCACCCACTCAACGACGATCGTTTCTCCGATGCCTCCATTCTGATCGCTGGCGTGAACTTTGGCTGCGGCTCTTCCCGTGAGCACGCCCCTCAATCCCTCAAGAAATATGGATTCGACGGGGTGATCGCTGAATCCTTCGCCGAGATTTTCTTCGGCAACTCCACCACCCTCGGCATGCCATGCGTCGTCGCACCCGCCGCCGACATCGCATCACTCCGCAAAGCCGTGGAAAGCGATCCCTCTGTGGAAATCACCATCGATGTGAAAAATCGCAAGGTGGTGACGTCAAACGGACTCGAGTTCTCCGTCGAGATGCCAGATTCCGCCCGCGAGGCCCTGACATCGGGTCGCTTTGACCCAATCAAAGAACTGATCGACAACGATGCAGCCATCAACGCAACAGCCGAAAAGCTGCACTACGTTTGATTTAGGCCTGTCGTCACATTTAGGCAGGGACGGCGCTCCGCGCGGTCCACAAGCTCATGACCCGTGCGAAACTCAGTCTTTCGACCTTCGACCGGATTGGCACGCCGACAATGAAAACACCCGATATCCATTGCGGTGAACCTTTTTCCGGAGTAACTTGATCTTCATGAAAATCATCAAACTGACTCCACTGGCCATCGCGGTATGCCTCGGCCTGATCCCGGCTCATTCGATCGCCAAACCCGATCACGCCAAAAACAAAGGTGAAAGCCAGAGCAGCGCCTCGGAAAAAGGCAAAAAGGGCAAAGACCACAAGGAGCACAAAGAAGACAAAAAGGACAAAGCGCACAAGAATCACCACAAGTTTGAGCACCAAGACCGCGAAGCGATCCTCAAAATCTTCCGCACGTCCGATGGCAAACACCAACTCCCACCAGGACTTGCCAAAAACCTCAAACGCGGCAAAGCCCTCCCACCCGGTTGGCAGAAAAAACTTAACCCAGGCTATCGCATCGAGGATGAAATCTGGAAATCCTTCTCTCCAATCTCTTACGACATGGTGACCAACCTCAAAAAACGCTCAGACGCGAGCCTCTACTACCACGATAACAAGGTGTATCGCATCATGAACGCTACACGCGAGATACTCGACGTAATCTCCGTTGAATAAGGCCGCAACCAGCCTCAGAGCAGTCGCCGACTCTGGATTTTTCTTTCCGATCGCTCGTCATCTGATTGACTGAATTCATGAAATCGCGCGGGGCTCTCATCCTATCTCTACTTGCGGTCGCTCTCTGTCATAGCGCTCACGCAGCGGGCAAAAAGAACGACAAAGCCGTCGTCTCATTCCACCTCCAAGCGGAATCCATCGACAACCCGAAGATGATTTTCCCCTACAGCGTGGGGGGTGAAAAACAATTCTTCCGCCGCATGCCGGAGATCCGGACGAAGGATATCGAATCCTTCTCATCCGGACCATCCGTTCACGACGAAAACGAATTCACAGTGGCATTCCGATTGAAGAAAACAGCAGCGCAACGATTGCAACTGGTCACGAATGCCAACCAGGGCCGCTGGATGGCCGCGCAACTCAATGGCCGTGTGGTCGACTGCACCATCGTCGACGCCCCCGTCGATGACGGCGTGCTCGTGATATGGAACGGCGTGACCGCTGCCGATATCGACACTCTGGAAAAAGCCCTCAAGCGAACGAAGGAATAATCCTCTTTCCCATGACCTTCACGCTCCGTCTCGCTTCCATTCTCCTCGTCGCAGTCAGCACTCTCTCCGCTGAAATCAATCTGCAACTGCCCACCAAGAACGATCACCTATTCACGGGTGATAACGAAAAGTTCTACATGTATGTGGATCGTATCTTCGAAGGCGAAACCAGCAAACCCTGGACTGGCGGCGCCTACGGCTATGTGCGCAACTGCCGGCGCATCCACGGCGAAGTGGTCTGCACGAAGTTCCACGAGGGCATCGACATCAAACCGCTAAAACGCGACAGCGCTGGCCACCCGCTCGACATGGTGAACAGCATCGCCGATGGCAAGGTGGTTCACATCAGCGCGACATCAGGGAAAAGCAACTACGGTCGCTACGTCGTGGTGGAGCACGATTGGGACAACTCCAAAGTCTACTCACTCTACGCCCACCTCGCGACAGTGGAATGCAAACGCGGGCAAAAAGTCAAAGCTGGCGATGCACTCGGCAAACTCGGCTACAGCGGAGTTGGCCTCAACCGCACCCGCGCCCACCTGCATCTCGAAATCAACATGATGATGCATTCCAAGTTCGAGGACTGGGCCAAAGGCATGATCAACCACCACGGCATCTACAATGGCCTCAACCTAACAGGATGCGATGTCGCCAAGTTCTATTTCGCCCACCGCAAAAACCCGGAACTCACGTTCGCCGAGTTCATCGCCAGCACCCCGGTCTATTTCAAAGTCCTCGCCCCCGCCACCAAGGGAACCCCCGACATGGTGAAACGCTATCCATGGCTCCTCCACGGCGAAAACAAGAAAGGCAACTCATGGGAAATCAGCTTCAGCCAAACCGGCATGCCCATCTCATTTACCGCCAGTGACAAAAAAATCAACCAAGCCTACGTCACCGCCGTGAAACCTTCCGAACTTCCCCACCGCTACATCACCCGCAACCTTGTCGACGGCCAAGGCAAACGCGCCACCCTCGGCTCCAGCGGCAAAAAACTCGTCGGCCTCATCATGGGAGAGTTTTGAATAAATGCTGAATTGAGTGGAGCGAAATAGACTCAAGCAAAGCGCTGAGCCTGTAGGGGATCGCCGGAGGGCGAGATCAAATTTGAAACGCTGAAATTTTGAAATCAATTCTATCTAAGCATTCCTTGCATCTGCGGTTCATTCACCCCAAACAACTTCTAACCAACAACCACCAATACCATGTCCGATTCCATCGTTGATAAAATGGCCACTCTCGGCCTCACACTCCCTGAAGTCCCCGCTCCGATCGCAGCCTACGTGAACTGCGTGCGCGCCGGCAACATGCTCTACCTCTCCGGCGGACTTCCCATCGATGGCGATAAGAAGATCATCGGCAAAGTCCCCACCGATGTCTCCATCGAAGAAGCGCAAGAAGCTTCACGCATTTGCATCCTCAACCGCCTAGCTGTCGTTCGCGATGAATTGGGCTCACTCGACAAAGTGAAGCAGATCGTCGCCATCAATGGCTTCGTCAATTGCGAGCCCGATTTCTACGGTCACCCGCAAGTGGTCAACGGCGCATCCGAGCTACTCGTCGAAATCTTCGGCGATAAAGGCAAGCACTCCCGCACCGCCCTCGGCGCCCCGTCCCTGCCTCTCAACGTCGCCGTCGAGATCAACATGATCGTCGAGGTCGAATGATTCAGGCCGCCCCGACTAGTCGGTGACGAGGTCCGAGCTACTGATCGCCAAAGATCCAAATCGAAAATCAAACCTCAACAATCGTCACTCGTCAATCAATGCACTGTGGCCGATCGGATTGACGATTGATGATTTACGAATGTTGAGTTTTGATCTCGCTTACGCGCCACCCTTTCTCCCAAGGGAGTGGCGACTGATTTCGCTACGCTCAATCCATTCCAATTACACCTGCGGTGATTCATGCCCGCTGCTGATGCCGCTTCCTGAATTCCTGTCGCCTTCTTCATCAAGTCACCGAGATGTATAACCACGCATAGGCAGGGACGCCGCTCCGCGGGGTCCGAGCTACTGAATCGCCAAAGACCCAACGCGAAAACAACAACTCGAGGAGATCCAAAATAACAAGGAACCAAGAACAAACAACCATCCCCCTTCCCGAGTTGACCAACTCGGAAGATTACTGTTCATTTGTCCACGTCATGTCGTCCACTACTGCCGAACCCAAGCTAATCCTGTCGCCACAAGAAGCACTGGAGCAGCACTTCGGCTACACGAGCTTTCTCGACGGCCAAGAAGAGGTGATCTCAGAGATCGTCTCGGGCAAAGACGGGCTGGTCGTGATGCCCACCGGAGGCGGCAAGTCGCTTTGCTTTCAAATCCCCGCCCTCTGCTTTGAAGGGGTGACTCTGGTGATCTCGCCGCTCATCGCTCTGATGAAGGACCAGGTCGATGCGCTCACGGCCCGCAACATCCCCGCCACGCTGATCAACTCCACCCTTTCATGGGACGAACAAAAGGAACGTCTCGATGCGATGCAACGCGGCGAATACAAGCTGGTCTATGTCGCGCCCGAACGCTTCCGCGCCGATAGTTTCCTCCGCGCCCTCGAGGGAGTTCAGATCTCGCTCTTCGCGATCGACGAAGCCCATTGCCTCAGCCAATGGGGACACGACTTCCGACCCGACTACCTTCGTCTCGGCAAGGCTCTGAAGAACATCGGCCACCCGCAATGCGTCGCCCTCACCGCCACCGCGACCCCCATCGTTCGGGATGACATCACGAAAGTCCTCGAGCTGCGCTCGCCCTTTGAGCAAGTCAGCGGCTTCTCCCGCCCCAACCTCTCGCTCTCGATCCACTCGGTCGACAAAGCGGCGAACAAAGATGATCGCATCAAGACGGTGATCGCCGCACACAAAACCGGCATCATCTACTGCGCCACCCGCAAAAAAGTCGAATCCGTCTCAGAAACTCTCGCGAGCTGGGGCGTGAAATGCATCGCCTACCACGGTGGCATGACCGATCAAGAACGCGATGAAGCCCAGGAAGCATTCATCAAACGCAAAGCGGATATCGCCGTCGCCACCAACGCCTTCGGCATGGGCATCGACCGTGCCGACGTCCGCTTCGTCATCCACTACGAAATCCCCGGCAGCGTGGAAGCCTATTACCAAGAAGCCGGACGTGCCGGACGCGATGGCGAAGCCGCGGTGTGCGAACTTCTCTTCAATTACGCCGATACCCGGACGCAAGAGTTCTTCATCGATGGCGCCAACCCATCCGCCCACGACATCCGCGCAATCTATCAATACCTGCTTAGCGAAGCCAATAGCGACAACGAGGTGCACCGTAAGTTAGACGACATCGCCAACGGCGCCGACCTGAAAAACTCAATGGCCGTTGGCAGCGCGCTCAGCACACTCAGCCGCGCAGGATACATTCAACGCTTCGATGTCGACAAACGTCGCATGCGTGGAACCCGACTTCTCAAACCTGATGTTCTGGTCAACGATCTCAAACTCGACGAAGACGCGATTGAAGAAAAAGACCGCCGCGATCGCGACAAGCTGAAGTCCATGGTCGAGATGTGTTACTCCCGCACCTGCCGCCAACAATGGATCCTGCGCTACTTCGGCGAAGAAAAACCCGGCAACTGCGGATCATGCGACATGTGCCGCGGTGGCTCGGCAGGCAGCGAACGCGAACCGACCAAAGAAGAGGCCCTCATCGTCAAAAAAGCCCTCAGCGGTGTCGCTCGCATGTCCCAACGCACCAACACTGGCTGGGAAGGGCGCTACGGTCGCGGCCGCATTGTTCAAATGCTCGCCGGAAGCAAGTCACAAGAAATCCTCTCGACCAACCTCGACCAACTCACGACCTACGGCATCCTCAGCGACAAAGGCGCAGGCTATCTCAATCGACTGATGCGCGCCCTCAACGACTCGCGCCTGATCCATACGATCACCACAGGCGACTACCCACTCGTCACCCTCACCGATCTCGGCGATGAAGTGATGCGCGGCAAGACCGATTACAAGCTAGTCTGGCCGGAGTCCGAAAACTCGACCGCGAAGGTCGACCTCAAAGACCACGGCCACGACGGCCAACTCTACTCTCTTCTGCGCGACCTCCGCACTAAGCTCGCCAAACAAGAGCAAGTGCCGCCATACGTGATCTTCAACAACAAGACTCTCGAGGCCCTCGCGCGTTACCAACCCAACAACACCCAAGAAGCCCTCCAACTTCCTGGCATCGGCACCGCAAAAGTCCAACGCTACGCCGAACCCTTTCTCGAAACCATCCAGATGTGGAAGCAGTCGAGCGAAGCTTCCTAAAAAAGGTAGGGTGGAGCGGCCCGCCTGCCCCGACAGGTCGGGGCTCCACCGACTTCTTCGCCGCAGGCGAATCCCATCCCATTCATCTGCGTCCATCTGCGGTTTAATTTCAGCATTTGATCTCACTCCGTTCGATCCAAGCGAAGTCCATCTCGCTCCTATCTACCCCGCGTGCCCCGACACGGTCGGGGATGAAGTCCGGGCGCCATTGCGGCTCTTTGAATTTCAGCATTTCAGTTTTCAGCATTTCAGCTTTTACTCCCCTTCGTGCTCACCTCCCTGCGCCTCCAGGATTTCCGCTGCTTCCCCTCGCTCGACCTCGAGGCTCCCGAAGCAGGCGCAATCCTCGTGGGCGATAACGCGCAAGGGAAAACCTCCATCCTCGAGGCGATCTGCGTGCTAGTCCGACTCCACTCACCACGCACTCACCGCATGGGCACGATGACCCGCTTTGAAAGCCCAGGCTTTGGAATCGCTGGCAACCCGTGGAAAATTGACCGACAAACCCGCCACTCCAAGGAAGGGCTTCTCCTCAAAGCCGATGACGAAGAACGCACCAGCCGACACGACTACCTCAACGACGGCGGACTGATCGTCTGGATGGGTAACGAAGACCTTGCACTCGTGCGAGGACCCGGCGAAGGGCGCCGCCGCTATCTCGACTTCATTTGCTCCCAAATCAACCCCGGCTACTTGCGATCTTTCTCTCGCTACCGCCGCGCCCTCCAAGCCAAAAATCTTCTCCTCAAAGAACCACGACAACGCGACTCGGAAATCCATTCCTACGAAGAGATCCTTATCGAGCACGGAACTCACCTCATGGAGACCCGCGCAAAGCTCATCGATGACCTCTCCCCTCTCGCAGCAGAAGCCCAGTGCACCGTCAGCGGCAAAAACGAACCGCTCACACTTCAGTATCTTCCCGCCAGCGGGCCCGAGATGAGGGCATCGATGCACCAAGCCTACGACCGCGAAAGGCGCACGAGGCAAGCCGTTGTCGGCCCCCACCGCGATGACCTCTCACTCCGCATCCACGGCATGCCTGCATCAGACTTCGCAAGCGAAGGCCAACAACGAACCTTGGCCTTAGCTCTAAAACTCGCCCAAGGAAAATTGCTCGCTCAGCACGGTGGCAAAACCCCCATTTACCTGATGGACGATATCTTCGGCGAACTCGACCCCGGCCGCCGCAATGCCTTGATGTCTCACCTACCGCAAAACGCCCAAAAATGGATCACCACTACCAACATCGATTGGCTCGTTGAATCAAAAGAACTCAACAACCTAGCGCGATTGAATGTTAAAGGACAGGTCGTCAGTGGTGGGTGATTAGACTATATTTGATTTAAGATTCTCGATTTCAGATTATAGATTTTTGATTTGGCTGTGTTTACCGCGCTCTAGTGTCCTAGCGCTACTTACCAATATGGATATCAGCTCATTATTTTCGGCCATTATCGGCTCCATAATCTGCATCTTAAGTATTCTACGCTTCTCAAGTATTTTCAGCCAGACGAGTGATTCTCGCAGCTCCTTGAGTGCGACCTTCAATTTGTGGACGAAGTCTTTTCTAGATTCCGCCGCTCTAGCTTCACCATAATTGGGAGCAGGCGAGGTCCCAGATCTTAGCAATTGGCCTGCAATATGATTGTTTGCTCTGGTCACAGGCAATTGTTCACAGAGCCCAATGATCACTGATGCAAAATTGATGAGTCTATCCTCGAGCTCTTGGGGTTTCACGCCAGAAGCCTACACTCCGATATGATATATTAAAAGCATATGTTCAGAGACTTTAGCCAAATCAAAAATCTATAATCTGAAATCGAGAATCTTAAATCAATCTCTTCCAATAGCATCCCGTCCAATTGACGATTGATGACTGACGATTGCCAATCTCTGATCTGATTCACGACTGCGTCGTAAATCAATCCATCAACTCCCCATAATGTTTCTTCGCCAACTCCAGCGACAGATCCATAATCCCTTGGCTCCGCGTATGCTTGAGCGCTTCATCTGACATCGCAGCGCACTCAGCAAAACTCAAGGAACGAATCGCCTGACCCACTTCGGAGACTTGGTGTGGACCAACAGATAGCTCTTCGACCCCCAAACCAATCAACAGCGGGGTCAGTCGAATATCCCCTGCCATCTCACCGCAGATCCCGGTCCAAATTCCATTATCAACCGCCGCATCAATGGTCTTCTTGATCAACCGGATCACCGCAGGATGTGTCGGACGATACAGATCCGCGACGTGCGGGTTCACTCGGTCGACCGCTACGGTGTACTGAATCAAATCATTCGTTCCAATGGAGAAGAAATCCACCTCTGCCGCCAACATGTCTGCGCACAATGCCGCCGCCGGCACCTCGATCATCGCACCAACAGGCAAGTCGGGATCAAAGGCCACGCCTTCTTTGTCCAGCTCATCCATGCACCTGCGCACCATTTCTTTGCCACGCCAAATCTCAGACAAACCGGAAATCATCGGAAACATGACCGCCGCTTTGCCATGCGCACTCGCTCTCAAGATCGCGCGAATTTGCTCACGAAACATCGCTGGCCGCGCAAGCGATACTCGAATTCCTCGCCATCCCAAAAACGGGTTGGGCTCCGGCTCGGTGAGTGGCTCAATTGGCAACTTGTCGCCACCCGCATCCAAGGTGCGAATGATCACGGTGTGCGGCGACATTCCCTTGGTGATCTTGGTGTAAATATCCGCCTGATGATTTTCATCCGGCATCTCTTCACCATCCAACAGAAGATACTCGGTCCGATAGAGACCAATCCCTTTTGCGCCGCTTCGCTTCACCAACGGCAGCTCATCCAAAAACTCAATGTTGGCCGATACTTTCAGCGCCCGACCATCAATGGTATCGGTCACCGCCATCCGCTTTGATTCGAGCTCGCTTCGAACCTTGGCCTTTTCGTCTACCAATTGACGGTATTTCTCCAGCGTCTCCTCACTCGGATGAAGGATGAGCTTGCCTTTGTAGCCATCGAGAATCGCCGGCGCCAATGCTCTGACCCGAATCACCACACCTTCCAATCCCACCACAGCGGGAATACCGAAGGCCCTGGCCAAAATCGCAGTGTGAGAGTTCACACTTCCTTGCTCAGTTGCAAACCCGAGAACATGGCGGCGATTCATCGTCGCGGTGTCAGACGGAGCCAAGTCATAGGCCACCAAGATGTGTTTATCATCCGGCGCTGGGTGCACACTCACCGCCCCTGTTTCGAAATTCCTCAAGACCCGCTGCGCGACATCTTCAATGTCCGCCGTGCGCTCACGCAAAAATGGATCCGGAATGCGACGCATGGCTTCCAAGAAGTTCTGCATGACCGCGTAAAAGGCATACTCCGCGTTTTGCCGACGCTCCTCAATCGCTGCCAACACTTTCTTTTTGACCGAGCTATCCTCGATCATCATGGCGTGCGCCTCAAAAATCCCACTCTCATTGTCGCCAGAGAGGTTCTTCAAACGATTCTGCAATTCATCGAGCTGATGCATGGTCGTCTCGATCGCTTTCAAGTAGCGCTGCTGCTCGCTTTCGACCTCAGATTCGTCGATCTCATAAACTTCAGGAGCGGTGAATCCACGGGCAATGGCGTGAATCGGAGCGAGCGCAATGCCTGGGGATGCAGGTATCCCTTGATAGATCACTTCCTCGGCTGGTTCACGGCTCTCCATCGACACACAAACCCTGATTCCTCAGGCAATCACGATCAAGACACAAATTTTCAGCGATTTGCCCTCAATCCTTGCTATTTCAGTGAATCGGGCGCTGCAGCAGAGCTCTCTGACCCACCACCAATGCGCCAATCACCATCACCCCGCCAACGATCAACCCCCACCCAGGCTTTTCTCCCAAAAAGATGACGAATTCCGTCACCGCCATCATCGGAATCAAAAACCGGTAGCCAGCCAACAAGGGCATCGGATGCTGATTCGACAAATGATTCCACAGACTGAACGCAAAGGCAGATACAAACGCCAACCAAACCGTCAGCACGATCACCCAAAACGACATCAACTCGGCAATCTGCGGAAAGGCTTTCCACCCCATCGCCAACAGCCCAACCCCACCCACAAACAACGACACCCCCGTCGCCGCCCGCGCTCCAATGGTCGGCCTCAATTTACCAAACTGAATCACTCCAATTGCACCCAACATCGTCGACATCGCCAACAACAACGTGCCCAACCATGGTCTCCCCGCATCGGCGCCAGGCGCAGCCGCTGCTAAGGTCACACCAATCGCCCCCACTACAATCGCCACCCACTGAGCCCGACGCGGCCACGCCGCGGCACCCATTAATGGCGCCAGCAACATCCACCAAAAACTTCCCATCGAAACCAACAAACCCGCCAACGCACCGCTCGCAATCGCGATCGCATAGTAAAACAACAAATACTGACCAAAAGTCTGCGTGACGACAAACCCCATCAATAATGGCTTCGGTGTCGCCCGAATCTCAGCCAACGGTTTCTTTGCAATCACCAACAACATCAAACCCGCCAAGGTGAAACGCATCCCCGCCAACCACCAATACTGCGATAACCCAGCGTCGATCCCCTGCTCACCCCAAATCCGATAGATCGTTTTGATCCCCGGAAACGCACTTCCCCACAGTGCCGCACAAAGCAAAACCAATGGCATGACCTTGAACCATCGGTGATCTCCCTGATGTGCAGTCATAAAAGGTTGGGGCTCACACGCCCAATTGCCGCGCCGCCTGAAGCGTGTTCTTCATCAACATCGCAATCGTCATCGGCCCCACACCACCTGGCACAGGAGTGATGGCGGAACAACGCGGCGCAACATCGTCAAAATCAACATCACCCTTGAGTCGATACCCTGATTTCTTGGACTCGTCCTCAACTCGGTTGATGCCCACATCAATGACCACCGCTCCAGGCTTGATCCAGTCGGCTTTGACCATGTCGGGACGACCCACCGCCGCCACCACAATGTCAGCCCGTCGGCAAATCGCTGGCAAATCCTTCGAACGTGAGTGCGCAATGGTTACCGTCGCATTGGCCAATTTTGAAACCAACAACAACGCCATGGGCTTTCCTACAATCATGCTGCGACCAATGATCACGACCTCAGCTCCTTGGGTGTCGATCTTCCCTACCTCCAACAACTTCATGCAACCGGCTGGCGTGCAGGGAACAAATCCGGTCGGATCTTCAAGCACAAGCTTGGCCACATTCTCTGGGTGAAAACCATCCACATCCTTGCGCGGATCAATCGCCCGCACCACGGCCTCTTCATCAATGTGCTTCGGCGGCGGCGACTGCACTAGAATCCCGTGAATCTTTGGATCCGCATTCAATTCCTCTACCACCTTCAACAATTCCTCTTGAGTCGTCTCTTTCGGTAACTCGATCTTGCGCGAATAAAAACCGAGCTCTGCGCACTTGCGAACTTTGGAACCCACATACACCTGCGACGCTGGATCCTCTCCAACCAGGACAACTGCCAAACCTGGCGTGATGCCCTTGCCTTTCAACTCTGCCGCTTCTCTTTTGCAATCATCTAAGACCGACGCCGCAACGGCTTTTCCATCAAGAATTTGGGGTGTGTTCATGAATTATAGTGGGTTTTTTGTTAGACATCATCTGCACCTGCGCGCATCGATTTTTCAAGCTCTTGGCAAGCCGCCGCTAGCGCATCCGCATCCATGCCGCGCTCGTAATAAATGGGCTCGGCGAAGGTGACGACAACTTTACTGAATGGCATGGGAATCGCAAACCGATCCCACGAATTGATCCGCCAGGCAGATGAAAATTTTGCATGCAGTTGCACGATGGGCACCCCACTGGACTCCGCCACCTTCACGATCCCAGGCTGCACAACATAGCGAGGCCCCCTCGGACCATCCGGCGTGATCGAAACATCGGAACCATCTTTTAAGGCTCTCTTCAAGCCTACCAGCGCCGCGACTCCGCGCCGCGAGGACGAACCTCGAATCGCCTCAACGCCAAACACAGCCATCGCACGCGCCACCATGTCACCATCATGACTCGCACTGGTCAGCGCAGAATTCCGGCGCTTCTTTCCAAGAACCGTTCGCCACACCGGTGGCACAACAAAAAACCGACTGTGCCAGAGCGCGAAAATTACCGGTGGAAAATCCTCCCGCTTCTCACGCAAACCCGCCTCGTCGACGATCTCCACCCGCAAGGTCATGTGGATCAACTTCATCAACCAACCTGCCATGGCCCCAATCAACACCGACTTCTTGTCGCTGCGGATCTCTTGGGATTTTTGGGAACTCATCAGGAAGGTCGTCTCGTTCAGTCGATGCCGCTAGTCTCTCCAACCACCCCGTTTTGACAAGCCCGCGAAATGACCGATTCCCTCAGGCCATAAAACAAACAACCGACAAGGCGGAAGAACCACCATGTCGGCTGAATTGTTGAGTTTCTTGGGAATTCCAATCAAGCAGGACCATTGCCTGGATCAGTATCCTGCGTTGGCGCTGGCGCTGGCGATGATGGCTTTGGTTTGGCGGCTTTTCCATCCTTGGCCTCGCCGATCGCTCCCAGATATTCAGGAAGGTCGATGCCGGCATTCTTGGTGATCTCATGCAGCGGCGGCAACGAACCAATGATTCCCGAGAGGAAATCGGCCGTGCTGCCTTTGCCGTCCGCACCCTTGCCATTGTCCCAAACGGTGATCTTGTCGATCTTGAGATTGGAAATCGCTTTGGCCTGCTCTTCGACGAGTTTTGGCATCTGTTCGATGAGCAACAACATGGTCGCAAGCTGCTTGTCGTTGGCAGCAGAGTTGACGATGTCGGTGAAACCTTTCGCTTTCTTGGTGAGCAATTGCTCCACACCATCTGCTTCCGCGCTCAGCTTGAACAACAAACCATCCGCTTCCGCTTTCATCACGGCTTTCAAACCATCCGCTTCGGCCTGCTTCTCAAGGCGAACCGCATCGGCTTCACCCATCTGTTTCCGACGAATCGATTCAGCACTCGCTTCGGCGTCGACGATCGCTTTGGCTTTCGCGATCTCCGCAGGAATGATGATGTTCGCTTCCTGAGTGGCTTTCTCACGTTTCGCACGCTCTTGCTCCGAAATTTGCTCTGCTGCATACGCCTCTTTCAAGGCTTCTGCGGCTTTCACTTTCTCCGCAGCCGATGCCGATCGCTCAGCTTCCGCTTCCCGCACACGACGTCCTGCATTCGAATCTGCAATCTCGACCTGAGCGATGTTCTCACCCTCTGTCGCTTTCGCGTTGGCATCCGCCACGCGCACACGCTGGTCTCTGGTCGCTTCCGCTGCACCAATGTCACCATCGCGCTCCGCTTGGGCCACTTTGACCTTCGCTTCGGCAATCGCTTTGGATGCCGCCTCCTGACCCAAGGCATCAATGTAGCCCGAGGCATCGGTAATGTCTTGAACGTTGACGTTGATCAAACGCAGACCGACTTTCTTCAACTCGACCTCCACACCCGTGGAAATGTTGTGAATCAATTTATCGCGGTCGGCATTGATCTCCTCAATGTCCATGGTCGCGATGACCACACGCATCTGACCGAAGATGATGTCCTTGGCGAGCTCCTTGATCTCACCCAATCCCAATCCGAGCAAACGCTCAGCCGCATTCTCCATCACACCCGGCTCTGTGGAAATACCCACCGTAAAGGTCGAGGGCGTGTTGACACGAATGTTCTGCTTGGATAGCGCTCCCTCCAATCGAATGTCGATCGGCATCGGCGTCAGATCCAACCACTGATAACCTTGGATGACGGGCCAAATGAAGGCCGCACCACCGTGGTAACAGTTCGCGGACTTGCCGCTGGCGACTTTACCGTAAACGACCAAAAGTCGGTCGGATGGGCAACGCTTGTATCTCGACGCGAATGAAATCGCGATCGCGAAGAACAAGAAGATAATGGTTCCTGCTGTGATGATAATATCCATAATTTCGTTTCTCTGTTTTTAAATAAGGTTGTTGTTCTTGTTATGATGCAGATTCCTCAACACTCGAGGTCTTGATTTCTTCTACAACAAAATCTGTTGGTCCGTTGACTCCTACCACTTTGACTCGCTGACCCGGCTTCACCACACCTGGAGAAACCTTGCGCGCCGCCGCCGTGGTCAAACGCCCTTGAATATTGACCTGAATCTGTCCGCCGTCTTCGTCTGAACCCGGAATGGTGACATAAACCGTGCCCTCAGCGCCAATCGCAGAACTGTATTCCAAATTCCCCTTGGACTGCAATCGCAACAGACCGCGAAGCATGTGATACATGCAATACATGGATAGAACACCGCTGCCAAATGCGACAAATGCCACCCAAAGCACACTCAACCCCCCTTTGATTGCCGCAACTCCCACCCAACCAAACGCCACGAAAAATGCCGCAATGGTCTGGGTCGAAAATAAGCCGATCCCTGTCCCATGATCCATATCCCCCACATCCACATCAAAAGACCCATCCGCCGCATCACCGCCCATGCCCAACAAGGTCATGAACAACTGAATCACCACGACCATCAACGAAACGATGCCGATGCCATAAAAGAACATCAACTCAATCGGTAACGATTCCCACCAATCAATAATCATGGAAAAACGATGTGATTCACCTCAAAAGATAGCAAGACAAACTACCGCGCAACTCAAGCAATCCAGCTGTTAGCCCAAGACCGCAAACAAGATCACAAACAGTTAACGATGAGTAATTTACAATTATTTCGAGCCACCTCATTCATACTCACCCCTAGAAAATTTCCAGCCAATTGTAACGAGTTTCATGATCCCCCAAGCAACCCCAAGCGATTCAGACCAACAAAACCGCAACCAAGAACTAGGAACCAGGAACCAAGAACACGGCAGCTCCGCTGCCGTTACGAGAAACTCAACGCATCCATGTCGAACACCACGGTCACATCTTCAGGCAAACTGGTTCGCTTCAAAACCGCCTGAACATGACGCGATAACTGCCGTGCACTTGTCGACATCATCGTGATCTGAAATCGATACTGACCATGAGACCGAACCAGCGGCGACGGCAACACTTCGCCCAAGCGAATTCCTCCAGGCAAGTTTTCCACCAACCTCAAATGCAAGGTCTGGAGCGTGAACTCTGCCCTTCGCTCATGCGCCGACCGCGCCATCAACACCGCACAATGACCAAATGGTGGATAGGAAAAGTGCTGACGAAATTCCATCTCCTGCTCTGAAAACCCGTCGAAGTCATGCTTCCGGGCAAATTGGATCGATGGCGAATGCGGCGTAAACGTTTGCACAATCACCTCTCCCTCCAAATCCCCGCGACCCGCACGACCCGCGACCTGAGTGATCAATTGAAACGTCCGCTCACCCGCGCGAAAATCCGGCACATGCAATCCCAAGTCTGCATTCAAAATCCCCACCAATGTCACATTCGGAAAATGCAAACCCTTCGCAATCATCTGCGTGCCAATCAAGATGTCGATCTTGTGCGACTTGAACGCATTCAACATGTCGCGCAAAGCATGCTTGCGACGCATCGCATCCGCATCGATCCGCGCGACTTTCGCGTCAGGCAACACCTTGGCCATGATCTCTTCAACCTTCTGCGTGCCGTAACCTTGATACGAAATCGATGGGTCTCTGCACTCAGGGCATTTGCGCGGAACGATCGCCTGATGACCACAAACATGACAAACCAAGCGCTCGTCGGTTCGGTGATACGTCAGCGCCACCGCACAATGCGGACACTCACAAGTATGACCACAGGCGTGACACTGCAACGACCGCGCGAAACCACGCCGATTCAAAAACAAAATCGACTGCTCACCTTTTTCCAACCGTTGCTCCAATGCTGTGCGCAATTTATCCGATAAGATCGCAGGACCCCCCTTGTGCTTTCCTTTCTCCAATCGCATGTCCACCACCCGAACCAATGGCATCGATTGACCATCGGCCCGCTGATCCAACCGACACAAATCATACTTTCCAACCTCGGTGTTGTGCCACGATTCCAATGATGGCGTAGCCGATCCCAAGACAATCGCGCACTTCTCCACAGAAGCCCTCAGAACTGCAATGTCGCGCCCATGATATCTTGGCACATTGTCCTGCTTGTAGGTGTTCTCGTGTTCTTCATCGACCAAGATCAACCCGAGCTTCGGAAGCGGCGCGAATACGGCCGACCTCGCACCAATCACAATCCGCGCCTTGCCCTTGCGGATTCGGTGCCATTCGTCAAATCGCTCGCCTTGCGACAAATTGGAATGCAACACCGCCACCTGATCGTGCTCCGCCGCAAAGCGTGCCTTGAACCGACGGATCGTCTGCGGCGTTAATGAAATCTCCGGCACCAATACCAACACCGTCTTGCCAGCATCCATCGCCTTTCGCGCCGCTTGCAAATAGACCTCGGTCTTGCCTGAGCCCGTGACACCCAACAACAATATCGGCTTGGGTTGATCCGACTCCATGCTTTCCAACACCATCTCCAATGCCTGTTGCTGATCCTGATTCAGCTTCAAGGGCTCCGAAGCAATGATCTCTGAATCACCCACCGACTCCGGATCACGCCGAACTTCCTCTTTCTCAATCCTCAACAACTCGTTTTTCTCCAGCGCTTTCAATGCTGCCGTGGAACCCTTCCCCATGTCCGCCACTGCCATGCGGTGACCTTCAGCATGCACCAACAATGACATCACTGCATGTTGACGCGGTGCACGCTTCGACATCTTTTCTAACACCTCATCATCAGGCGCTTTGTCCAAAACCGCAACTCGCCGGGTCTTGGCGGAGTTTTCTTCAGACCTCACCGACTCCGGCAACAACGACCTCACCACCGCCTCAAACCCACAGCCATAATAGTCTGCGATCCATCGCCCGACCTTGAGCAACTCCTCCGTCACCAATGGCTCGGGATCGATCAGGGAGTCCAGTTCGCGCAGCGCGAAATCCGTCTGCACTCCATCCACAACACTCAACACCGTGCCCGAGGCCAGCTTCCGCCGCAACGGCACCCGGACCCGACACCCAGGCTTCACGTCCATGCCCTCAGGAGCCGCATAGTCAAAGACTAGTTCGGAGGGACCATCAATCAGGACACGGACATTCACTTCCATCAAACTGAGTCGAGCCACCCCCTCAACCAAGACGAATTTTGATAAATGTTCGTTTGAACAGTTTTTGCTTGATTTACCCAAATCCATTCAACAGTATCGGCGCATACAATCCGATAAATGCCCATGAACGACTCCACAACTACCACCAATCACCAGCACACCCAAGACTACCCCATTTATAAACCGAACTCACGCGGCACAGGCGGCGTCATTCGCTTCGGCCTCAACCGCTCAAAAGGTGCAATGTTTGTCGATGCGGCATCACAATCAGGCGAGAGACAATTCGACTGGGATCAGAAAATCACGATGAAATGGGGACTTCCCGATATCGGAAATGTGCTCGCCACACTCCAAGGAAAACAGTCTCAAACTAAACTCTTTCACAAGGCGGAGAAAGCAAACAGCGCGTTTGAACTCACGCCGCAAGACAATCCAGACCGTGCACCTTATCGCGTCACTCTCTCCCGCCAAGATGCGAGCGACCAATCCGTGAAGAAAGTTTCCATCCCCATGACGCACAGCGAAGCCGCTGTGTTAGAAACCGCACTGCGCACTGCTGTTGGACGACTGCTTCAATGGTGAGACCGCTCAGTCATTGATCTCGTTGTCCAAGGTAGCCTGCAATGCCTTGTTCGCATTTGCGACACTTCCGCTGCTTCTTGAAATGCCCGCGATCACCTCGTGCCATGCATCTCTCGATCCCACCGCACGGTCCAACTCGCGGACTTTATCCAAAACATCTTGCGCCTGCTTGTAGAGCTCTTTGTCGTCGCGATCAACATACCGCTCTAACGCATCAAATGGCCCATCGCAGGCATCATACACCGCCTTGGCATTCGGGCGCTTCACAAGCCCTTCCTCCAATTCGTAATAAGCCAATGCTCGAATCGCTGAAACGGGCTCGAGGATGCTCTTGATCTCAGCGGCAAGCACGTTGCGAGGAATGCGTGTTGGGCGATCCCCATTACTCTGCATCAACAACATCTTCGCCGAGGCATGATTCGGATTCAACTTCAACACTTCAGCCAACCGCTTCTTGATGTGCTTGTTTGCAATGTAGCGACGAATATTACTCTGATCCGCATGCTTTTGAATCAGCTTGAACATCTTGCTCGCCTCCGCAACGTCACCTTCCATCTCTTTCTGAGTCGCTAACATGAGCTCATCGAAACTTTTGGCATACACGACCTCGTATTCGAGGAAGAACTCAGGCTTCTCAAGCGCAAGCATCGCATTCATGTAGCTTTGAGAGCCGGCCGGCAACACCATGCGTTCACCATTGCCTTTGCCGAACGCCTTGAGTTTCTCCCAATAATCCGATGGCGGTAGAAAATCTCCATTCTTGTCCAACTTACCAATCACAATACCAGAAGTGTCACGCCCCGTGATGGCCGCATTCGCCAATATCGCAACCGGCGCACTGATCGCTTGAGAACGTTGCGAATTCAACGACGCCGCAAACTGCTCCCCCACGATGTTCACCCGAAGACCACGCGGCAAACCTTCAGTTTTGCGCTGCAAAATCTCCTCAATCCAATTCGCGTAGTTATCCCAGCGCTCCGAGATGAACTGGTCCCCCAAGGCCAATGCAAACGAGTCATTGCTGTCTTTGTTGTGAACGGCCGACATCTCAATCATGCTCGGCTTCAAGACCCAACCACCACGGTTGTCGCTGTGCCAAATCGGGGTGATCACACCCGCTTTGGCCAACTTCAATGCAAAATTATTATTGCCGTTGTTAGAACTGGGGTTCGGATTGGGATCACGTGGCTCATCAAATGGATCTTCTGGTGGCTTAGGCTTGACCGGATCGCTGGTTGACGGCTCGTTGCCACCTTCTGAGTATGCAGCCAATGATGGAACCCAGCCTTTCCATTGACCTCGCTCGTTATTCGGATCACCCGCTCCACGAATCACGTCATGCGCACAATTTGCTAATGCATTTGCGTCCTCACCCGCCACTGCGGCTTGCAGCCAACTCAACTGCTTGGACAAACGATCACGAACTTCACCCACTCCCTCTTTGGGACGTGATCGACCAAACTGACCATTGGCAAAATCTTTCAACATCCCACGCGCCTCACGGTTCACCGGATTCAAGGCCAGTGATACAGCGGCCATCTGCGCTGCAGCCCGTCGACTCTCGGCAGATGCTCCATCTTCATTGGCCGCCAATTTGGCGAAACTCTCTGACATCTCACGGATCTCATCGATGTTCATCGGGATCTGGTCGCGGCGGAATGGAATAGGCCCCTCTTCCGGCACAGCGAATGGCGCGGCAGCCAATACACTCGTCATGCCCACGATCAATAAAGTCAGCCAAATCCAAAAAGGTCGATACTTATGCATATACCAAAGCAATACACTCCGAATCAGCCCGAAATTCAAGCCATCATTGCGGTTTTTCGCGTAATACGGCAGCCTGCCGCCATGAACCAAGACGTTCCAATGATGGAAACCCGAGAGGAAGTGATGTTCTTCGATACCGATTGCGGACAAGTCGTCCACAACATCGCCTACCTCCGAATGATCGAAACCTGCCGCACCCGCCTCGCCGCGAAAATGGGGATGAACCTGCTGACGATGTCCGAAACCAATGTCTTCCCTGTCGTGGCGCGGACCGAGATCGATTACAAGCGCCCCGCCAAACTCGGCGACTGGATCACGATCCGTGGCCAACTCGCCGAAATCTCAAAAGCACGGTTCTGGTGCACCTTCGAAATGATCCGCGAGTCCGACAACACCACCCTCATCACCGCCCGCCAATCGCTCGCCCTGGTAAAAATGCCCGAAGGCAAACCCCTCCGCCTCCCCAAAGAATGGGCCGAAAACTGGGGAGATGCCCTGAATCAGAGCTGAATCTCACATCACTGCCGACACTTCAAAGTTCAATGTTGGACGTTGAATGTTCGATGTTTCAATCCCAGCCTTCCTCCTTGCCAAGCAGCCCCCCATCCCCTTCACTCCCCGCGCTCAACCCATGGCCCTAATCGTCCAAAAATACGGAGGAACCTCCGTCGGAACCATCGACCGCATCCGCAATGTCGCATCGCGCATGAAACAAACGCGCGATGCTGGCAATGAAGTGGTTGCTGTGGTCTCCGCGATGTCGGGCATCACCGACAAGCTGATCAGCATGGCCAATGAGTTCTCCGAGACCCCGAGCGAACGCGAACTCGACGTCCTGCTGGCTACCGGCGAACAACAATCCATCGCTCTGGTCTCGATGGCACTCCACGAACTCGGTGTTGATGCCGCCTCCATCACGGGCCGCCAAGCTGGAATCAGCACCACCGGATCCCACACTCGCGGGCGAATCCTGAACATGGACCCATCCCTAATGAAGGGGTATCTTGCTCAAGGAAAAACCCTCGTGGTCGCTGGATTCCAAGGAATCTCACCCGATGGCATGATCCACACCCTCGGACGCGGCGGGTCCGATCTTACCGCGATCGCAGTCGCCGCTGCCATCAAAGCCGACATCTGCCAAATTTTGACCGATGTCGATGGCGTCTACACCTGCGACCCACGCATCGTGAAGAATGCTCGCAAACTTCCCGAAATTTCTTATGATGAAATGCTGGAGATGGCCTCGTCCGGATCCAAAGTCATGCAATCACGCTCCGTTGAATTCGCCAAAAAGTTTGGCGTCGTCTTCGAAGTCCGATCCTCACTCAACGACAACCCTGGAACCATCGTGACAGAAGAACATCCAAACATGGAAAACGTCGTGATTCGCGGCGTTTCAATCGAGCGCTCACAAGCACGCATCACCCTCACAGGCATCCCCGACGAACCCGGCATGTCCGGCCGCATCCTCGGAGCACTCGCCGATACCGAAATCAACCTCGATATGATCGTCTCCAACATCGCTCACGATGGACGCGCACGCCACTCGTTCACGATGCATTCCAGCGATCTCGGCAAAGCACAAGCCGCTCTCAAGCCGCTGCTCGTTGATATGCCCGATTCCAAAATCGAAACCGAAGCAGGCATCGCAAAACTCTCCGCCGTCGGCATCGGCATGCGCTCTCACTCCGGTGTGGCCGCGACGATGTTCAAAGCTCTCGGCGAATCCGGCATCAACATCGGCATGATCTCAACCTCGGAGATCAAAATCGCTGTAACCGTCGATGAAACCCGCATCGAAGATGCCGCCCGCGCTGTGCACGATGCCTTCAACCTCGACAAGGCACCTGCCTAGTCAGTCAATTTCAGCGTTTCTGATTTCAGCGTTTCAGCTTTTATTCGCTGGCCGCCTACGCCAACCCCGCCCTCACGAGCAACGGCTCCGGATCCGGGTCGCGCCCCATGAAATCCCGGTAAAGTTCTTCAGCCGGCGCGGAGTTGCCCCGACTCAAAATGGTATCGCGGAATGACCGACCAGTCTCGGCATTCAACACTCCTTCTTTTTGGAAGCGCGTAAATGCATCCGCGTCCAAGACTTCCGCCCATTTGTAGGAATAATACCCCGCAGCGTATCCCGTTGGACTGGAGAAGATGTGATTGAATCTCCGCAACATCGATGGCGACTTGGTCTTCAGCGGTGGGTGATAATTCTCGAGAATCTCTGCATCAACCTCATCCAAATCACGGCCGATGTATCGCTCAGGATGCAAATGCAACTCGAGGTCAACTTTCGATAAAGCCAACTGACGCATGTAGGCCGAACCACTCATGTAGTTCCGCGCCGCGATCATCTTGTCATACAAAGCATCCGGAATCACTTCGCCCGACTCATGATGACGCGCAAACAAATCCAACGACTCACGATCCCAACAATAGTTTTCCATGATCTGCGATGGGAGCTCGACAAAATCCCACGCGACGCTGGTGCCGCTCAAGGACTTGATCGGCACCTCACTCAACATTCCGTGCAACAAGTGACCAAACTCGTGAAAGATAGTCTCCACCTCTCCATGTGTTAGCAATGCCTGCTCGCCATCAACTGGCGGACTCATGTTGCCAATGATCAACCCCAAATGCGGCTCACCCGCTTCACCGGTGTGCAAGGAGTTCATCCAAGCGCCACCACGCTTCGACTCGCGCGGATGCCAATCCGCATAGAAGGATCCACAATGGCGACCCGTATCGGTGTCGTGAATCTCGTAAAATGTAACCTCTGGATGCCAAACCTCGATTTTATCCGATGCTTCTGAGCCAGGATCGAGAAACACGGTCTCTTTTTCTTCAATCGAAATTCCAAACAACTTCGAGGCAATCTCGAACATCCCTTTCATTACCCCACTAACAGGGAAATACGGACGCAATTCCTCGTCATCCAAATCATACTCTTCCTTGCGCCGGCGCTCGGCCCAATAAGCCACCTCCCACGGCTCCAAAGCATCAACATCACTCTCCGTCTTCTTCGACTTGTAGTCCGCCAACTCTTCGTAGTCCTGATGAAATGCCGACTCAATCCGGTCGTGCAATTCCTCCAAAAACTCATCCGCTTTTGCCCCCGTCTTCGCCATCCGACGCGCAAGGGTCAGATCCGCGAAATGACTGTGGCCTAAAATCTTCGCCTTCTCCTGACGCAACTCCAAGATCTTCCCGATCAGCGCAGTGTTGTCATGCTCACCCTCGGCTCCAACCTGACCCGACGCTTCCCACACCTGACGACGAATCGATTCATCATGGACATGCTGCATCACGGGATACATCGATGGAAACTGCAGCGTGAATCTCCACGCAGGCGCCTCCAAGTCTTTCGATTTGGCGTTTGCCGCAGCCGATTTCTTGGCGGATTCCGGCAAGCCATCGAGCTTCGATTCATCACGAATCACCATGTCCCAAGCGTTGGTCGAATCCAAAACATGCTCACCATACTCTTTGGTGATCTTCGATAACTCCGACTGAATCTCTGCAGCACGCTTCTTTTGGTCATCCGGCAAATCCGCGCCAGCCTCCCGAAAATCATTCATGGTCTCCTCAACAAAGCGCTGCTGAATCGGCTCCAAGGACTTCACCTCACCGCTCTCCCCAAATGCCTTCAAGGCTTTCCATAAATCTGCGTTGAGCGGAATGGATGCATAAAACTCACTGACATCAGGCAGCATCTTGTTCAGGGCCTCACGTTGCTTTGGGTTATCCGAGACCGAATCCAAATGATTCAACCGACCCCATCCACGACTCAAGTCCTCCGTCGCATCCTCAAGCGCCAAGAAGGTCGATTCATAAGTCACTTTCGCCAAATCCTGAGAACAAATCGCCTCGATCTTCTCCTTCGCCAACTTCAGCCCTTCCCGAATGTCCGGTTCGACCGCTTCAGGGACCAAAGTTGACCAACGAATATGAAAATCAGGCGCAAGAAATGGATGCATGCCGAAACCATGAATCAGCCATTCCGAAAGGCAAGGCGGCAATCAGACAATAGGCACCAGTGAACCAATGCCCAATCAACCACTAAACCGACTCAATGGCGCCACCAAGTTCGCCGGCAGCGGGAACTGACGTTGGTAAATCCCTGGCGCCAATTCCTCGGCCTGAGCATATCCCTCCCTCACCATCTCCAACTTGGCATCCAAATTATCGATGTAATGCAACGCAAACGCCTCAGGCGTGCGCGGCAACACGGGCGAACCAAACGCCATCTCACCATGGTGACTCCCAATCAAATGCAAGAGGTGCAAATGAACATCCGCCGAGGACGGCTTCAGCCCCTTCCAATCCGCCGCCTCGCCACTCTCCATCACTTCTCGCCAGAGCTTGTTCACCAACTCGATCCCCAGTGGAATGTGCCCCATCATCTCGCCATGCAGACTCAGGGTCTGCGCAAAACCCTGCTCGGGATAACTGTTCTCCCACAACTTGCCACTGTCGTGAAACAATACTCCCGCAATCAACAAATCCCGATTGAGCTCAGCGTAGACCGCTGATAGCGCATCCGCCGATCGCATCATCTGCGCCACGTGCTCCACCAATCCACCTCGCCTCGCATGATGATTCTTCTTGGCTGCCGCCGTGCGACGAAACTTGTCGCCGTATTGCTCAAAAAAAGCAGCGCATAGAGCCGACAAGCGTGGGTCATCAATGGATGCACAGAAGCCGTCAATCTCTTCAAAATCCGCATCCTGACGCTTCCGTATCTCTGGATCACCGGCAAAAAACTCATCCAAGGCAGAGGCCTCGGGTTGATGCATTTCGACATCGCGCGAATCGATCCCGTATTGGTTCTGACTCCACCTTCCCTCAAGTCGCACCACCTCATTCTCCTTCAATGCCTCCGCTTTTTGAAAGATCGCCGAGTCCGACCACGCTTTGAGCTGAAAGCTTCCCGTCGCATCCGCAAAGGTGAGCTCCAAATACGGCTTATTGTTCTTGGTCGTCTTCGCAGCCCGCAACTGAAGCTGCGCATGCACGGCTGCCGAAACCGGAGTCTCTCCCGCCGTGTCCTTGAGTTGAGCAATTGAAATTGGAGTCACGTTAGACATTCTGAACAAGCCCACCCGATGTGTCACGCTTGGAGCACCCTCAATCCGAAATCATCAAAAACCACCTCTGTCTACTCTGCGCCTCAGTGATCAAAAAAGCCGTCACCAACGAAGAACCAAGAACTAGGAACCAAGAACTAGGAACCAAGAACACGGCGAAGCCGTTCAAAAATCGAGGTAAATCTCGGTCCGGCGGTTCGCCCGGCGTCCGTCAGGATTGTCCTCGCCTTCCTCCGTCACATTCGGACGGCGTGGCTGACTCGATCCCTTCGCTAGAATCACGATCTGCTCAACCTTCACCCCGGCATTCAAAAGGTAATCTTTGACAACATCCGCCCGACGCTCCGACAACCCGACGTTGTATTGGTCGGTACCCTTGGAGTCGGTGTGACCACTCAAGGTGAGCTTCTTGGTGTCATCCGTTTTCAATAAGCGCGCCACGATATCCAGCTGCCTGCGTGTCCGCGGATTGATTTCGTCTTCATCAAACTCAAAATACAATGCCAAGGTGTCACCGCCCGCAGGGTTGCGAACGAAAGGAGAATAAAAGACATCACCACCTGCCACACGCTCAGCATAGTCGGCCAAGAGTTGATCCAGGTTGATCTCAGACACCACCCAGTTTTCGGCGCCCTTCACTTGATTCACGATCAAGGAAAATTGAGCCGCTTCGCCGCCGGATGAATCTTCAACATTCGCAACGTATCCAACCACACCCTCACGCTGGAACATCGCACGCAATGGCTTGTTCTTCCGCATCTGATAATTGCCCTCTTCAAATATAATACAAAGACCCGCAATCCGTGCGTTGGAAACACTCTTGGAATCCACAAATTTTCTCGATTCCTCAAACTCCTGACTTAACACGGCCTGCAAGAATGCCTCAGCAGCCCCCAACGCGTCATCCGTCAGGACATCGTCAGGCCCCGATGGAACCGTCACTTTCTCAACCGTCCATTTGTCGCCGTCTTTCTTCAAATCCAGATAAATCCGATCCCGCTTCCCCTCTTCATTCAAAAACTCCAATGCCCAGCGAGTGCGCTTGTTGAACTCCAGCTCACCCACCTCACGAATGATGGGTGCTTTTAACCCAGCGTGCTTTTGTGCCAACAACGCCAGTTGCTCTTTGGTCTTATCATCCATCGCATCGCTTCCCAATATCTCGCTGAAACCATCCACACCCTTCTGGGACAAGATTTTGACGATGTTATTGACCACCTGCTGTGGATCTTCCGACTCCAGCTTGAACCCCAAGTCCTGAGGTGTGGAGCCAGGATTCAGTGGCTTGCTATCCGGGCCGCCCTCGTCTGTCGCCAATGGGTCTGATGGAGATTCCACACCCGGATCGTCACCGGTCTGTGCAGAATTTTTGATCTCACGCGAACCCGCGATCCATATAACAACGGCAAAAACGGACAGCAATATGGCCAATCCGATGAAAAAACATGGAGCTTTGAAAAATTTCATAATCACACAACTCTCTAACGAGTTGGACAGACAGTAGCAAAGTTAAGGCCGATCAGAAGATTATTTCACGACAGGCAATGTCACACCCAATGCCTCACCCGAACGGCGAATAATCAATCGCGTCTCCTGCTTGGCTCCTGAGGCACCCAATTTCATAAAAAACTCCACGGCTCCCGCCACCGGCTCGCCATTTACCGAGGTGATCAAATCTCCAGGCTGCAATACCCCAGAAGCCAAACCCTTGACCTGCAAAGAGGTAACCACGACCCCACGAGATCCTCGCATGCGCTCAGGCACGGACAACTCTCGAACCTCAATCCCCATGGCTCGTAAGACACGCTCCAACTCGCGCGCCGACTTCTGATCATCCTTCTCGACCCGCTCGTCGGGCATCACCGCGGTCGATTCACTCTCCGCAATCTCCGCTTCAAGGACAATGACCTCGCCTCGCCTCCACACTTCAAACCTCACTTTCTCACCCACCAGCGTGTCCTGCACCAGGTTAAACAACTGAGCATAGGCATGAATTTCATCGCCCTGATAAGTCAACACCACGTCCCCGGGCTTCAAGCCCGCCATGTCGGCCGGCGATCCCGGTGAAACCCCAATCACGACTGCGCCATGATCGCCCTGATAGTTGAGCGCAGATCGCACTGCTACATCCAAATCGCGCATCTGCACACCTAGGTAACCCCGCACCGGCCGCCCCCGCTCCAAAATTTGCAACAAGGTGTCCTTGGCATCATTGCTCGGAATCGAAAACCCCACTCCTTGAAATCCCGGATTCTCCCTGTCGGGCGAAAATATCGCCACGTTGATCCCAATGATCTCTCCCCGCAAGTTGACCAATGGACCACCCGAATTCCCAGGATTGATCGCGGCATCGGTCTGAAACAAGTCGCGCTGACTATCCGACAACGATCGCTCTTTCGCTGAAATGATCCCCTGAGTGACCGTCTCGCCCAAACCAAATGGGTTGCCGACGGCAAACACCAACTGCCCAACCTCCACATCCGACGAATTGCCAAACTTCAATGGCTCAAATGGGCCGTCACCTTGAATTTTCAATACCGCCACATCCAAGAACTTGTCCTCACCGATGACCTTGGCATTCATGACTTTGCCCCCATGCAAAGTGACGCTGATCTTCTGCTGACCCGCGATCACATGATAGTTGGTCAATACGTGGCCCTCTTCTGTGACAATCACCCCCGACCCTTGGCCGGTTGAGGAAAATTGCTTCAACTGCGGCCGACCCCAAAAGTCCAGCATCCGTGCAGTGTGAAAACTCTCGGTGTTGATGCTCACCACCGATGGCACCACCGCACGCGTCAATTTCGCATACTCATCATTCAAACGCGCCAGCAACTCGACGTCACCAAGCTCCAATGGCGCACTCTGTGACAACGAGTAGTTCTCGGGCCGAAACTGACCATCCTCATCAAGCCAGCCATCGCCAAAACGCCAACCCTGACTCCACATCCGCCATGCCGTCACAGACAAGAACGCAACAAGGAAGATCATGGCCAAAACCAAGAACTGTCGATAGATGGGGCTCTTCCGCTTTCGCATACTGCTCTTAAAATGCCCCCAATCTCATAATTTCCAAGTCCAGATGATCGCTAGACTCATCTTATCCGCCCTTCCGTCTTGGCCACCCCCTCCAGATTTGCCAGCATTTACCTTATGCGCATCACTATCACCTTGCTGATCTCACTCCTCATGCTGCCCTTCTCCTCGGCAGAATCACTGACGGACAAAGAGCGCGAACAAATCCTCTCCATCCTATCGAACATCGAAGAGGACGCCAATGAACGGACCGACAAACGATTCAGAACCGGAATCAATGCCTTTCGCAGAGCGATGAACGATGACGATGCCGCGCTCGAACTCTACCTGAACTGCATCGAAAAAACCCGCTTCACCGACCAACTCAAAGACAAACGCGACTTCCGCGCATGGGCTGAACAACAAGAGGACAGCTTCACCGATAGCTTCAAACTCGCCCTCCAACACCAACTGCGCTGGCTGGTCCTCAGCCTCGAGGCCTCATCCAAAGATGCCGACCACGCCAAAATCGCGATCGAAGCGCACAACCAACTCGAATCAGTCTACGACAATATCGACAAGCTCGACTTCCAATCCAAAGTCCTCAAGACACCCGTCGGCAGCACCGTATTCGCCAAGACCTACGACATCACGGACATCGCGAAGGACTGGCCATCATCACCCTGCGCAATCGATGACATCTTTGACAAAGTCATTCTTCCTCCACTCCGCACCACCGCCCGCCACGAGGCATTGAGGAACGCATGGATCAGACGCATCAAACTCAAGGAGATCGACACCACCGTCGACACCCAAAAGTGCATCCGCGCCGGCGGTAAGCACAATGACCTGGACGATGTCGGCAAGGACACCTACCACCACACGTTCTTTGAGATGCTCGGCAACTGGTCCTTTGGCGACTACTTCAAGAAGGAAGCGATCGAATGGTCATGGGAATTGATCGTGGAACGCTGGGGCGTCCCAGCCGATCGACTCTACGCCTCCGTCTACGCACCGAAAGATGGCGACCCCGGTGAGTTTGACCAAGAAGCCTACGACCTCTGGGCCGAGCTCTTCAAAAAGAAAGGATGCGACCCCGCCATCCACATCGTGAACGGCAACGTGAAGGACAACTTCTGGATGATGGGCGAAACTGGACCCTGCGGACCCTGCTCGGAACTTCATGTCGACCTCACACCAAATGGCGACTCCCAAGGAAAACTGGTCAATGGCGACTCCGACCTCTGCATCGAAATATGGAATCTCGTCTTCATCCAATACAACGCAGAAGCCAATGGCACCTTCCGCGACCTGCCCGCCAAACACGTCGACACCGGCATGGGCTTCGAACGCGCCTGCTCGATCATTCAAAACACCAAAGGCTTCACCGATTTCTCCAATAAGCCATCGAACTACGCCACCGACGTCTTCACCCCCATCTTCAAGAAAATCGAGGAACTGAGCGGCAAGAAATACGTCGACGTCTACCCCGCACCGAACGCCGACCGCTCGGCCTTCTCGGAAGAAATGAAAGACGCCATCGCCTTCCGCGTGATCGCCGATCATCTGCGCACCCTCTCTTTCTCGATTGCCGATGGCATCCAGCCTGGCAATAACGGCCGCAACTACGTGCTGCGCCGTATCCTTCGTCGCGCCGTTCGCTACGGCCGCCAACTCGGCTTCACCGGCGACAAACCTCTCTTCGCCAATCTAGTCGGCACACTCGTCGAACAAATGGGTGAGGTGTTCCCTGAACTCAAAAAGCGTGAATCGGCCGTGCGCGTGACCCTCGAACGCGAAGAGTCCAGCTTCAACGAAACTTTGGACCGCGGCCTCAAACGCTTTGAAGACGCACTGCCCGAAGTAAAGGACAACACGCTCAGTGGTGAAGTCGCTTTCCAACTTTATGACACCTTCGGCTTCCCCGTCGATCTAACCGAACTACTCTGCACCGAACGCGGCATCGAGGTCAACATGCAGGTCTTCGAGGAATGCATGGAGCAACAACGCAAGCAGGCCCAAGCCGCGCAAAAATCCAACGTCGTGCGCGCACTCGACATCAGCACCGAAACCGAAACCGAATTCATCGGCTTCGACCACGACGAGGCCGATGTGCTCGTGCTCGAAGTCCACCCGCAAAAAGATGCCCTGTTTGTGATCACCGACCGCACCCCTTTCTACGCAGAGATGGGTGGCCAAGTCGGCGACACCGGCATTCTAGTCAAAGGCCCACTCGCCCACAACGTCAGCACTACCCAACAAGTCGGCGGCGCTCGCGCCCACGCCGTACCCGCCGACGCCGACATCCAAGCCGGCGACACCGTCAAGCTGCGCGTCGACGCCAAACGCCGCCGCCCCATCGAGGCTCACCACAGTGCCACTCACCTCCTCCACTGGGCACTGCACGAAGTGGTCTCCAATGACGCCACACAACAAGGTTCCTCCGTCGATGAACACCGCCTGCGCTTCGACTTCAACAGCGGTGCACTCACCGACAAGCAAGTCGCCCAAATGGAAGAGATGGTCAACGGCGCGATCAAACAAGGCCTCACTGTGAGTTGGATCGAAGTCCCTCACACCGAGGTCAAACAGCGCAAGGACATCATGCAGTTCTTCGGCGACAAATATGGAGAGACCGTGCGCGTCGTCCAAATCGGCGGCAAGGCCAAGCAACTGGACGGCCCGGCGATGGAACTCTGCGCCGGAACACACGTGCGCAATACCTCTGAAATCGGACTCTTCAAAATCAAAAGCGAAGGCGCCATCGCTTCAGGCGTCCGCCGCATCGAAGCCGTCTGCGGGGAATCCGCATGGGACTATCTGCGCGAGAGCGTAGAAACATGGAATGATGATCTCGAGACGGCTCAAACCAAACTCGCCCAAGCCAACCAACAGCTTGAAGCACTCGGCGAAGCCAAACACGAAGTCAACGAGTTCCCCCACATCATGGGCGCCATGTTGATGGAACGTGCCGACATAGGCGAGATCAACGCCACCTACGCCCACGCCCAACGTCACCTCGAGAAAACTCAGCAAGCCGCCGTCGAAGCTGAGAAGAAGATCAAGAAGCTACAAGCTTCCCAAGCCGCCAAGGTGGCCGACGAAGCCCTCTCGGAGCTCATCACCAAAGGCGATCCAATCATCGCCTCGTTCGAATCGAATCCATCACTGCTTCAAGAACTTCAAAACGGCTTGAAGAAAAAAGGATTCGCGGGACCAGCCCTGTTAGTTGTCGACGACGGCGACAAACTCCACCTCGCCGTCCACTGCGGACCAGATGCAATCGCTAGCGGCCTCAAAGCCGGCGACCTCCTCCGAGAGTTTGCTGCGATCGGTGGCGGCAAAGGCGGCGGCAAGCCCGACCAAGCCCGCGGCGCCGCCCCCCAACGCGACCAACTCGACGCCATCAAATCCGCCGCCTCAGAGAAATTCTAACTCAAAATCCCATTCATCTGCGTCCATCTGCGGTTCAAAAACCACCAAGCACCCGTCCCGACTTTTAGAATCTTATCCACCCATGAAAAACCTCCTCCTCGCCGCCACCGCGGTCCTGCTCATCACCGGCACCTCCCACGCCGAAGCCCCGAAGATCAAAAAGGAAAAACTCCAAATCGTTTTCCTCTTCGGTCAATCGAACATGGTCGGCCTCGCCGATATCAAGACCGCTCAATACGCGCTCGAACCCCAATACGTCCCGCCCAAGGAATACTGCCTGCAGCGCTCCGAGATCATGGAATGGGGCACCCTCTTCTGGGACGGACTCCGCACCTTCAAGGGCCCACAAAAACTCAAAGACCAACTCGATGCCCTCTACGACGAACGCCGCGACTCACGCTCGAAATGGCGCCAACGCATCAAGGGCGTCGGCGGCGTGGAATGGAACGAAAAGGAATGGGGCAAGAAACCTGAAAAAGGCCGCACCAACGTCTATGCATTCCTCGACGAGAAAGCCATCGAGGAAGGGATCTACAAACGCATGGCCGATATCATCGGTTCCACCGACAATGCATTCCCACCCGAAGTCGCTTACCAGGAAATCATCGATCGCGAGGCAATGAATGCCGACGACGTGAAACGCATCCGCGAGATCTACTTGAAGAACGCCGACGCCGAGAGCTTCACCAAACTCGCCGAGGCGATGAAGGAAGCGAACGTCAACACCCGCACCAAAGGCGAAGAGGCCGCCGCTCAACGCGCACTCATCGCCAAACTGGCCAAGGAACACGTCGGCCTGCCCATCAGCGAACGCACTTACATCTACGCTCACGGTCATAACTCTGGTGTCGAAGAAGGTTCGAAAAACGAAAACACCTCACACGGCCCGCTCACCGTCGGTTACGGCGGCGGCATCAGCACCATCGGACCGGAATACGGTGTCGGCATCACGCTCGAACGCATGGTCGACGCCCCCATCCTTCTCGTGAAATGTGCTTGGGGCAACACCGCCCTCTCCGGCGCATGGCGCCCGCCATCCATGGACGGCAAAGAAACCCCTCAGGAAAAAGCCAACCGCGAAGCATGGAACGATGTGATGGCTGCACGCGCCAAGGAAAACGGAACCGAATATAAACCCAAAGGCCCACCAGAAAAAACCGACGAACTCGCCTACTGCTGGGGCATGACACTTCCACAAATCGACAAGGTTCTCGCCGACCCCGGCAAATACCACCCGGACTACGATCCAAAAGTCGGCTACGAAGTTGCCGGCCTGGTCTGGTTCCAAGGCTACAGCGACATGAACAACAGCGCCTACGGTGAGCTCTTGGTCGAGATGATCCAATACATGCGCGACAAGGTGAAGGCACCGAAGATGCCCGTCGTCTGCGGCGCACTCGGCATGCCCGCTTACAAACACCTCGCCTTTTCCGGCGATGTGAATGGCGGCATGGTTCAAGCAGCTCAACACCCCGACCTCAAAGGCAGCGTGGATGTCGTCAACACCGCCCGCTACTTCCCCGTCGAACTCGGATTCGCTCAATCCTACAGAAAGTCCCTCACGGACAAAGAGAGCCCTGCTTACAAAGAAGTCGATGCCGTGATCAAACGCGCCGTCAGCAACAAAGGCTTCCACTATGAAGGCAGCGCGAAATGCTTCCTCCTCATGGGCGACGCCATGGGCCGCAGCCTCGTCAACCTAATGAACGATGGCGAACCGACGATCTTGGAGAAATAGGCAGCCCCGACCTGTCGGGGGTGGGGTCCGCGCAATTGATTTGCGACAGAAAAGCCAGCTGCTCGGCAACAACTTGCCCAAGGCGCTATTCAAGATCACCACAACTCACTGTTTTCTTTCTGTGCCTCCTATATTTAAAGAAGACCAATAAGGCCACTAGACATAAGGCTAAGCTTAATATGAAAACTGGAAGACGGTTTGGCTTCTCTCCAAGATGCTGCGAAAATAGCCACTGCATAAACCCATCATGTGTGTATGCCTGCGACCAAAAATCAGTTTCGCCTTTTTCATAGACGGTTGTTTTAAGTGGCATGTCTAATTTTTCATAAAGCCCCTTAATTTCACCAAGCGTCTTCTCTGCATTACGCACCTTCCCACCCTCCCAAATTGCCCAAAATGGACGTGGTTGGACGTCTTTCCCTTCAAAATAAAAACTCGCTGGGAACTCAATCGTTGGCATGGCTACAGCGGCCGCATAAACATTTGGCCAACCCGTTATAAACTCAAGGCTCGCACGACCACTACTTGATGATCCTATGACATAAACTCTCGCTGGATCTATCTGCGGATAATCGTGCCTCAACATCTTCACCATGTGATTAATCCCCTTCATCCAATCATATGGTTTTGCTGGCCCAGCGCTATGCCACGGCACGCCCTTAGGATATTGCGGACAAAGCAAAAAACACGGAAAACGCCGCTTATTCTTAGAATCTAACAGGCTTAGTATCTCCGGCTCAACAAATTGGCTTACGTTATCTGTGCCTGCTCCTGAACGATCATGCAAAAATACAACGAGCGGAAACTTGTCCATATTGCTTTTTAGCTCAGGAACGTGAAGTTGTGCTTTCAAACCATATTCAAAATCCTCTCTTTGACCAGGCACCCATTGATAAGGTTTGAGACCAAGCTCTTCGTATCTCAGCCCCGCTTCACCAACTACTTTCATTGGTTCAAATTCACCATGAAAGAAAACCCTAAATATTCTGAGACGTTCTTCCCAGTGGATCATGCTCATTCGTAGACAAGCATGTTTCCCGCCTACCTGATAAGGGGGAGTTTGATTGTTTCGTACTTTAGGAAATGCTATATCAAGGGTCCCGTCTTCATTAAATTCGGAGCTCTCTATTTCGTAAACGGCATACTGTGTTCCTATCGTTGCAATGAGTTTCCCGCTGAGCAATTCCCCGTCATGCCCTGAAACGGCCTTAAACTCTTCATGATACACCTTGCGCGGCTTCCACTCCCTCCACTCTAGTGCCAGCTTCTGGTATTCTGGTTTTAACTCATTGAAGGAAAGGGACTTTAGCGCATTGGGACGTCTAGACTTTGCATAAGGCCTCTTTAGCTGAAAAGTAACTATACCAGCATGCATATGCACCACACGCGCATCGACTAGCTCATCTCCTTTTTCCTTTGGCAGCAACCACTTTTGATAGGCTAGCACAGCTTTCGCTTCTTCTGGCAAATCAATATCGTCACGCCAATCCTCAGCACGCGAAACAGAACTACTAAAGATGCAAACAATCAAAAAGCATCTAACATAAAGTAAGTTCACCCCACCTAACTATCAGGATAACATCATACCGTAAATCACAATTTAGCATGCGTTAGATAACGTAAAAACTATATCTAAAGATCCATAGCTTAATCTTCAATGGCTAGCGAATCTCCCTACCCAACCAAGAAGCTCTCCGCATCTAGGTCAAACCCACTCGGCAACTCAACACCACCCTCTGGCGCCGCAGGGCCCAACACTTTCGCCCCATCCACATACCACCCTGGCAACAACTTGCCCAAGGCTCCTGCCTTGAATCCATTCTGACTCTCAAACCCAGGCGGCGATTCTTTTGGCTCAGGCATCGACATGGAAACGACCACACCCTCTTTTGCAAAACATGGATAGTGAGCGAGACCATCGATACTCAATGCATCCATCTTCTTATCACCAAACTGATAGAAACTGACATCCTGCAATTCACCCACACCTTCCATGCGCTCACACAAATACTCACTCCCCACCCACACCGCTCCTGCTTGGTCGTGGAACTTGTCCTCCAACACCACCCGCGCTTTGAAAAGCTTTGGAAATGCCAAAACCAACCCTAGCAACTGAGTCAAAATCGGATCGTCCTTCAACACATGGAACGCCTGACCACGCTGCAGGGAATTCAGGCGCCCAATCTGTGCTCCATTGACCCAAGCACGATGGCAGCTCGCCTCATCCATCTCCTTCAAAACACTCGGCACGGCAGCTCCTGATTTGGGCAAGGCCGACTTCCAACGCTTCGACGCGAACCGCTGCGCAACCCCATCTGCCGATGCCCGATGCATCTCATGACGCACCCGCTCAGGCGACGCCTCCTCAGGTTGAATCACCTGCCCATACGCACAAGTCACCGTCGGCTTCTTCCAATACGGCCACTTGCCCATGAAGCGATTGCGCTCAAACGAAAAGATCGACCCCCATGACCCATCGGTCCACATAGGAATGATCGGATGACCCGCCTTCTTCGCGATCAATTCAAACCCACGCTCCAGCTCACATAGACCACCCGTGCGGGTGAGCTGACCCTCCGCAAACAAACACACCACCTCACCCCGCTTCAGCGATTTTATAACTTCGCGCATCGCCTGCAGTGGCTGGTCGCGGCGGATCATCACGGTGTCGAATACCTGCAAATAAAACCGAACGGCTGGATGCTTGGTGAAACCATCGTCCATCACAAACCGAATATTGCGTGGCGAAGAAACCGACAAATGAAACGCGTCCAAATATGACATGTGGTTCGGCAACAACAACACACCTCCCTCTTTCGGCAAACGCTCTACATTGCTGGCACGCACTCGATAAAACACACGAACGATCGTCGCGCTGATCATCCTGATGAAATCTGCCGGCAGCACACGGATGATCAAAACGGTGGCGATCAAACAGGCCACAGCAATGAAGAACATCTGGTAACAGGTGCCTACCACGGGATCGACACCAAACCACTTCACCGACAACTCAAACAGCGTGATCACGCCCACCGCAGTGATGCCTGACAAACAATTCATCAAGTTCACTGCCGATTGCATCTCGCCGCGCTTGTTGGCCGGGTAACGATCCTGCATCCATGCGTTCAACGGCGCCAAAAAGATCGCTGAGGAAAATGCCAATGCGGCCAAAGAAATAAGGAACCACGTTCCACCCGATGGCACAAATACCAACACCACTGAGAAGATGGTCATCAGCAAACCCGCCAACGGAACCCAGCCCAACTCGATCCGCTTGCGCAACAACATCGATGCCACACCAAAGCCCGCCGCCATCCCGAGCGAAGCTGCCGCCATGAATCCTGACGACATCGTGCCAAACCCCTCGCCACCTCCAGTAAGAACCTTTGCCAACTTCAAGGACCACAAGTTGATGAAGGCCGCAAAACCCCAGAAAAACGAAACCCCCAAAGCCGCTTGATGAAGCCGCTTGTCGGCCCACAAATCTTTGAGGCTCGCAAAGTGACTCACCGCCAAACCAAGGGTGAACTTCTCTTTCGCCTGCGCAGGCACCTTCGGGATGATCAAAGCCAAGACAATCGCCGGAATCGCACAAACCGTCAGCAACATCATCGGCCACAAGGCCGCATCCCATGCCACGTCAGGCACACCACCGCGCAATGAGTAACGCTTATCAAACCACCAACCCGCTACAATTTGACCTGCCAGAATGGCCAACATCGCCGTCATCTGCTGGATGCCCGTGGCAAAACCCAGATGCTTCGATCCAACGAGCTCTTTGTTGATGCCCATCTTGGCCGGCCCGTAAAAGGCCGACTGAATCGCCAGCGTGAAAAAGCCACACAAAGCCATCGGCATGCTCTTCATCACGATTGCCCCACAAATCCACGCCAACACCGCTAACTGCAGCAACGCCGCGCCCAGCATGACATTCCGCTTCGAAAAACGGTCACTCATGTAACCTGCTATCGGCGCAAACACAACGAACGGCAAAGCAATCATCACCCCCGCCGCTGACTCCACAGAGAACCCCACCGCGCCCCCCAACGGGATCAAGACAAACTGAGCCATCTTGTCATTGAACGCATTCTGCGTCTGCTGGACGATCATGCTCCAATAACCCACCCACTGCCGCTTAGTCGGGTCAAAATTGTAGGAGTTATCGCTCATCTATCCAAAACGCTAAACAGCTCACCCCCATTCGGCAAGAGCCCCGAACCTAAAATCGGTGGCTCAACGCAGCGCGGAACTGACGAAACACGAAGGACAGGCGCCTCCGCCAACCGCAATCCCATTCATCTGCATTCATCTGCGGTTCATTCAAACGAAGCACAGGCGACTCCGCCGCCTTATTTCACCCAGAACCGCATCCTCGCCTCAGCCTCTGGGTCCTGCTCAGCCGTCCGCACCCAGTTCAATGAAAACCCCAGATACATGGGCTCTGCATCTCCACCGTTGATCAGATGCATCGAACTCTCACCGTCCGCCACAAAGTAAAACTTCCGATTTTCGTAATAGCCAATTTTGACCTCCACTTTCTCGATGCCATCGCCATTCAACTCAAGGCACTCTTCATTCGGCGTCTCAGCCAAACTCACGGACGCTCGACTCCCATCCAGTCGCTCAAGCTCCATCCGATCCCTCTTCATCAACCGCGCAAAGTCCCGCTGTGCTCTCTTGTCCTTGCGATCCGGCGTGACGTAAGCATAGGGAATATTTGCCCTTACCGTGAACCTCAATGGATACTTGGTCAGTTTGCCTGCATCCAATACCCGGCCTCCAATCGAGATCTCACCACGCGATTCTTCTATGACCAATTCGAACTTCGACCCACCCGTCGCTTCGCCCTGAATAACAATCTTCTCCAACCGATCTGTCGCCTCTTGCTCCGACACCAAACTGTCTTCATCGATCGTTTTCAAGACCGTCTTTCCGTCATCCTTCACTTCCTCGATTCCATAATAAATCCGGATCCGGTTGTCTTTCGCCACATGGTCTTTGTCCCGCTGCTTCGGGATTAACCAGATCTCCCCAGCGGTCCCGATCGATAAGTCATAACGCTGGCTCTCATGCACCGCGTAACAACCCTCCCATTCTTCTTCATCGAGCCCAGGCAAACCGGCACTGGCTATAGCCGACGCCAAAACCACCCACAAGGAAACCCAACATGCATGAACAAATCGCAAATCAATCATGCCCCTATTGGACACAATCGACTCCAAAGATAAAGCCTTCGCTTATATTGTTTAGATATAACTCGTTAAACCACCAACCGTCTTCTCATCGAGACGAGGAACCAGCGCATTGATCAACTGCACCATGCTCAAGTAGTCGTTCAAATCGATCACTGCATTGTGAGAGTGAATGTAACGCGACGGCACACCGAGCACGATGGTCGGCACGCCTTCATTCGCGATGTGAATCGCACCCGCATCAGTTCCACCACTTCTCCTTACCGTGACCTGGTGGTCGATCCCTGCCGACTTGGCGACACCGATCACAAACTCTGCCAATCGTGGATTGGTGATCGCTGTTGGATCATAAACGCGGATTTGCACCCCCGCCCCGAGCCGGCCCTGACAATCAGCACGCGACATCCCAGGGACATCGTCTGCTGGCGGGCCTTCTAACACGATCGCCACATCGGGCCGCGCATAAGCCGCTGCCGTTCTTGCTCCGCGCAATCCCACTTCTTCCTGCACGGTGCCGCAGAGAACGAGTTGATTCGGCAAATCAGATTGTGCCAATGCGACCCCCGATTGAATCACCCCCGCCATGCCAACGCGGTTATCGAATGCCTTGGCCATGAAGTAGTCTTCACGCGCCATCGGCGTGAACGATGACACCGGCGCAATCGGGTCACCCAAAGCAATTCCCATCTCATTCTCCGCCCATGCCCGACTCTCGGCACCGACATCGATGAACAATTGGTCGATATTCATCACCTGCCGACGCGCAGCTTCGGCCAGTTGATGTGGTGGCTTCGAGGAAACCACACCGAGGATCTTCTCACCCGACCTCGTCCGAACTTCCACTCGTTGGGACAACAATGTGTGTTCCCACCAACCGCCGACAGCCACAAACTGTAAAAAGCCATCCTGAGTGATATTCTGAACCAAAAATCCGATCTCATCCATGTGTCCCGCCAGCATCACCCGTGGACCTTCGCCTCCCACATCGCAGAAGACCGATCCATTCTTATCCGTTGAGAGTCCGCCACTCTTCTCCAGCTCATCCACAAACACCGCCCGCACCTCATCTTCGTGCCCTGGAACCGCATGGGCCTCCGTCAATTCTTGCAACAATGAAATCGCTTTCTCACGCATGCCCACAAGCATGACCGAACCCAGCCTGCAGCCAAATCAAAAATCGCTCATCCTCTCCCCCTGTATGATCTCAGATTCCAGATTTAGCTCACGCCTTCCTCCCACCCGGTAGGGTTGATCGACCCGATCAACCGATTCCATCGCCGCAGGCGCCACCCCACAACCCCAGCAAATCTAAAATCTATAATCGCAAATCGAGAATCTTAAATCCTCCTCAGTGCCATTTGATTTAAGATTTCAGATTTTAGATATAAGATTTTCGATCTAGCTCACGCCCACCTCCCACACGGTAGGGTTGATCGGCCCGATCAACCGATTCCATCGCCGCCAGGCGCCACCCCACAACCCCAGCAAATCTAAAATCTATAATCTATAATCATAAATCGAGAATCTTAAATCCCCCTCAGTGCAATGGATTTCAGATTTCAGATTTTCGATTTTAGATTTCCGATCTAGCTCGCGCCCCTCATCCACCCGGTAGGGTGCTGCGGGTTCCCGCGCCGTAGCTTTAGCGAAGGAGGGCCCGCAGCACCGACTCCATCGCCGCAGGCGCCAACCAAGAACCAAGAACCAAGAACGCGAGCTCCGCTCGCAACTTTAGCCTTTTAGACCTTCCACCGGATGCGCAGCATCCCTCTCATGTTGCAAGAGTGGTATTACGTCCAGAACGGTAAACAAAACGGCCCCGTGAATCTGGAAGAGCTGCGCGAACTCGCGGGCAGCGGAAAACTCAACCCGACCGATCTCATCTGGAACCGCGAAATGCGCGATTGGACACCCGCATCAGAGATCGGCGGCATCTTCAGCTTCGACTCTACCGCAAGCACCTCATCACCCACACCACCGCCAACACCCGAGGTTGATGACGAACCAACTTCTGACACCCGCAGCGTCGACGAAGTTGAGCCAGGCAGCATATCGCTCGATATCGGCTCCATCCTCAACCGCACCTTTGAATTAACAAAAACCAAGATCAATTCCATCCTCATGATGGGGGCGATCTACTTTTCGATCTTCATGATCATCTCCCTGATCCTGTCCATTGGCATTGATCAGCAACAACTGATGACCGACCTCAAGGACTACTTCAAAGACCCCGCGAACAACGCATCTCCCTTTGATGATTCCACCCTAGCCTTGAGAATGGCGATCAACATCGTCGTCCAAACCATCATCGCCAAATACTTGAGCCTCGGTTTGTATCAGTGCTGCTTCCGTATTCTCAAAGGCCAGCCCATCGAACCGAAATTCATGTTCGCCAGCACGCCACTCTTTCTGAGAGCGATCGGTGCAGGCTTGATCATCTCCATTGCCGTTTTCATTGGATCTCTCTTTTTCATTATCCCTGGAATTTACATCGCGGTTCGACTCAGCATGATCCTGCCAGCCATCGTCGATAAAGATATGAACATCGCCGATGCCATCACCTACAGCGCAGCGATCACCAAAAACAACCTGCTCACGATTTTCTTTTTGTGCGCCATCGCATTCGTTGCAGGCAATGCCTTCATCTTGTTGACCTGTCAGTTCGGCGCCATCCTCAGCATCCCCATCACCGCCCTCGGCACCACGATCATCTACCGGTTCCTCCAACAAGGTCCTAGCACCCTAGAAAAAATCAAAAATCAAAAATCTATAATCTAAAATCGAGAATCATCAATCCTCTTCCCAAACAGTAGGGTTGATCGGCCCGATCAACCGCAATCACCGCCGCCAGGCGGCCCCCACAACCAAAGCCAAATCTAAAATCTAAAATCTGAAATCGCAAATCGAGAATCATCAATCCTCTCCTCACACGGTAGGGTTGATCGGCCCGATCAACCGCAATCACCGCCGCCAGGCGGCCCACACAACCAAAGCCAAATCTAAAATCTGAAATCGCAAATCAAGAATCATCAATCCTCTCCCTCTGCTTGATTTTAGATTCTCGATTTTAGATTATAGATTTTAGATCTAATCTCACCTGACCTTCAGCCCCAATAAAACACCCCATGAAAAAATCCATCGCCTTCCTCACTCTCCTCTTGGCTTCGTCGCTCCACGCCGATGTCAAACTGCCTGTCATCTTCAGCGACAACATGGTCGTTCAACGCGACATCGAAGCTCCCGTCTGGGGCTGGGCGGATCCTTCGGAAAAAGTGACCGTCTCATTCGCCGGCAACACCGCCTCCACGACCACCGGCAAAGATGGCAAGTGGATGGTCAAACTCTCAAAGTCGGCCGCCTCATCCAAACCTCAAACACTCACGGTCAAAGGCAACAACGAGATCGTCTTCAAAAACGTCCTCATCGGCGATGTCTGGCTCTGTTCAGGTCAGTCGAACATGGAGTGCAAATTGAAAGCCTGCACCAAGACGCCCGATGAAGTAACCGAAGCCCACAAAGACAACACCCAACTGCGCCTGTTCCGCATTCCCAAGCACATCAAACTGCCCGAACCTGCAGAAGACACCGAAGGCACCTGGACCACCACCGAGAACCCACAAGACTGTCTCGTATTCTCTGGCTGCGGATTCTTCTTCGGCTCGAAACTTCAAAGCGAACTCAATGTTCCCATCGGCCTGATCGATTCCTCATGGGGCGGCACGCCGGTCGACGAATGGATCTCGAACAAAGCCAGCGAGGAAATGCTCAACAAGAAGAGAGACAAAAGCATCTACAACGGCATGATCGCTCCGCTCGTCCCGTTCGCCATCAAAGGTGCCATCTGGTATCAAGGCGAATCCAACCGCGGCAATGCGTTTCCTGCTTACTTCGATAAAATGAACGCCCTGATCACAGGTTGGCGTGAAGACTTCCAAGTCGGCGACTTCCCCTTCTACCAAGTCCAAATCGCCCCCTTCAAATACAACAGAAAGAAGCCCGGCGATGACACCATCCTCGCTCGCAACATCTGGGCGTCCCAATACAAAGCCGCCAAAGAAATCAAAAACTGCGGTGTGGTTCCCATCCACGACACCATCCACGGCGTGATCAACAACATCCACCCATGGGACAAGCAACCGGTCGCGGAACGCCTTGCCTACCTCGCATTGAAAAAGGATTACGGCAAAGACGTCGCTTTCACCGGACCCGAAGTCGCCTCGGCCAAAGCTAGCGCGGGCAAAGTGGTTGTCAGCTTCAGCGGCATCGTCGATGGCCTCACCACCACCGACGACGCAGCCCCGACACACTTCGAACTCGCCGGTGCCGATGGAGAATTCGTCGCCGCCGAAGCCAAGATCGATGGCAACACCGTCGTCGTCACCGCCGAAGGCGTGAGCGATCCAAAGCACGTCCGCATGGGCTGGAACGAAACCCAAGCACCCAACCTCACCGACAAAAATGGCTGGCCTGTTTTCCAGTTCCCAGCAACTGAAGTGCAATAGCCCAAGCCAAAGCGAGCAAATCAAAAATCAATAATCAATAATCAAAAATCGAGAATCATAAATCCCCCTCAATGCCATTTGATTTAAGATTTTAGATTTAAGATTTAGCTCACGCCCACCTCCCACCCGGTAGGGTTGATCGGCCTGTCCGCCATAGCTTTAGCGAAGGCGGGCCCGATCAACCGACTCCATCGCCGCGGACGCAAACCCATCCCATCCATCTGCGTTCATCTGCGGTTAAAAAAAACAGCAAAGCACCTAGCCCTTTCGTGAATTTTCGTGGATTTCGTGGTTCCAATTGAATCCACAGCTTGCCCTCCGTCCCCACTCCGCTACGGTCGGCCTGCCCGATGTCCGATTCCTTTGTCCACCTTCACACCCACACCGCATTCTCCCTACTGGACGGGATGATCCGGACGAAGGATCTGGCCAAACGCGCCGCCGAGCTCGGCATGCCTGCGGTGGCGATGACCGACCACGGCAACCTCTACGGCGCCGTCGATTTCTACCTCAGCTGCAAGAAAGCCGGGGTAAAACCCATCTTCGGCTGCGAGATCTACCTCGCGCCCGAGTCGATGGAGGAAAGAAAGGAAATTGTCGGCCGCAAACGCGCGACCCACATGACCCTACTCGCGGAAACCAACGAGGGCTGGAACAATCTCCAAAAACTGGTCTCGAAAGGCCACCTCGAAGGACTTTGGTACGGCAAGCCTCGGGTCGACCGCGAAACGCTGCGCGAATACTCCAAAGGCATCATCTGCCTGACCGGCTGCATCTCTGGCCCGGTCAACGAATGGCTCCGGAAAGAAGACGAAGACAAGGCCCGCGAAACAATGGCGGAACTCGTCGATATCTACGGCAAAGAAAACCTCTACGTCGAAATCCATAACCACGGGCTCGAACCCCAACGGCTCGTCACCCCAGGCCTGTTGAAGCTGGCCAAGGAATTCGACCTGAAACCGGTCGCCGCCAACGACGTCCACTTCCTCCATCGCGACGACCACGAAGCCCACGATGTGATGATCTGCATCGGCACCGGCCACTTGTTGATCGATGAAAACCGAATGCGCTACTCGACCGAGGTCTACTTCAAGACTGCCGAGCAAATGCGCGAACTCTTCGCCGATGTCCCAGGCGCCTGCGATACCACCCTCGAAATCGCTGAACGCTGCAACGTCGAGATGCACCTCGATGCCACGTCGTCAGAGAAATACCCGCAATTCGAATCACCGGATGGATCACCGCGCGAGGAATACCTGATGCGCGTCTGCCAAGAGGGATTGGTCAGACGCTATGGCGAAGAGAAAGCCAAGGACGTCGAGATCCAAGAACGACTCAAATACGAGGTCGGTATCATCAACGAACTCGGCTTTGCCTCCTACTTCTTGATCACCGCCGACTTCATCCAGTGGGCACGCGACAACGATATCCCTGTCGGCCCGGGCCGTGGATCGGCAGCGGGATCGCTGGTCGCCTACACAATGGGCATCACCGATATCTGCCCGCTGAAATTTGGACTCCTTTTCGAACGATTCCTCAACCCGGAACGAGTCAGCCCTCCCGATGTCGACATCGACTTCTGCCAATCCCGCCGCGCGGAAGTGATCGACTACGTCCGCAAGAAATACGGCGAACGCAGCGTCTCGCACATCATCACCTACGGCACCATGGGCGCGAAGAGCGTGCTCCGCGACGTCGCCCGCGTGATGGGTGTCTCCTACGGCGATGCCGACCGCATTGCAAAAATCATCGAAGCCAAACCCGGCGTCACGCTGAAAGGCGAATGGGAATCGAAAGAAGAACTTCGCGAGCTGATCGAAGCCTCTTCCACCTACCGCGAACTCTGGGACTACGCGTTGAAACTCGAAGGTCTCAACCGCAACGTCGGCATCCACGCCGCAGGTGTGGTGATCGGCGACCGTCCACTCGACGAACACGTCCCGCTCACCCGCGGCAACGAGGGCGAGGTGGTAACGCAATACGACATGGGCGCGATCACCGAAGTCGGCCTGCTCAAGATGGACTTTCTTGGACTGAAGAACCTCACGGTGATTCAAGAAGCGGTCCGCCATATCCGCAAACGCATCCCCGATTTCGTGGTCGAAGATGTCCCGCTCGACGACTTCGCGACCTTCGAAATCCTCAACCGTGGTGAAACCATGGGCGTGTTCCAGTTGGAGTCCGGCGGCATGGTGGAAACCTGCCGCAAATACCAAATCGAGAAGATCGATGACATCATTGACCTTCTCGCGCTCTACCGACCGGGCGCGATGCAGTTCATCGACCAGATGATCGAGGTGAAAAAAGGCCGCAAGAAAGCCAACTACGAGCACCCGCTGCTCGAAGAAGTCTGCGGCAACACCTTCGGCGTCATGATCTACCAGGAGCAGGTGCAGAATGCTGCCAAACTCCTCGCCGGCTACACACTCGGTGGTGCGGATTTGCTCCGCCGCGCGATGGGCAAGAAGGACGAGAAGAAGATGCAGCAGGAGCGCGAGAAATTCGTTGCGGGCGCACAAGCCACCAATGGCATCGGCGCCGACCTCGCCAACCAAATCTTCGATAAGATCGCGATGTTCGCGGGTTACGGCTTCAACAAATCGCACTCCGCCTGCTACGGCCACATCTCTTACTGGACTGCCTACCTCAAGGCGAACCACCCCGTCGCGTTCATGGCTGCCTTGCTTTCGAACGAGGTCCACAACACCGACAAGATCAGCGTGTTCGTTTCCGAATGTCACCGCATGGGCATCGAGATCCTGCCGCCCGACATCAACAAATCACAACTCCGATTCGCCCCGGAGATCACTCTCAACGGTGCCAAAGGCATCCGTTACGGACTGGCAGCCATCAAGAACTGCGGTGAAAACGCAATGGCCGCCGCCATCAAGGAACGCGAAGCCAATGGCGAGTTTCTCTCGATCGAAGACTTCTCGACCCGACTCGATTCCAAGGTCATCAACAAACGCATCCTGGAAAACCTCGTGAAAGCCGGCGCCCTCGATTGGACCGGCGAAAACCGCGCCAGCATGTTTGCCCGACTCGAACAAGTCGTCGCCTCCGCCTCCTCCGCCCAGCGCGACAAAGCCGCTGGGCAAGTCTCCCTCTTCGATTCGATGGAGATGGCGCCGCAATCCGCCAACACCTCCAACGGCGCTCGGGAAAATACACTCGAGGAATGGACCAAGGACGAGCGACTCATCCAAGAGAAAGAACTGCTCGGCTTCTACATCACCGGCCACCCGCTCGATAAGTTTCGCGGCGTGATCGATTCCTCACGCTACAACCGCATCGGCCTCGTCGAAGACCTCGACACCTCCAGCAAACGCAAGCGCTACCCATTTGCCGGCATGGTGCGGTCGATCACCCAGAAGATGACAAAAACCGGCAAGCCCTTCGGCATCCTCGTCCTTGAAGACTTCACCGGCAGCGCCGAGATCATGCTCTGGGGCGAAACCTTTACCCCGGCACGTGACGCCGGATTGTTAGAGGCTGGAAAAATCATCAAACTGAAATGCCAAGTGCAGATCGACGACCGCAATGGCGGCCGCCGCATGACCGGCTATGACTTGGACGAACTCCAACCCAAACAAGCCACCGCCAATGGCAAAGGCCCGCTTGAGCTCATGCTCTGGACCACCAAGCACTGTGAGTTCGACCTCATGGAAATCAAAAGTGCTCTGGAAAAACACCCCGGAAAAACTCCCGTTCTCCTCCACTTCCAAAACAGCGCCGGCCGACGCATCACCGTCGAAGCCGGAGAGAAATTCCACATCAAGCGCTGCGAAGAATTGGAAACTTCCCTCGACCGCTGGATCGACCTGTAGCGTCGGCATCTGACCGTCGATGCACAAGAATCGCGCGCCAGCCCCACAAAAAAACGGTAGGGTGCTGCGGCTCGCAGCACCGTAGATCACAGGCAGTGACGCCAATCGTGAGGCCCAAGCAATTGAAACGTCCTGCAACGTCGGCCTATGACCGTCGTTAACGTTCGGGTTCACTTCTTCGGTTTGATCGGAATGCGTCCGAACAAGGATTCATAGTCCTCCAATGGATCATAAGCCCATAGCTCAGGATCACATCCAGCCATGTCCGGAAGATCATCTGAACCAGAAACATCGAGTTCCTCTTTCAAGCACTCCATATCCAGCACAGGACCGCGGATATTGAGAAAGACTGAAGGCAGAATCAACGCCTCTTCATCAGAGTCAAAGTGGACATGTTCATCAGGGTTGCCTGAATAGCGCTTGGCGCATTGTCGGAAAGCCTTCGCGAGAAGCTTGAATCCACCCTTGGTCCCACCAATGATCAATTCCATGTTGAAACGACCACGTTGGTGCACTAGACGCTCGTGAATGACGATAAACTTACGGGTCGCCCTTTTCGCTGGTGGCAAAATCAATAGGTCCATGCCGCCTCGATCATCAGCAGGCACAAGCTTGAGGTCTTTGTGCTTCTTCAGCATCAACCCAAAATCCATGTACTGGTCAGGCGTTCCAAACACCCATACGTCGGTGTTCTTCGAATAGTGATTCGCCGTATTGAACGTCATCGACCTCCGCTTAAATATAGGTGTGTTCATTGATGTCGTTAAATGTGTAGGCGTCCGCGCCGTAGACTACCAAAGCAATGTCACACTGAACCTATCCAAACTTCGCTTCGTAGTCGATATTTAGAAGGTCGAAAAGATTGCCGTCCGGATCTCGAACCGTCACGACGCGTCCTCCCCATGATTCATCTCTCACGGCACCATTGAACTGCACTCCCTTTTCTTTCAATTCACGGTAGAGGGAATCAACGTCTTTGACGTAGAGCTGCAATCCTGTGTGCGCTCGGTTGAATTCTTTTTTCCATTCGTAGACGTGGATTTGAAGCCCGGGACAGTCAAAGCGCGCGAAACGGGAAAACCCATCCTCCCCCTCTTTCAATACGGGTAGACCTAAGTGGTCTCGGTAGAACATCACCGATGCTTCAAAGTCTGCAGCGGGGAAGGCGATGAATCCTGCTTTTACAACTTTCATGCTCACACACTGAAATAGGCGCAGAACGCGGGCGAGTAAAATTCGACGAATAAGGACTGGAATCCGCAACCAGATGCGCCCTTTCGACAAAGGCTCTAACTGACATGAAAATTATTCCGCGGGTGGCGAATTACTAGCTCCGACTTGTTCTGCATTGTCGATTGCTTGCTGTGACGCCCATGCAGAGAAGGCAGACTCCAAAATAAACCTATAAGGCGCATGATGGTTGTCGTGTCCTTCGCCACATAACTGCACACATCGCAAACGGCCAGACCGAGGTGAGGTCGATGTCTTCAAGTAAGATGAGAGATACCTGCCAGGAATCGCATCTTGCTGCAAATCTGCATCCAAAATACTCAGGCAGTGAATCACATCTGCGGAAGTGATGAGAAGTTCAACCCCTCGATTGCAGGGGAGAACCAGCTCACGTGTGTGAAAGTCATCGGCCGAAGCTGGATCACTAAAATCCAAACCAAGAGGGTTGGAGGAAGAAATACGCTCGATATCAGTAGAACCAAATTTCCCATCTGATCCGGGGTAATGAAAATGCCAACTGAACTGCTTCGCCATCACCTGAACCTGCAAATCAGGCGTTTCGCCTGAAGTGGAGAGAGCAATATCTTCCATAAGATCACGAGCATCATGGAATAGCTTTCCTATGGCGAGGAGGTAGCCACATGCAATTCCAATCAAAAACGTGATTGATCCAGTAATGATTAGGTCGGGTCGCATTGTTTTTGGCAAAGTTTGAGGCCACCCGGTCGCTGAGTGCGAGGATGGTCGACATAGAACCTAGCAAACTACCCGAAACCGTCAATTGCGCGGCGGTAAGCGATCGGGTGCACTGACTTGTTGGCTGCCTTACAGTCTGCGTGCCCCGTATTTAGGATCACGCCGTTGATGCCGTACAGCAGTGACCCGAATACAATGGGGCATATTCCTGTATAGAAAATGATAGGGAAATCTTTTCAGATTGCACCTGCGTCTGCCACTGGCATCATAATGATTTCTTTCAGGGTGTTCCCTTGTTTTCTCAATCGAGTGAATCAATTCATCCCAAAATGCATCAGCCAAATTTGGCGATATATCCTCGTAGTATTTCAGGATCTCCCGAACCTCTTCAGGGACCCGCGGATGATAAATGACACTGGTCATCTGCGGCCAACTTGGGCACGGAATTCGTCGTGGCTCAAACCAACTACCGATCCAGAATCCATTTCCTTATCACGACGGTCGACCTCAGCATCATTAGGACCGAGAGGCGCTCCAGGCAGTTGTTCCAGTAGATAGCTGATGAGGCCCTCCCTCTCATCGGAGGAAAGCTCGTCTGCATGCTTTTGCAATTCACTCAAGGTGACCATATGCGCAGTATACTTTAAAATTCTCTGAAATCAATATTTCTTCAGCCTAACGTCCAAATCTAGCCAACCCGCACTGGGGAGCGCCAGACCGAAACTGGGTTAAGGTTGTAAATGGGTGAAATCATTAAAATCAAAGCGGGTGTGGGTTGGCTACGATGCCTTGTTGAGCCATTCTATGACAAATTATTGCAATATACGGTAATCACCAACTCGTGAAGCCAACTTTGTTAGATCTGCGGATTCAATGAAACCCTCAGGACTGAAATGAAATTCGTAGCGACTAACTATGCCGCCAATGCGCTGATAGGTATGCAATACGTAAATGGCATCGCCTACCACATAGGGAGGCTTCACTGATACTTCGATATCAGCATCTAGCGACGAGCGGCCATACCCAGGTATATCGTCGACAGATTCGATGACTCGCCCACATCGAGCATTAAGACCCGAATCCCAACTGAGAATAGACAGGAAATTCCTAATGAGTTCAGCTTTTTGGGCTTCCGTGTTCGCTCTTGGGAAGCTCTTGAATGCTGAGACAAGCACATCCAAGTCAATAGGGGATACGATTCCTGACTTATCGATCATCCAGACTTGAGGGGCTGCCGGATGCATCTTTGTGTCGCATGTAATGAGCGCACGATAATCAGCTCCTATCAATTCGACTCTGGAATGCTCAATTATATCCATATCCCTCTCTTCCAGCGCCGCCATAAACTCTGGCCCAGGTGGAGGTGTTTTATATTGCTTCCGCTCGTCTCTCCAATATTTGAGAACCATAGCTCTTACTGCGTCATTCCGCAGCGACTCCGACTGGTTAGCTTCGTGCATTTCTCCTTTTTTACGGCAACTAGGTAGCGCCAACAAAAACAGGCTGATGCAGAGCAACGAAAGACGGCATCCGTGTAGATTCATAATTAATAGCTCAACAGTTTTATTATCCGACATCTCTAGATCTCTAGATCTCTAGTATTAGAGACTTAGAGACATTCATGTCGAGCAAGTTCACCGCCACTACCCCGCGAAAGCATTGCCGAAACGCCGTTCCCTTTCTCCCAATTCGATGTTCAATGTTGGGCGTTCGACGTTGGACGTTCGAGCCCCGAATCCTTCGGGGCGACCTCATTCATCAGGTGAGAGGATCTTCAACAACTCCTTCGCCGCCGGACTCTCCCGATGGCCTTTGCGTTTCACCAAGTTGATCGACCGATACAAGGCGCCGCCGCTGAACTTGCGGGTAACGACTCCGTCCATCTTGCTTCCCTTGATCGCCAACTGAGGAACCACCGTCACCCCTAGCCCAGACACGACCATGGCCAAGGCCGTGGCGATTTGATCGCATTCCAAATTCGGATTGGTCTCGTGAATCTTGCACAACCGCAAGGTGCGCTCGGCCAAGCAATGACCTTCTTTCAAATAGATCAATTCCTCCGCCTTGATGTCGTCCACATTCGGCTCCTCCATCTGAGTCGCCAAGGGATGATCTTCTGGCACTGCCAACAACAAGGGCTCTTTGAACAACTCACGCACACTCAAGCCCCACTTGTCTTTTTCCTTCACCGTCACATCGCTGAGCACGGCAAACTCGATGTCGCCCTCGGCCAACTGTCGATACAAATGGTTTGTCTGAGATTCGGAAACCGCCACGGAGATGCCTGGGAACTCCGCGCGAAAGGGCCTCAGCCATTGCGGCAACAAATACGGCGCAATGGTCGGGATCAGCCCGAATGATACCGACCCCGTCTGCAGCTTCCGCCGCTGAACGAACATGTTCTTCAATCGTTCACTACTCGCGAGCAAGTCCTTGCCATGCTTGAAAACCGTGTGGCCTGCCGCGGTCGGCTCAACCCCACGCCGACTCCTCACCAACAAGGACTCTCCCACCTCTTCCTCCAGCGACTGGATCTGCTGGCTCGCCGCTGGTTGGGAAACTCCACAGCGTTTTGCCCCTGCAGTCAGGGAGCCGGCTTCGACCACACGGATGAAGATTTCGAGCTTTCTTAGGTCCATGCCTAGAACATAAGCGCCACTTATGGATGAGCAACTGATTATTCGTCCCACCTACGAAAGAATTCATCCAACCCTTGACCCCACCCCCCTCCTTGCCTATGCCCTGCGGCCATCTAGCAACCAACTAACACCATGTCCGTACTCGTAGGAAAAAAGCACCATCATTCACCGCCAAGGCCGCTCAACGTGAAGCGATCATCGAAGACTTCTCGCTCGATCAATTCATCGGCAAAAAATACGTGGTGTTCTTCTTTTACCCAAAAGACTTCACCTTCGTCTGCCCGACTGAACTCCACCGCTTCCAAGAAGAACTCGCTGAGTTTGAAAGCCGCGACGTGGCAGTTGTCGGATGCTCAACCGATTCCGAGTTCTCCCACTGGGCATGGCTCAACACTCCACGCGAAAAAGGTGGCATTCAAGGGGTCACCTACCCGCTCGTGGCCGATATCAACAAAACCATCTCCGATGCCTACGACGTGCTCGCGGGTGAACACACGATGGATGAAGAAGGCAACGTCACCGTCGAAGGTGAACTCGTCGCTTACCGCGGGCTTTTCCTCATCGATAAAGAAGGCATCGTCCGCCACCAAGTGGTCAATGACATGCCACTCGGCCGCTCAGTGAAAGAATGCCTCCGCGTGATCGATGCCCTCCAGCACTTCGAATCCAACGGCGAGGTTTGTCCGATGGATTGGAACAAAGGCGACAAAGCCATGACTGCCGAGCACCAAGGCGTCGCCGACTACCTCGGCAGCAAGGCCTAAGCGAAAATGACTTTAAAGAATACCGGTCCAGCAATCATGCTTGGCCGGTATTTTTGTGTCAGCGCATCTCGACCTCGATCGGAATCTCCCGCACCTCTTGGCTGCGCGGGTCGACCGCTCGCAGGACATGCTTGCCGGGTTTCAAAATGGCCACTGGTTCAGGATCACCCGCACGCAAGTCCATGGTCTCGCACGACCACTCAGCCAAGCCAGGCAAGTTGGTCGCCAAATGCAAGAACCCACCATTCGGTAACTCTGGGTCCAAGACGTAGATCGCATTGCTTCGCGGCGCCAAAATCTTCAGCGGCGTTTCATTGGCTCGATCGCTCGCGACACAGAGTCGGTCGCCACGTTCGTTGTGGTCCGATCCCAACCACTCGTCGTATCGACTGTCGAGTTTCACCCGCCCCTTGGAATCGTAGTCCGCCGCCTGCGCCATCAATGGCGTGAATTCTTCTTTGAACCATTCAAGCACGGTGCCAGCGGCTTCTTCGTTCACTTGCTTGCCCGTGCGCGGGTCGATCCTCAGCTGCACCAACCCCTTGGGTTGCTCCAACCACGTCGGCTTTACGTCCTGATGCAATCGCCGCATGACCTTGTTGAACACCGGCCCTGCGCCATCGACCCCCGACACGCCACGCATCGGCGTGTTGTTGAAATTCCCAGCCCACACGCCGACGGTGAATTCTTTGGTGAATCCCAAACACCAGTTGTCGCGGTAGTCGGATGATGTCCCCGTCTTGGCCGCACATGGAAATGGCAATTCCAACGGCCCGCCCCGACCAAACTGCGGCGCACGTGCTCTTGGATCGGACATGATGTCCGCCACCAACCAAGCGGCTCTCTCGTCAAAGACCCGCTTCGATTTCCCCTGCTCTCCCAAGGTCAAGCTGGGCGCTTGAAACACCCCACCTCTCGCAATCGCCGCATAGGCATTGGTCAAATCCAGCAAGCGCACCGGCGCGCCACCAATGGTCAATCCCAAGCCGGCGTGAACGTAGTTTTTCTCCCCATCCAAAACATCCATTTTCTGCAACAACTGCATCAGGGGATCAGGTCCACCCAAACGGTTGAGCTCGCGCATGGCAGGAACATTCAAGGAGCACGACAAGGCTTCACGCAAGGTGACGGGGCCACGGAATTTTCGATCGTAGTTCTGCGGCAAATCCAATCCCTCCAGGGTGCGGAAGCGTGTGGGAATGTCGGCAATGATCGACCCCGGAGACCGACCGCTCTCAAACGAAAGAATGTAGGTGAATGGCTTCAAGGCCGATCCCGGCGAACGCAAAACGGTCGCGCCATTGAGCTGCGGCCCGGTCCCAATCTTTTCACCTGCCGACACCCACGACAGCACTTCACCCGTTGGGTTGTGAATCACGACCACGGCCATGTGATGCAAGTTGGACCCACGCAAGTCGCGCAATTCACCGTCGACCATCCGCGCGACCTCGCTTTGCAGCTTGGCATCAATCGTCACTCGCACATCACCCTGCACCTGACGCGGCAACCAAGTCGCCACGATGTCACTTTCTTCCAAGGGACGAACCATTGGCTCCTCCTCACGCGCCATTGCGACCCGCTCCAAATCCACCCCCGGTCGCTTCGCCAACAAATCCAAGACCAGCTCCCGACGCTTCATCGCCCGGTCAAAATGGTTCAATGGATTCAACCGACTCGGCGCCTGCGGCAGCCCGGCAAGAAAGGCACACTCACCCAAGGACAATTGATCCAACGGTTTCTGAAAATACAAGCGCGCCGCCTCCGCTGGACCGACCCGCAGGTTGCCGTATTCCAATCGATTGAAATATGCCGTGAGGATTTCTTCTTTCGACCATTTCATCTCCATCCGCCGCGCCTGCAACATTTCCAAGACCTTCGTCCTGACGTTTCGCTCGCGCGCTGGCTGCGACAGCTTGGCCAACTGCTGGGTGATGGTCGATGCTCCCGACATCGCCTTCCCCTCCAGAATCATGTCGCGCACGGAGCGCGCCGTCGCCAACAGATCCACCCCGCCGTGTCCCCAATATCGTTTGTCCTCTGCTGCCAAGGTGCAGGCGATGAGGTCATCGGGAATATCACCCAAGGAAACCGGTTGGTGACGCGTGTAATCATCCAAGCGCAAATGATGCAGTGGCTCGCCATGCCGATCTCTCAACACCGGCGAGGCCTCGGTTTCGGTCACGGCATCCGGCAAGGGCACCAACCATGGCAGGCCATACCAACCGACCAGCATAAGCCCCAAGGAACCCGCTGTCAGCCTCACCCACCATTTCCGATGCCACGCCTTTTTCTTCATTCTTCTGATTCCACACTGAAGTGACGACTCGCGGACAGCGCGGTGTTCTCAGGAGCATACATCGATTCCAGTTTCGCCTGCGGCGCGTAGGAATCGCCGTCCATGGTGCATCGCGCCAAGTAACTGATGGTGCCAACTCCACGTGAATAAATCCGATCGTAGAAGAACATGACACGATCACCGCGAATCTCGCTGTGCGAAACGCGCCAGTCTTTCTCGCTGGTCCGGCCCGCCGCCATGTTTGCCGCCTGTGACTCAAAGCTGTTGTTCACGGCTTCAAAGTTGGCAGGCAACAAGTCTTCAAGAACGAGGTAGCGAGCATCGTCCATTGCAAGATCCACCCGGAGGTCGACCCGAATCAAATCGCCAATCTTCGGAACACCCAATGGTTCAACACTGCCGTCTGGATTCACCTTTTTGTAAAACCGCGCAAGCTGCATGGTATCGGTGACCACCGGCTTGGCTTTGCCGATCGGGGGGCGAGACGCGAGCTTCAAGCGAACATAGACTTGCCCTTCACTCTGCGCCGCGAGTTTCAATCCATCCTGCAATGGCATACTGAACGACTCGACTAGCTTGCCCTCCTTGAAATCAATCAACCTCGGTTCAGCAAAGGCACCCGTGATGGTCACACTGCCGCCCGCTTCATGATCTTCGGTTTTCGCGTAAGCCGCCATCGCCAGCAACGACCAAGAGTTCGACCAAGTCGTATTCCAGTGACCATACGGGTTGCGCTCCTTCAGCATGCGATCCAAAGCTTTGAGCGGTTGATCCGATTTGGGATCGATGATGCTCCACGCCATCAACTGCATCGCCGCATTCGGCTGCCACGACATCCAGTAGTTGCCACGTTGTTTGAACGCGGTCTTGCTGGTCATGATCGCCAAAGCCTTTTCCTTGTGCCCATCCATGTGCAAGGCCATCGCGAGGAAACAACGGCCCCGCATGTTGAGCTCACCGATGCGGTCATGGAGCACATTCATGTAGGACTCTTGCGGTTTGCCAGCCAGCGCCAGCACGAACAAGTTGCGCGCGGCTGTTTCCAACTCCCACGAACTGCTCTCTTTGTCGATATAACGAAGGTTCTTGATCAAGAAGCTCACGGATCGATCGATCGACCGACTCGGCACACGCGCTTTCTCCTGAGCCATCAACAGTCCCATGGTGGCGTAACTGGTCGACCACAAACTCGCGTTGCCGCTGCTTGGCCAATAGCCAAATCCACCGTCGCGATTCTGCATGCTCAGCAAGCGGTTCACGCCGTGCTGCACTGCATCACGCACTTCTTCCTCGGTGTGCTTGGCAAGCTCTGGGGAAACCGCACGAAGCTCATCCACCGCCAACCATGGCAGCATCGATGACGTTGTCTGCTCAACACATCCATAGGGATACTTGAGCAGGTAATCGATTGCCCCGCCGGCTTCCAACAAGAGCGATTTGGAAATCTCGACTTCCAACCGTCCTGTTCCATCCAACAAGTCGCGATCCAAGCCTTGCAGCAAATCAAAGGGATCGCCCTGATTGTTCAGACTGACCAATTGATTCTGACGAAGCAATGGCACCGGATAACGCACAGGGAAGGTGGACTTCACGGCATCGGAGTGACGCAATCGCATCGCCGCATTCGGAACAGCACCCGACAAGCTCACCGGCACCGCCAGCCAGTTCATCACAGCTTCGCCGGTGTTGTTGAAGTTCACCCTGAAACTCACCGTCGCCGATTGCCCTGCAGCCAAAGTCAACGTGCGCGTGGGTTCCACTCCATCCGCCAAAACCGCTAGGGGCTCGGACGCGGGTGGGTTGGGTGCCAAGCTGACATTCCAAACACCATCTTGATCAGACGCATTCTGAACCAAGGCTCGCATTTCCAAGGAGTCGCCTTGATTCGCAAAACGCGGAACCTGTGGCTCCAACATCAATGGCTGATTCACCTTGAAGTCGTCCTCGCCGTGACCAAACCGAACCGCACCCTCGTGCGCCACGGCAATCAAGCGATAACGCGTCAAGGTGTCGGGCAGTTTCACCGACGCACTGAAAGTCCCGTCCTCAGCGACAATCGCCGCCGGAATCCAAAACGCACATGGATTGAAATCGCTGCGAGTGGCCGGAGCTTCGCCAGCACCACCACCGAAATAATCTCCATCACCACCGCCGATGAAGAAGCCTTTGTTGAAATACACATGGCCATTCAAGTCCTCAGGAATGAAGTTTCCGAGCGAGGTGCCGGATTTCACAAACAACTCACGTGGATCATAAAAGAACTCCATCGGATCGGGAGTGTCATAACCGGTCACCGCCAAGGTGCCTTCATCGACCGCGTAAACGGTGACTTCCGCTCCGACTGCTGGTTTGCCGTCGGCGAATTTCACCTTGCCGTGAACGACCACTTCACTGCCCGGCATGAACTCACCGAGCTCGCCATCGACCGCTTCCGCGGAGCGATTGCCCTCGATCTTGTCAAACGTCACCGCCAAGCGATCCTTCACGTTTTCCACCGTCAACTCGCAGTATCCCAAGCGCAACTGCGGCTCCTTGAAATCGCGCCGACTGTCTTTCGATCCCTTGATCACCAACACCGAGACGAAGCAATTCGGCGCATCATCGTCGGTCAGCGGAATCTCAATCACGGGCTCGGTCGACTTAAGATCGATCACCATCGATCTGGAAACCGACTCGCGCTCGACGGTCACCAAGGCTTTGCCTTCAATCGGCGACAACACCAAAATCCGCGCCGTTTCACCGGGCTGATAGATCTTTTTCTCCGACACCAATTTGATCCGCATGTTGTCCTCGTAGGCCCATGGATAATCATCGCTGCCGTACACGTGATAACTGGTCGATGTCGCAAATTTGAATCCACGAGCATCCACACCGCTCAGCTCCAGGAAATAGCGGCCTGAATGTTTCGGCTCGAACAGAAACTCGTCAGCCTGCTCGCCACCGAGCACCAAATCACGTGATAGCACTTCCTCTTTGCGCGTCTCATTCCTCACGGAGCTTCCACCATTGCCGGTGCGCATCCGCACTTGTTCGTTGATCTCACGAATGAGCTTGGCCGCCACTTTGACCTCACCCTTGTGTTGATTGCCCTGCGTATCCACCGTCACAACATCCAGCGGGACACTGTCGCCTACGCGAACCAATCGGTCCAATCGACGCACCCCGACATAGAGCGAAGCAGGGTGCACGGTTGCGCTGCTGCTGCGGGTCAAGGTCTGGCGGTTGGCATCGGTGACCTCGGTCTGGATGGTCACGTTGCGCGTGCGCGGGAATTTGATATCAGCCAGATCCACCGAGACTTGAGCCTCTCCGTCATCGCTCAAAACAAGGTTGGTCGAGTTGCTATCCGTTGAGGTGTTCTCATACCCAAACGAGTAGCCAAAGTAATGGTACCAATAGCCGTAGTCGGTCATGCGATGGTCACCGAATTGGAAATCGCGAAACTTATCTGGGTAGTAATTGCTCTCGGTCACCCGACTCCACACATCCACTTTCCCCTTCGCCACTTTCTGGCCTTGGTAGTAGTTCGCACTGACCTCCAAACTCACCTGCTTGGCGCCGGGCTCAGGTTTCTTGATGTCGTGCGCGATCTCAAACGCATTCCGACGGAACTCCGCCACATGAATGGAGCTGTAGAAATCGATTTCCCGATCTTTCCACCCCTCTTTTTTCCACTCCACGTGGACGTGGTGGTATCCCACGGTTTCAGCCGGCAAGCGGAAAGAGTGGTCCATCGATCCATTGTCCGACAACTGGATCGTCTCATCGACAATGACCACACCCGTCGGGTTTTTCACCGTCAACTTGCACTCTCCACCTTTCACGGCATTGATCGCATTGCCTTCCTGCAATCTCAGGATGCCTTTCAAATGCACCATCTCTGATGGCCGATAAAGCGAACGCTCGGCGAAGAGCATCATTTTGTATTCCTCACTCGGTTGCTCATACCAACTGTAACGAATCGGAAAGCGCCACATGCTCACGGTCGGCATGCTTTGGTCGTAGGTGCAGGCGTATTGATCTTTGTCCAAAGCCGCGCGCAGAAGGCGCGTCTTCTCATTGCGTGGCAACTTCGCCATGCCAGTGGCATCGGTCACCGACTGCTCCAACATCTCAGCATCTTCACCATAAAGCTGGATTTTCACGCCCTCCAAGGGTTCACCCGTTTCACATGAGAACGCAAAAACGTGCGCCTCATCCTTGTTGATTTTCCACCCCATGCCGATATCGGTCAGCTGCACCAATGATTGAACAATCCGCTCCTTGCGAGGATTGGCATGGCCTTTGGGTTCGCCTACCAGCTCGATGAAGAAAGCACCCGGCTCTTTGGCCATGCTCTGCCTGAGGTCTTTGTCGGCTTCCCCCATGACATACGGCTTCTCATCGCCCGCGATCACCTTGTCCCAATCGATGTAGAACCGCTTGGTCGTATCGATGGCATTATCGAGTGGGATTTCAAACTCTGCAACGGTGGTGCCAAACATCATGGCATAGGGAACCGGCATCTTGTCCTGATCCCATCCGCGTCCAGGAACGCTGCCAGTATAATGGCGATAGCCCTGCTGCGCTCGGACCAACTGGCTGTCGCGCAGTTTTTTGATCCGCACTTTGACGCTGTCGCAGTTGACCGTGGTCACAGGATAAATCCGCGTCCCCGAGGCCAACTGGCTCTCATCACTACTCCGAACTCCCACGATTGGAGCCAGATGCTTGAAGGTCAGATCCACATACCGCTTCTTCTTGATCTGCAATGCGTCATAAGACGTGAGCCCCTCCTTGATCTCGACAGCCCAATTGTCCCGAGCCGAAAAGTCGCCATGAATGAGCACCTCGCGCTCATTGATCTCCATTTTCATCTCGGGCACCTGCGGGTGAACCTGAATCATCTTTCCCGCCAATTCCTCAGAGACCGCTGAGTTGAAATACACCGCAATGTACCGTGGCTGATCCGCAATGGTCTGCGCATAGGCATCGGCATATTGAAACGCTTTGACGTCGCCCACTCGGAAGCGCTTCTTCTCGGTGAGCTTCCCATCACCAATCTTCATCCCCTTGTCCGCCACCAAATACCATTCCTCACCCACCGGCAATGGCTCGGCCGGTTTGACGATCAAGCCATTCAATAAGGACTCCGGCTTGTAATTCGGGAGGCTGACACCTTGATACTTATTGCTCAACCAACGCAGATACGCCTGCTTGAATGGCGGCTGAGCGTAACTCTCAGCACTGATGTTTTTCTGGGTCGCCCGATGCGCAATCGCCGTGACCCGCTTCCCTTCTAGGCTCTCGTAGGAGAAATAAGGCGCCACCTCGACCAATTCGACGTTGTCGTTGAAGCGCAGGAAATAATCGGCCGTCCGCCGCGACCACTTTTCAGCCTGACGCCTCTGCAAAACATCCCGCTCAATCCCAACGCTGGGCGTCTGCCGCGTGCCCAACTTTGCCGCAGGCACATCCGTGCCATCGATGTGTTTTCTGCCTTCGACCAACTGAAATGAATAAGTGACCCCCAAATCGGGCGCCTCGCTTGGGATGAACTTCAAGACATTCGCTTCCGCCCAGACCGTCTTGCCCTTCCACTCTGGCTCGATCTTCAACCACGTCTCGGCCGTGTCTTTGCCAATCTGCTCTGCCGCTGCCGTCTCCTTGTCCAAGTGGACCTCAATTTCCGCACCAGGAACGATGCTCGACTCAGTAAGATGCAGCCGCGGAGCTGCGTGAAGGAGGCCGGTGAGGGCAAGTGTGGCAATAATAACAGATTTCATGGCAGAATAGGATCTAACCTAATAGCTACGCACCCCGCATGGGAAGTTCTGTCTTTGAAATCGAAGAAATATTTACAAAGCCGTGACAGAACTCGGATATTCTAACAACTCACGGCTCGACCGGCTCAGCCCGTGGCACGACCAAGACAGGTGGGGCTGGCTCTTCAATCGGAGTGGCCCTCGGTGCATCAATCTCAGGCTCCTCGACGGGAACCGCCCGCTCAGGTTGAATCAAAACCGCTTTGGGCGCCTCTGGCTCTTCAACCGCAGGCGGCACAACCTCGGCACGCGGCGCCTCGATCACGGCTGCCGGAGCATCCGCTTCAGGCTTGGTCTTGCGCATCTTGATCTCAACACGGCGGTTCGGCGCCTGCTCTTCTTCCGTCCCGCTATTGACCAATGGCTCTGATTTTCCCAGGCCGCGAGTGATGATCCGGGCTTCTTCCATCCGCATCGACCCCACCAAATACGATTTCACTGCCTCCGCACGCTCGAGCGACAACTTCCGGTTGAACTCTTCGCCACCAATCAAATCGGTGTGACCCTCGATCCAACAAAACAACTTTGGGTTCCGGTCCATCAACAAGGCCAGCTTCATCAAGCCAACCTTCGCCCCCTCACGCAACTCGGCTTTGTTGAACTCAAACAACAAGTCGCTCGGCAACAGAGTCTTTTTGGAAAGCAGGATGTCCGGTGGCAAAATCAACAAGTCATCCAAAGTCGCCACACCGTCCAACACTCCTTTGTCGACCTTGCCGTTCGCTCCTTGTTCCAAAAGTTGATCGGTAAAAGAGCCGAGGTCGTCGTCCACCATCCGCGATCCTGGATCAATGATCACCTGACCCACTGCCGCAGGTTTCAAATCCGTCAGCTCACGTCCCAACTCCGGCATGGCTTCATCCAGTGACATCTCCGCCACACTCTCCATCGCGACCTCTTTGGGCTCACCTTTGATATTGGGCGTCTGCATCTGAAGCGCAAACGAGGCTTGGTCGACATTGGTATCAATATCGATCTCCTGATTCTCAGGCAACGCTGCCAACAAATCGACCTCATCCAACAAATCCGCGGTCTGCTTCGGTGGTTCGATGACCTTTTCGGGGGTCTGGCTTATGGCCATGTCCTCGGGCCGCATCTCGACCACTTGCTGTACATTCACCGACCCCGTCCGCAATTCCTCTGCCTGCTGGAAGCGCAGGGAGACCTTCATCCGCTCCAAAGCAATGAACACCCCAATATGGAGAAGGACTGAGAGAATCAAAGCCACCGCAGCCCACCAACCCAAATGCTCAGGCCCGGGAAGATGATACGTCCCGCGATCTCTAGCATGATTCCATGAGTAGCCGTTGGCCATGAGTGAACTATACGCCACCAAATGGGGCTGGCAATCATCAGAATAGAGAATAACTAGAGATGCTGGCATCTCACCTGCTAGTGCCGACTCAACTCCACACCTCAAACCACCTCACGACCATGGCTGCCAAAAAGACTGCAAAGAAGACCACCGCCAAGAAGCCTCCGGCCAAGAAAACTCCTGCGAAGAAGGCCCCTGCAAAGAAAGCCGCGGCGAAAAAAGCGCCCAAAAAAAAGGCTGCTAAGACCAAGAAAGCCGCTCCAAGCATCGACGAAATCACCCGCGTCGCCTACTCGATCTATCTGAAACGCATGGAAACCGGCGCTCCCGGCGACCCCCACACCGACTGGATCGAAGCCGAAAAGCAACTCTCCAAATAATCCCTCTCCTTAAAACTGGTAGGGTGCTGCGGCCCGCAGCACCGTGATCACCGCCGCAGGCGGCTCATCGCATCCCATTCATCCCCGTTCATCTGCGGTTCAAAAACAAAGAACTAGGAACCAAGAACAACCCAGCCCCGTCGGGGTTAATTCCTCCTTGGACTCCCGCCGTCGAGATACCACACTCACGGCCGTGAACTCCTCAAGCTCTCTCGGAATTGGCCTCGCTGGATTCGGAACCGTTGGTTCCGGCGTCTGGAACACGCTCGAGCGCAATGGCGACCTGATCACCGAGCGCACCGCCGGCCAAGTCAAACTGCACGTCGCCAAAATCTTGGTCCGCGACCTCAACAAGTCACGCACCACCAGCAGCGAAGTCCCTGCAGAGAAATTCACCACCGACTACACGGCCCTCGTCGAGGACCCAGAGGTCAAAATCGTGGTCGAACTCATTGGCGGCACCACCGCGGCCTTCGACATCGTTGCCGCCGCACTAAAAGCAAAGAAACCTGTCGTCACCGGCAACAAGGCCTTGCTCGCCGAACGCGGTGTCGAACTCTTCAAGCTCTCCAAAGAAACCGGCACCCCCATCCACTTCGAAGCCGCCGTAGCCGGTGGCATCCCCATCATCCGCACCCTCCAAGATTCATTTGTCGGCAACCGCATCCTTGCGTTTTCAGGCATCATCAATGGCACGTCGAACTACATCCTCGGCCGCATGACCGATGCCGGACTCGATTACGAAACCGCTCTCATCGAAGCCCAAAAGCTCGGCTACGCCGAAGCCGACCCCGCCCTCGATGTCAACGGCTGGGACGCCGCTCACAAAGCCATTCTACTTGCGACCCTCGCCTACGGCTTCCCCATCGATCCCAAAGACATCCACGTCTCGGGCATCGAACAAGTCCGTCCCGCCGATATTCACTTCGCCAAAAGCCTCGGCTATGTGGTGAAACTCTTGGCCGTCATCCGCGAACACAAGGACGGCTCAATCGAATGCCGCGTGCAACCGTCCTTCATCGCGAAGTCCAACATCCTCTCCTCCGTACACGGCGTCTTCAATGCCGTAGCTGTCAATGGCGACACCGCCGGCGAATCCCTCTTCTACGGCCGCGGCGCCGGACAAGACCCGACCGCCTCCTCCGTCGTGGGCGACCTCGTGGAAGCCGCCCGCACCGTGAAGGACAATTCAACCCACCGCGGGTTCCTCCCTTATCAGGAAAGCGGCAGTGTGATGCCGGTCTGCGAAACCTCCACCGCATACTACGTCCGCTTCGATGTCACCGACCGCCCCGGCGTGATCGCTGAAATCGCCAAAGCCCTCGCCGATCATCAAATCGGCGTCTCCGGCACGCACTCTCCCGTCAACCCTGACAATCCCGATGCCGACTTCGTCGACATGGTCTTCCTCCTCCACACCTGCCCCTTCGGCAAACTCCAGGAAGCCCTAACAGAGATCAAAACTCTCGACTGCATCAACAGCGACCCCGTTGTCTTTCGCATCGAGAGTCTCTAAGGCAGGGACGCCTCTCCGAGGGGTCCGCAGCAACTCGCATAAGGAACGGCGACATTGATTTCGCTTCACTCAATCCATTCCAATTTGGCTTACCGCAGTGAATGATCGCTGCCAGTGCAGCTTCCTGAATTCCTGTCGCCATCAGCAATTCGCATCGCCTGAGATGACTGCTCAGTAAAAATCTGATATCTATAATCTGAAATCGTAAATCTAAAATCCCATGATCGAAACCCCGAGCCAACAACAGCAAATCGATTCCAACATCGATCACGCGGCTCAGCTCATCGCGATCGGCAAGTCCACCGCCTCGGTAGCCAACGAGCTGAGAAAGCGCGGGCTCACCCCAGAAACCATCGCCGAGATTTTTCCCAAGATCGAAAAACGCGCGACCACACTCATCCGCTCAAGATCTCGCCGCATCAAAACCCAAGGCCTCTGCTGGCTGATCATCGGAATACTTCCGCTCTTGGCCTTTGCTTGGATTCTGATCGCCCACCAAGCCATTGCCTTCTTTTTCCTCCTCGGCCTCATTCCACTATCCTATGGGATCTATCTTCTCTGCCTTACCGCCACACGAGAACCCGACATTGAGCCACCTACGTTCTTCACTTAAAAAACTGGTAGGGTGGAGCGGCCCGCTCCACCGAAGAATCCTCTTCCTTCGATCTTGCACGCACAAAGTTTCGGCCGCAGGCCCTCACCCACCTCGCTTTCGTGCCTTTTCGTGATTTTCGTGGTTCTCCTTCAAGCCTCGTAATAGAATGGCAGCATCTTCTTCAACTGACGCCACCCGAACTACACCGGCGGATATTTAAAACCACTCCAACAGCAATGACCTTGCTCAAAGCCCTCTCCCTCCTCCTACTCTGCACCCTCCCCGCCCTCTCCGCAGACAAACCCAACATCATCCTCATCAACGCCGATGACCTCGGCTACGGCGACCTCTCCTGCTACGGTGCCACCAAAATCCGCACCCCCAACATCGATCGCCTCGCCAAGGAAGGCCGACGCTTCACCGACGCCCATTCCCCCTCCGCCGTTTGTTCTCCCTCACGCTACGGACTCCTCACTGGCGACTACCCCTTCCGCAAAAACCTATGGGGCCCCATACCGCATACTCAGCCCCTGACCATCGACCCAAAACAGAACACCCTCCCCTCCGTCCTCAAAAGCCAAGGCTACGCCACCGCCTGCATCGGCAAATGGCACCTCGGCTTCGGCGAAAAGAAAACCGATTGGAACAAGCCCCTCAAACCCGGTCCACTCGAAGTCGGCTTCGATTACTACTTCGGCATCCCCTCCGTGAACAGCGGTCCGCCCTTCGTTTATGTGGAAAACCACGACGTCGTCGGATACGACCCCAAGGACCCCTTCAAACCCGGCAAAAAGTCCGTCACAAAAGTCTACCCCGAGAAAAGTGGCTACGGCAGCATCGGCGGCGCAAAAAAAGCTCACGAACTTTACGTCGACAACCTCATCGGCACGACCCTCAAGGACAAGTCCATCGAGTGGGTCCAAAAGCAAAACCGCGACCAACCCTTCTTCCTCTACCTCGCCACCACCAACATCCATCACCCATTCACTCCAGCCAAACAATTCGTCGGCACCAGCGACTGCGGACTCTACGGCGACTTCGTTCACGAGCTCGATTGGATGGTCGGCGAAATCCTCAACACCCTCGACCAACTCGACATCGCTAACAAGACCCTCGTCATCTTCACCAGCGACAACGGCGGCATGTTGCACGTCACCGGTCAAAAAGCCTACCAAGCCGGCCACCGGATGAACGGCGATCTGTTAGGATTCAAATTCGGTGCATGGGAAGGCGGCCACCGCGTCCCCATGGTCGCCCGTTGGCCAGGCAAAATCCCAGCCAACACCACCTCCGACCACTTGATCAGCCACATCGACTTCCTGGCTACCTTCTCAGCGATCAGCGGCAAACCCGTGAAAAAGAAAATCGCCACCGATAGCCTCAACCAACTCACCACCCTCACCGGCAGCCCAGAAACTCGGATTCGCGACACCCTCATCATCCAACCCAATCACCCCGGCCATTTGTCGGTGCGCTACAAGAACTGGGTCTACATCCCGCAACGTGGTTCGGGCGGCTTTCAGGGCAAAAAGCCCGGCGACCACCTCTTCGCCGGTGCTCCCGCTATTTCATACACCAACCACGCACACACCGACATCAAGGACGGCCAATACATCGACACCGCGCCCGATACACAACTCTACGAACTGTTGTCCGATCCAACACAATCCGCCAACGTCATCAATCTTCACCACAACAGTGCGGAGGTTAGAAAAGAACTCGAAGCGATCCTAGAAACCTACCGCCAACAAATCCCCAACACCCCGACCCTCGGATGGATTAATTTAAGAAAGGGAAAGTGATCCCCATTCACCCCTCGCCAAAGAGCCGCAGGATCTTCTTCAACTGCTTCCATCCGAACTCAATCGGTGGATACCGAAAATCCGGATCAATCCAACTCGACCGCTCCATCACAGAACGCCGATGACTAAATGCATCGAACCCGGCCTTGCCGTGATAAGCACCCATCCCGCTCTCGCCCACACCACCGAAAGGCAGATTTCGGTTCAACAAGTGACTGATGGTGTCGTTGATGCAAACCCCACCCGACCGCGTCTTCTCAAGGACCTCTTTCTTAAGGCCCTTGCTCTCGGTGAAAAGATACAAGGCCAGCGGCGATGACCGATGATGATGGTCGTCGTAAACCTCGGCGATGTCATCAAATTCCAACACTGGCAAAATCGGCCCAAAGATCTCTTCCTTCATCACCTTGGAATCCAAACCAACACCACTCAAGACCGTCGGAGCGATGTAGCAATCACTCTTGTCATGCTGACCACCGATCTCAACCTTCTCCCCCTCTAACAAACTGACCAAGCGGTCGTGATGTTGTTCATTGACGATCCGGCCGAAATCCTCGCTCTTGCTTGTATCATCACCGTAGAAATCGCGGATCGCGACTTTGATGGCAGCGATCAAATCGGCCGACACCGATCGGTCCACCCAGACATGATCGGGCGCGACACAAGTCTGACCGGCATTCATGAATTTCCCCCAGACGATTCGCCGCGCGGCAACATCGAGCTTTGCGTCTTTGGCGACGATGCACGGACACTTGCCACCCAACTCCAAAGTCACCGGCGTGAGATGTTTCGCCGCAGCCTCCATGACCTTGCGGCCAATCTCGGTTCCACCGGTGAAGAAAATCTTGTCCCATTTCTCTTTGAGCAAAGCTTGCGACACCTCGGCTCCGCCCGTGACAACAGCGACGATCTCTCTGTCAAAATTCTTCGCGATGATCTCATCGATCAAGTCTGCCGTCGCTGGTGCATGCTCGGACGGCTTGATCACCACGCAGTTGCCTGCTGCCAACGCGCTGACCAGAGGTGCCAGCAATAGTTGAAACGGGTAATTCCACGGGCCAATGATCAAGCTGACACCGTAGGGCATCATTTCCACGGTCGATTTCGCCGGCATCACCGATATTGGAGTGCGCACCTTCGAGGGCCGCGCCCAAGACTTCAAATGCTTCTGAGCGAATCGGATCTCACCCAAAACAAAGGCAATCTCCGACACATAGGCTTCGGTCTCACTTTTCCCCAAATCCTGCCCCAATGCCTCGAGGATTTTCTCCTCATTCTGCTCAATCGCGATCCGCAACTGATCCAAATGCATGCGCCGAGAATCCTCGCTAAGCGATTTTCCTGATCGAAAAATCGTTCGCTGAGCCTGAATCAATTCTGAGATCTCCATATTCGGTTTGCAGCACGAGTGCCATAGGCTATGCCTTTATCAAGCAATGATTGGCAAACTGATTACCACATTCCTATGCCTGACCATCATGGCGCAGGCCGATGGCTTGGCGAGCCAGAAACATCGGTCGAAAGGTATCGCGCTATTCAACAAGGCCTACCAAACCTGGGACAATGCCGGATTCTGGAATGCCACCAAGGCTTTTGAAAAAGCCGCTAAGGCCGATCCCCATAACGCCACCAACCACTACTGGCAAGGAACCGCCCACTTTCACCGCATGCTGTTGCTCCAGAAGATGGACGACAAAGCATCGCAAAAAGCCGCCGATGCGGAAATGGAGGACGCGATCGACGCTCTCACCACTGCCACCGATCTCGACCCCGAAAACGCGGAGGTCCACGCGCTGCTCGGCACGCTCTTCGGAATGAAAATCAATGGCAGTCTGCTGCGAGGGATTCGCTTTGGCCCATCGGTCCAAAAACACCACGAGAAGGCCATCGAGCACGGCGCAAAAAGTCCACGCGTGCAATACCTCATCGGAGCCGGATTGCTCCACACCGCTGAAGATACAAGCGACTACACAGAGGCTTTAAAATCGCTCCTACTCGCCGAAAAGCTCTACGAATCCGAAATCGAAGCCGCACAAAAACCTGGCGCCGCATGGAATCAACCCCGCTGGGGATACGATGCTTGTCTCGCTTTTACGGGTGATGCCTTCGAAAAAATTGGCAAAAAGCAAAAAGCAGCCGATTACTATCAAAAGGCACTTCGCGTCCACCCGACGAGCCACAAGGCGAAAGAGGGGCTCAAGCGATTGTCCGAATCTGAATAACCCCCCATGCCCGCCAAAAAAGTCATCGTCATCGGATCCGGCCTCGGCGGCCTGTCCGCTGCCATCTCACTCGCCCAAGAAGGCTACGAGGTGACCATCCACGAGAAGAACGACAAGATCGGCGGCAAACTGAACGTGCTCAAGGCCGAAGGCTACAGCTTCGACCTCGGCCCCTCCATCCTGACCCTTCCCCACATCTTCGAGCGTCTGTTCGAGAAATCGGGAAAGAAGATGTCCGACTACATCCCAATCCGCGCGCTGCGTCCGCATTGGAGGAATTTCTTCGAGGACGGAAAGGTGGTCGACCTCGATCCCGATCCAAAAATCATGGCCGAGGAGGCCAAGAAGGTCGGCGAAGACCCGAAGAACTTGGAACGCTTCCTCAAATACTCCAGCGACCTCTACGACCTGACCAACGAAGGCTACTTCGAACAAGGACTCGATACCCCTGCCGATTTCCGCCGCTTCTACGGCCTCGGCAAGTTTCTCAAGTTCGACCTCTTTCGCACGATGCATGGCGGCGTGAAACGCTTCCTCAAAACGCGCCACATGCAGGACATCTTCGACTACTTCATCAAATACGTCGGGTCGTCTGCCTACCACTCACCGGCATTCATGAACTGCATGCCAACCATCCAATACCGCTACGACCTCTGGTATGTTGACGGCGGACTCTACAACATCGCCATCGGCCTTCAAAAACTGATGGACGAACTCGGCATTACGGTTCGCCTCAATAGCAACGTATCCGAAATCCACAAAGAAGGTGATACGGTCACTGGCATCATCGCCAACGGCGAGCTCCACCACGCAGACATCATCGTCTCCAACATGGAAGTCATCCCCGCTTATCAGAAACTCCTCGGTGAAGACGACGACTTCATGAAAAGCTTGGAAAAATATGAACCCGCCTGCTCCGGCTTGGTGATCGAACTCGGACTCGACCGCAAATACGAACAACTGGCCCACCACAACTTTTTCTACTCCGATCACCAAAAGGAACATTTCCACACGGTGTTCAAAAAATACGATCTGCCGCCCGATCCGACGATCTATCTGGTCGCAGCTTCGCGCACCGACCCAACCGTCGCCCCAGAAGGATGCGATTGCTTGAAGATTTTGCCGCACATTCCTTACATCGACGACGAGAACCCGCTCACCCGTGAGGACTACGAGAAACTCAAGGAAGAATGCCTCGATAAACTTGAACGCATGGGCCTCACCGACCTAAGAAAACACGTCGTCTTTGAACACTTCTGGACGCCGCTCGACATCCGCGAGCAATACAACTCGAACAAAGGATCGATCTACGGCGTCGTCAGCGATCGTTTCAAGAACCTCGCCTTCAAAGCGCCCAAGCAGAGCACCAAGTATCCGAACCTATTCTTCGTCGGTGGCTCCGTGAACCCCGGCGGCGGTATGCCCATGGTCGTCCTCTGCGGCCAAAACGTCGCGAAGAAGGTGGTGGACTGGGATCAGTAAGGAGCCGCACCAACACTGAAGTCGACTCGTGCCGTTTCAGCTTCAACAGGTTTTTTGATCTGAATCCGTGATGCCTTGATTCCATCTTGATTCAACAGCGCGCCTTTCACGGCATTCGCGCGCTTCTCAGACAAACCGTCGCGGTCATTGGCAACCAACATCGAAGATCTTACCGCTTTCTCCATGTCTTCCAATTTCTTGAACGGCCAACCGCCTGCCTGCTGTTCTTTCGGCAGCGCCTCGTGCAATTGTTTGATCGCATCTTTGCGATCTTTACCATTTTTTACGATCGCTTGAACAGCCGTCTCAAAACGCTTATCCCTCAGTTCTTTGGCATCTTTCCCCGAGACATAAGTTGGCGTGAGCTGAATGACCAACTGAGGGCGCGCCACCATGACTTTGGCCAGATTGTCGACCAATTCATCACAACCATCCACCATTTTGGAGGTTCCACGCTCAAAGGCAAAGGAGCTATCTCCCACGCCCTCACCTGGAATCAAACCCGACAAGGCATTGAATGGCGTCGTCACAATTTTCTCGATTACATTCTGGAATGCATAAGTGACCATCCGACCCATCGAGAACTTCGGATCATTCACATTCCCACTCATCGGCACATCGAGCTGAATCACACGCTCTCGGTCTTCCAAAATTGCAATCGCAAGATCCAGCGGCAGATTAGGAGCTTCTGAACCTTCCACCCGAGATCCCAATTTCAACTGGGCGATCTTCAGCTGGTTGGTGGCCTCGATGGCCCCATCCTTGATCCGATAATTCAAATCCGCATCGATAGTCCCACCCTCGAGCGGTCGGCCAATCGCGGGAACCGCATAATCTGCAAAGGCCGACATGCTAACACCCGTCAACCCGATCGCAACCTCGGTCGACTTTAGCGGCGTCATCGGCACCAAACTCCCATCCACATTTATTCTTCCTTTAGCGCTCCCCGTCATCCCAAGAATGGCTTTCACATTTACGGGCCGACCACTCTTGGATGCATATGGGCCGGCAGACAGCTCGGCAATCAACACCCCAAGGTCAGCACCAGGTTTCATCGATTGATCTCGAAATCGGATCGAGCTGTCTTGGATTACACCCTGATTGAACTCCATCGCGATGGGACTGACACCATCCGTGAACGAACCCATCTGCTCCAATGCCTTGGCGAAAACCACGCCCATGTCTTGGTCCGCGGCAACCACTCCAATTTGAATCCCATTGGGCTGCTTCGCATGACCTTTCGCCAAACCATTCGCGCGCTTTTTGCTCTCCGCTTTTTTGATCACTTGGAACGCGCCTGACCGATCTCGAGTGACCAAGAATGACGCATCACCCAACGCTAAGGTGTCAAAGCCTACAGCCCGATTGACGACATCAAACTCAACCCCCTTGACACGCATTGAGCCCACTTGATGAATCAATGGTCCTCCACCCTTTTCCACCAATACAAAATCCTTGAGGTCGATTGATCCATTCTCGATTCCGACCTCTGGATTCTCAGCAAGGGGGCGGAATCGATAGTCGAAACTCAACCCCAATTCACCACTCTGAATGTCAGCATCCACCAAGGTTGATCCGAAACTTGTATAATTCGACAGCTTAACCGCCGCCAATGAAACATTCCCCTTAGTGCTGAGCGGGTCAAAAAAGACCGTGCCCTTGATATCCAGCTTTTCCCCATCGGCAGTGACGAGCGAAAACTCGTAATCATTGTCATGTCTCGCGTCGGTCCGCAGATCATACATGACGAAAGACAACCGCTCGATCTCGCGAACGAATGATGGCTGCAGAGTATCAATCTTAAACCCAAATCCAGCATCCCGCACTTCGAGGTGCTCGATGACCAACGAGGGAAGCACGAAGGGCTCATTCTTTTCTTTCTTCTCTTTGGGTTCACCCACGAACTCGAAAAGCGAAACCATGTTGATACCACCTTCATCATCGATGCAAAACATGCCATCAGGGCGATCCAACACCAAATCACGCACCTTGTATTCATCACCGAATACCGATGTCGGCTGAAGATTAATGCGAAATTCTTCAAACGAAAGCGCCACCTCTCCTTCCGAGGTCGTCCCTTTAAATCCAGCCACCTTGAATTGCCAAGTGTAGGGATTGAAACGCACATGATCCGCCTCAAACTTCCCCGCAAAGTCTTCATTCAGCTTGGAAAGCACCATGACCCGAAAAGCCAAGGGTACTCCAAAAAAACCTATCACTGTGTAGAGAAACACCAATATCAGCGCTAAAACACCCGTCTTCTTGCACCACGAGAGTTCCTTCAGTCCTTTGAAAATTTGTTTCATGCCAAAATTCACCATGCTGCAACCTACACAGCTAGCGGTCGCTGTGAAGGGGTGAAATGAAAGAATCCTCGAACGGGAATAACACATCAGAGGAAATACCCGTTTGCACAATAATCCGTGAAATTCGGCCGATCTCATGTAAATCAGTATCACACTCCTCTCTTCTCGTGATCATCCTCCCCTGCATCGCTCTTGCTCTGCTGCTCCTTGGCCTCTGCGTGGAGCGCAAGCTGAGCCAACCCCTGCCCAGCAGCGAGACGGCGTCAAAAGCCGACACCGTCAGCATCATCATCCCCGCTCGCGACGAAGAACACAACCTGCCGCGATTGTTAGCCTCCATCACCTCGCAGCAGGTGCAACCTCTCGAAATCATCGTGGTCGATGACCACTCAACCGACCGCACCGCCCAACTCGCTGCCGATGCGGGCGCCAAGGTCATACCCGCCAAACCTCTTCCCGACGGTTGGCGCGGCAAAACCTGGGCCTGCCATCAAGGCGCTCAAGCGGCGAAAGGAAAACTCCTCCTCTTTCTCGATGCCGATACCTGGTTTGAAGAGAACGGACTGCACTACGCCCTCAGCCACCACCAAGGCGGCGCTCTGTCGATTTGCCCATGGCATGAAACCCAAAAGCTCTACGAATCACTCTCGCTCTTCTTCAATCTCGCAATGATCACCGGCACCACTCCGAGAGGGCTATTTGGTCAGATGCTTCTCGTCGATCGCGATCACTATCAATCGGCAGGCGGGCATGAAGCCGTGAAATCGCTGGTCCTCGAAAACGCCCACCTCGCCCAAAACTTCCAAACCAAAGACATCCCCACCCACAGCCTCACCGGTCGCCACATCCTTTCGTTCCGCATGTATCCCAACGGCCTCAAAGATCTGATCGAAGGTTGGACGAAAGGATTCGCTTCCGGCGCACAAAAAACTCCCATCATCACCATGATCACGCTGATAGGCTGGATGACAGGATTCGTGCTGACCTTCATCGGCCTGAGCGTCGATTGGCATCATGTCATTTGGATCGCCCTCTACCTCACCTGCATTCTTCAACTCGAATGGCTCAGCCGCAAAGCTGGGCAGTTCAACCCACTCTTCATCATCTTTTTTCCCATCCCCCTCATCTTCTTCTTCGGCCTTTTCACATGGTCCGCCATCAAAGGCGGAAAAAATGTTCGTTGGAAAGGACGCGAGATCCAATGAACGCACTCCAGCACTCCAGCACTCCATTGTTATCCAGCTTTCTTCCAACACAGAGGGAGATGAGCTCACAGAGATCCAACATCAATCATCTCTGTGACCTCTGTGTCTCCTCTGTGCCTCAGTGATCAAAAGGAAGCCCGCTTCACCAACCATGCTCCTCATCGCCCTCACCAACATCATCGCCTGGCCCATCATCCAAATGGGTCTCGCATGGGCATTCACCCGCATGCCTGCAGAGTGGTTTCACCCACCAGCCTCCCGACCCTTTGAGCGAGCCGGTCGCTTTTACGAAGATTCGTTCTTCATCAAATCGTGGAAAGACCAACTCCCCGACGCCGCAACATGGTTCAGCGGCGGCTTCGCCAAAGCCAAACTCGGCAACCGAGACGTCACCTACCTCAAACGCTTCATCCAAGAAACTTGGCGCGGCGAACTCTGCCACTGGTGCGCCCTCGCCTTCGTCCCACTCTTCTTCCTCTTCAACCCATGGTGGGGCGACCTCATCATCGTTGCTTATGCCATCCTCGCCAATCTCCCCTGCATCCTCGCCCAACGCTACAACCGCATCCGCCTAACACGCGTGCTGCAAAAACAAAGCGATTGAGCCGCCCGATAGCACAACCAAGAACGAAGAACTAGGAACCAAGAACAGAGGCGCAGCCTCTCCCCGAAGTCACAGACTTCGCCGCCCCTGCATCGCACGCATCAAGGTAAGGTCATCCGCATGCTCCAAGCCACCCCCCGCGGGCAATCCTTGCGCAATGCGGGTCAATCGACAGTTCTTTTCCCGCAACAAATCCGCCAAGTAATTCGCCGTCGCCTCACCCTCCACATCAGAACCCAGGGCAAGCACAACCTCGACCTCCTCCTCGGCTTGATCGATCCGCCGCAGCAATGATGGAATCCGCAAGTCTTCCGGCGAAACCCGGTCCAATGGCGAAAGCTTCCCCCCCAAACAATGATATCGCCCGCGAAAGACACCCGATCGCTCCAATGGCAATACATCCGTCGCCTGCTCCACCACGCACAACATTTGATCGTCGCGGTTGGAGTCATCGCAAACGGCACATCCTTCGTCCGTCGCAAAAAAACCGCACGAACCGCAGGGCTTTACTTGCTCTTTCGCGGTATTGACCGCTTCCGCCAATACAGCGGGCTCTGCCTTCGGGCTCTGCAACAACCACACCGCCACTCGCTCCGCACTGCGCGGACCAATGCCGGGCAGCCGTTTGAGCTCACCAATCAAGGTTCTGACCGACTCTGGAAAATCAATGCGCTTCATGCTGATCCCTCCTCGTCAGCATCGCCATCCATCACATGGTTGGAAGCATAAACCAAAGCACAAACGCCCGACCACAATACCGCAATCCATGGCGCGACCACGGCGGGCGCATATGATGCCAAACTCAACACAGGCGCCCACGCAGCGACCAACGCCAAAGCAACTCCCCACAACAACACCCGTCGCCATTGTCTCGGGCTAGCCAACATGGCCAGCGACAACCCAAAGGCAAATATCGCAGTCGCCCCCCAAACAACCCAAACCGGAAGCTGATGAGCATATCCATCTCCATTCGCCCCCATCACCAAATCACCCAAACTCTTTTGAATCTGCATCAACACCCCAAGCCATTCCAAACCCGCTACCAACAAGATCGACAACGCCCCAATGAAACATGCAGGCCCTGCAACATGGCCTGGCTGACGTTTGGAGGTGGATGAAGAAGCGGACACGGCAGCCAAGGTAATCAATCAACGACATCAATCAAGCGCTCGGGACCGATGCCCTTGTCTATCACACCGCCAACCGCAACTTCTACGTTTCATCCTGCCCAATTTGAGCTAAACTTGCGCATGCCGCTGTTGGAAACATTCCTCGACCCATCCAAAACCTCCCTGAAAGTCTGCGGGGTCACTGATCGCGCAGATGCCGAGGAATTGGTGAAACTCGGAGTGGAAGCTCTTGGCGTCAACTTTTGGTCAAAATCCAAACGCTACCTCGACCCCACCAAAGCAAGCTGGCTCAAAGACCTGAAGGGCAAGATTCTCCGGGTCGGTGTTTTCGTGAATGAGCCCAGCGCTCTACCCATCCAACTCTTTGAAGATGGGCTGATCGATGTGGTGCAACTCCACGGCGATGAATCACCCACTGATGCGAGACCTTATACCTCTGCCAACATTCCCATCATCAAAGCGATCGGTGTTAAATCGATGGCCGACCTCCAACACGCCCACGATTACAATGCCAATGCCATCCTCCTCGATGCCAATGCACCGGGCGTCTACGGCGGCACGGGCAAAACCTTCGATTGGAAAACCGCGATCGACTTCAAAGCCAGTCACTCCGCCACACCCATCATCCTTGCAGGTGGCATTGTTCCAGAAAACGCGCAACTCGCGACCGACACCGTGCAACCGGCCGCTCTCGATGTGGCATCAGGCGCGGAAATCTCACCAGGCGTCAAAGACATCGATAAAGTCAAAGCCCTCCTCGCGGCCACCGAACGCTGATCCATGTTCATCGATTCCCACTGCCACCTCGCTTCCCACCGATTCGATACAGAAGAGCTTCCTCAGCTGATCGAAAACGCGATGAACGCAAAGATCACCGAGATGGTGACCCTCGCGACATGCCTGGAAGATCTAGAAGCCAATCTCACCATTGCCGACGACCCACGCATCCACACCTGCATCGGCATCCACCCATGCGATGTCCACAACGCTCCCGACGATGCGGTCCACCAACTCGCCAACTTCACCGACGACCCACGTGTCTGCGGCATTGGCGAGACTGGCCTAGATTACTTCCACCCGGCCCCTGACGGCTGGGATGAAGGCGAAAACCGCCAGCGCCAACAACAGTTCCTCCAACAACATTTCGAACTAGCGCAAAAAGCGGGGCTCAATGTGATCATTCACACGCGCGACAAATCCGGCACCCAATCCTTCGATGATGCCCTAGCAATCTACCGCCCGTTCGCTTCCAAGGTTCGTGCGGTCTTCCACTGCTTCATCGGACCGAAGACCAATGCCGACAAAGTCATCGATCTTGGTGGGCTAGTCTCCTTCGGTGGTGTCACCACCTTCAAAAACGCCAAGGACGTTCAAGAAACCGCATCCCAATGCCCCGCGGGGAGCTTCATGTTGGAAACCGATGCTCCCTACCTCGCCCCCACCCCGCACCGAGGCAAACGCAACGAACCGGCGCATGTTCAAGTGATCGGCGAGTTCATCGCGACCCTTCGCGACGAAACCACCGAATCCTTGGCAACCCACACCACCGCCACTGCCCACGAATTTTTCCGCCTTCGATCTGCAAAGAAATGAATAATTCGCATAAGCAAGAACGTTTGCTATAACAGCCCCGACCCAAAGGTGGGCTCCACCACTTCATTCGCATTCACTATGAAACCTTACAAAATCATCATTCCCGTCGCTGCCGCTGTTGCATTGGCATCTTGCGCAGCTCCGAAGTCCAACCCATACGACACCGACCCATACGGTCTGCCAGACGCCAGTTACGATGATCCATCACTCGGCGATGCAGTTTACGACACCCCGCCTGCCTATGACATCGATGGTCCAGATCTAACCCCAGACGCACCAGCCCCTGCGCAAGTTCGCCGACACAAAGTCGTTCGCGGCGACACCCTTTCAGGCATCAGCCGGAAGTACAACGTCAAGATGTCGTCCATCAAAAGCGCCAACAACATGAAGAGCGATGTTGTCGTCCTCGGACGCACATTGATTATTCCAGCGAGATAAGCTAAACTTCACAGCGCAGGGAGAGGATTCCTCTTCCTGCGCTTTTTCATACCCTCATCATGCGCTTACCAACCATCATCGCCAGTTCCATCATCGGACTCTCATCATGGACCACATCCATGGCTCAACTTTCCAAAAGCCCAGAGCAACTCGAAGCGCGTGAAATTGCTATCGACCAACTCCTTGGAGAAAGAGATTCGCTCAAGGCATTCAATAAAGCCGTCGAGGAAGCAAAGAAAGTTGGGGTAAGCGACCAAGCGATCCTTGAAGGCACGTTTCTCTATTACGTCGACCTACGCGACGATCCGGCACTCGCCGCTATGCTTCCCGAGTTCGAACAACAACGAGAGAAATTCAATCTCAAGGACTCTGTCATCTTCGCCACCAAAGAAGATTGGCTCGCTGTCGTCGAATACGTCACCGCCATTGCCGCTCTCGAAAAAGGCGACCGGGATGGATTCAAAGAACACATCAAAGAAGCATTCTGGCTCGGACCACGACAAGCCTCAGCCTTTGCCCCACACATTGAGCGCCTACGACTCGAGGAGGAAATGAAGAAGATCACCATCGACTTCGATATGCCTCTCACCCGACTTAGCGACCTCAAACCCGAGAAACTGAGCCCGCACATGAAGGGGAAAAAGGGAATGGTTCTTCACTTCTGGTCCCCCCACAGCACTGAGTGCGCCATCGCCATGGGCGACTTCGCGAAAACTTCCGAGTTGGTGACGAAGCGCAAGATCGCCGTAGCATCCATCAGCACCTACCACTCACCCGAAGATCAAAAAAGCGCCATCGCGATTGCCAAACCCTACATGAAAAAATCAGGCAGCTCATGGTTTGTTGAATCAGAAGACGGCACACTCGGGCTTGGTCAATTGCTCCGCATTCAAAACTTACCCACCATGGTGATCCTATCCCCCGATGGTAAAATCTTATTCAATGGTGATCCAACCGACGAACACTTCTGGGACACCTTGAAAGAAATCGATCCGAAAATCGATCGCCCACTAACTGAAGGTGACTACTCACAGTAACTTTTCTAACAGCTTTTTAAGAGACTGAAAGCTTGCCGAAAGTTTTATAAAACACGTCTGATTTTTTAAATAAAAACAGAACGTTTCATCTTGACGTAATTTGATTGTCACAGTTGTATCTACCAAAGCAATGAATTGCTAATGCATGGGAAGACCAACACAACCGTCCAATTTGGAACTACAGGCTCTATCAGTTCTGTGGCACGAAGGACCATCTACAGTGTCCACCGTACTAACTTCTCTACCCGATGGAAAAGAGAGAGCATACACCACGGTGCTAACAGTCATGCAGAACTTGGAGCGCAAGAAGCTCGTTCAAAAAGCGCTATCAGGAAGGGCCCACGTCTACAGAGCGCTTCATACACAAAGCCAGATCGTCCGACAGGCGACAAACGACTTTATTACCAATGCTTTTGGGGGACGCCTTGATGAGGCGTTCCTCTCAATACTCTCCGCCGGCAGATTAACTCCGGAAGAGAAACTAAAAATAGAACGCGAACTCCAACGACACAAAACCATGGCTGCGAAAAAAACCAAAAAGAAAGCTGCTAAGAAAAAAGCAGCGCCGAAGAAGGCTATTAAAAAAGCCCCTAAGAAAAAAGTGACCAAGAAAAAGGTAGCGAAGAAAAAAGCGACTAAGAAAAAAGTTGCTAAAAAAGCCACCAAAAAGGCCACTAAGAAAAAAGTAGCCAAGAAGAAGCCGGCCAAGAAAAAGGCCGCTAAGAAAAAAGCTACCAAGAAAAAAGCCGCTAAGAAAAAAGTGGTGAAAAAGAAAGCCGCTAAGAAGAAAAAGGTAGCCAAGAAAAAGGCGACCAAGAAAAAAGCGGCTAAGAAAAAAGTAGCCAAGAAAAAGGCCCCTAAGAAAAAAGCAGCCAAGAAAAAAGCTGCTAAGAAAACGGCCAAAAAGAAAGCTGCTAAGAAAAAGAAATAATCTAAGGCACTGACTGGAAACCAAGCCTCAGGATGAATTTCCGAGATTGGTGACCCAAAAAGTCAATCACTGGCGGGAGGCTCTAGAGCCTCCCGCTTTTTATTTACTCAAAAAAGGGATTGCATCAGGCAAGCTCACCACCCTAGCTTCGCCCGCCTCACACGAGATGTGATGAAAGCGCGGTTAGCTCAGCGGTAGAGCACCTCCCTGACACGGAGGGGGTCACTGGTTCGATCCCAGTATCGCGCACCATCTCTCGCCGAGGCTCCGTTTCAACACCAAAAACGGATCCCCGGCGGGATATGACCGCCATAGCCTTGGCAGCAGCAGGCTATGTTGCATGAAATTCGCCAGCCCCACCCCTCTCCAACCTTGTGAGCGCAGTTACGAGCAAAGATGCCCCCAGCCCTCAGGAACTGGACGCCCTGCTACGCTTGCTCGATGATGAAACCCCAGAGGTCCGCAGCCAGGTCGCAGAACGTCTTGCCCTTTGCGGCGGCGATATCAGCGAATGGCTATCGACCCAAGACATCACCCTCTCAGAGAAGGAACAAGCCATCCTCTCATCACTCCTCAGCGGCAGCCGCAGGAAAGGCCTCGAAAACGATTGGCTGGTTCCCACCGATGGCGCCAAAGCCCTTCGCGAAGACTGGGACCTGTTTGAAGCACTGCTTCGCTTGATCTCGGACTTCTTGCACGATGGCATCACATTTCGCCAACCCCTCTCCGATGCTCTCGACCTCTTGGCCGAAGAAGCGGAAATCGAAGGTGCCACATCTGCCGATGACCTACGCTGCCATTTGTTCGAAGGAAATGTGCTGGAAGGAAATGTGCTGGAAGGAAACCGCGAAGGTTACGAAGACCCCCGCAACTCGGACCTCGCTTGGTGCATCGCCGAGGGGAAATCGAACCCCATCGGACTCTGCGTCATCTACGCCCTCGTCGCCCGCCGAATGACATTGGTTGTGGAACCCATCAGCTTCCCTGCCCACTTCCTCTGCCGTATCTATGAAGACGGACAAGCCCTGATCGTCGACTGCTTCAACAACGGCGCCATTCACTCTCAAAACTCCTTGTTGGATACGGACAAGTTATCAGCCACCGAACGCAACATCCTCAAACAAACGGCCGATCCCGGAAGCATCCTCCTGCGAGTGCTCAACAATCTGACACATGCACTGATGAAGGCTGAACGCCAAGAAGACGCAGCATTGATCCGCAAACTGCGCCTCACACTAGACGACAGCGCCAGCTAGACGGAAAAACTCCTTACTATTCTTCGGCCGTCAACTCCTCGAGAGCCTCTTTCATGCCTTCCGCTTTCCACTCGCGCTCGATCGTCACCTTGATGGTCCCCTGACCGCGACCCTTCACACCACTGTTGCCACCCGGACGGAAGGTCTGAATGGTATCCAGCTCCTCTTTCAAAACCACAGGATACAAGAGCGACAACCACAGTTTGCCAGACTCAATGGTCACTTCCTCATCCGTCAAGACGCCTTGGAAGTCAGGAAATTCTTTTCTGCTGTAATCACCCGATACGGAAAAAACCGCGCATGGGTGACCATTCAACGATTCTACTCCCTCCAATTTGATCTTCAGATCCCCCGTAGCATTCCCACTGACAATCATCGGCAACAAAGATTCGCTGACCGTAACTTCACTGCCAATCTTCATCGGTGTCGCCGAAAACCAAAGCGGCCGTGGCTCCAAGGCATTCTCAACCAGCAATTGATCGAATACAGGCGATAGCGATTTTGAGAGAACCATCGACTTGAAGTTGGCCTCGTTTGCTTTCCACGACGTGCCATTGAATTGGAAAACCACAACATCCTTGGATGGCTCGACCTGTTGCAGCGGATTAGCGACCTCCTTGTCGGACTCCTCAGACTCCATAGCAGGAACTGTGAACTTCGCCTCTTTGAGTTGATAGGTCACTTGATTCCCATTCCGCTGAAGAACCGCAACCTGCTTCTGCGTGCCTTTCACATTTTCCACTTTGTTGCCGAGCTGCGATGAGTGGAAAAAACGTGCAGAGACTTTTTTGGTAACCGTCGTTTTGACCTCAATCTTGGTGGGAAATGGCAAATCCTTACGGAATGTCACACCATCAGCCGTTTGGGTTTGTTCGACCACTTTTGCAACGGGGTCCTCACTTGGCAGTTGATCTTTGACGCCCACCTGGCGCTTCACCTCACCCACCATGGCCGCTGAGGTCTGATCGGCAATATCCTTGGCTTTGTCGCATGAGACACTGACCAAGACGAGAAGCGGAACGGCGATGTAGGAGGCTTTCATGGGATTATTTGACAGAACGGCAGTTGAGTTTTTGATTCATTTCAATGGCAGGATTTTCCTCTTCGGATTCTCCCACCACAATTGCAGGCACGCCTGCAACGGTAGTATGAGGTGATACATCATTCAAAACGACACTTCCAGCCCCCACTTTCGCTCCCGCACCAATCTCAACCCGGCCCAAGATCTTGGCGCCGGCTCCCAACAAGACACCCGAGCGAACAATCGGATGTCGATCCCCTGTGTCTTTGCCCGTGCCACCCAAGGTAACCTCATGCAGAATTGAAACGTTGTCTTCAATGATCGCGGTCTCACCCACGACGAAGGAAGTCGCGTGGTCAAGCAGGATGCCGCAACCGATTTGCGCCCCAGGGTGAATGTCCACCGAGAATGCCTCGCTGGCCACACTCTGCAGATAAAGCGCCATCCACCTGCGATCATCGAGCCACAATTGATGCGCCACACGATACGTCGTGAGCGCCAAGAACCCTTTGAAAAACATCAAAGGCTCCAACAACGAAAAACAGGCTGGATCGCGTTCATGCATCGCAACCATGTCGCAAGCTGCATGACCCACAATCTTGGGGTGAGACTCAAACACCTGGGTCAACATCGGCTCAAGCTCCGTGCGTGGCATGTCCGTGCGCGCCAACCGCCTCGCCAAACGAGCCCCCAAAGCACCCGCAAGACTCTCGCGTGTCAAAATCACATCATTGACCAAATGCCTCAAGGTTGGCTCTTCTTCGACCAATCGCTCGGCCTCGGAACGTAGCGTCTGCCACACTTCCTTGACGTCAGCGTGATCAAGGATCTTCACCGGAGTCGCATTCTTGCTCGCTTGTCCGGGTTCGGTTTGTTGGGATTCAGTCATGAAAATTTCTCAGAAATTAGAGTATGCTTGTCGGGCGCTCGCGCAACTCGCGAAGCACCATGACGGCAAAACTCTTACACGGCTTGAGGACCTTGCGCAACGGGAAGCCGTCTCAGCCAACTTTCTGGTGCAAATTCTCAATGATCTCCGGCGGGCTGGATTGATCGAAAGCCGCCGCGGAAAGACCGGCGGATACCTTCTAAGCCGCCCAGCCACTGAAATCACCCTTCGCCAGATGATCGAGGCCGTGGACCCAGCATTGCTCCAATGCAGCGTCTCCAGCGAGGGCGAATCCGGCGCTTCCATCCGCGCCACATGGGAGAATATCTCCAATTCTCTCATCCAATCACTGGACAATGTGACCCTCGATTCCATCACATCCTCCACTGGGGATCCGATGTTTTATATTTGAGTTCTGAAATTTCTGCAGAAGATTCAGGCCTCGCCCCCGTATATTACCAGTCATGATCCGATGGTTCGCCCGCAATGATATTGCGTCCAATTTCCTCATCATAGCCATTTTGCTGTGGGGTGGATACTCGGCCATCCATCGCGTCCCGCTCGAAGTCCAACCCGCCATCACCTTCAATGAGGTGCAAATCGATGTCCCCTACCGCGGTGGCAGCCCCAGTGATGTCGAACGAGCCGTCATCATTCCCATCGAGAGCGCTCTGATCGGATTGCAAGGGGTCGACCAAATCGTCTCCACCGCACGCACCGGCAGCGCGCGCATCGAAGTGATCGCCAACGATGGCGTCGATCCCAAAGACCTGATCGAGGAAATCAAAGCTAGGGTCGACCGCATCACGACCTTCCCTCAAGAAATTGAACCACCCCGCGTGCGCGTGCCAGATAGCACGTTGTGGTTCGATGTGATCAAAATCGCCGTCGCTGGCGATATGGATCAAAACGACCTGACTCGCGCCGCTGAACGCGTCCGCGATGACATGATCAACATGCCGGAAATTTCTCAGTCGTTCATGCAAGGCGTCGGAGAATTCGAAATCGCCATCGAAGCCGACCCAAAAAAGCTCCGCGACTACGGACTCACCTTTTCCGATCTCAGCAATGCCATTCGCCGTTCCTCGGTCGACCTCCCCGCTGGCCGTATCCAAACCGATGAAGGATCACTCATCATTCGGTCCAAAGGTCAGGCCTACACTCGAAGCGACTTTGAAAGCATCGTGATTCAAAACAACGACGGAGCCGAAATCAACCTCGGCAAAGTCGCGACCGTGAAAGACGGTTTTGAAGAAGGCCAGAAGCTGATCCGCTTCAATGGCAAACCCTGCATGCTCATCGAGGCGCTACGCCTCAATGACGAAAACGCTCTCAAAATCGCCAATGCGGTCAAAGAATACCAAGCCACCGCTCACGAACGGTTCCCTGAAGGAATCACACTTCACATATGGGACGATTCATCGGTGGAGCTGGAAGGCCGACTCGGCACACTGCTCTGGAGTCTCGCTCAAGGGTGTCTGCTTGTGCTCATCACGCTTGGACTCTTTCTCCGCCCCAGCATCGCTCTGTGGGTCACCATCGGCATCCCAGTGGCATTTGCCGGTGGATTCATCTTGATGCCTCACTTTGGCATCACCGCAAACGTAATGAGCCTCTTCGGATTCATCATCGTCGTCGGAATCATCGTCGATGACGCCATCGTCACCGCAGAAAACGTTTATACAAAACTTCAGGACGGCATGGAGCGACTCGAAGCCGCGACCCTTGGCACCAAGGAGGTCGCGACCCCGGTCACCTTCGGCGTGATCACAACCATCGTCGCCTTCGCGCCACTGATGTTCATCGATGGATCCTACTACAGCAGCTTCGCCAAACAAATCCCACCGGTCGTTACTGCCGTTCTGGTCTTCTCGTTGATCGAGTCCAAGCTCTGCCTGCCAAGCCACCTCAAACATGTCCGCGTGAATCGAGGCCGACTCAATTTCATCGAACGCTTTCAAAAGAAAATCGCCGATGGCCTCGAGCTTTTCGTCAAACGCTGTTACGAACCGTCACTTCGCCTCGCCACTCATCACCGCTACACCACGTTGGCCATCTTTTTTGCCGTCGGTATGGCATTCACGGCCTACTTCAAAAGCGGAGCGCTCGGCTTCGATGACATGCCGTCAATGGATCGCAACCGCATCGTTGCCTCGGTCCGCATGACAAGAGACACAAAGATCGAAGTCACTGAGGAACGCGTCAAACAAGTCGAAGCCGCCCTCGTAAAACTCAAAGAAGAGTTCACCGACCCCGGGACTGGAAAGTCTCTGATCGAGGATGTTTTGACATCCAGTGGTGGTTGGCCCGCACGCTCCCATATAGACCCACACGTCGGTTATGTCGTCATCACCGTCACCGACCCCGGTGAGCGAAGTGAACCCGGACCAAAGAACAGCGTCATTGCAGACCGGTGGACCGAACTCATTGGAGAAATGCCTGATGTGGCATCATTCTGGGTATCGGGCGACCGTGGTAGCGGATTCAAAGGCGGCGACAACGACATGGAGTCGATCGAGATCGAAGTGCGCGGAAACGAAACCGAAGCCAAACGCGATCTCGTAAGAGAGATCGAACAAGTCGTCGAAGCCTACGATGGTATCTCATCCGCTTGGAGCACCTCAGGCGGTGTGCGCGATGAATTGCAAATCACCATCACTCCCGAAGGTGAAGCCCTGCGACTCAACCAACGCGATCTTGCCCAGCAAGTCCGCGCTGCATTCTTTGGTGAACAAGCGCAGCGCATGCAACGTGACCGCGATGATGTCCGCGTGATGGTCCGGCTACCACTTGAACAACGCCAAACCCTCGACACCCTCAACGAGCTTCGCATCCGCACCCCCGATGGTGGTGATGCTCCCTTCAACTCCGTCGCCTCCGCCACCTTCACCAAAAGCCGTGCTCGCATCGACCGCGTCGATGGCGCGCAAGTGATCACGATCTACTGCAACCCCGAGGACGAAACCGTGAATATCGTCGATATCTCGCGCGACCTCACTCCGCGGCTCGATGCTCTCGTCAATCAACACCCTGAACTCTCATGGCGTTACACTGGCTACGTCGCAGAGCACGAAGAAACCTACTTCATGCTGATCTTTGGTGGAATCGGACTACTCGCTGTCTTGTATGCCTTGCTCGCCATCCCATTCAAATCACTCTACCAACCCATCTTTGTGATGATCGCCGTGCCATTTGGCGCCATCGGCGCACTGATCGGCCACATGATCCTGGACATCACCCCGTCCTATTTATCGATGTTTGGAATTCTCGCCCTATCAGGCGTAGTGGTGAATGACTCGCTGGTGATGGTTGATTTCATCAACAAGAAAAAGCAAGCGGGGGAAGACCTCTTCACTGCCGTGATTCACTCGGGAACACGTCGCTTCCGACCGATCTTCCTAACATCTATCACCACCTTTGCTGGGCTTCTCCCAATCCTCTCGGATCCATCACTGCAGGCACAGCTGCTTATCCCAATGGCGGCATCTCTCGCCTTCGGTATCTTGTTTGCCACCGTGATCACCCTCTACCTCATCCCCACCGCTTACGTCGCAGCTGAGGATATACGTGCTCAACTAGCAAAGGCATGGAATTGGTATTGGAAACCCATGCAGCGCGAGGATGCTTGATCTAAAGAGATGCGAGTGCTAGATTGTTAGCTGCCATGAAAGCACTAACAACCTTGTTCCTCCTCTCACTCATTGCTCCCCTCGCGAATTCACAAGACGTCCACCGAGCGAAAATCACGGATATCTCGGTTGTTGAGCAACAAACGCCTCAGTTCTCGGTCAGCGGACCCAAAGACAAAAAAGTGAAACCAAGAGAGTGGTTTGAACTCGAGGCGGAAATCGAAGTGGAAACCAAAAGCACTTCAGGCTTCATCCCTGAACTCACCGCAAACTGGTATGTCATCATGGGCGACAAACCGAACAAGCAAACCGTGCGCCTTTCAGGCAAAACAACCTTTAAAAACGTCAGGTGCGCAGATGGCAAAGCCTACATCAGTGCCTACATCGAACCCGACACCATTGAAAGACTGACGGGGCAACAAAAGGCGAGTGCGAGAGACCTGAAAGCCATCGCATTGGTTCTCTCTGGCACCAACATCCTATCAGACAAAAAACACATCGGGGGACTCACCATGGTCACCGCCGAAAAAGATTTGGAGTGGTGGCTAACCTCAAAATACAAATCTCTGGACGATCTCATCGTAGCCAAAAGCAAGACCCCTTTTGCGCCACTCTGGGTTGACCGCTACCCGACCGAAGATAGCAACGCTCGCTGAGTGAGCTCCACCGGCCTAAGAAACTGAATACCTAACCAATCCACTCACTTATTACGTAAAAGTGAAATATTTAGCTGGATGAACCATTGGGTTTTGTGTAAAGAGCGGTAACTACATACCACTTTTTATCATGGCTCCACTCAGCGAACACACCCAACGCATCAACGTGCGCTCCACCCAAATGGAAATCCCATCCGCTCGCTCTGGTGAGCAAGATGACGACTACGAGCGCAAATTGCAAATCGCCCAAGAGGAACTTGAGCGAATCCAACAACAACGCGAAGAGCTGGAGCGCAAGAAAATCGAACTTGAAGAACTATCCAGCCGCAAACGCGCATTTGTCTCGCAACAAGTCGAACTCTCTGAGCGCCTCACCTCGGCCCTCACATTGATCGATCGCGAACTCTACGAGATTCGCAACGAGGCGGAAGACCTCGAACAATGCCGCGCATGCTTCGCTGGCCACCTCGAAAAGCTCGAGAAAATCAACCCAGACAGCTGGACCCGCGAGAACACGCCTGAGAAGCTCGACCGCGCATCGATCTCCATCGATCTCGCCGCCGACGAATACGATCAGGCTGCCACTCACTTTGAAGGCAGCAGAAGCGGCGGCATTTTTGGCCGACCTTCCAAACGCTCCCGCACCAACGGCCGCGGAGCAGCAACTGGCGACTTCGTATGCAACCTCCGCAACGGCTTCGCCTTCAATCTGCCCATTCTCATTTTAGGTGGCGGCGCTCTTGCTCTCTACCTTTTCCGTTAATCTCTAAGCATGCCCGCAAAGCCCGCCAAACCTCAATTTAAAGAGGAACTCGAGCTAGACCTACTTCGCGAAACCGAACAGGAATTGTTGCAGCGCGAACGCGAGTTCGAGGAAAACCAAAAGCGCATCGCCCGCGAACGCGTCGAACGCGAAAGCACGATGCCTCCGTTGGACGAAATCAAACTTCGCGAACGCAGACGCCAACACGAAGAAATCGTCTCTCGTGGCGAAATTGCCAACGTGAAAAGAGATCAGCAGAAAAGCCTCATCCTACTGATCTTGTTGGTGACTACAACCGCCGCTCTGATCTGGTGGGGAATCAAGCTGATGCAGGGTTAAGCCTTGGCGCCCTGCGACTGCTTCTTGGTGCTCTTCCTGGCCTCTTTTTTCTTTAGAAGCTTTTTCAGATCAGGCCAGCTGTCTTGACCCACAATGTACCCAACACAATTGGGCTGGCCACACAGACACGGATGCTCTTCATAGCAATCGATGTCGAAACCATAATCAAATGAGAGCTCCTCACCTGGATTGATGTCGCGCACGGCGTGAATGAAAATCTTCCGCTCTTCCTCGTCCACGATCGCTTCGCAGTTAGGAGCACACGAATGATTGATCAATCGCGCAATGTTCCAGGGCATATTTCCATCGAGGTCGTAATGCTTGTCGATGGTGAAAATATAAACCGCCGCATCACCAGTCTTCAGCGCGTGCTCATGCTGCGCAATGCCACGGTTGTTGCTCTCCTCTTTGTCGATGAGCTCACCCACATACTCAATGACCTTCTGATCTTTGGGAATGAAGGTCGTCGCATAAACTCCGCGACCATGAATCTCTGAACCACGAACTTCGCAGTACTTGCTCTGTCCTTTTTCCCAAAGCTTCACCAACCGCTGATGGATCGACTGCTTTTTCTTCTTTTTGCCTTTTTTCTTTGAAGACATGTCCGTGATTATTGTTTCTTGCGTTTGCCAACTGGCGGAAGTTTAAAATCCTTAGGGAGACTAATGAAAACCGATCGTAAGTCGTTGACTGTCAATCCGGCACCATCAATGAAAGTCCAGTCGAGCTTGCCACGATCAGAGATCGCAACTTGGTAACTGATGCTCTCAATATCGGCCGTTTCAGCATTCCCCGCACCATCTTGTCGAGTGATTCGAAAATGCGTCACGGTCGGCACCAAGATCATCCACTGCGTATTGACCAATCGCGTCTCAGACTTGCGGTTGCCGCTGCCTGTTTGTGACTGGAGCTCAATGCTCGATGGCGACACCCCAAACGCGATGGGTTTGCCCTGCGGTTTGAATGAAACCATCTTGATTCCCTGCCGCACCATTTCAGCCGGCACGCTCTTCAATGCCTTCTCCAATTTTTCAATCCCACCCGCGCGTTTTGCATAACGCGCCTTCCACTTTGGATTCATGCGGTCGACCGCTATCTGATACCGTCCTTCAACCACTGCATTGCCCAAAGCAGCAACGGCCTCGACCGCGGAATCGATGGTTTCCTGTGAAGCCTCCGCATGCATGATCTCGGACTGCGACGCATCTTGCGCCGACAATCCTCCCGCCATCAGAGGCATGAGCAGGATGGTCAATGTGAGCGAAGCCAAATATTTCACATCGCTATGGATGCCCATCCTCGCCCATCCCGTCAAGCTTGGCTCGGTTACAGACCAGCATTCTTAAGAAACACGAAGCGAAATACGCTTGGAATTATCCTGACAATTCCGTAACCATCTCCCCCCCATGGCAAAACAGGCACTCGGTAAAGGACTCGGAGCATTGATCAAAAAGAACAATGCCGCTGGAGCAGGAAAAGAAGCCCTTACCGAGGACGACATCAAACGCGTTCGCGATGTGGCTCTCGACATGGTGATCCCAAGCCCACTCCAGCCACGTACAACCTTTGTCGATGCTCCACTGGATGACCTTGTCGAGTCGATCAAACAACACGGCATCATTCAGCCGCTCATCGTTCGTAAGGTTGATGGAAAATTCGAGTTGATCGCGGGTGAACGCCGCTGGCGCGCATCAACCAAACTCGGCCTCAAGACGGTCCCTATCATCGAACGTGAAGCGTCCGATCGCGATGTGCTGGAAATGGCATTGATCGAGAACCTTCAACGCGAAGACCTCAGCCCGATCGAAGAAGCCAAAGGTTACATCCGCTTGGCCAAAGAATTCACCATGAAACAGGACGAGATCGCTGGCAGAGTCGGCAAGTCTCGCGCCAGCATTGCCAATGCCATGCGCCTGCTCGACCTCCATCCAGATATCCAAGCAATGGTATCGCAGGGCCGTGTGACCGTTGGCCACGCAAAAGCCGTCCTTTCCATCAAAGACCTCGAGAAACAACTCCTCGCAGCCGATCAAATCATCCGCAAGAACCTCACGGTGCGGGCTGCTGAGAAACTTGCCCAATCTCTCCTCAATGGCTCCAGTTCCAAGCCCTCATCTTCGAAAAGCGGTCCCTCGCGCGAGGCCGATGTCGAACTCCGCGCCATCACGAACCGCCTGCGCGAACACCTCGCCACCCACGTATCGGTCCACCACTCCGCCAAAAAAGGAAAGATCGAGATCGAATACTACGGCGATGACGATCTGCAGCGCATTCTAGATTTGATCGGTCTCGGAACATCCGACTGATCTCGCAAGCCATTTTCTTCCGCTTGCGAAAGCCATTTTCAAAGGTTAGCTAACTGAGCATCAAAAAGCGCTCGTTCAGTTTCCTCCTCGCCAAACGGTATCTCAACCCGCGGCGAGCCATGCTCTCGTCCTTCACCCTGATCTCGGTGATCGGAGTCGTGCTAGGCGTGATGGTCATGGTGGTCGTGCTCGCTGGATACGCCGGCATCGAACGCACCATCAAAGACCGCATCCTTGGGTTCACACCGCACGTTTTGGTGCAATACAGCCCGGATGTTTTTGCCGAAGAAGGCTTCGCGGACTGGCAAGAACTTGCCGCCAAAGTGGAAACGCTACCGCGGGTCGAAAAAGCCAGCGCCTATGTCTCAGACAATGTGATCCTCGATGTCGAGTCATGGCAACGCCCCGTCTTGTTCCGCGGCATCGACACGGATGACCCAGAGCAAGTGAATGGCATCAAGCAGATGCTCGACCTCAAAGGCTACCCCGAATCCTCTGCCGATCTCGGCATCGATGATCGAGCCATCATCTCATCCACCGTTGCCGAACAATACGGCATCGGCATTGGTAGCGTGGTAAGACTTTATTCGACCCGTAACTTTGAAGAGGTCATGCGAGCCTACAAGTCGACCGAAAGGCCCGCCATGCGCGAGGCCTATGCGGATCAGTGGCAAAAAGCCGTCAGCGCCCTGAAAAGCGGCTGGGTTTGCAACGAGCAAGGCACCGCCATCGAAATCAAAACGCTCTTCAAAGCCTACGAACCTCTCAACCTCTTGCTAAGCGAGCCCATCCGAGATGCGGAAAAGGAACTTCTCGAAACCCTCCTGATCGCCATGGAGGAAGGGAAAAAAGATGAGGACAATGGCGTTTACCAATTCAAAAAGGAAGACAAGGCCGCCATCGACAATGCCATCGATGCTCTGAACACAACCGACATCGAGAAAATGGATGGCAATGAGCTCAAAAACTTGAAGAGCATCGTCCTCCCCAAAGAAGTTACGATCATCGGAGTCTATCAAACCTCACAATTCGCCATCACACCGGATCTCTTCGTTCCCCTCCCGCTGGCACAAGACTTGGCAGGCCTCGATGGCTCCGTCCAAGGCATCGCCCTCCGCCTCGACGATGCCTACCAAGCCGAGAGAGTCGCAAGCGCGGCACGTGAGTCATATGGCCCGTCCTACTACTTTCTCACCTGGGGCGACCAATATCAGGCGTTCTTCGCTCTAATCAGCCAACAACGCATGATGCTTGGGATCGTCCTATCCACCATCATCCTCGTGTCCGCCTTCTCCATGATGGCGGTCATCTTCACGGTCACGATTCAAAAACGCCGCGAGATCGGCGTGATGAAGGCCCTCGGCGCGGCCCCCGGACAAATCGTGCGAGTCTTCCTCTACCAAGGCATGATCCTCGGCATTGCGGGTGCCGCCCTCGGCATTGGATCAGGACGCCTGTTCATCCACTTCCGCGGCGTCGTTCAGTCGGCCCTCCGCGCCCTCGGGTTCGACCCATTCTCAGCAGCACTGACCGGCTCGGACATCATCCCTGCCTACAACAACACGCTCCACCAATGGCTCATCGGCATTGGTGCGTTCATCCTTTGCTCCCTCGCTGCTCTCGTGCCCGCATTCTTCGCCGCAAGAAGCGATGCCGCAAAGTCACTGAGAAACGTCTGAGTCTTAACGACTCCACCGACGCACCTCAAACTCGTCGAACTTCTCGACGAGTTCTTGATTTGGGAATTGCGATTCAAATTCAGGAAACTGGGTGTCGCCCTCGTAGTCGTGAAAGACATGGCTCACCATGAGATCATCCAACTGTGGCATGAATGCCGCGTAAATCTCAGAACCGCCAATCACAAACACACGCCCCTCAATGCCCGGCAAGGTTGAGAGATCCTCTGGCTTGTGAATCACTTCGATCCCATCTGCCGACCAAGATTCATCGCGTGTTAAAACAATGTTGCGGCGCTTCGGCAGCGGCCTACCAATCGAGTCGTAGGTCTTGCGCCCCATCACAATCGGATGACCCGATGTGGTTCGTTTGAAGAACTTCAAATCCTCCGGCATGTGCCACGGCAAATCCCCCGCTTTGCCAATGATGCGGCCTGCTGTCATGGCCACGATCGCAGTCAGTTGAATCATGCTCCGGTTCTAGCCATCTACTGACTTCGTAGCAACCCCTCAGTCGGGCTTGATCGATTGGTCACCCTTGGGATTCTCGGGTGTCACGCTTTTGTAATACCGACCACACGCGGTCAATTTGCCCTCGTTATCGAACAAGGCCGAACTAGTTCCTTGCGGCGCATCGATGTTGAACGAAAACCACGCATAACCTGCGATCCAATCCTGCTCTTCCATCCACGGCAATACTTCCTTCATGAATGCCAAGACCTGCTTTGGCTTGTGACGGTTGCCTTCCACAGTCTTGGTCTTCCAATCCGCCGGCGCAAACTCAGTGATCAACAAAGGCCGTTCACCATATTTTTTGTGAATGCGGAGCATCTTGTCCTTGAAGGATTTCGCGCTCGTCCCGCCATACCAATGCAACCCAATGTAATCGACCCGATACCCCCGCTTGTCGGCCTCACGCATGAAATCGGGCATCCACGTCCCTGGTACGCCTTGCACGCTCGCATCTTTCTGCCCCTCGGGATTTGCACAGGCAGGACTGCACAATGGCACTCCCAACTTCATGAACTCGGGCCATAACTCAATGGCCTTCATGTAGGGAATGTTCGATTGATCTTTTTTGTCCGGCTCATTGAAGCCCAGCAAACGTTGAACCTTCTTGCGACGAATCAATGGTTTCACCTCATCCTGCAATCGCTCGGTCACTTTATGCCCACCCCAAATCATCGGGATGAACTCAATGTCCTTTGGCTGCGGCGGAACATACTGACTGCCCCAACTGTAATTCCATGACGGCTCCAGAGCCTTCACTTTCTTCATGTTCTCATCCCAAGTTCCTCGCGCCTGCGCCTGGCTCGGATCACGCAGGGTGAAACACACTCCCTTCTTGCCTGGCAATTTTAGCTGACTCTCGGTGAAGGCAAGCTCACTCCCCGGCAACTCCGCCCACAACAGGGTTGGCACCCCAATGACAAGGACCACCCAAGAACACCATCGCAATACTCTGAAATTCATCATGACAGTTTCAATCCATGACATTTCTTCTAGCGATGAAAGCCATATCCATCAGACTTGATCCAGAAATCCCGTTAAGGGACTGGTCGCGCTCGCCTGATCCATCACATCGGGCAAACCAAGCTCGTATGCTTCTCGTCCCGCCTCAACCGCTTTCTTGAACGCAATCGCCATTCGAACCGGATCCGAAGCAATCGCGATCGCGGTGTTGACCAATACGGCATCCGCACCCAACTCCATGGCTTCTACCGCATGACTTGGAACTCCAATGCCGGCATCCACCACGACAGGAACAATCGCTTGCTCAACGATGATCCGAATCTGATCCCGCGTCGCAATTCCTTTGTTGGACCCAATCGGCGCACCCAGAGGCATCACCGTCGCCGTGCCGACCTCTTGCAAACGTTTCGCCAACACGGGATCTGCATTGATGTATGGCAACACCGTAAAACCTTCCTTCACCAATTGCTCCGCCGCCTTCAAGGTCTCAATCGGATCTGGCAACAAATAGGTCGGATCGGGGTGGATCTCCAACTTCACCCACTTCGGCAATCCCGCAGCCGCCGCAAGCCGCGCCAATCGCACCGCCTCTTCAGCATTCATTGCCCCACTGGTGTTCGGCAAAAGTAGATACTTCTCGGAATCAATGTATTCCAAAATATTCGCATACGGATCCTTGCCGTTCTTCAAATCCGCTCGACGCAATGCCACGGTGACAATCTGCGTGCCACTCGCCTCCAAAGCGTCACGCATCGATTCGTTGGACGAAAATTTCCCTGTCCCTAAAAACAAACGTGAATCAAATGTGCGATCGGCGATGACAAGTGGAGTCATGATGTGGTGCTAATTTCAGTAGTAAGTTGTTCGTTCAACCAATCCTCGAACGAGGCGTGGTCTTTCAGGTCGTATTGCCAAGCACGGATGCCTTGCGCGCGACCCGCCTCAACGTTCTGCGGGAGATCATCGATGTAAAGAGTTTCAGCCGGATCCATCCCATATTCTTGGAGTGCATGCTGATAAATCTCGGGCTGCGGCTTGATGCAACCGACTTCAAACGACAAGACCGCCCCGTGAAATAACTCAAATTCAGGATACTCTTCGTATATCCACGGCGCGTGAATCCCATTGATGTTGGAAAACAACACCAGCTTGTGGCCATCTGCTACCAACCGCCGCGCCACCCGCCACATTGGCTCGTTGACCGTGAAAATATCCCTCCACGCTTGGTGGAATTCTTCATGCGTCGCATCCGACCCCATGACATCAAGCGCCCATTCGGTGTAATCACCGACCGAGATTTTTCCGCTCTCAAAGTCATCCTTGCGATCCAGCAATCGCTCAAGCCGCTGACGAGAATCCGGCACCCCCTCGGGCAACAAGCGCTGCAGCGAACTTTCAAAATCGAAGTCCAATAAGACCCGTCCGATATCAAACAAGACGTTCATGACTTCGATGCTCCAGCCTTGAGATCTTCCAGAATGAAGCGCGCTGCTTCAATCGCTCCTGCGTTGCGACCATGACCAACCAATGCACGCTTCATCGCCCTCCACCCCTCACCATCATTTCGCAGCAACTCCCCAACTCTTTCTTCCATCAAACTCGGTTTGTCCGCCAATCCGCCGGCACCAATCGATTCCAATAATCTCAAATTCCCCTCTTCTTGCCCCGGAACCAAATGATGAATCAACATCGGACAACACGCCGCAATCGCCTCATGCACCGTGGCTCCACCCGCTTTTCCAACGACCATGTGATGCTCACTCAATAACTGAGGCACCTTTCTCGTCCAACCGATCAATTTCACTCGCCCCGGATAAGCCGCCTGGAGCTTCTTGGCGCGACGATACAAGCGCCGAACCATCCGCCCCATCACGATGGTCAAAACAACATTCGGCGAGGAATTCAACAAGGCTTCCCCATGCCCTGTCAGCAACGACTTGTGCGCTGTAGGAAAATACAAAATTCGAAACGGATTGAGTAAGTCATCTACCGCAATGTGAGACAAGGTCGCAAACGATGGATTCACACAAAATCCAGTGTCGACGACCTGCTCGGCCGACAAGCCTTTTTCCACCACAGCATCTTTGGTGGCACCATCGGTCACCATCCAATAGTCGGATGGAGCACGCAGCCACGCTGCATTGATTTCAATCGAATCCGTCACCACGGTGTAGATCGGGATCGATCCATCAATCCCCTGTGGAATCCGCTTCATGAAATAGGGATACAAAGGATACGTGGAGACGAGAGCATCAGGCCGGAACTCATCAATCAACAACCCCAAGTCGCGCTCGATCGAACGCATGACTTTGGTGTGCCGGTGATTGAAATCACAGCGATCCGTCGATCGATAGATCATCTCCCACACTTTGGGCAATCGAGTCGTCACAAACCGATATCCTCGACTCACGATCTCAGTCAGAATCGGCGCGCCCCGCACACATGGGTCACTCACACGCGTGATCGCTCCCGTTTGATCCAAAGCCAAAGCCAGGTTGCGCGCGGCGCTGTTGTGCCCCTCGCCAAAAGCAGCGGTGACAATGAGTATGCGAGGCGAGGAGCTCATGAACAGAAATGTTCTAGTCCGTCACCGCCATCTCGTCGATGGAGATTTCACCCAAGTCTCACACCACTCAGAACCAAGGGCGCTGGCGTTTCAAATACGTCTCAGCAAAGTCTTCGTCGGTTTTCGTCAGGTAAATGATCCCCTCCACCATGCCGATGATTGGCATCACAACGATAATAGGAGCCAGCATGCCGCAGGTTACCAAGCCACCAACTCCACCGCCCAGCAAAGTGACCAAAATCATGATCACTCCCTCTTTCTGATATCCGAGGTAGAATTTGTGAATTCCCAAGCCACCAATCAAGATCCCCAAAATACCACAGGCCATCTTTTTGCTCTGAATCTCAGATGCGGACAACTCCACTTGAGGCTGAACAGGAGTCGCGGGCGCTTGCTGCGATGAGACTTGCTGATTCGGCACGTCGGGTGAAGGCGTGTCTGAAGGCTTTTTTTGCGGCTCTGGAGGAGTTTCAGGATCGTTCATGGCTTATCAGAGGCCACTATCTATCAAACACAGATTCCGCACATCAAGGCCAAAGGACCTCAACCCGCTAGCCGACTAGACAAACGGATCGCCCACGCTCACTCTTGCCTCTCGCTGCTGCACCTGTATAAGTCCGCCCTGTGAGCAAGGCTGCAGCAAACCCAAAACGCCCCAACACCCGATTCCTCGTGGTGCTGGGAGGCACAACTGCATTCCTCACATTTCAATATGCAATCGCTCTATGGCGGCTCACCCAGTCATCGGGCGCGATGGCCAATAAGTTCAGCGCATTGGCTCGCGAAGAATATCTCGGATTCTTAATTCGCGAAAACCTCTTGATGCTAATCGCCTACCTGATCCTCGCCTTGGCCGCCGCCACCCTCGCGCAGCCCTTGCTGAACCTGATCCAGAAAAAATCTCGCTTCAAAGCCGCTCGCTACAGCCTACTCGGCGGATTCACCATCGCCGCCACCCTCCACGGATTCTTTACCCTTCGCCTCGTCAATACTCGCCCCTATTTCATCAGCGAGGCGGAATTCGGCCACTGGTATTACCAACTGTTCGAAATCATCCCCGAAGCGATCCAACCCGCTAGCTTCTTCCTAATCTTCACCTTGCTCCCACTCGCTTGCATCGCTGCTGCGATTGCATGGCATGCTCACCGACACGGCCGCCGTGGATGGATCTCTCTAACATCAATTGCGCTGATCTCAATCACCGCAGCCGGCATCGCCAAAGTCGACCGCAAAACCAAAGTCGCTTCATCCTCCCACACGCAACCCAACATCATCATCATCGGATCCGACTCCCTGCGTGGCGACCGACTAGGATACACCGGCTACCAACCCGGCCGCAGCGATGGGGTTGCCGCCGAGGGCGTCTCGCCATTCATCGATACTCTCGCAGCCAAATCCATCCGATTCGAAACCTGCTACACCCCCATCGCCTCAACACTCGAGTCAGGGGTGTCGCTGATGTCATCCCAATACCCTCAAAGCCACGGCATTCGGCAAATGTATCCCGACCGGGAAACGGTGGAGTCGACCAACAAGAAGATCAACCCCATCGCATCCATCCTGCGCGAACAAGGATACGATACCGCCGCGATCGGCGATTGGTGCGCAGGCTACTACGAGGTCACACCGCTTGGCATGGAACACATCTCAGTCTCCAGCTTCGACAACTTTAAAATCTACATGAGCCAAGCCGTGGTGATGGCTCACTTTGTGATCCCCCTCTATTTTGACAACTCACTCGGCTACAAAATTTTCCCTCAACTCAATTCCTTCGCGCAGTTCGTCACTCCTGATGTGGTCACCAAACGTGTCGACCAACGACTCAAGCAAGTTGCCGCAGAGGACAAACCGTTCTTTTGGCACGTCTTCTATTCCTGCAACCACCTCCCCTATCGAACCTCTGAGCCATACAACTCGATGTTCGCAGACCCAAACTACGAAGGCCCCAACCGCACGGGAGTCGATTTCGATATCGATTCATTCATCGGCGGCACCGATCTGGAATCAAAATGGAAAGCGCTACCAGAAAAAGAAATCCAACAAATCCGCGCGCTATACGACGGCTGCACACGTGAGTTCGACCACCACGTTGGCGAAATTCTAAAATCGTTAGAACGCACCGGTCACGACAAGAACACGATCGTCATCGTCACCGCCGACCACGGCGATGACCACTACGAACCTGGCGTCACTCTGGGCCACGGACTGACCTTCAACGGCGGCCTTCAATCGTATCACGTTCCTCTTGTCGTCTACGTCCCAGGCGCGGAACCAAAGGTAATCCCAGAGACCGTTCGCACGATCGATATCGCTCCCACAATCGCAGAGCTTGCCGGCCTCGATCCGAAGCAGGACTCGTGGGAAGGCCAAAGCTTTGCCAAATGGCTCACCGGTGATGCCACACCAACTCACCGACCTTTCTACGGCGAAACAGGCTTTCCGTTCATCCAATTCACGGTGCCAGATGTGGAGCGCCCACCACTGCCACCGATGGACGAATGCACCTACATCGATGAAGCCTACAACTACCAATTCGTCGTAAAACCAGAGTTTCGCGACCGCATCACCCATGCCAAGCAACGCTGCCTGATGACCAGAGACTGGCGCATTGTCTGCACCCCTACGGCCGCTGGAACCCGACACTTCGGACTCTTTCACTCCGCCACCGACCCCGATTCTCGCAGAGATGTCACCATCGACCACCCAGAAGTCCTCGCTCCCATGCAAAAAGCCTTGGAAAAATGGATGGACGAAGGGATAGAAACCCCCATTTCTGAGATATTTCCGCACGGGGAGCCGTAAACCTCGATCTCAAGGGCCCAGAATCCCCTCTTGAGTTCAAGCCCAGCTAAGGGCAGCCTGATCGCATTCAATTCATGAAAACTTATTTCATCATATCCGCCATCCTCATCAACTGCATGTTCGCTGCTGATGAGGCACCAAAAATCTTTGACGGACTCTTCAAAAAAGATGTCCCCGTAAAAGGACAAATCGGCATGGTCCTGCCACCCGCAGAAATCGACAAATACGTCGCTAAAATACAGACCGCCGTCAGAAAAAATGAAAAGTGGTTTCTCGAGTATTCCAAAGCCGCAAAACCAGGAGAACCCCTCCCCTACGACGAGAAACTCGGACTCACAAAAGAGGAATACGCGGAATACGCAAAACTGTGGAAAGCTCGCGAGTTCAAAGGACGAGAGGATGTGATGCTGCTTCTCCGCCAAAGCTCGGGTGGCACATGGACGGTGACTGCAACCGGCGCCGCCAGCACGATCTCAACGCTTCGCTACGACGCAGAGTCCGACACCTTCCAATCTCCCAACGGCAAGCTCAAGCGACTCGAGGACATCAGCGCGGATGAAACGAGCGTCCTCGGTAAATGGACCGGCAATGAATGGAAATTCGAAGAAGAAACCACCCTCGGCAAAACCAAAGAGAATTTTGCCCTCGGCAAGATGGCCGACAACAAACACGGACTGGTGGTTTACCGAATGCAGGAACTCTCAGTCGCTGGAACGCGCTTGTTGGATCGGAGCCTCGTGATCCGCTTTCCACTCAGCAAACCCTCGAAATAAACCTCGATGTCGGATCCCGCCCCCAAGCACCCGAAACGCATGGGCACACTCCGCTGGGGCGCGGTCATTCTCATCATCCTCCCCATCATCGGCCTGCTGGGACTGAACGGCATCCTTGCCACCCCGTGGGTATGCAATCCCGTTGAGAAGAAAATCCAGCAGCGCACCCAGCTGAAATCATCCATCAGCCGCATCTCGGTCTGGCCATGGAGCGGCGTCTCCATCCACAAACTCCAACTGGAGCTTTCCGATGAGGCCGGACTTAACACCGAAGAACCCATCCTCGGAATTCGGGAAATCAACATCGATCCCGTGTGGTCATCTTTGCTCAGCAAGGACCGCCAATTCAAATCGATCACGCTGGATACACCACGCTTGGCAATCCCAGCTGAGGTATTGGTCGCATTGCTCTCATCCACCCCACCCGCAGTTGGCCCACCCATCGCCGCGGTGACCCAACCCGAAGAACCTCCAAGTTCACCCAGCCCCCAAAACCCAATTCCTGCCACACAGCCACCAAACCCATCTCAAGCTCAACCCTCTTCCGAGAACAACTCACCGGCTGCAAACCAACCAAGCCCTCCACCAACAACGCCTCACCCACCCGAAAAACCAACGCTACCCACTCGCTGGATCCACCTGAAAAACGCATCCTTCACATGCCAATCCAACACGGCCATCGAGCTCAACCTCAACTTCGATGACATCAATGGATCCATCCCCGTCGCCGGCAAGGACAACCAATCATCACTGCACATCAAAAAGGCCGACCTGAACGGCTCTGCAATTCTAACAGAATCTACTGCTGAACTGCTCTGGTCATCCAATGTTCTCCAACTCAAACCCGTCGATGCAAAACTGGCAAACCTGACCTGCGTGCTATCAGCGCGAATGATGATGACCAACAGCCTCCCTCTGGAAATGAATGCCATCATCCCCCAGCAACCCCTTCAACCCATCAAACTCCCAATGAACGGGATGGGGCAAGCAAAGGCAATCACCGCCAAAGCCCACTTCATTGGCGCACTGCTATCGCCAGCAACCTGGCAGGGCGAACTGGCAACCACCGCTGAATCCCCGACCATTACGGTCAAAAACGAAGTCACTCACTTCGACCAAGGACAATCGTTGATCCTTCTGCGCAGCGGCCAACTCTCATGCGTCGACGCTCGGCTCACCAGCGAGAAAACCACACTGATCGGCAATGGGACTCTCCTCAGCGATGGTCGCCTAGCCGCCAACCTTCGCATGATTGCCCACCCAAGCATCACCACTCACGTCATCAAACAGTTTTTCCCAAAAAATACCCAGGCTCCCTCATTCACTCCTCTCGCCACTCCACAACGCACTGCATTTGATCTGGAAGCACGCGGCAAGCTCCCGCATATTGAATACACCCTCGGCCATGGCGGACCGACGATCAGAACGAACATTTCGAACCCTAGCGATCCATGAGAATCATAGCAGGCAAAGCAGGGCGCATCGCCATCAAAGTCCCACCTGCGGTCACCCGACCCACCACCGATTTTGTACGCCAAGCGATTTTCTCCATCCTCGGCGAGCGAATCGACGGCGCTTCCACCCTCGATCTCTACGCCGGATCGGGCGCAGTGGGACTGGAAGCCCTCAGCCGTGGAGCCAACACATGCACTTTTGTCGAGGAACACCGACAAGCCACTGCAGTCATCGAGGAAAACCTGAAGAAGTCCAAACTCACCGGCGGACGCGTCACAAAATCGAGCGCTAACAGCTACCTCAAACGCGACAGCCAACACTACGACATCATCTTTGCCGATCCGCCTTATTGGAAACACTATGGCGATCACGATCACATCGGCGATCTCCTGCAAGCGGACCTCATCGCACCCCGCTTGAACGAAGACGGCTACTTCATTGCTGAAATTAACTCGCATCAACCATCACCCGAATCTGAGTCCTTGGCGCTGATCGACCGGCGTGAATACGGCAACTGCGCCATCCTGCTTTACGGAGCATCCTCCGCATCCTAATCTCCTCCCCCTTCAAGATGCGCCTCTCCATCGCTCTCACTCCCTACCGGTTCCTCCTGCCGCTGTTCTTCATGATCGCGTTTCCAGGTTGGCTCCTGAAGATGCTTCGGCGTGGCGGATTCAATACCGCCCTGCAGGAACGCGGCGGGATTTACCTCGAACCCGCCGACTTCGAACCGTGTGGCGCCATCCACATCCACTCGGTCAGCGTAGGAGAAACCCTGCTCGCACTGAAACTCATCCGCGCATGGCACAAACGCAACCCAGACCAAACCTTCGTCATCGCGACAGGCACCGCCACGGGCCACAAGGTCGCTGCCGATGCTGACCTGCCGAACCTCCGCGTCACCTATACTCCGCTCGACTTCCACTGGATGGTGCGCAACTACCTCAATCGCTTCGAACCTTCACAAATCATCCTCATCGAAGGTGAAGTCTGGCCGCACCTCCTCAGCATCTGCAAACAACGCAACATCTCCGTCTCTCTCGTCAACGCGAGGATGTCACCCCGATCAGCACGACGCTATCGCAAGTTTGCGGCATGGGTGCAGCCGGTGTTTTCAATGTTGAAGCTGGTGGCCATTCAAGAACGCGATGACTCAAAAATCTGGCGAGAACTCGGCATCGCGACCGACTGCATTCACCACACCGGCAGCCTGAAACTCGACCCAGGATCTGGAACCCAGCCGCGTCAACAGCCAGAGTTTCAGCAGATGTTAGATTCATTTGGCGAAAGCCGTCACGTCATTCTCGCCGCCAGCACATTTCCCGGTGAAGACGCATGGATCGCCGAAGCCATCCGTCAAGCCTCTCCCAATGCATTGATTGCAATCGCACCACGCCACGTCGAACGCCGCGCATCCGTACAAAACGAACTGCAGAGAGCAGGTTTCTCCACCACCCTGCGGTCGGAAATGCCACCCATACCTGAACCCAACACATCGACCGATGTCTTCATCATCGATTCCACTGGCGAACTCCGCGATTGGACCGCTCATGCCGACGTCGTGATCATCGGCAAAAGTTTCCTCGCAAAAGGTGGGCAAAACCCCAGCGAAGCCATCCACGCCAGCAAACCGCTGATCTTTGGCCCCCATATGGAAAACTTCGAACCTCTGCCAAGCATGCTCGTCGAAAACAAGGGCGCGATTCTCGCCCACACCCAACAAGAGCTCTCCAACGCCGTCACGCAACTGCTCATCCCCAACATAGCGGCATCAACAACGACCCACGCCTCTGCGGTTCTACACACCCATGACGGCGCCACGGAGCGCATCATTGATCTAGTATCCAACTGAATTCTGTGCAAAACTCGTCGAACGAGCATCGTTACCCGACTCCCCAACCCTACCCATCCCTCGTGACCGACCCCAAAAAACCTCAACTTGATGACCTCTTGTCCAGCTTTGCGCTGGGTCCCTCATGGGCTCGTGACGACAAAAAAGAGAAGAAGGAACACCGCCCAAAACGCGCCCCGAAATCGTCAGATCGCTTCTCGGGCGACAACAAACGCGGCGGGAAGTTCAAAGGCAAAGGCGGCAAATTCAACGACCGCCGTGATGGCCCACCACAACGAGAACTGACACCACCCGAAAAAGGAGTCCAAGTCACCATTGCACCCGACAACAATGCCGTTGGCCTGATCGTCAAAGAAGTGCAGCAAGTCGCCCGCGTCTACCCTCTGTTCGATGTCTCGAAAACCTTGCTCGCCGATAAAAAACGCTGCCGTGCTATCTTCGAAGCACCCGAACCCCACGCCCCACTCTACCTCGGCACCAAAGACAACTCACTCTTCCTCACCAAAGAAGAAGCCAACCGTCACCTCTGGTCCAGCGAACTGAAATCCGAATACGTGGAAGAGGAAATCATCGAGGTCGAACCGCCTAAGGGAAACTTCCAACTGGTCGCCAAGTGCGGCATCTCAGGCGAATGGCTCGGCCCACCCAACTTCCACAACTACCAATCGAACCTCCGACGCCTGCACCGCGAAAAGTTTTCTAACATGCCATTCGAGCGCTACACAGCGAAGGTCAAAACCGAACGCGATGAAGAAGCGATCAATGCATGGCTGCAATCCATGACCCAAAAAACTCGCTGGCGCATCAAAGGCAAAGACGACGCGGAATGGATCGAAGACCAAACCGAAGCCGAACGCCAACTCTCAGAACAGTGCTTCAGCACCGCATTCGAAGAAACCCGTAAAGCCGAACTCTCTGGAGACACCCCGCCAAAGAATTTATCCCCTTCCCTCTTGGCCTCGCTCAAGCTTGCCGGCAACCACGCCCGCAAACATCCCGCGATGCTTATCCCTGCGATCTGCAAATCCATCGAGCAACAACACCTGCCCGTCTTCAAACGCCAAGGCAAACTCTTCACCGGCCCCGTCCGACCCCACCCACTCCCCGCTGACACATCTCTCGCGCCTCGACCAGCACAAATGGTCGAGTGGATTCGCGGCAACAAGCCCGCCAAACTCGAAGGACTCTGGAAAGCCCTCCTTCCCGAAGGAAGCACCGCTCCTCCCGCCGATTACGCCGCCGACCTTTTTTGGCTCCTCCACCAAGGACACATCCTCCTCTTCACCGATGACACCTTGGTCGTACTAGAACCCCGACAGGACACGCCACCGAAAAAGAAGGCCGCGAAAAAGAAAAAAGCAAAACCAAAGGCGGACGAACCCAAGGCTGAAGAAACCACGAGTGAAGAGCCTTCCCCAAAGCTTGAAGTCGGCACCACCGCCGAAGAGGCCACAAAAGCCGATATCACTCCCGAACCTCCAGCAGCAGCGATGGAAGTGCCGCCCACGGATGAACTCGACACGACAGAACCCCCTCCGGAGTCACCCGTGGAAGAGAAGAAGCCAGATGAAGGTTCTGAATCCTAAGCCATCAAGGTAGGGTGGATCGGCTCGATCCACCGTGGCTCCACCGTAAACCCAACGGAACCGGAGGGATTGATTTCGCTCCGCTCCATCCAAGCGAAATGCCAGATGCTCCTCCGCATCCTGATCCATGAATTCGCCTATCTTATTTCAGCTTTTCAGCTTTTCCTATTTCAGCATTTACCCTCCCCCCCCTCCCTGAAACGCCACGACCCCACCCCTGCGGACAGGGGTGGGGTCGTGGCGGAACGGGAGGGATTCGAACCCTCGGTAGCATTTCTGCTACGCACCCTTAGCAAGGGTGTGCTTTAGACCACTCAGCCACCGTTCCGTGCAGGGTCGGCAGGGTTTGAAGCATAGCCGAATGAACTCGTCAACCCCGCTGGTGAAATCTTCGCAAAATACCCAGATCTGCGGACCTGACTTCTGGACCCGATAAAATCCGATTTACCGGCAACCTTCCTCATTTTCACCCATTGATTCACCAACGACGCCATGCGCATGGCGGTTATAATGATAAGGTCGCGCATCCCAATCGCCCCAACTCAGAGCTCTCTGGCTAGGGTGATTTTTTTTGATACCAGCGAAGGAATCAATATTCCCAAATATGCGATAGAATATGGGGAAGAATGTGTATAATGTAGATGAATTGCATGCCTTCAAATAGGCAGCTTGCACTCTCTCCCTCCTCATCAGATGCGCTCCCTAAAATTCCAGCACTGCAGGCCCTTCTTGCTCCTCGTCGCTTCAGCGCTCTTTAGCGCCTGCTCAGATGTGGAAAACTCAGCCCAATCCACCGGCACCACTGATGAGAAAGCCTCCGCGCTCCCCGACAAAGTCACGTTCAACGCCCATATCCGCCCGATCTTCTCCGACACCTGCTTTGCCTGCCACGGCTTTGACGCAGAGACCCGCGAAGCCGACCTCCGACTCGATACCCCCGAAGGCGCCTACGCAGCCCTCAAGGACAACCCCGATCTCAAGGCCATCGTCCCTGGCAAAGCGGAAGAGAGCGCAATCTGGCATCGCCTCGTCGCCAACGACCCGGAGGACATCATGCCACCGCCGTCTTTCCATAAACCCATCAGCGACCACCAAAAGGCACTGATCAAAAAGTGGATCGAGCAAGGTGCTGAATATCAAGAACACTGGGCCTACGTTCCGATCGAAGAACCCACCGCCCCGAACCTCGCCAACCACTCCGATAAAGTCGCGAATCCGATCGACGCATTCATCCTGAAATCTCTGGAAGAGAAAGGCATCGACCCAACACCTCGCGCCAACAAAGCCACGCTGCTACGCCGACTCTCCCTCGACCTCATCGGCATCCCGCCCACACCGGAAGAGCTCGATGCCTTCCTGCACGATGACTCACCAGATGCCTACGAGAAACAAGTGGACCGCCTGCTCGCATCACCCCGCTACGGCGAACGCATGGCCGTCCATTGGCTCGATGTCGCTCGCTTTGCCGACACCGTTGGCCTCCACGGCGACCAATACCAAAACATTTTCCCCTATCGCGATTACGTCATCAACGCATTCAACGACAACATGCCCTTCGATCAATTCACGATCGAGCAACTCGCAGGAGACCTGTTAGAAAACCCAACAGAACAACAATGGATCGCAACAGGCTTCGTTCGGCTCGCTCAAATGACACGCGAAGGTGGAGCACAGCCGAAGGAATACCTCGCCAAATACGCCAGTGACCGCGTCCGTGCCATCGGTGCCGCATGGATGGGCCAAACCACCGGCTGCGCAGAATGCCACGATCACAAGTTCGACCCCATCTCCGCCAAAGACTTCTACTCACTCAGCGCCTTCTTCAAGGACTTCAAGGAATGGGGCGTCTACACCAACTACAGCAGCAGCCCCAACCCTGACTTGAAAGGATTCAACAATGAATCCCCTTTCCCACCAGAAATCACCATTGAAAGCCCCTCCTTCCTGGCCCGCACCCAGTGGATGCTAAACAAGGCCTACAGAGATCACGCGAGCTACACCCCGATTGATGAGGAATGGATCACGCAAACACGGCAATTCCTCAAAGCCCACCCAACAGGATGGGCTGCCGCCAAAATCGCCAGCGTCGAAACCAAGCTCAACACACCATACCAATCACTCGACGATTCGAGCCTGCTCCTCACTGGCCCCGCCACTAGCAAGGCCATCGATCCCCCAAAAGCCAAGAAAACACCCGCTCCACAAAGCAACGAAACCATCCTCCTAAATGTTGAGCCGGCACTCGGCCATACGACCGCGATCCAAGTCGAAGTCTTGCCCCACGAATCGCACCAAGGATTCCTCAGCCGCTTCGAAGATGGCCTCTTCTCTCTGGTTAAACCCACCTTCAACCTAAAGTCCGGCAATCAATCCAAACCGATCGCCATCGAGTGGGAACAGGCCGACCACTACTACATCCCCGGTAACATTTACCAACAAGGCTTCCGGCCGCTGCGGATGCCAGACATCTGGAAAACCGGGAAGTTTCGCTTCACCCTACCCCTCGATATTCCCAAACAACGCCACACGGCTCAGTTCATTCTTCAAACCCCTATCACCTTCGAAAAAGGTGACACGCTCGAGGTAACTCTAAAATCCGACGATATCGGACGTGTCCGCATTTCCACCACTCACTTCGCTGAACCCATCGTCGGACAAGACGCGCTGACTCCTGAGCTCGCACAGGCGATTCAGGCACCCGAGGCCGATCGCACGGTCGACCAAGCGGATCTCATCCGCGGCGCCAAAGCTCTCTCCCACCTGCATTCGACGGAACTCTCTACCGCATGGCCCGCTCTTCGCCAAACGATCCGTGAAGGCCGTGGCGGCATCACACGCTCGCTGATCGCGCTGCCAATCCCCGAAGATGAAATCCCCGTCACCCGCATCCTCCCCCGCGGCGATTGGCAAAATGAAACCGGCGAAATTGTTGAGCCCGCCGTTCCCCATTTCCTTCCGCAACCCGCCGATGCCGGCAAACGCCGACTCAACCGACTCGACCTCGCGAAGTGGCTGGTCGCCGACAACAACCCACTGACTGCGCGCCACACGATGAACCGCCTGTGGAAACAATTCTTCGGTAAAGGCATTTCTAACATCCTCGACGACCTCGGCTCACAAGGCGAGTGGCCAAGCCACCCAGAATTGCTCGATTGGCTTGCAAATGACTTCCGATCCAACGGATGGAACATGAAACGCATGGCCAAAATCATGGTCATGTCGAACACCTACCAACAACAAGCTGCGGCACGAAACGACTTATACGACATCGACCCCTACAACCGCCTGCTAGCACAACAATCGGCTCGCCGCCTCGACGCAGAATTCATCCGCGACAACGCGCTAGCCATCACAGGACTGCTTGAAACCGACTACGTCGGCGGCCCCAGCGTCTACCCGTATCAACCACCAGGCTACTACGCACCGCTCCAATTCCCCAATCGCAAATACACCCCAGACACCACCGGCGGCCAACACCGCCGCAGCGTCTACATGCATTGGCAACGCACTTTCCTTCACCCCATGCTGGCCAACTTCGATGCCCCTTCACGTGAGGAATGTGCCGCAGACCGACTCCAATCCAACAGCCCACTCCAAGCACTCACACTGCTCAATGACCCCGCCGCCATCGAGATGGCCCGCACCTTCGCTCTCAGCCTGATCACCTCCGAAAGCGACCCCAAAGCTCGTCTAACCGCAGCCTATCAACGCGCCCTCACCCGCGACCCAAGCCAAGAGGAGTTCGATTCGATGATGCTATTCATCGAAGAGCAAAATGCGCACTACATTGAAAAAGCGGATGACGCCTCCAAGCTAACCGCCAACACCACCTTACCAGAGAAAACCACCGCCCCAGAACTCGCCGCCTGGACCCAAGCCTGCCGAGTCATTCTCAACTTACACGAAACTATCACAAGATACTGACCCCCATTTCAGCACCCCTCATTTCAGCTTTTCAGCATTTCCCATTTCAGCTTTTACCCATTTACCCACCATGGACCCTCTTCAAATCAATCGCCGTAGTTTCCTAAATCAGTCGTTTGCTGGCTTGGGCGGACTCGCGCTATCGCAGCTCATTGGCGGCAATAGCCACGCATCCACTGCGCAATGGAATGGCATTCTCGGACAAGCCACCCACTTCGCTCCAAAAGCGAAACGCGTGATCCACCTCTGCATGGCTGGCGGTCCTTCGCACGTCGAATCCTTCGACCCTAAACCGGAACTCGACCGCATCGACGGCAAAGCCTTTCCCGAATCCTTCACCAAAGGCCAACAACTCGCCCAACTCCAAAACTCCGTTCTCAAAGCACGTGGCTCGTTCACGAACTTCAAACGCTACGGCAAAAGCGGCATGGAGATCTCCGACCTCTTGCCCCACATCGGAACGGTCGCCGACGACATCTGCGTGATCAAATCGATGCGTACCGAGCAGATCAACCACGACCCCGCGCAAGCTTTCTTCAATAGCGGCTCCATCGTGAAAGGCCGCCCATCCATGGGCTCATGGCTGCTCTACGGACTCGGCTCGGAAACCCAAGACCTCCCCGGCTACGTCGTACTGCTCTCGCAAAGTGCCGGTGCCCAACCGGTCTCTTCCCGCCAATGGAGTGCCGGCTTCCTCCCCAGCAAATTCCAAGGCGTCCAGTTCCAATCCAAAGGCAATGCCGTGCACTACGTCGGCAACCCCGACGGCGTCTGTCAATCGGCCCAACGCCAAATGATCGACCAGGTGAACAATCTGAACGGGCAACTCGACACCGAGAAGTACGACCCAGAAATCGCCACCCGCATCGCGCAATACGAGATGGCCTTCAAGATGCAGGCGTCCGTTCCGGAACTCACCGACTACTCCCAAGAACCGCAACACATGCTCGATATGTATGGCGTGAAGGAAATCGGCGATGGCTCATTTGCCTCCAACTGCCTGCTCGCCCGACGCATGCTCGAACGCGGTGTCCGCTTCGTGCAACTCTACCACCGCGGCTGGGACCACCACAGCAGCATCGAAAAGAACATGCCCACCGCAGCCAAGCTCACCGACCAATCCTCGGCCGCGCTTCTCAAAGACCTCAAACAGCGCGGCATGCTCGATGACACGCTGGTCATCTGGGGCGGCGAATTCGGGCGAACCCCAATGGGCCAAGGCACCGGCCGCGACCACCACATCAATGCCTTCTCACTCTGGCTCGCTGGCGCAGGCGTTAAAGGCGGCATGGTCCACGGATCAACCGACGAACTCGGCTACAACGCCGTTGAAAATCGCACCTCCGTCCACGACCTCCATGCCACCATGCTCCACCTCTTCGGCATCGATTTCGCCCAGTTCTCCTACAAATTCCAAGGCCTCGACGCCCGCCTCACCGGCGTGGAACACCCGCATGTGATGAAGGAGATATTGGGTTGATTCTATCAACTCGCTGATATTCATCCAGTTATACATTTTCCTCCTGTCCATATTTGGACATGCAGAGGCAAATTATGCCATCGCACCCATTGGACAATCCGTCCCCGATGGGTTATAGTTTACTTCAAACGTGATTCACCGCCACCCCCTAAATCCATGAAGCACCTATTCTATTGTCTGCCTGCACTGATCATAGCTCTATCCAACACAAATGCGGCCACCATCAGTCAAAACTTCGAAGGCATCACTGCACCAGACTTACCCTCAGGCTGGGCTTTGATCGGTTCTGGTGGAGTAACCGCTGCAAACGGCAATCCGGGCAACAGCTTTGACCCAGCGTCAGGATCAACCAATTATCTCGTGAACTCAGGCACTGGTTTCAGCGCCAATTCAGACTTCTCGGGCAGCTTCGATTTCATTATTCGCGAAAACAACAATTACGACAACATCTCGTTTTTCGTAGGTGGTGTCAGAACCGGACTCACAACGACAGCCGGTGACCACTTTCGCGTCGATCTCAAACGAGCTACATTCGGTAGACGTGCTAGCATTTATGAGGCTACGGGAAACACAGACAGCGACAAGTTATTCAATGGCGACGGCAATAACGTCTACGCAATCTCCACTAGCACTCAGTACTCCGCGGAATTCGCATGGACTGCTGCAACTGGAACTTTTTCGATTGAGTGGGGAACCACTTCCGGCTCGCCAGACAAAGGCCCCATGACATTCACAGGATACTCATTCAGTGAAGAGGAAGTGTTCTTTGGCTTCGGAACAATTGATGCCACAGGTAGCTTTGATAACATTAGCATAACTGGCACTGAATATGTCGAAGCTATACCAGAACCGTCCTCCATCCTACTCGGCTTCATCGGCACGATGCTACTTCTCCGCCGACGCCGCTGATGCTGGATTCACTCAACCAGTTTCAGCTCTTGGATCGTATCCTGAAGCTCTCTAGAGAGTCGTCCTGAGCTCCTTGCACGATTCAGAGCATGCATGATGTCACCCAAGGCCTCCGTCACGGGCGGGGTGTAATCTTCCATCAATTTCTCGGCACGAATATCTGTCAGCTCAGAGCTCAGATCCTGCTTTCTTTTGCGCAAGTCATTCCCCTGAACCACCAACTGCTCCACAGCCTTCGTCGCCTCATCAGCCGTCATCTCCTCATCTGCCACCTGCTCGAACACCCCAGCAATCTCCTCCATCCAGTCAAGCTGGTCGTCCATGACCCGATCATGAGCATCTCGACACCCTGACACCGCAAGACAGACAAAGAGCGCCAGAAAGACTTTGAAGGTTTTTCGCCACATGAGCTTCAATCCTACTCGCAAAGCTCCCAATCACAACGTTGAAAAGCCTCCAAGAAGCAGCGAAACGAAAAGAATTCGTCCGAAATTCTTGACACTGGGGCCCATTCGAGGCTTTTCTCCCGCCCCACGACGCACCCTTAGCTCAGCTGGATAGAGCGCCTGACTACGAATCAGGAGGTCGGGAGTTCGAATCTCTCAGGGTGTACCACTTTACCAGCCCCGCAGTCGAAAGATTGCGGGGCTTTTTTGTGCCCCAACTCCAGTTGGCTGCCGCCGGGCGACAATTCCCCGTTGCGAAACCATGAGATTTAGGGAATATTCCACCTAGTCGGAACTCCTACCATCAATGATCTCAACTTGGAAACGCAGCCTCGGCGCAATCGCCATGCTCTTCTGCTTCGGACTCTCGGTCCCGGCAGTGGGTGGGCCATTGCACATCTGCCTTTCCGAATGGCTGCAGCTGAACGAGGTGAAAAGCAACTGCTGTGATCATGAGACAAGACATGAAACATCCGAGCTCGAGCACCGTGACTCATGTTGTTTTGATCTTGAGGAACTTCCCGACGCTCAAACCCCATCTACCTCAGTCGATTTACCCGACGTTCCCGCCCTTGAATTGGCCGACTGGTTTATCCCCACACCGCGTGTCGATGAAGGGGCCCTATCACGACCTGATCACCCCGTCATGATTCGCGGGCCAGGCTCGCCCTCATCTTTTAGGGCGACGCTCGAAATCTGGAGACTCTAAATTCACGGCCTATTTTGCCGTGCCGCATCCACACGTCGTGGTGCGCCCACTTGTCACCGCCTGCCGGTGCAAACGTCTCCTGCATTTCACATCATGAATGATTCCCTAAAATCACTGTCGAAAACCGACAACACCCCAACCACCAAACCAAAGCGCCTTCCTTCCTGGCTGATCCCAGCAGGCATCGCGCTTGGCTTTGCTCTACTATTTCTCCTGCTCTTCCGCGATCGCATTCTGCCCGCCACGGACGTGAAGGTGGCAGTCGTGCTGAGCACCCGCGCGGAACCAAGCGCCGACACCAATACCAACCCAACGAGCCCCGAGCCGAAAAATCAGTCGCCCAAAGCTTGGGAAGGATCCATGGCATTCCAAGCGAGCGGCTGGATCGAACCCGACCCGCTTCCCATCAAAGCAACTGCTCTCGCCAGCGGGGTGATCCACGAGGTCCACGTGCTCGAGGGCGAGGCCGTCACCAAAGGCCAATTGCTCGCAACGTTGATCAAGGAGGACTTCGACCTCAAACTTAGAGCCACCGAAAGTGAGCTCAAACGGAAAGAGGCATCCCTAGAAGCCCATCACTACATGGTGGAAGTATTTCAACGCAAATTGAAGGCCGCTGTGGCGAAAAAAGAAGCCACCGACGCACTGGTCACGGAAGCGAAAGACCGATTCGATCGCATCAAAGACCTCCCCAAAGGAGCCCTCGCTGAAACCGAGGCAACCAAAATCAGTAGCGACTACCTAAAAGCTCAAGCCAACCTACGCGCCGCTGAAGCCGCCGTCGAACAAGCGAAAGCCGAGGCCATCCAACACGACGCGATCAACAAGGTGATCGAAAGCGAAATTGAAGTGGCTCGTGTCAATGTCGATACCGCCAAACTCGCCCTTGCTCGGACCGAAATCAAATCGCCAATCAATGGCCGCATCCTCCGACTGAATTCCACACCCGGTCAAAAGAAGATGCTAGCCATGGATGATCCCGACAGCGCCACCGTCGCCATCCTCTACGATCCCAACCACCTGCAAGCGCGTGTCGATGTGCCACTCGCTGATGCAAGCGGACTGATGGTCGGCCAGCTGGCACGCATCAAATGCAACCTCCTTCCCGACCAAACGTTTCTCGGCGAAGTCACCCGCATCACCGGCGAGGCGGACATCCAACGCAACACACTACAAGCCAAAGTCCGCATCATCGATCCGAGCAAACAGCTCCGACCCGAAATGCTCTGCCGCGTCGAGTTTCTCGATGCCAAAACACAAATTGAATCTAGCACGGCTGAATCCAACAGCAGCCACGACTTGGCAACATGGATTCCCCAACGCTCCCTCGATCGCGAAACCGTCTGGATCTGCGATCCTGAATCCAAACGTGTCGAAAGCCGCAAAGTCCAGCCAACCGAAACCACGCGGGATGGCTACCGGCTCATCAAAGATGGGCTACGGCCCGGTGAATGGGTCGTCCTCTCGCCCGACAACCTCAGCGACAACCAACGCGCAAACCCTGAAATGATCCAATCGCCATGATGATCCAATGCAAACAAATCTCAAAAAGCTACCACAAGGGCACCACCACGGTGACACCTCTGGAAGCGCTCGACTTGTCAGTCCCCAAAGGTGAATTCCTCGCTCTAATGGGTCCATCTGGATCTGGCAAAACCACCCTTCTCAACTTGCTCTCCGGCATCGATTCACCGAGCGAAGGATCATTGGTCATCGCCGGCAAAGAGATCGCCAAACTCAACCAACGCGAACTCACCAAGTGGCGCGCTGAACACGTCGGCTACATTTTCCAGCTCTACCACTTGATCCCCGTGCTCACCGCCTTTGAGAATGTTGAGCTCCCTCTTCTCCTCTCAGATCTAAGCAAAAAAGAACGCCACGAGAAGGTCGCCACCGCCCTCGACATGGTGGGTTTGGAAGGGCGACACGATCATACACCTGCCGAACTCTCCGGCGGACAAGAACAACGCGTTGCGATCGCTCGCGCGATTGTTGCCGATGCACCACTGCTAGTCGCAGACGAGCCAACCGGTGATCTCGATCGCGAATCTGCCACCAAGATCCTCGAGCTCCTCCGCGACCTCACTTCTGAGTATGGCAAAACCATCGTCATGGTCACCCACGACGCCAAGGCAGCATCCGCCGCCGATCGAACCCTCCATCTCGAGAAAGGAAAATTGTTAGAGAACGAATGAAACCTCTGCTCAACATCATCCACCTCTCATGGATCCAGCTAGTGCGGCATCGCCTGCGCTCACTGCTGACGATCTTTGGCGTGGCCTCGGGCATGTTTCTTTTCACCTCGGTCGAAACTCTGCAGCGCTCGCTTGCAGACGCTACGGAAACCACCGCGGCCGACACCACCTTGGTCGTTTATCGCGAAAACCGGTTCTGCCCAATGACCAGTCGCCTGCCTGAACACTACGCCGAGGAAATCAAACGCATCGAGGGCGTACGTGAAGTCATCCCCATCCAAGTCGCCGTGAACAATTGCGGAGCGTCATTGGACGTGATCACTTTCCGCGGCGTCCCTGCCGAACGTCTCACCGATTTTGCGCCCGACATCGAAATCTTCAAAGGCAGTGAACAAGAATGGCTCAGAGTGGATGACGGAGCCCTGCTTGGCGAAGTTTTTGCCCAACGACGCGGGCTCTCACCCGGCGATCGTTTCGAGGCGGCAGGCGTCACCGTCATCGTCAGCGGCATCCTTCGCTCACCCAACCTTCAGGACAACAATGTTGCTTACGTCAAACTCCCCTTCCTTCAACAAGCAACCCGCACCGGCCTAGGAGTGGTCACCCAATTCAACGTCAGCGTAAACAAATCCGAGGATCTCGAACGCGTCTCTGCCGCGATCGATGAATACTTCCGCTCCGCTCAGGACCCGACCAATACCCGCCCCGAAAAAGCCTTCTTTGCTGAAACTGCGAACGAATTGATTCAACTCATCGGCTTTACCCGCTGGCTCGGACTTGGCGCCGTGCTCGCCGTTGCAGCCCTGGTCGCAAACGCCCTGCTTCTCGTGGTTCGTGGCCGCGTGAAAGAAACCGCCGTGCTCCGCACACTCGGCTACCCCGACAAAGCCATCGCCTGCCTCGTCGTAAGCGAGGGCGGAATACTCGGCATCATGGGCAGCGTGGTCGGTGTTGGCGGAGCCGCCATCTTCCTCGGTTGGCAAAGTTTCACCATGGGCAACGAAGGCCTCACCATGGCCATCCGCCCCGACGCCGCCGTCATCATCACCAGCCTCGCCGCAGGCGTCCTACTCGGACTCTTCGCCTCCTTCTGGCCCGCCTACCAAGCCACCCGCCAACCCATCATCGCATCGCTACGCGACTGAATAAAAACTGAAACGCTGAAAATCTGAAATGCTGAAATCATTCAAAATCAATCGCACCAGCGATTCTAATTCCGACCTTCGACCTTTGACCTTCGACTGCCGCAACGCGGCATAAAATCCATGTTGCCCTTCAGCTACGCCATCCGCAATCTCCTGCGCTCGAAAACCCGATTGTTTCAAACCATCGGCGGCAGCGCATTGGTCGTATTGCTCGTGATGTCCGCGGTGGCGATCAACCAAGGCATGAGCCGTGTGCTCTCCGCCTCCGGCTCACCCCACAACGTGATCCTTCTTGGCGCCGGATCAGAAGAAAGCACCCAACGCAGCGAGGTTGCTGAAAATACCGCAGGCATCGCATCCTCCAGCATCGCCGGCATCACCGAACAACTCGGCGTAAGAGCCGTTTCCGGCGAAATCCATTACATGACTTACCTCGGCTTTGACGATGGCTCAAAATCCCAAGCGCTGATCCGCGGCGTCTCCCCCACCATCCTTCACGTCCACCCAGAAATACGCATCCTTGAAGGCCGTTTCCCACGCGCTGGCGAAGTCATGGTTGGCCGACTCGCATGGCGCAACCTCGGCGTCGATGAGGACGAACTCGAAGTCGGCTCATCTGTTGTGATCAATGAACAAGCACTCAAAGTCGCCGGCAAATTCTCCGCTCCGGGAACGGTGATGGAATCAGAAGTTTGGGCAACCGTCGGTGACATCCGCGTCCTCGCACAGCGCGAGTCGCTGTCATGCGTGGTCGTCCGCCTCGATGACCCCGCCGATTACTCGGAAGCCGATCTGTTTGCGAAACAACGGCTCGACCTCGAACTCAGCGCTCTGCGCGAAAGCGACTACTATGGTCGCCTCAGCGAGTTCTTCCAACCGCTGCGCGCAATGATCTGGGTCACCGTCAGCCTGATCGCCGCAGGCGCAGTCTTTGGCGGCATCAATACCCTCTACGCCGCCTTCGCCTCTCGCGTCCGCGAAATGGGAACCCTGCAAGCCATCGGGTTTGGTCGCACAACCCTACTCATCAGCCTTGTTCAAGAAAGCACCCTTGCCTGCCTCACAGGCTCACTGGTTGCATCGATCATTGCGATGCTTCTACTCGATGGACGCACCGTTCCTTTTTCAATCGGCACCTTCAGCATTGAGATCAATGCCGCTGTCGCACTAACAGGAATCATCACCGGATTCTTGCTTGGCCTCATCGGCGCAATTCCACCCGCCATTCGATGCCTCAAACCCAAACTCGCTGTCGCCCTGCGCAGCTAATCCACCAACCCAAATCAACACCATGAAAAAAATACCATACGCCATCATCGCCATCGCCGCTTTGGCCATGGCTTCCTGCCAGTCCAAAGACGAAGAAAAAACAACCACCCTAGACGCTCCTAACAGTGACGCGTTGATCGCTGTGATCGATGCCAATGTCGAAGGCGATGGCCAAGCAATCCACGTGATCCGTAAAACCGCACAACCTGGCGACATCATCACCGTCAAAGGGCGCATCATGGGCAACGACCAACCATTCGTTGATGGACGCGCCGCCTTCATCCTCGGCGACTCCGAAGTCATCACCGCTTGCTCCGATCGCCCCGGCGACGGCTGCACCACTCCATGGGACAATTGCTGCGACACCAAAGAGGACATCAAACGTGGAACCGCGACTATCCAAATCATCGATGCAGACGGACGCGTTCTGAAAGAGCGCATCGAAGATGTCCGCGGCATCGAAAAACTCTCCAAGCTCCTCGTCACTGGCACCGTTGCCGAAGGATCAACCGAAGATCGCCTCGTCATCAACGCCACGGCGATCGACCTGCAAAAATGAAATACCTCCTTTCCATCATCGCTCTGATCTCGCTGGTCGGCTGTGCCTCAAAACTCCCCGACGGACCCACCGCGCCGCCGGTGTGGACGAACGCGCCCAAATCGGGCAGCGGCCTGAACGAGGAATGGTGGAAAGACTTTGGTGATCCAAAACTGAACAGTCTCGTCCGCCGTGCATGGACCAACAATCCGGACATCGATGTTGCCGTCCAACGAGTTAACGCAGCGCGCATCGATCGGGCAGAGGCTTTGGCGGATTTCTTCCCAAAAGCCGGATTGCAGCTCGGATTTCGCCAAGCACGTGAAAAAACACGAGATTCAGGGTTCCGCCCTGTCGATATGAAGCCGTGGACCGCCGATGGCGGCATCTCGTGGGAACTCGATATCACAGGCAAACGCCAAGCATGGTTTCGTGCCGCAAAAGCAAATGAAGCTGCCGCGTGGGCAAGCTGGAAAGGAAGCCGCTTGCTGATCGCCACCGAAGTCAGCGCTGTACGACTCGAAGAGTCGCTTTACGTCAGCGAGGCCAGCCGTCAGCGCCAGTTGCTGAAAGCCGAGACCGAAGCAACCCAGCTGAGCAAAGACTTGCTGGATCGCGGATTGATCGACAGCAACACCCACGCCATGCGAGTCGGCGACCTGGAAATGCGCAACCGCGCTATTGCCGAACTGGACCGACTTGCTGAAAACGCCCGACTCCGACTCCGCCGCCTCGTCGGTGGCGGAAAACTCCCATCGCCCTATCGTGGGTCCATCCACATCGGACAAGCCCCCCATCGAGTTCCAGCCAAGGTCTGGGGTGCTCGCCCCGACCTCATCGCCGCCGAAGCCGAAGTCCGCCGCGCCTTCTCCATCCAAGACGGAGCCAAGCTCGACCTTCTGCCAACCCTCTCACTCAACGCCATAGGATCTGTAGCCAGCAGTTCCCCACGTGGTGGATATGAAGTTTGGAAAGGCTCCATTGGCCCGTCGCTCGATATCCCCATCTGGGACCCTCAACGGATCGCAGAAGTCCAGCGCAGCAAAACAAAGGCTCTTGAGGCCAGTGCTGAGTTTCGATCCACCAGCGACAAAGCGGTGGAGGAAATTGAATCCGCATACAACGACCTCAAACGCTACCAATCGCAGCTCGCATCCTACGAACGCGAAACAACATCAAAGCAGCGAGCTTGGAAAGATGCTGAGACGAAATACGAATCGGGATTGGTCTCCGCCATCGATCGCACCGAATCAGGCAGCTCGTACGCTGAAAGCGCCGCGGCGACGACCCGCATGCGCCTACAAACCTTGAATGCCAAACTCCGCCTCATTCGCGCGCTAGGCGGTTGATCCAGATCAATCATCGCCGCAGTCCCATCTACCCGATATTTTCCTCTCCATGAAACCACTCGCACAAAACCAACTTTGGCAACAAGGCGACCGCTATTTTCGGATCGTCGTCTGGGAGCGATTGGCGATCGAATACAAAGAACTTACCGACCCCCTCGATCCAGAGGGCACCATGCACAAGGTGACCAAAAAGGAATTCTGCAAGTTGGTCAGCGGTGCAGAATTGGTCGAGGAGTGACCACGAGAGGTCGCCTCGAATCGCTCTCATTGGGGCGATGCCGGGAACTGGTAGCAGAGGGCGGATTTGAACCGCCGACCAAAGGCTTATGAGTCCTCTGCTCTACCACTGAGCTACTCTGCCAAGTTCCAATTGAGTGGAAATCCACTCGCGGGGCAGGTGGTTACCCGCCGACATGCGGATTGTCCACCCAAAATTGCTCGATTTCTGGGATTCACCCTCCGCAAACCCCTATCAAATCAGCTTTTCTCGCAAGGCATTGGCCGCCGCTCCCGTGTGGGGTTTGGGGTGAAGCTCATCGCAAACCCACCCCGCCACACAAAAAACACCCGCAGATTTGCTTTCCAGTAAAATCTGCCTAATGTGCGGCAGTTCGCTGTCTGAAATGCCCTCTGAAAACAAAAAACACATCCTTGTCGTAGGCGCCGGCCCAGGCGGTCTGACCGCCGGCATGATCCTCGCCCACCGAGGCTTCAAAGTCACCATCGTCGAGAAAGCCGACCGCGTCGGCGGCCGCAATGCCGAGGTAAAACTTGGCGATTTCTCCTTCGATCTCGGCCCAACCTTCCTCCACCAGCGATTTTGCCTCGACGAGGCCTTTGCCGAGGCTGGCAAGCGTAGCGATGACTACCTCGACCTGGTCGACCTCAATCCAATGACACGGCTGTCATGGGGCGACACTTCGCTCGAGACCTACAGCGACGAGGAAAAGATGTCGGAGGAACTGGAGACCAAGTTCCCCGGCAGCAAGGAAGGATTCGAACGCTACATGCGCGACCACGCAGTCAAGTTTCGCAAGATCTACCCCTGCCTCCAACGCCCTTACCAAACCCCCACATCCTACCTACGCCCCAACCTCCTGCGAGCTCTCCCCTACGTGCTAACCAACCGCAGCGTGCACGATGTCATGGGTGACTACTTTAAAGACGAACGCCTCAAGCTCGCCTTCACCTTCCAAGCCAAATACCTCGGCATGTCGCCATGGCATTGCCCAGCGCTCTTCAGCATCCTCTCCTTCACCGAATACCGCTACGGCGTCTACCACGTCCAAGGCGGACTCAATCGCATCTCCCACGCAATGGCGAAGGTGTTCAAAGAAAACGGCGGCGAACTCCGACTCGCCTCTCCCGTCAAAGAAATGAAAATGACGGGCAAAACCCTGACGGGCGCCGAACTGGAAAATGGCGAGATCATTCACGCCGATGCGGTCGTGATGAATGCCGACTACGGCCACGCTGCCACCAAACTCCTCAATGGCGAAAACATTCCCGTCGAGAAAATGAAACGCAAGGGGTTCTCCTGCTCCACCTTCATGATCTACCTCGGGATCGACAAAATCTATCCCGACGAACCTCATCACCACGTCCTCTTCGCCGACGACTACCACAAAAACGTGATGGACATCCAAAGCGAGGAACGCGTGTCAGATGACATGTCGGTCTACATCCGCAACTCCTCCATCACCGACCCCGAGGTGGCACCGAAAGGACAGTCCGGCCTCTACATTTTGGTCCCCACCATCAACACCCGCCATGGCTTTGACTGGGAATCGGAAAAAGAAGCTTACGCGGAGAAGATACTAGATCGCATTGAGAAACGCACCGGTATGTCGGATCTTCGCCAACACATCGTGGAGAAGAAAATCATCTCGCCCGTCGATTGGGAAAGCTCGTCCATCTTCATGGGAGCCACCTTCAATCTGGCTCACTCGCTCAATCAGATGCTCTATCTCCGCCCGAACAACAAGTATCGCAAGTTCAAGAACTGTTACCTCGTCGGCGGCGGAACCCACCCCGGCAGCGGACTCCCAACGATCTACGAATCCGGCCGCATCAGTGCGAACTTGATCTGCGACCAATTTGACGTTCCCCACGAAAACGTCGATTTTGCCAGCGATTACCTGACGCACGCATAAGGTCGCTTCGCGACCTGTCATTGGGCATCAGGCATTGGTCATTGGTGATGCTCACGACCCACCAACAGCATGGAACGTTCTGTAGCGGCGGTCTATGACTTCGAAGCGAAAGGCAAGCAAATGAATCCAGCCATCATTGCCATAGCCTCCACCGATTGCTAGAACCCCTCCATGCCCCACCCCGCACTCGCCGTCCTCATCGGGCTGCTCTTGATCGCTGCGATCTGGAAGGGAGTCGACCAACTTCAAAAAGCGAGAAAACGTCAACCCTACCAGCCTGAAGAATTCGCACTCGCTGCTGCATGGATCTTCGTGGTGGGAAGCATTGTCTGGTTTGCGGCCTATGCCTGCAACTTCACGATCCTTGGCTTCGGCGCTCCTTGGTCATGGCTCGCTGCCGCTCACTTCTTCTTCGCAGGTTTCGGAGCCATCACCATCACCGCACTGAGCTGCCGATGCGTCTCCAATCCGGCCTCTCTCAAAATTCTCCGGTTCCTCCTCATCGCCCACCCGACCGCCTACCTCATCACGGCAGGCGGGATCATGGGATACCCCTACTGCGATGAAATCGGCGCATCGCTCTACGAACTCATTTTCGTCACTCAGTTCGTCGCCTTCTTGCGCGGCCGACCCCATCGCATTCCTGCTGGCTCACGATACATGTTAGCAATCGCCCTCTTTATCCCAACGATCACTCTCATCCCCGCGCTCTTCTGGGCATGGGGAAAACCCATCTTCGATTTGTTCGAAATGGTCCGCTACCACGGCATCGTCAATGCCATCGGCCATGTCGGTCTCGCACTAGCCGCTTTTGCTTGGGGACGCCCGCCATCCCATTCGACCTTCAAAGAATAAACCCATGCAGATCTTCAGCTACCACCTCGCTAAGGCGTCGCCCATGCAATCGCTGCATGCCTTCGTCGACCCACCAACAGCCAAGAACACTTCAGGCCTCATCCACGCCGAATGCATGGCCGCGATGGAACTCGGCGCGCCCATCCTCACTCCGAAACGCATGCAACTCCGCAACCTCGCAATGTTTGCCGCTTGGGAAAACGAAGAAGCACTGGATCAATTTCTAACAACCCATGAAATCGGCCAATCCCTATTTTCTGGGTGGCATGTCCGAATGAAGTTCATTCGCCGCTGGGGCCACTTCCCCAATTTCGAACACTTGCCCGAAGAGGCCGAAACATCATCTCCCTCCGAACCGGTGGTCGCCGTGACGCTCGCCCGACTCAAACTCCCTCAAGTCTACCGATTCATCCACTTCGGGAGGCCCGTTGAGGAACAAGTGCGCGACCACCCAGAAACCACACTCGCCCTCGCCACCATGCGCCCACTCAAGACGTTCAGCACCTTTTCCATCTGGCGCAGTCAACAAGCGATGACGGATATGGTTCGCGGCCATTCATCTGGCCACAACTCCAAGCGCCACGCCGAAGCCATGAAGGAGCGCAACCGAAAAGACTTCCACCACCACTTCATCACCCTCCGCTTCACCCCATTGAGCGAACACGGCGAGTGGGAAGGGAATGGGGGTCACGTCCCGCGACTAAGAACTAAGAACTAAGAACTAAGAACTAAGAACCAAGAACCCATTTTGATCCGTAGATCAAAATGGAATATCATCATCAAAGTCGTCGTCGCTTCTCAGATCGGATGGATCTGGCTCACCCGATGGCTCTGACTTCGCGGATGCTTGTTCAGCCGCTGCTGGGGCTGGAGACGCGCCGCCATCGGCAGGCTGAAGTTTCCAGCAGGAAAGGTTCACGTAATACTTCCCATTGTACTCGTTGCCGCGGATGTCAAAGTTCACTTGAACCTCTTGCCCGTCGGCAAAGTTGTCGAGCAACGAGCACTTGTCCTTCACGACCTCAAATTTGAGATCCTGTGGATACTTGTCGTGCTTCGTCGTGACCACAAACTCGCGCTTGGAAAAGCCGCTGGGGAAAGTCTGGGTGTCGCTGATTAGTTTGATGGTGCCATTCGTTTCGTACATCGCTCCCAAATCTCCCCACCAGCGCCCCCCCTGTCAAACCCGTAGCGGAAATTTGCACTAGGCAAGATCAGCACCCTAGGAATTTCGGGCTTTTTAAAGGATCACAGAGGAACAGAGGAGACAGAGGCCACAGATATTGAAAACCAGATTGATCAAGCTCCTCAAATTCGTCCCTTCCCATTGAAAAGGAATCCAAAGAATCTAGCTCTGTGACCTCTGTCTCCTCTGTGTTGAAAGAAAGCCTGCAGCTCACCCGCGCGCCCGCAACGCACCTCCCGTCGGCGACCCCTCGGTCCCCGCAATCACCTCCGGCGGTCCTTCTGCCACCAGATTCCCTCCATTCACCCCGCCACCCGGACCGAGCTCAATCACCCAATCGCTCGCCGCAATAACATCCAGGTGATGCTCCACCACCAAAACGCTGTGGCCGGCATCGCGTAGCTTCACAAATGCTGCCATCAATCGCTCAACATCGCCAAAATGCAAACCGGTGGTCGGTTCATCAAACAAATACAAGGTGTGCGGCGACTCTGGCTTTGCCAACTCGACCGCCAACTTCAAGCGCTGCGCCTCACCACCCGACAAGGTGTTAGCTGCCTGACCCAATTTCAAATAGCCCAAACCAAGTTCGTCCAACACGGTGAGGACACGGTTGAGTTTGGGGATCGGGCGGAAAAACACCTGCGCCTCACTCACCTGCATCTCCAAAACATCCGCCACGGTCTTGCCCTTGTAGGTGACCTCCAAGGTCTCGCGGTTGAAGCGTTTGCCAAGACATGAAGGACAACTCACCCACGCATCGGGCAAAAAGTGCATCTCGATCTTCAAGCGACCATTCCCCTGACACCGATCACACCGCCCGCCCGCTGCATTGAAACTGAATCGGCCCTGCCCATACCCACGCTGCTTCGACAACGGCAACTGCGCGAACAAGCCTCGAATGATATCAAACGCCCCCGTGAAGGTTGCTGGGTTGGATCGCGGGCTTTTTCCAATCGGCGACTGATCCGCAACCACGCACTTTTCAATTTGATCAAAACCTTCAATGCGATCGTGCTCGCCCGGAACTTCTCCCGTGCCATTGAAATGACGCGCCAAGGCACGCCGCAAAATGTCATCCGCCAAGGTGGATTTTCCACTGCCACTCGGACCACACAACGTGACCAATTGCCCCAAAGGAATCGACACATCCAAGTTCCGCAAGTTGTGCTCACGTGCTCCGATGATCTTCAGATTAGGCAGGGACAGCGCTCCGCGCGGTCCGCCCAGTGCCAGCTCCGCATTCACTCTCTCCCCTCCCACCCGAGAGGCGGCCCCACCACGCAACCACTCACCCGCCGGCGATTTCAATTCATCCGGCGCACCCACCCCCATGACCTCACCGCCCGCCAGTCCCGCACCCGGGCCCATATCAATGACATGATCCGCCGCGCGAATGATCGCTTCGTCGTGCTCGACCACTACCACGGTATTCCCCAAATCTCTCAACCGCGTGAGCGCACCAATCAGGCGATCCGTATCCGCCGCATGCAATCCAATGCTCGGTTCATCCAGCACATAGACCACCCCTGACAAGCCGGCACCCAACTGGCTCGCCAATCGAATCCGCTGCGCCTCACCACCCGACAAGGTACTACTCACCCGATCCAAGGTCAGATAGTCCAATCCCACTTGCTCCAAAAATGCTAAGCGCTCACGCACGTCTCCAACCAGCCGCTTGCACACCTCGAGCGATGCCGCATCGACATCAAACCCCTCCAACCAATCGCCCGCATCCATCACCGACAACTCACAAAATTCCTGAATCCCCAACCATTGATCCTTCGAGCCTTTGACCTTCACCGCCAACCACTCGGGCTTCAACCGCTTGCCACCGCAGGCATGACACGGCCGATGCGCCAATACGCGCGACAAACGACGACGCGTCAGCTCCGACTTCGCGGTCTGATATTTCCGCCACGCCTCAACTGCCAAGCCTTCGTAATCTTTCTTCTGCGGCGCCTTGTCTTTGCCCACCTTCCAACCGGTGTCGATTTCACCACCTTGAAACAACAAGCCCTTCGCTTCATCGGAGAGGTCTTGATAGGTCGCTGACTCTTCCAAGCCAAACTGCTGCAGGATCGCTTCGGTCTCCCGCTTGAACTGCCCCGCCCGCGACGACTTCTCCGGCCACCATCCTTTCACTCCTCCTTTGAGCAGCGGCTTCTCTGGATCTTTGATCAACAAACCCGGATCACAAAACCGCTCGGTGCCCAAACCCTCACAAGCTTCACAAGCGCCGATATGCGAGTTGAAGGAAAAATGCTTCGGCGACAACTCACCGACCATGAACCCGGTCGTCGGATTCCGATATGAGGTCTGAAAACTCAAATCACGCCAAGCATCTGAATCGGGTTCCTGCACCGACGCCCGTGCTTCCACTCCGCAAATCCGCAACGCGGTTTCCACCGAGTCGGCCATCCTCGACTCCACCCCGTCGCGCACAACAAAGCGATCGACCACAATCTCCACCGTCGGAGTCACCGACGGCCACGACTCGCCCGCCTCTTCAATTTCTAACACCTCACCATCGACCCGAACTCGGATGTAGCCCTGACGTTGCAAGTCGCCCAACAAACGCGACGAATCCACCAACTCCTCTTCCGGCACCGGCGCGAGCAACATGACTTTACTGCCTTCCGGCAAGGCCGCCAATGACTCCACAATATCCGCCGCTCCCATTCGCTCCAATCGCTCTCCCGTCTCCGGGTCATGCGGCACACCCGCCGCAGCCCACAACACCCGCAGGTAGTCATGGATCTCCGTGGCAGTAGCCACGGTCGACCGCGGATTCAAGCCCCCACCCCGTTGCTCAATCGCGATCGCCGGACTCAAGCCCTCGATCGAATCCACATCCGGCTTTTCCAACTGGTCCAAGAACTGCCGCGCATACACCGACAGGCTCTCCACATAGCGTCGCTGCCCTTCGGCGTAGAGCGTGTGAAACGCCAGCGACGACTTTCCGCAACCACTCGGCCCCGTGATCACGACAAGCTTGTCCTTCGGGATGTCCAAATCGACTCCCTTCAAGTTGTGCTGTCGTGCGCCACGAATGCGAATCATCTCACCCCCAACCATGCGCGGGAGATCGAAACTGCCAAGTTCCAATCGCGGTTCATAGAAACCAAACGAGCCATCCAACTCCACCAGCACAATTCCTCACGTTTTGGGCTATTCCGGATAAATCCACGCACTGAAGGTCGTAGAGCCCCATGAGAATCCTTGTGCTCCTCTCATTGGAGCCGTAAAACCACCACCCGATGAAATCCGTCTCCTTCCTCAACCCCCTCTTTTTGTGCCGCACCGCGATGGTTGCTGCCATAGCCGCCCTGACGATTGGCCAACTCCCAGCCGCCGATCCTTACTACAAAGGTGAGCCCCAATTCCACATGTGGCCGGACCCAACCGCTGCACGCTACAAGATTTCCCGCTTCGGTCCCATCGGCATCGGCCTGGAACTGCGCAAGCCCAACTTCACGATGCACATCGTCAACATTGAGGAAGGCTCACCTGCCGCCGCCAATGGCAATCTCAAAAAAGGCCAGATCATCGAAAGCGTGAATGGCCATACGATGAAGAACGAAGACCCACGCGTCCTCCTCGGCAATTGGATCACCGAAGCCGAAACCAATGGCGGCATCGTCAAACTGATGGTCAAGGATGACGCAAAATCCAAGGCCCGCGAAGTGGTCATCAAAATCCCAGCACTCGGCGCCTACGCGAAAACCTGGCCCGTCGATTGCAAGAAAACCGACGCCATCATCCGCAACCATGCCGACGCCCTGGCGGCCAATATTGACTCAGCAAGCGTCGGCCTGAATGGCGCGGTCCTCTACATGCTCTCCACCGGCGAAGAGAAAGACCTCGAAGTCGTTCGCGGCTGGATGAAGAAGTTTGTCGAGACTTACAAGAAACCCGCCGAAGGCCGCGAAGCCTATCCTTGGTTTGCCGGATACACCGGAACCGGCTTCTGCGAATACTACCTGCGCACCGGCGATAAATCCGTCCTCCCTGTCATCAAGGACATCGCCGATTCGCTCTCACGCACCATCTACAACGGTTCATGGATGGGCCGTGGCGCTGCCAACTATGGCTACATGGCGGGCGGCCACCTGAATGCTGCCGGACTGCACGCAGTCACCTTCTTGGTGATGGCCAAAGAATGTGGCGTCGACGTCGATGAACACACCCTGCAAACCTCACTCCTCCACGTCTACCGCTTCGCCGGCCATGGCAATGTGCCTTACGGCGACCACCTCCCCGAAGGAGGATTTGCCGCCAACGGCAAAACCGAAGGCTTGGCCTTCACCATGCAAGCAGCCGCCAACCTTCACCCCGACGGAGAAAAATCGGTCTACGCAAAAGCCCGCGACGTCTGCGCCAATAAGGCGTTCTACAACACCTCATGGCTCTTCCACGGCCACACCGGCGGCGGCATCGGCGAACTCTGGAAAGGCCGCGCGATGGGCTTGGTCGCCGAGAAGCGCCCGGAATCCTACCGCTCTTTCATGGACGAACGCCTCTGGATGTATGAACTCGCCCGCACTCACCAAGGCGTCTTCGGCTGGGTTAGCGATTGGAACGTCGGCTACACCGATACCGCTCTGAATGGCCGTGGATGGGGTGCTTTCATCCCGATGGTATACACGCTGCCACGCAAAGCGCTGCGCCTGCACGGAGCTCCACCGACCGAGTTCTCCCACACCTACGAAATCCCGGACCGCCCATGGGGCACGGAAGCCGACGAAGTCTTCCTCTCGCTCACGCCCGGCGAATACATGCCTGGTAAACGATACGATGCATCGAAGGAGTTGCTTCCCACCCACGCCTCCAAACCTCTCCTTGCTCGACTCGGAAATCCGGAGATCACCGACGAGGAAATTTTGATGTTTGCCTACCACATGGAACACGGAGTCCGCAGCATCGCCGCTGGTGCCATCAACCAACACAAACGCTACCACTTGGTTCCGCAACTTCTTAAAGCCGAGGACCCACGGGCCCGTTACACAGGCCTTAGTTGCATCAATGGAATGAAGAAGAGCGCCGATTTCCCCGATGAGGCCCTCACTCCGGAGATCTTCGAGGCGATTGGCGCCATGCTCGAAAACCCCAAGGAGTCTTGGTGGGTCACGATGGGCGCCATGCAAGCCATGAGCCGAGCCCAGCCAGAGCAAATCGCTCCTCACGTTGACTCCATGATGAAGTGGCTCGACCACCACGACTGGTGGCTGCGCAATGCCGCCATGCACGGCCTCGCCCCTCTGGCGTCAGATGAACGCTTCTACCAGCGCATCATCACCAAAGTCGGCAAAGTCATCGCGACCAGCCATCGCCCCGGCGACTTTGAGCCCCTCGATAAAATCACCGCTCAACTCCTGAAGGCCAATCCCGAAATCCGAGCATTCGCCAAAAAGGAACTAGGCAAAAGCTACCTCGATTTCCCCAAAGAAATCGTGGAACCCGGCGGCCAGGACCTGACCAAAAACATCGACCTACTACTCAATGGTTTCGCCAAAGACCTTGCGCAGGTTCCCGGTGGCTACGATGTGCTCTACGACCTCGCCCGCAAACGCAACCCCGATGAAGCACTGCCTCACGAGGATCTATTCCTCTCCGCCGACCCCTCTAAGTTCGGACCGGAATTGCGCAAGGCGCTCGAGCCCACAATCAAGAATCGCCTCATCCCCGAATACATCGAGACCAACCGCAAAAAACTCGAAGCTGAGATTTCCAAAAACAACCCCGATCGAACGGTCGAGGGACTCGTCGACCTCTATCAAAAAATTGATGTCGACGAATACAACTGGAAACTCTTCGGCCCGAAGAAAACTGAGATCAAGTGGTCCTACCACACCTACGACGGCCTCGACAATAAGCTCTGGGAGCAAGGGAAACGTTGGCGCCCGCACACATGGCCAAAGGGCATGGAAGAATGGTTCAAACCAAGCTTCGACCCGAAAGCCGCCGGCTGGAAAACCGGACACGCGCCTTTCGGCAGCCTCGATGGCAAGCTCGAGTGGAACGGCAGTTGCGTCGATAACTTCTGCGGATGCGGTGAACCACTCGCCACACTCTGGGACAAAGAAATCCTGCTGATGCGTGCCGAGATTGAATTGCCACCACTCAAGGAAGGCTACGCCTACCGCCTCCTGGTTGGTGGCCGCAGCCACGTAAACCATGGCGACGATTCCGATATATGGATCGATGGCACCTACATGTCCAACCGCCGCAAGCAGGACGCCTCCATTCCTTATGTCGGCAAACGCCAAGGCGGCAAACCATGGGGACGCAACATCAGTGATGAATTCCGACCCACCTTCGAGGACGGCAAAATCATCCTCTGCGCCACCGGCACGATGCGCTTCCTCCACAAAACCAAAATCAAAGGCAACCGACAAAGTTTCTGGTTTGAGGAAATGAAGCTGCCTACGCTAAAGAAGTAGTCCGCTGACATTTGATGGAGAACACACCACTTCTCAAAAAACACGAGACCGGGGTCGCCCTCAGTCTCGTGTTTCTTTCTGGCTTCGCCGCGCTGGTCTATCAGGTGCTGTGGATGAAGCAGCTTGGACTGCTATTTGGCAACACCTCGCAGGCGGCCAGCGCCACGCTCACGTCATTCTTTGCCGGCCTCGCGGTCGGCAGCTGGCTCCTCGGCAAACGCGTTTCAAAATCCACCCAACCGATGCGCACCTACGCATGGCTGGAAGTGGGCATCGCCATCACCGCGCTGATCTACTTTGTCATCCTCCTTCTCTACCGCAGCATCTACCCGGCCATTTACCAAAGCATCGATTCCACCGCACTGCTGCTCATCATCAAGTTCGCCCTCTCGCTCCTCCTCGTATTTCCACCCGCCTTCTTCATGGGCGGAACCATTCCGGTGATCGGCCAATACGTCGTTCGTGAAAGCCAGTCGTTTGGCTCACTCTCCGCATTGATGTATGGCGTCAACACCCTCGGCGCCGCGATCGGCGCTGCACTGGCAGGATTCTTCCTGCCACTCTGGCTCGGATTCAATCTCACTTGCATCCTCGCAATCTCCACGACATCGCTGGTGGCCATCATCGCTTTCCTCCTCGCCCGCAAAGCCAAACCCCACTCATTCAGCTCCACACCTAGCTCCACACCTGAAACTCCGGCTCTCAAAATCAAACATCAATCCGCTCCTGCTCTCTCACGGCAAGAACGCCGGCGCCTTGAACGCGAACAAAAACGCAACACGACCACGTCTCAAAAAATAGCCACCGCTCCCGAGACTCCCGCACCAGCCAAAAGCAGCAAAGTCATTCTCGCGCTTTGCTTTCTCTCAGGCTTCGGAGTGTTGGCTCTCGAAGTCATCTGGACTCGCATCTTCACGCAGGTATTAGAAAACTCGGTCTACACTTTTTCTGCCATCCTCTTGGTTTTGCTGATCTGCCTCGCCATCGGATCACTCGCGAGCTCCCTAGTCGCCCGACTCAAAACCCCTCCGTTCATCACGCTTACCGTGCTCATGTTGTTGAGCGCAGTCAGCATTGCTGCCACACCCTACTTCTTCATGAAGCTGACCAATGGCATGCAACTGGTAGCATCCACTGGTACATGGTCGACTTACATTCTCCTCATCATCACCACCGCCGCCCTCACGGTAGCACCATCCGCCATCATCCTCGGCATGGTCTTCCCCTACCTGATGAAGGCGGAGGAAAAACACCTGATCGCACCTGGCTTATCCCTCGGCCGACTCGCCACGGCCAACACCATCGGCGCGATCATCGGCGCCATGCTCTGCGGGTTCATCTTCCTTGATACTCTGGGCATGTGGAAAAGCATGCAGCTGATTGCGTGGATCTACATCGTCGCGGCACTTGTGATCCCCCTCAGCCTCAATAAACGAGGCGTCGTCACCAAACTTGCCTGCTTCGCCACACTCATCGGGGTGCTCATCGCATCACCAAAAAACCTCCCCGTCACCAGTACCGACCCGAATGGCGCAAAAGAAACGGTCTTGGAGGTTTGGGAAGGGAGCGACTGCACAGTCTCGGTCACGGAAAGCAACCACCTCGGCATTGCGATCAAAATCAATTCTCACTACTCGCTCGGCTCCACCAGCACTTACATGCAGGAAAAACTTCAAGCCGACCTCCCACTGTTCATCAAACCGGACGCGGAAGACCTGTTCTTCCTTGGTGTCGGCACCGGCACCACAGCGGGCAGCGCGCTTGACCCAAGGCACGAGCACGTCAAAAAAGTGGTCGCCTGCGAATTGGTTCCCGAGGTGATCACGGCCGCAAAAAAATACATGACCGATGTCAATGGCTTCGACACCACGGGCGGCTTGTTTGATGACCCGCGAGCCAAGGTGGTGGTGGAGGATGGCCGACACTACCTGATGGCCACCGATGAAACCTTCGATATCATCAACGCCGATCTCTTCGTCCCTTTCCGATCCGGCGCTGGCAGCCTTTACACAAAAGACCACTTCGAAAGCTGCAAAGCCCGACTCAAACCCGGCGGCATTTTCGTCCAATGGCTGCCGATGTATCAACTCACCGAAAAAGAGTTCTCCATCATCTGCAAAACCATGATCGAATCGTTCCCCCAAGTCTCGATGTGGCGTCACAACTTCCAGCCCGGCTACGAAGTCGTGGCCTTGATCGGCCACGAAAACGGAACCCCCATTCCTACGGCTGATTCGAACAGCCTCGAAGATCGAGTCTTCTCTATCACGGATAAAGATCACCGCGACCTCCAAGGCCTGAACCTTCCGCTCAACCCCGAAACGATCACGCTTTTCTACTGCGGCAACGTCACCGAGTCGCGCAACCTCTTCGATGACTATCCGATCAACACCGACAACCGACCCATCATCGAATACACCGCCCCCAAGACCTACCGCAGCCAATCCATCGACAACATGCTCTGGTTCGTCGGGGAACCCTTCGTCAATCTGGTCGATGAGATGATACAACTCTGCCCACCCGATAAAGACCCGCTCCTCATCAACCGCACCGCCACCAACCAGCGGTTCCCCACCGCCGGACAAGCCTTTCACCGAGCGCGAGTGGAAGAAGTGAATCAAGACACCGAGGCCACCATCGCGGCATGGGAAAAATTCGTCCGCGAGTGGACGAAACCCTAGTGTTTTCTGACGAAAAAAGCTCTTACCTTGACCCAGCGCACCACTATGGCAATCTAGTTTTTATGCACCCCCCAGCATTCAAAATCTCAGCTATCATCGCCTGTGCAGCAATCAGCGGCTCCATCACCCATGCCGCCACTCTGCTGAGCACAGATTTCACTAACACCAGCATCGCCGGGACAACAATGAACGGCGTTAGCTGGACGGAGAATGGGCTTTCGGCTCCTACTAGCCTATCGGCATCGAGCAATCTATTTACCGCAGGGGCCGCTGCTGCGGCGAACGGCTACATGAGCGTCGGTGTAAACATCAATGGCTCAACAGAGCTCCTCCCCGCTTGGTCCACAACATGGACGATCACAGTTGGCGCAAGCGACATCCAGCTCGACACCATCAATCTATTTTCCGTTGAACACAACAGTGGCGGCTCTCTAGGAGCTGGCAACGGCACAAGCAGAATCAACTTGAGTATCGTAGACAACAACACCTCGGGCACCGTCGCCAACCAAACGCTCACAAAGAGCAATGGCAATGCAACCCCTGAAGAACTCATTTACAACTTCGGCGGCAGCCCCCTAGCCATGACTGGCGGCAATACCTACGATGTGACATTCACACTATGGGAAAACAGCTCATCTGGCCATTTTGAGGCCTTAGACTCAGTTTCCTTTGAAGGGTCCACTGCAATTCCAGAACCATCGAGCATGATCCTACTAGGACTTTTCAGTCTGTGCCTTCTCCGCCGTCGCCGGTAGTCGCGATCACTCCACCACCGGCTCAATCTTGCTTCTCTTGATCCGAGTAATCACCGCGTAGAGCAACACCAGGCCGACAAAGAAGCAGGCCTGCCAAAACAGAGCGCGCTGAAACCCACCACCGCTGCCCTTTTCCAATTTGGAAAGCAACAAGGAGAACCCCAGCGAATAGGTTCCGTAGCTGATGTTGAAAATCATCCCCTTCACACTGAGCATGGTCGCCCGCTGATCGGAATCGGACACCTTGTGCAAAAACCGACTCATGGTGAATCCAAGATAGCCCATCATCATCATCGACAACATCGCCGGCAACACCCCTACCCACTCCCATGCCGCTGCCATCATGAACGAGGTAGCGATCGTCACGACGCAACCGACGAGCAAACTGTTCACGGGACTCATCCGCTGATTCACCTTCGCGGCAATCATCGGAACAAACCAGTTTCCGATCGCAATCAACGACCCGATGAATCCAAACATCCACTCGGGTATTTGAACCAAACGATAGTAGAGGCTATTCAACGTCGCCATGTTGCGAACCACCGCGTCTAGAATCATCCCTCCCAACAATACCATCGCAATGCTTCGGGTGGTCAGAGCTTTCTTGGCCGTGCTCAGGGTCACCTTGAATGCTTTGCGGCATCTGGCAATCGGATGCTGATCTGTCGGCGGGCGATGCTCGTGGAAACGCAGCGCTATCGCCAAACATACCAAGCCTTGCATGAACACCACCGCGACCGGTAATCGATGCGCAAAGTCCCGAGTGATCTCGAATGCCTCCGGCACCATCCGGTTCCACCAAGTGGGGTCGTAAAGCATCCCTCCCAAACTCATGGAGACCAGAAACCCAACCGACCTCCATCGCATCGCGGTGATCAACACCTGATCCCAGGCCGATTCACGCCCTTCCTCGGGCAAGTCATCATAGGTGATGGCCTCATCGGCACCACTCACCGCCGCCTCAGACACCCCCGACAAGACACGGTTGAAAATACACAACCCAAACAACCACGCCCCTCCGTCTTTCGGGGCCAACAGCAACACTCCCAATTCCACCACCATCACCGAGGCCGCGAAGACCAGCAATCGCCGGCGCCCCAACGTGTCTGCCAACGCTCCAGACGGAACTTCACACAACAAGATCGAGGCGGCCCAGACGACATTGAGGAAGACGAATTGAGGATCACTGAGCCCCAAATCCGTAAAAAGAATGGCCAAGACAGGGTAATACGCCCGCGCATTGTAGAATGTCGTAAATAAGACAAACAACCGGGAGTTCCGGCGCTCAAAGGGTCCATCCCGCCGGAGCAAAGCCAACATGCTCAGGCTATCGCACAGCATCTGCTATCTGGCAAGGTCCGTGCTTGCGCTAGGCCACAGCGAGGATAGAAATACTCGGCCCCATCGTGAAAAGCTATTTCCTACGCAGACTCCTCCTCATTCCTCCAACTCTGGTGGGGATCACGCTGCTCGTTTTCACGATCACCCGCTTCGTGCCAGGCGGGCCGATGGAGCGCATGCTGCAGGAAGCCGCGCAAGGAGCCGACGAAGGTGGCAAAAGCAATAAATCAAGCCAATCTCAAGGCGGACTCAGCGAAGAACAACTCGAAGAACTCGAGGAACAGTTCGGCCTCGATAAACCAGTCCTCTACGCCTACGGCCAATGGCTCGGCATCCTTCCCAAGGAGGTATGGATCTCAAAAGCTGACTTCACCGGTCGCAGCGATGAAACAATCGGCGGCGCCAAGAACAGCGACAACGCAACCGAAGTGGTGCTGCGCGGAAGCGGACGCTCGGTCCTCGTAACCCGCGACGGCACGGAAATCACATCGGCCGTCTTTTCAGAAGACGAGCAAGACATCGAATCCAAAGGATGGTCGTTTCGCTACGAGACCAACGAAGACCGCCAAGACCGATACAAACGCAGAAACCCAGACGAGGAAAAAGCACCCGACTATGCGCCGCGCGTTGTGATCTATCAGAAAAAGTTCGCCGGACTCCTCCAAGGCGATCTCGGCCGCTCGCTTGTCTACAATGATCCCGTCCACGAGATGATCCTCGCACGCATGCCCATCGCGGTTTACTTCGGCCTGCTGACAGCATTCCTGACTTACGCGATCTGCTTGCCACTGGGCGTAATCAAAGCACTAAAACATCGGACGTTCATCGACTCATCCACCTCGGTCTTGATCTTCTTTGGCTACTCGATCCCTGGCTTCGCACTTGGTGCAATCCTGCTGGTTCATCTCGGCGCACGCATGAACCTCTTTCCACTCTTCGGCCTCACCAGCGCCGACTTCGACTCGATGAACTCATGGGAAAAGATCAAGGACCTCGCCCATCACACTGTCCTACCTCTCACCTGCTACCTCGTCGGCTCCTTTGCCTTCCTGACGATGATGGCGAAAAACAATCTAATGGATAACCTTGCTGCGGATTACGTTCGCACCGCGGTCGCCAAAGGCGCCAGCTTCAAGAAAGCGGTCTTCGGCCATGCCTTCCGCAACTCAATGATCCCCATCGCCACAAGTCTCGGCGATCTCGTCACAATCTTCGTCGGCGGCTCGCTCCTGATCGAACGCGTCTTCGACATCCAAGGCTTCGGCCTCCTGCAGTTCCAATCGGTCATCGAACGCGATGTACCAGTCATCATGGGAACACTCAGCATCGCAGCCCTGCTGATGCTAGTGGGCCATCTCATCTCCGACTTCATCGTCGCCCTCGTGGATCCACGCATCAAATTCGAATAACATGCGCATCATCGGCATACTCCTCCTGATCCTAGGAAGCCTCGCCATCGCCGGCGAGGTGCTCGATATCGCGTTCCCAACTGCCCGCTGGTTCTTCAACACCAGCTATGAGGTATCATGGCTGAACACCGGCACCCTTACCAACCGTGGCTTTCCGTGGTTCGGGTGGCTGAGCTCGCTCACTCTCGTCGCCATCGGCATCCACTTTACGATCGCTTCGTTCCGCTGCGGCCCACGCAACCCGATCACGATCCGACGCATCAAACGCTTCCGCGAAATCAAACGCGGCTACTACTCGCTCATCATCCTGTGCTCGTTGGTTGCACTGGCATCACTCGACCAAATCATCGTCGGCAAACGTGCGCTCGCCGTGCACTACGATGGCAACTGGTCTTTTCCAGCCTTTCAACCCAGCGACCTCAAAAATAAGGATTTCGGAATCAAAGGCGAATCCGCCGACGCTCCAGTCAATTATAGGAAACTCAAAAAGCAGTTTGCCGAGACCGGTGAAGGCACGGTGATTCTTCCGCTCGTCCCTTACGACCCCACCGGCGACACCCTCGCACCACGATCTCGTCCACTCCGTGAGCGCGATGGCATCTACTACGAAAAGGGTAGCAACAATCCCTTCTTTGGTCTGGCCGCCCGCTATCACGATGTCGATGAAGGACAAATCCACATCCGCTACACCATGCGTGACGGTTTGATCTCTGGCGCAGTCGATGGATGGAACGTCGATAGCAGCCCCGTCTACAGCGCCGAATACAAGAACGGCAATTTGGTGAAGGCGTCCTACTCTGGCAAAACATCGAAAGAAGAGTTCTTGAGCCAATCTCCCGATGAAATGCGCGCGCTGAAATACCACCCAGCACCCCCCATCCCGGAAACCGGCAACTGGCTCGGCACAACCTCCCAAGGATACGATGTTCTCGCCTACCTCTACGGCGGTCTTCAGGTGAACTTCAAAGCCGCCATCATCTACCTACCCATCATCTACGTCATCGGCATGACAGTCGGCATGCTGATGGGCTACTTCGGCGGCTGGTTCGATTTGGCCGTTCAACGGCTCATCGAGGTGTTCTCGAACATGCCTTTCCTATTCGTGGTGATCATTTTCTCCAGCCTCGTACCCGACCAGTTCAAAGGCCTTCCCGTCATTCTCACCATCCTTATCCTGTTTGGCTGGATGGGCATGACCTACCTGATGCGAACCGCCGCCTACCGCGACAAGGAACGCGACTACATCGCCGCCGCCCGCGTCCTCGGCGCTGGAACTCCACGCATCCTTCTACGCCACCTCCTACCGAACACGGTGGCCATCATCGTGACTCTCGTGCCTTTCACAATGTCAGGACTGATCTTCGCCCTGACCTCGCTCGACTACCTCGGATTTGGCCTGCCACCCGAATACGCCACTTGGGGACGACTCCTCAGCGACGGCCTCTCGAACCTATCCGCCCCTTGGCTCGTCACTTCCACCTTCTCGGTACTCGTCGGCTTGTTGGTGCTCATCACCTTCGTCGGTGAAGCCGTGCGCGAGGCCTTCGACCCGAAAAAATTCACTTACTACCGATGACTTTCTGCCGACCCATCCAACTCGCTTCGTTGATCGCCATCACTGCTATGCTGGTGGGCGTCTCGTCGTGCCAACGGCAGATGGAATCCGTCGACCGCAGCGAGGGACTCGATGAGTTCATTCCCATCTACAACCGCTATATCGACAACTGGCTCAAGGAACAAGAAGCCGATACCGAGAAAGCCATCATCGAGCTGGAAACAAAAATCACTGCAGCCACTGGCGAGGAAGCCGAGAAGCTCAAGATTCGCATGGATGCCCTGCTGGGTGATCGTGACAAGTGGGACTACCGCAAATCCCTCGGCGGCTATTTCAACTTTGCCGACCCATCGGCCATCCCGAGCGACCTAACTTGGGAGAACGGCATGGGGGAACCCGAGATCGGAGACCCCAAAGCCACGAAGGGCGGCATTTTCCGCCGCTACATCTCGGCCTTCCCACCGACCATCCGCCCAACCGGACCCAACTCCAACAACTCATTCCGCGGCGACCTCTACGATTACATCGAGCTGCCGTTGGTGGGCATGCACCCTGAGACATTGGGCCACATCCCGGGGCTCGCGAAAGAATGGGCCGTATCAGAAGACGGCCGCACCACTTACTTTCGCCTCCACCCCGACGCCACCTACTCCGATGGCACATCCATTAAAGCCAAAGACTTCATGATGAGGGTCTATGTCTACATCTCGGACTACATCACCAACCCTTACTACAAGCAGTACTTCCGTGAGGAGATCGCGCAAATCACCGTCTACGACGAGAACACGCTATCCGTCTCGCTCCCCGCCGCAAAACTTTACACCCCCGTCATCGCAGGCTCCCTCACCCCTGCCCACCCCGAGTTCTACAGCGAATACGGACCCGACTACGCCGAACGCTATCAATGGCGATTCCCTCCCACGACCGGCGCCTATGAAATCAAGGAGGACGGAATTGTGAAAGGCGTCTCCATCACGCAATCACGAGTCAAAGATTGGTGGGCGAAGGATCAAAAATACTACAAGCATCGTTACAACTGCGACAAGGTGGTGAATGTGGTGGTTCGTGATGAAGCCAAAGCGTTCGAACTCTTCCGCGCTGGTCAACTCGACACCTTCCTCCTCGGCAAGCCCGACCTCTGGTATGAGAAGTCCGAGGTAGAACAGGTCTACAAAGGATACATCGAACGCTACACCTTCTACACCCGCTACCCGAAAATTCCGCGAGGATTTTATGTGAATGTCATCAAGGAGCCCGTCGACAACCGCGACGTCCGGATCGGCATCGACCACTCACTCAATTGGCAAAAAGTCATCGACGTTATCTTCCGTGGCGACACCGAACGCCTCGACTCCTTCACCGATGGCTACGGCATTTTCACCGACCCTTCAATTAAAGCCCGCGCTTACTCGATCAATCTTGCCCGTGAATCCTTTGCGAAAGCAGGCTACACAGAAGAAGGGCGCGATGGTATTCTAACCAAGCCCGATGGCACCCGCCTCTCCGCCTCGATCACCTACCCAGCCATCCCGATCTACGACAAGATCCTCGCGATCCTGCGAGAAGACGCCCAAGCCTGTGGATTCGAACTCCGTCTCGATGGACTGGAACCCACCGTCTCCTACAAAAAGGTGATTCAGAAACAACATCAGATGACCTTTACCGGCTGGGTCATCAGCCCGCCAACACCCAACTTCCACCAATACCTCCACTCCTCCAACGCCTTCGACGACAAAGGCAACCCGAAACCCCAAACCAACAACGTATTCTCTTGGTCCGACCCAGAGACGGATCGCCTCTGTGAACTATCTCGCACCGCAAGCAGCGTCGAAGAATTCAAAGAGGTGTCATGGACGCTCCAACGCATGATGCACGAGGAAGCGATTTTCCTACCGGCTTTCTCATCCTCCTTCATTCGTGTCGGAGCATGGCGTTGGGTTCGATGGCCCGATTCCGACACCACCAAATTCTCCCCCCCTATCGTCTATGACCCGCATGAAGTGCATGTCTTCTGGGTCGACCAAGAGATGAAAAAGGAAACTCAGGCAGCACGTCGAACCGGCAAAGCTTTTGAAGAAGTCTCCAAGGTGGTCGATGCCTACCGCGAACGTCCATCAACTCCCACCAAACCCCCAGAGGAGTCCACCCCCTCCGATATGCCGCTTCCACCCCAACCCGAGGACATCGAATCCCCATGAGCGAAGCTCCGGAAAACATTCTAGAAGTCGATAAGCTCATCACCTCATTTGAGACGGAGCAGGGACTGCTGCGTGCCGTCGACCAAGTTTCCTTCAATGTCCCCAAAGGGAAAACCGTTGGCATCGTTGGCGAATCTGGTTGCGGCAAGAGCGTGACGGCCATGTCCATCGTCCGCCTGCTGCCCCAACCCGCCGGAAAAATCCTCGGCGGTCACATTCGATTCAAAGGGCGCGATCTCATCGAGGCAACAGAATCGCAAATGCACCAGATCCGCGGCGGCGAAATCGGTGTGATCTTCCAAGAACCCATGGCGGCCCTCAACCCCGTCCACCGCATCGGCCGGCAAGTCTCAGAGGTCTTCCGATTGCATCAGAAAATTTCGAAAAAGGACGCCTGGGACGCGGCCACTGAAATGCTCGACCTCGTCCGCATTCCTGCTCCGGAAAAACGGATGATGGATTACCCTCATCAACTCTCCGGCGGCATGCGCCAACGCATCGTAATCGCCCTTGCCCTCGCGAACCGACCCGATCTCGTCATCGCCGATGAACCGACCACCGCTCTCGACGTCACCGTGCAGGCACAGATCCTCGACCTGATGGCACAACTCCAGGACGAGATGCACATGTCCACCATCCTCATCACCCACGACCTCGGTGTGATCGCGGAAAGCTGCGACGAAGTGGTGGTGATGTACGCCGGACGCGTGGTCGAGCGCGCCTCCGCCGAAGAACTCTTCGCCAACCCACTCCACGCCTACACCAAAGGACTGCTTCATTCCATCCCCACCCTCGACACCCTATCGAAGTCCATCCTCAACACCATCCCCGGCATGGTCGCATCCCTCGGCGAACACGCCCACGGCTGTCGCTTTTGCCAACGCATGGGACGCGACGACACCAACACCCGCCCACAACTCATCGAACCAACACCGGGCCATTGGGTTGAAAACTGTAGTATTTGTTACGAACATTGAACGTCGAACGTCCAACATCGAACATTGAAGTAAGAGAAAGAATGAATCAAGAAAGCACCATATCCTACGACCTTGAGGAACGCTTACTGGACTACGGAGCTTCGATTATAACGCTCACCAAAAGCATGGGCCGCGACTACGCGGAACGTCACATCGCAAACCAATTGCTGCGCAGTGGCACCGCACCTCTCTCCCATCATGGAGAAGCCCAAGGAGCAGAATCCCATGCCGACTTCATCCACAAACTCAGCATCGCCCTCAAAGAACTCAGAGAGTCCGAACGCTGGATCAAACTGATTCTCCGCGCAAAACTGATTACCGCGACAGAGAAAATAGAACCACTCGCCAAAGAAACTGACCAGCTCATCCGCATCTTCGTCTCCAGCATCCGCACTGCCAAAAGCAACAAAGACAGATAGCATCTACACTCTTTTCATGATTCAAATTTCAACCTGCAATTCGCTACGCACTTCGATGTTCAATGTTGGATGTTCGATGTTCGATGTTCAAATCAACTCCCAATGACCACCCGCACCACACCTCCAACTCCTTCGACGTTCGACGTTGGACGTTCGACGTTGGACGTTCTCTCCCCACTACTTTCTGTCGCCGACTTGAAAATGCACTTTCCTGTGCGGAGTGGAGTGATGATGCGTAAAACCGGCGCAGTTCGCGCCGTCGACGGAGTGTCATTCGACATCGCACCGAGCGAGACTCTGGGACTCGTCGGCGAATCCGGTTGCGGCAAGTCCACGCTCGGCAAAGCAATCGTCCGTTTACTTAAACCAACCGCCGGATCCATCAGCTTCAACGGCACCAATATCACTCACATGAGTCAGGGCGGACTTCGCCCTTTGCGCCGCGACTTCCAAATGATTTTCCAGGACCCCGCGGAGTCACTCGACCCGCGCATGAGCGTGCGCGAAATCATCGAGGAGCCATTGATCATTCACAATCTCGGCACACGAGCCGAACGCCGCAAGCAAGTCGATGAATTGCTCGACCGAGTCGGCCTACCTACCGCCGCAGCCGCCCGCTACTCCTTCGAGTTCTCCGGCGGTCAACGCCAACGCATCGGCATCGCGCGCTCACTCGCATTGAAACCCAAACTCATCGTCTGCGACGAACCGGTCTCTGCTCTCGACGTCTCGGTCCAATCGCAAATTCTCAACCTGCTCGTCGAGCTCCAGCAGGACTTTGGCCTCTCCTACTTCTTCATCGCCCACGACCTCTCGGTAGTGAAACACATCAGCGACCGCGTCGCGGTGATGTATCTCGGCAAAATCGTCGAACTCGCCCCCGCCGAAATCATCTACAAGGACCCACGCCACGCCTACACCAAGGCACTGCTCTCCGCGATCCCGTCGCACGACCCCAAGGCCCGCAAAGAAAAAGTCCTACTGGAAGGCGATGTCCCCTCTCCTATCGACCCCCCCGACGGCAGCGCCTTCGGACACCGCATCGACCACCCCCTCTACAAAGAAACCATCGGCATGGACCTCGGCTTGGTCGAGATCGCCGAAGGCCACTTCGTCGCCGCCGACCCTTGCTGCCTAACACCAGAAGATTGGAAAATCACAAAATCCAAAACCCTCATCTCTCCTCCCCCAATCTCCAAGCCATAGCATTCGTCATTCGTCATTCGTCATTCGTCTTCCAACTTCCAACTTCCAACTTCCAACTTTCGACGTTCGATGTTCGACGTTCGATGTTCAACGTTCGATGTTCAACGTTCAACACCCCAATCCCCATGCAAACTCCCATCTTATACGTTAAAATCGGCTGCCCTTGGTGCGATGAAGTCATCGAATACCTCGGACAAAACAACATCGAGGTGAAAACCGTCGTCGTCAGCGGCAATGCTGACAGCATGGCGGAAATGGTCGAGCTCTCCGGCCAGTCCAAAGCACCTACCCTCAATTGGCACGGCCAAGTGCTCGCCGACTTCGGCGTGGAGGAACTGATCCCCTTCCTCGAGAAGCAGGATCTCTGATCAACCTTCTTCTAACAATCGCTTCAGCTTCTTCTTCACAGAAAGCTTGGCGACCGAGGTAAGCCGGTCGACGAACAAGACCCCATTGAGGTGATCCACCTCATGCTGAATCGCGCGCGCCAATAGTCCATCGGTCTCAATCTCGAGAACGGAGCCGTCGAGCTGAGGCAACTTGGCCTTCAAGGTTTTCGGGCGCCTAACATCCGCCTGGATCTCCTGAATGCTGAGACAACCCTCGCGATCGCTCTCTTTCTCTTGCCCTAGGTCCAACTCGGGATTGATGAATACCAAGGGCATGATCGATCCGAGCTCGGCATCCTCACCATTGACCTTGAGATAAGAGATGCACTTCGGGTCGTGAGAAACATCGACCACTGCCAACCTCGCCGCCACGCCCACTTGAGGTGCCGCCAATCCCACGCCATGCGCATCGACCATGGTCTCTAGCATGTTGCCCGCCAACTCTTTGACTTGATCCGTCACCTCGGTGATCTCTTTGCACCGCTGACGAAGAACGGGGTGGCCGTATTGGACAATTTCTAAAATCATGCTGAAGGCAATGAAGACTCAGCCAACCGCCAAAGTCAAATCACGAACTTTTTGAAGCCATTTCATTGCGTGCATTTTAAAAAATCCCATGTTAACTCATGGAATGCGCGAAGATCTCCTGAAAGACCCTGTGTTTGCGATGGCCATCGAACAATTCGATCAAGTGGCCGATTTCCTCGACCTCGATCCAAATCTCCGCGAGCGCTGCAAGTGGCCCAAACGATTCATCACGGTCACGATGCCGATCCGCATGGACGATGGCAGCACCAAGGTCTTCATGGGCCACCGCGTGCAACACCACCTCACTCGTGGCCCTGTGAAAGGCGGGCTACGATATCACCCAGGGGTCAAGCTCGGTGAAATCACCGCCTTGGCAGTCTGGATGACATGGAAATGCGCTCTCATGGATCTGCCCTTCGGCGGCGGCAAAGGCGGCATCAACTGCGACCCAACAACGATGTCCATCGGCGAGTTGGAACGCCTCACGCGCCGATTCACGATGGAGATGATTCCCTTCATCGGACCCAAGATCGATGTGATGGCTCCTGACATGGGAACCAATGAACAAGTGATGGCGTGGATCACCGACACCTACTCGACTCACAGCGGACACCTCGAGCCCTCCATTGTCACCGGCAAGCCGCTGAACCTTCAAGGCTCTGCTGGACGCACCCGCGCAACAGGCCACGGCGTCGCCTTCCTTGCTTCAAACGCCCTTCACCGCCTTGAAGGGAACATCGATGGCAAAACCGCCATCATCCAAGGGTTCGGCAACGTCGGATCCCACACCGCTCAAACCTTAATCTCCTATGGCATCAACGTAACGGGCATCTCTGATGTGCGAGGCGCGATCTGGAACCCAAACGGCATCGACTTCGCCAAGCTCCAAAAACATGTCGAGAAAACGGGTAGCGTCGTCGGCTATGCAGAAGCCGAAGCCATCGATCCAGATGAACTTCTCACACAGAAATGCGACATCCTTGCCCCGTGCGCGCTCGATCGAGTGATCACCAAGGACAATGCCCCCAAACTTCAATGCCGTGTTCTTGCTGAAGGCGCCAACGGTCCCACCACCCCTGAAGCCGATCGCATCCTCAACGAGCGAGGCGATATCGAGATCATCCCCGACATCCTCTGCAACGCAGGTGGCGTGACCGTTTCTTACTTCGAGTGGGTGCAAAACCTCCAGCGCTACCGCTGGACCGAACGCGAAGTCCTCACCCGACTCGAAACCATCTTGGAAGAAGCCCAAACCAAGGTGAATAACTACTCACAGCGCAACAAACTCTCCAGCCGTCAAGCGGCTCAGGCGATTGCGATTTGCACCGTAGCCGGCGCGAAATCATCGCGCGGCTTGTTTCCGTGATCCTAGGGACTGACATCCGTCAGTTACCCAGCCTCCACGCTTGCAGGAATGAGACGTTTTTGTTCTTTCTCCGCACGCATCCTGCTTACCTCCCCTCATGACTCAAGAACACCAACGGCTGGCCGAAGAAAAGGCCCGCAAAAAGAACTGGCGCCGCTGGGGTCCGTTCTTGAGCGAACGTCAATGGGGCACGGTTCGCGAAGACGATTCGGATCACGGCCATAGTTGGTCAGCCTTTCCCCACGACCATGCACGCCGCCGCGCCTACCGCTGGGGCGAAGACGGACTCCAAGGGTGGTCGGACCGGCAATGCCGCCTGTGCTTTGCCCCCGCCCTCTGGAATGGCAAAGACGATATTCTCAAGGAACGCCTGTTCGGTCTCGGTGGCCACGAAGGCAATCACGGCGAAGACGTGAAGGAGTGCTACTACTACCTCGAGTCCACCCCGACTCATTCATACACCAAAGCGCTCTACAAATATCCTCAGGCGAAATACCCCTACGCCAAAATGCTCGCGAAAAACTCCGAGCTCACTCGCGAAGACCCTGAATACGAAATCGAGGACACCGGGATCTTCGATGACAATCGTTACTTCGATGTCGTGCAAGAGGTCGCCAAGCGCTCGCCCGAAGACATCCTCTGGCGCATCACGGTGACCAACCACGGACCCGTTGCAGCTCCGCTTCACGTCCTACCCACCCTCTGGTTCCGCAATGTGTGGAGCTGGGGCGACAACCCCGAGAACCCGGCTCAAAAACCAGTGATCACGGGCCACGAGACCCACATCAAAGCGGTTCATGAAAACCTCGGAGAACACGTGTTGGTCGTCGATGTCCCCGGACAGAGCAAAACCCAATGGCTGTTCACGGAAAACGAAACGAACTCAAAAAGCCTCGGCGCAAAAACCAACCCGGGCCGCTTCGTCAAAGACGCGTTTCACCGCTACATCATCCAAAAAGAAAAGCGCGCGGTATCCCCTACCCCGGTTGGCACCAAAGCCGCCGCCCACATCAAGCTCTCGGTCCCACCTGGCGAGTCCATCGTCATCCGCTGCCGCCTCCACGCATCGCGCGATTCGAATGGCTTGATGGGGTTCGATCAATTCGACGAAACGTTCCATCAACGCATTGAGGAATCGAATGAGTTCTACAACGAAATCATTCCTGAAGGCATTACCGAGAACGAACGCCAAATTTCACGCCAAGGTTACGCAAGCCTGCTGTGGACAAAACAATTCTTCTACTTCGACGTCGACCAATGGCTGAAAGGGGGCGCCAACCAACCCCCTTCCCAAGCTCGCACAGAAGGACGCAACTCGGATTGGACACACTTCCATGCACGCGACATCCTCTCGATGCCCGACAAATGGGAATACCCATGGTTCGCAGCGTGGGACACGGCTTTCCACATGATCCCCTTCGCGAGAGTCGACCCCGGCTTCGCCAAACATCAACTGCTCCTTCTGCTGCGCGAGTGGTACATGCATCCCAACGGGCAGCTGCCTGCCTACGAGTGGAACTTCTCCGATGTGAACCCACCCGTCCACGCATGGGCCGTATGGCGAGTTTACAAGATTGCCGACCCAAAAGGTCAGCGGGACATCCTCTTCCTCGAACGCGCATTCCAAAAACTCCTGCTCAATTTCACCTGGTGGGTGAACCGCAAAGACGTCGAGGGCCGACACGTTTTCGGCGGCGGCTTCCTCGGGCTGGACAACATCGGGGTTTTCGATCGCTCCCAAGCACTCCCCGGCGGCGGCCACCTCAACCAAGCTGACGGCACGGCATGGATGGCTTCCTACTGCCAGGTCATGCTGGTGATGGCGCTCGAACTCGCCCAAGAAAAACCTGCCTACGAAGACATCGCTTCAAAATTCTTCGAGCACTACGTCAACATCTGTGACGCCATCAACTCACTGGGCGGCACTGGCCTCTGGGACAAGGAAGATGGCTTCTACTATGACCAGCTCATCATCAACAATGAGCAACCCATTCCACTGCGCATTCGCTCGCTCGTAGGCCTACTGCCACTCTGCGCGGTCACCGTCCTCAAACAAGAAACCATCGATGCGCTCCCAGGCTTCCGCAAACGCATGGACTGGTTCTTGGTGAACCGGCCCGACCTCCTCAAATACATCGATGTCCGTCGTGTCGATGGCGACAAAAAAGCCGGCCGCTGTCTTCTCGCAATCCCATCCGAGAAACGCCTGCGCAAGTGCCTCGCCTACATGTTCGACCCGAATGAGTTTTTGTCGGACTACGGAATTCGTTCGCTGAGCAAAGCCCATGAGGAGCAACCCTTTGTCTTCGATCACTTGGGCATTCGCAATGAAGTTGCCTACACTCCTGGTGAATCGACCACCGACATGTTTGGTGGCAACTCGAACTGGCGCGGCCCGATTTGGTTCCCGACCAACTTCTTGATCATTGAGGCGCTCGAGCGCTATGCGCATTTCTACGGTGAGAACTTCAAGATCGAATACCCGACAGGGTCTGGCAACGAAGTGACACTCCACGAAGTCTGCCTCGATCTCTGCGACCGACTCATCAAGCTCTTCACTCCCGACGAATCAGGACAGCGCCCGTGCTTCGGTGAGGATCGCCGTTATGCCGATGATCCCGCATGGCAGAACCTTGTGTTGTTCCACGAGTATTTCAACGGTGAGACTGGCAAAGGCCTTGGTGCATCCCACCAAGCCGGATGGACATCACTGGTCGTACGACTGGTTCGTCAACGCAGAGAGAAGCTGGAGAAGCAAGTCAAGGAAGCCAGCGCGACCTGAATCACTTTGCGGCCTTCAAGGTAGCAATGAGATAATCGGTCGGCGATGCATGCTTTGCCTCTGGAGCATCTGGATATGCGATTTCGCAAGACACGCCGACCTCTCTACAGTGCTCTTGCAACTTCACCCCGAAGTTCGCGGTGTGAGTTGGATCCTTCTGCTTCTCTCCAATCGCAGGCGCCGAATTGTATTTGATGTAAACCGGCGGATCATCTTTTGAGACCAATGCATAAGGAGAATATTTCGCAATCCACGGCAAGATGCTCTCCCGTTCCGCAAGAAACTGCTTGAAGCCCTTCTTCCCAAAAGCATGCCCCCCATAGCGACTGTTCGGTGTCCACTCAACCATCTGCTTGGGATCCAAGGTGGTTTGCGCACCGATCACTGCCGCACACATCAACCGTGTAGATTCACGTGCAACCAAGTCCTCACTCTTTGGATCGGCCATGTCGTCGTGAAACGCCAACCACAAGCTTGAACACGCACCGGCTGAACCACCCGCGGCACCAATTCGGGTTTTGTCGATGTTCCATTCCGCTGCTTTTGACCGCACAAACTGCAACGCACGCGCTGCATCTTCCAACGGCACCCGCACCGGCGGCTGCTCGTCTTTAACGTGACGCATCAAACGGTAGTTGATCGACACCACAGAAATCCCCGCATCCAATAGCGCTTTGATATCTGCAAAACGATGCGCTCGCTCTTTCTCGCCACCACTCCAACCACCTCCATGAATCACAAATACCAACGGCGCCGGCTCATTCGAATCCGCTTTCCAGAAATCCATAACATGCCGCTCATGATCACCGTAACGCACGTCTGCTTGGGTCGGCTTGGGAACTGATTCATGATACCCTGATTCCTTCTCCCCATGCGCAATCAAACATAAGAGCAAAACCAGAAAAGGAACAACGGCGAGGCGAGCAACTGTGCGATACATCATGGTAACAACTTTGAATTCAAAGAACCCTGACAAGCAATCTGCGGAACCGCCAGCAGGAATCCATGGATGTGGGACGCCACCTCCGCCTCCGGCATGACAAATGGTGGGACAAACCAGGGGTAGGTTTCGATCAAGCCGGTGATCACCGCGACTTCTCCATCACACGCATCATCACCACAGCACATTTCAATGGTTCATCAACGCGAAGAGAAGCTGGAGAAAGCCTCCAACAAACTCAATTCATAGCATCACTCGCTGATTCCATCGCGTAGCACTTCGCGCAACTTCTCGAGTTGATCCATGCCCTCAAATCTCTCTTCTCCGAGGTAGTAACGATCTTCTTTTTTGTGATTCAAAATCGCAATGCCCTCTTGGCCTTGCTCCAAGTCATAGAGGAGCCGTTCGCCTATCTTCTTGCGCCAAACCACCTTCACTCGCTCGTCTTTCTTCGCCCCAAACACAGGTTCAGAAACAACAAGCTCCGCGTGAACCCAGTCGCCTTTTTCCTCGCGCTCCACCAGCTTGCCAATGAACACCAGCTTCGCCTTCTCAACGCGCTGCTTCAGAGGGACAGGAGCGGCACGGCAAATCGCAATCTGCGGGACGGGCGGAGCGGCTTGCTCAACAGGAAGCCCTTCGCAGACTTCAAGTTTCTCTGGGGGGCCGGGCTTTGCCGGCATCGGCTTCTCAGCATTCGAAATCACGGCGCTGAGAAATAAGGCACTACAAATGATCAATGGGGACTTTTTCATGGGAACGAATCGTTTTCAGCAAGATGACACAGCACTGGCCCATTCCTTAGCACATTTGTGTAAAAAATCAGGAACCTCGCGAAACTCTTTGCACATAGGCCGTCACCGCCTGGCTCACCGCGGATGCCACATCGGCCTCTGGCTTGGCAAATGGTGGAACAAACCATGGGTATGAACCCATCAGATCCGAGATGACCGCGACCTCGCCATCACACGTCACTTCCCCGCAGCCAATGCCAATCGTCGGCACCGAAATCGATGCGGTCAAATCCCTCGCTGTCTCAGCCACGACCGATTCCAAAACGATCGCGCACACGCCAGCTTCGATCAGCGCCGCGGCTCCCTCGCGCAATGCATCGGCCTGCTCCGGGGTCTTGCCCTTTTTCTTGTAGCCGCCTTCCTCCAAGACTCGCTGTGGCAACATCCCAATGTGACCGACCACTGGAATCCCCGCTTGCACCAAGGCTTTGACTTTCTCGGCTTGGCGCACGCCTCCTTCCAACTTTACAGCCTCGGCTCCGGCTTCAACCAGACGCTTGGCGGTCTCCAGAGCCTGCTCAGGCGTGTCGTAGGTATGGATCGGCATGTCACCGACAATCAACGCCTGAGGCTTCGCCCGCGCCACCGCGCCCACATGGTGCAACATGTGATCCAAGGTCACGTGAGTCGTATCCTCAAACCCCAAGACCACCATTCCCAAGGAGTCGCCCACCAACAAAACATCCACGCCTGCCTCATCGAGCAATCGAGCCGTCGGATAATCATACGCCGTCAGCGCGGAAATCCGCTTTCCTCCCTTGCGCAGGCGGATGGCTTCAGCTTTTTCGGTGGCGTTCAAAATGATCGGGGAGGGAAGTCAAATGAAACGCCAGCGAGGCCTTGTGATCAAGCCATGATGCTGAGGTTGACGAAAGAATCGATTGATCGGATTCTAGGGCATGACTGAAAAATCCATTTCCCGCCGTTCGCTCATCCGCGGCGCCGCTTCCATCGGTGCCCTCAGCGCGATTGGCTCCGCCAGCACCAGCGCGCAAACCAAAGAAGCCAAGGCACCAAGCATAAAAAAGGGAGCAGTGATCCTCTTCCAAGGCGACTCAATCACCGATGAAGGCCGCAAAAAGGACATCCTCGAACCCAACGATACCCGCGCCCTCGGCCGTGGCTACTCCGCGCATGTTGCCGGCCAGGTCATGGGCGATCACCCGGAACTCGGGCTCCAGTTCTACAACCGAGGCATTAGCGGCAATAAGGTGCCCGACCTCGCCGCGCGCTGGCAGAAGGACTGCATCGACCTCAAACCCGATATCGTGAGTATCCTCATCGGCGTAAATGACATCTGGCACACCATCGCCTTTGGTTCAAAATACAAGGGCACCCTCAAGGATTACGAAGACGGCTACCGCAAGTTGATCCAAGACACACAAGCCGCTCTGCCAGGGGTTCGCGTCGTCATCTGCGAGCCCTTCACTACGCGTGGCGATGTTTTCAAAAGCAATGAAGGAAAAACGGTTCCTGAGTATGCCAAGGTTGCGAAGAAGCTCGCGGACGATTTCAAGCTTACCTATGTCCCCTTCCAGTCGGAGATCGACAAAGCCTGCAATGCCGCAGAAGCAAAATTCTGGCTCTGGGATGGCATCCACCCGAGCACCTCAGGTCACGCGCTGATGGCGCAAATCTGGCGCCGGGCGGTGGGAATCTGAGATCGAATCACCCCTGAAAAAGGAAAGCCTCCACACGTTTTTTCGTGTGGAGGCTTATTGGCGACCCGTAAGGGAATCGAACCCTTCTTGCCAGGATGAAAACCTGGAGTCCTAACCGATAGACGAACGGGTCATTGTTCGCGGTGCGGGCGGGCAAAAAACCGCATGTATGGAGGGAAGGCAAGTTTTTTTTGGTAATTCAGCGGAAGTTCCTCAAAATTCCCGAATTTTCCATCTTGTCCCAATTATTCGCCCCCCCACTCGCAATGGCGGCTTGCCAAGCGCCCGAGTCTTCCTAGGCTTGCCGCCCGCAGCGGGCGCGCCCGCCACATTACCTTACTGCTATGAATAACTCACTGCTCTCAACCGCCGCCAACGAAGCCCGGGGCCTCGCCATGGACGCCATTCATGCCTGTAGCTCAGGCCACCTCGGTCTGCCTCTCGGATGTGCAGAAATCGGCGCCGTTCTCTTCGGCGAATCGATGAATTACTACCCCGACGCCCCCAAATGGCTCAACCGCGACCGCTTCATCCTTTCCGCCGGTCACGGCTCGATGTTCATCTACAGCTGGCTCCACATGTCGGGCTACGCCGTCTCACGCGATGAGGTGAAAAATTTCCGCCAACTCCACTCGATCACTCCAGGCCACCCCGAATACCACGAAACCCCAGGCGTCGAAGCCACCACCGGCCCCCTCGGCCAAGGCATCGGCAACGCTGTCGGTTTCGCCCTCTCCGGCAAACGCGCCGCAGCGCTCTACAACACCGATGAGCACACGATCTTCGACCATCACGTGATCGCCCTCCACGGCGACGGCTGCCTCCAAGAAGGTGTTGCCAAGGAAGCCATCGCTTTCGCCGGCCACAACCACCTCGATAACCTGATCCTGATCTACGACTCCAATGATGTCACTCTCGACGCCATGGCCGACGTCACCCAAAGCGAAGACGCTGAAGCTTACTACAAATCCCAAGGTTGGGACGCAGTGACCATCGACGGCCACGACCTCAACGCTGTTTCAGCAGCACTCGAGAAAGCCAAGGCGGACGATAACGGCAAACCGAAAGTCATCATCGCCAAAACCACCATCGGCAAAGGCATCCCAGAAGTTGCCGGAACTGCCAAAGGCCACGGTGAAGGCGGTGCAAAATTCGTCGATGAAGCCCGCAAAGCTCTCGGCCTTCCTGACGAAAAGTTCTTCGTCTCCGAGGAAACCCAGAAGTTCTTCGCCGAGAAGAAAGCCGCATCCAAAGCTACCTTCGAAGCATGGCAACAAACCTACGACGCATGGGCCAAAGCCAATCCTGAGCTGGCAACCCAACTCACCGACGGCGTCGCTCTCTCGGTCCCGACCGACCTCAGCGACAAGATCCCAGCCTTCGCAGAAGACTACAAAGACGCGACCCGTGGCGCCGGCGGCGTGGTACTCAACGCAGTGGCTCAAGCCGTTCCACAAGTCATCACCGGTAGCGCCGACCTCTATGGGTCGACCAAAAACTACCTCAAGGACCAAGGCGACTTCTCCGCTGACAATCCAACCGGCCGCAACATCTGGTACGGCATCCGTGAACACGGCATGGGCGCGATCTGCAACGGCATCGCCTACGATGGCCTCTTCCGCACCAGCGGCGCGACCTTCCTCGTCTTCGCCGACTACCTCCGTGGCTCGATCCGCCTCGCAGCGCTCTCCGGCCTACCTGTCACCTACATCCTCACTCACGACTCCGTCGGTGTCGGTGAAGATGGCCCAACTCACCAACCGGTGGAAACCGTCAGTGGTCTGCGCGTGATTCCAAACCTCGATGTCATTCGCCCTGGCGATGCCGAGGAAACCGCAGGTGCCTACCTTGCTGCCATGAGCCGCAACGATGGCCCTACCGCCCTCATCCTGACCCGTCAGGCGATCCCGCTGATGAACCACCTCTCCGCTCAAGAACGCCGCGACGGTGTCCTCAAAGGCGGTTACATCGTGAAGAAGGAAACCGGCGATCTCACCACCATCTTGCTCGCCACTGGCTCCGAACTTCAACACGCCATGGACGCTGCCGCTGAACTCGGCGACGGTGTCCGCGTGGTCTCCATGCCATGTTTCGAGCGCTTCGACCGCCAAAGCGCCGACTACCAAGAAAGCGTCCTTCCCGCCGCCTGCACCAAACGTGTGGCCATCGAAGCTGGTGTTTCCGGCCTCTGGTGGAAATACGTCGGCACCGCTGGCAAAGTGATCGGCATCGATCGATTCGGCATCAGCGCCCCAGGCAATACCGTCATGGCCGAACTTGGCATGACCAAGGAAAGCGTCATCAACGCCGCGAAGTAATTCGCCCAGCCGATCAACGAATCAAACATTCATTCATCTACAAAACAAAACCCGCAGCCTCTTAAGGGCTTGCGGGTTTTTTGTAATTCTCCATCTTTGAAAATCATGCCCCATCGATTACTCTTCCTCCTCCCTTTCTTGCTGTTTTTCTCATGCAGCCAAAAAACTGAAACAAAGGCTTCTGAAAAAACAGAACCAGACGAAGCATCTGCGCTCCAGGCCGACGTGGTCGTGTATGGCGATTCCGCCGCTGGTGTCGCTGCTGCGGTGCAAGCCGCGCGAATGGAGAAGTCGGTAATCCTCATTTCACAATACGGTCACCTCGGTGGCTTGACCAGCAGTGGCCTGGGTTGGACCGACATCGGCAACTCCAAAATTCTTGGCGGAATCTCACGCGAGTTTTACCACAAGGTCTACCTCCACTACCAAAAGGAAGATGCATGGGTGCAGCAAAGCAAAGACGAGTTTCCGAAGAAAGGCCAAGGCGCGCCAACCTTCGATGACGAAACCCAACTCGGTTCAGTCTTCGAACCGAAGGTTGCAGAAATGATTTTTGACGAACTCGTTGCCGAAGCTGGGGTGAAGGTCATCGATGGACGCTTGGATCTCAATCAAGACGCGCCGATGAACGGGCAACGCATCACCGATATCCTTTTAGAGGATGGCACCAAAATCGGCAGCAAGATGTTCATCGATGCATCTTACGAAGGCGACTTGCTCGCCGCGGCGGGTGTGAGCTTCACCGTGGGCCGCGAGGCCAACTCAGTTTATGATGAAAAGTCCAATGCCATCACCCTGCCGGTGCACAGCAACAACCTGCCCAAGAACATCGATCCATACATGGTCAAAGGCGACCCTGAGAGCGGGCTGCTACCCGGCGTAAATCCCTACGACGAGGCCGACGTCGGCAAGGGTGACCACCGCCTACAAGCCTTCTGCTACCGCATGTGCCTGACCGACGCACCGGACAATCAAGTGCCCATCGAAAAGCCCGAGAGCTACGACGAAGCAGATTACGAGATCCTATTCCGCGCCCTAGACGCCGGCCACCGCGGACAGTGGGGATCGTTCTACAAGTTTTCCCCCATGCCCAACCGCAAGACCGACTCCAACAACAACGGTGGAATCTCGACGGACTTCATTGGCCAGAACTACAGCCCACTTCCACCAAGCAATCCCAAATACTGGGACTGGACAACCCTCTCGCACAACGAGCGTGAAGCGCTTGAGGACGAACACAGAGATTGGCAGCTCGGATTGGTTTGGACGCTGCAAAACCACCCACGCGTGCCAGAAGATGTCCGCAAGCAGTATTCCGGATGGGGTTTGCCGAAGGACGAGTTCGTCGACAACAACCACTGGCCATACAACCTCTATGTGCGTGAGGGTCGCCGCATGATTTCAGATTTCGTGATGACTGAGCACCAGTGCCGCCAAGATGAGGGCTTTCCACAAGTGAAGGACTCCGTCGGCATGGGTGCCTACACCATGGACTCCCACCACGTGCAACGTGTGAACTGGAAAGGCCAGTTGAAGAACGAGGGCGACATCCAAATGAGCCTTGGCGGCAAACCTTACCCCATCTCTTACCGCTCCATCGTGCCTGCCAAAGGTGAATGCGAAAATTTGTTGGTGCCATGGTGCCTGTCTTCTTCCCACATCGCATTCGGATCCATCCGCATGGAACCCGTTGGCATGGTTTTGGGACAGAGTGCCGCAACTGCCGCTGTTCAAGCCATTGATGCCGGCTCGTCAGTGCAAGATGTCGACTACGAGAAGCTGAAAGTGCAACTCCTCAAGGACGGTCAATCGCTCGCCAACGCTCCCGAGGACGAAGAATAGCGCTCTTTGGGTGGCCGCGATGATAGTCGCTGGAGCGCAAGTAGCTCCTACTTCCGCCTCAGTCTCCGACTGGGCGAGGACATGGGCGTACTGCTTGGCAAATCGCTCAAGCCGTCGCCAAGCTCACTAGCACCGCCTTCTGTGCATGAAGGCGGTTCTCGGCTTCTTGGAAAATGGTGTCCGCGTGGAGTTCCAGCACGTCATTGCTGATCTCCTTGCCGCGATAGGCAGGAAGGCAATGCATGACGATGTGACCCTCAGCGGAGTTGCTGAGCAAATCAGCATTCACTTCAAATCCGGCGAACTCGAGTTCCTTCTCTTTCTGCCCTTCCTGCCCCATGGAGAGCCAGACATCGGTGTTGATGACATGAGCACCTTTCGCGGCAACAGTAGGCTCAGACGTTACGGTAACGTTAGGCGCATCAAGCTCTGCCATGAAATCCGCAGGCGGCTGGCAGGATACTGGCGATGCAATCGCCAGCTCAAATCCAAGACGCTTTGCGGCCCACATCCACGACCGCGTCATGTTGGAAAACCCATCACCAATGAATGCAACTTTCTTGCCTTCCCAAGTGCCCAGCTTTTCCTGAACCGTCAGGAGGTCGGCCAAGATCTGGCACGGATGCTCGTCATCGGTCAGGGCATTGATGGTCGGGATTTTCGAAAACTCCGCAAACTCCGCGACATCATCCTGCGCATAGGTCCGAATGATCACACCGTGCACCATGCGCCCCAACACGCGTGCCGTGTCTTTGATCAATTCACCACGACCCAGCTGGATTTCGTTTTTCGAGAGGAACAACGGAAAGCCACCAAGCTCGCGAATGCCCACTTCAAATGAAACTCGGGTCCGGGTCGACGACTTGGTGAAAATCATTGCCCAAGTCTGACCCTGCAAAGGCTTCTCATCGCTGCCGCGCTGCTCCTTGAGCTTGGCGGCGGATTTCAACAAGTTGGTGATTTCTTCTGCGCTGAGCGATTCAATGGATAGAAGATGATTCATAACGATATTCTTTTTGGGGAAAGGTGAGCTTACGCCTCGTTGGTGAGACTTACCAAGGTTTTCTTGATGGTTGCCAATGCCGCATCGACTTCAGCCTCCGTGACATTCAACGGTGGCAACAAGCGGAAGGTGTTCGGTCCCGCAGGCGGGCAAATCAACCCGGCCTCCATGAGTTTGGATACGACCACTAGCGCTGGCGTCTTGCCTTCAGGAGTTGTGATGAGATCGGCATTCAAACCAATCCCTAACAATAGCCCCTTGCCGCGCACTTCGGTGATGACGGGAAGATTCCAATCATCAATCGCGGCCCGGATCTTTTGTTCCATGTTCAATGCATGTGCGGAGAGATCTTTTTCGCGGATCTCCTTCAAAACCGCAAGCGACGCCGCGCAGACGAGCGGGTTGCCGCCGTAGGTGGAACCATGCGAGCCGGGACCCATCAAAGACGACAACGAGGCACCACCATCCTCGATCAAGCGATCGCTCAACCAGAACGCACCGATCGGCACACCACCACCCATGCCTTTGGCCCAGGAAATTCCATCGGGCTCAATCTCCGGAGCGAGTGCCCGCCATGCCATCGGATCACCACACCGACCAAAGCCCGCTTGCACTTCATCGAAGAACAACAACAAGTCATGCTCTTTGCAGGTGGCCGCAACCGCCCGTAAAAATTCGGGAGTCGCGACATTCACGCCACCCTCCCCTTGGATCGGCTCCAGAAGGATCGCAACCGTCTCCGGTTTCACGGCCGACTTCAGAGCCTCAATATCATTGAATGGCAAATAGCGGAAACCTGGCAAAAGCGGGTAGAACCCCTCGTGCACCTTGGCTTGGCCGGTTGCCGACATGGCACCCAAGGTTCTGCCGTGAAAGGACATGCCGAATGTCAAAATTTCATACCGCGGCGTGGTGTCGTGCTGGTGCCGCTTGCTACCAAACCGCCGAGCCGACTTGATCAAGCCGTCGTTTGCCTCCGCTCCAGAATTGGAAAAGAACAACTTGCCGGGCAATTTCACGTGATACTCATTGATCTCCTGAGCCAACTCGCCCTGCAGCGGATTTTGATAGAGGTTCGACATGTGCATCAACTGCCCTGCCTGCTCCGTGATCGCTGAGACCAGCCGAGGGTGGCAATGCCCCAACGAGCACACCGCGATCCCCGAACAAAAATCCAAATACTTTTTCCCTTCTTCATCCCACAAATACGCACCTTCACCGCGCACCGGAACCAGCGGAAACTGGCCATACGTCGGAAGAATGTGTTGTTGATAAAGTTCGCTTGTTTTCATGGGAAGGCGCGGAGCCTAGCGCCTAGGAGGGATTAGGCAAAGCGGGAAATGAAACGACCTGCCCCCGCCCGTTCCCCCTTGGCGACCGATCAGATTGTGCTGTAATGGCTACGCCAGTTGGTCAGCCCCATACTTTCAACCATCTACCCACAACCCCGATGAAATCTCTAATGTCCGTCATGAGCGCCCAGCTGCACTCACGGACCAGCCGAACCAACCTGATGGTTCTGGTCAAACTCCTTTGCATTCTAGCCGCCCTCATCGGCTTCTATAGCGTGGTGTTCCACTGGCTGATGGAACGTGAAGGCCAACACCACAGTTGGATGACAGGCCTCTATTGGACGCTCACCGTGATGTCGACGCTTGGCTTTGGTGATATCACATTCCAATCAGACGCAGGACGCTTTTTCTCCATCGTGGTTTTGGTGACCGGGGTCATCTTCTTGCTCGTCATTTTACCATTCACCTTCATCGAGTTCTTTTACGCGCCGTGGATGAAGGCCCAAGAAAAAGCCAAGGCCCCCACCAAAGTGCACTCCAACACAGAGCGCCACGTGATCTTCACCCACTACGGCCCCGTCGCGCAGGTTCTGAGTCGTCTGTTAGAAAAGTATGGGTATCCCTGGTATGTTCTCGTCCCAACCCTCGACGAAGCGTTGCGCCTCCGCAGCGAAGGCGTGCCTGTCGTCATGGGCGATCGCAGTGACCCCGCAACCTACAAGCGTATCGCGGTGGAACGAGCGGCGATGGTCGTGACGACACTCGACGACGTCGCCAACACCAATGTCTGCTTTACCGTTCGAGAACTCTCCGATAATGTTCCCATTGTGGCATCGGCATCCTGCGAGATGGTTCGCAGCGCACTCGAACTTGCTGGAGTCACCGACATCCTTCGGCTGGAAGAAATGATGGGGCAAACCCTCGCTCGTCGGGTCATCGGCAACGATGCCAAGGCCCACGTGATCGGTGAGCTTGATGGCCTAATCATCGCCGAAGCCAGCGCTGCCCATACGCCACTTGCAGGCAAGACCGTCATGGAAAGCCAACTCCGCGAGGAAACGGGCGTCACGGTGGTGGGTTTGTGGGTTCGCGGACAGTTTGAACCCGCCGATCCCGACACCGAGATTGGCACTCACACTGTGCTGGTGATGGCTGGCTCGAAAGACCACTTCGAGGCCTACGACAAAATCTACGGCAAACACCAAGTCTTACAGGAAAACAAGGTCGTCATCGCAGGCGGCGGCCGTGTCGGTCGCGCCACCGCACAGGCGCTGACCGAAGCCGGCGTCGAATGGTCGCTCATCGAACGCCTCCCCGAGCGCGTCACCAACATTGAGAATACCATCATTGGCGATGCCTCCGATTTCGATGTGCTCGTCAAAGCCGGGCTTCACGATGCCGCATCCGTTATCATCACCACCCACGAAGACGAGCTCAACACGTTCCTTACCATCTTCTACCGTCGCTTGCGCACCAACATGCAGATCATCAGCCGCTGCACTCAAGAGAACAACGCCTCGCGCCTGCACCGCGCGGGAGCCGACGTCACGCTCTCCTACGCCTCCATGGGCGCCAACACCATCTTCAACCTTCTGCGTAGTAGTGACACCGTGCTGCTAGCCGAAGGCGTGAACATTTTCTCCGTCACCGTCCCCTCATCGCTGGTGGGGAAAACTTTGGCCGACTCCGCAGTGCGCTCACGCACCGGCTGTTCGGTGCTGGCGGTAGAAGTCGATGGCAAACGAACCATCAACCCCGACCCATTCGCTGGCCTACCCGAAAACAGCAAGCTGGTCCTCATCGGCACACTCGAAGCCGAACGTCAGTTCCTCGAAGCCTTCAAGCCGGCTTTGAAAGAATAAACGCCTTTACAAAGCTGACTTCATAACGACACTCGTCGTTATGACGAATCCCGTTACGTTCTTCCGTTCCCTCGCCGACCCGACTCGTTGGCGGGTGGTGCGTTTGGTGATGGATCGGGCGCTCTGTGTTTGTGAGCTCGCCGACATTCTCGACATGCCGCATTCGTCGGTTTCCAGCCATGTGCAGGTGATTCGCAAGGCTGGCCTGCTCGAAAGCGAGACTTGCGGCAAGTGGACCTACTTCCGAATTGCACGGCCGCACCTCCCCCTGCTCAAAGCCGCGCTGAAACAATTCCCTGACGACCCACTTCATCAGGCAGACACAAAACGGGCCGCCGCCCGCATGGCCCATCGCGACTCCACCTGCTGCCCCGGCCCCAAAAAACTCGCCAAACCACGCAGCCTAGCAACAAAGAGCTAAGCCCCTTTCATTTCAGCTTTTCAGCATTTCAAATTTCAAAATTTACTCAATAGCATGACCCTCCAAGAACTCAAATCCCTGCTCGCCGACCACCAAGAGCACTTCTTCCGCCTGCGCTTGCCCGATTCATCGGACGTTCCGGTTTCTTTCCACATCACCGAGGTGGGGCGCGTCGACAAAACCTTCTTCGACTGCGGGGGCAAACACCGAGAGAAAACGACCTGCCAACTGCAAGTATGGGTCGGAAAAGACTACGACCACCGCATCGAAACCAAAAAGATGGCCGGCATCCTTGAGAAGGGCAAAGAACTCCTCCCCGACGAATCGGTTCCCGTGGAAATCGAATACGAAGACCAAGTGATCTCACAATACACCATCGATGGCCATGATGTGACCGATGAAGCCGTGATTCTCAACCTCGCCCACAAGCACACCGAATGTCTGGCTCCAGAACTCTGCGGCATCGACATGCCCAGCCTTCGCATCCCCGCCATCGGCGGCGACAAAAACCCCTGCTGCGGCCCTAGCGGCTGTTGCTAATCCCATTTCAGCATTTCTCAATTTCAGCTTTCAGCATTTACCCTATGAACAACATTGCCAAAAACATGTCCTTCACCGACCGCTACCTGACGGTCTGGATCTTTGCTGCGATGGCCATTGGCATCGCTCTCGGCAACTGGGTGATTGCCAACCCGGCTGAGTTCTTTGCACCGATGACCATCGGAACCACCAACCTACCGTTGGCGATTGGTCTGATTGTGATGATGTATCCACCTCTCGCAAAAGTCAGCTATGGCGACATGCCCAAGGTGTTCTCAAACACAAAAGTTCTCAGTCTTTCGCTCATCCAAAACTGGATCATTGGTCCCGTCTTGATGTGGGTCCTAGCCATCGTTTTTCTACGTGATCAACCCGACTACATGGTCGGATTGATTCTCGTCGGGCTCGCCCGCTGCATCGCAATGGTTCTCGTTTGGAATCAACTCGCGAAAGGCAGCAGTGAGTACGCCGCAGGGCTCGTCGCGCTCAACAGCATCGCTCAAATCTTTTTCTACAGCGCTTATGCCTGGTTCTTCATTACCGTCTTGCCTCCCTACTTCGGGCTGGAAGGGGTTGTCGTCGACATCGCGATGAGTGACATCTTTCAAAGTGTGCTCATCTATCTAGGCATCCCATTTGCCGCTGGCGCCTTGAGCCGCGTCCTGCTTGTTAAAGCCAAGGGTGAGGCATGGTATGAAACAACCTTCATTCCCAGGATTTCCCCCCTCACTCTCATCGCGCTACTCTTCACTATCGTGGTAATGTTCACTTACAAGGGGGATGCCATCGTCCGCCTCCCCCTCGATGTGCTGCGCATCGCCATCCCGCTGGTCATTTATTTCGCGATCATGTTCCTCGTTAGCTTCTGGATGGCCGCCAAGCTTGGATCCGACTACCCGCGCACCGCCAGCATCGCCTTCACCTCAGCGGGCAACAACTTCGAGCTCGCAATCGCTGTCGCCATCGCCGTCTTTGGTCTTGAATCAGGCGTCGCCTTCGCTGCCGTCATCGGCCCGCTCATCGAAGTCCCCGCCCTCATCGGCCTCGTCCATGTCTCATTTTATCTGAAAGGCAAACTCTTCACGAAGCCCTCTTCCAATAATCAATAAGCAATCTCCAATATTCAATTCTATGCCCACCATCCTCATCCTCTGCACCGGCAACAGCTGTCGTTCACACATTGCCGAAGGCATCCTCCAAAAAGCTCTCGGCGACTCATTTCGCGTTGTCAGCGCCGGCTCCAACCCCGCGGGTTATGTTCACCCACTCGGCATCAAAGCCATGGCGGAAATTGACATCGATATCAGCGATCACACTTCGAAGCACCTCAATGAGTTCCTCGATCAAGACATTGAGACCGTGATCACCGTTTGCGGCAACGCCGACCAAGCCTGCCCCAACTTTCCTTGGCAGGCGAACCGTCACCACTGGCCCTTCGACGACCCCGCTCACGCCGAAGGCAGCGAAGAAGAGCAATTCAAAGTCTTCCGCCGCGTCCGCGATGAAATCCAAGCCGTCTTCGGCGCCTATGCCGATGGACGCTTGGACGCGCTCAAGGCCTGAGCCAACTAAGAACCAAGAACTAGGAACCAGGAACCCTTTTGCTCCTCTACCTCCACATCCCCTTCTGCCACAGGATCTGCCCGTATTGCTCGTTCTACAAGCATACCCCGGGCAACACGGCGATTGGGGCTTACATCGACGCGCTTGCCGCTGAAGCGCAACAGCGCATCACCACAGCGCCGCGCACCATCTACCTCGGCGGCGGCACGCCGAGCATGTTGTCGGCGACTCACTTGCGAACCTTGTTTGGCGCACTTCACAAGAAAATTGATTTCAACAAACTCGATGAAGTCACGCTCGAGGCCAATCCTGCGACCTTCGATGTAAAGAAAGCCCGACTCTTCGCTGAGCTCGGCGTGACCCGCATCTCCCTCGGCATCCAATCGTTCACGCCTCACGTCTTAAAAACGCTCGGCCGCGAACACAGCGCTGAACAAGCCACCGAATCCATCGCCATCCTGCGCGAGGCCGGCATTCCTCAAATCAACATCGACCTGATGTTCTCGATCCCCGGTCAGTCGAAAGCGGACTGGAAAAGCACGCTGCAGCATGCCATCTCGCTAAAACCCGATCACATCTCGGCCTACAACCTAACCTACGAAGAAGACACTGCCTTCTTCGATTCGCTCAAGCGTGGCGAGATGAGCGAGAACGAGGACAACGACGCCACCTACTTCCATCTCGCCGACGACTTACTCACCGCTGCTGGCTTCGATCACTATGAGACTTCAAACTACGCCCAGCCTGGCTACCACTCTTCTCACAACCAAGGCTACTGGCGCGGCGAAGACTACCTCGGCCTAGGGCCATCCGCGGTTTCGACCATCGACGACACCCGTTCAAAAAACATCGCCGATACCGCCGCCTACGTGCAGCGTATTCAATCGATCGGTCATGCCATTGATGAAACGGAACCTTTAGATGCAGAAGCACGTCGATTGGAGCGCATCGCTCTAGGCCTTCGCACCAAAGAAGGCATCCCGCTTAGCCTCCTCGACTCAGATGGCCAAGCACGTGCCCAAGCATTGTGCGATGAACAGCTCGCACGCATCGACGGCCAGCAACTCATCCTCATCCACCACGGCCGAGCCCTCGTCGACCCCATCGCCGCCGAACTAGTCTAAACCAAGAACTAGGAACCAAGAACAAGCGCTCCGCGCTTACTGATTCATCAACTCCTCGATCTCATCCGCTTCGATCGGGATGTTTTGCATCATGTTGAAGTTCTTGTCTTTGCCGATGATGACGTCGTCTTCGAGTCGGCAGCCCAAGCCTTCTTCGCGGATGTAGATACCGGGCTCGATGGTGAAGCACATGTTTTCTTCAAAGGTTTGGTTTGGGCCATGCACATCGTGCACATCAATGCCCATATGGTGAGATGTTCCGTGCATGAAATACTTTTTCACCAATGCCTTATCAGGCCCTTGAGCTTTTGCTTCTTTGGCAGAGAACAAGCCCAAGCCGACAAGTTCTTCTTCCATCACTTCCATCACCTGCTTCTGGAATTGCCTTGGGTTGTTGCCTGGACGCAACAGTTCATCCGCAGCACGCATAACGCGGAGCACAGCGTTGTAGACGTCTTTTTGTCTTTTGGTGTAGCGACCATTTGCAGGAACGGTTCGTGTTAGGTCCGATTGCCAGTTCATGTATTCAGCAGCGACATCGAGCAGAATCATCTCTCCATCTTTGCATCGTTTGTTGTTTTCCACATAGTGGAGAACACAGGCACTTGAACCGGATCCAATGATCGGCGAGTAAGCAAACCCGCGTGACCCGCGACGCACAAATTCGTGCAACAATTCAGCCTCAATTTCCCACTCACCAACATCAGGCTTGATGAATCCTAGAATACGGCGAAATCCAGCTTCGGTAATGTTGCAGGCCTTCTGCATCACATCGATCTCCTCCTGCTCTTTCACCGTGCGCAAGCGGTAGATCACGGGAGCGAGTCGCTCGTAGTTGTGCAATGGATATCGCTCCTGGCATTCTTTGATGAATCGAGCGTTGCGAGTTTGCACGATGTCCGACGAGCGGATGTTCTCGTTGGTTTCGAGGTAGATGTTTTCCGCCTGAGGAGTGATGCGGTGCAGTACGGATTCAAAATCATGAACCCACTCGATGCGCTCGATTCCTGAGATTTCACGGGCTTGTTCCTTGGTGAGCTTGGCACCTTCCCAAATGGCCAAAAACTCACTGGTTTCACGAACGAACAGGATTTCGCGGTCTTTCGGGTCGGGAGCATCTGGAAACAGCATGAGGACTGTCTCCTCTTGGTCGATGCCTGATAGATATATCAAATCAGAGTTTTGGCGAAACGGCATGGTCCCGTCTGAATTGGTAGGATAGATGTCATTCGAGTGAATGATCGCAAGGCTGTTGGGCTTGAGCTTGCTAGCCAGCTTTTTGCGATTTTTCACAAAAAGCCCAGACGGAATAGGTTCGTAACGCATGCAGGGACTTCAAGGGATTACGGTCTCAACAGCAACAGAGATTTACCAAAAAAGCGGTATTAGCTATGCCGAACAGGAGACAGGTTATCGCTTTTTCTCAATGGCCACCAATGTGATGTCGTCCATCTGCGGCCCTTCGTTGGTGAAATCTCTCAACTCCTCCTGCATTCTCTCCAAGACCGCAGCGGATCCCAATGGCGCGGCAGATTTGAAGCACTCTGACATCCGGTCCATTCCAAATTCTTCCTCATCCTCACCTAGCGCCTCTCTGACACCATCCGTGTGCAGCAATACGCAGTCGCCTGGATAGAGCTGCACCTCTTGGTCCTTTGTCACTCGTTCAAAAACATCCCCTTCATCCACACCCAATGCCAACCCAGGGGATCTTAGCAATTCAACTTTCCCCGTCTTGTGGCGATACAACAATGCCGGGTCGTGCCCTGCACGTGCAATGGTCATGATGCCCGTAGTCTCATCCAACAGACACAATGCCATGCTGATGAACATGTCCTCACGAATATCTGGAAACAACTGGCGATTGACCGCTGAGAGAATCTTCGCTGGTGAATCCGCATGAGGCGCGACGGAACGCAGCGAACTCCGGCACATCGCCATCAACAAACCAGCCGGGACGCCCTTGCCCGATACATCGGCGATCGCGATCGCAAATTTATTCTCCCCTAGATCAAGGTAATCGTAATAGTCGCCGCTGATTACTCGTGCTGGAAGGTTGGTTCCGCTAACCCGAAAACCTGAGATGACCGGTTCTTCCTGCGGCAAGAGAATTCGTTGAACCTCACGCGCATTGTGCAGCTCGCTGTCCATCGCCCGCTTTTCGTGTGCCACGCGGTGCACCTGAGCGTTGCCGATGGCAAATGACGATTGCTCTGCGGCAGATCGAAACACGGAGTAATCGTTGCTGCTAAATGTCCCATCCTCCAACTTTCGAGCCACCACCAATACTCCCAGCACTTTTCCAGCATGGTACAACGGCGCCAGCATGGCCGATACGTTTTCAGAATATTGAACCAGAGCATCGCGAAAGGCTGAGTGATTTTTGACATCATGGACATGAATCGGCGCTCCTGCGGTGAGGCAGTGGCCAATGATCCCCTCATCGACTCCGACTCTCGACAAACGAATGTGACTTTCTTGTGCTCGTGGATCACGCGCTGCTTTTTTCTTGAGCTCGTAAGGCAGACCGATCAGTGGCGGACAATCCTCCGTGATGTAGGCAGGAGTGAGGTAGTCTTTTCCCTCATCGTAAAAATAAACCGCACCACCTCGAGCATCCACCACCTCGGATATGCCATCCACAATGAGTCGCGCAAGAATCGCAGGAGATGGCTCAGTCTCGATCGCCTTTCCCATTTTATTGAGGAAAGAAAACATCCGGTGTTCCTCACCTTCAAAGTCGCGGAATCGACGACTCATCCTCTTGTTGCGCCGCCGCTGGTTTTGCAGCGAAATAATGAGCGCTGGGAGCGCAATCCCAAAAACACCGACCGCGATGACCAACGGGAGTTCTAGCTCAGATAGAGTAATGTTCATACAAGCTCAGCAAAGTCCCGCCTATCACTTGCCTTTTGAATCTTCATCCGGCGGCACCTGCTCCTTGAGCATGCCCACAACATTTGCGAACTCGCGAGCATTTCTGTCATTCACGTTAGAAAGCACTTCGTGTGCCTCCAAGACATGTTTTGCTCGTTGGCCTTGATTCAACGCCGCGCTGACCGATTTGACCTCGTTGAGGTCCTCACGAATCTCATCCAATTTATCGCGCCAGATTGCGGTTGGTGGTTCAATTTCCATCAAAAAATCCAATCCAAGATCTTCAAGCGACCGCCGGTTGCGCTCACCCGCTCCCGCAATTTGCAACACTCCACCTTTTGCGGTCATCCGCGACGCCATTCCGGCCAAGGTTCCCATGAAGGTGGAGTCCATGCCTGAGCATTCATCCAGATCCACAACAATCTTCCGCTCTCCACCGTCAATCCGTTCATCACCAAATGCCTTCATCAGTGGGCTGTTCATGAAGGACCCTTTGCCTTCACACCGGATCCAACTGAATCCATCGAAGACTCCGATTAAGATAAGGGGATTCGCAGTCACTTTTACTAGCCGTGCCGTTTAAAATGCAGACACCGATCAGCTTACTGCAATGAGGGCTTGGGTCAACCACACATCTTCAAAAACATCTCCCACTTCACTGCCAGAGATACGACCTCTTTTGTCCAATCACGACATCACCTCTTTTGGCTGTGGCTCGCCATGAAGTGACCTTGCCATCTTCGAAATAACCATCACCCACCACCGAGAACTCAACCTTGCCGCTGGTTTCGCCAGGGGGGAACGTTTTCTTCATGGTCTTGATTTTGCTGCCCGACTTCCCCTGGCGATACTCAAAAATCGCCTCAACTGGCATTCCCACCATCTTGTTTTCGCTCCACAGCAAAGTGTAATATTGCCCCAATCGCTGTTTGCGCTCTTCCGTGCTGACAGCCCCTCTCAATCGACGCTCTTTTTCCATGCGAATCATGGGTTCCTCGCCTGTAACGTGCAACTGATCCCTCAGGGTGAATTGCTTCACCACAAGAGCATCACGGCTGCCCACACAGGAAACAAGAGAGAGCACAGCAACGAACAAAACGATTAATTTCACGCCTTCCATTCAAGCTGGAGTCCCATTGGATTCAAGCACCATCCCCCATAACCCGATTTTTCATTTCCCAAGACTGCAGATTTGACCACGATTTGGCATCCATGAGCGCAAGCGGAACCACCGAAATCAAACTGGAATTCGATACCCCACAGTTTCTCCACGACCTCTTTGCCAATGATCTCAAAAATCTCGCCCACCTCGAATCCGAGCTGAAAGTGAGAGCCGTCACCCGAGATGGATGGATCACCCTGACTGGCGAGGAACCCGCCGTACAGCTTGCGCGAGCCGTTTTTTCAGATCTGGAAAATGCCCGACGCAATGGCAGCCGCATCGAAACCCGCGACTTCCAGCTGGCGATCCAGGTCGCCGCCAACTCCGGCGCCATCAAGGTGCACGATCTAGCCGCGGTCAAATTGGTCGGTTCTCGTGGGCGCAAACCTGTTGTCCCCCGCAATCCCTCTCAATTGGAGTACGTCCGCGCGATCGAAGAACATGATGTCGTGTTCGGGCTAGGCCCTGCTGGCACAGGCAAAACCTACCTCGCAATGGCCATGGCGCTGACCATGCTCAAACAACGAGTGATGCACCGCATCATCCTCACCCGCCCCGCAGTGGAAGCGGGCGAAGCCTTGGGTTTCTTGCCGGGTGACATGCGAGAAAAAGTCGCTCCATACCTGCGCCCCCTCTACGATGCCATCCACGACATGCTGGACCCCGAGGAGGGTCAGCGCTACCTGGAAGATGGCACCATCGAAATCGCTCCACTTGCCTTCATGCGTGGCCGCACACTCTCACGGTCCTTTGTGATCCTTGATGAGGCGCAAAACACCACCCGCGAACAGATGTTCATGGCTCTCACACGACTCGGCGATGCCTCGCGCATGGTTGTCACGGGCGACAGCTCACAGGTCGACCTCAAGCCTGGCATTCGATCCGGATTGTCCGAGGCGGAACATGCCCTCGAAGGTGTTGACGGGATCGCATTCCAACGCTTTTCCCAAGACGACATCGTCCGCCACCCCGTGGTCGGAAGAATTGTCGATGCCTACGAGAAATACCGCGACTAGCGGCTGACTCAAATCAATCGTCGTAAATCGTCGACGGCGGAAGCTCTGGCAATGGGTCCACAACTGGTGGAGCGGTATTCTCCGGCCCGGGCTCTTCGGTGCTTCCTTCATCCACGACAACGGGTTCCAAAACAACCGTCAGCACGAAGCCAATCACACCACTGTCCAATTCGACTTTGGTGAAACTGCTACCCGGCTCGATCACTTTCATCTGTGTATCTTTGTCGAGCAACTGATCCGCTTGCGCATTCCCTTTTGGGATTTGCTCGAAAAAGGCGGTGCCATCAATACGGGCTTTCACAAATTGACCGGGCATCAAACCGCCTGATTTTTCACCCTCATTGGCTGGGTCACCACCTGGCAAGCCTAGCGGGTTAATGTCGCCTGATCCACTAGGACCCGAAGCGGGGCCGCAGGCAGCGACCATGAATGAGGCGAGAAGCCCTAGAGCCAATGATTGTTTCATGATAAAGCGAAACTAGAGTCGAACGCCTTGGAGGGTCAATGGTTTTGACCCAGAAGAGGTCATTGGGCGTTGCGAACCACTTCGTTCTTCTCGTTCAGAAGCAAGGAAACCGGCTTCACCGGCTCTTCAGACAACGCGAAGGCCATGATGGTGACTCGCTCTCCCTGCTTGATCAAATGTGCCGCTCCTCCATTGATCAGAATCTTGCCCGTTCCTGGCTCACCCTTGAGAACGTAGGTCTCAAGACGGGCTCCGGTGGTGATCGATGCCACTAGCACTTTCTCCCCAGCCCACAGATCCGCAGCTTCCATCAAATCTGATGGAATTTCGATACTGCCTTCATAGTGCACGTCACCATCGGTGATCATGGCTCGATGAAGTTTGGATTTAAGAACTTGGCGGAACATGCGCGGGGAAGGAACGATTGTGACGAGCGAAGGTCAAGCGACAAGCAGCTGAATGATTGGGGTTTATTCTATCGGGGGCCGAAAACCCACCATTTTCCAATGATTTGGCTCTGGGTGCTTGCATGGCATCCAGCAAGCAACTACGAGCTTCTCTGTCAGCGAGAGCTGACTCTCCAATGGAAGCCCTACGCCGGGCAGGAAATAGATGGGGAAGCTGGTGAAATTCCAGCGCGGTATCGCCACTGTGACTCCAACCCGCTCACGCGGATTGGACAGCCAGATTGCCAGCCAGAGGAGGTTTTCAACCGTCCGCGATCTACGGACGTGAATACCAAAACATGACCAAAAAACATCAGCCTCTATTCAGAGGCACGCTCAGCAGCGCCCTAGCGCTGGCCGCCCTTGCGACGAATTCACCCGCCGCAACCACTGCTCAAATTGAACCCGTCATCGTCTCCGCGATGCGGTTTCCGCAGCCCAGTTCAACCGTCACCTCATCCGTGACATCTTTGGACCCTGCCGAATTGCACGATCAAGGCATCACGCAATTGAGGGACGCTCTTAACCTGGCACCCGGTGTGATCGCGCTATCCACCGCCGGGCAAACGGGTGCTGTGGGATCGCTTTTTGTGCGGGGCTTCACCACCTCCAAATCTCTCATGGTGGTTGACGGCATCCGCATGAACGGGTCCAGCAATCAACTGGGCAACTTTTTCACCACAGCCCGGACTCGCGATATCGGCATGCTCGAAGTTTTGCGTGGACCTCAATCAGCGGCTTACGGTGGCGAGTCCATGGGAGGCGTCATCTGGTCAGAAACCCCCAGAGGTTCGGGAGACCCAACAACCCGCGTGGGCTTCGAAGCTGGTGCATTCGATTCCTTGTCCGGATTTGCCACATTTCAGGGCGAGGTCAATGGCCTCTCCTGCTACCTCACAGGTGGTTACGAAGAGACCGAAAACGATGCGGATGACAGCTTTTACCGTCAGGGGTCAACCGCCCTTCGAGTAGAAGCGCCCATCGACGATATCTGGACACTCGGCACGACGTTTCGACTGAATGACAACTTCTATGAGAACGGTGGCTCCTCCAAGGACCGCTTCGACAGCACCTTGAATACGATCTACGCAAACGGCCGTATCTCGGACATCTGGACGTCGCGTTACACCATTGGTCATCGTCAGGAATCATACGACAATGTCTCTCAATATCCGCTCAGTAACGATTTGGAATCCACCACCCTATCAAGCGACCATGAGATCTTGATTCACGATAACTTGCGTCTCATCAGCGGTGGCTTTGTGCAGATGGACTCCTTCGAACAAATCGCGTTCCAAAACGTCGACTTATCGAGCGACTTGTATGGCATCTATTCGGCACTGGAATGGGACGTCACTGACAAACTGACCACCTCGACCGCATTGCGCTGGGAGGATTACGATGCCTACGGCGATGAAGTCACTTGGAAGTTTGGTTCGGTCTACCGCATTGAAAGCACTGGCACTCGACTGCGCGGTAGTGTCGGCACAGCATTTCAAGCCCCGACGTATCTGAACCTGTTTTACGAGAACTCATCGGGGACCGTGAAAGGCAATCCAAACCTCAACTCCGAGAAGTCACTGGGTTGGGATCTAGGCATCGAGCAAAGCATCGGCAAAAATCACACCGTGGATGTTACCTACTTCCGCAACCTTATTGACGATGCCATCGACACATCCAAAACCACTCCCGTTAATAAAACTGGCACCAGTGCGACAGACGGACTTGAAGTTGGAATCACAGGTACACCCTTTGATAGCGCGATCTCTTACCGCCTTGCGTGGACCTACCTTCATGAAAGCTTTAGCGATCAGCCAAAGAACGCTGGCACCGCGACCGTTCAGTGGCAAGCCACAGAGAAATCGATAGTAGGAATCGGAGCAACTCATCGCTCTACTCACTCATGGGGAGGCAATGACATCTCTCCCTACACCGTAGCTCGAGTCTTCGCCTCTCACCAACTGACGGAACGAGTCAAGCTCCACACCAGAGTCGAGAACGCCCTGAATGAAAACTACCTGCTCTCCAACTTTAGCGGCTCAGCCGTTGAGGGTGCTGGCACCGGCGCCTACTTCGGCATCGAAATCGAGTGGTAATTCACACAATCAAACGCCATCAAGCCTATCAGGTTTGGTGGCGTTTTGTTTTACCTGTAGCTCACTCCGAGTTTGTTCGATAAGGCTTCGAGCACTTTTTGGTGAGCATCATCCACTTCCTTCGCTTTCAAGGTGCGGTCTGATGAGCGGTAGAGGAAACGGTAAGCGACCGACTTCCGGTCCGCGGCCAACTTCTCGCCCGAAGGATCCGCAAAGACGTCAAAGCATTCGTAGCTCACCAGCAATGGCTCGTTGAGTTTATCGAGAACTTTCTCAAGATCCGCATTTGGAACATCCGCGGCCAACTCCATCGCAGCATCACGCGATGAGCCTGGGAACTGTGGAAGATCATCCACATGCTCAATGCCACGAATCAACTTGCGCAACTTGTTGAGATCGAGCTCAGCAACAAAGACCGGCGTATCAAAATCCAACGCGCGCTCACGGCTTGGCGCCAATCGAGCGAACACCCCAATGTTCTGATCGTTGGCTTTGATGTCACAACCCAACACAAAACCTTCGCGGTCACGCGGAGCAAAGCGAATGGTTTGGTTCGGCAACATCGCTCCCAACAACCCTTTGAGGTCATACAAGTCGGCATCACGGTCATTTTGAGACCAACCGGCTGGTGCCGTTCCTCCAGAGACTAAGATCGCCAAATTATCGCTCTCTTGATCTTTGGCTTTTCCTCCACCTGCATTGCGGAAAACGCGGCCCATTTCGAAGAACCGAAGCGCTTTGGCTTGCTGGCGCACATTGCGTGCTGCCGAAGCAATCAAGCCCGGCACAATGCTTGGACGCATCACGGCATGATCTTCGCTGAGCGGAAGTTTGACCCGAATCAAGTCGCCATCCTGCATCGGGCGCAGCGGCAAGGTGTCGGCCACTTGTTGATCGGAAATCAACTTGATGGTCTGACATTCGTAAAGCCCTAGCGCAGCCAAGCGGCGACGCAATATCATGTCAGCATCGTATGCGGCGTCGACGGGACTCGATGGAACAAACGCACCCGCGAAACGTGACGGGACATTGTCTAAGCCATGCACACGCGCCACTTCCTCGACCAAATCAATGTGACGTTGAAGGTCGGCGCGAAATGAGGGCACTTCCCATTTGCCGTCATCCAGCTTGGTCAAACCAAGTCGTGTCAGAATTTCTTCTGCAGCAGCCAATTCGATGGAGCCTCCCATCAATTGGTCTAGCTTGGCTGCATCCAGCCCAACGGGTTGAGTCAAAATAGGTGCATCGCCCGCGACTTCTGTCGCGCCTTCCAAAGTGCCGCCCGCAATCTCAAGGATCAGCTTCACGGCGAAGGCCGATGCTGGTAGCACCCCCTGCGGATCGACGCCACGTTCGAAGCGGTATGACGAATCGGACATCAAGGCAGTGCTGCGCGAGGTGCGGCGAATCCCTTGTGGTGTGAAGTAAGCGGATTCAAGCAAGAGGTCCGTCGTGCCTTCGGTGACGCCCGAATCCAAACCACCCATCACCCCGGCCAGAGCGAGTGCTGCTCCAGACTCATCAGAAATGACCAAATCATCCGGCGTGAGAGTGTGCTGGGACTCATCGAGCGCAGAAAACGTTTCGCCCTCTTTCGCTTGGCGAACCACAATGCCACCGCTGACTTTGGAAACATCAAAAGCATGCAGCGGTTGACCCAGCTCATGCAAAACGTAGTTGGTGATATCGACGACGTTGTTGATCGGACGCAAACCGATCGAATCCAATCGCTCTTTCAGCCACGCTGGGCTCTCTTTGACTTTCACCCCTTTGATCTTCACCGCGCTGTAGAGCGGGCAAGCACTAGGCGATTCCAATGTGATCGTCGATGAGGCCGTGACTTCAGCCGTCGGGATCTCTAACTCCTTCAATGGAGTTTGCAACAGAGCCGCCCACTCGCGCGCCATGCCGTAATGGCTGAGCAAATCAGGACGGTTCGGTGTGACTTCGAGCTCCAACTGAACATCTGAGTCGAACAGCTCTTTCAGCGGCTTCCCGATGGGCGCATCCTCAGGAAGAATCATCAACCCGTCTTCCCCTGCTGGCAGGCCGATTTCTTCGGCTGCTGCAAGCATCCCCTTGGACTCCACACCACGCATCTTCGTTTCACCAATGGTGAAACCTGCAGGCAATGTTGCTCCTGGCAAACAACACGGAACTTTGTCGCCCACTTTGTAATTCTTTGCTCCGCAGACAATCTGACGAAGTTCGCCTTCACCACAGTCGACCTGCGTCACTTTGAGCTTGTCCGCATTCTCGTGCTGAACCGCTTCTTTGATTTGAGCAACAACGATTTTCTCCGAGGCAATGCCCTTGGTTTCAATTCCTTCCACTTCGACACCCGCAAATGTCAGCAAGTCATCGATTTCTTGAATCGATTTCCCTGCAAGGTCGAGATGGGTGGAAAGCCAGTTGAGTGAGTAATTCATGAGATATACACGTGATGAGTTTTCTTCATCTAGAGTCTTGTGTCTTGCCGTCTTGAGTCTTCAGGCAAACTGTTTGAGGAAGCGGACGTCGTTTTCGATCAGCAAGCGGATATCTTTGATGCCCCAGCGAATCATCGCCAAGCGATCGAGCCCCATGCCGAAGGCAAAGCCCGTGACTTTATCAGGACTGAAGGCATCGTCCTTGCGGCCTTGGTCGATCGACTCGAAAACGGCTGGATCCACCATGCCGCAGCCAGCGACCTCGATCCAACGAGGCTCCTGACCTTTGACGGTGAGCTTCACATCAATTTCGAAGCTGGGCTCAGTGAAGGGGAAGAAGTGAGGACGGAAACGAACTTCGGTTTCTAAACCGAAAAGCTCCTGCAGGAAATACTCGAGCGTCCCTTTCAAATCAGGCAAGGAGACATCCTCGGCGACAAACAATCCTTCCAGCTGATTGAAGACGGACAAGTGCGTCGCGTCGATTTCATCACGGCGATAAGCAGACCCTGGCGCGATGATGCGCACGGGTGGTGCGGCGGTTCCCATGGTGCGGATTTGCACGCTGGAGGTGTGCGTGCGAAGCAACTTCCCAGAATCAAAATAGAAGGTGTCCTTTTCATTCCGTGCCGGGTGATCGGCTGGCGTGTTGAGTGCATCGAAACAATGAAACTCATCCTCAATCTCGGGACCATCTGCGAGGGCGAACCCCATGCGGCGAAGAATGCCAATTGCCTCATCGCGGATCACTGTGAGTGGATGCAGTGCTCCGCCGGACAGTTCGCGCGCAGGCAAGGTGACATCGATACCTACCAGCGCCTTTTGGTCGGCGATCTCTTGCAAGGCGAGTTGCTTTTCTTCAATGGCCTCTGTGATGGCTTGGCGAGCCGTGTTCAACAATTGTCCAACCTCCGCTTTGTCTTCATTTGGCACGTCCCTCATGCCAGCCGCGGCTTGAGTCAGGGTGCCTTTTTTTCCCAGAACGGCGACGCGCACCTCTTCGAGCGAACGTGAGTCATCGGCCTTGGCAATGCTGGCAAGAGCGTCGGATTGAATGGCGGGGATTTGATCCTTCATGGAGAGGCGTGGAAATAGCCCGAATCCCTCCTCGGGTCAAAGCCAAGGTGTGGGAATCCATCACGAAATCCCAATATTCACGCTCAACCCACGCATTCATTGCATCTTGGAAGGATATTGATCGGTCATTCGTCACGAAATCGTGGCCATTTGAAACGTAACCGGACCGACCATCAGCAAGTTGTGCGAATGCTCCCATCTTGGGGTATCGCTTGATTACGCTTTCTGAGCAGGCTCCAAACCCAGCGTTTTTTCAATTTCCTCGGCCGCCTCGACAAATGACGGGTAATGCGGCACCCACCCAGTCGCCCTCAATTTGGCATTGGAGACACGCTTATTCGTCCAGCCACGCTTGCAATCCAAGTCTCGTGGACCTGATGGAGGCAGGGGTTTGTGGAACATGCGGCACAAATCTTTGTAGCAGTCTATTTGATGCAACGGAAAAGAATCGGTCACGTTGTATAGACCAGTTAGATTCTTCTCTGCGATATGATAAATGGCCCTTGCAGCATCATCGCGATGAATATGATTCAAATAGCGTTTACCGTCCTCATCAATCTGCGATTTACCCGCCAAAAAATTCTTCAGTAGAGCACTGCGTTCTGGTCCGTAAATCCCCGACAAACGTGCAACCGTCCCACCTGCTTCTAGGATGGAGTGCTCTGCATTCAATAAAAGCTGCCCGCGCTCACGATCGGGGTCAGCAGGGCAAGTCTCCGTGACAATTTCTCCATGTGTCTGGCCGTAAACGGAGGTGCTCGACGTGAAGAGGATAGGGACACCAGGGTAGCGATGGACAAGATTCCGACAGCCATCGACATAAACCCGCTGGTAGGTTCGGTCAGTACTGCCTCGACCCGATGATGCACAGTGAATGACAAAATCGGCATCGGGCAATTGCTTCACGGCGTCATGATCCGAAACGCAACATGCGATGGAGTCATTACCGCCAGACAGAGAGACCGCTTGAGTTTCCCAACCATTCTCTCGGAACAGACGCGTGACCGCTTGTCCCAAATAACCGTGTCCAACGAGCAAAAGTCTCATGGTTACATGAGATACCCGAACCTACCAAAAATCAACCTTAAGCTCGTTGTTTACGTCACAGCGTGTACATAAATACAATCATGTTCAGCTTCGACCCCTTCAACCTGCTGGCAGGCTTCATCTTCGGCACCATAGGCTTCGGCGCCTTTGTTTACGGCAAAAAGCTCGAATTGTGGCAACCACGGGCCATCGGACTCATTTTGATGGTTTATCCCTATTTTGTGAGCAATTCCATCCTGCTGTGGAGCCTCGGGGTCGGATTACTCGTCCTTCTCTGGTTCTTCCATTACGAGTAAAACGTCGATTTTCCCTTGGCAATACAGGGATTTTTCACCCTAGTTCCCACGTCCATGCCTACCGAAGCGATACTATCCACAGCCCGACAATACCTGAATGTCGACCCCACTGTGTCGATCACTCTGGAACCCATCAAAAAGGGAGCCTCAGGGCGCACCATCGTCCGCGTCAAATCCCCCGTCAGCGATCCCTTCATTGGCATCCACTGGACCGAAGAACGCGAGGACAATGACCAATTTGTGCCCATCGCTCAGTTCCTCAAAAAAGCCCGACTCTGCGTTCCGGAAATTTTGCACGACCGCTCACGCTATCGTGTTGCACTGATTCAAGACCTTGGCGACATCGACCTACTCTCACTGAAAGACGAGCCCTTCGAAAAACGCCTTCCCCATTACCGCTCTGCGTTTGATCAAGTCGATCGACTCTTCTTCGCGCGTCCACCCAAAGACCTCGAATTGATGCCACCATTCGATTCGAAACTCTACCGGTGGGAACAGGAATACTTCTTCGAATACTTGGTGGAAGACTTCCTTGGAAAAGACGCCGATGACTTGAGAGCGCATCCCGCATTTCAAATGCAAGCCGACCAGCTTGGCACTGTTGCTCGGCATTTGGTTCACCGCGACTTTCAATCGCAGAATCTCATCATTCATGACGACCAAGTTTGGCTGATCGACCTCCAAGGCTTACGCCGTGGTCGCCAAGAGTATGACCTCGCATCGTTGATATTTGACCCCTACATGGATCACTCAACAGAGGAGCAAGAAGCCCTCATGGATTTGTGGGAAGATGTGTCCGACGAACGCCCAGAAACCTCCCTATTCCATCAATGCGCGGCGCAACGCCTGATGCAAGCGCTTGGCGCCTATGGTAGGATTTTGAAAACAAGTGGTGATGAATGGTATCGCCCCCACATCAGCACGGCTGGTCGATTGTTAGGACAAGTCACTGCAAACACAGATCTTGAGGAACCACTGGCGCCAGTGCTCGCAGCGCTCGATTGATCAAACTTATGAACACAACTCTCCAACTGCGGCTCCGAGTCTGGATCGCAGCCTCGCTGATGGCGATTCTCAGTTGGGTGTTGTTTTCTTACTTTCCGATCCAACCCTCCATAGTCGATTCCTACTTGCGCACCATAGAGGGGAGAGAACTCACGGAACAAAGCAAGCTCTCCACCAATGGCCCATGGCAAACAACAGAGACCAAGGCTGATAACAACAACTCGTCAGTCCCCATTGTCATTTCACTGGAAGATGACACTGATGGAATTTTTTCCCAGTCACCTCACTCGCCCGTCGATATTGCCGTGGTCCTCGACAACCTCAAAAAGCTCGGCATCAGCAAAATCACCAGCACGACAGTATTCGCATGGGACACTCCGGACACCATCAGCCTTGCTGCTTTGGATGAAACCTTTGAGGCATTCGATTCTTGTATTCTAGCCACCCCTTTATCCCGCGGCCCTACGTCAGAACCGCTACCTCAATCCTTCCGTGATGCTTCTATTCCCATAAAAACCATTGCCGGAAATGCAGCTCTGATTCCAGTCGTCAACCGCATCCCCATCCCGGGTGTCATCCTCCATACTGAATCTTTAGCAGGCTTTACCTCCATCGACTCTGAACACACTTCTGACCATCCATACCTCATGGCTCAATGGGATGACCGCATTGTCTTTTCTCTCCCGGTATTGGCCATCATGCAACATCTCGGCCTTACCTTAGACGATTTAGAAATTCGTATGCATGAAGTCATTCGATTCGGCAACACCGGCATCGAGCTGCCCATCGATGAATTTGGCCGATTGAAAAGCAGCCACGAATACTTTGCGCCTTATACATTTCCAGCCGCCGCAACGATTGATGCCGACAAACAAACATTTCCCGATACCTATTCCACGGCCATCCTTTGCGACCAGCGATCCAACACAAGCCCCACCACACTTGCTTTCAACCAACTGGCGCCAGCCATCGTTCTTCAAGCGCTCTCCAATGAGAAGCCGCTCCCTCCCATCACTCTCTCATCACTGAGCTCCGATGTTGAGATTCTGACCTTGCTTGGAGTGTCATGCTGCTTGTTCGTGATCAGCGGGCTAGAACGCATGGGCAAATTCATCGCGCTTGTCGTTACAATCATCGCAATTCTCGCCACGCATTACGGAGTGGCTCAGACCTATCTCATTTGGCTGCCCAGCATGGCCGCACTGATCAGCACACTGCCATGTTGGTTGGTCCTCTTGACTCGCAAACCAACGTTCACCTACCGCGGTCAACCCGATCGCCTGGACTTCGCCCGATACTCCGGAAAACCCAAGGCCAACTGAATCGCACCTTTCCCCTTCCGCCATCACATCTTTACGGCTAGAATACGCTCATGAACCCAGTCGACAAAGCGAACGCTCTCATCGAAGCGCTCCCTTACCTCCAAGCATTTCGCGGCAAAACCTTCCTCATCAAAATGGGTGGTTCTGCCATGGAAAATCCTGACCTCGTGGCTCAGGTGATGCGCGATGTCGTCTTTCTGGAAGTCGCGGGCATCAACCCAATCGTCGTACACGGCGGCGGCAAAGCAATCTCAGCGGCAATGGAGAAGGCTGGGCTTGAAGCGAAATTTGTCGGCGGCTTCCGCGTCACGACACCAGAAGCCATTTCAATTGTTGAACGCGTGCTCTCCGAGGAAATCAACCCCGGTTTGGTGCAGATGATCCGCGATTTCGGCGGCAAAGCTGTCGGCATTCCCGGCAACGACGTTTTCCTTGGCGAGAGAATCAAAGGCACCGATACCGACGGAAACAAAGTGGACATCGGCCGTGTCGGCGAAGTCGTCGGATGCACCCTTGACCACATGGACAGCGCTCACAAAGCAGGCATCGTCCCCGTGATTTCACCCCTCGCCTCAGAGCTCGCCTCAGGCAAACTCCTCAACATCAATGCCGACCTCGCGGCAGCCGCACTCGCCAAAGAACTGCGCGTGGCCAAACTGGTGTACCTGTCCGATGTTCCTGGCCTCTTGAGCGATGCTCAAGACCCCAAAACTTTGATCAAATCCGTCACTCGAAATGAGGCGGATGGATTGATTGATGACGGCACCATAACTGGCGGAATGATCCCCAAAATCCGTAGCGCCGTGGATGCCCTGAACGCAGGTGTCCGCAAGGTCCACTTTGTGGATGGCCGCATGGCCCATGCACTCTTATTGGAGATCTTCACTGACGGTGGTGTCGGCACAGAGATCGTCCACTAAGCCATCACTTTGAGTCGAGACCTAGACCTTTGCGAATTGCGACCACAGGCACGCAATTCTTAGTCACCATCTGTAGCATGCCTTTCGGCTCCTTGCTGCTACCGCGCTCGGTGTAAAGTGAAGTCGTCGAAGACACCATTCCAACAACCCGGCCTTCGGGATCAATCACTGGCCCACCCGATGAGCCTTTGGCGTAATCCGCTGTAATTCCCATGAAGGGCACTTCCTTGGCGCCCTTTTTCCTGACGTTGTAATAGTAGCGAGAAATGTGGCCGAACGTATGAGTGAAATAGCGCCCACGCGGATGGCTGATCACCGTGACTTTGGTTCCGATTGCAGCAGGCTCCGACAAAGCCAATGGCGCAAGCCCAACTCCATCGACCCGAATAATCGCAAAATCGGAATCCTCACTCGCAGCAAGCACCTCAGTCACCGCATAGCAGTTCCCATCTTGATCCATCACCGCGAGCACATCACCTCGACCGCCCGCCATGACATGATGGTTGGTCACCATGATGCCGCTTGCCGTAAGCGCCCATGCCGTCGCCGCGCCGCTGCTATGCCACTTCTCGCACTTCCCACATTTGTAAACACCGCCAATCATGTAGACCGCTTTCAATGGATCATCACTCGGTTTTCCATAAGCTGATTTATCGATCTCTACGGATTCTGGCGCCTTCTTGAGAGATTCTGCCAACTCACTGGCTTTGGGGTAGTTTCCTGTATCAGCCAAAGCGCCGACGCCATCCATGAATTTCTTCTTCAACTTTCCATCATGAACAACGGGAGGGTTCGCAAATGCCAAACTCCCAAGCAGGATCCACAAGATTGCAACTTTCATGCATCCATACCGAAGCAATCTCTGTCGCTTGTCTATTTAATATGGAATCGGGGGCCTCCCTTGACCTCTGCTCATTATTGACGAAACTTCACCCATGGAAGACTTCACATATCAAGGGAAAGAGGCAGACGTGCATCTGCGGCGCGCGGAGCCAGATGACATCCCACACCTCATTGATCTTAATAAGAAGGCCTTCCCGCTTATGGCTGAGGAAAATGTGGTCTGGAGCAGCCGACAGCTACAAAACCATCTCAACATATTTCCCAACGGCCAAATCGTTGCAGTCATCGACGGCGAGGTTGTAGGAGCGATTGCCTCCCTCATCATCTCAACAGGCAATAATCCTTATCGCCCTCACACGTATGCGGGAATCACCGATGGAGGTTACTTCCACAATCACGATCGCAATGGCGACACACTCTACGGTGCTGATGTTTACGTCGACCCCGACAGCCAAGGCAAAGGAGTTGGCGCCGCGCTATATGAGGCCCGCCGCAGACTTTGTAAAAAGCTGAACCTCAAACGTATTTTGGCAGGTGGCCGCTTATCTGGTTACGACAAATATGCAAAAGACCTCACTCCTGAGGAATACGTTGTCGAAGTTCAAAACGAGAACATCCGTGATCAAGTTTTGAGCTTCCAGCTTAAACACGGATTTACGGTCCGAGGGATTCTCCGGAATTACATCACGGACCCAATGAGTCACAACTATGCGAGCCTCATTGAGTGGCTCAACCCCGACTACACTGAAACGGAGCCGTCTTCCAAAGTTCGCGTCGCATGTGTCCAATACCAAGTCCGCAAGATCGAGACCTTTGAAGATTTTGCCAATCAGGTGGAATACTTTGTTGAAACCGCCGCAGACTACAAAGCCGACTTCGTTCTCTTCCCAGAGTTCTTCTCTATGCAACTGCTCTCCATCCTTGAACCGATGAGTTCTGTTCAAGGCATTAGCCGATTGGCCTCAGATTTTTCCGAACCCTTCATCGGCCTGATGTCTGGTATGGCGAAAAAGTACGGCATCTACAACATTGGCGGTAGTCACCCAATTGAGGAAGACGGCAAGATCTACAACAAGTGTCTGATCTTCGACCCCGAAGGCCGCTACATCTCCCAGCCGAAACTTCACATCACGCCTTCCGAAAAACGCTATTGGGGTATCAGCGGTGGCAATGAACTGATCGTGCTACCTACACCAAAGGCAAAAATCGCTGTTCAGATTTGCTACGATGTTGAGTTTCCTGTGCCGAGCTCCTATCTGGCCGACCAAGGGGTTGAAATTCTTTTTGTTCCGTATTGCACCGATGATCGTCATGGGATGCTGCGCGTTCGCTATTGCGCACAAGCGCGTGCGATCGAAAACCAATTCTATGTCGCGACCGCAGGTGTCATCGGAAACCTTCCAAGCGTACCGGCCATGGACATCCACTACGGACAAGCAGCCGTGTATACTCCATCGGACTTCGAATTTGCCCGTGATGGCATCCAGGCCATCGCCGATTCAAATGTCGAAACCTTGCTTGTAACTGACCTCGACATTGCAGACCTCCACCGTTCTCGTTCCAGTGGATCAGTGACACCATATCTTGACCGGCGCACCGACCTCTTTGAACTCAAGGTCAAACTCAAGAACTTAGGCACATCCAATGAGATGACTGACGCTCCAGAGTTTGAACTACCCAAATAACATCACCATTCATCTATGGCCGACGCATCATCTTGAGTTAGTGGAGGTGTAGGCGGCATTGGATGCAGGCGGCGTTGGATCTTTAGCGAAGGGTTTTTAGGTCGAGTGATTGGGGCAAAAAAAGAGCCCCGCACCTGATTTCTCAGATGCGGGGCATAGACCTGGCGACGACCTACTCTCACAGGACCTATCGTCCCACTACCATCGGCGCTGCAGCGTTTCACTTCCGGGTTCGGAATGGGACCGGGTGGTTCCACTGCGCTCTGGTCACCAGAGGTCAATATTGGTGATGAATGGCGTTTGCCATGCAATTCCAAAACTGGGTCTCTGGGGGCCTGAGTTCGTATGTTTGTTACTGGGTCATTGGTCATTTGTCATTAGGAAAAAGCTTCGCGCTTGGCTTGCTCTTCACCAATGACCACTGACTAGTGAACCATTGACGGCGGCTTTCGCCGCCTTTGCCCGCTCTCTGGCATCCATATGGAGATTCTAATGGTTAATGACTTATTGGACCGGCTTGTTTAAAGCCGCTCTTCGTGTCGTTGATAAATCTGATTCCAAAAACAGGAATCAAGCCGAACGGATGATTAGTACTTCTCGGCTACACGTGTTACCACGCTTCGACCTAAAGCCTATCAACGTCATAGTCTCTGACGATCCTTCAGGGAAAATTCATCTTGGGAGTGGCTTGGCGCTTAGATGCTTTCAGCGCTTATCCATTCCATACTTAGCTACCCGGCCATGCTCTTGACAGAACAACCGGTGCACCAGAGGTATGTCGATTCCGGTCCTCTCGTACTAGGAACCGAACCCCTCAATTTTCCTGCGCCCACAGAGGATAGAGGACCGAACTGTCTCGCGACGTTCTGAACCCAGCTCGCGTGCCGCTTTAACCGGCGAACAGCCGGACCCTTGGGACCTTCTCCAGCCCCAGGATGCGACGAGCCGACATCGAGGTGCCAAACTTCGCCGTCGATATGAACTCTTGGGCGAAATCAGCCTGTTATCCCTAAGGTACCTTTTATCCGTTGAGCGACGGCAATTCCACATTCAACCGCCGGATCACTTAGGCCTGCTTTCGCATCTGCTCGACTTGTAGGTCTCACAGTTAGGCGGGTTTATGCCTATGCACTCGACACACGGTTACAAACCGTGCTGAACCCACCTTCGCGCTCCTCCGTTACTCTTTAGGAGGATACCGCCCCAGTAAAACTGACCGGCTGACACTGTTCCTCGCCCGGATTCACGGGTCGAGGTTAGATTTTCCAACACCCAAGGGTGGTATCTCACTGGCGACTCTGCGATGTCCTAAAACACCGCTTCAAAGTCTCCCACTTATGCTGAGCATGAAAATCGAAAAACCAATGACAGCTTACAGTTAAGGTCTATAGGGTCTTTCCGTCCTTCTGCGGGTAGGCGGCATCTTCACCGCCATTACAATTTCACTGAGCACCTGGTTGAGACAGCGCCCAACTCGTTTCACGATTCGTGCAGGTCGGAACTTACCCGACAAGGAATTTCGCTACCTTAGGACCGTTATAGTTACGGCCGACATTCACGGGGACTTGGACTCAAAGCTTCGCCACAAGGGCTAACATCTCATCTTAATCTTTCCGCATTGGTCACGTGTCACATCCTATACTTGGCCTTGCGGCTTGGCAGAATGCTGTGTTTTTGCTAAACAGTCGGTTGGGCCATTTCACTGCGGCCTAGGAAAATACCTAGGCACCCCTTATCCCTAAGTTACGGGGCCAATTTGCCGAGTTCCTTAACCAGGGTTCACTCTTACGCCTTGGTATATTCTACCCACCCACCTGTGTCGGTTTACGGTACGGGTCCCTTAGCATACACCAGATCTTTTCTTGGCACCACCTTTGGTAATACGGATTGGCCGTAGCCGCACCTCAGAATTCAATCACTTAGTTACCTCCAGCAATGCGTCAATCTGGGTTAAGGGTCGGAAGTGCAGGAATATTAACCTGCTGTCCATCGCCTACGCCTATCGGCCTCGGCTTAGGTCCCGACTAACCCCGGGACGAAAAACGTAGCCCGGGAAACCTTGGGTTTACGGCGGACGGGGATTTCACCCGTCTTATCGTTACTCATGTCTGCATCCTCTCTTCTAAGCGCTCCACGGTCAGTCGCCATCGCGCTTCAACGTGCTTAGAATGCTCCTCTACCGCTCCAGCCCCCAGGGGCTGAAGCCCAGAGCTTCGGTATTATGCTTGAGCTATTACGCACTCTTTAAATGGTGGCTGCTTCTAAGCCAACATCCTCACTGTCTATGAAACCTCACTTCCTTTCCACTTAGCATAATTTAGGCACCTTAGCTGCTGATCTGGGCTGTTTCCCTTTTGACGATGAAGCTTATCCCCCACCGTCTCACTGCCGCGCTCTACCCCGTGGTATTCGGAGTTTGATAGGGGTTGGTAGGCGGGTATGCCCCCTAGCCCTTTCAGTGCTCTACCCCCACGGGTCAACACGCGACGCTGCACCTCAATGCATTTCGAGGAGAACCAGCTATCACGGGGTTTGATTAGCCTTTCACTCCGACCCTCAGCTCATCCGAGAATTTTTCAACATTCACCGGTTCGGTCCTCCACTTAGTATCACCTAAGCTTCAACCTGGCCAAGGGTAGGTCACCTCCGCTTCGGGTCCAGCACGTGCAACTATGGTCGCCCTATTCGGACTCGCTTTCGCTTCGCCTCCGTCCCATAAGGACTTAGGCTTGCCACACATACTGACTCGCAGACTCATTAAGCAAAAGGCACGCCATCACAGGACAAGCCTGCTCTGACACCTTGTAGGCACACGGTTTCAGGTTCTATTTCACTCCGCTCACAGCGGTTCTTTTCACCTTTCCTTCACAGTACTTGTTCACTATCGGTCGCTAACTAGTATTTAGCCTTATGCCGTGGTCGGCACAGATTCATACGCCGTTTCACGTGTGGCGTATTACTCAGGGACACCCTAGGGCCAATGCAAATTTCGATCACGGGAGTCTCACCCTCTTTGCTGCAGCTTTCCATCTGCTTAATCTATTTTTATTGGTCCCATATCGGGGCCCTACAACCCCAGGAGCAAGCTCCTGGTTTGGGCTATTCCGCTTTCGCTCGCCACTACTTACGGAATCGATTCTCTTTCTTTTCCTCCGGTTACTGAGATGTTTCACTTCACCGGGTATCGCGTATCTTTTCCTAACTTCCATTGCTGGCTTCAGAAAAGAACGATGGAGTTCTAACTCCATCAGGTTACCCCATTCGGAAATCTCCGGATCAACGGTCATTTGCACCTACCCGAAGCTTATCGCAGCTTATCACGTCCTTCATCGCCTGTTAGCACCAAGGCATTCACTGTGTGCCCTATAAAAGCTTGATTCCATGTTTGAAATCAGCCTGTTTTATCTTTGAGTTCAATTCGCAACGCATGCGCTGCTCATATCCCTCGTTTCTTTAAACGAGCCAGTGCCCAAAAGCACTGACCTTTGCCGTAAAAATATTTAATGTATTTGGGAATCAGAATATATTCAAGACTACGTAAGAACGGCTTCGCAGGAGTTTTAACACTCCCACTTCTCAGTCTTTTTTATAGTCATTAAAATTATATTTCTCCATATGGATGTCAAAGAGCGAACTCACTCTAATCGCGCGGAATTCATCTCAATCATTTAACGGAAATGGTGGGCCTGATAGGACTCGAACCTATGACCCCCGCCTTATCAAGGCGGTGCTCTAACCAACTGAGCTACAGGCCCAGATGGCGGACTTGGTGGAGGTTAGCGGACTCGAACCGCTGACATCCTGCTTGCAAAGCAGGCGCTCTACCAACTGAGCTAAACCCCCTTTCTAGTGTCCAACGCCCGGCTTTCCGACCGTTGACCGACTTAGCCGAGGGCTCATTTCCATGATTGTGTGATGCTTTAAGAGTCAAAAGATTGAATTGCACGCTGCGTGCAAATTTTCCAATACGCACGGTATTTTAATAAGTGTTGTTAGGTGCGATGAATTGCTTCATCGCAACCCCATATCAAATCATTGCTGATCTGTGTGAACCATTGCTGATCCACAAGGGGCTCGACCTTTTACAGGGACCGTGAGAACGGTTTGTAAATTTCTCCATAGAAAGGAGGTGATCCAGCCGCAGGTTCCCCTACGGCTACCTTGTTACGACTTCATCCCAGTTACCAGCTACGCCTTCGGACCCTGCCTCCTTGCGGTTGGCTCAGGCACTTCGGGTGCGACCGGCTTCCATGATGTGACGGGCGGTGTGTACAAGACCCGGGAACGTATTCACGGCGCCGTAGATGATGCGCCATTACTAGCGATTCCAACTTCATGGAGGCGAGTTGCAGCCTCCAATCCGAACTGGGCCCAGTTTTGCAGATTTCCTCCACCTCGCGGTATCGGTGCTCATTGTACTGGGCATTGTAGTACGTGTGCAGCCCAAGGCGTAAGGGCCATACTGACCTGACGTCGTCCCCACCTTCCTCCCAGTTGATCTGGGCAGTCTGACTAGAGTTCCCACCATTACGTGCTGGCAACTAATCACAAGGGTTGCGCTCGTTGCGGGACTTAACCCAACATCTCACGACACGAGCTGACGACGGCCATGCAGCACCTGTGCAAATCCCCCGAAGGGTCACGCGCTTTCACGCGCTTAGAGATGCATGTCAAGCCTTGGTAAGGTTCTTCGCGTTGCATCGAATTAAGCCACATACTCCACCGCTTGTGCGGGTCCCCGTCAATTTCTTTGAGTTTTAGTCTTGCGACCGTACTTCCCAGGCGGCACGCTTAACGCGTTAGCTCCGGCACAAGAGGGGTCGAATCCTCTCACACCAAGCGTGCACCGTTTACGGCCAGGACTACAGGGGTATCTAATCCCTTTCGCTACCCTAGCCTTCGAGCCTCAGCGTCAGGAGTTGTCCAGTAGCTCGCTTTCGCCACAGGTGGTCCTCACGATATCTACGCATTTCACTGCTACACCGTGAATTCCAGCTACCTCTCCAATCCTCTAGCACGGCAGTATCGGATGCAGTTCCGGGGTTGAGCCCCGGGATTTCACATCTGACTTACCGCGCCGCCTACGCTCCCTTTACGCCCAGTGATTCCGAACAACGCTCGGGACCTTCGTATTACCGCGGCTGCTGGCACGAAGTTAGCCGTCCCTTCCTCTTCTGGTACTATCAACCCTGTGCACTATTCATGCCCAGGTCTTACTCCCAGATGACAGGAGTTTACAATCCGAAGACCGTCATCCTCCACGCGGCGTTGCACCATCAGGGTTGCCCCCATTGTGAATTATTCTCGACTGCTGCCACCCGTAGGTGTCTGGACCGTGTCTCAGTTCCAGTGTGCCTGATCGTCCTCTCAAACCAGGTACCCGTCGTTGCCTTGGTGAGCTATTACCTCACCAACTAGCTGATAGGGCGCGAACCAATCCTATAGCGACAGCCCGAAAGCCATCTTTACCCTTGCGGGAACTATGGGGTATTAATCCACCTTTCGGCGGGCTATCCCCCTCTATAGGGCATGTAATTCACGTGTTACTCACCCGTGCGCCACTAGAGTTTTCCAATATAAATACCGAAAAACTCTCGTACGACTTGCATGTCTTAAACACGCCGCCAGCGTTCGTTCTGAGCCAGAATCAAACTCTCCGTATAAATTTAGGAGGTTATGACTCTGTTCATTGCTGAACAGTTGTTCATATTCCAAATTGACTTCAGTGGTCTCCCCCTCAAATCCAAGGCGAACCTCAAACTATTAGGATCTCCACCGGGACCGCGCGCTCTTCAAAAAAGCGCGCAGCGCACAATTCAATCTTTTTTCTCTTCCCAACAAAAAACGCTTATATGCTCAAAACCCAAACCTTCTTTCAGATTCTCGCTGTCTCAAGCACGCTTCTTGCTAGGCCACACTGTCAAAGATCTCTTCTTCGAGCCGACTAAAAAGCCGATCGGGTAATTCATTACCGCGATCGACATTCTGTCTCTCGACCACCCTCTTAGCGTGGCGGCTCGGGAAACTAGTGACCCACCCCCCATCACGTCAACCCATTTCATAACCTTTTTTGAAGTTTTTTTGTGAGGGTTGACCGAAGCCATTGATCCACAAGGTGGAATTTGAGAAATATCCGCCCAGATCCCCATAAAATCAGGCATTTTTTAAATCTATATGGGTAACTATTGCGTAGCATGATGCAGGTTTTGTCTTTGGAATCTGAGCCGAATTGGCCAATCTCATCTCCATGCCTGACCTTGTCCGCGTAAATCCTGTCGCTCTGATGCCCACCAAAGCTGGCTGCGCGATGTTTCTGAGCGATGGGGAAAAGGCCATCGTCTTCTACATTGATCCCGCCATAGGCGCCTCGATCAACGCGACTTTGGGAGGTCAAAAGCCGCCACGTCCTCTCACCCACGACCTTTATCTGCAAACCCTCGATGCTTTTGGCGCAAAAGTCTCACGAGTGGTGATCGTGGATATGAAAGGCGATATTTACTATGCTCGGCTGATATTGGAGGCCGAAAACGAAATCATGGAGCGCAAAATCGTTGAGCTCGATTCGCGCCCATCGGACTGCATTGCCGTCGCCACAAGATGCGGAGCACCGATCTATGTTTTGCAAGAATTGTGGGATTCGCTTGAGGATATGTCAGGTGCCTTGAGCGACATGCAGAAAAATCAAAGCGACAATCTCGATGGATTCTAGTCTTGAATCCACATTTTCCTCAAACCCGCTTGCGAGGTATTACTTCAGTGCTAATTTCATTCATTACTTAATATAAGATCCAATGCCCCAAGTCTCTGCACTCCCCGATTACCTCCACGAAGGCATTCTGCTTCATCCAGAAAACCGCGAGTTCCCCCCATTCGATCTCGCGAAACTTTTGAGCTCGGTGTTCGAGCCGACTGAAGGATGCAAGGTCTGCGTTCTCATCGACTTCGATGAACCGGCTGATTTTATCAAGGACTTCTCGTTTTTGGATCAGGATGGGTTCGAAGTTCAAAAAAATGCTCACAAACATTTCTACCAAGGATTGAAGGATGGCGTGATGGAGCAGCTCGGCATGACTGGCGGAGAAATGTATGCTTACCGCTGCACTGGCGGCTCAAACCTAGATCTAGCAGATGATATCTGGGATACGCAGGGCAATCACCTCTCGCTCGATAAAGATATCTACACTGAGTATGATCTCATTCTCTGCATTTCCACTTTCTCCGCCACCGCACCACTCACCGCGAAATGCAAAGAATTCGGTTTCCGTGGGGCAACACTCCACGGCTTGAACGACATCATTTTGAATTCGGGCCTAGCCGTCGACTACAGCGAGGTATCCGCGGACGCAGAACGCCTTCGTTTAGCCATAACAAAGGCAGACTCGATCGAAATTGATTTCGCCCTCGAGGATGGCCGTGTTCTAACGGCATGGCTCGGGCTCAATGCTCAAGATGCACAAAAATCTCATGGGCTATGCCTTGGCAAAAAACCCGACATTGCCAACCTCCCAGCAGGAGAGGTTTATTTTGTCCCTGCTGATGCCCGTGGGCAGTTTCCGATGAAATACGAAGATGGCACACTGGGTGTGCTCGATGTCGACAACCGCTGCATCCACCGCTCGACATTGATCCAGGGCGACCAAGCCACCATTGATGCTCACAATCAGCGGCTCACAGATGATCCGATGACCGGAACGTTGGGCGAACTCGGCTTTGGCACACAGGTTCTCCCCGTCTCTGGCGCGGACATTCAAGATGAGAAAGTGCTCGGCACTTGTCACCTCGCGACGGGGCGCGATGACCATCTCGGTGGCGACATATTGCCAGACATGTTCAAAAAACATGAAAACTCCACTCACGACGATATTCTCTTCGCGCCACACAAAACGCCTAACTTCAATATTAGTCAGGTTCGAATGAAGCGTGGTGATCAGGAAGAAATCTTGATTGAGAATTTCCGCCCATCGCGCTATCTCATGGATGCGCTCGCAGCGAACCGCTGATCCACCGCTGGGCCCAGAACTGAAAGACTTCAACGGCTCGCTGGGTATTCCAGCGAACCTTCTTTTTATTATGACAACACGTCGCCAAACCATTAAAACGCTGGCCGCCTTGGCCACCATCCAGATCGTTCCAAGTCGAGTATTGGGCATCAATGGTCAAACGCCACCATCCGAGATTCTCACCAAAGGCATCATCGGTTGCGGCAACATCAGCCGCTCTCAACATCTCACCATGCCCGGCAAGCTGCTTGCCCTCTGCGATTGCGACTCCGAACACCTCACCGAAGTGATGAAGATCGCCAAAGAGAAAAAAGGAGAGAAAGACGTAACCCCCTACAGCGACTGGCGCGAACTCATCGCCCGCGATGACATCGATATTGTACACATCGCCACCCCGCCTCATTGGCATGGTAAAATGGCAATTGAAGCCGCCAAAGCGGGTAAAGACATCTGGTGTGAAAAACCCATGGCGCGCACAATCGGAGAAGCCATGTCCATGGTGAAGGCGGTAGAAGAGCACGAGCGTATTTTCCGAATCAACACTTGGTTTCGCTTCAAAGGCGGCTTTTATGGCATGGGGGCTCCGGTTTCGATGATCAAAAAGGCCGTGATGAACGACATGCTCGGTTGGCCTCTCAAGGTCACCGTCTCAAAGCACACCGGCTTTGGCTGGAAGCTCGGCATGTGGTCCGGCACCCCGGGCCTGAAGCCGGAGCCGGTTCCGCCACAACTCGACTACGACATGTGGCTCGGACCAGCACCCAAGAAGCCTTACAACCACAAACGCGTCCACGATCGCTTCCGTGGTTACTGGGACTACGACGGCGGCGGGCTCGGCGACATGGGCCAACACTACCTCGACCCCGTTCAATACATCCTCGGCAAAGATGGTGAAGCACCCATTTCCGTGGAAATCGACGCCGACCCTCAGGACGAGGAAGCTGTGGGCACTTGGCGCCGCATCGAGTTCACCTACGCCGATGGCTGCAAGATCATCTGCGATGGTGATGACAGCCTCAAGGACGCCTCCTTTATCGAAGGCCCCAAGGGCAAGGTGATGCGCCGCCTGCAAAGCGACATCCCTGACCTCGTCAAAAAAGTCAAAGACCTGCCCGATCCCCCAGAGCAGAACATCGACTTCCACCAGTGTGTCCGCGAGCGCAAGAAATTCGCCCTCAACGAGCAAAATGGCTTCTGGTCTTCCACCATGGTCAACATGGGCATCACCGCTCACCGCCTTAACAAAAATCTCAAGTTCGATTCCAAAACTTTGAAGTTCGACGATCCAGCTGCCAATGCCTTGATTGACCAACCGATGCGGAAGCCTTGGCAAATCTGAGCCCAACCCGTAAACAAGCTCCATGTCTTCACCCATTCGCATCCTCTGTGTCGGCGCAGGCCACATGGGCCGCTCCCACGCACTCGCCTATCACAATATTCCAGGATTTGAAATCTGTGGAATCGTCACCCGCTCTCCCGAAAGTCGTGGTGCACTGAATAAAGAACTCGGCGGCGGTTACGCAGAGTTTGGCGACTACTATGAAGCTCTCAAGGAAATCAAACCTGATGCGGTGTCCATTTCGACTTATCCCGACACCCACGCACCTTATGCCGAAGCTGCATTCGATGCGGGATGCCATGTATTCATCGAAAAACCCTTGGCGGAATCCGTCAAGGCCGCCGAGCGCATCGTTGCAAAAGCCAAGACCACTGGCCTCAAGTTGGTGATCGGCTACATTCTGCGCCACCACCCGAGCTGGATCAAATTCATCGAGATGTCGCACTCCCTCGGCAAGCCGTTGGTGATGCGAATGAACCTCAACCAACAATCGTTCGGCGATAACTGGAAGACCCACAAAAACTTGATGTCTTCCATCTCTCCGATTGTCGACTGCGGCGTCCACTATGTCGATGTCATGTGCCAGATGACTCGATCAAAACCCATACGAGTTTCCGGCATCGGTGCCCGACTCACGGATGAAATCCCTGATGGGAAAATCAACTACGGCGCATTGCAGGTCACCTTCGAGGATGGATCCGTCGGTTGGTATGAAGCCGGCTGGGGCCCTATGATGAGCGAAGTGGCCTTCTTTGTGAAGGATGTGGTCGGCCCAAAAGGTTGCGTCTCCATCGTGGCCGACAAAGCTGGCTCTGAAGGCCAAAGCGCAAACGTCGATGCTCACACCCAGACTCAAGCACTACAACTGCATCACTCTGAGCTGGATGCCGAAGGCAATTTCGTTAAAGCCGACGACATGGTTCGGCTCGATGACGAGCCCGACCACGACGAACTCTGCCACCGCGAGCAGGACTTTTTCCTCAGCGCGATTCAAAACAACGACGACCTAACGGATCATATGAACGACGCTATTTCCTCCATGAAAATTGTTGCCGCTGCAGATGAAAGCTTCCGTACCGGCAAAACCATCAACCTCTAACATTATGAAACTCGGTTCACTCATCATCACCTCATTGACCACTGCGATTTTCTGCACGACATCATTTGCCAAGCCGACAAAAGGCGGAGCAACGCTTGAATACCGATCACTCTTCAACGGCAAGGATCTGACTGGCTGGAAGGGTGAAGGCTACAAGGTTGAAGACGGCGCGATCGTCTGCACCCCCAAGGGCAAGAATCTCTTCACCGAGGAAACTTTTGCCAACTATGTGCTGAAACTTGAATTCAAATTGCCACCCGCAGGCAACAACGGCATCGGCATCCACTATCCTGGAGAAGGCAATGGAGCATTCACCGGCATGGAGATTCAAACCCTCGATAACACCGCCGACAAATACAAGGACCTCAAGGACTACCAATTCCACGGCAGCCTCTACACCCTACAACCCGCCAAACGTGAAGGCCTCAAACCTGTCGGTGAGTGGAACAAGCAAATCGTCACAGTCAATGGATCCAAAGTGACCGTTGCGCTCAACGACACCATCATCCTGGACGCTGATCTCGACGAACTTGAGAAAAAGCACCCCAAGCATCAGGGCGTTAAACGCCGCAGCGGCCACATTGCTTTTCTCGGCCATGGTGACGCGGTCGCCTATCGAAACATCGGCATCCACGAGATCGCCCCTTACCCAAACAACTTACCCGCCGTCATCAAAGACTACAAACCCATCTCCACCGGTCAATCGCTCGAAGGATGGAAACACACCAAAGACACCACCAATTGGCTCGCCCACAACGGCATCATCAAGCACAACGGCAAAGGCGGCCCTACCACTCACCTATGGTCTGAGAATTCTTATAAAGACTTCACGCTCAGCTTCAATTGGCGCTGGGCTGGGCGCGGCGTAATGAAGGATCAACCCGTGGTACAACCCGACGGCAGCACCAAGGGCAAACACAACATTGAAGAACTCGATAGTGGAATTTTGCTCCGCGGTGAGATGAAAAGCCAAGTCAACCTCTGGAATTGGAACGTTGGGTCCGGTGAGGTCTACGGCTACCGCACGGATCGGAACATGCCTGCTGATGTAAAAGCTGCGGTCACTCCAAAGATGAAGGCCGACAAACCTCTCTGGGAGTGGAACCACATGGAAATCACCATGAAGGGAGAAGTATTGAACGTAAAACTCAACGGCAAGCATGTCATCGTCGACGCCACCCTTCCCGGCGTGCCTGCAGAGGGCCCAATCGGACTCCAGCATCACGGCCAAGCCATCGACTTCGCAAACCTCTACATTCAGGAGCACTAATCCTGAACCCATGAAAACACCCAGCTCATGAACTATCGTGAAGCGATTGACTGGTTGTTTTCCACCCAGACTTTTGGGATCAAGCTAGGGCTCGATGGAACACGCCAGCTACTCAAAGAGTATCTGGCATTTCCGGAGCACACGACTCGGGTCATCCACATCGCGGGCACCAACGGCAAAGGCAGCACCTGTGCCATGGTCGACAGCTTGATCCGTTCGTCAGGCAACCGATGCGGACTTTTCACCTCCCCTCACCTGATTGATTTCCGCGAGCGAATACAGGTTAGCGGCGGACAAATCACTGAGGAGGCATGCGCGACCATGCTCACGGAACTGAAGGACATTTGTGAAAGCTTTGAGCACCACCCGACATTTTTTGAAATCGCCCTCGTGCTCGCCATGCGTTGGTTTCGCCAACAACAGTGCGAATTCATTGTGTTAGAAACTGGCATGGGAGGCCGACTTGATGCCACCACAGCCGTGCCCGCCGATGTCACTGCGATCACCCCCATCGGCCTCGACCACACCGAATGGCTAGGTGACACCATCGAAAAAATAGCCGCAGAGAAAGCGGGGATTTTCGTCGAAGGAAAGCCAGCCCTATCCAGCCCACAAGAACCTGCCGCGGCGCGCGTCTTGGAAAAAGAAGCCAACGAAAAGCGTGCTCCGCTCACTTTCATTGATAACCCCCTTCAAGGTTACTCCATTGGCTTAGCGGGTGAACACCAGCAGTGGAATGCAGCTCTTGCGGTTGCCTCTGTGCATGCTGTAGGTTGTGCGCTCAACCCCGACATTGTCCGCCATGCTCTTGGCAACATGTCTTGGCCTGGCCGCTTTGAAGAAATCCAACCAAAGCTCATACTCGATGGAGCCCACAATCCGCAGGGAGCAAAGGCCTTGGTCGACACCTGGAAACACCAATTCCCAGACCATAAGCCCACACTCATCTTCAGCTCGGTGAGCGGGAAAGATATCGCAGGCGCGCTTGAAATCATCGCGCCCATCGCCAAACGCATTTTGCTGTGTCCCATCGACACACCCCGCGCGATCACCACCAATGTCATCGCGTCACTGCTGCCGGCTTCAGCTTCCGAACATGAATCCTTCGATTCTCTGGAGGCCGCGCTTCGTGCGGCAAAAAGGCATGACGACCCCATCTTGATCTCAGGATCACTGTTTCTCATCGGTGAGGCCCGCGCACTCCTCACCCGTCGTGAGTTCCAACCCAGCGTTCAATGACCAGCCATGATAGGCCTATCAATCGGACTTCTCATTCAAACGGTTGAACAATTTTTCAACTCCATGGATCTCCATCTCCATCAATGACTCATCCCCTTTTGCTAGCACGTGAGCCAGTGGCGACGAGTTCATCTTGTTCACACTAGCATTTCGAAACTCTGCAATGGTCGCCATCGGATCAATTCGATTGAGAGGGCCGTCAAAATACCCACCTCCTATTTCGATGAATCGTGACTCTCTCATCTCGAGATGAAGGTGTGCTGGGTAATGATCATTTCCTGTGCCGTTGGTGCCCAACTTCTCTCCACGAGCCACAAGGCTACCCAGCACGACATCAATCTGGTCCATGTGGGCATACATGGATTGCAGCATCCGCCCATCCGGCGTCTTGTGCGCGACCACTACAACATTGCCCCACCCTTCCGATGGTTCTCCGGCGTAGACCACCAAGCCATCCGCTACTGAGAAAATGGCGTCTCCCAAATCGCTATTCATCCCTCCGATCCCATTGATGTCATCACCAAGATGCTGGCCGCCACGGTCTTCGTTCATTTCCATGAACTTCTGCGCGTTGTAAGTGAGTGCTCCCTGAGCCGACCCCATGGGCGGATCAAATCGAACCGCGGTCGGCACCTCCGTCAATGTCCAGGCGGAGGGGAAATGAAAGCGATGATCCAACTTGCCAGATTTAGGCATGCTCAAAGGTGCGTCTGCATCCTGAAACCCAATGCGCTCGACATCCCTTGGCTTCACCGGCCTCAAAACCGCCCAGAGCACGATCGCGACCGCCAAAAGCATCACGATTGCAATTCTGGCCTCGATGGGAATGTTGCGCACGCGCCAACATTGAAAACAGAATCAGCATAATCAAGCAGATCCATCGTCACGTTTCCCCTTTCCATCTTTGACAATCCGCGCCAAGCGCGACAGGTTGCTCCCGCAACCCCGTAAAACACTACTCATATGGCCTACGATCTCATTGTCATTGGTGGCGGCCCTGCCGGCTACGTCGCCGCTATCCGCGCTGCTCAACTTGGAAAATCCGTCGCTTGCGTCGAAGCTGATCGCGCTGGCGGAACCTGCCTCAACTGGGGCTGCATCCCAACCAAGGCTCTTCTCAAAAACGCCGAGCTCTATCACACGCTCACCCACAAGGCCTCGGAGTTCGGATTCACCATCGAAGGACTGTCCTACGATTGGTCATCTGTTGTGAAACGCTCACGGAAAGTTTCCGAGCGTCTCGCCGGCGGCATTGAATACCTTTTCAAGAAAAACAAAGTCGAATACATCCGTGGATTCGGCTCTATCGAAGGTGAAGGAAAAGTCGGCGTCAAAGCATCTGACGGTTCCACCCAAACCCTCGAAACCAAAGACATCATGATCTCCACCGGTTGTGTGTCTCGCGGACTTCCACCACTTCCTTTCAATGGCAAGTCTGTCATCGGCTCCAAGGAGGCCATGACCCTCGAAGAGCAACCCAAGGAAATGATCATTATCGGCGCCGGCGCAATCGGCGTGGAATTCGCCTACATCTACAACGCATTCGGCACCAAGGTAACCATCGTTGAAATGCAAGACCGCCTGCTTCCTGTTGAGGACGACGAAATTGGCGATGCTCTCGAAAAATCTCTCACCAAACAAGGCATCCGCTGCCTCACCAAAACCAAGATCAACGAGTTCAAGGACCACGGTGATCGCGTCGAACTCTCCGTTGAAGGGCCAAAGGAAAACGGCACCATCAGCGCCGACGTCTGCTTGGTCGCGATTGGCATTCAGCCGGTATTACCTGGCGGCGAACAACCCGAGCTTTCTGACCGCGGCTACATCGAAGTCGACGACCGTTATCAAACGTCAATCCCAGGCGTTTATGCGACTGGCGACATCACGGGGCCACCATGGCTTGCGCACACCGCCTCGTTTGAAGCCGTCCAAGCAATCGAAGGCCTCTACGTCGAAGGCTCCACTCCCCGCAAAGTCACCAACTTCCCTGGCTGCACCTACTGTCACCCACAAGTGGCATCTGTCGGCAAAACCGAACGAGCCCTCAAGGAAGAAGGCATCGAATACAAAGTCGGTAAAATCCCATTCGTTGCTATCGGCAAAGCCATCGCTTCTGGCGAACCCGACGGTTTCGCCAAATTGCTCTTCGGCAAAAAACACGGCGAGCTGCTCGGAGCGCACATCATTGGCGAAAACGCTACCGAACTCATCGCTGAGATGGGACTGGCACTCGACCAAGAACTCACCAGCGAGGAAATCCACGCGACCATCCACGCGCATCCAACGATGTCAGAAGTCATCCACGAAGCGACCCTCGCGGCCGACGGCCACGCGATTCACTTCTGATCCGGAGCTGGCACGACCATCGTCGGCACCAGAGATTTCCGCACCATGCCTTCTGCAACGCTACCCAGTAGTAGTGATGCAAGGGCACCGTGCCCATGAGAACCAAGCACCAGTGCATCGGCTTTGGCCGATTTCACGTATTCAGAAATGCAGTGTTGTGGACTCCCCTCCTCCGTGTGAACGGAGACATTGGCAACAACATCAATCAGCTCACGAGCTAACTCGGTGAGCTTATCGGTGGCGCGTTTCTTTGCCTCTTGCTGGTAGGCCTGCAAGGCAGGGAACTCATTGGGAGTAAAACCGTAGGCCGTGTAGCTAGGCTCAGGCTCCACCACATGTATTAGTCGCAACTCGGCGCCAAAGGATTGAGCCAATTTCTTGGCCATCTCCATGACCCCATCGGTCGCATTCGAAAAATCCACGGCGACAACAATTGTTTTCATAGCATCTACAATGAACCATTTATGGCCCGAAATTGCAAACAATCTATCCGTTTGCCCGGAAAGATTGCTATTTGGCAAGCGGGCCATTTTGCGTAACATTGGTATCACCATGATTCGATTCCTCCACACTCGCATTCGCGTTCAAGATCTCGATGCCTCGATCAACTTCTACAAGAAGCTGGGCTATACTGAAAAAGAGCGAAAAAGCTCACCCCAGGGCAATCAGCTCGCCTTTCTCGAGCTCGAAGGCAACGACGTCTTCCTCGAGCTGACCTGGTCGGAAGATTACAAGACCACTTGCCCCGAAGACCTCATGCACACAGCTCTCGGTGTCGATGACATCATCGCTTACTGTGACGGCCTGGAAAAAGCAGGGGTTGAGATCTGGCCATCCGCTTGGCGCGAAAAATTCAGCTCAGGAGACCGCAAGATGGCCTTCGTGACGGATCCTGATGGCTACGAAGTCGAAATCCTCGAACGGTAACCCCCTTCGATTGCCCACGAATCGGCTCAAATCGAGTCGATTCGTGCAATTACCGACTGGTCGAACGACTTTGTCAGCCCTCTGAGCCATTTTTCGGTGGCGGCCATATCAATTTCTCCCGTAGTCTCTGCCCGCGTCGCCGACATGGCGCATGCTTAGACCCATTAAGAACCATAACCCTCTAGATATCTGATGAACACATTTCCCTGTGATGCGGTAAAATACGAAGGCCCATCTTCGAAAAACCCTCTCGCCTTCAAACACTACAAAGCCGACGAAGTGGTGGCTGGCAAAACCATGACCGATTGGTTCCGATTTGGCTGCGCTTACTGGCACACCATGCGCGGTGATGGCTCCGACCCATTTGGCGTAGGCACCGCAGATCATCCATGGGACGATGGCAGCAACTCCGTTGCGAACGCTCAAAACCGCGCCCGCGTGTTCTTCGACTTTATCGATAAAGTGGGTATCGACTACTACTGCTTCCACGACCGCGACGTCGCACCTGAAGGCGCGACGCTCTCAGAATCGAACAAAGCTCTCGACGCTGTCGCCGACACACTTGAAGAACTTCAAAAAGACACCGGCAAGAAGCTCCTCTGGGGCACCGCTTGCTTGTTTGTCCACCCACGCTACCAGCAAGGCGCTGCCACCAGCCCGAACGCTCAGGTTTACTCCTACGCAGCGGCTCAGGTCAAAAAGGCCATGGAAGTGACGCATCGCCTCGGCGGTGAGGGTTACACCTTCTGGGGCGGCCGCGAAGGATACGCGACATTGCTCAACACCGACATGAAGCGCGAACTCGACCACCTTGCTCGATTCCTTCACATGGCAGTGGATTACAAAAAGGAAATCGGCTTCGAAGGCCAGTTCTACATTGAGCCAAAGCCACAAGAGCCGACCACTCACCAATACGACTCCGATTCCGCAGCTTGCTTGAACTTCCTTCGTGAATACGACCTTCTCGATCACTTCAAGCTCAACATCGAAACCAACCACGCGACACTCGCCGGCCACACGATGGAGCACGAATTGGCAGTCGCTTACGAAGCAGGTGCTCTCGGCAGCATTGATGCCAACATGGGCACTCCGAACGTGGGCTGGGACACCGACCAATTCCCAACTGACATCTACCTCACCACTCACACAATGCTCGCTCTCATGAAAATGGGCGGCTTTACCACTGGCGGACTCAACTTTGACGCCAAACGCCGCCGTGAGTCATGGGAAGCCATCGATCTCGTGCACGCACACGTTGCCGGCATGGACGCATTTGCTCGCGGCCTCAAAATCGCAGCTTCCATCCGTGAAGACGGACGCATCAGCGACTTCATCAAACAACGCTACTCCACATGGGATAGCGGTATTGGCGCAGACATCGAAGCTGGCAAAACCTCTCTCGCTGACCTCGAAAAATACGCTCTCAGCAATGAAGAGCCCATGGTCGCCAGCGGTCGCCAAGAGGTGATGGAAAGCATCATCAACGACAACATCTAGTTCAAAGGAAACGGTTTAAAACATTGAGGCGGATGTCCTAGGACATCCGCCTCTTTAGTTTCAGGAACCGGCCTCGTAGTTGAGATCCCTACATCTACGGGCAGCTCAGTGAACTACTCGTTTTCCATACGCGCCGATCCCTGAAAATCGCTTACAACAACCATGGATATGCAAAATCCGCATCCATGTGGAATGAACAGTGCCAAACCGAAGCACTGCATCACGACCGAATGATCTGTAGGGGCCAACATTCATCTTTGGGAATTAACCCAGATAAATCACAATTTAAGAAATAAGGTCAATGGCAGACGGCATGATTTGGATTCGATTAATATCAGTATGTCTTGACCATATTCGGTCTTCACCCTGTAAAATCAGTAGAATCCAGATGGAAGATCAGGTCATGAGTTCCTGATAAAAACCTCTCTCATCGCGAGCAAATTACTTAGGGAAACTATCCCATCTCACCATTCGGCTCAGGCGCCTGAATCAACGCATCACTCACAGCTCGCCAAACAAATCCATCTGCGGCGGATTGGATTCGGGCAAGTCCTCATCCCTTGCTTTTTTCGCACGTGGACCCTGTTTGTTTTTCTCGGGTTTGGCAGAGGTCATTTCAAGGTGAGAGAGAATCGACTTCGCTCGATCAACCACCGGCTTTGGCAAACCCGCCAAACGCGCCACTTGGATGCCGTAGCTCTTGTCTGCCGCGCCAGGTAAAATCTTGTGAAGGAAAATGATCTCCTCGTTCCATTCGCGCACCGCGACGTTGTAATTCATCACTGCCTGCTTGGTATTCTCCAAGTCGGTGAGTTCGTGATAGTGAGTTGCGAATAAAGTCCTGCAGCCAATTTCATCGTGCAGGTATTCGGCCACTGACCAAGCGATGGAAAGCCCGTCAAAGGTTGCTGTGCCACGACCTATCTCATCGAGAATCACAAGCGACTGATTCGTTGCGTGATTCAAAATCAATGCGGTCTCACTCATCTCGACCATGAAGGTCGATTGGCCACGTGAGAGATCGTCCGACGCTCCTACTCGGCAGAAAATCCGATCAACCAGTCCAATGGTGGCTTTCTTTGCTGGCACGTAAGCGCCAATCTGCGCCATCACGGCAATCAGGGCGATCTGACGGATGTAGGTCGATTTGCCCGCCATGTTGGGCCCCGTAAGGATCTGCAAACGCGACGACTCTGGGTCGAGCTCGGTATCGTTAGGAACAAACTTGGTGTCGATCAATGTTTGCTCCAACACTGGGTGGCGCCCCTCCGTGACGAAGAAGCCATTCTCTTCATTCAAAACAGGGCGGCAATGTCGATGCAACTGAGCCACTTCCGCCAGCGCACATAGGACGTCGATTTCAGCCACTGCCGAGGCTGTCTCTTGAAGCGTCGCTAAGTGCTTACACGCTCGCAAACGCAGATCTGCAAAAAGCTCTGCCTCGAGCTTCTTTGCTCGCTCCTCAGCGCCCAGCACTTTGCTTTCAACCTCCTTCAATGCAGGCGTAATGTAACGCTCCGCATTCGCCATGGTTTGTTTGCGGGTATAGTCATCCGGCACTTTGTCCAAGTGCGTCTTGGTGATTTCAATGAAATACCCAAAGACATTGTTGAACTTCACCTTAAGAGAATCGATCCCCGTACGCTTGCGCTCATCTTTTTGAAGTTTGGCGATCCACTCTTTGCCGTCACGAGTCGCGTTCCTGAGGTCATCCAACTCCTCGGACCATTCATCACGAATGATTCCGCCATCTCGCAAGTTTGCAGGCGGCTCATCGACCAAGGCTGAATCCAACAAAGTGGTGAGCTCAGTGAAGTCGTGCAAGAGCGGGATCAATGGGCAGTCGGCGATGAGGCTGCCCAAGTCTTCCTTGAGAGCCGGCACGTGCGAAAGCGAAACCCCTAACGATTGGAGGTCCCGCCCGTTGCCAGATCCCTGAGATAGCCTCGAAGTGGTGCGTTCAATATCGCGAATCCCTTTCAGCGAATCTCTGCATTTGGATAGAACGTAAGGCTCGGCCAAGAACGCCTCAATGATGTCCTGTCTCGCAGTAAGTATGTTGAGGTCGCGCAAAGGATGCAGGATCCAATCCCGCAGCAGGCGCCCACCCATCGGCGTGGCGGTTTTATCCAGAACCCCGAGCAAGGTGTGAGATTTGCCACCACGCGACTCCACAAGGTCGAGATTGCGCTGCGAAGCTTCGTCTATCAGCACATAGTCATTGTTCTCCCGCACCCGCGGTGTCCGCAGATGATCACAAGGGCGACGAAGCTGATGAATGAGATAGTGCAATATCGCTCCAGCGGCACCACTTGCTGCATGCAGATCTGCACAGCCGAAGCCATCCAATGAGTGCACACCGAAATGGTCTTTGACGAGTTGCTCCGCATGCTCAGGCAAAAATGAATAACCATCATAGGCCATGCAGTTGGTGATCGCTCCAAACTCTTCAGTTTGGTTGTCCGCAATCAGCAATTCTGATGGTGATATCCGCGCGATTTCATCGGTCAATTGAGCAAGATCCGCATACTCGGAAATGGTGAACTCGCCCGTCGTGTGATCCACACAAGCAAGCCCCACTTTCTTGCCGCTTCGAAAGACCGCTCCCAAATAGTTAGGTCGTGAGTCTTCGAGCAGGCTAAAGTCATCCACTGATCCAGGTGACAGAATCCTCGCGATCTCGCGCTCGACCAATTTGCCCGGCTGCGGATCTGATGTCTGCTCGGCAATCGCAACGCGCTTGCCCGCCTTCAAGAGCCTGGCGATATAGCTTTGAGCTGCATGATAGGGCACACCGCACATTGGCGTGCCTCCACGCTTGGTCAGTGCGACATTCATCACAGGTGCCGCAGTTTTGGCGTCCTCGAAGAACATCTCATAGAAGTCTCCGAGTCGGTAAAAGAGAATGATGTCATCAGGCAGCGACTTCCGCATGGCCGTATATTGAGCCATCATCGGAGTTTGAGCGGAGCCGGACATGGCCCGTAGTCTGGAGGTCTCCTCCTCGAGAATCAAGAAGGCATCATGAGATGCCTGAGGAAATCGACGATCAGAACTTGATCGCGATAGAACTGGTCACCAGCAGGTCGTCCTGCTCACGGCCCGTTGCGGGTTCGTTCTCATAGTGATATTCGGTTCCAACACGCCAAATCAGCTGATCGCTTAGCTTGGTATCGAAGGAAACCGCACCAACGACGGTGTAATTCTCAGCATCTTCAATCTCGGCAGTCGAAACGAGCGACTGCTTCAATGAATATCTGTCACTGAATCGATGTTTGAAGCGCTCCGCCACCATCACGGAGGCAAATTCGTCACTCCCATCACCCGTCTTCTCAAAGGTCATGGTCGGGCCTGCTTCAAATTTGAGTTGAGTCGCATTGGCTTTAATCACCGAGTAACCCGCCAGCACGCCGGGAGTCAGACGGTAATCGATCTCTGACAAATCATCGCGCAGAAACCCGATTGCGCTACCCAAGTAGCTACGATCCGTAACGTAACGGTTGTATTGCACCCGCGATGTCACCCGATCCGTTGAGGCGATGCCATTGTCCTCGGAGTAATTGTAGTCCAACTCATACGCAAACTCACGTTCGTCGCTCTTGAATTCAGTATCCCAATCCATATTGAGGCCAAGTTTGTCCGAGTTGCCTTTATTCAGAGAAAACCCAAGAGCAGCAGTGGTTTCCCAACCATCTGACGACGAGGCCGGTGCAGATGAACTGACTTTCATCAGACTCTTGCGGCCTCCCGACGCCTTTTTGGGTGCCGCAACACCGCCTAAATCATAACTCAATCCGAGCATCAATGCGGTGTCCTCTTCTCCACTTCCAACAGCGGGTGACGAATCAATGCGGTGGCGAAGAAATGTACGAGCCGCCACTTTCTCTGTGAGTCTGGTTTCGATGCCGGCATCAAACTCGATCAATGATTCACTCAGATCATCAGCCCGCGGCGTCCATGATATCGACTGCCAAAACTTCGACGCTTCGGCAAATTTGTATTCATATCGTTGAGAGAAACGCAGAGTCATGAAGTCATCCGATAGGTCCCCCTGTTTTTCCCAAGCATAACCTGGACCTGCCTCAAAGGAGAGCTTCATGCGATCATTACGGATCGCGCGGTAACCCAACAAGGCGCTGGTGTCAGCACGGTAGTCAATATCCGCCACGTTGTCGCGCAAAGCGGAGTTATAGCTACTCAGATACCATTTATCATTCAAATCACGGTTGAATTGTCCCGTCAGCTTGAGGCTGTCCGTGCTCTGCAGACCATTGTTCTCGGCATAAAAATGGTCCAAACCCAAATAAGCCTCATTCCCGTCTTTGACGTAAGTCGTCAGTAACTGAACCGAGTATGCCAATGAATCAGAGTTACCATCTGCCAGAGCAAAGCCAGCAGCACCTGTCACCTCCCACGGCGACACCTCCGGTCTTTCCTTCGCCTGCAAAACTCCAGCCATCGCTAAAAAACAAATGATCCAACCCTTGTGATTCCTCTTACCAAACATGTCGGCTGCTTACTGCAGCGGGAATCAGGCCCAATCAAGAGAAAATCTGGTTTTTGCGGACGGCCGGCTCAGAATGCACCGTTCAACTTGCGACCGACCCAGAACAGGCTGAGCAAGACGACGAGCAAGATCAATGTGCCCCAATTCGACCACAATGGCATCCGACTTTGAAGCGGACGAGGTTCGGGCAATGCGTTGATTTCATCAATCAAATCTGCGAGCTGTGACGGTTGAATCACTCGGCCGCGAGAAACTTTGGCCATTTCTTCGAGCACGTCCGTGCGTGCCGGCTGACCTGTCTTTTCTACTTCAACCCCCTGAGCCAATAGCGTCGTTTCGAGAGCCTCATCTTCTGCTCCGCTGACTGTAGCACGGATTTTCCATGCACCTGGGAGGTCGACTTTGAAGCGCCCTGAAAATGCACCCCATGCCGATTCATTTTTCTGCAGCTCAATGCGCTGTGTGCGACCGTCTGGCGATGTCAAGTCGACCATCACATTGCCATCTTTGAGTGGCGCTCCGCTCTCTTCGAATGCATTCGCATTCAACGTGACGACCGAGCCTGGCTCAGGTCGTTCAGGATTGAAAAAGACACGCACTCGCTGGCCTGCTGCCATATTGCGTTGATAGGACATCCAACGCGCGACTTGGCCCCAGAAGCGATAGTGATAGAGATCTTCAACACCACGACGCCAACGCCAGGCGGAATCGATACCCATGAACAGGACTTTACCGCTGCCCGCGGTCTTGGTGACCAACAATGGAATTGGGCCAAACTTTCCACGCCGATTTCCGTGCACCGCGAGAACTTCTGTTCCACCTTTGGCTTTGATGACCGGTGCATGCCAAAAGAACCCTGGAAGGCGCTTCCAAATGCCGGGATTCTCTTCCTCGCTATCACCCAACATGGTGAGCAATGAGGCGCGACCTTCGGTGGTCAGAGTGAGAGGAGATGCGATCGACTCGGACATGCCTTGAGTTTGTTTGTCGTCGAGGATGACCGGCATGAGGTCTGACAATTCTGTGTCGAGCAAGCTGAACTGATTCCCTTGTGAGCCGGGCAAAAACACAACTCCAGATGCTTGGTTTTCCACCAACCCGCGGATCAGCTTGCATTGCTCTTTGGTCAACTGACCTTCAGCCACACCCACATCGCCAAGAAAGATGACATCATACTTCGCTAACTCTTCGAGCTTTTCGGGAAAGGCATCAATGTAATCTGGGCCACCGCCTACACCCAATTCGGGGTGAAACAACAAACAGGACAATTCAACGCCTGGGTCGCGCGATAGCGCATTTCTTAAATATCGATACTCCCAGCGAGGTTTGGTGTCGATCACGAGAACACGGATTTTCTCTGGGCGGCCCGCAATCACGAATTCACGCTGGTTGTTTTCTGCGACCAATTCGCCATCCGCCACAGGGATCGACATGGTGAGTTTCTCTGAACCTTCTTTCTCCAATTGCCAGAGTATCGAATCGTAAGTCTCAATATTGGGTGGCAACACGATGTCTTTCGTTTGCTCTCTCCCACTTTCATCCCTCAAAATCAACTTCGTCCGCACTTGGCGGTTGAGCGATGAGCGAATGGTGAAAGGAATTTGAACTTTCTCTCCAACCACACCGTAGCTCGGCGCCATCACAGAGATCAAATCAAGATCCGAAAGTCGTGTCTCGCTGCCGACTGGAACTGGAAAAAATGGAACGCCGCGCAACCGCATCTTCTGAGCTGCCGCGACAGGCGGTTGACCCAAGTTGTAGTCGCCATCGGTGAACATCACGACAGCTCTCAAGTTCCCTTCTTGCTCAAGCAAGTTGGACAAAGGCTCCTCAATGTTAGTGCCCGATATCGCCGCCTGCTCGGGATCGGCCGTGGCAAAGGAGGTGGTGCTGACAACATTCGCACCATCCGCCTCAAGAGGTTTCCACAAATCCGATGCCAGTGCCTGCTGAACCCATTCCTGACGGGCCACAATCTCTGATGTATCTGATAGGGTCGGTGGCAACTCCGCATCAATGGTGGTCATCGATTTGGAATCATCCCAAAGAATCGCAATCTTTGGCTTTGCATTCGGATGCACGGTTGTAAGCCATTCAGGCTGCCAGAGAAGACCCACCACCAACAACACGGCGAACATCCGCATCACTTCCAAGATGGCGGTGCGCCGACGATGAGGGCTGCGTTTCCACGATAGCACCGACAACCAGAGCATCACGAGAATCGCAATGATCCCAATGGTCAGTGTCAGCGGAGTTGGATTGAGATGGAGCACGGGGTAAAATTAAGGAGTGAGAGAGTGGGTTTAAGCGCCAGCTTTTGCAGGCATTGCTTCAAAGCGCGACTTCTTGGGCAAGCACAGTAGAGCTTCAGCAAGAAAGAACAACAGGACCGCAATGATGAAGGCACGCCAAACATCTTTGGAAAGTGTGTCGTCACTTTCTTTGCCCGCTTGATCAAATAGAGTGTAGTCGGTTCCGTTCAGCGCGAGGTCGAGTTCATCGCGAGTCAAAATTGAAAATTCATCTTCTTCCGCCGGGCGGTTGATTGCCAAATACTGAGTTCCAGACTGATAGACACCTGCTTCGTATTCGGACTTGGCAGGCATTGAATCACGGTAGGTATCAACTCGGCTCCAACTTTCATTTCTGACGACAGCCGCTGAACCTGATCCGACAGGAGCAAGATGCGATCGATCAAAACGGTCTGCTCCTTGGGTGATCATTCTCTGAACCGCTGGAAGTAAAATGTCACCATCCCCAAGATTGGACCAAGTGTAGTCAGGGATAGAACCGAGCATCCAAGCTGTGCCTTGATCGATAATCCGTCTCGCCAACATCGGCTCACCATCTTCCCAGCGAGCCAATGATGTGATATCACCCATTGGGATTTGACGGCGAATAGCCAAGAGCTTCTTGCCTGAGATCGGAGTGCCGTCAATGCCATCACGCATCACTCCGTCCGAACGGTTCCAATCATCGAGAATGAAGAATTGCCCCGCTGGAGATTCCTGCACATCCGCCCATACGAAGTTTGCAAATGGTGTATTCGTCTTCTCCCCACTTGGGAAGAACATCACATGACCGCCCGATTGAAGGTATTGCTCAAGTGCCTCAGCGGTTCGGCCCGTTGGCAGAGGAGCGGCCCACAGAATAGCGGCCAAATTCGGCGCGATTTGGCTAGCTGCATCCGATGGCGAGACGGCTGAAGTGCTGAGATTGTCCAATCCACTCGGTGCGGCAGAAAGCTGCAAGTAATCGGCGGCCTCACCCATAGGCGCCACCACCAATGATTCCATCGGACGCGCTGGGCCGTAGGCAAAGAAAGCTACGTTGTCTCGAAGGTTTCCATCAGCGGGAACGGAGACCCACCCGAAGCCCGCTTCTTGACCTTCTGGCAATGAAATCCTTTTCTGCAAATTGATCGACTGCCCTGGCAAGGTGATGCTCTGAGTCGTCTGAACTCCATTGGCATTGGTGGTCAGTGGCACCGTGGTGGTTCCACGCGCATCCCCTGAACGAAGCAATTCCAGATCCAATACAACCTCATTTCCAGATCTTCTGGAACGAATCAACCGAACTCCTGCATTCGAGGCGGTGCTACCTGAGAGGGAGAGCACGCGGACAGATGGCTTTTTGGCCAGGGCTGACAAACTCGCTTGTGCCGCAACCCATCGTTCGTCGTTGGGATCCCAGTTGGTTGATTGCAAATCAGAGGCCATCCAGATTTCAGCACGACCTGTCGAACCTGCCAAAAATTCCGCGGCTCGATTCAGCATCGCTGAAAAGTCGGCCGCACTGTCGGTAGGTTTTGTGGAAGATATTTGTGTTAGAACATCAGGAGACGGAACTTCTTGCGGCTCCATGGATGCGCTGTCGATCAAAACCAAGCGTGGATTCCCCAAGGCATCCATCGCATTGCGAACTTTATTGAGAATCATCTCGCGGCGCGACGACTGACCATCTCCTGCGCGGATTTCCATCGAGGCTGATCGGTCGAGTAACAAGACCACGGTGTCGATCGAGCCGCCACCCCATCCCATCATTCCAGAAACGATGGGCTTAGCAGCGGCTCCCACAAGAGCGGCAATCGCTAATGCCCGGCAGGCAAGGATGATGATGTTCCGCAGCTTGCGTTTGCCACGGGATTCCCGAGTGGCCTTGAGCAAGAACTGCATCGCCGCCCACTGCACGGTCTTGTGCCTCCGCCGGTTGATTAGGTGGATCACGATCGGGGCCGAAGCCGCGAGCAATCCCCAGAGGAATAATGGTGAGAGAAAAAGCATGAAGGGTTATGACTTCGACTTGGGCAAACGGGCGGTGAGAAACTCTCTCAGAAGTGGTTCAAGCGGCGTGTCAGTGGTGACCAATTGATAATCGGCCGCGGCATCATGACACTTGTTTTTGGTGGTGATGAGGAAATCACGCAGGGCTCCTTTGTATTCTTCTGCAATCAAATTGGGTTCAGCAACCAGCGCGGTGCCATCCTCAAGGTCCACGAAACGTTGTGGCCGATCAAATTCGAAACCGATCTCTTGCGGATCCATCAAATGGAAGCAAGACACATCATGTTTGCGGTAACGAAGGTGCTGAAGAGCATCGCTCAACTCGGCAGAATCCGTGAAAAAGTCGGAGAGAATCACCACAAATGCACGCTGACTGATTTTCTCGGCGATCGTGTGCAAGGCATCCATCAAACCCGTTTCACCCGCAGGTTCAATCTCCCCCAAGGTGGTGAAGAATCGTTCCAAGTGAGCCGCGCGGCGACTCGGCGGCACCTCCAAATGAATCTTGTCAGTGCAGATCGAGAGCCCAGCGGCATCGCCTTGGTTGACCAATAGATAAGCCAATGACGCCGCAATTTTTCGCGCATAACTGATCTTGGACTCTCCTTTGCCAGCAAAGTTCATCGAACCCGACGCGTCGACCACGAAGTAAGCTCGCAGGTTGGTGTCGGCCTCAAACTCTTTGATGTAAAATCGGTCTGATCTAGCAAATGCTTTCCAGTCTAACCGGCGCGTGTCGTCTCCTGGAACATACTTGCGGTATTCTGCAAATTCTATCGACGACCCACGGTGGGGCGAGCGGTGCTTGCCCGCCACATTGCCCATCATGGGCACGCGCGACTCAATCGGCAGAGATCCGAGGCGCGATAAGAGTTCGTTATCTATGAAGTCGTGCACGAAAGAAAAGAAGAGGTTGTATCCAAGAGTTTAGAAGTTCTCAGCGAGCGAACCCGCCATCTGATTGCTGTATCTATCTTCTTACTCCTCACGCATCTCTTCGATCAGGCGCTGAACGATTTTCTTCGAAGTCATCCCTTGGGATTCGGCGGTGAAGTTGGTGATGACGCGGTGGGTCAAAACCGATGGAGCAACAGCCTCAATGTCTTCAATCGATGCCATGTATGCTCCGCGAAGTGCCGCACGGGATTTGGCGCCGAGAATCAAATACTGAATCGCACGTGGTCCAGCACCCCAACCGACAGTGTCCTTGACCCATTGAGGAGCCTCTGGCTCACCCGGACGGGTTTTGCGGACAATCTTGACCGCATACTCGTAAAGATGCTCAGGAATTGGAACGCGACGCACGAGTTGCTGATAAGCGATGACTTTCTCACCATCGAGCAAGTGGTTGAGCTTTTCACGAGCACCACCTGTGGTCTCGCGGGCAATGCGCATCTCGTCTGCCTCTGTTGGGTATTCCACCTCGATTAGGAACATGAAGCGGTCGAGCTGAGCTTCAGGAAGCGGGTAGGTACCTTCTTGCTCAATTGGGTTTTGAGTCGCGAGAACGAAGAATGGTGGCGCGAGCGTGAAGGTCTCACCCATCACAGAAACTTTGTTTTCCTGCATCGCCTCAAGCATCGCCGACTGAGTCTTGGCAGGAGCACGGTTGATCTCGTCCGCAAGAACGATATTCGCAAAAACTGGGCCTTTGATGAATTCAAATTCACGCTTACCCCCTGCGCCCGACTCCTGAATAATGTCTGTGCCTGTAATATCAGCAGGCATGAGGTCCGGTGTGAACTGAATGCGGTTGAAGGACAGGTCGAAGGTTTCAGCGACCGAGGACACCAAAAGGGTCTTCGCCAAGCCCGGAACCCCCATCAACAATGCGTGACCTTTGGCAAAAAGGCTGATCGCGAGCTGCTCAATGACATCTTCCTGACCAATGATCGTCTTGCCCAATTCCGCTTTAAACTGCCTGTAGGTCTCCCCCAGCTCATCAATGGCGGCCACATCATCGGGCGGCAATTGGTTCGTCGCAGGCGCAGACGCAGCAGCAGTTGCTTTTACAGGCGATTTCTCAGAAGTGGTCGGATCAGCAGAGGATGCGTCGGACGATTGAGACGGGGCGAGGTCGGGAGTCGATTCCATGATATGATGTGCAGAGCGAAGCTAAGAGGCGTCTTTGTTTTGTCGAGATTGGATCTGGGGCATTTTTTTGAAGATTTTCCAGAGGATCCCCAGATGCTTCTGATTTCCTAAGCATTACGGCCCCTTTGGAACGGAAAAATCACCAATCAGGCATTATTTTCATATCTAGGCCGAAATTTTCCATTTACGGCTTGCCAGCCCCCAACCGTCTGCTAAATCACCCGCCCCCGCGGTCTACCCGGTTACCTCCGGTGCTTCCGCGCACACAGCGAACACACGCACACTATGGCACGTATTTTAGGCATCGAAATCCCCAATGAGAAGCGCATCGAAGCTTCTCTGCCCTACATGTTTGGTATTGGACGCTCTACAGCATCCAAGATTCTAGAGCATGCTGGTATTGACCCCAACATCCGCACAGGTCAGCTCAGCGAAGAACAACTCGTGCGCATTGCACAAGTCATCCAAGCAGAACAAATCATCGTTGAAGGTGACCTTCGCCGTGAGCGTCAGGGCCAACTCAAGCGCCTCACCTCGATCAACTGCTACCGTGGCATTCGCCACAAGCGCGGTCTTCCTGTTCGCGGTCAACGCACACGCACCAATTCTCGCACCCGCAAGGGCAAGAAGAAGACTGTTGGCGTGAAGAAATAATTTCCCTTAACTATCATGTCCGAAGAAACCACACCAAATTCCGCAGAGGAAACTCCAGCGGTTGAGCCAACAGAAGCTCCAGCACCCGCCAACCCTGCTCCAGAAGCAGCCGCCAAAGAAGAAGCGCCCAAGACCGAAGAGGTAGCGCCTAAAAAAGAAGAGAAGAAAGACATCTTCGCTGAAATCGCCGGCGGCGAAGAGGAGATCAAAATTCATAAAGCCAAGAAGGCCAAGAACGTTACCATTGGCATTGTCCACGTAACCGCCACCTTCAACAACACGCTCGTCAATGTGACCGACGTGAATGGCAACTCCATCGGTTGGTCCAGCGCTGGCAAAATGGGCTTCAAAGGTTCCCGCAAGAGCACTGCCTACGCAGCTCAAGTGGTTTCCCAAGACGCATGCCGCCAAGCCATGGGTCACGGCCTCAAAGAGGTCGACGTTCGCGTCAAGGGACCTGGTTCCGGTCGTGAATCCGCTGTCCGCGCCGTCCAAGGCCTCGGTCTTGAGATTCTCTCCATCCGTGACGTGACTCCAATCCCTCACAACGGCTGCCGTCCTAAGAAAGCCCGTCGCGTTTAATCCCCAACAGAATTTTTTACTATGGCACGTTATACAGGTCCAACCGCGAAGATCAGCCGCCGCTTCGGCGTCTCACTCTTCGGTCCATCAAAAGCTCTCGAGCGTCGCAACTTCCCACCAGGCCAGCACGGTGTCCGTGCAGGTCGTAAGAAGAAAAGCGAATACTCCGTCGCCCTCGGCGAGAAACAAAAGCTCCGCTTCATGTATGGCATCCTCGAGAAGCAATTCCGTGGATACTATGAAGAAGCCGCAAGCCGTCGTGGCATTACCGGTGAAATCATGCTTCAGCTCCTCGAGACTCGTCTCGACAACGTTTGCTACCGCTCAGGCTTCGGCAACACCCGCCAAGCAGCACGCCAGCTCGTCAACCACGGCCACGTTCAAGTCAACGGCCGCCAAGTCGACATCGCAAGCTTCCAAGTGAAGCCAGGCGACGTGATCAAGGTCTCTGACAAGCCATCTTCACAACAACTTGCGCTCCGCATGACCGACCTGACTCAAGCCATGCCAGCTTGTGACTGGCTCGAAGTCGACAAAGAAAAGCTCACCGCCACCATGTCGCGTGTGCCTGAGCGTGAAGACATCGACCCGATCGTCAACGAGCAGCTCATCGTTGAGCTATACTCCCGCTAACCCGATTTCTGCATTGCAGATTGAAGAAACGTCCGGACGCAAGTCCGGGCGTTTTTTGCGTGTAGGGTCTGAGGTGAAAAGCATTCCGGTCATCGAGCCAAAGTAATTCGGAACTAGCGATTACTTCTCTTTGATCATTCGTTCACGCACGTGATACTCACTCCATTGAGTGTGGTCGTCTTTGATCTTGTCCCACTCCTGAACGGTCATCCAGCCGCGGCCAAATGGGCGGCGAGCATGCCTTCCATTGGCGGTGTGTGGCATGAGCTCTTTCGGCGGCATGACGGGTTTGACCGGATCGGCCATGCCCTCCAACCACGCATCGTATTGTGTCGCGAGCGCCTTCGTGACATCTGGCTGCTTTTTGGCAAGGTTGGTGGTCTCACCAGGGTCGGCCTCAATGTCGTATAGCCGCCACTCGGCCTCATCGCGAAACTTGACGATGCGCCATTGCTTCCATCGCGCAATTTGCGATCCGTGAGTATTCCAGAACAAGGCTCGGTCGGCATTCGGTTGTTGCTTGCCTGTGAGAAGAGGAATCAAGTCCACCCCCTCGCAATGCTCGGGCAATGGCGTTTTGGCAAGAGCGGCCGCCGTGGCGTAGAAATCAACCGTGCTCGACATACCATCATACTTGCCACCCGGCTTGAGGGTGCCGGGGAAGGACATAATGGTGGGCATGCGGTAATTGCCTTCCCACTGTAGATTGGAGCGTTGCTTCCCACCCTTGCCGCCGCGGTATGGCAGAGGCCGATGTTGCGCGGATGGATCTCCGCCGTTGTCACTGCTGAACATGATCAGGGTTTCATCCTCGATCCCCATGACCTTGAGCTTGTCGAGGATATGGCCGACCTGGACATCCAGCGCATACAAGGTGGCGCGGAGATACTGGCGGGGCGTGTAATCCCCCCCGTGGTCCGGATAGAGTTCCTTGAGATATTTCACCGGCACTTCGGTGTTCGGGATGTGCACCGCGAGCGGCACAAAGTAGAGGAAGAACGGTTGATCGGTCTTGCCGTGGCGTCCGATGAAATCGACACAGTATCCGCCCTCGACCTCCGTCAGATAAGAGCCGTCCGCCCTCCGCCAAACCCCTCGCGTCCCTCAACTCGAGGTGGATGCATTCCCGCCTCCATGAAACCACGGTCGAGCACACCCTGCTTCCACGAACCAATGTCCCATTTCTCCAATCCCACCACGCCAGTCACATAACCTGCATCACGCAAAGTCTCGGCCATGGTCGGCTTATCCTCGGGAATGGGAATACCACGTGACAAACCGAACTTTCCAAAGCGCTGAGTGTACATGCCCATCATCAACGCCGTGCGGCTCGGACTACATGGCGCGTTGTGCGTGTAGGCCGTGGTTAGGCTGATGCCCGATTCCGCTAACCGATCAATACTTGGCGTTCCGGGGTCTGGACAACCAAAGGCACCCACATCGCCTCGCGCGAGATCATCGACGTAAATGATGATGATGTTCGGCCGCTTGGCGGCATCTGCCTCAGGAGCCGTCAGAACAAAAGCGGCCGCGGCCGCTACAAAGAGAGAGCAAGTGAAAGGAAAGTGTTTCATAACGGAATGGATGGACTGACTTTGGCCAGAACTCCACCTTGCTCACAAGAAGATAGCCGTAGGTCACCACTATCAGGAAGATCGTAGTTCCTTCGCGATGAAGGGAGCCGTTCGAGAAGCTTTCGATTTCACAATCTTCTCCGGCGGTCCTTGCACCACAATTTTCCCGCCCCCATCACCTGCCTCTGGCCCAATGTCCAAAATCCAATCCGCTTCCGCGGCGATCGCCATGTGATGTTCAATCACGACCACGGTGTGCCCTTCATCGACCATGCGATGCAAAATATCAATCAAGCGACGGATGTCCTCATGGTGCAGCCCCACCGTTGGTTCCTCGATCAAGTAAAGGTTGCGCTGCTTCAGCGCCGCATTGTTGAGCGTTGCTTTGGCTCCACGCCCTTTGATGAGCTCAGATACCAACTTGATCCGCTGAGCCTCACCACCAGACAGTGTGGGTGACGGCTGGCCCAACTGAAGGTATCCTAGACCCGTATCCGCCATCAATTTGAGCGGAGCTGCAATGCGTGGCTGCGACTCAAAGAACTCAGCAGCCTCATCGATAGTCATCGCCAGAACCTGCCCGATATTTTTCTGGCGAAATGTCACCTCAAGGGTCGCTGGATTGTATCTTTGGCCATTGCACCCTTCACAATGAACCCACGTCGATGGCAGGAAATCCATTTCTAGCTTAACCCGCCCGTTGCCTTTGCATTCAGGACAACGGCCTCCTTCGGTGTTGAATGAAAACCGCGATGGCTCAAAACCTTTGATCCTCGCGTCTGGAAGCTGCGCAAACAGGGCTCGAATGTGATCGAACACTTTTACATAGGTCGCTGGGCATGAACGAGAGGTCTTACCGATTGGCGATTGGTCGACCTCATAACAAGACTTGATCGCGCCGAAACCTGAAGCGGATTTGTAGGGTTTCAAGGCTTTGGCTTTCGCCCCCTTTTTGCCAGCCGCCGCTGGGGCAAGACAACGGTGCATCAAAGTCGACTTACCCGAACCAGATATGCCTGTTAGGACTGTCAATCGGCCGACAGGAATCGATACATCGACATTCTTGAGGTTGTTTGCATGACAGCCCTTGATCTTCAGAAACGAATGACTCTTGGCAACACTCCGCCTTGATCCTCGGATGGGATGTTTGAGTGGATCGGTAAGTGAACGCAAGGTCGGTGAATCGGCATATTTCTTCTGCTTACCAGCGACGCCTAATTTGGGAGGTTTGCCTTGGTAAACGATTTCGCCACCGAGCCTGCCTGCCGCAGGCCCCAAATCGATGAGATGATCGGCCGCGGCGATGGTCTCTTCATCATGCTCCACGATCACCAGTGAGTTACCATGATCTCGCAATTTCATCAGTGTGCGAAGCAATGCCTCATTGTCGCGCGGGTGCAAACCAATCGTCGGCTCATCGAGCACATAGAGAACACCGCGCAAGTTGGACCCCAACTGAGCCGCTAGCCGGATGCGCTGCGATTCCCCCCCTGAGAGTGTGTTGCCTGATCGGTCGAGCTGCAGATACCCCAACCCCACTTCTTGTAGAAACTCCAAGCGCTGCTGGATCTCCGGAAGGATGTCGCGCGATATCAACTGGTCACGATTTCCCGTGAATCGAATATTGGAAAAATGCCCCAAAGCGGAATCGATCGAGAGGCGCGATAATTCAGCAATGGGCGTTACGCCCAATCGCACTGCCGCTGCCACTGGGTTGATGCGCGAACCATCGCAGGATTGACACGTCACAAGCTCATCTTCATCGACGCGTTCCATCGCTCGGTCTTCGTCCAACTCTGCCTCAAGCACCGACTCATAACGAGAAGTGTCCCAACGCCGGCCTCGCTTCGGCACCACCCCATGGCCGCGGCACTCATGACACCATCCGTGTGGGGAGTTGAATGAGAAAAGCCGCGGATCAAGTTCCTCGAATGACTTATTGCAGGACGGGCAACTCGACTTCGATGAGAGCAGGACAAACTTCTTCTCCGCCGTGAAAATTTTGATCAGCCCCTTGCCGATATGCAGCGCTTGCTCAATCGAAGATTTGAGATTTTTAGAAGATGGTTTTTTGAGTTCCGCCACCACGATATCAATGTCGTGTTCTTTGAACCGCTCAAGCCGTGTAAAGCTCTTGGCATCCTTGAACTGACGGTCCACGAGCAGTCGATCAAATCCATGCTTGACCGCCCACTCCGCCACCTCCGTGTGATATCCTTTCTTACCGCGAATGACTGGCGCAAGCACTGCAACAGGGCCCGCCTTCAAATGCTTTCGCAAGGTGTTCTCCATCGCTGACAACGACTGCTTCTCCACAGGGACCTTGCAATTGGGACAGTAGAGAGTTCCCAGCTTTGAGTAGAGCAAGCGGATGAAATTCCATAATTCTGTCACCGTTGCCACGGTCGATTTTCCACCGCCTTGCGAGACCCTTTGCTCGATCGCAACAGTCGGCGGAAGTCCCTGAAGCTGATCCAGTTCTGGCTTTTCTAGCTGCTCTGCAAATTGCCTCGCATAGGTCGACATTGAGTCGAGAAACCGTCGCTGTCCTTCGGCGAACAAGATATCAAATGCCAAGGTAGATTTGCCCGATCCCGATAGCCCGGATATGACAACGAACTGCTCGCGTGGGATATCCACTGAGATATTCTTGAGGTTGTGATGGCGAGCGCCACGGAGTGTGATCTCTGGCTTGATCAATGGACCACAAAGCTTCTTCTGCGTCTTGAGTACATGCTTTTTGCCAAGTGCATGCTTCAAATAACATCCTGTCGGCGTGTCCTTTTTCGCAATGGTTTCCGGGGCACCTTGTGCAACCAGCCTGCCTCCATGAGCGCCGGCTTCTGGCCCAAGATCCATGACCCAATCGGCCGATTTGATGACCTCAAAGTTGTGTTCAATCACCAATACACTGTGCCCCGCATCCACCAGCTTTTGAAAAACCGCAAGCAAGCGTTCGATGTCGGTGAAGTGAAGCCCAGTCGTTGGCTCATCCAAGATCAACAATCGATTCCCTGAGGACGCACTTGATTGAAGCAACTGACACAACTTCAGCCTCTGTGATTCCCCTCCTGATAGCGTGTTGAGCGGTTGCCCTAGCTTAAGGTAACCGAGACCTACTTCCATGAGAGGCTGCAAGGCGCGGTGGATTTGTCCAATCAGCCGTTGCTCCTTCGCTGGCTGCTTGTCCTCAGCTACAAAAAATCCCTCCACTTCAGAGGCTGACATATCGAGAATCTCGGCAACCGATCTGCCATTGTAGACATATTCCAAGGTCGACGCTTTGTATCGTTTTCCAGCGCAGTCTGGGCAGGTCACATAGAGATCCGACAGGAATTGCATCTCCACCTTCTCAAAGCCATTGCCCGCGCATCGGTCACAACGGCCATCACCTGAGTTGAATGAGAAAAAACCTGGCTTCAACCCTGCAGCCTTGGCCGCATCAGTGAGACAAAACAACTGCCGAATCGCATCAAATGCGCCGAGAAAAACCGCAGGGGTCGATCGCGGGGTGCGAGCCACCGCTGATTGATCGACCAGATCCACTCCGGACAAATGCTGGCTGCCATGAAGCTCTTTTAGCTGCGATGCGTCGTCATCAGGATTCTGCCCAAGCTTGCGAGCCAAGTGTTGATAGACAGCATCATGCGCAAAGGTCGATTTTCCAGAACCAGACACCCCTGTGAGACAGACAAACAACCCCAAGGGAATATCAGCATCCAACTTTTTCAAATTGTGCCGACTCACTCCACGCAGACTGAGCAATTTCTTCGACGGCTTGCGTCTTTTTTTAGGCACTGGAATCACTTTCGCTCCAGTCAGCCATGGCAGCGTACCCTGTGTGCACTTCTTGTTGGCGATCGGACCTTCGTAAATGATCTCTCCCCCATGCTCACCTGCTCCAGGCCCTAGGTCCACTAGATGATCAGCAGCTTCCATGACCACTTGTTCATGCTCCACCACTACCAGCGTGTTCCCCTTGTCACGTAGCCCATGCATCACACCGACCAACCGATCGATGTCTCGTGCATGCAAACCGACTGTGGGCTCATCTAGAACAAACAATGTTCCCGTCAATGATGCTCCCAAGCATGCCGTGAGGTTAACGCGCTCAATTTCTCCACCCGAAAGAGTTCTCGCAGCACGATCAAGCGTGAGGTAGCCGAGACCCACTTGATCGAGATAGGACAAACGCGAGCACACTTCGTCCAGCACAAGAACCAAGGTTGAGTCTGATTTTTTCTTCTTGCTCGAATTTTCTCCACGAACCTTCTCCATCCATGGCAGCAAATCGCCCACGGCCATTTTCCACAAATCCGGCAAAGCCTTTCCCTCGATTTTGAAACACAGCGCTTCTGGCTGGAGGCGCTTGCCGCGGCAGGACTGACAAGTTGTATAAGATCGGTAGCGCGACAAAAACACCCGGACATGCATTTTGTAGGCCTTGGTTTCCATCCAATCGAAAAAGCCTTTCACCCCATACCAATCACCCTGCGTCCAAAGCGCTTCTAATTCGTCCGCTGAAATTTCATGTGAAGACCGGTCACCGTAATGAACCCACTCCTGTTCATCTTCCGTTAGATCTTCCCACGGAGATTTCACATCCAATCCCCGCTCCTTGCAGCAGCGGATAAGATCTCTCTGACACTCTTCCCCACGATCACCTTGGAACGGCTTGATCACTCCCTGCGCAATGGAAAGCGATGGATCGGGCACGGCCTTGTCCAAATCAATGCCAATGACCCGGCCAAACCCACGGCACTTTGGGCACGCGCCCAGTGGCGAGTTGAAAGAGAACAAGGACGGCGTTGGCGGCCTCAATGTGAAACCCGTGGCTGGATTCACCCATGATGCACTGAAGGCTCTGAGCTCAGAAGTATCCGTGCCATGCAAAAAGGCCCGGCCTTTGCCCAATCGAAAGGCCGCCTCCATGGCTTCCTGCAGTCGACCCCGTTGGTTCGCTGCCAACTTGATTCTATCTTGGATCACATGGATCGATGCCTCGCCCGGCAAGACAACGCCATCAGGCTCATCCGTTCTCACCACCTGCCCAGCGATCAACACCCGCAAGTATCCCTGTTGATTCAAAAAACCGAAAAACTCCTCGGCACTCGCGTCTTTTGAGACTGGGACAGGAAAGCTTACAAACACAGCTTCGCCACTGTGGTGCTTCATCGCCCATTCCACAGCACCCTCAGGCGAGTCTGGCCGAATCACATCGCCAGTCCTCGGGTCATAAGCAACCGCCAGTCGCGGATAGAGCAATTTGAGGTAATCATTGATCTCTGTGAGCGTACCAACTGTGGAGCGAGTCGTGCGAATATGGTTCTTCTGCTCAATCGCAATAGCAGGCGGAATCCCCTCGATGGAATCAACCTCGGGCTTGTCCATGCGTTCGAAAAACTGCCTCACATAGGGCGAAAAGGTCTCCACGTATCGCCGTTGCCCTTCGGCGTAGAGCGTGTGAAACGCCAGCGAGGACTTGCCCGATCCAGAGGGTCCGGTTACCACCGTCAGCTTCCCTTGCGGAATCTCCAGATCAAGGTCTCTCAGGTTGTGCTGACGGCAACCTTCAAGGCGAATAACAGATGACTTGGAAGAACGGGCGGGCACTTTTGAAACCTAGATGGGAAATCCTGTGCCGCAAACCTGATGTCTGTATTTTTTCTCCGAATAGGAAACTTACTCGATTACTCGGGCATGATCTTATCGAACGTCTTGCTGTCCCCTTTATCTTATTCCGGATTATTCCCGGGCGACGCCGGTTGTTGCATTTCCGCAGGGTCTTCAGCCGGCATGAAAGAATCAAGAATGTCTGGTTTGAGGTAATAAACAGCCCCGATAGCGATAGCTAATAGGATGAGAAACCACAGCAATCCTCCTCCAGACTTGGGCTGTGATAGCGTTTGATACCCACCTGGCCGCGGCGACCAACCAGCACCTCCACCTACTGCAGGAGAGCGCATTCCTGGCCTCGCTCCGCCCAGTGCCACAGTTGCTGGCGCATTGGTCTGCAGAGTCCGCGGCGCGTTGGTTTCAGACAACTTCCGCAAAGCATCCGCCATATCCATGGCACTGCTATAGCGCATCGCCGGATTCGGGTTTGTGGCCTTTTTTACAATTTGATCTAGCCGTTTATCGCACGTTACAATCTGGGATGGCGGACGCGGGTCCGCCGTCGGCAGCTTTGCGGTCAGCAGTTCGTGAAGCATCACACCCAGGGAAAAAACATCTGCTTTATGATCAAACTTGTGAGGTGGTTCGATCACCTCTGGCGCCGTGTAACCAGGCGTGCCAAAAATTGCTTCTCCTTCCACAATCTGTTTGCCGAGTTGGCTAGCTAGACCAAAGTCCCCAATCTTCGGCTCCGCCTCCGTGTTGAGCAATATGTTTGCCGGTTTGATATCCCGGTGAAGGATTCCGTGCTCATGCGCATGGGCAAGTCCTTCGGCCGTTCCAATGGTGAGCCGAACCGCTTCATCGGGGTCGAGGGCTTCTCCACCCATGGCATCATACAATGATTGGCCAGGCACATATTCCATCACAATGAAGAGCATTCCCCCCGCTTCTCCAAAGTCGAAAACGCTGATCAGGTTTGGGTGATTCACCTTGGCCATCGCTCGGGCCTCTGCCGTGAAGCCCTCACAGAATTCTTTGTCGTCACTGAACTCTGAAGGTAGGATTTTGATGGCTACAGGGCGCGCCAACGCTCTCTGGATTGAATGGTAGACTGCCCCCATTCCTCCACGTGCAATCAAATACTCGATCTCGTAATCCGGAAACAACGGAGCGAGCTCGTGCGGTTCTGGCGCCTGAAAAGGCGTTCCTGATTCTGCGTCAGTCATGAGTTGATAAGCGCACTATGATCACTTCGAATCGTTACTCCACTCAATAAGGAACCCTGATGTCGTTTCATCGCGATCCTTGGGGACCCAACTACTGTCAGACATCACGACAAGAGCGGTTCCGTTCTTGGCGGTATCGGAGCCGGCGCTCCAATTGGCGCGGCTCCATGCTTCTCCTGTAGACCACACCCACTTGCTACCATCGAACGCGCCCCCATACCAGACTCCATCTTGCGCAGGCAAAGAACGCATCAACTTCTTCAAGTTGAACCGTTCGGCAACTCCAGATGGGATTGCTAGGTGCCCACCACCCATCGCCGCTATTTTGGCCGCTTCATCCCAAGAAACGGGCCGAGGCACATAGAGATAATGCCGGGCACCATACGCGCGGGTCCCCGGAGGATAAACGGGCTCAAGCGAATTGAGTGTTCGTTTGGTATTGGACAACAAGTTTTTGAGAGCTCCCGGGTTTTTCCCATCGCGATGCCATTGAATGATGAACGGCAATTTTACCTCATCCTCCAAAGCCGACAAAGACCCAGACGAGTTCATCGCCAAATAGCCACCAGCACCGGCAAGGGAAGAGCCTGGCTCCCAAGGCTCACCTGTCAAAAACGCCCACCTACTATTGCTGTTTCGTGCAGCTCCCAACCATACATTTGATTGCACACCTTCGAGGAGAGCTTTGCTCAACCGTTGTGGGGGCGCATCAATGTTAGGAACAGCTAGGTGGCCGCCATAGCTTTCTGCAAATTGGGAGGCCTCTGTCCAAGTAAGAGGCTTATCAACAAACAAATAATCATTAGCGCCCATTCTCTCCGCGCCGTCAGGCATATCCAAGCGACTTCCCGCCAAGAGCTTATCTTGAAGCCGATCCAATGACCCGAATTTGTCTTCCGGTATTTCAATGGGTTTTGGCTCAGGCTCTACGATACCTTCCGGTCTGTCATTCTGCTGTTTGATTCTATCCGCCGCCAACTGAGCCATTCGCTCCTGCTCCTTCTGCCGCTCCTCGACTTTCTTGTTGCGGAGCTCAGCCTTGATGACTTCTTCCTTACTGGTATCTACATCCAATGCTTGTTCTCTCGCCTTTTTTTGGTTCCAAGCAATTTTGATCGCAATCAGTAGCACAACAATGATGGCAATATTCCGAACCAGCTTCATTCCACCACCACTGACGCTCGGCGGCGGTGTGGTTGCACCTGCACCGCCAGCACCAATGGGGCGATTGGCGGCTTGGCGTTTTGGACCACCCCCCTTTTTGCCAGTGGCCATCAACTTGGATGCATTGCCGGTCGCACCGGGAGCGGCCTTAAGGATGGCATCACGAAATTCTTTCGCGGTGCTATAGCGTTCATCGGGATTTGTTGCGGTCGCCTTCTTGAAAATTGCATCCAGCTTTGGATTCACACCTGCGAATGATGACAATGGTTTCGCTGATTTAGAAAACTCCGCGCCGGAGAGAAGCTCATACAAAATGACACCAAGTGAATAGATGTCGACCTGTGGTGTGATGATGGATTGCGGCTCCGATAGCTCAGGAGCACTGAAGCGTTCGTAATCATCCTCTCCTGTGTCGATCATGAAGCCGAAGCTTCCGATTTTCGGCTCCATCTTTTCGTTGAGCAGGATGTTATCGATGCTCAATCCACCATGAAGAACATCATGGCTATGGGCATACGAAACTCCTGATGCCAAACCGGTAGCGACCTCTGTCGCCTGCTTCGAAGGCAGCTTGCCCTTTTTTAAGTGACTGATCAGTGATCTGCCTTTCACAAACTCCATGACCATGTAGGCCATGCCTTCAACTTCTCCAGAGTTGAACATCGCGATCAAGTTGAGATGGCTAAGCTTGGCCATGTTCTGAGCCGCCCGGTCGAATGCTATTTTGAATGCGGGATTCTTCGTGATCTCAACTGAGTACACCTTCACCGCGACATGCCGATCGAGAGATGTCTGCGTCGCCATGTAAACGGCATCATAGTCGGTGGCGGAAACCTGCGCCTCAAACTCGAAGCTGGGAAGCAGCCCAGCCATCTTTTTGACAGAGGGGGCATGGAATTCGAGGTCAGACATTGATAAAGGGATGGGTGTCGGGCGGACCGCATGATGATCAGCAGTTCACTCGCTAGTCAACAAAGAGAAGGGTAAGAAGCCTCAAATCAAGGCCTAAAGCCGAAAAGGTTTACGTGGAGCGCTCAACAACATAATTCGAATTTTTTTCAGTAACTTTTGCACACCACAACTATAAAGCAGATTGCAGCATTGAACCTACTATCATTGCATGCACAAGCAATTGAGTCATAGTGACTACGCTTTCACCCGCATCGATCCCAACTCGCAAGCTTGGATGCAATTCTGACCATGAGCGACCCGACACCCATCACCATTACCGTTTGCTTTCTTGGCGCCGCCATAGTCGCTAGTACGATCATACTATCCAAACGGTTCGTGGGCTCCAACCTGACGCCTCCAGCCCTCCCCCAAGGCAAGGTCAAGACCTGGTGGTATCACCCATTGGATCTTCTCGGCATCTCCATCATTTTCTTGATTTTTTTCAGCCTCATCTCGCTGAGCTTTGCAATGCCGAAGGCCTCAACCGATACCATCACGGCAGATAACTTGGCCGTCGGTGTCGGGTTTCAGTTCTTCATCGCAGCAATCGCCCTGGCATTCGCTGTTCAGCGCACATCGCTTTCAACATGGCTTGGCTTGAAATGGCCGGCATGGCCACGGGTGCTTCTCATCGCCCCTGGCTGCGTTCTTTGCATGTGGGGGATCTTCTACTTCATCGACAAGTTAGGCTACATGGAATGGATGGAGTCATTGGGAGTCAAAAAAATCCAAGACACGGTACAGATTTTACAAGAATCAAACGACCCGATCATCATCATACTCATGGTGTTCACCGCAGTCATTGTGGCCCCTATCTGCGAAGAGGTCGTCTTCCGTGGATACATTTATCCTGTGCTCAAGAAATACACGGGCTTGTGGCCGGCCATCATTTTGTCGGCGCTCGTATTTTCTGCAGCGCATGGCCATTTGGCCGTCCTTTTGCCCTTATTTATTTTGGGTGCGCTGCTGGTAGTGGTGTATGAAAAGACAGGATCCATATGGGCGCCGATTGCAGTGCATCTCTGCTTTAACGGAGCGACCGTTGCTATTCAGTTATCATTGCGATTTTTCGACATCCCCATTGAAGCGGAGCTATGAAGACCTTGAGGGACATAGGGGAAGACGATTTGATTCATCGCTTGGTTCAGCATGCTCCATGCTCTTCGAATCTCTGCGAGGGCCCTGGCGATGATTGTGCCGTAGTGGACATCCCAGATGGCTCTTCACTTCAGTTGTTGAAAGCCGACGCCTTGGTGGAGGGGATTCACTACGAACCTGATTGCGATCCTCAGAGGGTTGGGAGAAAAGCCGTGGCGCGAGTGATCTCTGATTTTGCGGCAATGGGTGGGCGGCCCGATCGATTTCTGATCACCATCGCGCTCCCAGCAAGCAGATCAGTCGCGTGGGCAGAGAGCCTTTACAAGGGAGCGGGAGCTTGCCTGCGCGACCATGGGGCCCTGTTGGCAGGTGGCGAGACAAGCTCAGTTCCTGAGGGCTCGGTAGCCGTCATTTCGATTGCTGCGACTGGCACAGTCGACAAAGAACACTTGATCAGCCGATCAGGCGGGATGCCAGGTGACTCGATTATTGTAACCGGTCGGCTTGGCGGATCCATTGGCGGCAAACACCTCGACTTCACTCCGCGGGTCAAAGAATCCTCATGGCTCGCATCAAACTACAAACCCAGCGCCATGATGGACCTTTCCGATGGCCTAGCCAAAGATCTTCCCCGTCTCGCCAAAGCCTCCGGCTGTGGCATCCGATTGGATGAAAACGCCATTCCCATCAACGAGAACTGCTCCATCCAGCAAGCCATGACCGATGGCGAGGACTACGAGCTACTGATGACCATGCATCCTGAAATCGCGCAGCGCATGGTCACGGATTGGGAAAACCAATTCCCCCAGTTGCCCATCTCCGTCATTGGTGAATTAGTGGAACCAAGCCAAGGCCAATCAATCGACGGAGGCTGGGAACACTTCACTCAATCGGCAAACGATTAGACGAAGCGAACCGCGTGCTTTTTGGACAGCTTGAGGACATCGCCTACTGCTGGAGTCACTGGACTCACTGGGTCCATCAACTTCTCTCCATTCAACTGGACTGATCCGCCCATAATGAATTGCTTACGAAGCTCTCCGTTGGACTTCTTGAGTTTGAACGCCTGCTCAAAAGCATAACTGGTGAGAGTCAATACCGTTGCCGCCTCAGGCAGTTCCGCAATCACCAACTCGGGCAGCTCTGCTGATGCGAGGTCTTTTTTAGAAAAGCGTGTATCCCAATCCAGTCTTGCCGCCTTGCCGGCATCATCACTGTGGTAGCGAGACGTTAATTTTTCTGCTAAAGCTTTCTTCGATTCCATTGGGTGCTGCCCGGAATCGCGAGGTTCACCTAACAGCAATTGATAGTAGCGATCCATCAACTCATCCGAGACGCTCATCAATTTTCCATACATGTCTTGAGGTTCATCAGAAACACCAACGTAGTTGTCATAAGACTTCGACATTTTGCGCACACCATCTAGCCCCTCCAACAGCGGAAGCACCATGACGACTTGTTGCGGTTGGCCTTCCTCTTTTTGAAGGTCTCTACCGACAAGAATATTGAACAACTGGTCCGTCCCTCCCAACTCAACATCCGCCTTGATCTCGACAGAGTCCCATCCCTGCATGATCGGGTACTGGAGTTCGTGCAAGCGCACCTCTTGGCCAGCATCGATCCGTGTTCTGAAATCTTCGCGTTGCAACATCTGCTGCAGCGTGACTCTTGCGTTCAACTTCAGAACCTCTTCGTAGTTCATTTTTCTAAACCAGTCACCATTGTAGACGACCTCGGTTTTTGATTTGTCGAGAATCTTGAACGCCTGATCGGTGTAGGTCTCTGCATTGACCAATACCTCTTCGCGGGTCAGCGGTGGGCGAGTCGCGGATCTCCCTGAAGGATCACCAATGGTTGCAGTGAAATCACCGATCAACAAAACAGCTTGGTGTCCCAGCTCTTGAAACTGGCGCAATTTCTCCAAAGCGACTGTGTGACCGAAATGAATATCTGGCGCGGTGGGATCGACCCCAAGCTTAATTCTAAGCGGTCGGCCGAGGCGTAGCTTTTCGAGCAGTTCTTTTTCAGAAAGCACCTTGGCGGCGCCTGCGGTGAGGTGTGCGAGCTGATCTTCAGGGGACATGGTCAAAAATGATGCCCTCATGGGCGACCACAGAATGCCTAAGCTAGGGGCGAATCCAAGCTCGGATCACAGGCATATTGTGATGCTTTTCATCGATTCATCCGACAATTGGCATTTTTGCCTTTCCAAACCCCCGCGCATTGCACAATTCTGCCGCCCGCCAACACAAATGGTGGTCGTAGCTCAGTTGGTAGAGCCCCAGATTGTGATTCTGGTTGTCGCGGGTTCGAGCCCCGTCGATCACCCCATCTTCCTCATCGGAATTCCTCTAGAATTCGGGAGTGGGAGGAGGTAGAATAGATTATTCCCATGGAGCCACTCGAAAGCCGAATTGATTACAAATTCCGGAACTCTCTGCTCCTGGCCGAGGCTCTCACTCATCCGAGCCTCGCCTACGAATCGCAGAAACCGCATTTCGACAACCAACGCCTCGAGTATTTGGGCGATGCAGTCATCCAACTCATCATCACCGAAGAGTTGTTCAAACGATTCCCCGGGTTTCCTGAAGGACAACTCACCAAACTACGATCCCGCGTGGTTTCGCGCCGAGCACTGGCTCAATTCGCCAACCAAATCGATCTTGGTGAATATGTGCTTTTGGGAAAAGGTGAAGAAGCCACTGGAGGTCGGCGTCGGCACTCCACACTTGCCGATACATTCGAAGCGCTGATCGGAGCCGTCTATTTGGACGGTGGGCCAGAACCATCGACGAAGTTGGTCCTGCACTTGTTCGAAAAAGCCATCAGCGACATGGTCGAGAGCCCCGAGGAAAACAACCCCAAGGGAGAGCTCCAAGAATGCCTGCAGTCCATTCACCCCGAACCTCCCAGCTACGAGATCATTGATCAAACCGGCCCCGACCACCGTCGGGTTTTCCAGTCGGAAGTTCGCTGGCGCGGCCTGGTTCTCGGACACGGCAAGGGCAAGAGCAAAAAAGAAGCCGAAACTCGCGCTGCCTCAGATGCCATCCGCAATGAGGCATGGATCAAGACGGACAGTTGATCTCTCTGCGGCTACTTTGCCGGCACTCTCGACCGAACATTGTTGAGTGGTTGCTCGATCCACCTCCACGAAGCGAGAGTGAGCCCCCAGGTAACTGCAGCGAAAACCACCGTTCTCAATAGATATCCCGGCACGGTCTGGAATGCATCGTTCGTCCAAAAGAAAGGCATGATCTTGCCTGTTAGAATGGGCGCGAGATTGTGATACAAATACACCCCGTAGGACACTTGTCCGATTTTCTGCAGGACAGGCGTTTCCAACATCGTCCCCACCCTACCACGAAAGCCCACGAAGCCGGTTGCGATGAAACCACAGAGACCAATTGATAAGGCCGTCTGCTGAATCGACCGAAGCCCATACGTTTCCCATCCCATGGCGTGGGAGCCAAAGATGATCACGTAGATGCCAAAACAGATGATGGAGAGAATCTTCAGGCCAGGGCTTTCAAGTGACATCCCACGATGAACTGCTAGCGCGAACAACCCTCCGATTCCAAAATAATCCAATGACCCCCATGTGATCATCTCAGGACGGGCCCACCACTGAGCAAAGAAGTCATGGAACACGCGGGTGACTGGGGCGACCGCCGTAAAGGCCAACATTGCCACCCACAACCATCGCTTTGGCGTGAACCAAATCACAAAGGGCCATATTAGATAGAACTGTTGCTGCATCGACAAAGACCAGAAGTGATTCACCCCTGGAGGCCATGCATCCAAAGTTGCCATGTGCAAATTGGACACATGGAAAATGTACCACAAAGGCGCCCTCAACACATCGGAGCACATCAACGCAAAAGCTAGAGCCAGAGCGGCATAATAGGGCGCCAATATCCTGAGCCCTCGGCGGATTTGATACGTCTTCATCGCCTTCCCAATCCATGCCTCGCCCTTCTCTTCATTGCGGTCTCTTTGACGCAACAAGGACCCGGTGATCAGGTAGCCTGTCATCACCAAGAAAAAGAACAAACAAACCTCAAACGGGAAAACTCGAGGCCACTCCCGTGGGCGCCAGTGATCCCAGCAAATCGCCATCATGGCGATTGCTCTGAGACCATCCAGCTGTAATGCGCGGCCGTTCACTGCAGCGGTAAAACCACGAACAGCTGCATTGGGAAAGCTTATTTCCCACGATCGCACACAAACAGAGTCAGTTGAGCATCGCTGCACCAAATGCCATTGCGATGACCATCAGCACAATGGCCACTAGGTAAATCGCCATGACCACAATCATGATGATGCCGATGAATTTCCAAAATGCTCGCTGCTGATCGAGCGCATCCACCAAATCTTCCTCGCTTCCGCTGGCGACCAAGCGATCAATGGATCCTGCATATTTCCATAGCTTCAATGCTGGATAGATGTAGAGGAAAGAACTGACGGCGTAAACGACCCCCATGATAATCATCGGCAATCCGGCAGCCATCCCAGCTGGGGAATCGGAGCTAGATCCGACTGCAACCGAACCAATCAGGCCACCAATCATGATGAAAACCGCAGCCAACAACATCAACCCCGCACAGACAAAGGACAGCACTGATATGAACTTCACCCACGGCTTGGTTCCTTGAAGCTGACGAGTGGCAAGTGCTGAAACTGATTGGCTGGTGCCTGATAGATTACTCACAACAGAGGTTTGAACGATACAGGATCGGATGTCGACGATTATAGATATTTATCGGTGACCGCACCTTCACTCGCTGTGGAAACAAGCTTCGCATACTTGGCCAACACCCCTCTCGTGTAGCGAGGTTCTGGACGAGTCCACTTGGCTTTCCGGTCAGCAATCTCTTGATCGCTCAATTTGACATCGAGACGGTTGTTAACGGCATCAATCGTGATTTCATCGCCATCTTCAAGAATCCCAATAGCTCCTCCTTCAAATGCCTCGGGAGTGATATGACCCACCACAAAACCATGGCTACCACCTGAGAAGCGCCCGTCGGTGATAAGCGCAACATCTTTGCCAAGCCCCAAGCCCATGATGGCGCTTGTTGGCCCAAGCATCTCACGCATACCAGGACCACCCTTTGGTCCTTCAAGGCGAATGACAATGACATCACCCTTCTGAATTTCTTTGGCGAGAATGGACTTCATTGCCTCGGGCTCGGAATTGAACACACGCGCTTTGCCCGTGAAGAGCTCTCCTTCTTTGCCTGTGATTTTTGCGACGGCACCACCCTCGGCCAAGTTGCCATAGAGGACACGCAAGTGGCTGTCTTTTTTGATCGGATTGTCAACGGGACGGATGATCTGTTGATCGTCCGGGTAGGGCTTCGCGAGCTTCTCCAAATTCTCACGCATGGTGCGACCTGTCACCGTCATGCAATCGCCATGAAGCAATCCCGCATCGAGAAGCATTTTCATCAAGGGAACCGTGCCGCCGATCTTCACTAGATCCGCCATCGCATATTTGCCCGATGGCTTGAGGTCGGCAAGCAATGGGACTCGTTTGCCGATGCGTTCAAAGTCATCGAGTGTTATATCAACCCCAGCTGCATGAGCCATTGCTGGAATGTGCAGACAGGCATTGGTTGAACCACCAAGAGCAATCAAAACCGTAATGGCATTTTCAAATGCCTCTTTGGTCATGATGTCGCGTGGCTTGATGCCTAGATTGATAAGATTCAAAACTGCCGCGCCGGCATCAAAGCAGTCGCGCATTTTGTCGTCGGAGATCGCTGCTTGCGCAGAGCTGTTCGGCAATGACATGCCCAAGGCTTCGATGGCGCTGGCCATCGTGTTGGCGGTATACATACCACCGCACGAACCTGGACCGGGAATGGCGCATGATTCCACTGTCTCCAATTCTTCATCATTATACTCACCATTGGCGTGTTTGCCTACCGCCTCGAACACCGAGACAATGTCCAAATCTTTCTGTTCTCCTTTGATCGACGCGCAGCCAGGAAGGATCGTGCCACCATAAACAAATACCGAAGGACGGTTCATGCGCCCCATCGACATCACACAGCCCGGCATATTTTTGTCACATCCACCGATCGCAACAAACCCATCCATTCCCTCACAACCTACGACGGTTTCAATCGAATCGGCAATCACCTCGCGAGAAACCAAGGAATACTTCATTCCTTCCGTTCCCATCGAAATTCCGTCTGAGATGGTAATGGTGTTGAAGATCACGCCTTTGCCTCCGGCGGCATCGACACCACTCGATGTCTCGCGAGCCAACTTGTCGATGTGGACGTTGCAAGGGGTCACTTCACTCCAGGTGGAAGCGACACCAATCTGTGGTTTGGCAAAATCTTCCTTCTGGAAACCAACGGCGTAGAGCATGGCGCGGCTCGGTGCGCGGTCCGGGCCATCAAGCATCGGACTGGAAAACGGGCGGGTATTATCGTTCATCGCGGGCGGAGCTTCCTGCCGGACTGGGGTGCGCGTCAAGACGACTGTCGCATTTGAGGTGATTTCTAGTTTGCGAATCCGGATTTTCGGGCATCTTTCCTCACGTGGATTCACTGACACAAGCAACCCTCGGCGCCGCATGTGGCGAACTGGTGCTCGGCAAGCGCCTTGGCAACTGGGCTGCAGTGTGGGGAGCGCTCGTAGGCACCCTGCCCGATCTAGACATCATTCTATCCCCATTTCTCGACCATGCAGGTAACCTATGGTGGCACCGCGGACCAAGCCACTCGATCTTGGTCATGGTCATCGCAAGCGTTGTTCTCGGAGCCCAGTTGGCGAAACTTTGGAAAAAGAAAAAAGTCAGCACAGGCCAAGCCATCGGTTTTGTCTTTCTCGTCTGGAGCACCCACGTGCTCATCGACTGTTTCACATCGTATGGCACCTCGGTTTTGTGGCCCTTCGCTCCAGACCGAATTGCCTTCAACAACATGGCAATCATTGACCCGCTATTCACGCTACCCATGCTGGTGGCCTTGATCTGGGTTTTGTTTCTGCGCAGCAAACCCAAGCTGCAGAAGCGCCGTAAAGTCAACGCATGGGGGCTAGGGATCGCATCTGCCTACGTGTTACTGAGCTTTGGGGCGAAGTGGGCTGCGTCGGCTAGCTTCGAAGCCGATCTCGCAAAGCGCAACATCAGCTACGAAAGGCGCATCGAATCGCCCACAATCTTCAACATCCTGTTGTGGCGATCTGTGGTCGATCGTGGAGACGAATTCTGGGTCGGATATCACTCTGTTCTCGAGAGCCCATCGGAGCCGGTGCATTGGACGATCTACCCGAAACAGCCAGAGGCCTTGGATGGCCTGTCGGACATGCGCGAAGTCCAAACAGCCCAGTGGTTTTCAGATGGCTGGTGGATTGCCCGCCCTCACGTCAAAGGTGCCTGGATTGGCGATATGCGGTTTGGCGAGAGGCGTTCATGGGATCAGAGAGACGAGGTATGTGATCATCGACTGGTCTTTGCGTGGGACATTCTGCCCGAGGAAAACAACAAAATGAGACCCAAACGACCACGGGGCGGAAGTGGTGTTCGCGAAGCGCTCACAGAATTAGGCAATCGCATACTCGGCAATCAAGACAAGTGGGACGAAACGCCTCGCTTAGAGGGTGTCACAGGCAGTTTGCCCGAAATTCTTGTCACTCAACCCTAGCATGATCACAAATCCTCTAAATCGTCATTTCCTGCATCGGATCAATCCGCTAAGGCTACGTGACGTGAAAGTCTTCATCACATCAATTGCCTTGGCGGCCACCTGCGTGGCGAATCCCTCAGAACCTGGCGAATCCGCCTTGAATTTCCTCGAGAAAGTTCAAGCTGGCACCGTTGATCTTGCTCCCGACACCGACACCGCTATTTCGCCTCAAACCAGCACCGGCAAGAGCAAAGAAATACAAGGGCGACTTAAGAGAACCGCATACGATATTGGCCAAACCAGTCTTACCGTTGGAAAAATCAAGAAGGAAGGAAACTTGGCCGCCGTCATGGTATGGAAGGCTGAGGGGTTCGATCCAAGCGACATGCAAGTCTTCCCCGTCGCGATGATCAAGAGAAACGACAAATGGCTGCCTGCACCCATTCTCGCATCGTTCGACAATGCAGGAGTTGGCTACGACAAGAAAACACGCAAAGATATCGAAGCTCTTGAAAAATGGATGTTGGAACAACGGGTTTTTGATCTTCAGCAATTGAGAAGTGAAGCGGTGGGCCGCATGCGCAAGAGCATCAATGAGGAGTTCAAAGGCACTGAGTTGAAGAAAATGAATGGCATGCAAGCCGCCACCGAGTTTCTCAACGCATGCTCTGAACAAAACATCTACAAAGTCATGGGGTTTGTTGGCGGTCTTGCTGAAACCTTGCCAAAAAACTGGCCGCTACGCGCAAACAGCGTGCAGGAGGCAATGGCGGCGAATCCAACCCCCATCCCATGGAGTTTGCTCAGTTCACCTTACACCTTGCGCGTCGTTGTGAACCACGAGGAGGGGCCAAAAACTGCGCTGATCTCACTGGCCTGTTTGGACCCTAGCTACATCGAATCCCCCAAATCGCCCCCAAGCATTCAAATCATTCACCTCAACCTAGAGAAGTCCAATTCCGGTATTTGGCAGATCAACTTACCGGAAACCTTTTACGGCCAACCATCTAGCTACAAGAATGCAGGAGACCCCGCATTGGATCGCGATCTCTACAACGCCTTCCCCCAAAAAGTTCGCGCGCTGTATCCAGCCACGCCTATGGAAAGCCCTGAGAAAGCGAGAGCCGCCATTCTCAACGCCCTGCAGTCCGGCAGCTTAAAGGATCTGACTCAACTCATTCATATTCCGAACTCCAGCAATGCTGCTCGAGACGCCTTGGTCGAAGCCTCACAATTGTGGTGGAGCATTCGTGGCTCACATACCAATGGCAACCCTTCAAGCATCTCCATGCTAGTTCCACTGGAAACAAAGACCCTCGATGATCAAGCGGCCATCAGTTGTCAGTGGTTTTCCGCACGAAAGCCCGACCGCTTCTTGCTCAAGTTTCTCAACCTAAGCCTCCACGAAAAAGGATGGCTTTGGACTCCCCAGCTAAAACCCGACAAAGACCTTGATGCGTGGCAACAACTCCAAGAACAGAAATGGAGAGACAACTGGCAGGCCAAAGTCTTGGTAGATTGCCCCGTGATCGAAAAGCTCGACGAGAAAAACGCGGTCAGCGAAGAGGACGCCAAAAAGCTCGTCCAGTCCTGGCTCGAAACCTGTGAGAGCGGCAATGTCCAGTCCGCGCTGAAACACTGCGCATTGCTTAATCTCAAAGACAGCCCTAGCACTCTTCTTCGAAATCTCGGGTATGACATGGTTGGCGCTATCAAGAGGGAAAACCGCGCGAAACTGGGTGACGCCATTCAACAAGGATCATGGAATGGCGTGGGAGTAAGCTCGTCACTCAGCGAACAACCCGCCTATCCGCTTTACCCTGTGGTCAACACCCCAGACGGACCGAAAATCCTTCTCGAGGTCGATCTTCTAGCAACTGGTGGGCGCGGCCGAGGGTTCTTGAACCGAACCAGCATCGAGCGCCTCTCCAAATTCAACAATCAAGCCGCTAAAACCCTGCAGGAGTTATTCGAAACCTTTGAGAAACAGGTTTTGGCTGAGCCAAAATGACGCAGCAAAGCATGCTATTTCACGGCATTGATGCTACTTGAATGCGCCATTCGTCCTGAATCCGGAGCGTTTTTGACGAAAATATTGAAAGAATTTTTCACCATTTTCGTAATGACATATGCGGATTTACTGATTACAAACCCGCAACATTTTCTGTCCGCCGTGGAATTCTGAGGCCACGGAACGCCGGACGCTCCTACAAAGTACATTGTGTGTGACTGCCCCGGTTACCTTCTTAAAGGTGATCGGGGCAGATCTCTTTAAGAGTGCATGGTCCATGCCTTTCTGGCCTCTGCATCGCTCAATTCCCGGTTTTCTGGGAATGCACAACGGGAATCACCATGCCGGCAATCCCAATAGCTCTGGAGTCGCCTCCCGTGGGCGGGCTGTCAAAATCTCTGGGTCTCCATCTGTCACCAAGACGGTATGCTCAAAATGTGACGATGGCTTTCTGTCTTCAGTGATCACGGTCCAGCCGTCATCGAGAATGCGAACCGATGACAACCCAGCATTCACCATGGGCTCAATCGCAAGCACCATGCCTGCAGCGAGAATCGGGGTTTTACCAGATGGGCGATAGTTGGGGATTTGTGGCTCTTCGTGCAGCTCCCGACCGACACCATGCCCAACAAACTCGCGCACCACCGTGAATCCCTGCGGCTTCACAAAAGCCTCCACGGCGCCACATAAGTCCGCCAATCGCTTGCCCGCTCGTGCATGCGAAATGGCCTCGTAGAGCGATTGTTCCGTAGTCGCCAACAACCGCTTCGTCTCCTCTGGAATATCACCGGCGGCAACAGTCGTTGCGTTGTCACCGATGAAGCCATTCTTCACGACACCGACGTCGATTTTAAGGATGTCACCCGGTTGAATTTTGCGAGCTCCACCAATTCCATGAACCACTTCTTCGTTGACCGAGATGCATGTGACTCCTGGAAATCCACGGTATCCAAGAAAGGCACTTTTGCAGTCGTGCTCTATCATCAGCTCTGCCGCATACTTGTCGATCTCACCCGTCGTGCGGCCGGGGCTGACCTCTTTCGCAAGAGCTTGCAGAATGGTCGAAGCAATGGATCCAGCGACGCGCATGGCATCGATCTCTCGAGCATTTTTGATGGGAATACGAACTTTGCGAGCCACAGGATGATGAGGGTTGGGGGTTAATGCGAGGGCGACGCGGGTTGAAGCCCTTTAAGTATTTCTTGCGTCACATCATCACGAGATAAGGTCCCATCACAACTGCAAAGCAACCCTTTCTCACGGTAATAATCGATCAAAGGCTGCGTCAGCCTCTCATACTCACGAAAACGGCTGGTGAAATTTTCAATGCTGTCATCTGACCTCGTCTTCACCGTATCAGCACATTCGGGGCACTCATCACCTTCCGATGCTTCATCTCGATGCCCAGACCAATGGCAATTCAAGCATTCAACTCGATTGCTGATCCTCGACAACAGCTCCCCATAGGGAGCGTCCAAGGCAACCACCGCATCCAACGCCATACCACGCGACGCCAGCTTTTCATCCATAAACCTTGCCTGTGGCACGCTGCGTGGAAATCCATCAATCAGCCAGCCCTCTTTCTTTTCGTCGATCCACTGACCTACCATCTCGCACATCAAATCATCGGGCAGATAGCCACCCCGAGCGAGGATAGGCTCGGCAATACAACCCACCTCCGTCCCCTGCTCCACATGACTGCGCAAAAGAGCCCCTGTGCTCAGGTATTCGAGTTTCAGATGCTTCGCAAGCCTGCGACCCTGTGTTCCCTTGCCTGATGCAGGAGGCCCGAAGAGGGTGAGACGCAATGAGCTGCTCGCGAGATCTGACAACGCTCTAACTTACTGTTGGTAGAAGTAGGCAGTCACACCCACGACAATCAAGATCGCGATGATCGTCCAAAGGTAAACCAATGCGGTTCGCGAACCACTGCCACCTTTGCCGGCCATGCGTTCGTAACGACCTTTGATTTTCCCTTTGCGAAGGAAGCCATCGTAGTGCTTCTGCAACAACTGGGTTTCCACTTGGCGCATGACATCAAGCACCACCCCGACCATAATCAGAAGCGAAGTGCCGCCGAAGAACTGAAGAATCATGGAAGTTGGTGGCAACTGAACGATGTAACGAACAGGCCATGGGAGAATGAAGAGGAAGGTGAGGAAGATTGCGCCAGCAAATGTGAGGCGAGTCATGGTGAAGTCCAAGAAATCAGCAGTTGGCTTACCTGGACGAACTCCTGGAATATATCCGCCATTGCGTTTCAAGTCCTCGGAGATTTGCGATGGTTGGAACATCATCGCCACCCAGAAGTAGGAGAAAAGGAAGATGCCAGTACCGCCAAGTGCGTAATACCACCCGCCGCCACCAACAAGTTCACCATAAAGCTTGGTTGCCCATGCTTTGTCAGAGAAGAACCACTGCAACATCATTGGAGGCAGCGAGAGAACGGCAGTCGCAAAAATGATCGGCATCACACCCGCATAGTTGACCTTGAGAGGAAGATACTGGGTCTGTCCGCCAAATTGCTTCCGACCCACCACGCGTTTCGCATATTGCACCGCGATACGGCGTTGACCTTGGGTAATCGCAATGGTCGCGGCAATGACGATCAGCAAGAGAGCAATCATCACGACCATCATGGCCGGGCCTTTCGGGTCATCTGTGAAGAATTTCCATGCACTGATCAACGCTCCTGGAAGAGCCGCGATGATGTTCACGGTAATGATGATGGAAGTACCATTACCAATGCCCTTCTCCGTCATCTGATCACCGATCCACATCAACAAAACGGTTCCGGCAACAATCGTGAGAACGGTCAACGCGACCCATTGTGGCGATGGATCGAGCACAAGCTGGCCGTATTTCTCAATGCCTTCCATGTATGGAATGTTGCCCGGATTCATCAATGTCTTCGCGACAAAGAAACCCTGAACCAAAGCAATACCAATGGTGATGTAACGGGTGTATTGAGTGATTTTTTGGCGTCCGCCATCCTCACGAGCAAGGCGAGAAAGCTTCGGCACAACCGCAGTCATCAACTGCACCATAATCGACGCCGAGATGTAGGGCATGATGCCGAGCGCGAAGATACCCGCTTGCTGCAAACCACCACCTGAGAACACCTGAAGGATCGCTTGGATGCCACCTGCTGGGTTGCTTGGATCTTGGTTCTTCAGATCATTCATCCATTCGCTGATCACTGAAGCATTAACACCAGGAAGCGTGACATGAACACCAAGGCGAATGATGACGATGAGTGCGAGGGTGAAAAGAATGCGGTCCCGGAGCTCCGGGATATTCCAAGTATTCTTAAAGGCGGAAATCATGACGGGTAGTTATAGAAAAACAACGAACGGTTTATAAACACGACAAGGAAGCGCACAAGCGCTTCCTCATCAAAATCGGGAGATATAGTGGCGATCGATCAAGGCCTTATGCCTTGATGCTACCACCAGCTTTTTCGATCTTCTCACGTGCGGAAGTGCTCACTTTATCCACCTCGATGGTGAATGATTTTTCCACTTCGCCATCGCCAAGCAATTTGACTTTGTCGCAGGGGTTGTTGAGCAATCCGGATTCGCGGAGAGATTCTTCGTTGATCACGGCACCAGCTTCGAAGCGGTTGTCGAGATCGCCAACGTTGACGACACCGTAGACGTCACGGAAATCGAAGTTGTTGAAGCCGCGCTTTGGAAGACGACGATGAAGGGGCATCTGGCCACCTTCGAAACCGACGCGAGTACCGCTGCCTGAACGAGCTTTTTGACCTTTGTGTCCTTTACCGGAGGTCTTACCGAGACCTGAGCTTTCACCGCATCCGAGACGTTTGGTGCGATGCTTTGCTCCTGGATTGGGGCTGTAGTTATGGAGTTCCATGAGATGTATTGGTTATAGGTTAGAAGTTATTGGTTATTAGTTTGAAATGGCTTGGTCATTCAATGAATGGGTAACCCAAAACAAATAACTAATAACAATTAACGCTGAGTCATGCTTAGATAGCTTTTTCTTTCTTCTTCTTGCCGCGCATCGAGAACACTTGATCGCGAGTGCGGAGTTCCGAGAGAGCCTTGAGAGTGGCTTTCACGACGTTGGCGTGGTTTGAGGAGCCCATCGACTTGGCGAGGACGTCACGGATACCGACGGCTTCGCAGACAGCGCGAACACCACCACCAGCGATAATACCCGTTCCCGGAGACGCTGGCTTGAGGAGTACTTTACCACCACCGTATTCGGCCATGATTTCGTGCGGAATCGTGCCGTCAGCGAGGCTCACTGTTTGAAGCTCCTTGCGGGCGGCCTCACTGGCTTTGCGGATGCAATCTGCCACTTCGTTTGCTTTACCAAAACCAAAGCCGACTTTGCCGAGCTTGTTTCCGGATACGACGAGGGCGGAGAAGCTGAAGCGACGACCACCTTTCACCACTTTTGCACAGCGGTTGATGAAGACGACCTTTTCAGAAAGCTCGTTGCCTTCTTTGTCGGTAGGAGCTGCGCGCTCTTCGCGGCGTGGGCCACCACGTCCGCCACGGCCACCACCTTGACCACCACGGCCACCTTGGAATGACGGTCTGGATGGAGCTTCGGTTTTCGCTGGAGCTTCAGTTGTTGCTGGGGCTTCTGCTTTGGCAGCTTCCTCTTTCGGGGCTTCTTCCTTAGCAGGAGTATCGTTGTCAGAACTTGTTACCATGATTGATTCGGGTCAGGGGCTTAGAATTGCAGTCCAGCTTCGCGCGCTGCGTCGGCAAGTGCTTTGACTTTGCCGTGATAGAGGTGACCGCCACGGTCGAAGACCACAGCGCTGATGTTGGAACCCTTGGCACGCTCCGCGAGGAGTTTGCCAACTTGTTGGGAGCCGTCGACGTTGGCAGTGGCCTTCTCGAAGCTCTTGTCCATGGTGGACGCAGAAACGAGGGTTTTGCCAGCAGCATCGTCGATGACTTGGGCGTAGATGTGTTGATTCGAATAGTGAACGGCGAGGCGCGGACGCTCTGCTGTTCCGGTCACTTTGCGCCGAATGCGCTTGTGAATGCGCTGGCGGATCGATTTGCGTTTGATAGTGCTCATTGTGCCAAAAATAGTTTAGGTTATTTACCGACGCTTTTGCCTTCTTTGCGGCGAACGTATTCATCGACGTAGCGGACACCTTTGCCTTTGTATGGCTCTGGCGGATAGAAGCTACGAACTTCAGCGGCGAATTGCCCGACGAGTTGTTTGTCGACACCTTCCACCTTGATTTTGGTGTTTTCATCCACAGTGACTGTGAGGCCACTTGGGATTGGGTGAAGCAACGGGTGCGAGAAGCCAAGGGATAGGTCGAGGTCTTGACCCTTGACCGCTGCACGAAGACCCACACCGTGAATTTCCAAGCTCTTGGTGAAACCGGTGGAGACACCGAGAATCATGTTTTGGACGATGCTGCGAACGGTGCCGTGAAGGGCGCGGTGCTCGCGTTGCTCAGTGGCGCGGGTGACAACAACGTTTCCGTCGTCGACTTTGACTGTGATGCCTTCAGGAACAGAGAAGTCGAGTTTGCCTTTTGGGCCTTCGACGAGCACTTGAGTGCCCTCGACTTTGACTTCTACTTTTTCTGGAAGCGAGATTGGTTTGATTCCGACTCGTGACATGGTGATGTTTTCCTTTCGCGAGATAGAGGTTACCAGACGAAGGCGAGGAGTTCGCCGCCGAGTTTCTGACGCTTAGCACTACCGCCGGACATCACGCCTTTCGAGGTCGAAAGGATGGAGATGCCGAGGCCCGACATGACGCGTGGGATCTCGTCAGCACCGACGTAATGACGACGGCCTGGCTTTGATACGCGTTTGAGATCTGTGACGACGGCGCTACCATCAACGTAACGTGGCATCACCTTAAGTTCGGTGATGTCTCCGGTCACAACTTCAAAATTCGAGATGTAGCCTTCTTCCTGAAGAATCTTAGCGATGTCCGCTTTGATCTTGGAGTAAGGCGCGATGAATTCCTCATTTTCAGCACGTGCTGCGTTTTTGAAACGAGTGAGGAAATCTGCGATTGGGTCTGTGAGAACTGCCATAATAGTGGTTCGTTAAATATTTCTTTAGGTTCGGCAGGTTAGACTGCAGCGGCTTCAGCCTCCTTGGCTTTTTTGAGGTCGCGGAATGGCATGCCAAGCTCAGTAAGGAGCGCACGGCCATCTGCGTCGGATGTGGCTGAAGTCACGAAGATCAAATCGAAACCAATTTGGCGTTTGATTTGATCGAGTTCGATTTCAGGGAAGATCGATTGGTCTGCGATGCCAAGGGCGTAGTTGCCACGGCCATCGAAGGACTTCGAGGAAACACCACGAAAGTCGCGAATGTTTGGTGAGGTGATGTTGATGAAGCGATAAAGGAACTCCCACATGCGTTCACCACGGAGGGTGACGCGGGCTCCGATCACTTCGCCTTCACGAAGCTTGAAGTTCGCCACGGACTTTTTGGCATAGGTCAGTGATGGACGTTGACCGGTAATCTTTTGAATCTCGATCACGGCGTCATCCACAGCCACTTTACGGTCTGGGGCTTTGCCCATGCAAGTGGTGACGACGATTTTCTCCAAGCAAGGAACTTGGTGAATATTCTTATATCCAAGCTTCTCTTTGAGAGCTGGGACTACCTTTTCTTGGTAGTGTGCTAGTAGTGCTGGTGTACTCATTTTGGTTTTGCGGGTCAGCGCGGTTGTTGTTGGCGCTTAAGCGCGGGCAGAAACAGGATTGCTTCAGCCCACTTTCTTTACGTTGGAAATATGGACGGGGGCATCGATGGTTTTGATGCCGCCATCTGGATCAGCTTCAGTTGGCTTGGTTGCCTTTTTGACTTGGCGACCACCTTCAACGGTGACGCGTTCACCTGCTGCATCCACGGAAAGCACGGTGCCGCGCTTGCCTTTGTGGTTGCCAGTGATGATTTCGACTTCGTCGCCTTTTTTGACGTGTGTCTTGATGCGGCTCATAGGATTAGAAATTTAGTAATTTGGGTTCAGAGCACCTCGGGTGCGAGCGAGACGATCTTCATGAATGCTTTGTCACGAAGTTCACGAGCAACCGGTCCGAAGATACGAGTGCCACGTGGGTTGTTGTCTTTATCGATGATAACAACTGCGTTGCCGTCAAAGCGAAGAGTGGATCCATCAGCGCGACGGATCGGAGCAGCGGTACGAACGACCACAGCCTTGACCACCGAACCTTTTTTCACGGCGGCAGTCGGGATGGAATCGCGAACGTGACAGGTGATCACATCACCAATCGATGCGGAGCGGCTGCGTTTTCCGAGCACGCCAATCATTTTTGCGCTGCGGGCACCGGTATTATCGGCAACTGACAGCAGTGTTTCCATCTGGATCATGGCAAGAGTTAGTTAAGAATTAGGAATTAAAAGTAGGTTGGTTCAACTTGCCCGATTAGTGGGAGAGAACCTCTGCAAGGGCCCAACGCTTCAGCTTGGACTGAGGCTTGGTTTCGATGATGCGAACACGATCTCCAATGGCGGCTTCGCCTTTTTCGTCGTGGACGTAGTATTTTTTCGAGCGTTTCACGATTTTATTGAATCGTGGGTGAGGAACGCGTGCGATGTGTTCCACGACGATGGTCTTGTTCATCTTGTCGGAGATGACCACGCCAACGCGGGTTTTGCGAAGGTGAACTTCGGTTTTCTCAGTGGTGTCGCTCATAATGAAATAAGGTGTGCTTTAATGATGCTTAGGAGCCTTTCTTGGCAGTTGCTGCGGTCATGACCTGGGCAGTCTCGCGGCGCACCTGACGGATACGTGTGGAGTTTTCCAAGGTCCCTGTGGCTTGTTGCAAACGAAGGTTCAAAGCCTCCTGTTTGAGTTCAACAAGTCGGGTTGCCAGTTCGTCGGCGGTGAGTTGATTGATGTCTTTGGCTTTGGCCATGGTTCAGACGGGTTGGGAGATGATTAGTTATTGCGGGTGATAAGGCGGGTGCGGATGCCCAGCTTGTAGGAAGCCAAACGCATGGCTTCACGAGCTGCGGTCTCTGTGACACCACCAACCTCGAAGAGAATGTTGCCAGGGCGAACCACAGCAACCCAACCTTCAACAGCGCCTTTACCTTTACCCATACGAGTTTCAGGCGGGCGTGATGTGATGGATTTGTGAGGGAAAACACGGATCCAGACTTTACCTTTACGCTTCAGTGAGCGGTTGATGGCAATACGGCAGGCTTCGATCTGACGGTTGGACATCCAACCGCGGTCAAGAGTTTGCAAACCGTAGTCACCAAAGGCAACGGTGGTTCCTTTCTGGGCGTTACCAGCTCGGCTTCCGCGATGAGTTTTGCGGAACTTAGTTCGTTTGGGCATTAAAGGCATGTCTCAGTCCTCCTTAAGTTATTAGTTAAATGAATTAGGTCCGCTGATTAGCTGCGGTTGTTATTGTTGTTGGGACGGCGTCCACCACGGCCACCACGATCGCCTTGTGGGCGCGGGCTGCCATCGTCCTCTTTTTTGTTCACCCAGCACTTCACGCCGATGATACCGTAAAGTGTGCGGGCTTCTGCAAATCCGTAATCGAGAGGAACGCGCAGTGTTTGAAGAGGCACTTTGCCTTCGCGGTAGCTTTCTGCACGAGCGATGTCTGCACCACCGAGGCGACCGCCACAACGAAGGCGAATGCCTTCTGCACCAAATTCCATAGCGGTTTGAAGGGCGCGCTTCATGGCGCGACGGAAGCTGATACGACGCTCAAGTTGGACCGCGATGTTCTCTGCTACCAACTGGGCATCCAACTCAGGTTTGCGGATCTCAATGATGTCGATTTTGACCTGAGACTCAGAGCAAATTTTGCCGATCTCTTTGGTCATGGTTTCGATCTCTTTGCCCTGACGGCCAATGATCAAACCTGGACGCGAGCTGTGAAGCGTCACGCGCACGCTGTTCCAAGCACGTTCAATGACAACGCGAGCGAGGCCAGCATTGGTCAAACGAGTTTTGAGATAATTGCGAATCGCAAGATCTTCGTGGAGTTTATCGGTGTAGTCTTTGCCGCTGGCATACCACTTGGAACGCCAGTCTTTGTTGACTGCGAGACGAAATGCGATCGGATTTACTTTCTGGCCCATAATCGGTGAAGGTGTTTAGGAGATGATTCGGAGTTATTCAGCCGCAGCTGCGGTTTTTTTGGACTTTTTGGAAGCCGACGTGTGGACAGCTTTCTTTTTCTTCTCTGGCTCAGCGCCAGCGAGGGTGATGAAAATGTGACTGTTACGACGAATGATTGGTGCGCCTGAACCTTTTGCGCGTGCTTTGAAACGGCGCATGGTAGGGGCGGCTCCGATGACAGCTTCCTTGACGATCAAGTTGCTGCTATCGAGAGAGAAATTGTTTTCGGCGTCCGCGATGGCAGTCTTGAGCGTTTTACCGATCAGTTGAGCTGCTTTCTTCGGAGTGAAGGTCAGGATATCAAGGGCAGTCGAAACTGGGAGACCTTGAATTTCACGGGCGACATCACGCGCCTTTTTAGGCGAGAGAGGAACGTATTTGGTGGTGCTTTTGACTTCCATGACGAGGAGGACGGTGAGTGTTTATTGCTCTAGGGCTTGTGTTTGGAGAATGGCGATGTCGCCGAGGCGTGGTGTGGTTTCTTCGGCGTTGTTGTCGAATGACTCGATGAAGACGCCGCAAACGCCCTTGCGGACATCTGCGAGAATAGCGGATCCGTATGGCTTTTGACCACGGACGAGACGAAAGGTCATCCCGATTTTCGCACCTTGGCTTTCGCCAACGTTGAGAACCAGCATGCCACTTTCTTGATCGAGGCTGACGACGCGGGCTTGCTGCAGGGAGCCTGTCCGCACATCGGGACGGGGCTTCTGCCGCAGTCCGAGGACAGCGTCAAGCTCTCTTAGCGAAGTTTCGACACGAATTCGTGATTCTGCATCCGTGCTCGTTGCTTCCTTCATGTAATTGCTCACAGTCCCCATCATGCGGGCGGCTGCATTTTCAAGCGTTTGGATACTCTCATTGGCAATTTGGAGGTCGGCCGCTGCCTGGATGAGGCGGTCATCACCACCATCCAAGAGGTTTTTGCCGAGAGCTTCGAGACGGGTGCGAACTTGTTCGAGTTTCGCAGTCGATTCTTTCTCCGCAAGGTTGGCCTCCATCAGGCTGCGTTGCAGCGTGGCGTTCTGCTTCTTGAGAAGCTCGACCTGCTGTTGCAGCTTGGTGGCGTCCTGCTCTTGACCCAGGCACATACCAGCACCAACCAACAAGCCGAGGGCCGTGGTGATCAGTGAGGAATGAGAGGTCATTTGCATGATGCGGAGATTTAAGAATGAGGATTACTTCTTACCGATACCACCGTGTGCACGGAAGATACGGGTCGGAGCGAATTCGCCGAGTTTGTGGCCCACCATGTTTTCGGTGACGTAAACAGGGACGAATGTTTTGCCGTTGTGAACAGCGAAGTTGTGGCTGACGAAATCTGGAGTGATCATCGATTTGCGACTCCAAGTTTTGATCGGCTTGCGGTCGGATCCAGCTGCGGCCATGGCATCGATCTTAGCAAGAAGCTTTTGATCAACGAATGGGCCTTTTTTGAGGGAACGTGGCATAATGAATGTGCGTTAGGTTAAAATCTTAAAGGGTTACTTCTTCTTGTTGTCGTGACGGGACTCAACGATGAAGACCTTCGAGGACTTCTTCTTGTTGCGTGTTTTCTGACCCTTCGCGTGGCCCCATGGGCTGAGAAGGTGCTGACGACCACCACCGGATTTGGATTTACCCTCACCACCACCGTTCGGGTGATCGACGGGGTTCATGCACATGCCGCGGACGGTAGGACGAACACCTTGCCAACGTGAACGACCCGCCTTGCCGGAAATCTCGTTCATGTGATCACGGTTGCCGACTTGGCCTACGGTGCAGTAGCAACTTTCGTTGAAGCGGCGGATTTCACCGGATGGCATTTTCACAAGCGCCCATCCGCCATCACGGCTGGAGAGCACTGCAAGCTGACCAGCAGCACGAGCGACTTTGCCGCCGTTGCCTGGGATCAACTCGATGTTGTGAATCGATGTGCCGAGTGGCACAGCGCTGAGTGGAAGTGCGTTGCCGGTTGTGGCAGAAACCTTTTCACCGGAAATGACAGTTTGGCCCACCTTGAGCCCAATAGGACTGAGGATGTAGGACTTCTGGCCATCTTCGTATTGGATCAAAGCGATGCGGCAGGTGCGGTTTGGATCGTATTCGATGCCAAGCACTTTGGCTGGCACGTCCAGTTTGCGACGTTTGAAATCGACGAGGCGATAATGACGCTTGTGGCCACCGCCGATGTGGCGACAGGTGATACGACCGGTGTTGTTACGTCCACCAGAGCGCTTAAGAGGTGTGAGAAGTGACTTCTCAGGTTTGCTCTTCGTGATCTCCTCGAATGACGGGAGATTCTTGTAGCGCGCGGATGGGGTGTGTGGCTTGAAATTCTTCAATGGCATGACTCGCGGAACGGTAAGTGGTTACGGTTGGGGCAACGGTGTGTTGCTTAGATCAGGTCGAGTGTCTCGCCCTCTTTGAGGCGGACGATGGCTTTCTTCCAGTGTTTGGTGCGGCCGGCGTCGGCGCGACGTTGACGGCGAAGTTTGCCGTTGTAGTTCGCGGTACGGACTCCGATGACTTGTTTGCCGAAGGCTTCCTCGACAGCTTTCTTGATCTCGAGCTTGTTGGCGCGACGATCGACTTCGAGGGTGACTTCGTTGTTCGTCTCTTGAAGAAGGGTGGCCTTCTCGCTGAGGCGGACTTGTTTGATGACCTGGTAAATGTCTTTCATGATCTCGGTGGTAGTCCGGGGTTAGGCGCTGCGGCGCGCGATGGTTTCGAGAGCGTCACCAACGATGATGACGGAGTTAGCTAGGAGGAGTTGCTCGACGTTGAGTTCATCTCCAGTGACGAGTTGAGCCCATGCTACGTTGCGTGCTGCAAGGTAGGTGGATTCATCAAAGGAGTTGGAAACGAGGAGAATCTTGCCCGGCGTGGTGAGTTTGTTAATCTCCGCGATGAACGACTTGGTTTTGCCGTCAGCGATGGAGAAGGATTCGACAGTCTTGACCTTTTCGCCACGAACGATGTCACCGAGCACACGGCGAAGCGCCACCTTGCGAACGGTTTTGGTGACCTTCTTCTTGTAGTCGCGATCGTTGCGGGGACCGAAGACAACACCACCACCGACAAAAATCGGTGCTTTGTTGGTGCCGTGACGGGCGTTACCGGTGCCTTTCTGGCGATACATCTTGCGATTGTTACCGGATACTTCGCCACGGGTCTTGCTGTGAGCGTATGCAGTACGGCGATTGGAGCGGTAAGCAGTCACGAGATCGTGAACGGCTTGGCGACCTTTATCAGGGCCGACCATCACAATGTTGGCTGCCTGTGCGTCTTCGACGGTAAGTGGTTTAGCGGACATGACTTGAATTCTTGAGAGTTAGTGGTTGCCTGGGATTAGGCTTTAGCGGGCTTCTTGGTGGCAGGGCGGACGGTAACGTAGCTACCTTTTGCACCTGGAATTGCGCCAGAGATGAGGATGACGCCGTCTTCAGGACGAACTGCGACAACTTTGAGGTTTTGCACGGTGGTGCGGGTGGTTCCCATGTGTCCTGGCATCTTCTGGTTTTTCCAAACGCGACCTGGAGTCGAACCAGCACCAATGGAACCTGTTCTGCGGTGCATCATGGAACCGTGGGATTGTTTCAGACCGCCAAAGCCATAACGTCTCATGGCGCCTTGGAAACCTTTACCTTTGGTCTTGCCGATAACATCGACCCACTGACCTGCTTCAAAAGTTTCGAGGCCGGTGTGTTCTTCAGGAAGCTCTGCGCCAGTTTCAAAACGAAACTCTTGAACGATGCGTTTTGGTGTGGAGCCAGCTTTCTTGAAGCGTGCGAGGTCAGGCTTGGAAACGCGATGTTCTTTTTGGTCGTCGAAACCAACTTGAACGGCGCTGTAGCCGTCTTTTTCAGGTGTTTTGGCTTGGAGAATGGTGTTTCCGGAAACGTCGAGGACGGTAACAGGAATCATGGACCGTGCTTCTTCGTCGAAGATGCGGGTCATACCAATTTTTTTGCCGAGGAGGCCGAGTGACATAATCAGAGAGAGTTAGTGTTCTAGATGGTTCGTTCGAATGGGTGACGTACGACTCAGATGCGGATGGAGATATCAACACCAGCTGGGAGGTTGAGCTTTTTGAGCTCATCAACGGTGCGTGCGGTTGGATCAACAATGTCGAGGAGACGCTTGTGTGTGCGAATCTCGAATTGTTCTGCAGATTTTTTGTTTACGTGAACCGAGCGGTTAACACTGAATTTTTCAATGCGGGTCGGAAGCGGGATCGGGCCGGCAACGCGAGCACCTGTGCGCTTGGCGGTCTCGACGATCTCGAGTGCGGAGCGGTCAATGGCGCGGTGATCGAAAGCGCGAAGGCGGATGCGGATTTTCTGGTTTTCCATGATGGTGGATGTTGTGACGGTTTACGTGGTAGTTCTACAGGGCGAGAGATCAGCCTAAGCGGTCGCTTGCGATCTCTTCGACGATATTGGTTGGGACTTGCTCGAAATGCGATGGAGTCATCGCATAAGAAGCGCGGCCCGAGGAAAGGGTCCGAACGGCTGTTGAATAGCCGAACATTTCCTTGAGGGGGACATTGGCATGCACAATGGAGAGCTTGCCTTTGGATTCTGTGTTTTGGATTTGTCCACGGCGGCGGCTCAAATCTCCCATGACGTCGCCTTGGTATTCGTCCGGTGTGGACACCTCGACGGCCATGATGGGTTCCAATAGAATGGATTTGGCTTTATTGAAACCATCTCGCATCGCGAAAATGGCAGCCATGGTGAAAGCGTTTTCGTTGGAGTCAACGTCGTGGGAAGAACCGTCTAGAATGTCGACGTGAACATCAATCACAGGATAACCCGCGATCACGCCATTGGTCACCGACTGTTGAACGCCTTTGATCACGGCGTTGTGAAATTCTTTAGGAATGGTGCCGCCAACGATTTTATTTTCGATGGTCAGGCCTTTGCCCTTTTCATTGGGCTGCATGGAGAGAATGACGTGGCCATATTGACCGCGGCCACCTGACTGTTTGACCAACTTGCCTTCGCCACCAGCCGCTTGTGTGATGGTTTCGCGATAAGCGATTTGTGGCGCTCCGGTGTTGGCCTCGACTTTGAACTCGCGGCGGATGCGGTCGATGATGATCTCAAGGTGAAGCTCACCCATGCCTGAGATGATGGTCTGGCCAGTTTCTTCGTCGGTCTTGACCATGAAGGTCGGATCTTCCTCGGAAAGACGGACAAGTGCCATGGCGAGCTTCTCTTGATCAACCTTGGTCTTCGGCTCAACTGCCATGGAGATCACCGGCTCAGGGAAAGTTGGGGGCTCAAGCACAACGTCATGCTTTATCGCGGCTAGAGTATCACCAGTGGTCACATTCTTCAGGCCTACCATAGCGGCAATATCACCAGAATAGCAGGCGTCGATATCTTTGTGCTCGTTGGATTGAATCTTGATCAGACGGCCAACACGCTCGGTTTTACGAGTGCGCGGATTGTAAACCATATCGCCTTTACGAATGACTCCAGAATACACCCGGAAGAATACAAGTTTGCCGACAAACTTGTCTGCCCAGAGTTTGAAAGCGAGTGCACAGAATTTTCCTTCGTCTGTGGTCGGAACCTCGATTTTCTCTTCTTCGTTATCGGGGTTCATGCCGACAGCTGCAGCCACATCGAGCGGGCTTGGGAGATAGTCGATCACCGCATCAAGTAGGTATTGAACACCTTTGTTTTTGAATGCGGAGCCACCTGCAACAGGGATGATCTTGTTGGCGATGGTGGCGCGGCGAAGGCCGTTTTTGAGTTCTTCGCGTGTGACGGATTCTTCGGATAAAAACTTCTCAGCGACTGCGTCATCCACATCTGCTACGGCATTGACGAGTTCTTCGTAAGCTTCAGCGGCGATATCCTTGAGGTCACCGTCGAGCTCCTTGATGGTGTAGGTAGAACCAAAGACGTCGTCATCATTGAAGAAGACCGCTTTTTGGTTCACCACGTCGATCTGGCCCTTGAGATTTTCTTCGGAACCAATCGGGATGAGAATGCGAACCGCATTGGCGCCGAGCTTTTCTTTTACCTCGCTGACAACATTGTCGAAGTCAGCTCCGGTGCGGTCCATCTTATTGACGAACACGATGCGCGGCACATTGTATTTCGATGCTTGGCGCCAGACCGTTTCAGTTTGTGGCTGCACACCAGCAACACCACAGAACACAACAATCGCTCCATCCAGAACCCGAAGGGAGCGTTCTACCTCAGCCGTGAAGTCCACGTGACCTGGGGTGTCGATGATGTTGATGCGGTGCTTCTGATCGGGATAGAGCTTGAAGGAACCTTCTTCCGCATGCTGCCACCATTCGGAGGTAACAGCTGCAGAGGTGATGGTAATTCCACGCTCGCGCTCTTGCTCCATCCAGTCGGTAGTAGCAGCACCATCGTGCACTTCACCGATTTTGTGAATCATGCCCGTGTAGAACAAGATCCGCTCCGTGAGTGTCGTCTTCCCGGCATCAATGTGCGCCGCAATCCCGATGTTACGGGTGCGCTCGAGCACATAAGCACGGTCTGGACTGTTAGGATTCACGGTGGATTCGTTCTGCGGGAAGGAGCGGGATTCGATTAGAAGCGGAAGTGAGCGAACGCACGGTTGGCTTGAGCCATCTTGTGAACATCGTCACGTTTACGAACAGCAGCACCTTGGTTGTTCGCTGCGTCTTTGATCTCGTTGGCGAGAGCAACGTGCATTGGAGTGCCGCGGCGGCCGCGTGCATAAGTCACGAGCCAACGCATGGCGAGTGACTCAGAACGTTCGGCAGCAACTTCGAGAGGCACTTGGTAAGTGGCACCACCCACACGGCGGGATTTCACCTCAACGCGTGGTTTTGCATTCTCGATGGCACGAGTAATAACTTCGAGAGGATCAACAGTGTCGATTCCTTCGTTAGCACGGTCGATCGCGGCATACACGATGCGTTGAGCGAGCGAGCGCTTACCATCTCTCATCACTTTGCTGATCAAGTGACCGACGAGAGGGCTATCGTAACGGGGATCGCGACGATCTGGCTTTTCAAAAATTCGTTTACGGCGTGGCATAACGTTAAATGGGTAGAGTTAAGATCTTGATTATTACTTCGGACGTTTCGTGCCGTATTTGGAGCGGCCTTGGCGGCGCTTATCAACTCCGAGGGTGTCGAGCGATCCACGAACGATGTGATAACGGACACCTGGAAGGTCTTTTACTCGGCCACCGCGAACGAGGACGATTGAGTGTTCTTGGAGGTTGTGGCCCTCACCGCCAATGTAAGCGATGACTTCGAATCCGTTGGTGAGGCGCACTTTGGCCACTTTACGGAGAGCCGAGTTCGGCTTCTTCGGCGTACGGGTCATCACTTGAAGACAAACTCCGCGGCGCTGGGGACAATTCACAAGAGCGGGTGACTTCGACTTCTCAATCGGAGTTTTACGTCCCTTACGAACGAGCTGGTTAATGGTCGGCATGGTTTCCTACGTGGTTCTGGTTTTGCTTTGGGCGCAACCGGAGCATCGACGAGGGAACCTCGCTGAAGCTTTTCTCCGGAGCTGACCCGATAAATTTTCCCTGTTTTGTGATTCCTGCTAACTATTGGGCGTAGCGAGCAGACCGCATTGCGGGGCGGCGAACATAGGAGTCGAATCCAACCTGACAAGCCCTATTTTGCAATTTTTTGAGGATTTTTTCATAAATCTCGTAGAACCGACCCCTATATTTGAAAAATCGGGCGAAACCCCCACAGTTTAGGGGGTCAAGCGCCCGACTCCACGCTCGATTTCGAATCGAATTGGAGTGAATTTTTCACTCATGTGAGCTATTTCGCGCAGAAAGTGATCAGATTCGACTCCAAGACCCTCAAAAGACTCGCCTTGGGGTTGACGCCAGCCTCTCGGTGACTACACGTATCCGCCGCCATGCAAGCCGACACAGATCCACAACAAGACGCAGAAACCCCGGTGGATGCCTCTGAGGAAGCATCCACTGAGGAAAACACCGCCCCAGAGGAACCGACAGAAGCCACTTCTTCTGAGGAAGCTGAGGAAAAAGGCGCTTTTGCAGAGCTCGAGGCAGACGCAGCCAAGTGGAAAGAGCTCTCGCTCCGCACCGCTGCAGAGATGGAAAACCTCCGCAAACGCACCACTCGCGAGCGCGAAGAGGCCATTCGCTTCGCCAATCAGCGCCTTCTCGAAGAATTGCTGCCCGTGATCGATAATTTCGAAATGGGCATGCAAGCCGCGTCTGAAGATACCAAATCGATGATCTACATCGGCATGGACATGGTTCGCAAACAACTCAAAGAGTTCCTTTCCGCTCAAGGAGTGGAGGAAATTAAGACCGACGGCCCATTTGACCCCAATTTCCACGAGGCCGTCGCCCAAGAAGACTGTGAAAAAGGTGAAGAAGGTCGTATTTTGAAGGTGACCCGCCGTGGCTATAAGCTGCGCGACCGCCTGCTGCGCCCGGCAAGCGTTGTGGTATCAAAATTGCCCAACTCAGAGGAAGAATCCAAAGAAGAGGCCAAATCCTAAGTCCCTATGGCTGATAAACGCGACTATTACGAAGTGCTCGGTGTCGATCGCGACGCCGATGCCTCAACCATCAAAAAGGCCTACCGCAAGCTAGCGGTGAAGTTTCACCCAGACAAAAACCCAGGTGATGCTTCCGCTGAGGAGAAATTCAAAGAACTGGGCGAGGCCTATGAGGCGCTCAGTGATCCCGACAAGCGCGCTGCTTACGATCGCTATGGCCACTCCGCCTTCAGCGGGGCTGGTGGCGGCGGTGGTGGTGGCGGTGGATTCCATGACCCGATGGACATCTTCTCGCAAATCTTCGGGGGTGCATTTGGCGGTGGATTTGAAGACATGTTTGGCGGCGGTGGCGGATCTCGCCGCAAGAAGTCTGGCAAACAGCGTGGAAGCGACCTCCGCTACGACCTAGAAATCTCTCTCGAGGAAGCAGCCAGCGGAATCGAGAAAGAACTCGAGATCGAGCGCAATGTCCCCTGCGAAAGCTGTAAAACCACCGGATCCAAAGGATCTGGAGGCGTAAAGACCTGCCCAACCTGTGGTGGCCACGGCGTGGTCGCACGCCAAGCCGGAATTTTCATCCAACAATCGACCTGCCCCGAATGCCGCGGCGCGGGCGAGACCATCTCAGACCCCTGCACCACCTGCAATGGTGAAGGCAGACATGAAAAAGACAGCCGCATCAAACTTCGCATCCCGGCGGGTGTCGACACTGGCACACGACTTCGCTCATCAGGAAATGGTGATGCTGGCGTTCGCGGCGGTGTCGCAGGAGACCTCTATGTCTTCTTGCATGTGAACGAGCACGACATCTTTGAGCGGGATAATACCGACCTCCATTGCGAGGTCCCCCTTCCCTTTGGTGTCGCCGCCTTGGGAGGAGAACTCAAAGTGCCCACTCTCGAAGGCCAGTCTTCCATTAAGGTGCCAGCTGGCACCCAGGGGGGAACCACCTTTCGCCTGCGCGACAAGGGGATGCCTACCCTTTCGGGCGGACGCAAAGGCGACCTCCATGTCCACGTCCAAGTCGAGGTGCCGACAAAACTCAGCAATGATCAGCAGGAAAAACTGCGCGCGTTTGCTGAGACCATCAGCGAGAAAAATTCGCCCATGCGCGAGGGCTTCGTCGACAAAGCCAAGCGTTTCTTCGACCTGTAATCTCATTTTCGATATTCCGCTAACGAGTCGGATATGAGTGAATCCCTCCATGGCCCGCTTCCTCTTACCACCTGAGAATTGGGAATCAGCTGAACTCATCGGCGATGAAGCACGCCATCTCAGCCAAGTGCTGAGGATCAAGAAAGGAAAGCAGGTTACAGTTTTCGACGGCAAAGGCCGACGCGCCAATGCCGAGGTGCTCGAAGCGAGTCGTGACCGAGTCGCGCTTGCTCTAGGTGAGGAAATTGTAACCATCACGCCTCAACCCGCCATCACACTCGTCCAGGCAATCCCCAAAGGGAAAACCATGGATCTGATCGTGCAAAAGGCCGTGGAACTTGGAGTTTCCTCAATCCAACCCATCGTCACCCGCAACACGGTGGTTCAACCCGGCGACGGCAAATCTGAAAAGTGGCGCCGCACCGCCCTCGAAGCCTGCAAACAATGCGGGCAAGACACCTTGCCTGAGATCGCCGATCCACTCAGCTATGAGGAATGGATAGAAAAGCAGACAGCCCAATCAGACATTCAGATCATTGCCTCCCTCGCGCCGGGCGCCAAACCGCTGCGCGAAACGCTTCGATCCCAATCCAACATTCAGACCGCATCCCTGCTAGTCGGGCCCGAAGGAGACTTCAGCCCTGAGGAAATTCAGTCCGCTCTCGATGCTGGGTTTCTGCCCGTCACTCTCGGCGACATCGTACTCCGAGTCGAAACCGCCACGCTCTTCTGTATTTCCACGCTGAGATACGAGTATGGCTAATGCACTCGCTTGAAGCGGCGCTCGCCCTTTTCCCAAATGTGGACTTGGCACGAACCTCCATTTTTCAGCGACTCGAACAAAGCGCCCCACGCCTCTTCCGGAGCAACCGCATAGGCCGTCGCAAAAGCATCAGCAACAGTCGCCCCCTCCTCCGAGATGACCGCAACGGTTCTGTCCTGTTGGCGAACCACTTTTGCTACGGGGTCGATCAATCGCCGATCTCCACCCACAGACGAAACCGCGAGCCCAGAATCGGCCAACTCAACCGTCGATAGATCTCCCTCAGGATCACTGCCTGCAACCGCCAATCGCCATGGCCTGCCACTCGGGTGGTGCCCGATCGCAATGGTCTCACCCAGATGCAGCATCGCAGAGCTCACTCCTGCATCTTTGATATGCTCGGCAACACGGTCGGCAAGAAACCCTTGCCCAATTGCATTCATACTGAGTGCCATCTTGGAGTGCCTTAAGCGAATGGATCGTCTCGAAACCTCTAGGTATTTCAACTCCATCGCCTCGCAATACTCCATCCATTGCGGATCATGCTGCAAGCCTTTCAAATTCTTCTGATTACCCAACCACTGCCATGCGCCATGAATGGCTGGCTGATAATACCCCAAGGTTCTCTTCTCCAATTCTAGAGAGCCCATCAACAAACCGATGAACACATCGCTGCAACCCACCAGCGACTTCTCCCGGTTCAGCTGACTCAATTCTGATTCCTCAAGATACAATGAGAACGACTCTTCCAGCTGAGCGATCTCGCGCTCGCAGGCCTTACCCAGTTTTTGACCAAGCGCTCGGCTCACGCCATGGATCTCCATTGACATCTCGATGCCAAAGCCAATCCCCGTCCACGTATAATCGCCCTTGGTTGAATCAACTGGCAGCAACTGACAACTTGAAACCGGCAGCAGCGACATGCCCGCCATGCTGGCAATGAAGCGTCGGCGATGAATGGATCTCGCCATGGCTCACCTCGCTTTTCGTGGTTTACGGAAAAACAAAATCAACCCAGTGACGGATAGCCAGATCGTGCAAACCGCCACGATGTCGTAAAAATATTTGCTGACTGGACCTAGGAACTTCGCTGCATGCAAATCCAATAAAACGCGAGATGCAGGCAACCCGCCGCCGGACCAACTCTTCTCCAACTCGGACCTCAATTCCTTATCATGGATCACGCTGAGCACTTGGCCATCAAACTCCACATCATTGCGCACCTCAAAATTGAGCCAGTCGCTGCTCACAAGATGCCAGACTCCCCCACTCCGGATCCAAGCATCGCCTCCATCAACAGCAACTTTCTCCAACGGCAATTCTGGCAGACCCAAACCTCCTAAGCTTTCTACCAGTGCTCCTTTGGCATCTACCCGCAAAACCTGTGAGTCAGTCACCATTGCAACCCCATCCCCATCGGGCAACGCGCCAATCAATTCACCCATCGCAGGTATGTGGACCCCATTGAAAAAAATCACCCCATCCCAAAATGCCACGCGATCACCCTCTAGCACGATCTCTTTAGGCTCACCATCAGGCACCATTCCATAAGCTGTTAGGACAAGCGAATTATCGATCTCAATTTCATCCAACTTCCAGTCCACTGTGTGGTTGAGAACTGCCCCCGTAATAACCACCCATACCAGAGGCAGCGCGGTAATGAGCCCAAGGACGCGGTGCCATGGTCGGGCTCGGCGTTTTGATGATCCTGCATTTGCGCGACGACGCGACGTCTCCGCAATCGGATCAGGTGATGGTTCTTCAACAGCCATGCTGGCGCTCAGTCTCACGTTTGTTCGCTGAGATACAAGGCCGCAGCACTCAATTTTGTGAGAGCGCGCACGGACAGGGTCGCACCCACAATCCCATCGATCTCGCGGTCCACCCTATCACCCTTCAAAGTCGCACCCACAAATTGCTTGGTGAAAAACGGCCGACTCACCTCCCAGCCGTGACTCTCACGGTAGATCAACACCTTGATCTCAACAATTTTTTCATCCTTGATGATGAAGCCCGTGGTGATGGGCTCAGTTTTACCAATCTCCTCAAGAATCCATGCTGTCTTGCCGCCACCTTCCCAATACCGAACCCGCTTCTCGCCATACTTGTGACCCAAGATTTTTTTCAGCGATGCTTGCTGTGATCGAGTTAGCGAAATGGCCTGTGTTTTGGGGATCTTACCAAAGTGGCGGGTGATGAACGCCGATGGTTTCTCGTATGTCTTGAGGGCCGCAAGGCAAGGCATCGCCATGGTGCAAAACACCATGGCGATGACAACAATACTACGAATTCGAACCATCAAATTTTTGATCTAGATTAAAAGAAATACCCTACCCCGAGGTTGATGGTTTCACCATTTACGTCATTCTCTTCCACGTTTGAGAAATCTGCTTTGAAAACCACCTCTTCAATAGGCCAGTAGTTCACACCAACCGTGGTTTCGATGCGGTCTTTCATGCCGCCATTGTAGTACTCATACTGACTGAAACGCGCGAAGTAACCGAACTTGCCCCATGGGATGTCGAACTTGTAGGAAGGCTCAATGTAGTAACCCCACTGGTCCTCCGTCTCTGAATCCGCGAATCCTTGAACTTTCCAGTAGGTGCCCAGCGCTCTCAACTCAAAACCACCCTTGCGATAGATCGCATGCGCTTCTGCTAGATATGCTTCCTGCTCATTGGCAACGGTACTGGAGACGTCATTTTGGTATTGAAGCGAGCTCGCCAATTCGACTCCAGAAATGCCCGTATATTTCGCGCGACCTGTTACCGCCAAGCTGGTGTCTTCGGTGTATTGATTGAAATGAAGCTTTGGACGACCTGACCGGATGTAGCCGTCACTCGTCATATCCAAGCCAGTGTGAGCCATCACATCCAGTTGAAGACCGGTATCGTATGTCTTGGTAACACCAACCGCACCCTCCCACCAGGTGGTAGGAATGAGGTATTTCTCAACATTAGGACGCTCAACCCCATAGAAAGTAGTGGGCTCGTGAACTTGATTGATAATGCCAACGGGTATGATTTGAACGCCTACATTCAACAACAAATCGTCCCGGAGCGCATACTCAAAGTAGGCTTGCTCAAGCTCGATTTTCATCGGATCTGCAGTTCCATTTTCATCCCCCGAAATCGCATGTTCAAACTCCAACTCCGAGACAAAGCGCAGCTTATCGTTGAACTGGAAATTCACCATCGCCACCAAACGGTGGGCATCAATGTTGTCGGCACCATCGCCAATGCGGCCGTGAAGCTCGCCGTATGATCCAAAGGTGAATCGATCGAGAAATGACTTTTCAGTCCCAGAAAAGGATTCGTCAAATGCGTCTGCGTCGGTCGGCGCTGCACTTTCGATGTGCGCGGATGCCGCTCCTGAGAGTGCCAATTGGGCTGAAGCGAGAATGGTAAGTGAGTGTCTAAATTTCATTTTTTCATCAATTATCGGGAACTCCCTCGCGGAAGCGCCACACCCCTAATGAGAACGATTCTCATTAGCAAGTGGTTTTTTGTGTTTTTCCTCAATTTTCTTCCGACCGTGTATTTCGAGGTCCCCGCACCAGCGGGAAGCTGATACCCCTCTCTCCGATGCCGTCGATCTGGACCCACCTCACCATCTCCATTCTTTTCATCATTGGGCTCACCCAATGCGCAACTCAACCGCGTGCAATTCAGACCACAAGAGAGCCCTCTCTGAATCGGACAGAAATGATATTCGTCGTCAGTCACGGGTGGCACACCGGCATTATCATTCCACGCGAAACCCTGACGGCAGAGCTGCCTGCACTTGAAAAGCGTTTTCCCGATTGCCGGTATCTGGAAGTCGGCTGGGGCGACAAAGAGTTCTATCAAACCGAACTTGTCACCTCGGGCATTGGCGTTCGCGCCGTGCTCATGCCAAGCGACACCGTGGTACATGTCTTGGCGGTTCCCAACAACCCAGCAACTACCTTCCCTCATAGCAGGGTCCGCCGACTCCGGCTGCACTCATCCGAATCACAAGCTTTGGCCCAATACTTGAGCAGGAGCTTCAGCGTGAACCAGCCCACCGAAATCATCCAGGACCTGCCGGGGCTCTATGGCGATAGTCAGTTCTATCAAGGGCATGGTCACTACCACCTTTTCAACACCTGCAACAAATGGACCGCGAAAGGTCTCCGCAGCGCGGGTCTTCCAATCAATCCCATGTTCAAACTCTCCGCTTCAAGCATCATGGATTGGATCGATGAGTCAGATTTCTCGGAATCCACTCGACCATAAAAAAACCGCGCACCCCTCATAGGGATGCGTGGTTTGCGAAACACCAACGGTGAATTATTTCTTACTCTGCAAAAGACCTTCTTTGACCTTGGTCTCGAGCTCTTCGTAAAGGGAATCATCGCCCTTGAGCATCTCTTTGGTCGCATCACGCCCTTGAGCAAGTTGCGAACCATTGTAGGAGAACCAAGATCCACGTTTCTGTACGATGTCCATCTCCAGCGCCAAGTCCAACAAGGAGCCTGTGCATGAAATGCCTTCGTTGTAAACAATGTCGAACTCCGCATCCGTGAACGGTGGCGCCACCTTGTTTTTCACAATCTTAATCTTCGTCCGGTTGCCCGTCACGGTGCCATCGGTCGCTTTGATTTGACCGATGCGGCGAATGTCCACACGGACGGAAGCATAGAATTTCAATGCCCGGCCACCAGGCGTCGTCTCGGGGCTTCCGAACATCACGCCAATCTTCTCGCGGATCTGGTTGGTGAAAATACAACAGGTCTGTGCCTTCGAGATAAACGAAGTCAGCTTTCTCATCGCCGCGCTCATCAATCGAGCTTGTGCACCCACGGTGGAGTCACCGATCTCACCATCCAACTCCTGCCGGGTCACCAAAGCGGCAACCGAGTCGAGGACGATGACATCAATCGCATTGGAACGAACCAAGGCCTCGCAAATCTGCAAAGCCTCTTCACCCGAAGATGGCTGAGAAATCAGCAAATCATCCATATTCACCCCCAAACGGCGAGCATACTGAGGGTCGAGAGCGTGCTCCACATCAATGAAGGCTGCCAGACCACCCCGCTTCTGCGCTTGGGCAATCGCGGTGAGGGTTAGCGTGGTCTTACCTGATGACTCGGGACCAAAGACTTCAACAATACGGCCACGCGGAAATCCACCGACCCCGAGAGCGCGGTCAATCAGGAGGTTGCCGGTCGGGATGACATCGACGTCGATGCATTTGTCGTCACCGAGGCGCATGATTGCGGCTTCTCCAAATTCTTTTTGGATGTGAGAAATAGCGAGGTCCAGGTTGCGCTTGCGAGCATCTTGGAGTTTCGAGTTTGCGGATTCTTGTGCGGTTGCTTTAGCGGCCATAATTGCGTTGTTTTTGTGTTGCGGGCACACTTGAGCATTTGAACACCTCAGGCAAGAAAAAAGATGTTCAGCTGAACAAAAAATAGCCTTTTGGCCAGAATCCGTAGATTCACCCGGATATCCGTCCAGCCCGCATGCGCTCTGCTTTTACCAGCGACCAGAAGCGATCGTAGTCCTCTTCTCGCCCCGCTGAGTGCAAAACATAGGAATACACACCCCAATGGCTCATTTCCTCCAGCGCGTTCTTCATTCGCAAGTCAATGACCTCATCGCTATCCGTCCCGCGGCCAGCCAAGCGAACTCGCAATTCGTCACCGCTCGGTGGCATCACAAACAAGTCCACGAAGGCCCGCTGGATCTCTGAATCTTGGCAACCTCTCACCTGCTCGGCGCCCTGCACGTCGATATCCATCACCACATCGCCCCCCGAATTCAAATGTTCCAGCACTTCCGACTTCAACGAACCATACAAATTTCCATGCACCTCGGCGTGCTCGAGAAAATCGCCCGACTCAATTCGTCGCTCGAAATCCTCACGGGTTAGGAAATGATAGTCCTTTCCATTCTCCTCACCAGGTCGCGCAGGACGCGTGGTGCATGAGATGGAATACCGCGCCTCACCTGCATCGGCGAGTCGGCGGCACAATGTTGTTTTGCCTGATCCAGATGGACCAGAAACCACAAGTAGCATGCCAGTTCGGGAAGACATGCCCACAGCATGCCGTGGCAATGGCGTCGCTGGCAATGCGGTATGTGACAAAACCCATCATTTGCGCATTGCACAGCAAGCCGCTTCTCACAACGATACCTATGTTGTCATGCTACTCTCGGTTTTTCAGGATCTCATCAAACCGCAATGGCGCGCGGTCATTGAGGAGCTAAAGCGCTCAGGCGGCCTCCCCGCCAGCGAATTGGCGAGGACCACTGGCGCCAGCTACATGGCAACCAAGACCTACTGCGAGGAACTCAAGGAATTGGGATACGTCATTCGCACTCGCTTGCCTCGAGCCGAGGTCGGCCGACCTGAAATCTTCTACAGTCTATCCAGCAAAGCTGAAGAGCTCTTCCCTCAAACCGATACGCTGTTCACCCTCGAGCTGCTTGAGAATGTGAGACGCATGTTTGGCGAGAGCGCACCTGAAAAATTATTGTTCCAGCATTTCCAGAAACTTGAGAGCGAATGGAAAAAAGAACTAACACAGTGTGAATCGGTCAAAGACCGCGCCAACAAACTTTCTGCCATCCGCGCGAAATGTGGGCACGCCAGTGAACTCAATCATGCCAGTGATGGCTCCATCCAAATCATTGAGCATCACAACCCGCTTCAAATGATCTTCGAGAAATACCCAAGAGCCGCCACACTAGAGCAGCGAATGTTCGACGAGCTACTGGGCACAAAAGTCTCAAGAGAAGAACTTGAAGGCGGCCGCGAATCCCCACCGCGTATCACTTTTAGAGTGATCTGATGGTGAAATCATGACAGTATTGGGAATCGAATCATCATTTCTTTGAATAAAGCACGTCGCATCTCGGTCAAACCCAGACAATGCCACGCATCATGAAACGCTTCATTGCAATCCTCACCAGCTTCGTTTTCTCCGCGCTCATCGCCAGCGGAACCGTAACGGATGCCATGAAAGACGTGTTATCGACACACGGCACATGGCTAGACCATCCAAACCACGGCGAATGCTGGCAGCCGACTGCGGCAAAGAAATCCGACTGGAGGCCCTACACACAAGGCAAGTGGATTCACACCAACCACGGATGGACATGGGATTCAAATGAGCCCTTCGGCAGCATCACTTATCACTACGGGCGCTGGGCCAACGACACCGACGCCGGATGGCTTTGGGTGTCGGGCGATCAATGGGCGCCAGCATGGGTCGCTTGGAGATACGGCACTGAGTTTGTCGGCTGGGCACCCCTTCCACCAAAATCCCTCGAGTTCCCCAAACGCTCATGGGGCAACAATGTGGACGCCCTGCTATCGATTGCACCGAACGACTACGCATTCGTGAAAACCAAAGATTTCACCAACATCACATCCTACACTTTGGTTCCTCGCGACGAAAACCTTCACTGCATTTACCAAACATCCAATGTGACTCAGATCAAAGTCGGCCAAACCCACGTCCTCGCTGGCGGGCCCCAACTGCAACAGATCAACCAAGTGCTCGAGATCGATTTGCCAAGCTACCAGTTGGACAAATCAAAAACATTGGAGAAATCCCGAATCGTTGCCTCATCGCCAAAATTCGCAGAAGCCTCACCTGCTGATGAAAGCTCCAAACCCACTCAGCTCACCGAACTCAAATCACTCGCCGAACTCAAAGGTGAACTGTCTGCACTCCAGAACGAGCGCGCAAAGACAACGACCCATACCCGCATCACGGTTTATGATGGGCCATCGATGATTTACTCCCCCGAATACTACATCCCCTACCAGAGATCCTCCAACTCACGGTCTTATCGATCCAACTACAGGCGGAGCTACATTCAGCCGGCCACATACTGCAGACCGCAGACCTATTATTACCCATATCGCCACCATAACTATTCGAGGTGCGATACGTCAGGCTTCCGCGCCAGCATCATCATTCGGTGACCGGCGAGCTGTAGATATTTCGATTCAGCATTGAGTCTTTCCCCAGATTTCGCGACAACCCTCGCGAATGAAAATTTTGGTCGTAGGCAAAGGCGGACGCGAACACGCGCTGGTAAGAGCATTGGCAGAATCCCCAGGTAAACCAGAGCTATTCTGCTTTCCTGGAAGCGACGCGATATTTGAAATCGCCAAACCCATCGAAGCCGATGGCTTGGAGTCGCTCATCGAATGGATGAAGTCCAACGCCATCGACCTCTGCGTGGCAGGCGAAGAAAGCTACCTCGTCAAAGGCGAAGGCCTCGCCAACCTCTGCGCCAAAAACGACATCCCCTGCTGGGGCCCACCGAAGGAGTCCGCCCAACTCGAGGCGAGCAAGGAGTTCGCAAAAGAATTTCTCATCCGCAACAACATCCCCACGGCTAAAGCAACGGCAACGGAATCGCTCGAAGAAGCCGTCACCGCCATCAACGACGAATACCCAACTGTTCTCAAATTCGATGGGCTCGCAGCCGGCAAAGGCGTCGCGGTCTGCCCCGATAAGGCATCCGCCATGGAATTCCTCGATGAGGTCTTCACTCAAAAACGCTTCGGCCCCGGCCGAGTCCTTGTCGAACAATGCCTAACCGGTCCCGAGGTCTCAATCTTTGCCGCAATCGTCGATGACCAATACCTCATCTTCACCCCGGCTCGTGATTACAAGCGCGCGCTCGATGGCGACGCCGGACCGAACACTGGAGGCATGGGTGCCGTTGCATGCCGACAACTGCTACCCACCGACATACTGGAACGGATCAAAACTGAAATCGTCCAACCCACTGTTGCTGGACTCAACAAAGAGAACCTACCCTACCGCGGTTTCCTTTACTTCGGTCTGATGCTCACTCCCACCGGCCCGCAGGTGATCGAATACAACTGCCGATTCGGCGATCCAGAATGCCAAGCGGTGATGCCCCTCGTTCAAGGCGACCTCGCAGGCTTCTGCCTCGCCGGCGCTCAAGGTGAATTGAATAGTGATCTCATCTCGTTCGACGACGGCTGGAGCGTTTGCGTCATCCTCGCCTCGGCTGGCTATCCGGAATCTTCACGCAGCGGCGACCAGATCAGCGGGCTCGAGACCGCGACCGACTTCCGCATCTACCACGCAGGCACACGCAAGAATGCCGAAGGAGACTGGGAAACCAATGGCGGACGCGTCCTCGCGGCTGTCTCCGGCGGCAACACTCGCATGGAAGCGGTCGAAAAAGCTCACGCCGCGGCCGATAAGATCGATTTCCCCGGCTTGCAACGTCGCCGAGATATCGGCATTCTCAATTTCGACTGATCATGGAAAGCCACACGCTCACCGCAGAAGACATCGCAAATGGTGTCAAAACACTCGCCGATGCCATTCGCGAGAACACCAAGGGCGCACCGCTTGCTCTCGTTGGCATTCGCAGCCGCGGCGATGAAGTCGCCGAGCGGGTTCTCAATGAACTCTCATCAGACGAGCAAGAACTCTCGTTTGGCATGCTCGACATCTCGCTCTACCGCGATGACTTCGAACACCTCCACCAGAACCCGGCACTGCAGGAAAGTGACATTCCTTTCAGCGTCGACGGCGCTCACATCATCCTCGTCGATGACGTGCTTTTCACTGGCCGCACCATCCGTGCTGCGATGGATGCTCTCTCTGATTACGGCCGACCCAGCAAGGTCGAGCTCGCAGTGTTGATTGATCGCGGTCACCGCGAAATGCCCATCCAGCCAGATTATGTGGGCATCAAGCTCGACACAAGGCGTCTCGATCATGTAATAGTCTCTCTCGAAGGCACCGACGGCCAAGACCAAGTCCGAATCGTCGAAAACGAAAACAAATGACCCTTCTGCCGCAGCGCAAGAAATCCGCCGAGGAGATTGCCCAACTCCGCGACAAGCTCGGTATTCCCGAAAATTCGGCACCCGCGGCCAATCCAAGCAATGAGAATGCCACTTCAGGCCCTTCGGTCGAGGAGCCTGAGCCAGCTCAAACGGAGATTCGCCCTGAACCTCAACAGGCAAAACCGGTAAGGTCACTCAAGAAAGCGGAGCGCCTCCCCACAGATGCTCAACAAGCTCAGGACCTCCGCTCAGACCGCCTGCCCGAACTGCAGAGAAATGCCATCCCCGCACGACGCCACAGCAATGAGGAATTGGAAGGCCTCCGCAAACGGGAAGCGCTCTCAATGCTCGATGGTCCCACGCCAAACCCCAAGCTCGCCAAAGCCAATGGCCTGCTCATCGGACTTGGATACGTCTGCGCCATCAGCGCCGCAGGATGCTTCATCATCAAAAAGTTTCCCCTGACCGCCACCGCCAGCTGCATCGCCATCGCATTACTCATCGCCCTCTTCATCTCAATCCGCCGGCCCATCTCACGCCACCACGCGGGATTCATCGCCGCCATCTCCTTTGTCGTCTCCGTATTCAGCGCACTCCACTTCTTCCCACAACTCCATCATGCCTCGTAAAGACCTGCTCGACATCGAGTCCCTCACTCGCGAGGACATCGATCACCTCCTAGAACAATCCGCCCCCTTCAAGGAGGTCTTCACCCGCTCGGTGAAAAAAGTACCCGCACTGAAAGGCAAATCGGTGCTCATGCTCTTCTACGAACCCAGCACCCGCACCCACTCATCTTTCGAAGTGGCAGCCAAACGACTCTCGGCCGACGTCACCAACTTCGACGTCGCCCAGTCCTCCATCACCAAAGGTGAGTCCGTTAGGGAAACCATCGAAACCCTGCAGGCGATGCGCACCGACTACGTGATCGTCCGCCACAAGTCCTCAGGCCTCCCCGGCGTCATCGCGCGCCACACCAAAGCCTCGGTCATCAATGCAGGCGACGGCGCTCACGCTCACCCGACGCAGGCACTGCTCGATGCCTTCACCGTCAAAGAAAAGTTCCCCGAACCTGAAGGAAAAAAAGTCCTGATCGTGGGCGACATCCTTCACTCAAGAGTCGCACGCTCGACAACGATGATTCTCAAAAAACTCGGAGTTCAAGTCGCCCACCTCGGCCCCGGATCACTGGTGCCGCACAGCAACCGCGATTGCAAACGCTTCACCTCTTACGACGAAGCGATGAAATGGAAGCCCGACATCGTCTACCTTCTCCGCGTCCAAATGGAGCGCCAAGATGTCCAATACTTCCCGAGTCTCCGGGAATACCATCAACTCTACGGGATCACTGAAGCCCGACTCGAAGACATCCGCCAGCGAGGCATCTACATCATGCACCCTGGCCCAGTGAACCGCGGCGTCGAGCTCTGCGATGGTGTGATGGACTACGAACGATCCCTCATCAACGATCAGGTCGAGAACGGCATCGCCGCCCGCATGGCCGTGCTCTACTGGCTCAAGCCGAGCAGCTAAGCGCTGGCATCCCTCGCCATGGGCCTCAAACGGCCCATTGCAACCATAGCACGGTGATCGGCACCATGAGACCAATCACCAACCCTGGGATCAGGAAATCGCGAGCACTGATTCGGCCGCTGCTGTATGCGATCGCATTCGGAGGCGTGGAAATTGGCAGACACATCGCTGCGGAACACCCGAAGGCGACCGATACCATCACGAGGCGCGAGTTTTCCGGGCCTACCAAACTGCCTGCCAGCGGAATCAAAAGTGCTGCGGCCGCCGTGTTGCTCATCAAGTTCGACAACACCAAACCCACCATCGCAAATGCCATAGCAATCCCAAGGGGTGGCAAACCCGAAGGAATCTGACCCGCCAACCATTCTGCCAATCCGGTTTCCTTCACCCCAACACCAAGAGACAAACCTCCTGCAATCAACAACAGGACATCCCATGGTAATTTGCGAATATCCTCCGCCGTCATCACACCCGTCACCGCTAACCCCACAATCGGAATCAAAGATGCAACGGGTGCTGAAATTCCAATAAAGCTACCACTCATCCACAAGCCAACGGTGATAACAAAGAACACCATCACAATCACCCGCTGCCGCAGCGCCTTGTCGTTCGCTGGTTCTTGAATCAGCTCGGCTCCACCGCTCGTTTCTCCTTTCACCCATAATCTCCAGACAACCCCATATGCGACAGCTGCCAAAAGCAAAGATGGTGGCAATGCAACCCCCATCCATTGGATGAAATTCAATTTTGCACCCTCCGGCAATTGGCCCGCAGCAATGGCATTCGGAGGTGTGCCAATCAACGTCGCCATACCACCAAGGTTCGCACCACAGGCAACCGCAATGACCAAACCTTTTACCAACCGACTGCCCTTCGGCATGCTGGCAACGACAGGAGCTGTCATGGTCATCACCATCGCGGCCGTCGCGGTATTGGACATGAACATGCTAAACACATAGGTCACTCCCATCACGCCAAGAACCAACAGAGCCGGCTTGGAAACCAGTTTGCCTAACAGCATCCCAGCAAGCCATCTATCCAAGTGTGTCTTGGAGCAAGCATGCGCCAGCACGAAGCCACCGATGAACAACCACATCAATGATGATGCCCAAGGCGCAACAAAAACCAGCCATGCCTTGCTGTCGCCCTCAGCGGCAAAAACTCCACCTTGCCGACCCAATATCGCGACCTGCAAACCAATCACCAACAACGCGACTGCAAATGCGGGCAAAGCCTCAACGATCCACAAAGTTGCAGCAAAAATCAAAATGCCAAGCGCCGCTCTTCCCGCTGAACTGAGACCCTCGTAAATACCCCACCCGATCAATTCAGGCCCCCAAATCACTGCCGCAGAAAAAAGGGCACAGCCGAGTGTTCTGAGGATGAGCATTTTCTCAGTACGATCGAAGGAACCGAGAATCCGAGCACCTTGCGCGCGGGTATCGTTGAACATGCGCGGAGACTGCGTGAGGCTGAACCAATTGACAAGCAGCCTTCAGTTACAATGCGAACTAATTTCAAGTTCATGATTGAGGTGCATGGAAGCACTACCTGACGATAGCCTGAGTTCATCTGAGGCGGTTCCGGAAGACGAAAAAGCGACATCGAGTTGATTTCCCCGCCACTTCCGCCGCACCCTTTTCTTGTCATTCTCTGACATCTGGACATGATGGCGGGCAGAGCCCCAGCGGGGGATCCCCTTTCCAACATGAGTCTTCTGATCACCAACGCCCGCATCGCCTCCGAAAATTCACCTAATCTGACTGATGCCGACGTGTTGCTGGTCGATGGGAAAATCGAAAAGATCGGCAAAGGCCTGAAAGCCCCAAAAGATGCCAAGACCATCGACGCGAAAGGGCGCATTCTCATGCCGGGCATGTTTGATGCCCATGTCCACTTTCGCGAACCTGGCCAAGAAGCCAAGGAAACCATCGCAACAGGCACCGAGGCAGCCATCAATGGCGGCATCACTGGCGTGGTGATGATGCCCAACACCAGCCCCTCCATCGACTCTGGAACGGTGGTCGGTCAAGTTCTCGATATCGCCAAACGCGAAGCTCGCATCCCCGTCTACACCTCAGGCTGTGTTACCAAAGGCCGCGAAGGCAAAGAACTCGCAGGCATCGAAGGCATGCGCAAACAAGGGGTGGTGATGCTCACCGATGATGGCGACACCACTGGCGATCCAGCAGTTCTTTACCGCGCGATGCAATACGCCAAAGAATTTGGCATGTTCTTCGCCAGCCACTGCGAAGTTCCAGAGCTCGCCGGTCCACGCGCCCTCAACGATGGCGAAATGAGCTACCGCCTCGGCATCAAAGGATCACCCGCCTGCGCTGAGGAAATCATCATCGACCGAGACATCCGGCTCGCTCACGCCACAGGCGCCCACATCCACATCCAACACGTCTCGAGCAAGCTCGGCATGGAAACGATCGCTTGGTGGAAATCACGCGGCGACGTCAAGGTCACGGCCGAAGTCTCACCGCACCACCTCCTCTTCTGCGACGAGGATATCGGCGACTACGACACGCACTACAAAATGAATCCGCCGCTTCGCACCAAGGCGGACAACGAAGGGCTTCTTCAAGGGCTCATCGACGGCACCTTCGACCTCATCGCCACCGATCACGCCCCACACACCCCTTTCGAGAAGTCACAGGACTTTGTCAGCGCACCCAACGGCATCACCGGGCTAGACACCGCACTGGTATCGCTTCACCACTACTTCGTCGCCACCGGCAAACTCGGCTGGGATCTGATCGTCAAACGCTACAGCGCTGAGCCCCGCCGCTTCATGGGACTCGATGCAGTCTCCATCGAAGAAGGACAACCTGCCGACCTCATCCTCTTCGACCCCGAAAAGGAAACGACCTTCAGTCCAGACTTCATGAAGTCGAAAAGCCGCAACACCCCCTTCCTCGACAAGACCCTCAAAGGCAGCGTGGAGATGGTAATCCTTGGCGATGAAATCCTCTTGGAGCGCTAAATGCTAAGCATTTGCCCTTCCTCCCAGCGCCGCTGATTAGAAGGGATGAGGGAGAGGGGCTACCCATCGTTGTGCCTAGCTCAATCATGAACCATCAAGATTCAGAGGAACGCTTTTTGCCAAGAAAACGGTCCGATAGCACGTGGGTGAATTCAGCGCCTAAAAACACCACCGACATCGTGTAGTAGATCCAGAGCATGAAGACCAATACGGATGCAGCAGCGCCGTAGGCTGAGCCCACCGCACTATTGCTCAAATACATGCCGATTCCCCATTTCCCAATAAACAAGAGAACCACCGTCGTGAAACCACCGATCCACGAGGCTTTGGGGCTGACCTCTGCATCAGGCAAAATGCGAAACACCATCGTGAACAATAAACCAATCACCCCCAAGCTGATCACAGCATGGAGGATGCTGATCAAGGAACCAATTCCTGGCCCAAGCGTTACCAAATAATTTTCAAGAGCCGCCAAGACAGCACTCATTGCAAGCGACAACAAAAACAAGAAGCCAAGGATCAATACCGCAGCAATCGACATCCCTCTCGTCAACAAAGCGCGACCGACTGCACTGCGACGACTGCGCTTCGGCTCAACTTGCCAAATCGCATTGAGAGAGGATTTAAAATGCACAAACACGGCTGACCCACTGAAGAGCAAGATCACTACCGATAAAGACGCCGCCCATATCGACCCCTCCAAGCTGAAGCGGGCATTGGTCATCACTTTCTCGACGACAGCAGCCCCCTCTGGCCCAGAGAGTTCTCGCACTTGCTCAACCAACTGCTGCTGAGCCGCCTCATCTTCATACACTAGCCCCGCCACTGATGTCACCACTAGCAAGATGGGCGACAACGATAGCATGGTGAAAAATGCCAACGCGGCACTGAGCAATGACGCTTTATGGCGCGACCAATTACTGACGGTTGCTTTGATGATATCAAATACTGTTTGGAACATGGCCATAAGTATCCCGGTTACTTTTTGTGAATGCGCTGACCGAGAAATTACACCATATCGCTTGGCCCTCACCGTGCAAACGCAAAGGAAAACCCCAATATAAAGTGCGATTCAAAACCAATGAACTTCGACCGCAGCGATAGCGTAAGCTTTGTCGCTGCATTAAAAATTCTACTCAATCAGGCGCAATCGACGTCATTTCGATTTCCTGCAAATCGAGCAATTTCCAGTCACCTGGCTGCCAATGATCCGGCAACACCAAGGCACCCACCCGTTCGCGGTGCAATGATACGACTCGGTTGCCCACTCGGTGAAACATCCGCTTGATCTGATGGTACTTCCCCTCGTGCAAGGTTACCCGCGCACGACAGCGATCCAACAATTCCAACTTGGCTGGCATCGTGGTGTGATCTTCCGTGTGAAAATAAAACCCCTCGGCAAACTTAGACACAGCATCCGGTGAGATTGGCTCACTGACTTCGACCAGATAGACCTTGGGAACCTTCTTCTCGGCGCGCGTTAGCATCTTTGACCAAGCCCCATCGTTGGTCAAAATCACCAAGCCGGTGGATGCTCGATCCAACCTCCCCGCCAAATGCAGCGACACTTTCTCTGGATGGTCGATCAAATCCAATACGGTTTGATGATCGCCATCTTTCGTCGCGCTCAGCACCCCCGCAGGTTTGTAAAACATGATGCACAACCTCTCGCAACCCGCTTGCACGATCTCTCCACGCGCCACAACTCGCTCAAACCTCGTCAACTCATGATCCCATTGATCCACCACCGCTCCATCGACTGTCACCGCCCCCTCTGCAATCAGCACTCGTGCCGACTTGCGCCCCATGGACTCATGCTTGGCCAGTAATCGATCCAGTTTCACAACAAATTATCAGGTGCATTCAAAGCGGCCTTTCCCATGCGCCAGCTCAATGCAGCTAGCCATAACACCCCTCATCTAGCGATCACCAAACCCCAAGATAGGCACGATTCTCGAAAATTGACGTTGCGGTCAAACCCATCATGGGTTTCGCTGCCGCCGCTGTCAGGGGCCGTGGAGGTCCGGCAAGCGAACCCCGCCAGGCCTTGATCGGAGCAACGGTAGTTTGTCCGGATTTGCCGCGGATTCCCTGGCGGCACTTTTTTACCCCTCCATCGCCTCGCGAATCACCGCCAAGATCTCTTTTCGCCCCAAGCCAGTCTTGGTCGAGCTGACGATGGCGTCGGGATCCACACCCGCTAACTCGGCCAGTGTCTTCAAAAACAACTCGGCGTTCTCTTGCGTCTTTTTCGCCGACTGCTTGTCGGCCTTGGTGAAAACCAAGGTGAATGGAACATTCATCCCCGTCAGCCATGAGATGAAATCCAAATCGATCTGCTGCGGCTTATGACGTGCATCAACCAACACAAACATTCCCTGCAAATTTTCCCGCTGCTCGATATAATCACCGACCAGTTCATTGAAATCAATCTTCTCGGACTTCGGGCCTTTTGCGTAGCCGTAGCCTGGAAGGTCGACCAAACTCCACGACTCATTCATCAAAAAGAAATTCAACAGCCGAGTCTTGCCCGGCGTCTGCGAAACCTTCGCCAAACCTTTGCGGTTTGTCAGCATGTTCAGCAATGAGGACTTCCCCACATTCGACCGCCCAATGAAAGCAAACTCAGGGTGTGACCACACGGGACAATCTTCGAGCCCATTGGAACTGGTTTGAAACTTGGCCGACTTGATTTGCATCAGCAGAAAACTCTTAAACTATGCCTCATGCGGCAACCTTCTAATTTTTGCATTTGATCCTTCTCCCTTGCACCCTAGCGCTCAAATCGCTTCCCTATCGCCTCACCATCATGAATTGGAACCCCCTCAAACCACTTCTGTTCACCCCAGTGCTTGGACTCATCGCTTGTTCCAGCTCGGGCCTGCGCATTGTGGAGGCCAACCCCGACCTCATGTATGAACTTGGTGGAAACCGCTCCGGTGAGATCGTCATTCTCGAAGGAGATAAACCTGTTCAGAAAAAGGGCTCCCGCTACAAAAGTCGCGGTCTTCGACTACCCAACATGGTCGACCTTCCGACCAACAAAGAACTGGATTCAAACAACTCGGGCAAAAAAAGTTCCTCTGGCGGCGTGATCTCAAGACCCCCTGTGGACTAGATCACCTCTGATTGAAGCGCGACATTTCACGCTGTGCTTCCCTTAACTCGACCTTTTTCTTCAGGTCTTGTCGCTGATCGGCATGGGTCTTGCCCTTGCCGACGCCCAACTCAATTTTCACTCTGCGGTTTTTCCAATACATCCGCAAGACCGGCAAGGTGCAGCCCTTGATCGCAACCGCACTGGCCAATTTTAAAATCTCACTTTTGTGCAGCAACAATCGACGCGGTCGTCTCGTCGCATGCTGAAACCACTCACCAGCAGTTTCCCACGGCTGAATATCACAGCCATACATCATCACCTGGTTGTTTTCCACACGGGCAAAAGCATCCGAAATATTGGCCTTACCCGCACGGATCGATTTGACCTCTGTGCCTTTTAACTCAAGGCCACATTCGCACTTCTCCAGAATATGAAAATCGCGACCCGCCTTCCGGTTATTGGCGATATCCGCACTCATAGAGGTAATTTGCCGTCGTCAGACGACTCGCTCAAGGAGCGGCTTTTTCGATGAGCTTGATTTTGCCCTCAATGATTTCTTGGAGAGCAATGTCGGCAACACCCATACTTGGACGAGTTTCGATGAGAGGCGAACGGCCGCTGTTGAGTTGACGGACACGTTGGGAAACCAAGTTCACTAGAACCAATGGGTCAGTAACGATTTCGGAGGCTTGTTCAAGGAGGTCGCTTTTCATAGTAGAACCGGGATAAGGCGAATCGGGTTTCTCCTGCTCAAACGGGATGACGTTGTCAGCAGATTTCGGAGGAACACTTTCGCTCAAAATAAAGGTGGGTGTGATGATGCCGACAGGGATGTCGGGCGGGAGGTCAAACCAAAGAATGGGCTGCCTGACAAGTCTTAACTGGCTAAGAATCAGGAAAAACTGGGGGCTTCACCCCATCAAATCCACGCCAAATCGCTTCAAAACGACCACCATCAGCCAAAATAGAGCCGCGGTCATCAGGCAATTCGCCACCAGCGATACCCCAAAGCCCCAGCCTTGGCGCAACATCCAAGGGAAAACGAGAAACATCGGCAGCGTCGGCAAAACGAACCAGAAGGTGCTCTCGGCGTGGTTGGCGATCCTCTGCGTGCCCTGCCCCCCTTGATGCATCCACAATATGGCAACAATCGAGGTCAGCGGCAACGCGATCAACAAGGCGGACAAGCGATCGCTGACCAACTGGATTTTGTTCACCAACAGGATGACCACAGCCGTGATCAGCAGCTTGACGATGTCCAGAGCGCTAATGCTCAGGATTTTGTCCCACGGTAATTTCGACATGATAAATGAGGCTTGGAGCAGGGATGCTTGCGACAGCGCTAGACTACACCTAGCTTTTCACCATGCAAGCCACCTATCTCTGGAGATCGCTCACCTGCTTGGCAATCGCAGCCGCAACCCACTGCGCCCCTGTGGAGCCAACCCAAAGCCCGAGCAACAAAACGTCAGGAGAAAGCTTCGCTCCACTCACGGCCTCCGAGAGAGCTGCGATCGGCCGCAAAATCTGGCAAAACGAATGCGGCGGCACTTTCGATGGCCTGACAACATGGAACACGGGAGAAGAATTCCCCTCGCTCGGGATCGGCCACTTCATCTGGTATCCAAAAGACTTCAACGGACGCTTCAAGGAAAGTTGGCCGGAATTTGTCAGCTACGCCAAACGCCGCGGCATCACCCCTCCCGCCGTCGGTCAACGCCGACACTGCCCATGGGACAGCAAAGCGGAGTTCAAAAAAGCATTTCGCAGCAGTGAAATGAACGGGCTCCGAAATTGGTTGGCAAAAAACGTCACTCTTCAAACCGACTTCATCATCATGCGATCAAGGGCCGCATTGCCAAACATCTTGGCAGCAGCACCCGCAAGCGACCATCCACGCATCATCAGCAACTACCGCAAGGTGGCCAGCACCCCTCAAGGGAACTACGCGCTGATCGACTACGTGAACTTCAAAGGCGATGGCACGGTCAAAAGCGAACGCTACAACGGACAAGGATGGGGGCTGCTTCAGGTTCTCGCCAACATGAAACCCGTTTCTGCAGGTCCAGCGGCCGCCAAAGAGTTTTCAGCATCCGCCAAACGAATGCTCTCCAGGCGAATCGCCAACTCACCTCCCGCACGCGGGGAGAAACGCTGGCGGGAAGGATGGAACAACCGCTGCGATACCTACGCACAACCTCTCTAAACATCGCCGAAGAAGTGTTCGAGAGCCTCGACCACTCCCTCACCATGCGCGCCTCGAGTGATCAGCCCACCTTGAGCACCCACATGTTCACGCACCAAACCCAAGGCATTGGATGGGCACGCAATGCGCGCCGCATGTTTGCCATCCAACATCTCCACATCATTGTGGCTGTCGCCTATCGCGAAACAATCCTTAGGCCCTAGCCCATGCAACTTGGCCACCTCAGTCAGACTGCTACCTTTGTGAAACGCACGATGCCCAAACCGCAAATAAATCGTGTTGCGCTGCCATGACAGGTCAGGCTCGTCGGCCACCATCGGAGTGAACCGGTTCACGATCCACTCCATCTCTTCTTCACTCTGCGCCACCATACTCGCGGGCTCCCCCTTCATCTCAACCCACTGAGCACCCGTATGCTCTTTCACCTCGTGGCGTATGCGACTCAGCAATGGTTCGATGCGTCCAAACAGTTTGCCTATTTCACCTTCACATCGTTGATTCCATGGTTCGTGAGCCACCCACTCACCATTGCCCACTGGCAGGTAGATTTCCCGCTCGCGCGCGACAATCCAATCAGGCTGTATGGGGAAGCCGCTATCCGCCATGCCCTCCAAAGCAAACTCCATCGAACGCCCAGTATTGACGCCCCACAATGCTTGATGTGTCTCGCGGATTCTCTGAATAGCATCAAAGAATGCTACCGGCACGGGCGGTTGCATGGCTGGGTCATGCAATGTGCCATCGAAGTCAAAGGACAAGATGACCTTCGGGTTCTCAATGGCTTTCCCCGTCATGACTGACACGCAACAATCGTTATGGCTTCGCTGGCTCAGGCGCTGGCTTGCCCGTCAAGGCAGTGAAAGCCGTGGCCGCCATCACGCGATATCCAGCTTTGTTTGGGTGAACGCGATCAGGCACCAACTCCGGCTTGTCTGCCAGTGGTGCATTCATATCGATGATGTCCACTTTCATCTCTTTCGCGATCGCATCCAACCACGGCATTTGCTCTTCAATCCCGCTGTTCACAATCTTGAAATTGCCTTTTCCGAACACCGGACATGGCCGGCAAATGTAGATGCGTGGTTTGCTCTCGAGCTTCTGAAACGACTCAATCAACTCTTTGTAATCCGCGACAAATTCATCTTTGAATTTCCAGTTCTGCGGCTTGGTGTCATTGGTGCCCAATTTGATGATCACAAGGTCTGGCTCAGACGCCAATGCTTTCTGATATCGTGGGCTCTTCCAATACGAGCGGTCGCCTTTTTTGAGCAGAGTGAATCCACTATGCCCGAAATTCATCACCTTCCATTTCTCCCCCAACATCTCCTGTAACTGCGATGGATAATTGCCGCGCTTATTTCCCTGGGTGATGCTGTCACCCACACAAGCCACCTTGATCTCCGCGTCATAGGCTGACGCATCGATCGGTTTTACAGGATCTGCCCCAAATACCGCCGGCATCGCCAACGCAGACAACACCATCAACACACGCAGTGAATTCAATTGAATCATGATGTCTGCATCCAACACCAGGATTGGGATAAGGTAAAATCCTCATTTGCAGAATTCACAATGCCCCGACTCATAAAAAAGGCCTGTGGGTGATATCTCCCACAGGCCGATTTTTCAAATGATCCAAGAGGCTTACTTCTTGCCGCGGTTGCTGCGGTCTTCACCACCAGCGCCACCTTTGGCTGCACGCTTACGAGCGTTGGCGTCGAGGATGCGCTTGCGAAGACGGATGTTCATCGGCGTCGCTTCCACGAGCTCGTCGGCATCAATGTATTCGATCGCGCGCTCGAGGGAAAATCTCAAGGCGGGTGTCAGCTTGGACGTCTTGTCCTTACCGGACGAACGCATGTTATCGAGATGCTTCTCTTTGACCGGGTTTACGGGCAGGTCACCCACGCGTGGGTTTTCACCAACCAGCATGCCTTCGTAAATCGCATCGCCCGCACCCACAAACAAGATGCCGCGCTCTTCGAGCAACTGCAGCGAGTAGGTCGTCGCGTCACCTTTGTCCATCGACACCAATGTGCCAGTGGTGCGGTTCACGATCTCGCCTGCATAGGCTGCATATTCTTTGAATAGGTGAGACATGATACCGTGACCTGAAGTCAGGTTGACCAATTCGGTTTCAAAACCAATCAATCCACGAGTCGGAATCACCGCCTGAATGAAAGTTCGTCCCGATGGCTCGGTTTCCATGTTTTCCATGATGCCCTTGCGGTTCATCAAAATCTTAAGAATACCCTGAGTGTAATCACCAGGCGCTTCGACATAGAGAGTCTCGAACGGCTCAAGCAACTTGTCGTTATCATCACGACGGTAAATCACCACAGGGCGCGAAACGCAGACTTCAAATCCTTCACGGCGCATTTGCTCGACCAACACTGCAATCTGCATAGCACCACGTGCGGAAACATTGAAGACACCCGATTGGTCAGTGTCTTCAACGGTGATCGAAATATTGGTCTTCAACTCGCGCATCAAGCGATCGCGAATGGCACGTGAAGTCACGTGCTTGCCTTCTTTGCCCGCAAGCGGTCCATCATTGATGGAAAACTGCATCGAAACGGTCGGTGGATCAATTTCCACGAATGGCAATGGCTCAGCATCAGCATCGGCGGCTAGGGTTTCACCAATGTCGATGTCTTCAATGCCTGCGGCGATACCGACAATACCACCAGCCCCACACCCTTCGGAGTCAGCTGTGGCAAGACCACTGTAGGTGAAGGTCTTCATCACTTTCGACTGTTGCTTGGTGCCGTCTTTGCGGAGCAACCAAATGCTATCACCTTTTTTCACACTACCACCAAGCACTTTGCCAATCGCAACACGGCCAACGTAGTCATCCCACTCGATGTTGGAGACGAGCATAGAGAATGGCGACGCAGGATCCGCTGCTGGCTCAGGAATGTGTTCGATGATTTTCTCAAGCAATGGAATGCAATCTTTCCGCTCATCATCGGGATTGTTCATGAAGTAACCATCCCTTGCAGATCCATAAACAAATGGTGCATTGAATTGCTCTTCGTTGGCATCCAAGTCGAGGAATAGCTCAAGCACTTGGTCGTGAACTCGTGCAGGATCCGCCAGTGGGCGGTCGATCTTGTTCACGACAACGATCGGGTGAAGTCCTTGTTGGAATGCTTTGCGCAACACGAAGCGTGTCTGCGCTTGTGGGCCGCCGGAGGCATCAACCACCAACAACACACCATCCACCATTTTCATCACCCGCTCCACCTCAGCACCGAAGTCGGCGTGACCCGGGGTGTCGACGATGTTGATCACGTGATCTTTCCAAAGAATGGCGGTGTTTTTCGCCTTAATAGTAATGCCTTTTTCTTTCTCCAAATCCATCGAATCCATCGCTCGCTCTTGCTGCTCTTGGTTCTCACGGTAAGTGCCGCCTGCTTGGAGCAGTTGGTCAACGAGGGTCGTTTTGCCATGGTCAACGTGAGCAATGATGGCGAGGTTTCTGATTTTCAAGGACATGAGAAGATGGGGATGAGCTGCGATAAGCAGCGATTGAGGCGCGGCTATGCACCGTTTTTCCGCGGCTTGCAAGGGTGGATTCGCAATAGAAGGCCCGAAAAATTCAACCGAATATCAACCACCAACCGGCCAGAAAGATTGGGATATCGGCACAAGCATGACTCAACCAACAGGGCCAAACCGACCGGTGACGCAGGTAAATCCAACTCCAAATGAGCCCCCCAACAAATACTCCGCTCGACGCCAATAGGTTGATCTTCCAATCAAACTGCGCCGCAATCGCCGCAATGTGATGCGCCACGAAACCCAAAGCAGAAGCAATCACCGCCCAAAGGCTTCCCACCAATCGCTCAAACTGGCGAAACACAAACCACCGCCAAACATACTCTTCGAGCAGCGAATTGATGGTGATCCAATACACCGCAGCACCAATAAATATCGCCGGCTTGCCCAAACCCGTCAACTGGGCCCGCTCACGAATCATCTCCTTGTCCACCCAGCCCAAATGGCTGACCCACAAGTAAGCACCCCAAATCATCAATGCCACGGGAATACCCGTCGCCAAGGCCAGGCCCCAACCGCCAAATTTTGCAGGCGACCAACTCAGCGGCTTTCCCTCGATGATCCGGTGCCAAATCACGGGCAGCAAAACGATCCAGATCTTGGAGATACCAAAGATCCACTGGCCCGCCCCCGACTCCGGCCACCAGAACATCCCGGCCATCACACCCAAGGTCGGCACAGGCAAGGTCAAGCTGAGCGCAAGCCATGCTTTGCGCCTGTCACGGCCACGAAAATCTACGGTGGTGCTCTTCGTCACTGCGCCCCATCTACCGACACACACCCTGCCTGAAAACCAAAAAACTAATTTACACTCGATTTACGCCGGCCCCACCAAATTCTGACACGATGGAGCCATGAAGAAATCACTCCTCGCCTTCCTCGCCCTCGCATCACTCGCATCGGCCGAATTGGAGGCGCACGAATGGGGCACGTTCACAACGCTGTCCGACTCAAATGGAAATGTGCTCCGCTGGTACACTCCACAAAGCGATCACTCCGCACTCCCGAAGTTTGTTCGGCGCAACTCGGCGCTCTTCAAATACAACATGTTCACCACCGTGCGCATGGAAACTCCGGTGATCTACTTTTACCCAGACAAACCCATGGACGTTGAGGTCTCGGCCGCTTTTCACAACGGTGCCATTACTGAGCTCTATCCCGACGCCGTTCCCAGTGCCACACCCACCACGTTCACCAACATGGCAGATCTTGGTAAACTCACCCGCTGGAAAGGCAAACTCCTGCCACCGAATGACAGCAAAGGCCTCAGCATGATCCCCGCAGTGTCATCCGACGAACGCGGCGCCCACTACGCTGCCGCGCGTGAAGTGCCGGATGCGTGGATCTTCCATCACCGGTTCGACTACAAAGACCAAAAAACTCAGAAGGTGATTACGACCGACCAAGCCGACAAGTTCATCTTCTATCGAGGCGCCGGCGACTTCCCCATCGACTTCCGCATTTCTAACACAACGGACTCCAATATCGAAGTCGCGAATCATGGCACATCCGAGATCCAACTCGGCGTACTCCTCGAGGTCCGTGGGGATAAAGCACGGTGGAGCACACTCCCCGCCATCCAAAAAGCAGGAGAAAAACCCACCATCACATCGACCCGCATCACGGGTGAATGGAAACCTATTCGTGAAATCGAAGCCGAACTCACCAAATGGTTTCAAAAGACTCTGACAAGCGAAGGCCTTACTTCCGACGAAGCCGCTGCGATGGTCGCCACATGGGAAGGATCATGGTTCCGTGAAGCTGGGCTTCGTGCATTCACCATCATGCCGCGCGAAGAGGTCGATAAAGTTCTTCCGCTGAACGTGTCACCGACGCCAGAGAAGCTGGTTCGTGTATTCGTTCATCGCCATGAATTGATCCGCAGCGAGGCCGAGCAAGAACTCGCCACCCTCATTTCCGACCCACACATTGCAACCAATGACGCCTCCAAGAGATTGCAAAAACTCGAACTCGGCCGCTTTAGCAATGCCGTGCTAAATCGCGCGGCCGACATCGTTCGCTCCAATGCCTACGAGAGCTTTCGCTCATTGCAGCAGACGACGGACACCGAATGAGCCTCAGCTCTCGCTGCTCATCGCTGGCTGGGAATGCCACTCGTGATCGATGTCCCTCATCAACAAGGCATGATCGAAGGCGATCTCACCCTCAGGGAAAATCGATCGGTCGTCGAAATAGGCCGATCGAACGGAGCCCACCGCCAATGGCGAGACCTGCCAGTCGTCGACCTGCAACATCAACCCATCCATCACACAAGAATCAGGGCGCGAGGAATAACCGGTGCAACCTGCTTCAAAAAAGGCGGACGATTCGTCGACTGAGTCGAATATCGAACCATCGGGAAAGCTCGATGTCTCTTTCGCATCAAAATTCACCAAGTCCCCTTCCGTATCTCCTGCCACGACCCTCATCGCGATTTTACCACCATCATCACTGACATCAAAATTCGATAAGTGGTGCACTCCAGGGAAAATCCGACCGCCCGCCAGCGCCGTCATTTGCGAGTTGGTATCGCGCCTCGGCACAAACACCCCTTCACGTTTTTTGCCACCATCGTCCCACTCGACGGCAAACCGATGCGCTGAGTTCTCACTCGAAACCCCCACCATCTTTGGCAAACCCTTCGGACGGATTTCCTCGAGACGGATCAAACAAATCCCCCCAACCGCATGCCCATGCACAATCTTGGGTTCAAATGGAGCAGGAAGAACCTTGCTCACCACATCGGGAGAGATCCGGTAGTTCAGCAAAACACGCCGGCGAATGACGCCAGTGATGGTGGGCAAATTCATCGGGGTGATTGAATCACCCATCACGCCTCATGGCAGCTCCATAATTGCGAGATCTTTGCCATTGAAGAGCGGTTTCCAAGAAACAAGAAAAGGACGATGGCTTTCACGACTATCCCCTACCAAGCTCATATCCACCTCGCATCATCATAAAACTTCCATGTTTGACCTTGGATGACCGACGTTCAACCTTCACTTCACTTCACTTCGCAACCCTCTCCATTTCAACTTTTCAGCATTTCCAAATTTCAGCATTTACCATGAATACCATCCTCACCCACCCCGGCGGTTCCCACAAAGATGAATTCCTCGCCTGCTGCTTGCTCATCGCCAAACACCCCGTTCCCATCATCCGCCGGGAACCCACACAAGAGGATCTCGATGATCTGAATATGGCTGTCGTCGACGTCGGGCACGAACATGACCCTGCTCGCAACAACTTCGACCACCACCAATTCCCCAAAGATCATCCGCCAACCTGTTCGCTCAGCCTAGTCCTCCAACACCTCGGCCTCTATGAGGACGCCCGCGCCTACTGCGATTGGCTGGAACCCGCGGAATGGTTCGACACCCGCGGCCCCATCGAAACCGCCAAGTGGCTCGGCGTTGAACGCGATGCGATGGCAAAACTCAATTCCCCGATCGACATCACACTGCTTCGCCGCTTCGCCCAGTGCACACAATTGCAACCCGGAGAACCACTTTGGGAAGTCATGAATTGGATCGGATCAGATCTCATCAATTACCTCGAGCAACTGCGCGAACGCCTTGCTTACATCGATCAGCACAGCGAATTCTGGGAAATCGACACCCCTAATGGCCCGCTCCATATCCTCTACATGCCGCGCACCGAACCCATACCATCGGAGGCATCTGCGGGTTTGGGTCGATACATTGAAAACAATTCAGGCGACAAAGTGATTGCCGGAATGGTCTATCCCGACAGGCGTGGCTCGGGCTACGGGCTCTCGCGCTTCCAAGACAATCCTCGCCTCGACTTCACCCGCATCGAATCGTGCGATGACGTCCATTTCGCCCACGCTCGGGGATTTGTTGCCAAAACCTCGGCGACTGAGCCACACCGCTTGAAGGAGCTGTTGAAACAAGCTTGGGAATAAAAATACTTAAAAACAACCACTTGCGCGCACCCAACATCCGTGGAATCAGTATTTATCCACTACAAGTCTCACCAATGTGAGTAGCAATCATGCGTGAAACATTCATCGTATTGGGCATGTGCATCATGGCAGCTGCACTCCGCTCATCCAAAAATAGACACATCAGAAAACTCGGAGCGCTGGTCATCCTCGCGGCGAGCTTCTGTTTGTTCTATTTCCTATCCGATGAAATATGGGTTGGCGCCATGGGCATCGTGGTTTGGGCATTTCTTCCTTGGATTGAGCTACTCACCCGCATCCGCACGATGCGCCTGCCCATCGAAAACAGGCTGACCCAGCAAGCCACCCCCAACCCGTCATTCTTCCCGAACGCCCCTGAAGCCGCCGAGGCGATGGAGGAAGAAGGATTCGAGTTCGTCTCCAATTGCGGCTGGGACTGGGACGGCATGCACCAACATTTCCGTCTGTATTGGCACCCCGAAGAAAGGGCCGTGGCTGCCATCTGCCTTTGCGAACAAAGCAACGTCGCGTTCGCCTTCATCACCATCACATCCCACAACGGCGATGGCGAAATCTGGCGCACCACCAATTACCCGTTTGCCCCCACCTTGACCTGCAGCCCCGAGGTCAACTGGAACCACCTTCCCTGCCGACAAAACTGCTTCCACGAGATTTTGCTACAACACCGAGAGTATCTCAACAAACTCAAGGTCGACACATCAGAACTCCACATCCCAGATCCCGACTCCATCGAGGAAGCCATCGAAAAAGAGATGCGCAAACAGCTCGATTACAACTTGAGAAAAGGGATCATCTGCAAGACCGACGACGGGCACTTCAAATATTCCATCCGCGGATTGGTTTTCTTGTGGACTCAGTTCATCAAAGACATGGCCCGATTCTGTTAGGCGAAGCAGGGCTCCAGTCATTCGTCATTCGTTATTCGTTATTTGCGAATGAACCGACTGTAGCGTCACTCCATGAGTGTCGAAGCAAATGAAAAGAGCGCAAGCTCGACCAAGCACCAAGCACCAAGGACCAAGGACCAAGGACCAAGGACAGGCGCAACGCGCCAGACGCCAGACGCCTACATATTTAACACACCACTCAGCATCAAACCGCCGATCACAACACCCAAGGCGATGCGATACCAACCGAATCCTGCAAGCCCATGCTTCTGGAGATAGGCCACCAACCACTTCACCGCAATCGCCGCAGAGACAGTTGCCGCGACAATACCAACGGCCAATGATAGCGTGCCATAACTATCCCACATAAGCTTAGCCCCACCGAGCCAGACATCGTAGTCGGCATCCACACCAGGAACTTTCCAAATCGCTTTTTTCACGGTCGCGGCACTCAAGGTGACCACGCCTAACAGAAATGAATATTCAATTGCGGCTTTAATCGAAAGCCCCACCAGCAATCCACCAACGATAGTCATCAAACTCCGACTCGTCCCCGGCCACATCGCCACGCATTGCAACAAGCCAATGATCAAGGCCATCTTCCATGTTAATCTCAGGAGATCTTTACCGTCCGCTTTTTCAGGTCGGCGCTTCGCCCACCAAGACGCAACGAGAATCAACACGCCACCCACCACCCAAGCGATGATCACTGGCCACATACCAAACAGTTTCGCTTCAATCCAATCATTGAACAGCAAACCGATCACTGCCGCTGGGATAAAACCGACGATGATTGATATCGCTAAATTCAAGCCTTCGGGATCTTTTCCCAGCACTCCCATCATCATCTGAATCACGCGTTTGTAATACAAACCGACCACCGCCAATATCGCGCCACCTTGAATACAAATCGCAAAGGTATCCGCCGCCGCTTTATCTTGAGCCGTCTGAGTGCCAATGCCCATCAAATGCTGCGCCACCAACAAATGCCCCGTCGAACTGACGGGTAGATATTCTGTGATCCCCTCGATGAGGCCGAGTATGAAGGCTTGCCACGGTTCCATGATCGAGCAGCACTCTGTGAACTCATCGAGCCACCTGCAAGGCATTTGCGATTGCGCCAATCTGAAAGCGAGCCATTGTTCTCGGCACCCCCTTACATGAAGAAACGTTACCTCAGAATGGTCCGAGGAGCATTGCGCTCACTTCGGCACCCTAGGCTGCGCAACCGCCAATGGTGGAAGGTCCTGACCAAACCCGTTGCCGACCGCAACCTCTGGATCCCTTGCCGCGATAGCATCGCCCATGGCCTCGCCATCGGGTTCTTCTTCTCCATGATCCTGATGCCGTTCCAAATGATCGCGGCAGCTCTCGTCGGAATCCGCGCCAAGGCCAACATTCCCTTCACCATGGCCGCCTGCTGGGTCACCAACCCTATCACCGTTGGCCCCATCCTTTGGGGACAATGCGCTCTCGGGCAGTGGATGCGCGATGTGCTGGGTGTGCCAATGCCCCGATTCATGATCAACGTCGCCTTCAAAGCCCCTGAGGCAGGCTCCCTGAATGCCGCGAGCCTGCTCTTGGGCATGATTACCTCAGCGCTCCTGCTCGCGCTACTGGCCTACCCCATGGTTCATCTATTCGCTGCGGTGATGCCACACTACCTCCCCGTCAGAAAGAAAAAGGCCGAATCAAAACACTCCGATAAATCAAATCAAGAAACCCACTTGGAAAATCCCAACGAAGAGCGAAACTCGAACACCGATGGGACTCAGTCTGAATAACATCCTAGGCCAGCTTCCCCAAGAGGGGCTGTTTGGCGGCGGTTCATGGCGCTGGTCACCTGAACCACTCAAGCTCAGCAAGGCCGAGGCACGCAAAATGATGCGCCTCGGACACCCGCTAGCACGCTTCCAGCAAACTTGTGATACGCTCTACCGCCACAGCGGCGATGGCAAACTGCCGCAATGGCTCTCCTCACTGCTCGATGCCGGCAAACCACCATGGATCGTCGATATGCAGCGTCATCCATCGACGGCGACGCAATTCCCCCGTGTCATCCGACCCGACCTGATCCTCACCGCCGATGGCTTTGCCATGAGCGAGCTCGATAGCATCCCCGGCGGTATCGGCGTCACCGCATGGCTGAGCAAAGTCTACTCAGATGCAGGCTTTGATGTCCTCGGCGGCCCTCATGGCATGGTCGATGGCTTCAAATCTCTGCTCCCCGATGGTGGCTCAGTCCTGGTCTCGGAAGAAGCCGCCGACTACCGCCCGGAAATGGAGTGGCTCACGCAGCAACTGGGCGATGCATGGAAAGTCAGTAGCGCAGAATCCTACGAACCCGACGGCAGCAACCTCTACCGCTTTTTCGAACTCTTCGATTGGCAAGCCATCCCCAACGCACGGCAACTCGCTGAAGCATCCGCAAACGGTGAGTTAAAAATCACCCCACCCTTCAAAGCTCACCTCGAAGACAAACTGTGGCTCGCCCTGCTTTGGTCCCCTGCAATGAAACCCATCTGGGAACAATACCTTCGACGCAACCACCTGAACCGCATCCGAGAAATCACTCCCTTCGGTTGGGTGCTCAATCCGGATCCACTTCCCCCACACGCCGCCCTACCGCGGCTCGATGCGCATTCGTGGAAAGAGGTTGGCCAGTTCAGCCAAAAGGACCGAGAGCTCGTCCTCAAAATCTCAGGTTTCCACGAATCCGCTTGGGGGTCACGAGGCGTATTCATCGGCCACGACCTGCCGGGCCAGGAATGGGCAGAGCGCCTTGAGTTTGCCCTCCAGCAAAACGATCAACAACCGTGGCTGATGCAGGAATTCAAGGATGCCCGACTCGTCGAACACCCCGTTTTCAATGAAGACGGATCCATTGAAATGATGACGGGTCGCGTGCGCCTTTGCCCCTACTACTTCACCGACCCCCACGGCGAGACCTCTTTTGCCGGTTGTTTGGCGACCCTCGTCCCTGCCGACAAGAAGAAGATCCACGGCATGAGCGATGGCGTGTTAATGCCTTGCGTAGTCGAATAATCGGCGCATCTCTGTGATTGAACCATAACTTTAAGCGAGTTATGGTGTTCGAACCTTATGATGATCACTTGCCGATTTTTCTCCATGCTCACCGCGTCAGCGGCCATTGCAATGGCCACCTTGAGCGCAGAAGTTCCAGCACACAAACTCAGCGAATGGGAATTCGGAGAAACAGCCTTTGGCGATGCTGTCGACATGGAAAAAAACCAAGGCAAAGTCGTGGTACTCGAATATTGGGGCGTGAGGTGCCCGCCCTGCATCGCCTCTCTTCCTCACCTGGCCAAACTGCACGATCGCTACAAAGATGACGGCCTGGTCATCATTGGCGCCGAATCCCAAGGGTCTTCCGAAAAACAAATCGAACCTATCATCAAAAAGGCCAACGTGGATTACACGATCACCAAGGGTTGTCAGGGCCCCATCACGGTGAAGGGAATACCTCGCATCCTCGTTTTCAATCGCACAGGGACCATGATTTTTGATGGCCGACCCTCTGACAAAGATTTTGAACGGACCGTTAAAAAAGCGCTGAAAGAATCTGCGCCATCGGCACCGCCCACTCCCGAAAAGAAGCCCAGCCTCCTCATCGAGCAACAGTCGTGGACCAATATCGATGGCAACACCATCAAAGCGGCAGTCAAAGCAGCCGATAGCTCAACTGTCACCTTCATCATGGCCAACGGCAAAAGCGTCGATTACCCGCTCGAAAAACTCTCGGAGCAATCGCGCGAAATCATCAAAGAGGCCGCGAGCAAAGACAATTAAAGGATTGGCGCCTCCCCCGCCTCCAATAAAAACGGCCCAGTGTTTCCACTGAGCCGTTTTGAAAGTGAAAGTCTTATAAGAGAACCTGCCTTAGACTAGTCCTGCTTTTTTGAGCGTCTGGTATGCACCATTCTTGTTGATGGTCTTCAAGGCGCGGCAGCTCAGCTTGATTTTCATGAATTTATTCAATTCGGGAACCCAGATGCGCTTGGTCTGAAGGTTAGGAGAAACGGTGCGTTTGACGACTTTGGTCACGTGACGACCGATGCCGCCCTTTTTCTTGGCCAAACCAGAACGGTGAATTCTACCTCCAGAGCGAACTTTGGATCCTCTAATGCTACAAATACGGGCCATATCTAAAAATCTTTGTGGGGTTGCGGGGGGCGAAGAATGCCCGCGATTCCTCACCCGTCAAGACGAATTCTGCCGCCAATCCGATAATTTTTACAATTCCCCCTCTTTCAAGCGACTCACCCAGCGCGACACATCCCTGAAAATCCGCTCTTTTTGGGCATCATACATCAACAAATGATACGCTTTGGGATAGTTTTTGTAGACTGCAGGAGTGGTCTCAGGCAACCGCGCCATAAAGCCCCGAATGTCGTAGTCGTTGTTGAAGTAATCCTGCCCACCATGCAAAACTAGGATCGGCGAGTGAATCTCAGCCGCGCAGTCATTCATCCCTGAAATCAGGCCCGACAGGGTTCCAATCAGCCTCAAGGTGTATTTCTCAATGTGATACGAGTTCTTCTCCGCCTGCTCGCCATGAGTCGAGGTTTGGGTCATTTGCACGGAATCACCGCCAGACAATGTCTCGAGAGAAATTCGAGCCAGTGGCATCGCCGTCGCAGCCACCTGAACCAAACCCGGCGTCCATGCCGGGATGTCATCCCTGAACCGAACAATCGGCGATGACAAGATCAGCCCATCACATGGCGGTTTGCCCACAGGAGATTTGCTCCACGCGTGAGCCGCAATCAAAGCCCCCATGCTTTCCCCAAACCACACGATCTTCGCTTCCGGATGCTTCTTCCTGACCAATTCAGTGAATGCAAACAAATCGTGATACCAGTCCGACGGCCTCCCAATATCTCCTCGTCTCTCCGCGATCGGATCACTTCCTTGGCCGCGAACCTCATAGGCATACAGCGCCGTGCTTGGATCTTGGATCTGCAAATACTTACCCAGGTTTTTGTAATCCACCGATGCACCGCAAAATCCATGAATCCCAATCAAGACAACCTCCGGCTCCACATCTTCTGAAACCCACTGACGGTAGCCAAAGGTGTTCATCTTCGGGTCTCCCGCCGCATACCTCTGAGTCGCGCATCCCATCATCAGCAAAAAACCCATCACGATCCATGATCGACAAAAGAGGGCATTAGAGGTCTTCAGCATCAATCTAGACATTCGACCATATTGACCGAAAAGACAATCCCACAAATAACATAGTTGGCTGGCAATTACTGATTGTATCGATTGCTCCGAACCTCAAACATTTTCGATAGTTTCGACATGTTAGACCGCATACTTATAGAACACCAATGCCTGCGCTACGAAGCGGCACGGGAAGTGCATCAAGTGATGGCGCATTTTCCAAAAACCATCCAGTTGATGCATGACATCCAATCGAATGCGCATCCCGATGATCACAGTTTTGCAGAAAACTGCGAACTCGCACTTGCGTGTATGCTCGAGTCCTTGGAAAGGCTGCCGCCTGCCCCATCAGGCAAGATCTCCCATTTCGAACAAACCATTCATGAATGGCTGGGGGCCGACCAGACTCATGCCGCGCTCGACGCTGATACGTTGCACAGGTTCCACAAAGCGGCCGAGAATATCTTCATGAAAAACTGGACTCCATTCGGCTAGTCCTTGGCGTGAACCAATAGCACAATCTCACCCTTGGGTTTGTGCGCTTGAAAATGCGCCAACAACCCTTCCGCAGTGCCGCGGTGGTAGGTCTCAAATTTCTTGGTCAACTCCCTAGCCACACAAGCGCGTGCCATCGGGTCAATGTCGACCAATATCTCCAAGGTGGAAACAATTCGATGCGGGGTCTCAAAAAAGATGCCTGTTTCACCCGAATCCAAGGCAGCAGACAAAGCCGTCCGGCGCTTGCCCGATTTAACCGATAAGAAACCGCCAAACCGAAAGGCATGGCACGGAAAGCCCGATCCAATCAAGGCGGTGATGACCGATGATGCACCCGGCAGCACCTCGAACGGAACCTCAGCTTCAATGCAGGCCTGAATCAATCGATAGCCCGGGTCAGAAACTCCCGGCATGCCAGCATCGCTGACCACGGCAATCACTTCTCCAGCTTGAGCCGCCGCCACCAATTCAGGCGCCTTGCGCGATTCGTTGTGATCATGCAGCGAGACCAATGATTTGCCGGTAATATTCAAGTGAGCCAACAACTGGCCCGACCGCCTCGTGTCCTCGCAAGCAATCCGGTCTGCCCCCTGAAGAACTTCTACTGCACGCTGTGTGATGTCCCCTAGGTTGCCGATCGGCGTTGGGACAATGACCACGCGGCCCGATTTTTCTAAGTCGTCTGACATATTACTCTCCGGACAATGCCTTTCTCTCCTCCAGTGAAATGAGCTGGGCTTTCCCAAGCGAATCAACCCTTACCACCGTATAGCTTCCACGAGCTGCCAACTCACCCTTCTCGTGGTGCACCTCAAACTCCCATTTCAGTGACGACTTTCCAATCTCAGCCACCGCCAACTGCACCTCGATTGGATCGGCCGTCAAAAGTGGCTTAACAAAGTCACAATTCACATTCACCCGCGGCCACCCTCCTTGGTCTCGCGCATAGACCATCACTCCCAACTTTCTCAGGCATTCATGTTCGGCGGCCTCCACATATCGAAAGATATTCGGAAAGTGCAGCCAGCCACTGGCATCGGTATCAGCAAAGGCAATCTGGCTTTTATGGCTATAGAGTGGGTGTTCCATGGTCCGCAGTGCCTGCAGTTGAACCCGAGATCCCCGCGGATGCACGATGATTTTGCCAGAAATCCATGCCAGCCCCGCCCTGAAATATATTTTCAATAAAACGCACCCCCCTCGAAACTTACCGATTCAGCCGGGGTTTCATAGGGTCGCCGAGCTCAACCGCTCGGCCACCTAAAATACATGAAAACCACATCGTTACTCGTTGTCGCTGGCATCCTCACCCTGATGGGCGCATCCCACGCGGAAGAAGGAGAAAAGACCAAAAAAGCCAAGGGTCCTAACCCTGAAATCCTTGCCAAATACGACAAAAACCAAGACGGCAAACTCTGCAAAGAGGAGAAAGCCGAGATGAAAAAAGACAAGCAAAAGGAAAAGGCCGATAAGCCAAAAGCCGAGAAAAAGCCTAAGACCATCGATCCTGCCATTCTCGAGAAATACGATACCAACAAAGACGGCAAACTCTGCAAAGAGGAGAAAGCCGAGATGAAAAAGGACAAACAGAAGGAAAAGGCCGATAAGCCAAAACCTGAGAAAAAGCAGAAGAAAGCGAAGAAAGAGGACGACTCACTTCCCGAAAACTGAATCAAACCTCAATTTACATGAACCAACGGTCACTCCCTCCCAGGAGTGGCCGTTTTTCGTGCCGGGACTCTGCCCCTCACTCGTATTTGCTAACGAGCACCGAGGCATTGTGGCCACCAAAGCCAAAGCTGTTGCTCAAAGCGGTCTTGATTGGAACTTCGCGCGCCACGTTCGGCACACAATCCAAATCACATTCTGGATCTGGTTCGTCCAAGTTCGTCGTCGGCGGAACAACGCCATCTTGAATGCCCATGATGCAGGCAATCAACTCCATGCCGCCTGCAGCACCGAGCATGTGTCCTGTCATCGACTTGGTCGAGCTGACCATCAGGCCATTCTTGGCGTGGTCTCCAAAGGCCAACTTGATGGCTTTGGTTTCGGCAATATCACCCAACCCAGTGGAGGTCGCATGCGCGTTGAGGTAATCCACATCCTCTGGGTTCTTCTTACCGTGCTTCAATGCCATCTGGATGGCGTATGCAGGACCGCTTCCATCCGGTGACGGAGCACTCAGGTGATAGGCATCGGCACTTACGCCATAACCAATCAACTCACCGTAAATTTTGGCTCCACGCTTCTTGGCGTGCTCTAGCTCCTCAATCATCACCACGCCTGAACCCTCACCCATGACGAAACCGTCACGGTTTTTGTCAAATGGACGTGAGGCTTTCTCCGGCTCATCGTTGCGAGAGCTCAACGCCTTCATGTTCGAAAATCCGCTAAGACCCATCGGCAAAATCGATGCTTCCGCACCACCGCAAAGGAATCCGTCAGCATCACCAAATTTGATCATGCGCCAGGCCTCACCAATGTTGTGATTCGATGTCGCACAGGCGGTCACGATGACCATATTCGGCCCCTTTAGACCAAACTCCATCGAGATGATGCCGCTCGCAATGTTGGAAATCATCATCGGAATGGTGAATGGCGAAACACGCTTGGGACCACGATTGATATAGGTCGTGTGCTCTCTCTCCAAAGTCGCCAATCCTCCAATGCCGCTGCCCACCATTACGCCATATCTGCGAGGGTCGATGTCCTCCACATTCAGACCCGAGTCCTGCATCGCCATCTTGGATGCCGCCACCGCCAATTGAACATAGCGGTCAGCCCGACGAGCGTCTTTGGGGACATTGAAATATTGATCTGCCTCAAAATTATTGACCTCGCCTGCGATCTTACAATCGAAAGCCTCAGTATCCATCGAGGTAATAGGACCAATGCCACTACGACCTTCTTTTAAACCATCCCACGTGGTGGACAAATCATTGCCCAATGGGGAAACACAACCAATTCCTGTGATGACGACGCGCCGTTCATTCATAATTTCGGCCGACAGTTTGCAGAGATCACCCCATGCGCGCAAGCATGATCAGTAGGGGCTCAAAATCTACCGATTCCGCTAGCCCAATCGCCTGCTCAGACCCCGCTCATTGGTCGCTCCACAATGCTCGCATTTTACAATCTTGTCCTTCGTCGGAGCCTCAAATGCATGCAAACACAGGCGACAAACTACCCGACGAGCTTCAGACCGTGACTCGGCATGCACCCGAACCGAGCGCGAAATCATCGTGAACAACACCACCAGCGCACCAGCGGTGATGAAAACCAACATTACAAACTCAGTCAGCGTCAGGTTCATCGCTTAAAATTACGTTTTCAAATCGAACACCTACCGCCACCCAGCGTTCAGCCCTATCCGAGCTAGGCCCGAAGCTCAGGCCCTTTAGCCAATTTTGAACTGGCGTCAACTGAACCTCTATCCTGCCTGCCATCGATAAACAATCGAGCACCTTTCCCCGACCGTCCAAGCGCAATAAAAACCTCGAATTTTCCAACGCCACCGCTGGATCCAACTTACCGGGAATGTTTGGCACATCGACCGGCATCTCGTCTTGCCCGAGCCCAGAGATTGAAAACAAGGACGGCACCATCTCCATCATGACCGTCGGTTCAATATCTCCTACCTTCAACTCCCTCTCCGGCAATAAGGGCTCACCATAAACTGCAATCTTGGCCAGCTTTGGTTTTTCCTCAGGCAAGACCTTCAGCGAAGGGCTGTATGAAGTGAGTTCCTGACGCACCGACCTCATCAATAATTGCTCGAGGTCATTTCCTCCATCCCATTCTGTTGGCTCATAGCGGGATGGGTATGGCCCTTCCTCTTGAGCTTTCTGAATCAACCATCGCCCAACTGCGTCGTCATCAGAAACCTGTATCACCTCACCTTGCGGTGCAGACCACGTGGCCATCACTGGCATCTGCACCTGGATGAAGGTGAAGGCAAAAACAAAAAAACCCCCAGCGATCAGCAACCCCAGCCACATGCCATAATAAAAACTCCCCTTATCACGCCATGGGTAAATCCACTTGGGTGCATTCTCGCGAAGTTGCTTCATCGATAACTTTGCCGTCATCACTTCGCTTCTATTAAAGGCTCTACCTCTTGCACCGATTGACTCGCTTCCCCCACCATTGCCATGCGGAAACCCATACTCAGAATAACTTCTATTAGGCTCCGCTGAAAACCAACAGGCGTTCCACGATCGCTTTGCAGCAACACCACCGATGACGCCTGCGCGCCATCTTCTTTTAACACCTGAAAGCGACTCACCAATTCATCCATGGTAACGACGTCGCGACCCAAGTGAATGCTCGGTTGCTTTTCACCCGGCCCCAAAGTCACCACGATGGTGTTCTGAAATCGCTCCAACTCAAATTGCGAGGGCGGCAAGTTGACCATCACCCCCGATTGCCTTAGCAATGCAGAGCTCAACAAAAACAACAACCAGAGCAGCACAAACAAATCAAATACCGGAACCGCATGCAGCAGCCCAGGGCGCTCGGGTAGCGAGAGCTCAAGTTTCACGACTTTTTGCTAGATTTCGATTTTGCCGATTTGCGACCGGCAACGACTTCACCGCGGAACGGGGCGAATTCTTCCTCTTCTCGCATATCCGCAATCAGATGAACCACTTCGATGCCGGCACGCTCAAGGCGACGAACCAATCGCTTCGCACGAGCCAAGAAGTAGAGATAAAACAAATACATTGGCACCGCGACGGTCAGACCCAGCACCGATGTGATCAGGGCAATGAAGACGCCTGACGTCAACTCGACAGGTCCCGTAAAGCCACCTTGCTCGCCCATCTTCTGAAAGGTCTCGAGCATGCCCAACAAGGTTCCCAACATGCCCACTAATGGGGAAAGCAATGACACACCCAAAATCGCACGGATGTTCTTTTCAATCCGCGGCACCTCCAGCTGACCCGCCTCTTGAGCAATGTCGCGCAGATGCGACCGGTCCAAATAATACCTCAGCAGAATCGCGTGAGCAACGCGGGCGACTGGCCCTGGCGCTCTAGCCGCTTCGTGCAATGCTTCGGCATAAGATTTTCGCCGGATGTGTTGCGCCAAGCCCACCAAGAGGTCGCTGACGTTGATCCGCGCGCGGTGAAAGAAAAACAACCGCTCAACGACACAAATTGAGCCAATGAATGCCAATCCAAGTAACACCCAGACTAGCGGCCCACCTTGTTCAATCAGCCCTGAAGGTTCCAACAATGCAAAAATCATCTGCCAGCAAACTATCCTCGCCCACCACTTTCTGGCCAGCACCAAAAGCCAAACCCCACAACACGCCCCACTTAGGCTAAATCCATGTCTCCCAACAAAGACGCCGCGCACCGGTCCGCTTCCATCAATCGACTCGCCGACTTCCGCAATTCTCCCGCCGCTTGCCAATCGTCCCACCCCATCACCCAAGCCTCATCAACCAACCGGTCGAGGCCCCGCAACACGCGGCTGTCATTCCGCAATCGCGGCACCGGCAACAAACCCACCTTGGCTCCGCTGGTGACGGATTCATAAACCATTGAGATGGAATCTTCCGTCACCCAGATCTCCTTGGCCACCGCCAGCTTGCTCGGCAACCAGTCTGAATCAACCTCGCCATGCGGATAAACTGTGATCTCAGGCAACTCCGTTCGTACCCGATCCAAGAAGCCCTCCGGCGTCCTGCGAGAATCGCCCAACTCCCAAGCCTCTCCAGCCACCACCTCCTTCAATCGATCCAGCATGGCACCCTCATCCCAACCATGCACTTTCGAGGGCCCACCCAACAAAATGAGCCGAGCCGACCGTTCTCCCGCTGTCGGCCTCACGCGATTGATCGCACCTTTGGTAAGTAGAACATTCCGACGGTCACACCCATTCGGGAAATCATGCTCTGGGCAAATCACACGGTCGAACCAGGACAACGGCATACTCGGCCGCATCAATACGATGCTCTTGGCGTCATAAGTCCGTGCCAACCGCCACAAGGAAAAATGCGTTCCATGCCCAGCACCCATGACGATGTCAGGACTCGGCAGATCCTTGGCTTGCTCTGATGCAGCGCGGTATTTTTTCCACCAGCCCGAAACACCAGCGATGCAAATGCGGTGCACCTCAACTGGGCGCAGCCTCTCCATCGCCTCAACCAAACCCAAACTTTGATTCAGGTGGCCTGGCTTGCCATCGCTGATCAGCCAGATGGACAAGGGTCGTTTCACGGCGCCACCATCTAGCTTCATTCGGCGTGAGGCAAGCTCACATCAAGTTTGCACCGGCTTCAGCAAGCTCAGAGCGCTCACCGCGGTTCAATGCAATGTGAGCGGCAAATGGCTGACCCTTCAGTCGATTGCGTGTGTAAACCAAGCCGTTACTCCGACTGTCAACATACGGGTTATCAATCTGAGCCGGGTCACCCACCAATACCAATTTGGAGTCTTGAGACATGCGAGTCACAATCGTCTTGGCCTCCTGAGGAGTGAGCTGTTGAGCCTCGTCCAAAATGAAGAAGCGGTTTGGGATGGATCGACCACGAATGTAACAAAGAGCCTCAATCTCAATCACACCCTGCTCGACCATCGCCTCATACGCCTTCTTCGCTGGGGCTCCGCCATTGTCCGACTTCTGCTTTTTCCTGCGTGGGCCCAAGGGCGCCGTCGGCTGCATCAACAAGTCCAATGCATCGTGAATCGGTTGCAACCATGGGCGCATTTTCTCATCCAAGGTGCCCGGCAAAAATCCAAGTTGATCACCCATTGCGACCACAGGACGACTCACCGTGATCCCGTTGTACCTGCGGTTGAATACCTCGTGCAAGCCAGCAGCAACGGCAACCAAAGTCTTGCCGGTTCCAGCATGACCGTAGCATGTCACCAAGGAAATGTCTGGATTCAGCAGAGCATCAATCAAACAACGTTGCCCCAAATTCAGAGGCTTGAGCGAATTGCCATCTGGGATTTTCAAGACCTCCGGGAAATTCAATCGGACAAATTCGCCACCGCCCACATAGCGCGCCGGCATCGTTTGCTTCTCGCTTGCCCCGAGCAATACATACTGATTGACCGCAGCTCCTGACGCGCGCTCTTCATCTATATCGACGGCCCCACTGCTCGCAAAACGCTGTATCTCGCTGGCATCCACATCAATGCGAAGAACCTCGTAGTTGGAAACTTCGCGGACATCCACCTTGTCGTTCAGGTAGTCTTGGCAATCAATGCCGACCGCTCGCGCCTTCAACTGCATGTTGATGTCTTTGGTCACCAAAACCACGGGAGCCTTATTGTTCTGCATCAAGAGCAAGCACGCCGCCAAAATCCGGTGATCAACCCGCTCTTTGTCTGGGAAAATACGGTGAAACCGATTCAGAAGATCCGAGTTCTTTGGGCAAATGGCTGGATCATAAATCACCAATCGCACCGTGCCACCGAATTCATTCGTGACTCCTTGAGTCACAACTTTGGAGCACGAAAACATTTCTGTTAGCCGGCGATGAACTCTGCGCGCATTTGCACCACGCTCCGTTTGCTCACTCTTGAATTTGTCCAACTCCGCCAATACATCCACTGGAATGCATAGGTGATTCTCTTTGAATCTCTCAAGCGATGCCGGGTCGTGCAGCAACACGTTCGTGTCCAACACATAGTTCTTCACAATCTGCGATGGCGCGGTCAGACCGAAATCTGCTGGCTTTGGTGTATCCTTAGCGGATCGCTTTTTTTTGTTTTCCACTGAAACATCATTTCCTTCCTCAAATAATGCGCTTTGCGCGTCGGCCGAACGATCGATCATAACGTCGTTAATTTTTTTCTAATAGAGTAGGTGTGGATGAACGCAATGTTGACCTACCACCAACAACTGCGGCGCCCGAACTGGGCAATGGCTCTTGAATGCTTTTTATCAAGGTACATTAACTATCGATACTTCGGTGGGGATGACAATACTGAATTGGATTTAATTCGTTCGGCGGTCGCCCATCCCCCAAAAGCACAGAACTTTTGAGGTGCAGAAAGGTTCAATCATGTGCAGAATACCATGAATTAACTGACTCGATGAGACGCGCGCGGAAAAACCAAAAACAGCAGATGATGCTCACTCTCGGCCTCGGTGGCGGGTGCGCCGTCGTCGCGGCTTTGATTTACCTCGCGAGCATTTCTCAATCTCCTCAAGAGAATAACCACCAAAAAGCAACCTCCCCTCAGGAACAACCCGTCACCGAAGAGCAACCCGTCACCGCGGTTCTGGTCGAAACCCCACCACCCGCGCCTTCACCAACGACACCGGAACAACCCACCGAAAATCCGGCAACTCCAACGCCACCCACCACTCCTCCACCAACCGTAGCGGTGGTGGAGACGCCAACCGAAGAAACCATCCCCACCCCTGCACCTGAGGAGAAGGAGGCCGAGGTCGCAAAAGTTGAGCCTGAAGAGACAGCCAATCCAACTCCACCCCCCGAGCCCATGCCTGAGGTTGAAGAAGAGGCTATCGCCAAAACACTTCTCATCAACGCAAAGCCAATAACTTTGGTAGGCATCGAATCAACACGCGAAGATGCCACCAACCGACGACGCCAGTTGATGGAGCAAGCTGCCGATGACAAACAATGGAGCGTCTACCAACCGCTCTTGAAAAAATCGCTCGAGGCCGACTTTTTGAAAATCAAACCTGGCCACGGTGTCAGCGAGTTCAAAGAGGTTTGGAAAAATCCGACCTACTACCAAGCCCTTCTGCAGTGGAATACCCTCCACCTATTTCCTCCTCACACGATTGCCAGCTCCGTCAAAGATAGCTACTACGCCAACTTCTTCGTCTGGATCCTAGAGAACAACGAAGCAATGGAACAACTGCTCCTGACCATGGAGCCCGAAGATGATCCCGCCAAGGTGCTGAAATTCCTCAGCGATGCCCACATGAACAGCGAGGATAAATACGAGAAGTATTTCAACCTCGCCCTCGCATGTGCCGTGGTCTTCGACGAAGACATGGACATCCCCAACATTGTTGGAGAGATGGACCCCGACTTCTATCACTCGGTGGACCCGATGGAACGCTACCTTTGGTACATCGAGCAAAACGACAAAGGCCAACTGGAAGCGGCGATCGATCGAATGTCCGCGCGCGATTTGGTTTGGGTCGTATGCGCACCTGTCGATAAATCCGAGCTCGAATGGGCGGTCAAAAAAGTTCGCCTGCGACGCAAAAGCTGGGGCAGAGCCTACGGCAAAATTGAATACCTGATGGAACGCGCCGTTGAAGGACTCAACCCCTACAAGGAATACTCATTCGCCGAACTCGAAGAAGAGGGCGGAATCTGCGGCGACCAAACTTACTACACCGTCAACACCGCACGCGCGAACGGCATCCCCGCGATTGGCCTCAGCGGTGAAACCAGCCGCGGCGGTCACGCCTGGGCGGCCATCAAAACAGAGCCCGATGAATGGGACACCAGCATCGGCCGCATCGACGGTGCTTCCAAAGGCCAAGCTCGCAACCCACAAACGGGCCAAAATATCACCGAACAAGAAATCCTTCTCTGGAACGATCGCGACCACAAAAGCGAGTCGGTCACCCTTGGCATCGCACGCCATCTCTGGCTTGCAAGACTCCTCGCCGAGACCAAACACAAGGAACAACGCATCGCCGCCAACAAGATTGCCCACAAGGTTGGCGAGACCTTCCCCGAAACCTGGGTGGCCATCTACAAAATGCTCGAAGATGAAACCACGATGAGTGGCGATCCCAAGAAACCCGACAACCTCGATGAATGGGAATCGTTCGTCAGCGACATGCGCCGCGAGTTTCGCGAGAACCCACGCTTCATGGCACTCGCTGCCAAGGCAGAGCAAAAATACATCTTCCCCTACATCGATGAAAACGACGCGCGTCGCGCCTTGTATCGTGAACGACGCCAGATCGAACGTTACTCAGCAGAACAAGTCGACCTCATCGCGAAGTCGGTCAAACGCGAGGCCGATCTCATCGCCAAGAGTGGCGAAAAAGATGCCGACAAAGAGGTCTGTCAGCTCTACGACAAAGCCCTGAGAAACCACGGCGCCAACATCACTGGCTTCAAAATCATGGCGAATGACTACTTCAACCATTTCTCAGACGACAAAGATATGGCACCCAAGGTGGTTCGAGACATCGAGCTCGCCTACAAGCGAGTCATCGATAGCGGTGACAAAGAATACTTCCGCGCCAAGACCGAGGCCGGCATCCTTGAAATGATCTGCGAGTTCTACAGAGCATGTGGCGAAGAGAAGCGCGCTGAAATGTTAGAGAAGCGCCAAAAACGCGACATGGAACGCGCGAAACGTGGCGCGCTTTGATCAAGAGCGGAATCGCTTGATTACCTGATCTCTGCAGTCTCCCCTGCGGATCTTGCCCAGCTCCGACCTTGGCAGCTCATCCAATTTGACGGGTGGCTCCAATCGGAAAACTCCCTCTACCTCTTTGCTGTATCGCCTCAGCGCAACATCCACAATCCCTGCATTGCAGGACTTTTCAAACACAGGGACCAGCACGTGCCCTCGGCGCTCATCGGGGATCGCGACCACAACATACTTCTCTGGATCCAAAACCCCGTCAGACGACTGCTCCAAGCGCCGCTCAACTGCAGCCAAGTCAACGAGCTCGCCCAGAATCTTCACCTGCAAATCCGTCCGACCAATTGGCGTGATGCAACCGACCTCGAGTTTCACCTGATCGCTGGTTGTGAAAAACCCCTCAGGTCTCGGCTCATACTTCCATTGTTCTTCCTCGTAAAACATCGACCCAGAAAACAATGCGTCTCCATGGATTCGCAACCGCTGATCCTCCGCCAGCTGGACTTGCCAAATGGGCAAGATCGGAATCGGTGCTGGCTGGTATTCCTGCTGCAACGCTGCCAATGGCTGAGTCGCAATCTGTGATCCAGCCTCGGTCATGCCGTAACTCGCCAACACCGGCCAACCGAGGCCCCTCGCTGCCCGACCCAATCCCACATCCAATTTTCCAGCACCCACAACCACCGCCTTGAGTGAGTCCGGACATTGCTGACCCAGCTTCACCAAATCGTGCACCTGTGTTGGCACCAATGACGTGTGCGTAACTCCCTGATCCCGAATCCAATTCGCAAAACTTGCCGCATCCCAGTCACCCTCAGTGCACGCCAACCGACAACCCGATTCATAGGCGCGAACCACCACTCCAAATCCACCGACATGCCGCAACGGCAATGCCAGCCCCCAACAGGATTCTTTCGATACCCACAAATGCTCGTTCACAGCCACCGCGGAAACCATCAACGCGCGCTTCGACAAGCCAATCCACTTGGGCGATCCCACCGTCCCCGATGTTTGAAACCAAACATGAGCCTCAAGCGGTGACATATCGGGCAAGCCCTCGCCTTTCCCCATCACAATCGATGAGGAATCCTCCCAAAACTCCGATGACGTCAATAAGTGCGGGTCCATGGCTGTGCTTGTAACAGCTGGTCAAATCCTAATCCCAGCCCATCAGGCACTTTAAACGAAGGTGACCAATCGCCAAGTATTTCCGTGAATTCATCGGGCTCGAATAAGTGACTCGTGTGCAATCCGCACAATCCAGGGAGCCCCGGGAATTGCAGCCCCAATCGCGCCGCCTCCCAAACCGCAAACACCTGACCCAATGGATGATCCATGTAACTGGTCAACACCACACGCTGCTGGTTTTGCATCGCCGCTTCTGCCAACAAAAAGGGTTCGTCCACGGCAGGCTTGATCACCATCACCTGCGCTCCCGAACTCAATGGGGCCGATTCACGGTCGACAGCAAGTGGCACACGGAACTCTTTGAACAACTTCTTCCATGCTGTCTCCGAATACGGGCACGGGTCTTCGATGAAATCGATCGCCCGCAGCGAGTTGCCGCGCAGACTTTTGAGGAATCCTCGCATCGTATCGGGCGACTGACTTTCGTTGAAATCCAACCGCCACTTGAGCTTCGGATACTCCACTGACATGGCATTCAAAAATTCTGCCTCCGCCTCAAGCTTTCGGCCAAACTTCAACTTCACTGTCTCAAACCCAGCCTCAACAGCCGCCGCGATTTCATCCGCGTCTCCCTTGGCCAAAGTTGCATGGCTCTGTGGGATCACCTCTTCCATATCCTCAAACAAGGAATGCTCAAAGTTGCGCGCCTCACGGTCATACTGCGCACATCGCAATGCCCGCTTCACGATCGGCCAGCGCTGAGCACCTTGCAAATCTGCAAGGCACTTCTCCAATGGCGGGTCCCCCAACTCAGGCCATGGATGAATGCAGCCGTAGCCGCCATCGACTTGAATCAAGACGCCTTCGAACGCTCGTCGATTCGATACCGAGTTCAAAAACCCACGCGATTTCAATCGGTAGGGAGCGATCAGAGGTTTTGTCGAGTCGGTGGTGTCCATCAGATGAAAGCAGCAACAAAATGCAGCACAGCTGCGAAAAGAATCAACTGCACACCTGCCAAGGCTAGCAATCGGTTGAACACAGGCCCCGGCGGCAGGGTGAAGACCCCCCAAATGATCCGCATGCCCAAAAGCAATACCGGCAAACTCGCCACCATGAAGGCTGGCAGCTCCCAAACCAACCACAGCAGACCCAAAAAGGCAGCCAACTTGATCTCCAACCAAATCACCGCAGCAGCGACCTTGGGTCCCAAGCGAACGGCCAAGGTTCGCTTGCCCGTGCTGGCGTCTTCTTCTCGATCACGAAAATTGTTGATGGAAATCAACACCGCCGAAAGCAACCCAATCTGCACGCCCAACAAAACCGCCTCCCGCGTCCACTCACCCGTTTGCACAAACACGGTTCCGCACACAGCAACCAATCCAAAAAACAAAACCACAAACACCTCACCGAGTCCTCGATAGGCCAACGGGAATGGGCCCCCAGTGTAACCATAAGCCAGAAACATCGATGGAATCCCAATCGCCACAATCGGCCACCCGCGCGCTTGCAAGAGCACCACGCCGCACAGCAACGCGACCCCGAGAAATGCTACGCCCACCCCCATCACCGCCCGCTCCGACATCATGCCGGTCGCCGTCACCCGCTGCGGCCCCAACCGCTTCTCGGTGTCTGAACCTTTGCGTGCATCGATCGCATCATTGAAAAAGTTGGTCGACACCTGAATCGCCAAAGCGCCACCCAATGTCGCCCACGCCAATACCCAATCGATTTGCCCCGTCATTTTCCACGCCAACACGCAGCCAGCCCAGACAGGAACCACTGCAGCAGGCAGGGTTTTTGGCCGCGCCGCCATCAGACAAGATTTGATGAGAGATCCGCTCACGCAGAAAGTCGTAACCGATCCCGTCACAGACGCGAACTCATTTCATCCACACCGCCGAAAGTTTGTCCTTACAACTCCGCGACTTGCCTTTCGGCATGTTCTGTGACTTGGTGAGATTGCAATATGAGCGCGGCCACCCCACCAACCAATCCTGCCAGCAACCCCGATCTTGGCATCGAAGTCCCCGTGTGCGACATCGACCAAGAACTGCGCAAGCTATGGGAGCAAGACGATGCGAGAACCAACGCATCGTTGATGAACTTGGTCGTCTATTCGGAGGAAACGAATTCGCTGAGCCGAAACTCGAAAATCATCTCCAAGCTCACCCAAGAACACGCCTGCCGGGCCATCCTCGTGGAAATCAATCGCGCGGTGAGCGAACCTGCCATCCGTGCATGGATCACTGCTCACTGCCACCTCGCTCACGGACGCAAGTCAGTCTGTTGCGAACAAATCGCGTTCTACCTCACCGGCACCGTCACAGGCCGCTTCCGCAACACGGTGTTCGCCCACCTCAACTCCGACCTGCCTCTGGTCTTTTGGTGGCAAGGCGAACTCTCGGAAGTGCTGACGGAACGACTCGCCGCGACCATGGACCGACTCATCGTCGACAGTTCAAATTGGAAGAACCCCGCCGAATCATTTCGCAAGCTGGCCAATATCCTCCCACCTTCACTGGTTCTTCAAGACCACGCCTGGAGCCGCACCTGGCAGTTCCGATTGGGCGTCGCCAGCGTGTTCGACGATCCCATCGCCCAACAGGCACTGCCGAAGATCGACCAGGTGAACATCAGCTACCACAGCGGTCACAAAAACAGCGCGCTGCAATTGCTCGCTTGGCTCGCGATCCAAGCGAATTGGACCGATCAACACTACATGACCGAGTTCCAATACGCCCACCCATCGGGCCAATCGATTGTGGTGAAACTGACCGAGGACGACTCTGGCCCGGCACTCACATCCCTCGAGTTGAAAAGCAAGGACGTGACCGCGCAAATCAAACATCAGGCGGGCTCATCTCACGTTGAACGACACATTCATGCCGGCGACTACCACGCCCATTCGATGTCACCCGCTGACCCCGACAAACCTGAAGAATTGGTCGCATCTCAACTCTCACGGGCTGGCTCCAATGCGCTCTTCAAACGCATCATTACACGTTTCCGCGCAATGATCGAAATCCACGAAGCTTGATGATAAAGCGCAATCTGACGTTTTGCGCTTTTGAATCCACCATCGACCACTTTACCGTCACACCATGAAACGATTGTGGCTATGGATGGTCCTTTTAGTGACCGTGCTGACCACCGCCGGATGGTGGTTCCGCCGGCCGGCTGTCGTTTGGTACCACCAAAATGTGAAAATGCCGCGGGTCGGCAATGTCGACACCAAACCTCGGCCCGACCCAGCCCGCTACTCGGTTCTCTCCGCTGAACTGAAACGCTGGCGCGCCGACCTTGCGCTGCGTCACAAAAACGCTAGCACCGCTGAGGAAAAGGCCATCGTCGAAAAGGATGCCCGCATCCTACTCGAAAAAACCCTCCCCGCCATGATGCGCTGCTGGCTGGGAACCCCATGGGACTTCCACGGCACCGCCGCCAAACCCGGTGGCGGGAAAATCGCCTGCGGTTATTTCGTTTCCACCGTGCTCCGCGACGCAGGCTTCAATGTCGACCGCTTCAAACTCGCCCAACAAGCCTCCGGCAACATCCTCAAAACCTTCGTCCACAAAGACCACTGCCATCTCACATCCAGCAAACCCTACGACGACTTCCTCGTCTACATCGAAGACTTTGAGCCCGGCATCTACATCGTCGGCCTCGACACCCATGTGGCCTTCCTCGTGAAAGAAGAAACCGGCTTCCGCTTCATCCACTCGTCCGGATCCAAACCTTGGTGTGTCGTCGATGAAAGCGAGGACGAAGCAAAGGTTCTCAAAAAATCAAGATGGCGGATGCTTGGATGCCTAACAGCTCATCCCAAAGCCCTCCGCCAATGGCTCGATGGCAATAGAATCAAAGTCCACGAAGGTTAGGTCGCCGCGACATGTCTTGACTCGAACGTTGAACGCTGAACTTCGAACATCGAACATCGAAGTGGCTCACGCTCGATTCAGTGGCCTCTACTATTACGCGTAGGCCGCCCCGAGAACTGCGGAGGATTTGTGAATCTCGAGTTTTGAGTTTTGAGTTTTGACTTAGCTTACGCGCCGCCCCACTGACAGTTTGCGTACCCCGAACGGCACGTAATTAAGCAAAAATAGGGTAGCGCCCTCTCGCCGAGAGGGCGGGGATGTGCGGCCAGACACACTAAGATGCCCTCTCGGCGAGAGGGCGCTACCTCGATCAAGAACGAAATCAGCCTTAATCACGCGCCATTCTTACGTGCCCCTATATGCTAGGCCTGTGTACTTATTGCCTATTTATGCGCTCCACGGGCCCTTTTACGTACGATCAGAATCCAGTATATTGGTAAAGCGGCGATTCCTAACAATAGATTCAATACTGTCCATAAAGCCTTCTGGTCAGTCTGCAAATCTGAACGCCACAGATCTATTAAAAGAACCAGCAAGCCAACCCAAAAATACCACGCCATGTAAGGGAGCAATTCCATGGGGAAAGGGACTCTGAAAATAAAAATTGCCGGCCAAAGAGGAATACAAATCAGCGGCAAAAAACAAACCGTAGCTAAATAGATTTTCATGATTTTGAGGTGAGCGCCTCGGGGATAGCCTATCTATTCCCTACTGCTCAGGTTGGCTTGTGGTTTTAATCTTTTCCAGAGATGTAGCCTTCTTGGATTGCCCACTTTTTATATTCTTCCATATAGATTGGCTTCAAAATTTGTTCAGAGGTTTCAAAAGGTCCAGAATACATAAAAAGGGCACGGCTCATCTGATTCTCACTTAGGACTTTAGCGACATTCATTCCGTCGACAAACCTCCTAGATCCATCAGGATAGTTAATTGCAGAAACAACCTTTGAATCGGGATCTTTCCGTATGTATACAATATAATCGTACTCGCTTCGTATTTCTTTATCAAACCGATTCAATGGGCTAAATAAATTACACGAACTCAAAGCAACCACCATGATTGCAGAAGCGAAAATCAAAAGGTTGGTTTTCATAATACAGACTGATATCATTCACGTTTCGTGTATCCCTGACACCTCCGAATAACATTATCTGAAGCCGTAATAGCAGCAGCCAGTGAATCGCGCGTAAGCCATTTCGATGTTCAATGTTGGACGTTCAAAGTTCGACGTTCGAGCCCTACAAGGCGAACAAAACCTTGCCGCTACGTTCAGGCGACTCCAACCGCGCCAGCGCCTCTTTGAAATCATCGAGCGGATAGGTCTTGTCCACAGGCTGAACAATTTTCCCGGCCGCCACACGTTCGGCCAAGGTTTGATAGACCGACCTCACTTCGTCTCGCGGTGCATTTTCCAGCCACTTGGTCACCCATAAGCCAACCACTCGGATGTCGCGGAAGATCAGCAGACCGTTGGGCATGGTGATCGGCTTTCTTCCCATCGCTCCATACGTGACGTGTGTGCCGCTTTCCTTGAGCAACTTCATGACGCGCAAGGCGCTGTCACCACCTACCGCGTTAAAGGCCAAGGCAGAATTTGAGCCGCCCATGATCTCTTTGGCTGCGGCTTGACCTTCATCATCGTCTACCAAGACATGATCCGCTCCTAAACTTTTCAGCTCTTCCGCAGTCTCCTCGCTCCGCACGAATGAAATGGTTTTCACCCCCATGTCGCGTGCTATTTGGATCACACAACGACCCACCGCAGAATTGCCCAAGTTTTGCACAATCCAATCGCCTTCCTTGAGCTCCACGTATCCATGCAATAACCGCCACGCGGTTGCGGGATTCACTTTCAACATCGCCGCTTGGGTCATATCGATCTCATCAGGCAGCTTGAACAAAATCTCTGCTGAAACCGTGCAATGCGTCGCCCAAGTATCGGCCCGCTCCAAAAACACCACGCGGTCACCCTTTTTGAATCCATCGGCGGCGCTTTCTTCAACCACGCCACAACCCTCGATCCCTGGAACCGCTGGCAGCTCAAGTTTCACACCATAAGTCCCCTCCACCGTATTCAAGTCTGCGGGATTGATCGGGCTCGCAGACATCTTCACCAAAACCTCTCCCTTTTTGGGCGACTCAGGCGCATAGGCGCAGACTTCGAGAACCTCATCCGGCTTACCCGTTTCACGGAACAACAATTGTTTGGCATCTAGACTCATGCCGCGACTTTAACGCAGCACGCCCCAATACCAAGGATCAAGCGCCAACTTCCGCTGAGAACTCCGCAGGAATCAAGTATTCGGCTCAGGCCGCTGGCAGGTCGATCCTTACCCGACAGCCCTCACCTTCCTTGGTGTCGATTTTGAAATCACCACCCATATTGCCGACCAACTTCTGAACAAATTTCAAGCCAAGCCCGTGACCCATCTCTCCACCAGTACCCTCACGAGAATCCGCGTCCATATTCAAAACGCGATCGCATGCTTCCTGACTCATTCCTATGCCCGTGTCGGAGACTGAGATGAAAATCACTCGCGCATTCTCTTCGGGGTTTATTCCCAGTTGCACAGACACCCGACCGTTCTGCGGCGTGAACTTGATGGCATTCGATATCAGATTGCCCACCACTTGAACCAACTGGTTTCGGCTCATCATGAGCTTCTTGTCGCCATCCGTGACATCAATCTCCAATGATACCCCCTTGGCCTTCGCTTGGGGCACGAACATGTGGTTGATCGATTCTTTTACATCATCAAGTCCACACGACCCATATCGGCGCTTCTCACCACCTCCATCAGATCCCTCTTCGTTCAGGAGTTTTTCAGCAAAATCCATCACCGCCTTGGTGGAATCGCCCATCATTCCGACCATCTCAGCAACTTCTGCATTCCCCTCCTCTTTCAGTTGATCACTGGCTATTTCGGCTAGTCCGACCACGCCACTCAATGGACTCCGAATGTCGTGACACGTGCTGCGCTGTTTGTTGATGCCAGCTTGATTCGATCGCTGCAACTGATGAACCTCACGCATCAAATCCAAGCGCTCCATCACCTCATCAGCCAATAGCCTCAACTGCTCAGCAGCCTCGGGACTGATTTGCTTAGTTTCGGTATCCAAGACACAAAACGCACCCAGCTTCTCACCGGTTGATGTCTCAAGTGGGATCCCATAGTAATATCTCAATCCACCCTCTTGGGTTACGTAGTTTTTGTCCTTGGATCGTTCATCCGCACTAAGGTCCGCTATCTCTAGTGCGCCATCACCCTCAATCGTATATTGGCAAACCGAGTCCTCACGCGGCATTTGCTCAATGTCATAGCCTGTGCGCGCGACAGCCCATTGCGTGAAATAATCAATCAAGTTGATCATCGAGATGCGAGCACCGGTAATTTTGGTCGCGAGGTTCGTCAAACTCGCCAACTCATCCTGCAAACCCGAATAATCCAATCCGTAATCCGCGAGTGCCAAGAGACGACCCATCTCGCTGGATGATCGTCGCTCTTCGTTCGGCTTTGAATTTTGCATCATCTCGATTTTTATTCTGAAGAAATTCACTCAACATTCAGCAACTTAGAGTAGCTACCAACTGAGCAATCACATGACTCTCAGATCGTCACAGGTGTGGCCACTACAAAGTAACAAATAACCCACAATAAGCCCACCCCAGGTGCCTTCGGGTCAAATTCGCAAACCTCAAGCACTTCTGCAGGAACCCTTGTCTTCTCAAACCGCAATTGATGAGCCATGAAGGCATCCTGACCCATCGAGCGAGTTGACCCAAAAGAAAACCCCGCGAGCTCAAGTTGAGTCACGGAGTCTTCAATCAGATCACACAGATCTGAGAACTTATTATGACGCGAAAAGTGGCTTTTCCGATACCCCCTCAAAAACCTGACTCTCTTGATTCACCTCGAAAACGGAATGGGACTCGCGAATGACCATTTTAGGCTGGCGATGATCCCCATTGAGAGAGTCTGGCTGCCGTATGATTTGGCTGCAGATCTGGTTGATGTGATCGAGCTGAATTGCAAATGGTTGGGAAGAGTTCATATCACTTTCTTAATCCTGATCGCAGCTTATCACGAGATCCTAATTCGCATACTCCGCCATCACGTAGGTTCATGCGAAAACCCTTAAAAATAAGTGCTTTTCGGCACAAAAAAACCTGCCCTCCCGAAGAAGAGCAGGTTTTTGACAGAAAGATCCTTGAGGATTAGTTAGAGCCAGAAATCAAGCTCGCTTGGCTTGCGCCTTTTTTGATCTTGGACTGTTTGAGCCAGCTCATGGTCGAACGAAGCTTCGCTCCGACTTTTTCGATCTGATGCTTGGCCTCGTCCTTGCGGATCTTGTTGAAGGTTTTGCAACCGCCTTCATACTCAGCCATCCAGTCTTTGGCGAACTTGCCAGACTCAATAACTTTGAGCTGCTTGGCCATGCGCTTCTTGACGGAGGCGTCGATGATTTTTGGTCCGACTGAAACGTCACCCCATTCGGCAGTTTCAGAAACGGAGAAACGCATTCCAGCGATGCCTTGCTCAATCATCAGGTCAACGATGAGCTTCAGCTCATGCAAACATTCGAAGTAGGCCATCTCAGGTTGATAACCCGCTTCAACGAGAGTTTCGAAACCTGCCTTCACGAGGGCAGATGCACCACCGCAGAGAACGACTTGCTCACCGAAGAGGTCGGTAACGGTCTCTTCACGGAAATTGGTTTCAAACACACCTGCACGGGTGCAGCCAATGCCACGTGCCCATGCCAATGCGATTTTCTTCGCGCGGCCAGTAACGTCCTGCTGAATAGCGACCAAACCCGGAACACCTTTGCCGGCAACATACTGCGAACGAACGGTGTGACCTGGGCCTTTAGGAGCAACAAGCACAACGTCGATGTTGTCAGGAAGATCGATCAAACCGAAGTGAACGGCGAAACCATGAGAAAACAACAAGGTCTTGCCCTTGGTCAGATTAGGAGCAACGTCCTTTTCGTACACTGAGGGAATGACGGTATCTGGAGTCGCGATGAAAATCACGTCAGCTGCTTTGACAGCATCCGCGGTGTCCATGACTTTGAAGCCGAGCTTCTTGGCCACTTCGCGTGATTTGGATTTCTTGTAGAGACCAATCACGACGTTGCAGCCGCTGTCTTTGAGGTTGAGTGCGTGAGCGTGACCTTGGGAACCAAAGCCAATCACGGCGAGGGTCTTCTTTTTGATCGGGGTGAGCGGGGCGTCCTTATTAGTGTAAATCTTAGCGGCCATGACGGTGCGATAGAGTTGTTGTTTCTTTACCAACCGCAGCCAACAGGGCCGCAGCGGGGCGGCACCCTGCCCATCCTTGGCCACCGGGTCAAGTCACAAGAAACAACGATCGCATCGCTGGCAATAGCCCCCAATTGCCTGTCCTCAGCCAGCAATTTCCCAATTTGAGGGTTTTGCCCCACAATTGCAGCAATTCACTGCAATGCTGACCTCGACGATGTCTCAGGATTTGCGCCGCCCATGGTCCACGCTTATACAATTTGTCGAACGTTCGTTTATTGCCGAGTCTTGAAAAATTTCTGCGCCAAGCTCTATCACACGCTCACCGACGCCCCCGAGTCAGGTGAGAACGATAGCGCCATCCACCAAAACGCCCCCGCCAATTTCTTTCGGCTGCTCACCGCCAGAACTCTCAGCAAAATCGGGGATCGACTATCGAGCCCAAAAACCACCCTTGCCTGGCTGCTTCAAAGCCTAGGAGCTCCGCCGATCTTCACAGGACTGCTCGTCCCCCTCAGAGAATCGGGCTCATTGCTCCCTCAGACAGTTCTCAGCAATTACCTGAAACGGCATGCCCAACGAAAATGGGCGTGGTCTCTAGGAGCTCTAGTCCAAGGCACAGCAATCGCGGGGTGTGCGCTGGTGGCGGTCACGCTGGAAGGAACGGCTGCGGGCATTGGCATCGTCGGCTGCATCGCGGTTTTCAGTTTAGCTCGCGGCATAAGCTCGGTCTCAGCGAAAGACGTCCTCGGCAAAACCATCCCCAAAAGCAAACGCGGCCAACTCACCGGATGGGCCGCATCTGCCAGCGGGATCATCGTGATCGCATCAGCCGACTACCTATTCTTCAACCACGGCAAGGATCACCAAATCATCCAATATGCTATCTACCTGATGGTGGCCTCCGTTGTCTGGTGGGCAGCAGCAGCCATCAACTTGCAGATCGTTGAGCCCGATAGCGACGCAGAACTCAACCACCCCATTCTCGAGGACCTTCGCGAGCAATTCAAACTTCTTAAGACCGACAAAGCCTTCCGCGACTTTCTCATCACACGCTCACTCGCCATCGGCTCAGGACTATCCTCGCCCTACATTATCTCGCTAGCGTATGATCAATTGGGTGGCGGCACGACTTGGCTTGGAGTATTCATCATCGCAGAAGGATTGGCCGCCATGCTCGCCTCACCGCTGTGGGGACGCTTCGCCGATCGGTCCAGCCGCAACACGCTTCGTTCAGCCATGCTGGTGATCTTTGCGCTACTCTCGCTTGTCATTGGCTATGTCATCTTTTTCTCCGATCACCAACCAAGCGCCACCTTCATCTTCCCCATCACTCTCTTCCTGCTTGGAGCCGCCCACGCGGGTGTTCGGGTCGGCCGAAAGACCTATCTCGTCGATATGGCCGAAGGCAATAAACGCACCGATTATGTCGCAGTCGGGAACACCCTCATTGGCGTCCTGCTGATATGCGCTGGACTGCTCACTGGGATCGCCTCTTTGATTTCCGTGGAAATAGCACTCGGCATCTTTGGGTTGTGCGCCCTGGCTGGCGCGATTTACGGAGGCAAGTTGCCACCCGTAAGCAAGCGTGACAGCGGCGCGACAGCGAGTGAATGAACCAACCCTAACACATCATCCAAAAGTCGACCCCCTCGCGGTAACCATAGCGACCTGCCCACGCCCAAACTTTCTCGCGCCCACCCGGCACACCCACAGCACCAAGCAAAACCGGTCGCTCTTTTTCTTGCGGTAACGGATCCGCCTCGACGACTGGAATACCGTGAATCTGCTGCCCATGTTTTTTTGGATTCACGTCACGAAATTGGTGCACCTCCACTTTTTCATCGATCAATTTCCTCGCCAGCAATTTCCCAATGGGCCCAGCCCCACCAATGATGACTCCGCGCTCTCTCACACCTTGCATCCGCGAAATATAATGCGCCCGCATCTCCATCCGCGCATCATCACCATAGCGTGGATCCGATCGTGTGAGCCGGTCGGGTGAATCTCGCCAATCCAAGACGACCTCGTCCACTCGGCCGATCTGACAACCACCCTCAAGCAACCGCAGCCACAGATCATGGTCCTCCGCCCAGCTGACATCTTGGTAGCCACTCATGCGCTCCAACCATTCACGACGCACCATCGAGCTCGGATTGACCACAGGACTCTCAATGAAACGGTTGGCTGCAATCTGGTCATGGCCCAGCAAATCATTCACCCAACGAACATAACGATCCATCCCCTCACCCTGACTCTGAATCGGCCGCACCAATCCCGTCACGACCCCAATCTCGGGATGCTGCTTTGCAAATTGCAGTTGATGCCAAAACCGCCGCGGCAACGACCGGTCATCCGCATCCATTCGCGCCACCCACTCAGCCTTGGCCTCGATAATCCCCGTGTTCGCCGCACCAACCACCCCTTTTTCTCCTCGGTTCAAGATCACGCGCAGCCGGGGATCAGCGATGGATTCCGCCACGGCTCTCGAGTCATCAGAAGAATGATCATCGACCACGATCAACTCCAATTCGACATCCTTTTGATCGAGCACACTCCGGATCGCTTCATGCACGGTGGCCGCAGCATCAAACATTGGCATGACCACGGAAACTTCGGGCTCGCTCACTCAATTAGCTCTACAGCGAGTCCTAGGCTCCAATCAAACACTATTCAAATGAACGCAATTCAGCGCGCTGATAGGGGGCAATGTAACATTTCTTTTGACCCCAGAAATTCCGATGCGTTGTTACGCTAACATGAAACCATCCCCCCTCACCCTCTCGCGACTGGTCGCTGGCCTAGCGATTACTAGTGCATTCGCCTCTGCGAGCCCCGCAACGATCACCGAGTTTGGCGCAGATAAATCCAAGTCGCTCAACTGGAGCGTGGTCAACGATGGAGTGATGGGCGGACTCTCCAAAGGGAAAGTCAAGGTGTCCAACGATGGCATTCTCACATTCGAAGGGAAACTCTCACTAGAAAACAACGGCGGCTTCTCCTCCATTCGCACCGAGCGAGTCTCCATGGATCTCAGCGATTCTGATGGCATCATCGCTCGGGTCAAAGGCGATGGCAGGACCTATCAAATCCGCCTCAATACCGACGCTCGCTACCGCGGCATGGAAATCTCCTTCAAGGCAGACTTCAAAACCGAAAAAGGCCAGTGGACCGAGGTCAAAGTCCCATTCAGTGATTATGAAGGAACATTCCGCGGCATGAGCATTCGCAAAGCGAAGTTTGATCCGGCAAAAATCAGCCGCGTCGGACTTCTGCTCGCCGATAAAAAGGCCGGCCCGTTCGAACTGCAGGTCGACTGGATTCGCCCCTATGGTTCTGAGTCATCCTCCAATGATCTAGTCTCCACAGCACTGGCTGATGGCAGGTTCGCGGTATTGGCCAAAGCTCTCACAGAAGCCAACTTGGTCGGCGCCCTCCAAGGTGATGGACCCTTCACGGTTTTCGCTCCCACCGACGAAGCCTTCGCCAAACTCCCTGAGGGAACTCTGAAATCACTTCTCGCTGAGGACAGCAAAGAGAAGCTCAAGTCCATCCTCACCTACCACGTCGTTGTTGGATCCGTGGATCTCGCCACTGCCCTCTCGGCCAAACAAGCTGACACTCTCCAAGGTTCAAAAGTAAACGTCTCGTTCAACGGCGGGCGCATCAACGTGAACGATGCGAACCTCGTGGATGCCGACATCAATTGCAGCAATGGTGTTATCCACGTCATCGACTCTGTTCTCCTTCCACCAGAACCGAGCAATAGCATTGTCGATGTCGCCAAGCGCAACGGCAATTTCAAAACTCTTGTCGCCGCATTGGAAGCCGCCAATCTGACCGAAGCGCTCGCAGGCGAGACAAAATTCACCGTTTTTGCTCCAACCGACAAAGCCTTCGCCGCACTTCCCGATGGCACAGTTGCATCACTTCTAGAGCCAAAAAATCTCAAGAAGCTGCAATCCATTCTCAGCCTGCACGCGGTCCCCGGAAAAGTATCTGCAGGTGATGCTTTGAACGCATCCCAAGCCAAAGCCCTCAGCGGCGGTTCGCTCAACTTCGCGATCAACAACGGTTTGTTCCAAGTGAATGGAGTGACCATCACAACAACCGACATCAAGTGCGACAACGGCATCATCCACGTGATCGATGCGGTATTGCTTCCCAGCTCGACTCAAGAAAAGCCGGCTGATGCAAAAGATGGCCGGACCGCTATCCAACAAATTGAAGATGCCATTGAGCGTGGTGTCCCGATTTTCAACGAAGGTGATCACGGTCAATGTGCAGATATCTACCGCGACTGCATGATCTCCATCGCGGATGGCAACAAGGTGAAACCCGACGTCGCTCGCATCATGCGCGAATACGCAGAAAGAGCATCGAGCATCAAAGACGACGCAGAGCGTGCATGGATGCTACGCCGTGGATTGGACCACATCTACGCGGGACTCGGCGAGTGAACCACCCGAACTCACTGGAACAAAAACCAAACGGCCAGCGCCAAGATTCCAAACCAGACAATTCCAATATGGGTCACGCCAAATGACCTAGCTCCAGGCGTTTCAGCAGGATCATCAGGGTGCGGCCCGAACAATTGGGAAAAGCGAATAATGAGCCAAACTCCCAATCCCAACCAAAACAGGACAAAGAGAGCGAGCGATAGCTTAAGAACAAACATGACTCGTCACTGGAGAGCATCCAGCAGCTTGGTGTGAATGCCTCCAAATCCACCGTTGGACAAAACTGCTACCACATCACCCGACACCGCGTCTTGTTTCACTTTGTCGACAATGGCATCCACCCCATCGATGTAATGCCCGTCACCTCCCATGCTCGCAATATCCTGCGATAGCTTCACTGGATCCAATCGTTCAGCTTCGGGAATTTTATCAAGATCAGTCAACGCCGCCACCACAGCGATATCCGCCATCGCCAACGCCTCGGCCAATTCCTTTTGGAATACAGCACGGCGCGTGGTGTTCGACCTTGGTTCAAACAATACCCACAAACGCTTCCCTGGATGGCTCTGCCGCAAACTTTGAACGGCCAATTTGATCGCAGTTGGGTGATGCGCAAAGTCATCGATCACTTTGATCCCGTTGACCTCTCCCTTCACTTCTTGGCGCCTGGCCACTCCATCAAAATCTTCCAAGCCCGCACGAATCTCATTCGCACTCAAGCCAGCCACACCGGCGGCGGCAACCGCCATTGCAGCATTGCGGACGTTGAATTCTCCGGTCATTCGCAAGGAATATGACTCCCCACCCATGGTGAACGAACTGCGCTCCGGTTGGTAATCGATGTTCTCAATCCGCAACTGACAATCCTCCCCCATCCCCACGGTCGTCAACGGACATGGCGCCCCATCCGCTACATCCAAACAATTGGGGTCATCCCCATTGATGAATGCCATGCCTTCGCTTGGCACGATGTTCAAAAGTCGCTTGAAGGTCAGCTTGATCTCATCCAACGAGTCGTAGATGTCGGCATGATCGAACTCGATGTTGTTCACGACGACGCATTCCGGCAGGTAATGCAAAAACTTCGAACGCTTGTCGAAAAATGCGGTGTCATACTCATCTCCCTCAAGCACGTTGAAATCGGAGTCGGTGAAGTTGGCTCCCCGACCCAAATTCTTCGGCAGCCCGCCGATCATGAACCCTGGATCACGCCCAGCATAACTCAGCAGCCATGCTAGCATCGATGAAGTCGTTGTCTTGCCATGCGTCCCAGACACGACGAAGTTGCGCTTCCCTCTGAGGAAATACTCTTTCATCACCTCGGGCAGTGAATGATAGAGCAACTTGCGGTTGAGCGTGGCCTCTGCCTCCGGATTGCCGCGCGAGATGGCATTGCCAATGATCACCACATCGGTGTCGGCAGGAATGTGTTCTTCCGCATAGCCCTCAAAAATCTCAACCCCCTGATTCCTCAGGAAATCCGACATCGGCGGATACACATTGGCATCCGACCCTGTCACAACAAACCCCCGCTGCTTCATCGCAGCCGCCACAGAACCCATGGCCGTGCCACAGATGCCAGTGAAATGAAAACGTGATTTCTCAGCCATGGAAGGCCACAGGCTATGGAGCAATCCCGCCGCTGCCAACCCGTTTATTCAACTCTCATCAATGCTTGTGAGCATCACCCTTGTAATGGTCGCCCAAAACATCCCGACCAAAATCACCCTCAAACTCACGCCATGTCGTGTGCACATGATTCGCTCCATTCTGGCTGTTCGCAGCCTCCATCAAAAACGTCGGTCCCTGAATGCGGTAATACCACGCTTTGCCAGGCTCGGTCGCGCCCGACCACCCGAAGGTGATATTGTCCACCCCCGCTTCGCCAATTTTGACGAAGGCGTGCTCTGCGGCCAATTCTGGCTGATGACGATCCACATACACTCGGATCAGCTCTAACAACTTTTCTTTTTCTCCATCCGACATCTCAGCAAAGGACAAGCCAACTGGATCGAACAGAGTCGCTTTGCGTTCTTCACGCGTCAAAATCTCGTCGGGTGTCTCATCCGTGAACACGACCTTCTTTTTCCCTGCCTTGATCAAATCCTTCGCCAACTCGATCGCCAAATCTTCCTCATCCTTGAGCACCCGCAGACCCTTTTTCTCTCCCACCGGCACCTTGGCCGGATTGCTGCCAAAGAACGATGGCGTCACAGAAATCACATCACCCACGATGGTGTAGTTCAACGACAGGTGATGCCCTTCATACTTCCACCCCCAACCTTTCGGGTCGCCGGGTTTGCCGAAAACCGAAACAAAATACTTTTCCGGATCACGAAACTTGGGCCGATTCTCCATCTTCGCCAACACTCCCTCCAAGGCCATGACTTGGGTGGTTTTCAAATACCCCTCCTGACTTAGCGCCGTTTTCAACAAGTCCGTCACCGCCGCGCGCTGCTTTTCCGTCATCCCCTTGATGCAGACACCGGTCCGCTCTCTAGGCGTGAAGCGGAAATTCTCCCGCGAGTCATTCGCCATGGGAAACTCCGCTTGTTTGCGCTGATCGGCATCAAGCTCCTTCAAAAGCGCCTCCGCCGCGGCCTCCATCTCCTGCTGAGGAGTGGCTTTTTCGGCCATCACCGACATCGGCAGCAGTAGCATCCATAGGAACATCAATGATCTCATGACAAATTCTACCGCCGCTGGCCTCCAAATCTCTCAAGGCTCACATGGTTTGACACGATTTCAGTAATCCTCTAATTCTTCACCATGGATCCTAAACCCGACGATGCTTGGTATTACTCAAAAGGCGGCGAACGCAAAGGCCCGCTGAGTTTCTCGCAAATGCAGGAAATCGTCCAAGGCGGCACGCTGGATCCAATGAAAGACCTGATCTGGAAACAGGGAATGGAGAAATGGAAGAAGGTCGGCGAGATCGCGAATCAATTCGCCGCCAAACCTACATCAGAAGAAAAAACCAAGCCCGCTGAAGAACCGGCCAAGGTGGAGGAAAAAAAGGAACCTCAAGCAGAGCCCATAAAGGAAACCCTGACGCCCGAGCCAAAACCGGAACCAAAGCCGGAGGAGCCAACCAAGCCTGCCGCAAAGCCCGCGCCCAAACCCGCTGCGGTTATCCCAAAAAAGAAAGTCACAACCTTCGACAAAGCAGAACCCACCAAGGAGGTATCCAAAGAGAAAAAGAAAAAAGAGAAGCAACCTGGAGTCGGCCGCTTTGGCTACTTCTTCATGACCTTCGTCGCTCCCTTCCTCTTCATCATCGGCTTGGGCGCGCTTCTAGCCGCCATCCAAGAAGGCATGGAGCAGAGCATGATCTCCGCCATCACCTTCGGCGCGATGCTGCTATTCACGCTGATCGTTATCATCGTCAAGCTGATGCGACTCACCAATCTCTCCATGAGCCGTTGGTGGTTCCTGATCGGATTCGTCCCGGTCTTGAATATCTGGTTGGAATACCGCTGCTTCGCCTGTCCGCCAAACTACGCGAACACCAAAGACCTCGATGGCACCGGCATTGTCCTCGCCGTGGTCTTTTGGCTCTCGATTCTGGTCACGGTGATCGCCTTTGGCGCGATCATCCTCCTGTTCTACGGATTGATGAACGACCCCGAATCCGCCAAGCAAATCTTGGAAACGATTCGAGCCAAAGCAGAAGCTGGCGGGTCCATGGAAACCCCAGAGCCCATCCCTGATCCGGCCACTCCGCCACAGTGATCCAGAATTCCAAACAGGCCGATGAAGTCCGCGAAGCGGGCAACATCGAATGCTGGTGCCTCCACGGCGCGGTCGGAATGGCAGCCGATTTTCGCAAGTTCAGCCAACACATGGCCGATGCGAAATATAGCACCCGCGCTGTCGACCTCTGGCGCTTCCTCTCATGCGACCCCATGCCACTGCCGAAATTTGGCCCGGCACTGAATGCGGATGCCAGCGGGAATACCTTCCGCGGGAAAAGCCGCGCCCTGCTGGGCTACTCGATGGGTGGCCGACTCGCCCTCCACGCCCTGTTAGAAAAAAACCACCCCTGGCAAGCCGCCATCATCATCGGTGCTCACCCGGGTTTGGAAGAGCAAGAAGAACGTGAAAACCGCGCCGCCAATGATGCTGAGTGGGCCTCAAAAGCATTGATGGGGTCATGGGAAGAATTCTCTGATGCATGGAACGCCCAACCCATCCTCGCCAACACCTCCATCCGCAGTGCCCAAGACATCAACCGCCTTGCCCTGCGCCGCCGCGAGATCGCACGCAGCTTTGTCGATTGGTCACTCGGCGCTCAACAACCGCTCTGGGACCGACTCCCTGAAATCACCATCCCAGTGCTTTGGGTGGTCGGCGAGAACGACAGCAAGTTCCTTCCCCTCGCCGACCGTGCCACCCAACTCTTGCCGAACGCCAAGCTGGCCATCGCACCCAACTCCGGCCACCGCGTGCCATGGGAAGCCGAGGAATGGTTGGCACAAACCGTCAGCTCGTTTCTCAAACAGGGCGCATAGCAAAGCCCACCATCCCACACCCAACCACGATGACCTTCCTGATGCCGGCTGCATGCTTCGTGTTCGCACTTTTATTGATGGCCGCCATCAACGGCTTGCAGCTCCGCCCATGGTTAAAGTCGGAGGGAAAACATTGGTCCGAGCGCGCCCGCATTCTTTGGCCCATCCGAAAAACCAACAGCATCCTTATGCTGTATGCACCCATGGTTATCGCACTAGCGAGCAAGTTTGTAGCCGATGCCTCCATGCTCGGCCTCACTCCCCGATGGTTTGCAGCATTGCTCGGCGCAACAGCTGCAAACTGGCTGATCGCAAAAAATCTTCACCCGAATGTCCAATACAAGGATTGGGTGAAAAACATCATCAGCGGAATCGCAAAACTAGGTTACTGGGGCATCATTGTGGTAGCTATCGCCATGATGCCCAAGGAGTTCAACCTCCGCACTTGGCTGACTTTTGCCGCCGCCGGGGCTCTGCTAATCCTCTGGTCATTCGTCTCATTATGGATCCTACGCATGTTGAGAATCCTTCGGCCTGCGGGCAAACGGCTGCAAGGAATCGTCGCTAGCTGCACCAACGAAAATACACCCAAAGTCAGAAACGTGTGGGAAGCGCCAAGCATCGCCGCCAATGTGTTCGCTCTTCCCTACAATCAATCGCTCATCTTTCTAGATCCACTCTTAGAAAATCTAACGGATGATGAAGTGGCTTCGATCTGTTCACACGAGATTGGCCACCTTGCCGAATCCGTTCCAGTCATAGCAGCCCGCCTTGCAGCAAGCATTTACTTTCTTCCCCTCACGCTGATGCAACCCGCTATTCATCAGCTAGAGATCTCGGGGTTTTTCCTCATCATGGTGGCAATGATGGCATGGGCTCGCATTTTCACAAAACTTAGCCACCGCTTTGAAATGAAGGCGGACGCTACAGCAAGCGCCCATCAAACGAGTGAGGGCTGCTACGCACGCGCACTCGAAAAAATCCACCAGTTCAATCATCTGCCAGCGATCATGCCTGGAAAAAACAACACTCACCCCAACCTCTACGACCGAATGATGTCAGCAGACTCGCCGCCGAAGTTCCCACCACCACGGCGGCCCCGCAGCTACACCGCCTTGGGTTGGTTCGTGATTTTCGGCGCCCCGGCCAGCTTGTTCATCATTGCAACAATTCTATTCGATTGAACCATCGCCACACCAAGGCAAAGCAATCGGACATCTTCCATTGCGACCCGAGAAAGAATCGTCCACATTACCCGCATGTGGACAACCGCTCAAGAATTTAAAGACATCCGTTACGAAACGACGGACGAAGGGAAAATCGCCAAGATCACGATCAATCGCCCCGAAGTGCGCAATGCCTTCCGGCCGAAAACCGTGGTGGAACTGCTCAAGGCTTTCGACCTCGCACACGAAGACCCAACCGTCGGTGTCGTGATCCTCACCGGTGAGGGAGAAAAAGCCTTCTGCTCAGGCGGCGACCAAAAAGTCCGCGGCCATGCTGGATACGTCGGCGACGACGGCGTCCCGCGCCTCAACGTGCTCGACCTCCAAAAGAAAATCCGCTCGATGCCCAAACCGGTAGTCGCAATGGTCGCTGGATACGCGATCGGCGGCGGACACGTCCTCCACATTGTCTGCGATCTCACGATTGCGGCCGACAACGCCCGCTTCGGCCAAACGGGCCCCAAGGTTGGCTCATTTGATGGCGGACTCGGATCAAGCTACCTCGCTCGTATCGTCGGCCAAAAGAAAGCCCGCGAAATTTGGTACCTCTGCCGCCAATACGATGCCCAACAAGCGCTCGATATGGGATTGGTCAACACCGTGGTACCACTCACTGATTTGGAAAAAGAAACTCTCCAATGGTGCCGCGAAATGCTCGCTCACTCGCCACTCGCTCTGCGTTGTCTGAAGTCCGCCCTCAATGCCGACTGCGATGGCCAAATGGGACTTCTCGACCTCGCCGGCAATGCCACTCTCCTCTACTACATGAGCGAAGAAGGTCGCGAAGGCAAACAAGCCTTCCTTGAAAAACGCCCCCCCGATTTCTCAAAGTTCCCACGCGTCCCATGAAACCGCGCCAAGCGCGGTTCGTTATACGTTAATGGTTATAAGTGATGAGGTATCAACCTCACCAAAAGCATCACGCAATTTCCAAACCCATAACGTATAACCCATAACGACTAACACGGGGCCCAGCCCCTCTTTTCAGCATTTCAGCTTTTATTCATGCACAGCACCCGCGCTATCGCCATTCGCCTTACCAGGCTCACAGATACCAGTCTGATTGTTCATTGGTTCACGGAAGATCATGGGTTAATCAAGACGGTCGCGAAGGGAGCACGCCGGCCCAAGAGCCCCTTCGCAGGAAAGCTCGACCTGTTCTTCGGCGGCGAAATCAATTTCCAGCTGGCAAAGAAGGGCGAACTCCACTCACTACGCGATGTCGTAATCCACGACTGGCGGGAAGGATTGCGAAAAAATTACACCACCACTCTGTTGGCGGCCTACTGCTCCCAACTCCTGGAGTTGGCGGTGGAACCCGAACACCCAGAGCCAGAACTTCACGATCTGCTGCTTCGAGCCCTCAACCACCTAGACTCGGAAATCCCCACAAAACGGGCACTTTTTCACTTTGAATCGGAACTCTCGCGGGTTCTCGGGGTTTCCCACAAGAGCCAATCGGCGGAGGCCTCGCTGCGTGATGCCATCGGCCAACTGCCAAAAAGCCGTGATGAACTCTGTGACCGCCTACAATCCTGAGGCGATTTCCGCTCGTCATCCGAGCCATTCCCAGCCAACTTATTGAAGAGTATAACTCGACACTGCCATGGACTCCGCCACCGCACACCTCATCGAAATCATGACCGAACGCGTGAAATCACTTCGCGAAGCCGGCAACCTGGTCGAAGCCCATCACGCCGCTACGGCATTGGTGGAAAAAACAGAGCAAGAACTGAGCTCCGATACAGACCGCATCGACGACTTTGTGCGCGCTCTTGAAATGCGCGGCAGCATCTACCGAGAAGGTGGGAAATTTGAAGATGCGATCGATGACTACACGCAAGCCATCGACCTCCTCGAAAACCGCCGTGACAAGTATGGCACGGTCGGTCGCCTCCACGCATCGATCGGAGCCTGTTATGACGAGTTGGATGATTCAGAAAAAACTGCCGATCACTGGCAGCAAGCGATTGATAGTTTCCAATGCAGCGATCCACAACTGATGGTCGATGTTGCCACAATGTACAACAACTTGGGATTCCTCCACAAAGCCCAAGAAGATTTCGATGCCGCAGAAAACTGTTTCCTGCGCTCGCTCGAAATCCTTCACGAAGAACTCGGCAGAGAACACGAACAGACCGCCTCAGTCCTGAGCAATCTCGGTGCGCTCTACCAACGTGCGGGCTACAACGAGCAATCCCGCGAGATGCACATGGTCGCTCTGGAAGCTCGCCAAGAGGCTCTCGGCGAAGACCATCCCGACACCGCCCAATCTCACAACAACCTGGCCCTCGCCTTACTCGACACAGGCGACCGGGAGCAGGCGAAGGAACACTTCGAAAAAGCACTCAAAACCTTCGAGTCGCTGGGCAAAGAATTCTACTACGACCTCGATGCCGTCGCCACCAACTACTGCGAATACCTCAAAGAAGAAGGCGATAACGAACTTGCCGAATCCATCGACACCCGGGTCTGCAAGCTGCTCAGCGATGCCGGTATGATGGCCTCCTGATAGGGAGGGTTGACATTCCTGTCGCCCATTCATTCTCGGCGCGGCTCAAATCATCGGCGCGATCACCAAGGCCACCACGCTCATCAACTTGAGCAGGATATTCAACGATGGTCCGGAAGTATCTTTGAACGGGTCTCCGACGGTGTCACCCACCACAGCCGCCTTGTGTGCCTCGCTGCCTTTGCCGAGCACCTCACCATTCACTTCGTAGCCTTCCTCGACCATCTTCTTGGCATTGTCCCAGGCACCGCCAGCGTTGCTCTGGAACAGCGCCATCAAGACGCCGGTCACAGTCACGCCCGCGAGCAAGCCACCGAGCATCGCGGCACCACCGATGAACCCAACGGCCACCGGCGCGAGCACAGCGAGAAGACCCGGGCGCACCATTTCTTTGATCGATGACTTGGTCGAAATCTCGACACACTTGCCATACTCAGCTTTACCATCCGCAGCCTGAAAGATCTCTTGATCCTGCTCTGACCACTCCGCCGTAGGCTTGCCATCGTTGCGAGTCAGAGCATCCAGCGCCGCGCGCAATTCAGGGATGGTGTGGAACTGGCGCCGCACCTCTTCAATCATCGACATCGCCGCGCGGCCCACCGCCTGCATCGACAAAGCGGAAAACAAAAAGGGCAACATACCCCCCAGCAATAGAGCTGCCATGACTTTGGGGTCCGTGAGCTCAATCGTCAGCGCTCGATCCACTCCAGCCGCCTCATAGGTGGTCTTGAAGGCCGCAAACAAGGCCAAGGCGGTCAACGCCGCCGAACCAATCGCAAACCCCTTGCCAATCGCCGCCGTGGTGTTGCCCACCGCATCCAACTTGTCAGTGCGCTCACGAACTTCCTTCGGCAGCTCACTCATCTCGGCAATGCCGCCGGCGTTGTCCGAGATCGGACCATACGCATCGACCGCCAATTGAATGCCCGTATTAGAAAGCATGCCCACCGCCGCAATCGCGATGCCATACAGACCCGCCCATTCGTAAGCGCAGAGAATGGCAACCGCGAGAACGATGATCGGAAAGGCCGTCGATATCATCCCCACTCCCAAACCCGCAATGATGTTGGTCGCCGAACCAGTCACCGACTGACGAACAATGCCAATCACCGGCCCCTTACCCGTGCCCGTATAATGCTCGGTGATAAATCCAATCCCAAGGCCCGCCACCAATCCGGCAATCACCGCGCCGAACACTTTTAGCGGCGTGATTTCGATTCCCGATGCGGCAGTCCAGGCTTCAGGCAACATGACTTTGGTCAGAACAAAGGTGCCGACTAACAGAATCGCCGCGGCAATAAGCTCACCAGTATTGAGCGCGCGATGCGGACTCCCGCCGTCGCGCACACGCACAAAGAAAGTGCCGATGATCGAAGCGACAATCCCCAGACCCGCCAACATCAGCGGCAACAACACAGCTCCAAGACCATCGAACTTAACGGAGAACTCGGAAATGCTCATGAACGCCGCACCCAAGACCATGGTCGCAATGATCGATCCCACATAAGACTCAAAAAGGTCTGCACCCATGCCCGCAACGTCGCCCACATTGTCACCCACATTGTCGGCAATCGTCGCTGGGTTCAGCGGGTGATCTTCGGGAATACCTGCTTCGACTTTGCCGACAAGATCCGCCCCTACATCGGCCGCCTTCGTGTAGATGCCACCGCCCACACGGGCAAACAAAGCAATCGAGGACGCGCCAAAGGAGAAGCCGGCAATCACGTTCATGACCTGTGCAATGCCCGCTTCATTGGTGCCGAAATGATGGCTGAAGATGACAAACAACAAACCAAGGCCCAGCACGCCCAAACCGACGACGCCCATCCCCATGACCGACCCGCCTGCGAAGGCCACACCCAAGCCCTTGCCCAAACTGGTCCTCGCCGCATGCGTGGTCCGGACGTTGGCTTTGGTCGCAACCTTCATTCCGATAAAACCCGCCAGCGCGGAACAAAAGGCGCCGACAATGAATGAGACCGCCGCTAACGGCGAGGATGCCTCACTCTGAAAGCCTCCAAAAACAAGCAGCGCGGCCACACAGGCCACAAAAATGGAAAGCACTTTGTACTCTGCCCGCAGGAACGCCATCGCCCCATCCTGAATCGATGCCGCAATGCGCTGCATCTTCTCCGTTCCCGGATCCTGCTTGGACACCCAAGAGGACTTCCAATAAGTATAAGCGAGGGCTAACAGACCAAATAGCGGTATAATGTAAATGAGACTCTTCATGGGTTAATGGGTATCCAATAATGAATACGATAAGACTCCATCACAGCACAAGATCACAATGCTCCTCCTTTGGGTCGATCTCACCACCCATCTATCAAAAACCGGAAGAACCAAGAACCAAGAACCAAGAACCAAGAACCAAGAACCAAGAACCAAGAACCAAGAACCAAGAACCAAGAACCAAGAACCAAGAACCAAGAACCAAGAACCAAGAACCAAGAACAAACCACTGGATTCCTCCCAAATCTGCGCTACTATACAGGGTGGCATCAACCCCCATACGCTCATGAACGAAATACCAGATAGTCTAGTCAAACTCGCGCTCGAAGTCGCCGACTTCGAAGAGAAGCTCCAAGCACTTGAACTAGAACTCGAAGAAATCGGGCAGCCCGCAGCAGCCGAACTCGAGAAGCGACTCGAAGCTCTCAAGATCGAAGAACGCGCCCTCAACCGCAATCTCGAAGAGGCTCTTGGCAAGACCGAGCCCGACCCTGCGAAAATGAAAAAAGCCGAGGCTCTGCTCGATTACATCCGACGCGAAGAAGCTTCCGTCAAACGCGAAGCCGATTTCCTCAACCGTGCCAACCCGAGCTCCGTCGAAGTCGCCGCCAGGACCGCCAGCCGTGTTGCCTCCCTCTGCCACAACGCCTTCAAACGCATCATCGGAAATCACCACCCACTTGGTGAGTCGGTTTTCGTTAACCACACTGGCAAAAATCTCGAAGAGTTCTACGGCCACAAACCAGCCAAGAAAGACTGACCTCACGGCTTCGCCAGAGGAAAACCCGATCCGGCCTTGCGTCGGCCCCCAACTGGCGCTTTATTCGCCCGCCATGGCCACGATCAATTCGAATTTCCTCAAACTCAAAGCAGGTTACCTCTTTCCTGAAATCGCCCGACGCGTCAAAGCCTACTCGGAAGCCAATCCAGACAAGGCCGCTCGCATCATTCGCTGTGGTATCGGCGACGTCACTGAACCCCTCCCTCAAGCTGTGGTGAAAGCCATGCATGAAGGGGTCGACGAACAAGCGAACCGCGAAACCTTCCACGGCTACGGCCCTGAGCAAGGCTACGAATTCCTCCGCGACGCCATCGTCAAAAACCAATACCAAGGCCTCAACATCGGCGCCGACGAAGTCTTCATCTCCGACGGCTCAAAATGCGACACCGGCAACATCCTCGACATCTTCGGCCAGGGCAACACCATCGCCATCACCGATCCCGTCTACCCGGTTTACGTCGACACCAATGTCATGAAAGGCAACACCGGCGACGCCGATGAAAATGGCGCTTTCGGCGGACTGCTCTATCTTCCCTGCACCGCGGAGAATGGCTTTGTTGCTGCACCTCCGACAGAGAAAGCCGATCTCATCTACCTTTGCTTTCCGAACAACCCAACTGGCGCGACCGCGAGCAGATCCTGTTTGATGCCGCCTACGAGGCCTTCATCCAGGACCCGGAAATCCCCCGCTCCATTTTTGAAATCGAAGGTGCTCACGACTGCGCGATCGAGTTCCGTTCATTCTCCAAGAACGGCGGCTTCACCGGCATCCGCTGCGGTTACGTCGTCATTCCGAAAACCGTCACAGGTGCAGCCGAGGATGGCAGCCGCGTCCCGCTCCACCAACTCTGGAACCGCCGCACCAGCACCAAGTTCAACGGTGCCAGCTACCCGGTTCAAAAAGGCGCCGCCGCGATTTTCTCCGAGGAAGGCAAACAACAAGTCTCCGCTTTGATCGAACACTACATGGGTAACGCCAAATTGCTTCGTGATGCAGCAACCGCTCTCAACCTCAACGTTTACGGCGGAGAAAATGCTCCATACGTCTGGATCGCCTGCCCTCAAGGCGTCACCTCATGGGACATGTTCGACAAGATGCTCGAAGAAGCCCAAGTCGTCGTCACTCCAGGCTCAGGCTTTGGCTCCGCAGGCGAAGGTTACTTCCGCGTATCCGCCTTCAACTCACGTGCCAACGTCGAAGAAGTCTGTCGCCGTCTGAAAGACCACGTTTCATAGGCCGTGGCGACCACAAGGTCGACCCCGCCACCTCACTTCTTCACCTCGGGATCAGGCGCATCCTTCAGTTCAGCTGGCGGCTCAGCAACCTCCTGCGCAGGCTTCGGCAACTCAGCCCCAGCCATGTGCGCCAAGTTCTCGGCCAGTCGTAGGCGCTCTGCAGAAGTTCGCCCCTCGCCCCCCATCATCTCTTTCATCTCCGCATCCATCCCGTCTTCTTCAACGGTCGATGGATCCACCCCCAAGCCTGCGCGTCGCACTGTCGATCTCCGTCGAGCGCGAACCCAACTTGACCATGATTTCATCGTAAGCCTTGGATAGCTCACGATTCGTGCTCTCGGCGTCCACCTGCTGGCGGCTCTCCTTGACGTTTTCAATCAACCCACTCACCTCACGACGAGCCGCAGAAGACACCGCGAGGACAATCAACATGAGAATCACCAAAGACCCACACACCTTCAGGATCACGCGGGTTGTCCGTTTGCTATCGACCTCAACCCGCTTGTCTTGAAGATCCAATAAGCTGGAAAGATCCACTTCCTCTTTCTCATCAAGATCACGAACCACATCCGACGGCGCCTGTAATGGCGTCGACCGCTTTTCATCCCGAGAATCATCCGCAGACAATGACATGGCTACACTATGGTCTGATTTTCAGTAAAATCAATCATAACGGATAAGGCATGGCACCCCTGCCGATGATGTCGGGACAGACCTTGATGAAGTCCTACTTCTTGAACGATGAGACCAGAGAAGCAAGATCGGCCGGCGCAGCTTGATCCGCCGTAAGGATCGCCTGCTTCTGCAAAGAGATGATCTCTGCAATGCCCTGACGCGACAGCTCCAACATGGCGCTCATCTCGTCTGCAGTGAACACAGCTTCTTCGCCGCTGCCTTGCACTTCGACAAACTCTCCCCCCTCAGTCATGACGACGTTGAAGTCGACGGAAGCATCTTTGTCTTCCGGGTAATTCAAATCCAAGACCGGCTCACCCTCGAACACACCCGCCGATACTGCTGCAACCAACTTCTTGATTGGAAAATCCTTCAGCTTGCCTTCGGCAAACAACTTGTTGAAGGCAATCGCCATCGCGACACACCCACCCGTAACCGACGCGGTCCGCGTTCCGCCATCCGCCTGCAAAACATCACAGTCGATCCAGATCGTTCGCGAACCAACCTTCTTCAAATCCACCGCCGCACGCAGCGAGCGACCAATCAAGCGTTGGATCTCGGAGGAACGACCATCCAACTTGCCTCGGGAAATATCACGCGACTTCCGGTCATGGGTGGAATACGGAAGCATGGAATACTCAGCCGTCAGCCAACCACCCGATACTTTTTGCTGCTTCATCCAGCGCGGAACATCTTCCTGCACCGTCGCAGAACAGATGACCCGCGTATTTCCAAATGAAACCAACACCGAGCCCGTGGCATGCGGTGCAACATTGGGCATAAAACTGATCTCGCGGAGTTGATTCGGCTCTCGGCCGTCGGGACGTGTCATGCCGACAGTCCAATCCAGCCCGCTTGCGCTGGCAAGCTTCGACGCGGATTTCAGCGTTTCACCATGAGATAGGAGCGATAAACCAACTCCCCATCCACCAAAGCTCGGTAAATGCGTGAACCTTCCACCCCAGCAAAGTCCCTGCCTAAGCCATGCAAGAACTTGGGCAGCTTGCGACCGATCAATTCCAACGACCGCTCAGAATTCGCATCCAAGCCCAACAAGACGTTCTGACTGATATCGGTCATCTGCCCGACCTCCAACGCACATTTTTCAATCCCATCCTCCCATGGCGGCATGCTCTCGCGAAATCGAAAGTCCGCATATTGAAACGTTCCACCCGGCACCAACACCCGCTCAACCTCACTGAGGAACTTGGGGAAGTGCGGATAACAATGAGATGCCTCAACATTGATCACGGCATCAAACGACGCATCATCAAATGGCAAGGCCTCTGCATCTCCTTGAATGAATTCCAAACCCTCCACCTGATGCCGATCCCGACAGTAATCGATGCCTGTCGGATTCAAATCCAACGCCGTGTAGGAACTCGGTTCAAATGTGCGAGTGATGTAGGAAGCGCCGCCGCCATGACCACAACTCACCTCCAATACCTTCTTGCCTGTTAGGTCACGAAGCGCGGCCACATGATGATACAACTGCGCACAGCACCGATTCTTTTCGTCCGACCCATCCATCGGCACAGCCATTGGTGGGCTCGTCTCAAAAGCGTAATTCAAAAACACCACCCCTTCATCGCGCAGCCGACGTGTCAAAAATGGATACCACCATTTCCAAATCGCTTTCCGCGTCGCCGGATTCCCCAACAGATGATCAATGATTGGCATGATCTTAAGCCTCGCGGATCGCGCGGATGGCATCCTCCATGTTCGGCTTACCGAAGGTCGATGACCCAGCAACCATCACATTGGCTCCCGCCTTGTAACAGAGCGGCGCAGTCTCGGCGTCGATGCCGCCATCGACCTCAATGTGAAACTGATGACCTTCCTCTTCGCGCAGCTTCGCCGCCGCCTTTACCTTTTCGAGAACCTCCGACATGAATGCCTGCCCACCAAAGCCCGGCACCACGGTCATGCACAACAACAAGTCGATCTGATCCAAGTAGGGCGCGACCTCTGAAATCGGTGTCGCTGGGTTCAATGCCAAGCCAGCCAACTTCCCAGCATCGCGGATCCTTTTCAAAGTCTCCGCCACATCGTGCTCTGCTTCCACATGCACCGTGATCAAATCCGATCCGGCATCGAGGTAATCCTGCAGGTAGTGATCGGGCCGAGAGATCATCAAATGCACATCGAGAAAGATGTCGTCCGTGGCATCCACCGTTTTGATCATCGCAGGACCGTAGGAGATGTTTTTCACGAAATGGCCGTCCATCACATCCAAGTGCATCCAATCTGCTCCCGCCCCCACGGCACGTTTCACCTCATCGGCAATCTTCCCAAAATCCGCCGCCAACAATGAGGGGGCTATGATTCGCTTGTTAAAATCCATACCTAAAAAAACCACGAAGCTCAGGTGATGACACGGAAATTTTATGAACCGCCCTCAGATTTACACCGAGTCACAAAGGAAGCGCCGAGAACACAGAGCCCTCTTCCTCTGTGACCTCTGATCACTCAGTGCCTCTGTGGCTGGAAAAACCGCCGGTAACCATTCAGGCCGACTTTTAGACCTTTGACCTTTTGACCCCAAATCACTACCCATAAGGCGTGGACGAAATGGAACCTATCCTCGATCTGAAAAGCGACGACTACTTCATGGGTCAGGCGCTGCGCCAAGCACGCAAGGCCTACGCCGCTGGTGAAGTGCCGGTCGGCGCCGTGATCGCCCACGAAGGCAAAATCATCGCCCGTGCATGGAACCAGGTGGAAACCCTCAAGGACGCCACCGCCCACGCCGAGATGCTCGCCCTCACCGCAGCACAGGAATCGCTCGGCGATTGGCGGCTCGAAAAGTGCACACTGTTTGTCACCAAGGAACCCTGTCCGATGTGCGCTGGTGCGATTGTCCACTGCCGCCCCGACCGCGTGGTCTTCGGCTGCCCCGACCCAAAAGGCGGTGCGGCCGGCGGATGGATCAACCTGCTCGAATCCAACCCGCCGCTCAACCACCGCTGCGATGTGACGGCGGGCGTGATGAGCGAAGACTGCCTATTCATTCTCCAAAGCTTCTTCCGCGAAGCCCGCGAACGCAAAAAAACCGAGCGTTCGAACGATTCCGAGTGAGCATGGTTGCAGACACCACCCCGCACCGCTAAAACCATCCCGTGGCCGCCAAAGCAACATCCTCCGCCAAGAAAGCTGGCAACTTCTTTGCCATCGTCGGCACCGATGACGGCCAAGTGCGTGAGAAATCGCTCGAACTCTACAACCAGTTGACGGGCGGTACCGACGACGGCTTTACGCATGAGACCATCGATGGCGTCTCTGACAACTCGGACTCCGCCTACGAAATCTGCTCGTCCACCGTCCAAGCCCTCCAGACCGTTCCGATGTTTGGCGGTGACAAGGTGGTCTGGCTGCGGAATGCCAATTTCCTAGGCGACACGGTCACTGGCCGATCGCAACGCACCGAAGCCGGCGTCGAGGTGCTTCGCAAATCCATCGAAGACGGTCTGCCCGATGGCGTGAGGCTTTTGCTCACCGCGCAAGGCATCGACAAGCGACGCGCCTTCTGGAAGTTCATCCAAAAAACGGCTGATGTCCAAAGCCATGACCGCATCGATACCAGCCGCGACGGTTGGCAAGACGAGGTGGCGATGCTGGTGACCAACAAAGCCTCTGAGTTTGGCCTCGAGTTCGATCGCGATGCGCTCGAGATCTTCGTCATGCTCGCCGGCGAACAGTCGCAACAAATCGGCAACGAACTCGAAAAGCTCGACCTCTATCTCGGCCCTGATCGGCGGACGATCACCGAAGACGACGTCAACCAACTCGTCCCTCTCAGCCGCGCTGCCGTTGTCTTTGAAATCGGCAAGGCCATCCAAACCGGCAACGCCGCCCGCGCCATCCAACTCATCGACCAACAACTTGAAGCCGACGAATCCGCCATCGGCATCATGCGCGCCTCGGTCATCGGCGTGGTGAGAAACCTCTACATGGCAAAACTCGTCACCGAAACGTTCAACCCACCCACCGGCAACTACCAAGGCTTTGCCGGCGCCCTCAACCGGCTTCCCGAAAACGACCGCGCGTGGTTGCCACAGAAAAAAGACGGCAGCGGCGTGAATGTCTTCCCTATCTTTCTCGCGCTGAAAAACTCGGTGAACTTTGATCTGCAAAAATTGCAGCACGTGATGGAAGCCACGCTGAAGGCCGATCAGTCACTGGTCACCACCGGCCTCGATCACCGACTCATCCTCCACCGCTTGATTGTTGAAATTGCAGCAGCACGAAAAACCGGGCGCCGCGCAACCGCCACTCGCTAAATGAAACTCATTCTAACAGCCACCGCCATCGGCATTGCCGCGGGACTCCTAGGAGCACTTTGCGGGGTCGGCGGCGGCATCGTCATGGTGCCTGCTTTTGTCACCCTGCTCGGGCTTGAACACAAACAAGCCGTTGCCACTTCAATGGCCGTCATCATCGTCACCTCGGTCGCGGCCACCGGCAACAACATGCGCGGCAGCACCCTGATCGATTGGAAAATCGTCGCCGCCACCGGCGTCGCCGCCGCACTCGCCGCCTGGTTTGGTAGCGATCTCATGCGCAGCATGAACAACCAGACCCTCACTCGCATCTTCGCCGTCCTCCTCATCGCCTTCGGCATCAAGATGCTCTGGAAAAGTTAAGGCCGCGAAGCGGCCAGTTGATTGGTCATCGGTCAGTGGTCATCGGTCGCAAGCGCATCACCATGTTCTCACATCATTCGAGGCGTAGAACATTTGGAGGATCACCCTGGCAGGGACGGCGCTCCGCGCGGTCCGATCCAATGGACCGCCTAAAGCCGAAGCAACTGAATCGCGCGCAGCCCCCATTTCAGCATTTCCAATTTCAGCGTTTCAGCATTTACCTACCATGACGTTACGTCATCCGAGGCACCACCTCGTTCCGCCACACCGTCTGGTCCATCCGACCATATCAATACCCGGCTCCCTTCAACCTTGATGGCTTTATTCCACGCCTTGGGTTTCACCTCAACAACCTCATCTCCATCTCCATCGAGTCGAACTTTGTAACTGCCGCCCCATGAGTCATAAAACCCTACCACCCGATCGTCGGTAGCGGCATACACTACACCGTCTCGCTGAGCTTTCGCCTCTTTGATATCGATGAATTTGATTCCTCTAACATTCACCGGATTTGGCCCATCTACCATTCCGAGAAGAACATTCAACAATGCTAAACCTTCAGCACTGTTCATATCGAGAGTCACATCTCTACTCACTCGAATCGGCAATTTGCCATATTCAGCATGAAAGCTAGCAATCCCGAGTTGCAACTCCTTGCAGACACCTAAAGTTTGTAGTCCTCGACCCCCACCACAACCATAATTGGGCTTCGCCGCCCAAAACCCAAGACAAACAAGGGCACTGAAAAAGCCCAAATAGAGAGCGCGAATTAACCACACATCACTTTTCCTGAACGGAAGAGTCCTCAGAAACACATTGGGCAATTGCGAAGCACACATGCTCATTCATGGTCGAAGCCACTGAATCGAGCAAAGCCCCCATTTCAGCATTTCCAATTTCAGCTTTTCAGCATTTACCTAAAACGTCGTCACATCATCCGTGACTTTGCCGTTGCCGCCTTCGGTCGCATCAGCACCGTCCGACCAAACCACAACGCGCTTGCCGTTGAGTGTGCGAGCAGTGGCAGAAGCTTTGGGCTGAACGGAAAGGCGCTCATCGTAGTCGGTGTCCAACATGACGTTGTAAGGACCGCCCCATGGATCGTAGAGCCCTGTGACACCGTCACCGGCATCGTTGTAAATCAAACCACCCTTGTTGCCCCGACCCTCTTTGATGTCGATGAACTTAATACCGCGCTGGTTCAACGGGTTCGCCGCATCTTCAAAACCGAGAAGGATTTCGATCATCTCGATATTGGTGTCAGTCGCGATCGTTTCATCATCCCCCTCCTCAGTGGAAGTTGGCAAAAAGCCGTATTCGGTGAAGAAACTGTTCACTCCAAGCTCCAATTCTTTGCACACGGCAAGGGCGGTGGTCTCGCGTGCTTTCTGAATCGCAAATTGGCCACCAGCAAATCCAGCTGCTGCCAAGATGGCAATAATCGCGATCACCACCAAAATTTCGATCAGCGTGAAGCCGCGGGAAGTCATGGACTGGGAGTTTTTCATATGAGGTTCAGAATGAGGGATTCGGAGACTGGGGCAATACAGAAAATCAGTTTGTAACAGCAAATATACCACAAAACTGCCTACACATCGACATAAACTACGGAATTTCATCCTTTGCCGTTGCGGTCGGCCACGCCCGACAACACAATGCGCCCATGCTAGGCAACGACCTTCATGAGGCCATTCTCGGCCACATGCGCGCCAATCCAAAGCAACCGGTGACCAAATCCTACTTGGCCCGGCACCTCAAGATCCCTGTCGAACGACGCTCCGAGCTTCGCAAGACGATCGAAGCCCTCGTCCACGACGGCACGATCCAAGAGGGAAAGAAAGCAACCTATCTCTTGCGTACACAACCATCCAATACACTCTCCGGCAGCCTGAAGTTCCACCCGAAAGGCCACGCGTTTTTCTACCCGGAACTCACCAACGAAGAAAACATCGCTACGGGCATCGATATGCTCGCACTCGACCGCGTCTTTGTCCCCCGCCGCGATACCGGCACCGCCCTCGATGGCGACCGTGTCCTCCTCTCACTCCATCAACCGAGCCCAAAACGCCAGTTCCGCACGCGCCAAGAAATGATTCCCAATCAAGAGGACGAAACCCGCGGCCGGGTGGAGAAAGTGCTCAGTCGCCGCTCAGGCCGACTCGTCGGAACCTTCCAAAAGAAAAAAGGCTTCTCGTGGGTCGACTGCGATGACAAGGCGGTCGACGGGCGCATCGAACTCTCCGGCGACTCGACCGCGGAACCCGGGCAAATGGTCGTGGTGGATTTGGAAGATTGGGACGGCAGCAACGCTCCACACGGACGCATCATCGAAGTCCTCGGCTGGCCCGGCGAACCCGGAGTCGATATCATCAGCGTGATCCACCGCTTCGGCATCCACACCTCATTCCCAAGCGAAGTGCTCGATGAAGCACGCGCCGTTCCCGAAGAACCTGATGACCAAGAAATCGCCCTGCGCGAAGACTGGCGTGACAAGCTGGTGATCACCATCGACCCCGCCGACGCGAAAGACCACGACGATGCGATCTGGGTTGAGGCGACCAAAGACGGCTGGAAACTCGCCGTCCACATCGCCGACGTTTCGCATTACATCAAACCGGGTAGCCCGATGGATGAAGAAGCCATCAAACGCGGCAACTCGACTTACCTCGTCGACCGCGTCCTGCCGATGCTTCCAGTCGAACTCAGCAACGGCATCTGCTCGCTCAAACCGAATGTCGATCGCCTCACGAAATGCGCGCTGATCGACATCGACAAAAGCGGCAAAGTCAAACACGCCAAATTCATCAACGCGGTGATCCACAGCCGTGCGAAAATTTCTTACGAACAAGCGCAAGACATCCTCGATGGCAAACCTGCCCCCGAAGGATCCGAAAAAGATCTCGTCCCAATGGTCAAGGAAGCCTGGAAAATGGCATCCACCCTGCGCCGACGCCGATTCGAAAACGGTGCGCTCGACCTCGAAATGTCGGAGATCAAAATCAAACTCGACAGCAAAGGCCGCGCCTGTGCGGCCGTGCCAGTTCAGCATTCCAACAGCCACCAGCTGATCGAAGAATGCATGCTCATCGCCAACGAATCCGTCGGCAAAATTCTACGCGAACAAAAGAAGCCGGCAATCTATCGGATTCACGACGACCCCGATCCGTCGCGCCTGATGGACTACACCGAGACCGCCAAAATGCATGGCTACCGTCCCGGCGATCTCACCAACCGCGCGCACATCCAAAAGTTGCTGGATGAAGCCAAAGGCTCTCCCGAGGAACACATCATCAAACTTGGATTGCTCAAAAGCCTCAAACGCGCAGCCTACTCAGCTGACCCATTTGGCCACTATGGCCTGGCGAAAACCGACTACTGTCACTTCACCAGCCCGATCCGTCGCTACGCCGACCTCATCGTCCACCGTGCGCTTCAACCACTACTCATCAACCCACCGAAGCAGCCCGACAAGACCATGTCGCAGTCGGAACTTGTCGAGCTTGCCCGCCACATCTCTGACACCGAACGCGCTTCCGCAGAAGCTGAGAGCGAGAGCAAACAAATCAAACTCTTCGAATACCTTGGTCGCATCGCTGAAATGCACGACCCGCATGAGTTCGATGGGCTCATCACCGACGTCCGCCCGATGGGACTGATGGTCGAAGTCCCCAACATGAGTTTGCGTGGTGTCGTCAAACGCGAGGAGCTGCCAAAAGGTGGCCGCTGGCGTTTGGAAGGGCATCGCGGTGCATGGGTATCATCCGATGGCAAAATCATCCAAATCGGCATGCGCGTTCCATTGCACGTTGTCTCTCTCGATCTTGAGCGCCGTTTCATCGACTTCGCGGTCGCCGGTCCACCCACCTCCGAAGGCACCGTCAAAACGCGGCCGCGACCCAAGCAACAAGGCGGCCCACCGAGACACAAACACAAGGCGAAGAAAAAAGCCGCCAACGCTCACCACAAAAAGGACCTCCACAAACGGAAGAGCCCAAGTCGCCGCAGCAACAAGCGGAAGTAGTGATGGCCAATACGCCACTCTGAGCCGCGAGGTCGAGCCCATCCCACAACCCCGGAAGTCACAGCTGGCGACAAAAACTCATCATCCCATCCATCTGAGTTCATCTGCGGTTAAAAAACCAAACGCTAGCAACGACTTTCCTCTTGCATTCCTCTACTTTCAGTATTTACTGAAAGTAGATGAGCGACCAAACCGAGCAACTGCAAGCCGCCCGCGACGAGTTCGTGAGCCAGTGGGGTGCGCTCGGCAGCCAGTGGGGCATCAACCGCACGATGGCACAAATCCACGCGTTGCTGATGACCTCCCACACGTCGCTCTCGACCGACCAGGTGATGGAGGAACTCCAAATCAGTCGGGGCAACGCTCACACCAATCTCAAGGACCTCGTCTCCTGGGGCCTGGTTCGCATCATCGTCCGCAAAGGAGAACGCAAAGAGTTCTTCGAGGCCGAAAAGGATGTCTGGAAAATTTTCACCATCGTCGTCAAAGAACGCAAACGCCGCGAGATCGAACCCGCCCTCAACGTCCTCCGCCGCTGCGCGGACGACAGCAAGGATATCAAGTCCCCCGATGGCAAAGCATTCTACGACCAAATGAAGCAACTCCAAGAGTTCGTCGAATTCGCCTCATCCACCGCCGATAAAGTCGGCTCGATGAAATACAACTACGCGCTGCAAATCGCCGCCAAGTTGCTCCGCTAATTCCCCTCACTCACTCACAACCCAAACTCACAATACCAACTTTCACTTTTTCCTGAAAATACAAATAGAAGAGTCAAAAGTCTTAAAGTCAAAGGTCGAAAGTCGGCCAAAGAAAATCGCGAAGCTCGACCTTTGACTTTCGACCTTCAGACCTTCGACACCGCGAAATCTCAAAACCAAAACAAAAACCTTTGCGACCCTCCGCGACCTTAGCGCCTTTGCGGTTAAAAAAAATCCCAAGAACCAAGAACTAGGAACCCAAAAACCATGACCACACCCGTCTACACCTACATCGTTTACATCATCGTCAGCATCGCGCTCACCATTTGGGTGGCGAAGACGCTCCACAAAAACGGCCGACTCTTTCTGATCGATGCCTTCCGCGGCGACGAGGAGCGAGCTGATGCGGTCAACCATCTGCTAGTGGTGGGCTTTTACCTCATCAACATCGGCTTCATCCTGCTCTTCCTGAGCCGCGGAATCAAACCGACCGACCTCATCAGCGGCATTGAATACACCGCCACCAAACTCGGATTCGTAATGCTCGTCCTCGGTGCCATGCACTTCTTCAACATGTTCAACTTCAACAAAATGAGAAGAAAAGGCCGCGCCAACACCCCACCTGCCATTCCAAACCCGCAACAACCCAGCCACTGAACCGCGCGAAGCCCAACCAAGAACTAGGAACTAAGAACCAAGAACAGCGGCGAAGCCGCAAACCACCATGAAACCCATCGCCATCATCTTCGGAGCCAATGGCTTCCTCGGACGCTACCTCAGCCGCGACCTCACCCGCCACGGATACGAAGTGGTCGCCGTCGCTCGCAACCGTGATGGCTGGAGCGGCGATGGCATGTTTCTCGAGTGGGATGGCAAAACAATCGGTCCATGGGCCCTCGCCCTCGAAGGCGCCACGGCTGTGATCAACCTCGCAGGGCGCAGCGTGAACTGCCGCTACAACGAAGCGAATCGCCAAGAGATCCTTGATTCGCGCGTGGACTCCACTCGCATCATTGGCCAAGCCATCGCCGAATGCGAATCGCCACCGAAAGTTTGGATGAACTCAAGCACCGCGACGATCTACCGACACGCGACCGATCGCGGCCAAAGCGAATGGATGGGCGAAATGGGAACTGGCTTCTCCTGTGATGTTGCACGCATCTGGGAGGAAACCTTCTTCGGCTGCCAAACACCGCCCTACACCCGCAAGATCGCACTGCGAACTGGCATGGTTCTCGCCAACGAACCGGGCAGCGTGTTCGACGTTTTGAGTAACCTCACTCAATGGGGACTCGGCGGAACCATGGGCGCGGGCGACCAACGCATCAGCTGGATCCACATGGAAGACTTCCTCCGGGCCGTCCGCACCTTGATCGATCAACCCCTCACCGATGGCACGGTCAATGTCACCTCCCCGACTTTTCCGACCAACCGCGAGATGATGCGCAGCTTCCGTGAAACCATCGGCATGCCCATCGGCCTACCGGCCGCAAAGTGGATGTTGGCCATCGGCGCATGGGTCATGCGGACCGAAACCGAGCTGATCCTGAAAAGCCGTTGGGGAACGCCAAAAAGGCTGATGGATTCAGGGTTTCGCTGGCGATTTGCAGAAATTGGTGAGGCCCTCCACGATCTCGAATCGAGACGGGGTCTGGAGGCCTTCTTCAAGCCCCCGATGTCCCGTAGTATGGGGGCTAGAGCGTGGTTGCCTGCCACCACACGGTGATCCAGGAGTGGAATTTGGATTGCCGCATGGGGGCCAATCGATTAAAGATGGGCCGCGTTCATCGTTTTTGCCTAACCCACCGACTCGATCCATTCCGCACCCAAACCCATATGAGCATCCGTATCTCTGCACTCATTTCTCTAGCAGCCTTGCTTCTTCTGAGTAGCTGCCAGAACAGCGACTTGGCTCTGATCCCAAAATCACGCCTCTACGGTTATCTCGGCAATGACAGCTACGAGCTGCCCAACCCGTCTTCACGCTTGGTTTCAAGTGCCAGCTCGCGCCCCAAAGACAAGCACTCGATGCCGGTCTATCCTTTCCGCGAAAAACACCGCATTGTTCGCACTACCGCCTACACATGCACCGAGGACGATCACATCCAATACGGCAGCAAGAGTGCTGCAGGAACCCAATTGATGTACACCAACCGCTACCGCAGCGCGGCCGCTGATTGGTCGTTCTACCCGCTCGGCACTTTGTTCCGCATCAAGGGCCTGCCTTACACTTACGTCATCGATGACTACGGCTCAGCTCTCACCGGCACCGGAACCATCGATATCTACAAACCCAACAAGGCGGTCATGAACCAATGGGGACGACGAAACGTCGAAATCGAAATCGTCCGCTGGGGATCTTTCCAAAGAAGCGCCGAACTCTTGAGTGGCCGCACCAAGCACGATCATTGTCGCGCGATGCTTCACAACATCGTTCGCCAAAAGCCCGAGCTGAGAAGTGTTGCTTTGCAGCGCTGATCACTGGATTGGCGCAAAGAGTCGCGCCGCACGTGATGCCACACGAAACAGAAATGGCTTCTTGGTGTAGTCTTCTAATTTCGCTTCACGCGCATTTTCGAAGTCGTCCATCAACATCTCAGCCACTTCGCTGACGAACGCATAAGAGGGAGAAAACGCGGTGATCTCGAAGTTCAGCCGGAATGACCGGTTGTCCAGGTTCGCAGAGCCAACCGCGGCCATGCGACTATCGATCAACATGACCTTCTGGTGTAGAAATCCTTGGTGATACCGGAACAAACGGATCCCAAATGGAATCGATTGCTGGTAGTAGGAGAAGGCTGACATCCACACCAAGAGATGGTCGGGTTTTTCTGGGATCAAAATTCTCACATCCACGCCTCGAATCGCCGCGGCCTGCAACGCTGTCAGCACCCCTTCATCCGGCACAAAATACGGTGAGGTAATCCACAGCCGCTCGCGTGCTGTGTTCGCTGCCTCTGCCACCACCAACTGCCAAGAGTCCGCTGGATCCGCTGGACCCGTAGGAATCACCGCTGCAACCTCATCGAGCTTTTGATCATCTGTCTCCCACGCCAAATCAAGCACCTCATTCGCGGCCCAAAACCAGTCCTCCAGAAACACCCGCTGCACCGCCTGCACGACTGGCCCCTTCATCTCCAAATGCGTATCACGCCAATTCCCAAACTTCTGGTTTCGGCCCATGTATTCATCCCCCACGTTCAATCCACCAATGAATGCGATGTCTCCATCGCACACCACGATTTTGCGGTGGTTGCGGAAGTTGACCTGGAACCGTGACCACCAATAACGATTCACCCCAAAAGAATAACATTCCACACCTGCCGCTTTGAGCTCGCCTAGGTACTTGCGACCCAATTTGTGCGAACCTATCTCATCAAACAAAAAGTGGACCTTCACGCCCTCACGCGCCCTCCGAATCAAGGTCTCCTGAAAGCGCTTCCCGAGCCGATCATTCTTAACAATGAAGAAACTCACACAGACATACGACTTCGCACGCTCGATTGCCCTGAAAATCCGCTCAAATGTTTCATCTCCATCGATCAACAACCGCAAGTCATTGCCACGTGTGAACGGCAAACCACCGAGCATTTTTGCAGCCCGCTCAAAGGCATCATCGCCAGGAATATCGACTTCCATGTCTCGCAGGTTTTCCTCCATCGACTCCGCCAACTTGGCCAAGCGCTCATCTTTCTCGCGCCGCCCACCCACGTTCATGGCGAAACGATTGCGACCCAGCAGCCAATACAGGGGAATCGCAAAGAACGGAATCGTCACCAAACACACCACCCAAGCGACCGTGCCTTGCGAAGTACGAACATGCATCAATGCATGCAAGACGTGAAGGAAGCCAATGGTGTAGAGCACGACCACCACCAACAGACTCCACCAAGAATCAACCTCCAGCCCTTGAAATCCCATGCTTTAGCCTAACACCGAAGAGTCTCAAAACAAGCGAATCCAATCGACCCAGTCTCTTGACTTGCAGAACCCTCCAACTGACACGAAGCTCACCCCATGTTCACTCCCAAGTGGAAATCCGAAGCCAAGTACTTGGTCAAAGGAGCACGCAAATTTCTCCAGTACAAACTCGACCTCCTCAAGCCAGAGCACATTGGCGAAATTGAGTCGCGTCGCGAGGACTTGATCGACGCCATCAAATCGGGCGATCGCAAAAAAGTTGATGAAGCATCCAAGCACCTTCGCGCCACCTGCGATGATGCTCTCCCCCACCAAAAACCCACCAACTGGTTTGAGGAAAATGTTGAGGTGATGTTCGTTGCCATCGTCATCGCCCTCGGATTGCGCGCCTACTACCTGCAACCATTCCGCATCCCTACGGGGTCGATGCAGCCGACACTCAACGGCATCGTTGGCGAGCACACCACCGATCGCCCCGCCTTCCCAAAACGAATCGCTCAAAAAGTTCTGAAAGGCCGAAGCTATGTCAAAGTCATCAACGACCGCGACCGCTACATCGCCTTCAACAAGGAAGGTGAACCCGACATCCGCAACGTCCAAGTGAATCACTTTTTCAGCCGCTCTGAAATGCACTTCCGCGGATCCGAACCACTGCGCCTCCCAGCACCCGCTAGCCCATGCCTTGAAGCCGGACTGCGAGAGGTCATTCAAGCGGCATACAACAACAAAGGCCTCATTCCCAAAGGCACGGTTCTTGTCGAGGGCACGATCGACTCTGGCGACCTCGTTCTAGTCAACAAGTTCGCTTATCACTTCCGCAATCCGCAACGGGGCGAAGTCTTCGTCTTTGATACGATTGGCATTCGCGGCATCGACATCCGCAGCGGTGCTCAAGCCAAAGGCTCACACTACATCAAGCGCTTGTGCGGCGTTCCCGGCGACACCCTTGAAATCAAAAAACCTCACCTGATGGTCAACGGCAAGATCGCCCAAGAACCTGGCATCCAGAAAATCGCCGAGACAGCAGGCTACATCCTTGCCAACGACGAAAGAAAACCTCATCGCCAATATCTCGCCGAGCCAGGTCAAACGATGACCCTCAAGATTGATACCCAACCCGGCATGAGCGAATACGTCGCGCTCGGTGACAACACCGACAACTCACTGGACTCCCGCTACTGGGGCACGGTGAAAGAATACAACTTGGCCGGCCCCGCACTCTTCTCGCTCTGGCCCATCACGTCAGGTCACTGGGGTTTCATCAAATAAGACAAGTGTCTGAAGCTTCCGAGATCACCCGTCGCGCCAAGTCGAACCTCGCGTTCGCTCTCAAAATCCTGCCCAAGGAACAACGCGACGACACGGTGGTGTTCTACGCCTACTGCCGCACCATGGACGACCTTGCGGATGACGAAGGCATCCCTGAAGAGCAGCGCCGCACCGCCCTCGAACAATGGAAGCAAGGGCTGAACGATGGGTTTGAGAAACCCGCTGAACTGCAACGCGAAGTCGCCGATCTGCGGGACCGACATCAAATTCCCACCGAACTCTTCACGGCGGTGATCGATGGCTGCCTGATGGATCTTGAACCGCAGCGGTTTCAAACATGGGATCACCTCGGCGACTACATCTGGAAAGTCGCCTGCGCCGTGGGCCTCGTTTCCATCCGCTTGTTTGGATGCCAATCGAAAGAATCCGAAGACTACGCCCTCGCTCTCGGCAAGGCGCTGCAACTCACCAATATCCTGCGCGATGTCGGCGAAGATATCTCGAACGGCCGCGTCTATCTTCCTCTCGAAGATCTCGCGAAGTTCAAACTCACTGAGGAAGACCTCAAAAATCGCGCCCACGACGACCGCTTCCTCGAACTCATGGAATTCGAAGCGAACCGCGCCGAGGCATTTTTCAAAGAGGCCGATTCGCTTATCACCGCGACCGATCACCATGCCCTACGCCCTGCCCGCATCATGAGTGCGATCTACCAAGAGCTGCTCAAACAAATGCGCGACGACAACTTTCAGGTTCTCTCCCAACGCTACAGCGTCTCCAAAGCCCGCAAGATGGCCATTTTGGGCAAGCATTTGATCCGCGGTTGAATAAATCCTCAGGTCGCTTCGTCACACCTGCATGCGACGATTTCTATTCCTGATCCTACCTGTGGCATTGAGCGCTTGCAGCAATGTTCCACCACCGCCTCGATTTGCCCCACGCCCGCCGCTGGCTCCTGTCGCGGTAAACCCAAGAGCACCGGACACCGTGGACAACCAAGTTCACTACACCGAGGAAGACCTAAGTGAACCCGATTTTCTCAAGCAAGATCACGAGGAGCCTGCGCCAAAAAAAGTCTTGGTCCACCCGGTCGCAACCGCCACGAGCGAACGCGATCAGGTCATCAGTCCCCACCCACCCTTCAAACGCATCAACATTGCAGGCTTCAACTCCGGCGAAATCGCCCGAGACCCCTACAACCAAAAGATATTCCGAATCCCATGATGCCGCAGGCATCTCTGACCCAAAACTGCGTACTTGAATGCCCCGCCGCATGATGCCAATGCTCCGCCCGTGAGCCGCAAAGAAGAAGAACTCCGCGAAGAACGAGAAGCCGCCTGGGTGGGCGATGCTGTGCTCGCTTTGTTTGCACGACAATATGTATTGCGCGAGCGCGGCAACATGGACGGCATCTGGTTCACCCGCCTGACCTCCAACGATTTCCTCAGCTCATTTGGCAACCCAACTCGAGTCGAGGCCTCCATCGGGAAACTCTACCAAAGCGATGGCCTCGATGCGGCTTTCAAGTGGATGAACGACGAACTCATTCCCGTCTTCCGCAAGCAGATGAAAAACAAGCCCGCGAAGTAATTTGTAGCGGCGGTTTAATTTCGCCTTGTTCCATCCCAAAAAAGGTAGGGTGCTGCGGGCTACCGCGCCGTAGCTTTAGCGTAGGAGGGCCCGCAGCACCGTGAATACCGCTGGCAAGCGTAACCCATGCGAATCGGAATGATGGCTCTGCGGAACCAGGATAATCGGTGGATCAAGCTGATCCACCCTACCCTTTTATAAGGAAGGTAGGGTGCTTCGGCCCGCAGCACCATAATCCCACCGAACCACCACGTCACGACGGCTTACAAAGCTCCGCGAAAATCATCTTTCCACTCGCGGTTTGCAACGTGCTGGTCACGACGACCTCGACGGTTTCGCCCACTTTGGCCACGCCTTGATTCACCACAATCATGGTGCCATCGGACAAGTAGCCAATCGCCTGACCCTCGTCCTTGCCATTTCGCACCAGCGGAATTCTCACGCGCTGGCCGGCTTCCACGGATGGCTTTAGCGCCTCGTCCAACTCATACATGTTCAAAACGTCCACACCCTGCAGTCTCGCAAACTTCGCCAAGCTGTCATCAACCGTTAGAAGCCGCGCATTCAACAGCCGCGCCACCTCCACCATGATGGAGTTCGCTTTGTCTCCAGCCACGGAGTCCTGCGTGTCGTGAATCGATAACTGAATGTCTTTCTCATTCTTGATCTCCTCCATGATCGTCAGCCCTCGCTGACCTCGCCCTTGAGTCTCCGGCGTCTTGGAATCGGCCATCATTTGCAACTCATCCAAAACAAACTTGGGAACAATCAGGCGACCACTGAGGAAACCGGATTTCAAAATCTTGATCACTCTTCCGTCGATGACCACATCGGCATCAACCACAATCGGTTGACCACTCGAAGCATCCTGACGAAAACGAACGTAGGGAACGATGAACGCAAAGTCGTCACGACTTCCACGCAAAGCCAGCACCGCACCCAAGAATCCCAAACTCGCATAGAGCGTGACATCAAAAGCGAGTTTCAACGCGCTTACCAAGTCGGCCGCATTCACCTCAGACTCGAGTTGCTCACGAAATGCCAACTCAACCAAATTGGAAATCTGCACCCGCGTTAGCAACCACGCGCAAAACAATCCCACTGCCAATCCAAAGGTGGCAGTTGAAAATCCGCGCAGCGAAAAACCACGCGTCAGGGACTCCACCAGAATGAAGACCGCCGCAACGGACAGGCCACCGACAACACCCGTGGTCAGCGAAATCTCATAAAGCCCACCCTGCGTGCTCAGCGCAATCGCGATACCAGCAGCCTCGCAGATCAACAAATAGGTCAGGCGGGCAATGTTGACGGAAGGAGGTGTGGACATGCTCATGGTGCTGTAAGTTCCTTCTCATCTAGACTCCGCCCGGACGAGATCATTCCCCCCGGTCAACTCAAGCCCTACTCGCTCTCGTCGGAAGTCGCCTTGATGTCGCTCAAAGCTGCGATGAAATCGCCGAGAATTTCCGCCGGCACCATGATGGTGTCTCGGTTGCCCGCGACATCTTCAGTGATCTTGACGACTTTACCGCGCGCGTTGCTCTTCAGGTCGAGGTAGAAGACTTTACGGTCGGCGAGAATCTTTTCGGTATGTAACAAATCGTTATCCACTTTTTCTTCTGCGTTAGTTAATGCATCTAAAACAACTCATGAAGGGATTGGATGTCAAAGGAATTCCTGCCAGTGTGGGCACCTTCCCTGATGCGCAAACACCTCCCTAACGACCGCCCAGGCTTGGTTTTGGCACCGATGCAAGACGTGACCGACTTGCCATTCATGCGCGTTATCGCTCGCCGTGGCGCCCCAGATTGGTTTGTAACGGAGTATTTCCGAGTCCACCCCGACTCGAGCCTGAACCCCTACATTTTGCGGTCGATCCTCGAAAATCGCACAAATCGCCCCATATATGCCCAAATGATCGGGCAAGACATCCCCCACTTGCTCCGCACCGTCAAGGAGCTCTCCGAGCTGCCAATCGCAGGGATCGATCTCAACCTCGGCTGCCCCGCCCCCGTGGTCTGCCGCAAAAACGCAGGTGGCGGGCTGCTCCGCGAGCCCGAGCGGGTGGATGAATTGATAGGCCGACTCCGTGACGCCATCCCTGGAGCCTTCACCGTCAAAACCCGCGTCGGATACCACAGCGACGACGAGTTCCCTCAATTGCTAGAGATCTTCTCCCGCCACGCCATCGATGGCCTGACCATCCATGGCCGCACGGTGAAAGAGCGCTACCAAACGCCCATCCACCCCGATCGCATCAAGCATGCGGTTCAAGCCATGCCGTGCCCCGTGATCGCCAATGGCAATGTAGTCGATGTTGCCACTGGCATCGCTGCCCTCAACCAATCCCAAGCCGCGGGGCTGATGATCGGACGCGGCGCCATCCGCAACCCATGGATTTTCTCTCAGCTGATCGCCACCTTTGAAGGGGCCACCCCATTCCGCCCGACCCACCGCGACCTGCTGGACTACGTCATGGAACTCAGCGACGAGATCGCCAAAGAGTGCCCAAAATTTCATCCGAAGCTTCACGTTCAAGCGATGAAGAAAACGCTCTCTTACATCAGTCATGGTTTGGAAGGGACGTTCGAATACGAGATGCGCCGAGCGACGAGCCAAGATGAGTTCAACCGCATCTGCCACGACCACCTCAACAACTCAGAGCCAATCCCTGACCGGCCTCCAATTGATTCCAAATTGTTTTGCGGCTTCGACTCGCTCCTCGTCCCCTAGGGCTTTGGCTCTTTCAACTGCTCCAACCACTTCGAGCACGTTTCAATCCACGGAAACCCTCCAAGACCCGTGCCGTGGCCACCCGTCTCATACGCATGGTATTCATGCGGCACGTTCGCTTCCTTCAAGATGGGCACGTAGGCTTCCACGCCTTCATGGAATCCATCTTTTTTCGAAATCGCAATGTAGATGGGGAGAGCCGCATCAGCGACCTTGGTGAATTCATCGGCCACCTTTCCTTTCTTCGATAAGTAAGCTGGGTAAATCAAAACTCCAAAGTCCGGCTTGCAGCTCATTTTGTCCACTTCGTCCAATGCCTCATAAGACGGCTTCTCAAAATGGTGAAGGCACATGGCCGACAAGTGACCGCCAGCAGAAAACCCCATCACGCCAATCTGATCGGGATTCACTCCAAATGTTTTCGCATTGGCCCGAACCAACCGAATGGCTCGCTGAGCATCCTGGAGTTGAGCATTCAACCCTTTGCGCTTCGGCACTCGATACTTGACCACAAAAGCCGTGATCCCCTGCTGGTTCAACCACTCGCCCACCAAACTTCCCTCTTTCTTCGCCGCCATGTGAACATAGCCGCCACCCGGAAAAACCAACACCGCTTTGCCATTCGGCTTTTCGGGTTTCATCCACATCAGGGTCGGCCGCGACACCTTGCGCACCCGCGTATCAAAAACTTCCACCGAATCCTTCAAGGGATCGTCCGCCCTCTTGCCGTCGCCGGGCCATAGCGAGTAAACCGAATGATTGCCAGGAACACTCGACGCCAACATGACATCACCTGCTTCATAATCCTCCTCCGCGAGCGGAGCAGCATGGGTCGGTAATATCGCAACAACGAGACAGGTGAGTGGAATGGATAGACTCAGGTTCATTGCCACCATCAAAGCTCACGGAGCCAAAAGCCACAAACACAAAGCAACCGCCGACACAATGGCCGCAACGATCGCCAACCCGCTCGCTCGCTTCACCTTTTTCTCCATGTTCTGCGTGGTCACCGACATCTCCGCCACATGCTCAGCCAAGCCCGCAATCAACTCCGACTGCTTTTCACAGAGCCTGACATTTCTCTCCCCCAGGCGCTCAAGCTTTTCGACTCGCTCCTCAAGCCCCACATCCTTCTCTGCTGGATCACCTCCCGCAGTCTTGGCTTCCTGCCAATCTTTGATCTTGGTGAGCAACTTCGCAGCAACCTCACGGTTCTCGTAGGCAGCTTTGGCGGCAGTGATGAGGAGTTGTGGGTTCATGACCCATACCCTACAAGCATTGCCCATCTCGTCACATGGAAATGATCCGTCGCGATCAAATCAGTCAACAAAGCGCCTGATCACCCATCTACCAAGCCAAACCAACAAGCCGATCACCGACACCATGGTGGAAAAGTTGCGCAATAACTCCACTGCAGCCGGGTCCTCGGGTGGTGCGAAAAAATAGAAACCAAACCCCACCAGCGAGAGTAATAGACACAAAATCTGAGCCCCGACGAGCAAGACGACATACTCGCTTTGAGTTGGTGGGCGACAATTTCCTGTGTCAAACATAGCTGATACATCGAGTATTACCCGTCACTGGCCGGATACAACTCTTCACCTCTAGCAAATTGCGCCAACCTGTTCTAGCGAACACGTTAAAAATTGCATTCCCTCCTGAGTCGTGACAGCCTCCAGCGTGCCAGACACCCGCGCTCAACCCTCCGACTTCATCCGCGATGCCGCATGGCAACAGCGGTTCGATGAGGAAGTGCTGGCGGCCGCCAAAACCTTGGCCTCAAAAACCAAGGAGCTGAAGCTGGATGAGCCCGTGGAAGGATCCTATTCGCTTCAAGCCAAGGTTGCCGGCGAAGACACCGAGGTGAGCTTCTGGCTCAATGGCTCGTCATGGGAAATTGAAAGCTTCTGCTCCTGCGACCTCGGAAGCTTCTGCCACCACGCAGCAGGCCTGATGATGAAAGCTGCTAAACAAGGCGACCTGACCCGCCTTCAGGGCATGAGCGTGAACTCCGCCGTGCAGCAAGCGATCGAAGAACAAAAAGCCGAAGCAACCGCCGCGGCCAAAGCCAAGCTTCCCCACATCTCCGCCGAGCCTACCTTCGAACTTCACATCGTCCGCGAACCGGTCGATCGCACGTCAAAGCTTCTTCTCCAATCGCTCGGCCAACCCGACCCAGATGTCTGGATCTTCGCTGAGGCGACCGTGAACTATGCTGGCCACCGGAGCCCACTGCGCAGCGCGATGCCCGACTGGTCGAGCGAGGTCATTCAAGCCGATGGCAGTCGAGTGATCCTCGACCACAACAAGGCCGTGGAAAATCAAGCTGCCCGACAACTCACCGACACCGGACTTTCATCACTCCAGTCGAACTCCGCCTGGCGCTTTCTTCTCAACCGAAAATCGCGCGATGCCAAAAAGTTTGCCGATCGCGATCGCTGGTTCCCCGACCCAAGCCGAATCCCCGCCGAATTATTCTGGCACCAATTCCGCGGCGAGTGGGTGGAGAAACTTGAAGCTCAAGGATGGGACATTCAGATCGATGACAACGTCGGCCATGCCGTCCACGATGCTGCGCCCGACAATTGGAACACCGAACTCATTCCCACATCCGGTGGATGGTTCAGTTTGTCGGTGGGCTTCGATGTCAGCGGTGAACGCCACGACCTGCTGCCGATTCTTGCAGAGTTGCTAGAAGCCAACATCCTTGAAGAAACGCTCGATCGGCCGAACCACGGATTCATTTACGCGCCACTCCCGAATGGCGATGCTTTGAAGCTGCCGATTGGGCGTATCCGCCGCATCCTCGATCACCTTGCGTCGCTCATTGATCCGAAGTTCCCCGATCGCACCAAGCTCCACGCGCTCGACGCCGCGGCGCTTGCACAACTGGAAGGCCTCGGCATGGAAGTTCCTCCCGACCTCAACGAGCTCACCACCAAACTTGAGACATTTGATGGCATCGAACCCGTCGATCCCAACCCGAACGTCCAAGCCACCCTGCGCGACTACCAGCTAGCAGGTTTTCGATGGATGCAGTTTCTCGCCCGCCACGGCCTGCACGGCATCCTCGCCGATGACATGGGGTTGGGAAAAACCCTGCAGACACTCACCCACATCCAGGCCGAGAAATCCTCGGGTTTCTCAAAAGGACGGCCCACCCTTGTCGTCGCCCCAACATCGGTCGTTCCCAACTGGTATGCCGAAGCCCAGAAGTTCACGCCCGACCTGCGCGTGCTCATTCTCAGCGGCCCGAAACGCAAATCCTACTTCCGCTCCATCCCCCACGCCGACGTCGTCCTCACCTCATTCGCCCTGCTCCACCGCGATATCAAACACCTCGGCGATTACGAGTTTCATCTCGTCGTTTTGGATGAGGCCCAGAACATCAAAAACCCACACGCCAAAGTCGCGCAAGCGGCGTGCAAGCTCCAAGCCCATCACCGACTCTGCCTCTCCGGCACCCCCGTCGAAAACCACCTTGGCGAACTTTGGAGCCTGATGAAATTCCTCATCCCCGGATTCCTCGGCAGCGAAGAAGCCTTTGACCAACAGTACCGGAAGCCCATCGAGAAAGACGGCAACGATGAGCGCAACACGATGCTCAAAGAGCGTGTGGCCCCACTCATCCTCCGCCGCACCAAAGACCAAGTTGCCACCGAGCTGCCGCCGAAAACCGAAATCATCCACCGGATCGAACTCCACACCGAGCAAAAAGACCTCTACGAAACCGTCCGCGCCACGATGAACAAACGCGTGCGTCAAGCGATGGCCGCGCGGGGTGGCAACGAATACCAAATCGTCTTCCTCGACGCTCTCCTCAAGCTCCGCCAAATTTGCTGCGACCCACGGCTTCTTCCCGACGACTATGCCAGCACGGTTGAAGCATCGGCCAAGCTCGACTTCTTGACAGATTTGTTAGATGTGCTGATCGAAGAAGGCCGACGCATCCTGATCTTTTCCCAATTCACCACCATGCTCTCGTTGATCGAAGAGCATTTGAAGTCGAAGCAAATCGACCACCTCAAACTCACCGGGGCCTCGAAAGACCGCGGCAAGCTGGTTGAGGATTTCCAATCGGGCAGAGTCCCGCTCTTCCTCATCTCACTCAAAGCCGGGGGCACAGGCCTCAACCTGACAGCCGCCGACACCGTGATTCACTTTGATCCATGGTGGAACCCAGCGGCCGAAGCTCAAGCGACCGACCGCGCGTATCGCATCGGTCAGGACAAGCCGGTCTTTGTTCACAAACTTCTCTGCGAAGACACCGTGGAAGAACGCATCCACAAAATGCAGCAGGAAAAAGCCAAGCTAGCTCAAGGCCTGCTCGCTGATGCCGACATCACCCGCAGGCTCGACCCCGCCATGGTCAAGGCTTTGCTGGATTGATCAGATCAATATCCTTCCAGATGCAGATAAAGCGGCACGCCCGAACGGAGATTCGGCAGCAAACGCTCGGACACATCAATCTCAATGCGTGCTGGCTTCTGCGTGGTTGATCCCACGAGTGAGAGCGCATCGAAAAACCCAATCTTGGGCGAGTAGCGGACGATGGTCGCATTGGACACTCCACCGAGCTTCATCGCTTTCGCATACGCATCTCCGATGAAGCCATTTTGATCCACCATCCCTGACTCCAATGCCTGCGCACCCGAGAAGATCCGACCATCGGTCAATTCAGAGGCTCGAAGCTCTTCCATGGTTTTCCCGCGTCCTTCAGACACCACTTCCAAGAACCGTGTGTAGGTTTCCTGAATCAACGCATCCACCAGCGCCTTTTCTTTCGGGCTGGTCGCGCGGGTGCCTGACAACAGGTCTTTGAGTTCACCGCTTTTGTATACCTCCATCGAAACACCGATTTTTTGAATCATCTCCTCGTATTTTACCGATTGCATGATGACACCGATCGACCCTGTAAACGTCGACGGATGAGAAATGATCTCGCGGCAAGCACAGGCCGAGTAATAACCACCGGATGCCGCGATCGTGTCGAGATAAGCAATCACAGGTTTGCGCTTGTCCGCTTTTTGAATGATGTGATGGAGTCGGTCAGATGCCGTCACTTCACCCCCTGGTGAATTGATGCGAATCACAATCGCTTTCACCGAATCATCTTTGACCGCCGCATCGATGACGTTGCTGAAATGGTCCACCATCGACAACTGGCCTGGATCGGCAGAAGCGCTGATGACCCCTTCGAGGTCGATGTGCGCGATCCGATCGGAGCTGCCTTCACGGATGATGCTTTGGTTGTATTGAGGGACCGTCGCTACAGTAGGAGCGCCTCCCTGCATGGCGCCGACAATTGAGGCGAAGATCAGGAAAAAGAAAAGGCAGACCAATCCAAAGCCACCCAGCAAAACAACACCAATCACCCATGGCCAATTGCTACGGGCAGGTGGTTGAGGATAGGCTGCAACAGGAACTGGCGGCGGATTTTGAGCACTCATGCAGTCAAACTGGAGCAACGTAGCTTAAAGATCCATGCAAAAACTACCCGATCCCGCAGCTTAGACGCTTCGGCTCAGATTCCCAATGTCTTCTTCACCTTGATGAAGGCCGCCACCGCTTTCTCCAGGTCTTCGCGTGTGTGCGCAGCGCTGATCTGTGTCCGGATCCGCGCCTTGCCTTTCGGCACCACGGGATAACTGAAACCAATGACGTAAACTCCCTCATCGAGCATGAGATCGGCGAACTTGGCCGCCAAGGCCGCATCACCCAACATCACCGGCACGATCGGGTGCGTGCCCGGCACAATGTCAAAACCAGCAGCTGTCATGGCCTCACGGAAATACGTGGTGTTAACCTCGAGCTGATCGCGCAAGGCGGTCGACTCCTTCAGCAATTGCAGCGTCTTGATCGAAGCGCCTGCAATCGTTGGCGCCAAGGTGTTACTGAAAAGGTAAGGACGTGAACGTTGCCGCAGCAACTCAACGATCTCCTTGCGACCACTGGTGTAACCACCGCTCGCTCCACCCAAAGCTTTGCCCAAGGTGCCTGTGATCACATCGATCCGACCCATGACATCACAATGTTCATGGGTGCCACGACCTTGCTTGCCGAGGAAGCCAACCGAATGAGAATCGTCCACCATCACCATGGCATCGTATTGATCCGCCAAATCACAAATCTCTTTCAACGGTGCAATGTAACCATCCATCGAGAACACTCCGTCGGTCGCGATCATTTTGAAACGCGCTCCTTGCTCGTCGGCCGCTTTCAACTGAGCCTCCAAATCGGCCATGTCGCAGTTTTTATAACGGAATCGCTTGGCTTTGCACAATCGCACACCATCGATGATCGATGCGTGATTCAATTCGTCACTGATGATAGCGTCTTCTGGACCCAGCAAGGTCTCGAACAAACCGCCATTCGCATCGAAGCATGAGCTGTAGAGAATCGTGTCATCAACACCCAAGAAATCGCTGAGTTCATGTTCCAATGTTTTGTGAATCCCCTGCGTGCCACAAATGAACCGAACACTCGCTAGGCCGTAACCCCATTGATCCAATGCCTCATGCGCGGCTTTTTTGATTTCGGGATGCTGCGCCAGACCAAGATAGTTATTGGCGCACATATTCAAGACAGGAGAACCATCGCCAACTTGCACTTCCGTTCCTTGCGGAGTGACCAAAGTGCGTTCGCTTTTGTAGGTGCCCGCATCACGGATCTCACCCAAAACGGATCCCAAGTGTTTTTTAAATTCTTCGTTCATAGCGCTTATCAAATTCCTAACATGTTCAAAAGATCGTCCAATCCAGTATCACCTTACCGCTCATGCCACTGTTCATGACTTCGAATCCTTTTTCGAAGTCATCCGCTCCATAGCGGTGCGTGATGACGGGCTTCAAATCCAAGCCGCTCTCGACCATTACATTCATCTTGTACCACGTCTCGAACATCTCGCGACCGTAAATGCCTTTGATGGTGAGCATGTTGAAAATCACCTTGTTCCAATCGATGTCCATCCCATCCGGCGGAATCCCTAGTAGAGCGATTTTCCCGCCATGGCGCATCTCATCAATCATCGAGCGGAATGCCGAGGCATTGCCGCTCATCTCGAGCCCCACATCAAACCCCTCGCGGATGCGCAACTTCTTCTTCACCTCATCCATGCTGCCATTCTTGATATTCAACGCAACATCTGCCCCCATTTCTTCGGCAAGCTTCAAGCGGTAATCGTTGATGTCCGTGATGACCACGTGGCGAGCTCCGGCATGTTTGGCGATCGCCACCGCCATGATACCAATTGGCCCGGCTCCCGTGATGAGCACATCCTCACCCAAGAGGTCGAATGAAAGGGCGGTGTGAACGGCATTGCCAAATGGATCGAACAAGGCCGCGATTTCTTCATCCACCCCGGGTGTGTGATGCCAGACGTTGGTCATCGGCACGCTGATGAATTCAGCGAAGGCCCCGGTCCGGTTGACACCGATGCCTTGGGTGTCTTTGCAAAGGTGACGCCGACCCGCGAGGCAGTTGCGACAGCGGCCGCAAACAACGTGGCCTTCAGCGCCGACAATTTCGCCCGCATGGAAGTCGGTCACATTGCTTCCGACATCGATCACCTCTCCAACAAATTCGTGACCCACGACCATTGGAACCGGGATGGTCTTTTGCGCCCATGTGTCCCAGTTGTAGATATGCAAATCCGTGCCGCAGATCCCCGTCTTGTGGACCTTGATCAAAACATCGTTGATGCCGATCTCAGGTTCCGGAACATCCTCAAGCCACAGGCCGGGCTCAGATTTTGATTTAACCAATGCTTTCATTTGAATCGATGGAGATAACTCATCAGAAATTCCTCCTCTTGAGCAGAGAAAAGCAGATCAGATTCCAATTAATCAACGAACCAACCCCATGATGGCATGATGTCGACAACGGTATCGCCAGCCTCTCGATTAAGCAGACTCTTGCTTATCCGCTGAGCCATTCTGCGACTCGTCATCCGTGGGGTCCAACTTTCGGAAATGGATCTGCCCAACCCGGCGGCCATCTGTGCTGGTCACACGGGCCTCATAATTCAGAATTTCCAAAGACTCCCCTGGCTCAGGGAAACGTCCGAGTTGTTGAGTGATGTAGCCACCGACGGTTGTGACCTCACCGCTCTCCAAGGTAAGATCCGATACAAAGCCGCTTAGGTCGTTGAGCGTCATGCCGCCCTCCACCAAGAATTCGTTCTCATTCACCTGAGTCAGCTCTGGGCGCTCATTGTCGAACTCGTCTTGGATGTCACCCACGAGCTCCTCCATCACGTTGTCGAGGAACACAATTCCAACAGGCGTGCCAAACTCATCCACTGCCATCGCCAAGTGCGCGTGCTCGTGGAGGAAGAACTGCAATAGGGTGTCGAGCGGCATGGTGTCAGGCACCACTTTCAGCTCGCGCTTGATCCTCATCAAATCGGGGTCGCGATCATTGAGGAGCTTGAACAAGTCCTTGATGTGAATCAGGCCGATCGAATTGTCGATGTGACCTTTCACCAACGGAAAACGTGTGTGCTTGCTTCGAATCGCGGCCTCCAAGGTCTTCTCAAACGGCTCATCGACATCGAGCACCACAACATCATTTCGCGGCGTCATGACATCGCGCACCCAAAGGTCATTCAGGGTGAGCGTATTGATCAAAATCTCACGCTCGGTATCCGTCACTTCTTGTGACTTGCCACTCTGGTTAAACAAAACCGCCAACTCCTCGGCCGAGTGAATGTGCTCGCCTTCGCTGACAGGCTCCAAACGGAAGAGGTGCTTGAGAATCAAGTTTGCCGTCCCATTGAAGAACGCAATCACCCACTGAAAGGTCTTGTAGAAAACATGCAACGGCCCCACCAAAACCATGGTCACGGCGAGCGACTTGCGGATTGCGACCGACTTGGGAACCAACTCGCCCACCACCACATGCAAGAAGGTGAAGGACATGTAGGCCAGCACTAGAGAGGTCCAATAAATCCCCCGTTCCGGCATGCCGGTGTAGGCCAACACAGGGTATACCAAGGCTGACACAAAAGGCTCACCCAGGAAACCAAGCGCAAGCGAGGAGATCGTGATGCCAAGCTGGTTCGCAGATAGGTAACCATCGAGATTGCTCACCACGTGCATGGCGAGTTTTGGGTCGCGACCCTTCTCGTTCGCTTGAGACTCAATCTGACTCGGTCGCACTTTGACGATCGCAAATTCAGACGCGACGAAGAAGGCATTCAGCAAGAGAAAGAGGCCGATTCCCATGATATAGAAAATCGATTCCAATAACGTCGGAAACGTGGCATCAGGCGCCGCAGCTGTAAGGAGGAGAATGTCCACTTTGGCGAAATTAAAGTTTTTCGTAAACACCCTGATCTCGTTTTTCGAGAATGGTGAAGCCGGCTTTCTTGGCATCGCTCACGGAGAGCGGCTTGGTCACCGTCGGAGTGTTGACCTTGGAAATGATTTTCTTAACCGGATGCTTGCACAATGGGCACGCTACCAGCGGGCTGCGATCAACCGGGCGTCTGAGCTCAAATCCTTTGGCGCAGACGCGGCACGAAGACTCGGGGTCGTCGGGAGCTTCAGAAACGTATTCGTAAATGGGCATAAGAAAGGCGCAGGTCGGGTTATTCCTCCCTACGCCGGAAATTAGCGAAAACAGCAGTGATTTACCAGCTCGACTTGGTCACGCCAGGAATCATGCCTGCCGATGCCAATTCGCGGAAAGAAATCCGGGAAAGCCTGAAGCGGCGGAGAAAAGCGCGACGACGACCTGTGATTGCACAGCGGTTCGTAAGACGTGTTGGACTTGCATCACGTGGAAGCATGGTGAGACCGATATAATCTTTCTCAGCCTTCAGCTTGTGACGAAGTTCTGTGTATTTTTCAACGGTACGCTTTTTGCGGTCGTTACGGGCGATCCAACTTTTCTTAGCCATAATTCGGGGCGCAGGTGTTAAGGGATGAGCGGGGGGTTGCAAGCACAAACTAGCTCTTTTCTCCATTTTTGGTCGAAATCGACAAAAAATTGATCAAATCGCCCCCCAAAACCCGCTCTAGCCCCCTAGGCCGCTGGCTTCTGCTTCACCATCCGAAAGCGGTCGATGTACTGACCATCACCGTGTTTTCGGCAACAATCATAACAGGCGACCGCACGTCGAAAGGGTCGAACCCGACGCACGACTGTGGAGCATCCTGGGCAAATGTAGATGTGCTTGCGCGTCACTTTGCGGCCTTTGAACGGCAGGCTGTGATAAGCGCCCTCTCCGGGTATGCCTAGGTCATTGCAGGCCGTCTGCCATTCAATCCCATGAGGATCGATCTGACGGCGCCCATAGCGCTCGTAGGCGACCAAATGCGCTAACTCGTGCTTGAGGGTCCGCCAGAGTTCGTCTGGGTCGCAATCCCGCAACTTCGGGTTCATCTCGATCATGCGGTCAGGCCAGATCGCCCGTCCAGCGGTCGTCTGCATCCGTGAGTTCCAATAGACTCGGACCTTGCGGGCTAGTTCTTGCAGATCAAGATCCTTGCACGCATCAGCACACCAAATGGTCAGCCCCTTATCCTCTTTCAGACCACGCAGCTGCCCTTTGGGCTTCGTTGCCGGCTTCAGCAAGCGAAGCCATGAGGTCCATTTGAATTCCAACTGCTTTGCACGCCGTGCCATCGCATTCAGAGATACCAACAACTCGCGAAATTAGCAATCGAGATGAATGCCCAATCCGGGGAGTGAGAACCACTCCCCAGCACCCCCATCACTCTTCCCCTGTCTTGCCCAAAAGGTAGGCAATCAGATCTTTGAGCTCGTCCTCGTTCATGCGATTGATCAAGCCTCCAGGCATCGGCGAAACCGGCGATGGGTTGATCGATTTGATGTCACCTCGCTCGATTTCAATCGTCTGACTCATGTCATACGGGTTGGTGGCGACAATCCACTTCTCATCTTTCTCCTCGATCACTTTGCCGGTCAGCGTGGAGCCGTCCGCGCGGGTAATCTTGTCGAACTCGAACTGATCGGAAACCGTCTGACTTGGATCCTGAATCGCCACTGCGAGATCGCGAACGCTGAAACGGCCCGCAAGGTTGGTCAGATCAGGGCCCACCGAACCGCCCTCGGCCCCAAAGCGGTGACAAGCGGCACAGAGACCGGCACGGAACATCGCTTCACCATTTTTGTGACTGCGACCATCGAGCTTACCTTCCGCGAGTTTGACCACATCGTCCACGGACCAATTGCGACCCGGACCTTTGATCGGCGGCAGGTTGGCAAACGGGTTGGATGGAACCACGAGCTTCAACTTTTCAATCTGCTCCCTCTCTTCCGGCGTGGCGTTCTTCATCGCGTCTTCACGGATCATCTTGAGGAATCCACCATAGCTATTTCCCCCTTTGTTCTCGAGGAGCTTGGCGATCCACGTGAAGTAGCGTTCACGCTCGTCGGACTTCCATGGCCCTTTCACCACACGAAGACAATAGACGTAGTGAATGACTTGTTGTGGCGGCAAGTTGGCGATCATGCCCTTCACTGTCGCGCCATAGCGATCATTGCGCTCGGCCAAGGCCAACCAGTCGGGTGTCGGAGTGGGTCCCGCCGAGTCCATCAAAGTCAGCGTGCGCGAAACGACGTTGGGAGCCTGCAGATAGGAAAGCACCCGGCAGAGCTCGCGGTTCAAGTTGTCGCTCTTGGCAGGATAATGGGAGTCAATGGCACCAAGCACTTTGGCGCGGATCTCTTCACCCTGATCACCATGACGGCTGTAGGCCAAGCCCACGGCACGCAGCCAGGCGAGTTGTTGTTGTTCACCCAACTCCGTCCAATCGAGGGAGCTGAGAACCGACAACACCACGCGAGCATCCTCGGCCTTGCCCATGCGGGAAGCCCCAATAGCCGATTGGATCACTGGCCAAGCGGAAGGCGCCTTGGCTTTGCTCAACAAGATCTCACGGAAGGTCTCTGATGCCTGGCTTTCCAAGGCAACCCGCGCGCTGAAGCGCTCTACACGATCTTCACTGGAAAGCGCTTTCTTGGCAGTGGCCACATCCATCAACCCCAAATCCTTGTTCTTGAATTCCACCGGTTTGACCGACTCGTCGCCCACATAGGTCACCCGCCACATGGCGGACTCAGCCTTCCGGCCACCGGTCAGGAAATACATGCGACCATCTTTACCGATCTGCGCATCGGTGAGAGGAAAGCCTTTCCCCGCGACAAACTCTTCGCGCTCGGCTTTGTAGCTCGCGCCCTCGGGCGTCATATGAATCGCGTAGATGGTGGCGAAAGTCCAATCCAGACAGTAGATCGCCTTTTGGTATTTGGCAGGAAACTTCGCGCCTTTGCCCGAAACCACACCGGTCGGAGATCCCGGACCAAGGTCGATGACGCCAGGCAGTGAGTCCTCAAAATATTCGGGCCATTTGCCGGTGCCATTGCGCCATCCGAATTCTGAACCCGGCACCACATGACAAACTCGAGTCGGGCGATACCACGGCATCCCCATGTCCCATTCCATGTCGGCATCGTAGGCAAAGAGGTCGCCTTGCTCGTTGAAGGCCACGTCATACTGGTTGCGGTAACCGGTGGAAACGACTTCCCAGTCGGTCCCATCTGGCTTGAATCGAGCAATCCATCCACCCGGCGCCATGCGGGTTCGGGCGTGACCTCGAGCATCAGGATTGCGCGGCAAAAGGTGATCTTCCTTCCAAACCTTTGGAACCATCGACTTCTCGATGTCCGCCATGTCGACATGGTTGCCCGCGACAAAATAAATCCACTCGCCGTCAGGCGAAGGAACCAAGGCATGCGGTCCGTGTTCGCCACGACCTTTGACTGGCAGCACATATTCCGGCTTATCGAACTCTCCGTCGCCATCACTGTCAGTGACCTTCCATACGCCCGGAGTTTTGGATTCGTTGAGGCTCACCCACAAAACGCCTTTGTGCCATAGCATCCCTTGCGCACCAGTGAGAGGCACTTTGGTGGGCTCGACCTTCACGGTCGGCTTGTCGCCATCACCAATGGTCACACGATAAATCGCTCCACCTTGGTTGGCGCAATAGAAGCGGCCTTGATCGTCCATCGTCATCGCCACCCAGGATCCCATTTTCTTGGGAATCCCCATGATGCGCTCGAGCTTGAAGCCTTTGGCCACTTGGAAATCCTTGGTGACATCGGCAAAGTTGTCCGAGGCAACCGGCTGATCCGAAATCACATTGCCCCATGGCTTGTCGCCCATTTTCCCAAGGATCACCGGAGCCTTCCAATCGGCAGGTGCCTTCGGGGCGGTCATCCATCCTTTCTTGGCTTCCTTGGAGCACACCCAGCTCGCGTCGCTAACCCAGTCCTGGGTGCTGCCATTCTTGAGAACCGTGCGCACGCGCAATGCCAATCCAGCCGCTCCAGCAGCATTGCGGACTTCTAGGGCAATGACATTGGCCCCCTTCTTGAGATGGGGCATCAGATCATAATTGCTCGGCGACGACCAATCGGAGCCGATGCCGACTTGCTCGCCATTCACCGACAATTTGTACCAGTCGTCCGCTGAGATTGTAACACTGCAGCTCTTGGCATCTGCGGGGAGAGTGAACTCGTTTCGGAAGTAAACCTTCTCGGCTTTTCCAGCATTTTTGTGCGGCCAAAGCCATTGAATGGTCGGAGCTTTTTCCGCGAGTGCAGGCAGCGAGACCGCGATGACGAGTGGTAGAATAAGAAATCGGCGCATAGGATGTAGCCCTATACGCCGATGAATTGAGTAAAATATCAATCAGGAAACATCATGATTTCTTCACATCGACCCACTGCTGGGTCTTGGCCGACTCGAGTACGGCATCGCAGACGTATTGAGTGCCGAGCGCATCCTTGAAGTCCGGATAGCGTTTATTGTCGGCCGGATTGTCGAGATCCTTGAAGAACTCAGCCAATGTATGGACGAAACTGTGCTCGTAGCCGAGGCAGAGACCTGGCACCCACCAGTTGCCGCAATAGGGCTGATCGCCGTCACTGACGTGAATATTGCTCCAACCGCGACGATCACCGGGAACACCGTGGTCGAAGTATTGAAGGCGATTGAGATCGTGCAGGTCCCAGGACAGCGACTTGTGTTCGCCGTTGATTTCAAAGGTTTTGAGGGCCTTGTGGCCGCGTGCGTAACGGGTCGACTCAAAGATCGCCAAGGATCCATTCTCGAAACGTGCGAGGAATGAGCAGGCGTCGTCGATGGTCACCGCTTGCTTCTCGCCGGTCTCGGTGTGGACGCGCTCTTTGATGAAGGTTTCGGTCATCGCGGAAACCGAGACGATATCGCCGTTGATCCAACGCGCGGTGTCAATGCAGTGAGCAAGCAAGTCGCCCGTCACACCGGAACCTGCTGCAGCCGCATCGAGGCGCCAGAGGCCTTCGCCACCTTGTGGCAGGTCCTCGGAAATGGTCCAGTCTTGGAGGAAATTGGCACGATAGTGGAAAACGCGTCCCAGTTCGCCGGCATCGACGATATTCTTGGCGTGGGAAACGGCTGGAAGGAAGCGGTAGTTGTACCAAACAAGATTGGGCAATCCGGATTTCTCCACAGCCTCGACCATCTTCTCGCCTTGCTCACCATTCAGCGCGAGTGGTTTCTCACAAAGGATCATCTTGCCATTCTCAATGCATGCGAGAGCGATCTCAGCATGCGAATCATTCGGGGTGCAGATATCAATCGCATCGATGTCGTCACGTTTGACCAACTCACGCCAGTCGGTCTCGTAGGATGCATAGCCCCATTTCTCAGCAAAAGCTTTCACCTTCTCCTCATTGCGGCCGCAAACGGCTTGGCGAACTGGGTGGTGCTCTGTGTCAAAAAAGTGCTCGAGCTGCGAGTAAGCATTCGAGTGAGTGCGGCCCATAAAGCCGTAGCCGATAAGTCCGATGCGGATTGGTTTTTTCATGATCGTTAGATAAATTTAATGCAAAAGAGAGGGCGAGCACTCTTCCCGAAGCACTACATGAAGTGCAAACAAAAACTTTCAATCCAACTCAAACCTCGAAGTCAAAGACCACCACACGCTCAAGGCACGGCACCACGATTTCCTTCACTCGCTCGTGCTCCGGATGCGGCAAATAGGCGTCGCGATTCTCGGCAGAATCGAAAGTCATGATGAATCCATGCGTGAATTCTTCGTTGAGCCCCTCGTCGCTCTCGTAAGGGCCATGCTCAACTTTCTGAAGCCCGGGAATCTTACCGACCATACCCGCCAACTCTTCAAAGCAGTTTTTGATCTGATCTTTTGTGATCTCCTCTTTGAATTGAAACATTCCGAAGTGTCTTACCATGATGTGATTGGGGTTCGTTGTGATGATTTGAGTCAATGCGCTGCAGATTGCATCAGCGCCAAAAGTTTGTTTGCACACACGCTGGCAAATCCAGGGTCGTTGATTTCCATATCAAAACTCTCCACGAGTTGATGCGTGTTTGCCCTGATCGCCGTGAACAATGCATGATCCGCGGCGGGGTCATGAAAGACCTGCCCTTCAGCGCTGATCACGCTAATCGCTTTTTCAGGCAACATGATGGCGGTCGGCGCCTCATAAATATTCACCTTTTCAGAAAGAATCTTCCCAATCGCCTCACATTCCTCAGGCGTGGTTCTCATCAAGGTGACCTGTGGGTTGTGAATGTAGAAATTTCTGCCCGCAAACTTTTCAGGCACGGTCTCACGCGCACCGAAGTTCACCATATCGAGACATCCAGGAGCGACGACTGACGGCACTTTCGCTTTAGCCGTGGCCTCCATTCGCGTCGGCCCAGCCCCCAATGTGCCACCCACATATTCATCCGCCCATTCGGTTGTTGTTAGATCCAACACACCCGAAACCATGCCACTCTCGATCAACGATTCCATCGTCCGCCCACCAGTGCCCGTCGCGTGAAAGACCAAGACTTCGTAGCCGGCCTCTTCCAAGATCGACTTCGCATGATTGATGCAATCGGTCGTGTTTCCAAACATGCTCGCGACCACCAATGGCTTGCGACTCGACTCCTCAATCTCCACTCGCGCCATTCCACTGATCGCCGCCGCGGCTTGGGCAAAAACCTTTTTGGAAACGGAGTTCAACCCAGCCACATCCACAATGCTTGGCATCAACACGATGTCTTTGGTTCCGACATAATGCTCCGTGTTGCCAGAGGCCAAGGTCGAAACCATCAGCTTGGGAAAACCAATCGGCAATGCGCGCATCGCAGCCGTGCCAATCGCCGTTCCACCGCCACCACCGAGAGAAATGACCCCGTGGATTTTTTCATCGGCCACCAACTGAAGCAGCAATTTTGGCGCCGCCTTGGACATCGCCACGACGCACTCGCCGCGGTCTTGCCGCGCCATCATGGCCTTCAAATCCAAACCATCCGCCGCGGCAACTTCCTCACGGGTAATGTCTGGCTGAACACTCGGCGCAACGCCCGTTCCCACATCAATGAGCAATGCTTCATGACCCGCTTGACGGATCTGCTCAGCCACAAACGCGTGCTCTTCGCCTTTGGAGTCGAGAGTCCCCAAGACGGCGATGGTTTTTTTCTCAGTTGAAGGCATGAAAAATTGGATGGGTTTACTTACGATTCAACGGAATCGATTTGAACTCACGCGTCAAATTCGTCAGCGACTCCTCCACCGCCATGCGCTCGAGCGAAGATGCCCCAACAAATCCAACCGTATCGGTTTGCTCGTTGATGTAGGCCGCATCCTCAGGAGTGTTGACCGGTCCGCCGTGACTCAAAAACAGAATGTCATCCCGAACTTCTGAAGCCGCATCGATGATCTGCTGCGTGCGCTCTGCCGCTTGCGGCAAGGTCATGGTGGCATCGACCACTCCGATCGACCCACCGACGGTGGTGCCGACATGCGCAATGATAACATCCGCTCCGGCCTCGGCCATTTTTTTGGCCTCATCCGTGGAATCGACATAGACGATGCTGAACATGTCCATCTTCCGAGCGAGTGCCACGGTATCGATTTCTTTCTGAACACTCATCCCCGTCTCTTCCAGGATCTGGCGAAATTTTCCATCAACGATGGAGTGAGTCGGAAAGTTGTTCATTCCCGAGAACCCCATGTCTTTGACCTTCAAAAGCCAATGCCACATCCGCCGGCGCGGGTCGGTGGCATGCACTCCACAAATCACGGGGATCTCTTCGACCACCGGCAGCACTTCGTATTCGCCAATCTCCATCGCCACCGCATTGGCATCACCATAGGCCATCAAGCCTGCGGTCGATCCATGCCCGGCCATGCGGAATCGGCCTGAGTTGTAGACGATGATCAAATCCGCCCCGCCCTTTTCAATGAACTTCGCGCTGATCCCTGTCCCTGCACCCGCAGCAATGATCGGCTTTCCGGCATCCAAAGTTGCATGCAGTCGCTCGAGCACCTCAGTGCGCGTGTAGGGGTTTCCAATTCCGGTCCATGGGTTTGGCATGAGCCTAGACTAGAAAAGCTCCGATCTTTCGATAAGCAAATTCCACCCCTCCCTTCCACGATTGCGTATCACAGATGCACACCCGCCCCTCTTTTTTCCTCCCCATCCCAGCAGGCCTGATCTAACTCTGGGTCATGAAGCACGAAGGATCGGAAATCGCGGACCTTCATGTCTTTGGGCCCAAAACCCAGTATTCCGTGGTCCACGCCGACCCCGATGAGAAACGCGATTGGCTGCGCACTGGGCCCGCCTGCGAGCCGCTTCGCCAAAAAGACATCGCCCACGTCGGTGTCATGCATGCCCACACGCCATTCGATGTCCGCCGCTCGATGCAAAGCGGCACCTACATGATGGCTTGCCTCGCAGGTGAAGGCGTGGTGCTGGCCGATGGCAAATGGGTGACCATCAAAGCCGGGCAAGCCTGCCTACTGCCGCCCTTTTGCCAGAATGCTCTAAAATGCGTTCCCGGAAAACCATGGGTCTTCGCTTGGGTTCGTTATCTGGAATCCAAAGACCAATCGCCCATCGTCGCCGCTCACTCACCGGTATCGGGAACCTTCGATGGCAATCCGCTGAAACACGCCATTCTCGGACTGAAGGCCGAATGCGATGCTGCATCAGGCGTTGCCGCAATGCACCAATGGATCGAGTTGATTCACCACTACGTCTCTCAATTCGCCCAACCTCACACCCCCGACTCGCGGCTTTGGAAAGTTTGGCAGGAAGTGGAAAACGACCTCCAACGCAAATGGACCTTGGTGGAGTTGGCCAAGGTCGCATGCGTCAGCCCCGAACACCTGCGACGGATCTGCACCAAAGAGATCGGGCGAAGCCCCATGCGACAACTCACGTTCCTCCGGCTGAAGCGCGCCGCCGACCTCCTAGTATCGACCCAGGAAAAGGTAGAAACCATCTCGCGCGAGGTCGGGTTTGAAAGCACCCACACATTTTCTAACACCTTTAAAAAGTGGTTCGGCTGGCGCCCGTCCGAATACCGAGAATAACCCCCACACTTCTTTTCATTCATGATCCCTCAAATACTCGTCAGTCTCAGAGCCTACCGACAGTCATTTGGCCTGCTAGGAAAGCTTGGCCTCTGGAAATACTTTGCGATTCCAATGCTGATCACATTTCTAACCGCCATCACCATCATCTCATTGGCGTGGGGGCTCTCGGACAACATTGGAGAACTAATCTCTATGGCTTGGATTTGGGAGTGGGGATCAGAGACGGTAAAGACCATCAGCGGCATCCTTGGCGGGCTGATCATTTTGGCGTTTGGATTGGTGATCTACAAACACGTGGTGATGGCGCTTTCAGCTCCTTTCATGAGCCCCGTTTCAGAAAAAATTGAAGCCCATCTCTATTCCGGCACTCACCAACATCGGAATACCACCAATGCATCCCAACTCGTTCGTGGTATCAAAATCAATGGGCGCAACCTAGCATGGGAACTCTTGCTCACCATTCCCGTCATTCTCCTCGGACTGATCCCCGTGGTTGGCATCTTTGCCACCATCCTCATCTTCCTCATCCAGGCGTATTACGCAGGATTCGGCAACATGGACTACACACTTGAACGCCACTATGGATTTCGCGAAAGCGTGAAGTTCGTCAAAAAAAACCGCGGCGTAGCAATCGGCAACGGAATGATCTTCACCCTGATTCTTTTTCTCCCCTTCATCGGTATCATCCTCGTGCTCCCCATCTCGGTGACCGCCGCATCGGTGGCAACCTTGCAGTTGATGAATGCCGAAACGCCATCCAAATGAGCGCACCCCACTCAGTGAGTGATTGATGAAACTCATGGAATGTGGTTCAATGTCACATTCCCCTTCACGCCATGAAATCTCACCGACTCATCATTCTGATCTCCTTGTGGATCGCTGGGTCGCATCTCGCCTTTGCCCAGCATCGTGTCTTCACCGATACATCAGGCCGCGAAATGAAGGCTAAAATCGAAGTGGTCCACGAAGATAAAATCACCGTCAAACGACACGACGGCAAAATTTACACCATTCCTCTCAATAAGCTGAGCGAGGCAGACCAAGCCTACGCCGAGGAATGGAAAAACCAACGAACCAAGGAACAAGCGGTCAACGATACCCGGAAGGCGGCAATTCTACGGCGCAAGGAAATCGCCGAATTTTGCATTCGTAATTTTGGTCAACAAGTTGGCAACGGCGAGTGCTGGACGCTCGCCAATGAGGCCTTCAAAGCCACTGGCGCCAAACGACCCGATGGAGAGTTGCGGGTGTGGGGGCGCTTGGTGGACATCGAGTCGGAACCGATTGAACCCGGCGACGTCGTCGAGTTCCGCACCGCGAAGATTCCCGGCTATGGAACGACCGGCCCTGAACACACGGCCGTAGTTATCGAAGGGGGAAAGCAAGGAAAGTGCAAAATCGCTGAGCAGAATTGGGGAAACATCAAGCAGGTGCGAAATGTATCGGTCGACCTCAGCAAGCGTGTCTCTGGAGACGTCTGGGTGTATCGGCCCGAGTGACCGTGCAGATCTTGTCATATGCTGCCTCTATCCAATCATCCGCTTCACTCGCGCCCCTCAATGGCCTATGCATGAGTCATGAAAGCGATCAATTTCATCGCCCTCGGTCTCGGCTTGGCAGTTGCCCATGGTGAAGAAATCCCGACACCCGAACACAACCACGGCAACTGGTGCCTCCCTGCTGAAGTCGGTCACTTGGTCGACAACCCTGATGCCGCCGTCCTGAAGAAACTTGAGATCGGCGGCTACGCTCATTTCCACTCAGCCTATGTCGATGGCGAAGCTGCAGGCAGAGAGTTTTCCTACAAACGTGAGGCCGATTGGAGGCGGGCTCGCCTCAGCGCCACGGCTCAAGCCTTTGACACGCTTTCTTTTTTGACACACGTGAACGTGGTCAATGACGAAGGCCGTGACAACGGTGGCGTCGAATGGGACTACAATGGATTGTTCCTCGCGTGGGCCGAGCTCGATTTGAACGAAGCCACTGGAGCGCATGGGCTCGACACATGGTCGATTGGATACGGCAAAAGGAAACTCAAAGAGCTGAATGAGGAGATGGACACCTCAATCAATTCGATCCTAACCGTTGAGCGATCTTCTTTCGCATCTCAACTGGTCCCTTTCCGCGCTGGCACGGGCACCACGGGGGTGTGGATGCAAGGCAGCCAAGGTCGCGATGCATTTTCCATCGGTCTTTACACCACCGATGCTTCGCCGGAATTGGGCACATGGGACGACGGCACCCTGGTTGTGGGTGCCTGGCAGCATGACTTCTCAAACGCATGGGCATGTGACCAAGCCGTGATCTCACTTGGCGGCGGAGTTCAAGATGTGAAGAGAGGCGACGAAGTTTACTCTCCATGGGAGTGGGTGTTCACCCCGTGGATGAAATTGAAACAAGACCGCTGGACTTTGCGCACCAGCTTCGCGTTTGGAGAAAACGAAGGTCCATCCAACACCACCGGCGGTGCATTTTATGGGGGATCAATCACTCCCGAGTACGACATCATTCCCGACCGACTCCAAGCCGTTGGCCGCTACACCTTCATGCGTTCGGAAGCCCCCAACGGGATCCAGCTCGCCTCACGCTATGCTCGCGAAGCAGGAAGATCCGCCAATGAGGGCATCCCTTCTTTGAGCACCGGCAAAGGCGATTCCCATCACTCGGTCTACGGCGGCATCGTCTGGTGGCCTTGCCCCAAACGGCTATCGCTGCTCAGTGGCCTGGAGTGGGAGAAACTCGAATCACGCGGATCCACCACCTATGACGGCATCACCGCTTGGTTCTCGACAAGGATGATGTTTTGAAGGCCCTGATTGCTCAACCCTCACCCAGATATTCCGTTCCCTTGCAGCGTTTCCCATCATGATAGCAGCGCCATAGATTCCGTACTCCCGCGACTCGCACATCGACGACATATCCTTTGCCGCGTCTCGCCGACTGGACAACCGTCATGTTTCGATCAGGAATGGATTCTCTGAGCTTCGCAATGCACTCAGCTTTCACACTGAATGGAACATTCGAGGAATACGAATTTGGAACCCGCCCGTCATCTTGCGCGCACTGAGTGAGTGTCAGCACGGCAAGAGGAAACAGGAAAAGCAGGAGCAAGAAACGCCGTATCACCTTACGAAATTATTTGCGCCTCATGTAGATGTGGTATCCGCAGTGGTAATCCGCAGGCACCGCCGCCGTGGCATCCTCTTCGGTCGTCGGAACGGCATTGAAACCACCGCGCTCGACCACCAAGAAGTCACGACCACCAACCGTCTTGATTTGAGCTTTGAGCGCTTGGTCTTCGTTCAAGCCGATGATCCAATCTCCTGACCAGAAGTGTCCGCTGTAGAACTTGGACTTCAACGTTCCGCCCTTCATGATCTGCATGGTGTCTTTCGAACCATTCGGCTTATTCGGCAAAGGCTTGCCACCTTTGGTTTGGTTTTTCACCCAGTCATTAATCTTGGCATCGACCTCGCTAGGCTTGTTGGCAGCCGGCCATACGCACCAGTCCCACGTGCCCACCATGGGGTCATTGGTCACGTGCTTGCCACTGTATGCATACATGTCAGATTCCTTGCCGCTGATGTAGGATGCGACCGTGGTTTTTGGAATGCGGCGGATGAACTCTTCACCACCAGGAATCGCTTGAACAATGGTGCCAATCCTCCCTTTGATCGTTTTCGATCCACGTCCAAAAACAGCCCCCGTATTGGGTTCGACCACTGGATCTGGAATGATCTGATAGGCGGTTTTGGTGAGCGGTGCCGCAAACTTCTTCACCTCAGGGCTGGCACCCTTCAATGCATCCGCAATGGCTTTCGAAGTTTGATAGGACTCGGAATCCACGCGAGCTTCCGTCGTGGTTTTCAACAACATTGGAATGACCACTTTGTAATGCTCCGGTTCCGTCGCAATCTTGCAGAGCGTGATGCAAGCCGCAGTTTCCAGATACGGGCTATCGTAGTATTTCAAGAAGTCGATCAATCGATCGCGATGCTTCCCTATGAATGCCTTGTCGGCTCGTTCGAGAGCCTTGATGGCATACAGCGCGGTCCACCAGGACTCCTCCGTGTTCATGACCATTTTACTAACCTCTTCAAACATTTCTGGAGTGACTTGGTCCTGCGGCATGGAGCGACCTTTGAACATGCCTGTTAGAGCCATTAGGCCGCATTGACGCAGACGGGTATCGGAATGCTTCAGCAGAGGCAGCACCAAATGGAATCGGCCATGGCCCACAAGACTTCGCATGGTGGCCTCGCGGTATCCGTATTCCGGATGGTGAAGATACTTGAGTAGCGTCTCATCGGTGACCTTAGAATCCCCGACGTAACCCAAGAAAGGCACCGAGGAGCCGTTCTCGACGGTTTCATTGAGGAGGTCCTGCATGGTCAGCGGGCCACCTGGGATTGGTTCAATGGAGTGGTAGAGATCGTCGGCCTCGTTACCCCATGGGCGCGGCACGGCTTCGGTGACGGCGTGAGGGCTGCGGGGCGCACCAAAGATTTGCAGATGCTTGCGTGGCAGCGTGTAGGTGAGGGCGAAGAAGGTGCCCCAAGCACGATCCGAGGAGCAGTCGGTGGCCGAGCGGTTGTAGCGATCGTCCATGCCAGCGATGGCGATGCTGCCGTCGTGGCGACGAGAGAGCTCCATCACCCAGCGGCGGGTATCGAAGTAAGAGCGATACTGTTTCGGACGCTTTTCGCGAATCTGGTTCATTGCGGTGTGGTGCCAGATCTCACCCATACCGCCACCCGTGTGGGCTGCGTGGAACCAGTTGGTAGCATAGAAGGCCTTCATGGCGGAGTTGTCACGAGCCTTGGCATAGGTCGTTTTTTCACCATCAGGATGGAGCAAGGCAGCGGCGCCCAGAGCGTAGGCCAGACCGCTGGTCTTGCCGTTGTCACGGAAGCCTCCTTCGGGGTAGGTATTGCCGTAAGCGACATTGCCGTGACCAGCAAAGCGGTAGAATTGCTTCCACGTTTCTTTGAACATGTAGTCGTCGACTTCAACGCCGCAGAGTTTGGCCATCATCAGGAAGCTCATGCAGTTCACACCCGAGGCGTGCACCTGACCCGAGCCAACCGAATAGGTGAAGGCGGCAGGTGCGCCTCGACCGCTCCAGCCTCCGCTGTACATGTTGTCTTTGAGTTGTTCGCTCAAACGCTTGATCACGGGCAGCACACTCTTGTCACCGGTGCGCAGATAGTATTCGCAAAGGCCGAGACCGTTGTAACCGGTTGCCCAGTTCATGCTGCCATAAATGCTGTCGGCGTCCTTCATCCAATTCTTGACCACCGCGAGATCCTTTTCCTCACCCGTCGAAAGCAGGAAGATAACCGAACCCCACTTGGGTTTGTCTTGCTTGGCGAGTAGATCGGCGAGGCTGCGAACGATCTTATCGGACTTGGCGCAGTTCATCGGCCAAGTCGGACTGTAATTGCCCATCACGGGAATTTGAACCGTGACGATTCCCTCACCTTGAATCTTCATGTTGATCTTGCCATCCGTCGCCTCGGCTTTGGTGATGATGTTGCCAAGAATGATGCGTGGATCGATGTCCTTGAGCACCGTGCCGTTGATGCTCTCGATGATTTGACCCTTCTTGAGCTTGCCCGTTTTTTCAGCAGGCGATCCTTCCTCGATGTTCTTGATTTTCATCGTCATGCCCGGGCGAACGAGCTCGATGCCGATGCCGACAGGCCCGAAGTAACGAACAGTCCACGAACCACTGCCGCGACCCGAATCTTTCGGGTAAGGATTGAAGAGTGCCATTCCTGGGTCTTTGGGATAATAGGACTTGCCACCTTTTTGCGCCATTGCACTGGTGCCCAGTCCGGTGATCGCGACCAAAGCCAGCAAAGCGGCGCGATAGATAAATAGATTTTTGATCATCATAAGAGGCAGCTAAACTAGCGATGGTTGGCATCGAAGAAAGGGAAAAATGAGGAACTCACCCACCCAGAAGTTATTTTGATTCGATGTCATGACGGGACGCATAGGCAGACTTTCCGGCCACATCGTCTTTCGGCCAAGCATGGTAAATGCTCATCAGCAATGACTCTCGTTGATCGCCCGAGGGCAATGCAATCCCCCATGGACGCGAGTCACAGTGCGAGACGACTACCCCTCCGACCATCAAAATAATCGTGCAATCGCGCATGCCTGAGGCAAGGATTCATCCGTCATGAAACACCTGCTCGGCTCACTCCCCCTGCTTTCTTTGCTTGCCTGCTTCATCGCCCCCACCATCACCACTCGCTAGCGAGGCGGGCGGCCCAGCTGCTGAGAACATTCCTTGCGACAGAGTCCCCCTCCTATGAATTTTTACCAAAAACTCCCCAGTTTCGGAGAATTCTCGCAAATCACCGAGGACCATCACTTCGCACGAGTGCCCGATGATTGGTGGGTGGTCGTGGCCGACATCAAAGGTTCAACACAAGCGATTGAGGAGGGACGTTACAAAGAAGTCAACACCCTCGGCGCCGCTGCGATTGTGGCAGCACATGCATCGCTAGAGAAAGACAGCTTTCCTTTTGTCTTCGGCGGCGATGGCGCAACGATGGTGATCCCACCGAGCGAATTAGAAGCGGTGAAATCGCAGCTGATCGGGTTGCGCCAACTTGCCAAGGAACAATTCAAGATGACATTGCGGGTTGGCGCAGTCGCCATCAAGGACCTGGATGACGCAACCGTCGAGGTCGCGAAGCTCAACATTGCAGGCAAACGTTCACTTGCTGTTTTTCGCGGCGGCGGCCTAACAAAGGCCGAGGAATTGATTAAGCAGAACAACGAGCGTCATAAGTTCCAAGCAGATGCCAACACACCAACCGTCAAGACCGACCTTGGACAATTGTCATGTCGATGGCTCCCCATCACCCCGAGCCGCGGACACTCGTTATCATTGATGGTGAAATCCCGGAGCGGCAATGGCATCTACGAATCGATCCTTTCAGAAATCGCTCATCTCTATGATGGAGACCTCACTCGAGCCGATCCGGTGAACATCACAGGCGCTCGCTACCGCTCAATCCGGCAGTGCCTGAAAGATGAAGTTCGCTACCACCCATCGCTGTGGAGTTTTTCATTTGCGAAGCGCTTCTTGGAAATCCTCGGCGCCGTGCTCATCTTCAAACACGGAGTCCCCGGCCCGTTCAATGCCGAGAAGTACGCCAATTCCATGGGCCGACACAGCGACTATCGAAAATTCGACGATATGCTGCGCATGGTCATCGATTGCTCCAAAGCACAGGCCGAAAAATTGCAATCGCTGCTAGAATCCCTGCACCAACAAGGGGAAATCGACTACGGTGTGCATCTCGCAAATGAGACACTCATGACCTGCTTTTTCCACGGTCCTGGCGAAGGACAACACATCCATTTCGTCGATGGTGCCGATGGCGGCTATGTCATGGCAGCAAAACAGTTGAAGAACCAAATAAGTGCTCGATAGTTACAAACAATCTATCCAAACTCCCCAAAATACACCTCACCATGACTAGCTCCCCATTACCGGAAATCCCCGCAATTGGATACCTAACCGAGGTTTGCCAAGAACACCGACAGTTTCTCACCAGTTTTGGACGATTTGTCCGAACCGAAGAGGGCACTCGCCTCATCGCGGAAGGCGAAGCTCAAGACAAACTCTATCTGGTCATCTCGGGAACCTTGAGAGTCACCACCAATGAGGGCTCACAAGCGACTCTTCTCGCCACACTCTCAGAAGGCGACACCATCGGTGAAATCAATGTTTTCGATCCAGACACCGCTAGCGCCAATGTGACCGCTGTCGACGACGGTCTGATCTGGAGCCTGACCAACAAAGAACTGGAAGGCTTGTTCGACGCCGACCCACACGCAGGCATATCCGTCATGAAAGGGCTGCTCAAGCAATCCGCCGAAAGGATTCGCCTCATGAACGACAAACTGCTCACCAATGAGAAAGAAGTCTTCTTCGACTTTTGGAATAACCAGCCGTGAGTGGACTGATTGAACAAGGGCCGTTCGCGGTTTTTTTCGGGCTAGTGGTAGTTCATGCCCTTGCCGATTTCCCCCTGCAAGGAGCCTATTTGGCTCAGTATAAAAACCGTCATACGGCGACCAGCCGCTCAGAGTGGATCGTTGCGCTGTCAGCCCATTCGCTAATCCATGCAGGCGGCGTTTGGCTCATCACTGGCTCCATGCTATTTGGAGGCATCGAGCTCATCCTGCACGCACTAATCGATACCGTGAAAAGCGACAAACGCATTGGATTACTAACCGACCAATCGCTGCACTTGCTTTGCAAAGCAGGTTATGTGGCAGCGATCACCCTAACCAATATCAATTGAGGCAGCCACCTACTCTTCGCGCTTCCACTTGAAGTGCTTGGGCCCGTATTTCTCGTAGCTCGGCGCATCATACTTCTTGCGCAACTCGTGGTATTTTTCCTCAAGTTCTTTGCGGACCTCCGCGTATTCTGGGTTGTTCGACTGATCGACGAGCTCCTGCGGATCCTTGACCAAATCAAACAGCTGCCACTCTTTGTGGTTGGGCAAATAGAATAGCTTGTGAGTCGCCGTGCGCACACCGAAGTGCTGAGGCACATTGTGCTCACCTAGTTCGTAATAGGCGTAGTAGATAGCGTCGCGCCAGTCATCGGGAGTCTCCCCCTTGAGCAATGGCACGATGGAGCGACCATCCAAGCGATCGGGTGCTGGCAGTCCAGCCATATCCAAGAAGGTCGGCGCATAGTCGATGTTCTGGATCATGCCTTTGGGGCGCAGACCAGGCTGGATGACACCGGGCCAACGAATCAGGAAGGGCATTTCAAGCGATTCTTCAAACATCCAACGCTTGTCGAACCAACCATGCTCACCCAGGAAGAACCCTTGATCGGAGCCATAAATGACCACGGTGTTTTTCGCCAAATCCTGCTCATCTAGGTAGTCGAGCAACTTGCCAACGCTCTCGTCCACCGCGCGGGCTGCACCAAGATAGTTTTTGAGGTAACGCTGATACTTCCAGCGCACGATGTCTTTGTCGCTCAACTTACCCGATGCATACTCCTTGAGGAACTCTTGGTTCTTCGGGCCAAAGTAAGCATCCCACTTCGCTTTCTGCTCGGGCGTCATTCGGCTGTATTCCTTGTCCCCAAAACGATTGGGCATGAGGTCGCCAGCACCCGGCTCGTCCTTGCGCACCTTGAGGTCATACTGCCAGTGCATGTGGCGATCGATTTCCATCTCATTCTCAGCCAAGGTCGGGCTGCGGTTGGCGTAGTCGTCGAACAAGGTGGAGGGCTCAGGGATCTCCACACCATCGAAGGCGCCAAGATGGCGCAGCGGGGGACTGAATGTCCGATGGGGCGCCTTGAACTGGCACATCAACACGAAAGGCTTCTCTTTGTCTCGCTCACCCAACCACTTGATGGCTTTGCCAATGACCAAATCGGTGCAGTAACCCATGTCCTTCTTCGTGGTTCCATCCATTTGGCGAAACACCGGGTTGTAGTAGCTTCCTTGATTCGGATAAACCTCCCAATAATCGAAGCCAGTGGGATCAGACTTGAGATGCCATTTGCCCACTGCAGCAGTGGTGTATCCCGACTTTCGGAGCTCCTTGGCGAAGTTCCATTGCGTATTATCAAAAGCCCCTGAGTCGTTGCGCATCAGACCATTCTTATGACTGTGCAACCCAGTCATCACCGTGGCCCGAACCGGCCCACAAATGGAGTTGGCGCAAAAGGAATTGCGAAACATCGCGCCCTCATTTGCCAAGCGGTCGATGTTCGGTGTCGGCGCAATCTTGGCGAGGTCATACCCATACGCTGAAATCGCACGTCGGGCGTGATCATCCGAGAAAATGAAAAGAATGTTCGGTCGCTCAGCATTGGCGATTCCGAAGGCCAGAAACAGGCTGGCAGAGAAAATGAAGATGCTATTTCGGTTCATGGAGAATTCCGTGTTGTCGCCATGCATCCAACCGCTCTTGCCGTGACGGCGCAACTCTGAATCCAATCAATTGAAAGTTACCATGCTTTCTCTGCCTCAGCAACTTGCTCGTCCGTCATGCCGAATGCTTTCAAGATGCCTCGAGCCATCATTTTGTTGCCCTCAGCATTCATGTGACACCCATCGCTCGTCAGCTTGTTCTTCACATCGCTACCGTAGAAAAACTTGCCAAAGTTACCGGGCTTGCCGGGGACATCTGGAATGGTTTTCAATTGCGCCTGCATTTGGGCATTCAGATCTGCCAACAGACAGCCTTTCTCCTTCGCGATCTCACGCAAGAACTCGTTGTAAGGAATCATGTCTTGGTTGAGCTCCTTGCTCGGGTCTTCGCCAATCATGGTCGATGTCAAAACCATGACCTTGATGTCGGCTTTCTGGCAGGCATCGATGATTTCCGTGATGTTCTTTTTGTAATCCTCAATGCCAACCCCTTCAAAAGTGCGATTGCCGAGCACGAGTTTGAAGTGCCACACGTCATTGACTCCACAACTCAAAGTCATCCATTCCGGCTTCTTGCTGATCACATCCTTTTCCAATCGCGCGAGCATGTTGGTCGACTTGTTACCGCTTTTTCCTGCCGGGATTTTCTTCACATCCAATCCGTGATGCTTGAGCCCATTAATCACCAAGTTGATGTATCCATTGCCGCGATTGCCAGCCTGGGTGATCGAGTCGCCCATGAACGCAATGGTGTCTCCCGATTCGAGTGGAACGTCTAAATCTTTCGCGGTCGAGGCCAGCGGCAGCAAACCTGTGATGGCGACTAGGAGCAGGGGTTTTAGCAATTTCATAATCGTGTAATGGGTGATGAGGTGAAGGCTTGAGTCTATGACTTTCTGGCCGCGTGCCAAGTTCTCATCTCAGCACATAGATCACTCGCCCTTGAGCTCTGGATACATTCCCAAAACTTTCATTGAAAACGTATTTGGCCAACCTTCGTTGCTTTGCGGCTCACCAGCAGTCGTCCGGCCGTCGCGGATGGCTTTGGCCAGCAGCTTTGCCAACTCCGCTGCCTTCTCGGGATGATCTGCAATCAAGTTCTTGGTCTCAGCCAAATCTTCCTTGAGGTTATACAATTGCGCGGGTGGCAGTGCTTCATCATTCATCGCCTGCTTCGGCTTGGGATTGCTCCAGCCGCCAGAACCAGGACATAGCGCGAGCTTCCACTCGCCTTGACGAATGGCGAAAGCACCGTCGATGGAGTGATGGATGGTGAATGGGCGGACGGGTTCTTCTAACATCGGATTCTTCAGCAGCGACAAAAAGGAAAACGAATCTTCTGCTGCCCTTGCTGGAATCTTTGCTCCGCTCAGCTCCGCCGCGGTGGCCATCAAGTCGACCGATGAGATGGTCTGGTCGCAACTCTTGCCGGGTGCAACAACAGCCGGCCAACGAACGATGAATGGCACGCGATGGCCACCCTCAAAGATGTCCGCCTTGTGACCGCGCAGCTTGCCATTTGGATAATGCCCTTTTGCAACCAAGTCGGGAATCTTCGCAGCAGGAGAGCAACCGTTGTCGGTGGTAAAGATGACCAAGGTATTCTTCGAGATGTTCTGCTCCTCGAGCTCAGCAAGCACTTCACCGACCACCCAATCGGTCTCCATCACGAAGTCGCCGTATTTTCCAATGTCACTTTTCCCCTGCCATTTCTCTGATGGCACGATGGGCGTGTGGGGACTGGTAAGTGGCAAGTAGAGGAAAAATGGCTGCTCTTTGGACTCCTTTGCATGACCAGCGATGAACGATCTCGCTTCACGCGCAAAATCGCCCAAGCAGTTGACTGCCTCAAAATTCTTTCCCGCCGGCCCCGAGCGATGGAAGGCTTTGGTCATGGTGGGGATCTCCGTGGGGGTGTCGTTCCTCAAATAAACGTATGGATCCATATCCAGTGAGGCCGGGATGATGAAAGAGGAGTCGAAACCAAGAGCCAACGGACCTCCTATCACCTGTTTGGAGTAATCGACATCCCACCCCTTGCCTTTGGTTGGTCCTTCCTCGGCCTTGCGCTTCTGGCCATCGGGCAACTTCTGCCACCCAAGCCCAAGGTGCCACTTGCCAACGATCCCTGTGCGATACCCCTGCGCCTGGAGCATCGAAGCGACGGTCATTCGGTCTTCTGGAATCAGCGGCTCACTGAGCCCCCAGAGCACGCTCTTCTTCAGCTTGGAGCGCCAATTGTAGCGTCCTGTCAGAATGGAGTAACGTGTCGGAGTGCAAACCGATGATGTGGCGTGAGCATCGGTGAAGCGCAATCCTTGCTCGGCCATCGCATCAATGGCTGGCGTAGGCGCCAATCCGCCTGTGTGCGACACATCCCCCACCCCTTGGTCATCCGCGAGGATGAAGACGATGTTGGGCGCCTTATCCAGCTTGGATTCTGGTGCGGCATGGACAAGCCCAACGGAGACAGTGGCAAGAATGAGGAAATGGAAGCTTTTCACGAGATAGAGAGTTACGCGGCTATCTGGCCAAACCTTTCCTCCCCGCATTTGCAACTCGCTCGTTTCCCAATTCAGGGGAAACGCCACAAACCCTCACGGCCTCCGAGATGAGAAGTGAAAAAATACGCGCAGCTTTGAGCAAGGCACGCAGTGCAGACTTCACGGTTGTCTGATGAACTGCCCGCGTGGACGTCCTCGCTATTACCATTCTCGTCAGCTCATGCCTCGCTGGCGTGTTTGTGATTTGCTTCGGATTGGAGAGACAGCGCAGGCGCCATTCCAGTTTGGAGCGCGATTCTTTGCTGCCCCTCGATTCACCCCCTTCCTCAAAAACAGACGTCTAATTTCAAACGATATCGCAATGACAACCTCTATCACTTACGACGATAAAACCGTTCGCCGCTTCATGGCCGCATCCATCTTCTGGGGCTTGGTCGGAATGCTCGTTGGCGTCCTCGCGGCGACCCAACTCTCATGGTGGCAAATGAACGGGAAGTTTCTCGAAGCCATCACTTTTGGATTATTCAAAGAAGAGGGACTATCGCTGATCACCTTTGGCCGAATCCGCCCGCTGCATACCAATGCGGTAATTTTTGCGTTTGTCGGCAACATGGTTTTCGCCGGGGTCTATTACTCAACTCAGCGCCTCTGCAAATGCCGCACCGCCTCCAAATTCCTCTCCAATCTCCACTTCTGGGGCTGGCAGCTTATCATCGTGGGCGCTGCCATCACTCTTCCTGCCGGACTGACACGCGGCAAAGAATACGCCGAACTCATCTGGCCCTTGAATATCGGCGTTGTCGTCATCTGGGTCACTTTCGGCATCAACTTTTTCTGGACCCTTGCGAAACGAAATGAGCGATCCCTCTATGTCTCACTCTGGTTCTACATCGCCACCATCATCACCATTGCGATGCTCTATGTGGTCAACCACCTGTCCATCCCCACCTCATGGACTCACTCCTATCCGATCTTCGGCGGCGTCCAAGACGCCTTGGTGCAGTGGTGGTATGGACACAACGCGGTGGCGTTCTTCCTCACGACCCCAATTCTTGGGATCATGTATTACTTCATCCCCAAAGCTGCGGAACGCCCGGTGTATTCATACCGACTTTCCATCATCCACTTTTGGGCATTGGTCTTCATCTACATCTGGGCTGGTCCTCACCACCTACTCAACACCTCCCTCCCGGCATGGATCCAGAGCCTCGGCATGCTTTTCTCCATCATGCTATGGGCCCCCTCATGGGCTGGCATGCTCAATGGTCTGCTCACCCTGCGCGGAGCATGGGACAAACTTCGCACGGACCCAGTGATCAAGTTTTTCGCCGTCGCCGTTACCTTTTACGGAATGGCAACCTTCGAAGGCCCCCTCCTGTCCATTCGAGCCGTCAACTCATTGTCTCACTACACCGACTGGACCGTCGGTCACGTTCACTCTGGAGCACTCGGTTGGAACGGCTTCATGGCTGCAGGCATGTTCTATTGGCTCGCACCCCGACTTTGGAAATCCAAACTCTGGTCCACCTCACTTGCCAACATGCACTTCTGGATCGGGCTTGTCGGCATCTTGCTTTACGTCGCCTCAATGTGGGTCGCCGGGATCATGCAAGGTCTGATGCTTTCCGAAACCAATCCTGGCGGAGCCACGTTGAAATACGAATTTGTTGAAACCCTGAGACAAATCAATGTGCTCTACATCCTTCGCTCCTTCGGTGGCACCTTGTATCTCCTCGGCTTCATTCTCTGCGCGTTCAATATTTTCATGACGGCACGCAAAGGCAAAGCAGAAGAAGAAACGGTCGAGGTGAATGTCTTGGAAAAATCCAAAAAGGATAACTTCGAGATTGGCAGAGCTCTCAGACAAGACCCAGTCACCCACACGATACTCGCGATCATCTTCATGGTTCTCTGGTTTTTGCTCCCACCGCACGCGGACAAGGCAGCATTGATCGTGACCATCGTTCTTCTCGCCAAGGCTTGGTCAGCATTCCGTAGGGACACAAAAAGTTGGTCGGATTATTTCGACCGACTCCTCGAAAACTACATCCCCTTCACGATCCTCATCTTCATCGGTGTCGCCATCGGCGGGCTGGTTCAAATCATCCCCTCGCTGATCGTCAACAAAGCCGCCAACACCGAAGAGCGCCTGCAAGTGCCCTACACCCCACTCGAGCTGGCCGGCCGCGATATTTATGTGGCAGAAGGTTGCTACAATTGCCACTCGCAGATGATCCGAACCCTCGTTCCTGATGTCTTGCGCTACGGCCCAACCGAAGAACAAGGGTACAGCCGCTTGGGAGAATCCATTTATGATCACCCACATCAATGGGGATCCAAACGAACAGGTCCAGATCTTGCCCGTGAAGGAGGATCATTCGTTGAAGGGTCCGATCTCGTTCGCAGCGGACGCCGCAGCAATCTCTGGCATCTCAAGCATTTTTGGGACCCTCGGGAAATCTCCCCTGGCTCCAACATGCCACCCTACCAATTCCTCTTTGAGAACAAGGCCGACCTAAAATCGCTGCCCAAGCGTATCGCCGCACAATCGAAAATTGGCGTCCCGTGGCCCGCGATGGACAAGCACACCATTGAGCAAAGCGCCAGAGACCAAGCCATGGCCATCTCCAAGGAACTCGTTGAGGCAGGGGCATACATCCCAAGCCAGCCAGAACTCAAAGACCAGTTGCTTGCGCGCTATCTATCAGAAACTCAAGTCGTCGCGCTGATCGCCTACATGCAGAAAGTTGGTGCCTACGAGGAAGTGGAAACTCAACAGAAGCCCAGCGCTGTCAATCCTGATTCACACCTAAAACCCAAACAATAATTCTCTCATGTTCCAACGAATCATCCACGAGAACTGGACGACCATTGTTCCGATCATTTCGTTCTGCGTCACGGTCACCGTGTTTTCCGTCTTCACCATTCGCGCCATCACACTTCCGAAGAAGCGTCGCGAGAAGCTTGCGCGAATCCCACTGGATTAATTTCACACCCTCAAATCACTATTCAATATGAGCAACGATCAACAACCTCGGCGCGCTCAATACGCTGAAAAAAAAGGCGAAGTCGTACTGCGTGACCACGAATACGACGGCATCCAAGAATACGACCAGAAACTACCGAACTGGTGGCTGGTCATTTTCATTGCTGCGACTGTATTTGCCGCCGGCTATTGGATCGCCTATTACCAATTCAATTGGCTCAAAACCGACATCGAAAAAATTGAGGAATCCATGGCGGAAATCCGTGCCAACCAAGAGAAGGCGCTTTTGGAAATGTTGGACCAACTCAACAACGATGTGATCGTGAAAGAATGGGCCACCAATCCGGAATACGTCTCAACCGGCAAAGAAGTTTACCAAGTGAACTGCATCGGTTGCCACGGCGAAGACCTCTCCGGGAAAATTGCAACGGGCGGCGGACAATTCGTCACTCTTCCCGGGCTCCCGCTCACCGATGGTGAATGGAAATACGGCGCGCAACCGATGGATATTTTCAAAATCATCAACGAAGGCACGCCGGCCGACTCCAGTGGTCACAACAACGCCAAAATGGAGGCGTGGGGCAAAAAACTCCCGCCCGTCCAGATCGCGAAAGTCACGGCCTACATCGTCCGCGAGAACGCCGAGGAGTTCGCTGTCGAGAAGGACTAAATCTCAACCGCCCCATGCGCATTTCCTGCGGGAAACAGGCGCAAATGCCGCGCATTTTCCGAGAGCTCATGCGGAGCCAGAATCCGCCCAGTTTGGCACATTCTCACCGTGCCGACGCCGCAATCAAGAAACCCGCGACCCAACCTCGTCTCGTTGACTTCGATCAACCCAGATGGGTCGCACAACGTACTGCACCCTGCCGATGTCAGCGGCCGCTTCACATTCTTTCGCCGCATCTTCGGCATCATCTTGATTGCCGTTTACATCTTGATGCCATGGATCGAGGTCAATGGCGCCCCGGCCCTCTTCTTTGATGTCGAAAACCGCCGTTTCCACATGTTCGGCATCACTCTGCTCGCCCAAGACCTGTGGGTGTTTTTCTTCGCGATTAGCGGAATCGGATTTTTGCTTTTTTTCATCACCGCTTTGCTCGGACGCCTCTGGTGCGGCTGGGCCTGCCCTTACACGGTTTTCTTGGAACATGTCTATCGCCGCATCGAACGCCTGATCGATGGCGATGCAACGGCTCGCCGCCGTCTTGCGACAGCTCCATCCAGCATCAAAAAAACCCTTCGCCGCATCACCAAATACACACTCTACCTCATCACCTCAACCATCATTGCCCATGTGTTTATCAGCTACTTCGTCTCACTGCCCCGCCTGTACGAATTCATGCAGGAAGGACCACTCCAACACGGAGCAACCTTCACCATCATCGCAGCCCTCACCGCCACCCTCTACTTCTGCTTCGCCTGGTTCCGAGAGCAGTTCTGCATCATCCTCTGCCCCTACGGCCGAATCCAATCCGCGCTCACCGACGATGAAACCGTAGTCGTCGGCTACGATCCTGTCCGCGGAGAACCACGCGGCAAGGCCACCAATCCAGATGCAGGCGACTGCATCGACTGCACCCGCTGCATTCAAGTCTGCCCAACCGGAATCGACATTCGCAACGGCCTTCAGATGGAATGCATTGGTTGCGCCGCCTGCATCGATGCCTGCAACGACATCATGCGAAAAATCAAACGCCCAGAGGGTCTCATTCGTTATGATTCCACAAGCGGCCTAGAAGGGAAAAAACGTCATGTCTTGCGGCCAAGAATTTGGGTTTACGCAATTCTCGGCGCTCTGGGGATCCTCGTTTTAAGCGCTACCGCGTATTTCAAAGCGAAACCATTTTTCGCCGAGGTCTCCCGCATGAAAGGCGCTCCATTTTACACCGACCCCAACACGGTGAGAAATCACTACCAACTGCGGATCCTGAACAAGCGCAACCAAGCGATCCAATACTCAGTGGATCTAGAAGGTGCTCCAGAGGGTTATCAAATTAGCGGCACCGGTGAATCCATCGCATTGGACGCCCTCGAGGAAACAACCCGCCCACTCATCATCATCTGCCCAAAACCCTCTTACAAAGGAGCCACTGAACTGACCGTCAAATTCAGCGCAGTGCCCGGCGATCAAACCATCCACCAAACGATCAAATTCATCGGCCCAAATCCCAACCAAATCGAATCACCATGAAAACCAAACTCACTAAAATGCGCCCGTGGCTCTATGTTGTAGGCGCCTTCCTTCTCCTCGCAACGGCGTGGTGCAGTCTAATCGTCATCGCGATGAAGCATGCCCCTGAAAAGGTCGAGCTGAACGCAAAGGGCTAAGCAACCCACTCAACAATGGATCCAGTCAATACAGTCATCGGGGCGTTAATTGCCGGTGTCGTGACCAGCGTTCACTGCGTTGGAATGTGCGGACCCATTGCTTGCGGCTTCTCTGCCATGCCGTCGTCTGAGACGGAGCGACTGATCGCCATCGTTTCCTACCATGCCTCGAGACTGACTTCCTACGCGTTGATTGGAGCCATCTGCGGCGCTCTCGGCAGGCAACCCCTAGAGTGGGTTTTTTCATCCCCCTTGGTATTGCTTCCCTGGGCCCTCGTCTTTGTGTTTTTGCTGTTTGGTCTCGGCCTGGAAAAAAAGCTGCCCCGCCCGCCGGCATTGTTGAAATGGAGCGCGAAACTCCGCTTCAAACTTGGAAAATTATCCCCCATTCGTGGAGGGCTTGCCTTAGGGTTTTTGACTCCCCTGCTTCCCTGCGGTCCGCTTTACCTTCTTTTTGGGGCATCACTTCTTACCGGCTCCGCCATGCGGGGGGCTGAATTCGCTTTCGCCTTTGGCCTGGGAACCGTGCCCCTTCTGTGGCTGGCACAGCAACAGATGAAACGGGCGCAGAAAAGGTTCAACATGGTGCCAATCCAACGCGGCCTCGCCGTCGTTGCCGCCTGCCTCATCGCGTTCCGGATGTGGGGCACTGTGTCTTACGCTCAATCCACCACACCCGACCAACCGCTCCCCTCTTGCTGCAGCCCCAGCGAGGTCATCAACAATTAATCGCCATGGCTTGCTGCATCCATTGCTCGTCATCCTTCAGCGCGAGTTCGAACTTGGAAGAATTCTGCTGCCGTGGCTGCGAGTATGTCTACTCGATGATCCATTCTGAGGGACTCGATCATTTCTACAAGCTCCGCCAAAACAAAACCTTAGCACCGGTCAAGAGCACTCCGTTCGAACCGAAAGACTTTGAATGGTTGGAAAAAATCCAAGACGAAGTTGAATTGTTAGATAACCAGCAATCAACAGCGGAGGCGGACTTCTCTGCCGAAGGGGTGTCATGTGTGGGATGCGTCTGGCTCATCGAAAATGTTTACAAGAAGCATCGCGGGGCCATCGACATCCAGGTTCACCCCACCACCGGGAAATTGCACCTGACATGGGAGAAAGAAAAAACCGACCTCGTCCGCTTTGCTCACGACCTTGCCGATTTCGGTTACAGAATGACCCCCTACAACGGCACACTCAAAAATACAGAGTCCGCCTCACTCATTGGTAGGATCGGTTTGTGCGGAGCCTTCGCGCTGAATGCCATGGTGTTCACGCTACCGAGCTACCTGGGAATGCCCGAAGACTTCGCCTTCGCGAGAATCTTCACCTTGGTGGCTCTGTTCTCCGCCTCACTGTCACTCTTGGTTGGCGGACTCTACTTCATCAAACGAGCATGGAAATCCGCTCGCTCATTGACTCCTCACATCGATCTTCCCATCGCACTTGGAATCCTCTTTGCCTTCGGCGGATCGATCGCTGGGTGGATGTTTGAGATCGAGGGATTGATGTATTTTGATTTCGTCGCGACGTTCATCTTTTTGATGCTCCTAGGCCGATTCATTCAGGTCAGAGCAGTCGAGAAAAACCGCAACCGATTGAGACAGCGAGAACCCATCCCCCAGGTTCTCTCCTCACCGGATCACGAGGGTGGGTTGCCATTGGGGAAGATTCAAATCGGATCTCGGATCGAAATCCGCCCTGGGAATTTTCTCCCGATGGCATCAAAGATTGAATGCTCCGCTGCCGAGTTTTCTCTCGAATGGATCACCGGCGAGGCCGAACCGAAAACCTTCCAAGCCGGAAGAACGGTTCCTGCGGGTGCCTCATTGATCAGCTCCACACCCGTCCTGCTGCGGGCGGAAGAAACATGGGCCGATTCGATTCTCTCCCGATTGACCGAATCCAAAAGAAACGCGAGCAGAGCTCCTACTGTCGAGCGCATCCTCAAATGGTATCTCGCCATCATCGTCCTGACCGGGGTTATGGGCTTCGCCTTCTGGATCAGCGCCGCGGGCTTCCCCACAGCCCTGCAGGTGATGATCTCGGTGTTTGTCGTTTCTTGCCCCTGCGCACTGGGCGTTGCGCTGCCACTTGCGGACGACCTCGCCGGAGCCAAGCTGGAACGGTCTGGCGTCTTTGTTCGAGACTCCATGATCTGGACGAAACTTCGACAAATCCGAAAGATCATCTTCGACAAAACAGGAACCCTCACTCTGGAAAGGCCGGTGCTGCAGAACCCTGAGGCCATCTCAGAGCTGACCGATGACGCCCACCTTGCCTTGGCCCGACTCACTGAAAACTCACTTCACCCCGTCTGCCGAAGCTTGAAGGAAGCCCTCGGCGCAACCGCGATCCAGGAACTCCGCAAACACTCTCCAAGCTCTGTCGAGGACCACCCGGGAAAGGGGCGGCGACTTATATGCGAATCCGCCACATGGACTCTCGGCAAACCAGGCTGGTCCTCTGATGTCATGGAAATGGATCATGAACATGACACCGAACTGTGCCTTGATGGCAAGATCATGGCTCGTTTTCGATTCCATGAGAGCCTCCGGCCCGACACCGAAGACACCATCCGCGATCTACGCCAAACCAAAAAACTCTTCATCCTTTCCGGCGACCGCGAAGAAAAAGTGAATGCAACAGCAAGGCTCCTTGGGCTCAGTGAGAGTGAAGCTCACGCCAACCTGCTGCCCGAACAAAAAGAGCAACTTGCACGCGAAATCAACCAAGATGACACGCTCTACATCGGTGACGGTGCAAACGATTCCCTCGCCTTCAACGTGGCCCTCGTAACGGGAACTCCCGTCGTCGACCAAAGCGTCTTGGAACAAAAATCGGATTTCTTCTTTCTCGGGCAAAGCCTCAAATTCCTGCCCGAACTATTCAAAATTGCCGACCGCCGTCACCGCAGTGTCGTTGGCGTATTCACTTTCACCATCATCTACAACCTGGCTGCCGTGACCGCAGCATTGGCAGGCTGGATGAACCCGCTCACCGCCGCGATCATCATGCCATTTAGCTCGGTGATATCCGTTGCGATCATTACCACTGGCCTCAAAGGAAAGCGCCCAAATCACTCCGTGAAATCATGAGCAAATCGCACAATAACGAACCCAAAACTCTGATTCGGTTGCCCCATGCGTTTTTCTGGGATATCATTGTCCAAGAATCGCCAAGCTACATGACGAATCACCCCCATCAATTTTACGAAGCTCTTTTCAAAAAGGTCTCGAATTCTGAATTGTTCAAAACCTACCAAAGCGCTTTTCGCAGCGCGACAGGGCTACCGCTTTCCCTGATCCCAGCGGGAGAAAATAGCTCTGCAGCATGCAACCAAGATGTGAACAGCAACACATTTTGCAAGCAACTCAGCCTCTGCAGCAGCGCCTGCCAAGCCTGCATTAGCGTGAACGAGGCGTTGACCGAAAAAGCGAAGATCAATGGGCCGAGCTCTTGTCATTGTTTTTCTGGAATGGTCGCCAGCGCCGTCCCCATCTCATGCAATGGCCGCATGATCGGCATGTTGAGAACCGGGCAGATTTTCCATAGCGTGCCCACGGAAAGCTTGTTCAAAAAAGTCACCACCACCCTGAAGCGACAAGGACTGAAAGAGTCCGAAATCAAACTTCTCAAAGACGCTTACTTCCAAACCAAAGTCGTCGATCCCGAACGCTATCAAAGCATGGTCACACTGCTCTCTACCTTTGGAGAACAACTCAACGTGCACGCTGAGAAGCTCGCGACCATGGATGACGGCAGTGAACCTGCCGCTGTGGCTCGTGCGAAAAAGTTCATCGACGAAACTCTCTCCGCTCCCCTGCCACTCTCCGTCGTCGCCCGTCGGGCAGGCCTCAGCGAATCTCACTTTTGCCGGGTGTTCAAAGAGTCCACAGGACTCACACTTACCGACTACGTCAATCGACGCCGAGTCGAATGGGCAAAACGTGAATTGCTCAAACCTGAGACGCGCGTCTCGGAAATCGCTTTCCACATCGGCTACCAATCTTTGTCGCAATTCAATCGCAGCTTTGCTCGGTTCACCGGCAATTCGCCTACGAACTTCCGGCGCCAAGAACTCGCAAGAGCCTCATCGATTTGAGCCTCCATTAGCCGCGGCTCAATGCTGAAATCCTGAGAATCGCTCTAGGCAACGCCAGGCGTTTTGGAATGCGCGTTTTGCGGGAAGTCGAAGGTCAAGACGAGCGGTTCAGATCCTGTGTTCTCGATTTCCACACCACCACGGTCAAGTGCGGCCTGAGTGATGAATCCAATCTCAGGGTAAAGTTCACCAAGCTTCATGTTCTGGTGATACTGCACTTCGAGTTTTCCAACACGACCGCTTCCACCATTGGTGTGGAACAAGGCGGGGCTCTCCGGGCAGAAATTCGTCTTGGCGCCAGGCGCAATGATAAGACGGAGAATTGAGGCCTTTTGGTCGCCCAAGAACTCCCCGTAAACAATCCACTGTGCGTCCACTCCTTCACCAGCGAATTCTTCAGCGGTGATGGCCGGGCGCGAATTCTTCTGCACGAAGTCGGGGTCCTGATTCGCCTCGAAGTCGAAGGTATCCACCAGGAACTCCCAGTCTTCATGCTTGTCCTTTGGATAGTCCTCTTCGCGGCAGGCGTAAAACGCATCGGCGGCTCCAATCCGGCCATCAAGTGTCCGGTCCTCAGCGAGGAAATGCTCGTCCATCGTGACGTGCAACTCATGCGTGCAAAGATCCGTCGGTGAGTGAAGCACACCGTTCGGCATCACGAAGCCGTTATCAATCTGCATCATGGTGTGAGGAGACAAGTGCCGCACGCCATTGTACTCACCTTGCCCCCAACCCTTCATGCACTCGAGGAACTGGTCTTTGGTCACGGACGGGTACAGGCCCATTGCCGTGGTGTGATAATGCGACGGATTCACTCCGGGGTTATCGTAAGAATTGATGTCGTAAACTTCCCACTTGGCCCAGTGAAGGTGGTGCGGGATGGGATTCAAGTTATCAAACTTCTTGGACACAATCGGCCAAGTAATCTCGCCGAAAAGCTCTTTTGAAACCGCCGTGATCTTTTCTCCCATGACGGCCTTGGGATTGGTTGCAATCAAATCCTGAAGTGAGATGACTTGTCCATTCGGCGTAAGGACGTGGGCTTCTCCTTCACGAAATGGCGCCTTGCCCGTGCGGGTATCGATGACGCCTGTCACAATGGGCACTGTGCAGCACATCCAAACTTCATCGAGACCCGTCCCACCCATGTACTCCGGATAGTAGGACTCCTCATCGAGGCGAAGGCGCTTTCCTGGCGAACAAAAGGTCCGGCCGGCATAGCGATGCAAAAGCTGCAGCACCCCGTCGTTCTGACTGAGGCAGTCATCGAGAATCGAATCCGATCCTCCATCGATGACATCTTGCTGTGGGTATTCGTGTAGTTTATCCGAAAGAATTGAAGTCGATTCAGCCATGGGAGATGAACCCTGAAGATTTGATAAGAAAGTGGCAAGTGAGAATAACCCCGACTCGCGGGGCGCCTACATTTGAATTCTTAACCGCAGATGAACACAGATTAACGTAGATAGTACATGATGGATGCTAGAGATTAGCTTTTTAACCCCAGCGAGAACACCCCGAGAGCCACGCTCAGTAAGGGTCGAATCTTCGATGCTTGATGATTCAGCGCATGCCCACCATGCGAATCGGGCTCGTCAAGGGAGCACGAAGAGAGCAGGATGCCTTCGCTTCCCTTCCTGAATCCATGTCCTCCACCTTCCAATCACTCGGCGTCCCCAAAAAACTCATCCTCGGGATTGAGGAACTCGGCATTCTGCATCCAACCGACATTCAAAAGAAAGCGATTCCCTTTTTGATCGAGGAAGGTGGCAACCTGATTGCCCAAGCGCAAACCGGCACCGGCAAGACCGCGGCATTTGGTTTGCCATTGCTGGCGAGGATTGATCCATCGAGACGACAGATTGAAGGCCTTGTGATCGCGCCTACGCGTGAGTTGGCGAAGCAGATTGGCAAGCAATTGTTCCGTTACACCAAATACACGGCGAAGATTTACACCGAGGTTTTAACGGGTGGCGACGACATCAACCGTCAGGCCACTGCCCTCCAGCGGCCGACTCACATTGTAGTCGCGACGCCTGGGCGACTATTGGACTTAATCAAGCGCAAGGCGCTGACGCTTGAGCATGTGCGACACCTCATTCTCGATGAGGCCGATGAAATGCTCAGCATGGGCTTCAAAAAGGAACTCACGGAGATTTTTGAACTCACCTCCAAACGCAAAAGCACGTGGTTGTTCTCCGCCACTTTCCCCGATGCTGTGAATCTGTTAGTCAAAGACTGCATGCGTGACACGCCACGTGCGATCAAGGTCGAGCGAGGAGATGTGGTGAATCGCCACATTGCTCACCGCTACGTGAACTGCGCAAAAGATGACAAGGATGAATTCATCGATAGCTTCTTGGATCGCAACGCCGATGATCGCGGATTGATTTTCTGTCGCACCAAAGCTGGCGCGGTGGCTTTAGGAAAACGGCTTGAGGAATTCGGCCACCCAGTGGGTGTGCTTCAAGGGGATTTGAGTCAACTTGAACGCGACAAGGTGATGCGGGCATTCAAGAAAGAGCGCCTTCGCGTCTTGATCGCGACGGATGTGGCGGCTCGAGGGATCGATGTGGAGGATCTTGCTTTCGTGATCCATCATCAACTTCCAGAGCAGATTGAGTATTACACACATCGAAGCGGGCGCACGGCTCGCGCTGGTAAAAAAGGAATGTCCTTGGTCTTGTTGGATTCGCGTGATCAGAAAAGCATCGGACGCATTCAGCATGAGCTGGGGATATCTTTCAGCGAACTGTGAGGCGAATCGCCACTACAGGCCATGGCGGTGAGTCTACACTTGCCAATCATTCTTCAGGCGCAAGATTGGTGTGAGGGTTTTTTCTTTCACTCACAGGCCAAGCAAGGGCAGCCCCATTGCTGGGTGAAGCCGCAAGACTCTAACATTTATTGATCTCATGACCAGTCCCACCCCCACACCAGAAACGACGCAAACCGAGCTGAAAGCATTATTGGAGCTTTCCGAGGCAATCGAGGAGCGGGATGGAAGCCGCGCCCTCGAGGCGATCCAACCACTGGATTGGGAAGATCAGCGCCGTGCCGTTTCCAGGTTAAACGGTGAAGATTCTGAGACTCTTTTCCAGATCCTCGAAGCTACAGATGCGGCAGAACTTCTCTCTCACCTTTCGGAGGCCCAGGCAGTTGAGATCATTGAGGAACTATCTGCCGCAGAGGCCGCGGATATTCTTGGGGAATTGCCCTCAGAGCAGTCATCGAACCTGCTGCGTGAGCTCCATGAAGACGACGCCGCCGAGATCATCGGAAAGCTGGCGGATCTCGACGACCAGGCGGAGCTTCGCAAGCGCCTCGAGTACACCGACGGCTGCGCGGGTTCACTCCTGAAAGGAAACCCTGTTACCTTTCAGGACACTTCCAGCGTCGGTGAGGTTCTGAGCGATCTTGGCGAACACGCCGAGGATTACTCCGACCGCGATGTGCAGTATCTTTATGTGCTCGATGCGAGCAGCATTCTTGTCGGAGTCCTGCGCCTCAGGGACTTGGTGCTTTCTCGGCGCGATATTTCGGTAAGCAGCCTAATGATCAAGGAGCCTTTGACGGTGCTGGACACCATGCCGCTGGAGGATCTTGCCGAGCTGTTCGAGATGAAAAAGTTCTTCGGTTTGCCTGTGGTTGATTCAGAGGGTCGCCTTCTTGGTGTGGTTCCCCGAGATGCTGTGGTGCACGAGACTGCCGAGGATCAGGCCGAAATGTTCCTGCAGGCGAGTGGTATCGTGAATGGTGAGGAGCTCAGATCCATGCCGCTGAAGGACCGCTGTGTCAAACGGCTGGCATGGCTCGGGCCAAACATTGTCCTCAACATCGCGGCGGCATCGGTCATCGCGGCCAACGAGGCGACACTTCAAGAAGTCATCGCGCTTGCCGTTTTCCTGCCCATCGTTTCGGACATGTCCGGCTGCTCGGGCAATCAGGCGGTGGCGGTATCGATCCGTGAACTCACCCTCGGCATCCTCCGCCCGGGCGACTACTGGCGCGTTGTTCTTAAGGAGGGAGCGGTGGGAATCATCAACGGCATCGCGCTTGGGATGCTGCTCGGCTCCATCGCGGTATTATGGAAGGGGAATATCTACCTTGGGCTGACGGTGATGGTCGCTCTGAGCCTGAATACCATTCTCTCCGTCTTGCTCGGTGGTCTCGTCCCCCTTTTCCTGAAGCGCCTCAAGGTGGATCCCGCTCTCGCTTCCGGTCCAATTCTCACCACCTGCACCGATATGTGCGGGTTCCTTCTCGTCCTCTCGATCGCATCGGCCATGCTCTCGAAACTTGCTGGCGTGTAATGCTCCGCCTAGACGGTGATCCAAATTTCGCACGTCATCAGAGTGATTGCGCGGTCAGAAAAAGCATGCGACGCCATCCATCATTCAGCCACCCGGCGCAATTGATAAAGTTTTAAAGCAGACGGCTTTGGATAGGGTGGGTTCCGCTTCTTGTCGTGGTTACTCCCCAAACTCTCCCATTGCAAAATGTACCGAATTCCCTCTTCAGTAGATGCTCCTAAATCTTCCTTTCGGCGAATACTCATCCCTTTGAACGAGCTCTCTTTCTTATTCAACTTTCTGGGATATGGCAGGGGCACTTGAATTTTTCGCTCTACCACTTCGAGTGACTCTTCACTGAAAAATAGATGATCTTGGCCGTAATCTTTATGGCGGTATTCAACGGCAAAAACTCCAGATTCAAGCATGCTGACATCACCCAGACGAATTCCAATAAAACCCATCGATCCACCCCCACTGAAATTCACCGGCTTATTCCAATCCGTGATCGCTTTCCGCTCCCATCGGCCACCTTCAGGGCGCGCCACGTAAATCTGCATATGACCATTCGCATCCAATTTGTGGTAAATCACCAATGGACGATGCTTGGAGTCAAACACCATCCGGAAACCACCGTTGATAATACCTCCACCCGATGGAATGGGATCAACCCATAGCTTTTTTTGATCAACGCTGAGTGGCAAGTCCACAGAATCCCCAAACGAAGATTCCCAATTCTTTAGATCATTGGTCCGCGCATAAGACAAATGATGATTCGTTGCACAATCCGGAGTGTCTCTCCAAACCCACACCACGTGAAAGCGACCATCCGGACCTTTTTTCACACCAGATGGATACGCATTGATCTTTCCCTGACCATCAAAGAGCGGGCTATCATGAAACCTTGACCATTGTTGACGGCTCTCATCATAAACATTCCAAATCCGCTTTCCGTTACCCGAACCACCATCACGATAGTTGTATAGCAACCGCCCTTGGTCATCTTTGAGAAATCGAGGATAAGTCGCACGCTTCTCATTTTTCCCCGTCATCACATGAGCGCTCAGTGATTGAATATCCCATGGCTTCGATGCACGAAAATAGACCATTGGATCCGCATGCATGTTGCCAGAAACATGCAAATGGCCACCGGCATCGACTGCCATGGTGACATAGTTATGGGAATCCCAACCGACAGTACTTGGAAGCACCTTGTATTGCCATTTCGACTCACCCAACTGACGCATCGCAACGGTCATGCGACGGCGGTCATCGTAGTAGCCCACAAATTGATATTTTTCTTCTGTCAGCAAACAGAACCCGACACGAAAATCGGAGACTGCAGCTCCAATCTCGGCGACATCATCCACCACCCAATTGGACGGAGCTGGAGCAGCTCGCGTGTGCAGGAGCAGCAGCAAATTAAGCAAAAGAAGTCGGCCGATATTCATCAGAACTCATACGAGTCAGCACGAGACCTCTTTCATCGGTGCCTCACAGCTGCCGGGTCGCTTGCAACGTCTTCTTCATCAACATCGCAAGGCCAGCCACCCCGCCCAAGGCCGAGGCGCCGGCCGAGCCTATGGCCCAACCTTCATCTTCTTGTCCCATGCGTTCGCCGCTCTCGGCTCATAGAGCGGCCGGCCATCCTTCTCCGGCATGGTCATCATCGCCTTGGTGAATTTGGCAATCGCCGCTCGATGGGCTTCTTCCACGCTCTCGATTAGATTCACTTGCTCCCACGGGTCCTCTTGCAGATCGTGCAAGCGCTCGATCTTCCTCTCCTTGGAAACCCAAACTTTGTAGCGCTCACCCCGAATCACCCGCGGCGCATACTCCAAATTTCCTCGAACCCCTTGCTCGTCGAGCCTGGCATTTCCGTAACCCATCGCCATGATCCAATCACGACCACTCTCCTTCTTCTGACCCAAAATGACCGGAGCAATCGAGATGCCGTCCACAACCAAATCCTTCGGAACCTGCCCACCCCCCAAATCCACAAAGGTCGGCAATAAGTCGGAGAAATCCATCAAGGCCTGAGTCTTCACTCCCGCAGGCACCAAACCCGGACCATAGACGATGAAGGGCTGACACGTGCCCGCCTCGACCATCTTCATCTTGGCTCCCTTCACCTCGATTCCGTTGCGCGTGCCAACAATGCCACCCGTCGACCCATTGTCGGTGGTGAAGATGATGATGGTGTTGTTGAGCAATCCCAACTCATCAATCCCCGCCACCAATTGCCCGACAAGTTTGTCGGTGTATCGCACCATCGCTTTTTGCCGCTCGAGCCGAGTCTTGGCCTCCGGCTCGTCGGGAGTCGCAACCAAGGGCGTGTGCGTCAGCGCCATCGGAAAATACAAACACATCGGACTCTCCCGATGCTGTTTCATGAACGCCAACAACCGACGCGTATAGACATCGGGCCCAAACTCTCCCTCATAGGTCCGACTCCCTTCAGGCGTGTTGATATAAGCATCCTGATAGCGCTCAGCACTGGCTGGGACCCCCGTCTCATACCCCGTCCACATGGCCCAGTCATCGAACCCATGCTTCTTCATCGCCATTGGCTCGACTCGGAAGTCATTGATCTGCCACTTGCCCGCGGCAAAAGTCATGTAACCCAAATCCTTCATCAAGCGCGCAAAGGTGGTGTTCTCCTTTTTCTTCCAATCAAAATACCCCACCCCCCATCGCGGCACATCCCAGTGATTCACATAACCCGTCCGCCAAGGATACTTGCCTGTCAGCAAGGTGGTCCGCGACGGCGTGCACTGCGGCATCGAATACGCATTCTGAAACATCATCCCGCCCTGCGCCATGGCATCAATGTTCGGCGTCTCAATATCTTCCGCCCCATAACAACTCACCCACTCTTTCCCGAGATCATCGACCATGATGAACAAGATGTTCGGCGGCTTCGCCGGAGGCTCCTCGGCGACAGCGCATGACGCCGCCACAATAGCAATTCCGAGGAACGATAGTAATTTCATTTTGATCATCATGGCGGCTATGTCGTCTAAACACGAAAGGAGTTCACGAAACCAAAACCGTTTTTCCTGTCATCGCCGGAGCATAACAATGCCTATCGAGAATGCTAGGAATTTGCTTTTTCTCCCTCGGCGAGAACACCCGGAGAGGATCGCATCAGATAGGGTAAAGGAATTGCCTATCATCTCATAGAGGGCAGGCCTTCTGCACCTGTTCGCTGCAAACTGCCCCAACAGACCGAACCGGCCGTCGCCACGGCACAAAAAAACCGCCTCGGTTGGAACCGGGACGGTTTTGTAAATTATGTTTGGCGATCGCTTAGCGCCGACGACGCAGGAGCAGAAGGCTACCAATCGCAACGAGAAGAGCGGCGGAGGGCTCGGGGATTGCGATAGGGCTAACGTCAGCGAATGACGCACCAAAACGAATTTCATCGTATGTCTGGGTGCCTCCGGAGTTACGCTGCGCGAAAGTGATGGTGTCCAACTGACCTTGGAGGATGAGTGCACTTTGCGTGGCACCTCCTGCGGAGGGTGCTGTGGCGATGTCGTCCAAAGCGCGAGTCCAAAGGGTGAGCGTGTCATTCAATCCCGAGTCGGCGTTCCATTGCATTCTTCCAATAATCAAGGTTTCGCCGAAACCATCATTATTTGTTGGAGAAGCGATGGGAGTGGAGTCTTCCAGCGCCACTGACCCAGAGGTAGCACGGGTCGTGCTGTTCGAGAAACTCATGGCAGCCATATTAGTCCCTTGGGTGTAGGCACCAAAGCCATATCCCACGGCATCCAAGGCTGGCCCGGAAGATCCTGTAGTGAATCGCGACGTAGTAAAAGCGAAGCCAGAATGCTCGTTCGAACCACCGTGCGCTGATTTCTTATACACATAGCTGAACCAAAGCGTGGCCCCATCATTGAGCAGACCAGCGTCACCTAGAGCGGATGACGTGGTAACCCAGACATCATTTCCGTTGCCATTCGCCACAGCCAGCTGACCGCCCGTATTCGCCAAATCGCCATAGGACAAGGTAGACGGATTCACGAGGCTGACGGTCTGATCATCGCTCCAATTTCCTGTGAGGCCAGTTGTGCTGGCCGCTGTTCCATTGAAGGTATTGGCTGCACCTGCGGTTTGACTGAAAGATTCATATATGATGGCCGCGGCATTGGCAGAGGCGCCGGAGATTGCGGTGACACCGAGAGCGACAATCAGTTGTTTGGTGACTAACTTTGTGAATTTCATTGGGTTGGGGGGGGTAAGAGTAAGGGGAGATTGCTGTAATGCCTGCTGACCAAATCATTCCTCAAACCCAATGACCATACAATATGCGGAATGCGCTCGTCAACTTTTAATTGAAGCCTCCAGCATTGCACTCTGCAGGTAGGTTCAGACCCACCAATGCCTCAAAAATAGAGAGAAATCCCCCATCTGATGAGAATTCCCCTCTAGCGCCAGCCTGCGACTACTCGTCCTTCCCAACTGGCGTTTTGTCGTAGCCACTGGTCGAAAACGGCCCCACCGGCATGCCGTCTTTGTTGTAGAGCAAATGACCCAATGGCTGGGCGGTGTATGCGTAGCGGACGGCCACGGGTGCTTTGACGCCCTCGGCGGAGACAATCAACTCGGAGCCGTCGATCTTGCCATCGGCCCAATGCCATGTGCCGTCTTTCGCTTGGATCGACAACCAATCCAACTTGGCGTCGGGGGTCGGGGTCGGTGGTTCAAAGGCCTCCGGCAACTTCACCGCCTTCTTGGCAATCATCAGGCCACCCTTGGCATCGTCGGTGAAGGAAACGCGGATGCTATCGCCTTCCATCTTATGGCTTTTGTAGATCGGGCAGCCACTGATCTCTTCGAAACCATAGACTTCATTCAAGACTGAGCGGGCGAGGCGATTCCCGGTGTCGTATTTGTTCGGCGGATGCTCGCCCGGCGTGCCGACATCGATGGTCACCGCCATGCCCGTGTTCTTCAGTGCGAGGGTCTCGACATAGGCCCGGCGGATCTCGGCCCGACCATCACCCATCGCGGGATTGTCTCGGGTCGAAGTTCTGAGTCCGGGCAATTGCACAAAGTGAACTGGGAAATCTCCCTGCGCCCAAAGCGTGCGCCAACCTTCGATGAGCGACTTCAATTTCGGATGGTAAGCACGGCGATCCTTCTCATTGCTTTCCCCCTGATACCAAACCGCACCACGAATGCCGAAGCCGACCAATGGTTCTACCAAGTTGGTGTGATGCTTGCCCGTCGGGTATGGCGGTTGATTCAACCAACTCTCGATGTTCGATCCGCCGACGGCAGTCACCATCACGCCCATCGGCACCAAGGCATCTTGCTGCACGCGGCGAATGAAAAAGAACGCGACCCGTGAAATCTTGACCGCGGTTTCCGGCGAGCAAACCAACCAGGTGTCGTCGGCCGGCGACAAATACCGTAGCGCGGGATAGTTGGCGTCGGGGATGCTGTTGGGCGGATGATTCTTGATGTGCACCGCACGTCGCATTGAACCCGCCATGTTGGACTGACCCGCGCAAAGCCAGACATCACCTATCAAGAGGTTGCTGAGCGTCTTGGTCGCTTTCTTTCCATCCTTCTCCGCGACGATGGTCATCGTTTTTCCTTCCGGCGCATGGTTCACCGACATCAATGGCTTCGCCGCCATCGGCTTCAAATGAACACGCCACTTGCCTTCCTTATCCGCGGTGGTGGCCATGGACTGACCCTCAAAGCTCACCGTGACTTTGGCACCCGGCAGCGACAGACCCCAGACCGGCAACTTGATGTTTTGTTGCAGCACCGCGTTATCGCGAAACGGCAGGGCCATGGTGGGTTCGAGCGTTGGCTCCAGCAGTGCTTCGGCAGGAGCCTGCGGCTTCTCGGCCAATGCATTCATGGCCAACAAAGGGATGGCAACTGTTAGAGCGAGGGATAAGACAAAGGGTGTTTTGATCATGTGAATTTTCGTGTCAGTGGGGAGCTGGGCCGATGGTTCCGCCCTCGATGAATTTGGCCTTGGTGACACCAATGAATCGTTCGTTATCGCCTTTAGCAAGACGATTGACCCAGCGCACCGCATGGCGGATGCAACCATCGAAGTTGGACTCTAGGCGACAAAGCGTGGGCTCCATCCAATTGAAGCTCGGGTGCCCCTCCAGACAGGCCAGAGAGAGGTCTTGGGGAATGGACAGCTTACGCTGATTGGCGAACTGTTGAATGGTCGAGATCAGCAAGGGGTCATCCACAATCAATGCGGTGGGAGCGGTCACCTGAAACAAGTTCGTCAGGCATTTCTGTAGGCTGCCGCGATCGTAACTCCAATCCGGCAAGTGGTAGTCGCCGGGAACCAGTCCATGACCTTCCAAAGTCTCCAAGAATATCCTCGCAAGCAGACTCATTTGCGGGCCGCGGAATTGCTCCCCAATCAACATCACAATCCGCTCATGGCCGAGCTCGAGCAGGCGCTGAGTCAACTGTTCGATGATCGGCCCCTTGGCCGGAGCACTGTGCGATATTCTCTCGGGCGAATATCCAAACAAGGCAAAGGTCTCAATCTCTTCCTCGGCAAACCACGTCAGCACCGGCTTGGAACCGGCAATCACCAGCCAGGCATCTGCCTGAGTTCTTTTGACCAAATTCTTGATGCGAGAGACTTTGAAATCCAACTCTACCATGGACTTCGCCGCCACCACCGTATCTTGACCCGCACGGTCCAGTTGATGTCGCAATTCATTGATCAACTGCGTACCAATGTCCTGAGGTTCGTACAGTAGGATCGCCACCTTGAGGCGAACCCCACCAGCAACGGAGGGCAGAACAATGCTTCGCGGTTTGCCCACGCCTTCGCTTTTGAGGTAGCCCTCTTTTTCCAGCTGGCGAAAGGAATCGGCCACCGTGGTGTGGTGGACGCCCAACTCTTCCGCGATCGGATGCACCCCCGGCATGCGCCCCTGCATGCGGCCGCGCTTGATGCGATCACGCAAGCAATCCGAGACTTGCTCGGCAGCGGATCGCAGATAAAAGGGTTTCTTGGCCATGCCGGCTCAGCTTGCGCGGGGCGCCCACTGAAATCAATCCCCCATCACGCGGAAGGGTTGCTTAGCAAGGATGATGAGAGCGGTGCTGAATCATCACAGTGATCCTACAACAATGGGTTGCTGCACTTGAGGTTGGGGGCACGCCCGTTTCTAGGCGATTTCCGCAGCGTGGAACTCCTGCCAGTCGTCTAGGTTGTTCAGATTGATGGCATCGGTGGGTTTGCCATCCGGAAGGCCGACGGATGAGAGGATTTGCTGACGTGTCGCGTCTTCATGCTGGTAGCCAACAATGGCGGCATTGAGTTGAGAGACCGCAGTTTGATTCAGTTTGGTCGCATTCTCTGCGCAGAATTTTTCGAATTCGATGTAGCTCGGCTTCTTGGTGTTGACGAACTCGACGAGGGTGTCTCGGTCGATACCGAGAGTGTCGAGAACCATCATATCATAGCCCGGACCGCAGTTGGCATAGCCTTCGGCTAGTTTGTCGGCAGCGCCAAGGGACATTTTCTGCCAGAGGCGAGGCAAGTGAAGGACACCGAGTGGTCCAGGGGTGCCGGAGGAGATTGTTGGAACAATTTTGTGACTCATGATCCGAGCATGCTAAGGCCCTTTTCATGAAACTCAAATTGGATTTCCTACAAAAGAGTTTGTGGGCATCAAATGATCAAGGCACAGGGATTTGCCACCGTGTGCAGGATGAGAAAAACAGGAGGTTGCAGCCTCAACAAAAAACCCGCTAGCCCATGGATGGGTGGCGGGTTTGTGAATGGTTGGAGATGTCTCAGAGTGCCTCGTCGCCGGCATCCAAGTTCAATGCTCTGCGCGTTCCGTTAACAGCTTGGGGGCTTGGCCTTGCACCTTGCAAATCTCAAAGCTTGGCTCGGAGGGGCGGCCTTCGAGGAAAAATTCATAGACGATGGATTCATCGGTTTGCACGCTCTCGATGATGCGCACCGGCTCGGCGGCTTTTGTGTCGCGCTTGTAGGTCGTGCGGACGTCTGCGGGGAGATTGGTCCATGCGAGGTCGCGCTGGATCTCGACAATTTTCGGGCCGGCTTGAGTCATGAGAATATCAAATTCGATTTCGGCGCCCGCAGATTCGCCTTCGATGTCGTAGTAAGTGCGCTTACCGCGCACTTTCTTTTGCACTTCCTCAGGCACAAAATCCGGGCGGTGTGCCGAAATGACGGCGGCGACGTCCGTAGGGATGTCTGCGACCAGTAATGTGCTGACAACGACATCATCCTGCATCGGCTGACAACTGGAGAGAAAAGCAAGCAGCGCGGTGGCGGTGATGATGAGAAGATTTTGGCTCCATGGCATGGGAGCATACTGCGATGCGCGATCACGATGTCAAGGTGCGCCATGGTCACTACCATGCCTCATTTGGAGCTTATAAATTGTCTGTCCCTATATTTGCTTGGTTAGGCCGCACCGAGGCAGAGGCGAAGGCGGAGAATTTGAGTTCGTGCATCGCGTGTTTGAAAAGGCTGTAGGCTTTGACGCCGACCTGATGAAGAATTTTCAACCACGAATGGAACGAATGATCACGAATGGAAGACTACTTCAAGGGCTAGTCGATTATGGTGATTGAAGAAGAAGCGTCACTTTTAGGCATTCATTCTGATTCGTGTCCATTCGTGAAATTCGTGGTTTGAAAACATGAGCACATCAATTGTCTGTCCCATTATTCAATGCCATCACCACCAACCACTTAAAGCCCCGCTGTAACCGGCGTCGGTGTAGCCTTCCTTGAGGAACGCGTGCTCGGGCGCGTTGTAGCCCATGAGGTAGAGGTAGGTGTGGGCGAGGTCGGCCTGGAAGCCGACGGTCTCGGGCATGCATTGTCGGCGGCCACCTTGCCAGCTTCACGGAAGGTCTCGGCAATCAACTTGGTGTTGCCTGCCGGATCCTTGGCCCAGTCCTCCACACCACCGGCGGAGTCGATGCGGAGCACACCGGATTTGCGCACGCCGTGCTCGTTAAGAATCTTCGCGATCCGGCAGGACTTCTCGATGGCGAGAACAAAGTTCTTGCGGTCTTCTTCAGAACCGAAAGCAGGGCCACCCACGGTACCCGGCCAGACTGGACAGACGAAGGAACCAATGCTCAGACCCTTCGCGGCAATCTTGTCGGCCATCGCTTTGATCTCATCCTCAGAGGCGTCGGGATCGGTGTGCGGGTGGAAAATGAATAGGTCGACCCCATCAAACTTGCGGCCGTTGACGTCGGCGCCAACGGTGAGCTCAAGCATGCGGTCGAGAGAAATGGGCGGGTGATCAGTGTCGGGCTCCTTGCCAACCAGGCCGGGCCACATTGCGTTGTGTAGTTTCATGTTGTTAACGTTCTTGGTTCTTAGTTCTTGGTTCCTAGTTGGCGCCTGCGGCGCCGTTTAAATTGTTAGCTTATAAATTTCCAATCGAGAGCTGCCGTCAATGACTCTCCGGATTCTGCGGTGATTTTCACGGCCTTGTCCCCTTCCGGGACGATACTGGCGACCCGATCGAAGCCCTCGGGCAGAGCCGCTACGGCCTGGATAATCTTAAGCGACACGGTTTCGTCGGCATTGAAGCTACGGACCGTGGGGATGCCCTCGGCTGCCAGCGGGTTCTTGCGCGATTCGTCGACGCCGTTGCTGAAGTAGGAGCAAACTTCTTCCACACCGAGACGACCGACGTGGCGATTGTTCCATGGCTCGGCAGTGCGCCCTCCATTGGAGAGCCACAACATGGTGGCGGGGAAATCTGTGGGATCCTTGAGGCAGTACCAGACGTAGCCATCAAAGACCACTGCGCTCCATGCGAAGGGTTGAGTCTCGGTGGCGGTCTCGTTGACCATCATCACCAAATCGTCATTGCCGGGACGCGCGGGATAGCGACTGAGGTCGGTGGTGCCGCCATCGGCCAGCTCGACCTCACGCAGGTCATCAAAACGAGCATTGGGCTTGAGGCATTGCTGCTCACCAGAATCCGGATTGGAGAACAGGCCAGGATAGGTCGAGGCCCAGCGGAAGGGGCTGGTGCTGATCCTCCCCTGCCCTTCGGCAAGACCGGAGAGATCGAAGATGGGATGGGTGCCGTAGCTGTAGTCACCCTCAAGCTTGCTGATGCGGTGCTCGGCAAAGATAGCGTGCTGATCTTGCTTCACACTGAAGATCTTCTCCACTTGGGCTCCAGAGTCGCTGGCGGTTTGTTTGAGCACGAGTGAGCGCTCGTCGGAGCTGGCGAGTTCCCAGTTTGCATTGGCTGGGTCGCCATGCGGCGGGCCATCTTCCTGACCACCGAAGGGCAGACAGAGAAAATCGCCACGCAAGACGGTCAACAGTGCTGGTTGATCTTCCTGTTCAGCCGGCAGCCACGGGGCAAGTGCATAAGGAGAGGCATCGCGACCCTCGAGGTGGAAAATCACGGGCGCCAAATGCCCTCCGCGCTCGGTCACCGCGAGACTGAGCTCGGGAGTATCCAGAGTGAAGGACGCTTCGCCGTGAATGGTCTCCATCGAACTAATGGTTAGAGAATGCCGCGGGTGGAAAGATTGTTGAGGCGGCGAGCAACGTCGCCCAGACCATCACACATCACGTCGGTGTAGGAACGGCCGCCAGTGGTGTCGACTCCGTGACCGGGCTCGAGTGCACGCAACGCTTCGAGTGCATCGTCGCTGTGATCAAACATCTCGACGTAAACCAGATTGAGAGCACCTGTCTTGGCCATGCCGGTGAGCATGGCGGCGATCCAGCCATCGTCCGAGCTGAGGCAGCCACGCGTGGTTTTCGCCGAGGCGTGAAACACGCCGAGCTCGTTGGCATCGGCGATCTGTTGCAGCAAGGCAAGATTGTCGGCCAGTGGCACGCCGGAGTCAGCGCAGTGGGCGGCGTCGACCAGAATCTTGAAGAAGGGTTTGCCAAGCTTCTCGTTGATCTTGTGAATGCATTCCCAACCCTTTTTCAGGGTGGTGAAGGTCTTGAACTCGCCGGGGCGCAGGAACTCGATATTCCAGCTTTGAACGGTGGAGCCCTCGAGGCCGGCTTCTTGGTAGGCGCGAACGTGAAGCTTGGCGATCTGCTCCATGGCAGTCTCGTAGTCGGCACCTTCGCGGGCGTCCTCGGAGCTCATCCATTCCTCCAAGGAGGTTGAGGAAACGTGGCGGGCACCGTGTTGCACCGCGGACTTGAGTAGCGGCAGCAGCTGTGCCAAGACGCCATCTTCATCCTCGGGGTTCATCGGGTTGACGCCACCGACCATCAGCACGAAATCGACTTCGAGGCCGAGCTCCTTGAGACCCGCAACCAAAACATCAAGCTCCTCAGGCTTGGTGCCAGGGAACAATGAAACCTGCACACAAGTGAAGGCGACCGGGGACTTCTCAACCAACTCGCGCACTCCGGCGACCACCAAGATCTCGCCATCCGCATTGCGGGGGAAACGGCCTTCTTCATCGGGCACCAGGCAGCCGACAAACTTCAAATGGGTGGGCACGATGCCGAGTTCGACCGGCGACTTGAGCTCAATGGAATGGGACATAGGGTGGAAAATCTAGGTGAGAACCTGGTGGCCTGTGAAGGGATAAATTTGGACGATTTCGGTAATTATTTCGCGGCGTGATCCGATGGCTTCACTCCTTTTTTGAAAGCGTTGAACCCATACTTGGTCGGCGGAAACTCGCCAACGATGTCCACCTTGGCCTTCTCTGGCACATCCATTTCAAGACCCCAGAAGACGCTGTTGATGATTGCGCGACGCAAGCCCTCGCTCTGGAAGTCGGTCGGCGCACCCATCGTGCACGTGGTGATCCGCTGTGGCTTACCACCCTCGCGTGGCAACTCCCGCAGCCAAAGAATCGGCATCATCGGATCATTGATCCCCTGCTCTTTGCCAGTGGCGCGGTTCTTTTTGACATAGTCGGCAGGTTCACTGTCAGCCTCCATGGTCTTGAGAACCTGACCACGCAACAGAATGGTCGCATCCGCCGGTGGTGCCGCTTCATAAACATCGGTATCACCAAAGACATGCTCCACTCCATTGAGCACGGGATGCTTTGCATTCGCCGCCTCAATCACACCGAGGGTGGCCTCTTTTTTGTGCACACCCCAATGACTCACCCACTTCTCACCGAGCACATTCTTGCCCCAACCGTTGTATGACTTGTGAGGGGTGTCGCGCTTGAATTGAAAGGCGTGAGTGCTGGTCCGCAACCCAACAACAGGAACACCGCGTTTCATGGCGGCATCAAACTTCGCCATCGCCTCATCGGGATACTTGCGGAAACGGATCGCCGTCATGATCAAATCGGCCGAGTCCAGAGCCTCAGGGTAGGTGATGCTCTGTTGGTTGTTGGGGTCGATTTCACCCTCCGCATTGACCGAAAACAACACCGTGCATTTGAACCCATGATGCTCCGAAAGAAGCTTGCCCAACATCGGCATGAACTCCTCCGAGCGATACTCCTCATCGCCAGAAATCAACACCACATGCTTGCCCTTACCAGGACCATCACCACCAGGGTAAACCACATGCAAGGACTCATCAGCCGAGGACACTGATGCGAGAGCAAAAACCGCGAGGAACAAAGAGAGGACGTGTTTCATAATTGGACGATCATACCATGGCCAATCCTCCATTCTTTCAATGCGAATCTTCAATCCAGAATGGCTCGTTAAGGAAATTTGGGCCACACACAGCCCCGCTAACGCAAATTGCTTGCATTTAGGGGTCTGATGGCCAATTTTCCGCGGCGTGAGGTGCTTCTTCACCATTCTATGTCTTCTTGCTCCCAGCCTGCTCTTGGCAGAGGCTGAGCCGCTTCGTGTCTCGGCGCTCCATCCGCTGATGGCCGATCTCGCCCGCCAAGTCGGTGGAGAACACGTTGAGGTCTTCGATGTGGTGAACGAAGGCAGCAACCCCCATCGCTTCGAACCAAAACCTGAGGACCTCACCCAACTCGAAGCCTCGAGTCTCGTCCTCGCCGCAGGCATGGGCATGGAACCTTATCTCAGCCGAATTCAAGAGACACTCAGAGAAACGACGGTGATCGAAGTGGGCAAAACCATTCCTGCACTGAGCTCCTGCGGGTCTCATGGCGACTGCGGACACGACCACGGCGATGGCTCCACCGACCCCCATTGGTGGCATAGCATCGATCACATGACGCGTGCCAGCCGGGTCGTTGAGGCTGCGTTTTCAGCACAAGACCCCGACAACGCCGCCAACTACCATGAACAAGGCCGCGCCTACCGGAAGACACTCCAAGGACTCAAACGCTGGGCCAAGCTTGAGCTGGCAAAAATCCCACGCGACCAACGCAAGCTCGTCACTGCCCACCATGCCTTTGGATACTTCGCCGATGAATTTGGCTTCGAGGTCATCGCGATTGCCGGACTCAACCAAGAACAAAACACCACGCCCAAAGAACTCGCGAACACCATCGCTGAGGTCCGCGAGGCGAAAGTCCCGGCCATTTTTCCTGAAGCCTTCACGAGCACGAAACCCATCACGGCAATCTCAAAAGAAACCGGAATCAAGATTGGCCCAGCCTTGATCGCCGATGGCAACGGAACGGAAGACGCCGCAGGATTCGAAGGGATGATCCGCCACAACGTGAAAGCCATCACTCAAGCTCTCACCCACCCATGAAACTCCCGCGCTTGCTCAACACTCCCCTAGCTGCCACCGCAGGCGTGCTGGTCGGTTTGTCGTTGCTCGCGATCCCACTTCACCAACTGACGTCCGCTCAACCGGAATTGCCGCCAGAAATCGCGAAGCCCTCCACTTCTTCGACCACCCCGTCATGGGTCACTCTAAAATTGTTAGACCCAGCATCTACAGTCCAACTCCGCCTGCCAACCGGTGAATCACTGTGGACGGTCGAGCAGATCTCAGCCGGCACTCACGAGACTCAACTCGAATTGCCCATCACCGATGGAACTCTCGAGGTCGTCTTGGAGATAAGGCTTCAAAACGGCACCCAAGAAACCGCCGCTTTCATCACCATCGCTCCCGATGGCCTTGAAACTCAAACGGGTTATGCCATTGGCAACGGCAACCTAACAGAGCTCATCACTTTCACCTGGCCCAATCCCTAACTCTAAGATGCACGAGGCCTCTCCATCGCACGATTGCTGCGCACACCACCACGACCATCACGAACTCCGCGTGGATGGACTGAAGGTGAGCTACCGCAATGTGCTGGCACTCGAAAACGTCTCGCTCGCCACCTCCTGCGGGTCGTGCATCGCATTGGTCGGCCCAAACGGCGCAGGCAAAAGCACTCTTCTCAAAACCATCGCCGGCCTTCTCCCAGCACAACAAGGTGAAGTCCACTGGCGTGGCACCAAGGTCGGCCGCTGGAGCCGTGAAATCGCTTACCTCCCGCAACGCGAAGACGTCGACTGGAAATTCCCCATCACCGTCCGCAAGGTCATCGCGATGGGCCGCTACCCGCAAGCCGGATGGTGGAAACCTTTCTCACAAGCGGATGAAGACGCCATCGATCGCGCGATCCAGGAAATGGACCTCCATGATTTGGAAGACCGACAAATCAACGAACTCAGCGGCGGGCAACAACAACGCGTCTTCCTTGCCCGCGCGATCGCTCAAGAGGCTCACGCGCTTTTGTTAGATGAGCCATTCAGCGGGCTCGACCGCACGTCGCGGATCCGACTCGCAGAAACACTTCGGAGGCTCGCGTCGGAAGGCCGACTCGTCATGGCATCTCACCACGCACTCGAAACGGTGGAGGAAATTTTTGACGAGGTGCTTCTCCTCAAACAAACCCCCATCGCCTTCGGCTCCGTCAAAGAGGTCTTCACGCCGGACAACATCAAGGCAACCTTTGATACGGAATCATCCAATGGAAAGGAGGCCTCATGATCGATTGGCTCCTCGAACCCCTGCAGCACCCGTTCAATCAACGGGCGATTGTTGCCGCTCTGTTGATTGGGCTCACCAATGGCTACGCCAGCGCCTTTGTCGTGTTGAAAAAATCGGCCCTGAAAGTTGGCTCATTATCGCACGCCCTGCTTCCAGGGATCGCGGTCGCCATCTTGGTGGTCGGACTCCACGATTGGAGCGCCTTCCTCGGCGCCTTGTTTGCCGCCCTACTGATCGGACTCGGATCTTTGGCCGTCGCTCGCGGATCTCGGATCGACCAAGACTCAGCCCTCGCCATCCTCTACACCGCAGCCTTCAGCGGCGGCATCATCCTGCTGCGCCGACTCGATGTCTCACAAGAAATGGAAGACTGGTTGTTCGGCAACATCATGGGGCTGCGCGATAGCGACCTGTGGATGAACTTTTGGATATCGGTTGGAGCACTGAGCATTCTCACCGCCCTGCACCGCCCACTGCTGATGACTTTGTTTGATGCCGAAGTCGCCGCCACCCTTGGCGTGCCGGTCCGGTTTTTGAATTACCTGCTCTTGGCGGTGTTGATCGTTGTGCTCATCTCATCGCTACAAGCCGTCGGCTGCATGCTCGCGATCGGGCTGCTCGTCACCCCTGCTGCGACGGTCTATCTACTGACCGATTCCACCAACAAGCTATTCTGGGGCGGAGCGTTGCTGGGTGGTCTTGGCTCCGCATTTGCGGTGCTGGCTGGCTGGTGGCTCAACATCGAACAAGGCCCCGCCATCGTTCTGATTCTTGGCGCCATCTTCTTGCTCGCCTTCATCTTTAGCCCGAAATATGGGGCACTCTCCAAGCTAAAGCGTTAGTCTCTCACCGCCCTCATGGCATAAAGACGTCATCAGGGTCTGGACATTAGTGACCAGGCTGTTCTAGAACCCTATTATTGAAACGCTTTTTCAACAGTGAAATTGGCGCAGCCGTGATTTGGGTGATGAGCTCACTCGTCCTCGCCGCCGCCAGCTTTCCATGGATTTACTCGGGTGGCATGATGCTCGCCGATGCCGCGGCCACCCAAGAACTGCCCGCCATATTGGAGTCTATCGGTGAGTCCGCCGGCAGAGCCAAAATCGGCCGATTTTTTAATCGAGCCCTTCTCCTCTGCGCATTGTGCACCCTTCCGTTTCTGATCAAACGAATCCGCAGCATCCGCCACGCAGACACAACCCAACACAGCCCCGCCCCCCCAAAGCTCTCACTCACACAAAAACTCACTCAGCTTGGTATCTCTTTCACCATCGCCGCTGGCATCCTATGGATCATGAGCATCCTCCTTGTCCAAGCTGGCGCATTTACCCTCGATCCCAACTCGCCGAGCTTCTCCAAAGTCATCTCAAAAGCGGTCATGCCAGCGATCGGTGCCGCTGTCGTCGAAGAGTGGGTTTTTCGCGGACTGCTCCTCGGATTGTGGCTGCGATTCTGCAAACCCGTCACGGCATGCATCTCCTGCTCACTCTTTTTTGCCTTCCTCCATTTCCTTAATCCTCCAGTCACCATCAATCACCCCGAACACTTGCTGGCTGGATTCGAAGTTCTTGGGAAAATTCTCTACAACTTTGCCGACCCCCGATTCTTTGTGGCCGACTTCGCAACGCTCACGGTCGTCGGGCTCATCCTCGCGTGGGCAAAAATCAAAACCGGCCGACTGTGGTTCTGCTTCGGCTTGCACGCAGGCTGGGTGTTTGCCTTCAAACTATTTAGCCTGTTCTACGACCAAGCCCTGAACCATAGCCTCAACCCATGGGGAGTCGGCCAAAGCCTTCGCTCTGGAGCGATCCCTTTGATCGGATTGCTCATCACCGGCCTAGCTTGCCACTTCGTCTTGAAAAAGCTCCCAATAGTCGGGGCTGAAGAGGAAACCGAGGAGCCATCCGACACCGATATCGCACCAGCTTAGAGCGATTCTGGGCCGCACAGCCAATATTCTTAGAAAATTTCCTAAGAAACCGACGCTTGTCGTGTCATTATCAATACCGACTTCACACATTCCCATGAAAACTCCTGCCATTGCCCTCATCTCCTGCATTGCTCTCACGTCAACTCACTACGCTGAGGAAGAGAAACGCGAAATCATCCGCCCTCTCGGCATTGTTGAAGGCGATGCCAACCCCCGCATTCAAATCCATCCAGGAAGAATGGCCAGAGCGTCTCAACCAAAAATGCTCAAGGACGTGGAAGTGAACGATACCACGATTCAGTCATTGCTAAACAACGAGGAGGCCAAAACCACCATCGATAAACTGAAAGCCGCAATCGCAATCCAATCCCTCGATGATGCCTTGAAACACCTAAGCCGCGCATCCATGGAATCCATCGCGGAGAAAATTGATTTCGAGAAAGAGCAAATGCTCATCTTCGCATGGCAAGGTTCTGGCCAAGACCGCATTTACGGACACACGACCAGCGGCAAAGAAGCAACCACCCGATTTTCCTACACCCCAGGGAATACCAAAGATCTCAAAACTCACGTCATGGTCTATTCATTGCCAAAAGACATGAAGTGGACCGCGGAAAAAAACGAGCGCGTCATCATTCGCTGCGGTGTGAATGAGGTGCCCGACATCCAACTCAAGATCAACGGCAAAGACGTGCAGCCGAAGATTGAGGTGAAGTAAGCGCGGCTCAGCCACGCATCACGGTCAACACGACCACTCGCTTCATTCCCGCCCGTTTCAACTCATGGGCACATGCATGCACGGTCGATCCCGTGGTCAATACATCGTCGACCAATATCACGCCCTGCTCGCTCGCCGATCGCCCATGACGGGTCAACGCGAAGGCCCCCTTTAGATTCGCCATCCTTTGATGACGATTCAACCGCGTCTGAGTCGAGGTCGGTTTGACCCGCCTCAAAGCATCCAACACTGGCAAACCAACCTGCTTTGAAATTGCCCGCGCAATCTCCGCCGATTGATTGAAGTGACGCTTTCGCCTCCTTCGCCAGTGCAATGGCACGGGCACCAATGACCATCGCTCATGAAGCGCTTGGGAAAATCGGTCGTCTTCTAAGGCCTCCGCTGCCAGTCGTCCCAACTCATTCGCAAGGTGAACCTCTTTGCCATACTTCAACCGGTGCACGAGCTCCAAACTTCGCTCGTCCCTCAACAAGGCCGGACGCGCAAACTCAAAAGCAAACTTCAACCCATCGCAATTCGGACAGGTGAAACCACCCTCAATCCGCCCCTCAAACATCTCACCACATGCTTCGCAATAGGGCGGAACCAATCGCGGCAACCCATCCGCACAGCCCTCGCACAATGACCGACCCATCCGCAGCGGTTCTTCACACAAAACACAGGCCGATGGATAAACCCAATCCAACAATCCCATCAAAGCCTTACGCCACATGCCCAAGACCTAGCAAACCCCCGCAAATCCCCGCAATAGATCGGATCAGCGAAATTGGTTTGAAGTCATGCACTCACTCCCTATCGTCCCGCCATGATTCTCACCGAACCGGTAGGAAAGATCCGCAGCACCTGGGGCGAAGGCCCGATCTGGCACAACGACGCCCTCTACTACGTCGATATCGAAGGCCACGCCGTCCACCGCTATTGCCCTGAAGACGGCAGCGAAACCACATGGAATGTCGGACAACGCGTCGGCACCGTTGTGCCGCGCGAAAGCGGCGGACTCGTCATCGCCGGCGACAATGGCTTCTTCTTCCTCGATGAGAAAACCGGCAAGACCACACCCATCGTCGACCCCGAACCCGACAAAGAGAACAACCGCTTCAATGACGGAAAATGTTCACCTGATGGCCGCTTCTTCGCAGGCACCATTAGCTTGGTGAAAAAAACCGGCGATGCCAAACTCTACTGCCTCGAGCCCGACCTAACAGCGCGTGAAGCCTTCGGACCCGTGACCAACTCCAACGGCATCGCATGGTCAGAAGACGGCAAGACCGTTTACTACATCGACACCCCGCGCCAAGAGGTCCTCGCATTCGATTACAGCGATGGACATTTCAGCAACTTGCGCAGCGTCGTAAAAACCGATCACATCGACGCCTCGCCCGATGGCATGACCATCGACACCGACGGCAACCTCTGGATCGCCTTCTGTCACGGCGGTTGCGTTTCATGCTTCAGCCCTGAGAGCGGAGATGAAATTCATCGTGTCTCAGTGCCTTGCCTTGAAACCACCGCCTGTGCATTTGGCGGACCTGATCTAACCGACCTCTACGTCACAACCGGGGTCCACAAGACCGCCAAAGAAGAACACGCCGGCCGGCTCTTCATCATCCGCGACCTCAAAGCCAAAGGATTGCCCGCGTATGCGTTCAAGGGTTGAGGCATCTACCCCGTCACCCATTTCAGCATTTCCAATTTCAGCTTTTCAGCATTTACCTCATAAGGTTACGCCCACTCCAACTCCTCATGCAGACAATTTGCGGGCGCGTATTCAAAGTGGAGCACGCGTCTCCTGTTAGGTTCAATGGAGCGCGATGACGCGTGAAGCGTCAAAGGTGACATCATCAACACGTCTCCCGCACGACATTCGCAAACGACCTCATCTATCACGTGCCGCTTCAACGCACTTGGTTCGATCTTTCCTAGCATCGGTGAATTCGGAATCACCTTAAGCGCTCCATTTGAAGCGGATGCATCATCCAAGTGAACCCGCAGCGTGACCATGCTCGCGAGGACGCCCGATGGCGGCTGAACATGAACCGATCCATCTTTCACCGACCACGGGCCATAACCCTCGATCTCCACTTTTCGCTTCACACAAATTGTTAAGTCCTGATGCCATGCCACCGGCCAATTTTCCTCAGGGGTTTTATCAAACAAGAGACTCCTCACCAACATCATCCCGTCTGGCAACAAAGCCATGAGCACATCCGACTCAGCGAACTGATTCAGCTCATCCGACTTCTCGCAAACACGCCTCACACAGGCATTCCCTGATTCCTCCGCCAAACGATTTGCTTCATCCCTCAACAACTCCAGCTTCGCATCCGCAACCCCGTCACGAACGATCCTATAGCCTGCCTGACCAATTGTTCTCATTACTCAATAACCAATAACCAATAACCAATGACCAATGACCGTTGCGCCTCAGCGCAACAAGTTCCACGCCGTCACCAGCGCCTTCAGGCCCGCCATCTCAATCGACGGATCGACACCTGCGCCCCAAAGAATCCGCCCATCATTGTGCTGCACTTGGACGTAGGCCGCTGCATTTGCGTCAGAGCCACCACGGACAGCATGTGAGCGGTAATCGGTCACAGTGAAGTCTTTGAGACCATTGCTCTCCAGCGCATGAACCAAGGCGTTGATCGGACCATTGCCGATCCCCTCGACGTCCTTCTCCTCACCCAAGTGAACAATCTGCGCCATGCACTTCACTTGGCCACGCTCACCCCCAGTGTGGTGAACCAATTCGTAATCCACTAAGTCCAAGGGGCTGCCGATGTTGGTGAATTCACGGAAGAACGAATCACGGATCTCATCGCTGGTGAGCTCACGGCCATGTTCATCGGCCAAGTCGTAAACCCTCTTCCCAACCTGCGGATGCATGGTCTTGGGCAATTCGAATCCATGTTCACGATCCAAGACATAAGCCACTCCACCTTTGCCCGACTGCGAATTGATCCGAATGATCGCCTCGTAGGAACGACCAATGTCCTGCGGGTCGACCGTCAAATACGGCACCCCCCACGGCACATCTTCGCCCTTGGAAGTCTCCACAGCACGGCGATCGAGCCCCTTCTTGATCGCATCTTGGTGAGATCCTGAAAATGCTGTGAAGACGAGCTCACCTGCATACGGCTGACGCTCCGGAACATTCAATCGCGTCACTCGCTCGTAAACGGCACGCAGTGACTGAAGATCAGAGAAATCCAAACCGGTCTCGATCCCATGGCTATTCATGTTCAATGCCACGGTCACGATGTCCAAGTTGCCCGTGCGCTCACCATTTCCAAACAAAGTTCCCTCCACGCGGTCCGCTCCCGCCATCAAACCGAGCTCAGTCGCAGCAACACCCGTGCCGCGATCGTTGTGGGTGTGCAACGAAATGATGGCCGACTCGCGGTTGTTCAGATTGCGACACATCCACTCGATCTGATCCGCATGCACATTCGGCGTGGCCCACTCAACCGTGGCCGGCAAGTTGAGGATGATCTTCTTCTCTGGAGTCGGCTCCCAAACTTCCATCACAGAATGACAACATTCTAACGCAAACTCCAACTCGGTGTCGGAGAACGACTCTGGAGAATACTGCAATACCACTTCGGTCTCAGGGATCGACGGTACCAACTCTTTGACCAGCCGCGCACCCTCAACGGCGATGTCGCGGATCGATTCGCGCGATGCATCCGAAAAAGTCACCCGGCGCTGCAGTGGCGAGGTTGAGTTGTAAATGTGAACAATCGCACGCTTCGATCCCTTGATCGCGTCAAAGGTCTTGCGAATCAAATGCTCACGCGTTTGAACCAAAACCTGAATGGTGACGTCGTCTGGAATTCGGCCTTCATCAATCAAGCGCCGCAAAAAATGAAACTCCGTGTCGGCCGCCGATGGAAAACCCACTTCGATTTGCTTGAAACCCACACGCACCAACAAGTCAAAGAACTCGAGCTTCTCTTCCACAGACATCGGTTGCGGCAGCGCTTGATTGCCATCTCGGAGGTCGACCGAACACCATTCGGGTGCGGTGTCGATCACTTGGTCGGGCCAAGTACGATCCGGCAAGTCCACTGCTGGAAATGCGCGGTATTTGCTGAGTGAGGTCGGTTGCATGAGAATATCGGGTCGTTATAAAACAAAAAAGCCCGCCGGGAGAATGGGCGGGCTCAGAGACGAAAGTGAAGCAAACAAAACGTCAACGGCCCATCCACCCTAGAAGGAGGAGGTCGAGCAGCAGCAAGTTGAGGTTGCGAATCACGGCCAAACCCCAACATTTCCAGAAGCCTCGGTCAACTTGGATTATCCCTAGGGAGAGGCGACATTGATTTCGCTACCCTCAATCCATTCAAACTAGACCTTCGGTGGTTTATTACCGCTGCTGATGCAGCTTCCTGAGTTCCTGGCGCCTGTTTCATCAAGCCAGACTCACAGCGACCCCGCTTCGTTATATTCCGCGCCTTTCGTGGCCCCATCACCCACCAGCGCATCATCACTCCAGCCACATCCGCACTTGCCCACACGAGGCCAATTTCCCATCGTCCCGACATGTCCGATACCGCAGCCGATCTTAAAAAAATCCTCCTCGAGAAATCCGTCCGCACCGGCGAGTTCACGCTCGCATCTGGTAAAACCAGCGACCTCTACATCGATTGCCGCGTCACCGCGATGGACCCGTTCGGCGCCAACCTCATCGGCAAACTCGGCTGGCAAGCAGTGCGCGAAAAAATCCAAGCAGAGAACCTCGACATCCAATGCATCGGCGGCATGACCCTCGGCGCCGACCCAATCTCACTCTCGGTCGGCATGGCCTCCGCCATCGCCCACCCCGATGAAGCACTCCAAGTCTTCACCGTCCGCAAAGAACCGAAAGGTCACGGCGCAGGCAAACAAATCGAAGGCAATTTCAAATCGGGCGACACCATCGTGGTGGTCGACGATGTGATCACCACCGGCGGCTCAACTCTGAAAGCGGTTGATGTGATCGAACGAGAAGGCGGGAAAGTCGCATTCTGCTTGGTCCTCGTCGACCGCGAGGAAGGCGGACGTCAAGCGATCGAAGAACGCGACATCCCTGTCATCGCTCTCTTCTCCCGCAGCACGCTGCTGGACTAAGTCGCTCCGCGACCGTCGAAGGTCAAAAGTCCAAAGTCAAAGGTCCGACTGTAGCGGCGGTGTCCCACCGTCGAAGCCATAGAATCTGCGCGAAGCCCCATCTTCGACCTTCGACCTCTGACTGGCAAAGCCTCACTTCTTGATCTCGCTCACGGCTTTCATGATTGCCGCTGGCTCCAAGCGCTCTTTGTAATTGGGGTTCACATGGACAAATCGAACGACCCCTTTGCGATCGACCACGTAAACCGCGGGATGCGGCAGGACGTGGTGGGTCTCGCCGGATGCTGCCTCAATATCGATCTCATACTCGCTTTTGTACTTCGCCACCAATTCGTCAGCCACTTTGAAGGTGATCCCAAACGCTTTCGCTGCCTTCATGCTGGCGTCTGATAGAAGTTGATAACTGAGCTCATCGCGCTTGGGCGTTTCCTTGATCACTTCAAGCTGATCCGCGCTGATCGCCAAAATCTGATATCCCGCCTTCTTGAGATCCTTCTCAATGTCCATCAATGCCTGTAGATGCCTGTAGATGCTTGATGCAATAAGGACACCAACCACCGCGATAAAAAATCAAGACTGCTGGTGCCTCTTTCACCGCAGCTCGCAGTGAAACATCGGCACCCTCTAGGTCCTGAACCACCACATCAGGAATGGTCTGACCCACCTTGATTGGATCTTCTTCGGCGTTGGCTGATGCGACGAATGCCATCGCGGCGAGAATCAGGGTCAATGTTTTCATACCTATCCGATGCACCAGCATCCCTGATGATTCCAATTATTTCTTGCTGGCCCTGCAGATCGACGAATTTGGGTTCCCTGTTTCCGCAGCAAGCTCTAGGCTCGCGCTGTGGCACTCCCTGTAAGCGCAGCTCCTTGGCAAACGGACGGCAAATTCTTCCGTGCCGGCGACAGGCGCATCCACATGCGTGCCGTCACCTACGGTCCGTTCCCCGACGATTGTCATCACTCGTATGAGAAAGACTTCGAACGCATCGCCGCTGCCGAATTCAATGCCGTGCGCCTCTATGAGATGCCGACGCGCGCCATGCTCAATGCCGCAGAAGCATCGGGACTGAAAATCTTTGGCGGACTCAACTGGCATCAACATGCCGACTTCTTCCGCGAGCCAGAAAGACTCAGCGCAGCCCGCGTCCTACTCGTCAAAACCCTCAAACCCATCGCCGACCATCCAGCGCTAGCAGGGGTTTATATCGGAAACGAAATTCCCACCGACCTCGTCCGCTGGATGAATCCCTCCCGCGTGCTATCCGCGATCGAGTCCTTGATCGAACTCGGCCGCGAGATCGCCCCCCGCATCCTCTTCGCCTACGCCAACTACCCGAGCACCGAATACCTCGAACCCAGCAATGCTGACTTCACGGCCTTCAATGTTTATCTCGAGCAGCCCGAGCCCTATCGCTGTTACCTGAAACGGCTCCACCACATCGCGGGCGACCGACCCCTGGTCATTTCAGAGTTCGGCATCGACTCCCAACGCAATGGCACCGCCAAACAAGCCGAGACATTGCAGTGGGCCCTCGAAATCGCCCACGAGGAAGAAACCGCAGGGTTCACCGCCTACGCCTGGAGTGATCTCTGGCTCAACAACGGTGCGGTGGTGGAAGATTGGGACTTCGGCCTCACTGATCGCGAAGGAAACGCGAAACCCGCTCTCGGCGCAGTCGCATCGACTTACCCACCGAAACCAGAATCTCTCCTGCGCTTTTCCGTCATCATCTGCACCCGCAACGGCGCGGCCCGCATTGGCAAATGCCTCAATGCGGTGATGCGAATGGATACCGATTTCGAAACCATCGTGGTCGATGACGGCTCCACTGATGGCACCGCCGACTTCGTCGAAAAACATTACCCGTGGGCCAAACTGATCCGCCTCGAAGCATCGGGCCTCAGCGCTGCACGCAATGAAGGCGCCTCTGAAGCCACTGGCGACATCCTCGCCTTCACCGATGACGACTGCGAACCCGACTCCGAATGGTTGATCCGGCTCGACCGCATTTTCACCAATGCCCACTACGCCGCCGTTGGCGGACCCAACCTACCGCCACCACCCAAACAATGGCACGAAGCCGTTGTCGGCGCCTCACCCGGCGCGCCCAGCCATGTCATGCTCGATGACGAAGAAGCCGAACACCTGCCGGGCTGCAACATTGCTGTTAGAAAATCAGCCTTCAATGCCATCAGCGGATTCGATCCGCAATTCACCACCGCCGGCGATGATGTCGATTTCTGCTGGCGACTCCAACACGCCGGTTTCCACCTCGGCTTTGCCCCCGGTGCATTCGTCTGGCATTGGCGCCGACCCACCATCCGCCAATTTCTCAAACAACAAATCGGCTACGGCAAATCTGAGCGACTCCTCATTGCCAAGCATCCTGATCGTTTCGCCAAATGCGGTGGCGCAAAATGGCAGGGCTTCGTTTATGGGGGTGGTCCTGTTCGTGTCTCAGAAGGCGCCATCATCTACCACGGCGAAATGGGAACGGCGGGTTATCAATCGCTGCAAACGCGCATGCAGCCCCTCCGCGAACTGCAACCTCCATTCCGTCACTGGCGATCCTTGCTCTCACTGCAGCTGGTCAAATGCATCACCCCCATTCTTCGCACCTGGTTCCGCTGCCGCCGCATCCCGTGCCCAAAACTCCCAGCCCTCCCCAGCAAGGCCCAGCAATTCGAAGAATGGATCATTCCCAACGTCCCACGCGAAACCGTCCTCCAACAACTCATCGACGACGGTTGGCTCCCCTGCGGCCCGACCGATGATTGGGATCTAGAGAAAAACGGGAAAAAGCGCCTATTTGCCACCGAACACGGAGAGCAAGGCCACAAGCAAACACTCGTCCGCGAAGGGTGACCCAGTGAGTCTGGATCAGCATTAAAGCCGATATTCCATGGGTAAATCTAGGCCATGACCACCATTGGACAGGTCTGCCGAAAAATAGATCATTCACCCGATTGACTTGTTGTATTTAATTTCGGATAGTCTTGGAAACCCAAATCCCCCCCCAATGAAAAAAAAATCCTCCCCCTCGCAGCATTGCTGTGTCTAGCCGCCGCCGCGCCCGCGGCAACCATCGTCAATGTTACTGGCATCACTGGTCACGATGGCGGTAACTGGGGCCCATACACGGGCCACTTGACAGACATGGTGAACGCAAACAACACCACGCTCATCACCACCAGCGCTGGCGCAGCCACGACAGGCATGACCATGACGAATCCCTCTGACCCATCGACATGGACTTGGTCCGGCAGCTACCAAACCACTTGGCACGCCAACTCCATCCTAGACTCAGCCTCGTCTCAGAACGCAAAAATCGGCTGGGTGATCATGGACTTTGGTAGCGTGGTCGACAACTTGGACACCATGTACATGTGGGCGAGCTCTTCAGGCAACACTCAGAGCGGTGCAGAGCAGGTCAGGAACTTCAATATCTATCACTCCAGCGGAGTGGGCATCGCAAGCCTGCCAGGCATGCCACAATCCAAAGCCACCACCGGAGACTACGACTTCAGTCTTGGGGACTGGGCCCAAATTGGATCAACCCAAGACCTTGGCACTTCAACTGGGGCTCCCAATGTCAGCCAATCCCTCGGCGGGGTATCCGCACAATATGTCGCGATTGAAGTCATGAGCATCGGTGGTGTCGACAACCGCATGGCAATCGCTCAAATCGAATTCACCGCCGTCCCAGAGCCCTCCGCTGCCATCCTCGGCATAATCGGCATGCTCGGCCTTCTCCTTCGCCGCAAGCGCTGACCTCAAATCATCTCACCTTAATACAAAGCCGCTCCCACCCGAGCGGCTTTTTTTGTGCCCAGTTCAATCGTCATCATCCCCGCTGCAACATGATCCTTGGATGTGCAGGCACCCCGCGCACCAAGCCTCACCCTCAAACACCGCATCCGCCTCCTGCCCGCATTGGTGACAAGCTTCTTTCGTTTCGCTCATGCCCAAATCATGAATGACGGGTCCATCAACACGAAGTTTTTTTGACCTTCCAGCTTGGCTTCTCCCGATTATAGTGCCCATCTAGCTTCGCAAAGCATTTCAGCTTTTCAAAATTTCAGCTTTCAGCATTTATTCCCACCCCCACCCCCATCCCCATGCCCAGCCAAATCTAAAATCTACAATCAAAAATCGAGAATCATAAATCCCCCCCAAGGATTTCAAATTTCAGATCTGAGATCTACCCAAAGCCCCCTCAGGATTTTAGAACTTAGATTTCAGATTTAAGATTTTCGATCTACCCAAACCACAAAGCCCCAAGCACAAGGCCCAGCGCCACCGGCGCTACCCCATTTCAGCATTTCCAAATTTCACATTTCAGCATTTATTCCCACCCCATGCCCATCAAAGGAGAACAACTCGCCCTCGCCTGCGCCAACGCCGCGGACGACACCAAAGCCGAAAACATCCGCATCTGGGACCTGCGCGGACTCTCGAGCCTGACCGATTACATGGTGGTTTGCACCGGCACCTCGATGCCGCAAATGCGCGCGATCATCCGCGATGTCGCGAAGAAGGTTTCTGCGGAACACGACACCAAACCCCTTCAAACCGAAGGCAAGGCCGACACCCGCTGGGTAATCCTCGATTTCGTCGATGTCATCGTTCACGTGATGGACGAGGAAATGCGCGATACCTACCAACTCGAAGAACTCTGGAAGGACGCCAAGCCTGTCGAATGGGAACCGGCAAGCTAATGCCATTTTTTGGGAATAAAGCGGGCGCTTCCCACTCCTACCTGTGCCCATGAGCGAATTCGAAGACCTCGTCGATGCCCATTACCAAGCGCTGTACCGCTTTGGTATGTCTCTGAGCCGAAGTCCCGATAAGGCCTCGGACCTCGTCCAAGAGACCTTCTGCATTTGGGCGGCCAAAGGAGATCAACTCAAGGATCGCTCAAAAGCGAAAACCTGGTTGTTCACCATCCTCCACCGCGAGTTTCTCAATCAACGCCGCAAATCATCGCGCTTCTCGGATGAACCGGTCGACGAGAAAATCGCCAACACCAGCGCCGATGAACCCGAAGCCGATCGCCAACTCGATGGCCAACGCGCATTGGAAGTTCTCGGCGAACTCGACGAAACCTACCGCGCGCCCGTCGCCCTCTTTTACCTTCAACAACACAGCTACAAAGAAATCGCAGAAATCCTCGACGTGCCGATCGGCACAGTCATGTCACGACTCTCCAGAGGCAAAGAATTGCTTCGCCGAAAAATGACCGAAGAGCCATCAAGTGCCCCAAAAAACATTCTGCAAATTGAACCCAACAATATCCGTAAAAGCCATGGATAAAGAACATGCACGATTCATCCTTCAGAGCTACCGCCCCGACGGCGCGGATGCTCATGATCAAGATTTTGCGGACGCCCTCGCGCTCGCTGCGGAAAACCGTGAACTCGGCGAATGGCTTGCTCACGAACGCGCAATGGATGCCGCGTTTGCCAAAGCCTTGTCCACCATCGAACTGCCCGACAACCTCCGCGAGGACATCATCGGATGCCTCAAGGGCGAACACACCGACTTCCCCGAAGCGACCGACTCCCATGACGCCGCATTGATCGGCGCATTGGCATCCGTCAATCCTCCCGCATCACTCCGCGGTGAAATCCTCGCCACCATGGAAGCGAGCACCCAACAAGCGAAGCCCGAGCCAACGAAAGTGCTGCCCATCTGGAAAAACTACAAAGTCGCTCTCGCTGCTGCTGCTGGTATCGCCATGGCTTTCATTCTCACAAAACCTGAGCCTGCTAGTCAACTGACTGCAAACGGACAGCTCCCAGCGGATGTCGTCCCGGCTAGTTTCATCGACACTTATAAGTCGCCCTTCTTCCATCTGGACTTCAAAGAAGGCGACAAGAAAGCCTTGGTCGAAAACCTCGAGTCTCGCGCCCTTCCGTGTCCATGTTGTTTGCCACCCGGCATTGAAAACATCCCAGGCCTCGGCTGCAAAGAGCTGGTCATCGGAGGCAAACGAGGATCTCTGATCTGCTTCAAAACGGACGAAGCAGGCGTGGTGCACTTGGTGATTTTCCGCCGCGCCGATGTCGACGGATCATTCCCGACCATCGAAGCGCCTCGCCTTGGCACTCATGGAAAATGGGCCGTCGCCAAGTGGCAAAATACGGAGAATGTCTTCATGCTGATCGGGGAATCCGACACCCAACAGCTCGCCAAGTTGTTCTGATCCGTTCGTTTGCAAGTGGGTCCGCTATTACGGCGCTTGCTGGTTCAATCCACGAATAGCATCGGCGCGACAAACCAAACGATCAGGGTGATCACAATGATTGCGGCAATGTTCACCCAAAAGCCAGCCTTGGCCATATCGGGGATCGATAGCTGACCACCCCCAAACACAATCGCGTTGGGAGGCGTAGCGACAGGCATCATGAATGCCATGGAGGCACCCATCGCTGCAGGAACAAGCAACATCATCGGTTCTACGCCCATCGCGACTGCCAAGGCGGCGATGACCGGCAAAAACGTTGCGGTCGTTGCCGTGTTCGACGTCAACTCGGTGAGAAACACCATCACGGTGACCAACAAGACAATCGTTAGTATAAGGTGAAAACCACTGAACATCGTCATTGCTCCGCCAATCCAAGCAGCAAGACCACTGCTAGAAACTTGAGAGGCCAAACTCAACCCACCACCAAACAACAACAGCACTCCCCACGGCAGACGCTTGGCCCAATCCCAATTGAGTAGAAATTCCCGGTCTTTCAAACTCACAGGAATCGCAAACAAACAAAGCCCCGAGGTGATGGCGATTCCAGCATCCGACAAGCCTGACAACGCCGGCACCGCTTGTTGCAAAAATGGACGAGTGATCCACAACAGCGCCGTCAAAAGAAACACTCCACTCACCCACTTCTCTGCACGCGAGATCGGCGGTAGCGACCGCAACTCTTCGCCAATGGCATCCGCAGCACCCGGCAATGCATCAACCCCCATAGGGAAAACCATGCGCGTCAAAATCAGCCAACCTAACACCAACATGATCAATGCCGTGGGAAGCCCAATGACCATCCACTGCGCAAATCCGATCTCTGTGCCTAAATTCTCCGAAACAAAACCCGCCAATAAAGCATTCGGCGGGGTTCCCACCAATGTGGCGATTCCGCCCATTGATGCCCCATAAGCCGTCGCAATCAACAAGGCCTTGGCAAACGAATCTCCTGCCTTTGGTTCATCATCCTTTCTCGTTGCCGCAACAATCCCCACCACCGACAGAGCAATCGGCAACATCATCACCGTCGCCGCGGTATTGGAAATCCACATGCTCAAACCCGCAGCAGTCACCATGAACGCGCCAACCAAACGCCTCGGCTTGGTGCCAGAATGCGATAAGACCACCAATGCCATCCGCTTGTGCAAACCCCACCTTTCGACCGCTAGAGCAATCAAGAACCCACCGAGAAACAAAAAGATCAATGGATTGGCATACGGCGAGGCCACTTCTTTGATCGACCCCAATTGCATGAGTGGAAACAAGGCCAACGGCGCCAAGGCCGTGGCCGGCACAGGGATGGCCTCTGTCAGCCACCAAATCGCCATCAAGACCGCACAAGCCGCCACTGCCCAAGCATCAGCCGACATGCCACTGGGCGCGGGAAGAACCCGCATCAAAATGAACAACCCCAATCCCAGAACCAACCCAAACCACACCGGCAAGCGCTGGCTCTCCGCCGCTTTGCGGTGCCCTTTGGGAATGCGCTCTGGTGACCCTTCAGCATGGTTTGGCTCCGCCGGCACACCTCGATACTTCTTGTCTTTCATGCACCTATGACCATAGCCCTAACAAGGGAATGATGGAAAGGCCGAAAGCCTCTCTTACGGGGCAGGGTCGTCCAGCTAGGGATGAAAAACCACGAATGAACGCGAATGAACACGAATTCTGGATTTTGTATGACTGCTTTTGGGTGAAAATTTCCAATCGACTGGTGCTGAAGGCCGCTTGCCGCCAATCCATACTTCTATTTGTGTTAATTCGTGACCATCTTGACCGCCGAAGCTTTAGCGAAGGATGTTCGTGGTTAAATCTTCAGAAATTCTCGATCGATTCTCCCTAGCTAGATGACCCTCCCTTACGGGGTTAATCCCAACTCTTTCCACCCCCTCCACAACCACCGCATGGCATCGGGAAAATCAGCCGCGCCGTGTTTGTGGCTGTGACCCTCTTCACCACCTACAAAGCGGTAGTCGTAACGATCCTCATAAGCCAGCGCCCTTGCCATCTGCTGATTGCCCAACCACCAGTTGCCATGTGCATTATCAAGGTCGGCCATGCCATCCTGAAGATACACACGGATCGGCCGAACCTCCTCTTTGCGAATCTTCGCGGGATAAACATGACCCCCACGGATGTTGGTGAAACTGCCAATGGTCGAATGGACTTTGCGAAAACCATCAGGACGATGCCACGCGCACTTGAAGGCACAGATGCCGCCCGAACTCGCACCCGCGATCGCTCGCAACTCAGGGTTATTCGTCAGCCGATAGCTTTTCCCTACCTCTGGCAAGATCTCACCCAACAAGAATTTCGCGTAGGTGTCATCTGGCGTGTCATACTCGATGCTGCGGTTGTTGCGCTTTCCCCAATATTCTTTGGGCAACTCTTTCCCTCGATGCCCAGGCTCAATGAAAATTCCAATCGTGAGCGGCATCTCACCCTTGGCGATGAGATTGTCCATGACGGTGGTCGCTCGGTAATTGCTCTTTTCACCGACATAAGCATGACCATCCATGAATACCATCACCGCCGCGGGCTCTTTGCGATCGGCCTCGTATTGCGCCGGCACATACACCCAATACTCGTGCAAAGCTCCTGGATAGATTTCCCCCTTGGACCAAACGTGGCGAGTCACCACTCCTTTCGGTACACCCGCTTGCGGTTTGGAATCGGCCGACAATTGATACGGAGCTTTCTGAAACAGCACGGACTCACTCAATGGAACCGACATTCCTTTCGGCGGCAGCTCAGCCTTGGATGAGCTGAGCAACAACCATCCCAGTGATACAAAAAAGAACCTCTGATACATTCTGGAAACCTCTATGGAGCAGATCCGATTGTAAATGCGCAAAGATCAATAGAAACGGCTTTGAATCCCATGGCCGATTGCAGATGCTGCAAGCATGAAACGATTCGCCGCAATGTCCTATTGCCTCATCGCCGCCTTACCCCTAACAAGCTGCGATAAGATTCGCTCCCTCACCGACTACAACTCTGGTCCTGAGCTTCTCGACGAGTGGAATGAAGACGTGCCATCGATCAACGTCATCGTGCACCTCCAACCCAGAACCGACGACAACGGGACTAGCCGACCCATTACAAAAAGGCATTTGTCCGAAACCGTCGACGCCTGCGCTGAACGGCTATCATCGATTGGAATCACCGAATTGCTAATCAAAGAACACAGCGATTCCAGCCTGCTGATTCGAATTCCAAGCAGTCAAGTTCAGGGTCCGGAATCCCTTAGAAAAATGCTCGCAACACGGACCCAGCTGCACATGCACCAAGTTGGTGAACGAACCAGCGAACTAGGCCCAGATGGCCGCACGCTAGCCGAGCGTGTCTTGGCGGGTGATGAGATCGTGCCCGGTCAATTTGCGGTGCTGCATGATTACGTAGATTACGATGGCAACACGGTGGAGGAAGCGATCTTGTTGTACCGCCGTGCTGTCATTAGCAGCTCCGACATCAACTCCGTGATGCCATCGATCAATGGACAACAAGATGCTGTTAATGTGATACTCACTTCAAGCGGTGGTGATAAGATGGCCGCTCTGACTAAAAATCTGCGCCACGGCATCGACCGCATCGCAATCCTGCTCGATGGCGAGGTGACCAGCGCTCCAGTCGTCCAAAGCAGACTTGGCAGACATTTCGAAATCAGCGGCCTCGATGACCCTGGCCAATTGGCGGCTCAATTGATGCACCCACTGGATAACCCAGTGACCGTCGAGATCGTATCGACAGACGAACTGGCGAAGTAGGCCTTTCCGGCTCTTGCTCCTTGATCCCTCGCGAATCCGTGGGTATCTCTGACCCATGATCAATTCATACGTCGCCATCGCGCTCGCGGTATTATCCGGCCATGCAATCGCCGATGACACTGCCGATCTCGAGAAAGCTCGTGAGTTCTTCCCCGTCTTCAGCAAGTCGGTCTACACAGATGAAGACAAGGCGCGCGAGGCCTATGATTCTCTGGTCGGCATCTCGCCACGCGTCCAACAACGCCTCTTGGCATGGCTGGACAAAGAATACGCCGAGAAGAAAGCGACCTACCTGCGCGAGCAAAACGGCTCCAACTCGGGCTCAAGCAACAGCAAGAGCGACACCGCCGAAATCAAGGAGCTGCGCGGTGAGCTGGAGAAAATCCGCGCCATGGCCGACGAGGATGAAATGAAAAAGGTTCTCAAAGAAACCGGATGGCCAGCGCTCACAAAACTCCTTCGACTCAATAAATCGAACATCCGATCCTACAGCAAGGCGACTGTCACCGAGCCCAACCCTGAAGAGGTCAAAGCCGCTTTAAAACAGGCGATGCAAGTGGGTGCATTTCACTTCGAGCTTCGTGAGAAAATTGGCCACCAAGCCGTCGATGTCGAAGACGACCTCAAGGGGACAACGGATGAGGACGAAGGCACACATATCGAGATGAGTGGCAAAGCCGCCTCGGTTCTGAAGAAAAACGAGAAGATGAAAGATCAGATTCCGAAAGATGAATACGACGGCATTCTTGAGCTCAACCACTGGCGCATCGCCTTAGGCATGCAACCTCTCGAGATCGACCCCAAGCTCTGCGACGCCGCACGCGACCACAGCAAAGACATGGCGGACCACGGGTTCTTCGCCCACGAAAGCCCAATCAAGGACAAGAAAACACCATGGGATCGGGCCCAAAATTTTGGCACCAAGGCCAGCGGAGAAAATATCGCGATCAACAACTCCACCGAAGGCGCCAACCAGGCTTGGTTCTACAGCCCAGGCCACCACAAGAACATGTTCAAGCCCGAGTTCAGCGTGATGGGGCTCGGTGCCCACGGCCGACATTTTACGCAGTTGTTCCGTTAGAACAGCGCTTCAACCACCGAGGAAATCCAATATCGCCTGCGCCGACTTCTTGGAAATCCCTGGAAGCTCAGAGATCTCATCCGCACTCGACTTCCGGATCCTTGCCACACTGCCAAATTTCTTGAGCAAGCGCTGCTTCTTGTTCGGCGACATCCCAGGGCAATCGTCCAAAATGCTTTCGCGCATCCGCCGCCGATACAGCAACTCGTTATAACCATTCGCAAAGCGGTGCGCTTCGTCACGAATTCGCTGCAGCAGCTTCAAGGCGCCTCGATCGTGCGGGATACGGATCGAATCCTTTTTGCCGGGAACAAAGATCTCTTCGTGCTGTTTCGCCAAACCCACCACAGGCAAGTCGTGCAACCCGAGCTCTCGCAACTCCCTCACCGCCATCCCCAACTGCCCTTTGCCGCCATCCACGATCACCAAGTCCGGCAACACAATCTTCGCCTTCCCCTCGCGCGCCAATCTCTGCAACGATTCCACCGCACTCTCTTGAGAATCTTGGAGCTGCGGGTTCGCGGCGACATTTTCTAACAAGATCCTCGAGTAACGCCGACGGATTACTTCGGCCATCGACGCGAAGTCGTCCTGCCCCTCCACGGTTTTGATTCGGTATCGACGATAATTCCGGTTATCGGGCCGACCATCCGTGAACCTCACCATCGAAGCAACAATGTGGTTCGAAGAAACATTGGAGATATCAAAACACTCCATCACCCGCGGCGGCCCCGCCAATCCAAGCTCTTCGCCCAGCTCCGCCAAATCCTCAACAGGCTTCACCGTTCCCGGCACACCACGGCCGCGCGCAAACTGACGCGTTGGCGTGAGCGTCTTCTCCAAGTTCTGCACCACATCCCGTAAGGTCGCCGCCTTCTCAAAGTCCAAGGCTTCCGCCGCAGCTTCCATCTCTTGCTTCAATCCATCGAACAAATCCCGCTTCCCCTTGCCCTCCAGGATCCGACACGCTTCTTCCACCTGCTCCATGTATTCTTCTGAAGAGATCTTTCCAATGCACGGTGCAGAGCAATTGCGGATGATATCGGCATTGCAGTGCTTGTAGTCTTTCTCACCCGGATTTTTCGGCCGACAAACCCGCAAGCCAAAACTCCGATTCAACCATTCGAGCGTGTGAAACAAAGCAGACGAATGCGGGAACGGACCAAAATACTTCGCCCCATCATTCGCTCGGGTCCTGGTGGTGACAAACTTTGGCCACGGGTCGGACAATTTGATTTTCGCCAAAAGAAATCGCTTATCATCGCGCAAAGAGACGTTGTATCGCGGACGGTAATCTTTGATGAGCTTGTTTTCTAACAATAATGCCTCGTCCTCGTTGCGAACGGTGTGAAATTCAAAGTCGGCGATCGAATCAATCAACGCGCGCGTCTTGATGCTCGAGCGCATCTTCTGGGATGGCATGAAATACGAGGAGACCCGCTTCTTGAGATCGAGTGCTTTGCCAACGTAGATGATGGAACCCAATCGATCCTTCATCAGGTAAACCCCCGGCTTGTGGGGCACCTCTCGAAGTTTGACCTTTGGGTTGAAGCTCATGAGCAGGCTTCATCGAACGGCGGCTAGGGAAAATATCAATGGAAATCCGCTTCAAGCATCACCAATTCTCCACACGTCACGGGTCTTTCCCATGACATAGGCATCGACCCCTTCATCGACCGCTCCCCACTTCAGCCATCCCTCATTCCACTCCACCCAACGCGCTTTGGACGGATTCATGTAGGCTCCCGTGTTGATCACACGCCGACCATCAACCTCCCAGCTGCCTGGCCAATGGAAATGGCCAATCACCAAGACTTCGGCACTTGGAAAGTATCGCTCGCAGAATTCGGCCCCACGGCGCCCTTGCGACGCCCAAGCTTCGAGCATGCGGAATGCCCGTTGAGGCAGCATCACGGCATCCCATGCGCGCTGAATCAAATGACGACCACGCGGAAATTCGATCGCATGAAGCTCACGCGCAATTTCACGCGCCACCCGCAAGCGTTCTTCAACCTGAGTTTCCGCATCAGGGTGCTGATCCCACAAGGCTTCAATCCGCTCGGGCGCTAGCATCACCTCGCGCTTCCATGGCGAACTCGCAAACAACAAGGCGTCACCGTGCATCACCACAATCCGGCCTCCTGCCAATTCCGCCCACCCGCGACCTTCCCAACCAGGGTCGTGGTTACCCGAAAGAAACACCGCTTCAACCCCCTCGCCGGCACACAGAGCCCTCAATTCTTCCACCATTGCCGCCGACCTCTCACGCCATGGTTCAGCCAACTCTTGCCAGGTATCCCCGTTGAAAATCACCGTCCCCGCCCCCGCAATCAGCGGCCTCAACACCTCCACCGACTCCACCCGCGACACCTTATGCCCAAGGTGCAAATCAGATAAAATACGAACAGGTTCTTTCATGAATCATTCAAATGAACCACAATGAAGCGGAGCGACATAGACAATATCTACGATATTGCCCAAAGGGTTTCATTGGCGAATAAAATCAAATGAACTCAGATAAACACAGATAGAATCTTAAATATAATCCCCGTTCATCTGAGTTCATCTGCGGTTTTAATAATAAATCAATTCGCTTCGCTTTCGTGCCTTTTCGTGAATTTCGTGGTTCAAATAGAACGTTGTCGCAAAGCCTCAAAAAGACACACGCCCGTCGCCACCGAGACATTCAAACACTCGACCCTGCCGGACATTGGGATCTGCGCGAGGAAATCACAGTTTTCTTCCGTCAACCGCCGCATCCCTTTCTCCTCGGCGCCCATCACAATTGCCATAGGGCCTTTCAAATCCAGTTCGTAGAGCGACTTTGATGTTTTGTGATCTGACGTCCCCACGGTCCACACGCCTGCCTGCTTCAGCTTTTCCATCGTCCGCGCCAAGTTGGTCACTTGCACAAAGGGAACATGATCCGCCGCACCCACGGAAACTCGTCGCACGGTCTCCGTGATGCCCACCGATTTGTCCTTCGGCGTGACCACCGCATGCACTCCCGCAGCATCAGCCGTGCGCATGATGGCCCCCAAGTTGTGCGGGTCTTGCACACAATCGAGAATCAAGATGAAGGGCACGTCATGCTCTGCGACAATCCGCATCAAATCGTCCTCATCCAAGGACGGCGGCGCTTTCTCAACCGCCTGAACATGGCGATTCTCCCGTGCCTGCTTGCCCTTGTCTTTGCGTGAACCAGAAAATTTCGGCTTCATTGAAAAAGACGATGCACAAGACCCCAGCCCGAAGTCGAGCGCATAGAGATCCGACCATTGCCACTTGAGCCCATCAAACATTCGCATTACTAGTCATGCCGTCCATGAGCGAATCCTTCGAATGGCCCCAATACCTTCCTCAGTTTGAAAAAGCTGCGCAGAATGCTGGCTTCGAGAAAACCGTGCTCGCCGACACCACCGCTGGCCCAGTCTGCGCATGGGATCGTGCCGCCAACGGCCCGCGAGTCTATCTCTCCGCCGGCATGCATGGCGACGAACCAGCTGGCCCGCTCGCCTTGTTAGAGATGATGAAGTCGGGGTTCTACTCACAGGAAATCGAATGGGCCATCTGCCCAGCGCTCAACCCAACGGGCCTCGCAAAAAGAATCCGGGAGAACGCTCAGGGCAATGACATGAACCGCGATTACCTCCAACTCAGCAGCCCCGAAACCGCCGCTCATGTCGAATGGCTTGAAGCCTCGCCATCTCCCGATCTCTTCCTCTCACTTCACGAGGACTGGGAACCCGATGGGTTTTACTTTTACGAAATCAATCTGGGCAAAGATAAGCCCGAAAGAGCCCGGCGCATCCTCCAAGCAGTCGAGCGATGGTTTCTCCCAGAAGCCAGCCGCATCATCGACGACCACATCCCGCGCGAACCTGGCTGGATTTACCACGAAGCGGAACCCGACATACCCGATGGATGGCCCGAAGCCATTTATCTCGCGAAACACGGTTGCCCGCTATCGTTCACCATGGAAACCCCCAGCAAGCACAAGCTCAGCGACCGAGTCGCCGCTCATGTTGCAGCGGTGAAAGCGGCCTGTGAGCAATTGATTTAAAGCAAATCCTCCAAGGCCATCTCGAGGCTTGGGTATTTGAATTGGAATCCGTGGCCATCCAAGGCTGCCGGCTCAGCTCGCTGGCTATGCAACAAGGCTTTGCCGAATCCACCGAAAGCGAGTCTCAAGGCAAACCCCGGCACTGGCAGAACTGCGGGACGACTCAATGCCGCTGCAAACTCATCGGTGAAATCAATGTTTCGCTCCAACCCAGGAGCACTCCCATTCACGGGACCCTCGATCGATGATGTCGTGGCCACATGAACGATCGCTTCGCGCAAGTCCTCCAAATGAATCCAAGGCATCCACTGCTGGCCCGATCCCAACCGTCCTCCCAAACCCAATTTGAAAATGGGCAACATCTGCTGCAGCGCACCACCTCCCTGACCCAACACGATCCCCGTGCGCAGGCAAGCGACTCGCACGCCAGCGGATTTTACCTGAAGCGCCGCATGCTCCCATTCCTCACACAGCTTCGCCAAATATCCCTGACCCACCTGCGACTTCTCCGTCAAAACCTCATCGTCCCGATCCCCATAAATCCCAACCGCGGATCCATTCACCAACACCTTCGGGCGATGATCCTCAGGCAAACTGCCTAGATGGGCGACAATTCGCTGGGTCAATCCCACCCGGCTCTCGTGAAACTTCCGTTTGTTCGATTCCGTCCAACGCTGATTGATCGGCTCACCTGCCAAGTTGATCACGATTTCATGATCTGCAAAGTCCAGCTCATCAAGCGCCTGCCAGTTCGAGACCCCATCGACATCCCCCGTCCCAGACCGACTGACTCCAGTGACCTGAAACCCCCGCTCCACTAGCAATTTTGGCAAGCCACGGCCAATAAACCCCGTCACACCAATGATCGCAACACGCTTTGAGGATTCCATGATTCCAACATGACGGGTATTTCACTGAGGTAAAATGCTATTTTGTCCCGTCTTCACCCTTTACTTCATTTGTCGATCAACGTCTCATCATGGTGATGTTGAAATCGAGCGCGCTACGACTGACAACTCTGCTATTTTTGAGCTCCTGTTGGCTCTCAGCTCAAGAGGACTCCGTGGATGACGGCAACGTCCGAGTTCCGGCACCTGAGATCCCGATGTCTGGCGATCTGACCAACGACTTGTCGATCCCCAAGGAACTCAAAATCAACAACGGCGGCGGAACTGTTTCTGGCAGCCCTGACAAAGGCATCAACTTTGGCGGACCCGTAAAAGTCACCGGCGACAACGGACTGGAGATCTTCGCCTCCACCGCTCGCCTCGACCTCAAGGCCAAGACCATCACCCTGCTTGGCGATGTCAGCATCTACCAAGGCAACGTCGTTCAACGCGGTAGCCGCGCGGTCTATCACTACGACACCAAGAGACTGGTCAACGACGACTTGCGTGCATCGGTCGATCCCATCTTGTTGGAAGCGGGGAAATTCACTGCCGTCCGCGAGGGTGACCGACAAGTCCTCATCGGTGAAAACGCAGGCATCACAACCCATGATGTGGAAGATCCGAATTTCTGGATCCGCGCGAATCGAACCCGCATCTATCCAGGTGAAAAGATCGTCTTCGAAAACATGAAGGTCTACGCAGGTGACGTCCCTGTTTTCTGGTTCCCCTACCTCAGTCAGCCGCTCGATTCAGAACTGGGGTACCACTTCTACCCGGGACTCCAAACGGGTTGGGGACCTTACCTTCTCAACACCTATGGCGTCATGCTCGGCGGGGAGAAAGATCCCAACACCGGCGTCCGCCACAATGAGTGGCTGCTTTCTCAGTGGCACTTCGACATTCGTGCCGATCGTGGACTGGGAACGGGGCTGACTCTGGCAGACAAACACGGATTCAGGAACAACTCGTTTCCAGGATTCAGGATGTATTACATGAACGACTCCGATCCGAGCTTTCCGCGCAGTGGCGTCCCTCGTTCATTCAACGATCCAGATCGCTACAGCATCCGACTCCAGCAGCGCTTCAACTTGGACCTCGCGAACGATCCCGATGCGGATTGGAGAATCGACACCAATTTGAATTATCTTAGCGACCGATTCTACATGGAAGATCTGGAACAAGATCTTGTGCGCACCAATCCCGAGCCAGACAACACGGTGGGCATCTATCGCCGCACCGACAATTCGTTGCTGTCGATGTTCGCGCGACTCCAGCTCAATGATTTCTACCGTGCCGACACCCGCTTGCCAGAAGTCGCCCTCGACCTTCCACGGGCACCCTTGTTCGACAGCCCTTTCTTGAGAGAGGGTTCCTACTCCTTCAGCGTGATTGGTGAACAAGCCGGCAACATCACGCAGCGCAACGTCCTCACTTCACTCCGCAGCCTCAACACGGGCGACTCTGGTGCTGAGGGATTGCTCAACCAGCTTACCGGCTACGAGAGAGAGCTCGCAGAGGAGATGATCAGCTTGCCGATAGGTGACCCACGTCGTGACAAAATCCAGCAGCAACTCGAAGACTCAGGCTACACTCGATTCCGCGCCTACGAGCAAATCTCCCTGCCCATGATGCTCGGTAATTTCGTCAGCTTCACCCCAATCGCGGGTGCAGGCTACACACGATACACGCAGCTAGACGGCCCTCAGGACGGTTTCGATCGCGCCCACTTCCATGTCGGAACGGAAGCGTCGATGAAGTTCTCCAAAGACTATGGCAATATCCGCAACCATGGACTCGGATTGGACGGCCTACTCCACGTCTTCCAACCCTACGCCAACTGGTCCGTCGTCTCGACCAACGACTATTCCCCCGGCGACCCCAACGTCGACCGACTCACCCCAACAACTCGCCCGCGAACGATCGACCCCGCACGCTTTACCGCGGTTGACCAGATGGACAGCTGGAACATCCTTCGCCTTGGTGGACGCAACCGCTTGCTCACGAGACGCAACAACGGCACCCACGAGTGGCTATTGCTCGAGACTTACATTGATAGCTTCTTTGATAACCCCGAGAGCGACCGCGAGTTCTCCAACCTCAACAACGATATCCGTTGGTCACCCGTGCCATGGATGAGCGCCAATCTGGAAACCCAATTTCCGATCGCGAATGGTGGACTCGGTTACAATGAAATCAACTCTGGCGCGCGCTTCATGCCACATGAGGATTTTCAGTTTGGCATCGGCTATCGGTATCTTGATGGCCACCCTATTCTTCTCGACTCATCCCGCATTCATTTGGACTCCTACACCCAACTTAATGAAAACTGGGGCGTCGGCACCCAGCACTGGATGGAACTCGCAGACGGAACCCTCGAATACCAGCAATACACCGTGCACCGCGATTTGGGAAACTGGACGGCTGCAATGGGGCTGACGATGCGAGACAACCGCCTGAAAGACGAATATGGCCTCATCTTCATGCTGACATTGAAAGATTTGCCATCGGACTCCTTGCCTTTCGAGTTTGGTGGGCAATAGTTTTGGCCATGAGCCAATCCCCTGAAGACATCCTCAACGCACTCCGCTGGCGCTACGCGACCAAACAATTCGACGCCTCAAAAGAGATCCCTCAGGAAACTTGGGACCTGATCGAAGAATCGCTGGTACTCACCCCATCCTCCTTCGGCCTGCAACCGTGGAAGTTCGTGGTCGTCAACGATCCTGAAGTCCGCAAGCAACTTCTCGCGGAATCTTGGAACCAACCCCAAGTCGCCGATGCCTCTCATTTCGTGGTGCTGACCTCTCTCACCGATCTCGGCAAAGACGACATCGACCAGTGGATCAACCGCATGGCCGAAGCCCAAGAGAAGTCGGCCGATGATCTCGCGCCTCTCAAAGGCATGATCTCGGGTTTCTCCGAGCGCATGAGCCAAAAAGAACGTCACGAATGGAACGTCCGCCAATCCTACATCGCACTCGGACAGTTGATGACCACTGTGGCCGCCATGGGCATCGATGCCTGCCCGATGGAAGGCATCAGCCCAACCGCCTACGACCGGATTCTAGGACTGGAAAACACCCGCTACAAAACCGTCGTTGCCTGCGCAATCGGTTACCGCTCCGATAGCGACAAATACGCCAGCACCCCAAAAGCCCGCTACGACAAATCCCAAGTCATCGAAACCATCTAAAAGGGTAGGGTGCTGCGGGTTACAGCACCAAAGATTCCAGGCAGGGACGGCGCTCCGCGCGGTCCGAGCAATTGAATCGCCATTGAAAAGCGCGCCAGCTCAACTTCAACCTAAACTTCAACTTAAACTCTCTCTCCACGCGTCAGCACACCAATTTATTCCCCCAACCCCAGCCAAATCTAAAATCGCTAATCTTAAATCGAAAATCTTAAATCCCTTCACCACAAAGGATTTTAGAACTTAGATTTCAGATTTAAGATTTTCGATCTATCCAACGCCTTATTACCACAAGGTAGGGACGGCGCATGAGGTAAATGCTGACACGGGAAATTCTGACATTTTGAAATTGAGCCCCGACAAGTCGGGGTAGACTGGAGCGACATGGACTCAAGCGCTGAGCTCGTAGAGGACTGCCGGGTGGCAGGATCAAATGGTGCCAATGAACCGCGCTGTAGCTCACCTATTTCAGCTTTTCAGTTTTCAGCATTTCATAATTTATTCCCCCAATCCCACCCGACCTGATTAACGATTGATAATTGCTGATTCTTGATTTCGGATTTCAGCGTGTCAGCGTTTCCCAATTTATTCCACAACCTCAAGCTTCACATCACGCCACGCCACCTGCCAAGGCCCTTGACCCTCACCGATGCTGTGAACCTGGAGACCAATGAACCCTTTGGGATGACTCTCGTATCTCTCTTCGTCCACCAAATCAGAAATCATCTCACCATTGATCCAAACCTGAATCCGCGGGCCGTTGGCGAGAATGCGATATTGATTCCACTCGTCATCTTTGAAGTGCTTGTGAGGAACCAGCTTATCCTTTGGAGTCAACCAGCCCGTGCTTAGAGCTTCGCCGTAAATGTACCCGGCCTCAGCACCATTGGCACCACTGGCCTCAATCTCCACCTGTGGCCCCATCACGCGTCCCGTCGGGGTCTGATGAGTCTTCGAGCGAATCTGCACACCAGAATTGAGTCGGCTGTCGACCTTGACCTCGAATGTTAGATCAAAATCACCATACTCCTCATTCGTGCAGAGGAAACTATTCGGACTACCGTCGGCTGTCGTGCCGACAAGCGTGCCATCCACCACCTCATAGGTCGCAGTGCCATTGCGTTGCGTCCAACCCTCGAGGTTCTCACCATTGAAAAGCTCAATCGCTCCGCTCTCTTCCGCCACTTCCGGAGCAGCATCCGGAGCAGCGACAACATCCGTCGCAACATCATCTACCGCAGCGGCATCAGGTTGGGCTTCTTCTTTCGTGCAGGCTGGCAAACAAAGGGCCGCGAGCATCATCGCCATCAAAGATTTTTTCGTGTCGGTCATGATGACCGCAGCCTCTGCTATCTCTCCTCTTTGTGCAAGCCCGCTGCTTCACGTTTGCGGTGATAGGCCACCTTGATCTTGCGCATTTCCAGCATGCCCACCTGCACCGACTCACTCGTCATCCCGAGTTTCATTTGATACAATCGTGTAAAGGTGGCGAGTCCGCCATCATACAAGCTGACTGCCTGCTCATAGGTCAGGTCATCGTCGAGAATGATTTCCTCCAGCCGCTTTTTTGCTGCCTTGAAACGCTCACCCTCGGGATCCGTCAAGGACGCCATGTAATATCCCACCGAAGTCTCCGTGACTCCTTCCTCCATCTGCTCGAGCACTTGGCCCACGTCGTAAAACAGCGTCCCCAACTGCGATTCCGGAACACTGGAAACCGACCCGTGCAAACCCGCCGATGACAAACTCGCTCGCGCCAAACCCGATGCCGCTTTTTTGAGAGCCGCAGGCTCCAATGCCTTTTTCGGAGCCGAGTCCAATTTTGACGACTGCGTCTTGGATGTCTCCAATTCACTCCCTTGGACTCCTTCGCCCTCCAGCTTCCCGCTACCCTGTGCCTTCCCCCCCTGCAGTCTTGAGGTTTGCAATTTTGACCTCTCCAGTTTTGACGATTGAAGCTTCGACCCTCCAAGCCCCTCACCTCCTTGCAGCCCTCCCGAACTCAGCTGCCCAAAAGCAATCCCTTGTAAAACAAGAGCAAGCACAAGCCAGGAAATGCATCGAAAAATCACCATCATCAAAATAAGAGTTCAACCCACTCAGACGAAATCTAAAATCGAGAATCATCCATCACGGGCGATACTCCCGCTTGCTCAGCGGCGGCGGCCTCATGATCGGTGGAGGCGAAAGATTCGGCGGAGGTTTTTTTTCTTTGGGTTGTGGCAACTTCGACCGCAGTGAAGGCTTCGGTGGCGGCGACGGCGAGTAGGCGCTGTGTCGATCTGACGACAACTCTGAGGGGGCAAAAAGCTTCTTCGCGCCGGCGCTTTTTGACTCGGCTTTGTCCTTTTCGTTCTGGCTGATGAAATACGCGATCAACATCAGTGCAAACGCAGCGAAAAAGGCATCGCCTCGCACTTCTTTCCATGCCTCATCCATGTCCACCGCTCTCCCGACCGCCATTTCCACAAAACCGACAACCACCTGAAACACAAACCATGCCAACGCCAGGCAGGCGATTAAGATCCGTATGCTTCGATTGCTATTCATGATTGAACTTCCCAAACCCTACCAGACCCAACCCCGAGCACAAATCCTTTCGCCCCTACAAAGAGGCCGTATGTTTCTAATCAATCCTAGGATTTTAGAACTTAGATTTCAGATTTTAGATTTTAGATCTAGCTCACGCCCTATTAGCACAAGGTAGGGTTGATTGACTCGTCGCCGCCTCACGGCTCCTCGCCCCTGCGGGGCACGGCACGTGCGTGCCTGTCCAAACGGCCTACAGGCCTTCAGCCGTTTTGACCTCGATCAACCGACTTCTCCGCCGCAGGCGGCCCACACAACCCCAGCCAAATCTAAAATCTTAAATCGCAAATCGAATATCTTAAATCACCTCGTTGGATAAGATTTTAGAACTAAGATTCCAGATTTTAGATTTTCGATCTAGCTCACGCCCTACCAGTCAACCATTGACCACTGTCCGCCCCAATGCGCAGCATCGGGCTCCATGGAATACCCCGCCACACACGCCACCACCGACACCCTCCCCAACGGACTCACGGTGATCTTGGATCCCGATCCGACCGCCCCCGTCGTTAGCGCCCAAATCTGGGTGGCAACTGGCAGCATGCACGAAGATGAACTCCTCGGCGCTGGCCTCTCCCACTTTTTGGAACACATGGTTTTCAAGGGCACCCGCGACTACGACGCCGATACCCTCGCAAACGTCGTCCAAGCCGGCGGCGGACATTGGAATGCCTACACGACCTTCGACCGCACGGTCTACTACATCGATGGCCCATCGAAATCGCTGGGCGAATTTTTAAAATGCCTCACCGGCCTCATCTACTTCCCCACCATTCCCGAATCGGAGTTTGAAAAGGAAAAGGATGTGATCCGCCGCGAGATCGACATGGGACTCGACGACCCCGACAACGTCGCAACCCGCGACCTGCTCTCCACCGCATTCCAATCCGACCCCCGACGCCATCCGGTGATCGGCCATCGCCACCTGTTCGATGCCATCACTTATCCTGATATGGTGCGCTACCACAAACAACGCTACACGACCGATCGTAGCTTCATCGTGATCTCGGGCGACTTCGACCCAGAGGCGGCTCTCGAACAACTCACCGAGCTCACCGCCGACTGCCAACCCGGCTGCGGCAAAGAACCGGCCATCGCCACCGACCCACCTCAGCTCGGGCCTCGCTTCGCTCGCTCCACATTCGCCATCCCGACGAGCAGGATCTCATTGGCATGGAAAATCCCCGCGATCGATCACCCCGACACCCCAGCCCTTGAAGTGCTCGCCGCCATCCTTGGCCGCGGTCGCTCATCCATTCTCCACCATAACCTAAGAGACCAACAAGGACTCGCTCTTGAAATCTCGGCCTTCGCCTGGAACTTCGCTGGATGCGAAGGCATCTTTGGTATCTCCGCCGATGCCGACCCGAAACACCGCGAGAAATTGATCAGCGCGATCCATCATGAAATCGCCAACCTTCAATCGACCGAACTCGATTCCTGGATCGCCAAAGCGAAACGCCAAATTGCATCGAGCCAATTCCGTAGCCTAACAACCGCATCGGGGCGCGCCACCGACCTCGCATCCAACTGGCACGAAGCACGCGACCTCAATTTCACCCGCGCCCATGTGGCGAAAATCGAAGGCGTGAACGCCGACGATATTCGCCGCGTCGCCGCCACCCTAACAGCGGACCGTGTCACCCAAACCATCCTCGATCCCATCGATGCTCCACCACCGAGCAAGACCCAGAAGATCCTGCGCGACAAAGAAGCCATCGAGATCACGACCTTGGACAACGGCCTGCCCCTTGCACTCATCCCCGACAGGCGAGTGCCGCTGATCCATTTCCAAGCCGCCGCCCGCGCAGGCTTGCTATCGGAAAACCCCGAGAACAATGGGATCAACCAGCTACTCAGCTCCACGCTGACAAAAGGCACCGCAACTCGTAATGCGCAGGAGATCGCACTCGCGCTGGAATCGCTCGGCGCATCGGTCTCGGCCGCCACGGGCAACAACGCGCTACTCGTCCAAGCCGGCGGACTCGCCCCCGACATGAAAGAAATCGCCGATGTATTTGGCGAAGTCATCACCTCTCCCAGTTTCCCCGAGGAGGCCATGCACCGGGAAAGAACCAGCCAACTCGCATCGCTCGAAGAAGCACAACAAGACCCGCTCCACCTCGCTTTCAAAACCATGCGTTCGACCGCCTTTGGCGGCCAAGGCTACGGACTGGATTCACTCGGAACCGCCAACAGCCTCGCCAGCCTGAAGCGCGAAGCCTTGGTCGATCACCACCAACGACACTTCAACCCGTCCAACATGGCGCTCGCCGTCGCGGGCGACTTCGATCCAGCAGAGGTCAAAGATACGCTCAACCAAAAGCTCGCCGATTTGAAACAAGGCGATGCTTGGTCGCCCGAGGTCCACCCGCCTCTCACCGGCCAATCCGTCACCCGCAACCTCGAGAAAAAACAGGCCGTGATCGCCCTCGGCTACCCCGGTGTTTCCGCCACCGATGAATTGCGCCACGCATTGGCTTTCCTCCAGTCCTACTGCTCCGACATGGCTGGACCGCTCTTCCTCCGCATCCGCGAAGAACTTGGCCTCGCCTACCAAGTGGGCGCCACCCAATTCGTCGGCCACGGCACCGGCCTCTTCAGCTTTTACTGCGCCACCTCGCCTGAACAAGCCGAGCTCGCCCAATCCGAACTGCTCAAGGAGATCGAGAAAATCGCCACCCACGGCATTCCCACCGATGCCTTCGACCGCGTCCGCGAAACCGTGCTGAGCGGAGTTGCCATCCAACAACAATCCGCCTCGACCTCCGCACGCCACGCCACACTCAACCAACTCTTCGGCCTGCCCGCCGATGACCACCTGCGCTTGATCGAAACTTACGAAGCCGTCAGTCGCGACCAAGTGGCCGATATCGCAAAGCAAACCTTCACGACCGATCCCATCACCGCGATCGTTCTTCCAAAAATCTGACGCCTGCCCGCAGGTTTCGCTTCGACCTCCACCCATTCCTGAGCCATGCTCCGCGTCATGAGCCATCGCTCCACTTGGATTCGCATTGCCGCCGCTGTGTTGTCGGCTGTGCTGGTCGCTGGGCTATTCCCGCCCTTCAAGCTCCAAACCATGGTTTGGCTCGCCCTGATCCCCTTGCTCGCCGCCCTGTGGACGCTGAAAGGCCCCAAGCTCGCCCGCAAAGGATTCCTCCTTGGCTGGCTCGCTGGCACGATCAGCTGCGCCATCCAGTTCTATTGGTTTGCGGTGGTCTCATCGATTGCTGTGATCATCATCCCCATACTGCTCGGCCTCTACTGGGGAGCTTTCGGTGCCTTTGCCGCGACACTTGGCAATCCATGGACCGATCGCAAAGAGCGCGGCACGCTTGGCGACATCACCCACAGCCTCCGCTACGCCTTCTGCATCGCCGTGGTTTGGACCGGCATCGAATGGCTCCGCAGCTGGCTGTTCACTGGCTTTGGCTGGAACAGCCTCGGCGTCGCTTTTCACAGCAGCGCGGTCATGGCGCAAGGGGCCGACCTCCTCGGCGTGATCGGCTTGTCCATCATCCCCGTTTTTCTCCAAGCCACCCTCTTGCAAACGGGCCGACGCATGGTCGATAGCGCCAAGACTGGAAAACGCCGCACTCGCATCGACTTCGGCATCGCCGCACTAAGCGTCGCTTTTCTCGTTTGCTACGGCCTCATCCGGATTGCGATTGAAGGAGAAAAGGAAACGGTCCGACTCAAAAGCCTGTTGGTTCAAATCAATATTCCGCAAGACAACGCTCAAGTGCTCTGGGACGCGCTGGACGTCCACATGGCCTATGAAGAGGAAACCATCAAGGCGCTGGAAAAAATCACGGATACCGACACCGAGAAGCTGCGCAAAGCCATGGAGTCATCCAACAATGGCGAGATCTCACTCAGCTGGCCCGATTGGGTGATGTGGCCTGAAGCCGCACTCAGCGGAAGCATTCTAACAGTCGATGATGGCTCATGGGGTTGCTGGGAAGAAAACCTTCACACCATTGCTCGCGTCCGCGAGTCCGGCCCATTCCAACTGATCTATGGCGTGACGCAATTTGAAGGCGTCCAGAGACCCAACGATGACGGCTTCATGGAGCTCGTGCTCAAAGAACATGGAGAAGCATGGAACTCGCTGGCCGTCATGACGCCCGAGGAACAACTGCAGCTCTATCAGAAACACCACCTCGTCCTTTTTGGCGAAACCATCCCGCTCGTCGATAGCATTCCGCTCCTCAAATACATCTACGAACAGCAATCCGGCATGGACTACGGCGGATCGTTCAGCCGTGGCACCTCAACCGATCCACTTCCGGTGCCATTGGCCGACGGCACAATGATCAATACCATTCCCACCATCTGTTTCGAGGACAGCGTGCCGCGGCTCACTCGCAAGTTTGTTCGCGCCAGCCCACAGGTCATCATCAACGTCACCAACGACGGTTGGTTCAAAGAAACCGCCGCTGCCGCACAACACTTTGCCAACGCTCGCTTTCGCTCGATCGAATTGCGCCGACCCATGCTCCGCTGTGCCAACAATGGCGTCAGCGCTGCCGTTGACACCATCGGCTCAATCGACCACCCCGACACAGGCGCCGCTCAGGTCATCGTCGATGAAAACGGCAGCCACTTCACCCGCGGCTCCATCCTTGCCGAGCTCGATGTCCCCATCACCCCATCGTTTTCCCTCTACGCCATCATCGGCGATTGGGGCGTCATTGCCTTGTCCCTCATCGGCCTCACCACCGCCTGGTTCATGCGCAGACTTGGAAATAAATGCTGAATGGAGCGGAGCGACATGGACTCAAGCGCAGCGCTGAGCTCGTAGAGGACTGCCGGGTGGCAGGATCAAATTGGAAATCCTGACATTTTGAAATTTAGCCCAAGAACCGCGCGGCAGCTCAATCTAAACTTAAACCTAAACTTCAACTTAAACTCTCCCGCGCGCGCCAGCTCTCTAATTTCAGCATTTCCAATTTCAAATTTTCCAATTTATTCCCCAACCCCACCCATTTCAGCATGTCAGCATTTCCCATTTCAGCATTTATCCCAATAACCCTCTTCTTCGCAACCTTCCACCTCGCCTCGGCTCAATACCGAGAGTTCACCAATGCAGATGGAAAATCCATCACAGCCATGCCGCTGAAAAAAACTGACGACACCGTGACCATCCGGACCGGCACGGGCAAAACTTACACCCTGCCATTTGCGGTCTTGTCGACCGAAGATGTCGAGTTCCTCAAAAACTGGGAATGCCCAGAGTTTGAACACGCAGTGAAGGACGACGCCCGCAAGTCGTTCACCGACCAAACCCAAGTCTCCGATTGCTACATCGAGATCTACCAAATCTTCGCAAGAACCGACAAAGACGGGAAAAAATCAAAACACAAAAGAGTCGCCGCTTTATTCGGGGCGCAAACCGAAAGGGAAGTCGAACAAGGCTTAGAAATGTTTGCGGGGATCGTTCGGCACAAAGAAGAATTCCTCCAAAAAAACTCAAGCCTCGGCAAGAGATTCAATCTCCCCCTCACTCAGTTTTCCAGCAAGTTTCCGGACGGCCTGAACTGGTCGATCTCCGTAAATGACGAATCCCTAACATTGCGTGCTCGAGGCCATGGCAGCAAGCATCGGGAATACATTCGTATCGGCGAAGCTGAGGTCGGCTACCTGATCGACCACGTGACCGACATCGATGCCGACCGCATCATCAAATCCTACATCCGCACCAAGAATCGGAATTAGGCGGCAAGCCGCCGTCGAAAGTCAAAAACCGGTAGGGTGCTGCGGGCTACCGCGCCGTAGCTTTAGCGCAGGAGAGCCCGCAGCACCGAAGATCTCGCCGCCAGGCGGCGCAACATTGATTAAGGTAGCGCCCTCTCGCCGAGAGGGCACAGAATCGAGGGGTCCTCAGCACCGAAGCCCGGGCAGCCCCGACTCGTCGGGGGCGCGGCCCGAGCCATTGAACCGCAATAGACCCGTGCATCAATTCCCCAAAAAAGGTAGGGTTGATTGACTCGTCACCGCCTCACGGTTCCTCGCCCCTGCGGGGCACGGCACGTGCGTGCCTGTCCAAACGGCCTACAGGCCTTCAGCCGTTTTGACCTCGATCGACCGACTTCACCGCAACCGCGGAACCCAATGCCAAATCAAAAATCGATAATCTTAAATCCCCTCATTGCCCCGGATTTCAGATTCCAGATTTTAGATTTAAGATTTTAGATCTAACTCACGCACCCCTCCTACTCGGTAGTTATACTTCAACTTCAACTTCGACCTTCGACAGTTCCGGCCTGCCGGAACTAAACCACCAACATGCAGTCACCGTAACTGTAAAACCGGTACCGCTCCGCCACCGCTTCGCGGTACGCTTCCATCACGAGATCCTTTCCCGCTAGGGCACTCACCAACATGATCAACGTACTCTCGGGCAAGTGAAAGTTGGTCAGCAAACCATCCACCACTTTGAACTCATAGGGGGGATGGATGAATATATCCGTCGCACCCGCGTGGTCTTTCTCATCAATCCTCAACCCGCCATCCACCGGCGCATTCCCGAGCGATTCCAATACTCGCGTAACCGTGGTCCCCACCGCCATCACACGCCCAGCCTGGTTGATGCGCTTCGCGGTCCCACTCTGCACCACATAGTTCTCAGAATGCATCACGTGATCCTCAACATTCTCAGCACTCACAGGCCGAAATGTCCCAACCCCCACATGAAGCGTTAGAAAGTCATGCGGCAGCGTTTCCATGACCTCAGGCGTGAAGTGCAAGCCTGCCGTCGGCGCAGCAATCGCACCTTCTTCTTTGGCATAAACCGTTTGGTACCTCTCGCGGTCCGCCTGCTCATCGTCCCTGCCCATGTAATGCGGCAGAGCCAAATGGCCATGCTCGTTCAAGTCCACCGACGACTCCCACTTCACCAAGCGGTCGCCATTCTCAAACACCTCCGTGACCTCACCCGTGATGCCACCCATGACAAGCGTTCGCCCCACTTTCATCTTCTTCCCCGGCCGCACCAAGCAGCGCCACTCAAGCGACGACAATCGATCCAAGCACAATAGCTCGATCTTCCCATCGTCGGAAAACACCCGCGCTGGAATCACCTTGGTATCGTTGAACATCCACAAGTCGTCCGGCCGTTGATACTCGGCCAGATCACGGAACATCCGATGCTCGATCTTCCCGCTCTCCCGATGCACCACCAGCATCCGCGAGGCCGATCGCTCCGCCAATGGCCGATCCGCAATCAACTCGTCTGGAAGATCGTAATGAAAGTCTTTGGTGCGCAAAGGCATGCCCGCTTCTTAAACACGCGAATCCACATCGGCAAGAACCAGTCGATGTGGATTCCGAGTATGTGATGGTGCGTTGTTCGCATCGACGCCATGCAAGCTATCCCCCAATTTACCGTATGAATGATACCCACGCTCTGTGTTGCGCCGAATTCGTGGCGTGGTAAAGTCCACTCTTAACTATTCATCACAATGAACCTCAAACCCACCATCTCATCTCGCTTCCTGCGGTCGCTGGCGACTCTACTTATCGCGGCAGCCCCCCTTGCATGCGCCGACGAGGAAAAGCCGACATCACTCTTCGACGGCAAGACGCTCGCTGGCTGGAAAGTGGTGAAAGAGCAAAACGCCAAGTTCTGGAAGGTCGTCGATGGCGTCATCACAGGCGACAACGATGGTCAAAAAGTTCCCACCAACACCTACTTGGCCACCGAGAAGGAATACGGCGATTTCGAGTTCCGCTGCAAATTCCGCATCAGCGGCGACCACAAGACCGGCCTGATCAACAGCGGGATTCAATATCGCTCCTTCCTCAAGAACGGCAAGATGACTGGGTACCAAGCCGACATCGGCCGCGGCTACTGGGGCGACATTTACGACGAGCACCGTCGTGGAAAACTGGTCAAAGGCGAGACCAAGAAGCTGATGGAGCAGCTCGTCGAGGATGGCTGGAATGATTACCTCGTCCGCTGCAAAGGCAACACCCACGAGCTCTATATCAACGGCGTAAAAACCGCCACCTACACCGAAGAAAAAGACGTCCCAGCCAAAGGCATAATCGGCCTCCAACTTCACAGCGGCGGCATCGCCAAAGTCGAATTCAAAGACATAACCATCAAAGAGCTCTGAAGAGCTCTGTGAATAAATGCTGAAAAGCTGACATGCTGAAATTTGAAATCAGAGCGCAAGAACCGAGCGCCAGCTCAACTTCAACCTAAACTTCAACTTAAACCCTCTCCCCCGCGCGCCAGCTCAACCCATAAAAACGGTAGGGTGCTGCGGCCCGCAGCACCGTAACCACCGCCGCAGGCGGCCCCACTCAACCCCAGCCAAATCAAAAATCTATAATCATAAATCGAAAATCTTAAATCCCCCTCACCCCTCAGGATTTTAGAACTTAGATTCCAGATTTAAGATTTTCGATCTACCCAAACCACAAAGCCCCAAGCACAAGGCCCGAAGCCCAGCGCCACCGGCGCTACCCCATTTCAGCATGTCAGCATTTATCCCAATAACCCTCCTCGCTCTCTGCGTTACCAGCCCCATGCTGTTCGCAAAGAAAACCCAATCCGAACGCACGGAGGCGCGGACTCCCGAGGAGCAGCTGAAGGCCTTCAAACTGCCCGAAGGCTATGTCATCGAGCTGGTTGCGAGCGAGAGAGATGGCGTCGTCAACCCCATCGACATGGCTTTCGATGATGCTGGCCGACTCTGGACACAGACCGCGCGGATGTATCCGCTCGACCCGGCAAAAGACATCAAGTGGAACGATCTGCTGAAGTTGATGGACGATCCCGAGGCGCAGAAAAAAAATCCCGAGTTCAAACGCATCCTCGATCTCTATCAGGGGGAAACCGCTGGCGATGATCAGGTCCTCGTCATTTCCAACCTCGACGGCAAAGGCAAACCCAAGACCTCCATGTTCGCCGAAGACCTGACCATCCCGCAAAGCATTCTCCCCTACAAAAGCGGTGTCTTCGTCGCACAAGGATCGGAGCTATTTTTCCTCGACGACACCGATGGCGACGGCCAAGCCGACAAGCGCACCCCCATCCTCACCGGCTTCGGTTTCACCGACACCCACACCATGACCCACACCTTGGTGCGCGGCCCAGACAACTGGATCCACTTTAGCCACGGCGCGCTGAACAAAGGGAACGTCACCGCGGTGAAAAGTGGCGCCACGGCCCGCTTCGACTTCTCCAAGATCGGACGATTTTCCATCGACGGTGAAAAAATCGAAGTCGTCTCCTCAGGACTCAACAACATCTGGGGGTTCTGGATGCGCCCAGATGGCACTTGGTGGGGAACGGAAGCGAACGACTTCGGCCTGTCGATCGCCCCGATGGAACCAGGCACCGGCTTCAAAGGCATCGGCGGCCAGAAAATCCGCCCCTACCAACCCCTCTTCCCCGTTCTCCACAAGTTCCGCGTCGGCGGCACCGGGATCTCCGGACTGGCCTTCGCCGATGACACCAAAGGCAGCTTCCCCGAACAATGGAAAGACGTCGCTCTCCTCGCCAACCCAATCACCAGCACGATCAACGCGGTGCACATCGTCCGCAACGAAGACGGATCGGTGACCGCAAAGCACCTGCCCGACTTCCTCAGTTGCGAAGACGATTGGTTTCGCCCGGTGAACATGGAGTTTGGCCCCGACGGCTGCCTCTACATCGCCGACTGGTACAACAAAATCGTTTCCCACAACGAATTGCCACGCACCCACCCGGACCGCGACAAATCCCACGGTCGCATCTGGAGAATCCGCTACACCGGCGCGAAAGCCGACGCTGTCCCGAACCTCAAAGAAGCCAAGCCAGAGCAACTCATCGCCCACCTTTCCTCAGCCTCCACGTGGGAAAAACGCGCGGCGAAGAACCAGATCATCGACCGCGAACTGAAACAACTCGGGCCCGCTTTAGTGAAACTCGCCGCCGATACCACCGCCACCGAACACGCTCGCATCCATGCGCTGTGGGCATTGGAAGGACTTAGCCATTACGAAGCTGGATTGATGAAAGCTTTGCTAAAATCAGAGCTCTCCAACATTCGCCGCGAAGCTGTCCGCTCCATGGCAAAACTCGCGCCCGATCTCGACACCTTCAACACCGCTCTCACCGGCAGCATCAACGACCCAAACCCGATGGTTCGCTCCGAGACCATCCGCAGCATCGCCGAACGCGGCGAAGCCAACGCTAACACGATCGCCATGCTGGTCACTGCCTGCAAACCCGAGATTCCCGGCGACCAACTCGGCGGCCCCTACGAACGGAAGTTCGAGCGCTACCTCGCGCGCATGACGCTCGAAAAATTTTCCGAGCAGCTGACTGCCTACCTCTCAAGCCCACTCGCAAAAAAACAACCCGGCAGCCACCTGCTGTGGGCCAGCCAGGCATTGGATGAAGCACAACGCGATGCCTTCTTCCTTGCGCTTTGGAAAGGCAAAGACCCGGCACAACGACTCGACGAGCCAACCTTCATCATCCTCGCCAGCATGCTCAATGTGCCAAAAGCCGACGAGTTGGTCGCCCCGATGTTGCAGAATAAAACCCACGGCCCGACCTACGTAGATTACGCCATTCGCAACCAATCACAGGTGCAGTCGCCAAAACTCGCCGAGCTTCTCGCGCCGGTGATGGAGTCGATGCTCGCCATTCCCAATCAGCAACTCAAAGCACTCGATGCGATCGCACGCCTGAAGGCACCGGTGAAATCGGAACCCATCGCCAAGCTACTGACCGAACCCAAACTCGCCACCGCAGCCCTCAAAGCCTTGCAGGCCGACCCCAAAGACAATCTCAAGCTCATCGCCAAAATCGCGCAAGACAAGACGTTGCCGTTCAAAACCCGCCTGAGTGCATCCCACAGCCTCTATCAGATTGCACCAAAGCAAGGCGCGAAGGAATTCGACTTCCTCCTCGCCAACACGACACCCGAAGAGAGCAAACAAGTCATTCAAGAGTTCTCCGGCTCAAAAGCCGGCGGCTCGCTACTGCTAAAACGCCACCAAAGCCAACTGCTTGCGCTCGCGCTCTTCGACGTCGCCAGCGCCGAACGCATCGTCCAATTCAATCGCAGAGACAAAGCCGCTCAGGAACTCCTCAAGAAAGTCCGCCATTACCAAGTCGAACAAAAGAAAGCCGTCGCAGGTCGCATCAAGCACCTGATGAAAGTGAGCGAAGAAATCAAAGGAAACCCAAAGACCGGTGAGGCTCTCTTCAACACCTGCCTGATGTGCCACAAGGTCGGCGAAAAAGGCCAAGAGATCGCTCCCGCGCTGGACGGATCAGGCCACCGTGAGATGGAGGCTTTGCTCACCGCCATCCTCGACCCCGACGCAGCGGTAGAAAGCGGCTACCAAGTCTATCGCGTGCACAAAAAAGACGACACCACCCTTGAGGGCTATCTATCAAAAGATGATGAAACCGGCGTCACCATCGCCTTCATGGGCGGCACCACAGTGTTCGTCCCGGCCGATGAAATTGCCTCCAAAGGCTACGCCTCCGGCCGCTCGTTCATGCCCGCCGGCTTGATCAATGGTTACTCCGATCAAAACGTCGCCGACCTCCTCGCCTACATCGCAACTCTGAAGTAAGGAGGCACGACATTACTGTCGTGCGTATTCGTCCGCACCTTTCCTCACGGATCCAGATTCCCGCTCCAGACATCCTCCAAATTTCCGTGTTGGACGTTCCGCGGTCATTGTTCCACCTTCTGGCATGCTCAAACAGGAACGCGCTGACCATGTCCTTCGCCGACTCGAGGAGCTCTATCCCAAGACTCCCATCCCCCTCGATCACAAGGACGCCTACACTTTATTGGTCGCAGTATTGCTCTCCGCTCAGTGCACCGACGTTCGGGTCAACCAAGTCACGCCCGCCTTGTTCGAGCTCGCTGACAACCCATACGACATGATGAAAGTCCCGGTGAATGACATCAAAGCCATCATCCGTCCCTGCGGACTCTCCCCACGCAAGTCACAAGCGATCTCCGACCTGTCGCGCATCCTCGTCGAACAACACGACGGCGAGGTTCCTGATAATTTCGAGGACCTCGAAGCGCTGCCAGGTGTCGGTCACAAAACCGCCTCCGTCGTCATGGCTCAGGCCTTTGAAGTGCCCGCCTTTCCCGTCGACACCCATATCCACCGCCTCGCCAAGCGTTGGAAGCTAAGCAAAGGCAAAAACGTCGTCCAAACCGAGCGCGACCTCAAAAAGGTCTTTCCCCGCGAGTCATGGAACAAGTTGCACCTGCAGATCATCTTCTACGGCCGCGAACACTGCACCGCCCGCGGCTGCAACGGCAAATCCTGCCCCCTCTGCACCGAGCTGTGGGGGCGAGCCCGTTCCTAGTTCTTGGTTTCGGCTACGCCGCCCCGACAAGTCGGGGTTGGTTCTTGGTTCAACTTCAACTTAAACTTCCTCACTTCAACTTCCCGCCTCTAACGATCTAAAGCCCTATCACCAAAAGGTAGGGTTGATCGGCTCGATCAACCGACTCCTCCGCCGTAGGCGGCCCCACACAAGCCCAGCCAAATCTAAAATCTATAATCTTAAATCGAATATCTTAAATCCCCCCCCAAAGCCCAAAGGCCAAAGCCCCTCTTCAACTTAAACTCCACCCTTCCCCGCTCCCCAAACTTCCCGCTAACCTCCCATCGTGACGTCCAAACCACATGACCTTCTCATCGCGGCCCCATCGCGCTGGGACGAAGCCTGCTTCGCGATCCCTGCCGTGCGCGCATTGATCGCATCAGGCCTCGGCGTCGGCGTCGCCTGCAAGGAATCCCAAGCGTCTCTCTGGGAAACCATCTCCGACCTGCAGGTTCTCACTCACGGCGACACCGCAAAGCCCAAAACCATCGCCAACAGCATTGGCACCGACTGGGAAGCCGCACTCCTCTTGGAATTTGGCCCTGCCGCCAAAGCCGCCAAGTCCTTGAAAATCCCGCGCCGGCTTGGAGCGCCCATGGAGAAGCTCAGCAAGCTCCTCACCCACCCCCTCGACATCACCGTCGGCCCACTCGATCACCGCGTCCGCTACTACATGGCGCTCGCCGATGCCATGGGCGTCAAAACGCTCGACCCCAACTTCTTCAAACCCGCATCTTTGGGAATTGATCCCATCAAAGATTCCATCCTCCTCTGCCCCGATTCCGATTTCGGCTCACATTACGAATGGAACCTCGATCACTGGCAGAAATTGGCAAAACAACTCATCGCCGACGGCATGCACGTCAGCATTGCCTGCCAAGAGAGTGAGAAAAACATGGGCACATCTCTTCACGACTTGTTAGACAAAGCAAACAAAGTCCAAATCGACCCCCTTTCAACTTCGCTGCCAATACTTGCCAAGCATGCCTTGGTGGTTTCTGCCGATGGTTCACTCCCCCACCTCGCCGCCCACGCCGGCGCCACCTGCGTCACCCTCTTCGGCCCCAATGATGCTCAATGGAAGCGCCCCTTAGGCAAACATCACGGCATCGCCAAACACCACGTCGAATGCGCCCCCTGCCTCCTCGACAAATGCCCCCTCGACCTCCGCTGCCAGCACGAACTCACCGTCGACCAAGTCCTCAGCGCCATTAGGAATAAATGCTGAAACGCTGAAAAGCTGACATGCTGACATCAGAGCAATTGATTCGCAAGCGAAGCGGGATCAATTCATCCAAAAAAAGGTAGCAACTCTGTTTTGATTTTCTTTTAAGCTATTTCAAAATCTGGGTCTGCAAGGCTCCTATTTACTAGGCAAATCATCTTTCTCATAACAGCGGTCATCGCCAAGTGATGAGGTTTATTACGCGCGATCATGCTGCGATAAAAGTCGCGTAATATCGGATTATGAGTCACTGAGCACAGTGCAGGCATGAACAGGGCACGCCGTGCTATCCTTCTTCCTCCGTGTATCGTTCGCTGACCTCTCCATTTTCCACTATCACGATTCAGCGGTGCTAATCCCACTAAGCTCGCGGCCTGATTATTACTCATGGATCCTAGCTCAGGCATTTCAGCCAACAACACCGCTGCGACGTTGGAGCCCAATCCTTTAATCGAAGTAATTCGATCTGCCTTAGCTTTCAGCCCAGCATCGGATGCTATCAGTTCTTGAACCTGCCGCTCACACTTCTCGATACGTTTTTTGATGTGGTTAAGGCTTACTCTGATGTCCGATCGAACAAAACGATCTGTTGATTTTTCGAGCGCATTCTTTTCCCTGACTAGCTGTCGAGTTAGCGACTCCTTTCTTCTCACAACTGCACAAAGTGCTTCTTGAACTGGGCTTGCGGGCTTTTGAGGCTTAGGCTTGAAAGCTAAGCCGTAGTCACTAAGCAGCTTTGAGTCGATCGCATCAGTCTTGGCTAACTGCCCCTTAGCGCGTGCATAATCTCGCACCTGGCGTGGATTGATCGCGCTGAGAGCCAAATCAAGTTCATGAGCTTGCTTGATTAGAAGTTTTTCATATCCACCAGATGGCTCGCATATGATGTGTGGTGTCCCAACAAGCTTACGGACTTGCCGATATAGGCGCTGCAACCCCGCTTTAGTATTGGGGAAGCACTGACATTTTCCGCTTCGCGGATCATAGAGATCGAGTTTTGCTTTGCTCACATCGACTCCGAGGTAGTATATTGTGTCTGAGGTTTTCATCTTTGGTTCATCCTTGGTTCTACGAGCTCTAGGGCTCAGGCAACTCTCCGAATTGAAGATGAGGCTGCAACAGGGCTTCTAGCTACCATACGAGCTCAAAGGCTCAGGGTGACGCACGAAGTCACCTGTTGCTCCGGTCATTGGCTGGTATCCGATGGCCGGGCCTCACCCCATGTTTTCGCACAGGGCAGAGCAAAAGTAACACAATTTAGACAACCAAGGGTGCTGCGGCCCGCAGCACCGTAGATCCCGCAACCGCGGAACCCAATGCCAAATCTAAAATCGATAATCTAAAATCGAATATCATAAATCCCCCCGAAGCCCAAAGCCCAAAGCGCACCTATTTCAGCATGTCAGATTTTCAGCTTTTCAGCATTTATCCCCTAACGCCTCCGGCTCTTCTTCTTCTCAAAATCCACCGCATCCGCATCAAACGCCTCCGGATCGTATCCCGGATGCATCCATGCCACCTCACCATGCAGTGCCTGCATGTATTGAAACGTTCCGCCTGAATCTTCTTCTGGGCAGCTTCTCTCGCCGCCCAACATTTTCGGTCCTCCGTCGCCGGCTTCCCATTTTTCGAAAACCAGCTCATGAATCCATTCGTCCGCGAAGTCGTAGCGGTAGAGGATTCGGATTGGCAAACGTCGCTTCCCTAGGAAATCGCGAACACTCGTCTTGGCCTCATCTCTGAACTCGCCCGGTGTTTGATCTTCCAGCCCCACCGGCCCGATCACATCCACCAGTCGTTTGCCTTTGCCGTGGCGAAATTCATGCGGGTGTTTGTTGTCCCAGCCCATTGCGGCTTGGATCGCATCATTCAGCTCGATGAACGTTGCATCCGCAGAAATCGAGAATTCTCGCCAGATTTTCGGTTGGATTCCGTAGAGAAACACCTTCACCACCACACGATTTTGATCCTTGGTCTTCGCCATGCCCCAAGCATGTGCCCGCTTGAGCAGGAGGTAAAAGCTGAAATGAGAAATCCTGACATTTTGAATGGAGCGGAGCGACATGGACTCAAGCGCAGCGCTGAGCTCGTAGAGGACTGCCGGGTGGCAGGATCAAATTGAGCCAAAGCACAAAGGGCGAGCCCCAAATTTCAGCATGTCAGCATGTCAGTTTTTCCAAATTTATCTCCTCTCTCCTCAGGATTTTAGAACTTAGATTTCAGATTTTAGATTTTCGATCTATCTAAAGCCCTATTACCACGAGGTAGGGTGCTGCGGGCTACCGCGCCGTAGCTTTAGCGAAGGAGGGCCCGCAGCACCGAAGATTCCGCCGTAGGCGTCAAAGTCGGTTGGTCGAGCCGACCAACCCTACCAGCCCTCAAAATAAATCCCTTCCATCTGCGTTCATTTGATTTCATTCGCCAATGAAACCCTTCGGGCAATATCTGCGCTATTGTCTATGTCGCTCCTCTCCATTGCGGTTCACCCCCCCAAAGCCCCAAGCCCCAAGCACACCCATTTCAGCATGTCAGCTTTTCAACATTTATTCCCCAACCTCCCCTCCTCAGGATTTTAGAACTTAGATTCCAGATTTTAGATTTTCGATCTATCTAAAGCCCTATTACCACAGGGTAGGGTTGATTGACTCGTCGCCGCCTCACGGCTCCTCGCCCCTGCGGGGCACGGCACGTGCGTGCCTGTCCAAACGGCCTACAGGCCTTCAGCCGTTTTGACCTCGATCAACCGACTTCTCCGCCGCAGGCGGCCCACACAACCCCAGCCAAATCTAAAATCTTAAATCGCAAATCGAATATCTTAAATCACCTCATTGGATAAGATTTCAGCATTTCAGCATTTCCAAATTTACCCCTCCCCTGCAATCTGGACCGGTCCCACCCATGAAAGTCATCCAGATCCTACCCGAGCTGAACGCCGGCGGTGTCGAGCGCGGCACGCTTGAGGTCGCTTCAGCGCTGGTTGCAGATGGCCATGAGTCGATGGTGATCTCCAATGGCGGCCGACTCGTCACCGCTCTCGAAGCGGCTGGCAGCCGCCACATCAGCATGCCGGTGCACAAGAAAAGCCTCACCACACTGGGTAAGGTGAAGCCCATGCGGCAACTTCTGGAGAAAGAAAAGCCCGACGTCATCCACATCCGTTCTCGGGCTCCTGGCTGGGTCACCTGGCTCGCATGGCGCAAGATGGACCCCGCCACCCGACCCCGACTCGTCAGCACGGTGCACGGCTTTTACTCCACCAATTTCTACTCCGCCGTCATGACCCGCGGCGAACGCGTCATCGCCGTCTCCAACAGCATCCGCGACTACATCCTGAAAAACTACCCCAAGACGCCAGATTCGATCATCCGCGTCATTCATCGCGGCGTTTCTCCTGACGATTTCCCGCGCGGCTACCAACCTTCCCCAGATTGGCAAAAGCAATGGGAGCTGGAGCAAGCCCAGACTCAGGGCAAAAAGACCCTGCTGCTACCCGGCCGCGTCACCCGCTGGAAGGGGCAGCAAGACTTCATCCAGCTGATCGCCGCCTTGAAGAAAAAGGGCGAAAACGTCCACGGCCTCATCTGTGGCGACGCTCACCCCAAAAAGCGCATCTTCCTCACCGAACTGCGCGAATTAGCGGAATCGCTCGGAGTGGAGAAGGACGTGACCTTTCTGGGTCACCGATCCGATGTCGGCGATGTCATGGCCACCTGCGATATCGCCTTCTCCCTTTCGCGCGACCCCGAGGCATTTGGCCGGGTTTCCTTGGAAGCCGCCGCCATCGGCAAACCCATCATCGGCTACGACCACGGCGGTGTCGCTGAGCAACTCGCGGTTCTTTTCCCTCAAGGCTGCGTCCCCGTGACCGATGCCTCAAAGCTGTTGGACACCACTCTCCGATTGCTCAATGATCCTGCGACACCCAAAGAGGTCGAGGCCCCGTTCACTCGGGAAGCCATGACCACCGCAACCCTTGCGGTTTATGAGGAATTGAATCAAGCTTCTCGCCCTTGACCCACATTCCATTTCAGCAATCCACCACAGCATGAGCGATCCGGACCCCATCAACGTCATATGCATCCAATGGGGCACTGCCTACCAAGCGGAAGACATCAACAAGCTTCACGGCATGGTGACCCGCAACACCTCGCTGCCGATCCGCTTCCACCTCTTCAGCAACGAGCCGCCGTCCGGCCTCGATCCCGCCATCACCGTCCACGCCGAACCGGGTCTCGACGTCGACCCCAAGAACAACCGGCACAACTACCGCAAAGAAGCCGGTCTCTGCGACGACAAGCTCGGCGGCCTCAACGGCCAGAGGGTATTCTTCTTCGACTTGGACGTCCTCATCACCGACAACCTCGACGAGCTGTTCCAATACCCAGAGGACGACAAGTTTTACATCATCAACGACTGGAACACCAAAGGCGACCACGTCGGCCAAGCCTCCTGCTACTCCTTCGTCGTTGGCACCTTGGGCTTCATCAAAAAGGCGTATGAAGAGAACCCCTTGCCCGTCCTCGACCAATACGGCACCGCTTCTCAGGAATACCTCTCCGCCATGGTCATCAAACACATCGGCCCGCTCAACTTTTGGCCCGACGAATGGTTCCGTTCCTTCCGCTACCACTGCCTGCCTCACCCACTCCTCCGCTGGTTCACCACCCCCAACCTCCCAGCCAAAGGCACCAAAGTCATCGCCTTCCACGGCCACCCCGACATCCAAGACGCCATCGAAGGCAAATGGGGCCGCCCCGGCGACCGCAAACGTGCCAAGGGTTGGAAGAAGCTCTACAAGCACTGCAAGCCAACGGCTTGGATTCTGGATTACTGGAAGTGACCTTCTCCCATCAGCATGACCGAAGCGATCCAACCCAAGAAAAAAATCCGCGTGGCCTACGCGGATGTTTCCATTGGATTAGCCAAAAACATCCTCAGGTTTGCGCCTGATCAATATGACTTTGAGCTCACGGAAGACACCGATGCCGATTATGTAATCCACTCCTGCGGCGGCATGGATGTACTGAAATATTCAGGCGTGCGCATTTTTATCACGGGTGAAAACGTCACCCCCAACTTCGCCATCAGCGATTATGCAATGGCATTTGAAAAGATGAGTTTCGGCGACCGCTATCAATGGATGCCACTTTTCAAAATTCACGGCGGGCACAGGTCATTCAGCGGCAAGCGCCCCCCAGCCATAGAGATATTGGCTCAGAAAACCGACTTCTGCGCCTACGTGATGTCCAACACCACCGACAGCGACGACTACCGCAGCCAGATTTTCGAGAAGCTCTCCAACTACAAAACCGTCAGCTCCGGCGGCAAGTGGCGCAACAACGTCGACGGCCCAGTTGATGACAAAATTGAATTTCAATCAAAACACAAATTTGTCATAGCCTTTGAGAACTGCTCCCACCCTGGATATCTAACGGAAAAGTTTGCCGATGCCACAGCATCCAATGCGATTCCAATCTATTGGGGCGATCCGGAAATCACTCGCATCTTCAACCCCAAGTCCTTCGTTAACTGCCACGACTACGACTCCTTGGACGAGGTCGTAGAGCGTGTGCGTGAGATCGATCAGAACGATGAGCTCTACCTGCAAATGATGTCAGAGCCATGGCATGTTGGAGAGGTAGAACCAGTGTGTATTCAAAACAGCACTTACGCAGCTTTTATAAGCAACATCTTCGAGCAGCCGGTAGAGAAAGCCTACCGCCGCAACCGGGGTCGATGGGGCATCAAGACCGAGGAGAACCTCTACGACATGCACTTCCGACCTCACGTGCAATTTTACAAGCGCTTCCGTAATCTTTGGCGTAAGCATTACCCGAAATTTCTCCCTTGGCTGAAGCGCTGAATATGAAGTCCGCACCCACCATTCGAATCAAACTTGTCTCTCGGGGTTACAGCGGCACCCGTTGGGCGAAACAATTGCCAAAAGGTGGCAGCTTCAGTGGCCAGTGTTCATTTCACTTCGACCTCAACGAGACAAATTACGATTGGTTGGTGGTGGTCGATGATGTTTCCCGCACCCTGCGGGCCAAACCCGAAAGACTACCTTGCGCCGACGAACACACCTTGTTGGTCACCACAGAGCCACCCACCATCACTCGCTACGGCAAAGGCTTCAGCCGCCAATTCACTCATGTGCTGACCTCTCAGCCCGAAGAAACCCTGCCGCATCCGGGACGCATCCACTCGCACACAGGCAACCTATGGTTTCACGGCCGCTCCTACACCGATCTTGGCGACCAAGGCATTCCGACAAAAACGATGGGGCTATCGACGGTTTGTTCCTCAAAACAACAAAAGCATACCATCCACAACGACCGTTATCGCTTCTGCCAATGGCTGATGGAGCAATTGCCTGACACCAAACTGTTTGGCCATGGATCCAAATACGTGGAACACAAATACGATGCCCTGGACCCCTTCCGTTATCATCTGGCGATCGAGAACTATTCAGGGCTCCACCACTGGACCGAAAAACTCGCCGACCCCTACTTGAGCGGATGCTTCCCCATTTACTATGGCTGCACCAATGTCGGGGACTACTTTCCTGAAGGCAGCTACCTTGAGATCGACATTGATAACCGGCGTGAAGCATTGGAGAAAATTCGCAGCATTGTTGAAGATGAGGCTCATTATGAATCTCACAAACCATTGCTGATGGAGGCTCGCCATCAAGTGATGACCGATTACAATATGCTCAACATGGTCGAAGCGATCGTCCTCAAACACTACCGCCCTGACTCCAAAACGTCTGGACGCCCACTCTACGGGAGAAAACAAATGAGGCTCCGCTGTCCAGGCGACGCGATAAGCCTCGCGGCATGGCGCATCAAAAGACATTTGAAATGAAATTTGCCACCTATCTCATCAACCTCGACCGCGCGACGGAACGCATGGAGCAAATGGATGCTCAGCTCAAAGCCTTGAGCATTCCTTACACTCGAATCTCCGCCGTCCTCGGCGACTTGCTGGATGATCCCATTGATGACTTCGACGACATCGGATTCCGGATTCGAACCGGGAAGCACCGCAACAAACGTGAAGTGGGTTGCTACTTCAGTCACATCAAATGCCTGAGAGCCTTCCTCGCCACCGACCAGCCCCACGCCCTCATCCTTGAGGACGACGCCATACTACCAGAAAGCCTGCCCACGGTGATCGACTCCGCATTGGAGCATGCCAGCAAATGGGATCTTCTGCGCTTGAGCTCCTCAAGGGAAGGCAGCTACATCGACATTGCTGAGCTCGCAGATTCCCGCTCACTTGGGATCAACACGCGCGTCCTGAAGAACACCGCCGCCTACATGATCAATCGCAAGGGCGCTGAACGCTGCCTCGAGCGAATCCTTCCGATGCAATGGCCCTACGATGTCGCTCTGGACCGTGACTGGGCGATCGGCATTCAAACCGCCTGCGTTCATCCATTTCCCATCGCACTCGCGGAGGTCCCTGGCCAGATTCCAAAAGCTCCTCGAGTTAAATTACTTCGCTCAACCACTTTCCACCTTTTTCATATCATTGATCGCTTCTGCCGCGGCCGCTATCGCCGCAAAGCAGCTCGACAAATCATCCAATCCATACGGAATGGCGCTAGAAACAAGTAGTCACCGCTTAGGCCTCCAATAGCTCATATATTGCGACAGAACCATCGATTCCGTCATGCTGTTAGAAAAGCATGGGGCTCAGGATTTTTTGACGATATGAGCTCCCGCAACCAAAAATGGAGGATCTAATTTACCCCATGACTTGTGGCGCTTGCTGTAATTCTCAGGAATCTCACGATGGTTTCGCCAGTTCTTCCAAACTTTCCAGTAATCATATTCTTCAAATGTATCTCCATACATTTTCTCAATTACTCGGCGTGGGAGGTTCCATTGGAACGAGCTCTTGTAACGGCGCGTGATGAATGGCGAAGCAGCCATGGTAAACAAAAAGCTACCACCTGGCTTCAACGTTTCTAAAGCAACATCAATGATCCGCTGGTGCTCTTTCGGGGGGTTGTGCTCAACGGCGGAAATCGAGATAATAAGATCAACGGATTCTGGACCAAAGCCGTATTTTTCATGAAATGCCGGATCGGTGAAGTTACCTACAGCATCGACATAATCCTTGTCCCAACGTTGCGTATCAACACCAAATATATCGACACCGTACTTCTCTTCTAGATACCCATGGATTGCACCCGGCCCACAGCCAATATCAATGACACGCATGCCCGGCTTGAGGATATCTCGGCACTTGAGCGCCATCCACACATAGTCCAAGCAATAGTGCCAACCTAAACGTTTTCCGTCGAGAAGGCTGTAAGGCCTAATCTCATCGAGCATACCTTCATCATAAATATGTTTGTCGAGTTTTTTGGGATCTAGTAGTTCAAGCATCTTTTTTGATTAGTTGGTTCAGATTAACGCGAGGATAAAGTTCAAGTTCCCCACCAATAGTCGCATTACAAACCTTTACACCGTGCCGCTCAGCCGCTCGAAGCACGAGCTTGTGCGCTCCTAACATATTATCGTTAAGCTCGGACGCTTTGAATCCGGGTGTGCCGTATTTGGCATTAAAATGATTAGCGTCAGGAAGCAGCTTAGGACCAATCCCCCGTTTGCGCAGTGACTTGCCCCACTTGGATGCCCATATTCCTTTTTCACTCTGGAAGCCAAGATCGCACCCAAGCAAGTATACCTCTTTAAATCCCATATAAAATGCTAGCTGCAACGCAACCAACATAGACGTGCCATACTTACACACTGTTTTACTTGGGTCGTCCGACCACCATGAATATTCCGGGTTGTCCGTTAATTCCTCACCATGCGTGCACTTCAATGCGTAAATATTCGTCTTGCCCTTATCGAACCATTTTGACAGCTCGTCCCAAATAAAGGTCGGCGTCCCCGCATCAATGGTCTTCATGATATCTGCACGCCAATCGTCCAGTTCTACATTTGTGGTCGTGCAAACGAAAAAACTCGGGCGCCATTTGGTGCTTTCATACAGCATTGAGATTCGATTCATTGCAAAAGTGAACTCTCCACACAGGAAGTCCATCGGCGTATTAGCAATACTAGGTCCGTTACCAACCATAAAGACCCGCTCTCCGTCATATTTACCCTTCCAGCCCTGAATGCCTCTTGGCATTTTATTGTTGGAATCTTGCATGGTCACCAAAAAAATTTGGCTCGCTACCACAGTAATGGCAAGTTAAATTTAAAGCTGCTTGTACAGCAGATTTCTTGACATATTAGCAAACTCGTAACGACACCCCTAACACATAATGCAAAATCTTAGAAAAGCACTGCAAGCACACGAAAGCATTATTGGCACATGGCTAAATTCGGGAAGCCCTATCGTTGCTGAATTGATGGCCGCTTCGGGCTTCGATTTCATCTGTGTCGATGCCGAACACTCCGCAGTCGATCTCCCACAGACTCAGCAATTATTTCAAGCCATTCGGTCGGGAAATCCAAAATGCGCGGCGGTTGTTCGCCTGCACGGAGTGGATTACGCGCTGGTGAAACGCTATTTAGATGCGGGCGCACGAGGCGTGATCGCGCCGCTAATTCGCTCGCGAGAAGAAGCAAACCTCCTAATTCAAGCCACAAAATACCCGCCGATGGGTTTGCGTGGAGTCGGCTTCTGCCGCGCGAATGACTACGGCATGAGATTGGAGGATGAATGCGCTAACGCCAACGAAGACATCATGGTCGCAGTTCAAATTGAACACATCGAAGCAGTGAACAACATTGACGATATCATTTCCGTCAATGGCGTCGATGCCGCTTTCATTGGCCCCTACGATCTCAGCGCCTCAATGGGAATCACTGGCCAGTTCGACCATCCAGAATACATCAAAGCCCGCAATGCCATTCTGGATGCCTGCATCCGACATGGCGTCTCTCCCGGCCTTCATGTGGTTCAACCCGATCCCCATGAATTCATTACACGCCAGAGGGAAGGCTACCGCATGATCGCTTACAGCCTAGACATAACAATGTTAACAACAGCTTGCCAAAAAGGCCTCAAGGAAATTAGAAGTAACATTAATTCATGATTTTGTCTAACCATAAGCTAGTGGCGCTTCTTCCCATGAAAGCGAATAGTGAGCGGGTACCTGGTAAAAACTTTCGCAACTTTGCAGGTCGTCCACTCTATCGCTGGATTCTAGATACCTTACTGAGCATTGAAGCCATTGAACGCGTAATCATCAACACCGATGCCCGAGAGACCCTCCTCGAACACGGCCTAGCCGAATGCGACAGGGTGACTATTCGCGATCGAAAACCCGGCCTCTGTGGTGATTTTGTCAATATGAACAAGGTCATCGCGGACGACTTAGGCGCCATCGATTCTGAAACCTATCTGATGACCCATACGACCAACCCGCTACTTGGAAGATCGACCATTAAAGACGCATACGAAGTATATAAAAAGGCAATTCAAGATGGGCATGACAGCCTATTTTCGGTGAACCGATACCAGACGCGCTTTTATCGTGAAAACGGAGAACCCGTGAACCACGATCCAAAGCACCTCCTGCGCACGCAGGATCTCGAGCCTTGGTATGAGGAAAACTCAAATCTATATCTCTTCAACCGCGAAAGTTTCGCCGCAACTGGTGCACGCATTGGTCAAAAGCCGAAGATGTTTGAAACACCACACATGGAATCCGCCGACATCGATGATGCCACAGGATGGCATTTGGCAGAGATCATCGCGCTTGCAAATTACATCGGCGAGAGCAAAAAGCATCATGCCGAAAACACGAACTAAGCACAGATCATAGTTATGACCGGGCGCCCAACATCACCCATTCAGCAGACCGCAGCGACACTAAACCCATACCGCTATTCACTCAACGAACTAAAGAATCGCTTGAAATGGGATCTGAAGCTGGAGTCATGGCGGTCTCGGGGAAAGGTTCGCCGCCTTAAAAATAAACATCTCGGTCAAAAAGCACTCATTCTTTGCAATGGCCCAAGCCTCAACGAGGTTGATTTTGAAGAGGTTCATAGGGCCCAAAAAGAAGGGTTAATTGTCATTGGGCTCAACAAGATCAACTTGCTATTTGATCGCACACCGATGAGGCCTAATTATATAGTGGCCATCAATATCCGCGTGATTGAGCAAAACTTCCATTTCTTCAATGATACTCGAATCCCTTTATTTTTGAGTCGCAAGGCCAGGCGCCATGTGAACTCGAAACCTCATATTGCTTTCCTACACGCAAGTCGAGAAAGGCGCTTCACAAGGGATATTTCGACCAGCATACAAGATGGCTACACCGTGACCTATACCGCTATGGAGATCGCATTTCATCTCGGCATACGTGATCTTGCCCTTGTCGGCTGTGACCACAGCTTTGCTGAGAAAGGGCCATCGAACAGCACGGTTGAGAGTGGTAAAGTAGACTTCAATCATTTCGACCCGAGCTATTTTGCTGGCGGGATGAAATGGGACCTGCCGGACCTTTCCGGTAGTGAATACCAGTATGCAATGGCCGGCGAAGCATACAGTGCATTCGATGGGCGCATCATCAATTGCAGCGCGACCAGCGAACTAGACATCTATCCCAAAATGCACTTGAAAGATTGGATGGTCTCTTGATCCATTTCATTCGCTGCAAACGATGCCTAAACCTCCGTCATTCTCCATTATTACCATCTGCTATAATGAGGCAGCTGGCATTCGTGACACTTGCGAAAGCATCGTGACACAGACCCATAAAGACCACGAATGGATCATCATCGACGGAGGCTCGACGGATGGCACGCTCGACATAGTAAAGCATTACTCGGAATCCATTAGCATTCTTGTGTCCGGACCTGATGAAGGCATCTACGATGCCATGAACAAGGGACTCGCCCTAGCCCAAGGCGAATATGTGATTTTCATGAATGGAGGTGACCGCTTCATCTCCGAAGAAGCCCTCGAGTGGGTCGACGCGTCACCAAAAAGAGATCTAATCTACGGCGATATAGTCTTTGATGATCTCAATGGCAAACGCGCCTATTACCCAGACCAAGTGGCGGCGGGCTACCTACTCAAGAATATGGTGCCTCATCAAGCCACATTCTATCGACGCTCACTTTTTGAACAGTTCGGAACATATGACACCAGTTACCGCATCGCCGCCGACTACGACCTTTATGTGCGACTTCTCGAAATCGGCAAAGTCAGTCACCACCACATCAACCGCCCACTGGCGATATTCAATCGCAATGGTGTCAGCACTAGCAAGCATCACCGTCAGATAAAAAAAAGGGAGAACCATCACATCAGGATGAAATATTTCCCACGCTACCGCTGGACAATGAAGGCTTGGCGGCAGAGCTTGCGCAATTTAGCGAAGTCTTTTCACTAAAGCCGTCTAAGGAAAACCCTAGTCTCCAATCCTGACCGCCTCTCCTCCGTGACAGTTTAGGCAATTTGAAAAGCTTTAATACCCAACCAACGCGTCGCGGCACCCTTCAGCATTATAAATTAAAAAGGCAGAAGGCCCGGACTCGCGCCTGATTCCACTGACCACCTCACCATCGAAACAGTTCATGGCAAGTTGATAGCTCATTACCCACAGTTGGTGCTGATCTGTGCTGATTACCCGAAAGAGCGAATTCATGCAAACCGCCGCTAAGACACCGCGCAGCAATTGCACCATGAATTCACAAAAGCTCGCCGATGCCGGCATCACCATGACCCCCGTCCGTGAATGCATTCAACAAGCCCTAGCAAACTGGCAGCCTGAGGGCTGAGGGCAGAGTTTAAACTTAAACTTAAACTGAGCTTAAACTTATCATGAAAATCATCGTTACTGGAGGAGCCGGCTTCATTGGCAGCAATCTCGTCCGCACACTCATTCAAGACACCGATCACGAGGTCCTCAACATCGATTGCCTGACCTACGCCGGCAATGAGCACTCACTGGCAGACATTGCTGAGAACCCCAGATACACCTTCCTTCAGGCCAACATCTGTGACGCCGAAGCCATGCGCTCAGCCTTCGAGAGCTTCAAGCCTGACTGGGTCATGCACTTGGCCGCAGAAAGCCATGTCGACCGCTCCATCGACGGCCCAAGCGCCTTCATGAAGACCAACATCATGGGCACCTTCAACCTGCTCCAGGCTGCCCTCGATTACTGGCGCACCCTCCCAACCAGCGACCCATTAAAGGCTAAAGGCGAAACCCCCAACTTAGACTTAAACTCTCAACTTCAACAGCCTTCGCAAGAAGGCTTCAGATTTTTGCACGTCACCACCGACGAGGTCTACGGCAGCTTGGGCGCAGAGGGCCTTTTCTCTGAAACCACCCCCTACGACCCTCATTCCCCCTACTCCGCCAGCAAGGCCTCCTCAGACCACCTTGCACGGGCCTGGGCGGACACCTACGGCCTGCCCGTCATTGTGACGAATTGCTCAAACAACTACGGCCCTTATCAGTTTCCCGAAAAACTGATCCCCGTCGTCATTCTCAAAGCACTCCGCGGCGAGCCCATCCCCGTCTACGGCAAAGGCGAAAACATCCGCGACTGGCTTTACGTCGGCGATCACGCCGACGCCCTCTTAGCGGCCGTCTCCAATGGCAAGCTAGGTGAAACCTACAACATCGGCGGCAACAACGAGCGCCGCAACATCGACTTGGTGAGGCTACTCTGCGAACTCCTCGACGAGCTCCAACCCAAAGAGGACGGCAAGCCCTACGCCGACCAGATCACCTTCGTCACCGACCGTCCAGGCCACGACCTGCGCTACGCCATCGATGCCTCCAAAATCAAATCCGACCTCGGCTGGACCCCCAAACAAGACCACCGCTCAGGCTTCCGAAAAACGGTTGCGTGGTATCTGGAGAATACGGAATGGACGGATCGCATTTTGAGTGGTGAATACAAACTCGATAGGATTGGGAGTGTGTAGTTGAAGTTTAGGAGTTTAAGTTTAAGATCAACAAAGGACGATGGAGCGGAGCGACATGGAGTCGAGCGAAGCGAAGAGCCCGAAGGGGACCGCCAGAGGGCGGGATCAAAGCACGAAACACGAAGCCACATAAATGCTGGCGACTACGAACTTTACGAATGCCTTGTGGAAGGCCAGAGTATTAACTACTGGCGCTCGCCCAAAGAGATAGCTTTTTGCAACGTTTCAGGAATGAGCAATAACAAATCACAATGCGAAAAACATAAAACAATCGAGCACGGTTTTAATGTTTCCCTGCTTACAAAATAACATTAAAAAAATTTTACGGCAAAAACGGAGAAACGCATTAAGCCGCAGCCTCTAATTCTTTGATTTCTTATTAAGAAATGCGTCCATATTGACTACGCAACAAATGAGCTCACCTTCGAAACCAGCTGCCACCAACCCTAGCTTAACTGTTATTTTTCCAACAAAAGATAACGCTGCGGAGATCAGCTCACATCTGCGACAGGCCTCAGCTTGGCTGCACCTCGCAAGCGAAATCATTGTTGTAGACAGCTCTCAAGACGACACGGTGGAGATTTGTCGCAAACTGCTACCAGACCACGCCAAAATAGTTTCTAGCCCGCCAGGATTATACGCCTCATGGAACACTGCCGTCGACATGGCGTCGTCAAAATACACCTATATTTCGACAGTCGGAGACAGCATCGAGACTGACCTGCTAGAAAGTTTGATCCAGCTTGCCGAAGAGCATGACTGCGACATGATTGTTACTCCGCCCAGATTAATTAATGCCGAAAAAAACCGCCGATGGCCCATTCATCAGCTGATTCGTGACTATAATATTAAAGAGCTAACCCTTTTTAAACCGCAAGACATGCATACAGCAAACTACATCGTATTGTCACATTACGGGCTTTCTTCACTATCAGGAAGCTTTGCCTCAAACATCACAAGAACTGAGACACTTAAGAATTCCCCCTTCCCAACTGAATATGGTGGATTCGGAGATGTGGTTTGGTTTTCAAACGTCTGCGGAAACATTGACTTTGCAATACTACCAGTTGAGGGCTCGACATTCACTATCCACCCTAGCTCACACAAAACATTCTCGGCAAACTTCATGCACGAAACATTAATAGCGCTAATAGATCACCACATTAGCCAGCTTGCGGGTTCGCTACGTTCTTTTATTGCTCCAAATACTACTGTTTACTATTGCGTCAGAAAGGAGTTGAAAAAGGTTAGGAAATTTCACGGACGTCATATACGCGCGATTTCCTATGGCGCTTGGCTGTCAATTTGCAAAAAAGTTTTCAGAGCTTTATCGTATTATGAAAATGTCAGAATAAGAAAGCTTTTGCGTCACGCTATCGAACGCAGCCAGGCGAATATTTAGGCGAAAGCCTACGTGAATACCACGGTCGAGAGTGAGCAACAATAAACCTAACCTAATCTCTTAGCCCAGAAAACCTACAACTGCGCTGTCACAGGGATTCCGAATACGCGCTATGATTAAACCTCTTTTATTAAACACGTCCGACTATGGTGGAGCGGCCACATCTTGCTTGAGGCTCCATTACGGACTTCGCGATTCTGGCGTGGATAGCAATGTATTGTTCGAGCGCAGAAACAGCCAAATTAACATTCCTTTCTCAGATGCAGTTCATACAGACGCAAGACCTGCCACCAAAAAAAACCACAAGCGCAACACAAGGGAAAAGATTCAACGCGAAATGCAGAAGATTGGACGCCAGCTAGGTATTAAAGGCAAAGGCTCACCTGATGAATGCTGGCCCTCCCCAGATCAGACTGCATTTTTAAACAGCCGGACTCGAGGGCTAGAGATGTACAGTTTCCCCTATTCAGCGTGTGATATAACAAAAAAATCCGCCTATCAGGCGGCCAACATTATCAACTTACACTGGGTAAGCGGATTCTTGGATTGGGAATCGTTTTTTGCCACCAACAAGAAGCCAATTGTGTGGACGCTGCATGATCAAAACCCCTTTTTGGGGGGTGAACACTACGCCGAACGTTATCTGGGTATGAGCTCGGAAGGAGTCCCACTACCAAGGTCATATTCGGATCGGGAATTACAGATGGATAAGGCACTATTAGACTTTAAGAAAAACGCTCTGCGCAACGTGGAGAATTTGCACATCGTCACCCCATCGCGCTGGTTGTTTGAATGTTCTCAGCAAAGCGAATTGTTTTCTAGGTTTCCCCACCATCACATTCCATATGGATATCCAACCGAAACGTTCAAGCTTCACGACAGATCAAACTCACGCAAGCTTCTAAACATACCTCAAGACAAAACAGTCTTCTTATACGTATCCGACACCCTTGCGAATAATAGAAAAGGATATGCTATATTCAAAGGTGCTGTGGAGAAGCTCTCTGCGGAGGATCGAAAAAGCGTTCTTTTTTGTGCGATAGGTGAAAACGCGGATGCTCCGTCTGCTGACTCGGTTATGGAGCTTGGGCGAATCAATGATGAGGAAACCATGGCTCTGGCTTACAGCGCTGCCAATGCTTTTATCATTCCGTCTCTTGAAGACAACTTGCCTAACACAATGATAGAGTCAATCTTGTGTGGGACGCCAGTAATTGGGTTTAATACTGGCGGCATACCCGAAGCAATCATCGATGGCGAAAACGGATTCATAAGTAATGAATTATCAGTGAATGGTATTATTGGGTCCATCAGTCGTTTTTTGGGTGACCGAAACACTTTCGAAAGAGACTCAATTGCAAAGAATGCAAAAACCAAATACCACTCCAAAGTTCAGGGTGGGAAATATCGTGATTTATATGAACAAATTTTAAGCCATAAGAATATTCATGTTATAGATTAATAGCCAAAAAGTGATTTTCATATGTGTTATATTGAAGAACCAATTAATTTGATACACCCACAAACCGTTTTTATGATAGAAGCTCCAAGCCCTTTAACTGGAAATTTAGTCCGTGACGCAACCGTTACGTATTCAACTCAGCAACTCACGAAAGACTGGGGATCTATCTACGACATCGACATTAGCGACGAATTTCTAGGCATTGATAGAATATTTAAATATGAGTGCCCTGATTCGGGGCTGAAATTTTTCTCACCAACCAATGCGATGGGGGGTGAGAATTTGTATCAATCCATATCTAAATTTCCATGGTATTATGCCGATGTGAAATGGGAATACACTAAGTGCCTGGAAAGCATTGCGCCTAATCAGAGCTTACTGGAGATAGGGTGCGGTGATGGGCACTTTCTATCCTTAGCGGAAGCTAACGGTCACCATGCATTTGGAATAGACATCAATTCCAAAGCCATACAATACGCTGGCGATAAAGGGTTGGAAGTTCAATGTTGTGATATCGCAGAGCATGCTCGGACTAGCGATAATAAATACGACTGCGTATGCTCTTTTCAAGTTCTTGAGCATCTGATAGATGTGAAATCTTTCCTGGAGAGCGCAACAAGATTACTTAAGCCAGGCGGCAGGTTGATACTGGCCACTCCGAATGCAGATAGTTTTCTGCGCTATCAATACAACTTGTTGGATTTGCCTCCACATCATATGACTCAATGGAATCGAAATGCTTACAAGTTTTTAGAAGAATTACTGCCTATTAGAATGGTGTGTATATTCAACGAGCCTTTAGCTGGAATTCACTTTGAGGGATTCGCCACATCCACATCTACATACATAAGCAAACGCTATTTTTTCGGCTTCAAACCAATAAGAAAATTAGCCTTCGCCGCTTTGAAAATGGCTCAAAGCATCGGCCTAAGACGTTTTTTCAAAGGGCAGTGCATGATGGCAGTTTTCGAAAAAGAAGCCACTAGTGTAGAGCATACACCAAAAACTAAGCCAACCCCGAGATTTGCTAATATTGGATGCGGCGCAACTCTCCACAAAGATTGGGAAAACTTTGACATGGCCCCCATCAGCTCAAATGTTAGATCTATAGATATAAGGCGCGAATGGAGCCTAGACGCTCTATCTTACGATTTCATTTACAGCTCTCATGTGTTAGAACACTTGCAGAGGCCTGAAGCTAGGAGCTTCTTGGTGAATTGCTATAACTCTCTCAAACCGGGCGGCATATTGCGCATTGTGGTTCCAGACCTAGAGGGCATATGCCGCGAATACATAAATCAACTGGATGCAGCTCGGTCAGGCCAAGTAAATGCCGAAAGAAAACATCAGTGGATGACCTTAGAGCTTTTAGATCAAATTGTGCGCACTCAATCTGGTGGAATAATGGGTCAGTTATGGAATTCTGGTAGCTTGCCTGAATCTGAATTTATTATTGAACGTTTAGGCCCAGAAGCAGCTAAGCATCTACAGCAATCTGACAATAGACAACCTGCGCCATCTTATGAGTTTTTATACGGTCAGCAAGACGAGCAAAGGAGCGAGTCTATTCAACAATTTAGAAATACTGGTGAAATACATCAATGGATGTATGACGAATTAAGTTTGAGTGCTTTATTTGCGAGTATAGGTTTTGTCTCGATAAAGCGCCAGAGGGGAGACTGTTCATTAATGAATGAGTTTTCGAAATACCAATTAGATACTGATAAAGGCGGCTCCCCAAGGAAGCCTGACTCTTTATATATGGAATGCACCCGCCCACCAATTAACTAATGTATTTCTATGTTGGTCCGCAAAGAGAACGAGAAACCCGCCTCCTTTTATTTCATGTAAGCTATTCTAGCTGTGATCATTGACCAACGCTATCCGTCAGAAAACGTCGGCTAAACAAACAAGCAACAACGGCTTTGAACTCTATTTCTAAATACACCATTGGCCGTAGGGTTTGTAGAGCGTTTCCACGTTAATGTTTTATTTGGCTTTTATGACAAGAATACCTTGCCAATAAAATAGGGTCGAAGTTTGCTCAATAGCCTTTAAATTTACGGTGTAAGCTATCACTCAAAAAAATTACTACTATGGATATCTCCTCCAAAACAGAAAGTATATTAGAACAGATTAAAAACCGCAAATATTACGCAGTTCATGATAAATTTCGTGATTTCACGATGATCCCGCGATCTATTTACATTACTAATCTCATCATGGCTTACAACGCTGCTTCTACGCCCGGAGCAATTGTTGAATGCGGCACATGGAAAGGGGGCATGATTGCAGGAATCGCCCAACTGATTGGACCGAGTAGAAAATACTATCTTTTCGATAGTTTTGAAGGCCTTCCCGCCGTCGAACCAATTGATGGAGCAGCTGCAAAAAAATGGCAATCCTCAACTGACTCGTCTGATTACTTCGATAATTGTACCGCTAGTGAACAAGATGCCGTTGATGCGATGTCCATGGCGAATGTCGATAATTCATTTATTGTGAAAGGCTGGTTTCAGAACACACTGCCAGAGGCACAGTTCACTGAAGGCATATCTATATTAAGAATGGACGCAGACTGGTATTCATCTACATACCAAATACTACATTCACTTTTCCCAAAAGTTAATGACAATGGGATAATTATCATTGATGATTACTACGTATGGGAGGGCTGCTCTAAAGCTGTTCATAAATATCTGTCCGATCACGACCGATCAGAACGGATATGCTCTTACAAGGGAGTCTGTTTTATCCAAAAAAATTTACAGTGAGCCATCTGTAGACTTGGCGCTATTAAACCCATCTATATGGCACAAAGAGCACAATGCTGGCAAAGCTTGTGATGCAAGAGTCACTGATCGAACCCCATGAGCCATAATAGTAGCGAATTTGGAGCTGCAACTTCTAGCGCCCTCATGATGCTAAATATTTCGACAAGGAGGATAGAGCCAAGGCGTAGTCCACTTTTCCATTGAATCCCATCTCTCTTAACGAGCATGTAGCCAAGTGAACCGTTGGATAAACCTTCCAGTTCTCTTTTCTTAAATCCGCACATAAGCTCACATCACCCTTCCTTCCGGCTGCAAAAAAATAAAACATATCAGACGCGTGTGGCTTGCCCATGGATTCACCCACTTCATGGTAGTTCATGATTTCTTGTGAAATAGGATCTGCCGGATCCACCCAAACAGCGCAAGGCACCCCCCATTCCTCGAGCACTGTAGTACCGGCAAGCTTATTTATTTTTTTGAATTCTTTGCTTAATTCAAAGTCTGCCGTTGGAAGCACATCGCTATCTGTAGCTAGTCCTCCACCGACCACCTCCATGGCCAACCAGCGCAACCAACATGATCGTTCATAGCTTTTGGGGTTAATTGTGGGCATAGAGGAAACATGCTCATCGAAAGCGTTAAAGGAAGGATGCCTTCTTGCATTACTTTCTGTCAATACAATCGGATTGTAACCCACAGCAGTCCACCTCCTCTCCCATTCGGATAAAACATAATCAAATCCTCTCATAGAGTTATCAGGCTCAAAATATGTGTAAACGATGGGTTTTTCATCTGCCTCAAGCAGAGAGGCTTCTGATGTGTTTGCTGTCATTTTTTCATTTTGTTGTTTAATGGTTGATAGCTAATACTACCATGTATGTAGATTGTAACATAAATTGATTCGCCATCAGAAATCATTCAATAAATTAAAGAAAAATGTCGATAGTTAGTAGGCTTATTAAACAGTCATTCTGAGAGTTAAGAAACATAACAGACTATACACCCTATGAAAATCTTTCGTCGATCTCCCAAGCTAACTCGCAAATCCCATGCTCCATCTCTTCATGATGGTGAGTCCTTTCTTTCTTTTCTCCAGGCCTTTAGGCCCTACGGAGGTGGCGCCTTACAACATGCCAACGAAAACGAGCTTAACGACTTAGGTTTGGAATTGTCCTTGAAGGGCGCGCAGGGCTTCCTCTCCAGCCTGAATGACTTAGTGTCTCTGCTCAAATCTGGGGAAAAGCCCAGTATTCGAGAAACTGATTGCACAGCTCCAATGACGCCTCTTGGGGAAATTTTCATCAAACATGGCAGTGATAAATCATTCCCTAGCCACAGGTATGATTTGGTTTACGAGAATATATTTGGGGAAATAGGAACCCAACATCCCGTGAAAATTTTGGAGATCGGACTCGGCTCCAACAATCCAGACACCGTCTCCCACATGGGTGAATCCGGCACGCCTGGAGCGTCACTATTTTCCTACAGAGATTATTTCCCGAATGCTATGATATACGGTGCAGACATTGATACTAGGATCCTATTTGAATCCGACCGGATCAAGACTGTGTTTGTTGATCAACTGGACAGCAGTTCATTTAAATCCATGCATGACGCCTTGGGGCGCCCTGAACTGGATATATTTATTGAAGATGGCCTCCATAGCGTCACCGCTAGCCTTAATAGCTTAAACTATGCATTAGCCCACGTACGCCGCGGAGGGTTCATCATTCTTGAAGACCTCGTTAACCCCGACAATATTTGGAATTCACTGGTATTCCTGATTGAGCATTTCATTAAGCCGGAAAGCATTGAGCTAGTTGACTCTGGAGGCCTCATGCTGGTGATTCATTACTGATCTCACGCTAATGTTTGAGTATTGATGATGAAATATCGCGCCCCAGTCGACTTTTGCAGCCAAATACTGCAGTGTCTCAACTTCTACTACACATCTCATCTATCTGACGATGGAAGTTGAAAAATCCCAGCCCGGACCAGCGTCGGAGATCGACTCAGTCTCAGTGACATCGCCCGAACTGAATTTACCTACTCTTAAATATCGCCTTTCCAGACCTTTAGCTTTTATCTAACAAATCGGGTTCTCCCATAGGGCAGTCATATTAAATAGCATGACTAAATATTAGTCCTAGGAATTCAAAATATCAAATGATCTAGGGAGGTGCTCAGGTAGGCCCGCGAAGGCTCCGTTTAGTTGTTCCTGTACATACCCTATATTAAGCTTTTTGCTATAGAGTGATGACACCTTATTACATATTGTAATTTGAGGAAAGTTTGTTTTGAAGTAGTGAAATTCAGAAGGGTTCACCTGAATTCCAGCGTCTGGAATGCTAATATCCATAATGCTTATGGGCTCACCTAACAAATAGTGTAGTTTTTTCGAGATGTAATGAAAATAGTTAAAAGTCGGGTGATTCTGAGTAACACTTAACAGCTCCAACTTGTAATTCGACTGAATGAAGTCGACGCACGAAATGTAGACGTCATACATTTCCGCAATTGATTTTTCTCTTATTTCTAGGTTATTAATGGATTCCGTATGAAAATATTCAATTAATTTTTTAATATTAGGATGCGATCTATTTGCCAGGAAATGCAGTATCTCGTTTTCATCTAGATTTTGTTGGGACAGCCATTGAATAATTAGATTGGAGTCGGTGCCATTCAAGTATGAATCTAAATGAAAGTTGGGGAGACATATTTTGACACCTTTCGCAACAACATCATGAAGATACTGGGTCGACAGCTCAACGGGCCTGCCCTTGATAGAGAGGTCTTTATAGTGCTGAAATATAAATATATCCGCACTGGATACTGCTTCAACAATACGCTTAAGGTATTTTTTTTGCTTGCCGCTATTTTCGGGCGACCACACAGCAAACAAAGAGTCATCTATCCAAAATGGCTCTAAGCCGTAGTCTTTACATTTCAAAACTTCGAAGTTGGCACTTTTCTTTAACGCCATCCCAAGAGGCGAAAGCTGACAATTCCCATACAGCAAAACCTTTTTAGCCTTCATGTGTTAATTCATATGCTGTTGACGTAGAATATTGTTTTTTGCACAGCTTTTTCGATGCCTGTAGGGAACGTTTATGATGTTTAAACATCTAGGCAGGATTCATATGTGTTTCAGCTTCCACCAAGCGTCGGTATTTCTCCGATGATTGCAGTAACTCTTCATGGCCGCCGTCTGCCATGATATTTCCATCATGAAAAAATAGCCGGCGTTTGACATCTTTTAGCGTGCCCATGCGGTGAGCGATGATGAGTGTGGTTCGGTGCGCTGTTAGCCGCTTCAGGGCGTCTTGGATCAATCGGTCGCTTTCATTATCCAGCGCAGAGGTAGCTTCATCCAAAATTAGAATCGGCGCATCTTTGAGGAAGGCCCGAGCAATCGCGATGCGCTGGCGCTGGCCGCCAGAAAGCGAGTCGCCGCGCTCGCTCAGAACCGTATCAAATCCCTTGGGTAGAGATTCGATGAATTCCACGGCATTGGCTTCTTTTGCCGCCTGCATGATCTCCTCATCGCTCGCATCCTGCTTGCCAACGCGGATGTTATCCGCAATCGATGCGTTGAACAACATGGGCATCTGTGGGACGTATCCGATTTGTGAGCGGAGGTCGCGGATTCGAAGCTGTTTGGTGTCGATTCCATCCAAGTTGATCACACCAGAAGACGGATCGTAGAAGCGGGGGATCAAATTGACAAAACTGGACTTACCGGCACCACTTTTCCCTACCAAGGCGACGGTCTCGCCTGCGGCAATCTTGAGGGAAACATCATGGAGAACCGGTTTGCCCGGAACGTAATCGAAATCAACATTCCGAAATTCGACTTCTCCTTGAACAGGCTCCCTGAGCTCTGTTGGCGATGCAACTTGAGGGACGGAGTCTGACTCGTTGAGGATCGTCTCAAGTCGATTCAATGGGGCTTCGAGTTGCTTCAGTTGCCCATGGATATTACCCAATTTCTTAAGCGGTGTATAGGCCATGTAGAGCGCAATGATGAGGGCCATGAAATCGCCCATATCCATGCCTGCCTTAACACCCAAATAGAGCGACAATGCAATACCGCAAGAGGAGACAAATTCGATAGTCGGAGAAATCAAAAGACTCGTACGCACGCTCTTCATCGACAGTTTAAATATCGCCTTCAATCGGGCGACAAAGCGCTTGGTCTGCGACTCTTGTAGATTGTAGGCGCGAATCTCGATTGGCGATTGAACGGACTCAATGGTCGTCGAATTCAACTCTTCACCCTCCCGCACGAGTTGTTGCGAGCGCTTCGCCACGTAAGAACCTATTCTGCGGATCGGAAAAACAAGTAGAGGCACGCTCAGGAGTCCAATCACCGCGATGAAAAAGCTCTTGCTGACAAATGACATATAGCAAAGATAACCCATAGCAGACAACAAAGTCATAGGCTGTTTGACTAGGTCATTGCTCATATCGACCACGACGCTTTTGATCTGGGCCGGGTAACCCATAATCGTCGCAATCAATTGGCCCGTTTTGTGGCGTTGGAAAAAGGCCAATGGCATGGACTGCACTTTTTTGAAGACATCAATTTGCAGTGCCTGGACCACATGAATGCCGCTGTAGCTCATGAAATAACCGTTACCAACGTGGCTAAGTGCTCTGACTCCCATAACCACGGGCATGGCCAAACAACAAAGAATCAAGAACCCATCCGAGATATCATTACCGAACCACGTTACGGCAATTTCACGAAGCCAGTCAGGCGCCTCTTCAGGACTGCCAAACAAGATCGGAAACACAGTCTTCGCCATCACAGGCAAACCAAACCCGCTCGATACTGAGTAAACCACCCCGAAGATGATGCCCAAGGCAAAGCGCCACCACACCGGCTTCAGGTATTTGTAGTAGGGCAGAAATTTTTTGATGTGCATCAGAGCTTACAATTTTGGCGGCAATACAGTGCTGCCGTTGTTATGGGAAAACATTGATGGGGAGAAACCACTCATTCCAGCATTTAATCTCTCTGAGCCGAGTGGTAGCTGGAATTGCCCTAAAGTCAGACCCTTACTCGATCTCCAAGGCTTTAACGCCCTCTTGAAGCGCGGCGGCGTTGACCTCAGCAAAGTCACCTGCAACGAGGATGAGGTCGAGAGGCAGAATCTCTTCAAGATCGATGGCTTGAAGGGCCGCTCTGATTTCAATGCGGTTCTTTCCTGAGCAAACTTGGTGGCAGCGGGATGCCTCGGGCAACCATGAGGGAAGATCGGCGCCCTCCGACACGGCAAACTCACAGGGAACATAGGAATTCAGCCAAGTATCGGCGGGGCGCCAGTCGCTGGGGACATCGACGGCCCAGATGAGGACTCGGGGAGGTTTCGCACTGGCAGCATCGGCCTGACCGAGCATGGCAGGGGCATACTTGCGGTGCTGGATGCGGACTTTCCACCGCTCTTGCAGCCAAAAGACATCGGCGGGGCCGCTTTTCATGGCGGCTTCGAGGGCGGCCATGCAGCGAGTGGTGGTGTGGGGTCTTTCTACAGGGAAGAAGGTGGCTTTCCATTGCCCGGGCTTCTCGGTGACCAATGAGAGCGCGACGACTTCACTCTTGGCACGACGCGCCAGCAGGCTGGGCAATGGGCTGGCGTGGGTTTGTCTGCCAAAAAATTCGATCCGGTCCCCGTTCTCGCCGACCCGCTGATCCGCCAACACGCCGACAATGCCGCCATCCCGCAAATACTTGGTGATCTGATGGAATGGGTCGCGCTTGGAGAACATTTGACTGCCATCCGCCTGTCGGCGAGCACGGACCCTAGCGTCCATGTAGGGGTTGTTCAGGGGGCGATACATGCCACCGATCTTGTCCCCCTCGGGAAGAAAATGGATCAAGCGGCTCAGCAACTCCCAGTTGCCCATGTGTGCCAACAACAAGACGACTCCTTTCTTTGTGTCGAGAGCGTCCGTCAGTACCTTCATGTTCTCGATTTGAAGAATCTTCGGTAATTGCTCAGGCGGAAGTTTCGCGGTGTAGGCGGTCGAGATGAGGTTGGCTCCCGCCCTCCGCATGGTGGCTTTTGCCAAGGAGCGGATCTCATCGAGGTCTTTCTCGCCGGCATAGGCGATGCGCAGATTCCGCATGATGGAAAGGCGTCTTTTCGGCATCAGGTGCCAGGCAATCCCGCCCATGAACTCGCCCAAGCAAAACACCCATGGGCCGGGCAGCAATCCTGCCACGAATTCCACCGACGCCGTAACGACACATTCCAACCTCCACTTGAGCAGCTTCAATTTGGATTCAGGCGGATTGGACATAGGGAAAATGCGCCGCGGACTTTTCAATCACAGCGCAGAACAACTTTTAGTCAGCTGGCCATGATGATGCAAGACCGATGGCCATGACAGGGCCATCCAGCTATGGAGAATCGATCGAGAATTTCTGAAGATTTAACCACGAATGTAACGAATGAACACAAATAGAAGCATGGGTTGGCGGCAAGCGGCCTTCAGCACCAGTCGATTGAAAATTTTCACCCAAAAGCAGTCATGCAAAATCCAGAATTCGCGTTCATTCGTGGTTTTTCATCCCTAGTTGGAACGACCCTGTGGCCATGATGACCGCGGTGGCCGCCTTCTCCCCCATCAAACTTGATTCCGGCGATCGGCCAGGACGCCGAGGCCGATGAAAACGAGCAGGACAATCACGAACAACCACGAGCCGGTGTATTTCACCAAGAGATGCTCAAGGTAATCGGTCAACTTGGAGGTCGCCAATCCATAGCCAAATCCGCAGATCACGATGAAGACCGTCACCCGCAAGATGAAGTGATACGGCTTGGCAACACTGCGGATCCAGCGGTTGATCTCGTTGCCGTAAAGCACCAGCAAGGTGGCCACAAAGGAAAATGCAATCTCGGGCAAAAACGGCCTCACCCAGGATGATGTTAGCTCAAGTAGATCTTGCATGGCGGATAGGTAGGCGACTTCCGTGAGTTTGTCGATTCACGGGTTTTACTTGGCCGCAAACGAATAGGTGGATGCCGGTGTGCTGACAAAGATCTTCTCCCATTGCTCGTCGGTGACCCCACGCTCTTTCATCATCTGTGTGAACTCGTCGAGGAGAAATGTCAGCCCCGGCGAACCTCCGTAATGTTTCCAATACGCCGGCCTCGCGGCATCCATGCCGAGCATGATTTGATCTGGAAATTCATCTAACAATCCAACTAGCAAATCCAATGTCGGGTTCTCCTCGGTCTTCCAGCGAAAACCGCTGTCGTATTCCAAACGCACGCTGGTTTGCAAAATATCGCGGTGATAAGAAAGGTCGTTGGCGCGGTCGGTGTGCGAGAGGACGACTTTCGACAAGTCGACCCCGTGCTTCTCCAACAATGCCGCTTGCTCAATCGCTCCCAGCCCTTGCTCGCAGTGAGTCAGAATCGGCGCACCCGTCGCTTTGTGCGCCATCCCCGCTGCCTCGAACACCCGTTGTTCGCGCAAACCAATCTCTTCGCCTTCGGTGGCAATCTTGATCAAACCTGCCCGATGTTCGGTGCGCTCCACGATCGGCCCTGAATAATCAAAGCGATCGATCCCCTCTTCGATATCGGCGATGAACAGGCCGGCCAGTTGATCGGCATCGTATTTGTTTCCCCAGTGCCCGTCGTCGTAATACTGCGCGAGGTGAAGACCCGTCGGACAGAGAATGTGAATGCCCGAGCCTTTGGAAATTGCCGCAAGCTTCACGGGATTTCTACCCCCATCGCATGGCATGGAATCAACCATCGCCCGGCAGCCCAAAGCATGAACTTCTTTGAGCTCGGCAATGCCTTTCTCCACCGACTCGAGCTTGAACGCTGGGTAGCGCAGGGTGGCCACACTCTCATCGATGATCAGATGCTCGTGCGCATAACAAATGCCCATGTCGGCATCTTCAATGTCTCCCAAAACTGTCCGAATCATGATTTCTCACTCCGGTTGTTGGCCCAGCCATCCGCTGAGATGTCCGCTTCTTTGCTCGGCATCTCCAAGACGGCGCCTTGATCGCGCAGGGTCGATTGCAGTTTCTCGATGGATACTTCAGGCACCGCAACTCCTTGCTGGATGGATAAGGCCGCAGCGGCTCCCACCGCATGACCCATGGCCATGGTTTGCGCCATGGACCGACACGATGCATGGGCGTCGTGGGTGGCGCTGAAACAACGACCTGCCACCAAAACGTTCTCCGACTTGTCGGGAACCAAGGTGCGGAATGGAACTTCATACACCCCCCCGTCGGGCACGTAGGCCCAGTGAGTTTCTTCCTCCCCGGAGTCCGATTGACGATGATCCTCAATCGGCGCACCACAAATGAGAACCTTGTCGTCAAAGGTCGCGCTGCCCAAGCAGTCTTCGCGGGTCAGACGGTAGAGTCCGTAAACCCGACGGCTTTCGCGAACCCCAATGCTCGATGACAAGCCAATGATGTTCGATTCCTGGAAGCCCGGCACGCAGTCGCGGAGAAAGTCTTCGTAGATGAACGACTGACGCCGCCCTTCGCGCTCTGCCTTGCTGAGTTCCTCGGTATCCAGTCCAGAAAATCCTGCAACACGAACTGCCACGGTCGAGATGCAACCTTTGGCATTCATCGCGTGGATGCTGCCCGCCTTGCGTGGCAACTCATGCGTGCCGTTGTCCACCGCCTCCGCCATCTTGGCCATCAGCATCTTTTTGCCACCAGCTTGCTCATACGCCTCAAGGTCCACATTCGACATCCGGAAGGTGGTGGTCATCGTTTGCGCAGGCTCCGACTCACCGGCCGTCTCGAATGGAAGGTCGGCCAACTTGCAGAAATCGGCATCGCCCGATGTGTCGATGAAGACCTTTGCTTTGACCCGGTAAAACCCTTGCTTGCCCCAGAGGATCACTCCGGTCGGCTTGCCCGACTCCGTTTCGACGTCGACGAGCTGCGTGTGCAACATCACATCAACCCCAGCGCTCTCGAGCAATTGATCCCAAACGAACTTCAGTCGCTCCGGATTGTAGTTCACTCCCGTCCCCGCGCCATAGGTGTTGGGGCGGAGAAAGATCGCGCCAGCTTGGTCCATTGCATCGACCACTCGGTCCCCCATCCCGCCGGCGACTTTGCGAGGGCTGTCGCCGGGCGTGAAGAACCCGTAAAACGTATCCAGCGCTTGCGTAGAAATGCCTCCAGGAAAGCCGGCGCGCTCGACCAGCATCACTCGACCCGCTCCAGATTCGCGCGCTGCCATCGCCGCACAGCAACCGGCACTTCCTGCGCCTGCAACCAGAACATCGACCTCCGCGAGTGTCTCAATCTTGGAATGATGAATGGCAGGATGCATGATTCGTCGGGGTCAAAGCAGCACGTCCTTATGATCCGAGGCGAGCGATGATTTTCTCGACCGCTTTCTCTGGCGTCAGCCCATGGAGCTCGCGCAGCACGTCGGGTTTGCCGTGCTCGATGAACTCATCCGGCCAAGCAATCCGCTCTACCGGGGTGTGGATTCCAGCGTCGTGCAAATGATCAATCACTGCTGCACCAAAGCCATGCAACATCACGTGGTCTTCAAAGGTGCAAACGACTTTGCACTTGCTTGCAAACTTTTCTAACACCTCGTGATCCAGCGGCTTGATGAAGCGCGGGTTGATCAGGGCCACCGAGTAGCCTTTTTGCTCAAGCATCGCTTTGGTGCGCTCGGCCATTTCAAACATGGAGCCGAGGCCGATCAGTGCCACGTCCGTTCCTTCTTGGACCACTTCCGCTTTGCCGATCTCCAATTGCTTCGGACGCTTTTTGATCTCTGCGCCGGTGATCGCACCACGTGGGTAACGAATCGCTGTCGGGCCGTCGTCGTATTTCGACATGGTGTAGAGCATGTCGACCAACTCGTCCTCATCCTTCGGCTGCATGTGGATGATGCCAGGGATGTGCCGCAAGTAGCCGATATCGAACAAGCCGTGGTGAGTCGGGCCATCATCGCCAGAAAGCCCGCCACGATCCATGCACAAGCGCACCGGCAATCCCTGCAGGGCCATGTCATGGATGATCATGTCGTAGGCACGCTGCATGAAGGTGGAATAAATGGTCAGGAATGGGCGATACCCTTTGGTCGCCATGCCGCAGGCAAACAAGGCCGCATGTTCTTCCGCGATGCCAACATCGAAGTAGCGATCGGGGATTTCATTTTTGAAAATATCCAGTTTTGTGCCGCCCGGCATCGCCGCGGTGATGGCGACAATCTTCTCGTCCTTCTTGGCGAACTCGGTGACCGCATTGCCAAACACTTCGGAGCAGGTCGGGGTCGAGGCAGCCGCGGTGGATCCATCATCGACCTTGTAGGTGCCGAGACCGTGGAACTTGCCGGGGTTGTCCAAGGCAGGTTTATAACCGCGGCCTTTCTCGGTGATGATGTGCAACACCACGGGCTCGTTGAGCGTCTTGAGGTGATCGAAGGTGCGAACCAGCAATGGCAGATCATGGCCGTCGATCGGGCCGTAGTAGCGCATCCCGAATTTCTCGAACAAGACATTGGGGAAGATCAGGTTCTTGGCGCCTTCTTCCATTTTGTGCGCCAAGTTGCGCGCTGCCTTGCCTGCGACTTTTTCCACGAAGTCCGCCGCTTTCGCGCGAACCGAGGCAAAGGTCTGGTGGGTTTGGATGTCGTTGAAATAACGCGCAATCGCTCCGACGTTTTTGTCGATCGACCACTCGTTGTCGTTGAGAACCACGATGAACTTCTTGGTCGTCTCGGCGATGTTGTTGAGGGCCTCGAGCGTAGGACCGCAGGTGAATGCGGCATCGCCGGCGACGGCCACGACGTGATCGTCATCGCCAGCAAGGTCGCGCGCCGCGGCCATGCCAAGCGCGGCGGACAAGGCGGTTCCTGCGTGACCGGCGCCGTAAGCATCGTGCTCGGATTCCGAGCGAAGAAGGAATCCGTTGAGGCCTTTGTAGGTGCGGATGGTGTGGATCTGATCGGCCCGGCCGGTCAGCATTTTGTGCACATATCCTTGGTGCGCGACGTCGAAAACAAACTTGTCTTTGGGCGTGGTGAACACGCGGTGAAGGGCGATCGACAGCTCCACGACTCCCAGATTGGGGCCCAAATGGCCGCCGGTTCTGGCCAATGAATTGATCAGCGTGCTGCGAACTTCCGCCGCAAGTGCCTGCAATTCAACGTCACCCAGCTTTTTGACGTCGTCGGGGGATTTGATCTGTTTCAGCAGTGGGCCGAGAGTTGGAATATCAGAAGAGTCGGATGTCATCGTCATCAGGAGAGTCACCCGGGGTGTCGGACGGGGAATCGGCGGAGCTGGAATCACCGCTAGACGCGGGTTTTTCAAGCTCCGATTCATTCTTATTTCGAAGTGTGATCAGCTCGATGCGATCTTTGGCGGACTCCAAGATGGATTCGCATCGGTCCAGCAACTTCGACCCTTTTTCGTAATATGCCACCAATTCCTCCAGCGGAAGTTGTTCGTTTTCCATCGATTCGACAATGGACTCCAATCCGTCCAAGGCTTCCTCAAAGCTGGGAGCCTCGTCGTTTTTCTTCTTCGCGGTCTTCTTGGCAGGCATGGCGGGTGGGTTAGTTGCGGGTGACCTTATCGCTATAATAGATCATGTCCAACCCAACCAACGGAACTCGTTGAGGATATCGCGAGGCAACGTCCTTGATCTTGGCGCTGCCTTCGTAAACTTGGATGGGCTGCGGCATGGTCGCCTGAAGCACTTTCCCGTCGAGGACCATCGGCGCGAAGTCGCGGAATAACTGGGTGGTGGTATGGACGTTTTCATGACCATGCGAAGACGGGGAAATCAGAATGCCGGCGACTGGAGTCTCCAGTTGGAGCGCCGCGGCCTCCAATTTGAGGAATCCCTCTCGGGTCGGTGGCAACCAAATGCTGGTCCGATCCGCATACCAAGCCACGGCCCACGGTTGATCTGAAAAGATGATCTCGTCCTCTTTCACGAGCCCTTTGAGGCCGGTTGATTCACTTTCGAGCGCTGGCGCATAATAGGGCGGCCAGTGCGGGTATCCGCCACTGTTCCTGACCTGCATGCCAATCCGGATCTTTTGCGGCAGCTCCAGCACCAACGGCAGCGCACAGATCGCGATGATGATCATGAAATGAACACTCCTCAGCATCGGCACTTGGCTTACAAAGCCCAAGCGACTCCACAAGATGGTGATGAAGGCCAAACCATAGGCGGTCATGATCGGCGCGAACAACATGTGGATCTGGTTCGGGTCCAGCCGGTCATCGGAGAGTCCGAAGAATGACAAGCCAAGCGCAGCGGCGGCCCACATCAGCAATATCCCCCAGCGGAAGTTGGCGATGGCCTTGCTTTTGAATGAATGCAGCAAGGAGATGAAAAAGACCGGGGCGACAATGATCCCGGCCAGCAGTGGAACGATATTCGTCAGCTGCAACAAGGAGGTGCTAAGGATTTTGCGGATCAACCCTTGCATGACGAGATTGGAACCTGGGTCGGAGGTGCGCATCACGACAATCTCTTGCCCATTCGCTAGCCCGCTATAGAGCGTCAAAAATCCCGCCCCGAATGGAGTGCCCGAGACCTCATAGTTGCGATAAATCACATAGGCCGCAGGGATCATCAAGGTGACCATCGTGATCAAGCCAACGACACCACGAGGTCGGAAAGAAATGGCAGCGTAAATGATGAACCCCAGCGCGATCCAAACGGTCACCCAATGCGTCATCGCCAACAAGGTGAAGAACACCCCAGCAATGGCAGTTGGCAGCATCGCCATTTTCCCCTCCACGGATTTCTCCACCGCTTGGTAGACGAAGAACATTCCGCAGGAAAACCAGAACAGCATCATCATCTGCGGCAGACCACTCATGGAGAACAGCCAGAATGTCTCGCAAAACAGCATCAAGATCGCGCAAACCCCAGCAATTCTGGCATCAAAGATCTTGCTGATCAGAATGTAGTTCACCCCAATCGCCATGATGAAAAAGGCGGTGGAGATGGCGGCAATCACTCGATCCAACGGATAGATCAATTCGTTATCCCCCATCCGCCAGAGTTCCGAATCCGGATCCCCGGCATGGATGGCTTTGAACACCACGCTGGTGATCAATGGCGCGAGCGGCGCATGGTAGGTGTCTTCAAATTTCAAGAACTCTGGGGCCTGCCCCTGAGCCTTCTCTGCTTGGTCATAGGCAGCGGGCCGAATGAATTGGGTGGTGAAGCCATTGCCTCTCGAGATCTCACGAGCGATCTGCGCTTGGTCCATGCCGTGCGGGGAATTCAAGCCGCGAAAGAAGACGAACAAGTTGCTCATCGTCAAAATCACCATGACGACGAGAAACAAGCTTCGGCGGATCAAGGCGCCGAAATCGATTTTGGAGAATGGGTTGCTCATGGGTTGGGGGAGGTGGTGATCAGAGGGCAATCCGGACTACAGGCCAAGGTCTTTCAATTTGCGCTGCAGGGTTCTGCGACTGATGCCGAGCATTTCTGCCGCACGGGTGCGATTGTCCTGAGCGGCCGCCAATGCTGCGCGAATCGCTTTGGCCTCGAGCGAATGCAAATTGAATTCAACCCCACCAGCAAGGGGCTTTTCAGGTTCAGCGGTGACTTTATCGCGTACTTTGGCCGACTCCTCGACGAGGAACGCCGGCAAATGCCGCGTATCGATCTGGTCATCGTTGCTCATCACCACCCCGTGCTCGATGGCCGTCCGAAGCTCCCGGACGTTGCCCGGCCAATCATAGGCCAGGAGCTGACTGAGCGCGGCATCGGTCAATGGCTTGTCAGGTCGGCCATTCTCTTTGGCGAACTCTCGCAGAAAAGCATTGGCCAACAAAACGATGTCCTCTCGACGCGTCCGCAAGGGCGGCATGTTGATGCTGACGACATTCAATCGGAAATAAAGATCCTCGCGAAACTCACCCTTGTCCACCATCTCGCGCAAGTTGCGGTTGGTCGCGGCGATGACGCGGACATCGACTTTGATCGGTGTGTTCGATCCCACTCGCTCCAAACTGCGCTCTGACAAAACCCGCAGGAGTTTGATCTGTGTCGCGCTGTCGATCTCGCCAATCTCATCGAGAAACAAGGTGCCACCATTGGCTTGCTCGAATCGACCAATGCGCCGCTGCGAGGCACCCGTGAAGGCTCCTTTCTCATGACCAAACAATTCGCTCTCCAGCAATTGCGGCGAGAGCGCGGCACAGTGCACGGTCACCATTTTGGACGACGGCCGACCCGATATGTGGTGCAACAATCCAGCCACCACCTCTTTGCCCGTACCGGACTCCCCTTCAATCAAGATGGTGGCACGCGTTGGTGCTACCTGCTGGATCATTTCTGAAACGCGAGCGATCTCTGGCGACTTACCGATCAACTTGTCGAGTTTGTGCGGTTGCTTGACCTGCTCCGTGAGCTCCTTGTTCTCGACCTCCAAGGTCTTGTTGCGCAAGGCACGCTTCAACAACATCTCGACCTCATCGAGGTTGAGCGGCTTGGTGACAAAATGCCAGGCACCCCGGCGCATCGCTTCCACTGCGGTGTCGACCGAACCATAGGCGGTCATCATCAAGGACACTGGCGGCTCGGGCAATTTCAAGGCCGCCTCCAACAAGTCCATCCCCGACTCACCACCGAGACGCAAATCGGTGAGCATCAATTGGATCGGCTCCGATTTCAAAATGGTCATCGCTTCTCCAGTCGTCGACGCCGTGTAGACATCAAAATTCTCCTCCAAGGCACTGCGAAGCCCCTCGCGCGTGGAGCGCTCGTCATCAACGATCAGAAGTGTGGCTGGCTGCATAAAGTTTTCTGTTAGGAATTATCAACATCGATCACCGGCTCGGGAGCCCCCAACAAGCGCACGGTTCGCTCTGTCCGCGGCAAGTGAATGATCACCCGGGTCCCCTTTCCCTCTTCACTCTCGATCGACAACTCACCGCCGTGTTCGCGGACGATGCGACGAACAATCAACAAGCCCAACCCGGTGCCAGATGCCTTGGTGGTGTTATAAGGCTCAAAAATGGCGCCCATGTGATCTGGCGAGATCCCGGTTCCGTTGTCCTCGAACGAGAGCACCGTCTCGTAGTCGTTGAAACTGGTCCGAATCGTGATGCGCCCGTCGTCTCCTTTGAGCGCTTGGTAAGCATTCCGCAACAGGTTGTAGAACACCTGCTGGAATTGCCCGGAGTCGATGTTCATCAACGGCAATTCTTCCGCCAAATTCAATTCGACCGAGATGCTGCGCGATTCAAGCTCGGGCTCTAACAGGTTCAATGCCTGGCGCAATAGCGCATGCAGGTCTTGGCGCTCACGCCTTGGCGCGGTTGGCCGCACGGCGCGCAAGAATTGCTTCAAGATCGAATCCAAGCGCTGGATCTCCTGCCTCGCGGTATCGAGATGCTCTTTGAGCGGCTCGCGGTCTGCGGGGTCGACCTTCTTCAACTTGCGATCCATCAACTGCATGTGGATGTCCAATGAGTTGAGTGGGTTGCCAATCTCATGCGCCACACCTGCCGCCAATAAGGTCAAAGCATTCAACCTCTCGGACTCCAAGTTTTCCTCGGCCTCCGCACGAGTGCGGGTGAGGTCGCGAACCAACATGACATAACCCAAGGTCTCGCCGGCATGCTCTCCCTCGTCGACTGGCGACAAATAGAAGTTGAGGAAGCGGTTCTCTGGGTAAAAGACTTCCAAGTCCCGACTGATCGCACGACCCGGCTTACCGAGTCGCTCCCAATCCAACCCGCGGACCTGTGTCGACAAGTGCTCACCGGTCGCTCTTTCCGCATCGAGACCAAAGATCCGGCAGGCGGCTTGGTTGACGAAATCAATCACCCCATTGGGATCGAGCAAAATCACCCCTTCCTGCAAGGCCTCAAAAACCTTCTCCAAGAAGCCCTTTTCCCGAACCAAGCGGGCAACAATCTGCTGCACCTCACCGTGTTCGACACGATCAAGCCGGGAGACCAGTTTTTCGAGAAATCCAGATTTCACTCAGAGTTGGTAGTTGGTGGGTGATGCATGCTATCTTTGGGGCATGAGCGACATTCGAATCATTCTCAGCACATTCCCCAATCAAGAGTCGGCGCGACAAATTGGCACACTCCTGATCGAAAAGCAACTCGCTGCATGCGTCAATATCATCCCTGCCGTCGAGTCGATTTACCCATGGAAGGGCAAAGTCGAGACCTCCAACGAGGTTCTCGCCATTTTCAAAACCCAATCCGTCGCCTACATCGACTTCCACCACGCCCTCAATGAGGCCCATCCCTACGACGTTCCAGAGATTATCTCGATCAATCCTAGCGACGTTTCGGAGAAATACTCGGATTGGGTGCATCAACACACCCATCCATTGGGGCTCTGAGTTCAAACAGGACCCGAGGTCATCTCAGTATCGGGCCATGTCCGGATCAATCTTTGATGCCCAATAGGCCACTCCGCCACCCATCGAGAAGGCTTGCTCGATCCCGTGCTGCCGCAAAAAAGACGCAGCTTGCAGCGAGCGCATGCCATGGTGGCAGTAAACGACAATGCCTCGTTCCGTGTCGGCCTTCAGCTTGTCCAATGAGAACGGGAACTCACCGAGGGGCACCCACTCGCAGCCATCGATTTTGCAGATGTCCAATTCTTCGCGCTCGCGGCAGTCGATCAACCTCGGCCGTTGATCCGCAGGCAACGCTGCCCATGCCGCAACGGACTGCACGCTGACCTCCATGGTCTCCGCGGCATCTGGCAAATAGGAGGGCGAATCGCTCATTCCACAATCACGGGTGTTCCGACGACGGTGTTCTCGAAGAACTTCTCCGCCATGTGATGCGGCATTCTGATGCATCCGTGGGATGCGGCATAACCTGGTAGATATCCCGTGTGCATTCCAATCGCTCCATGGAAGCGCATGAAGTTCAACATCGGCGCAGGATAGTAAATGGCTCCTTCCGGAACCTTGTCCACCCGGATGTCCACGTTGTCGTTGATCATTTTCCCCGTCACTTTGTCTTTGAACACGCCGTAAAGAGACGACTTATGGTCTTTGCTCTTTTGGCTGATCTTGTAACGCCCAGGCGGAGTCTCGTTGGCTTCCTTGCCACTGGATATCTTGGAAACGCCGACCAGTACGCCACCTTTGTAAAACTTCGCTTTTTGTTGCTCGCGATTGATCCGAATCAGCGCTGGGCCACTGACGTCATCGCCATCCCAATAAGAAATGTCATCCGGAATCTTGGGCGCTGGGTGCTCGCGGCTTGAGACCGGCTGATACCTCGGCTTTCCAACTCCCGCCATGTAGCCCGACTTTCCGGTCGATAGCAATTCACAGCTGGTAAGCGCAGCTGCTGCTAACACAATGATGGCGCATTTGGACGTGAGAGAAGCTGGGGTCATGGTCGTTTGTTGCCGTCTGATAATCACCAATCCAACTCTCTGCAACTCAACAATCTTTCACAAAAAACGCGGAGCCGTTTCCAGCATCCGCGTTTTGTTGAATGGATTTGGTTCAAGACTCTCAGATCATTCCAAGTGATCGTCATGAGCCTTGTCGTGCTTCACCTCAGGCTTTTCATGTTTCTCGTGCTTCACATGCTTGTCGTGGCCCGAGTTGAGGCGCTTCTGCAGCTCGTGGTAACGATCCCAGTTGAAACCTTTTCCAGCTTTTTGGGCAGAGTGTGCCTGGCGCTTGATCTGTGCCATCTCGAGGTAGACTTGCGCTTTTTCTGCATCACCATTCTTGATCGCCCACTTGCCTTTTTCCTCATACATGCTGGCGGCCTTCAAGAAGCCATCGCCGTGGTCCTTCTTGTGATCCTTTTGGTGTTCTTTGTGAACCTTGTGATGCTTCTCGTGGTTCTTGCCGTGTTTGTTGAGCTCGCCCTCCAACTTGTGATACTCGTCCCAGCTGTGCTTTTTGCCAGCCTTCGACGCAGCACCTGCCTCACGCTTGATCTCCGCCATGCGCTTATAAATCTTCGCAGCATGCTCGTTGCCTTCTTTCGCTGCATAAGCGGCTTTCTTCTCATACTTGACCGCAGCTTCTTCAGCCCAGTCATGGTTCGCCTTGCCCTCAGCGAAGACACTCACAGGAAACATCACGGCTCCTACAACACTCATCATCATTAACGTTTTCATAATATCTAAAATTAGGTGCGAAGATTATGTTCTATCACAGTAACTACAATGTATCGACATAAATCGCATTGCAACCTACACAATCGCGTGCCCTCCACATCAAAGCGTTACTTCAGCTGCCGGCGCAATTCCGTAATGCTATCGCGAATCTCAAAGGCCGATCCTCGAATGTGTGCGAGCGCGACGAGTTGATCTTTGTCCTCTTCCGCCGTCATCAATTCCTGACATGCCCCTACGGCTTCATTCAGCCAGTTGAGGCATCGTTTGAGCACGGCCAAAACATATCCTGTCTCAGGTTCATACAAACCCCCGCCATTGAGCGCACCCGCCAACTTGCCACTCACCTGCAGCAAGGAAGTCACCAACTGATATGCAGGCGTGCCTGGGTTGGCATCGCGCTGAACCAAGTCCATCGCCCGCGTGGCCAATTCTTGTGCTTTCAACTGCAGCGGATGCTCCTCCGGCTTGTCGACATCAAACTCCAAGTTGTCCGGCGCGTAATCTTCCGGGGAGGTCTCTTCAAATGTTTCGGTCGCGGACAGGTAGCCCGACTCCACCTCTTCGCGCTCAGCCATGGCATCCAGAAGCCCATCCCAGCCCATGACAAATGCCTCCTTCTGCTCGCTGTCACCATCGTCCATGTACTTCTCAAGAACCTCTTGATAAGCATCGGTGAGTCGGTCCGATTCCTTGAGCCGTTCCTCCCACGCAAATTCATCCATCTCCTTGGTGACGGTATTCTCTTCTTTGTCGTTCGGCTCACGCCGCTGAATGATCTGGGCCATGAAATCACGCATCGCATTCAAGTTCGCGAGCTTCTGCGCATCTTCCGCGTCTTCATCCATCGACCACACATGCTGTGTCAGCTTCAATTCAAAATCCTGCGTCTCGATCACCACTCTACCATTCTCATCGCTGAACCATTCCAAATAAAGCGTGTTGCGCCACTCATAGGGAATCTCCTCCTTGGCTTGATAGAGCCGATCAAATTCTTCTTCGTCTACCGCGGGCAACTTGTAACGACGCGATGCCGTCATGTCTCCGATGACACCCGATTGGTCATCGGCCAAACCCTCACCACTCTCGGGGGTCTTGGGTTGTGGGTTTTTGAAGGTCAACTTGGTTCCAGCAAGGTCTCGCCAACAGTCGCCTGCTAAGTTGAGCTCGAGTGGAGCATCGCGACCCGCCAACCATATTTTTCCGGTGGTTTGGCCTTCCTCGGTGTTGTCGATTTCACCGTGGGTTACCACCTCATCAATCCTCCATGCCATGGTTGCTAGTTTCCACAATCTTGAGCCGTCACGTCAAGCCAGCTTCATCTGATTTTTCCGATTCCTTGTATTATCAAGGCCTGCATGAGCGGCGAATCTCATTCGCGCCTTGCCCGAAGGGATTTTGCCTGCTTCCATCCGCGCCCGACCCCGCAAATTTATGGCCAACAAAGACGTCACCGATCCCGCCCGCATGGAAAAAATTGTTTCGCTGTGCAAACGCCGCGGCTTCATTTTTCAAGCTGGAGAACTCTACGGCGGACTCAACGGATGCTGGGATTACGGCCCGCTCGGCACCGAGCTGAAACGCAACCTCAAAGACTACTGGTGGCGCAAGACCGTGCAAGAACGCGACGATGTGCTCGGCATGGATGGATCCATCCTCACTCACCAAGACGTTCTCAAGGCCAGTGGCCACATCGGCGGATTCAGCGATCCGATGGTCGACTGCAAAACCTGCAAAGGCCGCTTCCGTGCCGACAACTTGGAAAACCTCCAATGCGGACAAAAGCCGTCCTGCAAACCTGGCGACCACAAAGCCTGTGAACTCACGGAACCTCGTGAGTTCGATCTAATGCTCTCGACCAAGCTCGGCGCGCTCGCCACCGACGACGATCCAAAAGCCATCGCCTACCTCCGCCCCGAAACCGCTCAATCGATTTTCTGCCAATACAAGAACATCTCCGACTCGAACCGCGTGAAGCTTCCCTTCGGCATCGCCCAAGTCGGCAAGTCGTTCCGCAACGAGATCAACCCCCGCAACTACACCTTCCGCTCACGCGAGTTTGAACAAATGGAAGTGGAATACTTCTGCCACCCAGACGACGGCATGCGCCTGACCGACGAGTGGCTGGAGAAACGCCTCGAGTTCTATGAAGAGATTGGCGTGCCTCGCGAAAAACTCCACATCCTCGATGTGCCCGACGGCGAGCGCGCGTTCTACTCGAAGAAAACCTACGACATCGAATACGATTTCCCATTTGGTATTCAAGAATTGGAAGGTGTTGCTTACCGCACCGACTACGACCTCACCGTCCACCAAAAAGGATCCGGCAAGGGTCAGGAATATTTCGATGAGGAAACCAAAGAGAAGTTCATCCCCCATGTCGTCGAACCCTCCGCCGGTTGCGACCGCACGATCTTGGCCATGATCTGCGAAGCCTTCGACGAAGAAACGCTCATCAACGAAAAAGGCAAAGAAGAAGTCCGCACGGTGATGCGCTTCAAGCCAACCATGGCACCGATCAAGGTCGGCATCTTCCCGCTTCTCAAAAAGAACGGGGAGCAAGTCGCTATCGCCAAAGAACTTCAGGCAAAACTCCAGAAGTGGATGCCCGTCTTCTATGATGAAAGCGGAGCCGTCGGCCGCCGCTACCGCCGCCAAGACGAAGTTGGCACGCCTTACTGCGTGACCATCGACTTCGATACGCTCGGAGAAAGCGGCGAAGAGCTCAAAGACACCGTCACTGTCCGCGAACGCGATTCCATGGACCAACAACGCATGAAAATCGATGCGCTGCTCCCATGGCTGCTCGAACGCGTGCGCTGAATGACCCAGAATACCTGCCCAAATCACCACAGATCCGGTGATTTCCTGCGAATCCGCCAAAAAACGCAAATTTTTTGAAAATTCTCGTCACTGGTGGATTGACAAGCGGTTGCTGACACATAGAGTTCGCGCCCCGAGCCGTCCAGCGGATGGCCCGACAGAACCTTTACCAAGGCCAAGCCATGAGCAAACGTACTTACCAACCATCCAAGCGCACCCGTAAACAACAACACGGATTCCGCGCGCGCATGGCCACCAAAGCCGGTCGTGACATCATCCGTCGCCGTCGCAAAAAAGGCCGCACACGCCTCATTCCTAAGGGTGCGGAGATCCACTTCAAACGTCACACGACGCAACACAACTGATTTCCCGGGCCTTCGCCGCGGGTGCAAATCGCAACCCAGCCATGCGACTCCCAAGGAAATTCAGCATGAATACCCGAGACGAGTTCGCTCGGGTCAAGACCACCGGTCACGCGAAAGCTGGCCGGTTTGTCATTTTAAGCACCCTGGCCGATCCCACGCTGGATTCGATCAGAACCGGCTTCATCACCACCAAGCGCTGTGGCAAGGCCACCGATCGCAACCTGCTACGCCGCCGATTTCGTGCGCTGGTCCAAGAGCACGCCCCCCAGTTCGAAAGCATGCAGCGCTATCTGGTCACCATCGCACGCCCCAGCGCATCCAAAGCGAGCTTTGAAGAACTGGAAGCGGATTGGGTCAAGCAAGCCAAGCGGCTCGGCCTGTTCGGCAAACCCCCTGAGAAATCATGATTTCCCGCGCTCTAACCACCCTCATTCGACTGCTGATCCGGTTCTACCAACGGATCCTCAGCCCGATGCTGAAGTTCGGAAATCCTGCCGCAGGATGCCGGTTTTCACCCACCTGCTCCCACTACATGCTGGAGGCGGTCGAGAAACATGGACCGCTTAGGGGGTGTTGGTATGGAATTTGCAGGATTTTCCGCTGTCATCCATGGGGGGGAAGCGGTTATGACCCCGTGCCGCCAGCCACTGATTCAAAAGATCCCGATCAGCACGACTGCTGCAGCAGCCAGACCAACACTCCTTAATCCCTTTTCTCTCACAAATTTATGTACGATCGTAAAACATGGGTTGTCCTCATCGTCTGCAGTGGACTGCTTGCCGCTAACCTCTACTTCAATGGCCAAAATGCAAAAAAGGTTCAGAGCAATCCGCCTAGCAGCAATACCGAGCAAGCCGAAAAGGACTTCATCGATAAAGCCACGGCAGGAACCGACACTCCGGGCCTAACTGTCGAAACGCCACCGGCTCCGACAGAAGAAAAACTCTACGAACTCAAAAACGACAAGGTCACCTTCGTTTTGTCCAACATCGGTGGCGGCATCAAATACGCCGAGTTCGCTGATGAATTTACAGTTGGCAGCACCACCGACCATGTCCGCATGAACCGTTTCGGCGGCGGCCCCATTGGCGCGATCGCTGGCAGCAACCTTTTGCCAATCAACACCGCTTACACCTACAAGGCGGATCAATCGATTGATCAAAAGAAGGCGGTCTTTGTTGCAGAGCTCCCATCAGGACTGATCGCCAAAAAAACCTTCACCCTCGTCGAGAGCGACAAGGAGGGCGCTCCCTACTTGTTGGACTTCGACATCGCGATTCAAAACACCAATGCCGCGAGCATCAACCTGAATGAATGGAGCCTTTATATGGGTGAAGCATCTCCACTCTATAGAAAGGAAATGCCGCAACAAACGGGTGTGCTCTGGAATCAAAACGGCTCGATAAAACATGAAGACGGCGGAACCTTCAAAGACGGATGGTTCAGCAAGGGCCAGGACATCTTCAGCAGTCCAAACGACGAGGTAATTCGCTACGCCGGCGTGAACAACCAGTTCTTCGCCACCGTCATTCAAGCAAAGAAGCCTGAGGTCACATCCGTCTGGGCCAAATCCAGCCAAGAAATGCTGCCGGGTGAAAGTGAAGCTGTCACCTCTGTCTATGGCGGCCTCCGCTTTCCCGCTGAAGTCCTCGAGCCAAGCGCGGTCGAATCCTATCAATACCGAATCTTTATCGGCCCCAAACGCAACACCATGCTCCGCGGCATGGACGACCACTGGGGTGACGGTTGGGGCGACTTGATGCACTACGGATGGTTCTGGTTCGTCTCCCTCCCTCTCAACGAGGTCCTCAATTTCTACCACGGCATCATCGACGGCCTTGCCGCTTCGTGGTCATGGGGTCTCGCAATCATTCTCCTCACCATCACCGTTCGCATCTTCATCTGGCCACTTCACGCCAAGTCCACTCGCACCATGAAGCGGATGGCAAAGCTCAAGCCGAAGATGGAAGAGCTGAAGGAAAAATACAGCGACAACCCGACCAAGCTCAACACCGAGACCATGGGGCTCTATCGCAAATACGGAATCAATCCGCTCGGTGGCTGTCTGCCCATGCTCCTGCAAATTCCGATCTTCTTCGGCTTCTACCGCATGCTGCAATACGCGGTCGAACTCCGCGGCCAAGGGTTCCTCTGGGTCGATGACCTTTCACAACCTGACACGATGGGACACATCGCGGGCATCCCGATCAACCTGCTTCCCGTCGTGATGGCCGCTTCGAGTTTCGTGCAGATGAAAATGACGCCGTCTACCGGCGACAAGATGCAGCAACGCATCATGCTGATGATGCCGCTCATGTTCTTCTTCTTCTGTTATAACTTCGCCTCCGCTCTAGCGCTTTACTGGACCACCCAAAACATCTTCTCGATCGGCCAAACATGGTTGATGGGCAAAATGCCGGAACCGAAACTCAAGGAAGGCAAAAACGCAGGTAAGAAATCATGGGTGCAACGCATGGCGGAAAAACAAGCCGAGATGCAAAAAGCGCAACAACAAGGGCGCAAACCCACCGACATGAAAGATGTCACTCCGAAGAAAAAACGCCCACCACGCACTGGAGGTTGATGCCACCTCCGCAGATATGACACTGCAACACTCCTCAAATCTCATCTGAAATTTCTCATGCCTTCTCGATCCAACAAAAAGAAAACGCGCAGCTCAAAGAAACCATCGATTCTTTTCTACGCCGATGTCACCGACCCCGACATGCGCTACTTTAGTCGATTCAATGCAATCGACCCATTCCTCGCTTTTTCCGAGGGGAATAAAAAAATTGCCATCACTCACGTCTCCGAACACGGGCGAATGCTGAAAGAGGCCGACTTCGATGAAATCCTTTTACTGCCCGACCTCCACAAGAGAGCAACCAAACGCTTCAAGCTAAAGAAAGGCGAGAAACCCAATGACTGCCACCTGGTCCGCCTGATTGCAGAAGAACGCGGCATCGAATCCTTTCGAGTTAGCCGCCGCTTCCCCGCTGGCTTTTACGTGGCATTGCAGAAAGCTGGGGTGAAATTGGATGTCGAAGAGCAACCGAACCTTTTCCCCGAACGCCAAATCAAAACGCCTGAGGAAATCAAGTCACTCACCGCAGGCAACCGCGCCAGCGCGATCGGGTTTGAGATGGTTCGCAAAACCCTCACCGAATCAAAAATCCGCAAAGGCCTGCTTTATCATCAAGGCTCTGTCCTGACATCAGAACGACTCCGCGAAATGATCAACATCGCCTGCCTCCAAGCAGGAGCTAGCGCGCTGCACACCATCGCAGCCGCAGGTGATGCCGTTGTCGACAACCACTGCGCTGGTCACGGACCGATCCCCGCCAATGAGTTGATCATCGTCGACATCTTTCCTCAGCGCATCGAAGACGGTTACTGGGGCGACATGACACGCACTTTCCTCAAAGGAAAAGCCAGCGACGCTCAACGCCGCCTGGTGCGCACCGTCAAACGCAGCCACGAGCTATCGCTCAAAATGATCAAGCCTGGCGTCTCCGGCGGCAAGGTCCACGGCGCCGTCGAGGACTTCTTCGAAGCCGAAGGTTACAAAACCACAAAGTCTGGCGCCAATCCGGAAGGGTTTTTCCACGCACTTGGCCACGGCATTGGCGTCGAAGTTCACGAAGCCCCCATCATGCGTGCAGGCTCCACCTTCCGCTTTAAGAAGAACATGGTCATCACCACCGAACCCGGATTGTACTACTACGGACTCGGTGGATGCCGCATTGAAGACAGCATTCTGATTACTGCCGACGGCAATAAGCGGCTGTCTCCTGCTCCCTATCAGTGGGAAATCGCTTAAGCGGGCTCAGTCATCGTTCCAGTCGGTGAAAGTGACCGACTTGATCTCAAACTTTGCCAGGGCGTTCAGCACGTCCATGACCCGTTGCTGCTGAGTGTCGGGATCCACCGACAACTGAACCAACGGAACTTTGCCGGATGCGCTAGCAGCCGAGGTGAACATCTCGAGGTGACTCGACAACAAGGGCAGATCGCGCACTGCCATGTCAGAATCTGCGGCCAGCAAGGATTCATTTTCACCGACGAAAATAGCCCCCGATGCATCGACCTTGATCAACATGGGTTCATTCATTTGGAATACCGTCTTACCATCTGGATCGGTTGGCACCGCCATCCCGAGATCCGACTCGCGAGGAATGATCGTCGACGTGACGATGAAGTAGATCAACAAGAGGAAACAAACATCGATCAACGATGAGATGTCGAATCCATTGAATGCATTACTACTAATAGCTTGGTATTTTTTGTGACGGGCCATGACTTATCGGGTTTGGTTTTTTACAGCGAAGACCACATTGCTCACGCGCTCCTTGGCGGCAAGGTTGATGACCTTCTTCGAGTGTTTGAAAATCGCATCTTTGTCACCGCGAAGGTGAAGTTTTGATTCTACCGCATTCGCATCATTCTCTCGCTTGGAGGATCGGATATATTCAGAAATCGCCGCATCATCGGCGAGCTCGGTCTTAAAGACCTCGGCGGTGAAGGTGCCGTCGCTGTGCACATTCACAACGATCCTGCCGTCACGCACCGTCATCGGCTCGCCTGCATCTCCCACAGGTGGATTCACCAATGGGTCCTGCTTCACGATGATCACGGTGGCGTTAACAATGAAAAAGATCAGCAGCAGAAAAACCATGTCGATCATTGGCGACATGTCCATGCCGCTCTCTTCATCACTCCTGGTCGTTGTTTTGCGAAGCTTTGATAAATCCATGAGTCAGAAGATTGAATTGAGCTAGATCCCAGAATCCAGATCTATCACTCTATCTCTTCTGGCGTCAAAAATCCAGATCTATTGTGGAACCCGTCGATTCCCCTTTATGAATGGGCCCTGGGCGCCCCTTCGACTCACTCGGCCGATTCAAACACGCCGCCGCCCAGCATCCGTCCGCCATCGTAAAACGCGCAGATCTGCCCAGGAGAAATTGCCCGCTGGGGTTGATGAAATTTTAGTAGGACTCGGTTGTCATCGAGCGGCTCCAGAACAGCGGGCTCTGCTTTAGCACGATATCGAGGTTGGGCTTCCACCATGCGCTTTGAATCAAAATCCTCATTCAAGGTGGTCACATTTCCAACCACGCACTTTGTCGCATACAACCCACCCGAGTCTGGGGTGTCCCAACCGACGATCAACTGGTTCTTCTCTTGGTTTTTGCCAACCACCACGTAGGCCATGCCATCTCTTGGCGAAGCAACGCCGTGCCCCTTGCGTTGCCCCAAGGTGTAGAGATGCAGCCCTCGATGCTCGCCTAACACCTTGCCCTGCACATCCACGATGTTCCCCGGAGAATCTGGAACGTAATGGCTGAGGAAGTCGCTCATCTTCACCTGACCCAAAAAACAAATCCCTTGGCTGTCTTTCTTTCCTGCCACCGGCAAGTCAAAGCGCTCGGCCACACCGCGCACTTCAGGTTTCAACATCTCGCCGGTCGGAAACATCGCATGTGCCGCCTGGCGCTGCGTCATCAACGAGAGAAAGTAGCTTTGGTCTTTGTTCGGATCCGCCCCACGCAAGATGACCGCTTTGCCATCAGCTCCATCACGCCGACGCGCATAGTGCCCGGTCGCGACCCGCTCAAACCCCTGATCCAATGCGTAATCCAAGAACACGCCAAACTTCATCTCACGATTGCACCAAACATCCGGATTCGGCGTGATGCCCGCGCGATACCCTTCGACCAAATAGTCAACGATCCGATCCTTGTAGGCGTCGATCAAATCAATCACCCGAAACTCAATGCCCAACTTCTTGGCCACGGCATGAGCATCTTCGATGTCTTGTTCCCACGGACAATCTCCTGGAATCCCCTCATCGTTGATCCAGTTCTTCATGTATCCCGCCGACACCTCGTGGCCCTGCTCGACCAATAGCGCAGCAGCAACCGCGCTATCCACGCCGCCTGAGAGACCTACTAGCACCTTCGCCATGCAAAAACCCTTACCTCCGAGCCGCCCCCCGTCCATACCCGAATCCCACATCCCATCAATATTCTCAGCAGCTCGATGACAAGAACCTCTTCATCCGGGCGTATTTCTATGCCTATCCTCGCATCATGAAATATTTCGCCCTAACGCTGATCTCCCTCACAACTGCCCTGCTTGCAGAGGCCAAAGACGATCGCCCCAACATCGTTTACATCCTTGCCGATGACATGGGCTATGGCGAAGTCCAAGCGCTCAACCCAGAGCGCAACAAAGTCCCAACCCCGCACCTCGACCGACTCACCAAGGAGGGCATGCATTTCACCGATGCCCATAGTGGCTCCGCCGTCTGCACTCCCACCCGCTATGGCATCCTCACCGGCCGCTACGCATGGCGCACCCGACTCAAAAGCAGCGTCATTTCGAATTACGACACCCCCCTGATCGCCGCCGGTCGCCTCACCGTGCCAGAGCTTCTCGGCAAACACGGATATCACTCGGCATGCATCGGCAAGTGGCACCTTGGCTTCACCCTTGAGGACGGAGCCAAATCTCAAAAAGGAAAGCTGATGGGAGCGGCCGTTGGCACGATCACCAAAGATGGCCCCACAACGCGCGGGTTCGATGAATACTACGGCTTTCATCACGCACGCATGATGAAGTCGGTTTTTGAAAATGGCCTCTGCACGGAAATCGTGGAGCCCATCGATATGCTGGGCCGACTCACTGAAAAATCCCGCGAATACATCTCGATTCAAGCCAAGACCAACCAACCTTTCTTTCTCTACCTTCCTCTCAGTTCGCCGCACACCCCCATCGTTCCTTCGAAAAATTGGCAGGGAAAAAGCGGCATTTCGGCACACGCGGATCTTGTCATGGAAACCGACTGGGTTGTCGGTGAAGTGATGGACGCTCTGGAAAAGGCAGGAGCATCAAAAAACACCCTCGTGATTTTCACCGCGGACAATGGCACCTCTGCTGGACCCGCGGAAGCAGCGCGGGTCGAAAAACTCGGACACTACGCCAGCGCCCATTTGCGAGGATACAAATCCGACATCTGGGACGGCGGTCACCGCGTGCCATTCATCGTTCGCTGGCCAGCGCAGATCAAAGCGGACTCATCCTCCGACCACCCGACCTGCCTGTCTGACTTGATGGCAACATGCGCTGAGCTTGTTGATGCAGAACTGCCGGACAACGCGGGCGAAGACAGCTTGAGCATCTTGCAAGTCCTGAAAGGCAACGCCACCGACGCGCCAAAACACAAAGCCATCATTCATCACAGCATCTCTGGCAAGTTTGCCGTTCGGAAAGGCCCCTGGAAACTGGTTCTCTGCCCCGGATCAGGCGGTTGGACATCACCGACCGACAAAGCCGCAAAGTCCAAAAAGCTTCCTCCCATCCAGCTCTACAACATGGCGAATGACCCCGGTGAAACCAGCAACCTTCACGACAAGCACCCCAAGGTGGTTGAGGAGCTAAACGACATCCTCAATCAATTCGTCAAAGATGGGCGCAGCACACCAGGGGCGCCGCAAAAAAACGACAGTCCAGTCAAAACAGGAAGCACCTTCTAACGGGTCAGCGAGGCTTCAGGCCAGGCGGTAGCTTGTCTCCACCTCCAGGCTCGGCGGGCGATTCCAGTGAGTCGCGGATCTCTTGCTTTGGGCCCGACAGTTCCTCAAGCGCATCTTTGTCGATGATCGGTGGAACATTCACCAAATGTTGCTCAAGTTGCTGGCGAACCGCAGCTTCGTTCCCAAATCCTTTGAATCCATCAATCTGCTCGCCATTCAAAAAGATCCGCACGTCTGGAATCCCCTGCACACCATACTTCTGCGCCATCTTTTTGTGCTGCTCGATATCCAACTTCCCGACCAACATTCTACTTCCGTGATCTTGCACGATCGACTCCAAGACCGGGCTGAGCTGGCGGCATGGGCCACACCAGTCGGCATAAAAATCAATCACGACCAAGCGATCACGCGTGGCAACAAAACTCTCATAATTGCCTTCGTTCAGCTGCGTCACCAATGGCCCATCATACGGTGGAATTGGCGCAAGCTTCGCCTGCTCCTCAATCTTGGAGACCATGGTCGACTTAATCTTGTCGCATGAAACAAGCGCAAGAGAGGACGCGAAGAGAAGCGGGAAGTAGCGTTTCATAGGCGTAAGGGCTAATCATTTACCAATATCATAGGCGACCCGAAAACCCAAATCACTTCGGCGCAGGGATCGATCATCGACCCACTCCAGACTCAATGCATTGCTGCCGTTCTTGAGATATGAACCACCGATGATCACCCACTTGCGAGCACCCAACGGGTTCGCGGGGTTGACCGCAGGCTCACTGGTCCACTCACAAACCGACCCAGCAAGGTTCAGCACCCCAAAGCGACTTTGATCTTTTGTTTGAGGATCCACCGGGACCCAGTCCGCTGCTGACAACTTGGCTGCAACATCTCCCGAAGCACCCAAGGAGGCACGCCATTCGTCCTGGGTCGGCAATCGGGCGCGCTTCCACTCTGCATACGCCATGCAATCCCACCAATCGACACCCACAACCGGAGAATCCAACGAAACGAGCCGCCCTTTCCACAAAACGCCCGACTTCGCGCAACTGAACAACTTCTCCCAATCATCCGGCTCGTGAGAAACTTTGTCGGCGGGCTGGTCTTTGTGGTTGAAAACTTTGTGGCGCCCTCCGCCCTCGAGTGACGAGAGGATCTTCAAAAACTCGTTGTATTCGCCAATGGTGACCTCATGTGCCCCCATCATGAAATCCTCGATCTGCTTTCTCGAACCATCCGCTCCGATGTACTCACCTTTCGGAATCAAAACCGGCTCTGGCAATGTTGCACGCGGCGGCAGCTTCACCTTGTTGGAGGGCTTCATCACCCAGGCGGTCCCAAATACGGTCGCCAATGCCACCACCGCAATCACCGATGTCATCATGATGCGCGATTTTCCTCCACCGACATCGGCCACGCTCTCTTCCGGCCCCTCAAGCTGAGCCTCGATTTGCTGACAAAGCTCTACGACCTGCTCCCAGCTCAATGGCGCTTCAATCCCCTCACCTCGCATCCAACTCAACATCGTCAGAACGCGCGTCGCACCCGCCTTGCCATCAGCCACCATGGAGACCAGCGCCTTGCCCAAAAATGCGACATCACGTGACGACGAGGTGGTGCTACGCTCTCCGCCCAATGCCGGATTTCTCAAACGAATGACTCCGTTCGCATCGAGATGAATCACATCCAGATTGATCGGCGCAGTCGCAACCCCTTGGGACTCCAAATGACAATTCACCTCGGCCAGCCGCTTGATGACGTGAACCATCTGGGTCGGCTGCAAGGGGGCTTTGGCCGCCTTCCGCTCTTGCAATGTCGAACCCGACAACAATTCGTGAGCGAAATAACAGGCGGCTTCATCTGTCACCGCCTCATACACCGAAGCAATCAATGGGTGATCCAACGATGCCTTGGCCCGCACATTGGCCAGAAACTCATCTCGCATGTGAGCCTGCTCTTCTCGCAGCTCATCGACCAAAACAGATCTCCCAATCGACTCCTGTTTCGCCAGCCACGTTTGGGTAAGATTGGATTCGGCAACCAACTTGGTGAGACGATAGTCGCCCAATAAGCGGCCTTCAGAAGGGGAATTCATGGCAGGGATAATCGATGATCAGGGATCAATGGGTAAAGTCGGAAGAAGAGGGATGGTAGGATCAAAGTCAGAGGGTAATGAATCCAGATGCTCGGGTGCAAGAAATTCGCCCATCCCAGCAATTGGCGGCTGAGTGATCTTCGCCGCAAGATCCCGTGGCCAAGCCTGAACATCCATCACCTCACCTTGGTAGGTCAGCGTGACAATCTGCCCGTAATACTTGCGTTCACCAAAGAGGTGCTCCGTTTTGGTATCTTGGCGAGGAATCGTGTAAGTCATCCGCAAACTCTCCTCACCCCCCGCCCAATCGAATGGCAATGTGACCCAACGGTCAGACGCCCAAGACGGATCATCCAATTCGACGATGTCACCACGGTTCGTCCTGTTGAAGAAACGAACCTCCACGGCAATATCGCTGGCGTTGATGTCTTCTTTGGGGCCCTTTTGAATCGGGATCGTCAAGATCACCCGCTCACCCGATTTGTGACTCGGGTTATGAAAATAGCGCACGCGGCCGAGCGAGATCTTCCCGCGCATGTCGGCGGGCTGAGCAAACCCCTCACTGAGCTTTTTCGCCGCGATTTCATACAAGACCCCCGCATCTGTTAGGCCCATCTGAAAAACCAATTCGTAATACTGAGAGGCGCGGTCATAAACTCCCATCTGCTCGTGAACCAAGCCCATCTCATAGAGCACGTTGGGATCTTCAGGTGCCTGCTTGATCGCCTCTTCGAGCTTCATGATGGCTTTGCCCATGTCTCCAGCGACTCGCGCCTCTTTCGCATCGGCGACCAGTTGAGCTGACTTATCACTCACCGCGGGTGGCATGTTGACGGGCTCCGCCTCAATCTGAAGGACTTCGGAAACAAGCGGCACCTGCAATGGTGGCGCCGATCGCACAGGGGCGGGTGTTTCCACTTTGACCTGACGCTCCACAATCACTTGCTTCACCACCTCTCTCTCCACAACCTGCACGTGCTGAGCGGCTTCGATCCGATGCGCGAGCGCCATACCGGCCACCAATGCCTGCGCAAACGCCATCAACCCCAATACCCAACATGCAATCACGAAAACGGGAGCTCCCGCTTTGTTTTTCGCAAGATGGGGTGTCATTGACATGCTGCAAAGAATGAGAGGCAAGCCGCCCTCTGTCAATGCAGCGACTGTGTCACATCATGTGCCACGGGAAGACTCAACACAAAGCAGGCCCCCTGATCAGAAGCATCACAGCGCAGGCTGCCACCCATCGATTTGGCGAGCCGGCGAGACAATGCCAAACCCAAGCCCACTCCAGGCTGAGACTCTGCGGCATCGTGGGCCGACTTGTGAAATGGCTGAAAAACCCGGCTCTGCTCAGATGGAGTAATGCCCTGACCGTGATCGCAAACCGAAATCTCCAACTGCTTCCCGGATGTCCTCGCCTTGATTTCAACCACGGCAGGATCACTGTCCGCAGCATACTTGGCGGCATTATCGACTAGGTTGAACAAAATATGCTCAACCGCAGCCGTGTCGACTTTGCACAGCACCGAGGGCAGATCGTGCACTTCCAACCTCATCCCAACACTCTCGAGTCGCGACTCCATCCGCTCACGCGATGTCTCAATCAGTTCTGACAAGCTGGCCGTGCGAACTTGCGACCGCGCATTACCTCGCTCGATCCGTGAAAAGGCCAAGACGTTTTCGACAAGATGCGACAACCGATCCGCCTCGCGAGTCAAAACACCGAGGTAATGCGATCGCTTCTCTTCTTTCACAGCACCACTTTCCAGCATGTCGGAATACAGCCGGAATGTGGTCAGCGGCGTTCTCAATTCATGCGTCACTGCCGATACAAATGATGCGCGTCGCTCGCTCAATCTCATGATGCCTTGCACCAAAACCACTGCCGCCATCGTCGCGATCAACACCGCCACCCAGCCCGCTTTGAGTGGCGCAGTCAAACCCGCTCCTGGAGCAGCAACAATCGACTCATTGCGATCCAACACAAAAGGAAACGAAACCAATGCCATCGGATTGGACACCGCCTGCGCACCCGTCGCCGGAAGAAGTTTCGCCCTTGGCAACAAATCCGCCGCCTCATCCAACAATTGAGCTTTGAGAACATCCACGTTCATCCAGACCCCTTGGATCATTTTTGCCGACAACTTGCCGGCCTCAGGGTTTTCAATCTTTCTTAGCAAAAAGAGCCCTCCACCCAGCCATGCTCCGCGATGCGTTTTCACCGACAACGGAGCCATCGCCAAGTCGTCATCCGACGCACTGCCGTTCAGCGCGTCCAACGCGAACTGATCTTCTTTCTTCGGAAAAGAACGCGAAAAACTTGATGCGCCTGATGACAACTTGCTCTTGAGCTTCTGTTCCTGACCCTGATAGCGGACTTGCTCTTGCACCTTGTAGTTGCCCTCTACGGCTTTGGCGCGCTGCGCATACTCCAAAGTGTTGCTGTAAGTTTGATAGCCCTCATCCCGCCGCTTCTCCGCCAACTGCATGTTCCGATTGCTCCCCCATTGCTGTTCTTCAATCTGACGCACTGCTTGGTCTTTCTGCTCAGCGCTCGGATTCTTTGAAACCGCATTCCATGTGACCTCTCCCTTGTCTGCGGCACAACTCATCTGCGCCCACTCATCACCCGGCAATGGGTTGGCTTCTAACAGAGATCGCAATTGATCCATTCGCTTTTCGCGTTCAGCAATCAACTCCGCACTCACTCCTGCTTCACGCGCATTCAATCCATCGTTTTCCGGCGATGCCAGCCCACTGCCTTCGACCACCTGGAAATGCAATAGCACTTCAGGATAATTGATCGCCAAAAACGGAGATCTCACCGAGCTTTCGTAGTCGGCCACCGAATATTGGTTTTCCCTCAGCACAATCGCCGCCCCCAAGGCATCCATTCGCCACAAGGCCAAGCGAGTCCGCTCTTCCAGATCCGCCCGCGCATCCGCCGCTGCTCGCGCATTGCTCTCTTGAATGGTGTTGTGCGTCAGCCAACCCATCGCTGCAAAAACCGTCAGCGCGCAAATCCCTAACACCGACCAAATGAACCATACTCTCGATGTCTTCACGCCTCACCTCCCATGATGAATTGATAACCTTTGCCGCGCACCGTCACGAGATGATTCTGCTGCTTGTCTCCCAGCTTGGTGCGCAAATGCATGATGTGCATGTCGATGGTCCGGGTCTCGGTCCGTGCAGGATCCAAGTCCCACAAGTTCCGCAAAATTTCTTCTCGCGTGACCAAGCGACCACCCGTCCCAAGAAGATACTTCAATAACTCCGATTCTTTCTCGGACAATGTCTCACGCCGACCATCGTCAAAACTCAGAACACCACTGCGGAAATCCACATTTCCACCCGGCACCTCTCGCTCGTCGACCGGCGCAGATCGTTCTCCCGAGCGACGCAATACGGCATCCACCCGAGCAAGCAGCTCTTTCATGCTGAAAGGCTTTACGACGTAGTCGTCGGCTCCATTGACCAACCCTCTCACACGATCGTTTTCCTCCCCGCGGGCCGATAAAATAATGACGGCCTGACCCGGGCGTTTCTTCTTCAAAGCCTCCAGGATCTCAAACCCCGATGGCCCCGGCATGACTAGGTCAAGTAGCGCCAAGCGATAATTGGCCTTCAGGGCCTTCTCCATCCCCTGATGCCCATCCGCGGCCTCAATCACATTGTAGCCAGCATATTCCAGCACATCGACGATCCCACAGCGAACCGCGGGATCATCTTCCACTACAAGGATGGTGGGCATTTCTATCATGACAGTTGATTCAATCGATTCTCACCGACCTGAGCAATCATTCAGTTGATTTGGCTTCGGCGCGGACCATTGGGATCTTGGTTTGGTTGACGTCCAACAAGGGCCCCAACTCATAGACATGGGTGTAACCGTAAGCATGCAGATTGATGAAGGTCGGCACGTTCAAGGAAACAGAGATGGTTTTCCGCGCAAAGTGAACAGGCTCCTTCTCGAAGTTGTTGTTGCAGTAAATCAACACCCGCGTGGTTTTGTTTGGGATGATCTTCGCCAAGTTGGCAGCAGTGAACTCGCTGAATGGCAAATTCACAGCTCCTTCAACATGAATCGCCTCGTAACGAGTCTCGTTGCGAGCATCCAAAACGATGGTGTCCGCTTCCGTCGACATCTTGATGAATTGCGCTTCCGTCAGGCGGTTCTTTTCTCGAACGGGGCCCAACTCATTCACGAGCTTTTGAAAGCCGGCGTAATCAATCGCTGGATTCGGAATGGTCTCGGCTTTGACCGGAACCACCGACTCCGCCTGCACGGATGCAAGACTCAGTAGGCCGATGGTGATGGTGGTGATGATTTTCATGTTCGTATGTAGTTGTGGTTAGATGAGTGGGCCGCAGCGAGCCCCCCCCGACTCGCCACGGCCAGCATGACCCATGGCATGCTTAATTCTTGAAGGTGTAACCAAGCGCAGATGCTTGCTCACGAGTGGTTTCGATCATGACTTGGTCGAGAGTCTTCTCGCCTGTTTTAGTCTCTTTCTTTTTCTCAGCCTCAACATACGCTCTGCGCTGTTCGTTGAGCTGAGCGATTTCTTCCTGGATAGCCGCACGCTTCTTGGCAGCTTCATCCACACACTTCTTAAGCTCGGCGCGACTCATGTTGCGATACTTCTCAGGCAGTTGGTCGTCTTTCAACTTGGTGACATCGAGGTTCTTCTCGCGGCAGGCATCGACCAAATCCCAATCCACATTGGAGTAATTTCCACTGGCTTTGGTAATGGCCCGTTGAACATGCGTGCCTGACTTGCTCTGCTTCAATGCAAACGCATCGTTGGCCACTTGGGACTCCATGGCGGCATCACGGCGGTGACCATAACCGATGTAGGTCTCATTCAACTTCTCCCCGAGTTCGGAGATCTTTTTGTCCTGCGGCGCATCGATGTGGCGCACCACGCGGTCTTGGTTGATGACCATGTATTTGCCACCGGCAATCGCAGCACCGTCATGCCACTGGCCCGAGATCCCTTGCTCACGTGATCCACAATGGATCGTGTTCACAATGACTCCCTTGCCCAGGCTCTCACGGCAAGCTTCCTGTGCATTCACAGGCCCTTGCGTAAACGCCTCGTTTCCAGCAATGAAAATGGCTTTGTAGGTTTTTGGGTTCTTGTCCCATTCCAAGTCGGCCAAGGCGCGCTGAATGACTGCACCGCAATACTCATCACCACCATTGGTTTTGAGCTGAAACATGCGCTTGCTGACTTCGTCCAAATCTCGACTCATCGGATGGACCAATCGGATGTAATGATTTCCGACTGGTTGGTCGTTGTTGCCATACTCATACAGCGCCACTTCCACATAGGGTGCTGCACCGTTGTGCTTCGCATTGATAAAGGTGTTCACCACTTTCCACAACTGAGAGCGAGCCTGATCAATCAGGCCGTCCATGCTGTTTGAGGTGTCCAATAGCAGAGCGATCTGCACTTTGCTGCGATCGTCAGATGGCACCACTTGATCAATGGGCTCTGGCGCGACTTTGGCCATGATCGGCTGGCTCAAGGCCGCCATCATAGCGATGGGTATAATCAATGAATTTTTCATAACGCTAGAGTTTTACCCCAGCATTCGTCCCTTGTCCGTAAAGGCACGGTAAATTCAATTCACCATGGCCCAGGCCCTCACTCTTCCTTCTTTGGGACCGACCAAGCCGTGATCCATTCCTGCCCGACCTGTTTGTAGCCCATCTCTTTGATTCGTTCCACCATGTCCGGGTAATGCGCCGCTCCGTAAAAGACCCCGACTTTCTTATGCCCCGCAGCAACTTCTCGCGCCACAACCTCCAAACAACGCTTGTTGCGGTCGGTCAAAATCACGTTTTCTCCCTCAATCGCCGCCATCTGTTCATCCCCCATCGCCAAGACCGGCAACAATTCTCTCTTCACGGCATCCGCATCCCGCCGAAGCAGCCCACCCAGCAATTTGAATGAGTTCGAGTCAACGGCAGCACCATCCGCCATCACTCCTGCTTCGAACATGAACCCAACGAGCGATTCTTTCCGCTCTTTCTGCAATCGCTGAAACTCGGCCACTGTCAGGTCCGCATGCACGAAATTCTTTGCCTGATAATCAATCGCATCCAACTGCCCCACCAACTTCAAGAAATCCGCCGAGACATTGTAGATTTTCATCAAGGTCGACAAATTCTCGCCGCCCTTGACCGCATGGGCACCGGGCCGCGCCTTCAACACGTCACCGCCAATCATCTCAAACAACAAACGATCATAGGCCTCAAATTTCTTGTTCAGGTCTTGGTAATATTTCGCATCCGCAATGTGGATCGCGCCAATCAAATCGACCGTTGCATCACCCTTCTTGAATTGCGTCACCGCCGTCTGAAGCATGCTGGCCTTGTCGTCTTGCTTCACACGGATGAAATCGATCTCCGCCGAGGCAGCGCCAGCAATCAAAGCCAGCACGAGCCCGCAGGGTAAGATTCGATGAAGAAATGAGCGCATCGGTCACATAATTTCGACGATGCCCCGCCAAATAGCAACTCACAATGACATCCGGCCACACCATCGTTGCCCGTGGCCGATTTCTCGTTTATATCTCCCTTACCGATGAATTCACCGCAGCCACTGAGCTACTGTCCCGACCTCCTTCAATACTCTCGCCGCAAGACGCGCGAGGTGAAGGTGGGTGGCGTCGGCATCGGCGGCGATAACCCGATCCGAGTGCAATCGATGATCACATCGGACACCCGAGACACCGCGGCATGCGTCGCCGAGGTGCTCGCTCTCGCCGATGCTGGATGCGAAATCGTTCGCATCACCGCGCAAACGAAAGTCTACGCAGCAAACCTCGAAAACATCACCCGCGACGTCCGCGCAGCCGGATGCAATGTGCCATTGGTCGCGGACATCCACTTCAAACCGGACGCGGCACTGGAAGCCGCAAAATGGGTGGAAAAAATCCGCGTCAACCCAGGCAACTACGCCGATAAGAAAAAGTTCGAAGTCCGCGAATACAGCGACGAACAATACGAAGAAGAACTCGAGCGCATCCGCGAGCAATTCACCCCACTCGTCAAACTCTGCAAAGACCTCGGACGCTCGATGCGGATCGGCACCAACCACGGATCGCTCTCGGACCGCATCATGAACCGCTATGGCGACACCCCACTGGGCATGGTGGAAAGCGCTCTGGAGTTTGCACGCATCGCTCGCGATCACGACTACCATGAGCTGATCTTTTCGATGAAGGCCTCCAACCCGAAGGTGATGATCGAAGCCTATCGCTTGCTGGTCGCTCGACTCTATCAAGAAGGGCCCGATTGGAACTATCCCATCCACCTTGGTGTCACGGAAGCCGGCGACGGCGAAGACGGCCGCATCAAAAGCGCCATCGGCATCGGATCTCTGCTCGCGGATGGCATTGGCGATACCGTTCGCGTCTCGCTGACCGAAGATTCCGTTCACGAAATCCCCGTCGCCAAAGCACTGGTTGCCCCCTTCAACGCCGCACCAAAAATCCCGCGCGAAGTGAGCGGCTTCACTCCCTCTTACGACCCCTTCTCCTACGAACGACGTGGCAGCGCTGAGATGTCGATCATGGACCACGAACTCGGCGGCGAAAACACCGCCCGCGTGTTCACCACCCAAGAGAAATGGAACGCTCTCGCTCACAAGATCGCTTCCATGGGCGATTTCAAACCTGAGATCATCGCGGAGAAATCCGGCGTGCACGAAATCGATCCCACCCAAGACATCGCGATCGATGCCATCAACTCGCAAACCGAACCACAATTGGTCACGGTGGCCGATACCACTCCGCTTGATGTCATCCCCGCCTTCCGCCTGCTGGCAGCCCGTGTCAATTCACGCCACCCCATCCTCCTCAAGGACACCCTGCAGCCGCCAGCGGAGAACAAGGACTTCCTCGACGCCCTTCTCCCCGCCTCTCAAAACATCGGATCCCTGCTCTGCGATGGCATTGGCGATGCCATCCTCGTCCGCGGAGAAACCGCCCCAGGGCAATCGATGCGACTCTCCTACAACATCCTCCAAGCCGCTGGCGCACGCATCTTCAAGACCGACTACGTCGCTTGCCCCAGCTGCGGCCGCACGCTTTTCAACCTGCAATCCACCACCCAGAAAATCCGCGAGGCCACCGGCCACCTCAAGGGCGTTCGTATCGCGGTGATGGGATGCATCGTCAACGGACCCGGCGAAATGGCCGATGCCGATTTTGGCTACGTCGGCGGCGCCCCCGGAAAAATCAACCTCTACGTCGGCAAGAAAGCCGTGAAGTTCAATATCCCTGAAGCCGAAGCCGTTGAGCGCCTCACCGACCTGATTCGCGAACACGGCAAATGGATCGACGCGCCTGAACCTGCCACCACCTGAACCATGGGCGATTCCGAAACCCTCACCAACCTCAAACAAAAGATCCAAGTCGACACGCCGTGGAATGTCGTCGTCTTGGACGACCCCGTGAATCTGATGGACTACGTCACATGGGTGCTCATCAAAGTCTTCGGCTACAGCCAGAGCAAAGCCACCACCTTGATGAAACAAGTCCACAATAGCGGCCGCTCCATCGTCTGGACCGGCGAACGTGAAAGAGCCGAGCTCTACACGCAGCAACTGCAGGCCCATCAACTCAAAAGCACTCTCGAAAAGACGTCGTGAAAATCATCCCGACATTGGAAGGCGGACTCCGCATCGACACCGAAGACCCCGCCGATTGGGCGCTTCTGCATCACATCGCCTACGATGCGATTGCATACGAAGAACCGCTCTCCCTCCGCCTCGGCGCGCTGGTGACCGACCACGATGTGGAAGACGACTGGAGAGAATTCGTCGTCCCCGATCTCGACCAAGAGTTTTCATCGGCACTGGTGCAAGTCACCAATGCGATCAAATCCGCCGAGGCAGAAACCACCGAGGAAACCGGCGCACTCTTGATCACCAAAGACGATGGCTTTGCTTGGTTCAGCGCCCTCAACCAGGCACGACTCTCACTCGAAGAACAATACCAGCTAGGCGCCTCCGAAGTGATCGACCCCCAAGACCTCTCCCCCGAGGAACGCTCCGCCTTTCTTCGATCCCAGTTCTACAGCGCAATCCAAGGACTGCTGTTGGAACATGTGATGAGTTAGTCGCTTCAGACGCTGATCATATCATGACGGTTTTGAGCGACATGATAGAGCTGAGCTGATAGCTAGTGAGTGATTGGAATTCAATTCGCGAAGAACCACTTGAGCATGAAGACATCTGAGGGATTCACCGGCAAACTCATCGACACTCCACGATTCCATCGGCAATGGATGCTGGTGGGCAACCCCGCACTCTTCATCGACCGGCTGATCAAGGAAAACGGGGATTTTGTCCGTTGCCGTGGCATCATCGATTTCCACCTCATCAACGACCCCCACTTGGTCCGCGAGGTCATGAAAAACACCATGCGGGATTTCGACAAGAACAGCCGCATATACAACCACTTCCGGAATGTGTTCGGAAATGGATTGGTCACAGCCGAGGGAGAGACGTGGAAGCGAAAACGAAAACTGATGCAACCAATGTTTTCGCCGTCGTCCATTGGCACCTACTTCGACCTGATGCTGAGCTCTTCGATCTCCACTGCGGAAAAGATCACCGACTGCGAACCCTTCGACATGGCCGAAGAGATGAACCACTTGGCCTTGGAAATCGCGGGTCGCGCCTTTTTCAGCGACAGCTTTGACGGCTCGATCGAAAGGATCAGAGAATGGACAGAAGCCATCAATCGCTACAGCGCAAAGCCACCCTTGCCGCTGGTCTCAGATCTTCGCTTTCCCTCGCCCACAAATCTCCGTGTGCGCCGGATGATGAAAGACTTCCGAGATTTCATGCGCGGCCTGATCCAATCGCGAAGCACCAGCTCACCCAAAAACGATCTCCTCGATGTGATCCTCTCTGCCCGTGACGAGGATGGTGAGAAGATGGACGAAGATGAAGTCTGCGAAGAAATCCTCGGCATGATCATCGGCGGACACGAAACCGCCGCAACTGCCCTGACATGGTTGTGGTATGACCTCGATCGTCACCCCGATGTTGAACAAAAGGTTCTAGACGAGATCGAGCGAGTGGTTGGGAGCGAAACATTGACGCCCCAACACCTCGGCGAACTCAAATACACCAATCAGGTGATCCAAGAAACCATGCGGCTGCACCCGCCATTTTGGTTTGAAAATCGCAACACGATCACAGACGTGGAACTCGGTGGAGCGATCGTCCCGCGTGGCTCGATGGTCGTTTTCAGCCGCCACTCACTTCAGCGCCATCCCGACTTCTGGAAAGACCCCAATTCCTACGATCCCGACCGGTTTGACCCAACGAATACGGAAAACCCCGGCGCCACCTGCGCTCACATCCCATTTGGCGGCGGCCCACGCATTTGCATTGGTCGGCATTTCGCGATGATGGAATTGCTCGTCATTACCGTCACGATTCTTCAACGTCTCAAGGTGTCAGTGCACTCTTCCGACCGCCACCGCATGTCCGCCAAGTTGACGATGGCGCCTCGCTACGGCCTGAAATGCACAACCGAAAAGCGCTCATGAAATCATATCCTTACTCAACGGATTACATCAACGAAACCTTCACCAAGGAGGAAGAGCGCTTCGACTACAAGTTCCTGCGGCCGATCTTGCTCGTCTTCTATTTTTTCCTCAGGACCATCACTTTTCCCCTGAAGTTCATCTTCCATCGAAACCCCTACGGCTTTGAAGGTCGCTGCATTGACTCGGTCCTTGCCATCGGCATGAAATACTTCGCGAGCTATGACGCGGTCGAACTGATGGTCCGTCACGTTCAGATCGAACCTCTGCTTTATCGATACATTATCTCCACTCAAGAAAAGCCCGAAGCGGCAGCAACTAAACCAAGGAAGTTCAACGGCATCGATGGTGATTACAACATGGATTCACTTTCAGAAATGATCCGCAACAACCTTACGATCGGACATGATGAGCTTTCATACGAAGTGATCGAACGCTTCGATCGCAAGACATTCATCGAGCACATCGACGAACATCGAAAGCGCGCGCCAGAGGATCACACGCTTTTCAGCAAGGCGGCGATGGAATCGACCAAGAACTCGTCCCTCCAATGGATTGGCTGCACCAACGTGGTCATTTTTATCGTCATCACGATCACCATCTTTGCCGATCTGCGAACAGCGGTGAAGGCGCTGAATTCATTTGGCTCTGACTCTTTGCTCCTGTGGGTCATGAAAAATCTCTACATTCACGACAAGATCGTTTCGACCGACCTCGACTTCTACATCACCGACGAAAGCAACCGCGGGCATTTCAATAACAGCGTGTTCTTTTCAAACCCGAGCCTCTACCTGCAAAATCACATCGCCTTTGATGAATACGCCTATCACGTCCTTCGTGAGCGGCCACCGTTGACGTCATGAATGCCTACATCACACGCACGGGCTCATTTCTCCCAGGAGAGAAAATCGACAACGCGAGCATCCCCGAATTCATGGGAGAGCTCGATGGCGAGGCCAGCGTGCGCAGAAAAATCCTCCGCATGAACGGGATCAAATCTCGTCACTACGCGCTCGACCGAGAACAAGAAGCGACCCACGACGTCTATCAACTCGCCAGCCTCGCCGCTCAAAAGTGCTTGGGTTCAGAAGCTCATGATATCGGCCATCTATCCGCCGGATCCACCAACACCCCGATGGTCGGCCCTGGGATATCGAGCATCCTGCACAGCCGCCTTGCAGCAGACGGCTTGGTCACTGAGGCGACAGAGATCAATTCAAACTCCGGCATCTGCTCCTCATCCGCTCAGGCACTGGTCAATTCCTCACGCGCCATCCGCTGCGGCGACCACAGCTCGGCCCTCTGCATCGGCACCGAGCAACCGTCCGCCATTCTCAAGTCCTCATTCATCAAGCCCCCCGATGACCGCGAAACCCACGAAGGCAGCGTCACTGGGTCCAAGTGGTTCATGTCGGTCTTCCTCCGATCCATGCTGTCCGATGGCGCCGGCGCCTTTCTGCTAGAAAACAAAGCCAGCGACAGCGGGGTTTCTTACAAGATCAACTGGACGCGTTCGCATTCCTTCGCCCACAACACACCGCTGTGCATGAGCCTAGAAAGCGGCAGCCTTCTTCTCAGCCAAGATGTCTCTGTTCTCGCTGAACACCTCGGCCCCTGCGTCCATGAAGTGGTCAATCATGCGATGTCCACCAACGACGACGCCTTGTCGAATTACGACATGATCCTGCCACACCTGTCTTCATTCTACTTCAAGCGCCACCTGCTGGGCGTGTTCGAAGAAATGTGCGGCGGCAAGCCCGTCCCACACTGGACCAACCTGGAAACATCCGGCAACACGGGAGCCGCGAGCATTTTCATCATGCTCGATGAATTCACTCGCACCCAATCCCCAAAAGATGGCGACCGCATCATGCTGTTCATTCCAGAGTCCGGGCAGTTCAATTTTGTCATTCTTAGTCTGACGGCAATCGTCGCATGAAACCCAAACGCCTTGCCATCATCGGCGCCGGATCCAGCGGATTGGTGACGCTCAAAAATGCCCTCGACCGTCTGCCCGACTGGGAAATCATCTGCTACGAAAAAGGCTGCGCTACCATCGGCTGCTGGGGAAACCCCTACCCGGGCTTCGTTTCGACATCGACAAAATACACCACCCAATTCACCAGCTTTGTGAAGTGGGATAGCGAAGCGGATCCGGCCAATCGGCCGACCAAATCCGATTTCTTTCTGGGCGATGAATACGGGCGCTACCTGAATGAGTTCGCCGACCACTTTGGCCTGCGAAAGTACATCCAACTCGAAACCACGGTTCACAACATCAGCAAAGCCGATCACGGCTGGACACTGAGCATCGACCAACACGGCTCTCCCCGAGAAGAACACTTCGACAAGCTCATCATCTGCACCGGACTGGTCACGAACGCGAAGCACATCGAGACGGATATTCCATTGCTGAAATATGGCGACCCTCCGCCACACAACAGCACGATCCTTGTCCTAGGCGCCGGCGAATCGGGCGCCGACATTGCCCACCGCCTCGCTGAGCCATCGCTGAAAAACCAAATCTACCTCTCCCTGAAAACTGGTGTTCGGGTCAGCCCACGCTACCACCCGATCCGCGGTGTGCCGTCAGACTTCCTGCGCAATCGGCTGATGCTTTCCATTCATCGCGATCTGCGCAACTGCATCGGACAGAAATTCGTGGAAGCGAGGATACGGCATCAGGAACTCTTTGAATCGATCTTTGCCGGCAAATCCGAAAGAAGCAAAAAACCCACGAACACCGCAGAAAAGCGCAAGTACTGGGATGCGAAACTCACCGCCCGCGCCAAAGACGAGCTGTTCAATGTCTTCCACACCAAGAGCGATGACTTTCTGGACGATGTGGCAGAAGACCGAATCAAAATCATCGGCCCTCCTCTCGATGGCAGCCACCGCAAATTCACCGATTTCGATGGCAATGAGACGGTTGAAATCGAGCCCGACTCCATCTGCCAAATGATTGGTTTCAGCTCTGGGCTGGAGGAGATTTCAGATGGCGAAATCTGCTTGCAGGATTTCTACGAAGGCTGCGCGCACGTTTCGCACGACGACCTCTTCCTCGTTGGCTTCACCCGCCCGATCATCGGTAACATTCCAACGATCAGCGAAATGCAGGCAAAGTATGTGACCGGACTCATCGCGGGCGAATTCGAACGCCCAGAGGACATTGAACAACGACACGCAGCCGAGCAAAAGGACCACGCAAACACCTTCAAAAACCTCAACACAAAAACCATCCGACCGGTTGAGATGTTTCCCTACTGTGACCGACTCGCCCGCATGATGGATTGCTACCCGACACGGCGAAAAATCGGCTCAACTCGTGCATGGATCAAAACGCTGTTGGCTCCGGCATCTACGATGCACTACAACGATGCCGATCATGACCCAGAGGCGGTTCGCGCGGAAAAGATCCACAGCCCTCTCATCATCACACTTTTACTCATCCTCATCAAAGCCCTGCAAAAGCCGCTGCTCTGGATGCTTCGGCCGATGGCGTCAGGAGACTAGGACACGCACGAATAGCCTTAGGGCGTCGCCGGATGGCGGCATCAATGGAAGCGGAGGTCTCAGAGTGTGGAGATTGAGGCAAACACCGACTTCCTCGTGCCCTTAAACTAACTTCGAATATGCATATTGCTCCGTGTTCTCTGTTTCCTCTGTGCCTCTGTGGTCAGAAGAAGCTCACTTGCAGCGAGAGGTCGAAAACGGTCTCATTTTAAACGACAAACGTCTTAACCGCGTGCCAATCAGGACACGCACACACGCTTCAGCACAATCGATGTTGAGAACTTGCAGGATAGCAAATCTCGCTTATCCTAAGAGCAATATGAAAAACACCCTCTTCCTCGCCGCCGCCGCAGCCTCGCTCGCCTTCTCCTCGATCGCAGGAGCCCACTGCCAAATCCCTTGTGGCATCTACGATGACAACAATGTGATCGGAAAAATGCACACTGATTTCGTCACCATCGAGAAAGCCTGCAAAACCATCGATGAACTTTCCAAAGATCCATCAGCGAACGCCCATCAACTCACGCGTTGGATCATGAACAAGGAATCCCACGCACAAGCGATCCAAGAAACGGTGCTCAACTACTTCCTCGCGCAGCGCCTGAAAGCCGACGACGAGAAATACGAAGAGAAACTCAAACTCTGCCACGCTGTGATCGTCACCGCGATGAAATGCAAGCAGTCGACCGATGCCGCCAACGTGAAAGAACTTCACAATTTGCTTCACAAGTTTGAAGCGTCATTCGGCACGAAAGAGTGACCCTCAGGAGCCTCTTTGGCCATCCACACAAATCTCGCGGCAATTCATCGAGAAACCGCGAGGTGGACCTGTGAATCATCCTCTCAGCCAGCAACAACACGCATGGCCAGTCGATGATTCGAAAATCTCCACAACACCCTCAAATTCAGGCTCAAATGCGTTTTTCAGCATTGCTTGATAGTTAAGAATTGCGTAGATCTGCGACTGAGAGTCGCGAAACCCACTTTTGAACCGGGTCGGACGGCTTCAATGCCTCATACCCGTGTCCAAGAATCTTCATATCCTCATCGCCTGCGGTGGCACCGGTGGCCATTTGTTTCCGGGAATCGCGGTTGCCGAAGCGATGCGCGCCAAGGGCCACGAGGTGATGCTGCTGATCTCGCAGAAGAAGGTCGATGCCGAGGGTTCTGCGAAATACTCGCACCTGAATTTCAAAACGGTCCCCGCCGTCGCCAAACCTGCCACGCTCTCCCCACGCATGCTGCCATTCCTCTGGAAAACTTGGCAGTCGATCCGCCAATGCAAAGCCATCCTCAAGGAGTTCGGCGCCGATGCGGTCCTCGGCATGGGAGGCTTCACTTCATTTCCGCCCATTGTGGCAGGCAATAAACTCGGACTGAAAACCTTCGTCCACGACTCCAACGCCCACCCAGGCCGCGCCAACATCCTGACCAGCCGCTACTGCAGCCAAGTCTTCCTCGGCTTGTCCCCCGCAAAACGATTCTTCCCAAAATCCGAGACCGCCCTCACCGGCACTCCGGTCCGCCCAGAAATTGCCAGCCTGCCATCACGCGATGAAGCCGCAAAACTGCTCGGTGTCGATCCATCGAAGAAAACCATTCTCGTCACCGGCGGCAGCCAAGGGGCTCGCAAACTCAACGAGCTGACCGCAGCTTCCGCGGATCTCCTACCCGCAGGCACCCAAATCATCCATGTCGCAGGCGCATTCGACTTCGAACGCGTGCAAGGCATCGTCGCTGACCGCAAAGACTACCACCTTCTCGGCTTCTGCGACCAAATGGCCGCCGCTTATGCCGTGAGTGACTTGGTCATCACTCGCTCCGGCGCTTCCAGCCTGACCGAAGTAGCGATGGCCGGCTTGCCCTCCATCCTCGTCCCCTACCCTTACGCAGCGGACGACCACCAATCGCGCAATGCCGAGGTGTTCGCCAAAGCAGGTGCCGCCATCCAAGTCGAGGAATCCGAACTCACCGCCGAGAAACTTGCCAACCTCGCGACCACCATTCTCGAAGACTTGCCAACGCATGAAGGCATGTCAAAAGCCGCGCGCTCACTTGCCATCCCCGACGCCGCCGACCGTGTCTGCACCGCGATCGAAACCACTCTCGCCCGATGAAGGAATTCAGCCAACAACTCACCAACCGCGACCAACCACTCCGCATCCACCTGATCGGTGTGGCAGGTTCTGGCATGAGCGGCTTGGCCCTCCTGCTCATCGGCATGGGCCACAAAGTCAGTGGCTCCGACCGCGTGACTTCCAGCGAAACCACCCGCCTGCAAAAGCTCGGGCTGATGTTCTCATCCCCGCACAGTGCAGACGCCGTGAAGGACGCCGACGTCGTGGTGTATTCGTCCGCAATCAAGCCGGAGAACCCGGCACTCGCTGCAGCAATCGCCGCCGGCACCCCAACTTACCGCCGCGCCGAATGCCTTGCCGCCATTCTCCACACTCGCAAAGGCGTCGTCATTTCCGGCACCCACGGCAAAACGACCACTTCATCCATGGCCGCCCACGTGCTGCGCGAGGCCGGGTTCAAACCCAGCCACTACGTCGGCGCTGAAATCCCCATCCTCGGCGCCAACGCGAATTGGTCCGAAGCAGGTGAACTGATGGTTGCCGAAGGCGATGAAAGCGATGGCACGCTGGCGCTCTATCACCCAGAACACTTGGTGATCCTCAACATCGAAGCCGAACACCTCGACTTCTACCGCGACCTCGACCACATCCGCGAAGTCTTCACCACAGTCGCAGATCAAACCGCCGGCAAGGTGGTCTACTGCGCAGAAGATCCCGTCGCCCTCGAACTCTGCGAAGCCCGGGACAATGTGATTTCTTACGGCTGGAACGATGCCGACTACACGGCAACCGAAGTGCGCGACCTCAAAGGGTCATCGGCATTTACGGTGCAGAAGAACGGCGAGCACTTGGGCGACATCGAACTCGGCATCCCGGGCAATCACAACATCCTCAATGCGCTCGCCGCCATCGCGCTCGCCGATAGCTGTGGCGCTGAGTTTTCTCACATTGCTCGCGCTCTAACATCTTTCGCTGGCGCCAAGCGAAGATTCGAAACCAAATACCTCTCGCCGAATTATCGCATCGTTGATGACTACGGCCATCATCCATCCGAACTGGCTGCCACCCTGCAAACCGCACGCTCACTGAAACCCAGCCGACTCGTCGTCTTGTTTCAACCGCACCGCTACACACGCACCCAAGCGCTGGCCGATGACTTTGGCAAAGTGCTCCAAGCGGCCGACCTCGTTTTCATCTCCGACGTTTATCCGGCATCCGAAAAACCCATCGAAGGCGTCTCGGGGCAAACACTCGTCGATGCAATGGAACGCCACGGCGATGTCCCGGCAAAATACCTTTCCCATCTCGACACCGCCCACCACGCCATTGGCAACGCCCTGCAATCGGGCGACCTGTTGATCACGCTCGGTGCAGGCAACATCCACGAAGTCGGCACAAAGATTGCGCGCGACTTGAAACAACTCGAAGAAATCCGCGCGTTGATGCCGGACACCGAGATCGATGGCAAACTCTACGAACCGATGGCACGCCACACGACCATGCTGGTCGGTGGACCCGCTCAGTTTTGGATCGAACCCCATAGCTTTTACGGCATGGCCTTTGTCGTCACCTATTGCCGCGAACGTGGCATTCCCGTCCGTGTGGTCGGACGTGGATCCAACTTGCTCGTGCGAGACGGCGGCATTCGAGGCGTGGTCATTCACCCGTCGGGCGGCGCCTTCTCAGAACTCTCAATGGGCGCGCGCGGCGAGATCACCGCAGGTGTTGGCGTACGCTTGAAAAAGCTCGCCAGCTTTGCCGGCGCCAGCGGCATTGGTGGATTCGAATGGATGGAAGGCATCCCCGGCAACGTCGGCGGCGCCTTGCGCATGAATGCGGGCGCCATGGGCATCGAAACATTCGACCAAGTGCTGCGCGTGACTTTCCTCGACGAAGACGGCGTGATCCGCACCCGCGAGCGCAATGAGATCATCGCCAATTACCGCGACGTCCGTGAACTCCGCCGCAACTTCGCCCTCCAGGCCGTATTCAAAGGCAAAGCCGATAAGCCGGAAAACATCAAAGAACGCTGGGATGCATCGCGCGAGAAACGCAAATCATCTCAGCCGATCAGCGCATCCGCTGGCTGCACCTTCAAAAACCCCGAGAGCATCCCGGCAGGAAAACTGGTCGACGAACTCGGCCTGAAGGGAACCTCCGTCGGCTCCGCCGGCGTCTCAGATGCACACGGCAACTTTGTGGTGAACCAAGGCGGCGCAATGGCAAAAGACGTGATCCAACTGATCGACTCCATTCAACAAAAAGCCAAGGCCGAACGAGGGATCGAACTCGAAACGGAAATCAAAATCCTCGGTGAAGACGAATTCCAATTTTAATATGTTAGGAAAAATTCACATTGCCGTCCTAATGGGCGGACCCGGATCAGAAAGGGAAGTCTCACTTGCCTCCGGCAAAGCAGTGGTGAAAGCCCTGCAGGGACTCGGCCTGAAAGTCACAGGTGTCGATGTGACCCACAAAGCGATCGACCTCCCAGCCGACACGGGCCTCGCCTTCAATGTGATTCACGGCACCTTTGGCGAAGACGGACAACTCCAAGAACTGCTGGAAAGCAAAGGCATCTCTTACACGGGAGCTGGCGTGAAAAGCAGCCAAACGGCATTCGACAAGAACCTCGCCAAAGCCGCCTTCACCGCCGCGGGCGTGCCAACACCGCGCGCTGAAATCATCGACGTCTCCGATGGCCCCAAACTTCCATCCTTCACCGCACCCTTTGTGGTCAAACCACCACGCGAAGGCTCAAGCGTCGGCGTGAATGTTGTAAAAGATCAAGCCAAAGCAGAAGCCGCGATGGCCGATGCCGCGAAATACAGCAACGACATCTTGGTCGAAGAATTTGTCGAAGGCCGCGAACTGACCGTCGCAATCCTCGACGACACCGCCTACCCCATCGTCGAGATCATTCCACCAGAAGGAGTCTACGACATGGCCAGCAAATATCCGTGGCTCACCGGCGGCAAAGGCAGCCAATACATTTGCCCCGCAGAACTGGATAAGGAAACGGTCAAAGCCGTCCAAGCAGCCGCTCTCGCTGCGCACCGCGCGCTCGGCATTGAGATCTACTCTCGGGTCGATGTCCTCCTCGATTCACAAAACCGACCCTTTGTGCTAGAAGCCAACACCATCCCTGGAATGACGGAAACGAGCCTGCTTCCGAAATCGGCTGCCGCCGCCGGAATCCCATTCGACCAACTCTGCAAAACCATTTCTGAGATTTCACTGAAACTGCGCTCGTAGAACCCATCCACACCTCGCCACCATGAAACGCAAAACGACCCGAACCCGCCGCCGATCACGCCCTAGCGTGCTCGAGGTACGCGTGATGTCGCCGCGCATCGCATGGCACGGATTCCTCAAAATGCTGGGAAACCTGTTCAAGGTCACTTGCGTTCTCGCGGTGATCACCGCGATCGGTTGGGGCATCTGGAGAGGCGTGCAACATACCTTCTACAAAAACCCGGATTTCAACCTGACGCTCATCGACCTGAACACCAACCCGGTCCTCGATGAATCCGATATCATCCGCATGGCCAACATCGACCTCGCAGCAAGCCCCAGCTTGTTCGATGTGGACATCAACCAGGCCGAAGCTGTGATTGAGGCGCTGCCAGCCATCATCGACTGCCATGTCGAGAGCCACTTGCCCGGCACCTTGGTGGTCCGTGTGACTTGCCGTGAACCCAAGGCATGGGTCACCGTGAAAGGCGCAGAGCAACCGCTGACCCGCAAAGTCGGTGGCACTTTGCTCGATACCAACGGCGTGCCTTACCCATGCCCAGAACGCCAAATCGATCTCGCCCGCAACCTGCCCATCATTCAGCTCACCCCCTCCACCGAACACCCCATCGTTTCAGGGCAAGCGATCGAGCACCCCGAGCTGAAACATTGCTTCAACCTCCTGCATGTCGCCCGCGAAACCGATGAGGAGTCGACCAATTGGATCCAATCGATCCACCAAACCAATGAATGGTCGATCGTCCTAGTCACCCGTAGCGGCACCGCCGCGACATTCGGCCTGAGCGACCACGAACGCCAAATCCAAAAACTCCGAGCGGCTTTGGACCACGCCGGAGAAAAAGGTTACGTGATCGACACGATCAACTTGATTCCCAAGTTCAATATCCCCATCACAGTGCGGGGACAAAACACCCCGCCCCGAGCGATCTTGGTGACACCCACCACCAACAGCTCAGGCAATCCATCCCTCTCCACCAGCAACTAAGCACCGCTTATAACAACACATGGCACGTCGCTCTAAAATTCACGTCGGACTCGAAGTCGGCACCAGCAAAACCTGCATGGTCGTCGGCGAAGTGAAGCCCGATAGTGCAGTGAAAATTCTCGGCATCGGCGAGACCAAAAGCGCAGGCGTCCGCAAGGGTGAGATTTTCGACTACGCACAAACTCGCGCCTGCCTCAAAGACGCCCTCGCCAAGGCAGAGGACGCCAGTGATGTCGAAATCGGCAGCGTCTTCCTCGCCGTCACGGGATCGCACATCGAAGGCATCAACAACCGCGGCACCGTCCGACTCCCCGAAGGCGAAAAGGTGGTGGCCAACGAACATGTCGAGGAAGCACGAACCATCGCCCGCGAAGTTCAAATCCCAAGCGATCACGTTTACCTCCACCCCATCATCCGCAACTACTGGCTGGATGGGCTCGAGCACTCGACTTCACCCGTCGGGCTCTTCGGCACAACCGTTGAGGCCGATTTCCATATCGTCCACGGCATCGGCACCCGCCTCCAAAACAGCATCAAGCTGGTTCGTGAAATGCCGCTGGAGGTTGATGACATTGTCTTTGCCCCCATCGCCACCGCCCAGATGGCGCTCGACCGTGAACAACGTGAAGGCGGTGCGCTGGTGGTCGATATCGGCGCGGGCACGACCGACTACGCTCTCTATGTCGGCGGCGTGATCACCGCCACCGGCTGCATCCCAGTGGGTGGCGACCATGTCACCAATGACATTCACCTTGTCACCGGACTCCCCTTCTCCAAAGCAGAACGACTCAAATTGATGGAAGGCGACGCCTCTGCGGACCCTGCACGCTCCGTCGGCACCGCCAAGCTGACCGACGACCGTGGATATGCAGAAGTCGAAGTCAGCCGCGAGATCCTCAACGAAATCATCCGCCAACGCCTTGAAGAAACCCTTCAACTCGTTCGCGCCAGGCTACCAAAAGGATCGGTTGAATCGATTGGAGCAGGCATCTTCCTAACAGGCGGAACCAGCTTGATGCGCGGCTTCAGCGAGTTGGCCTTCGACGTATTCGGTCGCGACATCTATCGCCCTGAACTCCCAGAACTCAGCGGCATTCAATCGAGTTTCAAAGACCCACGCTACGCCACCTCGATCGGCCTCATTCGTTACGCACAGATTCTCGAAACCGAACGTTCATCACCCGATGGCATGTTTGGAAAAATCGGCAAACTCTTCTGGCCCTTCGGCCGCTGATCCATATCGCCCTTCTTATTTCATCACCAAAACTCCTAGAACCATCCAACCCAACATAGAGCGCCTAGTGAACCACCGATCATCACCTGCATTCCAGATCGATGTTCCATGTTCGACGTTCGATGTTCAACGTTCATCAAAGCCATGATTCCATATTCACGCGATCCAGAGAAAACCATTCCACCATCGGCGGTCAAAATCATCGGCCTCGGTGGTGCTGGCGCCAACATGCTGGAACGCATCGCGCTGGATGGCATGGAAGGCACCGAGTTGCTGGCATTCAATACCGACATCCGCACGCTTGATGCCTGCATCGCCAAAGGAAAAATCCAACTTGGCGCGAACCTGACCAAAGGCCTTGGCGCAGGCGGCGATCCAGAGCTCGGCCAAAAAGCCTTGCTGGAAGCTGAGCCGGAAATCCGCGAAGCCGTCAAAGGCCAGAGCATTGTCTTCATTTGCACAGGCCTCGGCGGTGGCACGGGATCGGGCGCTGCTCCGATCGTCACCCGCATCGCCCGAGAAGAAGGCGCATTCGTCGTGGTCTTCGCCACCATTCCCTTCGCCTTCGAAGGTCAACGCCGACGCGATCAAGCCGAGACTGCGCTCAACGAACTTGCCGTGCTCTCCAATGCCTTGGTGACATTCGATAACAACCGCATGGGCGAACTCGTCCTCGCCAAACAAGGCATCCACGAAGCATTCGTCGCCGCCGACAACATGATCTCCGAGTCGATCAAAGCGGTCATCCGTTTGGTCGTTCGCCCGGGCCTCATCAATGTGGGTCTCGACGAGTTGGTCAGCGCACTCCGCACCAATCGCTCCCGCTGCTTGTTTGGCTCCGGCATCGCAGATGGGGCCGACCGCGCCTCGAAAGCACTCCGCAGCGCACTCGCTAGCCCCCTGCTCGACCAAGGCTCTCTTCTCAAAGAAGCACAAACGGTGCTCATCCACCTCTGCGGCGGCGAGGATCTCACCTTGTTTGAAGTCGAGCTCTTGATGCAGAGCCTCCACAAACACGTGCCGAAGTCTGCGCAGATCCTATTCGGGGCAGCCATCGACCCCGCCATGGGCAACTCGCTCTCTCTCACACTGATCAGCGCTCTCCCCGAAGAATCACTGGCCTTGGCACCACGGGATGCGATCTCCCAAGCCGAATCCGGTAGCCCATCGCTGGAAAAATCATCCCCCAAAGCAGCGACACCCAAACCGCAGCCGAAGCCAGAACCTGAACCTCAGCCCGAGCCCAAGAAGCCGGCCTCTGCGGGTCCACCACCAACTCCTCCAATCGAAAAAGCCGAAGAAGAGCCGGCCGAGAAAGAATCAAAAGAGGACACCCCATCTCTCTTCGATAGCGATCGCCCCTTCGCCGAACCCGAGGAAAAAAAGAAACTCGAATCTCCATTCACCATCGAAGAACCCGAAGTTGAGGAGGAGCCCGAGCCGGAACCCGAGCCAGAACCCGAGCCAGAACCTGAGCCGGAACCCGAGCCGGAACCTGAGCCTGAGAGAAAAGCCATCAAACCCAAGGAGTTGATCGACATGGGTTCAGACGATGACGAGTCCCCGAACAGTTCAGACAAGGCTTCTGCCATTCCCGAGAAGCGTCCTGAAGGTTCCGCGCCATGGAGCCCAAAATCTCCTGTTCCGACTCCAGAGCCCGCGGCAGAAGAGGACAAGCCCGCCGACACCGATTCGAAGCTCACCCCAATTCCTGAGCAAGCGGAGAGAACGGAAGATCAAGATTCAGAGGCGGACCGCGATTCGGACATCCCCAAACTCAAACTTGGTGTGAAGAAAACGGAATCATCCAATGACGAGCTATCTCTCGACTCCACCCCACGTGGCAGATTCGAAGGCGAAAAACCCAACGTCTACGAAGGCGAAGACCTCGACCTCCCTCCATTCCTTCGCAAGAAAAAGTAAGGAGAGGCGACATTCGTAAGGAGAGGCGACATTCCTGTCGCCTTACCATTGCATAGGCGGCATGTACCGCTTCTGCATTGCCGTCATTCGCAGTTTTCGCGAAGGGTATCACGAAGCATAAGAAGCCTTAAGACTCTTGCTCGCTCCGCTTCTCCAGCGCCTTCAAGCGCTCAACCAGCTTCGGCAAGCGCCGCGCCATCGCTCGGGCCTTGCGATCCTCCATCACCGGAACCGCCGGGAACCCTGAATAAACTTGTCCGCCTTCGAGATCGGTCGTCACACCGGATCGGCCAGCGATCACCGCCTTATCACCAATGGTCACGTGGCCACTCGCGCCGGACTGACCTGCCATGGTGACGTAATCCCCAATCTTGGTGCTGCCGGAAATTCCGCATTGAGAAACGATCAGGCAATGTTTGCCGATCACGCAGTTGTGACCGATCTGCACAAGGTTGTCGATCTTGGTGCCTTCACCAATCACGGTCTTGCCAAAACGCGCGCGATCGATTGCCGCGTTGGAACCGACCTCGACATCATCGTGAATTTCAACAATGCCAACTTGCTCGATTTTGAGGTGCTTGCCGTCTTTGAATTCATAGCCGTAACCATCGGATCCAATCACGGTGTTTGGCTGAATGATCACTCGGTCACCAAGAACGCAACGTTCGCGAATGGTGACATTGGCCATCAAATGACAATCCTCACCAATCACCGCATCCGCACCGACCACCACATTGGGCCCAATTTCTGATCCGTCACCAATGCTGGCGCCGGCCATGATGACCGCACCCGAATGCACGAGAACTTTCTCCGCATTCAGCGATGCGCTCGGGTCGACCGATGCTGCGGCGTGGACACCTGGGGAAAAATTGCGGGCGATCGCAGCAAAATGCGCAACGACGGTGGAGAACGCTAAAGTCGGATTGTCCACTGCAACCAGCGCCACGCTCTCAGGGCCATCGGTGACACCACGCCCGACGATGACCGCCGCGGCTTGAGTCTCCACAAATTGCGAATGGTACTTCTCATTACCAAGAAAGCTGACATCACCCGATGATGCCTCATTCAGCGCCGCCATCCCAGTGAGAGACAACCCAGGTTCGCCGCGAACGATGTCGCCATCAACCCAGTCAGCAAGATCAGAGAGCGTAAGAGCGATGGACACGGGAGTTGGCAGATAATGTGATTTATTCCTCTTCGCCGGCTTTGTCGAGCGAGCCGGGAGGAGCATCTTTGTTCAGAGCCTTGATGAGATCGGCAGTGATGTCGTTCGCATCTTTGGTGTAGAGCAGAAATGGCACTCGAGTGGTGCTCAGAGCTGACTTATCGAAAACGTAATCGTAGTCGCCCACCTTGGCCTGCTCTTCGACCAATTTGCGGATGTCTTCCAAGATGACTTGCATGCGCTGCATCATCTTTTCGTTGAGCGCTTGATTCTTGCGTTGAACAAATTCGACGCGCTCGCGCTCCAATGCCACACCTTCTTGGAACACCGCCTCGCGGTCTTTCATCAACTCTTTGCGCTTGGATTCTGCGATGGTGTTATCATCAATCTGTTTGCGAAGGTCTTGCAGCTTTTCTTCAAGCTCACGAATGCGGGCTTGTAGCTCGTTGTTCTCTTTGTGATTACGAGCACGCTCCACATTGATCTGCTTCTGAGCTTCGTTGGTGCGGTAATATTGCTCAAAGAGCTGCTGCATATCCACGGAGGCAATGCTCAGCTTGTTTTCTTCAGCGTTTGCAGTGGCAATGAGTGAGAAGGCCAAAACTGCGCCAATCAGGCGGGAAATCAGTGACATAAGAATGCTTTGTTGGGGGTTTTTGTCGCTTGGACGATGAGGTTTTACCCTGCATGGAAATCCCCAGCGCGTCAACGCTCATCCTGCTGAGGCGGCCCAGCGAAATCAGCTCATAGCCCAGCAATTCAGGGGCTATTTGTTCAGCGCCTTCAAAATCTCCGCGGTGCCATCTTTCGCACCTTTGGCATAGAGAACCACCGTCACTTGATTGCCATTGAGGTCATACTCCCCAAAGACAAAATCATAGCCTTTCAGTTTGGCTTGCTCTTCTACCTTCTTGCCAATCTTGGCGATAATCTCGTCTTTGCGGATCGCCATTTTCTCAGCGAGGGCTCGTTTTCTGCGTTCGAGAAACTCACCGCGCTCACGCTGCAATGCTTGGCCTTCTTGCGCTTTGAGCTGTCGATCTCTGAACAACTCCTGACGCTTGGTCTCCGAGATCGTTGTGTCTTGGACTTGCTTGGTCAGCAGCTTGATTGCTGCGTCGACCTCTTTGATTTTTTCGACCCGCCCTTCGTTGTCCTTGTTGATCTCAGCGGTGATTTCATCTGCTTCTTTCTGGGCTTCGATCGCTAGGTTATATTCATCAAAAATCGTCTGCATGTTGACAGTGATCATCTTCAATTTGCTGTCACCCGCGTGCAGGGTGGAGACGAGCGAGATGGCCAAAAGTGCTGAAAAAATACGTGGGATAAATGACATGTGAGAGCGGGTTGCGATTTCTTGATTAGCGATGTTGCGGCGACACTCTGCTCATAAATCGTCGCGGGATCAACCCTCAGTCTCACTCGCTACCCGCAAAAGTTTCCCAAGGCTTGCGACGGCCCTGCTCCCCGATTATGAATGGAACGTGGCTGACAAAAATATCGTCTATTTCGACCTCGAAACCCAACGCAGCTTTGGAGATGTGGGTGGCTTCTCCAACAAAGACAAAATGGGCGTTTCCGTCGGGGTCACCTACAGCACCGCCCGCGGCAGCTACGAAATCTACGGCGAGAGCGAAATGGAAGCACTCGCCCAAGACCTCCTAAAAGCCGATCTGGTGGTCGGATGGAATCACATCCAATTCGACTACCCGGTCCTCCAACCCTACGTCTTCCACACGCTGGACGACCAAACGATCAACCTCGACATGATGCTCGAGCTCGAAAAATTGCTCGGATTCCGTCTGAAACTCGATTCGGTGGCCTCCGCCTCACTCGGCACCGGAAAATCCGCCGATGGCCTCGATGCCCTGCGCTGGTGGCAAGAACACAAAAAATCGGGCAATTTCGAGCCGCTCCGCAAAATCGCGGAATACTGCGCGTTTGATGTGAAAGTCACGAAATGCGTCCACGAATACGCCATGGAGCACGGTTTGCTGAAATATGACGACAAAAGCGGCGGGATCGCAGAGATCGAGGTGGATTGGAAATAGGCGCACCTGACCAAAATCACCACAGTCTGCAGCCAATTTGCCTGTCAAAATCATTGGCGAGCACATGGATTTGGTCTAAGCCTGCGCACGCCAAAGCGCAAATCCTGCGATCTGAGGCGATCCATCGAATTTCAACACCATGAGCACCGACAGCGACCCGATCGATTCCATCCTGCAGCGCCGCTTTCTTGGCCGCTTTCTTGGCTATGCCAAACTGACTGGCCCAGGCTGGATCCAAGCAGCAGTTACCCTCGGCGGAGGCTCACTGGTCGGCGCCCTCTACCTCGGCGTGATCGGCGGCTACGAATTCATGTGGCTCCAACCTCTGGCGATGCTCTGCGGCATCATCATGCTTGCCGCGATTTCCCACGTCACGCTCTCCTCCAAAGAACGCCCCTTCGTTGCCGCCAAAAAACACATCTCCCCTGTGCTCGCATGGGGCTGGTTGATCGCAACCATCATTGCTGACGTCGTTTACTGCGCCGCGCAGTTTGGTCTCGGCACCGATGCGGTGCAAAACAACCTCGGCATCCTCACGGAAGTCAAGGATGCCGCAGGCACCACCGCCACGACCTACAAAACCTACACCATCACCGCGGTCTTTACCGTGTTCAGCCTCTCGCTGCTGTGGGTCTCGCTCGGTGGCGGCAAAGCCTCGAAGGCGATCGAAACCGTTCTGAAGGTTTTGGTTTCCATCGTGGTGCTAGCATTCATGGCCGTCGTCATCGTCCTCGCCTGGCGTGGCGAAGTGGCATGGGGAGCATTCTTCAAGGGACTCGTCCCTGATTTTGCTGCGCTCTTCAAACCGACCGACAGCTACAGCGGCGCAATCCAAGCCACTGGCGACAACGCCTCGTTCTGGACCACTTACATCTCAGGCCAACAACGCAACATCATCATCGGCGCCTTCGGTTCAGCAGTCGGCATCAACATGACCTTCCTGATGCCCTACGCCCTGATGAAAAAGGGTTGGACCAAGAAACACCGCGAACTCTCACGCTTCGATCTTGCTCTCGGATTGTTCGTTCCATTCATCTTGGCCACTTCATTCTTGGTGATCGCCACCTCGGCTCAATTCCACGCCAAGAAAGAAGCCATCGTCAGCACTGGCAACTACAACGCCGTGGTCGATTCCTATCTGAAATCCCAAGACAAAACCTTTGGCGAAAAACCTGATGCCGAGAAGCAAGCGCTTCGTGAAGCCATTCCTCAGCCCGACAAAGACATGGCGACGATGGTCGCCAAACGCACCGCCAAAGATCTCGCGACATCGCTCGAACCTGCCCTCGGCAAAAATGCCCAGCTCATCTTCGGCATCGGCATTCTCGCGATGGCGGTCTCGACCATGCTCGTCCACATGATGATGAACGGCTACGCCATTTCAGAAGCCTTCGGCAAACCCGGCCAAAAAGCGCTGTTCATGTTGGGCGCCTCGATGCCCGCCCTCACCGGCCTGCTCTCGCCCATACTCTGGACCGGCAACCCAGATGTGAAAACCGCTCTCAACATCCCCGCTGGCACCATAGCCACCACCCTGCTGCCCATCGCCTACCTGATCTTCATCCTCTTGATGAACTCCAAGAAAACGCTCGGCGAAGAAATGCCGAAAAACCGCATCCTCATCAACACCCTGATGATCGTCGCTGGCGGTGCCGCGAGCTTCGCGGCGGTATGGAATCTGCTGGGTCGTATCGAAGGCAATGATCCATTCATGAAGACCTTCGGATACGTCGGCATCATCGCCCTGCCAATCATGGTGATCCTCGGCCTGATTGGTTTCTTCCGCAACAATCGCGCCACCCAATAAGCTCGCTCAACTACTGAACTACCTCTTCACTCTATGAAATTTGGAATCATCGGAGCCGGCATGATCGGCAACTTTCACGCCAAAGCCATCACCGCGATGACAGGCGGCGAACTCCACTCGGTTTTCGACCTACGCCAAGAATCGGCCGACAAACTCGCCAACGAATACGGCGCGAAAGGCTATTCAAACATCGACGAGTTCCTCGGCGACTCAGAACTGGAAATCGTTACCGTCGGCACCCCCAGCGGCGCCCACCTCGAACCCTCACTCGCCGCTCTCAATGCGGGCAAACATGTGATCTGCGAAAAGCCCTTGGAGATCACCACCGAGCGCACCGACCAGTTGGTCGATGCTGCCAACAAGAATGGCAAAACGCTCGCTGCCGTCCTCAACCGCCGCTTCCACCCAGGGATGGATGCTTTCAAGAAAGCCGCCGATGACGGACGCTTCGGACAACTCACCAACGCCTCGGCCTATGTGAAGTGGTACCGCGATCAAGCCTACTACGATTCTGCCGGTTGGCGTGGCACATGGGCACTCGATGGCGGTGGCGCATTGATGAATCAATCGATCCACACCGTCGACGCTCTGCTCTACCTCGCGGGGCCCGTGAAATCGGTTCAAGCCAACACGGCTTGCCTCGCCCACGAACGCATCGAGGTGGAAGACATCGTGGTTGCCATCATCGAATTCGAAAGCGGCGCCCGCGGCGTGATCGAATGCTCCACTTGCACATGGTCAAAAGACGGTCATCCAGCACGCGTCCAACTCTCCGGCACGGAAGGCTCGGTCTTCCTCGCCGACGAAGCCTTCGAGATCTGGGACTTCATGAATGAATCTCCCGAAGACGAAGAAGTTCGCTCGAAGTTCATGAAAGGTGCGGAAGCCGGACTCGGCGCCAATGATCCAACCGCGATCAATTCCTACCAGCACCAACGCAACTTCGAAGAAGTCGTCCAAGCCATTGCTGAAGGACGCGAACCCAGCACTAGCGCCGCCGAAGCTCGCAAGAGTGTTGCACTCATCCAAGCCATCTATCAATCCGCTCAGAACAAGGGCGAAAAGATTACTCTCTCATGATTTTATCAGGTTTTACCGACGAAGCAGGCCAGCCGCTCGAAACCCAAATCAAAGCCACTCAAGAACTTGGGTGGTCTCACCTATCTGCCCGCAGCATCGGCGGCACCAACCTTCACGAGCTTCCAGATGAGGAGTTTGCGAAAGTGGCCGACCGCCTCGATGAAGCCGGCATCCACGTGCTAGAATTCGGATCGTTGATTGGCAACTGGGCCAAAAGCATCGACTCCGATTTCGAAACCACTCTGGCTGAAATCGGCCGCGCGATCCCGCGCATGCAGCGACTGAACACCAAGATGATCCGCATCATGTCCTACGCTCAAAAACCATGGGGCGAGGACCAGAAAGAAGCAGAACGATTCCACCGCCTACGCGAAATCGTCAAACGCTTTGATGATGCCGGCCTCCAAGCGATCCACGAGAACTGCATGAACTGGGGCGGTTTTTCCGCGGAGCACAGTTTGCGCCTCATCGAGGAAGTTCCTGGCCTGAAGTTGGTATTCGATACCGGCAACCCCGTTTTCCAACGCGACCGCACCAAACCAGAGCCCCACCCGTGGCAAGATGCGCTGGAGTTTTACGAAACCGTCAAAGATCACGTCGCTCACGTTCACATCAAGGACTGCCTCAACCCACCCCAAGGTTCAAGCGAACCGAAAAAATACACCCTCCCTGGTGAAGGATCGGGCCGAGTGCCGGAAATCCTGAGCGCACTGAAACGCGATGGTTACCAAGGAGGTCTCGCGATCGAACCACACGTTGCGACCGTTTTCCACGCTGCCAAAGGCGAGGAAGTCGATGAGCAACAATGTTACGACAGCTACGTCGAATACGGCCGCGCGCTAGAGGCGCTGCTCGCGAAGATCTAATTCGTCACGAGCAGGCGCTGAGATCAGAGCTTGTAGTATTGCTCCCAACCTGCGCGTGGCGCGGGGTCAAGGAGTGCCTGAGCATCTGCGTTGCCTTTGATGACCTTGGTCTTCGGATCGAAATCCAAATCCGCGCCCAAACGCTGGGCGATGATGCCGAGGTTGAAGACCTGGCACAGCTCGCCGGAAACCTTGAACGGTGAGCGAGCTTCCTCTTCACCCTTACAGGCGAGCAGGAAGTTAGCGTAGTGATTGGAATTCTTGCCGGTCGTCTTCGGCAAGTCGCCACGCATGGCCAAATATTTCTCACGCGGAAGAATGCGCAAAGCCGAACCATGGCTGCCGCCTTGGAAGACGATGTCTTTGCCGTAGATCAACTTGCCAGGAGATTTTAGATTCACGTCGCCAAGCGCTGGATCGACTTCGGGCTCATTGCCCTTGCCGTCATACCAAGTCACTTTGCATGCTGGCAGACCTTCGCCACGCGCGTCGAAGTTGAAGCGGATCGTGGATGCCTGCGGGAAGACGAAATCGTTCGGCCCCTCACGCTTGAGCACCTGCACCGTCTGGGGCAAGCCGAGCTTGAGGAAGCGATGCGCGGTATCGAGAATGTGCGGACCCCAATCGCCGAATGCACCACAACCGTAGTCATACCAACTGCGCCACTCCTGCGGATGCAGGCGCTTGCTGAAGGAGTTCACTGGCGCTGGACCACACCAGACCGGCCAGTTCATGCCTTCTGGCATTGGATCTTCAGGGTAAGCCTTCACCGAGGTTCCCCATCCGTGCCAGCGGCGCGGCTTGTTCATGTGGGCATCGACACGCGTGATATCTTTGATGATGCCCGCCTCGGTCCATGACTTGAATTGGAAGTAGTTTGCACCCGAGTGACCTTGGTTGCCCATCTGGGTGACCACACCGCTTTTCTCCGCCATCGCGATCAAGCGCTCGCATTGACCAAAGGTATGGGCGAGCGGTTTCTCAACGTAGACGTGTTTGCCCAAGGACATCGCCAACATCGCCATGCAGAAGTGCGCGTGGTCGGGAGTGCCGATCAGCACGGCATCGATGCCATCTGCCATGTCATCGAACATCTTGCGGAAATCCGTGAACCGCTTGGCTTGTGGATGCGCTTTGAGTGTGTTTTGAACATGACCGCCTTTGAGATCCACATCACAGAGCGCCACCACATCGCAGTGACCCGATTGCACCATGATTTTCAAATCGTTGGCGCCTTGGTTGCCGATGCCGATGACGGCCAAGCGAACTTTCTCGTTCGGCGATACCGATTCAGCACGACTGCGGGTGCCCATCACCAAGGATGCGGGCAGAATGGAAAAAACGCTGGATGCGGCCGAACGCTTTAGGAAATCACGGCGAGAAAATGAATTGGGGCGATGCTTCATGATTGCGCAAACATAGTGCCGCCCCCGAAGGCTTCAAGGAAATGTGAAGCCGATCTTACTCAGAAATGGTGGCAGTTACGCCAAACCCAACATCTGGAGCACTTGATACACCGTCCAAATGAAGGTGAAAATCAGCGCAACGATGAAAATCTTGATGCAGCGTTCAATAGCAGTGCGTGTCATACGGCGCCTTGGTAAATGGCCAATTGCCATCCGCCAAGGCAAATGATGCCCAATCGCCCGAAATCCAACCCGCCCGCCGGCCCGCTGGTCGGCCCGCTGGTCGGGTAAAATTTACCCGAGCGCGGAAATGGTCTGGAAAATCGCGGTGATCATCAGATAGGCCATGGTGCCAATCAACACCGCCATGATGATCAATACCGTCGGCATGATCAGCGCCATGATGCGCTGCAGATCTTTATCGAGCTCTTTGTCATAGCGCTCAGCAGCACGCCGCAACGACTGGTCGATCTTGCCCGTCTGCTCACCCACCGAGACAATATCAATCAACAAGGCCGGGAAGTTGCCGGTGCGAATCATCGCTTTGGTAAATGACCGACCGTCCCCGACCTGGTCGATGACTTGAGCCAAATCCGCCCGCAATGAGATGTTCACCGTCGCATCACGCGATAACTCAAGAGCTCGCAGCAGCGGCAGGCCATTGCCGACCAAGTTGGCCATGGTCTCGAGAAACTGAACGTAGAAGCGACTCGTAATGACATTGCCGATCAATGGCATGTTTAACTTCATGCGATCCCATGTGGGTTGATTGTCCTCATTGTCGACCCATGCTTTGAAAAACAAACCCGCTACAATCAGCATCAACAAAATCACCAACCACCACTTCTGAAGGAACTCTGATGCCCCAATCAATAAGGCTGCCCCCAACGGAATTTGTCCGCCCGGCGTGCTTTCAATCAGCTCGGTCAACTGCGGAATCAACGTGGTGACAAAAACGATCGCGACACCGATGCCCGCCAAGATCAAAAAGGCCGGGTAGATCATCGCGAGAACCAATCGCCCCTGCAGCTCAGCCAATGTTTTGAGGTAATGCGCCTGGCGCTGCAAAATCGTATCGAGCGCACCCGATGCCTCCCCCGCTGCCGCCAGGGAACAATAGAGCGGGCCGAAACTCGGGCTGACTTTTCGCAAGGCCACCGAGAAATTTCCGCCGTCGCGCACGATTTGGCGGATTTTGTAAGACACCTCTTTGAGGTTGCCGAGTTCTTGTCTTCCCTCCATCGCCTTGAGCGCTGGCTCCAACTGCAATCCCGCTCCTAACATGTCGGCGAGCTCTTCGGTGAAAACAACCACCTCTGTCCGCTTGAGCTTCACCGGTCCGGCAGACATTTCTTCTTCTGCACTCGCCAACTTCGTACGCTGCTTGCTGGCGGGTTTTTCTTTGTCCTTTTTGGAAGTGGATGAGCCTCTCGACTCTTGTTTCAAATTGATTGGCTGCAACCCCTTGCGGTCCAACAAGCGCAATGCCTCTGGCCGATCCACAGCATCCACAACACCGGTGGTGACCGATCCATTGGATGATAGGGCTTTGTAGGCAAAGACGGGCATGAGTCGTTGAAATCAATGGCTTATTCCGCCTTTTCGAAGTCGGATGATGTGGCCGACAGCACTTCTTCAATGGTGGTCTCACCCTGCATCGCTTTGACCCAGCCATACTGCCGCATCGGCACATAGCCGTCACGAAATGCCTGCTCACGAATCTTTGTCGCAGGCGCGCTGTGAGCCACCAGCTCCTGCATCGCGGAAGAGATCAAGACCACTTCGTAAATGGCCAAACGACCTGCGAATCCGGTGCCGCGACAGCGGTCACAACCGTTGGCCGTAAATGGGCTGCCTGGCAGATCGAGCGGCATGCCAAGATCGCGCTTGTCCAGTTCCGAGATGTCGCGCGGAGTTTTGCAATGTGGGCACAATCGGCGAACCAACCGTTGCGCCAAAAATGCACGAACCGCAGCAGAAACCAAAAATGGCTCTACGCCCATATCCGTCAGTCGGCTGATCCCGCCCATCGCGTCGTTGGTGTGCAATGTGGAAAACACCAAGTGACCTGTCAGTGATGCGCGAATCGCAATCTCCGCTGTTTCCAAGTCACGAATCTCACCAATCATCACGATGTTTGGGTCCGCCCGTAGAATGGATCGCAAAGCATTGGCGAAGGTCAGACCGATCTCGCTCTTCACGGCAATCTGCATCACTCCTGAAAGCTTGTTCTCCACCGGATCCTCCACCGTCACAATCCGGCGTTCTGGATGGTTCACTTCACTGAGAAAGGAATAAAGGCTGGTCGATTTGCCCGATCCTGTCGGGCCGGTGATCAAAATGATGCCGTTCGATAAATCTAACAACTTCTCGATCTTCTCCTGAACAAATGGCTCCATCTGAAGCTTGGCCAAGTTGAACTTCTCTTGGTTGAGCAAACGAAGCGAAATGCTCTCGCCCTCAACGGTCGGCACGGTCGCAACACGGACGTCGATGGTCTGACCTTCAAACTGCAAGTTGATCCGGCCGTCTTGTGGGATTCGTCGTTCCGCAATGTCGAGGCGAGCCATGATCTTCAAACGTGCAATCACCGAGCTCTGCAATGCCTTGATGTTTTCAGGAACGGCAATCTCGATGAGTCGACCGTCGATCCGGTAGCGAATCCGCAAATTGGTGGAGAGGGGCTCGACGTGGATATCCGTCGCGCGTTGGTCCAAGGCTTCGCGGATGATCTGGTTGACGAATTTTACCACGCTGGCTTCCTCGTCCTCATCTTGGTCGATGACGTTGGCCTCGTCTTCGTTGTCGGCGATGGCTTCAAAATCCAAATCTCGACCCTCGAGGATTTTTTCAAAGGTGTCGGCACCCACACCGTAGAGTCGGCGGAGGGCTTCGTAGAGACGCTTGCGAGACGCCATGCACCAATCCACCGGCAAATCCAACTCTTGGGCGGCGGCTTGCCGCGCGATCAAATTGAACGGGTCGAATGTCGCCAGCTTCAAGCGCTTCTTGCCCTCTTCTCCCGTGATCGCGACAGGCAGCAAGCGATGCTTCAATGCAACGCTTGGCCCGCAGGCTTCACGCAAGGGCATCGGCTCATCCGGCAGAGGGATGCTGACCAGCCACTCGACATCAAGATCCTGCGCCAACTCGCGCATGTAGGCCTCTTCATCCACCAAACCCGCATCAAGTACATCATCAATCGGCGACCTTTGGCTCTGCGCAGCCGATTCCAAGACCTCTTTGAGTTCTGGAATGGAGTCGCATCCGCTACGCATGGCGGGATCAATCAAAAGTGGATTCATGGGTTACTCTGCATTTCTCTCCTATTATTCGCGATGGTGCAATCTGTCTCTTCCAATCAATTCGGAACCCGTGTAGGGTGCTTTTTTGATGAAGTCATTATCGATCGCCATCCTGCTAGCGTTGCCAACGCTAGCACTTGCTCAAATGCCTGCCAGTAGCGAGCGGTCGAAAGCAGCGATAAAGCGAGTCAGCCCGGCACTGAAAAATGACCTATCGGCCCGCAACCTTGTCTTTGGCGATCCCGTATTCCTCCGCGCCTACAAAGAGGAAGAGATCCTCGAGGTTCATGTGCTCAACCGAAAAACCAAGAAGTTCGATCTCTTCCGCACCTACACCATTGCTGGAACATCGGGCAACTTAGGGCCCAAACTCAAAGAAGGCGACAGGCAGATTCCCGAAGGGTTTTACTCCGTGGATGCCGCCGCGATGAATCCAAGAAGCTCCTACCACCTCTCATTCAATATCGGCTACCCTAACGACTACGACCAATACCGCAACCGCACGGGCAGTTATATCATGATTCATGGCAACTGGATCTCCATTGGTTGCCTCGCCATGACCGATGCGAAAATCGAGGAAATCTATGCACTCTGTGACGCCGCCTTGCGCAACGGACAAAAGGAAGTTGATGTCCATATCTTCCCCTTCCGCATGACCAACGAGCGCATGGAAAAAGCCAAAGATTCACGCTGGCTAGGATTTTGGCGAAACATCCGCAAAGGCCACGATTGGTTTGAAAAGCGCAAGACCCCGCCCGCTGTGTCGCTCGACCGCGGGAGATACGAATTCAAGAAACCGAAGAAGTGAAGTCGGTGGATCGAGCCGATCCACCCTACCTGATCCAAAATGATAGGGCGCCGCGGCCCGCGAAGCCGACGATTCGCCCCGCCTTCATCCTCAAGACATCCGCGCCGTCAACAACTCACGTTGAAAGATAAGCTCCTTCGGCATGTCGTCGTAGAGATCAATGAAGAACTCCGCTTGCCCTGCCAACTCAGCGCGCCATTCACTTTGATTGAATGACATCACGGCGTCGAAATCTGCCTCGCTAAAGTCCTTAAGGCCATCGGTGTTGAAATCTTCATAGAATGGCAGCCAACCAATTTGTGTCTCATGACCCACCGCATGTCCGCGGCAACGGTTGAGCATCCACTCGATCACCCGCATGTTTTCGCCAAAACCAGGCCACAAGAACTTGCCGTCCTCATCTTTGCGGAACCAGTTCACATGGAAGAATCGCGGCAAGTGCGTGATATACTTCCGCATCTCCAACCAGTGTCCGAAATACTCACCCATGTTGTAGCCTGTAAATGGAAGCATCGCCATCGGATCACGGCGGACTTTGCCAATGGTGCCAGCAGCAGCTGCCGTCATCTCAGAACCCATGGTTGCGCCCAAATAGACACCGTGACTCCAGTTGAAAGCTTGGAAAACCAGCGGCATGGTGGTGGCACGACGGCCGCCAAAGACAATGCCGTCAATCGGCACTCCATCCGGATTCCGCCAGTCATCGTCAATCGATGGGCACTGCGCTGCTGGAGCCGTGAAACGTGAGTTCGCATGCGAAGATGGCCGACCACAATCAGGCGTCCAATCCTTGCCCTGCCAATCGATGAGATGAGCCGGTGGTTCTTTTGTCATCCCTTCCCACCACACGTCGCCATCGTCCGTCAAAGCGACATTGGTGAAGATCGAGTTGGCCTTCAACGAATCCATCGCCCGCGGATTGGTATCGTAAGACGTGCCAGGAGCCACGCCGAAGTAGCCGTTCTCTGGATTGATGGCGTGAAGTTTTCCATCCTCATGCGGCCAGAGCCATGCGATGTCGTCGCCAACAATGGTCGTTTTCCACCCCTTCTCGGCATATTCCTTCGGCGGAACAATCATCGCCAAGTTGGTCTTGCCACAGGCCGATGGGAAGGCGCAGGCCAAGTAGCTTTTCTCCTTCTGCGGGTTTTCGATCCCGATGATCAACATGTGCTCCGCCATCCATTGGTGCTCGCGCGCGATGTTGGAGGCAATCCGCAGCGCCAGACACTTCTTGCCTAACAGAGCATTGCCACCATACCCGGACCCATACGACATGATCTCGCGAGTCTCCGGGAAATGAACGATGTACTTGTCATCATTGCACGGCCACTCGATGTCTTTTTGTCCAGGCTCCAAGGGCATGCCGACAGAGTGCAAACAAGGAATGAAGAATGTATGGCCGTGACGCACCTTTGGTGCCTTGCCCGCTTTCTCATCCTCCAGCCGCTTCAGCACATCCGCGCCAACTTGCGCCATGATGTGCATGTTCACCACGACGTAAGGGCTGTCACTCACCTCAATGCCAATCTTGGCCAACGGCGAATCGATGGGCCCCATGCAAAAGGGAATCACATACATCGTACGCCCCTTCATGCAGCCCTTGAATTTCTCGTTCAGCTTCTCCCGCATCTCCGCGGGGTCGTGCCAATTGTTGGTCGGCCCAGCCATGTCGGGACGCTTGGTGCAGATGAAGGTTCTGTCCTCGACGCGCGCGACATCCGATGGCGCGGAGCGCGCCAAGAATGAATTTGGACGCTTCTCAGGATTGAGTCGTGTGAAGGTTCCTTGGTCGACCAGAAGGCTGGTCAGGCGATCCCATTCCTCTCTCGAACCATCACAAAGCTCCACCGCATCTGGCCCGCAAAGGTCGACCATTTTATCGATCCATTTCTGCAGCGGGGCGTGGGTTGTAAGCGGTGTCTTCATAACACTACCATCCAACACCTAGGCGTCAGTGAATGCAATACTAAGGCACGAACAATCGCCGCTTATGTTGCTAGATCACTGAGATTGGCTAGCTGCCAGCATCAATGATACTTCTTGCGCTTGAAGTTCAGCGCTGCGGCTGACTGAGCAATGATGCTCTGCAAGTGCGCGACTTCTTCCGCGTCTTGGTTGTGATCGATGCCCGCCAACTTCTCTTTGGCGCGCTCGATGGCTTTCTCGGTGGAATCTTCATCGATCTCACCTTCGCCAAGTGCCATGTCGGTAAGAACCACGACTTTCTCCTGAGTCACTTCCGCAAAACCCGATCCGACAGCGAGGCTGCAGACTTGGCCGTTATAAAGATAACGAAGCTCGCCCGCCTGCAATGCAGTGACCAAGCCGGAGTGCATCGGCAAAATTCCCATCTCACCATCCACTCCCGGCAGATATACGTTTTCCACAGTGTCCGAGAACACTTTCTTTTCGGGAGTCACGATGTCGAGCTTGAGAGGCATGGCTATTAGGTAAATGCTGAAACGCTGAAAGCTGAAATGCTGAAATTGAAGATTAGTCGCGTGGGACGGAGTCGATGTTGCCCTTCATGTAGAAGTTGCCTTCTGGGACATCATCCAATTTGCCGTCGAGAATTTCAGCGAAGCCTTTCACGGTGTCTTCGATCGAGCAAAGCACGCCGGGAACGTTGGTGAAGACCTCAGCAACGTGGAACGGCTGAGTGAGGAAACGTTGAATCTTACGTGCACGGAACACGGACATTTTGTCCTCATCGGAAAGCTCGTCCATACCAAGAATCGCGATGATGTCTTGGAGGTCTTTGTAGCGCTGAAGGACTAGCTGAACACCACGAGCAACACGGTAATGCTCTTCTCCGAGAATCTCTGGAGCGAGCGCCTTGGAGGTTGATGAGAGTGGGTCTACCGCTGGGAAGAGCGCTTGCTCAGCGAGCGAACGCTCAAGCACCACGGTCGCGTCCAAGTGAGCGAAGGTGTTGGCCGGCGCAGGGTCGGTCAAGTCATCCGCAGGGACGTAAACGGCCTGAATCGAAGTAATCGATCCTTTGTTGGTGGAAGTGATTCGCTCTTGGAGACCGGCCATTTCTTCGGAAAGTGTTGGCTGGTAACCCACCGCAGATGGAGTCCGTCCAAGAAGGGCGGAAACCTCAGAACCGGCTTGGGAGAAACGGAAGATGTTGTCGACGAACAACAGAACGTCCTGGTTGTCCTCATCACGGAAGTGCTCCGCCATGGTCAGCGCGGAAAGCGCAACACGGAGACGCGCACCCGGAGGCTCGTTCATCTGACCGTAGCAAAGCGCCACTTTGGAACCTTCTTCTGCTAGAACGGGGTTGCCTTTGGCATCGAGCTTCGGATGACCATTCTCATCTTTCTCGGTCGCGATAACGCCGGATTCGATCATCTCCCAGTAAAGGTCGTTACCTTCACGGGTCCGCTCACCCACACCTGCGAAGACGGAGAAACCACCGTGCGCTTTCGCGATGTTGTTGATGAGCTCCATGATGACCACGGTCTTACCCACACCCGCACCACCGAACATACCACCTTTACCACCCTTGAGCAGCGGGCAGATGAGGTCGATGACTTTGATGCCAGTCGGAAGCACTTCTGCTGCAGCCGATTGCTCGGTGAGTGATGGTGCTGGACGGTGAATTGGAGAGCGGAGAGTTGCGTCTTCAAGCGGCTTATTCTCGTCGACGAGATCGCCAGTGACGTTGAAAATGCGGCCCAAAACTTGTTTGCCAACAGGCACTGCGATCGGCTTGCCGGTGTCGGTCAGTGTCATTCCGCGCTTAAGACCATCGGTGGTGGACATCGCAACGGCGCGAAGCCATCCGTCACCCAAGTGCTGCTGAACTTCGAGGGTAAGCTTGGTTTCAACTCCGTTCAGGACGTAGTTGATTTCCAACGCATTGTAAATTTCCGGCAGATGGCCGGCTTTGGAGAAATCGGCGTCGATGACGGCTCCGATGATCTGGACGATAGTTCCTTGGTTGCTCATGGTGGAAGAAGTGAGAGTTTGGCGGGATTAAAAGAGAGTTGATTGAATGGGTTGAAGAAGAGCGGTGATCATTCCATCGCTTTCATCGCGGTGGTGATCTCAAGCAGCTCGGCGGTGATCGCGCCTTGGCGCATCTTGTTGTATTCGAGCGTAAGTTCTTTGATGAATTTCTTCGCGTTGTCGGTTGCGGCTTTCATCGCAACCATCCGTGCGGAGTGCTCGGATGCGCGGGATTCAACGTGCGCTTGGAAAACTTCGTAGTTCACGTAAAGCGGAAGGATGGCCTCCAACACTGCAGCTGCATCAGGCTCAAAGGTGTAGTCACGGAAGGCATCCTTGATGTGCTCTTCGGTGGAGAACGCTTCTTCGTCTTCCGATGGTGACGTCTCTTGGATTGGGAGCAACTGAACCACTGTCGGTTCTTGGCGTAGGGTATTGATGAACGTGGTGTAAACGACCGACACCTTGTCGTAGTTGCCTTCGAGAAATTGCTTGGCGAGCAACTTGGCAATGGGGCGGGTTTCAGAGAATGGAACCGGATCTTTCACCACGAAGTCGGCAATGATGTTCTTGCCGAGCTTTTCGAGTGAGGTGCGGAGCTTACGACCCACAGTGACAAAATCCGCATTCGCGGAGACATTCGCACGAAGCGCCTTGCCCACGTTGGTGTTGAGCGGACCGCAAAGACCTTTGTCCGTCGAAATCACAAGAACCAACTCGCGATCTCCTTCGCGCTCTTCCATCAATGGATGCGTGATGTCCTGCACGTTCTCGCAGATATCACTGAGCACCTGCTTGAGGTGACGCTCATACTCACGGCCGGCCAACGCTTGGTCCTGTGCCTTCTTCATCTTCGCCGCCGCGACAAGTTGCATCGCACGTGTAATTTGTGCGGTGTTCTTGACGGACTTGATGCGTCGGCGGATGTCACGAAGGTTGGCCATGTGTTACTTTGTAGGTGTTGCTGGTTATATGTTACTAGTTATTGGATAGATTCAGAGGCGGTCCTATTAACTTCTAACGAATAACATTTAACTTAAATCTTACTTCCAGGACTTCTTGAAGTCGTCGATCGCTTGTTTCACGGTGTCGACCATTTCAGCGTTCTTCTTGAGGTCAGGCTTCTCGTTACGGATCTTGTCGAGAAGGTCCGCTTTGCGTGTGCCGAAGAACTCACCGAGATCCGCTTGGAAACGTTGAACGTCTTCCACTTCAACATCGTCGAAGAAACCATTCTGCATGGCGAAGAGATAAACGCACTCGAGCTCCATTGAAACGGGGCTGTATTGGTTCTGCTTGAAGAGCTCAACAATGCGCGCACCGCGATCGAGTTTCTTCTTGGTCGATGCATCGAGGTCGGATCCGAACTGAGCGAATGCCTGAAGCTCACGATACTGAGCGAGGTCGAGCTTGGTGGTTCCTGCGACCGATTTGATCGTCTTGGTCTGACACGCAGATCCCACACGGGAAACGGAGAGACCCACGGAAATCGCCGGGCGGATGCCTTGGTAGAAGAGGTCGGTTTCGAGATAGATCTGGCCGTCGGTGATCGAAATCACGTTGGTCGGAATGTAGGCGGAAACGTCGCCGGCTTGTGTCTCAATGATCGGAAGCGCGGTCAGTGAACCGCCACCTGCCGCTTCGGAAAGACGCGCAGAACGCTCAAGCAAACGGGAGTGAAGGTAGAAAACGTCACCAGGATAAGCTTCACGACCGGATGGGCGACGAAGAATCAAGGACACTTGGCGGTATGCCACCGCGTGCTTGGAAAGGTCATCAAATACGATCAGGCAGTCTTTGCCCTGATCCATGAGATACTCTGCAATCGCACATCCTGCATATGGCGCAAGGAACTGCATCGCAGCAGCATCCGAGGCAGATGCAGAGACGATCGTGGTGTATTCCATGGCGCCCGCCTCTTCGAGAGTCTTCTGGGTGCGAGCGACGTTGGAGAGCTTCTGACCGACCGCGACATAGATACAGTAGAGAGGCTTGTGATTCTGAAGCTTGCCCTGCTCAGCGGCTTTATTCTGCTGAGCTTGAGAAATGATGGTGTCGACGGCGATGGTCGTCTTACCGGTGGAGCGGTCACCAATGATGAGCTCACGCTGACCACGACCAATCGGGATCATCGCGTCCACCGCCATGATACCGGTTTGAACCGGAACCGAAACAGACTTCCGCTCAATGATGCCAGGAGCGATTTTCTCCATCGGATATTGATCGGCAGCTTCAACTGCACCTTTGCCATCAATCGGCTCACCGAGCGCATTGACCACGCGGCCGAGAAGCGCTTCACCCACTGGAACGGAAAGAAGCTTGCCCGTGGTTCGGCATTCGGAGCCTTCCACAACTGCTGCGTAATCACCGAGCAGAACGACGCCGACTTCGCTTTCTTCGAGGTTGAGGGCCATTCCGGTAACGCCACCACCGAAATCGATCATTTCGTTGAGCATGACGTCGGAGAGACCTTCGACTTTGGCCACGCCGTCACCGACTTGGCGGACGATGCCGACATTGGATTTTTCTACCGAAGATGAGATTCCGGCGATTTCTTTTTCTAGTTCCTGGAGGATGCTGCTCATGAGGTGAGTGTGCTGGTTGTGAGAGTTGGTTTACGGCGTGAAATTATTTGAATGCGGCGGAGAGACGATCGAGCCGGCCTTGGACCGATCCATCGAGAACATCGTCACCCACACGGATGCGAAGCCCACCGAGCAATTCAGTGGTGATTTTGTAGTCCACGACAAGGCCGGGACCGTAGAGTTTGGTGAGATCGGCCACCACGCGTGAGCGGGTCGCTTCATCAAGTTCGACAGCGCTCTCAACGGTCACCTTGCGGCGATTCATTTCGAGACGGGTCAGACGGTGGAGACCACCGAGGATGGCATGAAAATCGCGAGGTTTGGCGGAAGCCAAGCGCGTAATGACAGTGCGCATCTTGCCTTCGTCCAAACGACCGTCCACCTGACAGAGGCCGAATAGGCGTCGTGCTGAAGTAGCGGCTGCTTTGGAGATTTTCATGAGTGGGAAATTGGAAAGGGATTAACCTTCGACTTTGGTCAATGCCTCGTCGTTGATACGTTTTTGGTCGGCATCCGTGAGGACTTTGCCTGTCACTTGCGAGGTCGTTTGTGAGACCAAGCGACCAAACTCACCCTTGAGTTCAGCATGGAGACGATCGCGATCGGCTTTGGCGGCGGCCTCGGCTTTGGCGAGAATTTGTTGAGCCTGAGAAACCGCTTCTTGGGATTTCTGCTCGGAGAATGCGTGAGCGCCTTCTTTGGCCTCTTCGATGAGACGCTTGGCGTCTTCGTTGGCTTTAGCAATCGCAGCTGCAGTCGTCTCTTCAGACTCCGCCAACTGCTTTTCAATGCGCTTCAGCTTTTCCTCACCCTCTTCAATCCGTTGACGGCGCTGTTCCAGCATCGCCATGATTGGCCCAAACGCGAATTTCTTCAGCAAGACAATCACGATCGCGAAACTGAGGAACTGGGAGAAGAGCAACCATGGATAAACCTTGAAGGTCTTGGAGATCTCCTCGACCACGTTTCCAGAGTCAGCCTCAGGAGCTGTGGCGGCAAGCATGTCAATGATCGCGAACATGGGACTTAATGGGTTGGGGAAATGAGAAAGTTAAAGGTGGTGGCAGCATGTAGATGCTGCCACCACCAAAAGGTTATTTGGCAAGGAAGATCGCGAAGAACACGATACCCTCAATAAGCGCTGCGAGAATGATCGACAGCGTGAGGATGTTACCAGCAGCACCTGGGTTACGACCGGTAGCTTCAGCGGCTTTTGAACCGAGAAGGCCGATGCCGAGTGCAGCGCCGATAGCAGCTGCAGCAACCGCGAAGTGCCAAGTGTTGAAGTTGGATGCTTGTGCGAGGATGGATGTTAACATGTGTTTGTGTTGTTGGTGTTTGTTGGTCCCAGCTCCCACGGTCATTGCCATGGTCAAACTGGAAGAGTGTTTGGATTAGTGACTGTGCTCTTCGTCGTGGTCGTCGTGCTCACAGATGAGCTTGAGGAAGACTGCGGTGAGCAGCATGAAGACGAGCGCCTGAATCAGGCCGACCAGAAGCTCGAGGAAATAGAATGGGATTGGCGGCAGCCAAGCGAGATACGTTTTGTCGCCAACGAGGAGCATCATGTTCTCCAGAATGCTCTCACCCGCATAGACGTTGCCGAAGAGACGGAAAGAGAGGGCCACTGGACGGAAGAGGATGGAAACAACCTCCAGAACACCGACAAAGCCGAAGATGAGGATCATGAAGACTTTCAACAACCCTTGAAACGCACCCTTCGGCGCGAAGATGTGAGCGAAGAAGCCTTTCAGGCTGTTCTCGCGGATGGCCCAATAGAACCAGAGAATCGCGAACGTAAATGACATCGCCGCAGTCATGTTGAGATCTGCGTTACCACCACGAAGAAATGGGCGGAATTTGTCGTGCGAATCAACACCTGCACCCTGCAACTCCCAACCCACGGTGCCAACACCTGGGATCAAGCCGAGCCAGTTGACGCAGAGAATGAGAATGAAAATGGTGCCGAAAAACCAAAAGGTCTTTTTGCAAAGGTCAGCACCGAGGATGCCCTCCAGGAAATTGTAGAGCGACTCAACCAGCCATTCGAGGAAGTTCTGCATACCCTTAGGAATCAGCGACATCTTGCGGGTACCCAGCTGGACGATCAAAATGAGCACCGCAACGGCGATCCACATCATCAACATCGAGTTGGTTATCACAATTGGCCCAATGCTGAAAATTTGCTCGGCATGGGGCGGCAAATGGTCATGACCACCCTCAGACGCCGCAAATGCTGGTACTAAGCATGCGAGCCAGGCTGTCAGAGTGATGAAAATTGATCGGAGGGTCATGCCAAAACTAGCCCGAAAACTGTGGGGCGCGCGGGGTGCTTAAAGTTGTGCAAGACCGTCCGCAAGTCCTTTTCGATAAAATTTGGCCACATTCCGATGGCGCGCCGGCAACCGCGATCGCAGCTAGGCTCAATCGAATCCACCAAACATCTCTCAAACCCTCGTTTCTAAAGGGTTTGCGGGCCATCCAACTCCCCAGCCCACCGCCGATCTTGGACTCATTTGGCAACTGCAGTTTTTGCCAGGAATACGACGAATCCAGACCGCCTAAATTTAGGAATTGAAAACCAATTTCAGCACCCAACGAAAAGCCCACCCCGCGCGGCAACCCCACTGACCCAAAGAACACTCTAACAGAAGTGACCAATCAGGGCGGATTTCGGTGATTTCGCCACCCTGCTTTCTGGGCGCGCAAACACCGACAACCTATCAGAGTCAAGACATGAATGTTGAAAAAACACCTATTTTTCAACGGTTTCCGCTTGCCAAAGCCCTCCACTTTCAGCGCAGAATCCTGCTGACATGAATAAAGCTGAACTTATTGAATCTATCCAATCATCACTCGGAGCCGAAGCAACCAAACGCGCTGCCGAAGAAGCTCTCGACGCTGTCCTTTCCTCCATCTCAACTGGAGTCAAAAAAGACGGCAAGGTCCAAATCATTGGATTCGGCACCTTCGAAGTGAAACACCGCGCTGCACGCACTGGCCGTAACCCTAAAACAGGCGAGTCCATGCAGATCTCTGCTTCTAAGTCGGTTGGCTTCAAGCCATCGGCCGCACTGAAAGGCTCCCTGTAATCCATAGGTTTTAAAACCCTAAACGAAAAAACCCCGGCCTTCGCAGGCCGGGGTTTTTTATTGATTGAGTGTTAAGAGTTTCGATTAAAACCAGCCTTTGCGACCCACTTGGTAAGTTGCAATGAACTCTTCGTCGGATTTCATCAAGTAGATGATGCCTTCAACGAGGGCCATGATCCACCCAATGCCACAACAAAGCGTGAGAACAATTTGGATGATTCCTTCTTTCGTGTAGCCGAGGTAGAACTTGTGAACTCCCCATGCGCCAAGCAGGAGAGCAAAAATACCTGCGATGAGTTTCTTGCTTTCAGTGGCAGGCGCGGTATCAGGTGCGTTAGGATCAGTGGACATAGTGCCTGTGATCTAATACACCCTCTTTGAAATCACAAGCCCCAAGCGATGAAACCTAGAATCAATCTTGCAGAAACCGATCTGCCCGACGGCAGCACTCTAACTCTTCAAGAGCATGATGGCCGAAAATCCCTCCTGATCCACGGCCAACAGATCTGCGGCGCTGGCACGCGTGCCGCCGAAGAGGAACTCGCAAAGCTTGCCTGCGCACCCTTCCGCCCTGCGAGACAACCCAAGATTTTCCTCGTCGGACTCGGACTCGGCCAAACCCTCAAGACCGTCTGCGAAGAACTGAAAGCAAAGCGCGGAACATTTGTGGTCGCGGAACCCACCGCCGCCATCACCCAATGGCATCGAGAATTCATTCCCGAAAGCCCCATCCATCACGACCCAAGAGTCGTTCTCGAAAATGACTGTGGCCCGCCGGCATTGGAGGCGCTCGAAAACTCACTGCATGCCATCCTGCTTCACCTCGATGCATCCCCGATGGGACCTCGCAACCGACCGTGGGTCGATGACCGCCGGTGGCTCGCCGCCGCCTACGATTCACTCCAACCCGGCGGCTTGCTCGCAATCGCCGGATCGCGCCGAATTGGAAATATTCACAAATCACTGAAAAAAGCCGGCTTTGACGTCGCTGAGTATGACATCCCAGCATCACCCAACGCCAAACGCTCACGCTTGATGCCCATTTGGCTCGGACGCAAAGGACGCCCAATTGACTGAGGCTGCCGATTCAACTTTCTATCCCAACTGCAATTCATAATCTCACGCCGTGAAAACGTCTCACATCACCCTGCTCTCAAGCGTCCTTCTGATCGCTACTGCCTCCGCCGCTGAAGTTCCAGTCGAACCCAAGCCATTCATCATCGAGTCCTCATTCACCACAAAGGTGGCCCCCGCCGACGACGGTGAAACCATCATGCTCGAACCCAAAGCATGGGGTGACTTCCAACTTCTACACATCGCCCCACACGGCAGCTCTGCGAAAAAGAGCGACGTTTTGATGTCCTTCGACCCCCAGAAGCTCGCCGACAAAATCGCTGATACTCAACGCGCCGTCGCAACAGCCACCCTCGCGCTGGCTGCAGCAGAGCAAGAACTCGAGCAACTCAAGGAAACCGCAGCACATCGATTAGAAGCCGCGCGCAACAGTGCGGAGATCGCCAAAGAGGAACTGGCCTATTTCACAGACCAGGGACGCGAAGCCAGCGAAGTCAGAGCCACACAACAACTCGATCGAACCGAACAATACCTCGAGAACCAAAAGGAAGAACTCAAACAGCTCAAACAAATGTATGCCGCCGATGACCTCACCGAGGAAACGGAGGAAATCATTTTGGTCCGCCAAAAGAACGATGTGAAATCAGCTGAGATCGGCTTGAAACTGGAAGCTCTTGATCACAAACGCACGATGGAGGTCTATCTGCCCCGCAAAGCCATCACGCTTGCCAACCAGGCACGCGATACCGCCATCGCCCTTGACCAAGCCAAGGAGTCCATCCCGCGCGACATCAAATCGAAAGAGCTCGCCCTCGAAAGCCAGAAGATCCAACTCGAACGCCTCCAGCAATCGCTAGATCAACTGAAAAGTGATCAAGCGCTTGTAGAAATCAAAGCCCCTGCTGACGGCACCTTTTACTATGGCTCATTCGATCAAGGCGAGTGGATCACAGGCGACCTGATCAAGACATTGGTCAAAAATGGTCGCCCGCCCATGCAACGTCCGATCGCCACATTCATCCCCGCCTCGGCCAAGACGGTTCTGGTGGCTTTCACCCCAGGCTCCACCGCCCGCACTTTGGGGAAAGGCATGACCGGCATCGCGCAATTTGCTGGACGCGAGGACATCTCGATCGATGCCAGCGTCACTGACGTCGCAAGCACACCCGACCCGAAAGGCCGCTACCGAGTTGAGCTCGCTGCGACATGGCCCAAGGAACTGAGCCCTGCGATCGGCAACATCGCCAAGGTGAAATTGATCAGCTACTACAATGAAGAGGCGATCACCGTCCCAGACAAAGCTCTCAGCTATGGCCCGAAAGGCTGGAGCGTGGAGGTCAAACTGGCCGACGGCAAAACCGAAGCACGCAGCGTCACACGTGGACGCCAAGCTGATGGCAAAACCGAGATCCTCAAGGGTCTTGAATCCGGCCAGGTGGTGGTAACTCCAGGTAGCTAAGCTGGAGGATTCCCCCATCGATTCAGATTATGCTCGTCAATTCCGTCCAGATCGGACGAAATTCATGCCGTGATTCATCCATCTGCTGTCGTTTCCCCCAAAGCCAAAATTGGCAACAACGTCCGGATTGGCCCATTTTGTATGGTCGGAGCCAATGTCGAACTCGGCGATGATTGCGTGCTCCATTCTCACGTCAGCATCGAAGGGCATTCCAAAATAGGCAAAGGCAACGAGTTTTTCGCATTCTCCGCCATCGGAGGCAAAACCCAAGACCTCAAATATGTGGGTGAACCCACCTACTTGGAAGTCGGCGATCATAACGTGTTTCGCGAAAACACAACCGTGCACCGCGGCACGTTCGAAGATCTACCAACACGCATCGGCTCCAACAACCTGCTGCTTTGCTACGCCCACGTCGCTCACGACTGCCAACTTGGCGACCACATCATTCTCTCCAACTCGGTAGGGCTCGCCGGCCACATTGAGGTCGAAGATCACGCCATCGTCTCAGGCTTTGCTGCGGTCCACCAATTCTGCCGGATCGGCAAACACTCCATCATCGGCGGCCTCTCAAAGGTCGTCCAAGACGTCCCGCCATTCATGATCATCGATGGCAACCCAGCTGCCACTCGGGGACTCAACATGGTCGGGTTGCAACGCCGCGGATTCGCCGAGGACGACATCCGCTCCATCAAAGCCGCCTATAAAAAGTTGTTCCTCAAGAAAGACGGCAATCTCGCGAACGCGCTGAGCTCACTCAAAGCGACACATGCAGCGGACACACCACAAGTCGCCCACTTGATTCACTTCATCGAGAAATCGGAGCGCGGCGTCACCCGTTAGATCATTTCTTAAAAGCCCGTTCGTTTATCGACGGCGATGGACTGGCCCCTTGAGAATCGACGGTGCTTTCGTCTCAGGCTTCGCCTCCTCCTGCGGATCAACCGGCAACTCACCGCCAAAGAGCGGGCTTCCATCAGTGGCAAAGCCGTTTGCACTATCGGAAACGTCGTAACGATTGTTCATGTCATCCTGCACTTTCTGCAGCGACTCATCGCTATTGATCACGGTCGGCTGAATGAAAACCATCAGCTCTGTGCGATCTTCGGTGTTTTTCTTGGAACTGAAAAGGCGCCCGACCAACGGGATACTGCTGAGGATCGGGATGCCCGCATCTTCTTGGCCTTCGCGGCCCACGATCAACCCGCCCAGAACAATGGTCTTGTTGTTTGGCACGGTCGCGGTGGTGAGAATCTCGCGAGTTGAAATACGAGGCACTGTTAGGTCGCCACCATTGGTGCCCGCACCCTCAATCACTTGGGTGCCGTTTTGCTCATCATTGAGCAAGGCGATGCTCATCGTGATCTCGTTGTCCGCATTGACCAACGGGATGACTTCCAGCTTCAGCACCACTTCCTCATACTGGATCCGAGTTCCACTGCTGAAGCTACCCGTGCTGGTTCCTCCTTCGGTTGGGATTGCAATTCGCTCACCACTCGAGATCACACCCTTCTGGTTGTTCGAGGTGAAAATGCTTGGTCGGGAAAGCACCGTAAAGTCGGACTTGGAAGTCAGAGCGGTGATGTAAGCATTCAGATCACCAATCGTTCCAAACACCCTCAACCCGGGATTCGCAAGGGAGGCAGGGTTGAATGCTGGGAAAGTGCCAACTGCCACATCGGGCGGGCCGATCACTGGGAATCCTGTACTTGTTCCGCTGCCATTGCCACCACCGCCACCGCGTACGTCTTTGCCATCCAATAGATAGTTGAAGCCCAACTCTGTGCTGTCGTTCAAAGTGAGTTGACCAATGATAGTCGAAATCATGACCTGATCTGGACGGACATCGATTTGGTCCAACAAGTTCTCAATGATCTTCAATGCTGGCGGCGGACCCTGCGCAACAATCGAGTTGGTGATGTTGTCGGCCACCAACAAGGTGCGACCCATCAATAACGACTCCGGCGCAGACGTCGCATCAGGCTCTCCCAAAGATACGCCTCCGCCTCCTTCACCAAAGCTGTTGCCATTGTTGTTCCGATTGTTGTTCCCGTTGTTCGTCTGGCGCGCGTTGGACTGACGATTGTTGCCGCCGCCAGATCCTTGAGTGCCGGTTCCATCTGCCGTTCCGGTAAAGGCACGTGTGAGCGCATCACCCGCAATCGGCAAGAAGTCGGCCACGGTGAGGAACTTCAACTTGCGGCGAAGAAACGTTTTCTCGCTGGTCGGAATGTCGAACTCACGCACGAGGTTCTCCACGAACACCAAATCCACCGGGCGACCCATGGCAAAAATACGGTTGGTGCGCGGCTCGGGCACGACCTGGACAGGAACGGAAACTCCACCACCAGCCGGGGCTGCTCCACCTTGAGGCGCTCCTTGAGCATTTGCTTGAGGAGCACGTTGCACACCCGCCGTCTGCTGGGCCGACTGTTGGATATTGAGCATCTCGGTGATGACGGTCGCGATTTCGGTTACATCCGCATACTGCACCTGAATGAAACGCGTCGCTTGGACCGAACCAGGAACATCAATGGTCTGCTTGAGCTCGATCAAACTTTTGATCAGCGATGCCTTCTCCGTAATCACCACAGCCGATGCATTTGGCACGGCGGAAATCGATGCATACGGACCAAACTGGCCGACCACTTGGGTGAACACTTGAACGGCCTGATCGGGTTTGATGTAGCTCAAGGTCATCACATAAGTGATCACGATGTCTTCATCGGGCAGCTTTGAACTCTCATTGTAGACATCCACCTGCACGTTGGTCGGACGCGTGGCGCTCGATGCAACCGTAAGGATCTCCAAGTTGGGATCGCCCGGATGTTGAGTGAAAACAAATCCTTCCAACACCGCTGCCTTGCGAAGCAATTCTGCTGCCTCAGCATGAGTTAAAGGGTCTTCTGGGCTCGCCTGCATCATGAAGGCCATTTCGGTTCCTGCTGCAGATGATGTCACGATCACGCGCTTGCCCGTGTATTCGCGATAATACTTTGCAAGCTCAACCCCGCTAACTTTCGCGAGGGTGATGTCTTCAACGATGAGCTTTTCTCCGGCTTTGTTGTTCGCGACGGGCAATTTTTCACCTTGAATCGGTACAGGCGGCTTCGCTCCTTGTTGAGCCAATGCTGGCAAGGTCAGGAAAAGTGGAAGGATGAGGAATCGATAAGATGACATGGGAAAAATGGGTGGATCAATTATCGGCTGCGACGATTCGCGCGCGAGTTATTGTCCTGTTTGGATTGGTTCGTGGTCGGTAGCACGCGTGGGCGCTTGGTCGATACGGAGGGGTTCTTTGGCGGGTTGTTGGCAGCTGGCGGTTTCACCATTGGCGCAGCAGGTGGCTTGATCACCAAAAACTTCTGATCGAATGCGACCGTTCCCGTCTGGCTCCCCACTTTCATTTCCACGACGGTTCCGAGTGGATTCTCTTTGTTGAAGCGAATTTCCACAATGCTGATGCCCTCATTGGGCGCATTGGTCGTCACGATCTTTGCCGGTTCCGATGGGGACTTTTTGTCCTGAATCGAAACCCAATAACCATTGGGAATTGGCGAAACCCCCAACAAGACATAGTTCTGGAGCGGATTGAACAAAGGCGCATCGACCGTTGGCGGTGGCTTCGCAGTGAACGGAGAATTCGTCCACAGGTTCTGGTATTTCGTCAGCGGAGCCTTTCTAGGCTCGTCTGCCTGCCCCATGCCGATGAGGGCAAAGGCGGTGCAGAGGGCAATGGTCGCTGATTTCATGGGTAACAGAATGCCGTGAGTCTTGGGAAATACAAAGCTGGAATTCACTCAAGCCGACGGAGGAAGCGGAACGAACCATTGTTCTACCGTCGCCGTGCAGTCGATTTGTGTATCATCCTTGGGGTTGGGGCTGAGGAGAATGCTGGTGGTGATTCGCAATTCACTGGGATTGTTGAGAGCGTCAAACCAACGATAAAGCGACTTCTCCGAGCCCGAGACCTTGATCATCAAGCGCGCTCGGTGGAAGTGCCTGCCCTCTGTGGTGTCGCTGGAAAGCAGGTCGATATCGCCCAAAAGCTCAAGCTGATTGGATCGCGCGCGACCTTCGACAAAGTTGACCAATTTCACCTCCGCGTCTTGGCTCGCAACGGGTTCAGGTTCATTGCGCGCCAACCACTCCATCTCATCCACAACTTCCTGCCGGCTTTCTTGGATCATGAGCGCAATATCGAACTCTCGCTGCGCAGCATCCTGAGCCGTCTGCAACGCCTCACTCTTCTTTTGGTAGAAGTTGAAGAAAACGAAGTTGAGGACCAAAAACCCAGCAAGCAGGAATAAACCTAGAAGTTTCTTTTCGCGATCGGACATGGAATAATTAGCGAGTGGTTAGGGTTAAGGTTGAGCGGCGACTTTGGGCACATCGGCACCGTAACGGAATGCCCACCCACGGGTGTTTTGTGTAGGCTCTGCAAACTTCCAATCCAATCGGGATAGCCCGTTGTGTTTTTCGAGGTTCTTGGAAAAACTTTTTACGGACCCTAGATCACGAGCTTCGCCATTCAACTTGATCGAGTATCCACTGATCTCCGCACTATTCAGGCGAAGTGCGCTGTTGGGAGGTATGCACTCAGAAATTCGATCCATAATATCGACGGGCCAGTAGTTCTCATCGATCGCCTCCTGCAACTCATTCCATTTCATCATGTGCGCTTCGTAGGCCTGACGCTCCGGCGCGATTTCATCTGCGCGCTGCTCCAATTCGGCAATTTGCGATGACTTCTGCCACAACCCATAACCCAACCAGGCCACGCCCCCTAGATAGAGAACCACAATCGCCGCTACCGCCATCATGATGTTGCGCTTCTTGGTCGCCTCATCGCGAGCGGCTCTCACATCCTCAGGCAACAATTTGCTCAGCGGCTCCGGCAAGACAGGAGCCGGCTTTGGCATTACCTCCAAGGGCAAGGTGAAGACTTGCTTCAATGCGGAAGTATCACAGTCGACGTCCGACCACACAATGATCCGGCGCGGCTCGATCGAGATCTCCTGCATCGACATCTGCATCAACGCGATCTTGATCTCACGCGCCAAAGCCACATCCGGCTCAGCAGAATCAAAGGCCGTCGCTTGGCAATACAAGAGCTTGCTGTCGAAGTAGACCCCAAAGACCCAACGACCCAGTTCTTTCCATATCGCAATCGCAGTCCCATCGACTGGAAACGCTCTCGCTGAAAAATCAAAAGCGTTCGGGCCCTTTGACGGAAGATCACCCATCTGAGGAGCCTTCAAAAACACCGCGAGCAAGGTGGTGCTCTGCGATCCGCGGTCGACCACGAAAACATCCGACAACTGACCCGCCATCGGATCACTGCGGATTCCCATGCGCTCAGCATGCATCCCCGCCAAGTCCTCAAACAACTCATCGTCGTCACTCGCGACCTTCATCGGCACGGCGGTGATCGACCTGGATGAGAACAAAAAGGTAAGCTCACCCGCTGGGAAATTTTCCACCTCGCCGCAGTGCAGTTGGTCCGTGGCCTCAACGCGTGCGTACGCGCCACCCTCCTGCTGAGTCCAGATTTCCCATCCAGACTCGCCGGGAAGCATTAATGAATGTTCGGTTGATTTGCTCACGGAATGATTTCTTCAGTACGTTGTAATAAAGCAGGGCGACCCGTTCGGTTGCGAACAATAACTGTAATTTTTCGTTTGGCCGACATCGATTGCCCAATGCTCTCAATACTTGTCGTCGGGTCATTGACCGTCAGCCGGTTCACGATTTCAGCGTCGGCCTCCTGATCGAGACCCAAAATTTCCAAGGCCACCTCGATGTTTTGGAAGGGCACATCGTCCTCAGTGTCACGGATGCCATCCTCGCCACAAACCGCCTCAACCAAGGTCTCAGCGACCTCAACCGGGCACTCGGCGGCAATCGCGATCAACTCAGCCGGCGCATCATTCAAATCCAACTGACCACTGCTCCAAATGGTGAACCAATCCCGCCAGTCAGGCTTCAATGCCTCAAGCTGCTTCATCCCCCGGACCAATCGAGCCTCTTCCAAATCATAAAATGGCCGGTTGAACGGTTGATTCACAAAACCCTCCTCCTCGTAATCCTCCACCTCCGCACCGTTCAGCGATGCCTCATCATCTTCATCGACCCAATCGGTCAAGGCATCGACCAGCGCCTGAGAATCTTCCAACTCCATCCCCCAATCGGTGAACAAGGTGTTCAAGAAGTCCGAGTCACCACGCATGATGATCGCGTTCAAATTGAAGCGCCTGCCTTCAGAGGTGATCTTCACCTCAAACCCTTCGCCGGTTTCTTCATCATACTGAACCAAGATCGGATCATCTCGCTTCACAACCGGGTTGCACCCAACCGCAATTCCCATTTCCGCCAAGTGCCGAGCCTTGATCCCATGGGTCTTGGCCACGGAAACATCCACATCATAAAACACCACGCGCAGGGCCGTCATGCTGGCGATCGCCAATATTGCCACCAACCAAATCACGGCCATCAGCGCTGCTCCGCGCTTCCTTGCATGTCGGCAACCCCACTTCATTGGCCACCTCCTTTTGAATCCACGTTGGTCGATGGCGGCAGCTCGACGCCGGGCTGACTGGGTTGCTCAAGCTGACCCAATTGACGCATCGCAATCTCAGGGTTCTGTTTCGGCCGTATCCAAAAGACGTGTCGGACCTCTTCGCCCCTCGCTCCGATCGCCATCACCAACTCCAATTGCAAAGGCATCCGTCCCCGATCATCCCACTCATACTGCCACTCCATGGTGTTCGCATTCAATGCCTGCCACTCAAAGTAGGCGACATCCGACAACAATACGATCTCCGCAAATGGCTCACCGTCATCCAAGGAGCTCTCTCCCAACTCAGTTTCGGACCCTTCCAAAATCTCATCCTCATAGTATCGCAGGACGATGTCCAAATACCCGCTGCGCTTCGTCACGGTGGACAACTGAACCGCTTTTGCAATTCGCTGCTCTCCACCCCAAGTGAAACTAACAGGAGCATTTTGAAGTGTGAGATCAGACAGATAATGCGTGCCGGAGTCCTCGAAGACCAAATCCAATCGGCCATTTCCAGGCAGCGCTGAGAACCGTTTGTCCAAAAAATCGATGAACGCCTGCCGCTCCATCTCTTCATTTTGTTTCTCAACAATTCCCTGCCCCAAATCGAGCGAGGTCTTCACCGTCGCCAACACCATCCCGATGATGATCCCCAACAACAGCACAGCAATCATCACCTCCATCAAAGAAAGGCCGCTCGCTCCATATCTGTGCCTAGAAATCCTCATGGTTGATACATCAATCCGTAACGCCAGGTCTCCGCGCTGCGTTCTTCCCAAACTCCATTTTCATACCACCGCGCCGTGACCTCAACGCGATACATCTCCTGCAACACCGAACCATCTTCCGTTTGCAATTCTTCCAATGGCTCAACCACCGTCCAAATCTCAACCCCCGTGTCTCCCAGTTCATAACGATCCTCTCGCGGCTCCAACACAGGAGCCGAAATCGCCTCGGACAAGGCGCTTTCTAAAATCCGGCCGACACGCGTCTCTTGCTGCGACAACGATGCCGCTTGCGACATTTGGTGCAAGGCCACAACAAAACCCGTGGTCGCCATCGAAAATATCGCCAAAGCTAGAACCATCTCTAACAGAAGGAACCCGCGCTTGTGTGGATGGCGAATGAACTTCATCGAATGTCGTATTCTACTTCGCGGATGGCGGCGGTTAACAAATTGAACTCCATCGTCGCAGCGCTCTCGTTGAGTTGCAGCTGCACGGATATCGGCTCAGACAAACCATTGGGATCAAACCGCCATACTTCTCTCGAGTTTTTGCCAAATGAAATCCAGTCATCTGAATTCCACCGCCTCACCTTCGCTTCCATCCCATTGTCCAAGGTCAGCTCCCATCCTTCATCATCCACTCCACCATTCCCATCATCGAGCATCATGTCCGACAACTCAATCTGAGATAATGGCATCATGCGCACCACTCCTTGAGAAAACTCCACCGCATACGGCCGTTGCTGTAAAATCGCGGCGGCTCGTGCTCGCTTAGCAATCAACTCCAACTCACCGGATGCTTTTTTCAACGCATACTCGTCTGATGAGACTTTCATCACCGCCAGCGCACCACCGAGAACCATCGCGGCGATGGTCAGCGCAATGACGATCTCAATCAGCGAGAACCCGCCGGAACGTTTACAATTTCTGGCTGTTGATGTCATCGTCACCTCCCTCCTGACCATCCTCACCGAAGCTGATGATTTCTGGCTCAGAAGTGTTGATGCTGCCAGGGAAACGATAAACGTAATCACGCCCCCATGGGTCCTGAACGATTTTGACTCCCTTTTTTGGGTTGGCGATGGCCTTCAGCCCTTCCTGCGTACTTGGGTATTTGCCTTTGTTGATTTTATAAAGACTCAATGCCGACAAGTAGGTGTTGATGTCGGCCTTGGCTTGAGCGGGCTTTGCACCACCCGCAATGCCCCGCATCGCGAAGATCGCACCACCCATGATCATCGCGATGATGCCCAAGACGATGACCATTTCCAACAGGGTGAATCCTGAACGAACGTGAGAAGAGCGGGAGATTGATGAATGCTTCATGGGTTGGTGAAAGTCGGAGTTTTTTCAAGGCTCGCAGCTAAATAACCGCTGCGCGACCGAAAAGTTGTCCTAAAATCCGGCATTCATTCAATTATTTCATCCCCATTATCTCCCCAACCACCTTGGTTCCGCCTTGTCAGACATCAGAAATTCAATCACGCATTAACCACAACGTATCATGAATAAAGTCCTCATCATCGGTGCCGGCGGAGTCGGCAACGTCGTCGCCCACAAATGCGCCATGGTTCCCGAAGTCTTCGGCGAAATCACCCTCGCGTCCCGCACCGTCTCGAAATGCGAGGACATCGCAGCCTCGGTGAAAAAACGCACCGGTCGCGACATCGCCACCGCTCAAGTCGATGCCGATAACTCCGATGAAACCGCCGCGCTGATCAAAAAAACCGGCGCCACGCTGCTGATCAACGTTGCCCTGCCCTACCAAGACCTCCACCTGATGGACGCCTGCCTCAAGGCCGGATGCGATTACATGGACACCGCGAACTACGAACCCAAAGACGTCGCGAAGTTCGAATATTCATGGCAATGGGAATACCAAGAACGCTTCGAAAAAGCCGGCCTCTCCGCCCTGCTCGGCTCAGGATTCGACCCTGGCGTGACCAATATCTTCACGGCCTACGCCCTCAAACATCACTTCGATGAAATCCACACGCTCGACATCATCGACGTGAATGGCGGCGACCACGGCAAAGCTTTCGCCACCAACTTCAACCCGGAAATCAACATCCGCGAGGTGACCGCAGAATGCCGCCACTACGAAGACGGATCGTTCCAAGAAACCCCAGCGATGTCTCAGCACCAGTCGTTCACGTGCCCCGATGAAGTCGGCACCTATGAGATCTACCGGATGTACCATGAAGAGCTCGAATCCCTCGTGAAACACATCCCAACCATCAAGCGCGCCCAGTTCTGGATGTCGTTCTCTACCAACTACTTGAAGCACCTGGAAGTCCTCGGCAATGTCGGCATGACCCGCATCGACCCCGTCCAATACAAGGGCCAAGAAATCATCCCTCTCCAGTTCCTCAAGGCGGTCCTCCCAGACCCCGGCGACCTCGGAAAATCCACCAAAGGCCGCACCTGCATTGGCAACGTGATGACCGGCATCAAGGACGGAAAATTCAAAGCCATCTATATCTACAACACCTGCGACCACGAAGCTTGCTTCGCAGAGGTCGGATCCCAAGCCATCTCCTACACCACCGGCGTTCCAGCGATGATCGGCGCCAAGCAAATGCTGGCAGGGTCATGGAAAAAACCGGGCGTCTGGAACATGGAACAACACGACCCCGATGGCTTCATGGACGACCTCAACACCCACGGACTTCCATGGAAGGTGGTTGAGCTCACCGAGGAGCAGGCCAAGGCGCTAAATGTGACTTGATTCCACGCCTCCAATATCAAAATATGCGCAGCGCCCCCCACCCCCACCGCATCCGCAAAATCACTACATGATCGTCACGAACGAGCAACTTTCCGCCTACATCCAAGAAGTCCAGAATGGTCCTGAGCCACTCCTTTGTGCCGTGGACACCGAGGCAGATAGCCTTCACCGCTACCAAGAATCGCTCTGCCTGATCCAATTTGCGACGCGCGAGGGGTCCATTCTGATCGACCCTCTTGAGATCGCCGATCTGACCCCGCTCGGCAACTACCTCGCCGATGCCACCGTCTGGATGCACGGGGCCGACTACGACATGACGATGTTCAAACGCCAGTTCGGCGAACTGCCGGCCATCGTCTACGACACTCAAATCGGTGCCCGCCTCCTCGGTGTCCGCAAATTCGGCCTCGGCAACCTAGTCAGCCACTATTTCGGCATCGAACTCTCGAAATCCTCGCAAAAAGCCGACTGGGGCAAGCGCCCGCTTTCGGAGAAAATGATCGATTACGCCCTCGACGATGTGAACTACCTCCTCGAAATGGGCGACAAGATCGTCGCTGGGCTCAAGGAATGCGGACGCTACGACTGGTTTGTGGAAAGCTGCGAAAGCGCCCGCCAGAAGGTCCTGGAGCGCGAGGTGTCCACCGAGGACAACTGGCGCATCAACGGCTCCGGCAAGCTCAGCAGGCTCGGTCTGGCCTATCTCAAGGCCCTTTGGTACTGGCGCGATGCCGAAGCGGAGTCCTGGGACCGCCCCACCTTCATGGTCGCCACCAACCGCAATCTCATCGCATGGAGCGACGGCCTGGCAGAGGGCAAGCAGCCTTCTCTGCCGAAACACTACCGCCCAGGTAGAGCCAAACGCTTCTACACGGCTGTGGACGCCGCACGCGCCCTGACAGAGGAAGAATGGCCAAAACGGCCGAAGACAAAACGCAGCAAACGCGACCCCAATTTTGATGAAAAAGTGGATGCCATGATGAGCACTCGCAATGAGGTCGCCGAGAAGCTCGATATCGACAGCTCCCTGATTGCCGCACGCGCCGTCATCGAGGCCATCGCAGGAGGCGATGAAACACCGGAATCGGCCCTCATGAAATGGCAGCGAGAATGCCTCAATTTGTGAGTTTTCGAGGCAAATCCCAAGGCTTCTGACACGCCCACCAGCCACCCCGCAAACAAGGTCAAAATACGGCTTTATAACACGTTGATTGTCAATGGTTTAAATTCTCTAAAAATAGGCCAAAAAAAGCCTCTCTTTATTGAAGAAGTTCCTTGTCTCGGCGGCGGGTATTTCAGACCCTTCGGGCCACCCTATGTCCGAGACTCCCAACGAGCCAGAAAAGGCACAAACTAAGGTCGGAAATGAGCAACTATACGGTGCTGCTCAGATCGACAAACTCGAAGGATTGGAGGCCGTCCGCAAGCGCCCCGGCATGTACATCGGTGACCCCGATGAACGCGGTCTCCACCACTGCGTTTTCGAAGTCCTCGATAACTCCATCGACGAACATCTCGCCGGCTATTGCGACCGCATCAAAGTGGCCATCCACGTCGACGGCTCCGTTTCAATTTCCGACAACGGCCGCGGTATCCCGGTCGATATGCACCCGAAATTCGGCATGCCCGCCGTTGAGCTGGTGCTCACCAACCTCCACGCAGGCGGCAAGTTCGGACAAGGCGCTTACAAATACTCCGGCGGCCTCCACGGCGTCGGCGCAAAATGCGTGAACGCCCTCTCCGATTGGTTCCGTGCCGACATCACCCGCGAAGGCAAAATCCACCGCATCGGCTTCAAACGCGGCGCCACCACCGAACCGCTTCACGTCGTAGGCGAGGTCGACCCGAAGAAAACTGGCACGACCATCACCTTCTTCCCGGATGCGACGATCTTCGTCGATACCATCCAATTCCAATTCGACCGACTCGCCACCCGTCTCCGCGAACTCGCATTCCTCAACCCGGGACTGACGATCGACCTCGAAGACGAGCAACCCGAATCCGCCAAGAAAGGCTCGTTCTTCTACGCCAAAGGCATCGAGGAATTCGTCGAACAGCTCGGTGAGAACAAAACACTCATCCACGACGACCCCGTCATCCTCCATGGCACACGCGAAATCGAACTCGATTACGACGGCAAAACCACCAAGGACGATGTATTCGCCGACGTCGTCTTTCAATACAATGATTCCTACAAGGATCAGATTCTCTGCTTCGCGAACTCGATTCCGAACGGCGACGGCGGAACTCACCTTACCGGCTTCCGAACCGCCCTCACCCGCGGCATCAACCAATACGCGAAGGTCAACAAGATCCTCAAAGACAAAGACCCCGCCCTCTCTGGCGATGACTGCCGCGAAGGACTCGTCTGCGTGATCTCGGTGAAAATGCCGAACCCGCGCTTCTCCTCGCAAACCAAAGACAAACTGGTGAATGCCGAGATCGAAGGCGTGGTATCCTCCATCGTCTACGAAGGCATCATGCAATACTTCGATGAGAACCCAGCGCTCGCGCGCAAACTCATCGAGAAATCCGTCAACGCAGCCCGCGCCCGCGAAGCCGCACGCAAAGCCCGCGAGACGGTTCGCAAGTCCGCGCTCTCAGGCGGCGGACTCCCCGGGAAGCTCGCCGACTGCTCGGAGCGCGACCCTTCAAAATCCGAACTCTATATTGTCGAAGGAGACTCCGCCGGTGGTTCCGCCAAGCAAGGGCGCGATCGGCGGACCCAAGCCATCCTTCCCCTTCGTGGTAAGTTGATCAACGTCGAGAAGTCCCGCCTCCACCGCGCGCTTCAAAACAAAGAGGTTCAATCGATGATCACCGCGATCGGCGCTGGCATCGGCGACGGCGACCAAGAAGGCGCCTTCAACATCGAGAAAGTCCGCTACCACAAAATCGTCATCATGACCGATGCGGACGTCGACGGCTCTCACATCCGCACGCTGCTCCTCACGTTCTTCTGCCGACACATGCCAGATCTCGTGAAACGCGGATACCTCTACATCGCGCAGCCACCACTCTACTTGGTGACTCGCAAGAAGCGTTCGGAATACGTCCAAGACGACAACGAGCTGAACAACATCCTCATCGAACTCGGTGCTGGTGAAGTGGTGCTTCGCACGCACGATCAGAAACGCATATTCACCGGAGACGAACTCAAGGGCATCCTTGAGACACTCTCCTCGCTGTCGCGCTACACCAAGTCAATCGAAGGCAATGGCGGCAGCTTCCCAGCCTACCTCGAGAATCGCCGCGATGATGGCCACTTGCCTGAATACATGGTCCGCATCCGTGAAGGAAACGACGAAAGCGTGCTCTACTTCACCGACGAAAGCGCACTCCGCACTTACGCCGATGATAACCGCGACCTTCAACTCTTCGATGAAATCCTCACCGATGAAGAACTCGCAGAAAGCACCGGCCCTTCACGTCGCGCCGTGCTTCACGAACTCCACGAGTCACACGCCATCGCCAAACTCTTCGCCCGCCTCACAGAAGCTGGCATCGATGTCATCAAGTTCTACTCCGAAGACGAACCGCTATTCTCCCTGCACGAAGGCGAAGGAGACAAGGAATACGCCCACCAAATCTTTGCCATTCCGGAAGTCCTCGAGCGCGTGCTTGAGATCTCCAAGAAAGGCGTGCAAATCAAACGCTTCAAAGGTCTTGGTGAAATGAATGCCAAACAACTCTTCGAAACCACCATGGACCCAGAACGCCGCCAGTTCCTCCGTGTCCGTCTCGATGACGATAACGCCGTCGAAGCCGACAAGATGTTCGACGTCCTCATGGGCGATGTGGTCGAACCTCGAAAACGGTTCATCGAAGACAATGCATTAAACGTCCGGAATCTTGATGTTTAGACATCAAGATTCGGTCAGTGGTCATTTGCCATTGGTCATTAGTTAAAAAATCATGAGCACCACCCTCAACGACTTAGAAATCTACCGCGAATCAATGCGCATCGCGGAAGATGTCTGGGCGCTGGTGGTTACCTGGGATGGCCTAGCCAAAAACACGGTCGGCTCCCAACTCGTTCGATCTATTGACTCCATCTCTGCAAATATTTCGGAGGGCCATGGCCGCTACCACTTCAAAGAGAATCTCAAGTTTTGCTACTACGCACGTGGATCTCTGAGCGAATCCAAAACGTGGCTAGAGAAATCGGCCAAGCGCCAGCTCATCGAGAAGGATCACGCACGCGACCTCTATCGAGATCTCGAAACCCTTCACAAACGCCTTAACGCCTACATCAAATCTATCGGCATGAAGTCAGTCACCAATGACTAATGCCCAATGACCAATAAACCACTCTATGTCAGATTCAATTAAGCCGATCAACGTTGCTGAGGAACTCTCTGATTCGTTCCTCGAATACTCGATGTCCGTGATTGTCTCACGGGCACTCCCTGATGTCCGCGACGGCCTCAAACCTTCACAACGCCGCGTGCTCTATGCCATGCGCCAGCTCGGCGTGACTCCCACCAAAGCCCACGTCAAGTGCGCCAAGATTGTGGGTGAAACGATGGGTAACTTCCACCCCCACGGCGACTCCTCGATCTACACCACGCTGGTGAACATGGGCCAACCATGGTCCATGCGCGATATGCTGGTCGACGGCCAAGGTAACTTCGGTTCGGTTGAGGGCGATGCTCCGGCATCCATGCGTTACACCGAAGCCCGTCTCCACCCGCTCGGCATGGCGATGATGGAAGATCTCGATAAGGACACGGTCATTTTCCAACCGAACTATGACGGCTCCCAAGAAGAACCCTCAGTGATGCCAGCCGCATTCCCGAACTTCTTGGTAAACGGCGGCACCGGCATCGCCGTCGGCATGGCCACCAATTTGGCCCCGCACAACCTCGGCGAAGTCATCGATGGCATCTGCGCTCAAATCGACAACCCACAGATCACGCTGCCAGAATTGATGGAACACATCAAAGGCCCCGACTTCCCAGTCTCATGCGAAGTGCGCGGCATTCGTGGCATCGAAAGCTACTTTGAAACGGGCCGCGGCTCGATGCGCCTCCGCGGCAAAGTCGAGATCGAAGAAAACGAGAACGGCAAGTCGATGATCACCATCCGCGAAGTGCCCTACGGCGTGAACCGCGCGACTCTCCAAGAACGCATTGCTGAACTCGTCAACGAGAAGACGCTCACCGGCATCTCCGGCATGCGTGACTTGTCGGACGAAGAAACCCGCATCGAGATCGAGCTGAAACGCGATGCCCGCCCACAGGTGGTCGTCAACCAACTCTTCAAGCTCACCTCACTCGAAACTTCCTTCAGCGTGAACATGCTGGCGATTCACGAGAAGCGCCCGAAACAATTCTCTCTCAAGGAGGCCATCGATGCCTACATCGAACACCGCCGCGACGTGGTGCTTCGCCGCACCCGCTACCTGCTCAACAAAGCAGAAGAACGCGCAGAGCTGCTCGAAGCCTTCCTTCTCGCGCTCGGCCACCTCGATGACTTCATCAAGATCATCCGCGATTCGAAAAACCGCGATGAAGCCCGCTCCCGACTCGCCGCTTACGAGTTCTCAACCGCCACCGCTGAGAAGCTGGGCATCATGATTCGCTCACAAGCGGCGATCAAAGGTGATAACTACGTCTTCAGCGAACGCCAAGTGAACGCCATCCTTGAACTCCGACTCTACCAGCTCACGGGCATGGAGCAGGACAAGGTGAAGGGCGAATACGATGGCATCCTCGTCGACATCAAAGACTTCATGGACATCCTCGCTCGCGAAGTCCGCGTGCTCACGATCATCAAGGAAGAGCTCCAAGCAATCCGCGAAAAATACGCCACACCACGCAAATGCGAAATCCTCGCAGAAGCCGGCGAAGTAGCGATGGAAGATCTGATTGCAAACGATGCAATGATCGTCACGCTCTCCCACCGCGGCTACGTCAAGCGCACCCCAGCCACCGAATACCGTCTACAAGGACGCGGCGGCAAAGGGCTCAAAGGCATGGAAACCCGCACCGCGGGCAAAGGCGAAGAAGACGACTTCATCGAACACCTCTTCTCGGTCCAAGCGCACGACTACCTGATGTTCTTCACGAACACCGGCCGAGTCTATGTCGAGCGCGTCTATGAACTCCCTGAAGGGTCACGCACCGCAATGGGACGCAGCATCAAGAACGTGCTCAACCTGAAACCGGAAGAACAAATCGCCGCAATGCTTCGACTCGAGCGCACCACCGACGATGACGGCAACGACGTCACGTTCCGTGAAGATGGTGGATTCGTATTCTTCGCCACTCGCACCGGCAAGGTGAAGAAAACTGCTCTCAATGATTTCCGCAACTACCGCAAGGACGGCATCATCGCGATCAAGCTAGAGGAAGAAAACGAACTGATCGATGTTCGCCTCACCTCTGGATCCGATGAACTCATTCTGGTCACCAACGGCGGCCTCAGCCTCCGCTTCCACGAAGACAACACCCGTTCGATGGGTCGTAGCTCGATGGGCGTGATGGGCATCCGCCCACGCGAGAAAGATTACGTGATCGGCCTGGCGCTGGTAACCGAAGGCAACACGCTCTTGGTCGCCTCGGAAAATGGCCTCGGAAAACGCACTCCATTCGATGACTACCGCACGCAAACTCGCGGCGGCAAAGGCATCATCACGATGAAGGTCACAGAGAAAACCGGACAAGTCGTCGGCGCAGCCACAGTCTGCGACGAAGACGAGTTGATGCTGATGACCTCGAAAGGACAATCGATCCGTATCCGCGTCAGCGAAATCCGAACCACTGGACGCAACGCGCAAGGCGTGAAACTTCTCACCCTGAAAAAAGGTGAGAAACTGCAGGATGTCTCCTCTGTCGTTCCTGACGGTGAAGACTCAACGGGAGAAGATAGTGCCGAAAACGATGGCGAGGCCACCGAGTCTGATGCCCCAGCAGAGGACACAGCGCCTGAAAGCGACGAGTCTTAAGAACCGATATTCCCAGCATTCAACCCACCAGCCACGGCCGAAAGCCGTGGCTGTTTGGTTTTCGGATATCCGCGCCCTTTGGTCATACGATTAGGGGAGTTTTGGAAGATTTCCCCCGCAAAACCCGTTTATGGCATCACGGCTGCATACCAGCCGCAGCTCAATTTTCCCATGAAACGGACATTCCTCTCCCTCATCACCCTCGCGCTCGCCAGCAACTCATTGCTCGCAGAGAAAAAATACGACGCCGTCAAACGCGGCGAAAAAGTATTCGAATCCCTCGGCTGCGTGGTCTGCCACGATACCGAAGCCATGGAGGCCTCGGCCAAAACCGGCCCGAACCTCTTCGGACTGTTCCTCAAGCAACCGCAAGACATCGAAGTGATGGTTGCGGAATCGCAACAAAAGCACAGCCGCAAGGCAAACAAGGACTACTTCACCGATACCATCCGCAACTCGATGGATGAACTCGCGATCTCGCGTGAAGGCCCACTCAAAGGACAAGCCTACCAACCAATCATGCCGTCGTTTCCGAAAGCGGTGATGAGCGATACGGACATGGACTCGGTCTTCCACTACCTCCGCAGTCGCGGGCCCAAAGGCAAAGCCGGCCCGGGCAAGGTGATGAAAAGCGAAAATGAAACGGTCAACGTCGACAGCTTAGTCCAAATCCAAGACGAAGCTCTGGTCGCATCACGCACTCGTGTCATTCGCGCTGGCGTCGAGGGCCTGAGCACCCGCGCCATCCATGTCGGCAACCCAAACGGCATCCACTACAGCTTCGACCCACGCTTCCTCTCAGTGCGCCGCATCTGGAGCGGTGGCTTCCTCAACCTAAAAGAAGAGCGCCGAGGCCGGGCAGGACAACCCTCAGCTCTCGGCCACGCCGCCAAAGTGTTGGTCGATAACCAACCGCTACTGACTCCTCTCACGGCGAATGGTGAAGTGGTCGACTTCGAATTCAAAGAACCCGACTTCCTCGATATTCCCGCCATCGAAAAATACGTTTGGGAAACCACCGACTTCAGCGACCGCCTCTCCTCGCTCGATGCAGAATTCCTCGGCTACAACATTGATCCCACCACAGGCACTCCATCGTTCAATTTCCGCGTCGGCAAAAACGTCTTTTCTCAAACCCTGACGCTCTCCAAAAAAGGCGAAGTCCTCATCACCCTCAGTGGAACCATCCAAGAAAAACAAGAATTCAAAGTCAGCGGCACTGGCTTGAAAACGATCACTGCCAATGGCGGCTCCATCAAGGACATGACTCTAACACTCATGCCCAAAGATGAGTCACAAGTGATCACTCTCAGCAGCTCCCTCAAACAAGAAGTCACCGCATCTCTACCGGCGGGCGTTGAAGAAATCACGAAATCACAACAGCTCGTCGTTGAGCCCGCGAAGGCAGGCAAAAAACCCATCCAACTCCCTCCAGGTTATTCACTGAAAACTTGGAACTCACCCAAAGACATCTACGGCCTGCCGCAATTGTTTGAATCAACCGGCATCGACATCGCCAAAGACGGCACCATCGTCGTCTCAACCCGCACCGCTGGCATCTGGCGCATCCGCGATGGCCAATGGTCGCTGTTCGCAGAAGGCACCTTTGAATCGCTCGGCGTTGTCATCGAAGACGACAAAGGCGACCAAATCGTGATCTCGCAAAAACCGGAGCTCACTCGCATCACCGACACCGATGGCGACGGCCGCGCCGATCACTTTGAGGTCGTCTGCGATGACTTCGGCATCCACGGCAACTACCACGAATACATGCACGGCCCCGTGCGCGATGCGGAAGGCAATTACTACTTCAACCTCAACCTCGCACATGCACCCAGAAACAAACGCGCCTCATGGCTCGGCGGCAGCGCCTGCATGGGCTCAATGGGTGGCTACCGCGGATGGGCGATGAAGGTGACTCCTGACAATGAAATGATCCCCTACGCCTACGGCCTGCGCAGCCCCGCTGGCATCGGCATCGATCCCAATGGCCGACTCTGGTATGCCGAGAACCAAGGCGACTATGTCGGATCGTCCAAGCTCGTTCCACTCGAAGAAGGCAAGTTCTACGGTCACGTGGCAGGCCTCGAAGCCCTCCCCGGCATGACTCCGGAATCTCCCGAGCTGGAGCCTGAACTTTGGGCCGACAAGCTTCGCAAAGGCGCCGTCTGGTTCCCGCAACGCAAACTGGCCAACTCGCCAGGCAACCCAACCTGGGACACGACTGACGGCAAGTTCAGCCAGTTCCCAGGACAGATGTTCATCGGCGACCAAACGCTCTCGCGCCTCATCCGTGTCGTGACTGAACAAGTCGATGGCATCGACCAAGGCTGCGCGATCCCATTCGCCAGCGGCTTTGCCTCCGGCATCATGCGTCCCGTGTTCTTGCCAAACGGCAGCCTGCTTCTCGGCCAAACTGGTCGCGGTTGGGGCGCAGTCGGCGGCAATCAAGAAGCCCTGCAACAACTCATCTGGGACGGCAGCACCAAGGCAGCTGATATCGAAAAAGTCTCTGGCGATCCAAAAGGCTTCACCCTCCACCTGACCCAACCCCTTGGACCACAAGTCGGCGAGAGCGACCTGATGAAAAACATCACTGTGAATTCATGGTTCTACACCAACACTGGCAAATACGGTTCGCCTGAGCACGACTCACGCGAGGATGCGCTTGGCTCCATCACGATCTCAGCCGACCGCAAGATGATCACGTTGCAACCCACCAACTTTGGTGAGGGCATGTGGACCGACCGAGTCTATCACATCACGATGAAGCCCGAGGCTGGCAAGTTCGATGCAGAACCTGCCAACGAAAAACTCGAAGCCTACTTCACCCTCCGCGCCATCGCGAAGTAATCACCGGCAGGGACGGCGCTCCGCGCAGTCCGCAGCCAATGCTCAGGCCAACGAGACGCAAGGAGAGCAGCCACAAAAAAACGGCCCCGATACCATCGGGGCCGTCTTCTTAAATCAGAGATCGATCAAGATCAGATCGTCGGCAACTCGTAGCCTTTGCGACGCTCGCGGCTGAGCATCGATGTGGCTTCCGCGTTATCGATGACCTTCTCCGCCTTCGGATCCCACTTGATGGGCTTGACGGTGCGCTCGGCGATGCCAGCCAACAAACAGATGGTGCCGGAACGGTGACCAACGGTTGCAGGGCAGATCGTCGGTTTGCGCGACTTGATCGACTCGATGAAGTTCTTGCGATGGTCCATTGATACATAGACCTGCTTGTCCTCCTCCGTGAACTTGTGACGCACCAACTCTTTCGGAATGGTCGCGATCTTACCGCGACTGACATGCACTTCACCTTCAGTCCCTATAAAGCGAATCATCGCCGGGCTAGGCTTCTTATCGCGCCAAACTTTGATGCCATCGGCATAGGTGAAGGAATGATGCTCCGCCCCTTCATATCCTTTCGGTATGAATTCGACCGGGCCGGTGTCGTCGCGACCCAATGCCCACTGAATGATGTCGAAGTGATGCGCACCCCAGTCGCCGAACTTGCGGCTGCCGTAATCCCAGTAGCAGCGCCAGCCACCACCATAGGAGCCCTGAACGCGATGGTCGGAATAATCGTAGAATGGGGTCGGTCCAAGCCAGCGGTCATAATCAAAACCTTCTGGCACTGGAACGATTTTTTCCTCTTTCGGCGGCTGCCCGAAACTTCCAAGCTGAGCGTAGATCTCTTTGACCTCACCAATCATGCCGTTGCGAACGAGGTTGGCGGCGATGCGGAAGTGAACCGATGAACGTTGCTGAGTGCCGACCTGAACAATGCGGCCATATTTCTTCTCGGCCTCGACCATCAACTTGCTCTCCTCGATGGTCAGTGTCATCGGCTTTTCAACGTAGACGTCTTTGCCGGCTTTCATGGCTGCGAGCGCGATCGCCGCATGCCAGTGGTCGGGAGTCGTGACGCACACTGCGTCGATCGCTGGGTTGGCGAGAACTTCTTCAAACTGCGAAGTTGCGATGATATCCTTGAAGCCCTTTCCTTCTAAGGTTTTGACCGCCCTCTTGAGCTGGTTCGGCTTCACGTCACAAACAGCAAGCGGCTGCATCTCTTTCATGCCGCTGAAGGTCTTGAGGTGGCCTCCAGAAATGAGACCCATGCCGATGAAACCCATCCCGATGCGCGAGTTCGCAGCATCTTTGTCTTTGTTGCCGAGCGTTTGGGCGCGAACGATGTTCGGGCCAGCGAAAGCCGCGCCGGCGGCGAGTGTGGACTTGAGGAAATGACGGCGTGAAGCGCCTGCTTTTGAATTCATAGAGGAATATCCAAGATCATTCCTGAGGGCATGACAAGAACCCAATCGCTGACGATGCCCAAAGCGTCCGCTAAGCGTCCTAAGCTGGCTCTTCTTTCAGCCAGGCATCCATTCCGCCCGCGACATTGGTGACTTTGGTGAATCCCTGATCCATCAGGAACTCCACCGCCTTGGCTGAACGACCACCTGCTTTGCAATGAACGTAGATTTCCTGATCCTTGGGCAAGGAATCCGCCTCAGAAGGAAGCTCCGCCAATGGAATCAATTTGGCTTGTGGAATGTTGTTGGCCGCGTGCTCGTCGGGTTGACGAACGTCGATGAGCATGCCGTCCAAACCTTCGGTTAAGATCTGGCGGAGTTCGAGCGTGGTAATGCTTTGCATGGTGATGGATGGGGTTTCGCAAGTGGCACTCGCGGTGGTTTCTGGATTGGCAACGCTGGTAATTTCTGGCTTCTCACCACACAAGCGGCAACGGGGATCACGGTGCACTTTGAGGGTTCGGAAGGAAGTCTGAAGTGCATCGTAAACGGTCAGCTTGCCCAATGGAGGCTCACCGATCCCGAGCAGCAGCTTGATCGCCTCCATCGCTTGCATCGATCCAATCACACCTGGCAAAACGCCCAAGACCCCCGCCTCTGCACACGAAGGCACACTGCCGGGTGCGGGCAGGCTCGGCAACATGCAGCGATAGCAAGGGCCACCCAAATGCGGCGCAAACACCGAGGATTGCCCTTCAAAGCGGTGGATCGCTCCGTAGACGAGCGGCTTGTTCAAGAAATAGGCCGTGTCGTTGGTCAGGAAGCGCGACGGGAAGTTGTCGGAACCATCGACAATCACATCGTAATCTTTCGCGGTCTCCATCGCATTCTCTGGAGAGAATCGGACCGGATACGGCTCGACCACGACCTGGGGATTCACTTCTTTCAACCGCGCCACCGCACTCTCAAGTTTGGGTTTCCCCACCCACGATCCGCCATGCAATATCTGCCGCTGCAGGTTGGAAACATCGACCACGTCGTCGTCCACCAATCCCATTCTCCCGACCCCAGCCGCCGCCAAATACATAGCTGCCGGCGATCCCAATGCCCCACTGCCCACCAGCAACACAGAGGCATGCTTCAACTTCACCTGCCCCGCCTCGCCAATCTCTGGGATCAACAAGTGGCGCGAGTAACGAAGTCGTTCCTCAGATGTCAGCGGCTCAGCCATTGCCCCAATAGCATGCCCCGCCTCACCCACCTGTCCAATCTAGAAATCGGGGCTGGATGAATCGAAAGCAGAGTGAGTCATAACGAGCTTCGATAAAATGATTTCCGGAGGAGGAAATCGGAAGAGGCTTGGGGCGAGCGGAGCGAGGTCAAACGCGGAGGCGCAAAGGTCACAGAGGTAGACGCTAAGAAAGATGTTTGAACCACCAAAGGGCACGAAGAGGCCCGCAAGGGATCGGATGCATCTTAATATTAAAAGCTTTCATCCATTATTTCTTATTCTCTCAGCGATCACCTCCGCGCTCTCCGCGCCTCTGCGTTTCGATCCATCCAACCCTCTTCATCATCCTTTTCCTGAATTTCGTGGTTAATATTCCATCTTCACTCCATTTCCGCTTTCAACGTTTTACATTTCAGCTTTTCAGCTTTTACCTATCCCCATGTCCGAAGTTCGATCGACCTTCCGCCTCGCCATTGGCGATTCCGCTCCTGATTTCTCTCTGCCTGATGCCGACGGCAATGAAGTTTCATTCGCTGACTCTCGTGGAGAAAAAGGCACGCTTGTGGTGTTCGCCTGCAATCACTGCCCTTACGTGATTCACGTCGCGGAGGCCCTCGCTCAACTCGCCGATGAAATGGCGGCCGAGGGAATCAGCACGGTGGTGATCAATTCCAACGACCTCGAAAAATACCCCCAAGACGGCCCTGAAAAAATGAGAGAGTTCAGTGCAGAGAACGAATGGGACTTCCCCTACCTCGTCGACGAATCGCAAGAAGTCGCACTCGCTTACGGCGCCGCCTGCACCCCCGACTTCTTTCTCTTCGATGGCGATGAGAAACTTTACTACGCAGGACAATTCGACGACACCCGACCAAGTGACAACGACAGCGCCGACGGCGCCGATATGCGTGAAGCCATGGAGCAATTGCTCGAAGGCGATGCACCCCCAGAAAACCCCTTCCCCAGCAGCGGCTGCAACATCAAGTGGAAACCCGGCAACCAGCCCGACTGGTGGGCTAGCGGAAACGATTAGGCTCACGGCCCATTTTCATCATGCCCAGCCCGCACACCCTTGTCATCGAAACCTCCACGCCTGTGGCGACGGTGGCATTGGTCGGTGATGAAGGCGTGATCGAGCAACAAGAATTTACCAGCGATCGCAACCACAACGCATTGCTTTTCGAGCCTCTAACAGAAATGTTGGAGCGATACGGGCGGAATAAAATCCAACTCGTTCTCGTCGGCAGCGGCCCCGGCAGCTACAGCGGCACACGGGTCGGTATCGCTGCGGCACAAGGAGTGGCGATCGCACTCAACTGTCCCGCCACTGCGGTTCCTTCTATCCTCGCCGTCCCTTCATGCGATGGCGGCGCCACCTGCCTTGCGATTGGCGATGCCCGTCGCGGCTCGTTCTGGACCGCCAGCATGCATGACTCGGAATTGACGCATGCCCCCACGCTTTGCAATGGAGAGGAACTCACGGCCATCCTTGCAAATGCAGTTGAAGCCAAGACGCCCATCGTTTCATTCGAACCCGCTGAGCGGTTTCCTGTCGGTGATGATCTGAAATCACAAATCAAGATCGAATCCCCCGATGCCACCCGACTCTGGCAAACATGGCAATCCAGCAGCAAAGCTACACGCGACGCCTGGAGTTCGGAGATCCCACAACCGATCTACCTCAAGCCACCTCACATCACCCCGGGCAAACGACAAAGCTTGCTGAACCCCACAAAGGACTGAGTCATTTCTCATTTCTTCCCTAGTTCAATATTCGACGTTCGACGTTCGACGTTCGATGTTCGATGTTCGATGTTCTAATCCTTCAGCTCACCCGCGTTTCCAAACGGTGACCATCGAGGTCGACCACTGAAACTTGCGCGCGGTTTCACGAATCAAAAACGGCTCCTCCGCTTGGGCTGTCAGTTCGAACTGCTCGCCCAAAGACGCCTTCAACCATTCCAGGGTGCTCGATGCCGGCCAGTTCTCTGGTGGCGTGAACTCCGCCAACCAAGTGCACGGCGTCGCCAAGACCAACTCGCCTCCCGGCTTCACCAATGAAGGCAAACGCTTGAGCAATCGCGTCGGCTCCGGCAAGCGGCACAACAAGTTGGCGGCATGCACCCGATCAAACTCGCCCAAGGATTCAGGCAAATCCATGGCATCACCCTGTAGGAAATCCAACTGACCATCAGCGGCTCGCTCCGGAGCTATCGCCTTAAGCTCCGTTCGCACATGACCTTCTTCCAAACGCGTGTAATTCAAAACCTCACCACGCATCAACGCATTCGCGGCGTCAATGAACGCATGAGAGAAATCCATCCCCACCACGCGATCGCAGTTGCGAGCCATCTCAAAAGAAGTCCGGCCCACCGCGCATCCGAGGTCCAAGCCTGACTCTACCCGATCCGCTGAAAAGTGACTCGCGGTGCGCACGGGAAATCCCAACGCGGCCTTCATACCATCTGGCCATGATGTGCCAGCAGGCAAAATTTCATCATCCGTCCCGTAATGAAACAAAAGATACTCACTCAGGACTTTTTCGGATTCGTAAACGTCAGACATGATCAAGGCGTAGTCGTGAATTCAAGCTGGCGCGGGAATGCCGATCGAGCAAGCATGGATCCAGATCATGAACATCCGCCTCATCGTCGCTGGAAAACCCGCCCTGGCCTATGCCAAGGCTGGCGTGGATGAATATCTCAAACGCCTCTCCCGCCATGGCGACTACCAACTGATCGTGGTCAAAGCCGGCAGCCAAGACGAAGTGTCTGAGCGACTCCTCGAAAAATCCGACGGCTGCTTCCGCGTGGTCATGGACGAACGTGGCAAATCACTCACCACCCGCAAGTTCGCCCAAAAAATCGATGCCCTCGAAATGCGGGGCGATGTCAAAACCGTCGCGTTTCTGATCGGTGCGGCAGATGGCCACAACACCTCGTTGCGCGACTCCGCAGACTTATTGCTCAACTTGTCGCCATTCACGCTTCAACACGAATTAGCGCTAGTCGTTTTGTTAGAACAACTCTACCGAGTGGCCACCATCAAATCAGGCTCACCCTATCACCGCGATTAGCGGCGGTATTGATTGCTAGGAAGCATGCCGAATTGGCCTTGGCCTTGGCCCGCGATCGGGCGATTCCATGGAATGTTGCTGACCTCGCTAGTGGGGCCCACTGGCTTTTTCTCAGGCTTTGGACCACATGAGCTCAAGCCAAGCATCGGGGAGACCACCAACAGCATCAAAATTACGAAACGTCTCATATGAAGAAAAGAGATGCGTTAGTTGGAAGATGCAACCGGGAAGATCACTTTATCACCCGTCTGAATACGAACGCCTGCCGGCAATGTGTCGTAGCTAATCTCAGCAATGGTTTGATTCTTCTCAATCGATGAAGGACGAACCCGTCCAAGCATGCGGCCGTTGCGCTCAACAATCAGGCTGCCTTGAGGAGCAAAACCATCTTCGGAACCAGCACCAATGATAATGAAACCCCAGTCGTGCTTCACACCAATGATTTCGATTTCCATCGAACCCGTGCGAACACCAGCCATGCGGTTGTCTTCACGCTCGTTCATGCGTGCAAGTTCTTGCTGGTTTTCCGCCAATGCTTTCTGCTGCGATGCCAGCAAGACTTCCAACTCATTGAGCGCCTCCACGGCTTGCTCTTTGGTGTCTTCAGCGCTATTCACGCGATCAGGCAAATTGTCGATCGTGAGATCCGGAGCGATCTTCGCGAGATCAGCTTCAACCGCTTCACGCTTCATGCGGATGCTTTCCACACGCTTGTCGTATGCAGCGATGGTTTTGTCCGCCTTGGAAATTTCCGCTTCCATCTGGGTCGCTTTGTTTCTCATCGCGGCGATCGTAGCCTCCAAAACTGCGCGGCGCTCTTCGCGATCAGCAAGCACTTGCTCGTGACCTTTGTTGCGCACCTCGGTGTCAGCCCAATCCGTAAGGTGTCTTTCCTTCTTCTTCTTGTGATCCAAGCGCTCGTCTTGAGCTTGTTGGAAATCGCGCGAGCGCTCGAGGGTGAAGTAAGCACCCGTGCCAATGCCGAGGATCATGATGATCAAAAATATAATCAGTTTCATGGGTGGTGAAATCTAGGTGAGTAGGGAAATGGGAATTAGTTCATGACTGTGGGACCAGCTTCTTCTGGGACCACGACTTCTTCTTTCTTGGCGGGAACGACGGTGTCGCCCTCCATGAGAGTAACATCCTCTGCGAGCGATCCAGGAACAATGCTTGCTGATGCCGAGTGCTCTTCAACCGATGTCACGAGCAACTTGGCGATGGTGTCTTCACCGCGAACGATGTCCAAAACCGAGTTATCGACGATGCCGATGGTGTCACCGCCAGCGAGTGTCACGAAGCCCCATGTCGGATAGATCGACTGGATGGTGGTCTTCATGTCGACCAGAGATTCCGCGTTGCTGATGGCTTCAAATTTGGTGCGGCGCACACCAATGCGGCGCTTCACTTCATTGTCATCCTCAATCGTCTTATCCAAAACACCCTGTGTTTCGTTGGTGGCTGCGGTGAGCTCTGCGATGTCGTCCAACAAAACTTGGAGTTCGCCGTTCAATCGAACGGTCGTGCGAATGCCTTCCTCACGTGCAAGCAACTCGTCTTCCTCAGCTGCGATTCGAGTCACTCGCTGGGTCTTGCGGCGAAGGTCGGTGTCCAACTCTTCGTTGGTCGCAGTTTGCGAGGCCTCATCTTCTTCCAATCCAGCGATCTGTTTTTCCAATCCGGCAATGGCCGAGAGCAATGCTTCTTCTTTGGCTAGCGCGGTTTCCCAATCTTCTTTCGCATTCTGCCGAGCAACATCTTCCGCGTCGCGGTTCACTTGCTCCAACTTGTAGAGCTCGTTGTTCTTGTAATACAAATAGCCTGCAACTCCTAGAAACAGGAACATGAAGGTGATGAATACTTTCGTCAGTGTGGACATAGGAAAAAGGGAAGGAATCGCAATCTAATGCTCCGTGAGACTAGGGATTCCATCCGATAGGCGGCAACACCAAATTTCAGAGAGTTTAAAAAGTTATTCAGACGGATTACCAATGATCCGCACCGATCGCCTCTACTCCAGACCCCTCGCCGCGGCGACAGCCTCGAAATAGAGCTCTTTTACATTCGCAACCCGCTCACTATGAATGATTTCTGAGGTATGCAACAACCTGCACCAATGCCCTCGACCGATGACTCAACTGGCTCTTCACCTCGCTCCCAAGCTCGCCAAAAGTCTGCTCGTGACCCTCAGGAATGAACAATGGATCATAGCCAAATCCCTGATTTCCCCGCAAATCATCCACAATTCTCCCCTCCACAACTCCACTAAAGTGAGCCTGCTCAACCCCATTTTTGGCCAAAACCATGGTGCACCGAAACCTCGCAGAGCGATCCGACTCATCCAACATCTCACGCATCATCCGCTCGTTGTTCTTGGCATGATTGCCCTCTTCCCCACCATAACTCGACGACCACACCCCCGGCGCCCCGTCCAAGGCATCGACCTCCAGGCCTGAATCGTCCGACAACACCCAGCCCGCTTTGACCGCGCTGATGCCCAAGGCTTTGAGTCGGGCGTTTTCTAAAAAGGTTGTTCCGGTTTCCTCAATGATCGGCCAATCCGAAAAATTCGCGGCATCGAGAACCTCAAAGCCAGCCCCCACGACATCGCGGATTTCCTCGGTCTTGTGAGTATTACGGGTGGCGACAATCAATTGCGGCGTCTCTGGCATGACCCAATCAACTACTGGAATTGCCCTATCTCGAGAAAGTTTTTCGAATAAATAACGCCGCCGTAACGTTTACTCATATGATGAAAGCAATTACTTGGCTCTCCGCCACCACTCTCGCCATCGCCGCCCTCGCGTCATTCGCAACCGCATCCGTCCCCGAGGGCTGGAGCGACGACCTCGAAGCCGCTTTCAAGAAAGCAAAAGAGGAAAACAAAGCCGTTCTCGTTGAATTCACCGGATCCGACTGGTGCCCACCCTGCATCATGATGCGCAAGAATGTGTTCACCAAAAAGGAATTCATCGAAGGCGCTTCGGAGAAATACATCTTGGTCGAACTCGACTTCCCCAATGGTGACCCAGAGGTGAAGAAGAAAAACCAACCCTACGCGAAGGAATACAAAATCACCGGTTTCCCCACCGTCGTGCTGTTCGACTCCGAGGGCAAAGAATTCACCCGCTTCACCGCATCGCGCTACCGCACGGTCGATGAGTTTCTCAAGCACATCAATACCGCTCTCAAAAACAAAGATTTGGACTGATCACGTCGTTCTATCAGGGACGTTCTATATTGCCCCACTGAGCCCAACGGCTCAGTGGGGTTTTTTGTGCCGTTGACACCCACTCCACCCACGGCGGTTTGCAAGATCCCATGATAACGATGGGTATTAAGATGTCATTCACCTCATGAACCGCCGATCCTTCCTCTCCAAATCCAGCCTCGCCGCCACTGGCCTGACCATCCTTCCTAGCGGACTGCTCCGTGGCGAGACTTCGTCCACCAACAAACTCAATATCGCACTCATCGGCGTCTGGGGCCGCGGCACCGCCCATCACGGCTGGATCAAAGATGAAAATGTGGTCGCCCTCTGCGACGTGGACGAGGAACACCTCGGGATGGCACTCAAGAAGTTTCCCAAGGCAAAGACCTACACCGACTGGCGCAAGTGCCTCGAACAAAAGGACCTCGATGCGGTGGTGATCGCCACTCCCGATCACCATCACGCCTTCATTTCCAACTGGGCGCTGAACCGCGGCCTCCATGTCTATTGCGAAAAACCCCTCGCCATCACGGTCGAGGAAGCCCGCACGGTCCGCGCCAACTGGCTCTCGAAAAAAGGCAAGCTCGCCACCCAGGTCGGCACCCAGATGCACGCCCAACCAAACTATGCCCGGATGAAGGAGATGATCCTCGACGGCGCCATCGGCGAGCTCAAGCAAGCCATTGGTTGGGGCAACCGCAAGATCCCACGCGAGACCTACTACAAGGCCGAGGGCAAGCCGCCCGCCAATCTCGACTGGGACCTCTGGCTTGGACCGGCAAAAGGACACGCCTACAGCCCGAAGTATTTCGCGGGCGGCGATCGTGGGTCCAACTGCCTAGAATGGAATATGTTCCGCGACTTCGGCGTCGGCCAGATGGGCGACATGGGTAGCCATTTCATGGACATGCTTTGGAATGGCATCGACGCCACTTTCCCAACCACTGCCAAGGCCACCGGAGATCCCTTCAACCCCGATGTCACCCCCGTGAAACTCGAAGCCCACTTCGATCACCCGGCGAATGATTGGCGCGGGCCGATCCGACTGAGCTGGTATCAAGGCGGCGCCTTACCACGCATGCCACACCGCGGCCTCGACGCCGCAGCCATCGGCCACGGCGCCATGTTCAAGGGGACCAAAGGTTTCATCATCGCCGATTACACAAACCGCATCCTCATCCCCGCTGGTAAGGACAACGACCTATCCTACTACAAACCTCGTAGCAAAGAAGAACAAGCCCCTGAGATCGCTCACCACCAGCAATGGCTCGATGCCTGTCGCGACCCCTCCAAGAGCACTGGCTGCGACTTCGAATACAGCAGCCAGTACATCGAGCAGATGATTCTCGGTCTCATCGCTCATCAAGTCGGCGAAACCCTCGAATACGACGGCAAGGCCGGCAAGATCACCAACCACGCCGATGCCAACGCCCTACTCTCCCGCAAATACCGCGACGGCTGGGTTCTCAATGGCTGACGCTCTTCGAGCGTGTTCTTGGTTCCTAGTTCCTGGTTCTTAGTTTTATGAAAAATCTGTGACCTCTGTCTCCTCTGTGCCTCTGTGCCTCTGTGCCTCTGTGCCTCTGTGCCTCTGTGCCTCTGTGGTAATAGAAACTCCACCCACACAATGAAACTCCCATCTCTCCTCATCGCCTCCTCGTTGATCATCAGCGTTCACGCGCAAGAAGCCGCGACAGGCCTCACGGTCGAAGCCTTGTCGGACATGAGCATCCAAACGGCGCGCGCCAAATTCGACACCACCCAACCCGGCTGGCGCTCTCTAACAGAGGATGATTTCACCAAGGTCAATAGCGCCGACGACACATGGTCATGGAAAAACGGCATGCTCTCCTGCACCGGGCAGCCCGTCAGTGTCATGCGCACGAAGAAGCAACTCACCAACTTCGAGTTGGTGGTCGAATGGCGACACAACAAGCCCGCCGGCAACTCCGGTGTGTTTGTTTGGGCAACTCCGGAATCGATCGACAAGCTCACCAAAGCGGGCAAACCCGGTCTCCCCGATGGCATTGAAGTGCAAGTGCTCGACAATGCCTTCACCGACAAGATGAAGGCCGCCGGCAAAAAAACCGATTGGTTCACCACCCACGGCGATGTGTTTCCGGTACGCGTAAAAATGACTCCCATCGGCAAGGTCTGCCCCAACGGTGTGCGCAGCTTCCCGCGCCAAGACTTGAGCCACAGCAGCGGCGGCTGGAACCACTACTACATCCGCGCGATCAACGGCGAAGTCCGCCTCTGGGTGAACGGCACCGAAGTCTCCGGCGGCACCAAATGCGACCCCGCTCAAGGCTACCTCTGCCTCGAATCCGAAGGCTCCCCCATCGACTTTCGTGAACTCAAGATTCGTGAGCTTCCCTAGCTCGGAAATCTTAGAGTAAACGAACCGCGCCGTAGCTTTCTTGAGGCTCACTCCGCTTCCCAAAATTTGCCCGGACGCAAAATCTCCACCTCTTCGATGTAGGTGATGCCCGAGTAGTTTTGGAAATACTTGGTGACCACTTGGTCAGTGATGGACTCGGCCAAGGCCTTGTCGTGGACAATGACCTCGATCTTGATGTTCGCAAAGTCGTCGACCACTGAGGTGCGCTCCGAAGTCGACCGCTTGTCACGACTCCCTCGACCGCCGGCCGCGACGGTCGTGTAACCGGTCGCGCCGCTGTCTTCGATGATCTGACAAACTCCTTTGGAGATGATTTGCTCAGTGATGATGATGATCTTGATGGCTTTGTGCAACATGGTCTTGGTCGGTTGGTGATTCATTACATTTCAAAGACGGCCTCACCGATGGCAAGGAATAAGGGAATGCAGACCGCGATCGCGACCGGCGTTCCCACACTGGTCGAGGCGCCGACATAGGTGGACGGATTCGCGGTGGGGATGCCCGCCCGCAAGGTCGGCGGACCCGAGATGTCGGAGTTCGATGCAGCAATGACGGCCAACAGGATCACTCCGCCGGGACTGAAGCCCACCCAGATATGGGCGAGGTATCCGAGGCCGAAGGCGAGCAGGCCATTGACGATGGGAGCCACCAATGCGTAGAGAGCAAACCAATGCGCCACTTTTAAGAGCTCGTTGATTCTGGAATACGCCTCCATCCCCAGAACCAGCATCAGGATGGAAAGGAAGCCTTTGAACATCGGGTCGTAGAAACTGTCGAACACGCTCTCGGGCCGCGCCAGCATTCCAATCACCATGCCCAATAACATGGCTGATATCGCCGACCCCTGAAGGCTCTCTTTGATGATCCCCATCACGCTGTACTCCGCCGTCGAACTCGCGTCCTTTTTCTTCAGGTAGATGTTGGCAAGCACGATGGCCAAGATCAGAGCGGGAATGTCCATGAAGGGATAAAGCGCAGCCACCCACGCCTCAAAATAAATGTTTCGCTCTTCCAACAACATGATCGCAGCGGCCAAGGTCGATGCGCTGACAGCTCCAAACAAACCTGCCGTCGCAATCCCGTCTTCCCGCTTCACACCCGGCAACCATTTGAACGCCAGCACGCCCATCAAAACTGTGGCGATTCCGACAACAAAGGAAATAATGATCGGCAATAACATCTCGGTCAAATTCGACTCCCGAATCTGAATCCCCGCCTTGAGCCCGATTTTCATCAGCAGCACAAACACCACGAATTGATAAACTTGGTTTGGTATGCGCAGCTTGCTACCAAATGCGGCCAGCAATGCGCCGGCGATTAGAAAGGCCAAGGCAGGTGACTGAAATTGGCCAACAAATTTACTCGCGAAGTCGTGAAAGAGTTCCATGGATTGATATGAATTACGGCTTCAAACTAGCGTGATTCATATTTTAGAAAATTACATTAATGCGAACTTTGCGTTATGTTTTTCTTAACGCACGAAACTCTGCCTTCATCAACGCCTTCTCTCCCACCTCAAGCCTTTTCCCAATCGCGCGATTCGCGTTGGTAAATAGGATGCTTCATGTGGCTTTCTGCATCTTCGCCGACAAAGGCTTCCGCGCTGGGGTTCCATTGAATGGCCTTACCGGTCTGGCAGGCGAGGTGACCAAGGTGCAAGGTAGTTGCCAGCCGATGACCGGCTTCCACATGGTATGCTGGCTTGTCGCGTGACTTCACGGCATCCAAGAAGTCGCGATGCTCAATGGGTGGGAGCGGCCAGTAATTGGCATTGTCCGTAAACTCTTTGATGCGCATCACTTTGGGATCGCTGGTCAGCCACTTGCCATTCCAACCTTTGCACTGCACCCAACCCTTGCTGCCCTCAAACCGGATGTCGACCTCTCCGTCTTTCGCAATCATGCGAACGCCGTTGGCGTAGTGATACTCCAATTCATAGCCCACCGGCACATTGGTCTGCCACTTCTTCGGATCGAGTTCGCGACATGTTCCTTTGACTTCAACTGGGCCACTTTCGTCCACCATGGCTCCAACCTGCGCGGTGTCGATGATGTGCGAACCCCAATCGGTGATGGAACCACCCGAGTAATCGACAATGCCACGCCAGTTTTGTGGAGCCATTCGCGTCGGTGTGTAGTCGTGATAAGGCGCCGGCCCAAGCCAGAGATTCCAGTCCAAACCATCGGGCACGGCAGCCGCTTGATCCGCCAGAAAAGGGGGCTTGCTCGGCAGGCCGACGTGGATGGTTTCAAGTTCGCCAATATGGCCGTCACGCACCCAGCCCGCCATGCGATGGTAACGGATGAGCGAGCGATCTTCGATGCCCCATTGGAACACCGCCTTGCGCTTGGCCACTTCCTGATGCAGCAAACGTCCCTCCGTGATGGTCAGAGTTGGCTTCTCACAAAACACATCCTTGCCCGCCGCGAGAGCGACCATGGAAAGCGGCACGTGCCAGTGGTCCGGGGTGGAGATGACAACGGCATCAATGTCGTCGCGCTGCAGCACATGACGAAAATCCTGATAGGCTTTGCAGTCCTGGTTGCCGACCTTGGCATCCACCATCTTCTTGGCCGCCTCGGCGCGCGAGATCATCACATCGCACACCGCCAGCACCTTGACGTCTTTCTGCGAAAGAAAATTCCCCAAATTGCGGCCCATCCCTTGAAGGCCCATGCCAATGAAGCCCAAGGTGATCTGCTTCGAGGGAGCATCCTGCCCAAAGAGGCGGGAAGGCAAAATGAGCGGAGCCGCTGCGAGGGTGCCAGAAGCAAGAAAGCGGCGGCGACTATGGGAAAATGACATTTGCACCTCATACCACAGGGGCACGAGGGGACAATTCAGAAAGCATACTTATACCGCATTGCCGCTCCTCACGGCAACTCGTTGCCGGCCGCGCGATAAAGGCGATACCATTCATCTCGACTCATCTCGACGTCGGCCGCTTTCGCAATCTCACGCACGCGCTGCGCTTTCGTCGTTCCTAAGATCGGCTGCATGGCAGCGGGATGACGCAGCAACCAGGCAATCGCCATCGCGCTTGAAGTGACCCCTTTCGCTTCGGCCAACTCATCGAGCACTTGGTTCAACTCAGGGAACTTCTCGCTTCCAATGAACACGCCTTCAAAGAAGCCATACTGAAACGGCGACCACGGTTGGATGGTGATGTCGTGCAAACGACAGTATTCCAAAATGCCACCGTCGCGCACGAGGCCGGGATCATTGGTCATGTTGACGTTGAAGCCCGCATCGATCAATCCGGTGTGACCGAGACTGAGCTGCAGTTGATTCGCGACCAGCGGTTGTTCGACACACTTGCGCAGCAACTCGATCTGCCCGGGGTTCATGTTGCTGACGGCGAAATGCCTCACCTTGCCGCTGTCCTGCAATTGCGAAAACGCCGCCGCCACTTCTTCCGGTTCTACCAAAGTGTCCGGCCGATGCAGCATCAGGCAGTCGAGGTAGTCCGTCTTAAGGCGATCCAAAATACCATCCACCGACGACAAGATGTGCTCTTTGGAAAAATCAAACTGACCAATGCGCGTGCCACTTCCCGGACTCCCCGTGCGAATGCCGCACTTCGATTGCAGGATGATATTCTCGCGCTTCAACGACGAACGCGCAAACGCCGCCGCAAACACTTCCTCGGATTTGCCACCGCCATAGATGTCGGCATGGTCGTAGAAATCGATGCCCGATTCATCCGCCGCCGCAATCCACGCGTCCAACTCCGCCGGCTCCATCTCGGCGATGCGATAGCACCCCACACTGATGACGGAACCTTTGAGGCCACTTTTGCCGATATCAATCTTGCGCATGATGAACCTTACTTGCGGATCTTCAGCGAATGATCGTCGAAGACCGAGCCGTCCAAGAGCAGGGTGCGGATACGCAAAGTCTCCGGAGTGAAGTAGAGCTGCATGATGTGGTGCTCGCTACCGACCACGCCACCCTTGAGATACCAGTCGTCGGTGCGCGGTTTGCGTTGACCCACGCCAAGGCCGCCTTCTCCAATGTAAGTCACGCCAGTAGGATCCGGTTTGTTGTCGCGGATCGGGATGGTGCGCTTGATGCAGTGGCCGTCGGACTCGCAGGCGAGATCGACGTTGTACTTGTCAAAGATCGGCGGGAAAACTTTGGCGTGCGAGGTCTGCTTCTTCACCGCGGGATAGAGCGGTCGGTGATACTGAACCAACAACCAATCGACCTGCGGGCGAAGGCGCTTGAGTTCTTCCTCACACCACTTCGCCTGATCGCCTTGGGCTGGAACATTGGTGTCCAGCGTGACCACGGCGATGTCTTTGCCGACCATGGTGGTGTGCCAGTCCGGACCGTTCTCCGGCACGTTGAAGACTTCGCGATAGATCGGACCCGGGTCGTGGTTGCCACGGGCGGGAATCACCGGCAGCACGCGCCCGTCCTTGCCGGTGGTGAGTTCGTGTTGGCTGAGCCACAAACGCCATTCCTTCCAGTTCTTGCCGTTGTTGATGTAGTCGCCGCCATGAATGAACCCGACGATCTTGGGACTCTTCTCAACGGTCTCGGCAATCATCTGATTCACATGACAACGCGCCAAATGACCCGAGCGTGAATCGCCGCCGTGGATCATCGAAAAGTTGGTTCCTTCAGCGGGCGAGGTGATGAAGTAAAATGGGCGGGATTTCACACCATCGCTCTCGAGCATGAAGTGGTATCTCGTCGCCGGTTTGAGCCCGGTGATTTTGGCATGGTGATAATAGGCGGTGGCTTCGTCTTTCTTGCCGCTGTATTTGCCATTCACCTGACAAGCCTGATGCTTGTCATACTTGCGGGCATTGGTGCCGTAATGAAGGACATGCTTTTCGCCGGCTTCGGCGGTGCTCCAGGAAATGATGGCCTCGGTGCTGGCATCGCCAGTCCAAGTGATGCGCCATTGCGCAGGCGTGGTGCCTTCGAGCGGCGTGAGAGATTCGGCATACTCTTTGAGCGACTTCTGCTCGGCGACAGCCGTGAGCGTGAAGAGCGCTAGAAGGAGGGCGATGAAACTAGGAATTTTCATGAGGTGGGGTCTTGGGTTTGGAATGAACGAAGAAAAGGAAAAGCGGTAAAGCGAAGTTGGCAGCGCGCATGGCCAGCTCAGGCCAGGCGTCGAACCCGAGCGTTAGCGGACGACTCATGGCGGTGATCAACCCCCAGCAAACCATCCACAGGAAGATCCCAGGGCGTCGGTAGAATAGGATGGTCACCGCAAGAATCAAGTCCATGACTCCAATCACCCGCAACTGCAGGGCCACGGCGCCTGGTGACAGCTCCATCCCGAGTAGTCCAAAGAAGCCGTGGATCAAATCCTGAAACGATGCGTGCAAGCGAAAGGCCTCCCAACCGTGAATCGCAAAGGTCAGTGAGGTGCAGACGACCGCCAAATGAATCAGCTTCGAAGAAACGGTCTGATCCGGGTCTTCCTTCCCCGATTTCCACACCATCCCCCACAAGACCAGCGGCATACTCCATCGAGTGGCGCGAGCGAAGAGGGTGAGCTCCGCATGCGCCTTGCCACCATTCAAAGTCGCGCCGATCGCTTCGACCACCAGCCACAAACTCAGCACCGGCAAGAGATGACGAAGCCGGCTTCGATCGAGCACCTTCGGAACCAACAACAAGGCCGCGATCACCAGCAGCGCCGTGGCGAGCCAGCGGTCGACAAAAAACAACGTGCCCACCCAGTCGCGGCGTTCGTCTGCGCTGCCGATTTCCTCCGGCGCTTCGCCCACCTCGCCTTCGCCGTAGAGCACCGCTTCAAAGTAATCCTCCACTTCCTCCTCGGCCACCATCTCGAGGTGATGCTGCTTGGCAATGTACCGACCCATCGAGCTGCCGTCGTTGAACACCACCGGCACGAACGCCCCAAGCATGCCCAAGAACAGGGCCACCGCGAGAAGGCGTCTCAGGAATCGGGGATTTCGGAATCGTTCAAACATCAACTCAGGTAAGGAAGAAAGACCAGCAGCCCAATGATCACCGCGCCAATGGCTGCAATCAATACGGCCCCAGCCGCGATGTTCTTCGCTTTTTTTACCAAGGGGTGAAATTCCGGCGATACGACATCGGCCAAAAATTCAATCGCCGTGTTGAAACACTCCGCCATCCACACCAGCGCCATCGCCGCCACCAGCCAGCACCAATCAGCCGCCGAAACCTTGAGCAAAAACCCCGTCACCACCACTGCCACCGTCGCCAACGCATGGATCCATGCATTCTGCTGCGTGCAAAAGACCGTGAAGATCCCAGCAAAGGCGTGGCCGAAACTGCGAAGACGTCGCGCAATACAAAAGGGTTGGTTCATCGGTGAGAAAAGGCGCTCAGCACCTCCCCAAAGATTATCGCCACAAGCAGGCGAGAGAAAGGTAAAAGGGGCGCACGCTTCCTTCGTGCTTCGTGCTTTGGGCTTTGATCCCGCCCGCCGGCGGTCCCCTTCGGGCTCTTCGCTACGCTCGACTCCATGTCGCTCCGCTCCATTGTGCTTCGTCATTATCCCGCTTGCCCGCCATAGTCGGATCTTAAGCCGGAGGCGCCTCTAATAAAGGTAGGGTTGATCGGCCCGATCAACCGACTTCCCCGCCATCGGCGGAACCAAGAACCAACCCCGACTTGTCGGGGCGGCGTAGCCGAAACCAAGAACTAGGAACAGCGCCAAAGGCGCAATTGCCATCACCCACCAAAAACCGTATCACAGCCCCCTCAACTCCCATCTCCATGATCCGATCCATCTCGCTCCACCTTCTCATCGCCGCATTCGCATGGTCCACCGCTCACGCGGCCAAGCCGAACTTCATCCTGATCTTCATCGACGACCAAGGCTACGGCGACTTGAGCAGCTTCGGCTCCAAAACGATCAAGACCCCGCGCATCGATAGCCTCGCGACCGATGGCCGGAAGTTCACCAGCTTCATGGTCGCCTCGCCAGTCTGCACCCCCTCCCGCGCCGCGCTGCTCACCGGTTGCTACCCGAAACGCGTTGGCATGCACCAACACGTCTTGTTCCCCTCCTCCAATAAAGGCCTCAACCCGTCCGAGAACACCATCGCCGATCACCTGAAAGCCCAAGGCTACGCCACCGGCTGCTTCGGAAAATGGCACCTCGGCCATCACCCCGAAGTTCTCCCAATGGCCAACGGCTTCGATGCCTACTTCGGCATCCCCTACTCCAACGACATGAACCATCCGGACAACAAAGGGAAACCTCCCGGCGGCTGGAAAGGCATGGACGCTCTCTGGGCCGACCCCGAATCGACGCTCACCAAATGGAACACCCCACTCATTGAAGGCGATAAGATTGTCGAACTCCCAGTCGACGATCAAGCTCGATGCCGAGATCGAAAAGAACGCACGCCCGTCGTTGGGCTGGGAAATGATTCCAAATTTCGTACCAATATCGTTCAAGGTAATATTCGGCGTCACCACACGAAAGCCACTGGCCTCCGGCGGAACTTCAAACCAGCCCTTCCCACGATTGAGCTGCAACGAGTTCTCATCGAGCAATCGCATATCCGCGGGAGCCTGCACAATACTCCGAACCCCCGTCGAAAAAGTCAGCTCCACAGCACCACGGCGCAATTGAAGTCGTGAACCGGGCTCAAGCACCATCCCTTTGGGTGTGGCCTCGTCGGCAGGCGCATGCGAAATAGCAAACTCGCTGCCTTGGCTAACCTTCAAAGTCAGTGTGGGTTCATAGTCCTGCCCCAGCACCAAACTCAACACCAACATCCCACCCATCAAAACGGCCGCTGCGGACAGCATGGCGACGCGGAATTGCCTGCGCTGGCCTCGTGCGACCACTTGATCCATCGATACGATGCGCGCTGGGTCGACGCCTGCAGCGCAATAGCTCATCGCACCTTCCAACCTTGCATAGCTCTTGTAGATTTCACGCGCCTCAGGATTCTCCACCAACTCTTGCTCAAGCTGCTTCACCTCATCTGCACTTAGCCGGCCTTCAAACAGGTCCTGAATGCTCATTTCTAATTCCCGAGTGTTCATGCTTCTTCGGGGTTTGGGTTCAAAGTGCCTTCGATGCACCGGCGAAGTGAACTGCGGATGCGAAACAAACTCACTCGCAATGACTCACAGGTCCGGCCACATCCTCTGCAAATGCATCTAGAGTATCTTGCTTGAAATAACGATGTTCGACCAAGCGCCTCTGGTCCTCATTGAGGCGCCCGAGGCAATGCTTCAATGCTGCCAATCGTTCAACAAACTCATGCGGCTCTTCCAGACTCTCATCCGCCAATTGCTCCGCCAAGGCCTCATCCAAAAATGGCACGCCCACTTTCAACAGCTTCCGCCTGTGCGTCTTGACCTCAAATCGCGCGATCGCGAATGCCCACGCGCGGAAATTGGTGCCCATCTCGAATTTGTGCCGCTTCTCCCACAACACCAAGTTGGTCTCTTGAACCACATCCGACACCCCGCTGGCTCCTGGCATCAATGAAATGATGTACGACTGCATGGCCGCCTGATGCTCGGTCAGAAGGCAGACAAACTCAGATTGTTGGCGGGGGTCTAGCTCCATGAAGTCACTTGCATACGTGCCAAATGGCCTCTGCGTTATCCAGTTTATAGCGATTCGGCCAAAAAATGTGAGAAAATCGCAATTCTAGGATAACGCTCGGCCCAATTTTGACGTCTAGAAGTGTAAAACTGCGCATTTTCCTGAAAACCCGCGCCGTCATTGCCCCAAATCCGACCCCCACAAGCTTATGAAAAACATAATTCTTTCCATCACGGCCATGGCCGCCATCGCCAGTTCCGCGCCCGCAGCGACTGTCGTTTACAATGACTCAACGGGTTCATACACCGGCTATCAAGCCAGCAGCCCTTTCTTCGCCACCTTTGGCGCGATTACTAATCAGGACCCGAACCCAATTTCCGAAACGACATCCGTTTACGACTACCGAGGATTGACTGCCACAGTCAGCACAGGTGCCACCTACTTCTTCCTTGAAGATTTCGAAGACGGACAGCTCGACTCGCCGGGGCTCTCGTTTTCCGGGGCTGGCACCGTTCGCACGACCGATGGTCGTAATGGCTCAGAACTTAAAAGTTCTGCCAGCGGTGTCGCAGAAGAAGGCACTACCGTTAGAGGCGGCTTCCGTTTTACCTCGGCTAATGTAACCACATGGACTTTCGACTCCACTGCATTGGGTGGCAATCTTCCCACTTATTTTGGGTTTGCAATTCCGGAGGACTGGAACGGAGCTTCTGATTACGCTAAAACGGTGATCGCATACGACATCAACGACAACGTCATCGGTACCATCGACAACACAGGAGGCGTGACTCCTTCAGCCGTTCCCTTCTACGGATTCAAAACAGACGTTGGCATTGCTTACCTCCAAATTGCCTCAAATTCCCCGGGTGAATCCGACCACTTCCAATACGGTTACCAGGCGGTTCCCGAGCCATCCGCCCTCATGATGATTTCACTCCTTGGCTGCTTCTGCCTCCTCCGCCGCAAACGATAATCGTCGCGGCTTCGCCGCAGTCTAAAACTCTAAAGGTCCAAGGTCGGGCTCCCGCGCATCTCATCAGCACCCCATGAAAAACGGCAGGGTGCTGCGGGCTACCGCACCGACTCCCCCGCCGCAGGCGGGGCGGCGCAGCCGAAACAAAGAACCATTTCAGCATTTACCCCCTACCTCCGTCGCAGCTTTCGTCTCTGCCGCAATGGCAGAGACGGCGGCGCTCATCAATGCGCGGCGTGCTCAATGTGTGCCCCAGCGTGTTCGATGTCCTGACCCATACCTCCAATGGTATTACAAGAAACCGCGGCAGAAGCGAAACCTAGGACAGTGAGCAACAGCGCGTAAAATCGGATCGTCTTTTTCATATTTTGATGGGGTTTTGGTATTAATACAACCATGTGTTCCCTCGAAGTGTTCAAAACAGACGCCATGTTGCTAGATACAACCTGACCCTTTTCCAATCCTTGTCAACGCTCGTCAGCGTCACGCATGAGAACAAAGAACCGCCAAAGCCATGTCCGGTCTAAAGGATGAGCCCCGACACGGCGGGGCGGCGCAGCCGAAACCAAAAACCATTTCAGCATTTCCCATTTCAGCTTTTCAGCATTTACCCCTCACCTCACCCACAACTGCCCCGAGGCGTCCTGCAGGATCTGGCCGGACTGGAGCAGCAGTGTCACCGCCTCCAAGCTGGCGGAAAGCGGCACGCCAGAGTTGCGCGCGATTTCCTCGGGCGTTGGGAAATCATCGCCCTGCTTCATGCCGCCTTTCTGAACGATGGTTTTGACAGCATTCACGAGTTCCAAGGCCGAAGCCCGGCTTGGTTCATCGAGTTGGCGGAACATCAAATTGCTTTTGATGAAAGCGCGAGTCAACTACACCGCGACCGACATCGTCGCCCGCTACAAGCGCATGCGCGGATTCAACGTCCTGCACCCCATCGGCTTCGACGCCTTCGGCCTGCCCGCCGAGCAGTACGCGGTCAAGACCGGCGTCCGCCTCCAAGTCCGACATGGACCGCGGCGACCTCAACAAAGACAAGTCCGGTGTCCCCTCCGGCGCCACCGCCACCAACCCCGTCAATGGCGAGGCCATCCCCGTGTGGATCGCCGACTACGTCATGATGAGTTACGGCACCGGCGCCATCATGGCCGTCCCCGCCCACGACGAGCGCGACTTCGAATTCGCCACCAAGTTCGAGCTGCCCATCATTCAAGTCGTCCAACCCAAGGATGAAAAAACCGACTGGCAGGGCTTCACCGGCAACGGCATTTCCGTCAACTCAAGCAGCGAGAGCCTCTCGCTCGACGGCATGAAGACCCAGGACGCCAAGAAGGCCATCATCAAGTGGCTGCGCGACGAGGGAAAAGGCACCTTCAAAGTGAACTACAAGCTCCGCGACTGGCTGTTCAGTCGGCAGCGCTACTGGGGCGAGCCCTTCCCCGTCTTGTGCTCGCCCCCGAGCTCGACGACTACAAACCCTCCGGCACCCCCGACCCCCTCCTCAGCAAAGCCACCGACTGGGTCAATCTCCCCGACGGCTTCACCCGCGAAACCAACACCATGCCCCAATGGGCCGGTTCTTGTTGGTATTACCTCCGCTACTGCGACCCCACCAACAACACCCGCCACATCAGCGAGGAAGCTGAATCGTACTGGGCTGGCTCTTCTTCAAATCGAAAATCTGAAATCGAAAATCAGAAATCTGAAATCAATCCCTCTTCGTCCACCGGCATGGTCGACCTCTACGTCGGCGGCACCGAACACGCAGTATTGCACCTCTTATACGCCCGCTTCTGGCACAAGGTGCTTCATGATTTGAACCACGTCTCTACCCTCGAGCCCTTCCAAAAGCTCGTCAACCAAGGTCTCATCCTCGGCGAAGACGGCCAGAAGATGTCCAAGTCACGCGGCAACGTCGTCAACCCCGACGACGTCGTCAGCGAATACGGCGCCGACGCCCTGCGCCTCTACGAAATGTTCATGGGCCCGCTCGAACAAGTGAAGCCCTGGCAGATGAAGGGCGTCGAAGGCGTCTCGCGTTTCCTCGCTCGCGTCTGGCGCGTGGCCATGGAGCAACAAGAAGATGGCACTTACACCGTCTCCCCCAAGATCCAGGATGTGGAATGTGAAGACAAAGAGCTCAAGCGCATCGTGCATGAGACCATCAAGAAAGTCGGCGAAGACATCGAGAAGCTCAGCTTCAACACCGCGATTTCTCAAATGATGATCTGCACCAATGCCTTCACGAATGCGGCGGTGGTCCCCAAGACCGAGTTCATTCAGTTCCTGACCGTGCTCAATCCATTTGCGCCACACATCAGTGAGGAACTTCACGAACAAATCCACGACCACTTCTTTAGCGAAGGCGACTTGCCCGCCGTAGCCTTGGCGAAGGAGGGAACTCAGTGGCCCAGCTACGATCCTGCAGCACTCGTCCAATCCACCGTCGAGCTCGTCGTGCAAGTGAATGGTAAGCTGCGTGCGAGACTTAAGGTTGATAAGGATGCGGATGAGGAGACGGTGAAGGCCCTCGCGCTAGAGGAGGAAAAGGTGAAGGAGCAAGTGGATGGCAAAACCATCCGCAAAATCATCTTTATCCCCGGGAAGATCTTCAACATCGTTGCTAACTGAATGCTTTATCGGAACTTGCCAGCCATAGCTTTAGCGGCGGATGGTCCCCGGCAAAATCTTGAATATTGTCGCAAACTAAGATACGGAAAGATTACTTATCCCCCGAAGCTTTAGCGAAGGCGCATCATTTCCCCTTCCTCACGTCGCCGTCGAGATAGCCCACAAAGTGACCATTTGCATCATACCAGATGGTCAATGGGTTGGATTGTTTCTTCATGTTGCCTCGTTCGTGGATCGCGCTGGGAATTGCAATGACCTCACTCACACCCATGGTCTGAAGAGCCATGCCTGCACTGACAGGATGCGACGACCCACGGTAATACGGACCCCTCAAGTTATACACCTCAACCAAGGCAGCTTTCCGATTCTCTGCAGAAGCATCATCGCCATCCCAGACCGCAATTCGGCCCTCATGGCTTCTCTTATAGGACTGATATGCAGCCGTCGTCGCAATGGGCCTGGCGGGCTTGTAATCCTCACTCCATAGGCCCTGACCCAGATGTTGCCTCACATCCTGCACCGTTTTCTTTTCTGCCAACAATTTGTGGTAACTCGTTCCCGACGCAAGGATGGCGCTCGAAATACAACTCCCGCTGGAGGCGCACATGAGACACAGCAGGATAATTCGAATTCGCTTCATCTGGTTCTAGCTACATGACATGGCCACCAGCATCAGACAAGACAATCACATGAATGAAAGGTGAAAGGGGTCTGAATGAAAGGGGTCAGTCCTTGCATTTCAACATTCCCGATACCTCTTTTCGATCCGGCGCCACTTCGGGCTCTTCCTCAGCTGCTGGACAAGCCGGCTCGTGGCTGAGGGATGGCCCATCTGGAGCCTGTCCGCTATCTAGGCATTGCTCGCGCTCGTAGCTAACGGGCACGGCTTTCAGCTCTATGATGCGGCCATTGTTAATAAGCAGGAATAAGGCTCTACCGTCGGCGGCGTACCACCAGATCAAGACTGGCGAGACTTAACAGCATCAGCGCATCCGCATGATAGAGGGACAGGCCTTTAATGCACTGATCAGCGCAACTGGCAACACCGGGTCTCCCGGCGATGACTGGTTGGAAGTCGGCGCAGGCATTTCCACCTCTCTAACAGATAGCTCACTACTGATCTACCTGGACATGACGAGCCAGCGTTTCCGCAATGACATGAATGCAAACTATTACTCTGTCGGAGCCAGCATGAGCTTCTGATGAAAGAGCTAAGCTACGTCGCCGCAGGGCCGACACTGATTCAAGTAAGGGGCGCTTCAATCATTGATGTGCCGATTTCATTACTCTGATTTGTCACTTTTGGCGGGCTGGATCCTGCCTTGAATCCAAAAGCGGCATTCAGGCAGTTTGCTCTTCAATCTCTCTAATTGCTCGTCACTGAACTGGACACGATCGAGTTCCAATTCCGTTAATTTAGGACATTCAGCAATCAACGACCAATCGGTGACTTTGGGCTCTGAAATCACCAACTTTTCTAAGGCGGGCAATGTTTCCAACCCTTTTAATGAAGTCAGCGACTTGGCCCAACCCAAGCGAATCGTCTTTAGATTCTCCAACCCTGAAAAACAGGTCATGTCGGTGATATCGGCAAAATCCAATTGGACTATTTTCAGAGACTTCAGATTCCGAATGATCTCATAATCCTTCACCGGAAGCTGCTGGCGATACAAACTCAGGTAGGTGAGCTTTTCCAACTTAGCGAAGTGTTGCAGTGAGGTAACTTTATTGCATCCGTTGATGTTGAGTTTTTCGAGATTCGGCAACTTGGCGACATCGCTTCCATCAAGCGTGTCCACCATGTGGAGGCTTAACCCAGTCAGCCCATCAAGTGTGGCCAGCGCCCCGTTATCCAATACATCCACCGAGGCAATCTTCAGAATGATCAACTGATCGACCTCAGCGAGAGGAGTGAGATCCAAGACGGTGCCTTTTGCCATTCGGTTGATTCGAATGTCTTTCAAGTTGGGCAGCTCTTGTAGCGGCGATAAATCGGTAACGCAGGTGTCAACGAGCACCACCTGCTCGAGCGATGACACGTCTCGAACCAATGCAAAATCCGCATCTGTGGTCTTCGCTGGAAAATAAAACGTTTTCGCTTTGTTCGTCTTCGCATTTTCGAGGTTGGCACGAAGTTCCGCGACCCTAATTGCCTCGTCGGCATTTTCCTCTGCCACACCAAAACCTAACAGCAATGCATTCACGAAAAGAATGCCCGCAAAGAAAATCAACTGAGGTGGATGATATTTGAATCTCATTCGTGTGATGTTGCTCACTAGTGATGCACTCATGATATGAGGACTCAAAAAAGAAATGCACTGGCTTCACAAGAATATATCTATGTTCATTTCAGGTTTGGATAAAGGGACAGACATAATGTCATGTGATAAACTGCTGATCTGGCAAATTGGTCACTGAGAGGTGCGAGATTCAATCACAGGCTGGTCGCTTGCCGCCTTTTGGCATAGAAGATCATTCAATATTGGGATGAAGCCCGTAAGATAAATGAAAGGGGTCAGTCCCCTCTATCTGACATCCGCGCCATTTTCTCCAACTGAAATGAAAATGAAAGGGGGCAGTCTTTGCATTTCAACATTCCCGATACCTCTTTTCGATCCGTCGCCACTTCGGGCTCTTCCTCCAACATAGAGGGACAGGCCTGAATGGCACGTGGTTAAGGCCCATTTCGTTCTTGATCGAGGTAGCGCCCTCTCGCTGAATGGAGTGGAACGACATAGACGCAAGCAAAGCGCCACGCCCGAAGGGTGCCGCCGGATGGAGGCATCAAAGGGCATCTTAGCGTGTCTGGCCCACATCCCTGCCCTCTCGGCGAGAGGGCGCTACCTAAAGCTTTGCTTAATCACGTGCCATTCGGGACAGGCCTTTTACATAGAAAAAGAGAGCGAATCAGAGATTCGCGTTGAGGAGGCAGATGAAAGCGCTTTCTGGCTGCCTGGATCGATGATTTTCGCGTTGCTAACAGTTGAAGAAGATCAATTTTTAGGCGTGATGTACTGTGGGTGTGTTGGAGGCAATGTTCTTGAGGAGATTTGTGGTTTCTGTTCTACTACTTGTGTGTCCCTCAATACGATGGATACAAAGCGGACGCCTGTGCCTCTCCGATTTCAAATTACTAGCATTTTAATGAAGCGGACGATTTACCGGTCAACTGTATGCATTTCGTGTGCCTTGGTTTTGGTAACCATGGCTGCATGCAAAAAATCCCTCAGGGATAGGACCAATCAGGCGCTTCACGGTGATGAGCAGGTTCTGAAAGACCATGAGATATTGAAAAAATACCCAATCCTCTTTGAGGTGGATCGAGCTAAGTACGGGTTCAGTCCACTGCCCGAAAAGGCGAGGCTAAGTATTACGGAATGGGACAAGGACGTGTTCATTACCGTGATCACCGAGAACAATAGAACGATCAAGCTTCGCAAGAACGACGCAGGTGTTTTCATGTGGCATTACGAGAAAGAGGAATTTCGAGGCCCCAACAAATACCAAGGGAAATTCGTTATGCAGCACGAAATGATTCAGATTGAGTATCTAGGGTTTGGGAAACCGAATCCCCGAGTGCGCTACCACTATTTCGGTGAGGACGAGTTCCTAAGACCTAGCGAGACCCTCGAGAGGATAATACCCTACTTGGTGAAATGGGGCTACCGCACCGCCGAAAAAACGTCGACGTCAAATGGGCCTAGGTAGAATGCTGCTCAGTTAAGCGACTTTCCTAACATAGAGGGACAGGCCTTTTATAGAGAATCTTCTCGTATTCGCTCAAATTGCATGCCGCGCAGAATCCTTGCACCTCGCCCACCATTCCTTACATTAACTCTAACATGAGCATGCCTAGCCTGGACGAATTCATCGCATTTTACCAAGCCTACACCAAATCCATCCATGAAAGGGGTCAGTCCCCTCTATCTGACATCCGCCCCATTTTCTCCAACTGAAATGAAAGTGAAAGGGGTCAGTCCTTGCATTTCAACATTCCCGATACCTCTTTTCGATCCGTCGCTACTTCGGGCTCTTCCTCTGCAGGCCGTCAGCCGTTTTGACCTTGGACCCTGGACTGCGGCGAAGCCGCACTATACAAGGACAGACAAACTGTCATAAAGAGGAGCCTCAGGGTGGTCATTTTAACTTGAAACACAGTTTGTAAATGTGCATAATGGCGGCTGCATAGATGGTCTAAGCTCCCTCCTTGCACCTCCACCCTCCCCTCCACCCTTATGACCCATATCAAACCCATCGCGGCTCTCACAGTCGCTACAGCCTTGCTAATCGGAGCCACCCAGGCTGCCACCAACTTGGTGATCAGTAGTTCGACGCCCACGGTAGGAGCCGATGGAATCAGTGTCACTGGCGGCACATCCACTGAAAAATGGTTTGCCGGCGGTGGAGCCTCCAACGGCGTTGGCCAGACATTCCTTACAGGTAGCAACACGGACGGCTATACGCTTTCTTCATACTCTTTGCGTGTTTCGACCACTTCACAAGCAAACGTAGGAGCCATGGCATTCAATCTCCGCCTGGGAACCATTAGCGGAACAACATTTACTGAAATCGCGGCGACCACTGTCACCAAAGCGGCAAATGTCGCTTGGGCAGGAGGCGACTGGTTCACTCTTCAGTTTGACTCTCCTATCTCCCTTGATGCGAATACGACCTACGCCGTCGATGCGGAAATGACATCAGCAGGTGCATGGCAAGGCGGCATTCCATATGTTTACTACAAAAACTCGAATGTCTACGCAGACGGAAATCGTTACTATTATGCTTCTGGAACCCCAACAACTGTGACCAACGCGGCGACACATGACCGGGATTTCATCCTCGATATTCAAGTTGCCTCTGCTGTTCCAGAACCAGGCACCACTCTACTGATTGGTCTTGGCGGCTTGCTCTTCCTTTCTCGACGCCGTCGCCTCTGAGGAAGAAGCGAGGATACAGGGATAGACAAACTGTCATGTTTCGCGGTGACGATGCAGATACGGAGAAACGCACATCCTCGGTGAAAATGGAAATTGATTTCGCACTCGCTGGGGCGAAAAGCTTGAAAGGGGTCAGTCCCCTCTATCTGACATCCGCCCCATTTTCTCCACTTGCCGAGATAGCCTAGGATCTCGCCTCACGCGGCTTATCTGGCGGCTGACGGAACTCTGATGACCCATGGCAAGTCGCTCACCGAGCCACTTCCTGCCGACCGTCGTTTTGGCCGCAAGTAAGGCAGCCATGAGAGCCTTGGAGAGATGGCCTTTCGGCAAATCCAGAAGGGCAGCCACATCCGTTGGCAAACCCAGATCCGGAGCATGCCTGACGATCAGCTGCTCGGCATAGCCAATCCCATGGTCCCGAAGCACCTCGATGGCGGGCTCCCTTCGGCGCTCAGCCGCCTTTGGCTGCAGCGCATCCATCATGGCCAGCAGCTTGTCTTTGAATGATTCATTACCCAGATACCATCCACGCCTGAGGGCCTGCTGGGCCTTCTCACAGACATGGCCGCCCTCTTCGGCTCTTGCTTCGAGCCATGACACATAGGCGCGCCTTCCTCGCCCGTCACGAGCAAGCCTGAATGCGTCGAGCACTTGGTCCTTCACTAGCCAACCCGGACCTCCACGTGATGCATACTGCGGCATGCTGCTCCACCGGTAGCGAACGAGCTTACCGCGTTGACCACCTGCCAGACCGGCGCGCGCAGGGTTGAGATGAATGTAGTCGGCCACGGTCTTGAAGTAGCCCCCGTCCACATCACTACCACTCACCGGAATCGCCTTGTAGCGACCCTGAAATACATGACCTCTACGCTTTCTGGCTCGATTCCACCCCTGACTAAATACCCCCAGCATCCACTTCATGCCCTTTACCAGATTGGGCTCCGGAGTCTCAAGAAGCAGATGGAAGTGATTGCTCATGAGTACCCAGGCATGCACGCGCCACCCACACATGTCGCAAGTCTCTCCCAATCGAGCAAGGAAGGCCTCGCAGTCTTGAGCTCTTTGAAAGATTGGTTTTCCTCCATCACCCCTTGCCATGACATGATAAACAGCTCCGGGGTATTGGATGCGCAGGGGCCTTGCCATGCGCAGAGTCTGCATACACAAATCGACAAACTCAATTTGTATATACTACTTATATTATTTGTGAGCTATGTCACTTAGAGGGGACTGACCCCTTTCACAAACTGTCGAAGCTTAGGGACTGCGGCAACCGATCCATCGATGGATAGGCAATGCTGCCCAGTCGCCTCACACATAAAGAGGGCAGACCAACTGTCATGCGATCCCGCTTTTTGGTGTCCCCTTATCCATTTACGAGCAGCGTTTGCGGCGCAGGAGGAGAAGCGTGCCGGCCAGACCTAGCAGAATCGCGGCATTCGGCTCGGGCACTGGCGTGATGTTGCCTTCGAGGGAAAAGCTATCAAGGGTGATAAAGAAGTAATCACCCGAGTTTCTTTTCATGCTGATCCTGTAGCTGTAGTTCTCACCTGCCACCAGGTCACCAAGTGTGGTGAGGTCAATGACGGGATCCGCCGTCCCTTGAGCGGGTTGCTGGGCAAAAACATCGACCACGGAGGCGGATTGGGTTCCGTAGGAACCATCTCCGGTGATTGAGAGGGTCCATGTGGTCGGGGTGTCACTTCCAACATTCCTGTCTCCGCCACTACTGTTAACCGCCAAGGCAAACAGGTTTAGTGAAGTTAGATCGATGGACTGGGTGCCAGCAGCCAAAGAAAAAGAGGAGGTTAAATTCCAGCCAGAATCATTGCGGGAATCTGGAGATAACTCACCAGCTGTCGAGGCATTAGTAAAATAATTGGCCGCCGCTCCAGTGCCGTCTGTTCCAGTTCTAGAGGTGAATGAGAGTGATGCTGTGATTCCGTTTTGAGTGTTATAAGAACCAATTGTGGCTACGTTTGTCGATTTGCCGACCCCAGTGAAGTCATCGGCGAGTATGACAGCGGAATGCGCAGCTGTCGTTGAGATTAGTATTCCAGCGAGAAGCCTTAGTGGTGATTTCATGATTTTATTGGGGGATCGAATTATAAAGCAGCTGTAGCTGTGCTGCTTAAGGCAGTCATGGCTGCGAGTAGGACGAGAGCTTTGGTATATTTCTTCGGCAAGGTCATTAGCTATTCAGGTCAGATGGATGCTAGGAATTTACTTTTCCGCCCTCGACGAAGCAAGTTCCTTGCTTTTGCCAACTACTCCAGTTAAAGGATTAGTTGTGCGGGCCGGAATTGCCCCCTTGCCCTCAAACATCCACTTCATGCTCCATGCCGCATTTCCAGATCAAAACGCCCTCCGAACAGCTGGCTGAATTCCTGAAGGAGCAGATATTGGATGGCCGCTACCAGGAGCTCATGCCCGGCATGGCGGCCTTGGCCAAAGAGCTGGGAACCGATCCGAAGACCGTGGGGCTTGCGCTGGGTATGCTGGAAAAGGACGGGTTGCTCGTTCCCCAAGGAGCGGGCAAGCCAAGGCGCATCGCACCTGCAAAGAATCGCCAAGCCCAGAAACTGAAACTCATCATCCAGAGTTATGGCCACGAGGATCAGGTCTTCCCCTATCTGCTCAGCCTTCGGCACCGGCTCATGGAGCAAGGGCACCAGGTTGACTTGGCGAAACAATCCCTGCTGGATTTGAAGATGGATCCACGCCGAGTGGCGCGACAATTTGCGCGAAACCCGGGGGACGCATGGCTGGTGATCGGGGCATCCTCCGAGGTGCTGGAATGGTTCACCCGCCAGCAGACGCCGTGCTTCGCCCTTTTGGGCAGGAGTGGCGCATTCGACGTGGCGGCGACAGCCGTGAATACCCCAGAGGCCTACCGCGAGGTGGTGAGGCGGCTGGTCGAACTGGGGCATCAGCGCATCGTCTTCATGACTCCCGAGGAACGCCGCGAACCATCTCCTGCGGAACCTGAGCGTGCGTTTCTCGATGAATTGCAAACCCACGGCATCCAGACAGGCGACTACAACCTGCCAAGCTGGGAAGACAAGCCCGCCAGCATCACCAGATGCCTGGACTCGCTATTCGCCCACACCCCGCCAACTGCCATCGTTTGCAGCGTGCCCGAGATTTACGTCGCCGTGCAAATGCACTTGGCCAAAAAGGGCATTCACGCACCCGATGATATTTCACTAATCAGCACCTACGACATCCCTTTGTTCACATTGACCACGGCAACACCGGCCTGTCTAGCATGGGACGAGAGCCAGCTTGAACGCCGCATCATGCGTTGGTTCAACAACATTGCACGTGGCAAGGACGACCGCAGGAAGTCCTGTGTGAAAGCCAAGTTCTTAGAGAACGGCACGGTGGGTCACGCCCCAGGATGATGCCGGAGATACAGGGAGAGACAAACTGTGGTTCAAAAGCCTTTCAGATTATCCATGATGTCTCATTGATTGTACCTTCGATGGATTTGTAATCTTGCAGCTTTGGCGTATTTTCATCGGTCGCTTGCTCTTCTGGGTTAAGGTCTTGCTGAACTTCTCGACTCCCGCTTTCGGCGCTTTACCCTTTTAGAGTTGGCGGCTCTGTTGTAGCAATGGCTTCATCATGAAAAGGCGTCATTTTCTTGCAGGCGGAACCGTCGCGGTAGGAGCCGCTTGTTTGGACAATGCGCATGGAGCGCGCCCCTCGGATGGAAGCGGCACCACGTTGCCCGATATAAAGAAAGGAAGCCGGCTGCTGTTTCAAGGCGACTCGATCACCGACATGAAGTGGGGTCGCAATCAAGAGGATCGAAACCACTACCTCGGCCATAGCTATGTGTTCCTGCTCGCAGCGCGCTTGGGTGTGGACATGCCTGCGGCTCAACTCGACTTCTACAACCGCGGTCGCAGCGGACACGCTGTGGGCAACCTGCGCAAACGCTGGCAGAAGGAAGCCGTGGACATGAGGCCCGACCTGCTGAGCGTGCTCATTGGCACCAACGATGCCGCCCAACAAGTCACGGCAGAGGACTTCGAAAAAGACTACCGGTTCATTCTCACTGAGAGCAGAAAGGCGAACCCCGAACTTCGATTGGTGATGATGGATCCCTTCGTCGTCCGCGCCGGAAAATACAAGAATGAGGAACTCTATTCAGCCCACCGCGCTCTGACCGACCGCTACGGCAAGCTTGTCGAGTCCATCGCCAAAGACTTTGGCGCGGTGCACATCAAGTTGCAGCAGGTGTTTGATGAGGCCGCCGAGGAGGTCAGTCCCGAGCATTGGATATGGGACGGCATTCATCCCTTACCCCAAGGCCACGAGCTCATCGCACGGCATTGGTTGCGCGCAGTGAGTGGCCGGTGGCCGGCTCCAGTGAAGTAAATTCATTGCCTCAAAAGCCTCTCGGCTTTCACTCCATCTCCTCCGCAATCAGCCGAAGGTAGGTTTTCCCATTGGGTTTGACGGGCGGGTTCCACTGCCAGCGTTTGCCGGGGCCTAGGCCGCAGGGATTGTCTTTGGAAAAAATGAAGCGGTTCTGGATGTTGCCACCCCAACCGTTGTAAGCGGTGATCCAGATGGCTTGGTGGGCAGTGAAGGTCTCGCCGCCCACGGTGATGTCGGGAGGCGGGCATTGCTCTAACAATTGCTCGCCTTGCGGATAGCGATTCTCAATGCGCTGGAAGTAGCGCTTGGCCAAGGAGCCTTTGAATTGGTGAGTGATGATGCCAAAGGCCGCACGGACGTTGCTTTGCCAGTTCCAAATCTGATCGCGAGGAATGTTGGCCAGTGGGTCTTCGTCGGTGCCAGTTACCTGAAACACCCCGTAGCCGCCGGGCGTCGACCCACCGTCGTTGTTCCAAACCGGCAGACCGCTTCGCCCCTTGAGGGTCTTCCATTGCAGGAACTGGTTGTAGTAAACGTTGCTGCGATTCTTGTGCTTGGACTCGTGCCTTGCGATCGCACACATGAAGTCGAGCTCTCCCCCCGGCTTGGCTCCCGGGAAACTGTGGATGAATTGCGTGCACTGTTCATCACCGGGGTTTTCACCGCCGATGCGAAACCGAATCGTCTGCTCTTCCGAGCCCTCCGCCTGCCAAGTCAACACGGCATCGCCGCCGAAGAATCCGTCCTGGGAAACCCCCTCTAGGAAATCGGGATCCTCATGGATGACCCAAGTGTTGCCCTCGAGGTTTCGAAAGCTGCCATCGCGCGGAATGCTCACGCGGTCCTGATCGGTGGTGCGGCTGCTGCGCTTGCCATTGCCCCGCACATATTCCACCCGAAGCTTGGCCTGGATCGGCCCACCCACGGAAGGCGCCAGATGCAACTCGAGTTGGGGCATCATGGGACGGATGTCCTCTTCGGAAGTGTGCGCATGAATCCATGCTTTGTGGCTGAGCTTGAGTTCGCCGCCCTCTTTCCAATGGCGGATTTCTCGGCCGTCGAACGCATCGACCAATACCGCAGGGCGTTTCTTCAGCGACTTCGCAATCTTGGCTTCTAAATCATCGCGCGAGGTGTCGACGGCCTTGCTCAGGAACCACGTTGCAACCGCGGCAATCACGGCGATGGAGGCAACCACGCCCGCAACCCGCCATGTGGTGGCTGTGCAAGAACCAAGCTGTTTCCAAATAGAAATGGTGAAAGGCACTAGCTCAAGCGTCCAATAAATCAACGGGTTTCCGCTCGGGTGGGGCAGCGCGGTCGTTGCCGTGACTCTGGGCGGGGCAATGCTTCGTCGGCCCGAGCCACTCGGGGGATTTTGCAAATTCGATTGAATAACCCCCGCATCTTTTTCGTCAAAATGGCAGCATGAAGATTCACGCATGGATTCCGCACGCCTTGATGGCAGCCATACTGTTGGCGGTCAGCGGGACCGCTCTGGCGGAAGATGAAGCGCCGGCTCCTCGCCTGAAACTACCGCCCGGCATGGCGAGGGCAGACCAGCCGCAGCAAGTCGCGGCGCTCTACAGCGAGGAGCATCAAAACCGGGTCGATGCGGCTCGGAGCACCCAACAGAGTGATGGGCCCACCCCACAGGAGGCCTATAGCCAGAAGTTGATCGCCTACCGAACCCAACTCGTCGAGGAGCAGCGGCAGCGCAAGATGAAGGAGTTGGAACTCGAACTGGAGCGAGAAGCTCGGCGGCGCGCGGAGCAACAGGCCCGTATGGCCGAACTGGAACGCGAACGCGAAGATCGAATTCGCCAACATCAAGTCCTTCACGTCTACCACGAATGGCTGGAGCGTCAGCGCTGGCAACAGCAACAATGCTGCCGCGGCAATCATTCGCAACACGCTCACAAGCCCTGCTCTTCAACGGTGCAGGTCACGGCTAGCATCCGTTGAAGAGCCCGACGCTATTCTCCCTCGTAGGGTTCGTGCAGTTTGATTTTTTCGAACCAGAAACTTTGGTAAGCGCCTCTATCGCTTTTCATGTCTTGGAAGCCTGCAGCAGCTAGAGAGAATTTTCCTTTGCTGACTTCTTGGCGCATTTCTTCGTCCAAGATGAAGCCGGCTGGCGTGCCGTTGGTTCTGCCGGGTGTGGGCTGAATGGTGCCCATGTAGCCTTTCTTCCCAACGATGCCCTGTTCTTTTTTGGGGTCGATGAAGCTACCTGGCCCGAGCGCTCCCCATGCGGCGAAGCCTGCTCTGGCTTGGACGCGCTTGCCGTTGATCCAAACATCGACTCCGTCACCCGTCTTGGCGTGACTGCGGCCGCCGATGAAGAGGGCGTAGGCGTGATCGTCTTCCAGTGGCGGGAGTTCCATCTTGGTGTGCATCAGGAGCACTTCTTTGTCCCAGTGAGTTTCTAACGGGGTGCGGCAGTAGCAGTACCTGCTGTTACAGCGACCTTTGAATTCTTTTTTGCCCTTGGTGCCAGCGAATGGCCCCATGCCAATTTTCCAGCCAGATTTGCTGACATCAAAGTCGGGCTGATACCAGTTCTCCGCTCCCTTCGGCCATGCAACTTTGCGGTAGGCAGTCTTGGTGTTGATCTCACGTTTCTCCGCCGGGTCGTAAGTATGGTATGCCCATTTGATTTCGTTCATTTTAGGACCAAAAGGTTTCCAAGAGTAATCATAGATTCCGATTTTCTCGTAGAGACTCGTGACGGCGCTGGTGCCTCTGCCTGGGGCTTTCTTCTTAATCTCGCTGTTGAGGTATCCCGCGACTTCTTTCTTTTTGTCAGGAATGACGGAACTTTGGACAAGAGGCTCAATGGCTTTGCCGATGGCGGGGTCGAGCTTGCTGAGGTCGGCTTTCAGATAGAGATTCGCATGGGGCAATCCGATGTCTGGGTTGCGCTTTTTGGAAACTTCATAAAGCACTTCCAGCCCTTCCGGAGTTCCTGCTAGATTGGCAGCAATTCCACCGAGAATGGATTGGACACCATCGGAGAGATCTTGCGCGCCGGGAGTTTCAATTTTATCGGGGAAATAGGCGTAACTGATCCCGAGGGTCTTGATCGAAAAGTCGCGGATGGCTTTGTCTGACTTGTTGACCTGTTCGATGACATCATTCGTCGGCTGCAGAACCGCTGTGACGGGTGTCTTCTGGAGACATTGGCCGATCGCGGTGAGGACGGGTTGGTAGTAGTCCTTGTGGGTGGCGAGTTTTGTTAGGCTTTCGATCGCGGCTGACTGAACCCACCATTCTTCATGTGAAACGTGCTGGATCAGCGGCTCTGCGTATTTCACGAGAATGTCTTCTGGTGCTCCTTTGAGGGCTTTGAGCGCCCAAACTTTCACCCACCATGACTCGTTTGGATTCGCGACCATCTTGGCGGCGAGCTCGTACATTTCCGGGGTGATTTTATCGCTGCTCATCGGCTTGGCTTTGAAGCCGCCGGTCATGGTAAAGAGTCCTGCTTGTCTACCACGAGGGTCGGAGGAGTTCAGGAGCTTTACGGCAAGGTCCGTTCTGCCTTTGCCCGCAATCGCTTTGGCAGCGACAGCGCGGATACCGTTGTCGATATGGAGGGCGTAGCCGAGGAGAACGTCGTCAGAATCGCTGCTGAGGATGAAACTGCTAAGCGGTTTTGAGGCATGGGTTTCGAGTTTCTCTTTTGAGAGGTCGATGCTCTTGCCGGGGGCGTATTCGCCGGGAGTGAACGACACGAAGGCGTCATCGGCAGCATTTCCCCATGGCCGGGTGGGGAGTTTGTAGATGTTAGAATAGGGTGTTTTTGGCGCTCCGTGGATGCGGAGGTTTTTCTTGTGCTGGGTGAAGACCATGGGGATGAAGTTTCCCCATGAGCGGATGAAGTTTCCATCTTTGGAATGCCCGGTGGTATCGTAGCTAACGTTCCAGCCGCCAAACCATCCAAAGGCGTTGTCATGTCTGCGGGAGAGTTCATACATCCAACGGCGGCCGTCCATGAAGGTGCGGTATGCCGTTGGGCGTTTCTCTTTGACGATGTTCATGCTCTGGCCTCTCCAGAGCTCGCCGATCCCTCCGCCGGTGTGGCCGTGGAATAACCATGAGGTTGAGTAGAAACCTTTGGTCGCGCAGATGTCTCGCGCTTTGGCATAAACAGAGCCTTCCTGCTCATCTGTTAGAGCTGCGGCGGCGGCCATGGCGAAGGCGAGCTTGGAGGTTTTCCCGTTATCGACAAAGCCGCCTTCGGGCATGTTGTCTCCGTAGGCGACATTGCCTTTTCCTGCGAAGCGGTAGAAAAACCGCAGGGCCGAATCGAAGGTTTCCTGGTCAACCTTGGCTCCGCATTCTTTGGCGAGCATGAGGAACGTGACGCAATGGACGCCGGCGGCGTTGAGCTGTCCATAGGGATAAGGAGCTCCGCCTCGCCCTGCCCAGGCGCCATTGTAGATGGTATTTTTGAGACGTTCCGCCATTTTTTCGATGGCCGGGATGACGGATTTGTCACCGGTTCTGAGGTAGTATTCGCAGACTCCTGAGCCGTGATAGCCGATGTCCCATGGGATGGCGTTGCTGTAGTCTTTGTCGGCGAGCTTTCCAGAGTACCAGCTTTTGACGGTGTCGAGGTCTTGCTGCTCACCCGTGGATAGAAGGAAAAGGGCAGCGCCATAGGTGTCGGCGTTTTGCTCGCGAAGGAAGGCTGCGAATTGGCGAACGATCTTGTCAGATTTTGGGCAGCTCTCTGGCCACGTGGGGCTGAATTTTCCCATGTCTTGAAGTTGGACGGTGACGTTTGTGGCTGAGCCACCCGGCTTGCCTGCAATGGCGATGACCATTTTGCCGCCATTGGCTTCGGATTCCGTGATCCACTCTCCGAGGCAGACTCGTGGGTCGCGGCCGTCGAGTTTCTTGCCGTTGATGGTCTCGATGAATTGCCCTTTTGCAAACTTCCCCGCAGCTGCGGCTGGGGAATTTTCCTCAACTCCTAGAATGCGGAGATTCATGCCCGGCTGGGTGATGTCGAGCTTCAGGCCGACAGGACCGAAATGATCAATCGGCCATGGGCTTTTGTCCTTCTCCTCGGGTCTTGGTGCGAAGGGAGTTTCGCCTTTGTAGTAGGCTGACTGGGCCAAGGAGATGCTTGAAACCGTAAAACCGAAGAGGGAAATTTGTATCAGCATCAGGAGCGGCTGACATGTGGAGAGGTTGAACTTTTTTACATTCATAGGGTCTCTCTAGTCAGGAAATTGCATGAAGTGAACTAGAAATGATTCTGAAGGCTGAGCACAAAGGGACATGCAAGAATGGCACGTGATTAAGGCCGATTTCGTTCTTGATCGAGGTAGCGCCCTCTCGGCGAGAGGGCAGGGATGTGCGGCCAGACACGCTAAGATGCCCTCTCGGCGAGAGGGCGCTACCTAAAGCTTTGCTTCATCACGTGCCATTCGGGACAGGCAATCCATCACTGGATCCGCCCGATCTGACTCAGCCATCGACTTCCTGCGCTAGAGCTGCAAACTTCACTTGGATCATTCCACGCCCCCTCTCTCCCCAAACTTCCCGTATCATCATGCTTCACGTCGCTACCAGTCGCTCAACTCAGCTGAAGCTCTCTCTCCTCCTCACTCTTCTCGCCGCCTGCATCCTCATCTCTGGATGCGGACTGATCTTCGCCAAAGTGAGGTTCGGCTGCCTCCCTGAGGGAACCGCGATTGATACCCCGAACGGACCGGTTCCAGTCGAGCAAATCCAGAGTGGCGATCTGGTCATTGGCTATCGCGGCAAACCGGTGACCGTGCAGCAGATTCACCAATACCAAGAAAATGCCCGAGAGACTCGCCATCTTGCCGTCACCTTCACCAACGGTTCCACAGTCCACCTTTCGCCCCGGCACCGCATCGCGGGCATCCCCGCGAGCAAACTGAAACCCGGCGACCACGTCGGCATCTACACCGTGGACGACGTGACACCCTTCGGCAATGTCTCCCGCAGTTTTGACCTGCTCACCGACGATCCCGGCTACCGCATCCAAGGCATCCCGGTGAACAGCATGATCGAGGAAATGGCGAAGTCGGCATTCACCGCGGCTCCACCCTGTTGAGGTCGCTCCCTTGCGTTGAAGCAACTCAGTGGCCGCAGGAAGGTCGTCACTTCGACCCAATCACATCGCCGAGTCGAATCGTATCGTCGCTCCCGACCTGCTGCACAGGCGTTTCCTCCGAGAGCCTTCCGCTTGATAGCATGGCCTCAAGCCCAGCCTTCGGGTAGGGCTCATCGCTCTCGGGCTCATCGACCAATCTCCACAAAGGACCCTCGTCGCCGTTGTCTAGCTTGGGCTCACCTTTGATTTCTAACACTTCATAAACCTTCCTCATGCCTGAAATCCCCTTGAGCTGGATCTCCACGAAAGCCCGTGTTTTGGCAATGTCTTGCACCAGCGCCCTGGTGCGCTCCGAAACCAACACCTTTCCTCCAGGAGAGATCGATTCAATTCTAGCAGCAAGATTGACCCCTCTTCCGATCACCGTGTAATCGCGAAACTGATGAGAACCAAAATCGCCAAATGTCACGAAGTCCGTGTTCAGCCCCATTCCCACTTCAATGGCTTTCCTCCCTTGCTTTGCCCATTTCTCGTTGAGCTTATGCGTCACCAACTGCATTTCCCAAGCCATTCTCAGAGCGGCCTCGGCATGATCCTTGCGCACAACAGGCGCTCCGAAGAAGGCCATCACGCAGTCTCCAATGAATTTGTCGAGCGTCCCTTGATGTTGAGCAACGACATCCGCCATCGCACCAAGGTAATCATTGAGCACCTCAGACACCTCATCCGGATCTGTTTGCTCCGTCCAATTGGTGAACCCTCGGATGTCCGAGAAAAATATCGTCAACTCGCGCCTTTGAGGACGACCACTCTGAGCATCGTCCGTGAACAAAGTCGCACGTAGCGCCTTGGGGACGTAGCCTCCAAACTTTTCGATCACCCGCCTGATCTGAGCGAAGTAGAGAATCAACAGCGTGACCGCTGCTGCGGCGACCACCGAGACGTAAGGTAGAATCAAGCCCGACTTGATGGCGAACATCGTCAGCACCGTCCAGAGCGCGCAGACCAACAATGTGCCGAACAGGCTCTGCAGTGGATGAGCCCCACGGGTCAATACCGATACCAGCAAACAAATCGCGAGGATCAGCAATGCTACAATCGGCGCTGGCAGACTGCGGATGAAATTGCCCGACAGGATATTTTCTGCCACCGCGGCTTGAACGACCACACCAGGCAATGGGCCGGCGCGGGTCAGGATGACATCGGTGTTTCCGGTGCTGACATTGCCCAGGAATGTGATGGATTCATTGAAGTCATCCTTTGCCTGTTCTGCGAGCTCCGCATCTCTGGCGATCTCAAACATGTCGAGGTAGGATATCGATCTGCGAAACAAGCTCTCGGTGGAATCGAAATTGACCCGCATTTGGCAGTGCTTATCGATTGGGATACGGATCGTGCCATTGGGAGTGCCGATCAGCGAAACGTCTTTCCCCGGCGCGATGCGAATTTGATCCGGCTCGAGATCCATGGCCTTGATCACGGCTTGCATGCCGATGGTCGGGTAGAGTTTCCCATCATGCGCCAAAAAGAGCGGGATGCGCCTGATGAGCTTGTCCGTGGAAGTCTGTTTGGCATTCACAGCACCAAAGGCGGCGTCAAAGTCAGCAAACAAAGGCCGAGGTTGATGGCCGTAACGGAAATCGGTTGCCTCCGGATCCACTCCATAACGGTTGCCTTCTAGGAAATGCTTGCCGGGTTTGGCGGCGGGGGTTTCATGGATATCCTGGAAATAGTAGGCCATGGTGACGATGCCCGTTTGGTTCACAATTTCCTGCAATGCCGCGTCATGCTTCGGATCGCGCGACGCTTCGGAAAACAAAATGTCGAAGCAGATATTTTTTGTGCCCAGAGCTTCGAGGATCTGAACCGCATTCACATGGGCTCCGCGCGGGATGGGCCACTGACCGAGAAGCTCGATATCATGGTCGTCGATAACAACGAGCTGAACCTTGTTCGTGGCTTCCCTTGCTGGCTGATGGCGAAGCCATGCATCCGCTGCCAGCTCTTCAAAAGAATCTCCGAGGCCCAGCCAAGAAATCGTTCCAAAAATCAGACCAATGAACGCGCCGGCAATCAGTCGAACTCGAAATCTCATATCACGATTGTTTTCAGAATATCATCTGAAGTAAACCTGATTCAACAGGAGTCGTGGCCGATTCACCCCCAGTTGAGGATTGCCCCAACTTGCTAGATGTGTTTGGTATTCAATCTTGGACACTCTGATCGCTGGGTTTCCGGATTTGGATATTTTCATCCACCCATCATGAAAACTGCCGCTCTCTCACTGCTTGCCAGCGCAATCTGTTCTTGTGTCATCGCGCAAGAAACCAAATCCCTGACGTCGGGTTTTATCGTCCTCAAATATGGGGAAATTGAACTGACCGACAAAAATGGAGCGAAGCGCACCATCAAAAGTGAAGGCGAGTCGGTCGCGCCTCCTCCGGTGATATTGCGTGAGGGAGAAACCGTTTTGGCCAAGGGGGATTCGGACTGCTCTATTGTTTTTCCAAGTGTTGGAACGGCCAAGCTAGGCCAGGACACCACGGTGAAAATCACTCCCGCAGATGTTGCGAAGCCCGATCCAAAGAAGGCCTCAAGCATTGAGCTAATCGGCGGCAAGCTGTTTCTCGATGTGGACGCCAAGCCATTGGCAAAAGACAAGCTGGAGTTTCGCTTGAAAACACCCACCACCATCTTGGCGGTCAAAGGCACGCAATTTTTCGCCGATGCCGAAAAAGAAATTGAAACGGTCGGCGTCCATGAAGGGCGAGTCGTTGTTGCAGAAGACGAATCGGGTCGTTTCATCATTCTCGATCGAGGCAAGGCTGCTTCCGCGAAACCAGGCGGGATCACCAAGGACCGACCTCTTAGCGCTGATGAGAAAAAACTGTCTGAATTCTACAACACCTTCGCTCTCGATTTTATCCCCCTAGAAAAGAACAACCGCAAGTTCAGCTCCACATATGGGGCTCAAGAAGACGCCAATTCTGTAGTTTCGACTTATTACCCCAAGCTGATCAAATCCGAGAAGTCCAAAGAGCTGGATGGCTCCGCGGTAAAGATAACAATTCAGCCTTACCCCAAGGATAAAACGGTTAGTGTTTCAACCAGCACCCTGCTAGAAACCTCCGCGCGATTGAGGAGCACCCCAAAATTCATGCACTTCATGCTCAAGAGCGAAAACATCATTGGATTTCAGATTGGAGGGTGCATAGAGGTGGACGATGTGTCTTACGATGTGGTGCACCCTGACGGCAACGTGATCCAATTTCCCGAAGGGGCAGAGCCAGGAAGCTGGGTTCCCTTTCTGATTCCCATGGTGGAAGCAAAATACCCCCAAAAAACGGATGGCTTCAGCTTCCACGTCAATCCCAATATGACCAAAGGTCGGGCAGTCGATAGCATTGTGAATGTCATCGAAGGCAAAGAAGAATACACCATTGAAATTTCGCCATTGATGATCGGCGTTGCCGCTAAGGATTAGATCCTGCGAACTTGTTCAACAGCCATCTACTAATACCGGTAGCCTCGCCATTGGGAACTCCCTAAACACGCTTTTGGGTGACCATGATTTCATTGCCCTCGGTATCCACACAAAACGCGAGATGGATCATCCCATCCTCTTCTTCCGGTTCACGTACGAGGCTGCCGCCATTCTTTTGCAGCAACTCGATGGCCGCAGGAAGGTCATCGCATTGAAAACTCAGACCCGTCCAAGTGCGCTTCCCTTCGCCGCCGCCGTGGATGCCGATCGTGGACCCACAAAGGGTGAGCTCGCTCCAGACTTCCATTTCGAATGACAAATCGGCACCGAAGGTGTCTTGGTAAAATTTGATGGCGCGGAGGTGGTCCGCTGCCCAGAGGGCGTATTTGACTTTCTGTACCTGCATGACCCATGAGTAGCACCGACAGCACCTGTGGACAAGGGGCAGCCGGCTTCCCTGCCTTATTCTAGTCTTGCCGCATATTGCCGCGGTTGATTAGATTCTGAATCATTGAATTCATATCATGAGCGACTCTTCACCACTATCGGAAATCCCCGCCATCGGTTATCTCTCGGAAGTATCCTTGGAACACCGACAGTTCCTCACATCCTTCGGCAAATTCGCAAGGCCCACTGACGGCGAGCAAATCATCACGCAGGGAGAACCTCAGGAAACTCTCTATCTTATTATCGAAGGAACGCTTCATGTGACCTCTGCAACCGATCAGCGAGCGCTTCTGCTCGCATCCATGGGCAAGGGCGAATCACTCGGTGAAATCAATCTATTCGACCCGGCAGTAGCGAGCGCCAACGTGATTTCTCGCGGTGACAGCCTGATCTGGTGTCTCAGCCGCAGCGAACTCGAAGGGCTCTTTGACGCCGATCCTGAGGCTGGCAACTCGGTGATGAAGGGCCTCTTAAGGCAACTCTCTTCACGCATCCGCAAGATGAATGAAAAACTCGCAAGCTCAGATGAGAAGTCAGAGTTTCACGACATCTGGAAATCTAGCTCTCAGTGAACTCCCTCGTCGATCAAGGGCCATTCGTATTGATGGCCGCAATGGTTGTCGCCCACACAGTGGCCGACTTCCCGCTTCAGGGGGCTTACCTTGCCAAACAAAAAGTCCGGAGTCAGGCCAATAGCTTCTCCGAGTGGATCGTCGCTCTATCCGCTCACTCCATCATTCAGGCGGGCGCAGTCTGGCTCGTCACCGGCTCATTGATCTTCGGCATGGTGGAGCTCGTTCTCCACGGTCTCATCGACTTCGCCAAAGGTCAGGGCAAATTTGGAATTCTAACCGACCAACTGCTGCACATCCTCTGCAAAGTGGCATATGCCATTGTTCTGGTTTTCTTGTTATAAGATAACCTGGAGAATATTCAGCCGCATCCCGGGCGATGTGTCGCTCCTAAATGCTCTCCGGGTCGCCTTCTAAGCTGAAGACCTCGACAGGCTCATGCCGCCCCTTGACCTGGTGGGAACCGCAGGGTTCGCAGAGAGCGCGGCCAGCTCCCCAAGAATCGAGAAACTCACCGCTCACCAAAACCGCTTTTTTAAGCTCACGCGTCAGAGACTCGAGACGGAAGGTCAAATTGACAGCATCGCCCAACAAGGTGAACTCCCCCGCGCTGACGGCGCCATAAGCCACCGATCCAAGATGAATGGCCGCTCCCGTGCGGAACTTGATGCCAGCCTTTGAGAGTGTTTCGTCGTGCTGACGATGAACCTCTTCCGCGGCATTCTGGATTGCTTCGGCCGTTTTCAATGCGGCCTGTCGAACTGGAGGTGCGGTGTTGAGCCAATAGGCGAGAACACAATCGCCAATGAACTTGTCGACCGTTGCTCCTTCTTTTTCAACCGTCTTTCGAACTTCGGCATACCAAGAACCCATGATCTGAGACAGCTCCGCTGAAGAGAGGTTTTCCGATAGCGATGTGAACCCTTGGATGTCACTCACCAAAATTAGAGCGTCCTTGGATTGGGTGCCGACCATCGTTTGCGCGGGCCGAGCCGCTTCGATGTCTTTCAGCGTAACCAACCCTCCTTCAAAGCGGAACTCGCAGTCACCGATTTTGACCAAGTCTCCATTCTGCAAAATCTTCGTCTTGGTGACGCGTCTATCATTGATGTAGCTGCCGTTGCTACTTCCCAAATCAACAAACCAAAATCCATCGGGTTGTTTGCGAATCATGGCATGGCTACGAGACGCGCGTGGATCATCGATCGTGATCGATGCCTCGTTTTGGCGACCCAGAGTCATGCCATCCTCGAGTTCATAGGATCTCCCGCTCTCGCTATGCCTAAGTATTCCTATCACGACTGGCGGATTTTAATGGCTCAGGCTGACATGCAAAGATCATTCCGAACAAAGATGAATGAGCAGGGCATGAACCCAAAATTCGAGCTGCGCGCTTGAATGGGATCAGTCTCCGCCAGACTTGCAACGCAGCAGAAGAAACTTCACCCGGCGCTCGTCGCCAGCCCCGACTCCGAAGATGGCTTCGGCCTCACAGCCTGGAACGGTCGAGGGATCGAAGGAGGGAGGCACCTTGATCCAGTGCTCCGACAGATACCCTCCACATTGCAGCAACTCCGCGCATGGCGGGAGATCATCAAGCGTCACCCGCTCTTTGCTGTAGCGCCCGCCCCACGGCGGATCCATGAAGAGCAGATCGGCATCCAGCTTTGGCAATAGCTGGCAGGCGTCGCCATGGATGAATTCAATCCGGTCGGCGACTCCGTAAAGCGTTGCATTGTGTCGCGCCATCGCCAGCCGGTTCTCGTCGATTTCAATCGCGACCACCGCACAGCCTGCACGGGCGAATCCAATCGCGTTGCCCCCCGCGCCAGCACAGGCATCGATGACCCGCTTGCCGCCGGCTCGCTTGCCCAACTCTAGGGCAAGCAACTCAGGGGTCAGCGACATCTTTGCTTCATCGTCGAGTTGCGCGGATCGCTTGCTGAATCCGACGCTCCCCTTGCGGTAGCGCCGCGCTTCTTCAGTGGATGCCTTGCGCAGCTCCTTGCGCTTGAGCGGCGGCGAGATTTCAAGGCTCAGCGGAGCACCTCCAATCCCAACCCCACGCAAGCGTGCCGCAAGATCGGCCGCGGCATCTCTGTCGAGTTCCCCGCGGACTTCGAGGGCGCCATCCGAAAGCTCGGTGGCGGACCAATTGCCAGAGCCGAGTAAGCGCTTCCAGTCGAGCCACGATGGCAAAGGCCTAACCCGGACGTCGAACATGTAGGAATAAAGCTGAAAATCTGAAACGCTAAAATGCTGAAATCAGCAGGACTGACTCCATTTATAGCGTGATCCCCGCACGATCGCTCAGAATGGGGGCGGCGTGCCGGAAGCGTGTTACGCTTTCTTCGCCGCGCACTCCTTGGCCACTTTGGCAGGGTGCTTCAGCTTGGTGAGAATCTCTCTAGGGTTCATCTGAGCCACGACCGCTTCATCCATTCCCAATGCGACGAGACGCTTCGCTTGTTCCTTTTGACGCCTGTTTCTCGCTGCATTTGACTTTGTCGGGCGAGTTCTGTTTTTGTTGCGTTCAATTGTAGTGGCCATGTCGGTATTGAGTTTCCTAGTTAAAGAGAGGGTGACGATTTCCCTTCGTTTGGCTGAGCCAATCTCAGGAGAGGGGGCATTCAGTAGGTTTGATTCGGGACGAGGTCAACCAAAATGCCGTTTTGAGCGGGGTTCGCAGGCGCAGGCGTGCAAATATCATTGGGCCAGTCATAGAATTTCACTATTTTGCCGTCACGCTCATGAAACATTGAACGGCTATTACCGCCCCCCCGATTGGGTGTTTTCGCTGAGCTGACACGGAAGGACTGACCGGCTTATTAGAAAAAACCTCCCAATGGGCACACGAATGGCTTCTCTTTCCTGCGAATGGACGCACTTCTGTTGGCCGTAGCTTTTTTCTTCGGACTGCTTGCTCAGCAGTTTCGGTTGCCTCCTCTGGTCGGGTTCCTCATCTCGGGCTTCGTCCTCCAGGCTTTCGGGCAAACCGGCGGTGCAGCTCTCAGCACAATTTCCGAGCTCGGTGTGACACTCATGCTTTTCACCATCGGCGTGAAACTCCGCCTCCGCACCCTTGCCCAACCCGAAATCTGGGCGGGCACCTCCCTCCACACCCTTTCGATGGTCGCCATCTTCAGCCTCTCCTTGCTTGGAGTCAGCATGCTTGCCGGACAAGCGATTGGCATGGAATGGCAGACAGCTCTTCTGCTCGCCTTCGCACTGAGCTTTTCCAGCACGGTATTTGCCGTGAAAAGCCTGACGGAAAGCGGAGACATGGGCGCGATGCACGGGCGAGTCGCCATCGGCATGCTCATCATGCAGGACATCCTTGCCGTGCTTTTCCTCACCTTCTCCACTGGGAAAATCCCCTCGATCTGGTCGATCGCTCTTCTTGCGATTCTTCTCCTTGGAAGGAAATGGCTCGGAGCACTCATCGGTCGGTCGGGGCACGGGGAAATGGTTACCCTTTGCGGACTTTTCCTCGCCTTGGTGCTCGGCGCGAAAGGCTTCGAGCTTGTCGGGCTCAAGGCGGATCTCGGCGCGCTTTTCGTTGGCGTCCTCGTCGGTTCCCACCCCAAGGCAAAGGAGGTCAGCAAGTCCCTGTTGGGTATCACCGACCTCTTGCTCGTCGGCTTTTTCCTACAAATCGGGCTCGAAGGTTCACTGACCACTCAAGGCCTTCTGTGGGCGCTTTTCCTGATGATTTTGCTGCCGCTCAAGAGCCTCGCGTTTTTCGGAATCCTCACCCGCTTTCGTCTCCGCGCTCGCACCTCATGGATGGCAGGGCTCACTCTCTCCACCTACAGCGAATTCGGACTCATCGTCATGGCTCTTGGCGTGAGCAAAGGATGGCTTCCCCCCGAGTGGTTGGTCGCCATGGCTTTGGCCTTATCCATCAGCATTCTCATCGTCTCTCCTCTTGGCCGCCGTGCGGAGGAACTTTACGATCCCATCAGCAAGTTCCTGAAACGCTTCGAAACCAAAGGCCGCCACCCCGACGACCTGCCAATCCGAACCAAGGGAGAACGCATCGCGATCTTCGGCATGGGCCGCATGGGCCTCGCTGCCTACCAGAGCTTGGGAAGCCGATTTCCTGGCCAAGTGATGGGCTTCGACCGCGACCCCGCCGCCGTCGAAACTCATCGCCTAGCCGACCGCAATGTCCTACTCGCCGATGCCACGGACTCGGATTTCTGGGAGCGCGTGCACGCACGCGACAACATCGATCTCGTCGTCCTCGCCATGCCGAAGCACACCGCGAACATCCATGCTGCGAAAACGCTCAAACGCCACAACTTCGAGGGCGTCGTGACAGCCACCGGCAAATTCGACGACGAGGTGACACAGCTTCGTGACCTAGGTCTCGACACCGCGTTCAACATCTACTCGGAGGCCGGAACCGGCTTTGCTGAGCATGTCTACAAAGTGTTCTCCCAACAGCGCCCCGACCTATCCAACGCCTGGCGCAAGAAATCCATACCGGACCACGAGAACAAGATCATCTGGCCCAGAAGTCCGAAAACAGGTGACATGAAAGATAATGGGACACACAAGGATGACCCGTTAGAGAGCGAGGACTGACAAGAATGGCACGGGATAAGGATCATTTGGTGATTGAGTAAGGTAGCACCGTCTCGCCGAGACGGCATCTTAGCGTGTATGGCCGAGCATCCATGCCCTTTGATGCCACCATCCGGCGGCACCGCGCAGTGTTAAGGGCCAAACGGCGCAGTAGATTCACACCGCCTCTTCCGCAATCAGGTCAATCAGCGTGATGATGCCCTGCAGCTGATGATCCCGATTGAGAACGACCGCCTTGCTGGTGCCGCCGCGCAGTAAGGTTTCGAGCACTTCGGGCACAGGGGCATCGACGAAGGTGGTTGGGAATTTTCTCAGCGACATGTCCTCAATCAAGGTGTCCAATCGGTTGTCGCTGGATTTGATGCATTCGTAAAGGTCCTCTTTGAAGATCACGCCTCGGAAGACTTGCCCCTCGTCCACTACCGGGAAGGTGCTGTGAGACTCGAGTTTGATTAGCTTGAGCGCATCCTGCAGGGTGTCGGATAAGTTGAGACAATGCACCTTGGCGCGCATGACATCACCTGCGGATTTGTCGCGGACGGACTCGGGCAAGTTTTCGCTGATGGACTCGATCTTGTCCTGAGTCATGTAGGTGTTCGCGGAGACTTGGAGCATCTTCTCAAACGAGCCACAGCCACGAACCATCCGATCTAACACATCTTTCTCCAGCGCAATCAACACGGTCTCTTGTTTCGCCACCGCGGTGTATCGCCAGATCTGATCGGTGAGTAGCGCACGCTCACCGAAGTGCTCGCCCTCTGTTAGGGATTTGATGACTTTGCCATCCGTGTCGGTGATGTCGATTTGGCCCCTCCGCACCATGTAGAAACTGAAGGCGGGATCGCCGTCGTTGAACAACACATCTCCCTCTTCGAGTAGCATCTCGGAAAAGCTGGTGGTGTTCTTCGGGTTGAGCAAGTTGATGTCCTTGGGGAAAAATAGCTCGAGGGTCCATTCGGTCATGACCCGCAACTTGCGATCAAGACCCGGCAGTTTGGCGAGATAAACGGTGCGCCAAAAGAACCAGGCCAGAATCCCTGAGAAGTTTATCCCAAACACGTTCGCCACCGCACACCGGTGGCCGAGCGATGCCAACTCGCCCAGCCCTTTGAAGGTGAAAGGGTCGGGCTCTTTGGTGTGCATCACCTTGACGATGTTCTTGCCCATCAAGGCACCCTGCCGCATGGCAAACTGAGCGGTGGGCGGACACCACCCACCCGTGATCAGGGGCACATTGGCACAGTCACCCGCGGCCCACAGGAAGTCGTTCTCATCCACCCGACAATCCGCTCCCGTGTTGATCTTGCCTTTCTCCGAAGGTGCCCCCGTTTGTTTGCACACTTCGGCGATCAGGGGATGCGGCGCATTGCCGATCGTGCAGATCACCGTGTGGCTATCGATCGCCCTGCCATTGGCAAGATACACCTTGCGGGCGGTGACCGATTTCACCCGTTGGTTGAGAATCACATCCACCCCCCGATTGCGAAGAATCCCCGCGGTGTAGTGACCGAGTTTTTCGCTCAGGGTCGGCAGCAACACCTCGCGACTGTGGATCAAGCTGACCCGGCATTCATCCTCGCTGATGTTCTTGAAATATTTGCAGGCAAAACGAATCAGATCGACGATCTGGCCCGCGGTCTCCACCCCCGAGTATCCGCCACCCACGATTACAAAGCTCAATAGGCGACGGCGCACGTCCAGGTCTTGAGTCAGGTTGGCTTCCTCGAGTCGCTCAATCACCGTCGAGCGCAGCTTCATCGCATCGCCCACCGTCGACATCAAAAAAGCATGCTCCGACATGCACGGCGTGCGTTTGAGGTCGACCGTTGCGCCGAGAGCCAAGACCAGATGGTCGAAACGAATGTCGGTGATACCCGCAAAGGATCCGGCTTTCACTCTTACCGTCTTGGATTTCATGTCGACCGATTCCACACGGCCACGAAAAACCTCGGCGCCCTTGCACAGTTGGCGGATCGGGTTAATGACCACATTGGGCGAGAGCGATGCCCCGGCCACCTCTGGCAACATGGGCTGAAACACCATGTAGTTTTCCTCCGAAATAATGGCGATCCGCGTAAATCTCAGCTTGCTGCCAAGCGCCTTCGCGACCGCACGGGCACAGTAAACACCCGTAAAGCCACCCCCCAAGATCACGACCTCATACGGTCGCTTGGGCTTATTGATATTGGGTGAAGATGGGTTGGACATGGCCCGGCACTGAGAAATGTGGGATCACAGTATGCCGGTTGGGATGCATAAAGAGTGCCAACGCGCGGGTTGATTGAGGCACCTGATGCGACCATGGCCCTGCCTAGATTCATTTGCATTCCTCGACGCCGCCATCACTTTGAACCCATGAACCTATCCGATCGCCCTCTCCCCGTCGCCACGCTCATCGCTTGCCTGTCTCTCTGCGCCTGTCGCGACACTCCTCAGGAGGATCGCGCTACCGATCTGGAAACCGCGTCACCTGAAATCACGAATTCCCCCGCGCCAGCATCCACCGAAAAGGAAATCACTGGGCTACAACGCGAGATCAAAGCCCATGAGCAGACCATCGAAGACCTCGGTGCCGCAGTCGTCATGGAGCGCGCCAAATTGGACGACGATCCCGAATACGACCAAAGCTTCCTCAACAGCGTGCTAGAGGAGCAAGATCAAGAACGGCTGAAAATTGAAGAAGCTGAGGAGCGTATCAAAATGCTGACTCAATGAACTCGGTGAGCGAGGCCCCTCAACCCAGAGTCATCCAGCTAAGGAGAATCGATCGAGAATTTCTGAAGATTTAACCACGAATGGTCACGAATTAACACAAATAGAAGTATGGATTGGCGGCAAGCGGCCTTCAGCATCAGTCGATTGTAAATTTTCACCCAAAAGCAGTCATCCAAAATCCAGAATTCGCGTTCATTCGTGTTCATTCGTGTTCATTCGTGGTTTTTCATCCCTATCTGGACGACCCTGCCCCTCAACCTGCCTGCTTGTGGTTCAATGCGGAATCCTCTACCTAGAACGTCACCACAGACGGAATCATGAAGATCATTCAAAACCTCATCTATTTCTCGGCATTGGCCGGACTGTTTCAGGCCACAACCTTGGTCGCAACAGCGGAACCCCCCACCAAGAAAACAAAACCCAACATCGTTTTCTTCATCTCCGATGACATGTCTCAGGACGACTTCGGATGCTACGGAAACCCCATCATCCAAACGGCGAACATTGACGCCTTGGCCAATCAAGGGATGCGCTTCGATAACGCCTATCTCACCACCAGCAGCTGTAGTCCCTCACGCTGCAGCATCATCACCGGCAGATACCCTCACAACACGGGTGCTCCCGAGCTTCACTCGAAGTTGCCCGATGACCAAACCCGCTTCCCTGAACTGCTTCGTGAAGCCGGATACTACACCGTTCTCTCGGGGAAAAATCACATGTTCAGCTTCGAAGATCGGTCGTTCGACAAGATGACCCGCGGCGGCGGCGCCAGCGGCTCTGAGGACTGGTTGGGAATCGTCAAAGAGCGGCCGAAAGACCAACCGTTCTTTTTCTACTTCGCTTCATACGACGGACACCGTGATTGGTTCATCGACGACAAGGCGCCGATCTACGACCCCAAAGACGTGATCGTCCCCCCTTACCTCGTCGACACCCCGGAAGTCCGCCAGGACCTCGCGAACTATTATCACGAAGTGAGTCGCTACGACTACTACATCGGTTTGATCGTGGATGAGCTGAAGCGTCAGGGAGTCTTGGACAATACGCTCATCGTCGTTTCCACCGATAACGGTCGTCCTTTTCCGCGCGACAAAACTTATCTCTACGACAGCGGCATCAAAACACCATGGGTCGTTCACTATCCGGATATGATCAAGGAACCCGCCGTCACGAATAGCTTCGTCAGTGTGATCGACCTTAGCGCGACTTGCCTCGAGCTTGCCGGAGTCAAAATCCCCGAGACCGTTCAGGGGAAAAGCTTCACCCCAATTCTCAAAGAGCCTGAGGCAACTGTGCGCGAAGTCGTCTTTGCTGAGCACAACTGGCACGTTTACCGAAGCCATGAACGGATGGTGCGCTTCGGCGATTACCTCTACATCAAGAACAACTACCCCGACATCCCCAACCTCGGTCATGAATCGGATCAAGTTTACCTGTCTGGCAGAGAGATGTGGAATGCGCAGGTCGCGGGCAAAACTCTGCCGCACCAACAACAGATCTTTGCCGTTCCGTGCCCTGAGGAACAACTCTTCCAAGTCTCCAAAGATCCCTACCAGCTTCGCAATCTGGCCGATCAACCCGCCTATGCTGCGCCTCTGAAGCTGGCCCGCCAATTGTTGGCTGATTGGACAGAGCAAACCGGCGACACCATCCCAGAGAACCCCACGCCCGATCGCCGGGACCCGCCGCGAATTGCCGATGGAAAAATCATCCCGATGAGCAAAAAGCACGGCGCACAAAACCCCCACGCTGAATTTCCAGGCGCCGCCAAGAACGCCGCCAAGATCAACCACCCCGGCCCCGTTCGCTTGCCAGCCAGCAAGTGAAACCCAGAGACCCCCACCCGCTCACCATGCTCTATCGGAGCTCCACAACGGATAGAAGAACTGCCGGCGCACCCAAGAAAAAGAATCCAGAGCTACGTTTATTGCTGCAGTATTATTCATGCTTAGTAATATCACAGAATTGCTAGCCGCTTCTGGGCTAGAGCATCACAAGCGCTAAGCTGCGAGCACCAATCTCAACCTACTGACCTCATGAAACTCTCTGGAATGACCGACGAAGCGGGCAAGAGCATCGACACCCAGATCAAAGCCCTCAAGGAGCTTGGCTGGAACTGCATGTCGGCTCGGACCGTGAACGGCACCAACATCCACGACATGTCGATGGATGAGTTCAATCGCATTGCCGACTGCATCGATGAAGCAGGCATCAAGGTCGTGGAATTTGGATCGCTGATCGGGAACTGGGCAAAATCCATTGATACCGAGTTTGATATCACCATTTCTGAGATCAGCCGCTGCATCCCTCGAATGCAGAGACTCAATGTCGAATTGGTGCGTGTCATGTCCTACGCTCAGCATCCATGGGGCGAGCGACAAAATGCTGATGAGCGCTTCCGCCGACTCCGTGCAATCGTTCGTCGCTTCGAAGATGAGGGCCTGGTGGCCATGCACGAGAACTGCATGAACTACGGTGGCTTTTCCATTGAGCACACCCTGCGGCTCGTCAATGAGGTGCCTGGACTCAAGCTCGTCTTCGACACCGGCAACCCCGTGTTCCAGCGCGACCGCGCCAAGGGTGAACCCTACCCATGGCAGGATCCGTTAGAGTTCTACGAAGCGATCAAAGAACACGTCGCTCACGTTCACATCAAAGACTGCCTCCACCCACTGGAAGGTGAAACTGAACCCGAGCGCTACACCATGCCGGGTGAAGGCCAAGCTCGCATCCCAGAGATCCTCGCTGCGCTCAAACGAGATGACTACAAAGGGACGCTGACCATTGAACCTTTTGTGAAACAGGTTTTCCACGTCGACCAAGACACCGAGCCCGATGAGCAGGAATGCTTCACCACTTTTGTGAATTACGGCAAACAACTCGAAGGCTTGCTCAAGGAAGCCGGCTTTGAGATCGACTAGGAAGACGGGACGTCCGTATGGGCGCTGACGACACGATGGCAATCCATTCAGCTTCTCAACTCAGCCCGTATTGCGCATGCCTCCAGAGAGGGCGTTGATGGTCATCAGCAACTCGGTTTGGAGCTGCTCGTCAGTTGGATCGCCCGTCGCCTTTTGTTCACGCCAGTCGCGGAGCAATTGCACTTGTTTCTCATGCAGCGGACGCATCAACGAGGCACGCAACAGGTTGGAGAAATGATGGTTCTTGCGGCGCGCTTCGATCGGCCGGTTGAGGAAAGTTTCCAAGTGACGGCGTGTTAACGCGAGCTCGTCGACGAAGATGCGATGAAACTTTTTGCGCAGCGCCTCGTCTTCGACCAATTCCATGTAGAGGCGGAACACCTCTTCGTCGGTCGCGGCTAAACTGGTGTCGATGTTGGTGAAGACATAGCGGACGAATGGGTCCTGTTTGAGCGAAGCATGCAATCGCTCATAGCCCTCTGGGTTCTCTGATTTGAGTTGGTCGAGAGCACTGCCAACGCCAAACCAGCTGGTCATGTGCACCCGCGACTGGCTCCATGAGAAGACCCAAGGAATGGCGCGCAAATCATCGAGAGTATTGACGCCAGTCCGCTTGGCAGGGCGTGACCCAATCTTGCTCATCTCGATGGCATCAATCGGAGTGGCCTGACGAAAGAAGGTGATGAAGCCCTCTTCATTGCGCATGCGGTCGTAATACTTTTGCGAAGTTTCCGCCAACCAGCCGATGACGTCTGCGAGCGGATGGAAATGGCGCTCGGATCCTTGATCCTTGAGGTGCTTGCTCAGTGTGTTGGCCGCTAACAGTTCGAGGTTGTAGGTCGCGTTGACGGGGTTGCCGTATTTTTGCGCAATGGTTTCGCCTTGTTCGGTCAGGCGAATGTCACCGTTGGGAGAACCATCCGGCAGCGCTTTGATGAAGTAATGCGTCGGGCCAGCGCCGCGACTGATCGACCCGCCCTTGCCGTGGAAGAAGCGGATTTTTACGTCCGCTGCATCGCCGACCTCGCTCAAGGCATACTGTGCTTTGTAGAGCCCCCACTGGCTGGCGAGAATTCCGCCGTCCTTGTTGCTATCGCTGTAGCCCACCATCACCTGCTGGACCGGCTTCTTCCACCCCCAGTTTTCTTGCAGGCGTTTGAGTGTCCGCTGTGTGACGGGGTGAGCCAAAAATTCGCTCAAGATTTCGGTGCCATTCTCCAAGTCCTCAATGGTTTCAAGCAATGGCACCACAGGAATCTCACAGTATTGGCCATCTTCGGTCATCTCGGTGAGGCCTACTTCTCGAGCCAACAGGTAAACCGCAAGCAAATCGGAGGTGGAACGCGTCATGCTGACAATGAACGAACCAATGCAATTGGTGCCAAACCGGCGGGTGTGTTTGGCAATCACGCGGTAGCACTCGATGACCGCTTTGGCTTCTGGGCCGAGCTCGGTTTTGAGTGCCGTGAAAGGTCGCGCGGACTCAAGCTCTTGATTGAGGAACGCCATGCGCTTTTCTTCACTCCAATTGCCGAAGTCAGTGTCCTCAGCTCCTGAGGCTTCGAGAAGTTGCTCGATGGCTTTGTCGTGAAACGCGCTGTTCTGGCGGATGTCCACAGCAGCTAGGTGAAAGCCAAAGGCCTCGACCACTCGCATCACCACCAACACGTCATCGTAAGCAACGCTCTTTGCGCCGTATGCGATCAAAGACGATTGCAACAACGAGAGGTCGTCCTTGAGTTGTTGGGAGTGCACATAAGCGCCCTCGACATCGAGCAGCTTGGTCGCGTGCCCACGAATCGACTCCACCGGAAGCATGTGAAGCATCAGGCTGATGAACTGGCGAAACACCTCGCCCCTGTTGCGATCGAAGGCTTCCTGACCTTTGGGCCCGGTTTCCTTCAACATCTCACGGACGCGATTTTGTAATGCCTCATCGGCTTCGTTCAGGGACAGGCTGAAGCTGGAACGCTCAGCCAGTCGGTTGAGTTTGCGACGAATGACCACGAATGCGTTGAGGCGCAACTGCAACAAGGTTTTGCGAGTGACCTCAGCCGTGACTAGGGGGTGGCCATCTCGGTCGCCCCCGACCCAATCGCCGAAGCTGATTTTTGGGAAGCTGTTGCTCGAGCAAAATGCCTCGAGGTCCATTCCGTTGAACTGAACGGCTTGCAATAGCCGGCGATCCAGAATGGCGATGACTTCTGGGAAGACATTGACCAGGTAATAGAGAATGTTCCGCAGTTCATCCTCAATGTCGGGTTTCTCCAAATAGATTTCGCCCGTCTTCCAAAGACGATAAAGCGCGAGCTCGATGTTGTGGTCCACATTCCGAACCTCATTGTCGGTGTACATCGTGTTCTCGCGCTGAACGAGCAACACGTAAAGTTCGCGGTGATGCTCCAAGACCGTTGCACGCTTGGCTTCGGTCGGATGCGCGGTGAGGACGGGCTCGATAATCACCTCGCGCATCGCCTCCATGATCTCTTCTTGGCTGAGCCCTGCATCGATGAGCTCTTTGAGGTTGATCCCCCACAACCCGTTCACTGAATCCAGCGACTTGCTTTCTTTGCTGCGACGCGACTGCACCGCGGCATTGATCTCCACCATATTCACGAGGTGGAAGATCATCGAGTAAAGCTGGATGTGTTTGGGCGTAATGGCCTCGATCGCGAGCTCCTTCTCGCTGATCCACGGGATTGCCTCGGCAATATCATCTTCGCCATTCTTTCTAAGAATGCTCTGCAAGCTGAGCAGCAAAAACTCTAGGTCCTCATAGGGTTTGCCTAGGACTCGTTGGGTTTCCACGAATGTTTCTCTCAAGCTTGTCATTGTGATGGGAACTAAGCGTATGACCCTGATGTGTCAACCAAGGCCTGAGCTGGCAACTTGATGAGCCGCCTACTTCAGCGGGTTTTCATACCACACGATGTTGCGGCTGCTGTGCCCGGCGATGAGCATGTCGAGGTCGCCATCTTTGTCCATGTCGACCAAGCGCAAGTCGTAAGATCTCTGGTCCTCATCGATATTGTGGCGGGTGAACTGGCCCTTCCCATCGTTCTCATACCAGACCGCATGGCCTCCTTTGGTGCAGCTGCAGGTGGCGATATCGATGTCGCCATCTTGATCCAGATCGGCGGTCGCCAGTGAGTGAGGGTCGGCGAGTGCAGGGTCGATCTCGACCTTTTTGAAATCCGGCGCTGGATACCATAGCACGCCTTTGCCGTGACCGCGGCTGGCGAGAAAATCGAGTTTGCCGTCTCCATTCAGATCGACCGGCAGGATGTTGGTCGCGCCCGGGTCATTGTCGGATAGCAGGTGCTTTTTCCATGGCTTGGTCGGGTCCTCGGGTTGCTCCCACCAGGCAAACCATTCACCCAAAGGAGCGCCGCTGCAAATGTCGCCACGACCATCGCCATTCATATCGGCAAAGCCATGATAGTGGTTTCTGCCGGGTGCATCCCCATCGGCCAATAGATGAGCCGTCCAGAGTTTGTCCTCTTTCGGATTTTCTGGGGTTTTGAACCACGCGATCGAATTTGGCAGCGTGCTCTCGTCTTTGTCTCTCCACGAATTGGCAATCAGGTCCAGCTTGCCATCGCGATCGACATCGCCCGTGATCACACAATGCGCACCATTCACTTCGAGGTGGATCATGCGCCGCTTCCACTCTTGCTCGAACGGCTTGTCCGGACACTCCAGCCAGAACAACATGCGGTTCGATCCAATGTAGTCCATGTCACCATCGCCATCGACGTCCATCAAGGTGCTATGGATGCAGCCGCGTTCCGCAACACGCTCCGTGCGATCCTTCGGCATCTTGGCCATGATCGTCTTCGGTTTCCAATCCGGCCCTTGGTAGAGCACGACCTTGCCTTGATACGATGCCAACAAATCGATGGCGCCATCTTTGTCTAAATCATCCGCGACAACGGTGTTGATCTGTGTCGGTTGTCCCTCGATGCCTGGCGCGATGTCCTCTTGGACGATGTGTTTTTTCCAAGCGCCACGCACTGGGTGGAGTTCGGCATGCATTGTGCCCGGAAGCGAGATGGTGAGGAGGGCAAGGAGCAGAGGTTTCATGGTTTGGCGGCTATTTATACTAACAAACCACCATGCGGCCAGAGGATAGTGGTATCGGCAAGATGAGGGATTGACGTAGGTTCCCCTGCAAGAACAGCATCGGTGATGGACAAACCCAACGCCCAGCCCACGACTCAAGACCCACCGACAACCCTTCGAGGGATCCTCAAACAACTTGGTCCCGGCTTGATCATCGCGGGGTCGATTGTCGGTTCAGGCGAGCTCATTGCGACAACTGCCGTGGGGGCCGAGGCTGGCTTTGTTCTCTTGTGGCTCATCATCATTGGCTGCTTGGTCAAGGTGTTCGTTCAAATTGAATTCGGTCGCTTCACCATCACCAGCGGTCGTACCACCCTAGATGGCTTGAATGAAGTTCCCGGCCCCCGCTTCAGAGTGAACTGGCTGTGCTGGTTTTGGCTGCTCTTCATCATGGTCGCGCTGATCCAACTCGGCGGCATCATTGGGGGGGTCGGCCAAGCATTGGCCATTCAACAACCGATCACCGAGTCCGGCCACACTGTGAACGCCCAACAAGATGCGCTGATCCAAGTGCAAGTGACCGAAAGCATCGCCAAGCGTTTTGAGGGACAGGATCACATGAGCCCGCAACTCGAAGCTCTCGCCGCGAAAAAGGCCACCGCTCAAGCGCAGCTCGATGAATGGGCAGGTGAAGAAGCGGCGACTTCGAACGACTCCATGATTTGGGCCACCGGCATCACCTTGATCTCCATCCTCCTCCTCGTCATCGGCCGCTACCGACTGATCCAAAACGTATCCACCGCCTTGGTGGCGTCGTTCACCGTCATCACCATCATCAACCTCTTCTACCTTCAGTCCTTGCCCGAGTGGCGCGTGTCGTGGGCCGACTTTGCCTCAGGCATGACGTTTCAAATTCCAGAAGGCAAAGGCATGCTCGTCGCGCTTGCCGCCTTTGGCATCATCGGCGTGGGCGCCACCGAACTGATTCAATACCCCTACTGGTGTTTGGAAAAAGGTTATGCCAAATGGACCGGCCCGCGCGATGACTCCGACGAATGGGAGTCCCGCGCAAAAGGATGGGTCCGTGTGCTGCGCTGGGATGCCTGGTGCTCAATGGTCGTCTACACATTTGCAACGATCGCTTTTTATCTGTTAGGCGCAGCCATTCTTGGTCGCACCGGCCTCGATCCCGCTGGCGATCAAATGGTTCGCACCTTGGGCCAAATGTATGAACCCGTGTTTGGCGCCGCCGCACAAGCGGTGTTCTTGTTCGGTGCTTTCGCGGTATTGTATTCCACCTTCTTTGTCGCAACGGCCAGTCACGCGCGCGTCTGCGCCGATGCGCTTCGAGTGTTCGGCGTGTCCAAAGGCGACGAGCAAACGTTCCGCCGCTGGGTCAAAATCTTCTGCGTCTTCCTGCCCATCCTATTCTTGTCTAGCTACGCCTTTTTCAAAGCCCCCAAAGACTTGGTCTTGGCCGGCGGTTTGATGGGCGCACTCATGCTGCCGCTGCTCGGCATCGCGGCACTGTTTTTTCGTTACCGTCGATGCGACGCTCGACTCACCCCTAGCCGCCTGTGGGACATTGGTCTGTGGGTTAGCTGTGCCGGCCTGTTTGTCGCTGGAGGCTATGCAGCCTACACCAAAGTCGTGGATGTCATGGGCGGTTGAATCGATATCATTGGAGCCCGCAAACTCGCCGGGCCAAATCCTTTGATTGCCATCATCGATGAAATTGCAGAGTTTATGCCCTGCAATTGCCGGAACCGCCATCATCATGAAATCTCTGATCCATCTCGCCTCCTCCATCATCCTCCTGCTGACGCTCACCGCCACAGCGCAGTCGAAAAAACTCAAGGTCTTCATCCTCGCTGGCCAGTCGAACATGGAAGGCCATGCCCGCATCGAGACTTTTGACTACATTGGCGACGACCCAAAAACCGCACCGTTGCTCAAAATGATGCGCGATAAAGATGGCAACCCCGCCGTTGCCGACAAGGCGTGGATCTCCTATTTTACCGGGCAACACCTCGGCAAGGCCAATGGCGAGGGCGCCGGCAAGCTCACGACAGGATATGGTGCCCGAGGCTCCAATTTTGCGAACGACAGCGGCAAGGTCGGCCCCGAGTTTACCTTCGGCCTGACCATGGACGCGGCTTTCGAAGAACCCGTTCTCATCATCAAAACCGCTTGGGGTGGCCGCAGTTTGAACACCCAATTCCGTCCACCCAGCGCTGGCCCTTATGAGTTCAGCGATTCACAGATCGAACAGCTGAAAAAGCGGAATAAAGACGTCGATGCCGAGAAAACCAAGATGGCCGAGGAGTCTGGCGCGTTCTACAAATACATGATCGACCACGTCAAAAGCGTGCTCGCTGATCCCAAGCGCGTTTGCCCTGAGTATGATGCGAGCGCAGGCTATGAACTCGCTGGGTTCGTATGGTTCCAGGGCTTCAATGACTTGGTCGACAGCAACACTTATCCCACCACCGATGGCGTTCGGGATTACAGCCAATACAGCGAGCTGATGGCCCATTTCATCCGCGACGTGCGCAAGGATCTCGACGCCCCCAAAATGCCCTTCGTCATCGGAGAGCTCGGCGTCGGCGGCACGAGTGCGGAAGGAAACGTGGTCGGCTTCCGCGAGGCGATGTCGGCTCCTGCAAAGCTGCCGGAATTCAAAGGCAACGTTGCCGCGGTAGCCACCGCTCCATTCTGGCCGGATGAGCTCGACGCCATCGATAAGAAGCGTGGCAAAGTGAAGCAAATGCGCCATCTGCTGAAGGTCAAAAACAAGAACACCCCGAACAAGGACGGCTCGATGGACCAGGCCGCGCAAGATGCCTATCTCAAAAAGTTCGAAGCTGAACTCATCAGCGAAGAAGAAGCGGCCATGTGGAAACGTGGAGCATCCAACGCCGGCTATCACTACATGGGATGCGCCAAAACCTTCGCCCTCATCGGCAAGGCTTTCGCTGAAGCGAATCTTGAGATGCTGAAGTAAGGGCTTCGCCCCTGTTCCTGGTTCTTAGTTCTTGGTTTCGGCGGAGCCGCCCGTCGAAAGTCGAAAGTCAAAGGTCAAAGGTCAAAGGTCAAAGGTCGACAAGGTCGGGAGCATACCGGTGACGGACGAAGCTTATGGCTCCGCAACGTCTGCCACCTTGACGCGGATGAAGGCTTTCTTTGGCGCATCTGGACCGTCCATGGCTTGGGTCAAGCGGAAGGTCGCCCACTCGTAGCCCGTTGCGGGCGATGGCAGGCCGCTCGGCACATCGGCGCTCTCGATCGTTTCTTCCCAAGTGACAAGATCTTGAGACGCTTCAACCGTGAAGGATTTGCCGGCCGCGGTGAAGCCTCCATTCACCGGACGGGTGCCTGTGGGGCGCAGGAAGGTGAGGGCTAGATGCTTCGTGGACGCTCCGTCAGCTTGATGCACATGGACCCGTTGATCCTCAATCAATGTAGGGGAGGAGAAAGTGCTGAAGTTCATCCAATTCAGATTGAAGAGGAAACCTCCGCCGCCCGAGTAGTTCAGTCGAACCATTTGGCGGCCTGAGACGGTGAAGTTCACGATCGTGTTGATGGTCTGCCAGTCTTGCCAACCACTGTTGTCGCCAACCTTGGTGAATGGAACGGTGGCGGATCCAATATCGACGCGCCCACTGCTCTCGTCGCCGTTGTCGGATTGCACGAGAATCGCTCCGCCATTCACATTGCCGCTAGCGACGCGAAGACTCAGCAGATACTCACTGGCGGCGGGCACATTCACGATGTATTCCGACCAATCGCCATTTTGGATGTAGCCGATGTTTTGTCCGCCTTCTGAGCTATTTTCAGACTGAATGCCCGACTGGTTTCGGAAGCCCTCGGCTTCGATCAAGCCGGGGATACCGACGCGGACGAAGACCGGTCGGATGTCCTTATTCTGATCCAAGGTAACCGTCAGAGGATTGGAGGTTCCAGAGACATCACCGGACCATCCGATAAATTCGAGACCCGGATCCGCGGTTGCGGTAAGCACGATTTCAGTGCCTGCAGCAACGAAGAAGCTACCGGTGTTGCTGGTGACCGTGCCATTTTGGGTGTCAACAAACGCCCCATAATAGACCGTATTGGAATCGGGGTTTTCGCGGTAACTGAGGCTGTTGTCGGTGGCGATATCATCGAAAGCGAAGTCGCCGGCCAAGGCGGCAGCGACCTTCGTCTCGGTGTTGACTTGAGCAATCGGATGACGCCCGCCGTTGATGTAGTTGCTAGTGGCGAAGCGAAGGCTCGGACGGTTGCCCGCAGGGTCGAGGACGGCCAGTGAAAGCACGTAGTTGCCTGCGGGGGCATCGACGGTAAAGGTTTCCTGTTCGGTGTATTTCTGCGGCGGGGTTGTCCAGCCGGTGACACCGCTGGCATTCCAATTCACATCCGGAATCTTTCCTCGCCACCCGCCGACATGCGTCCAATCCGGCTCAGTCCATCCGCTGCCCGGATGCCAGTCTCTGATATCGACACTCGCCATGACCGAAGTCCAAACCGGCTCCAAACTGTTAGGGTCAAGCAGCGCGACTTCAACGGGCCAGTCGTAATAGAAGGGGGCCGAGCCTTCATTGGTCACATCGAAGGCAACCGTCAAAGCTCCAGTGGTATCGTCCACAGAGATCCGTGCCTCATCCAGCAAGTAGCGGTAGCCCAGGGTCTTTTGAATTTCCTCAGCACCCGCGACGGCCACCGGGTCATCTCTATCATAGCCAGAAATCCAGCGGAACTGGGTGCCATGCAGCCAGCGCACTGAGTTGATCACAAAGTTGCGGTGGGTGGGGTCCGAAACGCTAGCCGTTGGAGATGGACCCGGTTGGGTGTCGCTATTGCCCCAGCCATAGGCGACCTCGCCGCCAATGTAGGTGTTCAAATACCGCGACTCTGAGTCGTTGAGATTCGCGATGTTTTTCCCGTTATTCCACATTTGATCATAGTGCGCCCAGGAATCCCAATATTCGGCGAAGGGGTAGGCGGTTTCTTGGAAATCATGCCAGTTCTGCCGAACCGACACCTTCTTATTTTTGAAGGCGGCTGCGAAGGCGTCGCCGATGACCTTCTGGATCTCTGGTGTTGGCGCTGGGCTGTGCTGCTCACCCCAGAGGCCGACGATGCCCATTTCGACAAATGCCATGCGTGGGTCGTTGTCCCAAGCGACGCCAAGTCTCTCGATGAGGCGCACCACCCGATCTTGAAATTGTTGGCTGGTGTAGTCATCGGGCGTCATGTCCGCTGGCCAGTATTTGTCGTTTGCAAAATACTGCAGATAGACACGCGGAATGACTTTTTTATTCTGTGCCGCGACGCCACTGAATTTTTGATTCGTCACGGCATAGATTCTTTCCATGCCATCGGACACATCGTTCTCGAGCTCATTCCACCGAATGTATGCGTGCTTGGTGGAAGCCCATGGGTGATTGTTGCCGTTATCCGTGAACCCTTTCATGGGATTCCGTATTCCCTGATCGTATCCGCCTGGCACCACGGTGACCGCATTCCCCGGCTGTGCCTGTAGCAACGAAGCGGTCAGGCAGAGGAGGGCAATGGCATATCGATAGGGGCAGTTCATGGCGACATGAATGGTTGGAATCGCAATCGTGGAGAAATCGCAGCTGATGCTGAAGATTGCCATTATCGCATGGCATCGAGGTTTCGCAATGTGGTCGTTTGACCATGGGCAGAACCGCTGAGCTTTTCTTTTGCCTGCTGCCCCCTGACATCTGACCCCTGATCACTTCCCACCCGCGCCTTGGCGGCGGTAATCACCAGCGGTCATGCCGGTCCAGTTCTTGAATTGGCGACAGAATGTCGGCTGATCACAGAAACCGCAACCGTAGGCAATTTCACTGAGTGGCTGCTGGGTCGAGCGCAGTAGCTCACTGGCAGCTTCCACACGGATCCGCGTCAACAACTGACGCGGTGACGTCGACATGATCGCCCTCATCCTCCGCTCGAGTTTGGCGAGTGACATCCCACTCTGCTCGGCCAATTTTGAAATACGAATCGGCTCACTGAACTGCTCGCTCATGGCGTTCACGAACTTCACGATTCGGCCCATCTCCGAATCATCCTCGGCGCGGATCTTGAGATCTTTCGTCGTCGATGCCACAGCGAGAATCTGATGGCGAGAATCGCGCACCGGCACCTTGTCCGTGATGTACCATCCCAGGCTGCGGTCCGGGTTGGTCACCACTTCGAGCAAGTTGTAGATGAAATTTCTGCCCTGCAGGATTTCACGATCTTGTTGCTCGAACCCCATCGCTTGAGCCGTCGGGAAAACTTCCCGACTGGTCTTGCCAATGAGGCCTTTGCGATCCGCGATACCGACCCGAAGAAGAAAAGCCTTATTGGCGGATAGATAGCGTCCCTGAGGATCCTTGAGGCTGAACATGACGTCCTTGAGCCCTTCGAACAATTGCTCCATCGCTTCAGCGGATGGGGCTTTCTTTAGAAATTCTAGGCGGAGGTCCATATTGGCTATTTGTGTTTTTTCGACAGGAGACCCTGAAGGAAACTCCGAAGACAAGAGAATAACAAGCAGGTATGTTGCTCCCACATCAATGCCATCAACGGTTCCGGCGGGTTTTGAGTTTCCCGCCAGATCCACTTGGCCCAAAGCATTTGTAAATTATAGATCCGATGAAACTGAACACCAACAGCAAAGACTTCTCCAAACTTGTCCGTGAGCTCCCTGATTTCGACGGCCACGAGGAGGTGCTCCTCGCCCACGATGAACAGACAGGCTTGCGTGCTTTGATCGCCGTTCACAATCAGTCTCGCGGCCCTGGCGTCGGCGGAACCCGGCTGTGGAATTACCAAGATGACAGCGCCGCCGTCACTGATGTCCTGCGCCTTTCACGAGGGATGACTTTCAAAAACGCGATGGCAGATCTGCCATTCGGCGGCGGCAAGGCGGTCATTCTAGCACCTGATTTTTCCAATGTCAGCCGCACGGAGTTGATGCGAGCCTTTGGTCGTGCCGTCTCACAATTGGAAGGCCGCTATTTCACCGCCGAAGACGTTGGCACCTCCTGTGAGGACATGGCCGAGATTCGTCATGAAACCCAGTACATCTTCGGATTGAAGGAAACCAGCGGCGATCCTTCGCCACAAACGGCAAGAGGCGTGTTGTTAGGGATCGAGGCAAGCGCCAATGAGCGCCTTCAATGCGATGAGCTTAGTGGATTGCGCGTGCTGGTTCAAGGAGTGGGCAATGTCGGCTATCACCTCTGCTCCATGCTTCACCAACGCGGCGCACGCTTGATCGTGAGCGACATCAACCAACTGGCCTTGCAGCGCTGCGAACAAGAGTTTGGAGCGATGGTGGTTTCTCCCGATGAAGTTTACGACACCGAAGCCGACATCTACGCCCCCTGCGCGCTCGGCGCGACGGTCAGCATGGAAAACTTGGAGCGCCTCAACGTCTCGATCATCGCGGGCGCCGCCAACAACCAGCTGCGCGATGCAACCGCGGCTGAAGCGCTGCGACAGCGGGAGATTCTATATGCGCCCGACTACGTCATCAACGCGGGCGGCATCATCAACATCGCCTGCGAGATGAATGGCCAATACCAGCTCGACGTGGCGACGAAAGAAATCGCTAAGATTAAGCCGCGACTGCAAGAGATTTTCAGACGTGCTCGGACCGAAAAAAAAGACACCTGGGTCGTCGCCGACGAAATGGCTCGCGAGCGATTCCAGACACAGGGGTTGAGCAAAGTCAGCGTTGCCGATGTCGCGGTTGCCCAAGCTTGTTAGGATGCATCTACACGCCTCACTGGGGCGATGGCCACAAACCGTATAAGCTCTTGAATTTGGTGGTTCGTTTTTCTGATTATTTCTCCTAACATTCCCCCATGTCAGAAATTGCCTGCCCGATGTGCACGATGGAGGAAGTGTTGGAGCACGAGTTCATTTATGAATGCATGACCTGCGGACACGAATGGGAAAAAAAGGAGAAGGAACGAGAGGTCAAGGATGCCTTTGGCAATGTGCTCAAGACCGGCGACGTGGTGCAGATGATCAAAGACCTCAAACTCAAGGGTTCATCAGACGTCCTCAAAAGCGGCACGAAATCAAAGCCAATTCGAATTGTCGACGGGGACCATGAAATCGATTGCAAAATGAACGGTCTCTCCATCGCCCTCAAAGCCCAATACGTGAAGAAGGTCGGCTAGTGGCTTTGCCGCTGCACTGACCCTCCATCGGCCCCCAGCTTCACTGCATCATGAAATTGCGCCCCTGCCTCTTGCTTTCTGCCCTCCCAATCTTGGGCCTCATGAGCTGCGCCAACACCGAGCCGACGATGCTCGATCTATCGGCTCATTATACGGAGAAATTCACAGCCCCGGACCCAGAGGGAGGCAATGCGGACAGCATCATCGGGTCGCAAACATTCGATGGACTTCCATTCATGGTTCGCGGCCGCGCTTATCTGTACGGGCAGTATGATGCGATGGGGAAAGACAAGGAGGCCTTTCGGAAAAAGCGACCTGACTTAATAGAAATCCAAGTAGGGCGTGCATTTGACGAACTTCACCTGCTTCACACCACGCGCTGGCCCGATGTTGAAGGACGCACGATTGCCCAAGCTCATCTGAATTATGCCGATGGCACAGAGGAGAAATTGGACATCGGTTACGGCGTCCATGTGCGCGACTGGCAAAGACTTCAAACCGAAGTCCGCGAAGCTCTCGTCGACTCAAACAGCAAGGTCGTTTGGCGTGGGCCAGGGCAAGAACGATTCCAATCATCCGAGCGCATGTTCAAAAGTCTGCTAATGAATCCACAGCCCAAGAAGGTCGTCGAAAGCATCGACATCATTTCCACCAACAAGCTCGCCACCTACAGTCTGTCGGCGGCGACCGTGGTGAACTCAGACCCCAAGCGCAGTGTCACTCCTGCCGTGCCGTTGGATCGGCCTGAGCATGACTTTGACGGCAAGATCATCGTGCGGGTTCTCGACGAAAACGATCAACCGATCAAAGGAGCCTGGATTGACACTGGCTTCAAAGTGCCCAACACCACGTGGTCCACTGTGACCTCCCCTGTCCTGACCTCAGCTCAAGGGTTCGCCTACGTCATGTATCCCACCGCATGGGCGGATCGGGTGTTGATGGGAGCTCGTAAAGATGGAAAAACACGTGGCCGCAAAAGCTTTTCAGTGCAGGACGAAAATTCCTGGAAGCCTGGAATGATCGTCACCTTCCACCTGAAGGACATAGATCAGGATCCAGGCTGATGTGTAGGCTTTTTAAAAAGCAGCATGCAAAGCCCCCCGTTATCTGTGGAGCTATATGGAGCAGCCCAGGCCATTTTGACTTGGAACATGGTGAGGGGGTGAGAGACTCGAAGATGCGGGTCGCCCGCTCTAACCCATGACTTTCTCCATCGCGATCTCGAAGGAGCTTACTCCATTTTCCTTTAAAACGACCATCTAATGAAAATTCTTCAAGGCTTCCCCGTCATCATCGCTTGCCTCTGCGCGGCTTGTTCCCCTGATAAGGATGATGCACAAAACAATCTCAACGACTCATCTCGCAAACCGAACATCATCATCGTGTTCGTTGATGATATGGGATACGCCGACATCGAACCGTTCGGCTCCAGGGTCAACGCAACTCCCCACCTTTCCCGAATGGCGGATGAAGGGATGCGCTTCACCGACTTCTATGTGTCCGCCAGCATCTGCTCGCCGTCACGCGCGGCTTTGATGACCGGCTCCTATGCTCGTCGGGTGGATTTGCACGACAGCAGCTTCGGCGTGTTCGTGTTGTGTCCGATGGACCGCAAGGGGCTCAACCCAAAGGAGATCACCCTCCCGGAGATCCTGAATTCGCAAGGCTACGCCACCGCTTGCATCGGAAAGTGGCACCTCGGCGATCAACCCGAGTTTCTGCCGACACGTCACGGTTTCGATACCTACTACGGCATCCCTTACAGCAACGACATGGGTCGCAAGCTCAAGATGAAGGACGACGACCTCACGCCTCCGCTTCCGTTGATGCGCGATAGCGTCGTGATCGAAGCGCCCACCAACCAAGAAACCATCACCCAACGCTACACCGAGGAAGCGGTGAAGTTCATCAAGGCGCACAAGGACGAGCCGTTTTTCCTCTACCTGCCACACACCGCCGTCCACACGCCGCTGATTGGCGGCGATGCCTTTTTCGGGAAGTCGAAGAATGGTCTGATCGGCGATTCGGTGGAAGAGGTCGACTGGTCGACGGGGCAGCTGCTCAATACCATCCGTGAGCTCGGTTTGGAAAAGGACACCATCGTCGTCTTCACCTCGGACAACGGCGCCACAAGTCTCGGGTCGAACGCCCCCTTCTCCGGTGGCAAGTGCGGTCACATGGAAGGCGGCTTCCGCGTGCCCTGCATCATGTGGGGGCCCGGTCGGATTCCGGCTGGGACGAGTTGTGAGGAAATTGCAACCACCATGGACCTACTCCCGACCTTCGCCCGCATGGCCGGCACCGAGGAACCTCAGGACAGGATTATCGATGGCAAGGACATCGCGCCGCTGATGCATGGTGAGACTGATGCAAAAACTCCGCACGAGGCGTTCTACTATTACTTTACGAGTCAGCTCAAAGCGGTTCGCTCCGGCAAATGGAAGTTGCATGTTGCGCTCGACCCCTCGATCGCCAAGTGGACGATGAAGGAAGTTGGTAAGGCAGAGGCCCAGCTCTACGATCTCGAAGCCGACCCAGCCGAGTCGAACAACGTGTTAGATCAACACCCCGAGGTGGCAAAGCGGCTCAATGCACTTGCCGATCAAGCGCGCCGCGACATCGGCGACTACAAGGTCAACGGCGAAGGTTTTCGTCCGACACTCGTGGTCGACAAAGCCGATCCCATCCCCGTGCCGGACGAAGCTCGCCTCGAATTTCCCCAGCCGCCCTCTGACCGACCAGAACGGCCAAGAAGCCTCTTTCCAGGAAGGTGACGGGGTAAATACGGCAAAATGCTAGGGGGTCGACTTCTGCCCACTGATTCATGATGGTAAGAACCCATGGGAATTGAGTAGCTTTGATCCCACTGACTCACATCTATCGAACACGCCATGAACTTGAACACCGACCCCTCCCGCCGCCGCTTCATCGGCTCCGCTGCCAGCGCGGCATTCGGCTTTACCTTTCTCCCTTCCTACCTGGCCCTCGGGAAAAAGGACTCGGATGGCAACGTGCCGCCAAGCCAACGCATCAACCTCGGCTGCGTCGGCGTGGGCGGTCGCGGCAGCGCGGTGATCAAGGGACTCACCGCCCGCGGCAATGCGATCCCCGTCGCCCTCACCGACGTCGACACTTCGCGTGCCACGGGCATCGCCAAACAATTTCCCAAAGCCATGCAGTTCCAGGACTTCCGCCTGATGTTTGAGGAAATGGGCGACGACATCGATGCCGTCAGTGTTGCTACCCCCGACCACACTCACTTCGCGGTCGCCATGGAAGCGATGCGTCGCGGCAAGCACGTCTATGTCGAGAAACCCCTCACTCACACTTTCCGCGAATCCGAACTGCTGATCCAAGCCGAGAAGAAATACGGCGTGGTCACCCAGATGGGCAACCAGGGCCACACCTCCGGTGGCGCTAGCCAGTTCCAGCAGATGGTTGAAGGCGGTGTCACCAAGGATGTCCACAAAATCGAGGCCTTTTTCAAACCCTTCAACCACCCCGGCATCTGGTTCTACTACGACGACAAGCGCATCAAGGAATACCCCAAAGGCCAGGAGGTGCCCGACACCGTCGACTGGGATCTGTGGTGCGGGCCCAAAGAGGTCAAACCCTTCAACTCGCTCTACCACCCACAACGCTGGCGCGCCTTCCACCTCTACGGCAGCGGCATCTTTGGCGACTGGGGCGCGCACATCCTCGACTTCGCTCACGACTTCCTGAAGCTCGGCTTGCCGACCCGTGTCGACACACTCGAGATGCGCGATCACGGCCACCTCATCTTCCCGACCTTCTCCAAGCTCTCAATGAAATTTCCGGCACGCGGTGATGGCTTGCCGGAAGTCGATCTGACCTGGAAAGACGGCCAAGGCGCCAAGCCCGAAGTCGACGAACAATACTGGGACAAGCCCAGCGACGGCTCAGACGCCAAGCATCCCAAGCTGAGCGGCATTGGATCCACACTGATGCACCGCAAGGACGGCAAGTTCGTCATCCACCGCGCAAGCCATGGCTCCCCTTCCAAGATTCTTCCACGCGTGACCATGAAGGAATACCTCGAGTTCATGAAGGTTCCTAAAGTTCCGCATCAGCATGAGGAGAGCTTTGTGCAGGCCTGCATGGGCAACAACAAGACCACCTCGCCCTTCAGCATCGGGGGTGAACTCACCCAACTGCTCCAACTCGGCATCACCTGTCAGTTCCTCAACGAGAGCTTCGACTTCGACCGCAAGACCAAGAAGGTGGTCGGCAACGAAAAGGCCCAAGCGCACTTGGATGGACCAGATCCTCGCAAAGGCTGGGAAGACTACTACAAGCCGATTGCCTGAAAGTACGGATGAAGATGCCGCTATACGAACTCATCGACGCCGCCGCTAAACCCGCAGCATTGACACCGCCCGCCTGCTGCGGAGGCTAGGGGCATGAGTGAACCATCTGTAGCAGTATTGGGACTTGGGATCATCGGCTCTATTTGGGCCGGGCACTACCAGAATGCGGGACAACTCGCGGCCGTTTGGAACCGCAGCCCGAAACCCGAATTGCCATTCGATCCCGTCGGCCTTGAAACCTGCGCCCAACAGGCAACCGTGCTGCAGATCTGCGTTTACGATGCCGACTCGGTGCGCGGAGTGTTGGAACAACTCATGCCTCATGTCGGCAAACAACATACCGTGATTCAATCGTCGACCATCGACGGCGCAAGCGCGACCGAGTTTGCCGCCATGGTGGAAGCCACCGGCGCCCGCTACTTGGAAGCGCCCTTCACCGGCAGCAAGCCAGCAGCCGAACAACGCAAGACCGTGTTCTTCCTCGGTGGGGAGGCGACTGTCGTGGAGTCCGTCGAGCCACTACTGAAAACCATCTCCGCCAAGCGCTTCCACATCGGCACGCCACAACAAGCGACCACCATCAAGCTGGCAATGAATCTCCAAATCGCGGGGATCACCCAAGCGCTGTGCGAAAGCATCACCATGAGCCGCCAGGCTGGGATCGATGACGATCGCTTTTTCGAAGTGATGAAACAAAACGTCGCATGGTCGGGTTTGGCCGAACTGAAGGAACCCAAACTGCGAGCCGACGATCTGAGCCCGCAGTTCTCCGTGAAGAACATGCACAAGGACATGCGTCTCGCCCAACAAAGCGCTGAGCAATCAATGCCTCTGTTAGAGACAGTCGTGAGCTGCCTCGCCAACAGCGAAGCCACCGGCCACGGCGACGACGACTTCATCGCTCTAATCCGCAGGCTGGGACGGTAGGCAGTAGTCGTAATTAGATCGAAAATCCGAAATCTGAAATCCTACCGCGCGGCCTACACGACTTGTCTGACCAAGACGCTCACTTCAGCTCTTGGTTTCATCTGCTGCGGAAACGCACTCAGCATCACCGCCCATGCGGAGGTCATCATCCAGAAGGGCGATAAGATTGCCTTCTTGGGCGACTCCATCACTGCCGCCGGCGCGCAGCCCGGTAGTTACTGCCATCTGATCATCGAGACGTTCATCCCAAAGGGCCTACTTTATCCCAATTTCTGGCTTGCTTCCGGGTTATAAGTCGTTAATATATGAAGTTAACCCACTTCCCCCATTCATGAATTTATCCAAAACCCGCTTCATCGTTCCGTTGGCTCTGGCTGCATTTGCGTCGTTGACTAACGCTGCCGTCATCAGCGTCAACCTTGCTGCTAACGATCCGGACAACTTACTTGGATCGACAGATGTAGCCGGTGTTGTTGCTGTCGATAACTGGAATAACAAAATTACTAATGCTGGCGGATCGATAGCACTTACTGACGACAACGGCACACTGCTGGCAACAACGGTATCATCGAGCTCTCAGTATCCTGGCCCTACTCTTTCTACGACTCCGCGAACTCCGGATAATATCATGATGAGCACGGGAACGGACTCGAGTGGTGGTAATATGACCGCAACGGTTACGGGCATTACCTTCGAACTCTACGATGTGTATGTGTATTTTGGTAGTCGCGGCAATCTTGATCGCTTCGGTGATTATACCGTTACTCCAAGCGGAACATGAGCCTCAGGCGGAGGCACGCTGCGTGGCTACGATATCGGAACGTTTAGCACGGCTGGGGGATTCCTATTGGAAGACGGCAGTGGTTCAGGCACCGGCGTGGGCAACTACATGGTGTTCAGCAATGTGTCGGGTGCCAACCTGCTGATTACGGCGGATCCCGCCAATACGGGCACATCACGAGCTCCGCTCAATGGCTTTCAGATTGTTCAGGTGCCCGAGCCTTCCGCTCTCGGTCTGATCGGCCTATCTGGTCTCGCGCTGCTGCTTCGCCGCCGCCGGAGCTAATCACAACAGCACGTCGATTTTATTTCATGAAGCCCACTCATTACGAGTGGGCTTTTTTTACATGTATTACCAGGAAGTCTCTAGGGTCACAAAATTAAGAACTTCATCGCCTTGATCCGTGGAGTGGGGCGGTAGGCGGTAGGCGAAATCAGATCAAAAATCTGAAATCGTAAATCTAAAATCCTACCGCGCTGCCCACACGACTTGTCTGACCAAGGCGCTCACTTCGGCCATTGGTTTCACCTGCTAAAGAAACGCACGACCCACAACTGAGTGTTTTCAGTCCTTGAGTCGGCGGCCGCAACCCACTACTGATTCTAACGCAGAACCCGCTAAAAACTCACCATGATCAAAACCAGTCTATCGCTCATTGCCATCCTCACCCTCAGCCTCACCGCCCATGCGGAGGTCATCATCCAGAAGGGCGATAAGATTGCCTTCCTCGGCGACTCCATCACTGCGGGTGGCGCTAAGCCCGGTGGCTATTGTCACTTGATCATCGAAACTCTGAACCAAAAAGGTCTCGAAGTGACTCCAAAGTATTCAGGCATCAGCGGTCATAAATCCAACCAGATGCTCGCTCGTCTGGAGAAAGATGTGCTTTCTCACAAGCCCCAATGGATGACCCTTTCCTGTGGCGTGAACGACGTCTGGCATGGCAAGCGCGGAGTTGAGTTGGAGGATTACAAAAAGAACATCACCAGCATTGTCGATCAGGCACAGGCAGCCGGCATCAAAGTCATTCTCCTAACATCCACCATGATCAAAGAGGACGCCTCCAATGACCTCAACCAGAAGCTGAAAGGCTACAACGAGTTCATTGTTCAACTCAGCAAAGAGAAAAACTGCCTGCTCGCCGACCTCAATGGCATCATGCAAGAAACCATCAAAACGATGGAGAAAAACGCCAAAGGCAACACGGTGACGTCCGATGGTGTGCACATGAATTCCTTGGGCAACATGATGATGGCCAAGGGCATCCTCGAAGTCATGGGATTCACTGCGGATGAACTCAAAACGATCGAAGCCGATTGGGCGAACATCCCGAACACCAACCAGATCCGCCTCAACGTGATGCTCTCGCATGCCGAACTCAAGAGCCTCGAGGAAGCCGCCAAGGCGCAGGGCAAGTCCGTTCAACAATTGTTTGATGAGGCAATCCAAAGCAAGAAGGCCGAATTGATCGGGAAATAGTGGAGGACGCGGAGTGATAGAAACGGACCGCAGCTCTAGCGCTCCGCATGGATCAACGCACTCAACCGACTCACAACCACTTGCCCATCTGCTCAATCACCTGCTTCACCGCTCGCGCGGCAGAGCCGCACCGCGCTTTAGTTGGCGATCACACGGTTGAACATTTTTTGCGGCATGACCGCGTCGCTGTCGGTCTCAACGGTAGTTGGTCCACTCGGCGAAATATTCGTTGCCACATCAACCCAATCTTGAGGGCCTAAGGTGGAGCTTCGCTGCAAGGTGTATAGCCGCGCTCTGGTGGTGCCATCTTGCTCGGAAGACCAAGTGATGGCGCGCTCACCACTTTGGCTAATGGTTAGGGAAATGATCTTCAACTGTTTCGTCGAATCCGTTGGATCCGTCCCCGCCAAGTATTCGTCGAGGTTGCTCACCCCATCATTGTCTGAGTCCAGAGTCGCATCACCGGTGGATGCATTCAAACTGTAGTTTGTCTCCCAAGTGTCTGGCATGCCATCGCTGTCGGCATCCGCGAGGACGATGACCTCTAGATCATCAAAGGCTTGATCATAGCTATCATCAGCCGTCAGGCGAATCTGGTAGGTTCCTGCCGCGGTGAATGTGGCGGTGGTGTCAACGGCTGAGGCATTCGCAAAGGTCACGGTGTTCGGCGTGCCGACGACCGTCCAAGTTGTCGTAACCGCATGGCCGTCCGCATCGCTGACCGATCCATTCAGATCGAGCGCACCCGATCCGGCTGCTGGGATCGTGATGGTTTTGTCCAGCCCTGCAGAGACCGTGGGCGCCGTGTTCACATGGGCCAAGCGAATATCATCCATCCAGACGGTTCCTAAATCTGGAAACTGCAATCGAATCTGTGGCGCGATCTCTATCGCCGTGAAGGTCGTCGTGTAAGGGGCCCAACTGGTTCCTAGAGTGTAGTTGCTTCCTGAGTACGCGGTATTCTGAAACACCACTTTGACCTGGGTACCTTCAACCGCGGCCTTTGCCCAGAATGTGACCGTGTAATCTTCGCCAACAACTAAGTCCGGCGATGGCCCCATCGATTGAACATCCCAAGAGTTCGCACCAAGCGTCGTGACCTCGACTTTGAATGCCGTGGTCCCTTGGTAAGGGTCGGCTGTATCAGCTGAGTATGTCGCAGCCGCTCCATTGCCCCTCAAATTGTTCCAGCCACTGTCGAACCCTGACTCATAGTCACCATTCGTCACAAGATTCTGTGATGAGGTGATCAAAAACGGCACAGGATCTGAGGTGGCTCCTGTGTAATTGGCGTCAGCCGCGACCGTTGCCACGACTTGGTAGATGCCCGCTTCTATTGGCTTATCTGCACTCGGGCCGTAACTCGTGCCACCCGTTCCGCTATAGCTGTAAGCGACCGATCCAGCGGAGCCGGTCACGGTCGATGTGTCGGGCCCCAAACCTGAACCATTGTATGAAAAGCTAGTAGCTCCAGTGACAGCAATGGTGGTGATGCCACCCTGAGTAATGGTGATGGAAACGGTTGCAATATTGGAGTCTGCAGTGCCGTCATTCACCTTAAACGTAAAGCTGTCAGCCCCTTGGTAATCGCTGGTTGGAGTGTAAGTCAGATTCGGAGCCGTGCCGGACAGCGAGCCGTTCGACGGGCCGGCAACGATCGAATATGTCAGGTCGCTGTTCTCCGCATCCGATGCGCCCAAGACCAACGATAGCTCGGTGTTCGTCTCCGTCGTCAGCGATGCATCATTGGCAACGGGTTCAACATTGAAGGGCTCGGAGAGTGTCAGCACAATTGTGGTGATGGATTCAGCCGGCAACGCAATCGCGTTAGCCGCATTCAAGCCCGTCATCGTCTGGTAGTAGCTGCCGACAGTCGACTGGTAACCTTCAATCGTGCTGATGGAAAAGTTGCTATTGGACAGTTGGATGTTACTTGCCGCAGCCGTTCTGTTCACCGCCACCAGCGTGATCTTGCTTTGGTCATCCGACAGGTACCCGGAAATCCGCACATCGTTGGTGCTACCGCCAATCGAAATCCGCTGGTAGCCTTTGTCCACATGCTTGGCGAAGTGCTTCACCGTGTAGTAATGCGGGTTGATTTTGTAGGAGCCGTCGCCGTTTAATTCGATCATGGAATGGGACGCTTCTGTAGGTATCCCGTTATCATCAGTTGGAGGTGGCCCCCAACCCAAGGTCCAATAGATGTAGGCCGATGCATTCGCGTCGACTACCGTGTTGTGGATGATCCGAGCTGCATCGAGCCAATCATAAGTATGCTTAGAGAACTCCGTCATCCAGTTTGGCAGATCACTAAAGTCGTCTCTGATTTTGTTGAGTTTACTTTTCGAAGAGTCGATCTGAGAGACGTTGATATCGTAAATGTGATAGCCATGGGCCGAAAAATAATCCCTGTTTTGGACCTCCGGATTTAGGCTAAAGAAGGCACTGGTGTTTTCCCCTTCAGAGCCCAACATTTTCGGGGCATCAGGCCGGTCTTTGATCTTATTCCAAATCGCGTCGGCGGCTTCAATGTAACCCGCCTTGGTCGCCGTTTCAGTCGGTTTAAATTCGCAGGAGTCCCAGCTGGCCACCCAGCCGGGCTCGTTTTGAAAACTGAGGTAGTCCGGTGACCAATCTTGGTTGTCCAGCATGTCGGCATAATACTGAGCCAGCTCGGCATACATGTAATTGCCATTGGCATCCTTCTTCAGCGTGCCCCCATTTTCACGCTGTCCATTGCTTTTCAAAACTGCAGGAGGGCCCCAGGAGGACAGCAGGACCTGAATGTCCGGGTTTAAGGCTTTGGCCGCATGATAAATCTGAGAAGTGGTCCCGTGATTCGTTTTGTCGCCCCAAGCGCCCGTAGTCGGATCGGTCACCGCTGGGTAGCCGATCGGAAAATACCAATTCTTCAGCCGGACCACATCGATCCCGGAATCGACAAAAAGATAATTCAGAATCTCATCATGCACCGCCGGATCCGGACTATTATAAATGCGATTGCTATACCAAGTGAGCGCACCACCGAAGCCGACCATCGTCTGGTGGCGGGTTTCTGGGGAGACGGTGATCTGAGTTTGCCCCCATAACGGCAGTTGGCTCAACATGAACCAACAGCACAGAAGAAGCCCAGAAAAGTGCCTACGCGAAGCAGATGGAGAGGAGAAAGACGCTATCATTCACTGCACACCATAGCAAATTCCCACCATTCGTTGATATGGCCATACGACCAAATCCTAGCGGCCGAGGATCAGGGAAATAACGCATCTACACCCTACAAGCATGGAAGCCGCCCTTATGGGCGGCTTCATCCTTTGATTCGTGGTAGGCGATTCGGCCTCAGGTGATCTTACTCGCCAACTGGCGGCACCTTCTGTCGCTGCATGAAGATGGAAATATTGCCACCAAACTTTTTGGTCCGTGGATGGTTCTTCTTGAAGGTGATGGCGGAGATCGTCACCGGTCCATCAAACTCGCCCCACCAATCGGCAGGAACGATCTTGCCCTCCGGCTTTTCACCGGCGCGGCGATCGATCCCTCTTTCGTCTTCATGAAACAACTTGCCGTTGACGTAGATGCGATAGCCGCCGCCGGAACCGACATGCGAGATGCCGCCATACAGGAGTCGGTAGCGGTAGCCTTCTTCGAATTCAGGAAATTCAAAGTCGCCACGGATCATCAGCACATCCTTTTCCCAAAGGGTGTTGGGTGGCTTGTGGCACCCACAAAAGGAGAGCTTGCAGCCGCCTTGGTCTTTCAACTTCGCCGCCATATCATCGAATCGCTCAAGCTTGCCATCGGCAGCACCAAACGGAGCCAAACCTTGTTTCCAGCCATGGGCGGAGGGATCGAAGCTAACCGCAAACCAATCCTTCATGCCGTCCGGAAAGGTCACCTCGCGGTAGCGCCCTAAGCGGTCGTCCGATTTCATGAACTTCTCCTTCGGATCGAAACTGAAGTAGTTCCACTGCATGGCCTCCGCCTCAGGGCCGTATTGCTTCCAGCTGTATTGATCGATCCCCACTTTTTCGTAGAGCTCAATCAAGCCCGGCATTTTTGCTCCTCGTGATTCGGCAAGGCTTTTGGCTTCTTTGATCAAGCTCTCCTGATGCTTTGTCACATATTGAGGGATCAGGTTGCTTCCAACCACTTGGTTGACCGCCTCCCGAAGCTTAGGACTGAACTGGGATGAGTCCGCTTTGAGGAAAAGCTCACGATAGGGCAGCTCCTGATCAGGATAACGTTGTTTGCCGATTTCATAGAGCATGTCGAAACCACCCGGCATTCGGGTGATGGCCTCAACATACACCTCCGGAATGGTTTCATTCACTCTCGTGTTCACCTGGTCATTCTTGTGGTGAAGCGGCTCGTATTCGGCATAGGCCTCTTTCAGCAACTTCATGCCCATCTCCCGAATTTCCGGCTTCGCTTCACGCAAGCTGTCATGAAAAATGCCCCAGCGGATCGGCTTGAGGATTTGGTAGTTGTGATTCTCACGCAGCAACTTGCCCACCCTAGGCAGCACTTTTTGGTATGTCCGTTCGTCGGCTGCAATCGGGCCCAAGGCCTGCAAAGCCGACTCTATGAGCCACCACTCTTGGTGATCCAAATAGCCAAGAATGAGATCCACGTGCGACACGAGCCAATCGGCTGGCGCATATCCCATCACCACCATGGCGCTATCCTTTGCATACCACGATTCATCCGGGTCCTTGAGCATCTTGACCAGTTCTTCAAACATCTCCTTTGTGAGATGCTTGGCGGCGAGCTCGCCGCTGAGGCCCTGATTCAAGCCCACGAGTATCGCCTTTCGCACACGAGCATCTTTCGAGCGCAGTAGTTCAAGGACCAGTTCGCCGCGCACCTCACCACCAGCCGCGCCACCCATGTAATGAAAACCGACACCCACTGCGTGGCGGGCGGCCAGCATGCGGATCAGGTAATCCGGATGATGGGCATACTGACGAATCAGATCATCGGAAACGCGCTCCATCGCATTCATGCGATCAATGAAAGGTTTGCCTGAATCGACAGGCAGGCTCTCACCCGATACATCCGGTGTGGAACCATCCGCAAAAGTCGCTGGCGCGAGCGACAAGAAGGCCTCATCCGCCGCCGTGCCCCATGGACGCTTCGGCAGCTCGTAAGGTTTGGAATGATCCGTCCGGGGCGCGCCTGTTAGACGAAGTGTTTTGCGCGGGACCGTGTAGGCCAAGGCATACCCAGCTCCCCACTCCGTGTTGTCATAGCGAGCACCGCCAAGGATCGCAAAAGAACCATCGAATCGGCGCGACATCTCGTAGTGCCAGCGACGCTCGTCCATGAAGGATTGGTATTGGTCCGTTTTTTTCTGCTGAAGCAAGCCCATCGCATTGCTGCGCCAGATCTCGCCGATGCCTCCGCCGGTATGGCCATGAAGCATGTGGCCGGTAGTGTAGAAACTGGTCATGGCCGCAGCATCACGCGCGTTGCTGTAAACCGAATCCTCGCCCTCGGGCGTTAGTGAGGCGGCCGCCGCCATGGCAAAGGCAATCAGGCCATTCTTGCCATTGTCGACAAAGCTTTGTTCGGGTCGGTTATTCCCATACGAGTTGTTGCCCCGACCCGCAAATCGATAGAAGTGGCGGACCACTCGCTCCAGAGTTTCATGCGGAACATCGGCGCCACATTCCTTGGCCATGATGAGATAGGCCGCACACAAGGTTCCTCCCGCATTGAGATGACCTCCGCCGCCACCATAGCTCAGTGCAGCGGTCGCGCCGCGCCCAGCCCAGCCACCAAAATTCTCTGTCGCCACCGCATGGTCGGCCATCTTCTGAATGGCAGGCAGCACTTCCGCATCACCCGTTCGAAGGTAGTATTCACAGAGCGCCAAACCACCATAGCCAATGTGCCAAGAGAAGGTGGATTTGCCGTCATGAGCGCGCGCCCATTTGCTGACGTATTCGAGATCCGATGCATCACCCGTGGAGAGCAGGAAGAGCATGCCGATGTCCGCAAAACCTTGATCCGCGCCCTCTTGCTTTAAGTAGTTGGCGAAGTTGCGCACGATCTTGTCCGACTTCGGGCAATTCAAAGGCCACGTCTTGCTGTAACTGCCCATTGGCTCGAGTTGCACCACGACCTCAGAACTTTTCCCACCAGGTTTGTCAGCAATCTGCATGTGCAATTTGCCATCATTGGCTTCGGCCTTGGTGATGAGGTTGCCGAGTTGGATGCGCGGATCGATGTCCTTGAGTGCTTCGCCATTGATCGATTCAATGACCTGGCCTTTTTCCAATCCGGCCTTCTCTGCAGGAGAGCCAGGCTCAACACCTTTGATCAACATCGTGAACGCTGGCTGGGTCAAATCGAGGCTGATGCCGACTGGACCAAAACGCGTGATATTGACCACTCGTTGAGTCTCTGGTGGGCGGGTTGAAAAGAGGCTGTTCTTTTCTTTGTAGAACGAAGCCTCTTGCGCGTGGCCGAGACAAGCAAGTGTCATCGCGAGTGCGGGTGTGATCAGGTGGATCTTGGTTTTCATGGTAATAAAAAATCAGTTTGGGGCGCTCTCAGGATTCTTGGCGCTGCGGTGCGCGGCTCCGCAGCATCCCCCGCCTAGATGCTTTTAGGGTCAGGGTCGCTCCTGACAGCCGTAGTATCTCGCAGCTCTTCATCATTGGCCCATTCATACTCGGGCCCGCAATGCGCTTTTTCACTGAGAGCGAGAATAGCCAAATGGCCATTGCCATCGCAAATGATCGCTCCTGATGCTCCATGCGAATCGGAGCCGCTGTCGGACTTCCTTGTCCGCCGAATTGTGGCGGCGCGATAGCGCCGCGGCTAAAATCAGATGCCTTTGTAGCGCACCTTTTTGCCGTCTGAGCCGATCGGGCGGTCATCCACTCGTTCGACCTCGACCTTCATCATTTCCCGTGGTTTTGGGCGTGGAGCAGAAGAGGGTTCGGAGCGACTGCGCTCAACCGCTTCATCTGCACGCAGTTCACGTCCGTCGAGCGTGAGAGCGTTCACGGTCTCCATCGCTTTAAGCCCTTCCGCTTTCGAGCCAAATGTCACAAACGCGAAGCCGCGTGGCTTGCCGGTATCGTGATCGGTGGGACGCCTGATCTCGAGAATCGGCTCGTGCTTAGCGAGAGCATCTCGCAATTGGTCTTCGGTCGTGTCTTGGTTTAGATTTCCTATAAATAATTTCATGTGTCTTAATTCCTTTTCGCGATCGCTCTGAAGCAATCCGGGACATAGCGCTTCAACCCGCATCCCGTGACTTATGCCAGCGGGCCAAGCAAGCGGCCCATGCCTACTTACCGCAGACGCGGATAAACCATAGCGCATACTTCCCCCTCTGCCGAAGAATATTTTCAAGAAAGCCGCAGGCTTGGTGAATCATCTGCTGCTGAGGGGGCTGCAGCATCGAAGAATCCAATCATTTCTTGATCTCTAGGCAACCTCTTTTGCCCAGCCACTCATCAAGCGCCGCCTCCCAAGATGGATTCTTTTTGAAAGCATTGGGACCATGTCCGCCTTTTTCAAAAAGCACGCACGCTGCAGGAACCTTGTTGGCCACCAAGGCTTGGTAAAAACGAATGCTATTCTCCACTTTTACCACTCCATCATCGCTGCAATGAAGCAAGAAGCATGGCGGCGTCTCCGCGGTGACTTGCAGTTCGCTCGAATACCGCTCCACCAAATCTTCCTTGCCCATCAAGTTTCGGCGCGAGCCCATGTGAGCGATCTCCTCTTTCATGCTGATCACGGGGTAAAACAAAATGGAAAAGTCCGGGCGTGAACTCATCTTCTCAATCGGATCGTCACTCTCTGGGTTACCGCCATCAAAGGTAGTGGTCACGGTGCTAGCCAAATGGCCGCCGGCAGAGAATCCCCAGACACCAACGCGTTTCGGGTCGATCCCCCACTCTTCAGCATTGGCTCGAGTCGTGCGGATGGCCCGGCGCGCATCATTTGCGGGAATCAAATGGTGCTGGTTGGGCAAGCGATACTTGAGCATCACCACGCCAATTCCCCGATCGTGCAATTTTGGCACGATCGGCATGCCTTCGACACCAACACAGACGACCCCGTATCCGCCGCCTGGCATCACCACGACAACTGCGCCTGTGGCTTTCTCTTTCGGCGCGGGAAAAAACGTGTAGGTCGAGATGCTGATGTTTCCTATGCAGCCCTTCACCCTCTCTGGGCCCGTCAGACCATTGTCGTCAGGAGCGCCATCTGGCCATAAGAGTTGAGGCTCTGGCGCGGCATGGACCGCGGCGCCACCGCTCAAGATCAACGCGACTGCCCACATGCAGGTCTTCATTCGCCAATTACTAAAACTTTGTTGTGTCATTGAACGACAGCCTAGCTGCGAAGCCACACAATCGGAAAGGCAAAAGCCGCTCGCTGCCATGCCTTTTGATGTGAAGGGGCTCGCAGAAACCATCCACCAATGACCAGGCGCCCCGACAGACGAAGCTGAGCAACCGCTGGGTCGTCCACAAGCCCCCCGTTCGCCTTGGAATGATTGGATTGTGCCGTTAGCCTCTGGCGTGTCCTCTTTTTTACACGATGTTTCAAAAGTGCTTCTGCAAAGCCTCACTGAAGCGCCGCGGCTCATGGGCGATCTACCAGAGGCTCGTGCGTTTGATTCTCATTCTCTCATAAAGCCAGAAGAGCCCGTCGCTCTGAACCTCGATCAAAAGCTCGGTCACCTTTACGAAGATGCATGCGCCACGTTGCTGGAATCAACTCCACGATACGAGCTCATGGGCCGTGGAATTCAACTCCAGCAAGCCGCCGGGAAGACGCTGGGCGAGTTGGATTTTTTGATCCGCGACCACAACACCCGCGAGATCATTCACCTAGAACTCGCGGTAAAGTTTTACCTCGCCGTGGAATCCGATGACGGCCTGTTGCTGCCTGGCCCGGATGCCCGAGACAATTATGATCGAAAGCTGGAAAAGATGCGGACGCATCAATTGGCACTCACCCAAAAGCATTGCGACCTCCTTCCAGCGGCCCACCAAAACGAAACGATCACCACCCAGCACTTGATGCATGGTTGCATCTTCGATCACGTGAATGCAACGCGCGGCGCAGAAGCCGAGTATTTGAATCCTCGCGGCCGACGCGGCAAGTGGATGCATGCCAATGAATGCCGGAAGTATTTTGGCGCCGATGCTCTGTTAGAAATAATCCCCAAAGCCCTATGGCCGGTTCCGTTCAATCGGCTGACAAGCATCGCCCTGGATTCTTGGAATCCCACGCCCGATATCGACCGCTGCGTGATGGTTCGTTCAGGGGAAGATCCGACTCCCTATTTCATCGCGCCCGATGGCTATCCTCAACACAAGGGATGACTCACTTCGCGACGTAATCGATCACAATGGCATCCGCCATGTGCGGCTTAAGGCCTTCGACGAAGGCCTTGTGCGCTTCGTGCGGAAGATAGACGTCCAACCCAGCCTTGTCCTTGAAGGTCACCAAAAACGCATGCGTAAATCCTTTGTCGAGTCCTTCAGGGCTGACATTCGTTCCCCACTCGAAGCCTTTGATTGCCTCGATCTTCGACGGCAGCGCGGCGAATTCTTTTTCGATCCGCTCAATCTCTGCCGCAGGCGTGCCTTCTTTGAATTTGATGCAAACGATGTGGCGATACTGGCCTTCGGCCAAAGCGGTGGTGGCAAGTGTCATGAGAACGAATAGAGGGATGAGGAAGCGCATGTTTTGATAACTTCAATGCGCGCCAACATCTTTCATCGGCCAGCCCATCTTCACGCAAGAACTTGCCATCTGGGCGCACTTCCGCTTGGGTCAATGAAACTCATGAAATACCCACGTCATCCTATTTCTCTGTTCGCCAGCCTTCTGGCACTCACCTTCTCCGCGCAAGCCGAGCCGCTCAAGGTCTACATCCTCGCCGGCCAATCGAATATGGAAGGCCACGCGCAAACCAGCACCTTTCCTGCTGTCGCCAAAGATCCCAAAACCAAAGCACTGCATGACAAAATGGTCGGCGCCGACGGCAACGCATTGGTGCATGATGACATCGCGATCGCCTACTCCTATGGCAACTTCAGCGGAGACATCGTCGGCCGCAAACACGGCAAGCTGACCTCCGGCTGGGGAAGCCAACATCACGTCGGCACCGGCAAAATTGGCCCCGAGCTGATGTTCGGCATCACCATGCATGAACTCCACGGTGAACCCATCTTGCTGATCAAAAATGCCTGGGGCGGCAAAAGCCTGATGGTCGACTTCCGTCCGCCAAGCGCGGGTGACCTACCCGACGACAACAAGCACAAGGACAAGGCCGGCATTTATTACAAAGAGACCGTCCAGCACGTGAAGGATGTCCTCGCCGATCCAAAAGCGGTTTACCACGAATACAACGCCAAGGACGGCTATGAGATTGCTGGGTTTGTTTGGTTTCAAGGGTTCAACGACATGGTCGGCCCGTATCCCAAAGGAGAAGGAAAAGCCAAAGACTACTCAGAATACAGCCGCCTGATGGCCTGCTTCATCCGCGATATCCGCAAAGACCTGAGTGCGCCGAAGATGCCATTCGTGATCGGTGCCCTTGGCGTGGGTGGTGAAGAAGCGGGCGAAGGCGCCATCGCCTTCCGCAATGCCATGGCAGCTCCGGCAGACATGGACGAATTCAAAGGCAATGTCGCCGCCGTCTTCACCCACAAGTTCTGGCCCGATGATGTCGATGCCATCGACAAGAAGACTTATGAGATCAAGAAAAGTTTCCACAAGCGCGCTCAGCAAGCCAAGAAACTCGAAGGCGACGAGCGCAAGAAAGCTCAAACCGCGATCAATGCGGAAATCACTGCCGCCATCGACGCCGCTCTTACGGATGATGAAAAGTGGCTATTAAAAAATGGTAAGTCCAACGCTGGCTTTCACTACCTCGGCTCCGCCAAATTCTTCGCTCAAATCGGCGAGGCATTCGCAAAAGCCATGGCCGATCTCCAGAAGTAAGCCAAGCACTTCAACCAAGCTTCAAAGCGGCGCTCACCTTGTGGGCCCGCTTTTTTGCTTTTGACGCCGATGCCTCAATAGCAACCCCATCGCGCGAAGCATCAGGGCCTTCAATCAGAGGGCAGACCATCGCTCTCAGCCTTTCGATCGCACCAGTCGGAGAATCTACGCCCGCACCACCAGCAGATCCAACCGACGATCAAGCACCATGCGACCGAGGCGATGCTGGGTTGAGGGCCAATGCCGCCACGGGTGAAGGTCTCCATCAAGGTGTCTCCCTTCATCAGCCCTTGAGCCGTGAGAGGCAGGCCAAAGTACTCCGCCACGACGATGGGAAAAAACACGATGTTATGAATGGCGAGAATGGTCTGCCCCACCCACACAAATTCTCCATCTTCAAACGCCGTCATTGCGATCGTGAGCCCCTTCATCCAGAGGTAACTCGCAAGGGCATGGATCACGATGCCATTCATGATCGTGCTCTTCATCATGGAGAACACCCATTTCGATTTCTTCGTCGTTTCAGTCATTGTTCAAACGAATTCGTGCCATCGAGGTTGAGCAATCCTTCGGCCTTCACCTTATGCTCTAGGCCCGTAGAAACGATGATCGTTAATCTTGCATACGCGCCATCATCCAACTTCTCCCAAAAATCACGCGCGCCTCTGGGGCTGCTTCGTATCCAGAATTCCATTTTATCCGGAATCATATCGATCTTGATAAGCTCTTTGTAACCATCCTCGGGAGCTATCACCGCGTGTTCATCTTTGACCGGAAGAAGTTTGCCGCCTTTGATGCGCAATTCTGCCCTCCATTCATAGGGGTCGTAGTTGAATGGCTCTGGCGCAGATGACCAGCATTTGACTTGGGACATGATCGTTGAGTTGGTCAGTTGAACTTCCGCCTCTGTGCCATCTTTTGGAATGGCCGTGCTCTTGGAGGAAATTTCCATCAGATCCGCGATCTCGCCTTTTTTCCGCAGGACCATCACGCTTGGTGCATCTGCAGTTGGCGGATTATAGTTTTTTAATGTATCATCGCCATACTCGATCGATACATGTGATAATAAATCACCTTTTTGTTGATCGTAGGCCATGGCGTAGCCATCACACGTCGCCTTGGCACTTAACGAGGCCCCTTTCTTATCGAGCAATTGAACCTTTCCCGAAGCATCTGATTTGATGTTGTATTCACTGGCATTGCTCCCATCATCGGCCCACACGGCTTTGTCATAAACATAGATTCGTACGTTAGCATTCGGCACTGGGTTGCCATCCTGATCAACTACCAGCCCCCAAAAGTTAATGGGCGTATCAAAGAGCTCTTCTAATGTCTTTTCAGTTGGCCCTTGATTGCTTTGGTCCGCACAGCTCATGAATATTGAAGCTGAATAGGCAACTGCTATGGCTAAAATAGTATTTATAGTATTCATATAATGTTATCCTGTTAGTCTTTAGAAAGAACTCCAAGCAAATCTTCATAAAATCGCCTAGTTTTTTGAATTCGAAGCGCCCACTGACAGCTGTGATTTTCACCAAAGCCATATTTTACATCCATGTCAATTGAGGTTCCGATTGATCCCATCGTTGCCATTTCAGCTCCTACGGATTTGGTCCTAGACAATGTGGCAAATGCCGCGGCTTCATGGAACGATCGCAAGTTCCTGTTAGGCCTAAATACAAAAACAGCCCTGAGTCTCTCGCCTGGGTCGCGTTCTCTTCTATATTGATATTCAACCGCCGACTTAATGAATGCATTTGTTGCGAAATACCTGTTGTTTCTTTCCCACATTTTTAGCGCCCCATCATCCCTTAGGTAAAAGTTGGTCAACTCTGCGTCGTTCACCTCCCGAATTTTGTTCTCATAGCCAAGGGCTTTGGTAATTGGGTCATCATCTCCATCCGGCGATTCATACTCATTAACGTAAAGTTCTTTGTTGTCATCGAAGCACATCGCAGGGATTGCCGCATTCAGTAGCGCATAATGCTGAACTTTCGCGCCCTCCATGAGGGCAGAACTCATAACAACATTCCCCATGCTGTGAGCCGTGAGGCTCTTCTTATAGTTTGAGGGCAATGAGTTAATGAAGTCCGCCATCGGCACGCCTGATTTCCATGCGAGGTAATCGCTTTTGTTGTAAGTGAAAAATGCTTTCGTGATCTTGTTCGTTGCTTGCGAATACGTTGGCCAGCGAACGAATACATATCGCCCCTTGAAGCCAGCTTGCCACAGCCGTTTGAAGGTAGTCTCACCGTATTTCTGTGAACGCTCATAGGTCATTCTCCAGCCGTGAGTGAATACGATGTAGTGCTTATCTTCGTTAGGATCTTCAACAAAGTGTTCTTCTTTGGGATCCCAAACCCATCGCATTTTCGTGTCCGGCGGCAGGATTGAGGGATTGCCCTTCTCGCCAGGAAAAGTCGTCGGGTCATCATAATCATCAACTTCACTTGGGGTAATCTTGGCTCTTTCATACATTTTCCGGACATTCATCAATGAGATCCAACATGTTCCTGCTTCTCCCATGGGCTTGCCCTTTCTTGTGAACTCGAGAACCAATTCGCCTTTCCCTTCGCCGGCACCTTCAAACAGGAAATTTCTGAATACGTTCACTTTGCTGGCTTCAGAGAACCCCTCAATGCTTCCATCCCAGATGCCAATGGGCAGTTTCAGGCCTGCTTCTTTGCTAACTGTCCCCACCATTTGTGCGGTCAATTGATGTTTGGCGATAAGAGGATATGCTAGATAGGCGCGACTTCCGGTCGGATTCATCTGTGGCCACAAGTTGATCGCCGGATTGCCCTCCACGGTTCCATCTCTGAATTTCAATGTTGCGGTGACCGCACCACTCTTCAATTCATCATGATACATTCCTACCAACAGCCTTATGCGAGAAAAGTCCTCAAGGTCTCGCTGGGTTAAAATCACGTCATCTTGGAAGTCGGGGGCTTTTGGAGCGCCAGGTAGTTCGTCATCCTCTTCAACATCCCCATCGTTGTTGACCCAGAACCGGTAGGGAGTGTTGGCCGTCGTTAGGTCAGTCGCCTGATCGATGTATCCATTGCGATTGGCATCCACCGCTATGGTAACGGGCACCTTGCAAAGAAACAGGGTGCAGCCATCGATGTCGGGGCGCTCATCTTTGACGTAGAATTTGACGTTCGAGTAGTTCACCTCGAACTCGTATTCTTTGCCCGGTTGGAGCAGGATAGGGATTTCGTGGAGTGACTCATTGAGCCGAGGCAAGCCCTGTGGGCGCTTGTAGTGGGAGTGAACCTTCACCCCATCAATGCTGAGATCGCAGCCATCATCTGAGAAAATGGAGAGGCCATACATGTAGGACCCAACTTCACCTTCGGGCAGCTCGGGCATGGTGAATTTGCCATTGAACGAGCGCTCCTCTAGGCCTTCGGCGCTGTGATAACCGAGGTCGGTTCCCGTTCCTGCGGCAAGCTCAGTAGCAATCCGCCTCACTTCCTCCATGTCGCAATGACCGATTTGTGTGAGGTCATAGAATAGGTCTTCAATGTTGGCTTGTGCCTGCAGCGTGGCCCCAACCAGCATCATGCATGCGGCACCTGCGCTCAGCCAACCTAGCGGCGACGGAAACGTTCGGTCATTTTTCGATTTCTTCATCTCATTCATATTTCAATAGTTCTTTCACTTGCTTGTCGTGGTGCTTGGTCCACATGCGCTTCAATTTCTTCCGGTGCGGCGCCCACTTGCTTTCCTCATCTAGGGACTCGAGGGTTTTGATGGCTTCTTGGTAGTCGCCATACCGAGCGTTCTGATAGGCGAGCAAATAGACCATCAGATCTCGGTCGCCATCTCTGCGGTTGGCGCTGTAGACCATTTTCATGCATTCCCTTTCCTTCTCACGATCCTTCATGGCCTCGTAGGCCGTGAGGCAGTGAAGCATTGTGTTTCGCCAGCTGCAGCCGCTTGAGCTTCTGAATTCTTCTGTGTATTTGAGATTTGGCATGACCCACTCTTCCAGCAATTCCCTGGCTGCTGGCCTTGCGAGAGCATGATGCGACATCCGGCGCGCGATCAGCGCTAGATTGGCAACCGCGATGCCCTTTTCATCATCCGTGGCAGCATCCAAAAATCTCTTTTGGTAAAGCGGTATTCTAACCGATGGCGCATCTTTCTTTCCCCATGAAGCTTTTTGAATGGCAGGCGGGTTGGCAATGTAATCCTCAAGCTCACCACCTTGGGCATATGCAGAGATCGAGAATATCGTGGCGGCCAACACGGTGTGGCGACATGAATTGAGAATGTGTAGGTTGACGGAAAACACGGCGGCGGCAGCCGACCGCAATTTGATTGCTCGAACAAGTATATATTGTATATCTGTCTTCTGGTGCCGAACTTGTTCACATCTTGATAATGCACTGCATGGCTTCTTCTGTGTCGACCTCCGCAGCCAATCAGGTATGATTGATCTCTAACTACCGTTTCTCACCATGCGCATTCTCTCTTACATTGCCGCCTTTCTTAGTGCTGGGGTTGGCATCACTTGCTTGGTGGTCATTTCGCATTATCAAATGGTCTTCGAGACCGTGGGAATGGAACTGCCCAACATGACACGGCTGATCTACAGCTACGACGGCTGGCTGCCGGCATTGCTCTTGTTTGCTCTGGCGATCCTTCTGGTGTTGTTTGCCCAGCTTGGACGCCGCAAGGCCGCCATGATTACCTCATACTGCACATTCATCGTGATCATGGCGGTTGTCATCATCCTGCCACTCGGCTTGATGCTACCGTTCATGAGAATCACTAGCGAGATGAGCGAGGAGACTGTCGTCGTCCAAGAACCAGCAGTCCAATACGAACGGCTGATCGAAACCACCGAGGAGGCACAAGCGGTCATCGAACAGCTCGAGCAAATCCAGTTGGAAAACTTGTCCTTGGCTGAAATTGACGCCCACGAGGCCATTGGAATTGCAAACCTCCAAGCGGGCAGGGCCATCAACTTCGTCGTGCGGATCAAAAATCCCAAACCCGTCACTTTCTCCGCCAACAATCTCGCTTTCACGACCGCTATCGATGAGATCTGTAAGCAGGCCGATGCAGAGTGGAAAATCGATTTCAATGAAACGACCCAGTCTCCCGTTCTCATCGTCACGTTGAAGCCCGTCCCTCCCAAGCCCATCGAAATCACCGCGGAGATGATGTATCCAGAAACACCCGACTATGGAGAAGGTTGGTGGGGTACATCGCGCTATGACCACAAGCGCGTTATCGAGCCAGATCTCTCCAAATGGATTGATGGATATGAGCGAGTGGAATTGGTGTTGTACAATTACAAAGTTGATCCTGATCGGCCGCTTGTCGTGGATGGCGTGATGCATCCTGGCATCGCAGATGAATACACGGTCACCCTAACAGCCGATGAAGTCCACTCCTTGGTGGCGGCCGTTACGGGCGACCATGGAGGCCGCGGCATGGCTAGCCTCTGCGGCTATCAGCCACATCACGGGTTCATCTTTTACGACAAGCACAACAAGGTCGTGAGCCATCTGGAAATCTGTTTCACGTGCCATGAATATCTTTCTTACCCACGAGAGGGCTTATCAGACACTTGGGATATCTATGGATTATTTCAATTGGTTCAATCCAAGGGGCTTCCGTTCCGAGACAGCATTCCTGAATGGGAGGCCTACTTTGCGGCGCGCAACAAGCGCTTGGCCAAGTAAGCTCACTTCCCCTCGTGCACTTTCACATCGCGGAACATGAACTTGTTGTCGCTTAGTCGGAGTGCTTTGCCGCTGTCGGCTTTCACATTTCGGTAAGCAACTTGCTCGGTGATGACTTGCGGATGTGCCATCTTGTAGGAGGCGTTCTTCAGTCGGGGGTTGATGTTGCTGAACACCACGGGTGCTTGCTTGCCCGTGAAATGAAAACCATCGATGACCACCCGTCGTGGCAGGTAGGTGGTGTAACCAAAGTCGTGCTGACCATCGTTGCTGCCGTCGATGAGCGTCGATCCTCCCTCCAACTTGCAGTCGCGAATGATGACCTCGCCGTTCCAGGTGCTACCGTAGTCGGAGCGCAGGCTGATGAAGGACCGCGCTTTCACCGTGGTGTTCTCCGCGGTGAAAGTTCCAAAGCCGGTGAGGCGGATGCCCATGTATCCCAAGGTGGAGTTTTTGATGGTGGCATTGGTCACGCCCATGTGTGCGTCGAAGCGCGAGAGCTTGCAGCCATCGAGCAGGATGTTCTTGCAGAAGTTGGTGCCCATGATGCCCCAGTAGGTGCGGTCGTTGATGTCGTTGAATTGGGTGCAATTGATCAAGGCCACATTGAGGGCTCCGTTCAACGAGAGGTCGTAGGAACCCATGGCTACACGCTTCCCGGCGTTGCCAATCTTGTGGTAGGTTTTGTGGCCACTGAAAATCGAATCGCGAATCTGCACGTTGGCGCATTCGGAAATACCGATGAAGCCGCGATAGGGTGGCCCGTCTTTGCCCTCACCGGTGATGCGGTGTTCCATTCCCTCGACGACCACGTTGGAGCGAGTAATCGAAATGCCACGCGCGTGGTAAGCCGTGCTGACTTTCGAAGGAGCGATGGTAGTGAACTTTCCACCTTTGACGATGAGTGGGGTTTCATCAAGTGGCAGGGCTTCCATCTTGGTGATGTTTTTGAAGTCCCAAATGATTGGAGTGTTGGGATCGACCTCGCCACGTCGGTTCACGAGAAACGAGTCACGCTGGGCTTTGCCTTTGTTCTGGTTATTGCCCCGACGTATGAACTGCATCTTGTCGTTGTTGATCACCGTCACCAAACACGGGCCGGGCAAAGGTGTGCTGATCCGTTCCTGCCCTTTCTCCAAGGTCTCGATGTCCCGAATCCGAATGGGCTTTTGATCAGAACGCACTTCGAAGACCTGCTTACGCGCGTCTTCTAGTTCGGTGTCATCGATGATGAACTTGGCTTCGCCAAAATGAGTGTCGGTCATGATCACCGCCGTCTTTGCCGCACCACCAATGTAATAGGTTGCTCCATCATCCGCCACCACGGGCAGCCCCTTCTCGTTCGCGTGCTCATGCGCTTTGACCAGCGCATCGAAGTCGTCGGTCTTGCCATCACCCTTCGCGCCGAAGTCGCTGTAGCGGACGACTTCTGCCGCATCGCATGACAACGAACCTGCAATAAGAGCAAAGGTCGCAGCGGCGGTGAGGGAGATGGCGTGGAATTTCATGGCGAACTGGGTCATGACTACGACGGTCGGCCTTTCTCCCTATCATTCACGCCGCTTACCAACCATGCTCAAAGCGTGACACCTGTCACTTCCGCCGGACCAACAGCACAACCCCCAAGATCACGCCGAAGAGCATCATGCCAAAAGCGCAGTAGCTCAATGGATTCAGAAACGCCCTGCTGCCGGCGACCGAAAAGCTGTTGAGGATCAACACGACCATGCCCAGCAAGGCGGATGCGACCGCCGTGACATACCATGGCAACACGGAGAGCTGCAGTCCGTCTCGAATCCGTCCCTGCTGTGGGAGAGAGAGCAGGGTTTTATCATTGCTGAGGTCCCTCAGCTCCGGAACTCCCAAGGCCTGTGCAAATTCTTGTTGATGAGTGTCACTCTCAAACGCAGAAAGCGGGATCGAATGGTAGGCTTTTTCCTTCAGGCAAACGTCAAAATATTCTGAGTCCTTCCCCGCCCACGTCACGTCCTTGAGTTGGTAAATGTGTTCCACGCCATCGGCCAAAACATGGATTTTGGCATCGCCGACTCGATACGTAATTTCAAATGGCCCCTTCCCCGAAAAGGCCTTGCGAATGTTTTTTTGGGTCCGACTCACCACCGTATCTCGGAACGTCCAGTAGGTGATCAGGCATCCTAAAGGAAAGACCATCAGATAGATCCACCATGCCAAATAGTCATCCCAAATGAGTGGGCTTAGGAGCAGGATGGTCACCACCCCCGCGATACCGCCCCAGAGCGCTTCTTTGATTCGATCGGCGCGAACCCGGCCCTCGCGAAAGTAAGCTCGCACTGCCAACGCACTGAACTCTTCGTCGCTGGCCATGAACTTCAACTCGATCATCTGGCAAGTTGTTACCACAGGATAGGCTCTGCGAGCACGCCCGAAGTCGGCTAACACATCAGTTCTCCCATGATGCGATGCTTGAAACGCCGCTGATATATTGCGTCTGGCAGACAAGGCTCCATCTCTCTGTGACCGGGCACCTTCCCGACTTCCATTTGACGCCCGCTCCCTGCCGCCTTAGCGTCACGCCCTACATGGACTCCATCAACCTCGCTATCCTCTCCTGCTCGCCCAATTGCTATTCGTCGCGTCGACTCGTCGAAGCGGCAAAGCACCGTGGCCACAAGGTCAAGGTGCTCAACACCTTGCGCCTGACGATCGGTTTGGACCACGGCGATCCTGAGCTCTACTACAAAGGCAAGGAAGTCGACCTGCCTGACGCCGTGCTACCGCGCATCGGCACCTCCATCACCCGCTACGGTACCGCAGTGGTGCGTCAGTTCGAACAAATGGACGTGTTCACCCCCAACACCGCAGGCGGCATCAGCAATTCACGCGACAAGCTGCGCAGCTTGCAGATTCTCTCACGTCACGACGTCGGCATCCCTCAGACCGCTTACGTCGATGACAAGCGCGATGTCGAAGATGCTCTTGAACGCGTCGGCGGAGCCCCGGTCATCATCAAATTGTTAGAAGGCACTCAAGGCGTCGGCGTGATTCTTGCCGACAAAGCCGAGATCGCCAAAGCGATCGTCGAGACACTGCATTCGACCAAGCAGCAAGTGCTCTTGCAGAAGTTTGTGGCGGAGTCCAAGGGCAAGGACGTGCGCGCCTTTGTCATTGGCGATCGAGTGGTGGCGGCGATTCGTCGTACTGCCCAAGGCCAAGAGTTTCGGTCCAACGTGCACCGTGGTGGCAAAGCCGAAGCGATTGATCTCGATCCGGCCTATGCCGAAGCCGCCGTGCGCGCTGCCCAGATCATGGGACTTCACGTTTGTGGTGTGGACATGCTCGAAGGCGCCAAAGGCCCGCAAATCATGGAGGTCAACTCCTCCCCCGGCTTCGAAGGCATCGAGGGCGCGACCGGCTTGGACATCGCCGGCGAGGTGGTCGACTACATCGCCAGCCAAGTGAAGTTCCCCGAGATCGACATTCGCCAACGCCTCACGGTGAGTCGTGGTTATTCGGTGGCAGACATTCACATCATCGAAGACAGCAACTTTGCTGGGCAAACGATTGCAGAGACGGCCCTGCGCGACCAAGACGTGGTGGTTCTCACCCTGCGCCAAGATGGCAAGGTGATCTCCAACCCGAAAAGTTCCCGCGTTCTGTCCGCTGGCGACAGCCTGCTGTGTTACGGCAAGACCGACACCATGCGTGCCTTGATCCCCAACCTGCCGAAGAAGCGCCGTAAGCTCCGCAAACTGCCTGCCACTGCGGAAGAAGCTGGCGACAATTGAGTTGGTTTTTCGCCGCCAATTTCGCAGATTGCGAGACTTCCATCCCACTTCATGAGCAAACCTGACATCGGCACATGGGGCGACAGCCAAGTCGCTCTCGGTCAACGCAAACGCCTCCGCATCGACATCGGCAAAAGCTTTGGCGGAGCCAGCATCACACTGCCCCTGATGATCTGGCGCGGCAAAGAAGAGGGCCCAACCATCGGCATCACCGCAGCCGTCCACGGCGATGAGATCAACGGCACCGGTGCAATCCGCCGACTGATCCAAGAAAAGCCGTTTGAGCTCCAGAAGGGCACGCTCATCCTCGTCCCCGTGGTCAACATCATGGGCTTCGAGCGGCACAGCCGTTACATGCCCGATCGCCGGGACCTCAACCGCTGCTTCCCCGGCAACCGCCACGGCAGCCTTTCCGCGCGTTTGGCTCGGGTCGTATTCGACCAAATCATCAGCCGCTGCGATTCCGTGATCGACCTTCACACCGCCGCCGTTCGCCGCACCAACTTTCCCAACATCCGCGCCGACTGCGACAACCCGCAATGCCTCGAGCTTGCCAAGGCTTTCGGCTGTGAGGTCATCGTCAACAACACCGGTCCGGATGGATCGCTGCGCAAAGAAGCGGTGAAGCACGGCGTGCCGACCATCGTCGTCGAAGCCGGCGAAGTTTGGAAAGCCGAGCCCTCCGTTCAAGACCTCACCCTGCGCGGCCTCACCAACGTGCTCGCCAAGCTCGGCATGACCGGCGACGAATGCGAAAGCCCGCCGCATCAGATCACCGTTCGTGAAACCACCTGGATTCGCTCCGAAACCGGCGGCTTCCTGCAGTTCCACGTAGGCCCCGGCGATGCCGTTTCAGAAGGTCAGGCGCTCGCCACCAACACCAGCTTGCTCGGGCGTGAGAACGAAGTGATTCGCAGCAGTCAGCAAGGCATCGTCCTTGGCATGACCACCATGCCCGCCGTCGGCCCTGGCGATCCGGTGGCCCACATCGCCGTGCCATCGAGCGACAAGCAACATCTGAAGTTAGAGAAAAGCATCGATGGTCTAGATTCCGATTCGATGGAAACCCAACTGCGCGAACACCTTGCCACCAACATCGTCGTCACCGAAGTGGAAGAAGATTGAGAGAAATATTTAACCGCAGATGAACGGGGATCAACACAGATGGAATAAGTTTAAGATGCGAAGCATTCCATTTCTTCCGTTTCATCATCCAAAGATCCGCGTTTATCTGTGTCCATCTGCGGTTCAAAAATAAAAAGCATGACTGAAAAGAAAATCATCGGCTGGCGCGAGTGGGTGGAGTTCCCGGAATGGGATCTTCGCATGCGCGCTAAGGCAGACACGGGGGCGAAGAGCAGCGCGATCGATTGTGCAGAAATAGCTGAGCTCCCGGGCAATCGAGTTCGCTTCACCGTTCGGCTCGACCGCAAAGAGAAGAAGCTCATTACCTTGGAAGCCCCCATCGCCAAACGCATGCATGTGCGCAGCAGCACGGGCCAAGGCCATGACCGCATCTTCATTGAAACCACCATGCGCTTGGGCGATGTGGAGAAAAAGATCACCGTCAGTCTGGTTTGTCGCAAGACGATGATTCACCGACTCCTGTTAGGACGGACCACCCTCAACGATGACTTCCTCGTCGATAGTGGGGTCGACCACTGGGCAACGCCGAGGAAACGCCCCAAGAAACAGCCATGAGATTTCAGGCTGCTAGCTTTGTCGCGACTCCAGTTTTTTTGCTCAGCTGGCTCATTCTCTTTGCCCTATTTGAAAAAGAAGAAGACCCGTCATGGCACGACGCTTGGTCTCGAATGAACACATGCCACCGCTACCTCACCGAAGCTCGCAGCGCTCCGTCTCAACTGCCAGAACCGGTTCAGTTCAACGCGATGATCCAAGACGCCAGGCAGGTCGGCTTTGAATGGAACCCGCCTGAAGATCTGCCAACACTCCATTACTTAGTCATCACCATACTCACCGATCCCGCGGTTTGCCTATGGGGCAAAGCTCCAATCTACATCGTTGATGAGGAACTGCCCGGGGGCTATGGCATTTACCTTCACGGTGAAGACGGAGTCTCCGAGAGCCGTGGCAATGACGACGATGATATCAACACATGGGATGAGAATTCTTATGCCCACTATCCGGAGAAAGCCCTCAAACTTGAGGTAATCAAGTACGGCCAATTCGCTGCCATCCCCGCCATTCTAGCGTTTGGACTCGTTGCATGGTTCAAACGACCTCGTCAGTCTTGAGGCAGCTGCAACATCGCATTCGTCTCCTTGTAGAGCTGGCGCGCGACTTTGCCCTCGTAGAGCCCAAAGTCTTGTTCGTTGGCACGCGGGATGATGGTGCGGTCTTGCTCGGCCCAATGCACCTCACTGGCACGATGGATGGGAAGTGTTAGAGCGAGCCCGATGATGGCGATCGGCATACAAGACATCACTCCGGTCAAGGTGCCAATGATGTGGAACCGCGCGTTGATCTTGCTTTTGATCAAGCGGACGAGGCCCCAGATCAGAATCAACAAAAGCACACTGCCCAATACGCAAAGAGCGATGACGAACTGGCCAAGGTTCACATGGTGAAAATCCACATATTGAACAATCCATGGATAAACCAAGATGGGCGCCGTTACTGCCGCCAGCACTCCGGCCAAGAGCGTGGGTGAAACCACGGGCTTATGAGCATGGGTCATGACTCGCTTGCGCAAGCGCCAGTTGATCACCATCGATGTGACAAAAATCATACTCAGCAGCAGAGAGATCAGGGGCAGCGATGGGTAGGCCATGCCGAGCGCAAAGAACCCGTAGTTGTGGCCGCCAAGCGGAGTGAAACGTACCGCTATAAAATAGATGACCAATGGTGCAATCACGCCCAATGAGATCGCCCATGCCCAATCGACGAGCCTCAGCATCCACATCATACGGGCCGCTGGTGTGCCGCATGATGGTGGAACACAAAATCGCAAAATGAATACAAAGAAGGAGAACCCCACTATGATCATTAGCCCCCAGCCGATGAATATCTGAGCGGCCAATTCGTTTTCTGCCATCCGCATCGGCTTAAGATCATCGTCGTTAATTTGCGGAGCCTCTTTGACGCGACTGCCGACCACGGGTAGCGCAAAAGAATGCATGAATCCCATTTTTCCTGTTAGCTCAAACGTGTCGGTTCTGCTGCGGATCCTTTGTTCATCGCGCGCTTGATCCAATGCATCGACTTCAGCCTGAAAGCGCTGCGTGTATTCATCCATCTCTAACTCTTTGCTTGTCTCAAGAAAGACCAGAGCTGTCGAATGCGCCACCGCTACACGAACCAAGGCAGATATGAGGAGGCTCTGATCTCCTTGCGACCACCTCCCGAGAAGGTCATCACGAACTCCCACCCACTTTTCAAATTCATCTTGGTTGTTCGATTCCGCTGCACGCTGGGCCGCAGCTCCCAATAACAGTGCTGCTCGGCGCAAATAAAGATCTTCGCTTTGATTGGAATAGAGAAAAGACAGTTTGCGAATCGCCCCAACCAATCCCGTTCCGTTCCATTTTGGCTCACAGATGTTGAGGCCTTCTTGGATGTATCTGGATGAATAAGCATGGTAGTTGTGTTTGCTGTAGGCCTCATCAAGATAGCCGAGCGCCTCAGCATATTGTGCTTCATCGAGAACTTTGTATGTCTGCGCGACTGAACGCGGCTTCATGCGAATCCCGTCGATGTATCGAGGCTCCTCTCGTTCACGCTTATGATGAATCGTTTCGATGGCGTCCTTCGCAACGATGCCCGCAGCAAAATAGAGCGGCATTGCGTTATCAGGGTCGATGGATCGGATGGTTTCAAAGTAGCCTTCAGGCAGCTCTTGGGTTTCGGATGCGTAGGCCACTGCATAATTCATGTAGTAACCCGCGTTATCGGGCTCCATCTCATACAGGCGCTTGGCATTCTCTGAAGGTGACCCTGGCGCCAACTTGAGCAACAGTTCCTCCTTCTCCGTAAAGCCGTCTTGGCGCTCTGGTTCGCCGACCCCCATGTCGATGTGGTCAAAAGTCGCCGCGACAGGAAGGACCTGCTTTTTGTAATACACACCCAAAAAGACCATCACCGCAATCGCCACCCCCCACAGCACGCCCATCATGATCCGGTAGCGTTTCGGAGATGCCTCAATCTCACGATCCTCGACGATATCCCCGAGCATCTTCTCGGCTCGCTCAACTTGGCTAGGTTTCCCCAAATGACGCGTCAGCTGATGGATAATAGTACCTGGGTTCATGTTTATTCGATTCGAAGATCAGTCTTTGAAGAAGTCGGCAGGCACTTTGTAAACGAACATGCCGAATGCAGAGCGGATGCCGCTGTCTCCAACCAAGGTGGATTTCGCGGTGCGAAGATCGACGGTATGAAGCTTGCCCGTATGCTCCACCACGTAGGCTGTTCCGTCAGGCGCGATGGTGAAACTGCTGGAGCTGTAATCCAGATCGATCATTCCGATGTATTGATGGGCGGCGGTGTCGGGGTTGATCTGATAGAGCTGACCATTTGTGATATTATAGCCGAGGTTGCCCCCTGAGATGACCGCGTAGAGCTGACCATCGGGAGCGAAGGCAATCTGCGCGCCAGAAACAATGGGGTTCACTTTGTCCACCTTCCCTGTGTTTGGCTCGATGATGACCAGGAAGTCCTTTTGAGGGCCTTCCCAAATGGTTCCATAAAGCATGCCGTTGCTCGGGTTGAAGCTCAGCGAGCTGTAGAGGAAATCATTCGCGTGAGCCACTTTGTTGAGGTGCTTCTCGCCGAGGTCGAGCTTGTAAAATGGATACCCTTTTGCCTGCCCGTCTCCCGCGAAAATTACTTGGTCCCATGGCCGAACGGCAAACTCCAAGGCGCGCACATGCTGCTTTGGATCGCTCACCGTGAGACTGCTGAAGAATCTGAATTTCTTGGAGGCAAAATCATGGGCATGGAGTCCGCCTTCCGAATTGTAGATCATCAACGCTAGCGTGGTTTCCTCCTTTGGTTGCTCGACATGGCTCTCAACAGGCGGCTCAACAACCGCCGGCACGGTTGCTGGTTCTTCTTTGCCAGGCTCCTCGGCATGGCTCACAGGGTTCTTCTGCGTCACGAAGTTCTCCGTTGGCGCTTTGTCATCTCCATCTTCGGATGCCAAATCGTTCGCCCACTCCTCCAAGCGTGTTCCTTCAAACAACTTCGCCCATTCATCCCCCGAGTTCTCGATCCACAAACAGGTCGCCACAAAGGCGATCCAGATAACGGTGATGAGGACGAGGAGCTTTTTCGGAGTCATGATCAATCAAAGATGATGTGACACTATGCTAAGCGCTCGATCTGCGCAGCTACAATCTAGCAAAGAAATGTAGCCCCGCAGGAATTCGATGGTTGAATCGAAACGCAATGGAATGGAGTGACATGGACAGGAGCTATTCGCGACCTGCCCGAAGGGGACTGCCGGAGGGCAGGATCAAAGGCGCGGAGAGCGCGGAGGAATTCGCTGAGGGGATTGATTTTTTCGATGCCTCGAAATTCAGGTGAGCATTCTCTCTCCATCCATCTCAGCGTTGACCTCTGCGCTCTCCGCGTCTCGGCGTTTCGCTAAGACAAAAACCCAAGAAAGCAGAGGATGATTCGGCGGCGACAACAAGCACCAAGGACTCAGATGAGGAAAAGTGGATTGTTGACGAGCGCATATAACAACTTAGTGATTTTAAATGCAGATGTTTTCCCATATGGGTCAGGGATGAAATGGTTCATTGGCTTTCTTCTTCTCGCCTCCATCGCTCTTGCGGACGATGCGGGCAAATCTGTCCAAGTGAAGGATGCGCTACTCGTTCTCAAGTTCGGAACCATCGAGCTGACCGACAAAAAAGGCGTCACCCGAAAGGTCGAGCGCCTTTCCGAATCCGCCAAGCCCGAGGTCGTCCGCCTCCGAGAGGGCGAAAGTGTGCGCACCCTGAAAGACAGCAAATGCACAGTGGTCATCCCCGATGCCGGCACCCTTCTCCTCGACAGCAATACCAGCATCAAGCTGCCTGAGGTCAAGGAAGGCAAGAAGGCCACCCAATCGTTGGAGCTGTTAGGAGGAAAGCTCTTCTTGGACATCGATGCCAAAAAGCTCGCGGGCAAGAAGAAGGAGTTTCAGGTAAAAACTCCCACCATCATCCTTGCCGTCAAGGGCACCCGCTTTTTTGCGATGACCGGTGCAGACCACGAGACGGTTGGCGTTCATGAAGGCAGAGTTCAGCTCTATGAGCCCACCTCCAAGGCGGTTGCCACCATCCAAAGCGGTCGTGTCGCCTTGGCGAAAGCCGGAGCAATCACGAAACCTAGAGCCATGACTCAGGAAGAAAATGAAATGAAAGCTACCTACAGCGAGTTTGCGCTGGAGTTTGTCGACGCCGAGAAGAGAAAGCGGAATTTTGCAGCCTTTTACCACCTACACGACGATCACCCGGCGAGTCCCCGCGATGCTTACCATGACTTTATCGACACCAATTTATCAGACAAACTCGACAGCGGCCAGGCCATCAAAACGGTCTTCAAACCTATCCCGAATGCACCCGATGCCCTTATTCAGGCCTTTACCGAGATCTTTCTTTCGACACGGCTTCGAGCAGATCCACACGGCTTCTATTTCTATGCCCGCGGAGGCGACGTGCGTCGCTTCAGAATCAAGGGAATTGTGACCCACAAAGAGCAGGTCTATGAGGTTCTTCCCAGTACGTACCTTGATTTCCCAGATGATGTGTCACCCGATGACTGGATTCCATTTTATGTGCCGTTCGTTGCTGGAGGGAAAACCACTGATGACGAATATGATAACAAAGAGCTCGGCAGGATCAGGATGTTCGTGAATCCCTTCCTGCATGAGAAAAACGCAAAAAAGAACCGCGCGAACGTGAATCATGGCAAAGAGGAATATACCTTCGAAATTTCGCCTATCACTCTGGGATTGAGCGTGGATCCGAAGGACTAGGGTGTCCGCTCGACCAAGGATGGATTGGCCGACTCAGCCAAACCGCGCCGCTTCACGCAGCGCCATCCAATCGCAGATTTCTGTCAGGTCAGCGATAGGTTCGTTCTTGAAGGGAACCATCGGCATGTAGGGATACGGGCCGAACTCGGGAGTGAGCGTGCTCACTTTCATTCCTCGTTCACGTTGCGATTTCCAAATGGTGTCCCACCAGGCTTCGTGCGCTTCGAGGTGACCCTGCCATTCCGGCGCTCTTGGGTCCGGCACTTGGGAGCCTTGCTCGTGACCGACCCGCGCGTGCAGGTGATGACAATGCTTGGCGACCAGCTCAATGATGTCACCGAGGTCGGGCAGCAATCTCTCGCACACACAAACCCAATGGCTGAGGTCGACGGTGAGCTGGAGCTCAGGAAATTGTTTCAACACATCTCGCGTCGTCCACGGATTGCCAAAGGGGCGCAAGCGATGGGTCTCGTGCGCGATGGCGATACCGATCTCTTTCTCCATTTCTAACACTTTCCCGTAGAAATCGAGTGTCTGCTCCATGCTCCAACTATCCGCTCCGGTGTGGGCATTGAAAAAGACGGGCGCGTAAGGAAGGCAGTCGTCGATCTGCTTGCGCAGGGATTGAAGGTGCTCTTGCACGCTGCCACCTGGGTCAAAGTCGCGGCTGAAGACCTGCGCAATCCATGGCCAGTCGCGACGGCCTAACAACTTATTCACCTCCTCTGGGTTTTCCGAAAAGCGGATGTTGCCCTCGATCATCTCATAGCCGACATCACGCCAATGCGCTTCGTGACTGGCGAGACCGACCGAGTGGTCGACGCCCCATAGGTGACGGACAAGTTGAAGTTTCATGACGGGTGATGATTGGAACCACGAATGACACGAATTTTCACGAATGCTATGCTTGTGGGTTCAGAGATGAGTTTGATTTTAATCCGATCCATTCGTGTGATTTCGTGGTTCTTCAGCGACTTATGAGTTGAACCGCCAGTGAATCGTAGCCGTTCGGCCGATCGAACATCTTTTCATGTTCCACGTTTGGTTTTGCGTCGAGCACGGTGACCTTCTCCACTTTTTCGCTAAGCGATTTCAGTAAGCTTCGAATGATGAGCCGTGCGTGCGGGCCACCGAGGCAGAGGTGTTTTCCAAAGCCGAAGGACAAGTGCGGGTTCGGTTTGCGGTCGAGCAGGATGGTTTCTGGGTCGTTGAACACATTCTCATCAAAGTTTGCCGCAGCCCAGCCTAGTCCAATGCGGTCCCCTGCTTTGACTTCGGTTCCGTGGACATCGGTGTCGACCGGACAAACGCGCCCGATCTGCGTAAGCGGCATGAAGACGCGCAGGAATTCCTCGCCGGCATGGATGATACGCTTGGGGTCTTCGCGAAGAAATTCCAAGCCTTCTGGATGCTCGGCAAAGTAGGCGAGGATGGACGATACATTGTGGATGATGGTGTCACGCCCACCGGCGAATGTTAGATTGCCGAAGCCGAGCATCTCGTCGCGCGTCAGCTTGCGGCCTTGATAGCTTGCTTGGGTCAGCGCGCTGAAGAGGTCGTCGCCGGGGATCTTTTCGGCACGGTCGAATTGCTCGTTGAGATAATCTTCTAACACAATGCCCTTCTTGAAGTTGCCTCCCTCTCCTTTGAAAACGTGAACCCCCCAGCTGATCCATGTCTCCGACTCCGACTCCGGCACGCCGAGAAGGTAAGTCAACGCGCGGGACTGAAGCGGCAGCGCAAATTCACCCACGGCTTCAAAGGAATCACCAGCGAGCGCTTGGTCGACCAGCTCGTCCACCAACGCTTCCACCTTCGCTGCGAACTCGGGTTTCTTCGGTTGATCGAAGAACGGCTGAACGATGGCGCGCCACTCGGTGTGCTCGGGTGGGTTGGTCTCGATCGGCAATTGGCGGATCGTGCGCACCGCTTCTTCTGATGGAATCGGAACCCGGAAGGGCGCATCCGAGCTGTAGGTTTCCCAATCCTTCGCTGCAGCACGCACATCACCATGGCGGAGCAACATCGCGATGTCTTCGCCCTGAAACGGACACTTCATCACGGGGCCCTCTTTGCGGGCGTCTTTGAAGGGGTCGGGAATATCACTCATGGGTTATGAATGAGACAAAAGGATCGATGCAACAGGGTCAACTCTGCACCACGAAAATCCAGGGTCGTACAGCTATGGATGAAAAACCACGAATGGACGCGAATTCTAGATCCTGTATGCCTGCTTTTTCGGTGAAACTTCCAATCGACTGCTACTGAAGGTCGATTGCCGCCAATCCATACTTCTATTTGTGTCCATTCGTGGTTAAATCTTCAGAAATTCTTGATCGATTTCCCCTAGCTGGATGACCCGGCACGGTAATCGAATGCTTTGTGATTGTGCGGATCATCCACCGACCTTTAATGACCCGATGAAGTTTCTATCAGCATCGCTTGCGGCATTGGTTTGGTTCACAACCCATTGCCCACAGCCCTTGGCCGCCGAAAATGGGGCTGGTGAGAATGTTGAGGTTCCAATCGTAATCAACAACGGCGTTGCTGAGAATCATATCGTGATTCACATCGACATCGATGGAACGATCATGGTGGATAAAGTCGTCGAGTTGCAGAACGAAGATGACATCAAGGCCTACATCCAGCAGCAGCGAGATCATCTTGTGGCCAAAGAATTGAAACCCATTCTCTATCTGCGGGGTGATCGAGAAGCGCTTTTCAAGCACAGCCGCATGGTGATCAAAAGTGCGGCTGAAGTGGAGGTCAACAAGGTGATGTTCAGTATCATTGCCAAGGGCGATGAGAAACCTGAACCGGTTCAGCTCGAGCCCAGCCTTCTGGACAAGGCGCTTGGTGGGCTGGGCTTATCGCCAAAACCCCGCGAAAGCGACCTGAACCTGGCCCTCCCCAAGCCACCCAAGGAGCCGGGTCCGGACGATGCGCCCACGACAAAGATCCACATCGATATCGCAGCCGATGGTAAAATCTCGGTCGACGGCAAGGAAGCGGATGCCGACCCCAACATTCGAAAACTACCTCTGCTCAAAGCTCAGCTCAAACGCGCGGTCGCCCAGCATCCTGACGGAGCCCAAGGTGTGCGCGTCGAAATGACGGTTGCCCCGGCAGCCAAACAGCAACGAGTCATCGATGTCCTGAATGCCTTGGCCGCCGTCGAGATCCAGTCCGTGACCTTCAAGGATCTCGACGAACCGAAGAAGAAAGAGAAGCCCAGCTCCCCGAGTAGCAACACCCGAGTTCAACCGCGCTGAGTTTGCCTTAAGCCTCAGCCCTGTTTCCCTTCAATCGCGCAGAACAAGATGGCAGCCGCCAAGCCGAGTCGGCGGTCGAAGGTGCCTGCGGTGTCCATTGAGAAATCGAGGAAAGCTTTGGTGAGGAACGGGTTGCGGGTTTGCTTGAAGTTCAGCACTTGTTGCTGACCAATCGAGCCATTGTGCTCCTGCGGGGCAATGAGGCTGACAAATTCACCGAACAAGCGCCGCAAGATGGCGAGCGATCCGGATTCTTCCATGATGGTGCCGATCTGTTGGTCGTTGGTGTCCAGGATGAGCCACTCGTCTCGGATCAGGGACTTCATGCCCTTGCGCTGAAATGCTCCGAGCTTTTCCCCTGTCACGGTATCCGTGACGTCATAGGTAGCGCCAAAGTCGAGGATTTGGCGGGCGCTTAGAGATAACAATTCGGTTTCTTTGTCCGGCCCGAGCACGCGGATGTCCTCTTTCAGTTTGAAACCACGCATCTTGGTGTAGAGCAGGACGTTGCCTTGGGGGTCTTGGATCTCGAACCATTGATGGATGAAATTGAAGAAATTCTTGCGCGCGACAAGGTGAGGCTGGGTGAAAACATCATTGGACATGCCTCTTTAAATGCACTGCGCGCGATTTTGCTGCAAGCCCAATGGCGGGCAATATGATCCAAACAATTCCCACCGCCGCTTTCGCTGCATGGATATCCCAGTTGCATTGCCAAGCTCCTCGACTAGGGTTTCCCCGCTTCGCCATCATGCGCATTTCCCACTACTCCTTGCTCTTCGCGCTCTCCCTCGCAGCCATCGCTGAGGCGGATGAGGCCGCGCCCACGCTGAAAGAGGTCAATGCGTCGATCACTCGCGGGGTCGACTACTTGGTTGAAAACCAAAACAAGAACGGCTCGTGGGGCAGCGCCACCCGCACCAAGGCGCTCAATATTTACGCGCCCATCCCTGGCGCACACCATGCGTTTCGTGCTGGTGCCACGGGCTTGGCGCTCAGCGGCATGCTCGATGCCAACGACCCGCGACCTGAAGTGCAGAAATCGATCGATAAAGCGGCCGAGTGGACCGCCGCGACCATGCCGACACTTCGTCGGGCCGACCAAAAGACGATGTACAACATGTGGGGTCACGCCTATGGCCTCCGCGCCATGGCTCGGCTTTATCAACGCGAAGACGATGCTGAAGCGAAAAAGAAGTGGGTAAAGCTCGCCGAAGAACAAGTCGAACTCTGCGATCGCTACAACGATGTCACCGGCGGTTGGGGTTACTACGACATCCGCGACGATCTCACGACGAAGGTTCCATCCGGTATCCCGACCTCGTTCACCACCGGCACCGTCTTGTTGGCTCTCGCGGAGGCGCGCGATGTCATGGGCGTGAAGCTCACCGATAAAACGATCCAAGAGGCCGTGGCCAACATCACGCGTCAGCGGACCCCAGATTTCTCCTACACCTACGGGCACTCGCATCGGATGTACCCGCGGATTCCGATCAATCGCCCCGCCGGATCACTCGGCCGATCCCAAGTCTGCAATGCCGCGCTCCGAACCTTTGGCGATGAAGCGGTGACCGATGAAGTCATGATCGAATGGGCAGATCGCTTTTTGGCGCGCATCGGCTTTCTCGACAACGGCCGCAAACGCCCGATTCCACACGAGGCCAAATTTCAGATCGCCGGCTACTTCTACTACTACGCCGTGTTTTACTACACACGCTCCGTCGACATGTTGCCGAAAGAAAAGCAACTCCCCTACGCAGAGAAGCTTGCTGCGATCTTGTTAGAGAAACAGGAAAAAGATGGATCGTGGTGGGATTACCCACTCTACAACTATCACCAACCTTACGGCTCAGGGTATGCGTTGATGGCACTGTCTTGGTGCCGCGATGTCATGTCTGAGGCAGAATCCAAACCGAAAAGCTAATATGCCAAACATGCGAACCACCATCGGCCGCGTCCGTCTCGTCGGAATGATTGAAGGCGTCTCCTTCATCCTTCTCATGGGTGTCGGGATGCCGATGAAATACATCGGCGGTAACGAAATCATGGTGAAGGCGACCGGCATGCCTCACGGCATCCTCTTTCTTTTGCTCTGCTGGTTCATCATGCAGGCCTGGGCTAACAAGCGCCTTCCTTTTGGCCTATCATGCCTAACTTTCCTCGCCGCCTTGATCCCCTTCGGCCCATTCGTTATCGATCACTGGCTGAAGAAATACGATCAAGAGACGCAATCATAGATTGCCTTACGATCGCATCGTCGACCGACTCGCGGGCTTCTTCGTCCCCTTCGGTAATCACACCCAAGATGCGAGCACCGCTTGCTCGGCACTCCTGCAAACGCATGCGAGGATACTATCGAAGCACGTTTGTTGAGCTCAAATGTTTGGCGTAGACAATGACCGCAACGTTGATGCTCCAGCCAATGAAGGCGCCAAACAGTCCAGGAGCACCTATGACAGCGAGCCAGTCTTTTGCGATAATATGGCAACCTGTTAGGATAAGCCCTGCGGCAAATGCACCCAACAAAAAGTGAAACGCATGCTTCCTCAAACAAAATAGCAGAATCGCTCCAATCAGATTGGCGCCACTGATCACGACCGTAAAAAAGTGATCCAGCATCGTTAACCCGTCAAAGTAATCTCTTTGCACATCCGGTATTGGGATGGCTCCCGATAATATCAGAGACAATGCGAACAATGACCATGCTCCGCCTAATCCGTAGAAGATGGAAATCACCCACACCAACACAGGGCGCTTGGTGGGTGGCATTTCAGGTGGCTGTGATGTTTCTGTCATGACAGCCTATGCTTTCTTTTCTCCGCTGATTTGCAACCTCGAACTTGTTAGTTCTAACATCGCGAAAGGCCGCATCCTGTTCCTCATGCTCTAGGCGCCCGCTTCTTTGAGTGATTTCTCAATGAGTGCCTTCGAGGCGAGGACACCGGGGATGGGGTCGAGCTTCTTGCCTTCCCACTCCACCGCAACGATGCCTTTGTAGTCGGACTCGACGATGATCTTCATCAGGCGAGTGTAATCGAAGTCGGGTTGAGCGCCCGCTTCATCAAAGCTGTGCATTTTGCAGGAGATCACTTGGCTGTAGGGCATCATGGCCTCGGTGCCGGCATAAATGTCGCCTTTGAGTTTTCCGAAGTCGGGCATGAGCACACAGTTGGGATGCTTGAGCTTGCTGCTGATATCGGCAAGAAACTCGCCTTGCTGCGTGCGCTTGGACGCTCCGGGTTCGATTGCGAGGCTGACCCCCAGCTCCGCGGTTGCATCGGCGATGGGTTTGAGTGCTTCAGCTGCTCCTTGAGCGGCCTCTTCAAGAGTGCCTTTGTCGGGCACCCACAAGAACACGCGGAGATAACGAGCACCAAGAGCTTGGGCACGCTTAGCGGCCTCGACGATGTTCTTGTTGCCCTCAAGATCTTTGGCCGCACCATTGACGGCACCGGTCATCAGCAGAAACAAATCGGTTCCCGCATCCGCAGCACGACTGCGAATTTTCTCGAGATACGCCATGTCGTTGAGCTTGTCCTTCGGCAGACCCCCTTCCCAGTAGTCGATTGCTTTGATGCCAAATTCATCGACGGAAAACTGTGGGTAATCGAGCGGGTCCAACTCACCCGACTTGAACAACTCGCGCAGCGAGTACTGCGAAAGGCCCATCGTAAAGCGTGGTTCGGCTTCGGGGGCGACTTGAATTTCCACTTCCTTCTGGCAGGAGGAAATCGGCAACAAAGATGCCCCTAGGGCAGCGGTTCCAGATTGGTAGAGAAAGCGGCGGCGTGAGAAGGAATGTTTCATGGCGTTGATGTTGGAGACACCATCCAAAAAGAGCGACTGCGTGGCAAGCATGTTGGCTCACGAAGAGCACCTATTCACCACTTATCGAAAGGCTTTTTCGCGTTGGGGTTCTCGATCGGCATCAAGGCATCGGTCTCCTTGAGCTTGGCATCGAGCACAGCGTTGAGCTCTTTCACTTTCTCAGGTTGTTTGTCGGCCAAGTTGTTTTGCTCACCTGGATCCTCCGCAAGGTTGAAGAGCTCGGTGCCTTTCTTGAAGTAGTAGCGAATCAATTTCCAATCGCCATCGCGCACAGCGGAATACGGAATGCCGCCTTGGTTGCCCCAATGCGGGTAATGCCAAAACAATGGCTCACGTTCGTGCTTCGCGCTCGGGTCTGCGAGCAATTTGGCAAAGCTAGTGCCATCGACATGTTGTTCAGGCAGTGCCTCAATTCCGCAAAGCTCTAACAGAGTCGGATAGAAGTCGGTCGAGATGATGGGCACATCACAAACGCCTGCCTTCACTTTGCCTGGAAGGCTGACCAAGGTCGGCTCACGCACGCCGCCTTCATAAGCCCAACCTTTGCCGGCGCGGTAGGGCAAGTTGGAGGTGGGTGATCCTTCAGATGTCGAGAGGCCGCCATTGTCGGAGAAAAAGATGACGATGGTTTTTTCTTTCAGGCCGTTGTCCTCGACGGTCTTGAGCACCTTGCCCACAGCGCTGTCCATGGCTTCAACCATTCCGGCGTAGATCGCGTGTTCTTGAACTGTGCGGTTCTTGCGTGGCCATTCGGGGGCAAACTCCGCTTCGAGACCTTTTTCTTTGGCTTTCGCTTTGTATTTCTCGACCAATGGCTTGGGCGCCATCAACGGGGTGTGAACCGAGTAAAATGGCAGGTAGACGAAGAAGGGTTTGTCTTTGTTCTCCGTGATGAACTTCGAAACCTCGGTCGCGAGGCGATCGGGCAAGTGCTCGCCCTTGGGTCCATCCGGAAGGTTGGGGTTGGCGTAGGGTGAGAAGTATTTGTCACCACCATAGGGGCCACCGCCACGGGTTCCGCCGATGTTGATATCGAAGCCGTGATCCGTTGGCCATGACCCCTCATCACCCAGATGCCATTTGCCCGCATGCATGGTCGCGTAGCCCTTCGCTTTAAGTGCTTCGGCCAAAGTCGTGTGATCAGCGGCAAGCTGGTCAAGATAGGGTGCTGGTAAGAGCGGGCGTTTGCCTAAGCGTTTCATTTTCCCCTCGATCACCGCTTTGGTGGCGTCGTCCGGCAGAACCTTGTGTCCGTTTGGAGCGCCGAAATAGTCGGTGTTGCGGGTGCGCGCTGGATACTGACCGGTGAGGATCGATGAGCGCGTTGGCGAGCAAACCGGGCATGCCGCGTAACCAGCTGTGAAGCGGACCGACTCTTTCGCCAGACCGTTGAGAGCCGGCGTATCATAGAAAGATTCAGGATTGTTGAAACCGACATCCATGTAGCCGAGGTCATCGGCCATGATGAAGATGATGTTGGTCGCCGATGCCGGCAAAGTCAGGGCAGCGCAGAGAAGAAGAATACGAGTCATGGGAAGTTCAGTTGATTGCATGCATACGCTCTAGATTGACGAAGATCTGTCAACGCTTCACCCATCGGCCGAGCCAAATCGATGACGATTCCCAGCTTGTCTCCATCGCTCTCTCCCCTCACCTTTTGCACATGGAACGTCACGAGTGGTCCGAACGCACCGAGGAAGGCAAAGTGTATTACCGCGCCAACTATCGGCAGCACGGTCGGTGGACCATCATGACCACCACGGAAAAACGCAACCCGACGTGGACCGACATGGATCCGCCGCCAGAGCATGTGCTGCGGGCATTGCGCGACATCGTTTGGAAAAAATACCAGCGCAAGCGCCTTCCTTGGGATCGAGTGGTCGAACTCGATCAGATGTTGGGCGATGAGCCCGACCCGTCTGGCTCCAAGAGCTAGGTAGGTTTTACCGATGGTCTGCAGACTCCTGCAGTCATCGAGTATAATGTGAATTGATACAACCGCACCATGCCATGAATCGACTTCCCATCATTGCCGCCGTCTTCCTCGCCATCACCACCCTGCTGCATGCGGATGCCGTGGCCTTTAGCGAAAAGATCCAAGACAAGATCACCGCGCTGCGTGATCACAAGATGGAGGGCGTATCGCTTGTCGAAGGGTCTGCCGTTGGATTTGCGGGCACGCCTGGACTGCATTCCAAATCACACGCTCATTTCATGAAGCATGCCACCGAGGCCGACTTGAAAGTGATGTTGGCCGACGCGAGTCCCGCGGTTCGGATCATGGCCGCCCACTGCATCATCAGCCACGGCAAAGAGGGCGAATTGCTCAATGCGGCGCTGATGCTGGAGGACGATGATACGAAGATCATGCTAATGCCAGGCGGCTGCGGCGTTCAGCAATCGACCGTGGGCGAGGTGGTCAAACAGATGCAAAAGAACGCCAAATACCTGCTCTGAGGCAGCGCTTTCGACGGTGATCTACCGCCGAAGGCGGGGGTTACGGTGCTGCGAGCCCTCCTTCGCTAAAGCTACGGCGCGGTAGCCCGCAGCACCCTTGGTTGTCTAAATTGTGTTACTTTTGCTCTGCCCTGTGCGAAAACATGGGGTGAGGCCCGGCCATCGGATACCAGCCAATGACCGGAGCAACAGGTGACTTCGTGCGTCACCCTGAGCCTTTGAGCTCGTATGGTAGCTAGAAGCCCTGTTGCAGCCTCATCTTCAATTCGGAGAGTTGCCTGAGCCCTAGAGCTCGTAGAACCAAGGATGAACCAAAGATGAAAACCTCAGACACAATATACTACCTCGGAGTCGATGTGAGCAAAGCAAAACTCGATCTCTATGATCCGCGAAGCGGAAAATGTCAGTGCTTCCCCAATACTAAAGCGGGGTTGCAGCGCCTATATCGGCAAGTCCGTAAGCTTGTTGGGACACCACACATCATATGCGAGCCATCTGGTGGATATGAAAAACTTCTAATCAAGCAAGCTCATGAACTTGATTTGGCTCTCAGCGCGATCAATCCACGCCAGGTGCGAGATTATGCACGCGCTAAGGGGCAGTTAGCCAAGACTGATGCGATCGACTCAAAGCTGCTTAGTGACTACGGCTTAGCTTTCAAGCCTAAGCCTCAAAAGCCCGCAAGCCCAGTTCAAGAAGCACTTTGTGCAGTTGTGAGAAGAAAGGAGTCGCTAACTCGACAGCTAGTCAGGGAAAAGAATGCGCTCGAAAAATCAACAGATCGTTTTGTTCGATCGGACATCAGAGTAAGCCTTAACCACATCAAAAAACGTATCGAGAAGTGTGAGCGGCAGGTTCAAGAACTGATAGCATCCGATGCTGGGCTGAAAGCTAAGGCAGATCGAATTACTTCGATTAAAGGATTGGGCTCCAACGTCGCAGCGGTGTTGTTGGCTGAAATGCCTGAGCTAGGATCCATGAGTAATAATCAGGCCGCGAGCTTAGTGGGATTAGCACCGCTGAATCGTGATAGTGGAAAATGGAGAGGTCAGCGAACGATACACGGAGGAAGAAGGATAGCACGGCGTGCCCTGTTCATGCCTGCACTGTGCTCAGTGACTCATAATCCGATATTACGCGACTTTTATCGCAGCATGATCGCGCGTAATAAACCTCATCACTTGGCGATGACCGCTGTTATGAGAAAGATGATTTGCCTAGTAAATAGGAGCCTTGCAGACCCAGATTTTGAAATAGCTTAAAAGAAAATCAAAACAGAGTTGCTACCTTTTTTAAAGGGTAGGGTGGATCAGCTTGATCCACCGACTATATTGGTTCCGAAGGGCTATGACTTCGATTCGTATGGGTGCCGCATGTCAGCGGTATCTGCGGTGCTGCGAGCCGCAGCACCCTACCTTTTTTGGAATGTTGCTGGCGCGCGATTCTTCTGCTTCGACCCCGACCTGTCGGGGCCGCTACAATGCTTCACTCAGAAGCGGCCTCGGATCCCTCAAGCGGGAAGCGGAAGTGGGCGTCGATCTTGTATTCGAACAGGATATTCTCCCATTTCACACCCGTGCCGAGGTTGTGGACGACCCATGGCTCGGACATTTGAAGGCCCGGGCCAGGAACCACGATGCCAATGTGCTTGTCGGCATTGGCCAAGGACCAAACGACAACGTCACCTGGCTGAAATGCTTCTGGCTGGCGACTTGTCGTAAGTGACTCACCATGGCGCTCGAAGAATCGTTGCAGGTTTGGGATGCGGCGATGGTCGATATTGGTATCCGGTCCGATCGATGCCCATAGCTGTGGGTAGAGGCGGAAATTCTTGGCCATGTCCTCGTGGACTTTCTCCTGCAGGTCGATCTGGACTCCGCGGAAGCTACGGATGATGACATCTGCAGCAGATCCTTTGTTCGGGGCGATGTCGCCATTCGGGAAATCAATGCGGTAGTAGGCCGGATCGTAAGTGACCTCGGCATTGGACCTCTTAAGTGCCTCAGCAGCAATGCGTTGGCCAATATCTGAGGACTCTTCCATCGAGGAAATTAGGACCTGAGCTTGCTCCACGGAGACCTCTTCTTGGGTCGCTTTGAGGAAGGGAACCAGCGGACGGCCGAACCAAATGCCGACTCCGATGGTAATCAGGAGGATCACCCATCCTCCCACAGGATTTTGGCGCTTCGGTTTCCGCGGTCGCGGACCGATGTATTCAATCGTGCTGTAAAAGCCTGGATTTTTGCGCGCCATTTAAAAAAAGAGTTACCTGCTAGAAAACAGATAAGCAGGAAAAACGCCAACTCTTTCTGAATTGTTTTTAAATTTTTGGTTAAGGCTCGTTCATATTCAAAGACCGGCTCGACATCGCACGTCCAATGCTTCGAGATGCATGGATGAGGATGTTGGTGAGTGAGGTTTCGTTGAGTGGTCCGAGTGCAGACATACCGCTCACCGAATTGTCGGCCGATTGGTTTGGCGCACGTGTCGACCACCCCCCCAGCTACGCCATCATTCGTGATCCGAGCCATCTTTGGCTGCTGGCGACCCGCGAAGCGCCCGCTGTGGCGAAACCCGGGGCCCATTTGGGCGATTTCGTCGAAGGCCTTTGGGAATACGACGTGGCCGAGTGCTTCATCGCTGAACCCGATGGTTCGCGCTACCTCGAGCTCAATCTCAGCCCCCATGGCGCCTGGTGGTGCTGTGCCTTCGAGGGCCCCAGAAACCGCAAATCTCCGGCCTTAGCGCCTCCTGATTCAGTTCGCACTTATGCAGAATCCACGAAATCGGGTGGCTGGAGTAGCGCCATCGCGATGCCGCTAAACTACCTCGAAAAGCATTTCAACTTTGCGGATGCCGCGAGGTTAAACGTCACCATGATTCTTCAAAAACCCAAGGAGCAATACCTCACTGCCACCGACATCGGCAGCGGTCAGCCCGACTACCATCGGCCCGACCAATTTCTGGTGCCTGAGCGCAGCCCGCTTTAAAGCGTTTTCCCCAAATGGTGCTTTTTTCATCCCTCGCAATCCGCTTGGATTGTCTAGCACCCTGCTCTTTCCGATATGGACCGCATCCACCAGTTTGAGATCCTCGAGCCACAAACCCCTGATCTGGGTGGGATTGTCTACAAAGCGCGTGATACGAAATCCGGCAAGGTCGTTGCTTTGCGCAAGCTGAAGCCATTCGGCGTTGAAACCGAAGAGCTCAACAGCGAACAAATCGTGGCGTATCAAGTGGCCGTGGAAAGGCTCACGAAAATTCACAACCCATGGATGCGCCCCGTCCTTGCAGGCGGCTGCGATCCTGCGGACGGAATGCCTTATTATGTCAGCGACTGGATCGATGCCACGCCCGTGCAGTCCTTGCTCGATGAAGGACCGCTGAGCAAAGAACATGCTGCCAAACTCGTCTGCAAAGCTCTGGAGGTCAGCGACCTTCTAACAGGGCTACTGGCCGAAGAAGCCATCTGGGTCGAGACAGACATCGCCGCTATCTCAGTTTTGCCTGGTGATGGCGCACCAGACTTTCGTTTTTGGGTTTCGCCGACTCTCGGCCTCACACGCTACAAAGACAAACGTGGCCTTGTCGCGATTGTAGACCTAACAGAAGAGATCATTGGTAAGTCGGCAGAAGATGAGAGCGCCTTGCATGCCGATTCTTTGGAAACTTGGTTGAAGTGGTTGAAGGCTTCAGCTGGAAAGACCGCAACCATTCACGAAGCACGGGAAGTTCTAGCAGCATCCATGGGGGTTGAGCCGCCCGCGCCATTAGAGCAACTCGTAGAAGATGCCAAAGCCCAAGGCAATCTATTGAGCCGCCTCCCCAATCTTCCACTGAGCAAACTGGCCCGTCCCAAAATGCCATTGTTCATCATCCTCTGCGTCTTGCTGGTGGTGGAGGCATTCATCGGCTTCGCGCTGGTTCAATACATCAGCAGCAGCCATGAAGAAGACGTTGATCGAATCAATCAGGATTACGAACACATCGACGACTTTCTGGACATGGATGACACCCGTCGATAACAGACCCGCAGCAGCCTGTTAGGTTTCGCGGGGCTTTATGGCAATGGCGGCGGGGTCAGTTCGCCCTCCGCTTTGCTGGGGCTTTTTGGAGGAATCGCTCCGGAAAAGAATGCCATCGCCAGAATGAACCCTGGGAGGAGGCCCATGATAGAATCGGCCACCAATTCAATCGGGTGCATGATCTCGATTCCTGAGGTGATGTAGTAAGCGATACCAAGGACGGCTCCTGCCAAATACAACCAGGCTCCCCACCGGCGAAGTGTCAGCAAGCCAATGACCGATGCAATCCACACGCCCAGCACCACCAAAGCAAACCCGAGCTGTGCTGCGATGGCGGTTCCCGACATCGCATCGATTTATTTTTCCTCAATGGCGATGAGTTCTGGTGGTAGCAATTCATCGCCGATAAACATCAGCACGATATAAATGGGGACCAAGACAACCTCGGTGATCACCGCAATGCGAAGGATGGTGGCTGGATTCATGGGTAGAATGTTGGGGTGGTAGCGGTATGAAATGAAATCAACTTCAGCTTTGCTGTGAACGATTGATCGCGGTTCTCATTTGATCGAGCTCACGTTGAATTTGGCCGAGGCTTTTTTCGATATCGACCAAGTGCTCTTCACTCTCATCGACGTGCATCTTATCGCGGAGCTGCTCCGCTTGCGCTTCGGTCATGCTGGTAAGGATGACACCAATGAACAGGTTGATCATCACCATCGACCCGAAGATCACGAAGCTGATGAAATAAAACACACCGAGCCAGCCGAAGGCTTTCGGGTCGTCACCGACAGGGATGGGACCCTGCGCGTTGTAAACATCTGAGCCATGAAAGGCGGTGTACATGACATCTGTCCAATCCTCGAGAGTGACCACACGAAACAGGGTGGTCAGTGAGCTGGCGAGATCACCGAAATGGCCTGGATCATTTCCACGAAACAGAAAGACCCCCATCACGCCATACGCGTAGAACAAGATAGAGAGTAGGATCGTGACATAAAACATCGATGGGATGCTCTTGAGCAAACCTGAAACCAGCAGCTGAAGGCGGGGAACCACCGTGATCAGTCGGATCACCCGCAGCACGCGTGCAAGACGCAGCACCGCAATGTAGGTCGCGCCCACCGGCAAGAAGCACACCACCACAATGGAGAAATCAAAGATGTTCCATGGGCTCTGGAAGTAGCGCCATGGCTGCTTTCCCTCTGCAATCAGCTTGAGCGCAGCCTCGACCACAAAGATCCAGAGAACGGTCTGATTGATGACGTGCAGCCCTGTGCTGAATCGAGCGACTAGGTCTGGTGAGGTTTCCAATCCTACCACGACACCGGCCATCACAATGACGGACAAAATGAAGTATTCGAATGACTTGCGGGTCGTCAGAAATTTCGCGAATGCAGCAGTGGATCGTGCGGGACTGGAGGACATCGTTCTATGGATCGGGATTCGATGCCTGATAAGACAGAGAAGATTCCCTCAAATGTCGAGACACGTGTTCTGCTCATCAGCCAGTCGTCACTGGCATCGTCAACAGGCCAAAGACCAGCCCGATGAAGATCATCACCGCCACATAGATCACGCAAATCTTGATCGTGACCGCACGGCTTAGCCCACAAACCTTATCGACCAAGAAATACAAGGCGATGAGCGACGGCAGCCCGACGAAGGGCCCCAGCAAATTCGACAGAAAGAAGCGGCACAGCAAACTGACGGCAAGCATCCCAATCACCACAATCCATGTCTCACGGAGGGCTGTGCTGGAGCTGCTTGAGCGTGAATAAAGCGTGATCAAAAACCACAGCACGCCGACTTGAATGAATATGCCAAACATCGCCTTAACGCTTACCACTTCTTGAACAGATGGCGAAGCCCAATGCGTCATGAACTCTGCCGCCGAGAAGTTTATTGCGGCTGCATTGGGTGCACTTGGCCATGACCCGAACTGTAACCACGAGCCCACCGAGGGCGAGATTCTTTCGCGGGTTTTGCAATGAGTCGCGGTTTGTTAGGCCGGAAGGCATCAACATCCATTGGCAGCATCACCCGACTGAATGCGTAAAGAAACCCGCTCAGCATCAGTCCCGGAATCCAGCCCAAGCCCAAAACCATCCACGGGCCTGTGGTGGAAAATCCATCGGCAGGTGCGTGCGGTGCTTGTTGCCAGATTGCGTTCGAGCTTGCCGTCGCAATGTACAAGCCCACCCAGAACAGGAGGACCGAAAGGATGTGCATCGCCCTCGCCTTGCGCCGGCTCCTACAGCGTGAGGCGATCAGCGCCAGCGTGATGCACGATGCCGTGCCCACCGCCGCTTCCGCGAATCGATAATTCCACATCACCCATGCCGTTTCGATTAATTTGTCGATCATCCTTGGTTCCCTTCGTTATTGCGATCCGAAGATTGCTCACGAATGTGGATTCTTGATGAAGGCGGGGTGAAGAATTTGAGTGAAGGCGCTAGTCCATTCCGAGATCACGCCCAAATTCATCGGTGTCCTTGAAATCTTCAAGCAACAGCTGATCTGAGATAATGCCTCTCACCCGCTTCCGAATCTCGTCATTCCTGTGGAGACTCCCCTCTTGATTGGAACCTAGGGTCTTCTGCACATAGGCAATCAGATGACCTGGGGTGCCCATCTTTTCAGCATCAGCCGCAGGGATCGTAATGCCGAATTCCTCTTCGACTGCGACAATCATCTCTACTGCATCGAGGCCCATGATTCTGTTCGCGACGTCGAGGCCTGGCACCCGCTACTTGGGGCGCCCCTCCGATTCTGGTTGGGGTTTGTCGCCATTCTCCGGCTTTGGCTCCGGAGCGGTAGCGGGTTGCCCAGTGCCGTCTTGTTCTGCCTTCTTGTTTTGCTTCTCCAGGTAGCTCTCCATGTGATGATCTTGCACATACTGGAAGTTGACTGTCGCGCTGACCAAACGGCCCTCTTCATCGTAATGGACGCGAATGCCGCCAAATCCCCATGGGGATCCTTGAAAAGTCTTCCGTTCCGTCTCATTAATATACCACTGTATCGATCCGTTTAAAATGTCTTCCCCGATTAGCGGCTTGCCCAAGATCTTCTCCACCGCAGACCTTGTCTGCCCCGCTCTCAACTGATCGTAGAGAGACAGAATCCTCGAATCTGCCCCTGGCTCTCTAAATACCGGACCAATCGCATTGGGCAAATCCTCAATGTTACCTAGATCTCTGATTGACGGCCCGATCGGACTCGTCAGGACTGGGTCGATTGAGGTGGTGTTCTCGTCCGCTACCAAGAGGTGGGATATCGAGAATGCGATGACACTTGCACAAATTAGTGGTTTCATGAATTTTGAGTTTGAGGTTTTGCTCCCCAGCATTTTCGGTCAATTCTTTGCAGAACGTTCAAATCTTCCCATCCATGACCAGAATTGCCTGATGATGTTGAAATGAGATCTCGGTCTTAATCTACAGAAGGCTCCGAGAAACTCAAGTGCGGGTCATGTATTGGGAACGATGCCTTGTTCGGCTTTGACCATTCTGGCGGATTATTCCCATATGGATTTGATCTTGTTCAGCTCGAAGTTGAGCAACTTCACGCTCCCTCCCTTTGCGGTAAGGCTCAAACTGTCATCTTTCGGGTTGAAGGCAACCTGATGGCTGAGCGAAAACACGCCGCCCTCTGAAAAGATTTCGATCGATGACCAGTCGACAAGCATTCGGATTTCAAGAATCTGGTTCGCGTCTGGACGTAATACGGGAGGCTCCTTACTGCCGAACTTGTTCTTCTTCACACCTTGATAGATGAGTTTCTGTTCAGCAATGTTGTAGCGGTAGGGGACACCGGCGATTTCGAGAACAATTTCTTCTGCTGTGGCGCCTTTCAAATCGAAGGTGAGAGTGACGTCGAAGGCTTTTGACCGGACATCTTTGAGGATGTTCTGACTATCCAGGCTGCGGTTGGCTATACGGACAGGACTGCTGGTGTAGAGTTTTTCAATGGCAGCAATCGGGGTGCGAGTGACCCGCATTTTACCGTCGCGGCTCACCAGTCCCAGTTCTACCGGAAAGGTTGCATTCCGCTCCCAGGGTTTTTCACCAATGCCACCGTTCCATTCGTCCATCCACGCAAGTTGGATGTATTTCTTTTCAGGCACTGTTTGTGGAAAAAAGGTCTGACCGGCATAGAAGTCAGGGCCAACGTCCATATACAAGTGCTCCTTGGACTTGTTCTCATCGGTAAAATGCGATCCATCAAAATCTCCCACAAGGTATTTACCAGCGGCATCGTAGATGACCCATTTCATTTTCTCAGGATCACCATCAAGTGGAAGTTCGACAAGGTCCGGACATTCAAAGCCGAACTTGATGTTACTCAGCTTTTCCCAGTTGATCAGGTCTTTCGACCCGTAAAAAGTCGTCCCTTTTTCATATATGGCCAACACCACTTGCGTGCAGCTCCAGGTGTCTTGCGTAAAAATGACTCGGGTAGGTGAACTTCTCCATGACCGCTTGCCAGATCTTGTTCGTGCTTGGATTTCTCTTTTTCCAAATGCACTCTGAGGCGCTCTTCCAACGCGCGCGGCAATGGAACCATGCGGTGCTTACCGCCTTTGGCATCGTGGATCGCGATGTTGCCTTGGCCGAAGTCGATGTCTTTTACGCGCAACTGCATGGCTTCCATTAAGCGCAGGCCCGAACCATACATGACTTGCGCGATGAGCTTCCACGGATCTTCAAGGTGAGCGAACACCGATTGGACTTCTTGGCGTGTCATCACGACAGGGGGACGTCGGTGCTGACGTGCATGGTTGATATCCAAATCAAATTCTTCGATGCCGAAGACACGCTTGAGCAGAAACACCATGGCGTTGAGCGCTTGCTTCTGGGTGCTGGCTGCAACTTGCCGGTGCAATACGAGATAGTTGAGATATTCTGTAACGCCATCTGGACCTGCTAGGCGAGCGGGCTTATTCAAGCGGCGATGGCAGAAGCGAATAAAGCGCGCATTCCATCCAACGTAAGCTTGTTCCGTAGCCACCGCCATCTTACGCAGGCGCATGGCTCGGCGCAGAACGAGGATGGTGGCTGGTAATTCTTCCGCTTCGCTGATGATGCCATCCTCCCCAATCGCTGGGAGCTCCTTGACGACGGATGGCACCCGTATCGTTTCGCGAGCGTGAGTGCGATGCTCTTGAGGCAGGTTACGCGCTTGGTCAGAGATGGAGGACCAATTGAAGCCGGTGGCCCATGGCAATTGCATCACATCCACGGCCAGAATGTGGGCCGCTTCGACCGCTTGTCGGTATTGCCAATCGATGATGCTCGTCCCTTTGGATAGGGCTTCAAAATATTGCGTCGTCCGCTCAGGAGACTCATGACCCCTCGCTTTTGTCCATTGTTCAGCCCAGCGAATGTAATGCTCTTCGGCCTCAGGCTTCGTCGACAACCTTTTGAGGCAGTTGATAAAAGCGAGGCGCTTGGGCGACATGGGCAATGGTCGTCGCTCTCCTGAGTCGGAACGGTTCATGTAGACTAGGATATGCATTGTTCATATGAACAGGTCAAGTCCTTTCCGTCTCCATGGCTTTTTAGACTCCTGATGCCATTCCTCTCAACGAAGCAACAGCGGCTCATGCGCATCCTCGCTCTTGTCTTTGGAAAAGACCGCCATTCGGCGGTCGACCGATTTTCCCTCGGCATCCTCGAGCGGGCGCGACGTTGGGTGAGTTAAGTCGGCAAGGCGATGGGCACCGAGCTGGGTCAGACAGGCGCAGGCGAGCTCGTGTTCGCGATCGAAGTAAGAGGTAATGACCAAGGCTCCATTATCCTTCAAGGCGCCCAGAGCATGGGTCAGTAGCTGGGTCCATACGCTGACGTCGCTCCAGTAGTTCTGATGGCGGATGAAGATGAAGTCGAAGGACGGCAGTTGTTGCATGCGGTCGACCCGTGAGGCGTCGCCTGCTCTGAATTCGAGCTGCTGTCCGGGAACACAAGATGGAAGCCAGCGCGCGCGGGCTTCTTCAATTTCCGGATCCCGCAGATCAATGCCAAGATAAAACAAGGGCTGCTCCGGCGCGGCGAGCAGTTCGACCAGCGTTCCCGTCTCGTCGGCGCGGCCGCAGGCGAGGTTCAAGATCGTGGGGTTGGGCGGTGGTGCCCACTGCGCTGCCTGCAAGGCGGTCGACAACAACTCCCTCAATCGCAACACGTCGCCATCGGTACCAGGGTAGGTAAACGGACAGGAAGGGAGCATAATGAATGCGGCAAAGCCGCGGTAGAAGGTTAGGAGTTAAAAGTTATATGTTAGAAGATGGAAGCCCAAAGCCCAATGGAGTGGAGCGACATGGAGTCGAGCGTAGCGAAGAGCCCGAAGGGGACCGCCGGCGGGCGGGATCAAAGCCCAAAGCCCAAAGCCCAAAGCACCAAGAACCAAGAACCAAGAACTAAGAACCGGCTTGGGTATTTTTCTTTTTCCGATCCATGACCGTCGTGATGGCGATGCCAGAGAGGAGACCAACGATGAGGCCGATGATCCCGGCAATTTGAACTTTCCGGTCGCGTTCCATGGCCGCCTCGACCGAACGGCTGAGGGCCTTATTGGATTCGGTTAGAGAAACAATGGGATTCGAAGGATCGAACTCGATGGGCGGCTGAGATTCCTCCAACTTGATTTGTTCGGCTTTATCGATCTTCACCAGCACGGAGCCAGTAATGAACATGGAGAGAAAGCCGACAAGAAATGTCATGCCAAGGATGATAAGGATGTTTTTCATGATGTTTTGCGGCTGCGCCGCAGTTTAGAAGTTAGAAGTTAGTAGTTAGAAGCCCAAAGCACCAAGAACCAAGAACCATGAACCATGAACTAAGAACTAAGAACCGGCTTGCCGTATCCCCTTCCCTTTCTCAATCGTGACTTGGCCTTTTTTGTAGAGGGCGCCGAGAGCTTGTTTGAAGGTGCGTTTGCTGACCCCGAGTTCGTCGTGGATTTCTTCAGCGCTGCAGTGGTCGCCGATGGGCCAGAATCCGCCGCGGGCTTCGAGTTCTGTTAGGATCGTTTCTTCTAAGCCTCCCACACGTTCTTTGCGCGGCGGGTGCAGGGTGAGGTCAATTTTCCCGTCCTCACGAAGGCCCACGACGTAGCCTTGAGTTTTCTCGCCGATTTGAAGCTCTTGAAAGACTTGGTTGTGGAAGATCAATCCGCTGTGCGCGTTGTTGATGATGGCTTTGTAACCGAGATCACTTTTTTCATAGATGATGAGGTCGACGGTTTCCCCCTCTTCATAGCTCGCAGGAGTTTTATCGAGAGTACGAGCGATGCGGGTCGATCCAACAATGCGCTCGGAGACCTTATCGAAGAGCACATGCACGAGGTACATCTTACCGGCGGCCATGCCTTTTTTTTGTTCGCCGAATGGGACGAGCAAGTCTTTCGCGAGTCCCCAGTCCATGAATGCGCCCACTCCGGTGATATCGACGCATTTGAGTTTCGCATACTCGCCTGGCATCGCGTGAGGTTTGAGCATGGTCGCAACCGCGCGGTCTTCGGAATCGTTGTAGAGAAAGACATCGAGCTTTTCGCCGATCACATTGTCTTTGGGCACCTCGCGGTGCGGCAGCAAGATTTCGCCCAGACCTCCCCCATCGAGATAGAGCCCGAAGGACTTCTCATGAAGGATCGTCAGTGATGCGCGTTCGCCGATTTTGGCCATGAGGAGACCTTGTACCGCGCATTGGCTTGAGTCGATGGCGGATTCATAAGCGGAGTCTAAAAGTCGAAGGTCAAAGGTCGACGCTGGATTAGTGCATTCGCACATCTTCAGCGGCTTAGCACGGGCATCGCGCGAAGCACGACTTTTAGACTTTCGGCCTTTGGCTTTCGACTTGAGCCGCCTCCAAACTCATTAAACCCATCCGAAAGGATGGAGTGAAACGTCCCGTCTATAGAACACGCCATGTTCAAATCACTGCTCACCATTTCCATCGCTCTCGTTGCTTTTGCTAGCGCTCATGAGGTCAAGCAGATCACTGAGGAACTGAGTAAAGAATACGGCCTCGACCGCAATTTCTTCAAGAAAGGCACCATGGCTGAGGGCATCTTTATCGCCACTTCAGGTGAAGTCTCGGATTACGCGCATTTAGAAGCTGCCTACCAATTCGGCAATATGATGTCGGCACTGAAGCCGAATATTGCACAGCGAATTCGCGATGGAAAAGTGCTCTGCATCCTTGTCGGGCACAAGGAGCTCACATCCAACATCCCACAATTCAAAAGCGATAAAGTTGGCAAGGAGCTCGATTTCTACAATTGGCGCAGCAGGGGCTTTCTCACGCTGGTCGATAAACGTCCGACGGTTCTTTTTTCCGAGGAAGACGTCCTTGAATTCGAAGGCGGCATGCAAAATGAAAGCATCCTAATCCATGAATTTGGACACGTCATTCACCGGCCAGGTTTCCCCGATGGCCTCGATGACGAACTAATGGCAACATGGAAGGCCGCCAAAGCCGCGGGCCTGTGGAATGATGGCTATGCTTCTCAACGCTTTCGCCGCGTAAAGGGCGATAAGCCAGTTCTGCTGTTAGATGCCCTGAAAAAATCCTTCCCCAAGCAGTCACCCGAACTTCTCTCCAAGTGCCTTGATTCCGGCGATATCCTCGTCAATGGCAAGCCAAGCAACTCCAAGATAAAAGTCACCGAACAGGATAAGGTGCGCATCGTCTTCGGGGGCCCCAAGGACTGCTATGCCAGTAAAAACCGTGGTGAGTATTTCGCGGAAATCGTGCAGGCATGGTTCGATACCAACCGCACCATGAACCACGATCACAACCACATCGACACGCGAGAAGAACTCAAGGCATACGACCCCGGCGGCTACAAATTTCTGCTCAAAGTTTTCAAAGATGAACCTTGGCGATTTGTCTCACCACGCAAGCGCGTAGGGCAAGGTCACCTGAAAGGTTATGATCCCGCAAAATCCCCTGTCGTCGTGCAACCCGACTTCATCAAAGACGCCGCCAACGATTACTACGATACCTATTGGACGGACTACTGGCAGCGCTTGATAGACAAGCACTCAAACTGATTCGACTGGCGCTCGGCCGATCGTGCTCCGTTCAATGATCGAGTGGACCTGTGGAGATTTCGGCCGTGATCACCAACTCATTCTTAGCAAACGCACCTTTCTCGAATTCCACTGGAATTTCACGTATCAAGACCCCCTTGGAGTCATAGTGGCGAATCGCACAGGCATGCAACTCCCCTGTCGCCTTGGACTTTTTCTTCCTGCCCAAATGAATGAAAAGCCGCGCCTTGCCGTCGGCATCCTTACCGAGCTTGGCCAGCAAGTCTGATAGATCGACGCCCAGCTCGATGGGCTTGTCCTCTCCCGGTCCCGCCATCGGCATCGAGCCGGGATGGGAGCCTTTGAAGATGGGCCAACCATTGAGCACCTGAGGTCGGATCTCGTGCTCAGCGGATTGCGCCTTCACATCCCCAGCAATGCCAATCCGGGCACTCAAGTTGCTGCGCTCCGTGCAGGAAAGTTTCAGTCTCAGTGTCGCGCGCGGTTGGTAGCGGGCAACCTCAACCCGGCCGAGGTAATTGCCGCGCTCCCAGGTTGGATCAATCATGGCGCTGTAGAGCAAGTAGATGCGCCCATCCGCAGACCACTTCTGACCCCAAGAATTGACCACGATGTAGGCACCGCGCTCCCAGTCGGCGAGATCCACTTTGCCATCGCTGTTGGTGTCGATGTCATTGGTGATCTTGCCGTCGCCATTCACATCGTAGCCCACTTCATCATCGTAGCCGACACACGCCATGCCATGACCAAAGCCGGTGGGGTTCCAGCGGGTCCAGATCATCTTGCCTTCCTCATGCTCACCCTTGGGAATCTTGAAGGTGCGCTCGGGCGGCTTGCCCATGCGGCCATCCATCGCCAACAAGCCTCCGACCTTGCCCGCTTGATTGCGATCGAAGAGCCATCCCTTCGCCTCATTGAGCTGCGCCACCGTTGCCGCCGGTGAATAGCGATAGCCTTTCACTCGATACTCCATGGCCTCGCGCCAGATGGCGTAACCATCCGGCCACTGACCGATGGTTTTGAATTTGATTCCGCCGTAGGATTTGGCGGTGGGCACACCCAAGCGCTTCGCGACCTCCCAACCATGATAGGCCTCCGAACCTTTGTTCTCGGTTCGGTTCATCATGTTCCACGAGAAGTATGGAGAAAAGCGGGTCGCATCGCTATCCGCCTTCGTTCCATTCAGCACGTTTTGTTCGTAAGTGAAAATGGAAGCCACAGCGGCATACTGACCACAAGCGCTGTGCTTGCCCTGATTGTAAATGGGCGGAAATTCGGGACGCTTTGAATTGTCGACCTTCTTGGGCAAGCGCTTGGGGTCGACCTTCACCTCCCCCACATCGGAGCCCAGCGCATCCGCCCAAGTCTCGTAGTCCGTGCCCCGGCTGGGTGGACGTGAGAAAGGTTTCGGATAGGCCGCGTGGGGATGATCGAGGGTGACAAGAGGAGATAGGTCTTTTTTCTCGTCGGACTTCGCAGTCGATGGAGTCGCCCCGAGAAACAACAAGAGAGGAGCAAGAGTCAGGAGTCGTAGAAAATTCATGGGGCAGGACTGAAGAGACTACTCTCCAATCCAGCCAGATATTTCTCGAAACCGACAGCAGTCACCTTGCGCCATCGGCTTGGCACCTTTCATGTGATGGCTCTCAGCCCAAACGGTCATTTCGTATTTTCAAGCTTACGCATGTAGACGGCAAATCTAACATCATAGATTTGCAAGTCTTTGGCATACTGAATCACCACATTCACGTGCTTGAATTTCGTGTCCGCCGAGCTTCTGATCATCAAATAGGGGCTCTCCCCAGCATCTTCTGCTCTCTTAGCATATTTTTTCATGTAATCGATCACGGCATCACGACCCTCTAGCACAGTGAAGGTTTCGTCCGATATGACTCCTGTCTGATGGATGTTCAGAATAATTCTACCTTTGGGGACAGGCATTGTAAGGGCGTGCGCTAAGGGGGTGCCTAGCGTCATCATAAAAAAAGATACAAGTGCGAGAGATGTCGTGATGAAATTCATCCAATCAATACACTAAATCGCCATCTCCCAATTGCACAATAAAAACAGTCTCACGAAGTTAAATTCTGCAAACCGATTCGTTCGTCAGGGGGCATGTTTGCATTTGCAATGCAATCGCGCGAAGCACGACTTTTAGACATTGGACCTTTAGACTTTTAGACAGCCGCAAGGCTCAGTGCTCCACGACCACCTTCGCACCCTTGGCTTGGCCGATGGTGTTGAGGAGCTCTTCGAACCATGGCTGGTCGATATCGAATGGCTTGCCGCCTTTGATGCGGTCGAACTCGATCGCGCGCAGGGTGTTGCCTTGGTCTTCGTCCTCACCCGTCACTCCCCCTTCGCGGCGCATGGCGCAATCGACGGCAAGGTGAGCGCATTGTTTAATGAGCGCTTGGTCTTGGGCATTGGCTGCAGCTGCACGGCTGTAGTAGCCGCTCTTTTGGACGAGGGTTTTCTCGGCGTTAAGGCGAGCGCCAAATTCCTTGGCGAAGTAGGCGCCCGGGTTGATGCTGTCCAATTTGACGTGGCCGAATGCATCTCGAATGACTTCTTTGCCCGCCGCTTCCAGTTGCTTGATGATGTCTTCAACACCTGCACCTTCGGAGATGAAGATGTTCACGTTGTCATGCTCATCCATGATGGCATTGAGGCGTTTGGCTTCGGCATCGAAATCGACCGCCATCTCAGGAACGTAAACGGCGTGCACCGAGAGGCGTTCTTTGGAAAGGCCAAGTTCGGGCACCCATTCTTGGGTTTCGAGTCCGTCTTGATATTGCTGGGCAGTCGCGGCGGTGAGCCAGCCACAGTTGCGACCCATTACTTCGTGAACGATGAGCATGCGCGGGTTGGCATTGTGTTCGGCAACGACATTGGAAAAGTACTTCGCACCTTCTTCGGCGGCGGTCCAGGCACCCAGGCTCTGGCGGATCGGAAACACATCGTTGTCGATGGTCTTAGGCAATCCGATGACTGTTAGATCGTAGTCGTTTTTCTTCAAGAACGCAGCGAGGTCCGCAGCGGCGGTGTTGGTGTCGTCGCCACCAATCGTGTGAAGCACATCGACGCCGTCTTTGATCAATTGATCTGCAGCGACTTGTTGTGGGTCTTGTCCTTCTTTCACCAAGCCACGTTTCACGCAGTCCTTCACGTTGGTCAGTTTCACTCGGCTATTGCCGATCGGGCTGCCACCGTATTGATGGAACACCGATGCCTTTGCGCGGATTTCTGGGGTGACTTGGATGCTGTCGCCCAAGAGCAAACCTTTGTAACCGCTGTGGTAGCAGATGATCTCGATCGAGGGGTCGACCTCCGTATAGCGTTCAATCAGGGATCCGACGGCGCTAGAGAGACAAGGGGCAAGGCCTCCAGCGGTGAGAAGGGCGACTTTCTTTGATTTCGTGGGCATGAGAGTTCGTGGTTTGGGACGGGGCTCAAATACTGGGAGGTGCTCGATCGATCAAGGATTAAGGCAGCTGTGCTGCGGTCAAAGGTCGAAGGTCCAAGGTCGAAAGTGGCCGCTGTTGAGTGCGAATGCGTTATCTCAGCGGCCTAGCTAATGCACAGCGCGGAGCACGACCTTTGACTTTGGACCTTCGACTTTCGACTTAAGCGGCTTCGCCGCTTAAACCATCCGACTATCAAGATTGAAGACTTGGCCAGATGTGTGCGGCATTTCTTCGTGAAGAAAGCGAATGAACTTGGCGACTTCTTTGCATGTGTTGAATCGGCCGAGCGCATGAAGATTTTTCACTTCTTCTATTCGATTATCAGAAACTTGATTCGTCATTTTCGTTTCCAAAAATCCAGGCATGATGGCGTTGATACGTATATTGTTAGATCCATGCCGTGACGCGAAGTCTTTGGTCAATCCGAGGAGTGATGCCTTCGCTGCGGCGTAAGCACTTTGTCCAATGGGTGGATGCGTGGCCGAATAACTGGAGATAAAAATGATGTGACCACTTCCCTGCTCTAACATCATTGGCAAAGCCGCTTCCGCACAGCGCAACGCCCCCGCATAGTTGGTGTCCCACACCGCATCCCAATCTAGCTCCGACAATTTGATGAGGGGTTGATCTCGAGTGATGCCCGCATTGCAGACCAAAAGGTCGGTGTTGAGCTGGGAAAAGTAGTTCCGGACCGCTTTTGGGCATGTCACATCGAGCTCAGATCGGCCTGGAGCGTTGATTTTATAAGGTTTTGGCTTAAATTCGACACAAATCGCCTGCCCAAGGTCCCCTTCCCCTCCGGTGATCACGATCTGATTGTCGTGGATATCTGCCATTTCGTTGAGAGATTGAGCCTTGGGATGGGTCAGCGGCAAGGTCAGATCCCTTCCAAATTCCGAATTTCCACCAAGCTATTAACACCTTGGGAAATCGGTGTGAATAACCCGCGAACGAATGGGCGCATAAGCTGTTGCACCTCTGTGATCGTGGATTCATTCCGTGGGTACGGGCATGTTTGCACACCTTATCATTCCCGTGGAACTCCGCAGATTTAGCTGAGGAACGCGTGTTTTTCGGACTTATTCACACCATTAAGAAGATTATCTTATTAGGTCAAAAAATAACATAATCATCATGAAGCTGCATTTCTTCTGAAATCGAGACGCATCAACACGAATGACGGATCAACCAATGCCCAATGACCTCGCTACGGCTCACAGGAGCATCAGAGCAGGCTGTTCGATGAGTTTGCGGACCTCGTTGAGGAAAGCAGCGCCCACGGCTCCGTCGACGACCCTGTGGTCACACGAGAGGCCAAGGTTCATCCGAAGACCTGGAACGATTTCGCCATTCTTGACGACCGGCTTTTCGATCGCGGCTCCGACACTGAGGATGGCGGCTTGTGGTGGGTTGACGATGGCGTCGAATGATTCGATGCCCCAGGCACCCAAGTTGGATACCGTGATTGTTCCCCCATCGAATTCGTTTGGTAGAAGTTTTTTGTCGCGTGCACGGACAGCGAAGTCCTTCACGGATTTTGAAATATCGAGAAGCGATTTGGTTTGAGCTTCTTTGATCACGGGAGTGACGAGTCCGTCTTCGACTGCGATGGCAACTGATAGACCGACATTGCCAAACTTCACGATGTGATCACCGGCAAAGGATGCATTGATGTCGGTCACGACTTGCGCCGCGTTGATGACCGCCTTCAGCACGAAATCATTGACCGAGTATTTGTTGCCGTGAGTTTTCTCTGCTTGCTCGTTCACTTGCTTACGCAAAGTCATGAGTGGTTGTGCATCGGCTTCAACGTGCAAGTAGAAGTGAGGAATGGTGGTCTTCGATGTGAGAAGTCGTGATGCGATGACTTTGCGCATTCCGCTGAGGTGGATTTTTTCGTCGGCAGCGCCAGAAGTAGGAAGAATCGCGACAGGTGTCGGTTTCGCAGCAGGTGCTGGTTTGTCAGAATGCCTTGATTTTACGGCACTTGCGAGTGCTTCAGCGGCGTTGGCATCGGATGATTTCACAGAACCATTCGAGGAACCTTCAACGTCTTTTTTGACGATTCGACCCGCAGGGCCTGTTCCTGTTAGAGTTGAAAGATCGACTCCTTTTTCTGCCGCTACTTTGCGTGCGAGTGGTGATGCTTTGATGCGTTCGCCATCGGCAGACGACTGCGCAGGTGGTGTGGAACTTGGAGTGGACTCCCCTGCTTGAGCTTCCGCGCTTGGTTCAGAGTCACTTGATGATTCATCTGATTCAGGTTCGCTATCGGAGGATTCCGATCCATCGCCATTCATCACTGCAAGAACTGATCCGATGGGTGCCTTGCCACCTTCTTCAACTTTGATGCTCGTGAGTGTGCCATCATCGAAGGCTTCCATTTCCATGGTCGCTTTGTCGGTTTCGATTTCGGCAAGGACGTCACCAATTTCAATTTCATCGCCGACGGCTTTGTGCCATTTGACGACGGTTCCCTCGGTCATGGTATCCGAGAGTTTGGGCATTTCGATGTTCACAGACATAATAGAGATGGGAAGTCACGGGAGGATGGTAGAAAGCTGGACGATTTCCAGCCCTTTTTCTTTCTCCTTGGGGATGCTGAAGCATGCGACGAGTGGATGACTCAATCGCTTTTGAATGATATCAGTTCGCCGGATTACCAGCAGCTAGCGCAGCAGCTTGAGCTGATGATGGCAGCAATCAGAGTAATAGCGAAGAGTGCGAGGCGTTTCATGGGTGGATTAGGTGTGGATTATGCGATGGTGAGAACCTTGTCGACGATCCGTTTAGGATTCGGAAGTTGTTCATTCTCAATGTGTGGCGAGTAAATGGCAGGAGCATCAATCGAGCAAACGCGCTTGATCGGAGCATCGAGGTAATCGAAGGCGTGTTCTTGGATTAGCTGGGAAACCATGGCCGAAACGCCGCCGAATGGCTTCGACTCATCGACGAGCACCACGCGGTTGGTTTTCTTCACCGTCTTGAGGATCGCATCTTGGTCGAGCGGACGGATGGATCGGAGGTCGAGTACTTCTGTATCGATGCCATGTTCTTCCTTAAGGGTTTCCGCCGCAGCCAATGCATGCAATACGGAACGTCCGTGCGCGATGAGCGAGATGTCTTTGCCTTCGCGTTTCACATCTGCCTTGCCGAGTGGGATCACGAAATCGCCATCGGCAGGATCTGGAACTTCACCTTTGTTTCCGTAGAGCAAAGTGTTCTCCATGAAGTAAACGGGATCGTTGTCGCGGATAGCGGCTTTGATCAGTCCTTTGGCATCGGCAGGTGTTGCCGGTGCACAAACTTTCAATCCAGGAAATGCTGCAAACAATCCTTCAGGAATGTGCGAGTGAGTCGCGCCAACATTGGTTCCGCCGTTGGCAGGTCCGCGAACCACGATCGGACAGTGGCAAAGACCACCGGACATGTAGCGGACACAAGCGGCGTTGTTGACCAGTTGGTCAAAGGCAACCGAATGGAATGACCAGAACATGAGCTCCATCACTGGACGAACACCGAGCATCGATGCGCCGATGCCCATGCCGATGAAACCGGCTTCGGAGATGGGAGTATCGACGATCCGTTTGTCGCCCCATTTCTTCCAAAGGCCTTCTGTAACCTTATAAGCGCCATTGTATTGCGCAACTTCTTCGCCCATCAGGACGACTTTGGAATCGCGTTCAAGTTCCTCATCGAGGCCTTCGCGTAGAGCTTCACGGTAAGTTAGTGTGCGTGACATGGAGTTAAAATCTTAGGGATAAAAAAGTAAAAAGGATGGAGGTCTGTTAGAGATTAATCATTGAAGAAGTGACGACCGATTTTGGAGACTTCGGTGTCGTTGTCAGACTCCCAATAAACATCCGTGCTGATATCAGCTACAGTTGGAGCAGGGGACTCTTCTGCAAATTTCACAGCGGCAGCAGCTTCATCGGCAGCAGCCTTGGTGATTTCTTTGACTTGGTCTTCAGTGATGACGCCTTCGTCGATCAGCTTACGGCTGAACACATTGATTGGATCGTGATTCTTTTTGTAGTCTTCGATCTCTTCAGGTGTGCGGTATTTCTTGTGGTTTGCATCCGCAATACTATGTCCATAGTAGCGATACGTATCGATCTCTAACAATGTAGGTTTGTGCTCCTTGCGTGCGCGCTCCATGGCGATGTGGGTCTTGGCGCGAACCTCATAAACATCGGATCCGTCGATTACATCCCAAGCCATGTTGTAGGCTTCGGCGCGTTGTGCGAGGCAGCCTTCGTAGGAGGATGAACGTTTCTGTGAGGTCCCCATGGAGTAGCCATTATTTTCGATCACATAGACCACGGGGATTTCGAAGAGAGCTGCGAGGTTGAGCGATTCGTGGAAGGCGCCTTGATTAACTGCGCCGTCGCCGAGGAAGCAAAGTGCACAACCTTCATTCTCGAGGTATTTCAGGCCGTAGCCGAGGCCGAGGCCGAGTGGAGTTTGGCCAGCGACGATGCCGTGACCGCCCCAGAAATTCTTGTCGGGTGCAAAGAAGTGCATCGATCCGCCTTTGCCTTTCGAGCAGCCTGTTTGTTTGCCGTACATCTCTGCCATGCATTCGTTCATGCCCATGCCGACGGCAAGTGCGTGGCCGTGGTCGCGGTAAGCGGTGATGTAATGATCGTGCTCGCCACCCAAAGACACGGTGCCTGCAGCGATGGCTTCTTGTCCGATGTAGAGGTGGAGGAAACCGCCGATCTTGCCAGATTGGTAGTATTTCAACGCGACCTGCTCAAATCGGCGGATCCGGATCATTTGGGTAAGCAGCTCAACCTTCTGCTCGGGTGTGAGCGATTGGTTGATTGGCGAGCTTGCGAAGTCGAGGGAGGAAGTTTCGGCGCTGGTCATGGACGTCTAGGTGTAGGGTCGGTCTCGGTGGAGCCCGGTCTTAAATCGGTTTGCTGGTGGTTGCCAAGCTTTGGCTTGAAGAAGTTTTGGTAGGTTTTGGGAGTTTGAGTCGGGCCAGAAGGAAGACTCCTGTGAAGAGGAAATTGGCAGCAGCCAGATTGCGGAAGAAGACCCAGGACGGCATGACATCGCCGGGAGCACCGAGCCAGAGCGACTGGAAAAGGCCGGTGAGGGTGTTTGGGTAACGGGGGCTGGAGATCCAAGCGACGCCGTTGGTCACCAGATGGAAGATCGCAGCGCCTGCGATGGAGCCCAGAAGCATGGGCATCAGGCCTTTATCAGAGAGCAGCTTGCCGAGGCCGAAGACCAGGGCGAAAGAGGAGAGAGTCGTGACGAAGAGGGAGATGCTGCCAGTGTGGCCGACACCTAGAGGGTAGGTCACGGCCCAGATGCCAAGCGGCAGGGCGAATCCTTTCCAGCCGGGTGCGAGGAGAGCTCCACAGAAGAAGACTGCTGCCAAGGGCTGGAAGTTTGGCAAGGATTCCGGCATCACGCTGCCGAGAACCCGAAATGCCAGTAATAGGGCAACGACAAGGATTAGTGGCAAATAACGACTCATACGGCCGTAGACTCGGGGTTTTTTGGCTCATGCGCTAGGCCAAAATTCGGGAAATTTGGCCTTTAATGTTCCAAGTGGAACATGGGGGTGTGGTGGTTGATTGGTCATTGGTCATTGGTCATTGGTCATTGGGCATTGGTCATTGGGCTTTGGGCTTTGGGCTTTGGGCTTTGGGCTTTGGGCTTTGGGCTTGGTGCTTGGTGCTTGGGCATTAGCCAGTGACTAGTGACCAATGACCAATGACCAATGACCATCACCTAATCAGTCTTGCTGTCTTCTGTCTTCTCAGTATCTTGCGCGACCGATTTGATGTTCCGATACCCCAAGACATACGATGTGATTGTGATAGGCGCCGGCCATGCCGGGGTCGAGGCTGCTATGGCAGCGGCACGTCTCGGCGCTGAGGTGGCGGTGCTCACTCAGAACTTGGACACCATCGGTCAGATGTCCTGCAACCCAGCGATTGGCGGATTGGCCAAAGGCCACATGGTTCGCGAGATCGATGCCTTGGGCGGCGCGATGGCGCTCAACACGGATGCCACCGGAATCCAGTTCAGGATGCTGAATGCCTCGAAAGGACCCTCGGTTCGAGCTCCACGGGCGCAATGCGACAAGAAGGCGTACCAGTTCCGGATGAAGCGCGAGCTTGAGAGCATGGAGGGGGTCGACATCCACCAAGGCAATGTGGCGGATATTTTGGAGACGGGCGATCAGGTCACGGGAGTGACGACCAGTCTCGGAATGGAAATCTGTGGGAAGTCGGTCATCCTCAGCGCGGGCACCTTCATGGGTGGACTGATGCATGTGGGTCTGAAAAATGAGAAGGGGGGTCGCATGGGCGATGCCACCTCGAATGTCTCCGAGGCTCTCAAGCGGCTCGGGTTTCAGGTCGACCGCTTCAAGACGGGCACCCCATGCCGACTCAATGGTCGGTCACTGGATCTTACCAAGTGCTCCCGCCAAGACGGCGACACTCCGGCCCCCATGTTCAGCTACATCGCCGACACCCTGACGAGGGAAGCCGATGACATCTTTACCCTCAATCCGTGGGGCGACCCAATGTTCCACGTGGAACAAATGCCCTGCTGGGTGACCTACACGAACCCGAAAACCCACGAGATTATCCAGAATAACCTCCACCAATCGCCGATGTATTGTGGGGTGATCGAAGGCGTGGGTCCGCGTTATTGCCCCTCGATCGAGGACAAGGTGGTCCGCTTTGCGGAGAAGGAGCGGCATCAAGTTTTCCTCGAACCCGAGGGTCGGCACACCCGAGAATTCTACGTCAATGGCGTCTCAACCTCGCTGCCCTACGAGGTGCAGCTGGACTTCCTCCGCTCGATCGAAGGGCTGGAAAACTGCGAAATCCTCCGACCCGGCTATGCGGTGGAGTACGATTACTGTCCGCCCACCCAGCTTCGCCCGACCCTCGAAACGAAGAAAATCGAGGGCTTGTATTTCGCAGGTCAGATCAATGGCACCTCTGGATACGAGGAGGCCGCAGGACAGGGATTGATCGCCGGAGCCAATGCTGCGCTCAAGGCGCTGGGCAAACCCGAGTTCATTTTGGGTCGGGACGAGGCCTACATCGGAGTGATGATCGACGACCTGGTGACCCGTGGCTGCACCGAGCCTTACCGCATGTTCACCAGTCGGGCGGAGTATCGATTGATGCTGCGTCAGGACAATGCCGACCTCCGCCTCACCCCGAAAGCCGCCGAGATTGGATTGGCCCAAGCTGAGCGGGTGAAGAGAGTGGGGGAGAAGCAGGCGGTTTTGGATCGTGCGGACAAATGGGTTCGTCAGGTGGTTCATGAAGGCCTGAAGTTGGACAAGTGGCTGCGCCGCAGCGACAGCTTGTGGCAGGACTTGCCTGAGGACTTGATCCAAGAGTTTGACCGTGAGTTTTGGCCGATGATTGAAACCGACTTCAAATACGAGGGTCACCTTGCGAGGCAGAAGACGCAGGTCCAGCGGATGGCCCGACAGGAGGGACGCAAGATTCCGAGGGATCTCGATTACGAAACCATCCGGGGTCTCAAGAACGAGGCCAAGCAGCGCTTTGCGGACATCCGCCCTGAAACCCTTGGCCAAGCCGGTCGTATCCCGGGAATCACGCCTGCGGACGTCGGGATGCTGGTCGTATGGCTTGAAAAACTGGAGCGAGAGCGGGTGAATCAGCCAACTCAGAAATAAGCCACAAGCTACTGATATACAGCATGTTACGGAGACTTTGTGGTGACAGAGGGATCAGCCATGAAGCTACTCACCATGGAGTCGGCTCGTTGATTCTAAAGCTCCACTCAATGCGCAATGGGCACACGGCGCGATGAATACTTATACCCGTGTCGCAACTGCTGCTGGTCACCAGGGAGGCACAAACTTGGCGTGAGCATTGTGAATGCAGGAGAACGGTTTCGCTCCATCGACCTTTCATCAACTCATCGCGGATGCAGAGGAAGCGTGGTGGTTCAGCAGGGACATCCAGCTAGGGAGAATCGATCGAGAATTTCTGAAGATTTAACCACGAATGGCCACGAATTAACACCAAATAGAAGTATGGATTGGTGGCAAGCGGCCTTCATCACCAGTCGATTGGAAATTTTCACCCAAAAGCAGTCATACAAAATCCAGAATTCGTGTTCATTCGTGGTTTTTCATCCCTAGCTGGACGACCCTGGGTGGTTCAGGGCTAAATCTATCTTGCTTTGCTACGGCCCTCGGCGGATGATGGTTCCATGTCGAAAAAACTCACCTTGGTATTCATTTCTTTGACCTCTTTGGTCTTGGCGTCCTGTGCGGTTTCTTCCTTTGACCCTCAGACGGGGGAGGTGAGAACCACCGCACCGTCGAATTCTTTGGTGCAACGCGGCGCGGCGGAATTCAGCAAGCTCAAGAGCAAGAAGAAGATATCTAACAACTCTTCACAAAAAGCTCAAGTCCAGCGCGTGGCCTCGCGGCTCAAGCGTGTCATTGAAATGCCGAACGCGAAATGGGAGTTCGTGGTGTTTGAAGACAAAACGCCAAATGCTTTCGCATTGCCGGGTGGCAAAGTGGGCGTGCACAGCGGATTGTTTCAGATCACCAAAACCGATGCTGGTCTAGCAGCAGTGTTGGGGCACGAAATTGCGCACGTCGTGTTGAACCACTCGCAACAACGGGTGAACCAAGCAACAGGATTGGCCGTTGGCACCATCGTGCTTGACCAAATCTTGTCGAGACGCGGAGCGGATGGCGGTCAGCGACGCGTGGCTGCGACGGGAGCTGCGGCTGCAGGAACTCTGGGTGTAATTCTTCCCTACTCACGCAACGCTGAGTTGGATGCCGATAAGCTAGGCGCCATCTACATGGCACGCGCAGGGTACGATCCTGAAGAGTCGGTCAAATTGTGGCAGCGTTTTGCAAGCTGGCGGCAGAAGCAAAAAAAATCTCAGGGGCCGGAGTTTTTACGCACGCACCCGTTGGATTCAAAACGCATTCAGCAATTGAAGGCATTCATGCCGGTGGCGAAGCGGAACTACAAACGTTGAACTGATTACTCGGCCGCGAGTGCTTTTTCAATGGCCGCGACCAGCTTTTCGTCGTCTGGCTTTTGGCGCGGCTCGAAGCGGGCGATGGCTTTGCCGTCTTTGCCGATGAGAAACTTGCCGAAGTTCCATTTCACATTGCCGGGGAAAACCCCCTTCTCACCTGTTAGAGATTTGTAGAGAGCGTGTTGGTCGTCGCCTTTCACGTGGATTTTTTCCATTAGCGGAAAGGTCACGTCGAACTTGCTTGAGCAGAACTCTTGGATTTCCTCGGCGGTACCGGGTTCTTGTTTGCCGAAGTCGTTGCAGGGGAATGCGAGCACGGTGAAGCCTTGTTTCTCATACTTCTCATGAATGGCCTGCAGGGCTTTGTACTGTTTGGTGAGACCGCACTTGGAAGCCGTGTTGACCACCAGCACCACCTTGCCCTCGTAGTCGGCCAAGGAAGTTTCTTTGCCCGTGATCGTGTTGAATGGGATAGCCGCGAGATCATCGGCGAACGTGACCGAGCAGGTCGCGGCGAGGAAGAGAGAGAGGAGTTTCATGATGACGCAAACTAACTCGCTTTTGCAGTGGCGCAACTCCGATTGTGGGATCTACGGCGCTGCGGGCACTCCTTCGCCAAGGCTTCGGCGCGTAAACCCGCAGCACCCAACCGCTTTTATGAGGTGGGGTTGATCGGCTCGATCAACCGACTTTGTCGGCTGGGCTACCGACCCCGACAGGTCGGGGCCGCTACAATCGTTTCTTTGGCGGATGGCTCAATGGACGGTTGGCTTGAGAACGAACAATCCGTGAGAGGCAGCGTAGGCGTGGGACATTTTGATGCGCTTCAATTCGTGACCCGCTCCCCATGAATCGGAGAAGATGATTTCTTCGGTCTTGTCATTGTAACCGATGATCATCCGCATGTGACCACCTGCAGTTTGCGGATTCAAATTGGGTTTTTCGGGGTAACGTCCGAGTTCCAGTGACCAAAGCAGCGGCAGGCCTTTGTCGATGTAGCTGCGCACCTCTTTGAGAAATTTGCGCTCATCCACAGGATCGCCCACGGTATATCTGTCCCGCTTCTTCTCGACTTCGGTCATCGGTTTTCCCATGCCGATGATCTCCAAGCGGGTCTTGAAACGGTAATCAATTTTGTCCAACTCCTTGGCCATGGTCAGCGTGCTGGTGCCGCGTTCGGGATCGGACTCGGCGATCTGCGCGATCTGATGCATGTCGGCGCCGATGCCGTAGTACTCGAACAAGCGCTGGGCAGAGGCCACCACGCAGTATCCTTTGTCGCCTTGGTCGACCATCGGGAGGTTGTCGACGTAGACATCACCGTTGTCTGCGGTAACGACATTATCGGGCAGATCGCTCAAGCGCGCTGCTGCGCCGCCGCGGCTGTGGGTGATCGATTCTGCGAGAGAGCCTTTTGCATCGGGGCGGGCGACGCGAAGTCTCAGGAACTCTTGATCCTCACCTTTCAAGGCTCCTTCGTTGTGTTCCAAAAGGGCATCGCCTGTTTCACGTGAGGACCAACTGTAGCCCTCAGTGAGCAGCCCACGTTTTGAATCCGCATCGCGTCGGCGGGGTCGGGTATCCAAGGTTTCGCCCATTTTTTTGCCGATGGTTTTGAATTGTTTCTCCAGTTCTTCAGCGGAGATGCTTCCGCTATCGGCGCGGTTGTAAACCGAGATGGTAATGAGGTTGAGTTTGCCATCTGCGAAATCAACGATCGCTTCAGTGGCTGGAACGGTGCCCTCGAAAAGAGTCAGGTTGAGCTCCACGTTCCCGTAAAGCTTGCGATTGATTTTCGCGCGGGTTTTGTCGGATGTCAGCCAACGGTAGAGCTTGTTGCCATTTTTCGTGTAAGTTTTCTCAAACTCATCGCTGGTCATCTTCCAATTGTCGGGGGTCGTGACAAGAGGGTCGAGGGGAACGGGGATCGACTTTGCCATCAAGCAAGGGCTGACAAGCAGGAGAGCCGCGATGGCGGGAAACAATTTCACAAACATAGGAGTGACCACCCTAGTTGCGATTTAGGCGGACCGCAAGTCTGCTCAAAGCTTTTCTACTGCAACCACCACTTCCAAATGGCAATTCCCACTGCCGTGGTAGGTGCCCTCAACGGGGGCGACATCATCGTAGTCGCGGCCGACCGCAACTTTGACATATCGATCATCGGCCAGGTTGTTGTTGGTGGGGTCGTAGCCGATCCAACCTGCTCCAGGCAGATAAACTTCGCACCATGCGTGCGATGCTTGCGCACCGACGAGAGTGCCGGTTGGCCCGTTGTAGAGGTAGCCTGATGCATAGCGAGCAGGGATGCCAACACAGCGGCACATCGCGAGCATGACATGGGCAAAGTCTTGGCAGACGCCCGTGCGCATTTTGTAGGCCTCGATGGTGTGGGTGTGAACAGCGGTGCTACCAGGCTGGTAAGTAAACTCATTGTGGATCCAGCTCATGATCGCGAATGCTTTATCGTGCATGGGCAGCAGGTCATCGGTGAGATCCACGGCTTGGCGCCAGATGTCGGGTCGGATGTCGACCCGCTGGGTCTGCTGCATGTAGGGCCAAGTGCGCTCACGGATTTCGGTGTCGCGGTAATCGGCAAGCGTCGCGGAGAGGCTTTCATCATTCAGCTCCAACGGAAGGCTCCAAACTTTGATGTGGCTTTCGATCTCGAGCTTGCTGTGCGTGTCTGGCAGTTCGAATCGGTGCGTGACGTTTTGGAATAGGTCGGTGAACCGTTGCAGTCTTGTGGCGGGCACTACGCGGATGGTGGCAGAGATGGTTTTCTGCAGCGGAAACGTGCGAGGTTCGAGTCGCAGCGTGTTTTCGCTACGGCTTACAGGGCCGCCATAATGAAAGGTGGTCCTGTGTAGCACCGAGAGCTTGGTGCCGCCTTTGTTGCCAGATGATGAGCGATCCCCTGGTGTCACTGTTGTTGCGTCTGCCATTGGGCGATGGCAGATGATGACCTAGAATCCGGGCCGCTGGAAACCTGAAACTTCTCAGGCATCCACACAAAGCGTTCAAAAATCGCTCCCCCGATTCCATTGATGCGTCGAGTGGGCAATAAGCGAGAAACGCGCTGGCGTCTTTGATCGCGCTAAGTATGGTGGATCTCGATTTTGAACGACGAACTAGCAACTCGTGACGAAGTGAACTGCGATTATTGCGGGACCTCACTGAATGCGCGGCTTTATTTTTGTCCTGCTTGCGCCAAGCCATTTCGCTCGGTTGAGCAGGTCATTCCTGCGTCGCTGCCAAAATACGAAGATTCAGAAACCAAGATCCGCACGAAAGCCAAGGACGCGTGGAATGTGTTCTTCATCTACATGATCGTGATGTCGATCACGGGATTCCTTGGGATCTCGATTTGGGGTTATGACAATTTGTCTCCTGTCATCATCCTCTCTGATGTCGCGATCGGGATCACCACCATGATTCTGATGTGGCGATACTGGCAGGACCTCAAACCTCAGTTCACCAACTTCACCGGCATGATCAAACCGGCGTCATGGATCGGTCTCGTTGCGTTGGCTCCATTGTTGGCATTGAACTTTGCATACCATGGTTTGTTGCTCGATTGGTTGGACATGGAAGAGATGAACTTCAACGACTTCTTTACCTCCAAGTGGGGTTTGATCATCACCATCTGTGTGATGCCCGCGATTACTGAAGAGATTGCCTATCGTGGGATTATCCAGCACCACTTTGAGAAAATTGTTAGCCCGGCAATGGCGATTGGCGTGGCATCCTTGGTTTTCTCCGCCGCGCATCTCTCGATTTTGTCCGGCCCCTACCTTGCCTTGGTGGGCGCGTTGTTAGGATGGATGAAATACAAAACGGGATCGATTTATCCACCGATGGTCGCCCACTTTCTGCACAATTATATTGTCATCACTTGGAGTTGATCCGTAGCTTGTGTTCATATGGGAGGCGGAGAAGAACTTATCATTCAGTTGGTGGTCATGTTGGTCATGGGTGGTATCACCGCCGCGATCGCGAATTCAAAAGGCCGCAATGCGCTGGGCTGGTTCGCGATTGGTTTCTTCTTCGGGTGCATCGGCCTGATCATCATCTTGTGCTTGTCCAACGTGAACGAAGAGAACGCTCGGTGGGCAGCTCAGAACGTGGAACAAACACGCTTGCGTGAGCAGCTCAGGCAAGAGCAGCTGAAAAACGAAGCGCTGCGCCAACACACCGTGGCTCGCCTCGACCAGCACGATCAGGCATTGAATATGGATACCAAGGAAACGGCACCGGCATTGACCAACATGCAGCCCGAACCGCGGAAGCTTGAGTTTAGCAATGGCAACGAGCCACCAGCCCCGCCTGAGTATGCGGGCAAGAGTTGGTTTTTGAACAATGACGGACAGCAAGAAGGCCCCTTCACATGGGAGCTCATGTATCGTCGAGCCAAGCAAGGCACGCTGAGTGGAGAAACCCTGGTCTGGGCAGAGGGCATGGAAGATTGGAAGCCCGCGAATGAAATCCCAATTTGGTTTTCATAATGGCCGATCTTCCTACAGCTGGAACATTTCGAATGGAGGGCATGCTCCAAGGCCCGCTGCCGTCCAGTGAAGTCATTGTTGATGAGCTAAAAAGCTGGGTTGAAGCCGCCAAGAATCAAGGACTGCGGTTTCACCTGCAAGTCGAAGGCGCAAACTTCTCGGTTCTCGCAGATACGACCATCAGCAAGACGTCATCGCTCAAAGGCAAAGATGTTGATGAGTTGATCGAAGACGCCCTGGGGTCTTTGCTCAAGTTGCTCCCTGAAGGATCGCGCAAAGGATTGTTTTCCACCGTGCGCTCTGAGGAGTTCCGACCCGGTGAAGCGGTGCAAACTTTGTATGCCGTGGCGCCCAATGGCGAGATCGCCAGCCAGCAACGGACGGTCGATGTCGATACCGAGATGCCGCCGCCAGAAATCACGGCCGCATCGGTTCGCCGATTTGCATTGGTCGCGCTGCCCGTGTTGTTGCTGATGCTTTTTGTTTCCTCTTTCTTCATCGACTACAAAAAGATGTTCTCTCAAGCGCGCGATGAGATGGTCGATGTTACGGTGGAAGAAGTGTCGGTGAAGGACAGCGAGTTGCTGGATGTGGTGGAGATCAAATTGGTCGAAATCGACAACCGGCGGAAGCTGCTCATTTTCGAAATCGAGCGTGGTCCCGGTTGGGCCGCCGCGATCGGATCGTCACCGAGCGATTCATCAGGAAACTGGCAGGAGTTTTTGTTGCGCCAAGCGGTGCATCTCCGCGTGTTGCGGGTCGAGCTATTCGACAAGAAAGGCAAGCCATTGGGATATGGCGAGATCTCGCTCGATGGCTTACGCGACCACAAAAAGGCGAAGGTTGGGATGGTTGCGCGGCCGAATGGTCGGATGGTGACCGTGGTAGTTCGGCCTTGAGGAATTGAGTTCCTCATCGACAGTCTTGTCACAGGTGGGCATTTCCCCTCAGACTTAGCGCGAATTATTTCTCATGAACTTCCTCCACAAATCCCTCGCCACATTTGGCTCACTCCTGCTTGTTGCTTCTCTCAACGCGAAGCCGATCGACCACCAATGGAACGACTGCCAACTGTCATTCGACGGTGAGACTTTGACGCTCAGTAACTCCCTGATCAAACGCACGTGGGTTTGTGGTGAGCGCTTGCTTCCAACTTCATTGGTCGATGTTGATCAAAAGATCGAGTGGCTACAGCCGATCGATGGAGCCAAGGCGATCGATGGCTGGAAAGTAAGCCACGAAGAAAAAGCATCGAGCGCCGTGGCAAAGAAGGCATTGCAGGTGCGCCTTGAGCATGCCGAAAAAGGTCTAACCTATTTGATCCGGGTCTTTCCCAGAACGGCAGCCATCGACATCGAACAACTCCACGAGACCGACCTCGGCGCGAACTCGATTGTGGATGAGTTGAAACTCGCGGATCCATCCAAGTTGGGATTCACCCATGTGACACTGAAGGATCACACCGACAGAAACCTCAAGGGCTTGGTCTTCCCCGAGGCATACGATTTTTCAAAAGCATTTCAATCGAGCGCGAACATCGCCTTCATCGAAAACGCCGAGACAAAGTCAGGATTGCTTTTCATCAAGCTGTCACCGCTTCCGCATGCGCGGGCGAAGAAGATCGAGCATGACTTTAATTGGGATGGAAGTTCATTGAAATGGAAAGGCCCCGGCTTCAATTCCATCAGCAAACGCAGCTACCCATGCGCGGTGATTTGTTACGATGGGGGTCGGGCCGGCCGCATTGCCGCAGGGCAACGGTATCAACGATCGATCCGCCAATACGTGCCCGGCAGGGATGGCCAGCTGCTGAGCAACACCTGGGGCGATCGCAGTCGCGATGCGAAAATCAGTCAGCCATTCCTCATCACAGAAATCAAAGCTGGCAAAGCGATGGGCGTGGACGTGATGCAAGTCGACGACGGCTGGCAACGTGGAACCACCCAGAACTCGGCGGTGGCGCGCTCGAAGTCGGGCGTTTGGTCGGGCTTCTGGAAAGCCGATCCAAAATTCTGGTGGCCGCATGAAGAGCGCTTGCCGAACGGTCTTGAGCCCGTAGCGGAAGCCGCCAAAGAGCACGGCTTGAAGATGGGATTGTGGTATGCGCCAGACTCAGACGATGACTTTGGCAATTGGGAGCGCGATGCCGATCGCATTCTCGAGCTCCATCGCAGCTTGGGGGTGAAATACTTCAAACTCGACTCCATCGTTATGACGACCGAGATCGCAGAGAAGCGGGTCTTGATGTTGATGAACAAAGTGATCGAAGCGACCGATGGCAATGTGGTGATCGACCTCGATGTCACCGCCGGCATTCGTCCGGGGTATCTTGGAGCGGTGGAGGTTGGCACGGTCTTTGTGGAAAACCGTTACACCGATTGGGCGACTTACTGGCCGCACAAGACCTTGCGGAACTTCTGGCAGTTGAGTGAATACATCGACCCGGTTCGTGTGCGGATGGAGTTTCTCAACAACGTGCGCAACACCGAGCAGAAAAAATACAAAGAGAACGAATTAGCGCCTGTGACCTATCCGCCTGCGTATCTTTTCGCATCGGTGATGTTCTCATCGCCATTGGCATGGTTTGAAGTTTCGGAGCTTCCCGAAGAATACGCGAAGGATGTCGGGGCATTGGTTAAAGTCTGGAAAGACCATCGCGTATCAATTCACGGTGGCGACATCATTCCCATCGGCGACGCCCCCGACGGCAGCCAATGGGCTGGACTGTGCTCGATCGCGCATGATCGGAAATCGGGCCACGCGGTGATTTTCCGCGAACTCAACGAGCAGGCAGAAGCAACATTTGAGATTCCGCTACTCGACGAGTTAAAGACGGTTGAGATCCTCCACGGCGATGGCGAAGCGGCCATCGAAGATGGCAAGTTGAAGGTCAAACTCGATAAACCCCGCAGTTACATCTTTCTCAAGTTTTAGCCGATCACCTAGAAAACCTCCAAACCTAACAAAATTATGACGAATCAATTTTTCCGATGGACCGCGCTCGCTGGTGCGGTCGCCATGTGTTCTTGCGTCTCTCCTAACAGCTTAAAGAAAAAGTCGGCCAGCTACCAATCGCTGCCGACGGGTGAGCGAGTTGCATTGTTCAACGGCAAAGACCTCAGCGGATGGGTGCCAGATGTGCCGGCCGCGGATGACAACTCATCGATCGACGCCAGCTTCATTGTGCGCGATGGCAAGTTGGTCAGCTTGGGCAAACCGCTCGGCCACTTGATCACCACATCGGAGTACGAGGATTACCGGTTGATTCTCGAGTACCGCTTTTCTGACAAACCCGGGAACTGCGGGGTGTTGGTTCACACCTCAAAACCGCGTGTCCTTTACGATATGTTTCCTGCCTCGGTTGAAGTTCAGATGCAGCACAAGCAGGCCGGCGACTTCTGGTGCATTGGTGAGAACATCAAAGTGCCGAACATGGCCGACCGCCGCCCACGCCGCGACGGCCAGAAGTGGGGTGGTTTGAAGGGCGATGCCCGTCACATCAAGAACCTCACCGATGGATCTGAGAAGCCACTGGGCGAGTGGAATCGAATGGAAATCATCTGCAAAGGCGATGAAATCGTAGTTTGGGTGAATGGAGATCTCGTCAACCACGGCTACGGATCGAGCGTGGATGCCGGCAAAATCGCGATTCAGGCCGAAGGTTCGGAGGTTGAGTTCCGAAAGATCGACCTCTATCCAATACGTTTCTAATATCGAGTTCGCTCAACATCTACCCCCCCATCATCATGAAACCCATCATCTGGACTGCTTGTTTGGCCCTTGGCCTAGCACTGCCCGCTCTTGCTGCTGAAAAGATCATCAAAGACGAGCAGGGCATGGATTGTTATGTTTACACACCTGACGACCTCGATCCGAGCAAGACCTATCAGCTGATTGTGGGCGTGCACGGTGCAGGCGGCAAAGGCAACGGCGCCGCTGGCATGAAAGGTTGGGCGGATCGCGGCGATGTCATTGTGATCGGCCCGTCATTTCAGACCAAAGGGGATCGTCCCTATCAGAATGGAGATGGCCCGCATGCTGCGAAGCTCATCAAGTTGATCGATGGCCTGAAGAAAGATTACAAGCTTGAGGAGAAAATCTTCATGCATGGTTTTTCAGGAGGCAGCCAATTTGCTCACCGCTTTGTGATGCTTCACCCAGATCTCGTCTGCGGTGTTTCATCTCATTCTGGTGGATCGTGGGCGACCGACACCTATGGAACCATCAACAAGAAGGCGAAGAAGATTCCTTTTGCAATTTCCTGCGGTGAGAAAGACACCGGAAAAGCTTGGGGGGACGCGCCGTTCAACCGCCTCGAATGGTTCAAGCGGTTCAAGGAAGAGATCGACAAAGATGGGTTTTGTTACGCAGGAACCACATGGCCGGATGTGGCTCACCGCCAGTCACCAGGAATGTGGGATTTGGTTCGGGAATGTTTCCAACTCTCCACAGGTCTGCCAGGGAAATCAGCAACCGAGAAAGTCGAGATCAGCGACTTGTGGAAAAACTTGGATGGTGCTGAGGTGATCAAAGCCGAAGACGTGAGACCTAGCGGTGTGCCTTATGTCGCTCCAGCCGAGCTTGATAAAATGACGAAGGCCGCCTTCGCGAAAGCGAATCGGGAGGAAATCCCGAACGACAAGTTGGTGAGCTTCATGGAGCGTTATCCGCCGGTTCTCTGGAAAGAAAAGCCGGGCAATGATAAGCTGCTGGGTCAGTGCAAACGTGCCGCCATGGATTGGCGTGAGCGTGCCACAAAGGCTGGCAAATTCAGTGGTGCGGTGCAGAGTCGGTTTGAAAAATTCAGCAACGGACTCGACTTAGAGGCACCCTGAACCGGGCGCAAAACCCAAATCGGCTTTTCAGCCTCGCTGCTGCTGTGCTATCTGATGAGAGACATCACCTGCATTTTTCGTATCATTTTCATGAAACCATTGTTCATCCTGCCCGCCGTTTCTTTGGCGCTTGGCCTCATCGCATCGACGCAGGCTCAGGGCAAGGATGCCGCGGCCCCGAGTGATGAGGCATGGATCCAACGGGTGACCGAAGCGCGCCAACGCGTGGCATCGGCGGAGAAGGCCGATGAAGTGAGCCATCGTGAGCTGTTGCAGCTCAGCATCGACTTTCCTCTCCGCACCGATTGGGTGCTGCAGGATTTGCCAAACAAGGGATGGCATTTGTTGCTGCCAGCGAAATGGGAAGCGGCAGAGCAAGAGCTGGCCAAAAGGCATGGCATCGATCCGAAAAAGGAGGCGCTGTTAGAAAGCTATCTTGCAGCTTGTGAAGTGCGCCGCGAAGCTCGCTTGAGCGAGGTGATCGGCAAATGGGCGCCATTTGTTTTTGCGGAAGGCGCGACGCATCGGATGTCGTTCATCGGTTACACGGAGGGCTTGTCGGATGCGCGCCACGAGCGTTTCTTCGAGCCTGGATCACGCCTCACCGTTTTGGATTTTGCCAAGGGCTCGACCCACGGCAAACCTCGAACCTTGATCGACGACCCGCACGGGATGTTGCGAGACGTCGATGTTTCACATGATCGCGAGCGCTTGTTGTTTGCATGGAAAAAGTCAGACCGTCTCGACGACTACCACATCTATGAGTTTGCCATGAAGGATGGCTCGGTGCGGCAGTTGACGAAGGGGATTGGTCGGGCCGACTACGAACCGATCTACTTGCCGGGTGGCGACATCATGTTTGCTTCAACACGCCCGGAACAAAGCGTGCCGTGTTGGTGGACGGAGATCAGCAACTTGTATCGCATGAATGGTGACGGGCAGTATGTTCGTCGCTTGGCCATCGACCAAGTGCACACGCTCTACCCGCAAGTCATGACCAATGGTCGCGTTTGCTACACGCGTTGGGATTACAACGACCGTGGTCAAAACTATCCGCATCCCGTTTTCGAGATGGACCCCGACGGCAAAGGTCAGCGCGTCTTTTACGGCGGCAACTCGTGGTTCCCAACCTCATTGCTTCACACCCGCGCCATTCCTGGATCGCACAAGGTGATGTCGGTCGCCGCAGGCCACCACACCCGGCAACATGGAAAGTTGGTGGTGGTGGATACGAAAGAAGGCAGAGACGAAGGTGAAGGGCTTCACTTCATCGCGCCGAATCGTGAAGTCGAGTATGAGCGAGTGGATGTGGCGATGCAGTATGGAGATCAATTCCGCTATCCCTACCCATTGTCTGAGACCGAGTGCGTGGCGAGTTACATGCCCGACTACGGCTTCGATCCCGACAAATACGTGGAAAAGAAGGGGCGCTATCGTTTCAAAGATTCCGAGCACTATGGTCTCTACTGGATCCATGCCGATGGCAGCCGTGAGTTGCTGCACCGCGCGCCAGATCTCGGCGTCTTGCGACCCGCCACGCTAGGCCACCGACCGAAACCGCCAGAGATTCCAGACACTGTCGATTACGCCAAGGCGATGGGAACCTACTACGTAGAGGATGTTTACAAGGGCATCGGCCTGAAAGGGGTGACGCGTGGTGAGGCGAAGAAAATTCGCGTGGTGAAACTCAACTACCGCGCCGCTGGCGTTGGCAAAACTCACAACCGCGGTGAAGGTGGTGGCTCGATCAACAGCGCGCCAGTGGCGATTGCGAATGGCACTTGGGATGTCAAAGAGATCATTGGCGATGCCGATATTCATGCCGATGGCTCCGCCTTTTTTGAAGTGCCAGCGATGGAGTCGATCTACTTGCAAGTCATCGATAGCCGCGGCCGTGCATTGCAGACGACCCGCACTTGGGACACCTTGCGACCCGGCGAACATAAGTCGTGCAAAGGATGTCATGACAAGTCGACACCCACGCACGACCAACTGCCAGACGTTCCCACCATGGCGATCAAACATGGCGCGCAAAAGTTGCAACCATTCTACGGTGAAACGCGTGGCTTCAGTTTCAACAAAGAGGTCCAACCGATCTTGGACAAGAACTGTGTGAGCTGCCACGACGGCAACAAGGATGAGCTCATGGATCTCACGTCGACCCCTGTGGATGGCAACAACATGAACAAGCGGCAGTGGACGAAGTCGTACCTCAACCTAACAGGAGCCAAGCCGGACAAGAATAAAAACTACACCGCCGTGCCTGAGAAAGGGCTCGTCAAATGGATCAGCAAGATGTCACGGCCGACGGAACTTCCACATTCGCAAGGCTCGGTGATCAGTCCATTGATCCACATGTTGGACGAGGGGCACCATGATGTGAAGTTGAGCGAAGAAGAGTATCACAAGCTGGTCGCGTGGATTGATTTGCTCGTGCCATTTTCAGGAACCTACCGCGAAGGGGGTGAGTGGAGCGACAAGGACAAGGACTACTACACCTACTACGAAACCAAGCGTCATGCGCAGGCCGAGGAAGAAGTTGCGGCGGTGAAAGCTTACCTTGCATCCATCGCCGGTGAGGACGCCAAACCAAGCGAGCCAGCGAAGTTCACCGAAGCCACCTATGGCCGTCTGTCACTGGGCGACTGGCAGAGAGTGAAGCCAGGCTGGAAGCTCAAAGAGGGTCACGAGCTAGCACTCATCGATCGGATCGAGATCACATCCGATGAGAACATTTCCGCTGTGCAAGTGCTGCATGGCGACGAGACGATCGGCGAACTGAAGCTCATGGATGGCAAAGCGGTTCTCGTATTCGACAAGCCCGTTCGCTCTGAGGAATTGCTCATCCAGCGGGTGGACGGAGAGGATGATCTGCGAAACATCCAGCTAATCGGCATGCAGATCAATGACTTGCCCGAGAGTGATGGCTTCAAGCGTCACCTTGAATTTGTGAGGTGAGCGATGGAATCGAGTTGTAGCGGCGGTCTCCGACCGTCGGCGCCCATGAGGTGCATCCGCGCTTTCCATTTGCATCGACGGTCGGAGACCGCCGCTACAGGACAACTCATCCTCATTTCTTCAATTGCTCCAACGCCTTCTCGGCAAAGCGCGCGCCGAGCTTGGGGTATTGATCACCTGGGTAGTGCAACTCGCCGGCGGGGTTCTTTTCATCTCCGCCGTTGAGATCATCGGTGTCGATCCATGCGCCCGCGTCATCGGATTCAGCGATCTGCATTTGCACCGCACGCATCTTTTTCCAGCCGTTCGCTTTCTTCGCATCGTGCAAACCCCAATCACTGATGCGGCCGATGACAAAATTCATCTGCTTTAAGCCGAGGTCTCTTTTCAAACTTTCCGTCAGCGACTTGAAGCTCTTTGCGTAGGCCGCGCTGAGATCGCGATTGGCATCGGACTCACCCTGCATCCAGATGAAGGTGACCGATTGGAAGCCTTGGATGTCGCCAACCTCTTGAACGGCCTTGAGCAGTTTCGGATACTCTTCGCCATTGCCTGATTTCAATTGTCCGTGCCGTTCGTGGCCATCGGGCAGGCCGTAGCCTTTGACCCAAAACCGAATGCCGCGGCCGCTACGCATGCTGCGGACGATGGTGACTTGGTCTTTTCCTAACTGCTTTTCGACGACCTCGGTGAAACCCTTTTCCAAGCCGCCCGTCATGTTCGATTGGCCCGAGAGGATGAACAAGTGGCCGCTTTGGCTCGTGGGCTCCTCCGCCTGTACCCACCCGACGAGCCCCAGAAGAAAGATCAAACCTGTGGCAGCGGAGGCAATCGGATTCAATGAGATGAGCATGATCCCGTTACGACTGAACCAGCGGTGCTCTTCCATCGTATCGGAGTGCGATTGTGGAAGAATGGGCCGATTACCTTTCGCGCCAGCCACTGCCCAAAAGAGTGGGCTTTGGGGAAGCGGGAAGGCGGCGGGGAGGGCAAAAACCCCTGATAGAATGGGGCTTTTTGTCATACGAAAGGATGACGGGGATGCCCGTGGAGGCTCATTTTTAAGGGTTTTCTGACGAGGTCGGTCGCTTGACGCTTGGGCCCCGACTGAGGCTTTTAGCCATTAATGAAACCCAAAGACATCCGCACCCTCGTCGTCGCATTCGGGATTTTGGTCACCTGCCTGATTGCATTTTCGATGAAAGAAAATCCATCGACCGCTGATCGCGATCTGGCTCCTGCGACTGACGACCGTTCCAGCGGCCTCAATGCTGACAGCACACACACCGTTGTGGATCTTGAAGTTGCGAAGCGCCAACTCGATGAGTTTGCTGAGTGGTTACAAATAGCGGAGGGCGGGGAGCTTGATGCCGAAGCACTGCAACAAGGCATTGACCTCGCGAAGGTTCGTCGGCAAGCGATGAAGGAGTTGATCAAAGCGGATCCTGAAGCGGCCTTGGCTGCTGCCATGTCCCGTGCGGAACGCGAGCAACTCCCTGCAGAGATCGCCGAGCACGTCGAACAGTTTGTCTCGATGAGTGCTCCACTCGACGTGATGCAGGGCTGCTTTCAAACAGAAGACTGCGAGCATGCTCACGACAATGAGTTCTACCGCGCCACCGTCATGGACGGTCGCGAATACCGCGTCCACGTCTATGGCGACCGCCTCAACGACCTCTCACTTCCTGAGACTTCGATGCATGGTATCGCCCTTGATGGCCATCTTGCCGTCAATGAGTCACGGGTTCGCGTTCTTGAGTCTGGTGAAACGCTTCCTGCCGGAACGCGTGAACTACTTCCCGGCGAGGTTGCAGTGGAAGCCAATGGCGAGGTGACCATTCTCGCTTCGATGGATGCCTTGGAAGACTTTGAAGCATCCATTCGCGACGGTGAGGACAACCCCACCGCAATTGCCTCTGACTCAGGGGACGGCACCAGCACAGTTACCTACCGCCCATCCCAAGCATGGGCCAACGGCCCCAAGAAGTTGCTCGTCATCATGGTGGACTTTTCCGACCTGCCTGGCCGACCCATTCAAGCATCAAGCACGGGTCTCATCCCGAGGAATGCGCCCGTTGAAGAAGAAGACGTGCATAATCTCATCAACGGCCCCGACGGTGTGCGTGAATTTTATCAAGACGGCAGTTTTGGAAAAACCGACCTATTGCTCACGCCACCGGTGAATGGAGACTCACCCGATGTGACCGAAGTGCTGCGCCTCCCTCAGACAGCTTCGTATTACTCGAACACCGGCAATTCCAGCGTTCTTGGCTATGATGCGAGGGTTGCCGCTGCCGCTGCGGGCTACAACCTCGCTGACTACGACCGCGTCTGCACTTTCTTCACCAATTTGGCCAATTTTGACGGTGGAAGCAAATTCAACAATTGGGGTGGGCGTGCCTCTGTGGGTGGCGACACTTCATACATCAATGGCTTCTGGGACTTCCGAGTGATTGCCCACGAACTCGGCCACAACTGGGGCTTGAAGCATGCCAACTTGTGGAAGGTGAGCGACGGCAACCCAGGATCTCTGACCACGGGCACATCCCAAGCCTATGGCGACAGCCACGACACCATGGGTGCCGCTGCCGGCTCGCCCACCAAGCACTTCAGTCACTGGGCGAAGTCGCTCTTGTGGTGGATCCCCGACAGCTCTGTTACCTTAGCTGACACCAGCGGAGTTTACCGCGTGCACCGCTTTGATGGCATTGGCGCGAATCTGAATCAGCCGCGTGCCGTCAAAATTGTTCGCGACGAAGACCGTGACTACTGGATCGGTTACCGCCGTGGGAGCACCAACACCAGCTTGGACAACGGCGCCTACGTGCTGTGGGGCTACAACTATGGTTACGATGAAGGCGACTTGCTCGACATGAATACGCCAAACGATAACGTCAATGATGCCGGCTTGGCGATTGGTCAGACCTACGAGGATGTTGAGGCAGGCATTTCGTTCACCACCATTGCCCAAGGCGGAAGTGGTACCGATGAATGGCTGGACATGCAGGTCTCCTTGCTGCCGCGGGTTTCCTTGGCCACTACCACCGTATCGGATTACGAAAATAATGAACGCGCGCTGGTGACCGTCAATCGGACTCAAAGCTCGACCGGCAGTATCTCGGTGAACTACTCGACCAGCCCTGGAACGGCTCTCGCGCCTAGCGACTACACCACGACCAGCGGCACTCTAACATGGGCCGCTGGCGACATGAGCCCGAAGACCATTTTGGTTCCGCTCGTGGACGACGGCATCATTGAGTCGTCTGAAAGCTTCTCGCTGACTCTTTCTTCCCCAGTGGGTGCCGCCCTGTTTGGCGCGGACACCACGACCATCACCATCAACAATTCCAATGGAGTTGCAGGTTCCACCGTGCCCGTCCTGGTTGGCCTGTCTCAGGCAAGTGCTGAGTCCGATATTGTTTCCGCTCAACTTAGTGTGGGCAACGTGAGCACAGATTACAGCGAGACGGTTACTGCTGGAAACGTGATCAGCCAAGGCTTGATGGCGGGATCCAATGTGGCCATCGGCGCACCAGTCGACCTCGTGGTTTCACTGGGCGCCCCGGTTGTGATGACCACGGTGCCCAATGTCATCGGTCTGGCTCAAGCCACTGCCGAATCTAACATCGCCGCCGCCCAGCTCGCTGTCGGCAATGTGACCACCGCTTATAGCGGCACGGTTGCCGCGGGAGACGTGATCAGCCAGAGCCTGACTTCCGGCTCGAGTGTGGAGATCGGCGCTGCAGTTGATCTGGTGGTTTCCTCGGGCACGCCAAATCAAGCGCCAGTGGCCAGCAATGGTTCCGTCACTACGGATGAGGACACTCCAGTGGCCATCGTCTTGATCGCGACCGACGCCGATGGAAATAATCTCAGCTACAGCGTGGTCTCCGCGCCAAGCAACGGCTCACTAAGCGGCAGCGGCGCCAATCTAACCTACACGCCAGACGCAGGCTTCGTCGGAAGTGACAGCTTCACCTTCATTGCCAACGACGGCGTGGCAGATAGCAATGTTGCGACCATTAGCATCACGGTCAACCCAGCCGCGACCGCGAACGGCGCGGCCATCTACGAGCCCTTTTCTTTTACGGCTCCTGACACGCAGCTCGGTGGAAACACCGGCGGTGAAGGGCTTTCGAATGATACATGGACAGCTGGCTCAGCAACCGCCGAGGCATCCAACCTGACCTTCGGATCTTTGCCCACGTCGGGCTCCGCGGTCGTCGCGACCGGCTGGAATACAGCCTCGCCCTACGTTGGCGTTAATGGCACCGCGCTGAATGGCTTGTTGGCCGATAACGGCGAGTTGTGGATGAGCTTCCTTTATCGTGTGAATGATATTGGCAATGCCCGCTTTACCGTAGGATTGGGAGATACTTATGTGACCGGCAACGGTGATTTGAATGACGCGGTCACTGGCGCGCAGGCAATCGGCCTCGCCGTCCCCTTCAGTACGACCAATGCCTACCCGGTGACGTGGGAAACGAACGATTACAATGGTGGCAGCAACGTCCAGAATGCCCCACCAAACATCACATCTGGCTCAGCTCCAGGCCTTTCAAGCAACACGACCTACATGTTTGTCTTGCGCGCGCAATGGGCTGCGGATGGTTCCAATGACAGTTTGACGCTCTATATGCCGGCGTCATCCGACCTTGGCTTGGGGAGTCCACTTATCACGGTGGTGAGTGATTTGAGTCAGGACTCATTTGACACCCTCTTCTTCAGTGCAGATCGAGCTGCCGGCACCTTGGACGAGATCCGCTTCGGTGCGAGCTACGCGGATGTCATTGGTGCTTCGGGTGGCGGCGAGCCCGCAAACCAAGCTCCGGTCTTTGCTTCCGACCCAATGACTGGCAGCGATGCCAACGAGGGTCTGGCCTATAGCGGCACTCTTGCTGGTAGCGCCACCGACGCCGATGGCGATGCCTTGAGCTACGCCAAAACAAGCGGCCCCGCTTGGCTCAACGTTGCAAACAACGGAGCACTCAGCGGCACACCAACTTCTGGCGATGTAGGCATCAATGCCTTCACCGTGAGCGTGGACGATGGCAATGGAGGAAGCGCCACCGCGACTCTCAACATTGCGGTGATTGCCGCTCCGCCAGTCAACCAACCTCCAGCATTTGCTTCTGACCCGATGGCCGGCAGCGACGGCGAAGTGGACTCCGCCTATAGCGGCAGCCTTGCTGGCAGTGCGACGGATGCCGATGGTGATAGCTTAAGCTACGCCAAAGTCAGCGGCCCCGCATGGTTGAACGTGGCAAGCAACGGAACGCTCAGCGGCACGCCGACTGGATCAGACCTAGGTGCCAACGCTTTCACGGTTAGTGTGAATGACGGCAATGGAGGAACGGCCACGGCGGCTCTCAACATCACGGTGAACGCCGCTCCTCTAACAGGCAACCAGCTGGCGCGCACCACCGTCAGTGGCGTGAGCAACACTATCTGGACTACCGTGGACCTCGGCCAGAGCTACAACTCACTGGTTGTGGTCGCCACTCCGATCTATCCAAACGTCACGCTGCCACCCGTGGTGACCCGCGTCACCAACGTGACCGCTACCGGCTTCGACCTGAAAGTGGATCGCGCCGATGGCCTCAGCGGTCCGGTCAGCATTGATGTTTCGATCATCGCGCTTGAGGAAGGCGTTTACACCCAAGCCGAACACGGCGTGACCATGGAGGCGGTGAAATTCAACTCCACCATCACTTCTTCCAAGAACAGCTGGGTTGCCGAAGCGCGCAGCTTCCAGAACAGCTACACCAATCCGGTGGTGGTCGGCCAAGTCATGAGCACCAACGACCCCAACTGGTCGGTGTTCTGGAGCATGGGAGACAGCAGGATGAATCCTGTGGATGCAGCCAACCTCAATGTGGGCAAGCACGTGGGCGAAGACTCCAACGTGAATCGCGCCGATGAAACCATTGGCTACATCGTGATCGAATCCGGCAGCGGCACCATCAACGGCGTGGCCTACGAAGCCGCGCTAGGAGCAGCCAGCGTCAAAGGCTTCGGTGATTCATCGTCGCCCTATACTTACAGCTTGAGCGGAAGTTTGGCATCGGTCAGTGCGGCCGCGGTCAGCATGTCTGCCATGGATGGCAAGGATGGAGCCTGGGCGGTACTCTCTGGAGACCCGGCCCTGACCACCACCAGCATTGGACTTCATGCCTGTGAGGACACCTTGGGTGATTCCGAGCAAAGGCACGCCACCGAGCAAGTCGGCTACATCGTCTTTGAGTAAGCTGATAAAACACCACTTTCGAGGGCCTACCGCTTAGACGCCGTGGGCCCTCATTGCGTACAGCTATATCGTTTTGGGCAGTAGTAGTCGCAACCCTTTGATCTCGGCAAAACAAGGGAAGACGAGTGTTCTTCGGTTGCTCGATGAGGATCGGCATCAGCTCCCTCTTCCAAATCAAAAAACCAAGCCCATGAAAACCCAACTTCATTTCGCCCAATGCATCCACGGATGTCTCAAGCAGACCATCGCGACATTTGCGATCGCCTCCGGCTTGCTCGCATTGCTCAGCTCTTCTGCTTTCGCGGCGACCACCCAGAAGACCACGCGCTATGAGGCAGAGGATGCCACCGTGGTGGTTGGTAATATAAGATCATGGGGTGGGGGTTACTCTGGCACAGGCTTTGTGGTGAGTCCAAACACCTCCGGAGACTATCTCGAGTGGACAGTTGCGGCTGAAGCGACAGGCACTGCCGAGTTGGTTTTTGGTTACACCTTGGGAGGTTCCAACGACCGCCCGATGGAAATCAAAGTCAATGGGGTGGTGGTTGCGGCCAGCCACAGTTTTCCACCAACCGGCGGATGGGACAATACCTACAAGGAGAGCGCGTCGCTAACGGTTGCGCTTAATGCCGGCAACAACACCATTCGAGCGAGCGCCGTCACCCAAGGACCGCAAATGGATTATCTCCAGGTGAAGGAGATCCTGCCGCTCAGTGGCGAGGTCATGACGGTTTACGAAGGAGCCAACCTCAGTGGCACCAGCGCGAATATTCCTGCGACCCACGTCGTCCATAGCGGTGCTTCACTTCCGGGCGGTCTCGACAACCAGATCTCCTCCTTCGTGTTGACGCAAGGTTACATGGCGGTAGTCGCCGACTCAGCCGATGGCACGCAGTCAAGCAAGGTTTACGTTGCTCACGATGGCCCGCTGACCGTCAACGCGCTTCCCGCCAATCTCGATGACGCGATTTCCTTCATCCGGGTCATGCCCTGGAAGAACACGCTCAAGAAAGGCTTTTGCGGTGGCAATGACTCCGTTCGTTCGAATTTCGATCACAGCTGGTACTACAGTTGGACCCAAGGGGTTGAGCGAGGCCTGCGGACGACTGGCCCCGAGTTCGCTCCCATGTGCTGGGATGAGAAATACGTGCAGATTGATAAATTTCTAGCTCAAGAGCAAGTGACCCACCTCCTCAGCTTCAACGAGCCGGATGGAGTCAATCAGGGGAACATGCCTGACATTGCGGTGGCTGTGGGACTACACAAAGAGTTGGAGAAGGCGGGCCTGCGGCTTGGATCGCCCGCTTGCGAAGAGCAGGATGCCTTCGGGGCTGCTGGGAAATGGCTGCCTGATTTCATGGACCTCGCCAATGCCCAAGGCGTGCGCGTGGATTACATCAACGTGCATTGGTACGACTGGGGTAGTAGCCCGGGCACCAACACCAATCCCGACCCCGTGGATGTCGCCAACCGCCTCAGGGGCTACTTGGCAAATGTGTACGCCCATCACCGCAAGCCCATCTGGATCACCGAGTTCAACGCGAACCCGAATCGCTCCCGCGCCATTCAGGACGGCTTCTTGCAGGAGGTCTTGCCCTACCTCGATGATCTCGCCTACGTCGAGCGCTATGCTTACTACCAATGGAACGACACCATGAAGTTTGTCGATGATGCAACGGGTGAGCTCACCACCACGGGCCAGATCTACAGCGATCATCAATCCCCTGAAGCCTATGTGTCATTGGATCTACCCACCGAATGGCAGGCCGCCGACATCGGAACCACCCACGAGGGCGCGGCACTCTACAACGGCAACTTCACCATCAGTGGTTCCGGAACCGGACTCAGTGGCGCAAGCGACGGCCTGCATTATGTCTATCAGCCCATGTCGGGAAATGTGGAGGTCACGGCCCAAGTCACCTCCCAAATCTGGAAAAATGCTTTTAGTATGTCGGGCGTGATGATTCGCGAGGACCTGAGTGCAGATTCCAAGCAAGCGACCATGGCCTTGTCCGCGAGCCGAGGATCCCAATTCCGCATTCGCACCACCACGGGCGGATCGGTGGCAGACACGCGTGATGACAGCATTCCAAGATACAACTACTGGGTGAGGCTGGTGCGCCAAGGCGACACCATCACCGGTTATCAATCTCCCGATGGCATCACTTGGACCCAAGTGGGCTCGCCGACCACCATTGCCATGGGCGCGGAGTTTTACGTCGGCATGGCCGTGACCTCATCCAACGATGGCGGCTTCAATGACGCCATCTTCAAGAACGTGTCGGTCACCTCGCTCAACGCAGCCCCCGCCGCCGATGCGGGCCTCGATGACGGTGTGGAGCTTGGTCAAGTCATGGGCGAGCCCCTTGCTGGTGCTTACTTCGAGTGGGATGCCGCCCAGGACACCCCCGGAGACAATGTCTGGGAAAGCACCACCGCCAATGCCTACAACTGGACCTTTGATGCGGGGGGACTCTCACCCGTGGCCGTTTCCGATGCTCGCTTCATGAGCCTCACTCACGCCTACCCATTTCCGATCGCTCAAGATGCATCGAGCACCACGTTTAACAGTCATGGCAGCGACCAAGCTGCGACTTTTGAATTTGTTATCGATGTTGATGGCACCGACGGCAGCATCTTTGAAACGGGCGGCAACGTCGATGGTCTTCAGGTCGACATCGTGAACGGTGTGCTTCGAGGCACCGTTCAGGAGACCACTCCGGCGCGGGTCAGCTACACTCTAACACCCACCGACATGGGCCGCTTCATCCACGTGGCTTTTGTCGCGGACCCCACCAATGATGTGGTGAAGCTCTACGTCGATGGTGTGCTTCAAGACTCCGCTGCATGGACTGGCCCCGATTGGTCGGGCGGCGACCCCGCTTCTTTAGGTGAAATGGCGAAAACCATGCCCACGGATGGATCCACCGATCCATTCAACGGCCAGCTGGCGCTGTTCCGTTACTACCGCAATCAGGCCTTCAGCGATGTGGACGCGCAGACCAACTTCAATGCTCTAATCGGATCGCCTTCCGCTTCCATCACTCTCGATGGCTCGGCCAGCGACGCCGATGGCGATGCCCTCGATGCTCTTTGGTCCGTCGTTTCGGGCCCCGGCAACGTGAGCTTCAGTGATGACACCGCACTCAACAGCACCGCGACCTTCACCGTCGCCGGCGACTACACCTTGCGTCTCAGCGTGAATGACAACAATGGCGGCCAAGATTCCGACGAAGTGGTCATCACCGTGACCAATCCCGTGCCACCCAACCAAGCCCCAGTGGCTAGCAATGGTTCCTCCACGACGGATGAAGACACGGCCGTGGCCATCACGCTTGTTGCGACCGACGCCGATGGTGATGCGCTCAGCTACAGCGTGGTTTCCGCACCAAGCAACGGCACCTTGAGTGGCAGCGGCGAGAACCTCACCTACACGCCAAACGCAGGCTTCTTCGGAGCCGACAGCTTCACCTTCCTTGCCAATGACGGCACCGAGGACAGCAACGTCGCCACCGTTAGCATCACAGTCAACGAAGTGGTGGCATCCAATCGACTGGTGCGCACCACCGTGAGTGGCGTGAGCAACACCAGCTGGACCACTGTGGACCTCGGCCTGAGCTACGATTCACTCGTCGTCGTGGCGACTCCCATCCATCCGGACGCCACACTGCCGCACGTGGCGACTCGCATCACCAACGTGACCGCGACCGGCTTTGACCTGAAAGTGGATCGCACCGACGGTCTAACCGATCCGGTCAGCATCGATGTTTCCATCATCGCGGTTGAAGAAGGCGTCTACACTCAAGCAGTGGACGGCGTGACCATGGAGGCCGTGAAATACAACTCGACCATCACCTCATCCAGAAGCAGCTGGGTTTCCGAAGCGCGTAGCTTCCAAAACAGCTACACCAATCCAGTCGTCGTCGGCCAGGTCATGAGCACCAACGACGCCAACTGGTCGGTGTTCTGGAGCATGGGTGACAGCAGAACGAACCCCGTGGATGCCGCGAATCTCAACGTCGGCAAGCACGTGGGCGAAGACCCCAATACGACTCGCGCGAATGAAACCATTGGTTACATCGTCATCGAATCGGGCAGCGGCACCCTCAACGGAGTTGCCTACGAGGCAGGTGTCGGTGCGGACACTGTGGGAGGCTTTGAAAACTCAGCCACGCCGAATGTTTATGGCCTCAGCGGAAGCCTAGCTTCGGTCAGTTCGGCCGCGGTGAGCATTGCCGGCATGGACGGATTGGATGGAGGTTGGGCAGTCCTGTCAGGAAGCCCGGCCATGACTGCTACCAGCATTGGCCTTCATGTCTGCGAGGATACTTTGGGTGACGCCGAGCGGAAACACACCAACGAGCAAATCAGCTACATCGTCTTTGAGTAAGATCTGCTAGAGCGAGTCGCTGCGAACGGCACCGCGGGAAGCCCAGCCTTTATGAGCCGGGCACCACGGTGCGCTTGAAGTCATTGACCGCCTGGGTCATGGCGGCCGTGCGATCGGGCTCGTCGGACGCGATGTTGGGTGGCTTTTCTTCGGCTGCCGCCAGACACGGCAGAGCCGCGAACGCAAAAGCAATCAGACAGGAAAAGGTGTGGGAGAGCATGCCAATATTGGTAGCGGTGCTTGGTATGGTGGGCAAGCGTGAGGAAGAGCTCATGGACCATAGATCGACGCCTCAAGCGCTTTGGCGCTCTCCGCTGCGGATTCGAGTGTGCCGCCTTTGGGAACTCCGGGGCGCAATGGTTTGGTCTCCGCGTGGATGGCTTTCTGATAGAGCTTCATTCGCTGACTGACCGCATTCAGCCGCTCTTTGTTCATCATCTCGCTGGGAGATGCGAGTTTGGCCGATTCGTCATCGCCGAAAAATGAGATCAACGACTGCGCCATCACCCAGTGGCCATCGGCATTGGGGTGAACGCGGTCGCCTTGATAGGTGAACGTTGAGTTCGCCTTCTTTTTCTCATCCGCCTTCGCGCGCATCTCGGCATGAAGGTCGGCGACGAGCCAACCCTCCTTTCGCTGCTCGACCAACCATTTGGAATAAGCGGTGAGCACATCATCGTAGTCGAAGCCTTCTTTTCCACGGTTGTCAAAAATCGGTGGTGTGACGTGAACCACTTCGGCGCCGTGTTGTTTCGCCGCTGCCCGCAGCTTGCGAGTGCCCTCCTTGAATTTTTCGAATCGTTCGTCATCGAGCTCAAGGTAGATGCCGCAGTTCATGCCGTAGCAGGCGAGGATCAAATCGGGCTGGGTTTTTTCCAGCACCCGCTCCAACCGTTCATGCAAATCAGGTCGAGGAAATCGTCCGCCTGCATGCCCCGTTTCACTCAGGCCGGAGATGGTTTCGCTGGCGACCCCGGCATTGACCACCGTGAATCGTCGGTCGGGATATTTCTTCACCAGCCAGGCATCGAAGTAGCTCACGTAGCTGCCAGCCTGCGTGATGCTATCGCCGAGGACGAGAATCTTGCGGTTCTTTTCGAGGAGCTCCTCTGAGGCATGCGCCAGAGATAGGGGCAGGAATAAGGCAAGCAACCATGTCAGGATGGTGAAAGTCAGGGTTTTCATTTGCTGATTTGTTACGCCCGCAGGGTTGTGATTATTGCAGGCCGAGATAGAGTCGCCTGACTGGAAGCGTAAAATTCCACCGATTACCCCATATACTCATGAAAAAGTCATCCTTCATCCTCGCAGCATGCATCGCAGCCCTGCTCCCATCCCATGCAGAGGAACCTAAAACCACCGAGGCCGCAGCCGACAAAGCGGAAGCCATTCAGCTATTCGACGGCAAAACGCTCGACGGTTGGAAAATCGTCGGCGGCAACGGAAAATACAAAGTCGAGGTCGGCTGCATCGTCGGCTACGGCGAGGAGAAGGGAATCAAAGGCAATACCTTCCTGCGCACCGAGAAAACCTACGGTGACTTCGAGCTCACCTATGAGTTCAAGTTCGATGACCGCAGCGGCAACTCCGGTTTGATGTTCCGCGCATTGCAGAAGCCATCAGAAGACGGCAACGGTCGAGTGAATGGCTACCAATGCGAAGGTGATAACACCGACCGCTCATGGACCGCTGGTCTCTACGACGAAGCACGCCGCGGCTGGTTGTTTCCCAACAAAAAGAACAAAGAGCAGTGCGCCGAATTCACCGCGCAAGGTCGCAAGCTTTTCAAGTGGGACGAATGGAATACCATCGTGATTCGTTGCGAGGGCAACCACATTCAAACGTGGCTCAATGGCGAGAAGCGCGTGGACTTCAAAGACGAAGATGAAAAGCACGACACCCGGGAAGGCTTCTTCGGACTCCAAGTTCACGGTGGCAAATCCTGCAACGTGCGCTGGCGCAACCTCACTCTCAAACCGCTTTAATCGGACCCGTTGATGAAGCCTCATCCCCTCCAATTTTCCGTCGGCGTTCTGTGTGGCTTGTTGGCCACGTCATCGCTGGGCCTCGGCCAAAGCGGTGACCGCAGGGACAAGAAAGGCGCGAAGCAGATCGACCCGATCCCGGCCGATCAAATTCCGCCTTCGCCTTACCTTGGTGTTGAGGACGCCCTGCGTTCCTTCAAACTTGCGCCCGGCTATTCGATCGAATCGATCGCGGCGGAAGAGGATGTCCACATGGTCGTGGCCTTGGCATTCGATGCCAATGGCCGCGCCTGGACAGCGGAGATGCGCAGTTACATGCCGAACTTGGATGGAGAAGGAGAGGACACGCCAGACGGCCAGATCCGCGTGTTGGAAGACACCGATGGCGACGGCACCTATGAGACCGTCACGACCTTCCTCGATGGCTTGGTCCTACCGCGTGCGGTCGCGGTCACTCACGATGGCTGTCTCTACACCACGGGTGATGCTTTGATGTTCACGAAACGCGATGGCCTTAAGCCAGTCGGTGAGCCGGTGGTGGTCGACAAAGATTACGCGCGTGGTGGCAACCCGGAGCACAAAGGCAACGGACTGCTCTACGGTCATGACAACTGGTATTACAATGCCAAGTCCGACCGTCGCTACCGCCGCATCAATGGCGAGTGGGTCATGGAGAAGACCGACAACCGTGGCCAGTGGGGCATCGCCAAAGACAACAGCGGCCGCCTTTATTTCAACAACAACAGCACCTTGCTCGTCGGCGACCAGTTCGTGCCCGACTTCTTTCGGGGCAACCCAGCGTACGTGCCGATAGGCATGCCATTTCAAAAACTTGGTGGTAATGCGGTCCACCCCATTCGCATCACCCCCGGCGTGAACCGCGCCTACCAGAAGGGGACATTGGACAAAGACGGCAAGCTTGCCAACGCGACTGCTGCCAGCGGCATGGCCATCTATCGTGGCGAGAACTTCCCCGAGGAAATGCGCGGCATGGCTTTCGTGACGGAGCCTGCAGGAGATCTGGTCAAAGCGATCAGCATTGAGCGGGACGAATGGAACAAGCCCAAGGGCAGTCACCCTTATGGAGAGAGCGAATTTCTTGCCAGCACGGATGAATGGTTTTTGCCATGCCATGCTTACACCGCACCCGATGGGTCGTTGTGGATTGTCGACTTGTACTTCGGCATCCTGCAGCACAAAGCCTACATGACGACCTATCTGCGCAAGCAGTATGAGAGCCGCGGCCTCGACAAGCCTGAGCCGTCGACGGGTCGAATTTACCGCATCAAGTTTGACGCCAACCCGCTCTCCAAAGTGCCGAAGCTCGAAGGCAAATCACCGGCTGAGTTGGCGCCCTATCTCGCGCACCCCAACGGTACCGTCCGCGACACCGCCCAGCGCCTGATCGTCGAGCTTCGAGAGCACAGAAATACTCCGGTATTGAAGGCCATCACGGAGGTCGCATTGGACTCCTCGAAGCCATTAGGCCAAATTCATGCCATGTGGGCGATGGATGGCATCGGCCTAACGGATCAATGGTCGATCACCAAGGCCTTGGAGTCCACCCATGAAGATGTGGTGAGAACATCGCTTCATATTCTTTCCAATAACCGCTTAGGAGATTCAGCCGATCAAGAGGCTTTGGTAAAGCTGCCGAATAAGCCGGGTTATCTTCACGCCAAAGTTCGCGCGATGGCCGCCAATGGGATGGCGGACGAGGCGCTTGCGATTATTGAGAAAAACCCGAAAGTGAAATACCTAACAGAAGCGCTTGTCAGCGGTCTAGGGAAGGATGTTCATAGTTTCAAAAAGCAGCATCCGGATCTCAAGGATAAGAACCTCATCAAACACCTCAGCGCGGCAACGAAGAAGGCACCCGCCAACACCGAGCCCGATGGCGCGCATCTCAAGGGCGAGTCACTCGCTGCGTTCCAACGCGGTGAAAAGCACTACGTTGGCATGGCCGCTTGCTTCGGCTGCCACGGAGAAAAGGGGGAAGGCGTCCCCAACCTCGGCCCTCCACTCGCATCCTCGGAATGGGTCACGGGCGACTCCAAACGTCTGACCAAAATCCTGCTTCACGGCATGGAAGGTCCGGTGAAAGTCAACGACAAGGTCTACAAGCCAGCCGCGGCGATGCCCGGCCTCAAGGCCAACTCTGCACTGACGGATGCCCACTTGGCGGATGTCATGACCTACATTCGCAACTCTTGGGGCAACAAAGCCACCATTGTGGAAGCTTCTGTTGTGAAGCAAGTCCGCGCGGATACCGCAGACCGTGAGGATGCTTATACCGAGAAGGAGTTGAGGTAGGGGGTGGTGATGGGTTATGGGTTATGGGTTAGAAGTGATTTGTGATGAGGAAAAGCACCTCGACGGCATGTCTCTAGATCTCTATATCTAGAGACAACTCACTACATCTAGAGATAAATCTCTAATACTAGAGATCTAGAGATGTCGGATAATAAAACTGTTAGGCAAGAATATGAAATTTATCGCGCTAGCAATAATAAGCCTGCTGCTCATCTCATGCGATAAGTTTGATGAAGGCGAGATGCTTGCCAATGCCTTCGGAGTGGACTTGGTGAAACTAACTGAAGGAAAGAAGACGAGCTACTCAGATGGACTCCTTCTAGTATACGATGTCTCAGATGGTGAAGCTCTCTATGCCACGTTCTTCACTGATCTTTATAAAGAAGGCGATGTCCATATCTCATTCAAAGGCACTCAATTTGACTCCACGGATGTAGGAGTAATAAGATACCGTCTTCTTGATTCCTTTGATGGTTATACCCAAACGATATTTTATATTCCGAAAGAAAAGACTCTTGGCTTCGGATATTCGGACGGTTTAATGTGATTTCGAATATCACCAATATGCCTAACAACTCATGGTAGCCGACCGCGAAAACGTCTGTCTTTCGCTGCGCTCTGGACGTCCAGGGCGCGGTCGCCTACATAATTAACGTTAGATGCAATGAAAGATTTAAAGAAAAAACATACACAAGAAGAAATTCTTGACCTAGTAAATGGTTATTTAGAAAAAGGTAAAAAATCTAAGGTTAAATACATATTGACCTTAACGACACGTTTAAGGATCAAGGAAAGAAAAGAAATTGTTCAAGGTTTACGTAAATTAAATCTAGAAGATATAACCACGACCGATTTGACAGATATTAATAAAGCTGGTTGCAGTGTTGGCGCTGCAGCCGTGCTTTTTGTTTCTTGTTCAATAATTTACAATCTCATTTTTTAACCTGGCATCTAACAATACGCTGCAGTGGACCCTAAAGCTAGGCGTTGAGTTGCAATGTCCAAAAACAGCCGTTTTGCGTTATAATGTTTACTTAAGGGTGGTTCACTATCGGGCCATTGAGCTTTAACGTTGATGAAATGAAATTTCTCGATGGCATCAGAAAAGCGCTCTCCCCAAAGCCTGAGGAAACTATTTCAATAGCCATCGCCGATGGAGACATGGTCTACTTCGTCGATGATAAAGAAATGAATCGATTTCGTCTCGATGAAGTGCGTGAGATCTTTGCGTTTAAGCGAGATCTGTTCTCTTTCGATCTTGTATGTATTGGATTTCGAATCGATGACTCTGGATCATACTTCGAGATCGACGAAGAAATGAAGAACTACAAAAGCTGCCTTACGGAATTGCCGAAATACTTCTCGTCGATGGAAAAAGACTGGTTTAGCGAGGTGGCATTTCCTGCCTTCGCGACAAATTGCACCACAGTATGGGGAGATCGACTCATTCCTGACCTATGGGAACAAGAATGAACTCGCTGCGCTCGTAATCTACACTCTAACGTCACCCATTTCCAAGCCGTTCGACAAACTCATCGAGTAAGGCTTTGAGCCGGGATTCTTTGGCGATGACTTTGGGCGCATCAAAGCCGATCCAGATGGCAGTGGAACCACTGGGCCCAAGGCGGAGTGTCCAGGCATCGCGTTCGGAGGCGGTGGCTCCGGTGAAGACGCGGGTGCCGCTGTGGCGCTCGAGCACGCTCACGGCATCCAAGGCAGCATCGCGGGTGATCGCTTGAGTGAGGTCGGGCTTGGCCTGGTAGAGGACGTCCCCCTTCTGATTGCGCACTTCTTGGATGATGAAGGGTTTCGGCCGCTTGCCCTCATTGCCCAGCGTTGCAAGCCCGGTGGCCATTTCTCGTGGGCTGGCAGCCACAGCCCCACGGAAGAGGTCTTCGGTTTCGACAAAGGGTCCGCCAAGGCCGCATCGGCGGGCGATGCGCTCGACCTCGCTTGGGCCGATCTGCCGGCCTGTGTTGAGCGGTTTTCCTTTGAGAACCAACTTGCCACGCTCAGCGGCTGCAGCAGCGACGAAGGGTTCGAAGGCAGAGCCGAGGTCGCGCTTGGAATAGGATCGATCGTATCGCGAATGGGAGTAATTTCGTCCACCGACCAAGGCCATAATGCCTCCCGTTTTTGTCTCGGTGGTGACGGCGGCGAATTGGATGTAGGCAGGTTGATCGCCGTTGTGTTGGTCATGGGTCGGATGCTTCCAACCTTTCTCTTTCTCCAAATTCTCCACCGCAAGATCGAGCTCACGTTCGAGTCGCTGCTGCCATGCGCTGTCCAAGGTGGTGATGACTTTGAGTCCGCCGAGCAACGACTCTTCGTCATCGATGATGCTCTCCAATTCGCTGCGCACACTGCGCAAAGCATAAGAGGTTTGAGACTCGCGTGTTTCATCATCGGCGAGTTTCACGGGCTCCTTGCTAAGGCGATCGAAGGTTTCTTCATCGATCATCTCCATCGCCAACATGCGGCCGAGCGTTTGGTTGCGCTGTTCGATCGCACCTCTCGGGTTGCGCAGCGGTGAGTAGAGATGCGGGCCGCGGATGATGCCGACGATCAAGGCCGACTCGCTATCGCTGAGCTCGGCCGTGGTTTTGCCAAAGTAGGTTTGAGCCGCTTGCTCAATCCCATAGGCACCGGAACCGAAATAGATGCGGTTCAAGTAATGCGCGAGGATTTCATCCTTCGAGTAATGCGATTCGATCCGAACCGATATCGCAATTTCTAACAACTTGCGATGAAGCGACTTCTCACGAATGTCGAAGCTGTTGCGCGATAGCTGCATCGTCAGGGTCGATGCGCCTTGGGTGAAGTTCCAGTCTTTGATGTTGCGAAGCGTCGCTCGTGCCAGTCCGCGAACATCAACGCCACCGTGATCAAAGAATCGGGCATCTTCGCGAGCGCAGAGCGCATCGATCAGGAATGGCGGAATCTCATCGCGCAGCGCAAGCCTGCGCGTGTTGTTGCCGGGGACATCGATGATCTCGCCATCTCGGTCGTAGATGACGATGCCAGCAGGCAGCTTCGCGACTTCATCGAGTTCGTAGCGCGCTGACAGCATCGAGTAGAGCAAAGCAATTGCTACCAGCAGTGCCAGAAAGCAAAGGAAGGCCCGCGCGGTCCACATCAACGGCCCATGAAACCTCTCCGGCAGCCATCGGATGATTGCAGGGGGTTTGGATATTGGACGCCAAGTGGACACGGGGGGATAAAAGCTGAAATTTGGAAAAGCTGAAAGCAGGATTCGATATATCGAATCGTTCACAACAAACGCTTGCCGGTGGGCAAGCGGCACTTGGCTTGGGGCGAACGGAGTGAGGCCAAATGCTGAAATTGGGGCGAGCGGAGCGGGGTCGTCCAGCTATGAATGAAAAACCACGAACATCCTTCGCTAAAGCTTCGGCGGTCAAGATGAACACGAACATCCTTCGCTAGAGCTTCGGCGGTCAAGATGGACGCGAATTCTGGATTTTCTATGACGGCTTCTGGGTTCTTCTTCCAATTGACTGGTGCTGAAGGCCGATTGCCGCCAATCCATACTCCTATTTGTGTTAATTCGTGACCATTCGTGGTGAAATCTTCAGAAATTCTCGATCGATTCTCCCTAACTGGATGTCTCTGGCGAATGGAGTGAGGCCAAATCCCTTAGGGCCGCTTGTAGCGCTTAAGAATGAATCGGATTGCGGAGGAGCAATCTGGGCACCGATTGGGGCGAGTGGAACGAGGCCAAACCCGCCAATGATTGTGTTATAGACTTACTTGTGCGGGTGCTCTTTGAGGAGATCGGCGGGGCTGTAGAAGCCTTGTTTGGATTTTGTGGCTTCGCGGACTTCTTTGACTTTGTCCGGAGTGACCATGGGAGCTTTGTTGCCAAAAGTATTGCGGACGTAGGTGAGCACGGCCGCGATTTCGTCATCGCTGAGTTGCTTGAACGCCATCATCGGCACTTGGCCTGGATACTTTTTGCCTTTCACCTCGATGGGTCCGTGAAGGCCGTGGAGGGTGAGTTTGATCAAGCGCTCTTCCGGTCCATTGACCCATTTGGTTTGACTCAGCGGCGGGAACATGGCGGCGGCTAGGCCTTCGCCGTCGGGTTGGTGACAGGTAGCGCAGTGACCTTCGCGGCTGTACACCTCGTGGCCTTTTTTGTAGAGCTCGAGCGCCTTGCCTTTCAGCGGAGCGGTCGGCTTCGGCATTTTCTCGCCAGGATCCTCATCGAGTTCTTTGCCTTCGAGGTGTGCGGTGGCTGTTTTCAGCGCGGGCTCGATCCAGAGATCCTTTGGCTGTTCGGCGATTTTGTTCAGCACCGGCAGGCCGAGATCGGCAGGCATCCATGAGGCGGCGACGGCGGCTTGGAGTCGAACGCTGATGTCGCCGTCTGATGCTGCGGTCATGAGTAGCGACGCGGCGCCTTCAATTTGATCTTGGTTGCAGCGTAGCACTTCGATCGCGGCAGCACGAACGCGGGCGTCCTTGGCGTCGAGCGCTTGTTGCAGCAGGTCGCTATCGACAGCATCCAGTCCCCATGTGACCCACAGTGCTTCGAGGAGGCTGTGTTCGTATTGAGGGGATTTGCTCAACGATTTGAGCCACGCTGGGATGGCAGCAAGGACGTCATCAGCTGGACGGCTACGGAGTTCGCGCCGGGTGCGGTAGCGCGTGCGGTCATCTCCAGAGTGGAGGTTGTCCAAAAGATCGGCGATGGATGCGCCGTGAATTTTTCTCGGTGTTGCCAGTGGGCGGTCGGGATAGGTGATGCGATAGATCCGGCCATGTTGGTGGTCGCGCAGTGGATCGCGCGCGCTGTGTTGCATGTGGCCAATGAGCACGTTGTGCCAATCGCAGAGATAGAGCGATCCATCGGGAGCAAACTCGAGGTCGACCGGGCGGAAGTTGCCATCGGATGAGGTGATGAGGTCATGACGGTGTTTGGTTTTGAACCCTGCATCCGACTTGAGCATTTGGTGTTGCTTGATCCCTAGAAAGCCAATCGTGTTGTTCAGCATGATGTCTCCTTGGACGTCTTCTGGGAAGTGATCGCTGGAGACAAACTCCAAGCCTGAGGTCGGGCGGACCCGGTGGTTTCTCTCGAGCAGCGATGGCGCTTTGGGGGTGAATTGGCCGTAGTTGACTTGGACCGCACCGGGTGTGAGCCAGTTCAGATCAGGTCCCGAAGTGTCGAGAAAGAATGGCTGACCGTAAGCGTTGATAGCAGTGCCCCATGGGTTGGGGATGGCGAGGCTGGCGGTGCGCTCGAGCTCATTGCGCTGCGGGCTGAAGCGGAAGAAGCCGCCGTTGGCACTGCGGCGTGGTCCATCGGCTGTTTCCACATGCGTATGAAGGAATACGCCTTCTCCCATGTAGATTGCGCCGGACGGATCCGCACAGAAGGCGCTGATGACGTGGTGAGTGTCGTGGTCATCAAACCCGCTCATCACGATTTCGCGAACATCGGCGTGGTCATCACCATCGGTATCGATGAGACGGATCAGATGGTTTCCTTGAGCGACGTAAACTCCGTCGTGCGAAATTTCAAAGCCGGTTGGGAGATGAAGCTTGTCGGCGAAGACGATCTCTTTGTCGGCCTTGCCGTCATTGTTGGTATCTTCGTAGATGAGGAGCTTGTCGTCCGGTCTCGGATCGCCGGGCTTCCAATGTGGATAGCTTGGCATGGCGGCCACCCAGAGTCGCCCTTTGTTGTCGAATGCGACCTGCACTGGGTTAGCAAGGTTCGGGAATTCTTTCTCGGTGGCAAAGGCCTCGATTTTGTATCCAGGCGCGATGGTGAATGATGCCAGCGCGTCTTTGCCGTAGAGGTATTCCGTAGTGCCGTTTCTCTTGCCCGGTTTGTAGTTGGTTTTGATCTCGGGGAGCTGCGTGGTTTTTGCGTCAGCAGCAGCAAGATCAAATGTTTTCCCCTGAGCGGTGGCCCAGACCGCTTGGTCGCGGATGGCGCACATCTCTTCGAGCTTTGTGAGTTCTGCTGGGTAGTTGGCCGGACCGAAGGGTTTGTGGCGTCGGCCGTAAACGTGCACGCCATTGGGAATCTTGAAGTACTTTTCCCAGACCCAATTCTTCTCGTTCACCGCCGCCAAGATCGCGTCGTATCCCTTGGCTTCTGGCGAAGTGTTCCCGAACAAGTTTTGGACGAGAGTTTCTTGGAAGTGTTGATACCCTGAGCGGTTGAGCAACACGCCATCGCGAGTGAGGGGAGATTTGCTTTTCGCGAATGCTTGTTGGGTGATGGCGTAGCCATCGACGAAGGGGATGTTTGCTTCTGCTGCGACCTTCTTCATCGCTGCGGCGTAAAGCGCAAGGTTGGTGTCGGTGGCGCGCTCGGCATCGGTGGATGGGTTTTCAAACGCAGCGGGTGAAACCAATGCGAGTTGAGACGCGCTGACTCCATTGTACTTTTGCGCTTGGGTATGTTGGATGAAGGCGCGGAGTTCGCCTTCGAAGTTTTCGACGCCGTCTGGACCGTCGAACGCACGGTTGAAGCCAAAGAATGCGATAATGATATCGGGCTTGAGCTGAGTGAGCCATTCATCAGGTGATGGCATCGATCCGATGCCCGTGTTGCCGGATCCCCAGCCGATTTTTTTGTCTGAAAGCGGTGGGTGAAACTTCTCCGCACCGGGAAATGCCCATGGGTTGGGTCGGGAAGAATGAGGCCTGAACCCTGGGGTGTTGCCTTCATCGCACATGTTGCGAATGAAGAGCTTTTTGTCTGGGTGCTGGTGATGGAGGTTCGCTTCGAATGATCCGTACTGCATCATGCGGGATCCAAGCCCGCCGCCGATGAGCACGATGCGGGAGTCTTCTTTGAGTTCGAGCGGAGCCGCGGTGGCCCAGACGCTGGTGAGCAGAACGGTGGTGAGAGCTGTGATGAGTCGTTGCATGGCAGTAAAATGAGAGCTTGAGAGATACGCGCAATTGGCGCCTATGTTTCAAAGGCTGAATTTGTGACCGCCACTCGAAAAGCTTAAATCGCGATTTAAGTGCAGCTACTCCACGGGAATAGCGCGCAATGGAACCTCGTCCACTGGAATGGCGCGCTTCACTTCATCGGGTGGGGTGACGGGTTGAGCCTTGGGAGCATTGTTGGCATCTTTGAGGGTCACTGCCCGAGCTGGGTGAACAGGGCAGAAGTCGCTGGTCGGCAGCTGGGTATCGCGTTGCCCCCAAGCGGTGTAGGCATTATCGGAGGAATGACAGCCAGATGTCGCGCGTTTGCCAGAGATGCGGCAGACCTCAGAGGGGACCAGGGCGAGGTTCGGGTCCAAGCTGCCGGCGGTGTATCCGGATTCATCGGCAGCCGTCATGATTTTGGCCCAGATTGGCAGGGCGAGGAACGATCCGTAACCGCCGTAGACCGTGCGCTTGGGTCGGTCAAACCCCACCCAAACTGCACAAGAGACTTGAGAAGTGAAGCCGGCGAACCAGGCGTCTTTGAAGTCATTGGTCGTGCCTGTCTTGCCAGCACACGGTTTGGTGAATCCGTGACGTGTGACCGAGCCGCCGGTGCCGCTCGTCATCACTTGTCGCAGGATCGCAGATATTTCGTGGGCCGATTTGCTGAAGCTGGCTTGGTAGGGAAGCGGCTTGGTCGAGTAGAGCACATTGCCATCGCGGTCTTGAATTTCTGAAATGATGTACGGCCGGTAGCGCTGACCTCCATTGGGAAAGATCGAGTAAGCCGTGGCGACTTCCCATGGCGAGGCTTCCCAGGTGCCAAGGAATGACGCTGGGACCTCGGGGATGTCGGCAGTGAAACCTGCGAGCTTTGCGACTTGTTTGACCTTTGGAATCCCGGCGAAGTCACCGACACGGATCGACATCGTGTTGCGGGATCGGATCAGCCCGTAGGCCGTAGGATGCATTTCACCGAACTTGCCATCGGAGTTTTGTGGATTCCATCGGCCAGCGCCTTTGATCTCTCCAGGTTTCAACGGGCCATCACTGACCGGGTTCCTTGGGCCAAGCCCGCGGTCGAAGGCGGCGGCATAAACGAAGGGTTTGAAGACCGAACCGATGGGCCGGCGTGAGTCTTTGGCACGGTTGTATTGAGATTCATTGGCATCGCGCCCGCCGACCACGGCAAGGATGGCGCCCGTGCGATTTTCGACTACCACCGCGGCGCCTTGGATGTAATTGGGAGCCTCGCGAGTGTCTTCAGGTTTTCTTTGCCATTGCGCACGCGTCGTGTGGCGGTAACCAGGCATGGCCTCGACTTCTTTGAGGCGGGCATCGACCGCGGCCTCGGCTTTCTTCTGCACCTTGAGGTCGATGGTGGTCGTAATCTGCAAGCCGCCGAGCTCGATGTCTTCGTTTTCCAAGATGATTTCCAAGTCACGGCGGATCGTGTCCATGGCGTATGAGGCTTGATAGCGGCGACGCCATTTCGGGCGCACCTTGATCGGCTCCTTCAGGGTTTTATCGCAGACTTCTTGAGAGATCTTATCGGCCGCGACCATGCGCTTGAGTGTGGTGTCGCGCTCGCGGGTGGCGGCTTTCATCGATCGGAATGGGTTGTAGGCGTCGGGGCCACGAACGATGCCTGCGAGCATGGCCGATTCTGATAGACTCAATTCGGATGGATGTTTCTCGAAGTAAATGCGGGATGCCTCACCGATGCCTTTGATTTGTCTGCCCCAGTTGATCTGGTTGATGTAGGCCTCTAACAACTCGTCCTTGGTGTAGGCGAACTCGAGTCGGTGAGCGATCGCGATCTCAAGCAACTTGCGGTCGATCTGCCGAATGAGGTCGCCTCGCTTTTCACCGCTCTTGAGTTGGAATACATCGGACGCGAGCTGCTGGGTGATTGTCGATGCGCCTTCGCGTTTGCCTTGGAGGTTCTTGATGAATGCGCGGACGATGCCGATCGGGTCGACGGCGCCGTGGCTGTAAAACCGCTCATCTTCTCGGGCGAGAATGGCACCACGGAAATTCTCCGAAACCTGGTTGAGCGGCACCACCGATCTTTTCTCGCCGTGGATGCGGGCGATTTCATTGCCAAGCCGATCGAGCACGATGGAGCGTTCGGGCATTGCGTGGATGCGGGTGAGATCGAACCGTTGCGAGCGAGGTCCGTAAATCGCGCAGTAGACGAGCAGCCCGGCCAGTCCGATCACCGCGGGGTAACCGATGCCGCGAGCGATGATCTTCTTCGGTGTGCTGAACTTGCGGGTCAGGTAGTTGACGAAGATGAAGGGCCAGAAGAAGAACAGGGCGATTTTATTCCGCTTCTTCGATGAGCTGCGGGATTTGCGGGACGTGCTCTTGCGGCGCGCCGGTGCTTTTTTGCGCGCAGTCTTCTTCCGCGCAGTTTTTTTGCGCGCGGTTTTTTTCTTCGGAGTACGACCAGCCATTAGCGAGGGCACCATACGGGATTGTGTGCCGACAATCCAACCCTGTTTATTAGGATTTCTTAAGGATTGAAATCTGGCGTCGGGCGGAGACCGACGCTACAATCATTTCTTCCCGTAGAACTTCGCCTGATGCTCGGCGGCCCATTGTTGCAGGCGCTTGGCCGTCTCGGGCGAGGATTCCAGCATGTTGGTTTTCTCGTAGGGGTCTTTGTCGAGATTGAAGAGGGAGAGCGGAATCTTGGGGTTTGCCTGTTTTCCCGCTCTGCCGTCTTTGCCGGGTTCGGTCACGGTGCGGTATTTGTGAGGGAGGTGGAGTTTCCATTTGCCGTCGGCGCTGATGATGCATTCGAGCTGGCTCGCATATTCTAAGGCGTAGTAATCGTGCGGGTTTTTGGCGCCCTCTTGCATCGTGATCAGCGGCCAGACGTCCTTGCCGTCGATTTCGTTGGCAGGGAGATCCGCGCCGCAGAGATTGGCGATGGTCGGCATCAGGTCGATGGTGGAGAGCGGAGTCTCGCTGACCTTCCCGGCGGGGATCTTGCCGGGAAACTTCATGATGGTCGCGCTGCGGGTGCCGCCATCGAAAGAAGTGCCTTTGGCTTCGCGGAACGGGGTGACGCCGGCGTGGTTGCCGTAGGTTTTCCACGGGCCGTTGTCGGAGCTGAAAATCACCAGGGTGTTGTCGGCGACGCCGGCTTTTTCGAGTGCTTGCTGAATCACACCGACCGACCAATCGATTTCCATGATCACATCGCCGTAGAGACCGGCGCCGGATTTGCCATCGAATTCAGGACTGACGAAGAGTGGCACGTGAGGCATCGAATGCGCCATGTAGACGAAGAAAGGCTCATCTTTGTGGCGGTGGATGAAGTCGGCCGACTTTTCCGCTGCCCACTTCGTGAGGTAGCGTTGGTCGTCCTTGCTGACGTCGTCGATGGTGACCTTGCCATTGTCCCAGTACTGCAGCGGGTGTTTGCCCCATACTTTCGGGCTCACCGGGTGGAAGCGCCACATGTCGTTGGAATACATCAGCCCAGCATGTTCATCGAAGCCGCGGGCGAGCGGGCGGGTTTCCGGCTGGTCGCCGATGTGCCACTTGCCGTAGTGCGCGGTGTGGTAGCCTTTCTTCTTCAGCACTTCTGCCATCGTGGCGTAGTCGGTGGGCAGGCCGCGGCCATTGGGGCCATGCGCGCCGAAGACCTTGGTGCGACCAGGATAGCAACCGCTCATCAGCGCGGCGCGAGAGGCGGAGCAAACGGCGGAGGCGACGTAGAATTGGTTGAAGCGAACGCCTTCCGAAGCGAGCTGCGAGACCTTGGGGGTTTTGTATTTCGGTTCACCAAAGGGTTCGAAGTCGCCGTAGCCGGAGTCATCGAGAAAGATGATGACGACGTTCGGTGGGCGTTCGTCTTCGGCCGTTGCGGTGGCCGCTATGAGGCTGGCGAGGCATAGGGTTTGCAGGAGACGCGAGACCATGAGTTTGAGGTTAGGGTTGATGATCCGGTGACGGCGAGTTCGCATTCGTGGTTTCGCCTTTTGGAGAGAGAGCCATGGTTCGCCACAAAAAGACGAATTCGATTGTGACCAACAAAAGGATCCCCATCGGGACAAAGACAAACATGACGACCTCTTCGTCAAAAGGGTCCCCAGGCTCTCGCATCTGGCCTGCCACTCCGAAGTTGCCGTTCAACATGACAAACCAGACCAAACAGTAAGCGAATGAGAAGAGCAGGCCAGCCCCCGTTAAGATGACGGAATTTCTCTTCACGAGTGGAAGCGACCTCCAAAGGGCAATGCCTGAACATGAGTAGAATATACCAGCGATTCCAATCAGCCCTAGAAGTCGACCAACTTCTAGAAAAACATCCAAGGATGGCCCACCGGCTAACGCGATGGAGAGTGCGCCAAGGCCGAAGAAGAACAGCACCGCGACTACGCCGAGGAGAACGTTGAAGATGGAACAAAAACGGAGCATGGGTTTATTGTCGGCGGCTTATTGAATCACGATGTCCAACAGATAGGATCCGTCCTCTTTTTTCTCCACCACCTTCATGGTGAACGGAGCGTCTTCGTGTTGGAAGGTATCGCCAGCTTTGAAGGGGGCGTCGTTGAGATCTTTCTTGGGATAGACGATGACCGGGTTGTTGCCGGTCTCGAGGGTAGCGTCGACGGTGTAAACGAGGATGCCGCCAGCAGGCACGCGTTTCTTGCCTTTGAACTGAAGCGCTTGGGCTTCTTCGATGACGAAGACCTTGCTGGGCTTCTTGGGGTCGTCGATGGGGATGACGGCCATCGAGATGCCTTCCTTGGCGTGCAGCGGGGTGAGGCGGAGGCCGGTGGTGGATTGGGTGAGGTAGGTTTTCCGGTCGGCGTCGAGCCATGCGAGTTTGTGTCGGTGCCAACCGAGGAAGCCGGTGCTGGCGCCTGAACTCGACATGAGGTCCCATGCTCCCACGGGATTCTTTGGGCCTTCGACGCCACCATAGGTGTAGAGGTCGGGCAGCCCCATCAAGTGGCCGACTTCATGAGCGAAGGTTTCTGGGTTGGGGGAAGCTAGGTTCATCGCGACTTTGATTTTGGTGTCGCGGTAAGGGATGGCAATGTCCTCGCGTTCGCCGAAGGCAGTGTTGCCCACACCTGGCATGACCGAGCAGATGTAGTCGTATTTTCGAAAGTCGACTTCAGGGAACAACTTGAAGATCGCGACGAACATCGCGCGGTGGGTGTCGGTTTCCTTCGTGTTATAGTCCTTTGACGTTCCGGGTAGCCGGCGCCAGCCGTGGACTTGGGTGATGTCGTAGCTGAGTTTGCCGTAGGATTGGGTTCCGAAGATTTCCTCAAAGCGATCGCCGCCGAGGCATTGCTTGCCGCGCTCCTCGGTGGTCATCTCCATCGGTTTGTCTTCGAAGTCGCAATAGACCATCAGCAGCTTTTTTTTGCCGACGGCATCGTCGTAGATCAGCCAATCGTTTTCGGCGCAGGTTTTGTAGACATCGCCCTTGGGGTCGAGCTTGGGGATGGCAACGGGTTCCGCAGCGAGACCAGGCGAAATCAGCGTGAGCAGCAGCAAAAGTGAGAGTTTGGAGGAAATCATCGCCCACTCATACGTCGGCTCAGACCGAACCATATCAGCGGTTTTGCGGCAATTCATGGTGATGTAGCCAAATGATTTGTGAAAAAATGGCCAACTGTGCCGTAGTGTATGCGTTGTGAAATGTTCCCCCTCAGTATTTTTGCTCGGTATATCGTTGCCTGTGGTCCAGGCCGCGCCGCCGGAGGAGCGCTGGAAATCGGAGATTTTGCCACTCGTGGAGAACCATTGTTACGACTGCCATGGTGAGGGCGTGAAAAAGGGAGACTTGGATTTTGAGGACTTTCGGGGAATTCCCGATATGATCGAGGACCGCGAACGCTGGAAGCGAATCCGCGTGCACCTGGAGCAACATTTGATGCCGCCGCCCGATGAATTGCAGCCGACGAGGCAAGAGCGCGAGAAAATCATTCGCTGGATCGACGATGCCATTTTCCCAGTCGACCCCGCGAATCCTGACCCGGGTCGGGTGACCCTGCGCCGGCTCAACCGCATCGAATATGAGAACACGATGCGCGACTTGCTCGGCATTAAGGTCAATGTGAGCACGCTGCTTCCCCCCGACGATTCCGGTTATGGCTTCGACAACATTGGCGATGTGCTCACGCTTTCGCCGGTGCACATGGAGCGGTTTTTGGAGGCAGCGCGAATCAGTTTGGATGAGGCGGTGAAGGTCGGGCCGATGCCGTATCCAAACCGGGCCATTACCGGCAAAGATCTCGAAGGTCCGGGTCGAGGCGATGGCAGTGGTTATTACCTCTCGAGCAACGGAGCCGCTAGCCAAGAGCATCACTTTGAAAAACCTGGCACCTACTTGATGGCCATCGTCGCGGGGGGAACCAAGGGCGGTGATGAGTGGCCAAATATGCAGCTGACCGTGGATGGAAAGCTGCAGGCGGAGTGGGAGGTCAATGGGACCTATGCTAGGCCCAAGACCTTCTACAAAAAGATCACCATCGAGGAGCCGAAGCGGGTGGAAGTTGCGGCCGTGTTTACAAATGATTTTTGGAATCCGGATTTGAAGCGCAATCGCGACCGCAATCTGATGGTGCAATCGATTTACATTGAGGGCCCGCTCGAAGGGCCACGGCTGCCCAAACCGAAAGCGCATCGCGTGATCTTTGGAGAGCGCGCGGAAGGCGCTAGCGATGAGCAATGGGCGGCGCAGATTTTCAAACGATTTGCCCGCCGTGCCTTTCGTCGCCCGCTTGAACCCGGTGAGGCGGAGCGCTATCTCCATTTCGTTCGCCTAGCCAAGAAGCATGGTCATGACGCCGAGCATGGGATCCGTCACGGCCTCGAGGCCATGTTGGTATCACCCGCTTTCTTGTTCCGCGAGGAGCCCCAACCCGACCCGGACAATGCCGAGAAGATTCATGAGATCAATGAGCACGTGTTGGCTTCACGGCTTTCCTACTTCTTGTGGTCGACCATGCCGGATGAGCGGCTGATGAAATTGGCGGATGAAGGCAAGCTTCGCGCGAACCTAACAGATGAGATCGACCGCATGCTGAAAGACCGCAAGTCGGCGCGCATGGTGGAGCACTTCACCGGCCAGTGGTTGCAATTGCGCGATCTGACCTCGCGCAACTTGTCGCGCAAAGAGTTCCCGAAATTCCGGCGTCAGATTCGTTTTGCCTTCGCTAGAGAAACGCGCGAACTTTTCGGTTACCTCATCAACCACAACCGCCCGCTCAGCGAGTTGCTCGATGCGGACTACACCTTTGTCGATGAAGAGCTCGCCAAGCACTACGGGATCAAAGGAGTGAAGGGGAAGGACTTCAAAAAGGTTTCGTTGGAGGGCACGCCACGCCGTGGTTTGTTCGGCCACGCATCATTCCACATGATCACCTCGCATCCGATGCGCACCTCGCCGGTGCTGCGCGGAAAGTATGTGCTCGAAAACATTCTCAACCAGACGCCGCCGCCGCCACCGCCCAACATTGAGCAATTGGACCCGACCAAAGCCGAGGCCAAAGGCATGACCCTGCGGGAGCAGATGGAGCTGCATCGTAGCAAGCCGGATTGCTCGTCCTGCCACGCCCTGATGGACCCCATCGGTTTTGGCCTAGAGAATTTCAATGCCGATGGTTCCTACCGCACGCATGCCGACGGCAAGCCGGTTGATGCCTCCGGTGTGTTGGTCAGCGGCCGCAAATTCGTCGGTGCGGATCAGTTGCGTGAGATCCTGGTTCGGGATCACCTTCAGGATTTTCATCGCGCGGTGGCCACAAAAATGCTAACCTATGCTCTCGGTCGTGGCGTCGACTGGTATGATAAGCCGGCCCTCGACCAAATTGTAAAAGACACCGAAGCCGCGGGCGGCGGAGCCCGAGACATCATTCACGCCATCATCAACTCCGTGCCTTTCCAGAAGCGCCGCGGAGAGGGCTCGTGAAAATCCAATAGAACGACACCATGCACAACCGAAGAACATTCCTCAAAGGCGTCGCCACCACTCTGGCGCTGCCATCGCTTAGCTCGCTTGGCGCGGTCGGTGCTGCCACGCCAGTGCATCCCACCCGTCTCGGATTTGTCTACGTGCCCAATGGCGTGAACCTCAAGCAGTGGTTGCCCACTGGCAGTGGCCGCGACTACCAACTTTCCAACACCCTCAAACCGCTCGCTGGACTGAAGAATGACTTCTCGGTGATGCGCCATCTCGATCACAGCAAGGCCTGGGCCAATGGCGATGGTGCTGGTGACCATGCTCGCGCCAACGCGACATTTCTAACAGGGTGCCAGGCACGCAAGACGGCAGGGGCCGATATTCAGCTAGGCGTTTCCGCCGACCAACTCGCCGCGCGCCAGATCGGTTACAAGACCCGTGTCTCATCGCTGGAGCTTTCCACCGACCCCTCCCGCAGCTCGGGCAACTGCGATTCCGGGTACTCCTGTGCGTATCAGTACAACCTCTCATGGTTGGACGAGAACACCCCGGCTCCAGCCGAGCGCGATCCGCGCATGGTTTTCGAGAAACTCTTTGGTTCGGGCAATGCGCATGAGGACGCTCGTCGTCGTCACTACCGCAGCAGCATCCTCGACTTCGTGAAAGACGATGCCAAGCGATTGCAAAAGCGCATGGGCGCGACCGATCGCTCCAAGATGGAAGAATACCTGACGGCGGTGCGCGACATCGAGAAGCGCATCGAGCGTGCTGAGAATTTCGATTTCGAGGCACCCGAGGACAAGCGCCCGACCGGCATTCCCAAGACATTTCAAGAGCACATTGAAATTCAGTTCGAGTTGATGGCCTTGGCTTTCGAGACCGACACCACGCGCATCTCCTCCTTCATGCTGGCTCACGACGGATCGAACCGCGCCTTTCCCGAGTTGGGCATCAACAGCGGTCACCACGAGCTTTCGCACCACCGCAAGAATCAGGCTCATCTCAATAAGATCGCTCAGATCGATTTGTTCTACACCCAGCAGCTCGCCAAGTTTTTGCAGCGCTTGAAGAACACCAAGGAAGGCGAGGGTAACCTGCTTGATCATTCGATGATCGTTTACGGCAGTGGCATCGCCGATGGCGACCGCCACAGCCACGACGACCTGCCGGTGCTTTTGGCAGGAAAAGGCAACGGCCAGCTCAACCCCGGCCGATTGATCGAAGCCAAAGATGGCACGCCAATGACCAACCTTTACCTATCCCTCTTGGAACGCATGGGAGTGGATGCTGAGCAGATCGGTGATTCTACCGGGCGCTTGCAGGGGATTTGATCACACCTTCCATGATACGGTTTTCAGCAGTATTGCTCATTATCCTTACCGTCGCCCAGGCCCAGCAGGTCGAATTTTCGTTCAAGGATCCAAAGCCGCAGCGCTACCTGCTTGAGGGCCGTGCCAGCGAGATTGACCCGCGGATCAAGGCGTATCCGAAGATCGGGTTTTTGATCGAGAAAAAGGGCAAACCGGAGGATATTCAGCACGCGGCTGTGGACACAAGTGTTGCGCCACGCGGCAAGCTGGTGATTTGGATGATGGCGCATAACCGCGTGTTGTTCGAACGCCTGAACAGCTATGGTTTGCATGTCATTCAGCCGCATTACGCAAGGCATTGGTTCTCGTTGGTCTGCCAAGAGAAACCGGTGGGCAAACAGAGTCGCGGCAACATGCGGCTCGAGGCAGCGACCGGGGAAGACTTTAGCGATGAGGTCGATCTTGCGAAGCCGGATGGCATGATGGAGAGGGCTTATCAATTCGTCAAATGGCTCGATCAAGAGAACCCGCAGGGGAACTGGGGCTACTACCTAACAAAAGATGGCAAGGGTTTGCGCTGGGAGGATGTGATCATGGCTGGCGCTTCGCATGGGTCGACGACTTCCGCGCGTTTCGCCAAGCACCAAAAAGTCAGTCGTGTGGTGGCACTGTGTGGACCGCGTGACCAATTACAGACGTGGCAGGCCTTGCCATCAGCAACCCCGAAAAGCCGCTACTTCGGCTTCAGCCACGTCTTGGATGAGGGTTGGACGAAAGATCATTATTGCCGTTCGTGGGAACTGCTGGGGATGCACGAGTTTGGTCCAATTGTGGATGTCGACGAGATCCCACCGCCCTACGGCAACACTCGCCGCTTGGTCACGGCCTTTGATGTCGGGGGCAAGGCCAACAAGGCGCACAACGCAGTTCAGCCTGGGGGGAGTGCTTTAAAAAAAGACGGCAAGTATGCGCACGATGTGGTTTGGCGCTACATGTTCACTCATCCTGTTGATCAAGTCGGAGAGGCCGTGCCCATGGACGATGGCTGTAATAAAAACCAGCGACAGTGAGCTTATCATGGCCGATGGATGCGGGTGGTGGCATTTAGAAAAGGGACTTTATCTGCAATGATTGCCGTGGGAGGAGTGAGCCTGAACAGCTTGTTCAGGCATCGGTGAATTCGTTCGGGGCTTGGCTCCCATTGAGGCAAGTTGTAACGGCAATCCATCGCAGCGGGGAAAGCTTACACAAGGTCCTCCGGGCGCCAGCCTTTGCGTGCTTCCGTCTTGATCAGCGCGGCTGCCGCATCGTTCCCCTTGATCGCAAGATTCTTGGCATCCCACTCCAGACCCTTACCGGTGCGGATAGCGAGAGCGCCGAGGAGAATCGCTTCGGTAAGTGGGCCAGAGTAGCTGAAGTCCGAGCAGGACTTCTTGCCGGCCTTTACCGAATCCACCCAGTCGCGGTGGATGCCGGGCACGCGTGGAATCGTCTTGGGCACCTGCTTGTCCTTATTCGCGCGGTATTCTTCCCAGCGGGCTTTCGGGTAGAGCTTCGGGCTGTTCGGCCGCATGCCGGGATGATAGATGCCGCCTTTCTCGCCAACCATGATGAAGCCGCCGCCTTTCGGGATGTCGTAATCAAACCCTTCTGGCGCTTTCGGTTGAGAAGGACCTTCATACCACTTGATCGTCACAGGTGGTTTCCCTTCGCGTGCAGGAAAACGGAAACTAACAACGGAGCCGTTAGGGGTGTGAATGGAGTTGGCGGCTTCGGCCATCTCGACATCCACGCGTTCCGGAGCGCCAAGGCCGAGAGCCCAATAAGCAGTGTCGATGGTGTGGCAACCGATATCGCCAAGGCCACCGCAACCGAAGTCCCACCAAGGACGCCAGCGTGTGGGATGCAGCTCTTTGCTGAAGGGCACGTCCTTAGTGACGGGACCAAGCCAGCTATCCCAGTCCACGCCATCAGGCATCGGGTCTGCGGCAGGGAATTCGGTGCGAACAGTGCCGCTAAATCCCCAGCCCGATTTTGGACGGTCGGTCCAAGTGATCACTTCCTTCACCTCGCCGATGAGTCCAGCCTCATACCACTCTTTGATCAGGCGCGCGCCTTCAAAAGCGTGTCCTTGGTTGCCCATCTGAGTGGTGAGATTTTTTTCTGCTGCTAGTTCCTGCAGCGTTCGAGCTTGCCATAGTGAATGCACCAAGGGCTTCTGCACAAAGACATGCTTGCCCATGTTCATCGCCATGTAGGCCACCGCGAAGTGAGTGTGGTCGGGTGTGCCGACGCCAACGGCATCGATCTTGTCACCCTGCTCTTCGAGCATCTTGCGGAAGTCGGTGTAAAACTTTGCTCCGGGAAACTTGGCGCCGCGTTTTTTCCAGACTGCAGGATCGGTGTCGCAGAGCGCGACCACGTTGTTGTCTCTCGAGCAAGCGTTGAGGTCGCCGCCTCCTTGATTGCCGAAGCCAACCCAAGCGATGTTGAGCTTTTCATTCGCGCCTTTTACGGACTGGGCAAGGATCTGCGGGGCGAATAGGGAGCCACCCAAAACCGTGGCAGACTGCTTGAGAAATTTGCGGCGGGATGGTGAAGAGAAAGAGTCGACGTTCATAATTGCCGAAAAGCCTGCCGTATGCGCCACGGCAGGTCGATCTCGACTTTCAAAAATTGATGCTGACCTGCTCACTCCTTGCTGGGCGTCTTTGAGCAAGAGGATCATCTGTTTGGCGTCGCACGGAAAGCCAGTTTACCAGCGCGCTGGCTTCTCGCCGGTTTTCTTGAACTTCTCAATGGCGTCCGTTAACTCCTTGCTGAGATCTTTGCTCTTCGTCTTGAGAAACAGACTGCTATGCGGCAAGGGCTGGTTGGGGTAGCGCTGCTTGGCCACGTCGTAAATTGCATTGGCGCCACCGGGGAATTGGTCGGCATCGCTGCCAATCAGGTAGAGCATGTAGCCCGCTGCGCCATCCATGCGAATCCGGTCGGGGCCGAGCAGTTTGTCATGCGGCGGGAAATTGCCATAGGCGCTGGCCAGAGATTTCACCGCCACTTGTTGGACCTCGGCAGGAGCATTGCGAAGGGAGGCGAAGACCTTGCCCGCAGCGCGCGATCTCGCCACGTGGGTATCCCCAGTCATCACATCCGCCACCACCGGCAAAATTTTGGGTGCGAGTTGCGGGTTGGCGGCAATCAGAGCCAGCGGTGCCATTGCCGCTTCGGCCGTCCACCAGCAGTCGGCTTTCGCCAGCTCTAACAGTCGATCAACATGGGGTTCAATCCACGCCGGCTTGGTCAGTGCGAGAGCCTTCATGGCATTGATCTGAACCCAGACGGATTCATCTTTGTCCTCGATCATGCCCCTTAGCAGGCCGGCCATCTCTTCGGTGATATCCTCGCCCTTCATGGGGCGTCGCTTGAAGGTGCAGTGCAACACCATTGTGCCGGCGTGCCGGACGCGCGGGTCCTTGGATTTGAGCAAGTCTGGAATCAGGTGGTAGCGACCGTGCGCATTGATGAAGCTTGCGGCAACACGGCGAACGCCGTGATCTGGGTGATGGGCAAAGGTCACAAGGAGTTTGTCGTCCACATCTTTGGGCGCCATCTGCGCAAAGATGGCTCGCGATGAGGAGGTCAGGAAGGTCTCGTCACGGATGTCGGGTGCGGTGCCATCGGGCAAGGTCGCGGGTGTATTGGAATAGAACGAGTCGTCAGCCGCATTGCCCCATGGGCGTGTTGGGAGATCGACTTTCTTCGAGAACTCCGTGTACGGTGCACCGGACAAGCGAAGGGTCTTGCGCGGCATGGTGTAGCTCAAGCCCATCATCACACCCCATGAGTCGTGTCGGTCATATCGCTTTCCTCCCCCAATGATACCCATCGATCCGTCATGGCGACGTGAGAGCTCGTAGAACCAGCGGCGGTTGTCCATGAATTCGCGATATTTTTTGGGTTCCTTGTCGACCATCATGCCCATGGAGGCACTGCGCCAGATTTCACCCACGCCACCACCGGTGTGGCCGATGAGCATCCATGAGGTGGAGTAGAAACCCTTGGTGGCTGAGTTGTCGCGGATCTTGGCGAAGCTGGAATCTTCACCGCTGCGGCTCAGCGATTCAGCGGCCGCCATGGTGAAGGCAAGTCCGCCTGTCTTGCCGTTATCCACGAAGCTCTGTTCACAGACTTGGTCGCCGTAGGGCACATTGCCGCGGCAGGAGTAGCGGAAGAAGTGGCGGAAGGATTTCTGTAGCGTGTTCTCATCGACTTTGGCGCCGCATTCTTTGGCCATCAGTAGGAAGGTGGCGACATGGACTCCGCAGGCGTTGATGTGACCTCCGCCCATGTAGGGAAATGCCATCGCGGCTTTATCTCGGTCGCGCTGCCCACCGTACATGCCGTGTGCCCAAGCGTTGTTGTACATGTCCCATCGGGCGTTATCAGCCAGTAATTCGATGAGGTGAATGGCTTTGCGATCTCCAGTGCGCAGAAAGTATTCACAGAGAGCGATGCCCATGTAGCCGACCGTCCAGTTTTGGGCGTCGATTTCCTTGTGGTCCTTGTATTCGGCATGAAGTTGATCCACCCATTGGCGAGCGACGGTTAGATCTTTTTCTTCGCCAGTGGAGAGCATGAACAGGAGAGACGGCCCGTGGCTGTGGCTCATCTTCAGGCTCTCGCGCTTGCGCAGGTAGTCGGCTAGGTCAGAGACTATTTTGTCGGACTTCTTGCAGTTGAGCGGCCAGGTCGGGCTGTAGGCTCCCAACTTGGGAATGGTCACGACCACGCTTTGAGCTGGAGCATCGGGCTTGTCGCGCACGACGAGTGCAACCTTTCCATCTTTTGCTTCGGCGTTGTAGATGATGTCACCGAGTTGGATGCGCGGATCGATGTCGCTTAGCTTTTCGCCGTTGATGGTTTCAATGATCTGACCCTTCTTGATTTTTCCTGTCATCTCGGCGGGCGAGCCAGGCTCAACATTCTTGATCTTCATCGTGAAGGCGGGTGGGTGCAGCTCGATGCCAATTCCGACGGGGCCAAAGCGGTCGACCGAGTTTTTGCGGTTGTGCGCGGGGCGGAAGGCAAAGAAGGGCTCGCGGCTATAAAAGGCTTCTTCAGATCTCGGTCCCTTACTCTTGTCTGAGACATCAGGAGTGGGCATGGCCTGAGCGGAGGCGGTAGGAATCAGGCTGGATGAGAGGCCGGCGATGGCCGCCAGCGCCAGGAGAGGGAAATGTTTCATGATGTGAGTAAGAATGAACCGATTGGCAGTTTATTTGCCAAAGTTCGGGAGAGGATACCGACCGCCCTATGGATAGAAAGGCGAAAAGGCATGACCCATCTACACCATAAGCCGTGCCGAGCGAGTGCGGGTGTGTTGCTGCCTGCATCTCGATCGTCGTGCGACTTTTGCCGACAAGGATGGCGCCCGCGCCGATTCCAAGGACTAAGAATGATGAACCGCCGTCTCCGGCTCTTGAGGGTCGTAATAAACGTCTACCGTTTTCCCCTTCGGATACTGGTTCACGATTTGGCGCGCATGGGAGTGGACGCTGAGCAGATCGGTGATTCTACCGGGCGCTTGCAGGGGATTTGATCCGAAAGTGGAGGAGGCAGTTCAACGTTAAGTTTTCTGCTTTTCATCACCCCCCTTTTTCCCTTCTAGATCTAGGGTGCTTCTGAAGCGCATGCCGTAAGTTCCTATAGCCCTGCCTAGTCTTCGAGCCTATCTAACATGAGAGGGAAATCACTCTCAAAATAGATTGGCGGAAGCTTTTCTTTGATGATGCCGTTGATCGCTCGAGCCGTGTCTTGCAAGCCGATCTTATCCGAGCTGGCCTGAATGCAAACCCCAAGAAGCTTGCCATCATTTTCGAGACGAAGAACTTTGGTTGTTTTGACCATCGAAGTTTTTTCCTCTCCTGTTACGCCTCGATCTTGAAGTGTTTGCTTCATATCGAGCCAGAATTTGTCGCCAGCCACCCCATTGTCAGCAAGAATCATGAGGGTCCCATTATGGCTTGTGAGATAAGTGCTCAGCGAATCTAGCCATTTTTGTTTGGCGTCAATATTTCCATCAAACGATTCTAATACAAGGAAAGGCGTATTCGCGACTTCACCCAAAGGGAGATCTTTTTCGACAATGACTGTTCCTAGTTCGACTTTGAGCTTTTTGTAAACGCGATCAATGATTCGAACTTGGGGAGGGAGTGTTTTTTCGCTTTTTCCCAGTTGCCAGCAAGCGAGTGCGGGGGGCCTTATTCCTGAGGCGATGAAAGCGATAGAGCTAGAATCGAGGAGCAATGAGGGGGGATAAAATATGGCACTGGTCGACTTGTTATAAGCGATGCCATCGAGAGGCAATCGTTTGGTTTGGGGAGCTGTTTTGGAATCATCATCAGTTTTCAAGGTGTCCTGAAGAGTCAGTTGATGTAATCTAACAAGGTATTCCTCAAGTGATGCCTCATAAAAAGCATCAACCTGCCCTGCTTTGTAGCCGCGTTGTTCGAAATTTATTGGAGTTCGAGACCATTTAAGGTTTTGAGATGTTGCTCTAACAGGGCGATCGAGGAGAGATAATGCGAAGCTCTCCCACGTTCGGCGAGCTTCGGGGCTGCCATCGTTACACAGCTCGGCAAAATGCCACAAAGTCGTATGGCGACCAGGGATATCTTCGATGATAAGATCATGGTTCATTTCTCGCAGTGCTTTCCAAACTCCTGGCACAGCCATCTCGTAGGCTCGGGCCGCTTTTTTTTCAGAGTTTCCATCAAGACAAGCTTCAAGGTAGAGCATTGAAGCGCACGCAAGCGCTAGATAAGCAGGATGTTCACGAGTCGGTAGATCAGCAAAATCTTTGGGGTCTTCGAGAGGTTCATTTAGCGGAATACTCTTAAATTCGTCATGCTCGTCGAAAGTAATTGAAGATGACCACGCTTCTTGAGAGCCCTTGGCATCCAGAAGAGCTTCGAGTGCGCTACCTAACACACGGCTGGTGGAAATTGGATCCGCCATGGGTTTTTTCTTCATGTCCAAGGGAACCAATGTTTGTTTGGGCAAACATTGGTTAACAGCGGCCTCTTTGAGAGCGAAGAGAGCAATTGCAGTCGATTCAAGATCGCTCATCTGCGTGCGAGGAAAGTCATAAACCAAGCCTTCAAGTCGACCGGAGGCAGTGTGGATTGGAGTCTCCTGACGACCAGCTTCAGCAGGGGAAACAAAAGTCTGATCGGGAGCATAAATATTGCGCCCCGCAACTGCCCACTGATGATAAATGTATGCCCAGCGATCAAAACCCGTCTGAAGTTCCTCTTTCTTCTCAATGAGTCTATTTTTCGTACGCTCTCTCGTTTCGCCGGCAATCTCTTGATCGAGGGGAATCAAATAGCGCTCACGAAATTTTGATTCACAACTTACAATTGCAGCGAGGTATTCGGGATTTATCGAAACGGGCCCCCAAAATCCTTTGCCTGTGCCCTCTTGATTTGCTCCGGCAATCAACTTGCTGGTCAATTGAATCGTCCACTCGTGATAGAGCTTATTATCCTGCGGTAAGTTGCTATACAGAGCAACCAACCAAGCAAGATCCCAGGTGCGATCAGGAGCTCCGTAAGCGATCAGAGCATTTGTCAGCGAGTTTAAGCCATTTTGAAGTCGGGCATCATCGGCCGGCAATCCGCATTTCAGCATCGCCAAAAAGCACATCGCATTGCTTCCAAACGCTCCATGATGAACGTATGCTGTTGAGGCTCCAGCGTATTCGGGGACCGATACAGTCTCCGTGAGCGATCCGTTGGGATCATACACTTTGACTTCGCGAATATCGTGACCGACGACTCGGCGGCTGGTAACTCGTTGCTGAACGACCCTCTTGAAAACGGTATTCGTTTCATAAGGGTCATCCGAAGCCGGCACTTGGATGTATTCTTCGTATTCCTCGTAATCATATTTGTACCGAGGTATCTTTTGCTTTTCAATTCGGTAGCGATATTCAACTTCTTTGGTGCCGATTACCGGTCCACGTTCGTCCTCATTAATTTTAAAGGCATGAGGTAGATGTTTGCCTTCTTCGGTTGGTAGTTTGCGTAATTCGCCTAGGCGCTTGGTGATGACTTCACGAAGATTTTGAGGAGCTAACTTTTTGATGGCACTGGCGGATCGAGCAGCAGGGGTAGATGCTGACTTGTCGCTGGGAAGCTTCGTTGATGGAACCGCGTCTTGGGCTTCTGCTGACAAGACCCCAGTGACCATTGTTAGCATGGACAGGAAAAAGACCCGCTTGATCACGAGATTAGTCATACTAAATGAATATGTAAATTGAGTCAGCGCTCAAGCTCAATCGAAGACCAAGAAGGTAACAGCGATCCAGCCCACATTCCCTTTTCATGATGCGGAGCCCTTGGGCATTTTTCTCAAGGGTGGGAAAGCAAATCCCTAGCATTAGCATCCAGCTCATGCATCCTCAGAATGTAGATTGTTAGACGTAATATGGGCTGCCTCGGATTAGGGGAGCCTAGGATTTGATGAAGTGATAGGGAAATGAACCGAACCGCTCTCCTCATGAATTGAGCTTTTGCATGCATGAATTTGCATACTGTTGATTATCGCATCAATTGTGGGTGTAGTTGAGTTATGGAAATCACAAAGCCATTTGAGTTGAGCAACGAAGAGGAATCTCTGCTAGACATGCACGGCCTGCTCAACCTGCTCAATGTCATCAATTACGAGCTTATCCATATTGATGAGCGACTGAAAACGAAGAGTGATCTGTTGTCTTTGATCAACGATGTGGCCAACGCTGCCGAGTTGTTGAAGCATCCTGAAGAGGCTTCAAAATTGGTTAACGGCATCGAAAGTTTCATTGCAAAGACAGAAGCGGCTCTCGATGAAGCTTGTGATGGTGAAGACATGGAAACCCTCTCTGAACTCAGCCATCACCGTGACAACCTGAAAAACATCTACTCCATTCTGCGCATCCGCGCACAGGAAATCATCATTCGCCATCAATCAACGGATGAATGGGTCGCGCACTCAATATCAGACATCACTGAAAATATTGTTAGATTCCTTGCTGCTATTGAAAAGAACAGTCATGGGCAGTATCGCATCGTTCACAATGTGGCAGCGCAGGAGGGGCCAGATTATCTCATGCAGTTTGACGTCACATCGGACAAAGGTGAGACCGTGCTCATGCCAATGATATTCCAAGATGTGATTCGCGATCTATTGGCAAACGCTCGAAAATACACGCAACTAGGCGGCAAGATTCGTGCGGGCCTCCATGCCAAGCCCAATGGTCTGCGTTTCATCATTGAGGACAATGGAATTGGCATCCCCGAGGACTCCATAGAAGAGGTGGTTCTATTTGGGAAGCGAGGCAGCAATGTCGCAGATCGTGACACTCGAGGTGGTGGCTTTGGCCTAACAAAGGCATATTTCACAACCAAGAGATATGGTGGACGGATGTGGATCGACTCCAGCACAGCTGAAGAAGGCAAATGCTGCACCGAAGTGGGTGAGCATGGCACGAAAATCGAAATCCGAATCCCTTACCCCTGAACAAGGGCACGCTTGTTGAGTTGGCACAGGGAAGCCCCTCTTGAATTGATGCTGTTTCTTGGGGCCGAGTTCACGTTCTCTGAAAGCAATTCCTTGCCGCAAAGAGCGAGGAGGCTTGAACGGTTGTGTGATTACGCGTCGTCGTGATCCGTGTTGCTCGCGATGGCCCAAACGGCTATGCCCGCAACCGTGATCGCGCATCCAGCGACGATGGCGAGATTGACGTTGCGTTGAGTCTTCTTGGCGCGGCTGAGATAGGACTCAGCACGTGAAAGTTGGTTGTGACCGAGGCCACGCTCGTTGATGAAGTGCTCCACTTTCTCAAGGCGCGATTCAATCCCGGTCCCAATTTTCTCTTTTGCTTCTTTTGCGCGTTCTTTGATGTTCATGGTAATCGTGGGTGTTATTTGGCCATTAATGCAGCCATCTAACCCATACAATGGCTCATGAAGCTGTCAATGGATTGACTGAGATATGCCGTGGATTAGTTGGGCAAGACGGGGATCGAGCACAATGCAGACTCTGGTTAGATTCGCAATCAAGCTCGTGTGAGCTCCCCAATTCGATCAAAGCCAACGAACTGCAACTGATAAAGTTACCCAGATTTGCCTGCCCATCCTAGGCGACACGCCGGCGCACCAGTAGCATCATGGAGCCAAAGGCAACGAGGATGGCCGTTGAGGGCTCAGGAATAGCTACCGCAAAGGATGAACCCTGCGCAGTGCTAATTTGGGATGCGTTCAATCGTTCTCCTTGATTTGCTGCTCCGCCTTCTTGCAGCAGGTTTTCAGCTTCCGCCAAGTGGCTTAGTCCAAGGTTGTGACCGATTTCGTGAGCCACGACGGAAGCGGCAGCTTCTCGTCCGTTCACGCTGCCTGGTAGACTTGCCCCCACGAATTGAGTAATTCCATTACCTCCTACATAGGCCAAGCCCGCTGCTTGGTTGGTGGCTAACGCACTGAAGCCAGCGGGGATAGCTACAAAAAACATGTTAATGACATTCGAGTCTGAATCCAAAATGCCGCCTGCCAAATTTGCAACAGAAACAATCTCGTCTAGATCTGATGTTGGCCGAGGGCTATTATCTGCTGGGTCTCCACTTAATGCGAAAGTGCTGTTCCAAGAAGTCGTGCTTTTGAAGACCACTTCGATACCCGCTTGAGCCCAAATGTCGTTAACAAGCCCCTTGATCTCAGTCTCCGCAGTTCCGAAATAAGTAGCGGTATTACTTCCTGCATCATCCGAAACAATGATCGGGTTGATGGTGACCCTGTGAGTAATCGTCTGCGCAGAATTGACAATCAATGCCGCTTGGGACGTTGCCAGGCTAACAATTGCGATTGCAAAACTGGCAATCAGGGAGCGGTGCAATCTAAGGGAAATAAACGACATAGGATGAATAAGGGTTAGTAGATTTATTATGAGGTCTGATGGGACGGAGCAAACGCAAGACTAACCGCAATGGCAAAGAGGGATGAACGTTTCATAAAAGGGAATACATTAAGAGGCATTTCTGCAGATTTAAGGCAAGGCAAATGGCCCCGCGCGGACGCCCAGTGGATTGAGGTCAAAGCCACCTCGGGAGCATTTATTCAGAGAAACCTATGATATTCAAGGGATTCGCTGATGTGCATCAAAGAGCGGTCGGCTCGGGTTTTTTTAAAATTTCCCCCAATTCCCTTCAATTCGCTTGCAAATCGGGCCGCGGGGAGCTTTCTTCCGCGTCCAACCTTAACCAAGGACGATCTGGCTCCGGCTGGATCCATCCCCTAGAAACATGAGCAATACACAAGAAATCAACCTGACAGACTACCAGCTCCACGACAAAGACACTGGTAGTGCCCCGTATCAAGTCGCGCTTCTCACCCAGCGCATTTTGCATCTCACCGAGCACTTGAAGGCGAATAAGAAAGACTTTGCATCACGTCGCGGTCTCCTGACCCTCGTTTCCCAACGCCGCAAGTTGTTGGATTACATCCAAAAGGGTTCAGACGAGAAATACCAAGAGGTGATTACGAAACTCGGCCTACGCCGCTAACCACTTTTGCAAACAGCCACGAGGGAAACCCCGTGGCTGTTTTGCGATTACGGCTTGAGAAGAAATTTCTTAGGCCGCAAGCCACCAAACCAATCGCCCGCAATCACTGGGCACCTTGATGGCTTGAAAAACCGAATGCCGGCTGAGCAATTCTGCTGATCTGGCTGTCCGTAAGTAATAGAAGAAAAAGAAAGAAATGAATATCCATAGTAAAACGATCGAAGTTGGAACGAATCCAATGACGATTGAAACTGGCAAACTTGCCAAACTCGCTGACGGTGCTGTTACCGTTCGTTGCGGCGACACCATCATTTTGGTGACCGCAGTCTCCCAGACCAAGATCCGTCCTGGTCAAACTTGGTTCCCACTCTCTGTAGAATACAAAGAGAAGGCCTCCGCAGCCGGTGTTTTCCCCGGTGGCTACTTCAAACGTGAAGGCCGTCCAACCGAGAAGGAAATCCTCACCTGCCGCATGACGGACCGCCCACTGCGCCCGTTGTTCCCTAAAGGTTACCTTTACGACACGCAGATCATCGCGATCTTGCTTTCCGCCGATGGCGTAAACGATGCCGACGTTCTCTCGATGAACGGCGCATCCGCTGCCCTCTGCTTGTCCGACATCCCATTCGCTGGCCCAATCGGTGCTGTGCGTGTTGGCCGCGTCGATGGCGAGTTTGTCATCAACCCAACTCACGAGCAACGTGAAGAGTCCGACTTGGATCTCGTTTACGTTGGCAACAAGACCGACGTCATCATGATCGAAGGTCAAGCCCACGAACTTCCGGAAGACGAGTTCATCAAAGCACTCGAGACCGCTCAAGCTGCCGTGACCAAGATCGTCGAAGCTCAAGAAGAGCTCGTTAAAGTTGCTGGCAAAGCCAAGCGCGAATACGACGTCACCGTTGCCAAGGAAGAACTCCTTGAGATCGGTTACGAAATCGCTGGCGACCGCATCGAAGACGCGATCTACGCACCTTCCAAAACCGAGCGTGCTAAGAAAGTTGGCGCACTCCGCGATGAAGTTGAAAAAGCGATCATGGAACGTGTTCCTGAAACCACCGAGTTCGAGATCGAGCAGGTGTTCGAATACATTCAGAAGAAAGCCTTCCGCATTTCCATCATGGAAAAAGGCGTCCGTGCAGACGGCCGTGCGATTGGCGACCTTCGTGAGCTCTACGGTGAAATCGGCACGCTTCCACGCGTTCACGGTTCCGCCATCTTCTCGCGTGGTGAGACCCAAGCGCTCGGAATTTGCACCCTCGCTCCTGCGGACGAGAAGCAATACTTCGACAACTATTCCGGTGGTGTCGACAACAAGCGTTTCATCCTTCACTACAACTTCCCTCCATTCTCCGTCGGTGAAACCGGCCGCATGGGTGGCATCAACCGTCGTGAAATCGGTCACGGTGCGCTCGCTGAGCGTTCCATCGAGCCGGTTATCCCTGACGAAGCAGACTTCCCATACGCCATGCGCGTTTCCTCCGAAGTGACCGAGTCCAACGGCTCGACCTCGATGGCCACCGTTTGTGCCGGCACCATGTCCTTGCTTCACGCAGGTGTGCCACTCAAGCGCCCTGTCGCAGGCATCTCCGTGGGACTTGTGACCGAGAACAACGACGATGGTTCGATGAAGGACCACAAGATGCTCTTGGACATCATCGGTTCGGAAGACTTCTACGGCGACATGGACTTCAAACTCTGTGGTACCTGCGAAGGTGTGACGGGCTATCAGCTCGACCTCAAACTTCCAGGCCTGCCACTGCCAATGCTTGCTGACGCGATCAAGATCGCTACAGAAGCACGCACCAAGGTCCTCGCCAAGATGGCCGAATCCGTTACCACTCCTTGTGAACTTAGCCCACATGCTCCACGCATCGTTTCGGTCAGCATCCCAGCAGATCGCATCGGCGAACTCATTGGACCTGGCGGCAAGAACATCAAAGGCATCCAGGCTGAGTCTGGTGCTGAGATCAACATCGAAGATGACGGCACAGTCCACATCTACGCATCGAAGCAAGAAGGTCTCGACCGTGCGAAAGAGATGATCGATCGCTTGTTCAAAGAAGTCGAAGTGGGTGAGACCTATGAAGGTCGCATCGTTTCGGTGACTGCCTTCGGTGCCTTCATGGAAGTGCTCCCTGGCAAAGACGGACTCATCCACATCTCCGAACTGGCTGAAGGCCGCACGGAGAAGGTTGAAGATGTCGTCAAAAAAGGCGAAATCGTCAAAGCCAAGTGCCTCGGTGTCGACGAGAAAGGCCGCGTGAAAATGTCACGTCGCGCTTACCTCCGCGACCAACAAGCTTCCGAAGCGGAGCCAGCAGGTGCTGCTGAATAAGCTCGGTTGATCCAACCATTCAATGACCGGCACTCTCGCAAGGGGGTGCCGGTTTTTTGTTGGCGTTTTGGTCGGCGCGCTCAATGCGTTCGATCGCCGCATCTTCCAGTGGACTGTCCGGGCCGATGAACAGGCGGAGCATGCCGAGAAAACATCGGGTCACGGGGACGACGATCGCTTTCGGCAAGGTCTTCTGTCCGAGCATCTTTTGGAAGTCGGGCGGAAGACTGACCACGGCCGCTTGGAACAGTAAGCGATAGATGGGAATCGATGTGCGTGGCAGGGGTGGATGTTTGATCCAGTGAAGTACTTCGCGGGTATCGGCACCGACCACCAACTTTGAGCGAAAACGGCTGATGGTATCGAGCAGTTCTTTTTCGCTCATGGGAGCTTTCTTCAGCCCTAGCGGTTCCACCGATTTGGACCACTGGCGAATGTAAGCATCGGCCCCTCCGGGAATCGGTGTTTTCGAGTAGTATTGATGGGACCGGAGGAATGAATCCATGAATGCGACGTGCACCCAGAGCAGCAGGTCATCATCCGTGGCGTGATACGGGCACTGGCCACCACCTGCGGGTTCATAGTCACCTTTGACATGCTGATGCATTTTCATCACCCGGGAGGCTTCACGGGCGATCGCTTGTTTGGACCCAAAGGTGGTGACGGTCAGCCATCGGATGGTCCCCGCTAGGCGTCCCAGCGGGTCTTTTTTGTAGCGCGAGTGATCGCGAACTCCCGCAAGGCTTCCGGGGTGGAGCGCTTGCATGAGCAAGGCGCGAATGCCGCCGACAAGGGTCCCGAGGTCGGCGTGCACGACCCATGGGGCGTCGCTGGGCCGGAAAAACCCGACTCCTTCGTTGGTATCGATTTCACTCAACCATGGCGGCACACCGTCTTCGCTGTTGCTAAGCAAGCGGCGGAAGCGTTTCGAGAAGTAGTCCTGGATGCAATTGTTGGGCACGTAGAGCGATTGATTAACGCAACCATGGCGCAGTGCCGGGCGAAATCAAATGAGCATTCATGCGTGGGCCAGGTTTGAGCCCTCTGCCTCATCACCGAGGGTCATCCTGAATCCCGATCTCCTTCTTTTTTTGCTCCATCCATTCATCGAAGAAAATCTGCTTTCGCTGCTCCACATTTTCATCAGGCCGAACGGTGCTTCGCGGTGCGATCACGGGTGATGCAACGACCTTCTTGCCATCAAGGTCCAAGAACTCCATCTCCATCGTGGTGCCGGGTGTGGTTCCGTTGATGAGATGGTAAATATCAATCACGGCCATCTCGCTGGTGGGCTTGCCATTGATTTTTTTCAGCTGCCAGTTGCGCACAATGCCAGATTTCATCGCAGGCCCGTCTCGCACGACGGTGATCACCTTCATGTCAGCGCTCAGGGCGAATCCGACCACTCCTCTCTCAACAAAGAGCTCTTCATCAAGCACGGACTTGATGATCAAGCGGGCGTTTTTGATTTGCTCAACGTGCCCCTCGGGGTTGAGAGCGACATAGGCCAAGGAGTCTAACAATTCATGGTTCTCTTTGCAGAGCTTGGTCAAAGCCTCGCATGAGGCGGCACGAGTTTCATACTCAAGCGCCATGATGTTGGTCACATGTTGATCGAACTCGTCCTCGGCTGCGATGAGGTTGCCGAGAATGGAGCCTGCGAGTATGGCCGAAAAGGCGAAAGCTTTTGCAAAGAGATTCATGAGGGCATTTTGAATTTATCTGATAGTTCAAATGACAAAAGACTACCGTGGAATCAATGATGTTTTCTCAATGAGATGCCACCAGCTTGGGTGCAGTGGATACATGTATGAGTCGGACGAGCCGTTCGCGGCCGCGCTACGAGCTTGATGAAGTGGGGTGAGTTCGATCATGTTCGATTCATGAAATGGTTCCTGCTGCTTCCCTTGTTTCTGTCCCTTTGCGCAAAGGCAGAAGAGAAGCCATTCAAACCTGAGTTTTACGCCTTCTACAATGGCATGCCCAAAGGTCTGTCCTATGAGGAGGAGGCCAAATTGCTCAGTGAGATGGGCTACACGGGAATCAGTCAGGTTTATGCCAAGGAGGGTGGAGAAAAACTCGTCGAGCGCGTGGCGGCTTATGAAAAGCATGGGGTCAAGGTGCTCAGCCTCTACCTGAATGTGACGGAGGAGCCGTTTGAGCCTGAGCTCGTCGCGGGTCTTGCCAATGGCGGACTGATTGAGTTGACCGTCCGTGAAAAGATCACGCCGGCGCTGCTGGCCTCAATGCGCCAGACGGCCGACATGGCGGCCAAACAGCAAATCCGTGTTGCAGTTTATCCTCATGTCAATTTCACGGTCGAAACCATGCCCCAAGCCATCGACTTGGTGGCCAAGGTCGACCACCCGAACTTTGGCCTGATGTTCAACCTGTGCCATTTTCTGAAGAGCGAGGAAGCCGAGGATTTGGAGAGCGCCCTGGACAAGGCGGCGCCGAAGCTTTTTGCGGTCAGCACCAATGGCGCGGACCTGGACGGCAAGAGCTGGGACACGCTGATTCAAACCTTGGACAAGGGGTCGTTTCCGCAAAGCCGCCTCCTCGACAAGCTGGAAACCCTAGGCTTCCAAGGCCCAGTGACGCTTCAGTGCTATGCGATCAAGGGGGACAAAAAGGCGAATCTTGAGCAATCCATCGGGGCTTGGAAGAAGCTCTGTGAGAAATGAAGCCTGAAAGAAGGCGGAACCTTGCATAGTAGTCCCATTTAACCAGAATCGCGGCGAATGGAGTTGGTCCGAAGGACGCCTCTCCCACGCACTTACCTCTTCCCATCATGCTCAACCGCAGAGACTCACTCAAACTCATGGCATCCGGCCTGGGCGCCGCGATGTTTCCAAGTCTCTCGTGTGGTGCGACTGCCACTGGAGCGGGTTTGGCGGGCGGACCCAAGCGTGTGATCTTCTTCATGCAGAATCAGGGTTTTGATCCCATGACTTGCATCCCGGCGGGGATGAGAAACAGCGAACGCCTGCACATCATCAACGGCCTGCACGGCGTCCACACCAGCCCGTCGCACAGCGCTTTCTTCGGAGCACTCGGTGGCTACCGGGGCAGCGACGGCGTCCCTCCCAGTGCGGCCACGATCGACCACGAGATCAGCAAGGTTCTGCCCGAAACACTACTGCCGCACCTGTGCATCGGCATGGACTCGATCGAGAACATGCGGTCCAAGCCTACCGTCGCGAATCTTTCCGCCAGCGGACCGGGCCAGCCGATCTTCATGCACTCCAACCCCAACCACCTGTATCAGATGCTCTACGGCGGGATCTCGTCTCAAGAGTGGCACCACCAGCGTGCTGACCATTGGTTCGGGACGCGGCGAAATTTTCGGTGCCTGGAAGGGCCTCGATATTGAGCAGCAGGGTCACAACCTCGGTCACATGCCGCAGCCAGACAATCCGATCTGGGTCAAGATCCGCCAATACAACAGCCGCATGCTGGTGAAGTTGATGGAAGAGTTGGAGAGCGTTCCTGAAGGAAGCGGCACCATGATGGACAATACTCTCATCGTTTACACCAGCAACAACGCCGACAAGCAGCACACCAGTGGCGCCAATTGGCCGGTCATGCTCTTGGGCAATTGCAACGGAGCCTTCAAGACCGGTTGTTTCACCCAGCTGGATGGCAAGCGCCCGATCAATGCGCTCTACACGTCCATTCTCAGGGCTTCTGGCGTCGAGGTCGATCGCTTCAACATGAGCGATCAAATGGCGGCCAAGTTCGATTCTGGCAGCGGTCCACTTCGAGAAGTTTTAGCATGATGAAACGCATCCTTCTGTTGGCGGCAGCCGTCAGTCTTGCGGCCCAAGCGCAATCCAAGGATGTCTACGTCCCCGGCCATGCACCCAAAGGCAATTTCGACAACTATGCCTACGACATCCTCAACAAGTACTGCATCGATTGTCACGATGGCACTCATCCGAAGACCGATGTGTCTTTTGAAGAGCTGGGTGCGGTCGATGAAACCAATGCCGCGGTATGGAAGTCGATTTGGGCGCAGGTGAGTTTGCAGCAAATGCCGCCCAAGAAAGAGGATCAGCCGGGAGTCATCGAGCGCCTCGAATTCTCAGACTGGATCGTCAAGGAGCTGCAGATTGCGATGAAAGAGAAGGGGGGCTTCACGGCGCATCTCGATCCGAAGAAGGGCAATTTCCTCGATCACAACTTGCTCTTTGGGAAGATGCCAAAGGGCATTGAGCTCAGGCCGCCATCGTCACCGGCTCGCATCTGGCGTATCACGCCACAAGAACACATCACGCGTCTCAATGAACTGATCAACACCGAGCCGAAGTACGATCCTGCCAAGCCCGGACTGCGGACCCATGGTGATGTGGTGCCGACCAATCACGGCGGTGAACTCAAACTCTACTTTGGCACCGATCGCATCACCAAGTATCAGGGTGGCGTGGTGGCCTATGCAACGGCGGTCAAAAGTGTGCCGGTGGTGCTATCCTCCAACCGCAAACACGGCCTCGAGAACTACGCGCATTTTTATTCGGTCAATAGTGCCGAAGCGACCCAGATCCTGAGCAAGGCAGAGGGCATCATGCGCTACATGGCCTATGGGCCGCTGAGTTTGGCCAAGTCCGAACAGATCACCGACAACCCTAACAGCTACAAGTTTGATGGCGACATTCGCGGCACGCCATCTTCATTGGTCTACAACACCAAGGTGGTGCGACCACTGACGCCGGTAAACGATCTGATGAAGATCAATGGCCTCACGGATGAGGGCATCCGCAAGGCGGTGGACTTTTTGTTTGAGGCTGTGACCTTTCGCCCGCCAAGCGGATTGGAGTCCGACAGCTATGTGCAGATCGTGAAGGACTCGGTTGCTAAAGTTGGCAAGGAAGACGGCGTCTTCATGGGGCTGTCCTCCATCTTTCTGCACCGCGATGCGATGTTTCGTCCGGAGTTGGTAGAGCAGGGCAAGCCCGATGCGCATGGCCGAGTGATGCTGCAAGACTGGGAGCTCGGCCTCGCCGTGAACCACGCCTTGCGCTACCTCAAGCCCGACGAGGCACTTCACAAAGCCATCGTCGAAGGACGCATGCGCAGCCGTGAAGATGTCGCCCGCGAAGTCAGCCGCATGCTGGAGGATGAAAGCATTCGCAAGCCACGGGTACTTCGCTTCTTCCGCGATTACTTCGACTACGATCTCGGCGGCTACATCTGCAAGGACGACGCCGCACTGAAATCTACTGGAGTCGGTGGCAAAGAGCATTACAAAGCGATGTTTGACGCCACCGCCAGCACGGATCGCTTGATCGAGCTGATTCTCTCGGAGGACAAAGAGGTGTTGAAGGAGTTGCTCACCACTCAGAAGGTGGTCGCAACTCAGCGGGACAAAACGTACTTCGGGCACGAGCGCAATCGGGCAGAAGCCAAAATTGCGCGCAAGGAATACATGACACCACACCCTCCGCGAACGTATGCGGGTGACCCGCGAGACGTACTGCTGGAGCTGCCACGAGAAGATGGACCCGCTGGGACTGCCCTTCGAAATGTACAACCACGCCGGGCTAACGGGAACCCCTGGAAGCCCAGCACTGAACCGAATGGCGCCAGTCTGACTCCATTGCCAATGAGGCGCCCGCGCGATCTCGACTTCAAGTTGAGCTTGAGCCACAGAGATTTTGGATGTTGGAACTTTCGGCTGTGGCGTACACCTTTTGACCATGCCCGTTCCGCAAAAAGGTTTTAAAGTCATCAACCACCGCGACGTCCAATACCGTTGGATCATGCAAAACAAGCGTGGGGTGAATGAGTTGGTCGTCTATGCCAATGCTCCTGTGGACGGTCGGCCGCTGATTGCTGAGCTGCCCCGAGTGGTGAGTTTGAAGATGATCACCGATGGCATTGACTTCGGAAATGAGAACGGGTGGGAAATGAATGAGTCGGGCGAGCCGTTCCGCTGCCGTGTCACCAAACGAGGGTTTCAGGTCCAGCCGACAGATGGAAAAGACTGAGGCTTAGAATTTTAGGCGACCTTGACCTATCGGTCTGTCGGTGCTTCTATTCCGTCAGATGAAGCATCTGCCCACATTACTTGCAGCAATTCTCCTGCTCAGCTTGCCGGCCACAGCGCGTGAACTCACGAGCGCGGATGGCAGCAAGAAAGTAGAAGCAGAAGTCCTGCGCTACAGCCGCGACACTGGCATGGTGACGCTGCGCTTGGAAAATGGGAAAAGGTTGGTCACATCGATCTCCAATTTCAGCGAAGCCGACCGCGAGTTCTTCAAGAAAATGGAACGCTCGAAAGCGATTGAAAACGCGGTTGAGATCGATTTCAGGAATCGCCCGAAACAAAAGGTGATGGAGGTGAACAAAGGAAAGAGAATCAACATCGAGAAGCGTTTTTACGAAAATGCCATCATCGTTAAAAACACCAGCGAGTATGCCATGAAAGGCTTATCGTTACGCTACTGGTTGCTGCTCGAGAAATACGACGACAAGGGGAAAGAGTATTTGGAAGTTTTGGATGGAACGTTGTCGGTGCCGGAACTGGCTGCCGAGGAAGAGAAAGAAGTCGCAGTTCCATCGCTTACGTTGATCTTGGGAGCTGTGCCAAACTGCAAACCCGAATGCAATCATTGCCAGAATGCCTTCAATGCTGCGAGCAAGTATCTACGGGAGCGCGTTTTTGGACACAAGGTTGAGGTTCTCAACGCCAAAGACGAAGTGATCGCAACGGAGGTCAGCTCGAAGCGGGTGCAAGATCACTTGGAAGGCCCTGACAAGGATTGAGCTAACGGCTTTCGCAACCGTGTCTCATCACCGAGCTCTCGCTTGCTTTGGCATTCTAGGGAGCGATCCGGCAAGAAACAACCCAGCGGCAAAGCCGCCGACATGCACCCCATAGGCGATGCCATCATGGGTGCCCCCAAGAAGATTGGTGTAATCCATCGCAAAGAATCCAAGGGCAAGGAGCGCGATGTTGGCTGGCGGAATTGGGCGGGCAATGGGCCAGATGTGAGGGTCGGGAAGTTGCCACCGAATGCTCATCGCCAAGTAGGCTCCCATCAATGCGGAGACCATGCCGGAAGCACCGAGCATGGGAACATAGTCTTCTTGGTTCATGACGACATGTGTCACGGCCCCTGCGAGTTGGCTGACGAAAAAAATGACCAACAACCAGCGCCAACCGATCAATTCACCGACCAGTGCCCCGAAGATCCAGTAGAAGAGCATGTTGCCAGCAATGTGGGTGATGTCGGCGTGCAACAGCCCACAACTGATCAGGGTGCTAAAGGTCCGCCAATCACTCCCGCTTAGATTCCCATCTTGTAGTTGCTCCCATGATTGAACGACATCACGCGGCCAAGTCATCCACTGAGCAAAAAAGATGGGAAAAGCCCACTGTGCGGCGTGGAGCAAGACCATAAGAATCATGGACCCAATCAAAACGCCTTGCTTGCGCATCAATCGTTGCTCGCCGGTTGTCGTCATGGAGCGATGCTTTCGCGGGGTGTGGGTGCTGGCAATGAAATTGCGCTCGATTGTTGGTGTGTCTTCATCTGGCGAGATGGCCTGCAAATTTCAATTGTGAGGCTGGAGCTGCATCAATCGCTTGCGGGGTCAGCGTGAATTTCACCGCGGGATGGGGGAGTGTTTTTTGTTTTTTTGATGCTGGGATATGGCCCGGTAGACAATTGGTCGACAATCTCCAGTTGGAAAACGCCCATTCTCGCAAAGGTTCCTAACAGGTCGATCCCTTGTTCTCGCGAGATGCCAGGGGCAGCTGACAATTGAAGGATCGGATCCTCGTCAGCTGCTTTGCAAGCGGCAGCATAAACGCTCACATGTTCCACGAGCTGGTTTCGACCCACGGGCTCCTTCTGTTCGCCAAAAGTGAAGGCATCATGGGCGACCATTGAAATTCTGGCGGACTCAATTTCGACGCTGTCGTGGTTGGATGAATAAAGGGTCATGCTATAGGCTTGGCCTTCATCGACGACGACCAACTCCGCAGGACTCATTTCAATGAGATGACCCATCCCGACGAGGAAGTCGTTGAAACCTGCGGATGGGTCATCCGAAAGCTTAATGGACAGCTCCTCACTTATGGGTTGCTTCTCATCGCAGGAGCACAAAGCCAGCAAAAGCAAGGACAGGAAGATCGCAAATGGATGGTTCATGCTTTCACAGTCGCAAGCGCTGAACTGCTAGGCAATGTGAATTTGGGATTGCCAAAATCCTGCGCTCGGCTTCATTCAGAACTAGAAATGTATCCACCTGCGGCGACTTTCAACATCCGGCGATCCACCATGGTGGGATTGTTATTATTGGCCTTGCCGGCTGTTGCGGAGAGCGCTTCGGAGTGGATGACATGGGAGCAGCTTAAGCCGGTCAAACAAACTGGCCCATCGTGTGCCTTTTTTGCCAATGTGCCCGCTCTTGCACTGGCCACAGGATTGGACGTCAGCAGTTCAAAGACATTTACCAGTGCGGTCTACGGGTTGCGGCGCGGAGATTTTAAGTTTGAGCGCTCATTCGACAAACGCATCTTTTGCGAGTTGTTTGCCCTGCCGTGGGAGGCATCGACAGTCCAGCACCCGGATATGGCTCGTAACGATTTGCTGTTTTACGCCCAAGAGGTGATCCGCAAGAACATCGACCCCGGCTTGGAGAAAGGGTGGGTGTATTCACTGCGAGTGAATGGTCTTCATGGTGGCCCCCACAATGTTTTGCTGATGAGCAAATCGGACGGGAAATATGTCGTGCACAACCCTGGGCCAGGAAAAATGCGCCGCCTCACCATCGATCAACTTGCTGACAAGTTGCTGGTCCGATCTTCCCAGCGAAGAACCGCATCAAGCCTGTTTACATCACTCATTACATGGCCATTTCGATCGAGCGGCAACCACTTGGCACAGCAAAGCCGTTGAGCGAATTGCCGAGCGAACTAACATTGGAGCTGACGCCATTGCAGCGGAAACAACTGCGGGAAAAATTTCAACCAGTCACTGCTGAGGCTTCTCCTCGTAAAATGGCCGATTGGATCAAGACCTATCCCAGCATCGATTTTGCCGCGATGCAGCGGACGGATGAAAACGAGCCACGCAATGTCATTGGGCCTAAGCTAGAAGTTGGCGAGTTGAAGGGGATTCTGCACCTCTCCCAATTCCACCTCGCGCTATTGCATAGCAAACGCCGATCTCTTTTCCCCATCGTCTTCATGCAAGATGAACCCTGGGCCATGGTGGCGTATCGCGGTGCGGGCGGTTCACAAGGACCGCCATCCTATGCATTTGATAATGGACGCGAGCAGAGGTGGCTGTCGCAACAGCAAGCTCTCAAACAGATTCACGCCAACGGCGCGATCATTGGGACGGTGATGGATTGATCGGGGGCCTTAAGCGAGATTGGTATAAACCGCTTGCACGTCGTCATCGTCTTCCAACTTATCGACGAGGGATTCGACCTCATCGATCTGTTCATCCGTCAACTCGATGGGCTGGTTCGGAAGGAACTGAAGGCTGGATTTGCTGGCGGAGATGCCGAGGTCTTCAATCGCCTGACAGAGTTGTGCGAAGGCGGTGTAGTCGCCGATGACAGAGACGACGTCATCATCGACGGAGAGTTCTTCTAGGCCGTGGTCGATGAGTTCGAGTTCCACTTCATCGATTTCTTTGTCCTCAGGCACGGGGAATTCGATCACCGCTTTGCGGGAGAACATGAAATCCAAGGCGCCGCCGCCGAGGATCTGTCCGTCGTTCTTGTTGAAAATCGTTTTGATGTTGGTGATCGACCGATTGGTATTATCGGTGGCGCACTCGATGATGTATTGCGAACCATGTGGGCCCTTGCCCTCATAGGAAATCTCCGTGATCTCCGAAGCATCCTTGCCTTCGGCGCGTTTGATGGCCGCCTCGATGTTGTCGCGCGACATGTTTTTCGCCTTCGCATTGGAAATGGCGATGCGCAGCGGCGCGTTTGACTCAGGGTCCGGTCCGCCGCCCTTGGCGGCCAAGGTGATCGACTTGGCTAGTTTCGGAAACACCTTGGACATTTCTGCCCAGCGAGATTCCTTGGCGCGACGACGACATTCAAATGCTCTTCCCATAAGTTCTAGTTGTTTGCGCGACCACGGCGGCCGACTCAATCCAAAAATCCATCATCCGATCTGAGAAAGCCGCGGAGTCGTTGTCTCAGCGGCGTTTTCTGGCTTTCGGCTTCGGGTAGATAAAGGTTCTTTTCGCCTCTTGTTCCCACAGCTCACTCAGCTCTTTGACCTTCTCTGGGTGCTTCGTGCTGAGGTCGTTGAGCTCGGAACGATCTTTGTCGATGGCGTAAAGTTCCCATGGTTTTTTCTCTCCTTCGCGGACGAGTTTCCAAGATCCTTTGCGAATGGCGGCTTTGCCATAATGTTCGAAGAGGAGGGTCCGCTCTTCGACCCGATCACTGGCGAAGCCACCCGCCAAGCTACGCCCTTCCAAAGGAACGATCTCGTGGTCGGCGAACTGCTTCGGGTAGTCGGCGCCGGACAGCTCAACGCACGTTGCCATGACATCGAACAGGTGACCGGGTTCGTGGCGCAACTCATTTTTGGTCCTTGATGCCCTTGGGCCAGTGTGCGATGAGCGGGGTGGCGATGCCGCCTTCGTGGTTCTGCGTCCGATGCCTTGGTCCATGGAGTCGACCATCGCGGCGTAAACCTCCATGCAACGGAGGTCCCATTCTTGGGTCGCCTCATCCACGTCCTCCCACTTCTGAGGGGCTTCGCTTAGCTTCCAGTCTTCAATGACACCGAGCGCTTTCATTTTCTCATAACGCGCTTTGCGGATTGTGCCATAGCCTTCGTCGTAGCGACCTTTGTATTTCTTGATGTCTTTTTCGAGCGCATGCATCGGCCAGTGAGCCGCGGTGTAGGAGACATACATGAAGAAGGGTTGATCGGCGTGATCTTGTGCGTGCTCTTTGACGTAGCGGGTCGCCTGGTCGCTGATGGCATCGGTGTAATAATACTCCTTGGGCGAATACTCAGGATCATTCTCTGGCGTGATGGCTTGGTTGCCGCGGGTCAATGTCCAGGGGTCGAAGAAACTGCCTGCGCCAATGATCGTGCCATAGAATCGGTCGAACCCGCGCTGCATGGGCCAGTTGCTTTTATCGCCGTCAGGTTTGAGCTGTTTGGTCACATGCCACTTGCCGGCCATGTAGGTGCGGTAGCCTGCCGGCTTGAGAGCTTCTGCGATGGTCACAGCATTGCGAGAGAGGTCGCCTTGGTAGCCGCGCTGTCCACCATCGTTGGTCATTTGTCCAATGCCCGCTTGGTGAGCATAAAGTCCTGTTAGAAGTGAGGCGCGGGTGGGGCAGCATCGTCCGGTGTTGTAAAAGCGAGTGTAGCGCAGGCCGTTGGAGGCAAGTTTATCGAGGGTTGGCGTTTCGATTTCGCTGCCGTAACAACCGATATCGGAATACCCCATGTCATCTGACATGATGACGATGATGTTGGGCCGAGGTGCTGCAGCAAGGCTGGTGCAGTAGAGGGCAAAAAGCGGGGAGAGAAATTTGGAGAGGCTCATGGTCTGCAAAGCATACCAGCGTCAATCGGCCCCTCTATCAATCGAAGAACGCAGGCAGCTGCCTGGAACCCCTGAATTTCGTAGAAGAATGTGCCTTAGGCCGACTCTTTCAAGAGTGAGGATAGCCCGGCAAGGATGATGCCAATTCCAAAGCTGATGTAGGTGAACACCCAAGCCATCAATTGGATGCTGACGAGGGGCCCTTCCCAGTCAACAGATTCCAGCACGTAGTTGGACAAGGCCCAGTCGGCGATCCCTGAAAACATTCCCACCAATCCAAACAAGATGGCCCCGTAGGCGCATAGATTTTTCATGAGGCGGAGAATGAGCCAGTTCCCTGAGAGATGAAACCCAATTCTGACGTATTCGATGGGTCTGTGCCTGATCTCTTTGACGGCGCACGCGATTCCCAACATCATACGACCCATGCACCGTACATTCTCATTCCTCCTCGCCATGTTTTCGATCACGGCCATTGGCGATGCAAAGCCAGTGGATGTTTTCATCGGTACTGGATCAAAAGCATCGGAGGGGATTTACCACTGCACCATGAACTTAGAGAGCGGCAAGCTGTCCGAACCCAAGCTTGCCGCGGAAATCTCAAGCCCCGGCTTCTTGGCATTTGGGCCTGATAAGAAACACCTGTATTCGATTGGCCGGATCGGAAAGGATGGCGTTGTGGTGGCCTATGCCGTGGATGGGGCAAAGCTCACAAAACTGAATCATCACCCCATCGGTGACAACGGCGCCGCGCACATCGCGGTGCACCCATCCGGGAAGTTTCTTTTAACAGCACAATATGGTGGGGGCTCTGTCGCGGTATTCCCAATTCTTGAGAATGGTCAGGTGGGCGAGCGCTCGCAGTTAATCCAGCACAAGGGTGGTTCCAAAGTGGTTCCAAAACGACAAGATGCACCGCATCCGCATTGGGTCGGGTTTTCGCCTGATGGGCGCTTTGCCTTTGTGCCCGACCTCGGGTTGGACGAGATTGTCATCTATGCGGTCGAGGCCGACGGCAAACTTTCCGCGCATGGCAAGGCGACATCGGTGCCAGGTGGTGGTCCGCGGCACATGCGGTTTTCGAAGGATGGGAAATTCATCCATCTGCTCAATGAGCTGACCTTGTCCGTGACAACATTCGCCTACGACAAGGAGGAAGGAACGGCCATTCCCACGGATGTTGCGCCAACCCTTTCGGAGGAGGTGAAGGAACGCGAGAATTTCAACTCGTGTTCCGAGATCGTGGTGCATCCGAACGGCAAGTTTCTCTATTGCGGCAATCGAGGCAATGACTCGGTGACCGTGATGAAGGTAAGCCCAAAGGGCGTAGCCGAAGTCGTCGAGGTCGAGCCGATCCGCGGATCATGGCCGCGCAACATCAACCTCACGCCAGATGGCAACTGGTTGATCGCGGCGGGCGCTCATTCCAACACGCTTGCGGTTTTCTCGGTCGATGCTGAATCGGGCGAGCTCACCTTCATTCCTCAAAGCATCGTCAATGTGCCTGGGCCAATCTGCATCGTGTTCGGAGACAAATGAGTCGCTCTACGCCAAAATATCATCGATCACCTTCGCCGGTTTCACGCCGATGAGTTTTTGTTCGAGCCCTTGGTATTGGTAAGAGAGGCGTTTGGCATCGTAGCCAAACAGCTTGAGCATCGTGGCGTGAAGGTCACGGATATGAACTGGGTTGGTGGCAGCGTGGTAGCCCATGTCATCGGTTTCACCGTAGGAGATGCCAGGTTTTACACCTGCGCCTGCCATCCAGATGGTGAAGGCATTCGGGTTGTGGTCGCGGCCGGCGAGGGCATTGGCTGCGCCGCCGCCGCGGTTTTCTTGCATCGGCGTGCGGCCGAATTCACCGCCCCAGACGACGAGGGTGTCTTCTAGCATGCCGCGTTGTTCGAGATCGGTGAGCAGGGCGGAGATCGGCTGGTCGATGGACTTGCATTTGTCCTTGAAGCCGCCGTTAAGAGCTTCGCTTTGGTTCGATCCATGGGAATCCCAACCCCAGTCGTAGAGCTGGATGAAGCGAACTCCATTTTCGGCCAGCTTGCGCGCCAGCAGGCAGTTGTTGGCGAACGACTCCTTGCCTGGTTTGGTGCCGTACATTTCGTGGACGGCAGCAGGTTCATCATCGATCGACATCACCTCTGGCACCGACGTCTGCATGCGGTAAGCCATTTCGTATTGGGCGATGCGAGTGACCGTTTCAGGGTCACCGATTTCGTGGAAGGTCTTCTCGTTGAGGTTTTTCAGTGAGTCGAGTGCTTGGCGACGGATGTCGGATGAGATGCCAGCTGGGTTGGCGGCATTGAGGACGGGGTCGCCCGTGGATCGGCACTGCACGCCTTGGTAAACCGATGGCAAGTAGCCGCTACCCCAGAGCGAGGAACCGACACGTGGGAGTCGACCGCCGGATAGTAGCACCATGAAACCGGGGAGGTTTTGGTTAGAAGTTCCAAGACCCCATGTCACCCACGAACCCATCGACGGGTGGCCGAGGTTGGCATTGCCCGTTTGGATGAGGAGCTGCGCAGGGCCGTGGTTGAATTGGTCGCTCTGCATCGTTTTGATGATGCACATCTTGTCGGCGTGCTTGGCGAGCTGCGGAAGTCGGTCGGAGATCCATGCGCCCGATTCACCGTGCTGTGAGAAATCAAACTGCGGCCCAAGCATTTTTGGAACGCCTTGAATGAACGCAAAGCGCTGTCCTTCAAGGTATTCCTTCGGGCATTCCTTGCCGTCGTATTTCTTCAGGATGGGTTTGTAGTCGAACAACTCAAGTTGGCTCGGTGCGCCGACCATGTGAAGGTAGATGACCCGTTTTGCCTTGGGCGCAAACGATGGAGGAATCGGCGCCAGAGGGTTGGAGGGGTCGTGCGAGATGTTGAGCGGTCCCGCTGCATTGGCGAGACCTTGGGAGGCAAGCCACATGCCGCCGAGGCCCGTGGTGCAATTGCGCAGAAACTCACGACGCGTCGTTTGCTGAAGGCTCTCGGCTTGGACTTTTTGGAAAAGGTTCATCTGGAAATCGGGTCGTTCGTGATTAGCGGCTGACGGCTTCGTCGAGGTTCATGAGGACGGATCCGATCACTGACAAGGCGGCCACCTCGGGTGTTTTCGCAAGGCCTTTCATCAAGCTTGGATCAGCGGCGTATTTCTCTTCGAGCTTGTGGTAGAGAGACTTGAGCTCATCGAGTCGGTCAGCGGTGATTCTTTTTGAGGTGGTAGCACGATAGCCGAGGGAAAGCCTGTCATCAAGCGAGTCCGCTTCCTGCTGCATTCTTATGGCAAGCGCCTGCGCGCATTCGTGGAAGGCTGGATCATTGAGAACGGCGAGCGCTTGGATCGGTGTGTTGGATGGCATGCGGCGCTTGCTGCACATCTCACGGGTCGGCGCATCAAAGGTGGAGAAGGTCGGATATGGAATGCTGCGCTTCCAAAACGTGTAGAGGGCGCGACGGTAGCGTTGAGGGTCGCCTGGCTCAGGGGTCTTCCATTTTCCGCCAGTGAAGGGTTTCCAAACGCCAGGCGGAATGGGCGGGAAGACAGGAGCGCCGTAGCGTTGTGAATGAAGCAAGCCAGAGGCGGTGAGGGCCACATCCCTTGCCATCTCGCCAGTCACGCGCTGGCGTGGGCCGCGAGCGAGCAGGCGGTTGTCGGCATCGAGCTCATGCAACTCTGGAGTGACCGTGTTGGCTTGGCGGTAAGCACTGCTGGTGACCATTTCGCGCAGCAGCGATTTGATGCTCCAGTCCATCTCGGTTGAGAACCGGACTGCCAAGGTATCCAGCAATTCAGGGTGAGTGGGTTTCTCGCCAGCCGAGCCGAAATCTTCAGGAGTCGGCACGATGCCGACACCAAACAGTTCGAGCCAGAAGCGGTTGACCGCAACACGAGCCGTGAGCGGGTTTTCTTGTGAGGCGATCCACTTCGCGAGATCGAGCCGTGTCGGTTGATCGGTTTCTGCTTTTAGGGGCGGGAAGACATGCGGCGTGTTGGATGCTTGGATGACCTCGCCTTTGTTGAGCCAATTGCCGCGATCAAACACATTGGTAACGCGTGCATGTTCTTCGGGGCGCTCGATGATGACAGGAATCTTGATGTGAGGGATTTTCATCAACTCGTCCTCGGTCGCTTTGAGCTCTTTTCGCAGCGCAAGCATGGTGGAGTTCTTCTGTTGTGAGATCCATGCCGGGTCGGAGCTGGTGGCAATGCGACCGCGCTTTGCAACCAACGGGAAGGAGGCCAAATACGTGCCGCCATTCTTCAGTTTCAGGCGAAGCGTTTCGCCTGCAGCGAGCGACTCAGATTTCTCGAGGACAAATGTCGCGTAGCGAGGACGGAAGAATTTGTAGTGTGTGCCCCAGCCGCTGCCTTTCTTGTTGAGTGAGCCGAGCGGGTCGTTGATCGGGTCCGCTTCGTCGGCAATGACGTCGATCAGCTTGAGTGGGTGCGCTTTTCCGTCAGCGGCGATTTTGGCCACCTCGATGTGATTGAGCGATGCTCCCCACTCGGCGTCTGTTAGAGCTTTCTTTTCATCCTTCGGAAGATAGGTCAGGCGGATGGCAGTGATGTTGGTGACGTCTGCGGGTGGGGTGGCGTTCAGGGTGTAAAGCGAGCCCGACTTCGCGTTGTCGGTCGCACGAAACTCGGCGTAGCCATCTTGCTCCACCACGCTCATCTCTGCGGTGGGCGATGATGCTGTGAGCTCGGTGACAGGATGCCAAGTGGAGGCGCTGTCGACCTGTTGCCAGTTGTTGAAGATGATCTCTTTGAGTTCGCGCGACTTCTCGATGAGCTCATTGGCTCTGTCGTAATTCTTTGGGTCTAACGGAATCGGCAGCAGTGGTGCTCGGCCTTGGGCGTCGGCATCTTTGGCGTTATTGAAGAAGCTGAGGCTGGTGTAGTATTCTTCGTGCTTGATCGGATCGTAAGGATGGCTGTGGCATTGGACACAGCTCATCGACAGGCCTTGAAAAACTTCCCATGTGGTGACGCTCCGATCCATGGCGGCCATCAGGCGGAACTCTTCATCGTCGGTGCCGCCCTCGCTGTTGGCTTGGGTTAAGCGGTGAAAGGTGGTGGCGAGTTTCTGTTCCAGTGTGGAGTTCGGAACGAGGTCGCCAGCGAGTTGGTCGATGATAAACTGGTCGTAGGGGAGATCCTTATTAAAGGCATCGATCAACCAGTCGCGGTATTTCCAAACATGGCGCGTGCTGTCGTTGCCCAGCCCTTCAGAGTCGGCGTAGCGGGCGAGGTCCATCCATACCGATGTCCAGCGTTCGCCAAATGCGGGCGACGCCAGCAGGCGCTCGGTTTCGGCTTTGACCGCAGCGTCGAAGTCGACTTTTGCAGCGGCTTCGAAAGCATCAAGTTCAGCGATGCTTGGCGGCAGGCCGATCAAGTCGAGCGATGCACGGCGCAACCACTCAGCAGGTTTGGCTTGGGGCGATGGCCCGAGGTTTTTACTCTCGAGTTTCGCGAGGATAAATTTGTCGATGTCGTTCTTGGGCCAGTCGGTGTTTTTGACTTCTGGCGCAGGGTGCTTTTCGGGAGCGGCGAACGACCAATGTTCGCCCCACACCGCACCTTCCGAAATCCATTTTTTCAGCATCTCCACATCCGCATCGTTCAGCCGCGGGCCGTGATCGGGCTGTGGCATCAAGTCGTCAGGATCATCGGTCGTGATGCGCGCGATGAGCTCAGAGGCTTCAGGTTTCCCGGGGACCACCACTCGTTTCCCCGATTCTCCCTCGCCGAGAACTTGGTCGCGGAAGATGAACGAAACGCCACCTGCCTCTTTCACTCCGCCATGACAGGCGATGCAGTTTTTGTTGAGAATCGGTTGCACATCGCGTGTGAACTCGACCTTCGCCGCCAATGGCGTTGTGAGGATGGCGATATGGAGAAAAGTTCGAAGCATCAGGATGTAGGTATACCATAGCGAGATGCCCTACATTTCAAGGTGATCTGTGTGAAAGCGGCATGATTCATGCCGCTAAAAGGAAACTCCGGGGTGTGTTCTATTTTTGAAACAACAAATAGGTGCCCGATTTCCCTGAAACCGCGATGTCGACTTTGCCATTGCCATCTAAGTCAGCACTGCGGATGAAGAGACCGGTGCCTACGCCTTTGGCGATGAGGTGACGGTCGAACTTTTGGGACTTTTTGTCCCATGTGTAGTAATAGACCGACGGCACCTCGTCTGCTCCTGGATCTCTACCGGAGTGGCCACGCACGCGCTTGCCGGTTACAAGGTCTTTGGCGCCATCGCCATTGATATCGACCCACACCATTGCGTGGGCTTGCGACCAGCTCTTGTCGATCTCATGGCGTTTCCACTGCGTCTTGCCGTCTTTCGGCTCAAGTTGCTCCATCCAATAAACGCCGTAATCGTGCCCATTGCCGTAGATGATGTCATTGCGGCCGTTGCCATTGAGGTCGGTCACGATCATGGGGCAACTGGCATGTTTCCACTTCCAGTCTTCGTGAAGAATCCACTCGCCAGCGAATGGGTCGCCCTCGGGTCGCTCATACCAACCGTTGCCAAAAAGCAGGTCTTCACGGCCATCGCCATTCAAGTCGCCAAAGCCAATGCCGTGACCGTTGCAGGCACCGACCGTGCACTTCTCCATTGTGATCTCTTGGTCTTTCTTGATGAGTTTCCAGATCAGCTGAGGGTTTTTTGGCTGCCAACTGTTGGCGATGTATTCGGGTTTGTCGTCGCCATCGAGGTCGTGCATCCACGCGATCTCATTGTGGTCTGCGGTTACCGCCAACAGGTGCTGCGGCCAGAGTTTTCCTAGCTCGAGTCCTTCCTTGCCGGGGTTTTCATACCAGTAGACCTCTTTCTTTTTGAAGATGCCTGAAACGATATCGATCCAGCCATCGCCATTCACATCGAGCGCATATTCGCCGTTGTTTTCGAGGTAGTCTTTGCCGAACTCCGCGATGTCGCGCAGCGGGCGGGGAGCGTATTCGGGGCCTGCATACCAGTTGCGGCCAGCGCTGACGTCGAGGACGCCGTCCTTGTTGAAGTCCGCGATGGCGCAGGCTTCATTGGAATCAATGGCCAGCAGCTTGGTTTCAAACTCCGGCGCAGCTCGCAGGGAATGGATCAGAGAAATGGAGAGCAACGCGCATGAGAGTGGTCGGATCATGATGTCATGATACGTCCTAGCGTTTGCGCGTATTTCATCACTAGCGCTCCTCATGGATCAAAATCGCATGGACTCCTCTGCTGAATTCCTCATGGTATTCGCCCTTCTTGATATCATCATGACCCAGTCCTATTCTCGATACTCTCTCATCGTTGCCGGTGCGGCTTTTGCATTCGCCAGCTGCGATAGCCAAAAAGCCACCAGCGGATCCGGCGAAAGCTCCAACGACGACGTCATCGTCGCCACACTTGTCAACCCGAGGGAGACGGTGGATCTCAGCACGCCCGTTGAGCCAACCGGTTTCACCAACCAGTTCCAAGACCTCCTGGCTCCTGTGAACGCTCAATGTCCACAGGACTACCCCGAGATTGTCACCCCCATTCCCGAGGCAGACAAACTGGCAAAGACCGACACCAAAACGTTGATGGGCATGCTCGACAACTGGAACCCCGTATTGCGCATGGAAGCGGCAAAGGAGTTGGGCAAGCGTGGCACCTTAGCGATTGGGGAACTTCGTCAAGGCACCCATTCCGACAACAACAAGATTCGCGCGGGATCCGCCACCGCTCTTGCAGAAGTATGCAAGAGGCTCTCTACCGATGAGCTTCCTGATGGTTTGGTCGAGGACTTCATTCGCTTGACCAAGGACCAAGAACACGAAGTTCGTGTGGCTGCCCTCAATGCTCTGGGCACGCTCGCGCCGAAAACCAAGGACGCTACGCTTGCGGTATTGGCGATGTGCACCGACTCAGATGAATACCTCGCGCAAGAGGCCAAGGTGACGCTGAACAAGCGTTTCCAAGCTTACACCTTGCCGATTGTGGACATTGATGATGGATTGAAGGCGGCCATGGCTGGACCGCTTCCCAACGGCAGGGGCCACATCGTGCAGATTGTTGGCCGACTCAAGCCCGAGGATCAAAAACGTTTCATTCCTGAGCTCTTGGCGCATCTCGATTGGTATACCCGTCGCGACACCATGTTTGCTGGTGGTGGCCAAGAACAAGCACTCGAGTTGCTCACCAAGATGAAAGAGCCTCAGGTAATCGCACGCCTGCCCAAATTGATGAGCAAGACGGGACGTGGCTTGCATCTCTACAGTCCTGCTTTGAAGTCGGCCCGCGCTTATGGTGCCGATGCCAAGCCCATCCTGCCCGAACTCAAGGCCATCCTTGCCGACCTCGAAAAGAACGGGAAGGAAGCCAAGGTGACTCCTCAGGGCGACATCAAGGCTGGCGTCGCCGACCTCAAGAAAGCCATCGCTGAAATCGAAAGCCTCTAAGTTCCCAAATTTTCCCAAACTTTACATTTTTCATCATGAAACGATTCCTCTCCATTTCCATCGCCATGCTCTCGGTGGCTCCACTCGCTAACGCGCAAGAGCACGAACTCTCCAAGCTGCCAGCGGAGCTCACTCCCATGCCCTATGCCGGCATCCGCAATTGGCACATCACCCAGAACCTCGGCCCCACCGGAGCACGTGGCTACATCCAAGGTCATGACGGTCACAGCCGAGATAGCCGTGAGATTTTGATCAAAAGCATCGAGCCAGGTTCGCCCGCGGATGGCATCCTTGAACCCTACGACCTTATCCTCGGCGCTTCTGTGCCGCCTGAAACTCCAGCTAGCAGTTGGACCAGTGCTCCAGAGCTGAAAGCGTTCGACTCCGATGCCCGCTTGTCCATCGCACGTGCCATCACCTGGGCCGAGAGCGATCGGGGCAAAGGTGAGCTCAAGCTTCTGCGCATGCGCAACGGCAAGACCGAAACCATCACCATCCAGCTCCCCGTCATGGGAACCTACAGCGACACCGCGCCATTCAACTGCCCGAAATCGGCCAAGATTGTTGAAAACGCCGCCGCGATACTCGCGGAAACCATGCCCGCCGATGGCTACAGCCCTGGCATCGGCCGTCCTCACAACGCGGGTTTCTTGCTCGCCACTCACAACCCCGAATACCTCGATCACGTCCGCCGCTCTGCCATGCGCATGAGCTTGCTGCACAATGTGACGGATGCCGGTCATGAAACTTGGCGTTGGGGAAATACCAACACCTTCTTGTGCGAATACTATTTGGCGACTGGAGACGCTCGTGTGCTACCGACCATCGAGGAGTTTGCGAAAGTCCTCACCGACGGCCAAGCGAACCCCGGCACCTGGGGTCACCGCGGTGTGCCCGACTTCATTCCGCCCGGTTACGGCTCGGTCAACTCGACGGGCATCGTCTGCTTCTACTCATTGATTCTCGGCAAGCAGGCCGGCGTCACCTATTCAGACAAAGCGATTGAAAACAGCATTCGCTTTTATGGAAAATACGCGGGCCGTGGAAACATTCCGTATGGCGACCACACCCCCTACTACGATGCGAGCAACAATGGCAAAAGCGGCAAGACGGCTCTGTGTTTCTACATGCTGGACGCGCATCCCGCAGCTCAGTGGTTTGCCCGCCTCAGCGCGAGCTCCAACTTGCGAAGCATTGAGAGCGGCCACACCGGCAACTACTTCAACCAAACATGGTCGCCGCTTGGGGTGCAGCTCACTGGCCCTGAGAATACGATCGCATTCTGGAAACGCTTTGTTTCCTATCGCGACCTTTGCCGGCGTCGTGACGGCACCTTCATGACCCAATCATGGCCACAGACACGCGAAGGGGATCTTGGCACAGGCTATGTCAGCAAAGGTCCTCACTGGACCACCGGAAGTTTTGCGTTGAGCTATCTCTCTGGCAGCAAGCGACTCGCCATGTTGGGCCGGCGCGACAGCGTCTTTGCGGCCGATGCTCCTGCGGAACTCAAGCCTGCGCTCTCGCTCTTCCGCGCAAAGGATTATCCGGCGGCTGAGTCTGCGGCAGCTTCGCTCAAGTCATCTTCCGATGCACGAGTTGCCAAGCTGGCCGCCCAACTCGAAGGAGTCTCACAGCGCAACATTGCGAGCATCGAGTTGACGCTGGCCGAGATGAAAAAGAACTATGAACTGGGCGACCTCTACACGCTCAAACATCAATTGTTAGGAATCGAGTCGGTGCTTGATCCGGCGGATGCCCGACTCAAGCTCTACCGCGCGACTGTTGAAGACCCATCGAACGAGGAGATCATGGAGCTTGGTGCCAAATACGACCGCGGCATCAAAGGCTTCAGCTGGGATGGAGAAAAAGGATTCAACCTGATTCTTCCGATGGCGAACAACAGTGGTCGCAGATGGCTCAGGGAAGTCGCTCGCAAGCCCGACACCTTCTACGGGAAATCCGCCGCTGAAATTCTCAAGTCTGAGCCCGAATACCCGATGAGTGCCGGCGAGGCGATCGCCAGCTTCAAGGCAGGTGCAGAGCACGCCTCGAAGAAGTCGCACACCACGACCATCGAGTTCGACATCGCCGATGCAAAATCGGTCGGTGACCTCTACTTCAGCTACCAGATGGCCAAGGAGATCAAGCTAAGCCTCAATGGCACCACCGTGCTGGACCTCGACCTCAAGAAACCCGATGCACGCGGGACCAATCTTTTGCTCAAGCCCATCACCGCCGAGCTTCTAAAAAATGGCAAGAACACCGCGACTCTTGAATTCAAGCCAGAAGATAAAACCTTCCAAGCCACGCTTCGCCTTGCTAAGTAAAACAAATATCAACATCTAACATGCGAACACCATGAATCCACGTCATCTCTTATCACTGCTCTTCGTTCCTCTTCTAGCCGTCGCCGCCCACGCTGAAGATGGGAAACATCTCTTCATCCTGTCGGGTCAGTCCAACATGGCGGGGTTGGATCCAAATGCTTCGTTCACACCAGCGGTGAAAAAAGAATTTGGCGAGAATGAAGTGATCGTTGTCAAAGATGTTCAAGGCGGACAACCGATCCGTCGATGGCACAAGGACTGGAAACCCGCCGAAGGCAGAGAGGTCGCGGGAGGAAAAAAGGCATGGGGCGACCTCTACGACCGCTTGTTGGGCAAAGTGAACAAAGCCGTCGAAGGCAAAAAAATTGCGTCCGTGACCTTTGTCTGGATGCAGGGCGAGCGCGACGCCAAGGAATTGCACGGCGAAGTTTACGCCAAGAGCTTTCAAGGGTTGATCGATCAGTTAGAAAAAGATCTCAAGCGAGAGGATGTGAATTTTGTGATCGGCCGACTCAGCGACATGGACCTAGAGAACAAGCGCTACAAGCACTGGACCATGGTTCGTGACGAACAAGTCAAAGTGGCGGATGCCTCAGAACGTGGCGCGTGGATTGACACCGATGATCTTGAGATGAGGGGGGACAACCTTCATTACACCGCCGATGGCTACAAAAAGATGGGCCAACGCTTTGCTGATGCGGCGATCGCGCTGATCAAGAAGTAAGCGGGATCCATTCATTATCCTAACTCATGCGCATCACGGTCTACCCGAGCATTACAATTTATGTTGCGATTCTGTTACACCATTCCATAATCCACCGACCTCGTCATAGGATGACTAAATCCCCCCCCCCCCCCCCTCCCCCCGAGCTCAAGAAGAATGCTCGGCCTGATCCATGAATTCATCTGCTTAAACTGATGCCTGACTCTACATCCAACACAGCTACCAACGAAGAGGAGCCTACGACTCAGCACACAGACGAAGAAGTCTCAGCCGACTTGGCAAGAGAGCGCGCCAAGGAGCGTGCCAAGGAGCGCGCTTTAGCGCGGGCTGAGGAAGACGCCAGAATCGATGCTACCGGCAGAGACGAGTGGCATTATATTCAGAATGACGTGCAATACGGACCAGTGCCTTTGGCCGAGCTTAAGTCCAAAGCCTCGGATCTTTCGATTAGCCCTCCCATCAAATACGCTTGGCACGAAGGGATGGAGGCGTGGAAGCCCGTGTATGAAATCCCTAAAGTTTGCGGGGTTTCCCCATTGGCAGCCACCCAATGCTTCAAACTCCCGCCGCGTGCGAGAAAGCCGGGGGAAAGTGAAGCGGGAGACGCATAAGATCTCGAGGTGAAGGGAGGCAACCTTCATGACAATGCTGAGGGCGGCAAGAAGATGGGCTAGCGCCACGCTGATGCGACGATCGGGTTGATCAAGAAATAGGCTTCATGCCGCCAACGAGTGAACTGACGGTTTCACGGATCCATGTCTCGCGGTCCAAGCTGGATAGTTTGGACGTGCGGCGCAGCACGCCTCCCATCAGGGATGCTGTTAGAATTTCGGCAATGGCTTGTGAGTGCACGTCAGCACGAACCTTGCCGGCTTCTTTTGCCTCATCAAGATAACGTGCAATGCTGGCATGGAATGGAGTGATCACATCGCCGATCAACTCCTTCGCCATGTCGGGCTGTTGTTTGCCGACCGCAATCATTTGGCGAGCCATGCCCTCGCAGCGCTCGAAGCAATCGGTGTAAACGTTGGCGATGTAAGTGAGGTCCTCGATCAAGTCGCCACTGAAGTCACCGCGAAAGAGACAGAGAGCGTCAAAATCAGCCGAGGTGTTCTGAACCACCGCCGAAAGTAGCTTTTGCTTGGACTCAAAGTGTCGGAAAAGCGTCACCTCATTCACACCCGCTCGCTTTGCGATGCAGCGTGTGGTGGCCGCCTCGATGCCTCGATCGCCAAACTCCGCCCGGGCCGCATCAATCAAGCGCTGATGGGTGCGATCCTTGGAGCTGGTCTTTTGAGACATAAAACCACCATAAAATCGCTATGGGAAAATGCAAGTAATCACTTGCACGCACGAGATTCGGTGCTTTGCTAGCCTCGATGCTGAGCCTCGCCGCCATTTCCCGACCCCTAGTGCTTTTGCCTGTGATGGCACTGAGCTCCTGTGTGGTTGGGCCTGATTTCAAAAAACCCGAGATGGATTTGCCGGAATCCTTCTCGGAAAAAGGGGTGACTTGGAAGCGTCAAGATGCCGATTCGCTCCCAGATCCGGAGAAATGGTGGAAGATTTACAAGGACTCCACGCTGAACCACCTGGTGGAGAAGGCGCTGAAGCAGAACCAGACGATTGCCTCAGCCTCGGCACGGTTGGATGAAGCGCGGGCTTTGAGCGGCGTGGCTCGATCACGATACTTTCCAAGCATTACGCTTGAGCCTGGAGCGAAGCGCACGAAGTCGGTCTTCCGCGGGCCGCAAGGCGGATCCATCTATTTCAACAGCTACACGGTTCCCTTGGAAATGAGCTACGAGGTGGATGCATGGGGCAAAGTCAGACGGCAAGTTGAACAAGCGAAGGCCAACAAAGCGGCCGCGGAAGAATCGCTCAATGCCCTCAAGCTTAGTGTCGCAGGTGAGGTGGCGCAAACCTACTGGGCCTTGCGCGCGGTCGATGCAGATCGCGATGTTTTGGCGCGCACTTTGGAAGTTCGGGGCAAAGCGCTTGAGCTGCTGACCAAGCAACGAGATGCGGGTCAGATCAGCGGCCTCGACCTCGCTCGAGCTGAGACCGAGGTGGCCACGGCAGAGGCTGACCGTATCCGCTTGGATCAGGATCGTGCCGTTCTCGTCAATGCGCTGGCGGTTCTGACCGGATCGATGGCAACCAACACCAAGGTCGCGGAAAATGGCTCACTCCCCGATCCGCCAGCCATTCCCACCACTTTGCCCTCCAAGGTCATCACCCAGCGTCCCGACGTTCGTGTGGCATTGCACCAGGTTGCGGCTGCCAATGCCGAGATCGGCGTGGCCACCGCGGCATTGTATCCATCCATCACGCTCAATGGCTCGACAGGCTACGACGCGGGCAGAATTGGCGACTTGTTCAATCCCGCATCGATGGTCTGGTCGATGGGTTCATCCGCGTTGTTCCAACTATCTGGACAGAAGCTATTGAGGGAACAAAGAGAATCTAAACGCGCGGCTCACCGTGCGGTCACGGCCGATTACCGGCAGACGGTGATCGAGTCGATTGCTGAGGCGGAAAATGCACTCCAAGCGATGGCGATCATCCAACGTCGCCAAGCAGCGCAGGACAAAGCTTTGGTTTCGGCGCGCAAGACCTTCGATTTGTCCGGCAAGCGCTATGAGTCCGGGCTGGTCAGCTTTCTCGATGTTGTCGACGCCGAACGCACCTTGCTGGAAGCCGAGCGCAACTCCAACGCGATTCGTGCTGAGCGACTGGGGCTATCGGTCTCATTGATCAAAGCCATCGGGGGCAAGTGGAATTGAACGAGCAACCCAATCACCAACTCATGAACTTTCTAACAAAATCATCCAAAGCTGTACTGGCGTCACTACTCGTGATGCTCGTGTCATGCGGCAAAAAAGAAGAGGCGACTCAAGGAGGCAGCCTGATGGACAAAGTCCAAAACGTTGAGGTGATGCCGGTGAAGTTGATGTCGCTTCGCGAAACCACAAAGTTGGTTGGCTCTGTGGCGGCAAACGAGAGCGCGGAGTTGCGGCCTGAATATCCTGGTGCGGTGGCATCGGTGCAATTTGAAGAAGGAGCTGAAGTCAAAAAAGGCCAAGTGCTCCTGAAGCTCGACACTCGTGAGATCGAAGCTCAGTTGTCAGAAGCAAAGTCGGGTCTTGAGTTGGCCACCAAAGTCTTGGTTCGGAACGAAAAGCTGCTGGAAGATGGAGCGGTGAGCCAGCTGGAAGTTGATACAGCATGGGCGGAAAGCACCCGACTGACCGCTGCGTTGGATCGCTTGAATGTGCAGCTGGCGAAGTCGTCGATCCGCGCCCCATTCGATGGTGTTGCTGGATCGAGATCCGTTTCTGTGGGTGATTACGTCACCTCGCAAACGGTTATCACCACAGTCGATGATCTTTCGAAGCTGAAAGTCGAAATGGACGTTCCCGAGCGTTATCTTCCATTGCTCCAAGTCGGCAGCACCTTTGATCTGGCTGTCGCCACATCGCCGAAGGGCGAGACCATCACAGGGGAAGTTTACTTTGTTTCGTCGCGGATTGATCCAGAAAAGCGTTCGACCTTGATCAAAGGTTACATCACCAACCCGCCTGCTCATTTGAAACCGGGCATGTTTGCAAATGTCTCGCTGGTGCTGCGCGAAGTGGAGGATGCCATGGTGGTGCCCGAGGCAGCGGTGTTGAGCTCGGACAAGGGCGATGTGCTGGTCAAGCCGACGGGTCCCGAGGGTGAGATGGTAGTATCGTTTGTTCCGGTGAAACTCGGCATCCGCGTGCCAGGTTGGGTCCAAGTGACCCCCGTTGGCCCACCACTCAAGGTGGGCGACGAGATCGTGTCGGCAGGGGTGGGTGGACTGATTCTCTTCCCCGGACGCAAAGTGAAACCTGTCGAACCCGTGGTGACACCTGAAAAGCCAAGCGACGATGTCACCGACCGCAATCTGCCTTCCAAGGAAGAACCAGGAACCAAGAACTAAGAACCTTTTGCCGAAGGCAAAACTCCCATGATCGTATCTGATAACGCAATCAAGCGCCCCGTCGTCACGACGGTGGCAGCGCTGATCATTCTTTTGGTCGGGGTGCTGGCGTATGAAAAGCTGCCGGTTCGTGAGTATCCGGATACCGACGTGCCGACGGTTTCGGTCAATACCATCTACCGCGGCGCATCCGCGGAAGTGGTGGAAAGCCGGGTCACGGAGCCGTTGGAAGACCAGCTTTCCTCGATTGATGGCATCCGCGTCATCAAGTCGCAATCCCAAGAGGAAATCTCGCGGATCACCGTCGAGTTCATGCTCGACCGCGACCCAGATGAAGCGGCCAATGATGTTCGGGATCGCGTGAGCCGAGCTCGCGACCGATTGCCCGATGAAGTCGATGAACCCCAAATCGCGAAGCAGGAGTCCGATGCAAGCCCGGTGCTGTGGATTGCCTTCACATCAGAACGATTCAGCCGCACGGAGCTCTCCGACATTGTGGATCGAATCGCCAAGCAGCGCATCCAAACCGTGCCCGGCGTCGGCAATGTGATCATTGGCGGTGAGCGCCGCTACGCGATGCGGCTGTGGCTGAACCCTGAGTGGCTCGCCTCCTACAACCTCACGCCCAATGATGTGGAGTCGGCCCTTCGCGAACAAAACGTCGACATCCCCGGCGGCCGCATCGAATCCTACACCCGCGAGTTCACGGTCCGAACTCAAGGCGAACTGTTGGATGCGGATGAGTTCAACGAGTTGGTCGTCGCGACCCGCGGGAATCGTCAGATCAAACTCAAGGATGTGGGTCGTGCGGAGCTAGGGTCAGAAGATTACCGAACCAAAACGTTCTTTCGTGCGCCAGGTAGTGAGAAGGCGGTTCCGAGTGTCGGTTTGGGCGTGGTGCGCCAATCCAAGTCGAACTTGTTGGAAGTGGCGAATGGAGTGAAGGCCTTGATCCCCGTCGTCAGAAACGAGCTTCCTGATGGCATCGAGGTGAATGTTGCCTATGACAGTTCGATCTTTGTTGAGCGATCGGTCAGCGAGGTGATCAAAACCATCTACATCGCATTCGCCATTGTCATCGCGGTGATCTTTTTGTTCCTGCGCGATTGGCGTGCAGTGGTGATCCCCGTGACGGCCATTCCGATTTCAGTGATTGGCACGTTCGCTCTGATCTATGCGCTCGGATTTTCCATCAACATCCTGACACTCCTCGCATTGGTGCTCGCGATCGGTTTGGTGGTCGATGATGCGATCGTGATGTTGGAAAACATCTATCGCCGCATTGAGTTAGGGGAGTCGAAGGTGCAGGCGTCCGTGCTTGGGTCTCGCCAGGTTGCCTTTGCGATTATTGCCACGACGCTGACATTGGTCGCGGTGTTCTTGCCGGTGGCATTCCAGTCGGGTTCAACGGGCCGGTTGTTTTATGAGTTTGGTGTGACTTTGGCCGTGTCGGTCATGATGTCATCGGCGGTGTCATTGACGGTGACTCCAATGCTGTGTTCTTTGCTTTTGAAAGGGCGCAACCGCGAAACAGGAAAGATGCCGCATGGTTGGTTTTACCGCGTGACAGAGCCTGGGTTTGTGAAGGTGAACAATTGGTTTGGTGGCGGACTGAAGTTGTCTTTGAAATGGTGGCCACTTGTTTTGTTAGGCGCAGCTGCGTTCATCGCGGTGGGGCCATTTGCGTTCAAGGAACTTCAAAAAGAGCTGACCCCCGTGGAAGACCGCGGCGTTTATCTATCCATCTTCAATGGACCTTTGGGGTCGCATCCAGATTACTCGGTGAGGTATGTCGATAAGATGACCGACGTCAATGCGCGTCAGCCTGAGTTCTTGCGTTATTTTGCCGCCACCGCCTTGGCTCGTGGGGGGCCGGGATCGGGCAATTCCGGATTGATTTTCGCGACCTTGAAACCATGGGAAGAACGTGATCGTTCGACCCAAGAGGTGATGGCCGATATCAATGCGGGATACTCAGAAGAGGTCACGGGAGGTTTTGCGATTGCTATACCACGCAGCCCTCTAGGGAGTCGGTCTTTGGGGGAGTCATTCCTTTGCGTTCTGCAGGGCAGCGATTTTGATAAACTCCAAGAATACGGTGAGTCGATCTTGGGCGAGATGCGGGCAAGTGATGTATTTGAGAGCGCCCGACTTGAACCCAAAGTTGAAAAGCCGCAGCTCGATGTGCGGGTCGACCGCGCCCGTGCTGCCGATCTCAAAGTGCCAGTTTCCCGGATCGCGGCCACGTTGGAATCCTTCTTTGGCGGTCGTCAGGTGACCCAATTCAAACGCGAAAGCCGCCAGTATGATGTGATCGTGCAGATCGAAGATTCCCAGCGCCTTACCCCGGCGGATTTGGGGGATGTGTATGTTCGGTCGGATACAGGTGCGCTCATCAAGCTATCGAATGTGGTCACGCATGAGGAGTCCGTCACGCCGGAGGAATACCCACACTTTGACCGGCTTCGGTCGATCACGATCAAAGGCAGCTTGAACAAAGGGAAAACCATCGGCGATGGGGTGGAGTTGATTGATCGGGTCGCGCCAAACGTTTTGCCCGAGGGCTACGTCCATGCTTGGGATGGCGAGACCCGAGAGTATGTCGAAAGTTCGAGCGACACATTGCAATTGTTTGCGTTGGGCTTGCTTTTCGTCTTCCTGATCCTCGCCGCGCAATTTGAAAGTTGGGTCCACCCGGTCACCATCTTCAGTGGGGTCGCGTTGGCACTATCAGGTGGTGTGATCACGCTTTACGTCACCCGCTTCTGGGGTGCGCCCATGACCAACAACTTGTTCTCGCAGTTTGGCCTGATCCTGTTGATCGGCCTGATTGCCAAGAACGGTATCTTGATTGTGGAGTTTGCCAACCAGCTTCAGCTCGAGGGCAAGAAAGCCTACGATGCGGTTTGGGAGGCGACGACGTTGAGGTTCCGCCCGATCTTGATGACCTCCATATCCACCATCGGCGGCACCTTGCCATTGGCGCTGGCGACGGGTGCTGGCGCTGAATCGCGCAATCCACTGGGTTTGGTGGTCGTCGGCGGCATGACCATGGCCACCGTGCTCACCCTCTTCGTGGTGCCGGTGTTTTATCTGCTCTTCGACTGGATGGTGCAGAAGGCAACAGGTCACTCCAGCGCCCAAGGGTTGTTGCGCGCCTCAAGAGTGGAGGAAGAAGTGAATGAGGCGGGCTAACCGCGCGGATCACTTTTGATGTTTGATGAGGTCTCTTTCGCGCAAGCGCCCCATTTCGTGAGACTCGTCACACATCATTTTCAATTCGTCTGCGGTAATGGTGATTTGCTCACCCAGATACAAATTTCGCCGGAACCATCGTGCTTGGATGTAGCTGAACGAGTAGTCCTTGTCGTATTTGATCGCTTTGAATGTCACCGCGGAGGTCTCAGGGCGAAGGGAAGCAGGCAGATCCACCATTTCTTCTTCATCATCCGTGCCATAGGCTTCTTCGGCCGGTGCTTGTGCTTGCTGGGCAACCGCGACCTGAGATTGTGGAACTTGAGGGTCTGGGATGCTCCTCTGCCGATGGAGCAAGATGGGCGTTGATCGTTGTGTCCGGATCCCGCTGATGAGGCGGAGTTGACTAGGGCTTTTGATCTTCATGTCACTCCTTACGCATGGCATGCACCAACCTTATCACGCGATCACGTAGAAGGTGTTAGTCTCTGTGCCGTGGGTCTCGGGTGTAGCCCTGGCCGGTGATGATGCGGGCTCCCTTTTGCCATGATAGATAGGACCAAGCCCAGCTGATGAAGACGGAGATCCGGTTGCGCATGCCCACGAGGAACAGGAGGTGGATGGCAAGCCAAGCAATCCAAGCGAAAAACCCTCGGAATTGGACGCTGGCGAATTGAGCGATGGCGCTGCTGCGACCAATGGTCGCCATGCTGCCTTTGTCGAAGTAGGAGAATGGCTGGCGGGCCTTGCCCCCCAAGTCACGGATCAGCTGCTTTGCCGCATGCTTGCCCATTTGCATGGCTGCTGGCGCGACACCTGGCACTTGGTTTCCGCCGGAATCCGTGATGGAGGCAATGTCGCCCATCGCGATGACCTCTGGGTGATTTGGAACGGACAAGTCGGGCTCTACTTTGATGCGGCCGTCGCGCTGAAGGGGGAGGTCGCCCATGTTTCGTGTGACATGACTCGCCTCGATGCCGGCCGCCCAGATGATGTTATCGGATTCGATGGTTTCATCGCCCATTGTCACTTTGCCCTCCTCGATGTGGGTCACTCTTTTGCCGATGTGGAGGGTGACCCCCATTTTCTCCAAGCGCTTGCGGGTGTATTCTGAAAGTTCTTCATCATACATCGGCATGAGCCGGTCTCCGGCTTCGATCAAATGGATCGTCGCATGGGATGGGTTGATGCGGCGGAAGTCGCTGACCAAGACACGCCGAGCCAGTTCAGCCATGGCGCCGGCCATCTCAACGCCGGTCGGACCGCCGCCAACGACGACGAAGTTCAAATACTGCTGCCGCTTTTCCGGGTCGGTTTCGATCTCCGCTTGCTCGAAGACCGTTAGGAATTTCCGGCGGATATCCATCGCTTCATTGAGCGTTTTCAACCCCATCGTGTGCTGCTCCCATTGGTTGTTGCCAAAGTAACCTGTCTGAGCCCCGAGCCCTAGAAGCAGGTAATCATATTCTACATCGGATTCCTGCAAATGGACAACTTTGCGTTCGAGGTCGATGGAGCTCACCTCGTCCATCAAGGTGGTGACATTTTGCTGCGATGAGAATAAGTGCCGCAATGGTTGCGCGATGTCAGGCGCCGATAGTCCAGCGGTGGCCACTTGATAGAGCAGAGGCTGGAATAAGTGGTGGTTGCGTCGGTCGATCAAGGTGATGTCGACATCTTGATCAGCGAGCTCCTTGGCCGCGTTGATTCCTGCGAATCCTCCGCCGAGAATCAATACCTTGGGGCGCTTTGTGGTGGACGACATGCGACAAGCTATGGGGCTAGCCATGCTTGTCAAATGAGACACTCCGACAGGGTCTTAACCCTGCCAGATCATTCTTTGCTTTTGAGCGATGCGAGGTAGTCGATGAGCGAGTTGAACTGCTCGAGCGTGAGCGCGCCTGCCAGTCCAGCCGGCATCATCGATTGGGGAAGCGCCGTTTGAGTTTTGATCTCATCGCTTTTGACCTGGCTTGCTTGTCCCGCGATATTGCGGATGTCGATGACGCCATCCGCTTCATTGACAATGAACCCCATGTGAGACTTGCCGTCCTTGGTGGTGATCATCGTGGTTTGGAACCCTTGAGAGACCACCGCATTGGGGTCGAGGATGGATTCGATCAAATAGTCGCGCGTGAACTTGGATCCGGCAGAACCGAGGTAGGGGCCTTTTTGGACGGCTTTTGGGTCGACCGCGTGGCAGGCAATGCAGCCTTGTGAGGTGTAGAGGCGTTTGCCATCAGCGAGATCGCCTTTGCCGGCGTTCGCCATGACATGTTTGGTGACGTCTTCTGCTTTGAGCTGAGCGATGGGCTTGCCACCTGTCGCTGCACCAGCGGTTGCTGCTTTGGCACGTTTGGCGGCATTGATGAGCTCGTCATTGTCCCAGTTGAGTCCGGCTTCGATTTGTTTCTCGTATCCTGCCAGTTTGAGCTCGGCCAGCGCATTGAAGTAACCCACTTCTTTCGGGTTGTCCTTTGCGTATTTGGTCGCTTGTTCTCTCCAACGGTCTTTTGCCAGCGGGCTATTCGTCACAGTCAGGATGGCTTTCCATGCGATGGTGCTTACGGCATCACTTCCCTTGGATGCTAGATCGCGAAGCGGCTTCAGCTGTTGTCCGCGCAGTGTTTCGTTGATGAAGTCTTCAATGGCTTGCGAACCTTCAGCGGGGAGGTTTTCCTCTGATGACCACTTGGCGAGTATGCTGAGTTGTTGTGGAAGGATCTGCTTTGGGTCGCCACGGAGCACGGCTTGGTAGCACTCGAGGCGGAGAGCGAAATCTTTGCTGCTGTCCTTGGCGGCATCGATCAGGACTTTGGTTTGTCCTTCTGTTGGCTGCGGGTTGCCGAGTGCAGCCATGACGGGATCGAGCCCAGGGATGTTGAGCTTTGTGATGGCAATGCGGTTGGTCGCCATGCCGCTGAGGTATTGACCGTGTAGCTTGTCGGGAAGCTTGGCGTACCCTTGTTCGAGCGCACTCCGAATCTTGGCCGAGCCATCCCATTCGACGGGAGCATAGTAGGGTCCGCGGTCGTCAGGGCGAGTCCCCCACCAGGCCTTGCCGTCCCATTGGTCTTCTTTGAAGTGGAGGCGAGCCAGTGTGATCAAGATGTCCAGAGTCGCCTCGCCGTCTTTTCCCTCCTGAGACATTTTGATGAGGCCATCGACGACAGCATCTTGGTGAAGCTCATTCATGGATTTGAGACAAAGCCAGCGTGTCTTGTCATCGCTGACGCCAGCCATCATGGCTTCAACGTTGCCGAGCGAACTGAGAGTTTGCATCGCGGTGTGCATGAGGTGTGGAGAGATGCCAGTTTCATTCCATCGGGTGGAAGCGGCGATGATCGCGGGTGCGGCATCTTTCGCCCCGAGGCGCTCAAGTCCAACGAGGGCTTGTTGCACGACTCGAGGATTTGGATCGGTGAGAGCATCGACATACCACTTGGAGTTGACGCCATCCAATTCGGACTTGCGGTCGGTCATGGCTCGGAGGATGTATTCGCGAACGGCGTCGTCCTTCAGCAAAGGAATCAACTTTTCGTGGCTGTTAGATCCCAAGAGTTGCTTCAATGTGAAGATCGCCGCAACGCGTGCTTCAATGCTTTGGCTGGAGTCACCGCAAATTTTCAGCACGTCGGCTGCAGCGCTAGCGGGCTTGCGTTTGAGTATTTCACGTTGTGCTTCGAAGCGCTGAGTGTGGGATGGGCTAGTGAGGAGTTGAGCCAGTTCGCCATCTTTCGCTTTGGCGACGTCTTGATATTGGAATGGCTTCACATCTTTGGCGGTGACGATGCGGATCTTGCCAACTTTCTTGCCTTTGCCGGCAAACTTGAATTTTCCGCCCTCCCAATCGGAGATGTAGAGGCGAGAGAAACCATCGACGTCGATATCGGTAGCGCGTGTCACATCGTGGAAAACGGCTTGTTCGATTTCGAAGCTTGCGCCGACTTGCTTGTGTTTGTGGTAGTAGACTTTCCCGGTCGTCCAATCGCAGGAGTAGAGCATGCTGCCGAATCCTTCAGGGAAGCCAGGTTCGTCGACCCACAGGCCGCCCGTTCCGGAGCCGCCGCCGTAATCGGCGAGGGGGGTCACCATTTCATCGGTGAAATTATGGTAGAGTCGAGGGTAGCCGTGATCGCTCAAAGCTGTGTAGTGGTGGAAGCGAGTGTTCCAGCCTTTGCCGTCGTTGGTGTTGTCGCGGCTGAACATGTCGAGGAGGGGTGAAATCGCGACATCGCAGGTGTTGCGAGTCATCACGGAGTAGGGCTCAACTTCGGAGCCGTCGGGGCGGACGCGAACAATGCCGCCGCCGTGGAGTTTGTATTCCTTGCCATCGGTGCCGATCGCAGGAGTGGTGCCGAAGTCACCGACGGCAATGTAAAGCCATCCGTCGATTCCCATGCGCACACCATTGGTGGTATGGTCGGCACCGCGTGGATGCTCAATGCCACCACCGAGACCCTTGAGGAGGACTTTCTTTTCATCCGCTACATTGTCACCATCGGTGTCGCGGAAGCTGCTGAGGTACGGTGGGTGAATCAAATAGAGGGTGTCGCCGACGATGTGTCCGCCGCGAGGGCTGTCGACATTTGGCACGAAATGAACGAACTCATCGGCTTTGCCATCGTTGTCGGTGTCACGGCAGCGAATGATCCGCCCCATGTCCTTTACTTTGCCAAGCGATCCATTCTGGTCAGAAGACACATAGACATCGCCATTGGGAGCAACGGTGATGGCGGCGGGGTAGTCGGCATCGAAGGGCTCGGCGAAGGTTTTGATTTCAAAACCTTCAGGAACAGCAAAGGCCGGGATGGAAGCGGTGAGGAAGAGGAGGAGAGTGGCTCTCATGGGTGTAAATACGTGGGATTTTGGGAAAGTTGTCGAACTTTTAGTGTGCACGAAGGAAGGAGTGATTGCGGGCCTGAGCCAAATCGTGGCAGGACGACGGGAGGGGGCCTTGCCATTCTCTCAATCTTAGAGAGTTCAATAAGAACCTGCCTTGCCGACGGGGGCATTGATCCTTAGGCGGAATGTCGGTGCATTGTGACAGCGCTAGAGCCCCTCAACTTCGGGCTTTAAAAGTCGCGGCAGCGGTAACGGGTCGAATCTTGGTGCTTTCGAATTCTAAGACAACCTTGCGTTTCTCGCGAACCCAGAGGAATCCAGACCCTCCTAAACTTGATCCCGTGGGACCGCTGAAAACCGGCACCATCGGCGCCTTGGCATCATTGCGTTTCTGGTTGGCGCGTGAATTCGATGCATGAGCTGCGACGAGGAATCCAGGTGGAGACGTCAACGACAGCGATTCCGATGAGCTGCTGTGCGTTACCACGGGGGGGCCTGGCGCTGTATTGGAGAGCGAAATAAGCGATCCGCCCACACCGTTAACGCTGCCGGATCCTGTGATGACCAAGTCAGCGGATGGGCCAGGTGAGTCGAGATAGTAGATCCAACATTGTTGGCCACCGGTGGACTGCCCGTGAATGGCCAAGGACATTCGAACGCCGCCGTAGGTCACTTCAGCAATCGTACCGTTCTCGTGTGATACCGTGACCACAAGTTTGTCGGCGGGATCGCTTTTAAAGCCGTGCAAGGCGTCATCATGAGATAAGGTGTATTTGCCTATTTGGAGTTGTTCATTATTGGGCGAGCTGGTGAATGTGGCTCGATCCATGACCTCAACACTGTGGGGAGCTTTCTCCGGAAGTTTGGAGAGGAAAGCATCGCGGTTGAGGTCGATCTGCTTCCAGCTTCCATCCTCCATGCTGCGTCTCGCCTGTCCTGCTATTAGGTGCTGTTCATCACCAGAGCCGATGCGGTTCAGCAGCTTGACTTCACCTTCAAAGGTGTGTGCTTCATCGCTTTGATCTTTGTTAGTGATGATTCCGAAAGTCGTGCCCAAATCGGTTAAGACCATCTTGCTGGTGCGAACTTGGAAACCCTCTGCGCCTGAAGGGATATTGAACCAGCCCGTGCCTTTTTTCATGTCTAACAGTCCTTCGTTGATCAGAGTCAGCTCAGCTGGAGCTTGAATGATGCTGCGGACGCCAGACTTGAACTCTAGCTCTACCGAACCGCTGGTCAGTGTCAGCTGTGAGCCCACATCCATGACTTGGCCGCGAGGCTGGTCCCCATCGACGACCATGTGACTTACAACAACCTTGCTTCCTGGGCTTGTTTTGAATGCAAGCAATCCGTCGTGCCCTTGTGCCATGACCAAGGTCATGATGATGCCGCACAGCAGAAGGACGGCAGCGGTGGCGAGCATCGCTTGTTTCATGGCGCGCCATTGATTTCGCTGAACGATTTTTTCCATTGGCACCACGTTGAGCATGTCTGTGCCTTTGCTGCGGTATTTGAGGCAATGCTGTAGCGTGACATATTCGCGATAGACTTCCTGAGCCTCGGGGTCCTGGCGAAGCCGCTCTTGGTGTTCATCGAAGGCATCTCCATCGAGTTGACCTTCGAGGAGTTCTTGAATTTGCCATTCGAGTTCTCGCGGATTCATGACTGGGTGCGTTCGATGTTGATCTCGCTCGAAATGCATTTTTTGAGGGCAGCGCGGATGCGAAATAGGGAGACTTTGAGAGATTCAACCGTGCGGCCGTATTCCTCGGCAACTCGCGACAATGGCCGCTCCTTGATGTAGCGGTGCTCGACTATCTCCCGTTGGGCCTCCGGCAGGCGGCTGAGGCATTTTTTCAGCGCGTCCATGCGGACATCCAGCTCTTGGGGTTCGATGCTCATCGATTCCGAGAGCATGTCGATAAGATCTGGGTCGAGGCTTCGTGCACCAAGCTTTGCCAGCTTCGCGCGATGATTCATCACCTTGTACCGGGCGATCTGGCAGGCCCAGGCGAGGAAGTTAGTGCCAGCTTCGTAGCTGCTCTGTTTTTCCCAGAGCACGAGATTGGTCTCTTGTAGGACATCATCGACACCGTCGACTCCGGGCATGAGCGAGATGATGAACGCATTCAAACCCGATTGATGGCGGGCGATCAGGCCGACGAATTCGGATTGTTTGGAGGCATTGTGGCTCATGATTTCATTCAATAATCCGCAAAATGGCTGCAATGTTAACAAAAACTCGGTTTTTTTGTTAACGGGGGCCTTCGACCCAAAATTATTGAGTGTTGCGGCACAGCAGACCCGAATCCTAAAGCCTCCCAAAACCCATGTATTCTAAATTTCTTATCCGACTGCAAATTCTCATTGCCGGTGCCGCCTTATTGATGGGAACGGCACATGCGGCCATCACCGTAACCGACAGTACATCCATCGCTGCGAATTCTGATTATTCACGCCTCGCGAACGGAGCAGACCTGAGTCATACCTCAACCAGCTGGAGCCTGAATGGCGGCAATGCCATCGTAGTTCTCTTTTCCGGCGAGAATGCGTCTACATTTAGCGCCTCATTTGGTGGAGAAGCACTTACCATTGTTCAGGCATTCGATGGTACCAACTTTGTTGCTGGGGTGGGCTATTTGATTAATCCATCTAATACGACAAGTGATTTGGTGGTCAATGCGACCAACTCGGGCACAAGCCGGCTATCGGGTGTTCACTCGATCCTTTCTTTGAGTGGCGTTGGTGCCTTTGACGACAGCGCGACACGGACAGGCAATGGAAACCTTGCCTATGCCACCTCTTCAGACAATGGCTTCGTGGTTGGTGCAGGAGTGAACAACAGCTATAATTTTAGCACACAAATCTCGGTGTCCGGGAATGCCGACACGAACCTTTTCCACGCGGCGGTTGATGGCAACCAGAGCTCGAGGCACCTATATGGGGATGTGCTTTCCGCGGGATCATACAGCGATAACTATTCTGGAGGCATTAAAGTGGCGGCGACGGCGGCATTCACGGAAGCGATACCTGAACCCTCCACTGCTGCTCTCACCTGCATGGCAATGCTCTGCATGTTGTTGCGGAGAAACCGCCATTAAGGTTTCAGAGCAGCTCGTGCTTCGCTTGCGCACGACCAGCAGGGGAGAGGGCGGCCTCAACCCGCAAGTGAATCTTGACGAAACTTAAAGGCTAATTGCACCGGGAGCCCATTGCCTACGAAAAGGGCAAGCGGCTGTGTTACATCGATGGCTAGAAGTAGTAGGCCAAACGGATCGGTGGCAACTTTTCCAATAGGGAGCGCTGTCAGCTCGTGATGGGCAATGAATGGAAGGGCGATTGATCTTGGCCGGGTGAGATCCGTCGATTTGGCGTCTATGCCGCGGTGTTATCTGGTGATGAGGCATTGGGCCTGACCCAAGTCCTCCCAGTTTCTTGCTGTCAGCGATTGAATCGATTGATACACCCAAGGCATGAGTCCCGTATCTGTTGGACTTCCCCAGCTCTCTCCACCCCTAGATCATGCAATTGATGCCCAACGGTTTTCTGCCGACTCTGCTCACCGCTTTGCTTCCTGCATCGCTGGTTCTCATTCTGCCGAGTGCCCATGCAGAGCCCAACAATTACCAGTTCAAGGTGCCGAAAAAGGCGGAGGTCTTGCTCGAAAACTATTGCTACGAATGCCACGATTCCAGCCTCGCGAAGGGCGGGGTGAAATTCGACAGTTTGACGGAGCTCAACCAAGGCGAACGCCTCGATTTGTTCAATCTGGCATTGGAGCATGTCTACAGTGGTGAGATGCCGCCCAAGAAGGGGGATCAACCGACGGAGATAGAACGTGAAGAATTGATCGCATGGATTTGGGGTGAGCTCAAAATCTTCAATGCCTCCAAGCTCGAGGACAAGATGCGCTACTACAAGTATGCCAACTACCTCGATCACGGCAAACTCTTCAGTGGTGAGATCAGGGAGGCTGCATCGACCCGTGCTCGCCGGTGGCGCGTCAACGAGCTGATATACCACGAGCGCATCAACGATGTGTTTGGGTTGGAAGGCCGTCACCGTCGGGAAGAATTCTTCGGGGTCGTGAAGCCCTTCAATCTGCCGACCGCCCCAGGCGTCGCCTACTACGACACAGAGGTGGTGGAAGGCGGAGAATTGCTCACCTTGCTCTCCAATGCCAAGTGGATCGCCGACAAACAACTGCGCGCGGCCCTGTTGGAAACGGGCGAGTTCAAATATCCCAAGGAATTTGTGGAAGCCAAAAGAGATCGAAGCTTCAGAGCGCGGTTTCCCGATGAAGTTTGGAATCCAGGGCGCACCGCCGAGCCTCTCGCACGGATCATCAAGGAAGAGGGTTCGCCGAGTGCTGAAGCGTGGACCAAGGCCATTCAGCACCAGTTTCAGGTGGTGCTGCAGCGCCAGGCTTCACCCGATGAAGTCGGCCGCTACCTGAAGTTGGTGGAGCGCACCCTTGAGGAGAGTGACAAAACCGGCGCGCTTAAGAATGTGATGATTTCCGTGATGATGGAGCCCGAGTTCATCTACCGCTCCGAGTTTGGAGACGGCAAGGAGGACGAATATGGGCGCAGCAAACTTACTCCGCGCGAAGCCAGCTACGCCCTTGCCTACGCGCTCACCGACCGCATTCCGGATGAGTCACTGTTGAGCGCCGCCGAGTCCGACCGCTTGCAAACCATAGCGGACTATGAACGCGAAGTGCGTCGCATGCTTGCCGATGACTCATTGGAAAAGCCGCGCATCCTGCGCTTCTTCCAGGACTACTTTGGTTACAAGGGAGTCTACCACGTCTTCAAGGATGAGGAGCGCTTTGTCGGCTCATACAACCCGCACCGGGTGGTCTCTACCAAATACATCTGGCGGGTGCCCGGCAAGGTGCACGATGAGGCAGACGCCTTGGTGAATTGGGTGCTCGAAAAAGACGAGAAGGTGCTCGAGACGCTGCTCACCACCGACCGCTTCTTTGTCCATCACACCGGCGACAACGCCAAGATGCAGGCCGCCGCCGAGAAGGCCACCAAGCAGGAAGCCGAGGACCGCAAACTGTACAAGGAGCTCATCAAGATCGACAAAAAGCAATACGAGGAGCACATGAAGAAGACTGGCCGCATTAAGGAAGACGGCCGGCTCGCGCGTCGCTTCTGGATCGATCTCGACGAGTGGAAACTGCGATTTGGTCCGGATGGCACCAAGGGCGAGAAGATCATCGAAGTGACTCCGCCAAAGGTCCCGAATGTGGCCCAGCACACGACGAAGGTCTGGAACATCGACCACCGCATGTGGAACTACCAGCCGGTGCAGCCGATGAAAGTGGAGAATCGCGCCGGCATTCTGACCCACCCGGCTTGGTTGATTTCCAATTCACTCAACGCCGCCACCGACCCCATCCACCGCGGCAAATGGGTGCGCGAGCAACTCTTGGGCGGCTTCATCCGAGACGTGCCCATCACCGTGGACGCCAAGGTGCCAGAGAATCCGCATGAGACCTTGCGCGAACGCTTTGCGGTGTCTGAGGCCAGGAAGTGCTGGCAGTGCCACGAGAAGATGAACCCCATCGGTTATGTTTTTGAAGAGTACGACGACTTCGGGCGATACCGTCGAGAGGAGGCTCTTGAATTTCCAGAGAACATCATCGAGCACAAGAACGTGCGAGAGAAGGGTGAGAATGGAGTTTTTAAGAACTACAAGGTGCCCGTTTACAAAACCAAGCCGGTGAATACCGAGGGCTACTTGGAAGGAACCGGCGACAAGGATCTTGATGGACCTGTCGAAAACGTTCAGGATCTTGTGAATCGCTTGGCGAAATCAGATCGAGTGCGCCAAGTCTTCATCCGCAACGTGTTCCGTTACTTCATGGGTCGCAACGAAACCTTCGCGGACTCCCAAACTCTCATCAATGCCGAGAAAGCCTACCTGGATAGCGGCGGCAGCTTCAACGAGTTGATCGTTTCCATTCTCACCTCCGATTCATTCATCTACCGCAAAGCACCATGAACCATAGCCGAAGAAACTTTTTGCGCACGAGCAGTGCCGGCATCGCCGGGCTGGCGGGCTTTTCTGGACTCTCGCATCTTCCCTTATTCGGCGCCGCATCGCAGGTCGCTGCCGCCACTCCATCCTCGGGACCCGGCGTTCCTCGTTTCATCTTCTTGAGGAAGAGCAATGGCACCTTTCCCTCGGAATTGGTTCCGCCGACGCTGTCCGCGGCCGATATGGCCAAGGAGCAGAGAAAGGAAGCACTCGACATCGATTTGGACAGCCACGAGCTGCCGGAATGGATGAAGCCAATTGCCGCGCACAAAAACAACCTGACCCTCCTGCAGGGGCTTTCGGCCAAGATGTGCACCATGGGTCATTCGACGTATCAATCGCCGCTGGCGGTGTCGCGCTCGGCGGAACGCATCGCGACCATTACCCGCGCTTCCGTGGATGTTGAGCTGGGTCGGATGTTCTCGTCTCCCTTCGAGCGCGAGACGGCAAGGGCAGCATGTTCGACAACACCATGCTCTTCTACTTCCCCGACAACGGCGAAGCTCACCACAGTCACGGCACTGAGGTTCCGTTTGTGATTTTGGCAGGTGACAACGTGAAACTCAGCATGGCTCGCCGTCGCTACATCCGTTTGCCCAATTACAACGACGAGGGACACAAGACCCTAGGCAACTGGTACACCACCATCCTCAATGCCTACGGCAACGACATCCCGCATTATGGCGACTTCGATGTCTCACTCAAGGTGAAGCAGGAAGGCGCAATCAAGCAGTTCCTCACTTGAGGAGTTGGCTGGAGCCACACCTTCACTTCACTCGGTCATCCACGAGGTCGGGTTTGCCAACCTCGTCTTTCGGGATGTGTGAGGCGAGCTCTTGGATGATGGCTGCGAGCTTTTCATCCTTTTTGGCCGACTCGATGAGGTTGTCAAATTCGTGCGGGTCCGTCTGGCGGTCGTAGAATTCTTCGCTGCCTTCTGCATAGCGAGTGTAGCGGTAACGATCGTCGACCACACTATGGTTGTGTGCATAGATCGTGGTGATCGCGGGGCGCTCTTTTTTGGTGGTGGGCTCAGCAAGCCATGGCATGAGACTAAGGCCGTCGAGCTTGGCGTCCGTGGGCTTTGTTTCGAGCCCAGTGGCAGCCACCAAGGTCGGGTAGATATCTAACAGCTCAACAGGTTGATTGCATCGAACACCACGAGGCATGTCTTTGATGCGTTTTGGAGGAACGATGATCAGCGGAACGCGAGTTGAGCGCGTCCACAAGGTTTGTTTGGCGATGTGTTCCTTTTCGCCTAAGTGCCAACCATGGTCGGAGAGAACAACGATCCATGTGTTGTCGGCCATCTCGCTCTTGTCCAATTGATCGATCACATGGCCCAGAGCTCCATCCATGGCTGAAGTGCAGGCGAGATAGGCTTGGGTCAGGGTGCGGAGGTTGTCCTCGGTTTCAAGTGACCAGTCGGCAGCCGCTTGGAAGGAGACGCGGCTGGCGATGCGCTTGGCGATAGCGGAAAGGTCGTCCATGTCGTTGTCACGCGTTGCGCCGAATATCACCTCTTTTTTGGAGGGGGCGGCGTCATACCATTTCTTCGGCGCGAACAGCGGCAGGTGCGGATTGTAAAAGCCGAGCGCCATGAAGCGCGGCGGGGCGCCTTCTTTGAAGGGCTTGCTGATGTTGCTCGCCGTCCACTTGGCGATGCGCAAATCGGTGTATTCTTCTTCGGTCTCAGGATAGGCTCCGATGTCCCAGATGCTGGGTTTGGCGACCTCTGGCGGAACGACGAGCTTCTTGGGAGGGTAAGGGCCTTGGCCAGTTTTGAAGCAGGGAGTGCCGCCGAGTGGCTTATTGGCGCTGCCATGGAGAATTTTTCCCGCGGTGAACACGTGATAGCCGGCCTGTTCGAAGCGCTGAGTCATCCAAGGCAGATCCTTGCCCGGCACAAATGGCCCTTCGCGTCGTACTGCCCGCGGTTGGCGTAGATACCGGAGGTGGTTGGGCGCAGGCCCGACATGAAGCTGGTGCGGGAGGGGCGGCAGATCGGTGCCTGGCAGTGGGCGTTGGTGAACAGCACACCGCGCTTCGCCAGCCGGTCCATGTGCGGCGTCGATGCCTGGGGGTGGCCGCGTCCGGTGAGGTGGCCTTCCTTTGCGGGCGCGTCTTTGTCGGTGAGGCAGCCGATCCAATCGTTGAGGTCGTCGATGGTGATCAGCAGGACGTGATCGGGTGAAGGGGAGTTTGATGTGAGTTACAGATTCGGCATCATTGACGGCGAGTTGCATCGACTGCTCCACATTCGGAGTCGCCACACGTGCACTCAGCGCGTAGTTGCCGCTTTTGGGGACTTCGACGACATATTCCATCTGTGAGTAGACCCCCATGAGCGGGCCGGCCGGGTCCACTTTTGGACTATTCGCATAGTACTCGGGGTCGTGTTCATCACGGACGAACTCAGCAATATTGCCATACATGTCGTAGAGGCCCCATGCATTGGGCTTTTTCTGACCCACCGGATGGGACTTGTTTTCCGCGTTGTTCTTGAACCATGCGTAGTCGCCTAGCTTCGAGGGGTCATCACCGAAATGCCAAGGGGTGTCTGTGCCGGCACGAGCGGCATATTCCCATTCTGCCTCAGTCGGTAGGCGCACGTCCAAGCCGGTGCGGGTTGTGAGGTTCTCGCAAAGCAACAATGCACGCGATGGCTTCACGCCATCCACTGGGTAGTTGGGTCCCTTGCCCGCCTTGCCCTGCTCTTTTCCCATGACCGCCGCATACTGGGCTTGAGTCATTTCGTATTTTCCAAGGTAGAAGCCCTTGGTGAGCGTGACCTCGTGCTTTGGGGTGTCGGCAAGGGCCACTCGGTCTTTGGAGATATCTTCGCGCTCACCACCCATGATGAACTTGCCGGCCGGGATGTAGACGAACTCCATGTTCACTTCATCCGACAGCTCGAGGGTCATCTCCTTGGCGGGATCTTCAACGGACGGCGAGACCGCCAGGCGCAGACCGCGCATGGGGTAGGAGTTTTTTGGGCGTCGACCCTTCCAATGGCGCGTCGCTGAGTCGCAAAGGGAGCTGTCGTGTTTATAGGTGCCGCCTCGCACAAGAATGGGCTGTTGTTGGTTGAAGCGCGGCAGGAAGACCTGCAGGCCACCGGCGAAACTCTTCATGGCGATGACCTCGTTGGTGTTGCCTTCTGGCACGGCATACGCGGCGGCCGGAATGGTGATGGTGCCGTCGGTGCCTTGAGTGATTTTACGGGCATCGAGTGTGAGCTCGTTGGCCATGATCTGTTGGGCCGTGGTCGTGCCGCTGGCTTCGCCCAACTCAGCGCCGAGGGCTGCGAGCGTCACAGCATCGGAGTCCTCGATGATCCGCCCCTGAGTCGCAAGTGAGAGAGCATTCCAAAAACCAAGAGAGCGTCGTTTCTGACCCTCTGCATATACTCGCTCTTCGCCCATGACGTCACCCACCCAAAAAGCGCGCTTCACTTTAAGAAATTCATCTCCGCGGGCACGGGCCTGAGTGGTTGCCACAAAATCAACGCCTGCGCGGTAGCGGGTGCTCGTCCATCCGTGACGCCAGCCGGGGCCTAACAAGACCACCCAGCCCTGCGGGCTCCAACGAGTGGAGGCGCCGTGGCCGCTGCTGGGTCGAGCCGTGGCCGGAACTCCGAAGGCGCGGCAGATGTAGCGGGCAAAAAAGGCGCGGCGGCCGCAAATCCCACCGTTCATCAGAATGTTCTGGGGGCCCTTTAAATCGGGTTGATCCTTGTGGACGTCGATGGAGCCATATTTGACGTCGGAGTTGACGACCTCTGCGTAGCGCCAGCCTTCGTTCTCGGTATAGATGTGATCGGGCCGAAAGTTGCGTAGCATTTCCCTGCCCCAAGCGAGGATCTCATCGGGTTCCGGTGCGCAGATGGCAAACCGCAGGTCCCAAACAGAGAGCTGGTCAAAGCTTGGATCCAACTCTCCGTCCAAGTAGGCCTTCTCGTAATGCAGATAACGCTTCACTGGGTCGATGGCCCTTGGGGCATCCGGATCGAAGGCTTCGTTCGATTTGCGCAAAGGCTCGCTCAGCTCGAGGCTGACGGCGAGGGCCAGCCGCTGGAAGACTCCCTTGCCGGCCTTGGGGCTGGCCTTCAGGATGGCTTCATAGATTTCCAGCGCCTTGCCATACTGGGCGACTGGTGCCCGGCACAGAGATACATGGAGTGGCCGTGCTCCATCGGCGAGGGCGATTTGCAGCATCAGCTCATCGTCCGCAAGCAGGGCATCGATGCGTTTTTTGTGATCCGCCCCCTGAGCGGCATATTCCGCTAGACCCTGAGGAGTGGCGTCGTGAAGAATGAAGTGTTTTGCCAGCTTGGCATCGAGCGCCTTACTGGAGAGAAACTTATCGAGTTCCGGGAGCTTTCTGGCTGCCTCGACTCGCGCCGTGCCGTCTTTGGCTTCAATTAGGCTTTTGCGAGCAGCTGCATCGACCGCGGGAAGCTTGGCCGTGATCTCAGCGCGAAGCTCTTGGAGCATCGCGGCGTAGGGCTCGTCTGCTGCTGAGCTTGCGCAGACCGCTATTCCCGAGAGAATTGCCAGAGAAGTGTTGAAAATGAATTTCATGGGCTGGGTGGATTGGGTGCAGATACGCTGACTATCAAGTGATTACAATGATTAAAGCTAACGGGCGAGGGCTGATGTCGCGGGTCCTGAGCCACCTCTTGAAATGAGGGTCGGTTAGTAAGTCGATATTTTTGAAACTTTTGACAGGAAAAATGCAGCGCTGCGTAATTAGCCATCTGCTTGGCCTCTTGTTTGGCGTGAATACAGCATTTTACAGAAACCCCTCTCTCTTAAATATACCATGAAAACAGAAATAGACGACACCAAGGCCATTGAAGATTTAGGCAAGGCTCGCGACGCGATTGTGAAGGAAGTGCGCAAGACGATTGTCGGCATGGAAGACGTGATCGAGGAAATGATGATTGCGATCTTTGCCCGCGGCCACTGCCTCTTGGTGGGTGTTCCAGGTCTTGCGAAGACTTTGCTGGTCAGCTCGCTCGCTGAAACGATGTCCTTGGGCTTCAAACGCATTCAGTTCACTCCCGACCTGATGCCATCCGACATCACCGGCACCGAACTTCTTCAGGAAGACCCCGAAACGCATCAACGCAGCTTCAAATTCCAGAAGGGCCCGATTTTCACCAACCTCTTGCTTGCCGACGAGATCAACCGGACTCCGCCAAAAACCCAGGCCGCCTTGCTTGAGGCGATGCAGGAAAAGCGCGTTTCTTCCGGTGGTGAAGAATACAAGCTGGACGCTCCTTTCTTCGTGTTGGCTACCCAGAACCCGATTGAGCAGGAAGGCACCTACCCGTTGCCGGAAGCCCAGCTCGACCGTTTCCTTTTCAATATCCAAGTCAGATACCCGAGCCATCAGGAGGAACTCGACATCATGCGCAGCGTCACCAGCGACGATGTGCCTGAAGTCAAAGAGGTCGTGGATGCCAAGGCCATCGTCGAATTCCAACATGTCGTGCGCCGCATCCCGGTTGCCGATTCGATTTTCGAGTATGCCGCTAAAATTGTCCGTGCCACTCGTCCCGACGAGCCCGATGCACCTGAGTTCGTGAAGAAGATGCTGTCATGGGGTGCCGGTCCACGGGCCTCGCTCAACTTGATCGTTGCTGGCAAGTCGCGCGCCGCATTGCGTGGTCGCTGCCATGTCTCGGAAGAGGATATTCGCGCGGTTGCGCCACCAATCCTCCGCCACCGTATCGTGCCAAGCTTCGCCGCCCGCTCGGAAGGCATGACCTCCGATGCCTTGGTGAAGCGTCTGATCGAAGAGATCGATGCCGCCGGTGGTTCGAAGCAAAAAGCAGGCTGATTGTTCAGGAATCAGGAACCTCCTGACCCCTGATCTCCCGACCCCTGTCACCTGCAACCTGACCTATGTCCGAGCACATTACTCAAACCAACTACCTAGATCCCGAGACCCTTCATAATCTCGGCGACCTGGAGTTGATTGCGCGTGAAGTGGTGGAAGGCCTGCGGGTGGGTAGCCACCGAAGCCCGCTCAAGGGTTTCAGTACGGAGTTCGCCCATCATCGGCAATATGTGCCGGGCGACCCGATCCGCGATATCGACTGGCGTGTCTACGGCCGGACCGGCCGCTACTACACCAAGCTCTACGAGGCGGAGACCAACTACGACTGCACCATCCTCATCGACGCGAGCGCCTCGATGAACTACGCGTCGGGCAAGGTGAGCAAACTTGAGTATGCCAAGTATCTGGCTGCGTCGCTCGCCTACATCGTCCTCAACCAGCGCGACTCGGTTGGCTTGTCGGTTTTTGACAGCGAAGTCCGAGGTTATATTCCGCCGCGTTCGACCATGGGCATTTTGGTGCACATGGACCGCATGCTGAGGGAAACGAAGTCGGTTCCTCGCACCACACTTTCCAAACAACTCCACGACACCGCCGTGATGATGAAGCGACGTTCCTTCGTCGTGGTGATTTCGGATTTCTTTGCCGACGTTGATGACATCCTCAGCGGCCTCGATCACTTGCGTCACGACGGACACAACGTAGTCGCAATGCAAACGCTCGATCCCTACGAGTTGAGCTTTCCATTCAATGGCACGTGGCGTTTCGACGGCTTGGAGCAGGAAGAGCCGGTGACCACTCAGCCCGACCGCATGCGCGAACAATATCTCGAATCCCTGCAACAGCACCGCGAAGCCTTGCGAGCCGGATGTGTTGCTTCTCATGTCGACTACGCTTTGGTCGACACCTCACGCCCGCTCGACGGTTTCCTTAGCGAATTTTTCCATGAACGTGAGCACACCCTCGGCGGTGGCTCAGCCGCCCCTCGTCAATGACCTTTCTTAATCCACTACTGTTGATTGGAGCCTTGGGCATTGCCCTGCCCATCCTCGCGCATTTGCTCAACCGCTTGCAGGTTCAGCACACCGACTGGGCGGCGATGCGTTTCCTCGACCAAAGTGTGCGGGTGCGTTCGCGTCAGATCAAACTGCGTGACCTGTTACTTCTCATTCTTCGTTGCATGGCCTTGCTCCTACTGGTGTTTGCGCTATCGCGTCCGGCTTGGACATCCGATTCATTGATGCCGGGTGAACGTCGTGCCGGCGTGGTCATCGCCATCGATTCATCCTTCAGCATGGGCCACGGCGCAGAAGGCTCAACTCGATTTGATGAAGCCATCAAACGGGTCGAAGTCATTCGCGAAAAAATGGCGCCAGGTGATCCGGTGACCTTGGTGATGATGGGTGGCGACGATCAAGTGGTCTTGCGCAACATGGCCTATGATGCGCAGCGGTTTGAAGATGCTCTGCTTGCACTCGAAGCTGGCCCGGGAACTTTGGACCTTGCGAACGAGCCCAAACGCATTGCTGAGCTGGTCGCCGACATGGAGGCCCCGCAAAAAGAAGTTTATTTGATCACTGACGCGCAGGGATCGGATTGGAAACAGCCCTCCGCCCAGTTGCGCAAAGCCTTTGCCGAGCTCGGCACGCAGGCCGAAGTCTTTGTGGTGCCGGTCGGTGGTGAAGCCTCCAATCTTGCCGTCACCGATCTGGAACTGGTTTCCGGTGTGTTGCGCAAAGGAACCACCGCCCGCTACCGCGCAACGGTTCGCAATTGTGGGGAGAACCCCGCCACCAACATCGTGGTCCAATGCCGCGTGGACGATGTGGAGATCGACCGCAAAATGATCCCATTGATCCAAGCCGGCGGCTCCGAAACGATTTCGCTCTTCGTGCCATTCCACAATGCCGGCGCGACCCGCATCACGGCACAGATCACCGGCGATCCATTGGAAGCCGACAACGTCCGCCGCACGGTGGCTGTGGTTCGCGATCGGGTTTCTGTGCTTTGTGTCGATGGCTCAAGTGGTGATGCCGGACGCCTGGTCGTCGCCGCTTTGATGGCCCGTGCCGATGGTGCGATTAGCGAAGATTACATCGTGCGCTCGGTGCCATGGCTTTCGTTTCCAGCTGAAGACATCTCAGAAGTGGACGTGATCGTTATGGCTGACGTTCCTGAAATCACCGAACAACAAGCCATCGATCTCGAACGTTTCGTACGCAAAGGCAACGGTCTGGTTTGGTTTGCTGGCGATTCGGTGAAACCTGCAGCATGGAACAAACGTGCTGCGTCTGAGACAACCCCGCTGTTGCCAGCGACCTTGCGTCCGAGCATGAACAGCAGTGATGCAGAAGGCGCCGGCAAGCCGCTCGACGCCGACATGCCCGATCACACAGTCTGCCAACCGTTGATGTCACTTCCGGAAGACTTGCTCAACGAAACCCGCTTCATGCGTTTGATGGAAGTGGAGCCCACGCCGAACAGCTTTACCGTGCTTCGCCTCGCCGGTAGCGGTGCTCCGGTTTTGCTCGAACAGTCATTGGGTCGCGGCCAAGTCTTTCTATTCACCACGACGGCCGAAACCGCGTGGAACAACATGGCGCTCACGCCGGTCTTTCCGATGGTGATGCAACAAATCGTGACCTATCTCTCAGGCCGCGAATTCGAACGCCCCCGCACGGTGGGTGACTCACTCACTCTGACCTACGTCGACCAACCCGACGCCAGCGATGCCGTCTTTGAAACACCATCGGGTGAAAATATCACTCTGCCCGTACGCGAGGCAGGCGGCCAATACGTTGCCTTGTTGGAAAGCGCACCCGAAGCCGGTTACTACACGGCTCGCGTCAGCATCCAGGCGCCAGGTGTCCCGATCGCGGTCAATGTCGACCCGTCCGAATCCATCGTATCCAGCCTGCCGGAGTCCGAGCTTCGCGCCAACATGGAAGGCTTGGGCCTGAGTGTGGTGAGTGGCGACGCTGAACTTTCTGCCGCGATCGAAGCTGGCCGCACCGGCCGTTCGGCTTGGCGTGTCTTCATGATCGCCGCTCTCATTTTCCTCGTGGTCGAATGCCTCTTGGCCGATCGCATGATGTCGCGCGGAAGTTCGAAATCGAACACCGCCGACGAACCCTCCAACTCCCTACCGCAGAATGCCTGATGCCATGATCATGACTCTGGGCGATAACTTTTTTTGGGCCCGCCCGCTCTCCACTCCGCTCATGATTGGAGTGTTTGTGGCTGTGCTATTGCTCAGCCTCTATCTCTACCGTCGTGCATGGGGGCTTCCCATCTGGCTGCGTGTGACCCTCGGGGTCGCTCGCTTGGTGGCCCTCGCATTGGTGGTGGCATCGCTCTTTGAACCAACGACTGTAGTTGAAGAAACTCACACCCAAGCCCGCACCATGCCGGTGTTGATTGATGTCTCTGAAAGCATGTCGATGAAGGACCCGCGCAAACAAGCGCAGGACATCGCCGATGCCGCCGCAGCATTGGGCATGGTTGAAGAAGAGGGGCTTGATGCGGAGGAAATCTCCATGAGGCTTTCTGCCGACCAACGCCAAGCGATCCTTGGGGCCTCACGTTTGGATTTGGCCCGAGGCGTGATTACTCGCTCGGGGGCTCCCGTTTTTGACTCGCTCGGTGACTCGCTCGACATCAGCTATCATAGCTTTGGTCGCGCACCCCAAATCATTAGCGATGCCAACACCGTCACCGCGGATGACCTCAGCAGCCTAACAGCCAATGAATCCGCCACCTCCATTGCCGCCTCACTCGAAGCCGTGGCCAAGTCCGGCGCGACACCACCTGCTGGCATCGTTTTGTTCACCGACGGCATCGACAACACCTCTTCCAAGCGCACCGAGTCGGTCTTGCAGGACCTCGGCGCCCGCGGCATCCCTGTCTATCCAGTGCCGATTGGTCTCACCGCTCCCGATGACCTTTCCATCCGCAACATCGTGATGCAGGAAGTCGCCTTCTCTGGTGACCGCGTGCCGGTCCAAGTGCAACTGCTCTCGAAAGGATATGAGAAACGCATGGTCCGACTCAGCGTTCGCCTCAATGATCGTGAAATCTCCAGCAAGCGCATCCGCCTGCAGGGTGGGCTGCAGTTTGAAGACATCGACTTCAACGTCGACATCCGCAAGAAGGGCGCGGCCCGAGTCACGGTGGAGGTCGAGGCTTTTGACGACGAAGTGTCGGTCGCGAACAACCTCGTCGAGCGCAGTGTTCGGGTGGTCAATGAGAAGGTCAACGTGCTCTACATCGAGGGCAACAACCGCTGGGAGTTTCGCTACATCACCGCGATCCTGAAGCGCGACCCGCGACTCAACACCACCTTCATTTCCTCCTGCGCCGGTCCTGAGTTTGCACGCAACTCACCGGAACACATCGAACGCTTCCCGTCCAAACGTGAGGATGTTTTCAAGTATGACCTGATCATTCTAGGTGATGTCGACTCCGAGTTTTTTACTCCTGAAGAGCTGGGCCTGATGGAAGAATTGATCCGCGACCGCGGCGGCTCGCTTCTGGTTCTGTGTGGTCCGATGCACACGCCATCTTCCTATGCGGGCACTCCGGTGGAAACCATGATGCCGGTGCGCTTTGATGCCGAAGCCGAATGGGAGCTCACAGCCGACTCTGTCTATCCTGTGCTGACCTCCGAAGGTCGTAGTAGTATGGTGATGGTTCTCGAAAACGACAAAGAAGAGAACGACCGCGTCTGGAGCCGCGTGGCGCCACTCGACCACCTTCCACCGCTCACCGGCGCTAAGCCTGGAGCGACCGTGCTGGCGACCCTTTCCGACACCGCAAACAACGGCGCGCAACGCTACCCCATGGTGGCATGGCATCGTTACGGCACTGGCAAGTGTCTTTCGCTTGCCACCGACCGACTCTGGCGTCTGCGCTTCAAAACGGGTGATAAATACCACTGGCGGGTTTGGTCGCAGTCGATTCAATTCCTGACGCTTTCGCGCCTGATGGGTGAGCACAAACGCATCCGTCTTGAGACCGACCGCTCGACCTATCGCGATGGCGAACAAGCCCGGCTTTATGCTCACGTGCTTGATGAAGACTTCGAGCCCGTCGTTCAACAGTCCTTTGAAATCACCGTGAACGGCGTTGATGGCAACGAGCTTAAGCAACGGGTGAGTCTGCAGCCTGACCGCACCTCGCCGGGTCTGTACGAAGGCTACTTCACCGCGCCGATCGCTGGGCGCTACCGCCTCGAGGCAAACGAAAACGATCGCGATGTCTCCAACACCACCGAGTTCCAGGTCGCGGTGGTGAACGAAGAGCTCTCCGATACCAATATGCGCTACGACAGTCTCCAGCGCATGGCACAACTCACAGGCGGCGCTGTCCTAAACGTGGGCGACCTGAGCCGGCTTGATACTCTTCTAGATACCAAACCGCAGACCACCACGGTCCGCTCGGAACGCCCGTTGTGGGATAGCGGATGGATCGCTGCCCTCCTGATCGGCCTGTTCGGCATGGAGTGGTTCATGCGTAGAAAACACGATTTGACCTAACGATGAGCGCTGAAACTTCCAACACCATGAATCAATGCCTGCACGCGGTTTGGCAACGCGCGCAGCGCAAGAACATGCTGAGCGGTGCATTGGCATTCGCTCGCTGGTTTGCGCCTTTGTTTGTGGCGGTCATCATCATCGACCGCTACGCGTTTTTCCCCGGCTGGTTCCGAGCCGTCGTCGGCTTGGCCTTGTTGGCAGTGAGCCTTCGCCAGGCATGGCTTCACGGCTGGGCGCGCTTGCAAGGATTTGATGCCACACGCACCGCTCGCCAGATTGAGAAATCGCAAGGTGGAATGGACAGCTTGTTGGTCACCGCCGTTCAGTTTGAGAAAAGCGGCGCAACATCTGGCACATCCGCCGCGATGTGGGAACTGACACGACGCAAAGCGCAAGAAGCGGCAGCCAAAGTGGAGCCACAACAAGTGGTGAATCTCCGCGACCTCCAACGGCCACTTCGCATCGCGGCCGCGGTGGTTGGTGTGTTTCTTCTGATCTCTGTTCTCAAAGGCCCGTTCGTCGCCGCCGGGCTCGGCCGATTGTTCACCCCATGGCTGACCATTGCTTACCCGACCGACACCCAAATTGATCTGGGTGAAGGCGAATTGGTGATCAAGGAAGGCGCGCCGACTACGATCGAAATCAAACTTTCAGGGGAGGTTCCCAAAACCGCTGAACTGGCCTTGCAGACTGGCAAAGGTCGTCCACGCGAACTCGAACTGGAAGTGGTCGATGGAGTTGCCACCTACGAGTTGGCATCGGCTTCCCGTGATTTCACCTACCGCGTTAAAGCCGGTGACGCCCGCAGCGAATGGCGCGATGTTCGCGTCATTACCGCTCCTCGACTTGCGGTCGTGGAAGTGGACTTGGATTTCCCGGACTACATCGACCGCGACACCGAAACCGTCGAGGCGCTGACCTTGACCGTGCCGGAGGAAACCAAAGTCGGCTGGAAGCTCACCTTGGATACCCCGATTCGCGAAGCCACGTTGCATCGCGATGGAGCGGACGATCTGCCGCTCGAAATCGGCGACGACGGCCGCACCCTAACCTTGGCCGAAACCGCGACCGCTTCCCGCGGCTACAGTTTCTCTTGGGTCGAAGACACACACGGCTTCGACTTCACCAGCCCGCGTTACTTCCTGCAGGTGGCATCCGACCAGACGCCACGGGTCGAGTTGACCTCGCCGCTTACCAACCTCAGCGCGATGCTGGGTCGGCCACTTGAGTTGGCGGTCCGCGCGCATGACGACCACGGCATTGGCACGACCACCATCACCTATCGAGTGAACCGCCGACCGGAAAAAGTCATCACGCTGGACAAGCCGATTGTTGTCGGTGCAGGTGAGCAGGTTCTCGATTGGGATTACCGCAAAGAGCTGACCGACCTTCAGATTGGCGACTCCGTTTCGTTTGTGGTCGAAGTGGCCGACAAATATCCGGGTGAAGGTGGACCGCACAAGGTGCGCACCGAGACTCGGCGCATCAGTTTCCTTTCGCGCGAAGAATATCTTGCGGAGATCACCAAGCAAATGGAGCGACTACTCACTCGAGTCCGCACGCTTTACCGCCAAGAGCGTGCCGCGCACGAATTGGTGCTCGGCTTGGATCCGAAAGCCGACAGCTACCTGCCAACCTGCCAGTTGGAAGCGATCCGCCAAGAAATGGTACGCGAGCAACTCGTCGCGACCGCCGACCAAGTTCAGGCCTTGCTCGATGACTTGGCCGCGAACAAAGTCAGCGATGCGCTCGAAAGTGATTCGCTCTCCAAGCTTCAGAAGTCTTTGCGCGTGATTGCCAACGAAGACATTGCTCGTGCTGCCGACCTGCTACGCGCCCAAGTGGGAGCCGACACCCGTGACCCGCTTCCTGCAATTGCCGCGGTTAACAAAGCATCGCGCGAGCTTTCCGGCTTGGTCATGCAACGGGGCATCATGGCGTCCCGCGAAGTCTTTGCCCGTGAAACTCACATGCTCGCTCGCGAGTTGGCGAGTTTGCGTCTCCGCCTGCTGACTGCCGACCCCGATCAAGCCGAAGCTCTTGCGCAAAGCCATGAAGAGATCGCGCTTTGGGCCGAAGACTTGCTCAACAAGCTTTCAACCCACATGCGCTACAACGAGCGCCCGCTTGCAGTGCTCGGCCTGACCCGTCGAATTCACGGATTGCGCACAAGTGGCTTGGTGGAATCCATCCGTGAAGCCGCAAAACAATCCCGTGAGGGCAAACTGCAAGAGGCCGCCATCACTCAATACCCACTCATTCGCCCCTTGTTAGAGTCCGAGTTCACCATGCGGAGTGGTTCGGAGTATGCCCAACTGCGCGACTTGCGCGAAAAAATTGCAGCAGTCATCACCGCTCAAAAAGAACTCCTAACAGAATCCAAAAAGCCCGAAAGCCTTGACCAAGAGGCGGCAGGATTGGCTGCGCGGCAAGAGAGCTTGCGTGACCGTTTGGTGCTCGCTGCCTTGCCGACCATTCCCGCGCCCCGCACGACGCTATTTGATCTCACTCTGCTGCCTGCACCACTCAGCGACGAGCGCCGTTTGCAGGCTGAGGGCGCGATGACCAAGGCGCTGGAAAGCTTGAAAGCCAAGTCGAAAGACGATGCCATGAAGAGTCAGGCAGAAGCGCTCGTGGCTCTCGGCGAGTTGGACGACATGCTCGACACTTGGTCCAAAGAGCTCGCACAAAAAGCACTCGGGGTTTCCGCCGACGTCTCCGATGCCACTGATCGCCTTGGCATCTTTGAGCAATTCGAGACGATGCAAATTGGTCTGCTTGAAAAAACCGAAGAAGCGGCCCTCGATGAGAAGAATCCCAAAGAGCTCGTCGAAGAACAACAAGCATTGGTGGAAGAGGTCGCGCTTTTCCGCAAGGAGCTTGCCGGCGGGGACAAGGGCCCTTCCAAAGAAGCTTTGCCTCTGATCGGTCGTCTCGATGCAGTGGCCAAAGCGATGAACCAAGCCACAGATGTTCTCAAGGCCAAGAAACCAGAAGAAGCGCTCGAGCCTCAGGAAGCCGCGGCAACCGCTCTGGCCGAAGCGCGCGAATTGGCCGCCGGTCAGCTTTCACAACTCAACTTGCTGCAACAACTCATCGGCTTCAAACAAGCGGTCGGCAAAGCCACTGCTGGCATGTCGGATGTGGTGGGTGGTCAGAACGATTTGATTGCGGCGACCAAGGTGGCCAACGAGAAAGCGCTGCAAGAATTGCTCGCTCCTCAGAATAACTTGCTCAACTGCCTATCGGATATCGCCCCATCACTTGACCTGGTGGCCGCGCGACTCGATGTCGGCACGCCACTGGTGTTCGCCGCCTCCGATGTCGAAGACGCCCTGATTGCAATGGAAGACGGCGACGCCGAAGACGCTGCGGACATTCAGCAGATCGCGGTTGAGTCCTTGACCAAGGTCGAAGGGCTCGTCGGTGAAATCGCCGTCCAAACCGGTTACGTTGCGGAGATCGTCGAGTTCCTCAATGGTGCTCAGTCCGATGCGGCCATGCTCGCATTCCGCCAACGGGAATTGCGCGATGCAAAGAACCTAGATGACGCGGTGGCGAAACAACAGGCACTTGCCTCCAAGGCTGAAGACTACGGGCGCTTGTTGGTCGAGGTTGCTGGCAACGTCGACTTCGACAAGCTCGACGAAAAAACCAAGCTGAAGCTCGAAGGTCTCGACTTCACTCTGGACTTTCAAGCGCCGGCTTCGTTCATGCAGGAAGCCGTTCAACAATTGAAGGCAGGCGAAGATGCTTCCGAGGCCATGGTGAGCGCCGAGAAAGCCTTGCGTGCGAATTCGGATCAAATGGGCGTGATCATTTCCATGCTCAATGGCCTTCCCGCTGCCATTGTGACTGCTGCCGAGCCACCCGAACTGCATCGCCTGATCGATATTCTCGACGTCGCGAGCAAGCATCGCGTGCTCTTGCGCCAAACCCAAGATGCCGACGGCAAGCAATTTGCCGACATTGCCTCCGCTCAACAAAAGCTGGTCGATGAGCTCGCGAAGTTCCGCGAAGGCGAAACCGGAGACCCCGCTCTCGCGGCCGCTCACGGCCAAATGTCTCCAGCGGTAGCGGCCATCAAAGGATCAAATAAAGCCGAGGCAGCCAAAGCCCAGCTCGCCGCCGATCAAACCCTCCGCCATTTCATCATCCAATGGGCATTGGTGCTCAACACCGCCATACCGCCCGCATCCGCCAGCGATGCCGATGTTCTGTCGACGTCTGAAACCAACGACCTATACGAAACCGATGCGGTGGGATTCGTCGCCGACTTCGTCAGCGGTGAAGGCCCCAAGGACAAAGAGTCCGAGTGGGAAATCCTCGGTGAACGTAACCGTGCGGCGCTCAATCAGAACTTTGCTCGTGAGCTGCCTCTCGAATATCGCGCGACTCTCAAGAACTACTACGAACGAGTTGCGAAGTAATCGAACCTGCCTTTTATTCTGAATACCCAACTCTCATTTTTATGAAAACCCTCACTGCCAAAATCGTCGCCAGTATCACCCTTTGCGCGGCCATCGTCGTCTTTGGGTTCATGCCCATGTTGGCTCAGGAGGAACCTGCCGCAGCTCCTGCCGCGCCGGTTGTCCCTGGCGCCGAGGGTGAGGGGGGAGCCCCCGAGTTAACCGAAGCGGCCGACCTCGCAATGGAGCGTGGTTTGCAATACTTGATCGCAACTCAACGGCCAGACGGCTCTTGGGCGAAAGAAGATGGCAGCTTTTCAACGGCTGGCACCTCGCTTGGTCTAATGGCCTTCATGGTGAAGGGGCACTTTCCCGGCTTTGGTCGTTTTGCCGAACCTCTCGACCGCGCCAAAGAGTTTTTGCTGAAGAAAGCCGATGAATCCTCCACCGGCTACTTGGGTGGCATGTATGAGCACGGTCTCTACACCCTCTGTTTGTCCGAGCTTTGGGGCATGACGGCCGATGTTGAAGACAACAAGCGGATCCAAGTGGCTCTGGAAAAAGCCGTGCAGGTCATCCTGCGCGCTCAAAGTCCACTCGGTGGATGGCGCTACCACGCTCGTCCTGACTGCGGTCAGGACACTTCGGTCACCGCGATGGTCTTTGTGTCACTCGCCTCAGCTCGCCAAGCCGGCGTGCTGGTGCCGACGGAAACGATCGATCGCGTCGTCGGCTACTTGCGCGACCAGGTTTGGAACGAGAAGACGGGTGGCTTCGGCTATCAGGGGAACAGTGGCTCCACGCTCGCCTGCACTGCAGGTGGTGCCTACGCCGCCCAGCTTTGCGGCATGCGCGACACCGAATGGGTTCAAGCATCGATCCGCTACTTGGAAAACAGCCCCAAAATCTTCAACCGCAAGGAAATTGGTTACTACTACTACGTCCACTACTACGCCATCCAGGCGATGGTACAGGCCGGTGATGAGCACTATGCCAAGTGGTATCCGCAGATCCGCGACTCCCTCATTTCCCTGCAGCAGCCTAATGGTTCGTGGGAAAACCCGAAAAAGCCTTACCCACACACCACGCCGATGGCCATCATCATCCTCGGCACGCCTCACCGCTACATTCCGGTGTATCAAGAGTGATCGAGCGCCCTTTCTTTACCCGTTGAGCGGCCCAAGCCGCAGGATCTCTAGACTCTATGTGAAAAGGGTCTGGCATCTGCCCCGTAGACCTATGAATCTCACTAAACCGTTATGAAAACGACACCCACTCTTCTCGCCACGATCCTGCTCGCTGCCAGCATCCTTCCGCTCAGCGCCCGCAAGGAACAACCGGAGGTACCACTGACCGCTCAAGGCAAGCAATTGCACGAGCAATACACCAAGCAGCTTGAATCTCTGCGAGCCGAAGTCATTGCCGCCCTTCCGGCGGTCGACGAAGCGCAAAAGGCCAAATTCATGGACCTGCGCACCAAGTGGAACGAGATGCCACGCATCGATGACGACACGCCTCCGGCGGATCGCAAGGCCCTTGAGGAACTCGAGGCAAAGCTGAAGGCCGACTCGATGAGCGCCGCGGGATCGTTGATGGCCGACCTTTCGCCAGTTTTGAAATCCGATGCTTTGGACTCCAAGTTGATGCGCATTGCGATTTTAACCCACGCCACACCGCGCGGCTTTGCCGAATTCGCGCAAAAGGGAGCGGCGGAGAAGAAGTTGCTCGATGATCTCTTTGCCGACGAAGCGCTCATGCGTCAGATCTTAGAAGCCAATGGCGCGAATGGTGGTGCCTACGGTGAAGCGATGCAGATCTACAACAAGATCCTTGCGAAGAGTGAACGCGCTCGCAAACGCGGCACGATATTCCAACGACTCGCTCTCGGCATGGCCATCCACATGCCTTGGACTAGCAAACCGACCAGCGGTGTTCACGGCATCGTTTACCGCACCCGTTACGATGTGGATCAAGTGAAGCGCTACCTTCACTTCGAGAAAGCCCACCTCGATGGCGAGCTCGACCCCGCCTTTCCTGATCTCAATACATGGGAGTGCCGCTTCATCGGCAATGGTCAATACAGTGAGGAAGACATGGCGTGGTTCCGCCAAATGCTGCGCACCTATCGCCCCGACCACATCCGCATGGAGGATTACAAATGGCGCTACATTCGCATGATCAAAAGTGACGTGCCGTACTGCAGCACAACCAACGATCCGTCTCTCGGAATTCCTGCGCAGGAGCACATCGCCCTCGGTGGTATCTGCGGACGCCGCGCTTTCCTCGGTCGTCTTTGCACACGTTCCTTCGGCATCCCTTCACGGGCCTCCACGCAAACCGGTCACGGCGCGATGAGCCACTGGACACCCGACGGTTGGGTGGTCTGCCTTGGTGCATGGTGGTCGATGGCATGGTGTGGTCCTCAAGGTGGCCTCGACTTCTTGCTCGATTCCCAAGCGCGTGAATTGGAGGGCTATCAACAGGTCCGCCGTGCGCAGTGGATCAGTGACGCTTATGGCGAAGAAGACGTGAGCATCCGTCATTACGGCAAGGGCGGCGGCTTCTGGGAGAGCCTCGCGTTTGTGAACAAAGAGATCATCGTGGAAGAGGCGAAGATCGAAGCCCTAGAGCTGGTCGGTGGCATGAAACTTGGTGAATCTGACGAACTCATCGGTGATGAAGAAGGCGAAGCCATTGAGATCCCTGACGAGTTCAAAGAAATCAAAATCGCGGAAGACGGCACCATCCACATGCCGGCTGTTTCCTGTTACTCACCACGCAAGCCCAGCGACCGCATCCTCTTCATTGAGAGTTGGGAAAAGGGTTATCAACTGCACTACAGCCGTCTTGGGAGTCGGCCCGAACTCTTCAAATACCGCGTCGAAGTGCCGGCTGCAGGGGAATACGAACTGACTGCGATAGCCGCAACGGTTTCACCCAACTTGCAAATGCTGGTCCGCATCAATCGTGACGAACCGCTGCCATTTGCCATGCCTTACACCAAGGGTGCGTGGGAATCCTCGGAGTCGATCAAGGTCAAGTTGGCGGAAGGCCGCAACACCATCAGTGTGACAGCGCGCGTGCCAAACCGTGGCGTCAGCCTCAAGAGCTGGACGCTGAAGCCGGTGAAGTGAGCCGCCATAGAGGCAACCCCATTTCTCTTTCATGAGCCACCATTTCATTTCCAAGTCGGTGATATGCATTCCAATGCTCTGCGTTGGAATCGCACTTTTGATTTCACCTCAAGTTCGCGCCGAAGCGATTTCAAAAGCGACTGTGGTTGAATTGGACAAGGCCTTGGTCGAAGCGAAGAAGGGCTCTTCCGAAGCTCGCCAGCGATTGGCAGTGCGCCGCGTGATTCGCGACGCCCAAGAGATAGTCGATGCCAATGCGACTGCGCCAACCCGATTTCTGGTGCTGGAATTTCTCTTCCGCGCCCAACAACAATTGATGGCCTTGGATGATGATTCCAAACACCGAGCGGCTCTTCTCGAGATCAGCCGCGAGTTGGTGAAGGCGCCCGACGAATATGCGGAACTAAGACTCGAAGCCGACCTGCTTCTATCGCAAGCCGAGCTCGCAAAAAAAGGAGCGAAGGCTGAAGAGAAAGCCGAAGCACTTCGCCCGTTCGTCGACCGCTACATCGACACCCCGGCAGGACCCAAGGTCTTGCGGATGGCGATGGTGATGGCGATTGAATTTGGCGACGTCAAGTTGATCGCTGATCTGCGTGAGATCATTGCGGTGCGATTCGCGGCCAATCACGAGATGATCAACTTTCAGCGCGACAAGTTGGGCGGGCAAGTTTTCGGCGCACCAGTAGCGGGCACGTTCAAACGATCGGACGGCAAGACGGCGCGCCTCCCAATGGATCTGTTAGGACGTGTGCAAATGATCGTGTTCTGGTCGCAGGAAGGGGAAGGCCTTGGTTTTATCCAAGGCTTGGCCAAGGCTTCCAAGCTGGCGGCAGAAGAACAAGAAGGCCGGATGGATTTCATCAGCTTCAATCTCGACGACTTGCCCGATGCGGGTGAGTCCATCCTTCGCAAAGCCGGTGTCGACTGGCCGGCTCTGCATTTGCCCGGTGGTCGTGAACATGCTGTTTACAAAGCCTATGCCCGCTCGGATCCGAAGATGATGAGCGTCACGCCGACCGGTCAAACGGCCTTGGTCATGAGTGGGGTGGGCCGAGTTAGGTTGCTTGAGGATGGCACTCCAGATTTTCAGAGGTTGTTCTCTTCCGCCTTGGCCCGTGGCTGGAGCGACGAGGAATACTCGGTTCAGCTATCGGCTCTGATGAGTGGAGATTTCTTGGTGTTTGATCCGCAAGGCAGCATCGACCCCACCCGCCCGCCGGAACTCAAGGCGGCCGCGATGGGCGGTGAGATCAAGCCGCTCAAACGTACCGCTAACTCCGTTCCGGAGGAAACGCTCCAGGCAATCCAACAATGCTTTGTCGCACCTCCGCAGCGTTACCGTCTGAGCTACCTCGAGGCGAAGCGCCAATACGCCAAGGCCGTGGAACTTTGCCGCAAGGCGATTGCGGCTCATCCAAGCGCGCCTGATCTTTGGATCGTACGTAACCGGTTGATCATCGCGCAACTCGGGCTGTGGAAAACCACGGGCCAACTGGAGCCTTTTGAAGCTGCCGTGGCCGAAGCCCAAACGGCAATCGATGCCGGCTACCCGAAAGGTTGTGATGTGGTTGCACAGTTCTGTCTCGCGCGTGCGGCCTTGCGCGAAGCCGGGGATGAATCGGGGGAGGTGATCGATCAATTTGTCGCCGACCACGGTAGCGAGAGCGCGTCGGGTCCGGTGCTTGCGGTGGCGACCTTGTTGTCACTCGATGTCGCGGATCGAATGCGGATTGAGAAATACCGAGAAGCCGTCCTTAAAGCACATACGGAATATCCGATGATGTGGGTGTTTGCCGCTGCGCTGCTCGACCGCCACCACAACTATTGGAAGTACCAAGTGCCATTCACTGCCGGTTGGTCCTATGGCCGCCGCCAGTCTTACTTCATGAGCCGGGGAGTCCCCGAAGAAGCTGAACGCACGCTCAAAACAGAGCTGCAGACTGCGGATGGCAAACCCTTCCGCATTCCTGAGGATCTCAAAAGCCAATGGACGCTGATCACCTTCTCTCAACCCGGGCCTTGGGCCAAGAACCGGAAAGAAGACTTGCCGGCATCGCCGCATGGTGTGCTGCACTCCCAACTTAGCTTTGCCGATGCCCGGCCAGACAAGGATGTCGATGTGATCCTCGCGACCTTTGGTGGTGATGTCCCAGCGATGAAAGCCGAGCTCGAGGGGAACCGCAATAAGGTAGAATGTCCTATTCTGACGCTACCCGATGGCATCAACAATCCGTTGGTTCACCGGCTTGGCATTCTTTCTGAGGACAGCCAACTCAATGGCGTGCTCATTCGAAAAGACGGCCACATTGGTGGCGTCGTCTCGGGTCTCTCCAGCTTTGGTGGCCGCGATGGTGGGCCACTCCGAAACGCGATTCTTTGGCAAGACGAGAAGGCCATCGACGCTCAGCTAGCCGCGGGGAAGGTGGATGAGGCGAAAGCCACCATCATGGCCTTGGCCCCTCCTCATGATCCTGAAGCAGTGGACGAGAAAGGCCGCAAACTCAAGGCGCCAAAACACAGCACGCCTCATCTTCGCGCGCGGTCGAAAGTCTATATGGCGCTTGGCGAAAAGGAGAAGGCCTTGGCCGATGCCGAAGAAGTTTACTCCCGCACCTTCAGTCAGTCAGGCGGAATGAGCATGCGTACGGAAGAACTCAATGAGGCCGAGGTGCTGAGAGATTCCATCTTGGAAGCGATGAAATGATGGATCTGACTCGACTGCGCAATCTCCTCTGCGGGGCGGTGTTCAGTGTCGCCCTTGTGGCTGGGGGGGCACACATGGCCCATGCCGAGGGTGAACCAAAAGATGTTATCGGCAAACTTGATCTGGCATTGCTCGCCACGAAGGAAAGCTCCTCCGACGCCCGCCAACGCCTTGCCGTGCGCCGGGTGATTCGCGACGCCGAGAAGCGGCTCGACGATGTCGGTGACAAGCCGGAGCGCTGGGCCGTGCTCGAGTTTTTGTTCCGTGCCCGACAACGACTCGTTGCTTTGGATGAGGATACCAAGCACCGCGCCGCATTGATCGAAACTTGCCGCGAACTGGTCAAGGCTTCCGATGAATTTGCCATGTTGCGCTTGGAAGCGGATCTGTTGCTTTCGCAAATCGAACAAGCAAAGAAGGGAACCACCGCCAGTGAGCGAGCGGATGCGCTGCGTCCATTTGTCGATCGCTACGTAGGAACGCCGGCAGGCGCGAAAGCACTGCGAATGGCGATGGTCATGGCGCTTGAGCTCGGAGACACCCGCTTGGTCAATGATCTCCGTGCCATCATCGCTGAGTATTTCAGTGCAGACCTGGAGATGATCACCTTCTTGCGCGATCAACTGGGCGGCCAAGTCTTTGGCGTGCCTTTTGTCGGCAACTACCAACGCTCCGATGGCAAAACGGTGAGCTTTCCGATGGATGCCCTTGGGCATACTTCGATGGTCATCTTTTGGTCGAAGGACAGCGAGGGCGTCCTGCAATACCTCGCCGACATGGCGGCCGCCTACAAGCTGGACCAAAAGAACGTCGATGGGCGACTGGAAATCATCAGTGTCAATCTCGACCAGTTGCCAGACGCCGGCGAGTCCATCATTCGCAAGCTTGGCGCCGACTGGCAGTGCCTGCACTTTCCGGACGGCCGTGAGAATCCGATCTACAAAGCTTATGTGCGCCGCGACCCACTCAACCTGCGCGTTGCACCCACCGGTCAGTGTGCGATGGTGATGCAAGGGTCGACCCGCAAGCCCTCGCCACGAAAAGTTGAGGAGATCAAAGAAGAGTTGAAAGAGGTCAAGCCCGGCGAGGACTTGAAGCGCTACACCGAGAACTTTCGCCGGGCGACCATCCGTGATTGGAGTCGTGACGACTATGCGATGAACCTCTCCGCATTGATGACAGGCGACTTTTTAATTTTTGATCCTGAAGGCGAAATCGACCCAAGCCGTCCGCCGGAACTCAAAGCCGCGGCGTGGGGTGGCGAGGTCAAGCCGCTCAAGCGGACCGCCAAGTCGGTCCCGGAGGAAACATTGAAGGCGATTCAGAGCTGTCTCATCGCTCCGCCGATGCGCTACCATGCGGAGGTTCCGGTAATTCGTGCGGGCTACCAAAAGATGGTCGGCCTCTGCCGCAAGGCCATCGCCGAACATCCCGATGCGCCTGATCTATGGGTGGTGCGCAATCGCTTGATGGTTGGGTTGATCGGACTGTGGAAAACCGACTTCAAACTCGAGTACTTTGAAGAGGCCGTGGCCGAAGCAAAGACGTCAATCAAAGTTGGGGGTTGCCCATGGGGCGCCGATGTCATCGCGCAATTCTGCCTCGCCCGGCATGCCTTGCGCGAGTCCGATGCCGACAAGGGCGAGGTGATCGATGGGTTGGTGGCCCACTATGGTTTTGAAGCCACGCCGGGTCCGGCTCTAGCGGCAGCCTGTTTGTTGGCATTGGATGTGGCCGACGAGAAACGCTTCCAAGATTACCGAACGCTTATCCTCAACAGCCACACGGAGTATCCGATGATGTGGGTCTTCAGCGGATTCCTGGTCGACCGCTACCACGAATACTGGATGTTCCAAGTTCCCTTCACCGCGGGCTGGTCATTTGGCCGACGCTTGAAGTATGAGATGCAAAAGGGGGATGCCGAAGAGGGCGAACGTTACCTCAAAGTGGAACTGCCGACTCTTGATGGAAAAATCTTCCGCATCCCCGAGGATCTGGAGGCCGATTGCACCGCGATTTTCTTTGCCCAGCCCCAACCGTGGAAGGGCCGTGACCGAGATGACCCCAAGCCGCCGTCGCCATCGAACATGTTGAGGAATTTTCCTAAATTTGTGGTTTCGCGACCCGACGTCGATGTGATGGTGGCGCTGTATGGCAAGGACGACGAGAAGGCCGTCCGTGAAGACATTCAAATCCGTGGCAGTGAACAACAACTGGACAGCCCCATCCTCCACCTGCCAGGTGGCTTGAATCATCCCATGGTGCAACGCCTCGGGATTCAGTCCGCGAAAGACGCCGCGGTCATCATCGACAAACAAGGTCGAATTCTCAGCGCGAGGTCGGGCATCTCCTTCAGCGAGGTGCAACTCTCCTTTGAAAACATCGTGTTGCGACAGGATGAGATCGAGGTCAACGAAGCGCTGGAGCGTGGCGATGTGGATGCTGCGAAGCAGCTCATCATGTCCTTGGCACCACCTTACGATCCTGAGGCCGTGGATGAGCGTGGCCGCAAACTCAAGAAGCCGAAATACAGCATGCATCACATCCGCGCTCGCGCTCGGGTCTACATGGCATTGAAGGAATGGGACAAGGCCTCGGCGGATGCGGATTTTGTGGTTCAACAATTGCTCGGCGCCGCCGGAGGCATGAGCCTGCGCACGCCAGAGCTCGATGAATCTGAAGCGCTGCGCGACCTGATTCGCGAGAAGAAGAAAGAAGCCGGGAAGTAACAGCATTCACGATCCTGCTTCACAGGCTGTGATGCGGCGCTTAGCGTAGCCATCCGATGAGTGAAAAAACGAAAGACACGACCCAAGAAAAAATTTGGCGCGTCATCTTTCTATCGGACACCCGCATTGGTCGGGCGTTCGACATCGCCTTGCTTATCCTGATCACCGCCAGTGTGCTCGTCGTGATGCTCGAGAGCGTGGAAGCTTATCAGCAAAAATACCTGCAGTTGTTTCATGGGCTCGAATGGTTTTTCACCATCATCTTCACAATCGAGTACGCGGTGCGACTCGCGGTGGTGCGCAAGAAGCGAAAATATGCGCTGAGCTTTTTTGGATTAGTCGATCTGCTGTCGATTCTCCCCACCTATATCGCGCTGTTCTTGGCTGGTTCGCAGTATTTCATGGTGATCCGCATCCTTCGTTTGCTGAGAATGTTCCGCGTCCTCAAGATGGCGCGCCACATTGGCCATGCCAACGTGTTGATGAACGCGATGCGTGCCAGTAACCCAAAGATCGCGGTCTTCTTGTTTTTCATCCTGACCATCGTCGCCATCGAAGGGACCTTGATGTATTTGATCGAAGGTTCGCACAACCCTGGGTTCAGCTCCATTCCTGAGTCGATCTATTGGGGCATTGTTACCATCACCACCGTCGGCTACGGCGACATCGCGCCGATCACGGTTGCCGGAAAAGTGATCGCCTCACTGATCATGCTCACCGGCTTTGCCATCATCGCCGTGCCCACCGGCATCGTCACCGCGGAGCTCGGAAGGAGCATGAAGAAAGTCGACATGGATCAACGTGAGTGTAGCCAATGCGGCTGGGAAGGCCACGACAGGGCGGCCAATTACTGCAAGCACTGCGGGAATAAGATGGGGGGGTGATGGGGCGTCAAACTGTGCCGAAATATAGGAACGTCATCGAGTAGCGACAACGGGTGAATCATTCTGCTCACCGTCAGTTAAGCGAGCGATTGCTGGGTGTTCACAGAGGGCCTGTTGCGAATTCTCGGCATCCATCAGTTGCGGCGGCGGCGCATAAGCGCGAGGACGCCGAGGGCACCGAGAAGGGCCGTAGATGGTTCAGGGATGATTTCAGTACCAGTGATGTTGATGTTATCGTAATAACTAGTTGGGGTGATGTTCCCAGAGGAAGGGGCCGTTCCGAATGCAAAAAAGACTTCATTCGAGGCTAATGTCAGGCCAGTTCGTGACACGGTATTTGTGCCACCGTTTCGCTGATTCGTCATCGTGTACTCGAAATCACCGGTTGTGCCGCTTGTTGGAGTCCAACTGAATGTCACTGTGCGCCATACGAGTTCATCCCTAATGTCGATAGCCCCAGTTGAACCAGTCGTATCGCCCGATCCATCAATAACGAAGGTTCTGTTGCCAAAAGTATTTCGCCCCATTGCGGCACCCACGAATTGTCCAGCATCGCCGGTCAAACCACTTGCGCTTGTGATGTTCCCCATGAGGAAGGTGCCACCGATGTAGTTAAGGGTGCTGTCTCGTTCAAACTGATAATCAAAAGTGCCAGTGATCGATTGAGTCGCATCAAATGCCGTTCCTCCGCTGTTAAGCAGATATCCTCCTGGCACAGAGTTAGTGCCATTGTTGGACGAGGTAATCGATCCACTCGTAGTAGGTGTCGCGCCTGTTCCCGTGCCGGTTGTAAACGTTGGTGTTCCGGTTGCTCCAGCTTCTGTCTCGAATGTCCAGCCAGTGATGCCACTTTCGAAGTCGAGGGCGACTGTCGCCGCAGTGGCTGACGTGTAGGTTAGTCCTATGGTTGCGGCAGCGAATGTTGCTTTGATATTTGATGGGTCATGTCAAATCGGGGGGTTGGGGGGTTAACACCAAAAAGTATAATGCGATATGTGAGCGATCAAGGGGATTTCAGACAAATCTCACAAGCTGCCTGTCCGGAAGTGGCCAGGCAAAAATGAATTTGATTGTCTTTTGGGAATGCTCGAAATCCGCCCAATACACAGTCCTGCTAAAGCCTCCTCGATGCGCTTGATATAAGCGAGCGTGAGACGAAAAGACTATTAAGCACGGGGACACACCCCGTTTGTCTGTCCGTCTGTCCCTAGCGGAGAATCAGTCGTGGATGCTGATCAGCTTGTATTCCGGAGCATTCTGGAGCTGTCTTCTCAGCTCGGGCAATTCGTCGGCAAGGTGCTTGCCTCGCCCTGTTAGAACGGGCCATTGTTCGACCACGTCGAGCACTGGCAGGGCATCTCTTCCATAGAGTGGCAGAACATCAAACATGGTATCGGCAAACCAGCTGACCCATTTGTTCTCCTCGGTGAGCACGATTCTTTCCTTTGATAGCTCCAGCATGAGGTCCAAGCCTTCCTTGATGCGGTGCTGCGCCATGACGGCCATTCCGCTCGTGCGCACGCGCTTGGAAAACATGATGCCGCTTGGGGAATTGTATTTGGTTGCTTCGTAAATCCCTTCCCACAACTGAGAGAGTTGTTCTTTTGTGAGAGAGTCGAGTGGCACCGCGGATCTCGCGCGACCATTTTCGTTGAGCAGAAACTGACGCAGGCTAGCCACCAGCAATTTTTCCTCCTCTGGAGTTTTTGGCGGATAGGTTTTCAATAGATTGGTTCTTCCATCAAAGAGAGCTTCGGAGATCCGCCAGCAGAGGTGTCCTCGAGGGTCGTTCGGGACAGTCTTTGAGGCGAGTTCGAGAAGCACGGGGATGGAGTCGGCGGCAGCGCCATACAGACCATAAGATTGATTTCTTCCTGAGCAGAGGGCGTCGATGGCAAAGTAGCGAAAGAGGATGTCATCGTCTTTGACCATTCGCCTCAGCAGCGCATCGACCGCTTTCTTCGAGTTCTCACCGGCATAGGCCAAGCCTGCACAGGCTCCGTAGCGTGCGTAACGGTCAGGATCGTTGATCATCTCGATCAGGCGATCCACGCTCTTGATGTTTTGTTCCTGCATGGCCTTGGCGGCAGTGATTCGAGCTGCGGGTAGTTCGTGGCGTAGCAGCGCGAAGATTTGTTCTTCAGAAAGAGCTTTGCGTGCCTCTGGATGGTAAATCAGGCGGCCTGCTGCTAAGGCGCTCGTTAGAGCTGATCCCTCAAGAGGGTTTTTGACGACCATGTTTTTTCCGGTGAAATAGAGATTTTTCCGTCCCAGAGACATCATCAGCAATCGCTCACCGGTGACATCACCGCGGGAGCCATACTTGGTTGGGCCAATGTTGCTTGGGTCGATCACTTGGCCATCCCAACGACGTTCCAGCGTGCGGAGGTAGCGAGTCTCGGCATAGGCGGCATTGAGTCCTTCTTTGCCTGAGCGGGCGGCGCCGAGTTCGCTCCAGAGGAAAGACCAGTAACATCCTTGGTGCCCTTCTTCTCGACCGGTTGGGGCGGATGCAACCGCCATGCCAGAGAAGAATCGTTGTCCGCGATCATCACCCATCAGGCCATAGACGATGGCAGATAGGCCAGAGGTGCCGTTGTTTTCAAAATAGTGAGTCCCCGCCCAGTGGTCGCCGTAGGGGATGCCGCCATGCTCGACAAAGAAATCGAAGAAGCGTTTTCCTCTGGCGATAGCGGCGGTGACTTCGGGGTCCTCGATGCCGCATTTGGCTGCAAGGACGATGCCGGTCAACATGGACAAGCTAGCATTGTTGATGGCGCCGTAGCCTTCTAGCGGTCCATGGTAACTGCCATCTGGCTTACGGGATGAGAAGCGGTGGCCGTAGCTACCGACTCCACTTTGCGCTTTGGCGGCACCGATTCCTAGCGTCCGGATGGCGGGGAGAACCGTCTTGTCGCCCGTGGCCAAGTAATACTCCGCGAGGAAAATCAGTCGGTATGAGGTGCGCCAAACGCGCTTTCCATTGCTGGAAATTTCAAAGGTGATCGGCTCGTTGGTCTTCGGATCAATGCACAAAGAATGTGCATAGGCGCGGACCTTGGGCATGAGTTCTTCTTTGCCTGTGGCCAGCATGCCCAGTGAATACATGGACGGCATGAACGACTTGATATTACCTCTTGTTGTATGAGCGGCCATGTGGTCGATCACCGCATCCGTGTAGGCGCAATTGAATGGGTTGTTGGGGTCGTATGCACCCATCACTTTGAGTTTGAGGGCTTGGTCGAAAGTTTTTCCTTCGCGCCAAATTTGCAGTGAGAGATTGCCGTTGGTTTCCTCCGCTTTTTCGATCGCTGCGGCGAGGAGCTTGCGCGCGTCGCTATCGAAGTTTTGACCAAATGCGCCTAGCACCACATCGCCGACCTGGATCTTGCCATCTGCTGGGCTGCCAGGTTCAACTTTGGTGATCCGAAATTGTCGTGCATCGCGGCTCGCGCCCTTGTCCATGCTCTCCGAGTAGGCTTCCGCCCAAAGTCCGGTCGGCCCCAAAGCGCGATCATAGTATTTTTTCTTTTTGTGCCGAGGGTCCAAGGCCTCACCTTTGGTGAAGTCAGGGACCTTGGGTGCCGCGGAGCAGAGAGTCGCGCTGAGTAGAGCGATGGAGATGCCAATGAGATAGGAACGGGACGTGAAAGTCGGCAGGTGAGACATGGTTTCGATGGTTGGGTGAATGATCGGGCGGATGGCCATTTGCGCCCACTCCGAGCGGAAGGGTCTGATTTCAGTGATGGTGATAGCACGCGACTTGTCAATCGGTCTGTTCACGCTCACCGCCCCCTCAGCGCTGCGTCTACGGGCGCTGTGGCTCCTGTATTGGAGGGGTTTCCCCATAGGCCTGCCTGCAAAGTGTAACAGTTTCCAAACCGAATTGGTTGATCTCCGAGTGGTGGGTCATTCAAGCAGAAGCATTCACCACCGCTCCCCCATGTGCGAAACGCCATATGCTTTTTCTCGCGATCTTCATGACGAGCTCTGCGAATGCCGCCCTATATATGTCAGCGGATTGAAACCGCATGGCTCTCGCCGTTGCTCAGCAGTTTCACATCTTCCGCGTTGCGCTTGATGTATGCCAATGCGAGGCGCTGATTGCCATCGGCGATGGGTGAGATGCTGGTGATCTCGCCAGCGGGTTTTCCGCTAGAGCTGACCAACTCAAGTCCTTCACATGGCAGTGCAGCATCAAATGAGATTTGTTGAAGCGTCTTGTTCACTTTGCCCGCGGACTTGATGCGGGAGATGACTTCCTGCCCGATGTAACAACCCTTGTTGTAGGAGATGTCCGTTGGGTCGAGCCCTGCCTCGGGCGGCAAGATTCCCTCGGTCAACTCTTTGCCCCACTCAGGGGCTTTGTGTTGGATCCGAAATGTCTCGAGCTCGTCGCCTTGCAAGACCGGGATCGAGTCGGGCGCGGCACTCTCTGAGCCACTCGGAATCCACCAATCGGTGCCATTGATGCCATAACGATTGCATGCAATGGAGGTCACATCCTCTGGAGCTTCTGGAGTGTCCCCGATGACATGAATGAGTCGCCATTCTCCGGTGCGTGCCACCACCTCAACATCATCGGCGATCAAATATTTGGTGAGTCTAGCTTCAAGGTCGGCGGCGTTGCCGTGAGAACATTGAACGATGACGCAGTCATCTGCGCCTTCCCGGAGCCACACGCGAAACTGGAGCTTTCCCTTCGCATCGGTCACGCAGGATGGAAGCACGCGCCCAGATCCTATAACTGCGCGCACGTCTTGCGTTAACTGACCGTTCAAAAATCGAACTGCGTCCGGCCCAGAGAACTCTAACAGCGCAGGTTTGCCTAAGTGAATTTGATGGCTCATTGATTGCGCTTCAGGGCGAGTTCAACGAGTTTGGCGGCAGCTTCACGAGTTTCCTTCATTTTCTCAGGGGTGGGTTTCTCGCCTTCGGGAAAGGTCATGCTGGTTCTCAATCCTGAGAGGACCGCGCGCATTTCGCGGAATGCCGGACGCTCGGAAATCTTCGGCTCCAGAGACGAAACCATTTCGGTGTAATAATCTGCGATGTCTTCTCGCATCACTTTCGCGGCACGTTCTTCCGAGAATTGTTTGTCGACCGCAACAGTGGAAACCTGCAGGGCGCGAATCCATCCACCGAGTGAGATCAAGTGAGCAAGATCGGCGTCACGTAGAGCAACCAGCTCTTTTTCCACATCGCGTTGAGTGGAGGTCAGCTCTTTCTTTAGCTGTTCGACGTTTTTGTTTTTGGCGCTATCGAGCAAACTGGCGGCGTGCCGGTTCACGCGGTCGCCCGCGCCGAGCGCCTTGCCATAGCGTGTCAACTCGGTAGCGAGAGGTTCAACTTTTTCGAGTTGTTCCGCTTGAACGATGAGGAAGCCATCAGCGATCAGAAACCCAAGCTCCAAGGCAAGATCCGCGCGATCGATGGGCATGCGCTCGGGCAACTTGAGTTCGGTCTCAATGATCGGCAGCGGCATTAGGAACTGGAGGGTGTCGAACAACTTGGAGATCGACGGCGCGGTGAAATCATTGATGGCGAGTTCTTCGCGCACATGGGGGTCATCGAGAAGATCTTCAGGGATATCGAGCATGCCTGCAGGAACCTCTTCTTTGGTATTTTCAGGCGGATCTTGTGCCCAAGCGACGGGTGTGAGCAGCGCGGCAGCACTGATGATAGAGAATATGCGGACTTTCATGCCCGAGATATGACATCGGGTTGGACCCTCCGCAATAGGGAAAAATGGGGGCATAGGCCGTAACTGCGGGGATTTGGCGGCCGAAATTTTGAGTTGCCAATGTCCTGCAAGTGCGGCAATTTCAGGTTGTTGGAACGACCGAGCGGCGGTTTGAGATGCAATTCCATTACCGCCACTCAGTTTGATGTCTCCCTAATCCACCGATATCACTGCGCCTCATCGGCTGCTTGATCGGTCTTCACCAGGGAAATCACATCCCCACTCTCTTCAAGGCAAGTGCCGTGGTTTTGCCACCTTGCCCGTCACCGCCAATTCACCAGCTGAGACCAGCTGAACATCGATTTCCCCAAATTTTCAGATTATCACGCATGAGCGACCCTACCGAACAACAAAACTTGCCCGATCTCGATGCAGATGCACCCGAGTCGAAGCCTGCCACAAAGCGCAAAACTCCAGCGAAAAAGGCGGCCAAGAAAGCCACCAAGAAAGTGGCCGCAAAAAAGGTAGCGAAGAAACCTGAGGAAACCCAAGAGGTGGAGACCAAGGGGTCGGATGAGCCAGCTCAATCAGACGAGCCCGTTAAATTTGGCCGAGTTCCAGGTGGCGGCAGAGTGAAGAAGGGCGCGAATCAAGATGCGGGAAATTCGGGGCCGCGGGATGAGCGGGAGGATAGAGATGAGCGGGATGGCAGAGATAAGCGGGATGGCAGAGGTGACCGAGATGACAGAGAATCTAGGGGAAGGCGTGATACCGAAGGGAATCGCGATTCGGGTGATGATTCAAAATCAGAAGGCCGCAACAATCGCCGTCGTGACAAGCGAGGCCGCCGCCGTGGCGGACGCGACCGCGAACGCGATGAGGGTGGCGAACGCCCAGCCCCAAAACTGGAAGGCCCCAAGGAGGAAATCAACGGCATGTTGGAAATTGCGCCGAAAGGATTCGGCTTCCTGCGTGTGCCCGATAAAAATTTCGAACAAGCGCGCGATGATGTTTTCGTTACGCCCGAGTTCATTCGCAAATACAATCTTCGCTTAGGACAGTGGATCCACGGTCTCTATCAACAAGGCAACCGCGGACCACAACTGGTTGAGATCACTTCGATCAATGGCATGACGGTTGATGAAGCCACCAAGCTTCCACACTTTGATGAACTCAAAGCGGTGAACCCATCGAAGCGGATCAGCTTTGAAACCACTCCCGAACGTTACACCAACCGCGTGGTCGATATCATGGCTCCCGTTGGCAAAGGTCAGCGTGGCTTGATCGTATCACCACCACGTTCGGGTAAGACCACACTCATGCTCCACATGGCCGAAGCCATTCAGGAGAAATATGATGAGTCGATGCACCTGATGATTCTACTCGTCGATGAGCGCCCCGAAGAGGTCACCGAGTTTCGCCGCGCGCTGCCTGACGCAGAAATCTATGCCAGCTCAAACGACGAGCAGGCACGCAATCACTGCCGCATTGCAGAGCTTGCGATCGAGCGCGCCAAGCGCCTGGTTGAAGCGGGCAAAGATGTTTTCTTGCTGATGGATTCCATCACCCGTCTTGCGCGTGCTTATAACAACAACATGGGCGGCAGCAAAAAAGGTCGCGGTCGTGGTGTGGGGTCAGGCGGCATCACCATCGGCGCACTCGAAGTGCCGCGGCGACTGTTCGCTGCAGCGCGCAACACCCGCGGTGGCGGATCTCTCACCATTCTTGCGACCGCCCTGATCCAAACCAATTCACGCGCCGATGATGCGATCTACATGGAGTTCAAAGGTACGGGCAACATGGAACTCGTGCTCGATCGCAAGATTGCCGAGAGCTACATCTATCCAGCGGTCGACATCTTCAAATCTGGAACACGCCGCGAAGAGCGGCTTCTCCCAGAACACATGCTTCACAAGATTTACTTGATCCGCCGCGGTCTATCAGGTCATCGCCCCGTTGAGGCCATGGAGCGCCTGCTATTCTTCCTCAAGAAGTTCCCGAATAATCCCCAGATGTTGATGGAGATTAAGGGATAAAAACCTGAGGGTTTTTATCCGTCATTGGTCATTGGTCATTGGTTTGTGCTGGGCCAATGTGAATTCCGCCATTCGGCGGTGAAGTCGGTGCTGCGAGCCCTCCTTCGCCAAAGCTACGGCGCGGTAGCCCGCAGCACCCTACCTTTTAATAAATGGGTAGGGTGGATCGGCTCGATCCGCCGTCGATCCCTGCTCGGAGAGCAGGTTACGATTCGCATAGCATTCCGCCATTCGGCGGTGAAGTGGGTGCTGCGAGCCCTCCTTCGCTAAAGCTACGGCGCGGTAGCCCGCAGCACCCTACCTTTTATGATCCATGGCAGCTGCCGATCACTGCTGCTGCTGTTGCTGCTGTTGATTGGATTGGTCGACCTGCTCTTCGGGGAGGCCTTTGACGCGCCGATCTGGGATTTCGGAGTAAACGGGAAGGGGGATCTCTTGGATCTCTTCTCTGAAGATGTTGTATTCCGGAGCGGGGGTGACTTTGGTGCGAACGACAGCTGATAGATGCTCGCTGGCGCTGCCGCGGTAAACCCCTCTGTTCGGTGGGACTTCATCATAATGCCGGCCAGTTGCCACGATCACATGGTTTTCACCAGGCTGAAGGTTTCCTGTCGGGTCGTAGCCGACCCACCCAAACTCTTGGCTATAGAATTCGATCCATGCATGGCTTTCTGCCGCTCCTGATTTCAAGCTGGGAACATGGAGGTAACCGTTAACGTATCGAGCAGGGATGCCGGCAAGTCGCAGCAGGCCGATCATGATTTGCCCCATGTCCTGACAAACGCCGGCTTTCTTCGCGAGCGCATCATCAATGGATGAATGGTAAGTGGTGACGTTGGCTTGGTAGGTGATTTGGTCGTGAACAAAATTGCCGATTTGTTGCACCTGCTGACCCACAGTGCCTGAGCGATCCAGCTTGAGTGCTTTGTTGAATCGTTTGAGTGCGGGCGACAGCTGGATCGGGCCGCTGAATTCTAGGAAATCGATGATGGGGCCAAGAGCCTCCCGCTCGTGAACGGGTTCCAAAACGGTTTCGAGCGGCACCCGAGTCGGCGTGGTTTCAACGCTGGTTCGTGAACGCACCTCGATTTCCTTGTGGTACTCGGCAATCGAGAAATGGCGCACCGCGTTGCCTGCCCAGTCAATGTATCGTGAGACTTTTGCGCGTGGTCCTACCGCGAGGTAGAACAAGTTGACGGTCTGCCTGATGTTGGTCTGAGGCTCCATCCGTAGCTCAACCCACGACTCGCTGATGAAGTCGTAGTAGGAAAATTTGATGTCATGTTCGATATCAAGGTGCATAAGTCAGTGTAGACTCATAGGGTTGGAGATGCATTCATGGATCTGATAGAGTTCCGAGATTGCGTATTCGAGGAATGGTATGATGGCGTCATCTTCGATGATTTCAGCTTGTTCGAATTCGAGCTTGGCGGCGAGTTTGCCAAGTCTGCGTCGCGCATCTTTGGTGGCGGGCCCGGCGTCGGACATTCCATCGAGGTAGCCGATCATGCGGCGAACACCGCATAGGACGGATCGGGGTGCGCCGGGGTGAAATAGCATGAATCGCATGACCTGTTCTGGCTGGAAACGAGGTCCGTGTTCGATCCGGTAGTTTTCTTGTGATGCCAGTGAGAGCAGCAAGCTGCGCCACGAGGCGGAGTAGAGTGGGCTGTCCGAGTCGCCGCGCCATTTGGCGAGAGTTGGAAGGCGCGTTTTCAAAACGAAAAGCGTGCGCTGGGTTCGCTCGAGAGCTTCACCGATCTTCATGTAGTTCCACCCTTCTCCCCGAGTCAACGTGTGCTCAATCGCGCCTAGTGTTGTTAGGATCGAACTGTGTGTTTTGGCGGCAACCTCCTGAGCGACGCCGGGGTCTGCAATGGCATTCGGTTTGATCGAGTTTAGTTGGCGATGCGACTCGTTGAGGTTGATGGTGATTTCATGGGTGATGGTTTCGGCAACGGCACGGGCATTTTCACGGGCCTTGCTCAGCGATGAAATGACCGAATAAGGGTTCTCCTTATCGACGAGAAACGAGACCATGTATTTCATCGCATCGTCTCCACCTTTAGGGACTCGTTTGACCTTGGGGACCGGTTTGCTCTGAGCTGACGGCATGGAGGCGACCAAAGACTGCCATTCCTTATAAGCAATCGCATCATTGATGCCTTCGAGTTCAACCGCGAATTCGCTGGCGACCACGATGTGACGGTTCGCATTTTCGGCACGCTCAATGTAGCGGCCGATCCAGTAGAGTGAGTTTGCAACACGGGATAAAATCATTTAGCCGCCTTCTTTTTGGTTGTTTTTTTGGTCGCTTCTTTTTTGTCAGCTTCCTTTTTGTCCATCAGCACCCAGGTGTCTTTGCTGCCGCCACCCTGTGAGGAGTTCACCACGTAGGAGCCTTCCGTTAGGGCAACTCGCGTCAGCCCTCCGGGTAGCACTTTGATGCGGTCGCCGAAGAGCACGTAGGGTCGGAAATCAAGTCGGCGTGCTTTGTAGGCGCCATCGAGATAAGTCGGATGTGCTGAGATTTCGACGAGGGGTTGAGCGATGTAGGCACCCGGATTCTTTTTCATCTGGGCGGCATAGGCCTGTTGCTCTTTCTTGGTGCTTTGCGGGCCCATCAGCATTCCATAACCACCTGCGCCATCGGTTTTTTTGACGACCAGCTTGTCGAGGTTCTCGAGAATGTGACTGAACTCATTCTTGCGGAAACCCATGAAGGTAGGCACCTGATCGACGATAGGCTCTTCACCAAGGTAGTATTTGATCATTGCGGGAACGAAGGGATAGATCGCCTTGTCATCAGCGACTCCGGCACCCGGGGCATTGGCGAGAGCGACATTGCCGGCGCGGTATGAATTGATGAGACCTGGAACACCGAGGATCGAATCCTTGCGGAAGCTCAGCGGGTCAACGAATTCATCATCGATGCGACGGTAGATCACATCCACGGGCTTTTTGCCTTCGGTGGTGCGGACGTATACGAAGTTGTCTTCGACGATCAGATCGTTGCCTTCGACCAACAAAACGCCCATCTCGCGGGCGAGGAAGGAATGCTCGAAGTAGGCGGAGTTTGCACGACCCGGCGTTAGCACGACCGTGAGCCCGTGCCCATGACCGCGCGGCGCCATGAACTCCAAGGTTTCACGAAGGAGGTCGGCGTAATTGCGCACCGGCCGAACGGGAAGCTTTTTGAATAGTTCGGGGTAAGTCCGTTGGAGGATGCTGCGGTTTTGCACCACATAGGAAACTCCGCTTGGACAGCGGCAATTGTCTTCTAGGACGAGATATCTTCCTTTGTCATCACGGATGAGATCAGAGCCAACGATGTGGGTGTAGATCTTGTGGGGTGGTTGGACGTTTTGAAGTTCGCGGCGGAAGTCGCTGCGACTCATGACCAAGTCGTATGGAATCAGCCCGTCTTTCAGGCACTTCTGTTCGGAATAGACATCGAGCAAAAACAGATTGATCGCCGTGGTCCGCTGGATGAGGCCTTGTTCGATCTGGCTCCATTCCTTGGCAGGGACGATCCGTGGCACGAAGTCAAATGGGAAAACCTTCTCTTCGCCTTCGTCGGAGCCGTAAACATTGAAAGTGATCCCTTGGTTGCGAGCTGAGATGTCTTGCAGTTTGCTGCGATACTGGATCTGATCGTCGGTGAGGTTGCCCAGCGCTTTGATGACTGACCGGTAATGCGGACGAGGGTTTCCTTCTTTGGTGAAGGCCTCGTCAAAACCTGTTAGTTGGGTGGTCCATTTCATATAAAACTGATTGGTGGCGCCTTGTTGCGACCTCAGACCCATGGCAAGAAAATGAATTTATTTGATTTTTGAGCAAAATGACCAGTGGCTTGGCGTGAGTCTCTTTGAGCTGATTGGATGATTGCCGATTCACATGTGGTGATTATGCTGCAGCGCGATCCTTTTCCAATACCATCCATGAAAGTCACGACCACCCTTGCGACCTGCGCCGCCCCCGATGGTGGGAAGCTGGTGCTTCAAAAACACGACGGAGAGTTTTTCCTCAAGGTTGATGGCGTGCAGCTGATGAGCACCACGGCAAATCTCTCTGAGCAACGAATGGCGGAACTGGCCTGTGAGCGCCTACCGAAAAAACCGCGCATCCTCATCGGTGGCTTAGGGTTTGGGTTCACATTGAAACGCGTCCTCGAATTGTGCCCCAAAGATGCAATCGTCGATGTCGCGGAATTGCTGCCTGAGATCGTCGATTGGAACCGCCAACATCTGACTGAGGTGAATGGGAAGTTGCTCGATGACCCACGCGTGAAGATTCACGTGACCGATGTCGCGGAGCTGATCGATCGCGTCGGCAAGAACCGCTATCATGCGATTCTATTGGACGTCGACAACAGCCCCGACCCGCTCGTTCAACATGGCAATGCCCGCCTGTATGACAAAGCAGGGGTGGCGCGAGTGAAGGATGCCCTGCACAACAAAGGCCGAGTCGTCTATTGGTCGGCCAACCAAGACAAATCATTCGCCCGCAAACTGCAGCGAACCTTCCAAGAGGTCGAATGCGTTGGCTCCAAGGCCTATCCCAAAGCCAAACGTTTCAGCCACACTCTATTTGTGGCGGATCGCGATTGAGCGAGTCCGCAACTTTTGAGGGTGGATGCCGCGGTTTAGCCACGTGCCTGATAATTCATCTCTCATTATCAACGACTTACGAGAAAATCGTATTTATAATTAGAATAATTCTTGATATTGGTTGGCCCCGCACTAGGTTCCCGTCGCCATGGTAAGCAAAACCCCAAATGACAAGCAGCCGACGGAAATTCCGGAGGAAATTGTTGGCTTGCGGATGACGCGTCAGCGTCAGGAGATTTATCGCCTATTGTTCGAGCATCGGGATCACCCGACGGCCAACGAGGTCTTCATGCGAGCCAAAGACCACCTCCCCAATATCTCGCTTGCGACCGTCTACAACTGTCTCGAGGCCATGGTGCAACACGGGATCATTCGCCAAGTGAACTTCGAACGTGAGTCATCGCGCTACTGTCCAAACCTGCACGAACACGTTCATTTCCACGACAAAGACTCCGGCAAGATCCATGACGTGAATTTCAAACCGGAATTCAAACTCACCGACATGCTGGAACTTCCAGAAGGAGTCCAAGTCGAAGACGTCGAAATCACCCTTCGTGGCAAGCTTGCCAAATAATCCCCCCACACTTCACCCAATTTCAAACAACACGAATATGAGCCTAGTAATCAAAGACCTCCACGCGTCACTCGAAGACGGAACCGAAATCCTCAAAGGCGTTTCCCTCGAAATCCCGAAAGGCGAAGTCCATGCCATCATGGGCCCCAATGGATCGGGCAAGTCGACACTCTCCAAGGTGATCGCAGGTCATGAAGGATACGAAGTAACGAGCGGAACGGTCACCCTCGATGGAGAGAACATACTTGAAATGGAAATCGATGAGCGTTCACGCGCCGGCGTTTTCCTCGCATTCCAATATCCTGCCGAAGTTCCGGGAGTCTCGAATGCCAACTTCATCCGTGCCGCACTCCAAGCACGTTTGCCGAAAGGTGAAGAGATTGACGCCGTGGCCTATTACAAAGACCTCTACAGCAAAATGGATCTCCTGGAAATGGATCGCAAGTTCACCGCCCGTGCTGTGAATGAGGGATTCTCCGGTGGTGAGAAAAAGCGCAACGAGATCCTCCAGATGATGATGCTTGAGCCGAAATATTGCATTCTTGATGAGACCGACTCCGGGCTCGACATCGATGCCCTCAAGATTGTCTCGAAAGGCGTCAATGCGATGCGCTCAGAAGATCGCGGCATGCTCATGATCACTCATTACCAACGCTTGCTCGACTACATCAAGCCCGACCACGTGCACGTCATGGCTGACGGACGCATCGTCAAGTCAGGCGGCGCTGATCTCGCGCTTGAACTCGAAGACAAAGGTTACGATTTCCTCAAGGAACTCGCCACTGCTTAAGCCTTCAATTCCCGATCCCAACCCTCCAAAAATTTATGCCCGAAGAAGCAACAGCCATTCTCGACAACGAAACGAAGGATGCGATCAACGTCGACCGCAACAAGGGCGACTTTTCGTTCCCTGAGCGGAACAAGTTCGATGCCGGCGTTGGCCTATCCGCCAAGACGGTCGATTACATTTCTGATGTTAAGCAAGACCCCGACTGGGTCCGCGAGTTTCGACATAAGGGACTCAAGGCTTTCTATGATAAGCCCATGCCGACCAACTGGGCGACTGAGGATCTGAATAACATCGATTTCGATAAGATCCGTTATTACCTCTCCGATGGTGAAAAGCCTAAGCGGTCATGGGATGAAGTCCCTGCGGACGTGCTAGAGACCTTCGAGCGTCTCGGAATTCCTGAACAAGAGCGTGCGTTTCTTGCCGGTGTGGAAGCCCAGTTTGACTCCGAAGCGGCTTACTCGAACGTCAAGGAAGACCTCGCAAAAGAAGGGGTGATTTTTGTCACTTCGGCCGAAGGCTTAAAGGAGCACGAAGACATTTTCCGTCCGTATTTTGGCAAGGTGATCCCAACCGGCGATAACAAGTTCTCTGCACTCAACAGTGCAGTGTTCTCTGGCGGTTCCTTCATTTACATCCCGAAAGGCGTGAAGTTGAAGCAGCCGCTGCAGGCATACTTCCGCATCAACTCGGAAAACTTCGGTCAGTTTGAGCGCACGCTCATCATCGCTGATGAAGGCTCCGAGGTGATGTACATGGAAGGTTGCACCGCGCCAAAATTTGAGACAGCGACATTGCACTCGGCTGTCGTTGAATTGGTCGCTCTCAAAGGCGCCAAGATTCAATACGTCACCGTCCAGAACTGGAGCAGCAATGTGTTCAATCTCGTGACCAAACGCGGCCTTGCGATGGAAGATGCTGAAGTTCGTTGGATCGACTGCAACATCGGCTCGCGCCTGACGATGAAATACCCAGGCGTGATCATGAAGGGCGAGCGTGCACGTGGTGAGGTGATTTCGATTGCTCTCGCGAACGATAATCAGCACCAAGACACGGGTGCGAAAATGATTCACGCAGCGAACAACACCACCTCGAACGTCGTCTCGAAATCGATCTCCGTCGGCGAAGGTCGTTCAACCTACCGCGGCCAAGTTCACATTCCGAAGCACCTCAAGGGCTGCAAGAACAACACCGAGTGTGATGCTTTGTTGATCAACAGCCACTCACGTACCGACACCTATCCGGCAATCACCGTGAAGGGCAATCAGCATGCGACCCAGCACGAGGCATCGGTCTCGCAGGTTTCTGAAGAAATGCTCTTCTACATGCAACAGCGCGGACTCGATGAAGGCCAGGCGATGTCGCTGGCAGTGAACGGGTTCATCAATGACCTCGTCCGCGAATTCCCGATGGAGTATTCAGTCGAGCTCAAGCGCCTGATCGATCTCGAGATGGAAGGGTCAGTTGGGTAAATGCTGACACGCTGAAAACTGAAAAGCTGAAATTTAGAATGATCTCGATGATGACAACTGCTCCTCAAACCTCCGCCACTTTCCCAGCCTGGTTCGCTGCACGTCAGCAACAAGCCTGGGAACGTTACCAGTCCACGCCGAAGCCAAAACGTGGCGACGAAGAATGGCGCTTCGGTAATATCAAACAACTCGACTTCGATGGCTTTGCCAAAGCCGAGGCCAAAGACGCAGATGCCCTCGTGGCAAAATCCACCGGCTTGGAATCGACTGCCGCCAAGTTCGTGTTTGTGAACGACACACTCGCTCACTCGGAATCCTCGATTCCCGACGGCGTGGTCTGCCTGCCGCTAGCCGAAGCGCTCGAACAACACGGCGACTTGGTGGCCAAGCATTTCATGAAACAAGAAACGCGTCTTGGTTCTGCCAAGTATGCGGCGCTTCACGAAGCATCCGTTTCGAATGGCCTGTTCGTGTATGTGCCCGACAAGATCGAAGTCGATGGCGCGATCGAAGTGCACCACTGGATCTCTGGCGATAAAACTGTGACCTATCCGCATACTTTGGTGATCACGGGTCAAAGCGCGAAAGTGAAAGTCGTCGATATCTTCCGTTCTGCGGAAGAACTCACTCCAGGTCTTGTCATTGCGTTCAATGACATCTCTGCCGGCCAGAACTCGCAGCTCGACTACGTTGCGATCCAAGCGCTCAACGAAGTGAGCCGCATGATTCAAATCAATGAATCATCTGCTGCACGGGATGCCTCTGCGAAATCCTTTATCTTGAATACAGGTGCAGCATGGGTGCGCAACGAATCGCTGACTTGCCTCGAAGGCCCGGGCTCGCGCTCTGATATGCTCTCCGTTTCTATTCCGGCGCGTGAGCAGGAATACGATCAACGCACATTCCAGAATCACATTTCGGAAGGAGCCTACTCGGACCTGCTCTACAAGAACTCGCTCTACGATGATTCGAAGACAATTTTCTCTGGCCTCATCTTTGTTGATGAGAAGGCGCATCACACCGATGCCTATCAGACATGTCGCAACCTGATGATGAGTGACACCGCCGAAGCCAACTCGATGCCTGGATTGGAAATCAATGCTGACCAAGTGAAATGCTCACACGGCAGTACTTCTGCCCAGATTGCCGATGAGGAGATTTTCTACCTCTGTGCACGTGGCATTGACCCTGCGAGCGCCCGTCAGTTGATCGCTCGTGGGTTCTCCGTTGAAGCAATCGAGCGGCTCGAGGACGAAGCGGTCGAATCCTTGGTTCTTCAGTTCGTCGATGACAAGTTTGCGCACATTGCCGGCGGAGGCGCGTGAGCGGCTCGCTGGACAATCATTTCATCCCAATAACCCACCAATCCCCCTAGATTCAAGGATTTGCGGTCCGCAAAAGTCTTGATCTCAAGCGGATCACCCCCTACCTCCACGCCCATGGCTCTCGAAACCACCCTAATTTTGTTCAAACCGGACGCGATTCAAAAGAATCTCACCGGCACGGTCCTTGCCCGTTTCCAAGACGCAGGATTCACTATCTGCGGCATTAAAATGATGAAGCTGAGCGATGAAATCCTCGCTGAGCACTACGCCCACATCGCCGACATGCCGTTTTTCCCAGCAGTCCGCGAATTCATGCAGGAAACTCCTGTGGTCGCTCTCGCGCTCCAAGGCGAAGATGTGATCGCCAAGGTCCGCGAGCTGCTCGGGCCTACCGATTCGATGGTCGCCGAGCCTGGAACCATCCGCGGCGACTTCGGTGTCAAAGACGCCAACTCAAAAATGCGCAACGTTTGTCACGCTTCCGATTCCTCCGAAGCCGCGGAAGCTGAGATCCACCGCTTCTTCAACAAAGGCGAGGTGTATTAAGCGCAGCGGAGCTGCGCGGTTGATTGGTCAATGGTCATTGGTTGATTGGTCAACACACGATCCATTCTATCAAAAAAGGCCGCAGGAAAATCCTGCGGCCTTTTTGGTGAGATGGTATTTGGCTTGGCTCACAAGCACCGGACCAATGTCCAATGCCCGATCAACCAATGGCTGGCCTTACAGGCCTTTAAGACATGCTTTGATGGCATCGAAGTCAGGAAGATCGCCAGGGCTGTCGTTGATCTCCGCATATTTGACGACGCCGGCTTTATCGATCACGAAGGCGGAACGTTTCGGCACGCCACCCATGATGAGGTTCTTCGCGGGGAGGAACTGGTCGTAAGCGCAGCCGTAGGCTTCAGCGGCGCTGTGCTCGTAGTCGCTAAGGAGTTGAATGGTGATGCCTTCTTTCTTGGCCCATTCGCCCTGAGCAAATGGATTGTCGCCAGAAATGCCGAGCACCGTGGCGTCGAGCGATTCATACTCACCGATGCCTTTGGAGATGTCGCAGAGCTCGGTGGTGCAGACGCCAGTGAAGGCCATCGGCACGAAAAGAAGAACGATATTGGATTTTCCGATCTGCTCGCTGAGCTTGACCACTTGAGGGCCGTCAGCTGTGAGAGATACGAGAGAGAAGTCTGGGGCTTTGTCGCCAACGTTGATGGACATAATGTTTTGTTTATTTAATGAGTTGTGAGGACTACGAACCGACTATAAAACACAGCTTTCGCTCATGTCATACGATTTTTCTGAATTTGGCCAACATCTCGGCAACGGGAGTGGGATCGAGGAGCTGATGGACGACCTCGGCCACGCCCTCGCCAGCGGGGCCGACAACATCAAGATGCTCGGCGGTGGCCAGCCCGCGCGGATCCCCGAGATGGACGTGGTGTGGCGGGAACAACTCGACACCCTGGTCAAGGAGGCCGGTGGGCTTGATCGAGCTCTGACTTCCTACGATCCACCTCAGGGGAATCCACGGTTTCTTCATGCAGTGGCGGACTTGTTTCAAAAGAGCTTCGGCTGGGAGATCACGGCCGACAACATTGCGATCACTCCCGGTGGTCAGACCGCCTTCTTTTTCCTCTTCAACTTGCTTGCGGGGCGGATGGGTGATGGAAAACGCAAAAAAGTCCTGCTGCCTCTGGTGCCTGAATACATCGGTTACGCCAACCAAGGGGTCGATGGCTGCATCTTCCGTGCCGTGCGACCCACGATTGAAGAAACGGGCCCTCATGAGTACAAGTATCGGGTCGACTTCGATCAGCTTGAGGTCACCGATGACATCGCCGCGATTTGCGCATCCCGCCCGACCAACCCAACCGGCAATGTCCTCACCGACAATGAAACCGCCAAGCTCTCCGCTCTGGCGAAGAAGCACAACATTCCTTTCATCATCGACAACGCCTACGGCGCGCCGTTTCCAAACATCATTTTCACCGATGCGAAACCGTTCTGGGAGCCGCATGTGATTCTGACCTACAGCCTGTCCAAGATCGGCCTGCCGGGAACGCGCACAGGCATCGTCATTGGCCCTCCCGAGATCATCAAAGCGGTTCGCTCGATGAGCGCTATCGTCGGATTGTCCAACCCAAGCACTGGCCAACAAATCATGCGGCCGCTGGTGGAATCAGGCGAAGTCTTGCGACTTAGCAAAGAAGTGGTCCGGCCCTATTACGAAGCGAAATGCAATCTCGCCCGCAAGGCGGCGATGGAGATTTTCGGCGACGACATCGAGTGGCGCATGCATCGAAGCGAAGGCGCGCTCTTTTTGTGGTTCTGGTTCCCGGGGCTGAAGATCACATCAAAAGAACTCTACAACCGCCTCAAGGCACGCAATGTCTTGGTCATTCCTGGCGAGTATTTCTTCTTCGGCCTGGAGGACGACGACTGGAAACACCGCGACGAATGCATTCGCGTTTCCTACGCGATGGACGAGTCGGTGGTGAAGGACGGCCTGAAAATCATTGCCGAAGAGGTGCGCAAAGCGCAGTAAAGGATCGCTGGTGTCGCACAAATCCCGTTGTCAGCGACGCGGCGAAGTGGCACTCTAGCGCATAACCTGTTGTTTCATCCATGACGTTTCGCGCCTACCTCAAACACTCACACATCGCATTGGTGTGTTTGATGCTTGGTGCCATGACTCATCAAGCAGCTGCGGAGCAGCGTGGCGTTTGGGAGCTCATCCAGATCGACGGACGCGATTATGTCTCGGTCGACAGCATGAAAAAATTCTACAAGTTCACCAAACTCACCGAAGAAGGGAAGACGGTGATCTTGGAAAACAAGAAGGTTGAGATGCGGCTCGCTGTGGATGGCAAAGAATGCCTGATGAATCGGGTGAAATTCATTTTTAGTCACAAGATCCAAAAGGTAGGAAAGAAAACCTATGTGTCGCGAATGGATCTCGCGAAGTTGATCGATCCTGTGTTGCGGCCCAAGTACATCAAAAATGCGGGGAGTTTTCGGACCGTGATTATCGATCCGGGTCACGGTGGGAAAGATCCAGGCGCTACCAATTCCATCGGCAAGGAAGCGGAATACAATCTCAAGGTCGCCGCTCAAGTCCGGCAGAAACTCGAGGCCAAGGGGTTTCGTGTGATCATGACTCGCACCAACGACAAATTCCTCAGCTTGCAGCAACGCGTGGATCTCGCCAACGCGGTGAAAGAAAACGCGATCTTCGTCAGCATCCACTTCAATTCAGGCGGCAGCCATGCCCGTGGCATCGAAACATTCACCCTCTCACCACCTGGCGTGGCTCACTACGGCCGCGGTGTTGTGCCGTCGGACAACAAACAACAAACGGGCAACCAAAATGACTCCGCCAATATCGCTCTCGCGACCGCGGTGCACGGAACGATTTTGCGCCGCGTCCAAAAATACACACTGGACCGCGGAATCAAACGTGCTCGCTTCAGCGTGCTGTCTGGCGTGAAGCACCCAGCAATCTTGTTAGAAGGCGGATTCATGTCGCATCAATATGAAGCGCGGCTCATCGATAACGCCGCGTATCAAAACTCCCTCGCGACAGGAGTGGTGGAGGCGATTGCGAAATACCGCTTTGCCGTTTCTCCAGGTCCGCCAACAAGCCGACCCTAAGCCGGCCCCATGATGGCCTCAGCCATGCGCATCGCTTCAAGATTGCGTTTCACGTCGTGAACTCGATGCAGCAATACGCCCTTCTCGCGCGATTGCGCGGTGATGCCCACCGTCGGCCAATCCCGCAGCGCCATGTCATCATCGCCCAAGACTTTTCCAATGAACGATTTTCTGGAAACACCGAGCAGGATGGGTCGGTCATGCGGGGCGAGTTGATGGACGTAGCGGATCAACCTCAAGTTGTGCTCCAAGGACTTTCCGAACCCGATGCCCGGATCAAAGCACAATGCTTCGCCATCGATACCAGCATTGATGGCGGTTTCCATCCGCTCCGCGAAAAACTCCCGCACCTCTGTGACTACATCATTGTAACTCGGTGCTAACTGCATGGTCTGCGGGTTGCCTTGCATGTGCATGATGCAAACACCGCATCGCCGCTCCGCACAAACGCCGAGCATCGCGGGATCACCTCGCAGGCCGGTCACGTCATTGACGATGTCCGCACCAGCATCCAAGGCGGCTTCGGCGACCGCCGCTTTCGAAGTGTCGATCGAGATCCATCCGTCCCACTCATTTCTCAAAGCCTTGATTACGGGGGCCGTGCGTTCAATTTCATCTCCTACTGATACTGGTGCTGCGCCGGGCCGGGTCGATTCGCCACCGATGTCGATGATGCCCGCACCTTCCGCAATCATCTCGCGCGCTCGTGCAACAGCGGCTTCCAACTTGGCATGCAGTCCGCCGTCGGAGAAAGAATCTGGGGTCACATTCAAAATCCCCATGATTTGTCCGTGATGGGACAAATCCATGGGTTCTCGGCGTGTTTTCCAGATCATGATGGGGTGGTGGGCAACTGACGACTTGCAGGCGGTGCCATGCAGACCTACTTTGCGCCTCATGCATCCGCTGGCAACTTGGAAAATATGGACGTTGATCACCGTCCTGCTTGTCGCTGTGGGCCACTCTGCTCCAGAAGACGCAGGCTTCGATGCAGTGAATGGCCCGAACGTGCGGGTGATGCGCCACAACGATGGGTCGCGCACCATCTTCACTCGCACGCCGGACAAGCGCACCTTGATGAAGAAAAAATTCTCCCCGAATGGTGTGATCAGCATGATGACGGTCTACCGCATGGACCGCCACGACAACCCGATCGGCTGCAAGATTTACGATGGCGACAAGAACCTCTTGTTCAAAGTCAGCTACGGCTACCACAAAACCAAAGGCTGGTTGGTTGAGGAGAGGATGTTTGATGCACGCGTCAAACGAAAGAACCCCGACACGGGGAAAGAAATGCCGGTGCAGACGATCAAGTATGTCTACGATGCCCAAGGCAACCGCAGTGCGCCCATCGTGTTCAACCTGCTGCCAGGCAAATCATTTGAGGAGGTCTTCGGTGTTCCTTCCTCAGCCCTCGAGACCAATCCATTCCACAGCAACGAGTAGTGATTGCCAAAAAAGTCATCTTCGAAGGCCGTTTGCAGGGTGTCGGATTTCGCTACACGGTCAAAGATCTCGCCCGTGGATTCGATGTTTCAGGTGGGGTCAAAAATCTCGCTGATGGTAGCGTTGAGCTCGAAGTGATGGGCGAAGCTGAGGAGGTGACTGATTTTATCAACGAGATCGCCGTAGAGTCGGCGGTCGCATCGGGGATCAAGAACCACTACGTCGAAGAAATCCCGCTTTTGGAGCAGGGTATTGGGTTTCGGATCGTCAAGTGATTGTAAAATCGGCCGCCGTTACAACCTGCTAACACTTTTCTCATTGCGGAGACACCCCGCCTCGTGCGGCGATAGGGCTTGCCATCTAGGGGATTTCACCCCTTGGTGTATGCCCACGAATTTGCCGCCAAACGTTCTGTTTCCATGAATTTGACCCGCTCCATCCTCTTTGCCGCCATCGCTCTCAGCCTTCCAGCCTTTGCTGAAAAAGCACCACCTGCGAAAGCGCTGAAATACCACAAAGTCCTGCTCAAACACCCTGAGAACGATACCTTGTTCGATCGGTTCTTCAGTTCATGGATCGATGAACAAGAAATGGCGGAGCTCGAATCATTCCTCAAAGAGCAGGCCAAAGACGAAGGTGGAGCCAACCACGCCATCCTTGCGCGCTACCAATTGCGCCGCGGAATGGAGGATGAGGCGCTAAAGACCTACGCCAAAGCCATCGAGGCATTGCCAGACAATGGGTCGCTGGCTCTCGATCGTGCGCGAATCCTGATGCGCCGCTTGGACTTCGAGTCCGCTCGCGAAGACCTCGCCAAGGCGGCGGCAGGCAAGGATGTGCCCACCGCACTCGAGGCATCCAAACTGGTCGGCAAATCCTGGATGAGAGAAGGGAAACCCGAAGAAGCGATCAAAGTATGGGACGCGTTGCTCGCTGCGAACCCAGGCGACGAAGACCTGCTCGAAGATTTGGTCGAATCCGCGGCAGCCGAGGGTCAGGTCGACCAAGCTCTCAATTATGTGGAGAAGCTGATCAAAGCAGGCGCCGACCCCTACAAGAAGACACTGCGCCAACTGCGTCGCGGCGACTTGTTGGTTCAATCTGGCAAAAGCGACGATGCGATCAAAGCCTACACCGAAACCTTGCGCCAAGTGGGCGAGGGGTCATGGCTCGAACGCGAGGTGCTGGCGCAGATTGATAAAGTTTACCGCAAACAAGACCGCCTGTCGGATCTCAAAACCCAATTCATCGAACTTGCCAAAGCGCATCCACGCCGGCTGCTCATTCATCGCCAGCTCGCCAAGATCGAAGCCGCCCAGGGCGATACCGATGCTGCTGTCGGCCGCTTCCGCGAGGTGCTGAAACGAACGCCGGGCAACCGTGAGATCCGCGAGGAGTTTGTTCGTCTTCTGACCGAGGGAGAAAAATTTGAGGAAGCCGCGGAGGAACTCAACAAGCTGATCAAACTGGCACCGAATGATGCCAACCTCTGGCTGCAGATGGCCGACCTGCAACACCGCAAGGAAGATACCAAGGCAACGAAGCAAGCATTGGACAAAGCTCACGAAGTACTGGGTGACAATGAAGTCGCGGGCATCCGTATCGCGAGTTTGCTCTATCAATACAACCTGGCCGATGACGGAGAGGTGTTGCTCAAGAAGCTCACAGAGGCAGAGAATGCAACGGTCGCGCCTAGCGAAGCCCTCGCGGCACAATACGCCCGCGCCAACCGCAAAGAAGATGCCCTCGCGGTGCTGAAGAAAATCGGCGACACCGATAATATCGATGTGCTCATCCGCGTCGCAGCCTCGATTTCGGCTCTCGGCGAGAGTGAATCGGCATACGAAATCCTCTCGGCCAAAGCCAAGGCGTTCGATGCCGAGCCAAGATTTTTAGCGGCCATCGCACAATCCGCACTGGCGGCAGAGAAACCAGAGGTGGCGGTGAACTTTGCGGTGAAGCTCGTTCGCCAAGCCAAGCAAAGTTACGAACTGTCCGATAGCTTGGGACTCGCGATGCGTGCCATCCGATCCGCCAAGGCGTCAGCCGAGTGGCGCAAGAAGCTTGAAGCCCAAGACACCCTCTCTGCCGCAGAGACATGCTTGCTCGCTTCCTTGATCGACCAAACGGCCGATTACGAGGCGGTGGCCAAGTTGCTCGATGGATCGAAAGACCCAATGGTCATTCATTTCTACTCAGCACTGTTGGATCGTCGCGGAGATTTCACTCAGGCCATCGCTGTGCTTTCTCGCTTGGCCGATACCGACGACGGCCGCAAGACATCGTATTTCAAAGACATGACCAACCTGCAAAATCGGGCGGGTCTGACGGATGATGCTCTGGCAACGGTCGAGCGCTGGAAACAAAGTGCGCCCGGAGATAAAACCGCATGGATCACCGGAAGCAGTATCTTGCGTGAAATTGGCCGACCCAATGAGGCCGTGAAAATGACACGCCAAGCGGTCGCTCGATTCGATGACGATAGTGACCTCGCGGCATCACTCGCCAAATACCATGAGGAAGCAGGACAAACGGCCGATGCCGAGGCGGTCTATTGGCGTCTCTACGATGAGGCGAAGAGCCCATCTGAGCAGGCGCGCTGGGCTTCGAGCTTGGCGAGATTGGCGATGACCACCGGGCGCGTGGATGAACTCGAAGAAAAACTTCGCGAGCGAGCACGCGGCAATCGCCGATCGATCGGCCCTATCCTTGCCCAAGCGGAATTGGCACGTGTGACGCGCAACGAAGACAAGCGCCGCGATCTTCTGTTAGAGGCGATGCGCTTGCAACCCAACGATATCGAGCTGCGACTTCAAATCGCCTCGCTTGAAGAACAGAGCGGCAATCCTGAACGCGTGCTCGCGATACTTGAAGAGGCTGTTGCGAAAGATCAGACCGGACGCATTCGCAGTGCCTTGGCCCAGGCCTATTTGCGCCAAGGCCAAACCATGAAGGGCATGCGCGAGTTGCGCGCCATCGCAGGAAAGAAAGGCGATGATCCACGCTCGATAGAAAGCAGCGCGGCGATGCTCGCGGGCACGGGTCTATACGAAGAGGCGATCCGTTTCATGCGCGAATCTCTGCCGGGTGGTGGCGATTGGCGTTCACAATACCTGCTCGCGACCATGCTTGAGCAAGACGGCCGTGAGACCGAAGCGATCCCGATGTTCCGTTCGCTTCTCCAAGCCAGCGGCGACATCAAAGGGCTAGTCTTACCGTCCGGTAATGCAATGAATCAATGGGGAGTCGCTTCAGAGGAAATGGTAGAAGTGATCCAAACCATGCAGGCCATCCAAATGGCTTACCTCCACCGCAATCAAGACAATCGCGGCGGGATGGGATACTATGGGGCAATGCCCAACAGCTCCAAAGTGGGGCCATTCATCATGCCAGACACGGCAGACTATGCTCGCCTGTTAGCAAAAATCCACTTGGCCAAGATGGATGTGACCGATGTGGAGGGGATCGATTTCATCAATGATTTGGCGAAGTCCTCGTCCGCGCGCCAATCGGGGTTTGCGAAGTTGTTCGAGAAATACCCGGATCATCCGGGTTTGTTTGAAGTGGCCCTCGCATACGGCGCTTGGAACGATGGTGGCCCAGGCATGGACAAAGAGTTGCTGCGCAAACAACTCAAGGAGAGAGAGAGTCTGCCTCTAAGCGTGCGCCTTCAAGGGCACATGATCTTGCTGGCAGACGCCAAAGAAGACGACCCATCATGGGATGCGCTTGTCGAAATCACCCGCAAGATTGCGACCAGTCAAAACAACAAGAATCAAAATGAGGTGCTGCAAGCGGGGATGTTGTTGCTTCAAACACTCGCAAACAAAGAACTGAAAATCAAAGAAGATGCGCGCAAGCAACTGACGGAGTCGCTCTACAAAATTGCCGAGGCAGACACCTTCAATCAAAACATGGGCGAAGGCTTCAGGTTGGTCGCGATCGCAACCGTGGGAACTCTCGATGATTGGATCACTGCGGCCAATGAGGAGGTCGTGAAATACCGCAAAGAGGGCAAGAAGAATGCGCCGCCGACCAACCCATACGCTGGTATGGGCTATGGATACCCCGGGAGTTTCAATCCATTTGGCAGCCAACTCTCACCCATCAGCCTGCCGCAGTTTCAAGAAATCCCACTCCAGTCATTGCCAACATCTGTGACCAGCGCCATGGGATCCGCAGAGCGCGGGTATGGCTATTATGGCGCCAAGCCCATGGAGCCTGAAAAGCTCGTCGAAAAACTCGACCAATTCCAATCACCTGCTCTCCGCGCATACATCTTGTTGCTGGCAAACAAGAAAGATGAAGCGGACAAAGTCCTAGCAGAAGATCCAGCGAAGGATGAGAAGGCGGACGTCATGGCGATGCGCGGATTCCGCAGCACGGAGAAGGAAGAGTTCAACAAAGCCTACGAGGAATTCTCAGGACTAAGAGCCGCCTATGCATCAGATCGCACGAATGTATCTTGGCTCAACAAATCGCTGATCGCGATCGCGAGCAAATTGCCGAAGGAAGATGTGGAGTCGTTGAAAGATGAGCTGCGAGCGCTGTTGATTCAGGCGCGACAATCGATGGGTGTTCAAGCCGGACCGATGCTGGCCGTCCAAGCGCAACAATTGGGGCTGCCGGAATTGGCCAAGCGGTTTCAGCCGCCATCGGCTCGCGGCAACACATCGATCGCCAACCCAGCTGTCGCTGGCTTTGGGCCCATCCAAATGCCAAACCGCTCATCATCGTCATCGTCCAGTGGCAACGGGACGGTTGAAAAGATGAAAAAGTTCAGCAGCGAAGGCAAACACGAGGCTGCAGCCCAACAAGCTTTGAGCATGATTCGTAAGACAAACGGTTCTTACAACCGCAGCTATCAGTTGCAGCAAATCCGCGAAACGATCGACGAGAAGACATTGGAGGCATTGTTCAAAATCGTCGATCCTGGGGCATCAAAAAGCCTCACCAAAAAACTAGAGTATGCGGATATCTGCGTGGACTTTGGGAAAAAAGACAAGGCGCTCGAGGTTTTGGATGAGCTCTATCAGCAACGCCCCGATGACATTTCCATCGCAGGCAAGCTCGCGTTCTTGCTGCCGGCTGACCAGCAAGACCGGGTCGTCAAATTGCTAACCAAAGCCGCAGCTGATGAGGACTTTGCTAGCGAAGCCCACCGTGTTGCGGAGTCGTTGGAAAACAAACGAGACGAGGAATCATCGAAAAACTTTTTCAACGCAGTAGCAGCATGGCTCGAAAAGGTGCCGCCAGAAGAGATGGAGAAAATGAACCTCACATGGGTGGCATACCACGCGAAAAGCTACCTCGATGGCAGCTTCTCATCAACCTACCGTGGACTAACTCAGAACTATGGCAGCAACCAAACCGCCAAAGGTCACAAAGAATATGTCACGACAGCCAAGCGGCTGGTCGAGAGCATGATGCGTCACCCGTCGTTGGCAGAGGAAGCATTCCGGCTGAATAAGGCATCCGCCGCTTGGGAGACTCCCGACAAGAAGCTCGATGAGATGGCGCGCAAGGTCGTGCTCGGCGCCGATTTGAAGAGAGGTGGAAATGCTTACAGCGATGGCTTCTTTGCTTTGATCACGAACAGTGGCACATCGACCAGTGGAGAGGACATGAAAGAGCACTCGACGGTGCAGTGGCTCCTATCGCGGCTGAACACAGCAAAGAAAGTGGATGAAGTCCTGCCGCCGGCATACCTGAAATCTCTAACCGGAAAAAATGAGACCGTCGGCAAGCTGGTTGCAGCGATTGCGAACATCTCCTCGGTGAAAGAGCTCGAAGAGGTCTGGGAGATGGGCGAAATAAAGAACCCGACCAGTTCTTACACAAGAATGCTGCGGAGGGGGTTGTTGGAGAGAGCGGGGGCCATTCCAAATGTGGCGAGCTTTTTCATCGAGCAGCTCAAGGCGGATAAGCCTGATTCAAGAGGAAGCCGTTACGGTCCATATGATGCATCTCGCGCAATCTTGCATAGTGCAACTTTGCAAACAGCGGGCAAAGCCAATGAGAAGGATCGCGCGCTTCTCTGCAAGGCTCTTGCGGATGCGATTTATGGCGAAGACGCGGACTTCAAAAACCCGAAAGATGGACAAGATTTCTACTACCGCATCAACCAACTGGAACAGGCATTTCGCGAGGCCGGCTTGGACGCGGTCGGCGTGACAAAGGTTTGCTCAAGCTTCTACAAAGCAGGCATCCCAGTGGGGTCGAACGATTACCACCTATACCAGTCGCTCAGAAACAACCCTATCCCGAACAAGGAAGCTGCGGAGAAAATGTTCAAAGAATGCGGCTGGCTGGAGTCGGTCGATAAGTGGGAGCCGTTGGCCATGGTGATGGTCGAGGCAGATCACCAACAAGGGAAGATCACCTACAAACACACGGAAGTTTTCATCCTGCCGAGGGTTTTCTCCTACATGAACTTCAATGTTTCAACGAGGGAGATCTCAAAACATCTATCCACGAAGAAGGATGCATCGTTCGGAGATCTGATCACCGCGGCGGCTTTGAATCATGGCAATGATAAGGAAGCGCTCATCCTTCGTGCATTCGAGGAAAGCAAAGCAAAGCTCGCCAAGATGTCACCCGAGAGGTTGGAGGATTTCTCAATTCTGTTGGCGGATCTGTCTTCTCAAACCTTGGAGAAACTTCCAGCGGCATTCCAAAAACAAGCCGATGCGGCCAACAAGGAGAAACTCGAGCAACTTCACAAAATTGCAGATGAGTTCCTCAAGGCCAGCCCTGCTTCTGCCATGCAAGGACAGTACACCTTTGATCACGTCCAAGAAACGGTTGCACAACTGTCCGCGCTGGACATGGACAAGGCGATCAAGGTGTTCCTTGAGGCGGAAAAACGCTTCACGACGTCTACAGGTCAGGGGATCCCGTATTCGTCCTACACCTCCAACAATCTGCAAATCATCAAGCGCGATAGCGCGCTTTCTAGCCTGTATGGGAACTCGAATTCACCTCTCAGAAAAGATGCATCGATTGGGTTGAGGTTCTATAATGCGATCGCCAAGGAACCCGCAGCCACCCGCTTCACTTTTGCTGGCGGATGGTATGACTCGGTGATGTTGGCGGATCTCGGCGGAATGCTCCACAACGACATCTCGAACTCGTCGAGTAAGAATCCACGTTGGCTACAGGCCACGCGCAGAATGGAGAAATTTCCTGAAGAGGTTCGCAAAGAAGCTGAGATCGGAATGATCGCATACAGCATGAACCGAAATGACCATTACGATGCGAAACGCTTGGAGAGGGAATACGCCGATCTCAAAAAGGTCGAAGGTCTGACCAAAGAATTGACCGAGTGGCAATCGGCGATAATCGGACTCAAGGGATGGAAATATGACAAGCCTGAGAACCGCAAGAAAGCGGCGAAAATGCTGATGTCCTACCTGAAAGATGAGTCGCTACTCGAAGTCTCGCGCTTCCAGTTGGTTTCATCAGTGGTGATCAAGTCGCCTGAGATCCTGCAGAATGAAACCATTGCTTCGATCTACGCCGACTTGTTTGAGTCATACGCGAAGGGCGAGCGGACGATCGTTAGTCCCGTGGGCCTCAAGGTGATGGAAGCCATTGGCGGGGCCACAATTTCGGCCACAACGATGCCGCAAATCAAACGAATCAACAAAGCCTTCTGGGGTAATGCCAATGCGCCGAAGAAAGGTGGGCATTCGCAAATCCCGCCGGAAGCCAGCAGCTACCTGTTCCTGACAGCCGCCTCTTGCAAAGATGAGGTGAATGCCAACAAGCTGCTTAGCATTGTCCGTCCACTGATCGATGGTAACGCGACGATTGTCATTCGCTTGATCCGTAGCGGCAACTACGAGCTCGCCAAAAAAACAATGACTTCGAAGGGTCACTGGTACCACCGTGAGAAGGACGATTTTGTTTACGACCGTGAAATGGAAATGCGGTTCAATGAGTTGAGAAAAGTGGAAGGGATCGACCCGCTTGACATGCTTCGCTTGGAAACTCTTGTGCTAACAGGGGGCAAATATGCTACGGGCGATGACCAGCCGAAGGAAACCGAAGCTGAGCGCTTTGCTCGATTGACCGAATCCTACAAAGCCAACCCGCCAGGAAGTCGGATGTTGCGCACCGAGATCCTATCGTCATTGATTCGCGATTCCCACGTGGCCGCGATCATCTTGCACGATGAAGTCATCGAGCACGCGAAAGAGTTGAATCTGAACACGGCCCTTCAAGATTGGGCGGTGGGAACTGGTAGTATCGCCGACTCGGCTCCGCGATTCCGAGTCGCTCCGGGCGAGACGTCAGTGATCCGACAAGCGGCATTTCTGAAATTGCTCGATGGCGATGCGTCGGCATTGATCGAGATCGCCAAGGTGATCGACAAGCAACCGCTCGACGCTAGCTCCCACGGAGGATGCGAAAACTGCAATCATTACTGCGTGGAGAACTTCATCGAGCGCATCCATGAGTCTGCCCCGCTATGGGTGGCGGAAGCGATCCACCGCGGCAAAACGGATGGCTTTGCCACTGCTTATGAACCCTTCGCGATGATGGCGAAAACAGCAGACAAGCGGAAGGAGCTCAACAGCTGGGAAGCGAGCTTGCCGATGAAAATGGCAGAGTTTTTCGCCTACTGGAGTGGCGATGGGAAGAAAGCCACCAATTTACGCAAAGAGCTCAAACGCAATGAGCGCAATTTCAAATACTTCGAGAAGCGCTATGGCATCGCTCACTTGGCTCGGGTCGGTGCGCGTCACAAGCTGTGGAATAGCTCGGTGTTCGCGGATGCGCGACGCTCGCTTCTTATCGGCGTCTTCACACGCCCCGAGATGAAAGAGTTCCAGAATCAACAACCCGATTGGATTCGCGAGATGATGAAGGGAACGTCACTCGAGGATGACTTCCTCGCGATTGCAAAGAACCCGCCGGAAGGATGCGTCTCAACGGTGCTGCCGCACTTGCTGAAATACCGCTCAGACCACGAGCTCAAAAACAAAGAGATGGAAGCAGGGCTGAATTCCTACATCGCGGCCATTGAGGCCTGCCCAGACTCTTTCACCTGGCGCGGCACTCGACTCAATTGGCAGATCGACGTGATCAACCGACTGAAACGATCCGACCAACTGGAACGCGCCAAGGAAGTCTATGAAAGCATCGATATCGAACAGGTGCCGAAAAATCAAATGAACCGTTACAAGTCGACCGCCAACATGCTGGGGGTCGAACCGAAACAAGCAGCACCCCAAGAATAGCCTTTCATCACGCCGGAGATCACTCCATGAATGATGCAAGTCAGATTGTAAGAATTCTAACGAAAGCCGACTCATGAATCCACGCCCAGAAATTGAAGCGCTCGCTCGCAAAGTGGCCCAACGCCACAATGCGTTTCTGCTGCGCTATGTGTTCTTGGTCGCTCTGATGTCGGTCGCTGGAGTTCTTGCGCTTGGCGCATTGATTTGGGTCACCCGCGGATACTCAGTGCCATGGATCGCCCCGGCGATTGTGGTGGTGGCGGGAGTGATTGGTGCAGTGGCTTATTTCATCTCCAAACGCATGGACATCGACCAAGCTGTCGCGGAAGCCGATCAGTTTTTCGAACTGAAGAATGGCATCGCCACGGCCCGTCACTTGGCGACCACCGCGCCTGATGACCCCGTCACTCACTTGCAGTGGAATTGGTTGTCGCCGCGATTGGGCGATTGCGACCCTCGCGCCATTGCTCGTCCATTTCCACGCAAGCGCGCTGCGATGGCGGTCGCTCTAGCGGCACTGGCATCCGTGCTTTGCCTGCTACCACCCTCCGATGCCGTGCGCGCCGCTGAAGAGCGGGCCGAGGAAACTCGCCAACGCGTCGCTGAAGCGAAAGATGCCTTGGAAGAATTGTTGGATGAGATGGAGGACGAAGTTGCGAGCAAGGACGACGAGGAAGAGGTCTCCATGGATGAATACCGCAAAATGATCAAAGAGATCGATGAAACAGGCGACCGCGCCGAGGCAGCTCGTCAGTTTGCAAGGATCGAACGCAAAGTCCGCGAGGCCGCGCGTGGGTTGGATCAACAGCGGGATGAAGAAACTCTCAAGCTGACGGCCAAGGAATTGAAGAAGTCGGAAGACACCGACGCCCGCAAGCTGGGCAAGAAACTCGACCAAAAAGAACTCAAAGAGGCGGCTGAGATGCTCAAGAAGCTAGCGGCGAAGAAGTTCGACAAGAAAGACTTCGACGGCAAACCGATGGAGCAAAAGAAAGCTCTCGATCAGGCGAAGAAAGACCTGGCGAAAATGCGAGCCGCGACCAAGCGCATGGCAGCTGCCGGCAAACAACGTCAAGCCGCACGCGAGCTCAATGGTGCCAAAGGCGCTCCCAACGCGAAAGCGGGCGGTGCTCAAATGGACGATGGCGGAATGGAGCTGGAAGACATGTTGGCAGAACTCGATGAAGCCGCGGAAGAGATGGAAGAGGGGCTGGAAGAACTCGAGTTCGATCCCGATGCAGAGTTTGACGAAGAAGCAGGCGACCGGATGGCCCGCATGAAGGGCAAGCTAGGCGAAAAATTGAAGAAGATGCACGGCAAGCGGATGGCGCGCTCAAAACTCGACGCACTCCGCGCGGCACTGTCACAAGCCCAAGGGCATTGCCAAGGTCAGTCACAACAAGCAATGCCAGGCGGGAAAAAACCCGGCAAAGGGTCGCAATGGACGAAACGCGATGAGCAGGACGACCTGCAGAAAAATGGCGGACTCGCTCAACTCAAAGGTCAACACGGGCAAGGACCATCACTCAGCGCAGTGGAAGAGGCGGAGTCCGGGTCAGGCGTCTCGTCACGCCGAGGCACCGCGAAAGAACGCGACTTCAACCGCCAGATGGAATCGTTCGTCCAACGCGACGATGTCCCCGAATCGCTCAAACTCGGAGTGCGCAATTACTTTGAAAACCTCCAGTCAGCACGCGCTGAGTAAAAGAGGACCACAAGCCATATTTTTACCGACCGAGCCATAGAACTCTACCCATGACGACCACCGAACTAGAACCTGCTGTTGCCCACTTCACGGAAACCTTCCACAAAATCCGTACCGCGGTGTCGACCTTCATTGTTGGCCAAGAGGAAATCATCGACGACGTCCTCATCGCCATCTGCTGCGGTGGCCACGTCTTGCTCGAAGGAGTTCCCGGCCTCGGCAAGACCTCGTTGATCAACACGATCTCGCAAGCGATCGATGTCGATTTCAAACGCATCCAGTTCACCCCCGACCTCTTGCCGAGTGACGTGGTGGGTACTCAAATCTTGATGGACCGCAATGGCCAACGCGAACTCGTGTTCCAACAAGGTCCGGTGTTCTGCAACATGCTCCTTGCCGATGAGATCAACCGGGCGACGCCGAAAACGCAATCGGCCTTGCTCGAGACGATGCAGGAAAAGCGCGTCACGGTGGCCAACCAAACGCACACGCTCAGTCTGCCATTCTTCGTGATGGCGACCCAAAACCCGATCGAGAACGATGGCACCTACCCGCTGCCTGAAGCACAGCTCGACCGCTTCTTCTTCAAACTCCAAGTGGGACTTCCATCACACGATGAATTCCGCGCCATCCTCGACCGCACCGGCGGCAACTCGAAACCTCAGGTGGAATCGGTCGCCCACGGCGAAGACATCATCAAGATGGGTGAGACGCTGCGCGAAGTGCCAGTTGCTCCTGAAATCCAAGATTACTTGGTGAAACTCGTCCGCGGCACGCACCCGAGTGAAGAAGCTTCCAAAGGCATCCGCCAATACGTCCGCCACGGTGCATCCCCGCGTGCCGGCCAAGCCATGCTTGCCGCTGCCCGTGCCCGCGCACTTCTCGACGGACGCTATCACGTCGCGCAAGAAGACATCGACTCCGTCGCGTTGCCTGCGCTCCGTCACCGGATGATTCTCTCCTTCGAAGGTGAAGCCGAGGGCATCCAGCCCGACACGCTCATCAAAGAGGTGATCACTGCTGCGAAAGGTTGATCCAGATGCCGCTGCCAAAACCATGGCATCCATGCACTGACCTTATCTCATGAGCGAATCCCTCACAGAACCAGCTTTCATCAAGCAGCTGGATGCACTCAACTTGCTGGCAAGACGGGTGCTGCGTGGTTCGCTCCAAGCCGATCGCCGGACACAAAAACGTGGAACCGGCATTACCTTTGCGGATTACGCGCAATACAATCTCGGCGATGACTACCGCGCGATCGACTGGAAGATCTATGCCCGCACAGAAGAGTTGTTGATCAAGCTGTTTGAGGTCGAGGAAGACGCAACGGTTTATATCCTGCTCGACTGCAGTCACTCGATGAAGTCGAAGTTCAACTATGCGCGCCGGCTTGCCGCTGCGCTTGGTTACATCGGCCTCAATGGCATGGACCGAGTGGTGGTTCATGGCATGGCCGATAAACTTTCGACCATCGTCGAATCCGCTCGCAGCCGCAGCTCGGTGTTCTCCTTTCTCCGCGATCTCGAACACGCGCATACCTTCGGTGACGACACGAACTTCACCGCCTGCGCTCGATCCTTCCAAGCACGCCGCCGCAAAAAAGGTGTGGTCTTGGTGGTCTCGGACTTCTTGTTCCCATCGGGCTTTACGGATGGCATGAAATTCCTCCAGTGGTCAGGCCACGATGTGTTTGCGCTCCAAGTGCACGACCCCGCCGACCTCGAATGCCCATGGCTTGGCGACCTCGAACTGAGCTGCGTCGAAACCTCGAAAACTCAACGCGTCACGATCTCGGAGAAAGAAGCGAAGATCTATCGCGAGGCGATGAAGTCATGGAACGATGAGTTGAAAACCGATTGCGCCCGCCGTGGCATCGGGCTCGCCAGCACGACGACCGATGTGCCCTTCGAAGTGGTCGTGCAATCGATGTTGAGGAAGGGAGGGCTGATCGCATGAGCTTCGGTTACCCGGCATTCTTCTGGGCCATGCTCGCGCTCATCCCGCTGGCCGCGGTGTACTTCATCCGCGTCCGCCCACGGCGTCAGCCGGTCAATGCCTTCTTTCTTTGGGAAAAAATCTTCCAAGCCAAGCCCGCGAACTCGCTCTTCCAGAAGCTACGCAATCTGCTTTCACTCCTGATCATCGCCTTGGCCTTTATCGCCTCGGTGCTAGCGCTCACGCGTCCACGCTTCGACAGCGGTGAAACACCCGACCTCTTGATCATCATCGACCGATCGGCATCGATGCAGGCCGTCGATGATGGCAAACCCCGCATGGAGGAAGCGAAAGAAACTGCGAAGTCATGGATCACGGCTCTCAGTGGTGCGCAACGCGCGGCGATCGCTTCGGTGGCAGGGAAGTTGGAATACCATGCCAACCTCACCACCCGAGCCCGCCGTCTGAATGATGCGCTGGATGAATTCGTGGCGTCCGACTTGGCGCTGAACCCCGACGCGCTGCGCGAGCTCTCCATTCTCGCATCGACCTCCAATGCGAAGATCTTGTTTGTCACCGACAACCACTCGCCCAAGCTGGATATCCCGAAGGGGATCGAAGTGGTCAAAGTGGGGAATGACGCAGGCAATGTTGGCATCGTCGCGGCCGACCTGCGATGGACCTCACCGCGCAAGGCCACGTTGTTCACCACGCTTTCATCCACCTTCGATAAAGACAAACTCTGCGAGGTCGAGGTGATTTCGCCGGGCGAAAATGCGGTGATGGTGCGCTTGTTCACGATGATGGTGCCTGCAAATGGTCAGCTCAGCGAGTCGATCGAAATCGATGCCATCGACCCCGGCCAATGGCTTCTGCGAGTTGATGTGGAGGACTCGCTCGCCCAAGACAATGTCGCGCCGCTGGGCCTCAACCCACCACAAGCGATCCCCGTTCAGGTGATTGCAGAGCAAACGTATTTCTTCGACCAAGTCATCCAAGCCTTCGCCCGCGCCGACTCGTTGTTCGTGCCGACCACCGAGGATGCACGGCTGTCGTTGTCTCAAGGCTCCGTCGCCGACACGCCCGTCGCGGTGGTCTTTGCACCGACCACCACCTCACGGTTCTGGAATGAGCTCGGAGCGCAACTGCCGCCCGGCCCGCCTGAGATTCTCTCGCCCGATCACCCGCTATTGGCACGGGTCGATCCGACCTTGCTGACCTTCGAAGGCGCACGGAAACTCAAAGCCCCCGAAGGATCTGTCGTGGTGCTCGCCCACCAAGATGGAACGCCGCTGCTCTACACGATTTCCAAAGAGGGCAAAGCGGCGGCGGTGTTCAACTTCGACCCATCACTGAACGACTTCTTCCTCTCGCCATGGTTCCCGGTTTTTGTCCACGATGCGGTGGTGCTTTTAACAGGAAGGCAGAATTCGTTTCCGTCGACCATCGCCACCGGCAGCACGCTCGAAATCCCCGGCACGGGCACAGATGGCAAAGCAGAATTTCAGAGCGGGAGCAATAGCACGCCGATTGCGTTTGAGTCGCCAGCGAAGATCGACCGCATCGGCAGCTACCGCTTCACCCGCGACTCCGATAGCTGGAACCTCGGCGGCGCATTGTTGTCACCTGGTGAATCCGGATCGGCGATGACCCTCGAACAACCTGAATCGTTCAAGCCGGCATCGGGTTGGTCGCTCGCGACATGGCTCTTGCTCGCCGCGGTGCTCGTCATCCTCGCCGAAGAACTTCTCTATCACCGACGCAAAATCGGCTAATCCCTCATGCAATTTTCCACCTTCACACCTCTCTGGCTTTTGCTTGGCTGCATCGCGGCGGGCATTTTCGTCTGGCGGCGCTCGCTGTCGGACCGCACGCCGATGAAGAAGTGGCTCGCGCACGGCCTGCGCTTGTTCGGGGTGCTCTGCCTCATCCTCGCGCTGTGTCGACCTTACTGGCTCTCCAGCAGCGACGACTTGCATGTGGTGTATTTGGTCGATGTCTCGGAATCGGTCGACCCCGCGGCAATCCGACTGGCGGCGGAAGAAATTGATACCGCCGCAGAGCAACTTCGATCGAGCGACCGCATGAGCGTGCTTTCGTTTGGCAGCGAGCTCGCGCTGACCGACCCCGAAGCACTCCGCAAATTGGCGGAGGAAGCGGAGCAAGGGACCGCCAATTCTGAAGCTCGGAACTCAACCGCCATGCCCGAAGCCTTGTTGGGATCGCGTTTGGTTTTTGATGCGGAGATGGCCCGTCGCCTCGTCGTCTTTTCCGATGGCTGCCCGACCACCTCAGGAACTCAAGCGGCCTTGGAAACCTTGGATGATGAAGGGGTGGATGTGCGTTTCCGATCCGTCGATGGCCTCAAGCGGCCCGAGGCAGCAGTGATCGCTTTCGAGCCGATGGCGACCGTGGCCTACCGCGGCGAGTTGGTGCGGATGCGCCTGACGCTTCGCGCCAACGAAAAGATGAACGCCACGGCCCGCGTCCTGCAACGGGGCGTCGCAGTGGCATCGACACCGGTTGAACTCGAAGCGGGGGTTGATACCACCGTGACTCTGGACGTCATGATGAGCGCGTCCGGTGAGAGTCGGTGGGAAGCAGAACTGCTGCCCGAAAAAGATTGGTTCCCGGTCAACAACCGCGCGGCCGCAACGATCACAGTGAAAGGGGAGCCGCGCATCTTGGTGCTGCACCAAGACGAGAAGGTCATGCGTCCGCTCGCCCGGGCGATGAAGAAACAAGGATTGGACATGGAGTTGCGTGGTGAACGTGGACTACCGGACCGGATGGAAGAAATCCTCGCGTTCGATGCAGTGGTGCTCGCTGATATCCCCGCGACCTCATTGAACATGCGCCAGATGAACATGCTTCGGCGCTATGTGTCCGACTTCGGCGGAGGTCTTGCGATGCTGGGATCGGAAAACTCATTTGGCCTCGGCGGGTACTACCAAACACCAATCGAGCAAGCGCTGCCGCTGACATCTCGCTACGAGAAAGAAAAACAAAAACCCAGCCTCGCGATGGTGTTGGTAATCGATAAGAGCGGCTCGATGAGCGGTGCGCCGATCCAGTTGGCCCGAGCATCTGCAAAGGCAGCGGCTGAGTTGTTAGGTGCTCAAGACCAGATCGCAGTGATTGGATTTGATGGAAGCCCGCGGGTGATTCTGCCGATGACGGGTGCGGTCGATAAGCCAACCATCCTTGCTGCCATCGACTCGTTGGAGGCGGGTGGTGGAACCGATGCCTATCCAGGCATGATGAAAGGCAAAGACCTGCTGCAGAATGCCGTGGCAAAGGTGAAGCACATGATCGTGCTTTCAGACGGGCAAACACCCGACAACGATTTCTCCGGCCTCGCTCGTGACATGCGAGCACAGGGGATGACGGTCTCAAGCGTGGCGCTTGGCGATGGTGCTGCCAAAGGTGTGATGCAGATGATCGCGAACGAAGGCGGTGGCCGCTACTACGAGACCAACGATCCAGCCAACATGCCGCAGATTTTCACCAAAGAAACCATGCAGGCCTCACGCTCGGCGATCAAAGAAGACCTCTTTGGCGCGGTCATGGTTTCGGAGCATCCGATTCTCGCCGGCTACGAAAAATCCGAACTGCCCTTCGTGCTCGGGTACGTGATGACCCAACCCAAGCCCACCGCGCAGATGCTGATTGCCGCGGAAACTGGCGACCCGCTGATGGCGATCTGCCGCTACGGGCTCGGAACCGGGCTTTGCTGGACCTCCGATTTTTCCGAGAAGTGGGGCAGTGAGTGGCTCAGCTGGGGCAATGGGCCATCATTCCTATCCCAAGCTTTTCGCGGCATCATCCGCAAAGAACAATCGACCGGGCTGTCGGCGGTTGGATCGGTGCATCATGAAAATTGGTTGGTCGACATCAACCGCCGCGACGAGAGCGACAAGCCGGTTGATAACGTGGCCTGGGAGCTCAAAGCGATCGACGAACAAGGCGCCGAGGTTCCGACAAGCATCCGTCAAACCGGAGTCGGCCGATACCAAGCGGTGGTCGATCTTGTCGGCCGCGAACGCGTGAACCTCAGCCTGCGCGACACCGATTTCTCATTGATGAAAACCCTCGGATGGCAGCGCGATTACCCAGCGGAATACCGCTTGGACCGCAAGCCTGCCGCGGCACTTGCCAGCCTTCCCTCCTTCGACCCCAAAGGCATTCGCAACAACCTCGCTGAAGCTCGGGTCTACAAAGACATCACCTACTGGTTCGTCCTGTTAGGCTTTGCGGCAATGATTGGCGGCGTGGTGATGCGGCGGATTTGATCACCAAGGGAGTTTGATCGGCTCCTCGTCTTGGACGACCTCGTTGTCGGTGATGTTGAGCTCGCGAGTCTTTGGATCAAAGAGGAATGGGTTTCCGGTAAACGGATCCTTCGTCACTTTTTGGGTGCTTTCGGTCGTGAGAGTTTCTCCACTTTGCTCGAGCATAAGAAGTTCCAGGGTAGCAATGCTGCGTGCGGTGATCATGGCAGAGCGGAAGTAGCCTCGACCCCATGATGAATGACCTACGTGCATCACGGATATGATCTCTCGCTGCTCGTTGTTGAGGTGCTCAAACTCTTTCTCAAGATCCGCTTCAGTGGTGATTTCAAATGGATCCGCATTCTGATGGATGCGTGCCTGTTTGGCCATCCACTCAGAGTAGGCCATGACGCAGGACTTGCCGTCGGCCAGCTCACCCGACAAATCCATTTGAGCGATGAATGGGAAAGCAAGATGTCGGCCACCCGTGTACCACTCACCTCGAATGAGTTCAGCGAGGCGCTGATTGTCAAAGGCTCTGATGTCGAGTTCGTTAAGCCAAGTGTCCAGCTTCGCTCCCTTTCCCAGCTTGGGTAAGATGTAGTCTAACACAACATTTTGGCGTGATAGCTCAAAAAGGATTGCGCCAGTCTCACTCAGAAGGAATGGGGTTTCGATATCTCGTAGGTGTTGGATCACATTGCCCGTAAGCTGAATGTAATGAAGCGCTTGTTCTGCATCGCCGTCATCAGCCGCCAAGCAGGCCTTCAGCAAGAGGATTTCGGTTGCGGGCTTGATGTGCATGAGCCCGATGAACCCCATGAAGTCATCCGGCATGTTGATGCTCGAGCGAGTCGGAATCAATGCGATGCGCTCAGTTTTGCTGGCCGCTTCCTGGTGCTCGGCCAAGAGCTTCTGCGCAACAACAGGATCATAACCCTCGCTGGCCATTCGAAGGAGCTCGCGGAACTCCGCTGATAATTCCAATGACCCATCCAACAGATAGAGCTGAAGAAACCCATTCTCTTCTGGGGCGACGGGATGCTCATCAACTGCTAAAGTCGGATACTTTTTCAAACATGCCTCATGCCATTCGATCGCCATCACTTGGGATTGCTTGATCTCCTCATCCGTCAACGTGGGAGGGTCGATGGTGATTTTCAGCCTCTCCTCAGCAAACGCCCGCACCGGACGCATCACAATGCCGCGATTGATCTTCTCTGCGATGAAGCCAATCAAAGCAATGGCAGCGATGAGCCCAAACGCCCACGCATACTTTTTGCACCGTTTTCCACGTTTCACGAAACCATGCCTATCAGCAGGAATGGTTGATCACAAGGCTGAGACACTTTCCCCAGAGCTCCGAGATAGACTCCACCCATTGCCCACGTATCCCTCATCCTTGCCTCGAAGGCTTGCGTTCTCGGCGCTGACTGGCAGATTTTCTCACCACATTCCTATGAAGCATCTTCTCTCACTGATCCTCCTTACGCTGTCGGCTTTCACGCTGAATGCCGCCGATCGGCCGAACATTCTGTTCATTTTCTCCGACGACCATGCGCTCCAAGCCATCTCCTCTTATGGTGGCAGCCGCTACGAGAAGATCGCTCCGACACCCAACATCGACCGCATCGCCAAGGAAGGCATGTTGTTCGAGCGCTCCTATTGCGGCAATGCCATTTGCGGACCCTCGCGTGCGACCATTCTGACCGGCAAACACAGCCACAAGAATGGCTACATGGACAACAACTTCAGTCGTTTCGATGGTGCCCAACCGACATTCCCCAAAATGCTGCAGGGCGCTGGCTATGAAACCGCCATCATCGGCAAGTGGCACCTGATCTCCGATCCGACGGGCTTCGACCATTGGGAAATCCTTCCTGGTCAAGGCTCCTACTTCAACCCGGACTTCATCCAGATGGATGGAACGAGAAAGCGCTTCGAAGGCTATTGCACTGACCTGGTCGTCGATAAATCCATCGAATGGCTCGAGAACCGCAAAGACAAGTCCAAGCCCTTCGTGCTGATGAGCCAGCAAAAGGCACCGCATCGCCACTGGTTCCCGCCAGTGCGCCACATGGACCTTTTCGACGACATTGAAATGCCCGAGCCCGACAGCCTTTTCGACGACTACGCCAATCGCAGCGAGACACTGAAGCAGCAGCAAATGTCGATCGCCAAAGATTTCTCTTGGGGGGAAGACATGTTCATTCACGGTGAGAAAGGGGATCCGCGTTTCTCGCCGCTCTTCGGCGGCAACAAGGGCTACATCGGCGAATACCGCAGGATGAACGAAGCGCAAAAGAAAGCCTTCGACGATGCCTACGTGAGCGAGAACAACGAGCTCCGCGCCAAGCTCAAGGCTGGGATGAGCGATGAAGACCTCACTCGCTGGAAATACCAACGCTACATCAAAAACTACCTGCGCTGCATCCGTGCGCTCGATGAAAACGTCGGCCGCCTGCTCAAGTATCTCGATGACAATGATCTCGCCGAAAACACCATCGTCATTTACTCGTCCGATCAAGGCTTCTACCTCGGTGAGCACGGTTGGTACGACAAACGTTGGATGTTTGAAGAGTCGCTCTCCATGCCCTTCGTCATCCGCTGGCCCGGTGTGATTAAGCCGGGTATCCGCAGCAAGGCGATGATTCAAAACATCGACTACGCTCCGACCTTTCTCGATGTCTGCGGCGCCAAAACGCCAGAGGACATGCAAGGCACCAGCATCGTGCCCGTGCTCAAGAACGACGGCAAAGCCACCGACGATTGGCGCGACGCGGTTTATTACATGTACTCCGGCGAGTGGACTCACCGGGTGGCCAAACACGACGGCGTTCGCACCGATCGCTACAAGTTGATGCATCTGCCCAATACCAAAGAGTGGATGCTCTTTGATTTGGAGAAGGACCCGAAGGAGATGAACAATGTCTTCGCCGAAAAAGCTTACCAGCCGGTCGTCGAAAAAATGAAGGGTCTCTACGCCGAGTTGCGCGAGCAGTATGAAGTCAATCCATCGACCTATCCATCACAACGCTGGGACCAGAAATGGTGGAGGCAGCGTTGGGATAATCAGAAGAAGGAGGCGGGCTCCGCTGCTGCCAAGGACGCCAAGGTGGTCTTCATCGGCGACTCCATCACGCAAGGCTGGGAAGGCAAAGGCAAGGCCGAGTGGGAGAAGCATTTTGCGCCGTTAGGAGCCCTCAACTGGGGTTACTCCGGCGACCGCACCGAGCACGTCATCTGGCGCATGCAGAACGGCGACGTTCAACGTGTGAATCCGGAAGTGGCCGTGCTGATGATCGGCACCAACAACACCGGTCACGGACTGCGATCGGCGGAAGAAACCGCGCAAGGCATTCAGAAGATTCTCGATGACATGGCCTGGAAATGGCCCGAGACCAAAGTCGTGCTCACCGCGATTTTCCCGCGTGGTGCGACGGCCGAAGATCCGAAGCGCATACGCAATTCCGAGATCAATGCGTTGATCAAGCCCATGGCCGATGGCAAGCGCGTCTTCTGGCACGACATCAACGACCAGTTCCTCGATGACAAAGGCAACTTGAGCAAAGAGGTCATGCCTGATCTGCTTCACCTCAATGCCGAATCCTATGCGATCTGGGCAGAGGAGACGGCCGCGAAACTCAAGGAGCTAGGTGTCGAATAAAAGGGTAGCAACTCTGTTTTGATTTTCTTTTAAGCTATTTCAAAATCTGGGTCTGCAAGGCTCCTATTTACTAGGCAAATCATCTTTCTCATAACAGCGGTCATCGCCAAGTGATGAGGTTTATTACGCGCAATCATGCTGCGATAAAAGTCGCGTAATATCGGATTATGAGTCACTGAGCACAGTGCAGGCATGAACAGGGCACGCCGTGCTATCCTTCTTCCTCCGTGTATCGTTCGCTGACCTCTCCATTTTCCACTATCACGATTCAGCGGTGCTAATCCCACTAAGCTCGCGGCCTGATTATTACTCATGGATCCTAGCTCAGGCATTTCAGCCAACAACACCGCTGCGACGTTGGAGCCCAATCCTTTAATCGAAGTAATTCGATCTGCCTTAGCTTTCAGCCCAGCATCGGATGCTATCAGTTCTTGAACCTGCCGCTCACACTTCTCGATACGTTTTTTGATGTGGTTAAGGCTTACTCTGATGTCCGATCGAACAAAACGATCTGTTGATTTTTCGAGCGCATTCTTTTCCCTGACTAGCTGTCGAGTTAGCGACTCCTTTCTTCTCACAACTGCACAAAGTGCTTCTTGAACTGGGCTTGCGGGCTTTTGAGGCTTAGGCTTGAAAGCTAAGCCGTAGTCACTAAGCAGCTTTGAGTCAATCGCATCAGTCTTGGCTAACTGCCCCTTAGCGCGTGCATAATCTCGCACCTGGCGTGGATTGATCGCGCTGAGAGCCAAATCAAGTTCATGAGCTTGCTTGATTAGAAGTTTTTCATATCCACCAGATGGCTCGCATATGATGTGTGGTGTCCCAACAAGCTTACGGACTTGCCGATATAGGCGCTGCAACCCCGCTTTAGTATTGGGGAAGCACTGACATTTTCCGCTTCGCGGATCATAGAGATCGAGTTTTGCTTTGCTCACATCGACTCCGAGGTAGTATATTGTGTCTGAGGTTTTCATCTTTGGTTCATCCTTGGTTCTACGAGCTCTAGGGCTCAGGCAACTCTCCGAATTGAAGATGAGGCTGCAACAGGGCTTCTAGCTACCATACGAGCTCAAAGGCTCAGGGTGACGCACGAAGTCACCTGTTGCTCCGGTCATTGGCTGGTATCCGATGGCCGGGCCTCACCCCATGTTTTCGCACAGGGCAGAGCAAAAGTAACACAATTTAGACAACCAAGGGTGGAGCGGCTCGCTCCACCGATTATCCTGGCTCCGCAGCCATCATTCGGACTCGCATGCTTCCGCCGAGCAGCGGTATTCACGGTGCTGCGAGCCCTCCTCCGCTAAAGCTTCCGCCGTCGCTCTGCGAGCTATGGCGGGACAAGACGGCGCGGTAGCCCGTAGCACCCTACCTCCTTTTAAAACGGTAGGGTGGATCAGCCTGATCCACCGATTATCCTGGCTCCCCAACATCGGCATCCGGCTGCCACCAGAAACTCCACTCACTCACCCGCTCCACCAACTTGGCTCTTACGGGATTGTTCATAATGTATCGCCGCTTCTCCTCAGCGGATTCCCATGTTCTTAGTCGGTGATCAAAGAACCCATCCTGCCATGCGATGCCGTATTGCTTTGCCAACCATGACTTGAAGCTTCGAATGGTTTTCTTCATCGAATGATTCGACGGGAAGCTAACAAGCATGTGCATGTGATCGGGCATCGCAAGCAGCAGCCGGACTTTCCACTGACCCGACCTATGCCTTCGCTCAGTGCTTTCTTGAACGGCTGCCCAAGCGTTAGGCGTCGCGAGCTGATTCATCCCTCGGGGACGGCAGCAGATCGTAATGAAATAGACCTCCTCTTCTGGGTTTGGGGTCGATGTTGGAGGAGGGGTGTGAGGGAGGCATTTCCTGCCGATGTGCATGCGTCATCCAAGCAGAAATTCTTGGACCGATGCTATTGATAGGATCCGCTTGTCAGCGGTATTCACGGTGCTGCGAGCCCTCCTCCGCTAAAGCTACGGCGCGGTAGCCCGCAGCACCCTACCTCCTTTTAAAACGGTAGGGTGGATCAGCCTGATCCACCGACTATCCTGGCTCCCCAGAGCCATCCTTGCGATTCGAACGGTTACGCCTAGCGGCGGCATTCACGGTGCTGCGAGCCGCAGCACCCTACCTTCTATAAAAGGGTAGGGTGGATCAGCTTGCTCCACCGACTTCACTTCATTTTTTCTTCGGCAGGAAATCGAGAATCTTGCGCAATTTGACTCTATCACCATCGTCGTAAAACAAGACCAAGGAGCGTTGGTCTGCGGGCGCGGACCAGTAAGTCGAATAAAACTTCTTCATCTCATCGCCCATCATCACCGAGGCAGTGACCGGGGCGCCCTTATCAAGCGCTTTATCGATGGCGTAAACTTTTCCTTCACCGGCATCGATTTCCAAGGGCTCGTTGTCTTTGCCGTAGCTAAACATCACGGCTTGCTTGCTCAGGTTGATGAGAATCCATTCGTTGAACGTTGCTTTCGCAAAAGTATCGGCGATCGCGGTGATCACAGGATCGCCTTCCTCGGTAGGAGGTGACATCAAGAGAAGCACTTCGTTGGCCCCCTCTGGAATCGCGATCTTGTTCACGACCACGAATCCGGCCTCTTCACCTTCACCCGCTTGTTTTGAATAGAGCAGCAACTCCTTGCCGGCCTTCAACATCACAGCAGGCGATGGCTGCCTAGTCGGCCATTCTAGAGCCTCATGCTGTTCGCCATCCACGGCCACAAACCACTCGGGCACTTCGAACGACTCCAAGGCCAAGGTGCGAACACTCAGTTTCGCCTCATCTGCCTGCAGCAGAACCGTCGACAATAGAGCCATCAATGCAGTGCTGAAGAAGGATTTAACCATGGCATACTATTCTGAAGAGATCCGGATCATGCGTCAAGCGGGGAGCCGGGAGGGCACTTTCCCCTTTGCCTGCCTGTGCTCAAGGCTATGGTGCCATAATGTCCATGGCCTTGAAGATCGTCCAAACCCTCTCACTGCTCGTCTGCGCGGCCATAACCTTAGATGCGCAGGAAAAGGGTCACAAATGTCCGACTGGCCCAGAGGACGCTGAGTTGCTGGCGCGAGCAGAGAAATACATGGCGATCATCGCAGGCGCGAAAAACATCGAGATCTACGAGGGGCTTCCGCATCAAGATGATGAACCCGAGTTACTGGAGAGGGAGCTAAAAAGAAAAGACATCACGAAGCTCGCGGATGAGTGGCTGGATTACCCGTTTTACACACCCAGCACAAAAGCCACCAATGAGGACGAGTTGCGCAAACTCTTGAGCGGCCCCTCTGGAATTGCTGCCGACTTGCATCCGAAAAAGTGCGGCTTCCATCCAGACTACTGCATTCAGTTTCAGCACGAAAAGAAACGCTACTTCGCATTCATCTGCATGGGCTGCAGCGATATCATCATCAAGCATGGAGATGAGACGCATTCATTCATCTTTAACAGCGACAAACTCAAACCACTCCTCGCAATCTACGATTCAAAGCGGCCTCGCTATGAAATCATCGACACACACTTCCACGCGATGTCGAACAAGCCCAACGGCTTGGACAAGGCGGTGGAGTGGCTGGATGAAAACAAAGTGAGCCGAGCGATTGATCACCCGATAGGAGCATCACGTCCCAAAGATGAAAACGAACACGCCAACATGCTCGCGAACTTCAAGAAGCATGAAGGTCGTTTTAATCGGTTCTGCATCATCAAGCCTCTTGAGGTGCGATCGGTCGAGGAGGCGGTGGAAATTTTGGAGAAGGAGAAGAAGCAAGGCGCCATCGGCTTTGGCGAACACTATGGGAAGGGCTTATTGTTCAATGATCCGGCGAACATGCGGTTGTTCGCAGCATGCGCGATCACCAAGCTGCCCGTGATGTTCCACATGGACCCTAACCAGAATAAAGACACCGAGGACTTTCAGTATCTGGAGAATGCGCTCAAGTCACACCCCGGATGCACCTTCATCGCCCACGGGCCGAGTTGGTGGAAACAAATGGCCGCTGGCCATTGTGATCGCCTGTTAGAAAAATATCCTAACCTCTACGCCGACCTCTCTGCGGGTAGTGGTGCGAAGGCTCTGCAGAAAGATTTGGAGCACACGGAGAAGTTCATGATCAAGCATCGTAAGAAATTGCTGTTTGGAACCGACTGCGGTTGGTGGTCGCTAAAGCCCGATGCTAGCGAGGCTCCTCAATTTTGGCTGATGAAAAGATTGGAGCTTCCCGCTGATGTCAAAACCGATATCTACAGCGGCAATGCGAAGCGTCTGTTTGGCTTTGAGTAAAACATCGATGTGATAGACCCATGAAAGAATTCGCCAGTTTCCACATCTACTCTGAAAAACTCGCCCCCTACTACGAAGGGAGGCAGCATTGCATCCCGCAAGATGCCTTCGACAAGATCGCTGAGATGGGCAAGGTCGAGGTGCCAAACAACAACTACTCGGTGCAATTCGAGGTCGGCAGCGAGGCCTTTGAAGAGGTGGTGGAGATGCTTCAAGGGTTTGGCGCCGTGCTGAAAGACGCGGAGAAACCCTACGACGGCGCCACCATCTGCGTTGGCCGCGAAATTCAATTCTCCGACGAAGATATCGCTTCGGCCAAATATCTGCGCCTCGCGCCGAAAAAAGGAATCATCGATGTCGATCCTGACGCCTGGCGTGAGGGCCGCTATGTTTCCCAAGGCAAAGGAAAGCCGTCGTTCAAATTGGGATTTGTGAATATTGGTCATGCCCCGCCCGCCGCATCCGCCGCCTTTCTTGAAAAGCTGAAGGGCCAAGGGTTCTCCGGTATCCAAGAACACCAGATCGTGACCGACAAAGGAGACGATTCCGGGTTTTGTGTGTTGAAGTCAGATGTCGAGGCACCCTTGACCTGCGGCGGCTATCTCACCGAGAACTACCAATGGGTGGCCACCTTGGAGGAGGTAGGGACCCGATGCATGCCAGGTTCCAAGCTCTCGCGGGACCCTCTGATCTACCCGGATGGCGCGCTCGATGGCCTCAATGCCAACTGGGTGCAAACACAGGAGAAGTTTGGCCGAACCGCCGACAAAAGCCCATGGATCTTGGTCGATCCACGCGTGCATCAGTTTCTCCAGAAGAGCAAGGTGAACATGGAGGCCTATCCCGTTCTGGAAGAAAGCCAATACCGCAGCTGCGTCTCGGGGCGGATGGACGAGATCCTCGTCTGAACCAAGCGGCTGCTCGGGCACGGTGAAGCCAAAAGAACCTGATTTTAAGCCATTTCCGGTGGTTGACCGCAGCGGAGGGGATTGCTAGCGTCCGCGCCCCGTCATGAGTGCCCCGAATTACAAAGACACGCTGACTTTGCCGCAAACGACCTTCCCGATGCGGGGAGATCTGGTGAAGAATGAGCCAAAACGCCTAGAACAATGGGAAAGTAGCGATCTTTACGGGAAGATTATTGGCCGTCGCCGCGACCAGAAGGCCAAAGAATTCATCCTCCACGACGGACCGCCATTCGCCAATGGCGATGTCCACATGGGCACCGCTCTGAACAAGCTGCTCAAAGACTTGGTGGTGAAATCCAAAACGATGGTGGGCTACACAGTCCCGTTCATCCCCGGCTGGGACTGTCACGGTCTGCCGATCGAATTCAAGGTGGTGAAAGAAGCGGCCGGACTCGAACCCGCCGAAATCCGCCGCCGCTCGGCCGACTTCGCGAACAAGTTCATCGACATCCAACGCGGATCCTTCCGTCGCCTCGGTGTCTTCGGCGATTGGGACAACCCATACCTCACGATGAACCCGAGCTACGAAGCCGACATCATCCGTGTCTTCGCCAAACTGGTCGAAGAAGGCTGCGTCTACCAGTCGAAGAAACCTGTCCAATGGTCCTTCGGCGCGCAAACCGCACTCGCGGAAGCCGAGGTTGAATACAAGGACAAGGAAAGCCCGGCGATCTTTGTGAAGTTCGCGATCACGACGGGCGATCTGGCGGGCAAAGCTTCGATTCCGATCTGGACGACCACTCCATGGACCCTTCCCGCCAACCTCGGACTCGCGGTGCATCCGGAGTTCACTTACGTCGTGGGCCGATTCAAAAACGAAATCGCCGACCGCGAGGAAACACTCGTGATGGTTCGCGAGTTGATCGAAGACTTCAAAGCGAAGACCGGCTTCGAGCTCGTCGAAACACTCTCCGAAACCAAAGGCCGCGCGCTTGAAGGAACCGAAGCCCAGCATCCATTTCTCGATCGCACCTCGAAAGTCATCCTTGCCAACTTCGTCACCACCGAAACCGGAACCGGCATTGTTCACATCGCTCCAGGTCATGGTTCAGACGACTACGTCGCCGGCCAACAAAATGGACTGGGCGTGCTTTCACCAGTCGACGACGAAGGCAAGTTAACCGACGAGTGCGGAGTGGACGAGCTCATCGGCACCCACGTTTTCAAATCCAACGATCGCATCATCGAGATCCTCGCTGAGAAAGGCGCCTTGCTGGGACGCGAAGTTTATAAGCATTCGTATCCGCATTGCTGGCGCTCCAAAACACCGATCATCTTCCGCGCGGTGGAGCAATTCTTCATCTCGCTCGAAACCCTGCGTGGACAAGCGCTTGAGCAAATCGACAAAGCCGAATGGCTGCCATCATGGGGCCGCAACCGCATTCACGGCACCGTCGAATCCCGCCCCGACTGGTGCATCTCGCGTCAGCGCACATGGGGTGTACCGCTTCCGGTCTTCTTCGATGAAGACGGCAAGGCCATCCTCTCCGCTGAGTTGTCGAACAAGATTGCCGAGCTGGTAGAAGCGGAAGGCACCAACTTCTGGTTCGAACACACCGACGAGGAAGTCGCCGAGCGCCTTGGCCTGCCGAAAGGGTCGAAGAAATGCCGCGACACGCTCGACGTCTGGATCGACTCCGGTTGCTCGCACGTTGCTGTGCTCGACAAGCATCCTGAACTGAAAGCCCCTGCGGATCTTTACCTCGAGGCCACCGACCAACACCGCGGATGGTTCCAGAGCTCGTTGATGCTCAGCACTGCTTACCGCGGCGTCGCCCCCTACAAGACAGTGATGACCCACGGGTTCGTGGTCGACAAAGACAAGAAAAAGCTCTCGAAATCCGAAGCGGAGAAAGCCGGCAAGCCGATCGACGCCGCGCACTACTACAACAAGTACGGCGCCGACATTGTTCGCCTCTGGGTGTCATCGGTCGACTGGCAAAACGAAGTGCCATTCGGTGAAGATCTCTTCAAGCAAATCGCCGAGCCATACCGCCGTCTTCGCAACACCTTGCGCATCCTGTTGGGTAACCTCGACGGCTTCACCTTCGATGAAAGCGCGAGCTACGAATACACGCTGCTCGATCGCTGGATCCTTGAGCGCCTCCACGGCGTGATCGATGAATGCTTGAAGGGCTATCAGAGCTACGAATTCCGCAAGGTCTTCAACGCGCTCAACAACTTCTGCACGCACGATCTTTCGGCGGTCTACATCGATACCACCAAAGACCGCATGTATTGCGATGATCCGAAGTCGCCGCGCCGTCTCGCCTCGCAAGCGGCGATGCACCAAATCTTCACCAGCATCTCCCGATTGCTCGCGCCGATCTTGGCCTACACCGCAGATGAAGCCTGGGAACATGCTTCGTTCACGGAGGGCAGCATTCACGAACAAGACTTCCCGGGGGTCGACTCCGCGTTCGCACCCAGCGAGGCAAGTCAGCAGGCCGAGCGCTTGTTCGAAATCAAATACGCCATCCAAACAGCGATCGAAGGGCAAGTGCAGGCGAAGGCCTTCACTCGCAACAACGAAGCGGACATCACCCTGACCATTCCTGAGAGCGATTCCGCATTGCTCTCCATGCTCAACGACCGCGAGTTCGCCACCGAGTTCTTCATCATCGCCGGCCTCACCGCCGAAGTTGGATCTGAATTGAAAGCCACCGCGGCAAAAACGGAACATGACTTGTGTCCACGTTGCCGAAAACATGAACCCGTCATCGCCAGCGGCCTCTGCCAACGTTGTGACGATGTCGTGAATGCCTAAGTTATGAAAAAACACGCTCCCAAAATCATCACCGGCCTGACGATTCTTACCTTGTTTGTCGGCATCTCCATGTTGCTCGCCGGCTTGATGTTCAAACGCGTCACCGAGCGCCCGAGCAAGGCTCCTGAAGTGATCGAGCGCTTCACCGATGACTTTTCCGATAATGTCGGCCAACCCTACACCCAGGAAATGCACGATCAAGTGACGAGCCTGTTCGATAGCACGGTGTCAGTGGTGAAGAAGGGTGAAGGATACAATGAGACCTCGGTGGTCATGCTTCGCAACTACGCGATCTTTTTTGTCGCCGTCTCGATGATCTCCTTGATCATCATGATGCGCTCGAAAGAGGACTCGGGCAAATGATCTGATGGTGGCCGTGAAAATTCGCCACACGATCATTTCATGGCTTTCCTGCTGTGTCGCGCTTGCGGCGCAGGCCGATGAACCCCAGCCAGTCGTCCCGAGCCAATTGCTCGAGACTTACGTCTCATCGTTCAATGCCAGCGATGAAGAACTCTACACCAATATTCCCAATGCGGAGGCACTGAAGTTTCTCGAAGCCAACATCCCGCTCTTCGAGTGCCCGGACAAAGCGATCGAGCAGACCTACTACTTTCGCTGGTGGACGTTTCGCAAGCACATCAAGAAAACCGACGATGGCTATGTGATCACCGAGTTCCTGCCCAAGGTCTCATGGGCGCGCAAACACAACACGATCAACTGCCCGGTGGGCCACCACTACTATGAAGGTCGTTGGTTGAAGAACCCAGAGTTCCTCGATGACTACTCGGTCTTTTGGTTTCGCAAAGGTGGCGAGCCACGCCAATACAGTTGTTGGCTTGCCGATTCGATTTGGGCGCGACACCTCGTGAGTCCCAATGAAAAGCTCATCACTGATCTCCTGCCTGATCTCGTCAAAAATCACGGCGCTTGGGAGCAAGGATGGGGGAAGGGAAAGCACCGCACCGGCCAACACGACAACGGCTTGTTCTACTCGGTCGATGATCGTGACGGCATGGAGATGTCGATTGGAGGCAGTGGGTTTAGGCCGACCTTGAACAGCTACCTCTACGGTGATGCCAAAGCCATTGCTGCGATCTCGCGAATTGCAGGAGATGAGGAACAAGCGAAGGCATTCGATGCCAAGGCGGCGGATCTCAAGAGGCGGGTTCAGGAAAAGCTGTGGGATAAAGACGCGCAGTTCTTCAAAGTGCTTCAGCCCGATGGTAAAACCCTGGCCGATGTTCGCGAGCTGATTGGCTACACGCCGTGGTATTTCAACCTGCCAGACGCAGGGCATGAGCAAGGTTGGTCGCAGTTGACCGACCCTCAAGCGTTCAAGGCGCCCTTTGGCCCGACCTTTGCCGAACAACGCCACCCTGATTTCAAGGTCTCCTACGAAGGTCACGAATGCCAATGGAACGGCCCAAGTTGGCCGCTGCAAACCTCGATCACGCTCACCGCGATGGCCAATGTGCTCAATGATTACGACCAAGAGGTGATCGGGAAGAAGGAGTATTTCGATGTTCTTGAAACCTACACCAAGAGCCATCGCCGAAGAAAAACCGACGGCTCGTTGGTTCCATGGATCGATGAAAATCTCAACCCGCTCAACGGCGACTGGATCTCGCGTACCCGCTTGAGAACCTGGAAGGACGGCACCTGGGATCCGAAAAAAGGCGGGAAAGAACGCGGCAAGGACTACAATCACTCATCCTACAACGACCTCATCATCACGGGGCTGGTCGGCCTGCGCCCGCAGCTCGACAACACGGTGGTGGTGAACCCGCTGGTGCCCGACGACTGGGACTACTTCTGTCTCGACCGCGTTGCTTACCACGGACATTCGCTGACCATCCTGTGGGACAAGACCGGCGAGAAATACGGTCGCGGCAAAGGACTGCGGGTCTTGGCCGATGGAAAAGAGATCGCCCAATCGGACGAGTTGGCGAAGGTGACGGGTCGGTTACCGTAAGGGGATGGCGATTGAGAACGTAATATCCGACACTGAGCCGAACTGCATCGTCGGTCAGAGACCGACGCTACAACCATCATTTACCATGACACATTATTTGCGACTTTTGATCCCCGCGATGCTCGTTTCCTCGGCCACCGCTGCCGAGCGCCCGAATGTTTTGTTCTTCTTCACCGATGACCAACGTCACGACACCATCCATGCCTTGGGCAATGAGGACATTCGCACGCCAAACATCGACCGCTTGGTCAACGACGGCGTCGCCTTCACCAATGCCTACATCATGGGCGGATCATCACCGGCAGTGTGCTCACCGTCGCGCGCATGCTTGTTCAGCGGCTTGACGCTTTGGAACATCGAGAACCAAGGGCTGTTTGGCTACGAGATCTCCGAGAAGAACAAAATGCTCTTCGAGGTTTTCCGCGACGATGGTTACGTCACCTTTGCCACGGGCAAGAACGAGCCAGGGAAAGAAGGCCATTTCAATCGCTCCTTCAGCCACGGGGACAAGATCCTGTTCAAGGGCATGACGGGCAGTCAGTTCAGCATGCCGCTGCATGCCTACTCGCCGCAGAACGACTACTCACGCGAGCATCGTGTCGCCCACAAAGGCAAACACTCAGCAGAGATCTACGCCGATGCCTGCATCGAATTCCTCCAGTCGCAGCAAGAAAGCGACATGCCGTTCTTTGCCTACGTCGCATTCCAAACTCCACACGATCCACGCGAGGCCACCCCAGCATATCACGACTCATACAAAGTGGCTGACATGAAGCTGCCCGTCCCCTTCATGGCCGAGCACCCATTCGACAACGGCATGCTGCGCATCCGCGATGAAAAGCTCGCGAAGTTCCCGCGCACGGAAGGCGAGATCCGCCAACACATGGCCGATTACTATGCGACCATCAGCCACACCGATGACCAGATCGGCCGGGTGATGAGCGCTTTGGAAAAAACGGGTCGCGCGGACAACACCATCGTCGTCTTCGCTGCCGACAACGGACTCGGCATGGGCAGCCATGGCTTGATGGGGAAACAAAACCTCTACGATCATTCCGTGCGCGTTCCACTCATCATCACCGGCCCCGGAATCCCCAAAGGAGAAGTCCGCCAACAACTTTGCTACATCTATGATCTCTACCCGACACTCTGCGAACGCGCGGGACTGAAGACGCCTGACACCGTTCAATACCAAAGCCTCAACCCCGCGGTAAAAGATTCGAACGCCAAGCACCGCGACCACCTCTACTTCGCCTTCATGTCGTGGCAGCGCTCGGTGCGAGATGAGCGCTACAAGTTGATCGAGTACTGTGTGGAGGAAAAACGCCACACCCAGCTCTTCGATCTCGAGACCGATCCGCATGAGACAAAGAATTTGTCGGCCAACCCTGACCACAAAGGGACAGTGGAGCGGCTTCGGGAACTGCTCAAAACCGAGCGAATCCGCCTAAACGACGGCAATACGCCGTATGAACTGACCAACCAGCAGGGGGTCGACTTCTGGACGACCTACGCGAACACGCCGTAAGATTTCGGCATTTCCCCAGTAATCAAGGGCCATGAAATGGATTTGGATCGCTGCAATGGCGTTGTTCGCCACTGCATCGGCAAGCGCTGAACTGTACTACTACAAGTCGCTGCCACGTGGGCCTGAGCGGACATTGACCTTTGACGTCGCCGTCTATGGTGGCACTCCCGCCGGAGTGACTGCAGCGGTTCAAGCGGCTCGCGATGGCAAGAAGGTGGTGTTGGTCTCATTCAACGGCCACGTCGGCGGCCTAACCTCTGGCGGCCTCACTGCGACCGATGTGGGCAACCAGGAGTCGATCGGTGGACTCGCTCACGAGTTCTACGATCGCATCGGCGCGCTCAAAGATTTCAGCCCATCCAAAGCGGAAGCGGAGTATCGCAAGATGCTGCGCGAAGCGAAGGTGACGGTGTTGTTTCATCGGCCCTTGGAATCGGTGAAGAAAGACGCAGCCCGCATCTCATCTGCAACCTTCGAAACCGGCGAGACGATCCAAGCGAAGATCTTTATCGACGCCACTTACGAAGGGGATCTCTATGCCGCCGCTGGAGTTTCTTATTATGTCGGACGCGAACCCCGCTCTGCCTATGAAGAATCTCTAGCCGGACAGTGGCAGACCGAATCTTGGCATGGGGTTTACCAATTTTGCGGACTGCCGATCAGCCCCTACATCGATCCTGATGATCCGAAGTCGGGCTTGCTGCCAGAAATCTCCAACGAGCCATTTGGCAATCCAGGCGATGGCGACTACCGCCTCCAAGCCTTCAACTTCCGGATGTTCCTCAGCGACAAGAAGAACCGAGTGAAGTTTCCCAAACCCAAAGGCTATGAACCTCATCGCTATGCCTTGCTCGCTCGTTTCCTCAATGCCGACCCGAAGTTGAAATGGACGCTCAACTACACCACGCGGATGATGACCGATGGACCGGTGCAAATGCGCAATGGGGACAGCAACAACGCTGGGAGCTTTTCGACCGACTACGTGGGTGGCAATCACAAGTGGGCCGATGCATCGCGTTCGGCTCGATCCGGATGGAGCCGGTGTTCATGATCCTCGGCCAGGTTGTTGATGCCACTGAAGAAGCGGTGAAGGACGGCCTTGAAATGCGCGAAAACGAAGACCGCAAGGATGCTGCTGAGGAGCTCGACGAAGCACTCCAAGAGGAAGAATAATTCAACATACTCGTTCCCCACTGCCTCAGGGCTTCTTGCGTTGCCTGTGATGAGCTGAAAGCCAAGCGAACGAAGCTCGGCTAGAAGCTGTCACTGGGCGGTCTAGCAGATTATTTTTCGTAATACTTTGACCTGGGTGGCTTTGTGGGGTTACGCTGGTGGGTATGACAGATAAAACAAATAAAGCGATGTGGTTGCCGGTGATATTGGTGGCGTCCGTGTTTGCGGTGAGTTCTTGCAAGAAACAAGACACCCCTACTGAGAAAGCGGAAGAGGCGGTCAAAGATGCGATGGACACTCGTGAGCATGAAGAAATCAAAGATGTCGTCGAAGACATGGAAGATGCGGCGGTCGACATGAAGAACGACGCCAAAGAAGCTGTTGGAGATGCCCTCAACACTCGTGAGAACGAGAAACTGAAGGACGCGGTCGAAGACGCAGAAGATGCCTTGGAGGACGCCTCGGAATAATCCGCTCATGTTACGTTACGCACTGATATTTTTGGTCGTCGCCATTGTGGCGACGATCCTCAACCTCGGCGGAATCGCCGACATGGCGGCATGGATCGCCAAGATTTGTTTCTTGGTGTTCCTCGTGCTCTTGGTCGTCAGCTTTTTTCAAAAGGGAAAGCGGCGCTGAACAAGGCCGAAGAGCCATTCTCCCGACATTGAGTCAGCGGCCAGGCATCACCCCCGACTTCATCGGGGCTGCTTTCACCGGAACCAAGAACGAACCCCGACATGTCGGGGCGGCGTAGCCGGAACCAAGAACCAAGAACACGAGCTTCGTCGTTTTAGTCTTTTCGACCTTCGACCGGATGCGCAGCATCCCCCCATGTCCTTCCTGCGACTGTTCCTGTTCATCACGCTTCCGCTTTATCTGCTCGATCAAGTGACGAAGTTCTGGACGGTTTTCAATCTCAAGGAACCCATCCATTACGTCGATATGATCAAGCTGGTCGATGATCGCATCCATTGGGTTCGCGTTCACAACCAAGGTGTGGCCTTCGGCATGGGCAATGGCACCAGCTGGGCACCGATTGTCTTTCTCATCGTCCCTCTCATCGCGCTCACCGTGATCCGCGTGCTGTGGAAGAAGGAATTCTTCAAGCATCCACTCGCCAAGATCGCAGTGGCCCTGGTGCTTTGTGGCATCTTCGGCAACCTCACCGACCGACTCATCCAAGGCTTCCTCCTAGAATCCACCGAAGGTCTCTCCTTCTGGAGCCGTCTATCCGCCGGCTATGTCGTCGACTTCGCCGCCGTCAAACTTCCTCTCTACGACAAGATCGTTCCCTCCAGCGGCGGCTGGTGGCCCGCCTTCAACGTCGCCGACTCCTGCATCTTCATCGGCGCCTTCATGCTCTTCATCAGTGGGCTGAAGGAGGAACGTAGCGAAGCTACGCAGTCTTAAGGTCTAAAGGTCGAAGGTCTAAAAGTCGGGCTAAAGCGCGGTTCTTTTGCTGTCCACGGTAGGGTTGATCGGCTCGATCAACCGACTTCACCGCCATCAGCGGAATCTACGACCTTTGACCTTCGACTTTGGACCTTTGACCTCGCTCCGCTCGCCCCAAGCCTTGTGCCATTTCCTCGTCCGGAAATGATTTGAATGAAGTGCCGCTACAAGCGGCACTTGCTTTGACCATTTAGTACGGACATCCCGATAATTCGGGATGGGCCACTAAATATGGCACAGGTTTCTCATTGACCCTACCACTGGTATGATTAGTCTGCCGTGCGTCGTCCTTCTCGCTCTTTTCTCATGCGTTGCGTCCAATGCGGTTCTCTCAAAGACAAAGTCCTCGATTCCAGATCCTCCAAGGATGGGACTTCGATCCGCCGTCGGCGCGAATGTCTTCAATGCAGCTATCGCTACACCACCTACGAGCAGATCGAGCGCACCGAACTTCGAGTCGCGAAACGCGACGGCACACGCGAGGCACTCAACCGCGAGAAGTTGATGAGCGGCTTGATCAAAGCTTGCGAGAAACGTCCCGTGCCGATGGACCGACTCGATCGAGCCGTGGAAGAAATTCTAACAGACCTCCACAAGGACCACAACAACGAGGTGCCGTCGAACATCATCGGCACCAAGGTGATGGACAAGTTGCACCAGATCGATCCAGTCGCGTATGTGCGTTATGTTTCGGTCTATCGTCAGTTCGACGACGTCAACGAGTTCATCCAAGAGATTCAATCTCTCGCCAAACGCGCCGCCCGCGATCCTTTCCAACGCAAACTCTTCAAGGACTAAAGACCATTTCAGGTCTTAGAACTAGGAACCAAGAACCAAGAACCAGGAACATCACGCAGTGATTTCATTAATCGGCAACCGCCCCGCAATTCAGATCGGCCGCTATCAAGTGATCGATTACGACACGACGTGGATCGACGCCGCCTTGTCGCGCGCCGCTCGCGCCGCGGATCATGAAGACTTCCCCTTCATTGAGGACATTCGCAATGGCGTGGTGGAGTATTTGGAAACCAAGTGCCCGCTCAAGTTGATGGAGCTCGAGACCTTGTTCGATCGAGTGCGCATGATGTTGGTGAAGATCGGCTGCGAACGCATCGCCGACAAACTTCAGCCGCTCGCGCCACCGGTTACGGTTTCGCTCATTGATGCGGCGATGGAAGCTGGCAATGGCTTCGAGCTCGCCTTCTTCGAAACCTTGCGTTCCGAGCTTTCCAATCTCAAAGCCGCCGGCGCCGAAGAAATCCGTTTCACCGGCCTCCGCGAAAGCTCCCTCATCCTCCGCGGTTCCGAAAAGTGGAACAAACGCTGCGACGCCCTGCTCGAAGAGATCGAGAACTTTCTCCAAGGGTGGGAGCAAGAGACGGCTGCGCCGTGTTCTTAGCGTACGGCTTTGCCGTGTTCTTAGTTCTAGGTTCTTAGTTCTTAGTTCTTCTTTAAAACGGTAGGGTGGATCAGCCTGATCCACCGTAGACTTCGCCATCGGCGTCAAAGTCGGCACTGCATGAGGAAAACCAACCCCGACAGGTCGGGGCGGCGTAGCCGAAACCAGGAACCAGGATCTTCGGTGGATCAAGCTGATCCACCCTACCGTTTTAAAGAAAGGTAGGGTGCTGCGGGCTACCGCGCCGTAGCTTTAGCGGAGGAGGGCTCGCAGCACCGAAACCACCGCGGCTAAGCGGAACCATGCGAATCGTAATGATGGCTCTGCGGAGCCAGGATCTTCGGTGGATCAGGCTGATCCACCCACCGTTTTGTAGTTCTTCGTTATGGCGCAGAGGCCTTCGATTTCAGCATTTCAGATTGTCAGCATTTCAGCTTTTATGGTGCATGCCTTGGAAGAAGCTTAAAGAATGGTTCGGAGGAGCGGAAGAGGTGGACGCCGTCTTCAAGCCCGAGTGGAAGAGCATGCTTGAGGAAAACTTGCCCTTGTATCGGCGGTTACCCGAAGACATCCGCGAACTGCTGCACGAGCGTATCGCCCGCTTTATCGAATCGACAAGATTTGAGGGCTGCAATGGACTCGAGCTGACGGAAGAGATGATCCTCACCGTCGCGGCCCAGGCTTGCTTGCTGGTGCTTCATCGCGAGGGCGAACCTTACCCCGACCTCCGCAACGTCTACCTTTATCCCACCACCTTCAAGTCGGTCACCAAACGTCAGGATGCCGCAGGGGTGGTGACGGAAGGGGAGGTCCGCCGACTTGGTGAGTCATGGGAAACCGGCACCGTGATCCTCGCATGGGATTCCGTGGATGGTGGCGCGCAAAACATCTACGATGGCCACAACGTGACCTTCCATGAGTTCAGTCACCAACTCGACCACGAAGACGGCCCCACCGATGGCGCGCCATCACTCCCAAGCCGCGCCGCGTATCGGTCGTGGGCGAAAGTCTTCGGCGAGAACTACAAGGAATTCAATGATTTGTTAGATCGCCGCAAAAAGACCCTCATCGACCCCTACGGCGCCACCAACCCCGCCGAGTTTTTCTCCGTCGCCACCGAAACCTTCTTCGAGAAGCCACGGCAAATGGCGAAGAAGCACCCGGAGTTGTATGCGGAGCTAAGCAAGTTCTACGAACTTGATCCGCAAAGATGGTTCACCAAATAAATGCTGAAATGGGAAATACTGAAAAGCTGATATGAAGAGCAGAAGAAAAGCGAGGCAGCCCAACTTTTTAAACGGTAGGGTGGATCAGCTTGATCCACCGATGATCCTGGCTCCGCAGAGCCATCATCCCGATTCGCATGATTCCGCCATAGGCGGTGCAGTCGGTTGATCAGGCTGAACAACCCTACCATGGGAAAGAACAAGAACTGCGCAATCCATTTCAGCATTTCTTATTTCAGCTTGTCAGCATTTACCTCGCCCCGTCCCCCGATAAGACCATGGACAGAACTTGGGCGATCCGTCAGTTTGCTAGGGTTACAAAGCAGCACACCAATCCATGAAACAACATTTTCTCACCGCCACCTTCGCCTGCATCGCGCTCGCCACGCTTCAGACCGCCACCGCCGAAACGAAAAAATGGGACAATGATTCCAAAGGCATCAAGGTCTTCATCCTCGCCGGGCAATCGAACATGGTCGGCTACGGCAAGACGGAGATGGGTGGCAATCCCGATTGGAAAAAAGGGGCCGACAAAAGCATCCCGAAGGAAATCAAGGGAGGTGTCGGTTGCTTGCGCTACATGACGCTTCACAACGACAAGCACCCTGAGTTCAACTACGTCTCACTGCTCGAAGATCCCAGTAAACCTGAAACCAGCCCGTGGAAGACTCGCGACGACGTCAAAGTCTGGTGGAGAAATGGGAGCCGCGGGAAATTGGGTGGCGAGATTCGCAAGGGCGATCTCGGCCCACCATTTCAAGGTGGCGGCTCAAGTTGGTTCGGCCCCGAGTATGCCTTTGGTCAAGTCATTGGCGATTACTACAAGAACGACGACGTCCTGCTGATCAAGACCGCTTGGGGTGGTCACTCACTCAACGGCAACTTCCGCTCACCGACCATGGTCGAGAATGGCGGCGGCCAAGTGGGCGAGTCCTACAAAGCGATCTTCGATTACTCCCACGAACTCCTCAGCGACATTGGCGCTCACTTTCCTGAGTGGAAGGGCCGGGGATACCAGATTGTTGGCTTCGCCTGGCATCAAGGTTTCAACGATCGTGTTAGTAAGACCGATGCGCCACTCTACAAAATCAACCTCCCCGACTTCATCGCCGATGTCCGCAAAGAGTTCAACAATCCCAAGCTGCCTTTTGTCATCGCCTCCACCGGCATGGGCAACAAGGAGGGTTCTCAAGAAGAGCCGCCCTACGAGGGATACAGCCCGGTCGAAAAAGCCCAGCTCTGGGTGGCAGGTGTGGAGAAGCCTGAGAACGTTCTCTCCATCGACACTCGCCCCTTCGGCAGAGACCCCGAGAACGCCGTCAGCACCATGGGCCACCACTGGAACCACAGCGGCTACAGCTATTTCATGGTCGGGAAAAGCCTGGCAGATCGCATGATCGAGCTCATCAGCAAGTGATGAGCCGCCATGCGGGTTCCTGGTTTCGCCAACGGCGCCCCGACCTGTCGGGGTAGGTTCTTAGTTCATGGTTAAAACGGTAGGGTGGATCAGCCTGATCCACCGTAGATTCCGCCATAGGCGTCAAAGTCGGTTGATCGAGCCGATCAACCCTACCCTGAGATGAGGAATGCCCCGCGCGGACGCCCAACCAAGAACTAAGAACTAGGAACTAGGAACACGGAGTTTCACTCCGTACGAAACGGCACCGCCGGCAGTCCTGCTCCATTGTACAACGGCGCTTGCGGATTCGCATCCCAGGCATAGCGCACGGCTACGGGGCTTTTCACTTTGGGCGACGATACCACGACGGTCTCACCATCGATCACAGGCGTGGCCCAAATGAACTTCCCATCTTTTCCCGCAATCGCGAAAGCCTTGTCGGTCTCACCTTTGAACTTCAGGCCGCCATCGGTGTGGTCGAAGTGAAGCTTGATCTTTCCGCCCACGATCTCCGCCTTCTCGAACCACGGACCCGATCCAACGATGTCTTTAGCATAGGTCGTCGATAACGCACTCAGCGCGAGCCTCAGGCCAACGTCGCGTTTGTTCTTCGGATGGATGTCGTTGGCATCACCGATATCGATGGTCACCGCCAAGCCGCTGTGGGCATCGTTCTTCGCGCTCATCGCTTGCGCTTCTCTTAACTCTGCCCAGTTGTTGTCGCGGGGGGTGTCGTGGCGCTTTTGATAACTCGCGAGCGAGACGATGTGAAACGCGAGGTTTTCATTTTTGAAATGCGTGCGCCAATCGTCCATCATCGCTGGCAGCAGTTTGCCGTAGAGTTTGGCTTGTCCGGCATTCGCTTCGCCCTGATACCAAATCACGCCTGTTAGAGCGGCGGGGGTGAGCGGGGCGATCATCGCGTTGTAGAGCACGCTAGGGACTCGTGGGTTGCCGACGATGGGTCGGCCGGTCTTGCCTTTGGTCGAGGTCTCTTTGAGTTTCCACTCGCCGGAGAGCCTCACGGGATGGGCCTGGGCGAAATCCACGGTTAGTAAGGGCTCGAGCTTCATGGGTTTGTGCGTTTCATGAATCCCGCCGCCGCCAGCATTGGTGATGCGCACGGTGATGACGTTTTCTCCAGGCTTCACAACGCCGAAACCGACTCGATAGACCGATGGCACTTCGAAGGAATTCGTCCGACCCACTTCCTTGCCGTTGATCCAGGTCGTATCGGTATCGGAGATGGTGCCCAGAGTGAGAAGCAGCTCATGACCCACCATATGATCGGGCACGATGAACTTGCGCTGAATCCACGTCACACCTTCATGGCCTTTGATCCCGCAGTCGGCCCAGCCGCCGGGGAACTTCACATCGCGCCACTTCGAGGTGTCGGCCGTGCCCGTCTGCCACACTTTCTGCGTGCTGGGATCGTGCTTTTGAAACCACGCATCCATCATCTTGTCCAAGGCCTTGGGATCATCCGAGCTCGCGAGCTCGTTGACCTGTTTCAGCTGTCCTTGGAGTTGGGGAAACTTGTTCAGCGCATCGCCGCTCGTCCACCCCTCGATCATCGTTCCGCCCCATGACGAATGGATCAGCCCGATCGGGATCTTGAGCTTCTCTTGCAGTTTCTTGCCGAAGAAATACGCCGCGGCAGAGAAGCCACCCCAATCGTCCTGGAGAATTCCTTCCGGCGAGCACTTGCGCCATGAGGCTTTGAACGTGCCCTGCGCTGTGTAGGCCACCTTGTGCGGAATTGTTAGCAGTCGCAGGTTCGGATGGTCGGCCTTTTTGATTTCTTCGTGCTCATTGGCCCGCGTTAGCCCCATCTCCATGTTCGACTGACCCGAGCACAGCCACACATCACCGACGAGGATATCCTTCGCTGTGTCCGCTTGGTTCAGCTTTGGATTGGAAACCTGAAGTGTCCGACTCTCAAACGATGCCGGCATCGGATCCAGCGTGTACATCCACTTTCCATCATCGCCCACCTTCACCTCATGGGATTGCTCACCAAAGCTCACATTCAGCCTCTGTCCCTCCGGCCCCGTCCCCCAAATCGGCACCACCACATCCCGTTGCAACACTGCGTGATCCGAGAACAGCGGATGCAACATCTCCACCGGCATTGCCTTGCCCTCGGCAGAAGCGGAGGTAGGGAGGATTGTGGAGGCGAGGAGGGTGAGGAAGAGAACGAGCCGTTGCATGGAGCAAATCAAAGCCCAAATCTCAGCCAAGTGCCAGCGCATGATCGTATGAAGAGGTTTGAAGTTAGCTCTCTCTTGCGACTTTTGACTTTCAGACCTTCGACTGAACGGAAGAGAGGGAGGGGATTTATGATTCTCGATTTTTGATTATAGATTTTTGATTTTCTGGGGTTGAGGGACTTGGCTTCGACCTTTGACCTTCGACCGAACGGAAGAGGATTGAGGGGAGGGTGCTTGGGGCGTCGTGCTTGGGGCTTCGTGCTTTGTTTAAGAAGAGGTTTAACCACCAATGGCACGAAATGACACGAACCTCCTACGCCAAGGCTTCGGCGGTCAAGATGGTGGGATTTAGGTGGAAGAGGCTTCGCGGTAAATATTATTTTCCAGCCCGAAGCCTGAAGGACCGTCTTTTCCGCTTTCTATCAATTACGGTTCGGGATACTCTGCAGTTTAAGTGTGAAAAAATGATTTTTCACCGGCTTTCTCCATCTGTCCTATGTCTCGTTCTTGTCCTGGCAATCCGCTTGCCTCCAATCCGTTTTCTCGTCGGGAATTTCTCAATGTGGGACTCCTTGCTGGCCTCGGGCTGACGCTGCCTCAGTTCTTGAGAATGCAGGCGCAGGGCGCGCAGAAGTTTTACGAAACGAAGGAAGGGCAGGCGAAGGCGGTGATCCAGATTTTCCTGCCCGGCGGATTGGCTCAGCACGAGTCGTTCGATCCGAAACCGTACGCGCCGCCGGAATACCGCGGGCCATTTGGGTCGATCAAAACGTCACTCACCGGAATCCGCTTTGGAGAGAAGATGCCGCAACTGGCCAAGATCGCCGATAAGATCACGGTGATCAATTCGATGTCGCATGGCGAAGCCGCCCACGAGCGCGGAACGCACAATATGTTCACCGGTTATCGTCCGTCGCCGGCGGTCGACTACCCGTCGATGGGCTCGGTGATATCCCACGAGTTTGGCCCACGCAATGACCTGCCGCCCTACGTCTGTGTTCCGAATGTCCCCAACACCTTTGCCAATTCCGGTTACCTGTCCTCCGCGCATGGACCGTTTGCGCTGGGGTCGAATCCGTCGGACAAGAATTTCCAGGTGCGCGACCTCAACCTTTCGAAGGGCGTGGACGAAGCGCGGTTCGGCCGACGCAAGTCGATGCTGGAAACGGTGGACCACCATTTCCGCGAGCTCGAAGACGCCGACTCGCTGGAGTCGATGGATGCGTTTTATCAACAGGCCTACAAACTCATCTCGTCGGAGAAAGCCCGCGCGGCTTTTGATTTGAAACAAGAGCCCGACAAGTTGCGCGATGTCTATGGTCGTCATCAAGCCGGGCAACGCGCGATCCTGGCGCGCCGATTGGTGGAAGGCGGCGTTCGTTTTGTGTCGCTCACTTCGGGTGGGTGGGATCACCACGACGACATCAAGAAAGGCATCGAGTCAAACTTGCCGGCGGTCGATCAAGCGGTGGCGGCCTTGATCAACGACTTGGATGAGCGCGGGATGCTCGACTCTACGCTCGTCATTCTCTCGACGGAGTTTGGGCGCACGCCGAAGACCAACAAGACCGGCGGCCGCGACCATTGGCCACGGGTGTTCTCGACCATGATGGCCGGTGGCGGAATCAAACGCGGCTGCGTGCATGGAAAATCGGACGCCCTGGGCGGTGAGCCGGAGGAAGACAAGGTGAGCGTCGAAGACTTTGCGAAAACGATCTACCACCAGCTGGGCATCACCGCCGACAAAGAGCTGATGGCTCCGGGGAATCGGCCGATCGAGATCATCGATGGCGGACGGGTGCTCAAAGAAATCTTAAGCTGAAGCTTTTCGTGATGGGCCCGATGCATTTTGCAAACCGACGATGGAGCCAAGGCGGCCTGCTGTTGTTGGCGAGCCTGCTCGTCGTCGCATCGGCGTTGGCGCAGCTTCCGGTTCTCAATGGAGCGGGGCCGGTGGGCTTGCTTCGTGGCAGCAAAGCGGAAGTCCATCTGCACGGGAAATATCTGAACAACCCGAAGAAGATCATTTTCTACCACGATGGGATCAGCGCGGGGGAGCCGGTGGTGCACGATGACAAGCACGTCAGCTTTCCGGTCACGATCGCCGAAGACTGCGCCTTGGGCGAACACCCGATTCGTCTTCACTGCGCGAACGGGGTGACCTACCAACGGACGTTGTGGGTGACGTCATTTGCGATCACGGATGAATCCAAAGAGGCCAACGACTCGCAGGAGCAAGCGCAAGAGATCGCGCTCAACTCCTGCGTCCGCGGAGTGGCGGACAAGGAGGATGTGGATTTTTACAAAGTCATGGTGAAGAAAGGCCAACGCCTTTCGGTCGAGGTGTATGCGATGCGATTGGGCAAAACCTTCTTCGATGCGCACCTCAGCTTGTTCGATCCGGAGTTTCGCGCCATCGCCACTTCGGACGACACCGCCTTGAGCAAACAGGACCCGTATCTTTCGGTGGTCGCGCAGTCCGATGGCTTCCACTACCTCGCAGTGCGAGAAGCGTCATATGAAGGATCGGATCGCTCGCGCTACTTGCTCAGCATCGGTGACTTCTTGCGGCCGTCCGCGGTCTATCCGCCGGGAGCCGCGCCCGACAAGGCCACGGAGTTCACCTTTATCCAAGCGGATGGCAGCGAGCATCGCCAAACACTGACGCCAACGGCGGTGCATGTGCTGGCCAGTGATGGGTCGAGCGGAACCAGCATCACGCCGAACCCGATCCGGCTTTCACCTTTGCCTTACCTCAACGAGGTCGAACCGAACAACGCGGCCAAAGAGATGCAGCCGGCGCTTGCGCTGCCCTGTGCGTTTCATGGGATCATCGAGAAGTCGGGGGATGTCGATTGGTTCAAGTTTTCCGCGAAGAAAGGTCAGGACATCCGCGTTCAAGTGTCGGCGCGTCGTTTGGGTTCGCCACTCGACGCCCGCATCATCCTGCGCGACCCGAAAGGGAAGCATCTCGCGAACAACGATGACTCCAATCATCCCGACTCCAGGGTCGACTTCAAGATTCCGGCGGATGGGGATTACATCGTCAACATCCGCGACCACCTCGGCAAAGGAGGGCCGACCTCGACCTATCGGATTGAAATCACCGAGCGCACCCCATCGGTTTCTGCCTTCCTCAACCGGGAAGACCGCAACGACTCACAAAAAAGCAAAGTCATCAACATCCCGCGTGGCGCGAGCTTGGCCTACAAGTTGAACATCGGTCGCGACCGAACCTCGGTCGACCTCACTCCCTATGCCGACCAACTGCCCAAAGGCGTGAAGCTGCATGCCATGACGGCGGCGAAAGGCATGACCAACATTCCGCTCTACTTCTCTGCGGCGGGCGACGCACCACTGGCCGCGGGGTTGTATTCCGTTGGGGTGCGTTCGGAGGACGGCAAGTTCAGTTCGCCGATTCGCGAGACCATCGAGCATGTCTCCGTGAACAATCAGGGTGTTTTCCATCAGGTCCGATCCGACCGGCTCAGCATTTGTGTCACCGAAGCCGCGCCATTCGATCTCATCCTCAAAAAACCGACCGTTCCCGCAGCCCAGAGCGGCAACATCCAGTTTGAGATCCTGTGCACACCGGCCGAAGGGTTTGAGAAAGACATCACCCTCACCTTCCCTTGGTTGCCGCCGGGAATCACCGCGCCGAGTTCGGTCAAGGTGCCGAAGGGGAAAGGCAGCGTCCAATACCCGCTGACGATCGCTGGCGACTGCAAAGCCCAGACTTGGGAGCTTTGTGTGAATGCGACGGCCGTGACCGACAAGGGGACAGTGCTTGTTAGTTCGAACCTCGTTCCCTTGGTGATCAAGCCGCCGTATCTCAGCGCCAAGCTGGAGATGGCCGCGACCACGCAAGGGGTGGACACCAGCATCGTTTGCCAGCTCGAGCATCACGCGTCCTTCAATGGAAAGGCCGAGCTCACCGTTCACGGTTTGCCCGATGGCATCACCGCCGCTCCGGTCACCATCACGCAGGAGAGCGAAGAGGTGTTGATTCCTGTCACCGTCGCGGCCGATGCCCGCACCGGCAAATACTCGAATTTGTTTTGTCAGATTCAGGTCCCAGAGAACTCCCAGCACATCGCCCACATCACGGGACAGGGCGGCTCATTGCGGATCGACCCACCACCGAAGAATGCGCCGAAAGTGACCGCATCCAAAGACACCACGAAAAAGCCTGCGCCGAAGAAACCGCTCTCGCGACTCGAGCAGTTGCGCTTGGAGCATTTGGAAAACAACGATGCGCCAGCCGCCAACTAAGTCATCCATCCCATGTCGATCCGTCTAGTCATCACCCTCAGCCTGTTGGCCTTCAGCCAATCGGGCGCGGACACCCTATTCGATCGAGCCAAGCCCATCCTCGAGAGGCGGTGCTTGAGTTGTCACAACCCGGACAAGGCCAAAGGCGGGCTTCGCCTCGACACGCATGAGCGCTTTCTGGAGGGCGGCGAAAACGAGCGGGCGATCAACTTGGACGACCCGCTCAAGAGTCACTTGCTCAAGCTGATCAATCTTCCCGAAGATCACGACGACATCATGCCGTCGCGCGGCAAGCCGCTCACGAAAGAGGAGGTTGGAATCATCACCGCTTGGTTCAAAGCCAAAGCGCCATGGCCGAAAGGCCAGACGCTCGTTCCACGGAAGAAGCAGGCGAGCCTGGCCGAGCTGACCCAGGATCTCAAAAGCATCGTCGCGCATCCGGCTTCGGTCAGCTTGGAGACGGCCAACGATTTCCACTCGGTCATTGTCTATGGCAAGTATGCCGATGTCTCGACCCGCGATCTCACGCAGCGAGCCAAGTACGAGCTCGCCGACCCGAGCATCGCGAAGTTGACCGAACACAAACTGACGCCATTGAAAGATGGCAAGACCAAGCTCACCATCACGCTCGGTGAGCAGTCGGTGGTGGTGCCAGTGACGGTGATCGATGCGACGAAGAAGCGTCCTGTTAGTTTTCAGCTCGACGTCATGCCGGTGATCACGTCCGCCGGTTGCAACACCGGTTCGTGTCACGGCTCTGCACGCGGTCAAGACGGGTTCCATTTGTCGCTCTTTGGTTTCGACCCACGGGGGGACTATCTGCGCATCACCACCGAATTCCCGGGTCGTCGCATCAACAAAGCAATCCCGACCTCCTCCTTGCTCCTCACCAAAGCGGCGGGCGAAGTGCCACACACGGGCGGCAAGATTCTCTTGCCGAACTCGGATGGCTACAAGGTGCTGTTGGAGTGGATTGAGAATGGCGCGAAGTTCGATGCCGATGACATCCCCGAGCCCACGGGCATCGCGATTGCGCCGAGCGAAACCGTCATCAAAGGCGCGGGTCAGAACTCCAGTTACACCGTGCGCGCTACCTACAGCGACGGCACCGATCGCGACGTAACGCCTTTGTCCACCTTCACCACCAGCAACGACAACTCGCTCGAGGTCGACAACAAGCTCAAGACCACCACCTCCTCCAATCGAGGCGAGGCGCTGATCATGGCCCGCTTTCACACCTTCACCCAAGGGTCGCAGGCCATCATCATTCCCAAGTCGGACGACTACCAAGTCCAGCCATCGAAGTCGGACAACTACATCGATGAGCACATCCGCAAAAAGCTCAACAAGCTGCGGGTCGAGCCATCCGAGCTGTGTTCCGACGAGGTCTTTGTGCGTCGGGTTTACATCGATATCCTTGGCAAAACCCCGACCATCGAAGAAAGCGATGCCTTCCTCCAGGATGAGAATCCGAACAAGCGTGAGGCACTGGTCGATCAGCTGCTGACGCAGCCAGAGTTCACCGACATCTGGGTGATGAAGTGGGCCGAGTTGTTGCAGATCCGAACTTTCCAGAACGACGTCAGCTACAAGGCGGCGATTTTGTATCACACCTGGCTGCGGGAACAATTCGCCGCGAACCGGCCGTTCAACTTGGTCGTCCGAGACATCATCGCCGCGCGTGGCGGCACCTTCGCCTCGCCAGCGACGAACTTCTATCAGGTCGAACGCGACAACCTGAAGCTCAGTGAAAACGTCGCCCAAGTCTTCATGGGAACCCGACTGCAATGTGCGCAGTGTCACAACCACCCCTTCGACCAATGGACGATGGGCGACTACTATGGCTTCGCCGCCTTCTTCTCCGAGGTCAAACGCAAGAAGGCCGAAGATCCGCGCGAGCAGATCATCTACGACGGGAATGGCGACATCAAACATCCGGTCACCCAACAGAACGTGCCGCCACGATTCTTGGGCGGGGCAACGCCACCGGACAATGGCAAGAAGCGTCGGGAGAAAATGGCCGACTGGCTCACTGCGCCGGAGAACCCATGGTTCGCCAAAAATGTGACCAACATCGTGTGGGACCATTTCTTTGGTCGGGGAATTGTTCACCCAGTGGATGACGTCCGGCTTTCCAACCCGCCGAGTAACCCGGAGTTGCTCGAGGATCTATCGCGTCACTTCATTGAATACGATTATGACTTCCGAAAGATCGTTCGCGATATCTGCACCTCGCATGCGTATCAGCGGTCGACGCATGTCAATGAATCGAACCGCACCGACACGCAGAACTTCTCGCATGCCATCCCGCGCCGGATGCGCGCGGAGGTCTTGTTGGATGTCATTTCTCAAGTCACCCAAACCCCGAACAAATTCCGCGGGTTGCCGAAGGGCGCCAAGGCGGTGAGCATTGCGGACGGCAACACCTCGACCTACTTCCTAAACACCTTTGGTCGTTCGACGCGTCAGACCGTTTGTTCCTGCGAAGTCAAACTGGAGCCCAACCTTTCGCAAGCGCTGCACTTGCTCAATGGAACGAGCACCAACCAACGGATTGTCCAAGGCAAAGTGGTGGACTCGTTGATTGCTGCGAAGAAGACCGACCCGGAAATCATCGAGCAGCTTTACCGCATCACCCTGACACGAAAACCCACCGAGAAAGAGATGGGCAAGCTCATGGGCTATTTCAAAGACGGCGGTGACGACAAGCAACGCAAGGTGATCCTCGAAGACATCTTCTGGTCTTTGCTCAATTCCAAAGAATTCATTTTCAATCATTGATGCGATCCCGAGCCACCATTCTCCGACTGGTTTGCCTCGCTACTTGGCTTGGCGCGCTCGGTGCGTCGGCGGAAAAGGTCACCTACGATGACCACATCCTGCCGATCTTTGAGAACTCGTGCACGAACTGTCACAATCCGGACAAGAAAAAGGGCGGACTCGATTTGAGTTCCTACACCTCGATGATGGCCGGTGGGTCAGGTGGCAAGGTGGCGGTGCCCGGTGAAGGCGGTGACTCGAGGATCTTTCTGACGACCACCCACAGCGAAGAACCCTTCATGCCGCCGAAGGGGGACAAGCTCGACAAAAAGCAGCTCACCCTGATTCGGGCCTGGATCGATGGTGGCTTGTTGGAGAGCAAGGACTCGCGGGTCAAGAAGTCGACCCAGACCAAAATCGACTTCAACGGCAGCACCGCCGGCAAGCCGGAAGGGCCGCCGCCGATGCCGGAAAACCTCTCGGTGGAGCCAGTGGTGACGCCGGACACCTCGACGGCGATTCATGCCATGGTCAGCAGCCCGTGGGCACCGCTCATCGCCATGACGGGTCAGTCACAAGTCCTTCTCTATCATAGCGATGCATTGGAGTTGATTGGGGTGCTTCCCTTTCCCAAAGGACAGCCAACCGCCTTGTCCTTTCATCCGTCCGGAAGCTATCTCACCGCCGCTGGCGGCGTCCCCGGGAAATCCGGAACCACCGTGACCTGGGAGGTGAAAACGGGGGAGGTCGTCGCGACGACGGCGAGAGAGTATGACTCGATCCTGGCGACCAGCATGCGCCTGGACCTGCAGGCGGTGGCGACCGGCGGACCGTCGAGGTTGGTCAAGTCGTGGCAGACGGCCGACAACACGATTGAGCATTCGATCAAGAAACACACCGACTGGGTCACAGCGATGGCCTACTCCAACGACGGCGTGTTGCTCGCCAGCGCCGACCGCAATGGCGGCATGTGGGTGTGGGAGTCCTACTCGGGTTTGCAGCTTCATGAGTTGCGAGGGCATCAGGAGTTGATTTCAAAAGTCGCGTGGAGTGCGGACTCAAATTTCTTGGCCTCGTCATCGGAAGATGGGGACGTTCGTTTTTGGGACATGCGAAGTGGCAAGCAGATCAAAAAGCTGGATGCGCACAATGGCGGGGTGCTTGGGTTTGATTGGTCCAAGGGCGGCCAGATTCTAACAGCGGGCCGCGACAAGAAGATCAAGCTATGGAAGTCGGACTACAAGTTGGTCAAAGAATGGAAGTCGCCCACCAGCTTTGTTACCAAGGCCTGCTTTTCTCACGACGCCAAACGTTTCTTCACCGCCGATTTTGAGGGTCGGGTTTTGGTGTGGGACAGCAAGACCCACGAAACCATTGGAGAGATCAGCAGCGTGCCGGCCAGCATTGCGGATCGCTTGGTAGTGGCGACAGAGATGCATTCCGAGGCATCCGCCGCGAGCGCGAAGGTTCATCAAGAGCTGAAGCAGGCGGAGGAAAGTTACGCCAAGCTCGCGAAGCAGCACCAAGACAACAGCGCGCGATTGGTTGCCGCGAAGGGCGAGCTCAAGCAGACGGACGAGCAGATCAAGCAGTCGGACCAAGAGCAGAAAAAGCTGGATCGAGAGATCACCCAAGTACGCAGAAAGATCGATGGCTTGAAGAGCCAAGTGAAGATCAAGACGGCTGACCATCAGAGGAAAGATCAGGCTCTGAAGCAAGCGGCGGACGATTACCAGAAGCAAGCAGCGGAGGTGGCGAAGGCCCAGGAAAGCATCAAGGCATTGACGGCCGAACTCGAGCAAGCGGATGTGGCCTTGAGCAAGTCGCCCGAGGATGAGGCTTTGAAAAAAGCTCGGGTGCAGAAGCAAAGCGAACTCACCAAAGAAGAGAACCGCGCGAAGTCGCTGGGCAGTCAGTTGGAGCGTTTGGGCAAGCTGAAGGAGCAGCGATCGGCCCAAGCGGATCAGGCGCATCAGGCCAAAAAGGCGGCGATCGAAGCTCAGAAAAAAGAAGAGCCCGCATTGCAGGCATTGACCCAAGCCAAGGAGAAGGAGGCCAAGCAACTTCAAGCGCTCAAGAAAAAGCACGCGGAGCTGCGTCAGGAGATCCCTCGACTCGAACGATCATTGCCCACGCTTGTGAAGCAACGAGACGCGGAGAAGAAGCTCGTGGATGAACGCAAAGCGCAGGCGGAAAAAGTGATGGCAGCAGAGAAAACAGCGCAGGAGAAAGTGGCGTCGTTGCAGAAAGCGAAGTGACTCGGCGAAGGCTGTTAGGGGAGGTGTGCGTGGGGCTTGGAATAAATGGGAAATTTGGAAATGAGAATGGAGCGGAGCGACATGGACTCAAGCGTGGCGCTGAGCCCGAAGGGTAACGCCGGAGGGCGTTATCAAATGGACGCGGATGAATTGGATTTTTATTTGGGCCTTCGACCTTAGACCTTTGACCTTCGACTCCTAGCCGCGGGCGTGAACGCCGAAGTGAAGATGGGGGTTGCTTTTGGTTGATATATGGGCACTGTTCTTTTGAACTGCAATTGGCATGCCTGATAAAAAACAGATCCGCAACTCTACCGCTGAATTCCTCATTTTTTCCGCTCAGTCTGGCGGTGATGGGCTTGAGGTGCGTTATGAAAATGAGACGATCTGGCTTACGCAAAAGCTGATGGCGACGCTGTTTGAGGTCACTGTTCCGACGATCAACGAGCACCTAAAAAATATCTTTGCGGCCAATGAGGTCGATGAAGATTCAGTTATTCGGAAATTCCGAATAACTGCCGGTGACGGGAAGTCCTATGACACCCAGCACTACAATCTCGATGCGATCATTTCGGTGGGCTACCGGGTGAACTCGGTGCGCGCGACTCAGTTTCGGCAGTGGGCTACGGCTATTCTTCGGGACTTCGCGATCAAGGGCTATGTGATCGATCGCAAGCGCATGGAGAACGGCGCTTTCCTGAATGAGGATTACTTCGAGCGGCTGCTGGAAGAGATTCGCGAAATTCGTCTCAGTGAGCGACGGTTTTATCAGAAGATCACGGACATCTACACGACGGCGGTTGATTACAATAAAGACGCTCCGACGACTCATGAGTTCTTTGCGAAGGTTCAGAACAAACTCCATTTTGCCATCCACGGGCAGACGGCTGCAGAGTTAATCAAGGATCGCGCCGATGCAGACCAGCCTCATATGGGATTGACGTCATGGGAGCAAGCACCTCAGGGGAAGGTTCTTAAGTCAGATGTCTCGATCGCAAAGAACTATCTCGCCCAAGAGGAGTTAGGGTCGCTCGGTCGGATCGTAAACGCCTATCTTGAGCTGGCCGAGGATCGAGCACAGCGTGGGATCCCGATGACGATGGAAGACTGGGCCAAACGGCTGGATGCTTTCCTTGAATTTGATGACCGTGAAGTGCTCAACGACGCTGGGAAAATCACCGCTAAACTCGCGAAGGAATATGCTGAGAGTGAGTTTGAGAAATTTCGTCCACGGCAAGATCTCGAATACTGCTCAGACTTTGATGAAGAGGTGAAGAAGCTTCAGTCGAAGGAGAAGGAGGAGGGGTGAATAAATGCTGAAATGGGAAATGCTGACATGCTGAAATGGGGCCGCTTCGCGGCCAGTTCCTAGTTCTTGGTTCTTGGTTGTGCTTCGCGCTGGGCATTGGCTTCGGCGGACAAGGAGACCGACGCTACAAGCTGAACTTTAGCAAATGAATCGGCGCGCAAGCCATGTCAGCTTTTCCCATTTGATTCTGCCACCCGGCTGTCCCCTTCGGGCTCAGCGCTACGCTTGAGTCTATGTCGCTCCTGTCTACCCCGATGAAGTCGGGGCTCCATTCAGCTTTTACCAAACCACCCCTCTGGGTCGGTCTACCGCGCTCTTGCGCTGGGCGGGAATCGTGGCCACGGTGCGTAATATGAGAAATCTGCTTTCCCTTTGTCTGTTTCCGTTGCTGTTCACTGCTGCCCCTGCGGAGGAGGGGTTTGTGACGTTGTTTGATGGAAAGTCGCTGGCGGGTTGGACGTCGGCGCGGGTGCTGGCGGGGGAGGAGTCGCCGTTTACGGTGGATGAGAAGACGGGGGTGATGCACGTCTATGCAGGGAAAAAGGCGGGCTCGGAGCAGGTGTCGGATTGCCTGAACACGGAGAAGGAATTCAGTCACTTCATTTTGAAGATGGAATACAAGTGGCTGGAGAAACGCTTTGCGCCACGGACGGATTGGGATCGAGATGCGGGGCTGCTGTTTCACGTCCATGGCGATCTGAAAAAGGTCTGGCCGCTTTGCCTGGAAATGCAAATCGGCGAGTCGCCGGGGGATAAGAAGAATGGCAAAGCGCCCGACGGTCGCTTCCACTCGGGCGATCTGTTTGTGCTCGGCAAGGACCTGCGGGTGGATACGAAACGCGAGAAGGGTGAGGCCAATATGAACGACTTCTGGAAGAAGAACGGCAAGTTGGTGACAGCCGGTCATTGCCTGACCCGACTGGGCAAGGAAGTGCCGAAAGCCTACGACGACCCCAAAGCCGGTTGGAACGAGATGGAGATCCGCGTGGAAGGATCGAAAAAGGCGACCTTCATCCTCAACGGCGAGGTGGTGCTGGAACTGAGCAACTTCACGCAGGAAAATGACAAAGGCGAACGCGTGCCGCTGGAGAAAGGCCGCATCGGCCTGCAGGCGGAGTGGGCGGAGATACTTTACCGCAATATTCGAATCAAGGAGCTGGCGCATTGATTCGAAGTTGCGGTAGTCGAAGGTCCAAGGTCACGCCTTCGCCAAGACTACGGTGCGCAAGCGGGGCTAAGGTGCGGGTCATTGGCGATTCAATGGCTCGGACCCGGCCAGTTTCAGACGAAGCACCAAGCACCAAGCCCAGCCCCGACTTGTCCCCGACTTTGTCGGGGCAGGCGGGGCTACCCTTTCCCATCCAGATACTTCCATTTGCCTTTGTGGCGTTTGAAGCGGGATTTCTCGTGGAGCTTGTGGGGTTCGTTGCCGACGAAGTAATCGGCGATGAACTCGACCTTGCCGGTTCGGTCGTCCTTGGTTCCCTTTGACTTTGTGACGATGGTGAGGAATTGCCAGTTGGCGTCGTGGATGGTGGCATCCAGTTTGGCTTTGAGATCCGGTTCGCGTTTGTCGGGGTGGGTGGTGGCGACGAGGTAATCGGTGAGGCGGAAGAAGTACGCGCTGTAGCGCGAGCGCATCATCTGCTCGGCCGTTTCCGGCTGCGCCCGGCCGTAATGGTAGGGCATGCAACAGGTCGCATAGGAGTCGCGGCTTTTGCAGGGGCAGAGAGATTCTTCTCTCACTCTCGGAATCTTTTCGGAATCTTCCATGAATAGGCAGCGAGGCTGCCTGTCCAAGGTCGAAGGTCCAAGGTCAAAAGTCGAGCTTCGCACTGGGCATAAAAATGAGAAAGAGGGTTTAACCGCAGATGGACGCAGATGAATGGGATTTTTTTTTGGTTGAGCTTGCTCCTCTGCTGAAGCTTCCGCCGACGCTCTGCGAGCTATGGCGGGACAAGACAGCGCACGAGCTTCGCGCTGATTCTTTGACGAAGAACTAAGAGCTATGAATCAGGAACCAGGAACAGCCGCGGAGCGGCTTATCGCTATTTACCGCTAAGGGCAGCGGTGAGAGACTTGAGGCTCTTTTTGCTCCAATTTTTGGTGGCTTGAGGGCGCGGTTTGCCTTCTGCCTCCATTGTTTTGAGGCGTTTTCGAGCAGCTTGCAGTCGAGCTTTCAACTCACCCTTTGTGAGTTCGCTCGAGGTGTTTGGCTGCTGTTGAGTAGTACTCCTCATGTCGTTCAAGATAGTGCAGAGCTCCGTGGAGCTCAAGTTCTTTGATGTCAATTTTGAGTGCATCATTTAGGTGCTCATTTTTTCCGAAGTTGTGAAGGAATAGGAACGATACATTGGTTTTCCCTAAGTAGAGTAGATAGAGGTCAAGAATAGCTTGCTGAACGTCTCGGTGATTCGCAGCAAGTTCATCAAGAGGAACGGCACGCCCTTCCTTGTCTCTCCTCTCGACAGCACCATAAAGCGCGAGCTCGATATTCCGATAGATATAAACGATCTCTACTTTCCACCCTTCCTCCAGAGCGAGGTCGATGGTTTTAGTCGCCCAAAATGTATCTTTTAGAGTGCCGTCCCATGTGAGGTCTGGCGGCTCGCCTGGTGGGAGGTTCTCAATCGCGTGCGTCTTACCCGCTGCCCATCCTCCAGCCATAAAGCGGACTTGCTTCTGACTTTTACGGGCGAGTATTTCTCGCCTCATTCGGTCTTGAGCATAACGCCACGCCAGATCCCAGCTGGGTTCTATGTCTCGGAGTTTGCCTAGTGCTGGTTTTTTCGCAAAGCGATCGTCCATCATTCTGGCGATATCCGTGCTGATAATCTTGCCTGACTTAGAACCAAGGTGCTCGTTGTATTTGCGATCTGACTCAGTGTCATTTCCTAACAATTTGCGCATCTTTTTCCAGGCGTTGAGCTGCACGGGGCTGAGCCTCGTATGCGGTTTGCTTGGTAGATCGATCATTGTCCGTGCGGCGTGCAGATTGACGCAGAGATGCTACCTGCCTTAAGTGCGGCGGCAGCAGGAAAGTCTTATCAAAATCAGTTCGGTATCCAACGTGCTTGGCCTCGCTCCGCCCGCCCCATGCGGCGGGCGATTTCTCCTCCAAAAATCGATTGAGATGAGCTCGTTACAACTCGCGAGGCATTGACCTCGCTCCGCTCCATTGGGCTTCGGTTAATATTTTACTGAGAAGGCACAAAGCAAGAGGTGTTTGAGTTGAACTGTCCTGTTTCTTTGACGAAGCCCCATGCACAAAACGGCTGAAGGCCTGTAGGCCGTTTGGACAGGCATGAACATGCCGTGCTCCGCAGGAGCGAGGAGCCGTGAGGCGGCGACGAGTCAAAGCACAAAGCACAAAGCACCCACCTCTCCGAGGTTGATGTTTGCGCCAGGAGCTGACTTTATCGATTCATGGACGAAGCGGTGATTTATACGATTCTGGGAGAAGAGGGGATTTCGAAGATGGTGGCGGCGTTTTACCGGCAGGTGAAGACGGACGATCTGATCGGGCCGATGTATCCGGAGCAGGACTTTGCGGGAGCAGAGGAGCGACTGCGTGATTTCTTGTTGTTCCGCCTCGGCGGCGATGAACGCTACCTAGCCAAACGGGGTCATCCGCGTCTGCGCATGCGCCACATGCCATTCGAGATTGGCGAGGCCGAAGCCGTGCGCTGGGTCGAGCTGATGGATACGGCGATGGCAGAAACAAAGGTGCCGGAGTCGATCCAAATTCAACTCCGCGAGTTCTTCACGATGGTGGCGCAGAATATGAGGAATAAATGAGGAGCGGAGTTACGGCATCGCCGTGTTCCTGGTTCTTAGTTCTTGGTTCTTGGTTCTTGGTTCTTGGTGCGGCCGAAGGCCGAAGGGTTGAGCTTCGCGCTGATTTTTTAACCAGGAACTAGGAACCAGGAACCAGGAACAGCCGCGTAGCGGTTTATGACCTTTCGACGCGTGCCTTAGGCACGCACCGCAACATAGACCGTGCTTTCGGAGACGGTGTCTTGGAGCGGGTTTTCGAAGGTGACGATTTCGGCGTGGGCGGAGGCGAAGGTCTTTTCGAGGTCGGTGAGGAACTGGGCGTCGGGGGCATCGTCGGACCAGAGGGCGAAGACGCCGCCGGGGTGGATCTGCTCGGCAAGCTTGCCCAAGCCTTCGGGGGTGTAGAAGGCGGCGTTGCGGGAATCTAACAAGTTGCGCGGGGAATGATCGATATCGAGCAAGACGGCGTGGAACTTGCGGCCGGGCTGTTGCGGGTCGAAGCCACGGGCAGGATCGCCGGCGAGATCAAAGAAGTCGCCGAGCACGTAACGGCAACGAGGGTCGTCGTTCATGGTCTTGCCCAGGGGCACCATTTCTTTTTCGTGCCAGTCGATGACACCTTCGAGGGCATCGACGACGAGGAGGTTTTTGAGTTGAGGAAATTCGAGGGCGGCAACGGCGGTGTAGCCGAGTCCGAGTCCACCGACCACGACGTCCCAGTCGCCGCTGTCTTTTTCTCCTTCGAGTGCTGCCAGTCCAAGTTTCGATAGGGCGACTTCGACTTCATGGAACATGCTCGACATCAGAAAGGCGTCGCCGAGTTTCACCTCGTAGACGATCTGGCCGTCGAGCTGCAGGTACTTGCGTCGCTGCAGGATGAGGTCGCCAATGGGGGTCTCGCGGAAGTCGAGTTCTTCGAAGAGTTTGGTCATTGGTAGGTAAATGCTGAAATGGAGAGCGGCTGCGCCGTGTTCCTGGTTCCTGGTTCCTGGTTCCTAGTTCTTAGTTCCTAGTTGTTGGTCTTCGACCACGAGTTCGGCGCCTTTGATGAGTCGGCAGAAATCCTTTTTGGTAACAGCGTGGATTTCACCCTCCGTGGCATCGGCACTGTCCATTTCTTTGTATTGGATGGACATCCGGTGCCAGACCACGATCCGAAAATAGCGATCTCCCTGTTTCCACAATTGGTTCTGCGCGAGTTGGAGCATGGGGGGAGGATGGCGCGCGGAAGAGTTGGGCGCAAGCGCCCCGTTGATTGGCAGCGCGCCGTTCGTGGTTCCTGGTTCCTAGTTCTTGGTTGAGCTTGCGCGCTTTTCACATGCGAACCAGGAACTAAGAACACGTCTCCCTTCAAGGAAGGAGGCGTACTTTGAAGCTTTTCACAACAACCACGCTGCCGGGGTCGTGGGCTTGGAGGGCGAAGGTGCCTTCGCTGAAGCGTTTTCTTGCCAGTTTGTGATCTTCTGGCTCGGTGTAGGTGTTGGTGACTTTGCCATTCACGGTGACGGTCGCGGTCTTGCCTTCGACTTTGAGATGCATGGTGACCCATTCGCCATCTTTGTGGCCGGGTTCGGCGCAGTCTTTGAAAGCATAGATGCTGCCGGTCTTGCGGGGGTCTTTGTGAGTGGCGTTGATCTGGGCTTCGTAGCCATGGTTCGGCCACCCTTTGTCCTGCCACTGGGTGTGGAAAAAGAGGCCGGCGTTGGCGCTTTCGGCGGTTTTGAAAACGATCTCAGCTTCGAAGTTTTTCCATGAGGCCTTGCCGTCCTCGCCCATGTAGAAGAGATGCGCGCGTTTGCCGTTGAGAACGATCTGCTTGTCGTCGTTGAGCTTCACCGACTCCGGGTTCTCTGCGGCTTTCCAGTTTTTCAGGCCTGTGGTTTCGTCGAATAAGACGGTCCAGTCGGAGGCAGATACGGAAACCGTGAGGGCGAGTGCAGAAAGAAGGAGGGTGGGGAGAAATTTCATTTCTCCAATAAATGCTGAAATGGAAAATGCTGAAAGCTGAAATATCGGAAGTGGGGATATCGGTGCTGCGGGCCGCAGCACCCTTGGTTGTCTAAATTGTGTTACTTTTGCTCTGCCCTGTGCGAAAACATGGGGTGAGGCCCGGCCATCGGATACCAGCCAATGACCGGAGCAACAGGTGACTTCGTGCGTCACCCTGAGCCTTTGAGCTCGTATGGTAGCTAGAAGCCCTGTTGCAGCCTCATCTTCAATTCGGAGAGTTGCCTGAGCCCTAGAGCTCGTAGAACCAAGGATGAACCAAAGATGAAAACCTCAGACACAATATACTACCTCGGAGTCGATGTGAGCAAAGCAAAACTCGATCTCTATGATCCGCGAAGCGGAAAATGTCAGTGCTTCCCCAATACTAAAGCGGGGTTGCAGCGCCTATATCGGCAAGTCCGTAAGCTTGTTGGGACACCACACATCATATGCGAGCCATCTGGTGGATATGAAAAACTTCTAATCAAGCAAGCTCATGAACTTGATTTGGCTCTCAGCGCGATCAATCCACGCCAGGTGCGAGATTATGCACGCGCTAAGGGGCAGTTAGCCAAGACTGATGCGATCGACTCAAAGCTGCTTAGTGACTACGGCTTAGCTTTCAAGCCTAAGCCTCAAAAGCCCGCAAGCCCAGTTCAAGAAGCACTTTGTGCAGTTGTGAGAAGAAAGGAGTCGCTAACTCGACAGCTAGTCAGGGAAAAGAATGCGCTCGAAAAATCAACAGATCGTTTTGTTCGATCGGACATCAGAGTAAGCCTTAACCACATCAAAAAACGTATCGAGAAGTGTGAGCGGCAGGTTCAAGAACTGATAGCATCCGATGCTGGGCTGAAAGCTAAGGCAGATCGAATTACTTCGATTAAAGGATTGGGCTCCAACGTCGCAGCGGTGTTGTTGGCTGAAATGCCTGAGCTAGGATCCATGAGTAATAATCAGGCCGCGAGCTTAGTGGGATTAGCACCGCTGAATCGTGATAGTGGAAAATGGAGAGGTCAGCGAACGATACACGGAGGAAGAAGGATAGCACGGCGTGCCCTGTTCATGCCTGCACTGTGCTCAGTGACTCATAATCCGATATTACGCGACTTTTATCGCAGCATGATCGCGCGTAATAAACCTCATCACTTGGCGATGACCGCTGTTATGAGAAAGATGATTTGCCTAGTAAATAGGAGCCTTGCAGACCCAGATTTTGAAATAGCTTAAAAGAAAATCAAAACAGAGTTGCTACCCTTCTTAAAATGGTAGGGTGGATCAGCCTGATCCACCGATGATTCTGGCTCCGCAGAGCCATCATCCCGATTCGCATGGTTCCGCATACCAGCGGTAATTACGGTGCTGCGGGCCCTCCTTCGCTAAAGCTTCCGCCGTCGCTCTGCGAGCTATGGCGGGACAAGACGGCGCGGTAGCCCGCAGCACCCTACCGATTCTGATGAGAACGAAGCCCCGCTTCGTTTGTGAGCGGTTAGCGGCGGCTCATGCCGGGAGGCAAGAGTTTGGCGTTGGAGGAAACTTTGATGCTTCGGATCTCGCCTTGGCCGGTGGTGCTTCTCTGCGAAGCTTGACGGCTTTGGTTACCGGCGATGCTTTGTGACTTTGCTGGTGTCTGAGCCTTTGCGGTGTGGGAGGCGCTGTTGCCAGGTTTGAAGCTTTTGAAGTAAGGACCAGCCTCGGTAACGGGTTGACCGTTGCGCCATACGACGGTGATGACAACAGGGAACAAAGGGTGGGTTTTGTGACCCCAAGTATTCCAACGGTCGGTCTTGGTGTCTTTGAGGCGACTGGCATCAAAGGTGAGAGTGGCCTGAATGCGCTTGGTGACGCCCATTTTGCGGTCGCTATCGGTGATGCGTGTCGGGATGAGCTGGTTGATGCGCAGGTTCTTCCACTCGACCTCATTGCGGCCGGATGTGGTTTGCATGTAGGAGCTCGCGGTCTTGTTGTGGCTGAAGCTGACGTGCTGTTGCAGTTTTGTTGCAACCCGAGAGATGACGAGTCTCTTGTCGGCATCACTGACGGTGCCCAATTGACTCGGAGTGGGCTGGAGCTGTCAGGTGAAGTTGGCTTCCAAAGCGGTTTGGGCTGAGGCAGATGCAAACAACAGCGTGGTGGCGAGAGCGCAAATCGTGGGGGTCTTCATATCAATGGTGGGGAGATGGGGGGATGCAGCTCGGGGGGAAGCTGCAGATAAAGAATTACCACCTAGGTCGTGAGGAGGCACGGAGAAGCAGGGTGCGAGTTTTAATAGGCCTATAAAGTTTCGGTCGTGACGAGGCGGCGGCGACGATTCAGAGGCGGTTCAATGGCTCGGACCGCGCAATTCGGGAAGCTGCGATGGCAGCGGCAACTTGATGTCGTAGACCTAATTTGAATGGATTAAGCGCAGCTTAATCAAAGCGCCGTCCCTGCCTAACCAAGAACCAGGAACCAAGAACCAAGAACACGAAGCTCCGCTTCGTTATCTCCGCGTTTGATTCATCCAAAACAAAAAAACTTAGCGTCCCTTCGCGACCTTCGCGGCTTTGCGGTTCAATGGCGGTTCAATTGCGCGGACCGCGCGGAGCGCCGTCCCTGCCTAATTAGGGGCAGCCGCGTAGCGGCTTGCGACCTTTGGCTCGACCCTAGTGGTTGAAAAATCTACAGATTTATTAGTGAGCAAGAATTACAAGGAGAAGGGGCGGGGGAAGCCTGAGGTGAAGGCCGCTGTGCCGGCGGAGCCGAAGTCGGTGAGTGGTGGTTTGGTGGCGGCAATGGTCTTGCTCTCGGGTGTGGCGGGGTTGGTGTATCAGGTGCTCTGGATGAAGCAGCTGGGCCTGCTTTTTGGGAATACGGCGCAGGCGGCATCGGCGACGTTGGCAGCGTTCTTTGTGGGGCTGGGTGTCGGCAGTTGGTGGTGGGGAAGAAAGGTGAGTTTGAATCGCAACCCATTGCGACTTTACGCAATCCTGGAATGGGGCATCGCGGGGTCGGCGGTGTTGTTCTTTGGTTTTCTTTGGTGCTTTGAAATGATTTACCCGTCGCTCTTCGCCGCGATGGGAACGACTGGGTGGATGATTGCGGTGAAGCTATTGTTGTCGCTGCTGCTGGTTTTCCCGGCGTCGTTTTTCATGGGGGGCACGGTGCCCGCGATTGGGCAGGTGATGGTGCGGAAGCACGAACGATTTGGTCGGACCGCGGCATGGCTCTATGGGCTGAACACGCTGGGCGCAGCGGTTGGAGTTTGGGCGGCGGCATTTGTGTTGATGCCCAACGCGGGCTACAAAGTGACTTATGGGCTGACGGTCGCGCTATCGGCCATCGTGGGGGTCTTGGCATGGAAGGCCTCGCGGAATGAACCGCCGGTCGAGGTGGAGGATGCGAAGGCAGAGGATTCGGCGGATGAGGCTCCGGCTCTCGGTGCGCGGATGGCCTTGGTCGGCTTGTGTTTTTTCTCGGGTTTTGTGGTGTTGTCTTTGGAGGTGGTGTGGACGCGGATCTTTGCGCAGGTGCATGAGAACTCGGTCTATGCGTTTGCGATTGTGTTGATCGTGGTGCTGATCGGATTGGCGATCGGTGCAGGGATCAGCTCGGTGGTGTCGCGTTTTGTGAAGAAGCCAATGGTCGCGCTGGGAGTGATGGTGGTGATCGGTGGCTGCTTGTTGCTGATCGGTCCGTCGTTGATGATGCACGTGACCCACGATCTCGAACCCTTCCACTCCAACGAGCCGTGGGGTGAGCACGTGAGGCGGTCGTTCAAGATGGTGGTGGGTGGCATTGGTTACATCGTGATCGCTTTGGGAACGGTGTTCCCATTTTTGATGAAGGTGGCCGAACGCGGACTCAAGATGCCGGGGCGGATGCTGGGTCGTTTGTTGGCGATCAATACCGCGGGTGCGATCGTGGGAGCATTGTTGTGCGGTTTTTACTTTCTCCCGCATTGGGGAATGTGGGGGACGATGAAGCTTCTTACGGCGGCCTACTTGGTGATGGCCTTGTTGGTGCCATCGGGTTGGAGCAAGGCGACGGTTCTCTGCCGCGCAGCGGGCGTGGCGGCCTTGGTGTTGTTGTTCACCGTGCTCGATCCATCGGGCTTGCCGGTGATGGGCAAGGTGAAGGGGCGTGAATATGCCAAGGTGCTGCAGGTCTGGGAAGAAAGCGACTGCACCGTGGCAGCGGTCGAAACGAAGGCGGGCCATCGCGCGATTGTGGTGAATGCGAGTTATGCGCTGGGGTCGACCGCGGCGTATGTCGACCAAGCAAACCAATCGCGCATCCCATTGTATTTGTTCCCGGAGACCGAGAGCATTTGCTACATCGGCATGGGCACGGGGATGTCGGCTGGCGCTGCGCTGGACTTCCGGTTTCCGAATGTGAAGCGGGTGTTGATTTGCGAATTGAGCCCGGCGGTGGTCGAAGCATCGGAGAAATGGATCCCGCAACATTTGTTGGGCGGTTTGTTTGACGATGATCGGTCGACGATTTTAGCGGAAGACGGACGCTATTATTTGAGCGCGACAAGGAAGCGCTACGACATGATCAACGCGGATTTGTTTCTGCCGTATCGTCGAGGTGCTGGAAGTTTGTATTCGGTGGATCATTACCGGGTCGTCGCGGAGCGATTGAATCCAGGGGGTATGTTTGTTCAGTGGTTGCCGCTCTATCAATTGACCGAGTATGAGTTCGGAGTGATCGCCAAGACGATGTCCGAGGTGTTCGGGGAGGTGACGATGTGGCGCAATGATTTCACACCGGGTCAGGAGAAGGTGGCGTTGATCGGACGAATGGAGTCAGCGCCGTTGCCGGTTTCGCCGATCCAGGATCAGGCAGCGATGAGGGGTGCGTTGGATGGAAGGAAGTGGTGGGAGGTAACGCCCGAACAAGTGCTGATCGAGCCGGGGTCGATGCCATTCCTATATGCCGGCAACATCACCCAGGCCGCGGCATTGTTTGATGAGTATCCGGTGAACACCGAGGACAAGCCGGTGATCGAGTATCAGACCCCGAAGTTGTTTCGCGATGTCGCGGAGAAGGACAAAGTGATCTGGTGTGTTGGGCCGAAGTTGGCGAAGTGGGTTGATCGGATTTTTGAAGCGAGCCCGATCGATGAGGATCCGCTGTGGAGAGGTCATCCGGAATCGACCGAGCATTTGGTGAATGCCGGCGTGGCGTTTCACAAAACGATGGTGAGCAAGTCGATGCGTGATCGCGACGAGGCCGAAGCACAGTGGGAGGTGTTTGTGCGCGAGTGGCTTGAGGCGGCTGGGGAATAAATTTGGAAATGCTGAAAGCTGACATGCTGAAATCAGAGTTCGCTTTTGCCTTACTTCGACGTTCGGTGTTGAGCGGTCGAGGTTGGACGTTCAGCCGGCCGTTGGCGGGCTTGGAATAATAGATAATCGACGGTTTTGGTGGGTTGGGGGGCGAAATCGAGAGATTTATGTGGCTATTCTAGATATTGGACCATAAAGCGCATGTCCGGTTCACGACTTGGCAAGATCAAGTTCTGGAGTGTTACCAGATGGGTTTTTCAATTCGGTGGTAGTCTGAGACCCGATTCACGGGAACAGTCTCATATAACGTCATAAGACGTGAGCCGCTTATTATTATGAAAATGTATGTTGGAAACCTGTCGTTTGATACGACAAAGCAAGACCTTGAATCGATCTTCTCAGAATTCGGCCAAGTCACAGATGTTCACCTTCCTGCTGATCGCGAAAGCGGTCGCCCACGTGGCTTTGCCTTCGTGACCATGGACAGCAAAGAAGCGATGGAAAAAGCAATCGAAGACCTCGATGGCAAAGAAATCGCCGGACGTAACGTCAAAGTCAACGAAGCTCAACCACGCGAAAACCGCGGTGGTGGCGGTGGTGGCGGTGGTGGCGGCGGTGGTCGTCGCTACTAATTCCTGAATTAGGAAAAACTTCAAAAACCGTCCTCGGATTTCCGAGGGCGGTTTTTTTGTCTCCAGATATCGGTTTAAATGAACCGCAGATGGACACAGATGGATGGGATGGGTTTATAAATGGTAGCAACTCTGTTTTGATTTTCTTTTAAGCTATTTCAAAATCTGGGTCTGCAAGGCTCCTATTTACTAGGCAAATCATCTTTCTCATAACAGCGGTCATCGCCAAGTGATGAGGTTTATTACGCGCGATCATGCTGCGATAAAAGTCGCGTAATATCGGATTATGAGTCACTGAGCACAGTGCAGGCATGAACAGGGCACGCCGTGCTATCCTTCTTCCTCCGTGTATCGTTCGCTGACCTCTCCATTTTCCACTATCACGATTCAGCGGTGCTAATCCCACTAAGCTCGCGGCCTGATTATTACTCATGGATCCTAGCTCAGGCATTTCAGCCAACAACACCGCTGCGACGTTGGAGCCCAATCCTTTAATCGAAGTAATTCGATCTGCCTTAGCTTTCAGCCCAGCATCGGATGCTATCAGTTCTTGAACCTGCCGCTCACACTTCTCGATACGTTTTTTGATGTGGTTAAGGCTTACTCTGATGTCCGATCGAACAAAACGATCTGTTGATTTTTCGAGCGCATTCTTTTCCCTGACTAGCTGTCGAGTTAGCGACTCCTTTCTTCTCACAACTGCACAAAGTGCTTCTTGAACTGGGCTTGCGGGCTTTTGAGGCTTAGGCTTGAAAGCTAAGCCGTAGTCACTAAGCAGCTTTGAGTCGATCGCATCAGTCTTGGCTAACTGCCCCTTAGCGCGTGCATAATCTCGCACCTGGCGTGGATTGATCGCGCTGAGAGCCAAATCAAGTTCATGAGCTTGCTTGATTAGAAGTTTTTCATATCCACCAGATGGCTCGCATATGATGTGTGGTGTCCCAACAAGCTTACGGACTTGCCGATATAGGCGCTGCAACCCCGCTTTAGTATTGGGGAAGCACTGACATTTTCCGCTTCGCGGATCATAGAGATCGAGTTTTGCTTTGCTCACATCGACTCCGAGGTAGTATATTGTGTCTGAGGTTTTCATCTTTGGTTCATCCTTGGTTCTACGAGCTCTAGGGCTCAGGCAACTCTCCGAATTGAAGATGAGGCTGCAACAGGGCTTCTAGCTACCATACGAGCTCAAAGGCTCAGGGTGACGCACGAAGTCACCTGTTGCTCCGGTCATTGGCTGGTATCCGATGGCCGGGCCTCACCCCATGTTTTCGCACAGGGCAGAGCAAAAGTAACACAATTTAGACAACCAAGGGTGCTGCGGGCTACCGCGCCGTAGCTTTAGCGAAGGAGGGCTCGCAGCACCGTGGATACCGCTGATAAGCGGAACCGTTCGAACTGATAAGATGGCTCTCCAGAGCCAGGGAAGTCGGTGGATCAGGCTGATCCACCCTACCGTTTTTAAAGGGGGGCTTACGCGCGGGTCGTTGGCGATTCAATTGCTTGGACCGTCGTCCCTGCCCGTGAAGTCGGTTGATCGAATGGATCAACCCTGCCTGTTTTTGGCTGGGCGGTTGGGGGGAGGTTGGGACATGGTGAGGGATATGAAATCGATTGTGTTTCTATTGCTCTTCACTGGCGCTGCGTTGGCTGAGACAGCAACCAAGCCCGACCCGCTCTACACGAAAGTGGAGCCTCATCGGGATGGGATTGGGAAAGTGTTCATGGGGCGTGAGATTTCACACATCATGGGACACCAAGCGGCGGGGTGGTTGGAGCGGCCGGAACGAGAGCGTGAGGAGCGGACGGACGTTGCGGTGAAAGCACTGGATTTGAAACCGGGCGATGTGGTGGCGGATATCGGATGTGGAACGGGATACTATGCAAGCCGCATGGCGAAGGTGGTGGGCGACGAGGGCTTGGTCTATGGCGTGGAGATTCAGCAAGAGATGTTGGACCTGCTCGATAAGATGATGGAGCGCGTGGGAGTGACGAATGTCAAAGGGCACTTGGGTGAAGAGAAAGATCCGAAGTTGGAGAAGGACAGCTGTGACTTGATCATCATGGTGGATGTGTATCACGAGTTTGAGTTTCCGTATGAGATGGTGAGAGCGATGATTCCAGCGCTGAAGAAAGGTGGGCGGATGGTGTTCATCGAATACCGGATGGAAGATCCAGAAGTGCAGATCAAGCGATGCCACAAGATGAGCGAAGCCCAAGTGAAGAAGGAGATCGCAATCCACCCAGAGCTCGAGTGGGTGAAGACGTTTGATAAGTTGCCGCAGCAGCACCTGGTTATTTTTCGGCGCAAGGGCGAATGATGGATGGCGCGGGGCGCCTGTTCTTGGTTCCTGGTTCTTAGTTGGTATTTAACCGCAATGGAGCGGAGCGACATGGACAGGAGCTATTCGCGACCTGCCCGAAGGGGACCGCTGGCGAGCGGGATCAAATGAACGCAGATGAATAGGATTTTGGTTTTGAAGAGGGGCTTTGGGCTTTGGGCTTGGTGCTTTGGGCTTGGTCGTGCTGTGGCGCGGTTCTTTTGCTTCGGCGGTGGGACACTGACGCTGCAGTTCGTTTCAATTGCTCGGACCGCGCGGAGCGCCGTCCCTGCCTAACCAAGAACCAGGAACCAAGAACTAAGAACCAAGAACTAGGCACGCCGCCCGGAGGGCGGCACACACGCAACGACCGCTGCTCCGGGGGGAGACAGCGGTCGTTGGTGTGTGTGGGTTTTTTTGTAAGGGAGTGTTAGTCGGTGAGGTCCTTGCGGATGTCACGGGAGATTTCGGCGGCCTCTTCGAAGAGTTTCTCGCGGTCTTTGGTGCTGAGTCCGCCTGCTTTCTCGCGCTCTTCGAGACGTTTGAGCGACTCGACTTTGCGTTTCAGGCGGTTGGCTTCACCGGTGGAGAGTCGGCCTGAACGAATGCCGAATTCGATTTGTTCTTCGAAGCGGTGCTGCGTTTGGTTGAGAAGAGGAGTGCGGTTGGCACCTTCTTCAGCGGCCAGCAGGGAGTCGTTGATGGAATCGTTCAAGGCATGCAGTTCGCGGCGTAGTGTGGTGGCCTCTTCTTCGGTCATTTCGCCATCGGCTTTCAGCTCTTTGCCGTGCAGGGTGATCTTGGTGTGTTCGGTTTTGAACAGCGTGCCGTTTTCCTCGGTGATCGCGCCGTGGCGGAGCAAGGCGACGATGCGTTTAAGAGTGCGGTTATGGTATTCGGCGAGTCCAGTCGGACGTTTGTCGGTGGCTTCTGGATCTTTCTTCCACTTGTGGGTGTCGAGATGATCGAGGACTTGCTCTTCGCGCATCGCGGCATTTTCAGCCACTTTTTCTTTGCCGTTGCCGTGGTGGATGGGTCCTCTGCCTTTTCCTTTGCCAAAGGGTTTGGCTTGAACGGATGCCACGAGCATCAGAGCGATAAGAGGGAATGTGATGGATTTCATGAGTTTGATGGTGAGTTGCGATAGGTGAAACCCGGGTCGTTAGATAAAGTTGCAAACTTTTGGTGAGAATTTTTCAAAGCCGTGTGTTGGTGGTGATTTTTTCTTCAGATCGAGCGACCTCGAATCGGCTGAGTTGACAGGTGCAGGCGGCTCTGACCGTAGTGGGGGCATGATGCGATATGCGATGACAGGATTGGCCATGCTTGTTTCTCTCTCGGCCCAGGAAGAGGAGTGGAAATCGGACAAGGAACCCAAAATGGTGGGCTTGGAACAATTTCGTTTGCCCGAGGGGCTAGAAGTCACGGTTTGGGCGACCTCGCCGTATCTTTACAACCCGACCAACATCGACATCGACCACAAGGGTCGGATGTGGGTGGCCGAGGGCGTGAACTACCGCCGACACAATGGGCGTCGTCCCGGAGGAGACCGCATTGCGGTCATCCAAGACACCGATGGTGATGGCAAAGCCGACAGCTCACACACCTTTGTCCAAGAGAAAGGATTGATCGCGCCCTTGGGGGTGGCGGTTTTTGATAACGAGATTTACGTATCCCAGCCACCGGATCTGATTCGTTACACCGATGTTGATCGCAATTTGAGGTTCAATCCTGAGGTCGACAAGCGCGAGGTGATTCTAACAGGCTTCAATGCGATCAATCACGATCACTCATTGCATTCCGTGACAGCGGGCCCGGATGGAAAAATGTATTTCAACAACGGCAACTGCGGTGCGGTCTTCAAAGATCAATCGGGGAAGAACTTTTACATGGGTGGCCCATACAAAGGGGGCGGTGGTCAGTGGCCGGTGGATCACCTCGCGGTGTCTGGCAAGCGCTCGGACGATGGTCACATCTGGACATCCGGTTTCACGGTGCGGATGAACCCAGATGGAACCGATTGTGAGATCATCGGTCATGGGTATCGCAACTCGTATGAGCAGTCGTTGGATTCATTCGGCAATCCATTTCAAAATGACAACGACGATCCGCCAGCGTGTCGGGTGTCGTGCATTCTCGAATATGGATCGGCTGGGTATTTCACCCGTGATGCCAAGCAGCAGTATCGTGCCGTGAAGCGTCCGGGTCAGGATCATGGTCGCAACCATTGGCGGCAGGATGATCCTGGGACGATGGATGCGGGTCACATCTACGGTGGCGGATCGCCAACGGGTGTGACGATGTATGAGAACGGTGCGTTGCCAGAATCGTTCAATGGCTCGTTCTTCAGTTGTGAGCCCGGCAAGAACACCATCTTCCATTACCAGCCCGAGCCGATGGGAGCATCGTTCAAGTTGGAGCAAAAGAATTTGGTCACCAGCAACCCCGACAAAAAGTATGCCGGTTCTGATTTCGTCGGTGGCCGAGTCGACCTAAGCGACACCAAATTGTTGTTCCGCCCATCGGACATTTGTGTCGGCCCAGATGGTGCGTTGTACATCTCCGATTGGTATGACCCACGCGTTGGCGGTCATGGCGACCAAGATGATTCTTGTTCTGGCACGATCTACCGGATTGCGCCGAAGGGGTTCAAGCCGAGCGTGCCAGAGTTCGATTTGAGCACAGCTAAAGGAGCGGTCACGGCTTTGATGAGTCCGGCGGTCAATACTCGGTATTTGGGGTTTGTGGCATTGAAGCGAATGGGGCACGAAGCGTTGCCGAGTGTTCTTGAAATTTTGGAAGATGAGAACCCATGGATTTCGGCGCGGGCGATTTGGTTGTTGCCGCATTTGGGGAACGAAGGATTGCGCGCCTGCGAGAAGTTGTTGGAGGCGGAGGATGCTCAAGTCCGTGTCGCGGCATATCGCTCCCTCAGGCGCGGTGCAGATGAAGCGGCGATCCTCCATGGCGCAAAGATGATGATGCATGACAGCGATCCAGGCGTGCGTCGTGACGTGGCCCTTTCATTGAGAGATTTGCCCGCAGAGAAAACGGCGCCGATCTTTTGCGTGCTCGCGCCGCAAGTGGATGTGACGGACAAGAACGCGCTTGAGGCGATCGGATTGGGAGCGGCGAATCAGGAGAATGAGATTTGGTTGGCGCTCAAGGCATCGATGAAGCCCGGCGCGGCTGAAGAGTGGTCGGACCAATTCGTGAAACTCACCTGGCGTTTGTGGCCATCGGCCGCCGTCGATGATCTTCAAGTGCGCGCCACTAGCAAATCGCTCACTGCCGAGCAGCGAGCTTTTGCGGTCGAGAGTTTGGCTTTCATCGATCATCCATCAGCCGCCGCCGTCATGTTGGAATTGGCAACGGAGAGTTCGAGCAAAGTGGATGCCACGCGTTGGTTGTTGCAGAACATGAATGGCGAGTGGTCGAAGCATGGCGTGAAAGAGCAGGTCAAGAGTCGGGGCATTTATGATCCAGAGAAAGTGGTCGTCAGCGCCATCACCACCCCGGAAGCGCCTGCGCCGACCTACACGGTCGAGGAGGTATTGAAATTCAAAGGCGACGCAGCCAAGGGCAAGATCACTGCGAATCGATGCGTGATGTGCCATGAGTTCAATGGCGCGGGAGTGAACTTTGGCCCCAATCTCAAAGGGTGGGGACAAGGTCAGCCGATGGATGTGATTGTGCGTGCCATCGTGGATCCATCTGCCGATATCGCGCATGGCTATTCAGGCACTGGCGTGAAGCTGAAAAAAGGTGGTGAGGTGCATGGCGTTGTCTACAGCCAAGGCGACCCCATGATGATGACCTCAGTCGGTGGCGTGACGCAGATGATCCCGAAGAATCAGATTGAGAAAAGGCCATTCAAGCTGAAGCATTCCTTGATGTTGTCTGCTGACCAATTGGGTCTCAAGCCGCAGGACGTGGCCGACCTCGCCGCATTTTTGAAACAGTATGAGTGAGGGAGTGGGCGATTCGCTCACTTCCAAACAAACTCCACCGGCACCTCGATGTCGGGGTGGATGCTGTGGTGAACCGGGCAATGATCGGCTGCGCGTTTCATAATCGTCGCCGTTTTCTCATCATGCGGGATGGGCATTTCAATGCGGATCGGGAGCTTGGCGATGCGGCGTGGGGAGTCCGTAGCCATGATTTTTTCGACGTGGATTCTCATGCCGTCGACATTCAAGCCCGACGTGTTGGCTTGGATTCCCATGATGGTTGCCATGCAGCTCGCGAGAGCGGTGGCGAGGAGGTCGGTGGGCGAGAAGCTTTCGCCGCGGCCGTGGTTGTCGACAGGGGCATCGGTCGTGATGACTTGGCCTGACGGGCCGTGAGTCGCTTGGCAGTGGAGTTCGCCTTCGTAGAGGATATCGATAGAAACCATGGCGAAACCCTGTCGATTCGCGCGTGTTTTGTCGAGTTTGTGTGATTGCAGGGCGGTGACAGGACTGATGAATTTCATCAAGGATGAGGTTGATCTTTGCGGCGGAGATGAAAGAATGCTCCTAATACGATTGTTGAATTAACGAACAACCCAATCTCATGAAGACCCCATCATTTCTACAAGTCGCCGGAAGCCTCTCCCTCACATTCCTTATTTCCCTGAGCGCGCACGCCCGCACATGGACCAGCTCGGATGGCAGCAGCACCTTTGAAGGTGAGTTGATCGCTTATGATGCCGCCACTGGCAAAGTCACCGTCGATCGCGCCGGGAAGCAGATGACATTCGGTCAGGACAGGTTGTCAGCGGATGACATCGCGTTTCTCAAAGAGACGGGCACCGTGAAGGTGGAAGAAAAGCCAGCGGCAGCCGCTGCCACGACCGAAGTTGCGGAGGTGCCAGACGTCTTGCCTGATCCAGACGGCAAGGAAGCTGACATGAGCAAGCCGGTGCAGGTTTTCATCCTGATGGGTCAATCAAACATGCTGGGATTCGGGAAAGTGAACCAACTCCAGGGAGTTGCTCCTGATAAGTATCCGTATCTAGTCGATGACGCAGGCCAATTCAACGTGCGCAAGGATGTCCGCAATGTCTTTTACAACAATGGTGGGCTTTCCACCAATGATTGGATGGCTGGGGACAATCGCAATAAGATTGGACCGGAAATCGGCATCGGGAATTATCTGGGACATGCCATTGATGCGCCGGTGATGATTTTGAAATCATGCGTGGGCAACCGCGCCTTGGGCTGGGACTTGCTGCCGCCCAGTGCTGTCGGTACTGGCACTGGTGGAAAATCATACGAAGGCACATCTGATTACGGCAGCCGCAAGGTCAATCCAGACGCCGCTGGCTGGTATGCAGGCCTCCAATATGACAAAGATATCGGTGCCGTTCAGGATGGCTTGAAAGATCTGGGCAACCTCTATCCAGGTGCCACGAAATACGAAGTAGCCGGATTCTTCTGGTGGCAGGGCTGTTCTGAGAAAAAGGGCAACCCAGCAGAATACGACAAGAACCTAGCCTTCCTATTCAGCGACCTGAAAAAGGAATTCAATGCACCCAACGCCAAGTTTGTCGGAGCCACTCTGGGTGAGCACGACAAGAACGCGGCACTCGCTCAGAAGATGTTCGCCTTTGCGGATGCGCATGAAGATGCCGGCTTCTTCTATTCCAAGCCGGTCTCCAAGAATGGTAGCTGCGGTCACTACGGTGGCGATGCCGAGACTTACATGAACGTAGGAGAAGGCATGGGCAAGATGATGATTGAGTTGCTCGCGAAGTAGTCGGCATCGCCAAGACAAGAAGTCTTCATTGGCAGGCGCCCTGCAAATGGAGGCTTTTTTATGGGTCCGCACTTCAAAAGTGAAGCGCTCGTGGATTATACGCTATGGCGTAATGGTTGCATGGGGTGGGTTGCGTTATAACTCGACACGAGCATGGGCTCTTTTGCGGCATGACTCTTCATCCTTCTCGGTTATTATTTCGACAAAGCCCCAAACTTTTGGGGGTCATTGTCTTCTTGTTGGTCTCACTTTCCTTTGCTGCGACATTTTCCTATCTGTATGCGCAAGCGTATCAGCAGCAGGAAGACAACCTGCGGGAGCAAGTTCGGGCGCTGGCGGCGACAGTCGCGGCTCTGGTGAATGTGGACGCGCATGAAAAGCTGAGGGACCCATCGCAGCTTTCATCGGCTGAATACGAACAGGTCCTGAAGCCTCTTGTGGGGCTGCATCAGCAGCATCCGGAGCTTCACTATGTTTATACCATGCGGGTCGACGACGCGAAGCGTGAGTATTTCGTCTTGGATACGGCCAATGATCCATCGATCCAGAAAATGATGACTTCATTGGGCAGAGAGATCGAGGCGTCGGCGATTGGAGAGGAGTATGATGTGCCAGACAATCTGGAGAACGATTTGGCGGGCAAGGCGATGAATCGGGGTGAAACTTATGTTTACCAGGAGGTGCTCGAGGATGGTTTTGGGAACTTCATTTCGGGCCAGGCGCCCTTGTTTGATGCCGGCGGGCGCTATGTGGGCTATGCTGGGGTCGACTTCAACAAGGCTGCGTTTTACGCCAGCATGTTGGAGCTTCGCAAAACAGGGGCGATCGGCATGGTGATGGTTTCATTGCTGAGTTTGGGACTTGCCGTGTTGGCCTATCAAATGAGGAGCGAGGCGGATTTTCAACTTGAGGAAGCCAACAAGGCAGAGCTGCAGACGCGGGCAGAAAAAGAACGGGCAGAGATGGCGGTGTCGGAAAAGGCCGACTTGCTTGCGGTGGCGTCTCACGACTTGAAAAACCCGCTAAGCGCGATCTCAAGTTTGGCGGACATGAGCTTGTCCGAACTGAATCGGGAGCGGGATCCCAAATTGTATGAGATGACCCAGTTGATTTCAGAAGCGACCAATCAAATGCTGAAGATTGTGAGTGATGTGTTGTTTCATGAGGGCTTGGATCATCGTGGCATTGAGCTGAATCCGACGCCTGTGGATTTTGGCAAGCTTGCGGGTGAGGTGGTGGAGTTCAATCGGCCATCGGCGGGTCGCAAAGGCATTGAGTTGGTTTCGCAGATCGAAGATGGCTTGTGCGCAGAATTGGATCTCACACGCATGCGCGAGGCGATGGACAATCTTGTCAGCAATGCGGTCAAATACAGTCCGCGGGATAGTGTGGTTGAGGTGAGCGTGGACTTGGATGCCAAACAGCAAGAGATCCGTTTTGAAGTTCAAGACCAAGGCCCTGGCTTAGCGGCGGCGGATCAAGCGAAGCTCTTCCAGAAATTCAGCAATCTGGGCTCGAAGCCGACGGGCGGTGAGTTGTCGACAGGGCTTGGGTTGTCGATCGCGAAATCCATTGTTGAGATGCATGGTGGTCGGATTGGTTGCGACACAGAACTTGGAGAGGGTTGCCGGGTTTGGATCGCGATCCCGGCGGTCAGTTGTGCCCTGGGCGAGCCAAGCTAAGTCTGCTGGGGTTTTTGTGGATGGTGTTCTGCGAGCGCTTGACCGTTTAGGTCAGCCGTGCAAGCTGCGCGGCCGATGCTTTCCATTCAGTCATTGCGTGTCGAATTTGGCGCGCGCGTCCTTTTCAACGACCTTTCGTTCTCGGTGCAATCCCGGGAGCGGATTGCTTTTGCGGGTCACAACGGTGCCGGAAAGTCGACCTTGATGAAATGCATCGGGGGCATCATCCAGCCCAGCAGCGGAAAGATTCACGCGCCGAAAGGAACTCGCGTCGGTTATCTCCCACAGGAAGGGATTCACGTCAAAGGCCGCTCGTTGTGGGAAGAAACGCAGTCGGCCTTCGGGCACGCGCTTGGATTGCAAAAGGAGATCGATCGCATGTCCGACGAGCTGACAAAACTGGACCCACGGTCGTCGCCTTATGGTGAATTGCTCGAAGAGATTGGCGAGTTGGAGTTGAAGCTCGACGACGCCGACCCGTCGAAGATGAAGCCAAAGATTGAATCGGTGTTGAAAGGCTTGGGGTTTCAAGACAGCGATTTCGAGCGCGACTGCGGTGAGTTTTCTGGTGGCTGGCAGATGCGGATTGCGATGGCGAAGTTGTTTCTTCAAGAGCCCGATGTGTTGTTGCTCGACGAACCGACCAACCACTTGGACATCGGCACGCAGGTGTGGGTGGAGCAGTATCTGGTCAACTACCCGGGTGCGATTTTGCTGATTTCGCACGACCGCTCCTTGCTCGACATGTTGTGTACGCGGACGGTTGCATTCGCGCACGGGCGGGCCGAGGAATACGCGGGGAACTTTTCCTACTTCGAAAAAGAGTCGGTCATTCGCAAAGACGTGCAGCAGAAACAATATGATGCGCAGCAGCGGGAGATTGCGGAGATCCAACGCTTCATCGATCGCTTCCGCGCCTCGGCGAACAAGGCGACCTTGGTTCAATCGCGGATCAAGATGCTCGATAAGATCGAACGCATTCCGCAGCCTGAACAGGATGATGCGGTGATGAACTTCAAGTTCCCACCACCGCCGAATTCGGGATACACGGTGGCGAAGCTCGAGGGGGTTGCGAAATCCTATGGCTCGCTTGAAATCTTCAGCGGCTTTGATTTTGAGATCAACAAGGGTGAGAAGTTCGCCATTGTCGGGCCGAATGGCGCGGGCAAGTCGACGTTTTGTCGATTGATCACCGGTCAGGAAGAACCGGATGCGGGTGAGCACACGTTCGGGCACAAAGTGGCGTGTTCGTTTTTCTCGCAAAACCACGCGGACGAATTGGATCCGGATCAGACGGTTCTAGAGACCGTCGAGGCCGCAGCTTCGCGTGACTCTGTGCCGCATGCGCGGAACCTGTTAGGTTGTTTCCTGTTTCGCGGTGATGATGTTTTCAAAAAGGTCGGTGTGCTTTCGGGTGGCGAGCGATCGCGGGTTGCCTTGGTGTGCATGTTGTTGCGTCCGGCAAACTTTTTGATTCTCGACGAGCCGACCAACCACCTCGACATGCAGTCGCAGGGTGTCTTGCAGCGCGCGCTGACTGATTATCCAGGCAGTGTGATGATCGTATCCCACAACCGCGACTTCCTCGACCCCTTGGTGACCAAGACCTTGGAATTTCAGCCGGGAAGAAAGCCGGTGCAGTATGCGGGCAACATCACGTACTACCTTGAGAAGTCGGCCGAAGAAGAAGCCGCGAAGAGTGGCAAGTTGTCCTCGCTAGGTGGCGGCAAAGCCAAGTCGTCCTCGGGCGGCTCCGGATTGAGTCGCAAAGAGCAACGCCGCAAAGAAGCGGAGGCGCGTGAGATGCGCAGCAAAGTGTTGAAGCCGTTGGAGCAAGAGTTTGAGGTCTTGGAAAAGAAGATCGCCGAGTTCGAAGGGGCGCAGCACACCTTGACGGCGCAATTGGCATCTCCTGAAGTTACGGGCGACCCAGACAAGTTGCGTCAGGTATCGATGGCCGCGGAGAACATCACCAAGGCATTGGAGAAGAGTTACTATCAGTGGGGTGAGTTGTCGGAGGAGATTGATAAAGTAAAAGCGAAAATGCTGAAATAGGAAATGCTGAAACAGGAAAAGCTGAAATTGAATGAACCGCAGATGAACTCAGATGAACTCAGATGGATTGGATTAAAGTTGTGAAAATGAATGCGATGCGAGTTGAGACGCGCTATGAGAAGCGATTTTTGGGGGAGAGAAATCAAATTCTGAAATAGGAAAAGCTGAAATTGAATTATGTCTGAGGGAGAAACATTTGAGAAAGGGGAAGTGAGGATTCCTTCGAGTTTTGAGAAGATCACGTTTTACGATCAGGCCAACAAGAAGTTGGAAGCGTTGCTGGCCGGGGAGAGTGAGCCGGTGTTGGTGATGAGCAGTGTGGTGTCGGTGTTGCATCACATCATGCCGCATTATTTTTGGACTGGGTTTTATCGAGTGGTGGGAGACGAGTTGGTGGTGGGCCCGTATCAAGGGACGCCGGCTTGTTTGAAGATCCCGAAGGGGCGTGGCGTCTGTGGCGAAGCGTGGGAGTCGGGGGTGACGAAGGTGGTCGCCGATGTTGACGAGCATCCGGGTCACATCGCGTGTGATGCGCGTTCGGCGAGCGAGATTGTCGTCCCGTGGATGAATTCAGACGGGCAGGTGATTGCCGTTTTGGACGTCGATTCGACGCTAAAAAACGCCTTCGACGGGGTGGATGAGGCGGGCTTGGAATTGTTGCTCAGCACGCTGCAGGCCTGATGAAATGGTGGTTTGGCTGTGGCCATAGCTTTTCTTTATAGGGGTATTGGCTGCTGGGACCCTTAGGGAATTGATCGGGCGGGGAATTTGGGGTATGTTAACCACTGAATTAACCCCCCAAACCCATGAAGACCACCTATCTGACCTCGCTAGGCTTATTGGCTTTTGTCTCGAGCGTGATCACTGCTCCTGGCGCTATTGTATTAGATATGACCAACGGCAGCGGCACATTTGCAGGTAGCATCGGCGGCACAGCATTTTACGAAGTAGGAAGCCTCACGGATGGGTCGCCAACTGAAGCTGGCGATTCTAACATGAGGGGTCGGATCGCTCCAACGGGGAGTCTCACTGATGTAGCCAATGCGGATACTTTCAGTTTTACATATGATACTTTTGCTGCATCGACTCTCACCGGTAGCGACTTAACAGCAACTAACGTGGGTGGCTCAGTGATGGCATCCAACGGCAACGGAATTGCTTCGGCAGACGGCGATATCAACGGTTCAAACGGCCGGGGTATCTTTTTCCAGTTTGATCTTTCGAGCTTAACATCCGGCTATGGATTGCGAATTACCGATGCTGTATCAGCACTCAATTCCGGGACAAGCGGTGACCTCCAAATTCTAGTTGGCTCCTCGACTCTTACTGGGGGATCAGGCGGAACTTTAAGTGGCACTGGACTTGATGTCACCACGCTTGGAGGATTGAGTGGCAGTGGACTGTCCATAGACATTACTGACGGAGATTACGTGTATTTCAGAAATGCAGGGGCCGACCGGATTCGTTTGAGCAGTCTTACTTTTGAGGCTTATGCCATTCCCGAGCCTTCCGCCGCGATTCTTGGTGGTCTTGGCGCGCTGCTACTGCTGCGTCGTCGACGCGGTTGATTACGCGAATTTGGAACTTGATTTCAATGCCGGCTGGTCATGCCAGTCGGCGTTTTTTGTACCTCTGAAAGCAGCTTGATTCCTTCGATGGGGTAGATGAGGCGGGCTTGGAATTGTTGCTGAGCACGCTGCAGGCCTCATGGAATGGGGGTTTGGCTGTGGCCATAGCTTTTCTTTATAGGGGTATTCGCAGCTGGCGCCCTCAGGGAATTGATCGGGCGAGGAATTGGGGGTATAATAATCACTGAATTAACCCCCCAAACCCATGAAAAACACCTATCTGACCTCGCTAAGCTTATTGGCTTTTGTTTCGAGCGTGATCACTGCTCCTGGCGCTATTCTTGTATATGAAGGTTTTAACTACGGTACTGCATCGGCCACTCGTGACGGAGCGGACCTTCTTGACGGGCAAGCCGACGGATCGGGTGGTGATGTGGATGCAACCGGACTGGGCGGTGCGTGGGTTGACTCTGCAGGACCTAGTAGTAGCTCCAATCTATTTTTGTCGACTGGGAGCTTGTCCTTCGGTGGCCTTGCGACTTCAGGCAACCACGTTCGAAGCGACACAAATAGCAACAATGATTTGTTCAGCCGCTCCATCACGGCGACTATGCCTACCAGTGGTCAGTTATGGCTCGGTTTTTTGGGCAATAAGTTGCAGAATGACTTCAGCGCTGCGGAGGGTGGCATCACAGTTGGAAACCAAGCCGTCAACAACACGAGAGTCTTGCTTGATACAGGTTCGACTGGCATGAATGGTTTCGGAATTGCCCCGACGACCGCTGGTAATGACTGGACCGCATATGCATGGAACGGCACGACCCAAGTTGATGTTGGGGCCACCCTTGGGGTTGCCGCGAACGGAAGTGAAACGAACCTGCTGATCGCCAAGTTGTCATTTGGCACAGGTGCTGGAGGCCTGGATGAGTTTGGATTTTACTACTACGACCTGACCAAGAGCGGTGGTTCTGTCATCTCGGGAGAGTCCAACTTAACTCAAGTTGGGTCGACCCTAGATGTTGATTTTGATCAAGCCGCATTCGACACCCTTTCACTCACGCGTCAGGTCAACACCGCATACGATGAAATCCGTATCGGCACGGAGCTAGATGATGCCCTGGGTCTCACTGTCGTCCCAGAACCTTCATCCGCCATTCTTGGCGCGATCGGAGCATTGCTGCTCCTGCGTCGCCGCCGTGACTAAGCTGAAGGAGCTTTCACACGAAAACGCCGATCTGCTTTCTGCTTTGTTCTTTATCGAGCTAAAGCGCGACTCGGCAAAAAGCTGAACGGCGCCTGATTAAGCAAAGTCTTAGGTAGCGCCCTCTCACCGAGAGGGCATCTTCGCGTGTCTGGCCGCACATCCCTGCCCTCTCGGCGAGAGGGCGCTACCTCGATCAAGAACGAAATCGGCCTCAATCACGTGCCATTCGTGACAAGGGCTCAAGCATAGCGCTGAGCCCCCATGCCTCAGCGATCACCTCCGCGCTCTTCGCTACTCCGCGTTTCGATCCACCCGAAGCCCGAAGCCCGAAGCCCGAAGCCCAAAGCCCAAAGCCCAAAGCCCAAAGCCCAAAGCCCAAAGCCCGCGGCGAAGCCGCAAAACCCTCAATGCTCCTCCGCATCTCCACTTCCGCTCGGAATGTGGATCTCGGCGACCATGTCTTGAATGTCTTGTGGGGCGTCGCCGGTGAAGGCTTTGACGGCGCAGGCGACCACAAAGTTGATGATCATGCCAACGAAGCCGATGCCTTCCGGGGTGATGCCAAACAGGAGGTGTTCTTTAGGGCCATCGAGGAACTGGAAGTAAATGATGTAGCCAATGGTAAAGCTGATGCCGGCAAGCATGCCTGCGATGGCTCCTTGGCGATTCATTTTCGAGGAGAAAATGCCAATCAAGAGCGTTGGGAAGAAGGACGATGCTGCGAGACCAAAGGCGAAGGCCACGGTTTGAGCAATGAAGTCCGATGGCGGGTTGATCGCAAAGATGGCGGCTACGGTCAATGCGGCGAATGATGCTGCGCGAGCGTAGTTCACTTCCTCGCGGTCGCTGAGCTCTGGCTTGATGATTTTCTTCATCAAATCGTGCGAGATCGAGGTGGATAGAACCAGGAGCAAGCCAGCGGCGGTGGAAAGAGCGGCGGCGATACAGCCTGCCATCAGCAAGGCGATCACCCACATTGGCAGGCCGGCCATGTGAGGGTTGGCCATGACCATGATGTCCGTGCCGAACCAGAGCTCATTGGCATTGGAGGTATCCGCTCGGTTGGCGAGAAGGCGCTCACCGTTTTTTCCGATGCGCTGATCTTTCGAGACATCCGGGCTTGGGTAAGAGGGTTTTCCTCGGTCACTGATGAAGACCGTGTTTGTGCCATCATTGCCTTCGAGGCCTGGGCCTGAGTATTGGATGATGCCATCTTCATTTTTGTCGACCCATGCCATCTGCCCGGTGTTTTCAAATTCTTTGAACCAAGCGGGCGTCTCGACGTAGCTGGTTCCATTGAGTTTCTCGATGAGGTTCACGCGGGAGAAGGCGCCAATGGTGGGAGCGGTGAGGTAGATCACGGCGATGAAAGCCAAGGTCCATGCAGCGGAGCGGCGAACGGAGCGAACGTTCTTCACGGTGAAGAAGCGGACGATCACGTGAGGCAGTCCTGCGGTGCCGCACATCAAGGCGGCGGTGATGCAGAACATGTTGATGGTCGACATCTTGCCCGAGGTGTATTCTTGGAACCCAAGCTCGGTGTTGATGTTGTTGAGCTTTTCGAGGAACGGGATGGCCGGTTCTGCGGCTTTGTAGTCGCCGATGAGGCCCAACTGCGGGATCACGTTACCAGTGAGCGCCATGGCGATGAAGATCGCGGGGATGGTGTAGGCGAATGCCATCACGCAGTATTGAGCGACCTGAGTGTAGGTGATGCCTTTCATGCCGCCCAAGCCAGCGTAGAAGAAAACGATGGCGGCGCCGATGACGACGCCCATGGGGATTCCGATGCCAAAGAGTTGGGAGAACACGACGCCGACGCCACGCATTTGGCCCATGATGTAGGTCATGCAGATGAAGATTGCGCAGATCACGGCCACGCCACGGGCGAGCTTCGAGTAATAGCGGTCGCCGATGAAGTCGGGGACGGTGGCTTTACCAAACTTGCGCAGGTAGGGAACCATCAGGACAGTGAGCAGCACGAAGCCGCCGGTCCATCCCATGAGGAAGCGTGACCCGTCGTAGCCATTGATGGCGACCACGCCAGCCATCGAGATGAAGGTCGCGGCCGACATCCAGTCGGCGGCAGTGGCCATGCCATTCGCGAGTGGCGAGACGCCGCCACCAGCAGTGTAGTATTCCTTCGTGGAGCCAGCGCGTGAGCGAACGGCGATCACGATATAAATGGCAAACGAGATGCCGATGAAAATGAAGTTGAGGGTATCCTGAGTCATGGGTTGTAAAGTTGGGCTGTTACTTCTCGGAGTATCCGTGGACGCGGTCGAGGCGGTTCATCAGAACGGCGTAGGTGACGAGGATCAGGATGAAGACGATGATCGATCCTTGCTGGGCCATCCAGAAGCCGAATGGCGCGCCTCCAATGGCAGGTGCATTGGCATCGAGCCAATCGCGAAACAAAATGCCAGCTCCATAGCTAACAACAAACCAGACTGCTAGTAAGCAGAGCGTAATTTTCAAGCAACTGCGCCAGTGGGCGCGGGGGTGGTTCACTTCCATGGGTTATGTAATGGGTTGGACGATCAGCGTCCACGATCTGGCGCAACTTCCAAGCTAAAAGTCCTCTTCTCATCCATGCCGCCATGGGCAATTGAGGAAGATGCTCACTTATCCAACAACCACGAAATGTGTGGGGTGTAGAGATCGGGCTCTAACAAGAAAGAATCGTGCCCTTTTTCGGAATGCACGGTGATGTGCATGGCATCCACGCCCGCCGACTCCAAATGGCCGATGAGTTCGGATTGTTCTTCGGGGTAGAAACAGAAGTCGGAGTCGATCGAGAAGACGAGCCAGTTTTGCCCGGCGTCTTTGCAGCGTTTGAAGAGTTCTTTCGGCGATTCCGCATCGCCCTCTTTGGTGGCATCGTAGCGTGACCACATATCGATGATGCGAAGGTAGGTATTTGCATCGAATCGTTTTACGAACTTCTTCCCTTGATGGAGCATGTAGCTCTGGAATTGGTCTTGGACCTTGTACCACACCAATGAGTCATCGGCTTGGATCACATCCTTTCTCGCGCGGCGCTCGATGGCATCGAGGTGGACGAAGGTTTTGTGTGAGATCATGCGTGCGAGCGCGAGGCCGTAGAGTGGAGCGCCGTCTTTGTAATAATCGCCGCCGTTGAAGTGCGGGTCGTTTTCGATCGCGAGAATTTGTTCGAACAAGATCAGCCGGTTCAACACCGTGGTTTTGTATCCAGAGGCGATGGGGATCACATTGCGCACGCGCTCAGGGTAGCGGGTCGCGAAGGTGAGGGCGATCAGGCCGCCAACCGATGGGCCGACCAAAGCGTGCAGCTTTTCGATTCTGAAAGAGTCGAGAAATTTTGAGAACACATCCACTTCGTCGGCTGCAGAGATTGCAGGGAACGATGCGCCGTAGGGTTTGCCCGTTTCTGGGTTGGTCGATGACGGGCCGGTGCTGCCGTAGCAGCCGCCGAGGTAGTTCGGGCAGACGACGAAGTATTTGTCGGTATCGAGCGCCTTGCCGGGTCCAATCATGTCTTCCCACCATCCGTAATGCATTTCGGGTTGCCAGAGCTCGCCAACGCCATCGATGGCGGGGGTGACGCCTGCCGCGTGGTGCGATCCGGAGAGTGCGTGGAATAGGAGGATGGCGTTCGATTTGTCGGCATTGAGTTCGCCCCATGTTTCGTAGGCGATGCGGACGCCAGGCAACGATCCTCCATCGCGCAGCTTGACGGGATCATCAGAGCTGCCGATTTCGATAAAATGCGTCTGGGTCTCAGCGGACATGGCGGGAACCGTAGGGGGGGAATCTACAAGGTGCAAGCGAGTTGCTTGTTATGACAACCGCAGATGAACTCAGATTTACACAGATAGGTTAAAAGAACTCATTGAATCGAATATCCCCGTCTATCTGAGTCCATTTGATAACGCCCTCCGACGTTACCCTGCGGGCTCCTCGCTTCGATCGGTCTAAAGGTCTAAAGGTGCCTCGCCGCTTGCCAAGTCGGCTTGTTCGTTTGATGGTGGTGGGGATGAAGTTGATTTCTTGGAATGTGAATGGGATTCGAGCGGTGATTAAGAAGAACTTTGCCGAGTTTGTGTCGGAGGAGCAGCCGGACATCCTTTGTTTGCAGGAAACCAAAGCACGGCCAGAACAGGTTGAGTTGCCTTTGGAGATGGGCGGGTATCAGGCTTTTTGGAGTTCGGCCGAGAAGCCGGGGTATTCGGGGGTTGCGGTGTTCACCAAGCAGAAGCCACTGAACGTGAAGGAAGGTCTCGGCATTGAGGAACACGACAAAGAAGGCCGTGTTCTAACGGTGGAGTATGAAGACTTTGTGTTGATCAACGTGTACACGCCCAACGCGCAGGATGGACTGCGGCGTTTGCCATATCGGATGGAATGGGACGAAGCGTTCCGTGAGCATGTCGCGAATGAGGCGAAGCAAAAGCCAGCGGTTTTTTGTGGCGACCTGAATGTGGCGCATCAAGAGATCGACTTGGCGCGGCCCAAAGCCAACCGGATGAGTCCGGGTTTTTCCGATCAAGAGCGCGAGGGTTTCACCAAATTGTTAGGCGAAGGATTTGTCGATACGTTCCGCCATCATTATCCCGACAAAGAAGAAGCCTATTCGTGGTGGTCGTATCGCGGCGGTGCACGTGCGCGGAACGTTGGGTGGAGAATCGATTACTTCGGGGTGTCGGATTCCTACATCAAGCATGTGACCGACGCCAAAATTTTGCCCCATGTCATGGGGTCGGATCACTGCCCGGTGGAGATCACCTTGGGTTGATCACTCTTTCTTGAAGATCACTTCCTTGCTGCTGCCGCCGCGACCGAATAAGGCGCCAACGTCTTTGCTGCTGACGAAGAGGAAGACGGTGAAGAGGAGGAGGGCGCAGGCGGTTTGGATGATTTCCAAGACCTTCACCTTGACGGGTCGGCCGGCGATTTTCTCGAGAAGGGCGAGGGTGATGTGTCCGCCATCGAGCACTGGGAGGGGCAGCATGTTGAGGATGGCGAGGTTCACATTGAAGAGCACCATGAAGGCGAGAATGCGACGCCAGCCGTTTTCGGTTTGTAGCAGGTCAAACATCATCGTCCCGATGCCGACGGGTCCGCTTAGGTGGCCCAGATTGATGCTCGAATTTCTGTCGACGACTTTAGAGATGGTGACCCACATCATGACCGCGCTGTCTTCGACTTGCTGGAAGGGGCCGGGGTGAACCAGATGCGTTTCGAAGTCGCTGGTGGTATCCCACTGAATGCCGACCATCGGATCTGATTTTTCAGGCACGTCTGGTTTTTCAGGTGTCACCGAGACCTCACGTTTGGATCCATCGGGAGAGGCCACTCCGAGGGAAACCGCCTGCCAGTCGTTTTCTTTGAGATGGTCTTTGAATTGGTAGAAGCTGCGCAATGGGGCCCCGTCGATGCTTGTGATGAGGTCGCCATCTTTCAATCCGGCTTTGGCGGCAGGGCTGTTGGGCAAGGTGCCGATCACCAGCATGGGGGCTGTCGGAGAAATCCCGACGCGGCGCAATCCGCCGCGTTGCCACCATTTGGTTTCCGGCTCCTTGAATTCTGAGGTGAAGTTGAGGGGGGCCGGTTCGCCAGCTCGTTCGACGGTGAATTCGATTTCGTCGCCGCTGCTGAGGATGATGCTTTCGGTGATGCAGTCGAGCGATCCAGCAAAGCCGGTGACCTCTTTGCCGTTGATCGCGATGATTTTATCGCCTGCTTTCAGGCCGGCTTCGTCTGCGGGATCACCCGGAACGACGTATCCAATTTCTTGTGATGGAATGAAATCCTTGGGTTTGCCCACCTGCCAGACCACGAGGGCGGATACGAGGGCAAGGAGCATCGAGAAGAGGGGCCCTGCGAATGCGACGATGATTTTGTCGAGAGGCGAGATCGGCGGCAGCGGCTTTTTGGATTTCTCGCCACCTTCGATGGCTTCCATGGGCGCCATTTGCGGGAGGGCCACAAACCCGCCAGCAGGGATCCAGCCGAGGCCGTATTGCACGCCGTTGATGGTTTTCTTCCAGATCGGCTTGCCGAACCAGATTTGGAATCGGTCAACTTGCAAGCCGCGCCATTTGGCTGCCCAGAAGTGTCCGAGTTCGTGAACGAAGATGATGATATTGAAGACCGTGAGAACGACCAGAATCAACAAAATCACGAGTAATGCGGTAGAGATGAATGCCATAAGAGCTGCGAGAAGTTAACGTCAGAAGCCATTGCCGCAAGTTCATTCACTATAGGCCTTGCAGCACTGATCAATAATTGTCGACCGGGCTGTTTGAGGGATCGGTGGATTCCGGGAATAGGCTGCTCATTTCCTTGAGTTTGCCACAGGTCGCTTCCCAGTCGGATCCGGACCAGATCACGGGGGCTTTGAGGATCTTGCGGCGGAAGCGATCCACGCGCTCAAGTGCTTCATCAACCATCCAGTGAGGCAAGCTTTTGATCGCCTCAGCGGCTTGATCGGCGGTATCGGGTCGGTGACAAATCATCGCGAGATCGTTGCCGGCTTCGATCGCGAGCTTTGCATCTTCGCCGCGGCCGTAGCGGCTGGCGATGGCGCCCATGTCGAGGTCGTCGGTCAGGACGAGATGTTGGTCGAACCCGAGCTGACCGCGGAGAAACTCGCGGATGATTTTGGGCGATAGAGACGCGGGGAGTTTGGCGTCGATGTTGGGGAATTCGATGTGAGCCAACATGATGGCATCGATTTCCGGCATCAAGGCGGTGTAGGGGATGACATCGGCTTTGAGGATTTTATCGATGGTTGCATCGCAGGATGGCAGGTCGTGGTGGGGGTCGGACTGGGCTCGTCCGCCAGCGGGAAAGTGTTTGGCGCAGCTGGCGATGTGTCGTTTCCGCAGCCAGCGATTCCAATGTCCGGCGTAGTCGATGACGCGTTGGGCGTCTTGCCCCCAACAACGACCGCGGAGTGCGTTTTGGTTTTCGGGAAAGTGATCGAGATCGAGAACCGGGGCGAAGTTCATATTGCAGCCGAGCAGACGAAGCAGGTCGGCGGTGTGGGCGGCGGCATCGGCGATGAGGCCGTAGTCTTCCTTTGCAGCGAGGGCGGGCGCCGACGGGACAGGAGGAGCGATGTCTTTCGTGCGGGTGACGCGTCCGCCTTCCTGATCGATGGCGATGATGGGTAGGTCGTAGGTCGAGAGGTCGCGCAAGTCATCGGTCAACTTGCGGGTTTGTTCAGGCGAAATGATGTTGCGGCTGAACAGGACATAGCCGGCGGGTTGGAGTCGGCGAAAGCGCTCAGCTTCCTCCGGCGTGAGTTCCGGGCCCGACAAGCCTAACAGCAACAACGAACCACCCGACATGCTGTTATGACGGCTCGGATTTCTCTGCCTCTTCTTCTTCAGACTCGGTGCTTTCCTCAGCAATGATCTCGGCCTCTTCCTCGTTGGTCTCAGGCTCCGTGTTCTCTTGATCCGCCTCTTCCTCGCTGGGGTTTTCTTCTGCCGGCGCTTCCTCCTCGACGGGGTCAGGGAGGCGCCCATTGTTTTCTAACAAGATGATGACTTCCTCTTGGATGGCCTCGATTTCAGCGAGCGGGATGTTGGGGTCGCGGACGAGGTAGATCTCGCCGTTTTTGCGATGTTCGTACACTCGCAAGATGCCGGTTGGTGTGTGTTGGCTATCGGTTTCGCGGAGGAGTTTTTGTCGTTCCAACATCACCGCTAGAATGTAGCGGGTGTTTTCTGTATGTTCTTGGTCTTCCTCGATGAGTCGTGCCAGCAGTTCCTCTGGGCTGAGGTTTTCCATCGGGTCTTCATCGGCGTCCGATGTGGGGGCGGCAAACTTGGTTTTCCAAAATGAGAATGGTGCTTCCTCATCATCGCCACGTTTTTCCCATGCTTCGATGCGGTAGTCTTTGCGCAGGTATCCTGATGCTTCGGGGTCGGGGAAGAGGGCGGTGATGATGGCTTCGCCATCAGTGAATGCTTGTTGGGTTGCCGCGCATTCACGCGAGCGTGAGCGGACATGCCAGGAATCTGCGAGTGCCATGGTGAGATAAAGTTGAGAGATGGGTTAGGAATTTCCGACAGGAGCAAAAAATTTCTTGAACGATTGGTAGATGGGTTTGCCGGTGATGCGGCGGCGATAGAGATAGATGCCGATGCTTGCGAACACAATGTTGGGGAGCCACGCGGCGAACATGGGCGGCAAGTGGCCGGACTCACCGAAAGCGAGAATGATGGTGCTGGTGAGGAGCATCGAGGCCGATAGGGCGACGGCAAGAAAGATGCCGCCACCGGCGCCACGCCGTGAGAAGTGGACTGCCAGAGGAGTGGCGAGAAGCACGGTGATCAAGCAGGTGAACGGCAAGGCCCAACGGTAATGCCAGTGGGTGAGGTAAGGGAAGGGGCTGGCGACTTGCGGAAATTTCTTATGGGTATCCAACCACGCATTCAAATCCGGGATGCCAAGGTGTTCTGCGCGGAGTCCGGGTTTGATGATTTGCCATGGGGTCTCTGGCCATGAGTCGATGACCAGTGGTCCGTCCAGTTTCTCGAAGATTGGAAGACGGTTTTCGTGGAAGTGGCAATACACGGGGTTGAGGAAAGTCCACGCGCCCGTGTCTGGATCCCACTCCGCGCTGGTGGCTGATAGACGTGAGATCAAGGATCCCTCGCCGTCGGTGGTTGTCACTTCGACTTCCTCCAACGCTTTCCCTTTTTCATATTCTGGTGGGAAGGACCGGACCATCCACAATCGATTGGTGAGCCTGCTTTGATAGAGTACCGTGCTGGCTTCAGAGGCTTTCCTGCCGGTGGCGAGGTCGAGTATTTCTTTCTCTTGTCCTTCAGCTGTGGGTGCCCAGTGGTAGTTGATGCCGGCGGTGAAAATCGTGCATAGCATGCCGGCGCCGATCAGCGGTGCGGTGGTGCGCAGCACGCCACGACCGGATTGGATGATGGCGATGATTTCTCGGTTGGAGGATAGCTTGCCGAGTGATTCTAACAAAGAGAGGAGCAGGCCGTATGGAAGGAGAAGCAAGAGCATCGATGGCAGCAGGGTGCCGTAGTAGGTGACCATCGTTTGAAGGCTGTCCTCGGCTTGGCGGAATTCGCTGATGTTGTCGCTCATGTCGAGCAGGACCCTGACGACATACAGCGCGGACATGCAGATGGTGAACATCATCAGGAAGCGGCGAATGATGTAGCGGTCGATGGTGCCGCAGAGCATGTAGAAAATCGCGCCAATGGCCGGGATGAAACAAATCGCGCCGAGAATCATGGGTCGGGCATTTTGCGCAGAAACATCGGAATCTGGGAAACCGATCAGGTGGTCTTCGACGGCGCGTATTTCTCCAGGGATGATGGCGACACAAACTGCCGCTCCTAAGGCGATAAGCGCTAGGATGGCGAGGAGTTGGCGAGCGTGCTCTTTGATGTAGCCCGCGATGAGATCGCGATGGAGTTCCATGATGAGCGGAGGCGTGAAGATTGGCTTTGATCGGGGCAGGGTGTCGAGCGTGATGTGGTCGGTTGTTGCACTTGCGGCTTGGCATGAGGGCAATTGCCGAGTGCGATGCGTGCAAGATGATTTCCCTGAGTGACGGACAACCCATGCCTGGATTTTGCGATGCAGTGCATGAGGCATTCTCGAACAAGGGGGTCTTGGCCAAATCGCCCGATTTTGAATATCGCCCTGAGCAACAGGAATTGGCGGTGGCGGTGGCAGAGGCGTTTACCGAGTCGAGCCCGCTGGTCGCCGAGGCTGGCACCGGAGTTGGCAAGTCTTTGGCTTATTTGCTGCCGGCGGCGAAGTTTGCCTTGGAAACGGGAAGGAAGGCGGTGATTTCGACTCACACCATCAACCTGCAAGAGCAGCTGGTGCGCAAAGACATCCCGATTGTCAGGAAACTGGTGGACCACGAATTGCCAGCGGTCTTGTTGAAGGGGCGGCAGAATTACCTGTGTCCGGCACGGCTGAGACGTGCGCTGGAGCAAACTGGCGATTTGTTCACCAGTTCGGAGAACCATGAATTGGAGGCCATACGTCAGTGGGCTGAGACGACGCGTGACGGCACCTTGAGTGATCTCAGTTTCCAACCGCATCCGAAGGTGTGGTCTCAGGTTTGCAGTGAGGCGCATTTGTGCACCTCTCGCCATTGTGGTCCGCGCGGGAATTGCTTTTTCCAAGAGGCCCGCAAGGCAGCGGCCGACGCCAAAATCGTGGTGGTGAATCACACCTTGTTCTTCGCTTTGCTCAACACCGAGTTGGAAGATCTGGGCGAGGACAACCGGATGATGAAGGGGTTTTTGTTTCCGAATGATTTCGCGGTTTTGGATGAGGCCCACACCATTGAGCAGGTCGCGGCGGTGCAGTTGGGCTTGCGGGTTTCGCAGTCGGGGCTGCGGTTTGATTTACAGCGCTTGTATCATCCGCGGACTCGCAAGGGTTTGCTGAAGTCGTATCGCAGTGCGTCGGTTGTCGCGGCCGTCGAAGAAGCCTTGTTGGCATCCGACGGGTTTTTCCACGACATGGGCGATGCCTCGAAGTTTGGCAACTATTCCAAAGAGTATCGGATCCGCGAGCCCGAGATTGTGCCGAACACCTTGGCGGATCCCTTGCGTCGCTTGTGGCAGGAGATCGATGCTTTGGCCGCGGACGAGGAGCATGAAGCGACGCGATCCGAGCTTCAGGATGCGGGACGACGTCTGAGAGACGCGCATGGCACCGTGGCGGCATTTCTCGATCAATCCGAGGATGACAGTGTTTACTGGGTTCAGCGCGCGGGTCGGGATGAATCTCAACTGAGTTTGCATGCGGCGCCGGTTCGCGTGGCCGATCGCCTACGTCCGTTGTTGTTCGGTCCTGACAAGTCCTTGGTGTTGACCAGCGCGACCTTGGGGGTGGGGGATCCGAAGCTCGGGTATTTCCGCAAACGGGTGGGTGCCGATGATGCCAAGGCCCTGTGCATTGGCAGCCCGTTTGATTTCCAACGTCAGATGAAGGTGAGGATTTACAAGTTCGTGCCTGATCCCGGAACGCCCAAATACGTTGAGATGTTGGCGGAGGGTGTGCGGCGATCGGTGATCGAAAGTGATGGGCGGGCGTTTGTCTTGTTCACCAGCTACCGGACGATGAGAGATTGCGCTCAACGCTTGGAGTCATTTTTCAAAAAGAAGGGCTGGCGGGTCTTGATGCAAGGGGATGGGATGCCGAGGCATCGGATGATTGAGGAGTTTCGAGGTGATGTGCACAGTGTCTTGTTTGGCACGGATAGTTTTTGGACGGGTGTCGACGTCCCGGGAGAGGCGTTATCGAATGTGGTTGTCACGCGATTGCCATTTGCCGTGCCGGATCATCCGTTGACGGCGTCTCGCTTGGAGGCGATCGAGGCAGATGGGGGCTATCCATTCATGGAATATTCGGTGCCTGAGGCCATCTTGAAGCTGCGCCAAGGAGTCGGGCGGCTGATCCGAACCGCCCGTGATGAGGGCTTTATTTGCATCCTCGACAACAGGATTTTGACCAAACGCTATGGCAAAGCGTTCCTTCGAGCGCTGCCTGATGCGCCAGTTGAGGTCATCGATTAAGCCTCAAATGGGGTCAATTTGGCGATGGCTTGTTTCAGCTCGCGGGCGCTCCATTGGCCTGGGGCGGTGGGTTTTTCGCCGATAAAGCCGTAATTCAGCACGCTGCCGCATTGCGCGCAGAGCAGGCGGGATACAGGAGCCAGGGCCCCCATGCCCATGGTGGAAACGGGGATTTTATGCCCTGCGAGCTGGAATTCGGCCAATCGAGAGGCATCGGCGGGCGAATTCAGCTGAGCGGCAAGCTTGAATGCCGCTGCGCCTGCCTCAATCGCTTGGGCAAGTGCTTGCTCCATGGTTGATGAGTCGGGCAGCTTTTCAAAGTCGTGATATGACGCAATCCATGGGATTTTCCGTGTGTGGAGCGTCTCGATCAAGGCGCTCATTTCGGTGATGGACGCCACTTCGATGTCGATCAAGCTGGCATCGCCGAGGACCGCCTCAAGCATATCCATACGTTGCTTAGCATCAATGGATTGCGACCCTCCCTCTTCCTCCCTTCGGGCCGTGAAAAGCAGTGGGATATCGCCCAAATGTGTCCATGGTGAAGGGTTGGTGCCTGGCTTGTCCGTTAGTAGGTCTAGGCGGATTTCCGCGACGTCGCATTCTTGTCGAACTGTCGCGGCCTTGGAGCTCTTTAGATCGTTGTAGCTGCCGAAGCTGCCTACCACCTTTGCGTGGCCGATTGTGATGACAGGATCCATGCATCAGTCATGGGTTGCGGAGGGCATCTCGTCAATCGTTGAGGATTGGTGGATGGATGACTTGCAAAATCTGTGAGTCATGAGTCGTCGGGAGAGCTTGTGTTTTTAGGAAAAAACCTTCATTTTAACTGGCCAACCCGAAACTTGCTTCACTAGGTTTTAATAAATCCAATACTCATGAAACGTCTACTTCTGAAAACCTTCGTTCCTGCCGTGTTTGCCGCGATGGCATTGATGGCGACTCCAACTGCCTCTGGGCAACAATTCAAAGTGGAAGCTGACCAGGCTGAATTCGAAGGTTACCCGTCGCCACAGTTTGATGCTGGCGTCAGCAAAAAGTTTCGCGCCAAAGAGTGGTTGGAGATTGAAGCCAAGATCCAAGTTCAAATGTCACCCGAGCCGAAGTCCCAAACGTGCGATCGGATTTTGGTGAAGTGGTATGTCTTGGTGGAGAACCCAGAAAAATCTGGCACTTACTATCTTCTAACCAAAGATGTTCAACACGTGAACCTCCCGTTGGGTGAGGAAGTCTATTGTTCGGTTTATCTATCGCCTGCATCTGTGCGTCGTTTGTTGGGCACGGATCGCAACGGCAAGAAGGCGGTCTTCAGCGTTGGTTACGAAGTTGTGGTCAACGGCGTTGTTCAAGGAGGTTCTACCACCAAAAGCAAAATGGGTTGGTGGAATACACCGTCTCCAAAGATTGCTCGCACCGACAGCGTGCCGCTCCTTTCCAAGGACGAGACACCATTCAGAAACATGTGGTGGGATCGCTACGCGGAGGTGGATCCAGATCGCCGTTAATCTCCAGGATCAGACTCCCAATCTCCCCACTCGCCTAACAGCTCTTATTTTTCAATCACTCCCACCATGGCGGACACCCACAACATCGTTGCACTCAACATAGGATCCCAGCGCATTTCCATGGCCGTTTTCGAGCCGGCTGATAACGGCGGTCTAGCGATCAAAGGATACGCCGCAGAGGAGATCTCTGCGGACCCGGCCCTAGAAGCTGCGCGTATTCAACTAACCAAAGTTGTGGTGAGCAGCTTGGCCAAACAGCTGGGTCTGCATCATGCGAAGGCGCGATATGCAATCTCGGGTCAGTCCGTGTTCACTCGCTTTGTAAAACTTCCGCCGATCCAGCAGGACAACATTGATCAGTTGGTGACTTTCGAGGCTCAGCAGCACGTCCCATTTCCGCTGAACGAAGTGGTTTGGGATTACGAGTTGATCGAAGGCTCTGAGGAGAAAGAAGCTGTGATTGTCGCGATCAAGGGGGATGCGCTTGATGAGATCAACGATGCGGTGAATGAATCGGGGGTTGCGACCAACGAGGTGGATGTGGCGCCAATGGCGATCTACAACGCGTTTCGTCACACCTATGGTCAGCTCGAAGAGCCTGTCTTGTTGATCGATATTGGTGCGAAGACCAGTGATCTCATTTACATTGAAGGCACACGCTTTTTTACCCGCAGCATTCCCGTTGGTGGAGTTTCCATCACGGCGGCAATTGCCAAGGAATACAACGTGACCTTTGATGAAGCGGAGAAGCAGAAAGTTGGCAATGGCCTCGTGGCTTTGGGTGGAGGTCACACCGAGCAGCTCGATGAAGCAGTCGCAGCTCTTGCGATGGTGATCCGCAATGCGCTGGGTCGTCTCCCTGCGGAAATTGCGCGCACCACCAATTATTATCGCAGTCAGCACGGCGGCAGTGCGCCACGCCGAATCATGATTGCAGGCGGAGGAGCGAATCTTCCTTACACGCTCGAGTTTTTCAAAGAGAAGCTCAACTTGCCGGTTGAGTATTTCAATCCAGTTCGAAACATCTCACTGATCGAGGGAGTGGACCCTCAGACCATTCAACGCGATGGTCACTTGATGGGTGAGCTTGTTGGTTTGGGGCTGCGAGGAATCGGCCAGTCCGAGATCAATATCGATTTGGTGCCATCCGTGGTTGAGCAGACTCGCGAAGCGGATCGTCGCAAGCCATTCTTGTTGGGCGCCGCTGCGGCTCTTGTTGGCGGCCTGGCAATCTGGGCGTTCTATCAGAATGTGTCCGCCTCGAAGGCAGAGACCTTGGCGAGTGGCATGCAAGAGCAGCGCGATGAGCTCGCGCCGCACAAAAAACAGCTCGACCGGATGAATCGCAAAGAAGATGCGCTGAAGAAAATTGCCAACGCATACACGACTCTCGAAAACGAACATGCACATTGGCATGACGCCTTGCTTGAGCTCCGCGGGGCGTTTGCAAGTGATGTGGTATGGATTACCGATCTTTCTCCTGCCACGGGCTATGATCCTTCCAAAGTTTTGTCGCCTACGTATAACCCAGATATGACCGACAATGGTCAGGCGGTTGTCGAAGTTGACTTCTTTAAATCGAGCTACGGTGAAACTGCCATGGCGGAGTTGAGGCAAGTGAAGCCGCCTGAGCCAACATCCAGAAGAGAGAGAAGAGCGCGTAAAAACAGCAAGCCGGTGACGCCGCCAGCGCCAACCACTGATGCGATTGTGGTTCGAGGTTATTGGCGCGAAAATCCGATTGGCCAGAATGTCGTTTCATCTTTGCTGAAGCGCCTTCAGGAGAACTCGGTTGCGTTCGACTTCACCGTTCCAGACCCTGAGAACAAAGGCAAAGTGATCAACCTCGTGGATGATCAATACATTAGCAAAATCATGAGTGTGACGGCGGTTCCGGAAGATCCTGAGGATCTTGCCCAATCGTTTGAGATCACGCTTCCTCTGGCACGCAAAGCACCTATTAAATAATTTCACAGACCTACCTCTTATGAGTTGGATAAAAGATAACAAATTTCTCGTTGGCCTCGGTGCAATCACGTTTGTGTTAGCATTGATTCTCTACATGTATGGTTCTAGCGGGGCCTCGCGATTCAAAGACGCACAAGAAGCGTATCAGACAGCCTCGACCGAAGCTGCGAGCTTTGAGAAAGGAAAGCTCTACCCGAATGGCGAGAATGTGAACGGTAAGCGGGTGGCTCTTGAGGAATATGCTGAATCGGTCGATACCTTGCAGGGTGTTTTTGGTTCTTATCGCCCGGAAGCGGCACCCGCTCTTTCGCCGCAGGAGTTCTCGGATGCGCTGAAGGCCGCGAACGAGGAAACTCGTGCCGCATTCGGCGAGAAAGCGCTGATCCCAGAGTCTTACTACACTGGCTTTGAGAATTACACCAACCGCCTTGCTCCGGGCAAGGCGACGGAAGTCCTGAGTTTTCAGTTGGAGGGGGTCAAAAGTTTGATGCTCGGTCTTGCGGAAACTGGGATTACTCAGTTGATCAATGTTCATCGCCCTGCTTTGGAAGAAGAGTCCGGTAAGAAATTTGAACCCAAGAAAGACCAAGTTGCGCGTGGCTTGCCGATTGAAATCTCATTTGTAGCTTCGGAGGAATCCGTCAATCGCTTCCTCAGCAAAATTGCCAATGCTGACCAAGAGCTCGGAGGGCACTATGTGGTCATTCGTTCGATGAGGATTCTCAATTCAAAGCGGTTGCCGCCGAAGCTGAGCGACGTCGAATTTGAGCGACCTGAAATCAAAAAAGGCGATCCGGGTTTGCCTGGTGGATTCTTTGATGAGGCACCAGAAGCGCCAGCTTCGTTGTTTGATACGGATGTTGAGGAGACGCCGCCAGCCGAGGGAGCGGCAGGGGATGCACCAGCGCCTGTGGCATTGCCTCAGCCAGCCCCTGTCAACGACACGAGTCGCAATTTGGCACAAGTTCTAGGAAATGAGGATCTGCAGGTGTTTCTGCGATTGGATCTGATGAAAGTCCTCCCCGCGAAAAAACTTCCCTAATCCCGACCCCTATCATTATCACCATGTCTTGGTTCTCCACGAATTACGAAAAAGCCCTGCTCGGTGGAGCGGCGGTTGTTGCTATCGGATTTGCCTTCTCTGGTTGGTCAAAACTGGGCTCGATCGATGAGACATTTGTCGACCCAACCAAAGGCGGCCCATCAGGCGACAATAACCCGGCGGTTGAGAATGCTGAGGAAATCCCGGTGGCGATCCAATCGATGCAGCTGGAGCGCCTTCATACCCAAGCCAAGACATCGGATGGCCGCGCGGTGTATCTCAATACGGGCGTGGCGCTATTCCTGAAGCGCGACGGCAATGGCAAGCCCATTGATATCGTCACTGGCGTGGATATTCATCAAGGCATCCCAAATTTTTGGTTCGTAAAGCACAACATCGAGATTGGGTATGCAAATGCTCCGGATCGTGACGAGGACGGCGATGGCTTCACCAACCGCGAAGAATATCTCGGCGAGACGGATCCTAATGCGGACGACGATCATCCTCCATTGATTGCCAAGCTTAGATACCTCAAAGAGGAGAGTTTGGTGTGGGTGCTGAAACCATCCTACATGGGTCAGAACGGCGACTTTCCGATCGAATACAACGATGGCCAAGGCCGCAATAACCGGCGTGGGGCGGCCAATATGATCAAGCCAGGCGATGTTTTCTTTGATGAGGAACCCGCCAAAGGGCGCTTCAAATTGCTCGGTCACGAGAAGCGGAAGGTCAAAAATGATGCGATCAACATGGAAATAGAGGTCACTTTTGCCAGAATCCAAGACCTCAAGCCCAACAAGGCGGGTAAAATTTATGAGATTCCTGCTCCTTTGACGAACAAGAAGATCAAAAACCATCTCCAGCACGACCGCTCTGCGGTACTTGCCCTCGAGGCTCTTGGGCTGGGTGGGCAGAGCTGGAAAGTTGAGGAGAACACCCGTTTTGGCCTGCCCAACGATGCGGCGGAGAAAGAATTTCTGCTCAAAGAGATCACTCCAGATGCGATTGTGGTGGAGTACAAAGACGCCGATGGTCAGACGAATACGGTGTCTATTTCGAAGTCCGAATGACCCATTTTCCCCTACAATATTAAGAATTCCCTTTTCAAAACCCTATAAGACAGCCAGAAATCTCCAGCTCATTATGCAACGAAAGCCCCTATCCCTCTCACAACGATCTGCCATCACCTTGCTGGCGGCGTCCATTGCATTGCCTGTTTTCAGTTCTATCTCGGTTGCTCAGGACGCCCTTGAGCTGCCTGAAGAGCCAGCCGAAACCATCGAAGAGGCGGCTGAAGAAGCCGTCGATGCCGAGGTCCTCGCGCCCCTCCCTGAAGAAGCGCTGGACTACAGCTCTTTGGCACAGCGTGAAATGATTCGTCGTCAGAATGCTGTGTATGAGGCCGACCAATTGTTGCTCGCGGGACGGATCGCTTACAGAGAGGGTGACTTCCAAAAGGCGGCCGACAAATACTCACAAGCACTTCAAATGGTGCCAGAGGCGCCGATGTTTGCAGACCGCAAGCAGGCCCTTACGGCTCACCTCACCGATGCCAATGTGGCTCTTGCGATGCAGCATCGTGAAGTCGGAAAGACCGACGAGGCGCGCACCTTGCTCGAAAATGTCCGCGATCTCGATCCTGAGAACAAGCTCGCCCTCCAAGAGCTTGAATATTTAGACGATCCCTATCGCACCAATCCAAAACTTACCCCTGCGCATGTCGAAGACGTGAAGAAGGTGAAGCGGGCTCTTACTGCGGCTCAGTCCAGCTACGATCTGGGCAAGTATGATGATGCCAGAGAGGAATTCCATAACGTCCTCCGGATCGACCCATTCAACAAAGCTGCTCGCCGTGGTCTTGAGCGTGTCGCTGGAATTAAATCTGACTACTACCGCGCCGCCTACGATCAGACACGTGCGGAGTTGTTGATGCAGGTGGACAAGGCATGGGAGATGACCATCCCAAGCAACGTGCCTCAGGGAGCGTTCCGCCAGCGGAAGGGCAGTGATACTTCCACAGGTGTTGCGCTGATCACCGAAAAGCTTCGTCGCATCATCATTCCACGAATCGACTTTGAAGATACAACTGTGGAAGAAGCGATTGCCTTCTTGCGTCAGCGTTCTGTTGAGCTCGACCCTATCGCGATGAATCAAGAGGATAAGGGCGTCAACTTCGTCGTCCGTCGTCCGAATAACGGTGGCGGTGGCGGTGGCGGCCTCATTGACGAGGGTCTCGATGGCCTTGGTGTTGGCGGTGGCGGCAACGATCCAAACTCCATGATCATCAAAGAGCTTCGCGTTCGTAACGTCCCGCTTCAGGTGGCTTTGAAATACATCTGTGACGCGACCAAGCTTCGTTACAAAGTTGACGACTACGCCGTAACCTTGGTTCCGCAAACCGAAACCGGAGAAGAGATCTTTACTCGCAACTTCACGGTTCCACCCGATTTCCATTCACAGCTTGATACCGGTGGTGGTGCAGCTGCTGCAGATCCGGATCCATTTGCCGATCCTGTTGGCGGCGGCGCGAATGCCATCACGCCACGTGCTCCGATCAAGGATCTACTTGAGAAAACAGGCGTTGCCTTCAACGACGGCACATCCGCAACTTTGACAGGAAGTGTTTTGTTGGTGACCAACACCCCGACTGAGCTCGATAAGATTGAGCAACTGGTCGACAACATTGCCAACAGCCAACCGAAGCAGGTGAAAATCACCACCAAGTTTGTTGAGATCACTCAAGAGAATGGTGAAGAGCTTGGCTTTGACTGGGTGATCGGACCATTCTTCAGCGGCGACGGCAATTTGGCTGCAGCTGGCGGAACCATCGGCAGTGGTGGCACTCGCACGGGCTTGGACTTCTCAGGCCCTCTCATTTCTGGTGTGCCAGGAAGTGATACGAACGTGAGCAACATCGTGACTGCCGGCAACCGCAGTGGTGATCTTGCGAACTCACGCAACAGCATCGATGCCATCCTCAACAACACCAGCCGCGCGACTCAATCGCCGCGTGTTGCTCCTGGCATCATGTCCCTCACCGGTTTGTTTTCCGAGGGTCAGCTCAAGGTGATCATGCGCGGGCTTAACCAGAAGAAAGGAACGGACCTCATGACGGCTCCGTCGATCACGGCGCGTTCGGGAGACAAGGCAACCATCGAAATCATTCGTGAGTTCATCTACCCAACCGAATACGATCCGCCAGAATTGCCAGGTGGTGGCGGAGGTAACCAAAACAATGTTCAGCCAGCAGACGGCGAACAAGCGGCGGTTCAGGCCTTCCCCGTTACACCCGCAAACCCGACCGCATTCGAGACTCGTAACACGGGTGTCACGCTTGAGATCGAGCCGAACTTCGGTGACGACAACATGATCGACCTTCGTTTCGTTCCAGAGATCGTCGAGTTCGAAGGATTCATCAACTACGGTAGCCCGATTCAAACAGCAGGTACCGACGGTGATGGTAATCCCGTGCAGGTCGTCATTACAGAGAACCGCATTGAGATGCCCATCTTCTCGACACGCCGCGTCAATACAGCGCTTACCATCTATGATGGTTACACCGTTGCGATTGGTGGTTTGATGCGTGAGGACGTTCAAAACGTGGAAGACTCGGTGCCGATCTTGGGTGATCTTCCTTTGATTGGCCGTTTGTTCCAAACCAAGGCGGAGAACCGCATCAAGAGCAACTTGATCATCTTTGTGACTGCGCAAATCATCGACCCAACGGGCCGTCCGCTCCGCGGCGGAGATGAAGTGACACCAGACATCGGTGGACCAGAACCAGGCTTGTAATTCATCACCGCTAATTCACTAGAAAGACATCGGCGTTTGAGTCGCTACTAAATTGGCTCGATTCAATTATTGCCCATAACTTTCCAAAACTGATCATCCAATGACTTCTGCTGATACAAAATCCATCTTTCGCAACATCGCCAAATTCGTCTGCATGCCGGCTGTTGCTGTTGCTCTGACGGGTTGTGGTGGCGGTGGTGGTGGAGATCTCGAGCAACAGCCTGCTCCGCAAACCTTGAACGCGACGGTGCTGACTCTGTACTCTGGGGGCGTGGCATTCACCTTTATCCGTGATTCGGGAAATGCTGCCAATGGAGAAACTGAGCGAGGATCCATCATTTACACTGAGGATCCTGGAACAGGGACAACGAACAGCACTCCTGCTGAACTTAAGCCATCAGACAAAGCTTACAACGTCACTTACACCTACACCCGAGATTCTGCCCAAAGTGGCACGATCACGATTACGGGCACGGGTTCCGGTGAGGATTCAGCAGCTGGAACTTCCAACTACTTTGCTGGAGACGGAACCGATGTCGTTGTTAGGACTTATGAGGTGTCATTTGCTGCTAGCGGAAACATCGTAAGTATCGGGACGATTTTTGACTATAGCTCTGCTGCAGAAGGACCAGTCTCCCCTGGATTTACTTGGAGAGCCGCGACACTCACATTGTATCCATCTGGCAATGTGCCACTGGGTTTTGATATTGAAGACTCAAACCGACAAGACCTCCCAACACTCTACCCTGATTCCGTTGCTGGAAACAACGGTGCCGGAGATGACCCAGCAAAAAACATTGTTTTCAACCCGGAAGGTGACAAGACGACATACATACCCACCAGTAGTAGCTATAGTCCTTACACCTCTGATACCGATTACACAGAAGCTGGGCTTTTGGACAGAGTGATTGATAATCCAGCGTCTACTGCTACCGGTTTGAATTTTGAATTCACTCCCAATTCTGGTAGTTTTGACACGGTAACTTTCACGGTCAAATATCCTAGTGGACATCCTCTTGCTCCTGCAGCAGACGAAGTGTACACCTTGGTCTTCGGCGATACAGCTTCTGGCACGGTTACAGGCAACGGGGTGAATACGAAATTCAGATTGGTGGATCCATGATGCTGAGCCGCTATTCATTAGGGCTTCTGTCGCCCAGCATTGCTCGAATGGCGCGGTGTGCCGTTCTCCACTGAGCACAATGCATTGGTTGGCCTCGCCCAATCGCTCAGATTTCTGTTTTCACAAATCGCGCTATCACATGTTCCAGTATTGCTTAAAGATCACGCTGGTGCTGATTTTGAGTTGGGTGTCATCAGCATGCACTCTCAGTCGACTTAGCTCGATGCTGCAAAGTGAGAGCCAGAGCTTGGAGTCACAGGTTCGAGCCTATCATAACCAAGAAGCCAAAGAGGTCCGATTGAATTGGGCTCAAGCACGCAGCCGGATGTTGAAGGAAGATCTGGTATTGAAGCGTGAGAGAAGCCAGATGGCTCGCATCAAAAAACGCAGAAAGAACCAATGGCGCGAGTGGCTGCCGCGCCCCTCACTGTATTTGAGTATCCAAAGCAACATCAACAAGTTGAGTGATGTAACGAGTGATGATTTGGCTTCTACATTGAATGCTCCTCTAGCGATTCCTAACCCATTGTCACTTCGAGCGAAGGCCTACCGATATGCTCTGGAAGACTTGCGTGCTGAGGACGGATATGAATTGAGTGAAAGGCGCCAAGTCATTGCTCTATATCGCTTATTCAAGGAATGGGAGTCATTGGAGCAGAGATATGCGAATGAGAATCAGGAGTTCAAGACTCCTGAAGAGCAGCTATTGAATATTGTCGATGCGCGCGAAGGAGAGGTGATGATGAAAGAGAGAAAGAGAATGCTGCAGTTGAGGCTCTCGCGCATGCTCAATCTACCAGGGGTCAAGGTGGTTCCGGTTTCTGAAAAGCTGCCAAAAGTGGATTACGAAAAATCGCTTGAGAAGCTTGTTCCTGCTGAAAACTACGGAAGTTTGGCGATCCGCATCGCATCGTATCAGATCGTTGCGGCAGTGCTCCGCAGTCAGGGCGTCAAACTTGGGCAGTGGTCTGCACCTGGCCTTAATGTGGGTGTTCCTGCCATCTACTCATCGAATCGTGAGGGCAACGAGTGGCTGAGTAACGCAGACGATGTCAATTTGTTCAGTACATGGGGCAAAAACTTTGATTTAACTGGAAGAGAAGCGGAGAACCTTGAGACAGCGGAAGAACAAGTAACATACATGCGACAGACGTTGCGGCATCGATTGTCGGATAGTCAGCATGATTGGGAGCGCATCAATGAGCGATACGCGATGCTGATCCAGAAGCGCGATATTCATCAGAGCCGATTGGCGAGATTGCTGTCGTCAGATTCTGGGGATGCGCTTGCAGATTTGAGGGCTGCGCAGGACCTAATTGTGGAATTGGAAGATTTGGAACGTGCTAAACTTAGCCTAGATGTTGAAATATGGACTTGGGATGATGATGCGTGGAAATGACATGATGCGATTCGCGATGGCAGCTTTGCTTTGTCTAATGCCTCTAAAAGGCATTGCGCAGAAGCCGTCTGGTGGCTGGGGAGATCTGTCCAAGTATCGCAAAACGGACCGCGTGTGGATTGGTTCTGCTGGAGGCAAAGTAGAGGTCAATCCTACGACCGACTTGATAGCTGCTCGCTATGGGAGTTTGACTTGGAAGGTCGAGGACGGAACCACTGTCAAAAAGGGAGATGTCCTCGTGATACAGGCGACTGAAGAGTATGAGCATTCAAGCAAACAGCTCGCGTTGGATGAGGGGCAAATGGAAGTCAATATCGCAACCTTGAAGTGGGAGCACCGTGAAAAAACCGCGGCAATCAAGCAGAGTGTTAACGAGTTGGCATCCCGGTTGTCCGGGCTTGATCTGACGGAGCCGGAGAAAAAGCTCGTCGGCCCTGAACTGGCTGAGCGCCTTGAGGCTCGGCGCAAGGAATTGAGAGCGGATCTTGAGTCAGAGAAAGAAAAGATTTCTCCAGCTTTTCGAGCCGAAGTGCTGGAGCTGGAGATGCAGCAATTGCGTGTTGATGTTGCTCAAGCGCGTTGGGATCACGAGAAGCTCGTCGAAATGCTATCGATACGAGCGCCGCATGATGGGGTGGTTCATCACCTTAAGTCGGGGAATGTCAGCTCCAGAGATGTGATTGGTCATGTGGAACGGCGCGGCATGGCGGTTGCGCAATTCAAAGTATTGGATCCAGATATTCGTTCTGAGGAGCCGGAGAATCTAGCAGTTGCGGTGGTGGGGCCACGAGGCGAAAGCCTGAAGGGAACATTTTCGCATGTTGAGCGGTACAACGGACTCAATGTTGGGCCCAAGATTTACAATTTCAACCTCATCGAAACCCCAGAGACGCCGCTCAACTCAGAGATGTCCGGAGAGAGAATGGTCTCAGTTTACCGCTTGCTGGATCGGGAAGCCCACTTGGTTGATAAATCAAAATTTCTTTTCGATGACCCTGAGGCCATTGAAAAATCTGGATGGCGAGATTACATAAAGACCATCTGGCCAGATGCGAAGATTGTGTATTTGGGTCCTGACAAGATTGCGCTGACCGAAGACCCATGAAGATTGTCTGCAAAGATCTCGATTATGTCTATCCTGGCAGTGAGGCGAAAGTGTTGGATTCGTTGAGTCTAACAATTGGTCCTGGCGTCACGATGTTCAAAGGCTATTCCGGTTGCGGGAAAAGTACTTTATTGCGCCTAATGGGCGGGCTTCTTGAGCCACATTCTGGTGAGATTGTGGCAGAGGGACTTCCGCCACTAGGATCGCAGGAATTTCTCAGGAAGTCGTTCGCCATGGTGTTTCAAGAATTGAACCTGTTGCCCCTCGCGAGTGTTTGGCGAAACATCGAGCTATCGTGCCAAATCGCATCAGCGCCATTGGATCAGGGTCATGAGTGGCTGGAGCGGCTCGGGATGAGTGAGTATGCGCAACGTCGAGTTGAGACTTTGTCGGGAGGGCAAAAGCAGCGTGTCGCAATTGCCCGAGCCATGTCCAAGTCGCCTGCTTTGCTCTTGCTCGACGAGCCCACCTCTGGTTTGGACGACGGCAACACGGACATCATTTTATCAGCCATTACCCAGTTTTCCAAAAGGAGTGATGCAATCTGCGTGATTGCCACTCATGACCATCGCATCGACCCCATTGCCAATGACCTGGTGGACTTCCATCGTTTTTTACCTGTGGCGCAATAGCATTCGCCGCTGGATTGAGCAGCCACTCGGCGTGCTCAGCAAGCTTGCAGTCGCCGCTCTGATCGGTGGGCTGGGGGCAGTCATGATGATGGGTGTCTCTTACTTAGGGAAACAGATCAGCAATCAGCTCGCCAGCCGTGAGGCGTTGATGGTGAACATCATTGAATCTGTCCCTCGCGACAAAGCAGGGGGAATAGTGATTGATCAGGTCGAAGAGAAGGAGTGGGGCAAGTTGGCAAAGGAGCGGTTGACACTTCTAACGGTTCTGGCTGCCGGTTTTGTGGAGAGCGACAGAAGGCCAATGGGGATTTATGCCGCGAGCAACCCTGAGAGTTTGGGGTATCCGGACGCATTGATATTGCTCACTGAAGATTTCACGGAAGGCATGAAGGTGATTGTTTTGATTCAGAACGAGAGATTTGAGGCCATTGCGATGCGACCTCGAGGTGAGATGATTCAAGACATGGTGGGTGACACCAATGTGTTGTTGGGCAGCGTCAGAAGAATGAAGCCTTTGTTGGAAAAAGGTTTCTCTCGGCGCACCTTGCTGGAAGCCAAGTCTGTGGAGGCTGTTGAGCATATCGACAAGGTGATCCGTGCGATGAAGGTTGTAGAGGGGCGCAGGGTGCAGATGCGGTCTTCACTGCATTTGTTGGTTGAGCTTCGGAAAATCAGGGTAATGCAGCGCAACATCGCGCTGGCAGTTGCGATCGGCTCCTCGCTCACGCTCGGATTGATCTGCGGAGCGCTGGCGTGGATGGAATTTCGGGAAGAGAGATATTTGCTGTCATTGATCCGTTCGTTTGGCGTGGGCCAAGCGATGCTATTTGGGCATGCAGTTCTCGAAAACTGCATCGTGGCGGTCAGCGGGATGTTGCTTGGGTTGGGCGTTTTGGCGGTGGGGGCAAAAAGCTTGAGTTCGGGCACGCTGCGCCTTGCGTGGCTGGACCTCGATGACCTGATGCAGATGAATGTCATTGGGGTTCTGCTGTTGGGGGCCTTGTTCGGGGGGCTACTCTCTTGTGTTCCGGTTGCCATTGGCCTGCGAAAACCATTGGGGCTGACCTTGAAATAGGCACAGGCTTGGGTCTTGCCAGTGTTCGCCTGCGTAGCGCATTGTCATTTTATGCAAATTATGGCGCTCACTGGTGGCATCGCTTGCGGCAAATCGACGGCTTGTCAGATACTGCAAGAGCTCATGCCGGCGGTGGTCATCTTCGATTGTGACTCGTCAGTCCACCGGCTTCTCGATGGCGACAAGGAGGTTGCCGCGGAGATTTCGGAGGTTTTTGGGGATCCTGCTATCGGGGCGGATGGCAAGGTGGATCGCGGGTTTTTGCGGGAAAAAGTCTTTGCGGATGCGGGTCAGAGAGAGATTTTGGAGAAATGCCTCCATCCGCGGGTGCTGCAGGAATGTCTTGATTCCCGCCAAAGGGCTGCTAAATCGGGTGCGGATCTTTTCATAGCGGATGTTCCGCTGTTCTTTGAGAAGGGGTTTGATTTCGGCCAAGACAAGGTCATCGTCATCGCTTCCTCTCGTTCCACCCAAATCGATCGCCTGAAGGCACGTGGTGGATTCAAAGATGATCTGATCGAATCCATCCTAGCTGCCCAGCTTCCGATTCAGGAGAAGATAGCCCGTGCGGACATCGTTTTCTGGAACGAAGGCCCACTGACCCAACTCCGATCTCAACTCCAAAGATTTTCCCAGGACTACTCCATGACCTCGAACGACGAAACCACCCCCGACACCGAGTCCAGCGCTGCTGTTAAAGAATCGCTGCCCGTGCCGGCCACCATTGACGTGAATGAGTTCCGTCAAAAAACGCTCGCCGACTTACAAGCCATGGCGGAGGCCTGCCCAGCACGCATTCAAGGTGGCATCACCAAAACCCAATTGATTTACGAACTGCTCTGCTTCTTCTGCCAAGAAGGTGCCGACCTGATTTGCGAAGGCATCTTGGAGCCAGCAAAAGACAAGTTTTCCCTATTGCGCGATCCGGAACGCAGTTTCCGCCAGAGCCCGGACGACATTCACATGGGCAATAATCTGATGAGCGATCATGGATTGCGTGTCGGTCAGAAGGTGAAGGTTCGCGTCAAGCAACCCCGTGAACGCGGCAAGTATCTTTCCACCAAAGAGATCATCGAGATCGAAGGCATCCCTGCCGACGAGTATGAAGCTCCCACAGATTTCGATAAACTCACTCCGCTTTTCCCCGATCAGCGTCTGCACCTCGAGGGTGATGGCCCAGAATACTATGGCGTTCGCGTGATCGATTTGATCGCGCCGCTCGGCAAAGGTCAGCGCGGCATCATCGTGGCGCCCCCACGCGGTGGCAAAACCATTCTTCTCAAACAAATCGCCAAATCGATTCGTCAAAACCATCCCGAAACGGAATTGGTGGTTCTCTTGCTCGACGAACGTCCAGAAGAGGTGACCGACTTCGAGGAAACCGTGGGTGCCCGCGTTTATGCATCGACCTTCGATGAATCCCCTCGTCGTCACGCCCAAGTGGCCGACATCGTTCTTGAGCGCGCCAAGCGGCTCGTTGAGCAGGGGAAAGACGTTGTACTCTTGCTCGACAGTTTGACGCGACTTGCTCGGGGTCACAACTCCGCCATGCAAGGTGGCCCGATCGGATCGGGTGGCGTGAGCCCAGCGGCTTTGCAGAAATCGCGGAAGTTCTTTGGAACTGCCCGCAACGTCGAGGAAGGTGGATCCCTTACCATTTTGGCCACCGCTTTGGTGGAAACGGAAAGCCGCCTGGACGACGTCGTCTTCGAGGAATTCAAAGGCACCGGCAACATGGAGGTTCGTTTGGATCGTGAACTCGCTGAGCGTCGCGTCTTCCCAGCGATCCACATCCCGCAATCGGGCACCCGAAATGACGACCGCCTCTACCATCCGGATGAGTTTGTCAAAGTGGTCGACATCCGCCGTCAGTTGGCAGGATTGCCGATTGGTGATGCGATTGAGACATTGTTGGCAAATCTTAAGGGAACCAAGACCAACGCCGAGTTATTGCTGCGCGGATTGCGCTGAGGCACGACGGATTTGCGGCAGCTAGGAGAGAGGGAAATTGTGGAGTGGTGAGCTTGCGGGCTGTCGACGGTGATTTCCCTGCGTTTTTCCCCGAGAAAACACGCAACTGGTTCATTGACAATGTGCCGAGTCCGCGCCTAGCCTCCCGCGCATTTCGCCGGAAGTCTTCTGATTAGCTCCGGCCCACACACGAAACCAAACGACACCTATCCTCAAGATGGCTACTAAAAAGAAAGCTGCAAAAAAACCTGCAGCGAAAAAGAAGGCTGCAAAGCGCACCGCTGCAAAGAAGAACACCAAATACGTCTACACCTGGGGAGCAGGTAAAGCAGACGGTCACGGCAAAATGAAAGAGTTGCTTGGCGGCAAAGGCGCCAACCTCGCTGAAATGACTCTCATCGGTCTTCCAGTTCCTGCCGGCTTCACCATCAGCACAGAAGTCTGCACCTACTACTACGATCACAAACGCACCTATCCAAAGAGCCTCCGCGCTGAAATGGAAGCTGGTGTGGCTAACATGGAAAAAATCATGGGCACCAAGTTTGGTGACGCCAATGGTTTCCCTCTCCTTCTTGCTGTGCGTTCCGGTGCACGCCAGTCGATGCCCGGCATGATGGACACCGTCCTGAACCTGGGCCTGAACGACGAATCCGTCGCTACGGCGAGTTCCTGGTCAACGCCCAGGGCGAAGACGTCGTCGCGGGTATCCGCACCCCGATCCCTTGTGACTTCGGTGCCGAGGGCATCGGCCTGACCCGTACCGAGCACATGTTCTTCGAGGGCGAGCGCATCACGTGAACTCGAGCTGCAAGTGGACATCATCCACCGCGTGGCCAAAGAGGTCATGAAGAAGAAGAACGTGAAGTTCAAATACCTCGTCGGCACCATGATCGAAGTCCCTCGTGGCGCGGTCACCGCTGACGAGATTGCGAAACACGCTCAGTTCTTCAGCTTCGGCACCAACGACCTGACCCAAACCGCACTCGGTGTCAGCCGCGACGACATGGGTTCATTCCTCAGCTCATACACCGAGAACGACATCTATCCGAAAAACCCATTCGCATCGCTCGATCAGACCGGTGTGGGTCAACTGATGGAAATCGCCGTTGCCAAAGGCCGCAGCACTCGCAAGGGCATCAAGCTCGGCATCTGTGGTGAGCACGGTGGTGATCCATCGTCCGTCAACTTCTGTCACAAGCTTGGTCTCGCCTACGTGTCCTGCTCGCCTTACCGCGTGCCGGTCGCCCGTCTCGCCGCAGCGCAAGCCGCGATCGAGTCCGGTTACAAAGGCAAGCCAGCCGCGAAGAAAAAAGTGACCAAGAAAAAGGTCGTGAAGAAAGCGGTCAAGAAGGCCACTAAGAAAGTTGCCAAGAAGAAGGCAGCGAAGAAAAAGGCCAAGAAGTAATTCTTCGTCATCGACGGTCAGAGACCGCCGCTACAATTCACAAAAAGCCGTCTCGGGAAACCGGGACGGCTTTTTTGTTGAGGGCTTGAAGGAAAGCTAAATCCTTCTCACGCAAACACATCCATCACCGCTTCGCCTTTGCCGTCTTTTGTTGCGTAGAACGGGCGAGCCTCGATGGAGTATTCCGTTTTGGGGCTGATGCCCATGGCGGTGAAGATGGTCGCGTGGAGTTGTTCGATGCTGACAGGATTGTCCACTGCCATGCACGGGCGTTCATCGGCAGTCGATCCGTAAAGCGGTGCCGCCGGTAAAGTGCCGGTGCAGGCCGTAGTGCTTCATCTCCTTGAGCACATCCGTCTTCGCGCGGGACTGGTCCTTGGCATTCGAGCCGGGGACGCCCTCAATCATCATGTCGCGTGAGAACTCACTGGCGATAATGACCAAGGTGCGATCCAACATGCCACGTTCTTCAAGATCTTTGATGAGGCGAGCGATGGGGCGGTCGATTTGCTTCTTCATGCGCTCGGCCGTGGTGTGGCCGTTTTCATGAGTATCCCATGATTCGAATGGAACGTATTCGGTGGTCACCTCGACAAAGCGGGCGCCATTTTCAACAAGGCGTCTCGCCAACAAACATCCCTGACCAAAGCGGCCCGTGTTGTATTCATCGTAGACTTCTTTCTTCTCCTTGGTGAGGTCGAATGCTTCACGCTCTTTGGAACCGAGCAGCTTGTGGGCATTGTCCATCGAGCGCAACATCGACTCTTGATGGTAGTCGCTGAGTTCTTCCGATTTGGGTGAATTCTTCAGGAGGTCCTGCAATGCCTTGTAGCGTTTCGCAAAGCGGTCGGGCGACATGCCTTCGGGCGGTTGGACTGCTTGGGACGCAAGATCTGGGTATGGCAAATTCATCGGTCCAAATTCGCTGCCGAAGAAGCCGCCCGTGGTGAAGGCTTTGAGTTCTTCGCTCTCGCCAATTCCTTCCAAGCGTTGGCCGATGTTGATGAAGGCTGGCATTACCTCATTGCGTTGGCCGAGGACTTTGGACATCCAAGCACCGATGTGGGGAGCCGCGACGGTTTGCGGTGGAACGTATCCGGTGTGCCAATGGTATTGGTGGCGCGAGTGAAGGATGCTGCCGAGATCTTGCTGATAGTGCGAGCGGATCAAGGTGCCGCGATCCATCACACCCGCAATATTTTCGAGCCCTTGGCAGATCTTGATGTTGTCGACGGCCGTGTCGATCTCAGGAAAAGTGCTGATGATTTTTTCAACTGGAGTTCCGACCTCGTATGGCATGTAGGCCTTCGGGTCGAATGTCTCAGGCGCCGCCATGCCGCCAGCCATCCAGAGAAGGATGCAGGAGTCTGCTGTGGGCGCTGGATGCTTTGGGCCATCTTTGTCGGATGCCATGGCGCGTGGTGCGCCAGCAAGCATGGTCGCAGCAGCAGCTTGGCCGAGCTTGCCGATGAAGCGGCGTCGGGTTTGCTGAGGAAGTGCTTCGTTGTACCAAGGTTCGTGAATCATGGTGTCAATTGATGTAGAGGAATTCGGGGAGCATGAAGACTGACCAGAGGAAGTCTTCGAGTTGCTCTTGGTTTGGCTTGTCGCCTAGAATCGTTCGTGAGGTTCTCACCTCATGAGTGCTGGGGGGTCGACTCAGTGCGGCGAGGAAAATGCGATGGATGATTTCGGTGGGTGTTCCAGTGTCTGCAATGTTGCCGGCGCCGGCTTTCATCAAACCTGCGACTTCTGGGCCGTTTGCGAGGTTGATGGCTTCGAGAGTGGTTAGCACGCTTGGACGTGTCGTGACGACTTGTTCGCGGTTCGGTCTGCCGAGGGCGGATTGCAATGAGTCGCGCATCGTGAAGGCCGCGCGAATCGGGCGGTCGTCCCATTTTTTCAATCCATGTGCATCCATCACGGCGGTGAGCTGTCCGCCTGTTCGTGCCTTCTTGTTGCGAAGGCCGACTTTGTCTGGCTTTGGCCATGTACCTGTCACCGCGCGAACCGAATCCAGAAATTGTTCAGCGGTCATGCGTCTGCGAACGGGGCCGCTAAAAATGTAAGTGGCCGATTCATCTTCGATGATGTCGGACTTCGCTTGGTAGATCTTCGAGGTCGCGATGAGGCGAATGACTTCCTTGAGGTCGTAGTCCGATGCCGTGAGCTGGTTGGCGAGATAGTCCAACAAGTCTTCGCTCCATGGCTCGGTGTTCATGGCATCGACGGGGTGGACGATTCCGCGTCCCATAAGTTGCAACCACAGGCGGTTGACAACCGTGCGCTGCATGCGGCCGTTGTCCGGGTGAGTGATGAGCTCGGCGAGTTGTTTGAGTCGTTCGTCGCGAGGCTTCGTGGGATCGATCTGACCCAACTCGGGGAAGATCCACGCAGCCTCTGCCATCACGCCGGTTGGTTTGTCGCAGCGGGTGAGTTCCAAGGGTGACTCGGAGTAGATGGCGGCGAGGCTGTAGGCGTCTTTGAGTTTCCAGCGGTCGACAAAGCTATCGTGGCATGACGCGCACTTCATGTTGATGCCGAGAAACACCTGCGAGATGTTTTGGGAGAATTGAATCTCCGTTGTTTGGCTGGCATTGACTTGGCCTCGCCACTTGATGCCCTCGATGAAGCCTTTGGATTCAGCGGTTGGGGCGACCAGTTGTTGGACGAATTGATCGTAGGGTTTGTTTTCTAATAGCGACTTGTAAAGCCAGCCCGTGACTTGGCTGCGTCCGCCCGTGATGAATCCGGTACCGTTGTATTCATTGCGGAGGAGGTCGTTCCAAAATGTCATCCAGTGTTCGGCGTAGCCCTGGTTGTTGGCGAGCAGTTGATCCACGACGGCGTTGCGGTCGAGATTGCCGTTCTCAAGTGCTTTCGCTTGATCCGCGGTTGGCGGGAGGCCGATGAGGTCTTGATGGATTCGAGCGAGGTAGGCCGAGTCATCGGCGGGCTCAGGAAACTTCAGTCCCTTTTCCTTGAGATGCTGCGCCACAATCAGGTCGATGGGATTTGCGTCTTTGGGACCTTTCGGGAGGGTGACTTTGCGTGGCTTCAACGGTGCTTCGTAGCGTTCTTCTGCGAAGGTGAAACCGGGTTCCCATTGGACGCCTCCGGCAATCCACTTTTTGAAAAGTTCCACCTCTTCTTTGGTGAGGGCCTTCTTGCCCTTGTCGGCGGGCGGCATGCGCTCGTCGAGATCATCGGTGACGAGCAATTCAATGATCAGCGATTCATCAGGATTATCGATTTGCAGCACATCGGCCTCGAGCACCATGTCGCGAGTGTTGAGGGAGAATCCGCCTTTGGATTCCTCACCGCCATGGCATTCTACGCAGTTCTTTTCGAGAATGGGGACGATTTGGTGGGCAAAATCCACCTGGGCCTGAGCGCTTGTCGCCCAGGCAATACTGGTGATGGCAATGAACCAGAATTTTCGCATCATCATAATACGTGTGATTACTCGGCGTTTTGCACCTGTTCGCGGATTTTTTCCAACTCGGTTTTGGCTTCGACGATGGTTTGGGCGATTTCTGCATCATTCGCCTTGGAGCCGATGGTGTTGAATTCACGGAACAGCTCTTGGCAGAGAAAATCGAGGGAGCGGCCGATGGGTTCACCGGATTCGAGATAATCGTTGAATTTGGTGAAATGAGAATGAAGACGGGTGATTTCCTCGCTGATGTCGCAGCGGTCGGCGAAAATGGCGAGTTCCTTGACCACTCGCTCGTCGCTGGGATCGAGATCGAGGTCGGCGTCCTTGAGTCGCTTGAGCAGCAGCTCTTTTTGTCGAATCGGCCGTTCTGGCGCCTGTTTCTCAATGCTGGCGGCATAGGACTTCAAGGTGGTGAGACGTGCGTCGAAGTCTTCTTTTAGGTGATCGCCCTCGGATTGGCGCATATCGGCGAGGGCTTTCAGGGCTAGGTCGAGCGCGGGTTCGATCGCCTGCCACGCCGCTTCGGGGTCAATGTCGTTGCTGCCGAGTGATACCATGCCGGGTTGGCGGAGGTAGTCGGAGGCGCTGAGTTCGAGCGATTGGCCTGTCGCTTCGTTGATTTTCTCGATCGCTGCTCGGAAGGCCTTGGCCATGGTCGCATCGACTTGGACCTCGGTTTCGGTTTCCGTCGTTTGCTCGAGGTTCACGGTCACCTGGGCTCGTCCGCGGGAGACGACGTTCAGGGTGGCTTTGCGGATGCGGCTTTCCAGCTCGTTGAGTTCGCGCGGTGTTTGCACCACGATTTCCGCCTGTTTGCGGTTCACCGAGCTGATTTCCACCGTGGCTTGCCACGTGCCGGCAGTGGCTGAACCACGGCCAAATCCTGTCATTGATCTCATGCGTAACACGGTGTGGCGTGGGAAGGGGGATGCAAGGCGAAAATCGGCCTCAACCATGTGGTCATCGAGGATAGTGGCCGCCAAAACCTTGGCATGACCCCTGCGTCATGAGGGGTGGATTTGAGATCTTTCTCATCCCACTCTTTACAAGCGGTTCAATCCCTGCAAAACCACTTGAAATTTAGCCGCCATCTCGGCTGAAAAACTGCATTCTACCATGCCCAAAGACACCTCAATCCGCAAAATCCTCGTCATTGGTTCAGGCCCGATCGTGATCGGCCAAGGCTGCGAATTCGACTACTCAGGGGTGCAAGCCTGCAAAGCGTTGAAAGAAGAGGGTTACGAGGTGATCTTGGTCAATTCGAACCCCGCGACGATCATGACCGACCCGGAGTTCTCGGATCGGACCTACATCGAGCCGATCACCCCAGAATGTGTGGAGAAAATCATCATTCGCGAGAAGCCAGACGCGCTACTGCCTACCTTGGGTGGTCAGACCGCGCTCAACACATCGATGGACCTTTTCAAATCGGGCAAGCTCGACGAGCACAACGTCAAGATGATCGGCGCGAATGCGGAAGCGATCGATAAAGGGGAAGACCGTCACTTGTTCAAAGAGGCGATGATGAAGATCGGCCTCGATATGCCGCGCTCAGGCATTGCGCACACCATGGAGGAAGCGAAAGAGGTGGCGAAAGACATCGGCACCTTCCCGTTGATCGTGCGTCCGGCGTTCACGCTCGGCGGTCAAGGCGGCGGCATTGCCTACAACCGCGAAGAGTATGAGGAAATCATCACTCGTGGCCTCGACCTCTCGCCAGTGAACGAAGTGCTCATCGATGAGTCGCTTCTGGGGTGGAAAGAATTTGAGATGGAGGTCGTACGTGATCGCGCGGACAACTGCGTGGTCATTTGTTCGATCGAGAATATTGACCCGATGGGAGTTCACACGGGTGATTCCATTACAGTGGCGCCGATTCAAACCCTCACCGATCGCGAATACCAGATCATGCGTGATGCTTCGTTCGCGGTTATCCGTGAGATCGGCGTGGAAACGGGTGGCTCCAACATTCAGTTCGCGATGTGTCCCGATACGGGTCGGATGATCGTCATCGAGATGAACCCACGGGTTTCTCGTTCTTCCGCACTGGCGTCCAAAGCGACCGGCTTCCCGATCGCGAAGATCGCGGCGAAGTTGGCGGTGGGCTACACGCTCGACGAACTGCCCAACGACATTACGCGTGAGACGCCGGCATCGTTCGAGCCGACCATCGATTACGTCGTCACCAAGATTCCACGATTCACTTTCGAAAAATTTGCCACTGCGAACTCCGTTCTCACCACCTCGATGAAAGCCGTCGGTGAGGCCATGGCGATCGGCCGCACCTTCAAAGAGTCGATGCAGAAATGCTTGCGCTCTCTTGAGACCGATCGTTGGGGGTTTGGGTTCGATCCCAAGGATCCGAAAGAGCCGACCAAAGAGCAGATCACACGCAAGCTACAAATCCCCAATGCTGAGCGCATCTTTTGGCTGCACACTGCGTTCCTTCATGACTGGTCGATTGAAGAAGTTTTCCAGGCCACCAAGATTGACCGCTGGTTCCTTCGCCATCTGGAACAGATTGTTGCCGAAGGCCGCACCTTGGCAGACATGGATCTCAAGCGCGCCAAGAAGCTAGGTTTCTCAGATCGTCAGATTGCATTGTCCAGAGGCACAACCGAAGACGAAGTCCGCGCTGAGCGCAAAGCGGCGGGCATTGTTCCGGGCTATCGCTTGGTCGATACGTGTGCCGCGGAATTTGAAGCTTACACGCCTTACTTTTACTCGAGCTACGGCGACGAGAATGAAGCGCGCGAGAGTGACAAGAAGAAGATCCTCATTCTTGGTGGTGGACCCAACCGCATTGGTCAGGGCATTGAGTTTGACTACTGCTGCGTGCACGCTGCGTTTGCTGCGCGGGAACTCGGTTACGAATCGATCATGGTCAACTCCAACCCAGAGACGGTTTCCACTGACTACGATACGTCCGACAAATTGTTCTTCGAGCCTTTGACCTTGGAAGATGTTCTTAACATCTGTGATCAAGAAAAGCCTGACGGTGTGATTGTTCAGTTTGGTGGTCAGACCCCATTGAACCTTGCCGCTGATCTCGAGCGTCATGGCGTGCCGATTATCGGCACTTCTCCGAAGTCGATCGAACAGGCCGAGGATCGCAAGTTTTTCTCTGCCTTGCTCGACAAGCTCGAACTCAAACAAGCCGAAGCCGGCACTGCAACCAACGAGGCGGAAGCCATTGAGGTGGCCAACAGAATTGGCTACCCGGTCTTGGTCCGCCCGTCCTTCGTTCTCGGTGGCCGCGCGATGATGATTGTTTACAGCGACACCGAACTGAAACGCTACATGACGGATGCTGTGGATGCTTCACCAGAACGCCCGGTATTGGTCGACCGCTTCCTTGATGGAGCCACCGAGGTTGACGTCGATTGCATCAGCGATGGTGAAACTTCAGTCATCGGCGCAATCATGGAACACATTGAGCAGGCGGGCATTCACTCAGGTGACTCCGCGTGCGTGATCCCGTCATTTTCGCTTTCTGACAAAATCAAAGAGGAGATCATCGTGGCGGCCAAAAGCTTGGCGCATGAGCTCAAGGTTATCGGGCTGATGAATATCCAGTTTGCGGTCAAAGACGAAGAGCTCTACATCATCGAGGTTAACCCGCGTGCATCGCGCACCGTGCCATTCGTTTCCAAAGCGACCGGCGTATCGCTGGCCAAGCTCGCGGCCAAAGTCATGATGGGCAAGAAGCTCAAGGATCTGGGTTACACGGAAACCATTGTGCCGGATCACTTCTCAATCAAAGAGGCCGTGTTCCCATGGAATCGCTTCCCGGGCATCGACATCGTGTTGGGGCCTGAGATGAAATCCACAGGCGAGGTCATGGGCATCGATCCAGACTGGGGCATGGCTTACGCGAAGTCGCAGAGCTCCGCATTCAATGCTCTTCCAAAAGAGGGCAACGTCTTCATCTCCGTCTCGGATCGTGACAAAGATCGCGCGGTGCCGATTGCGCGTGATTTGGCTGAGCTTGGGTTCACGATCTACTCCACGGGAGGAACCTATGACCGACTCACCAAAGAGAACATTCCGAGCAGTCGTTTGTTCAAATTGTATGAAGGCGCTCGTCCTAACGTGTTGGACATGTTGAAGAACCGCGAGATCAGCTTCATCATCAACACGCCAAGCACGCACGAAGCACGTGCGGATGAGATCAAGATTCGTTCGACGGCGATTGCAGAGAAAATTTCTTATGCCACCAACCTATCGGCGGCCGAAGCTAGTGTGCGGGCCATGCGATCGCTCAAGAGCTTGAAGTTCGAGGTCAAAAGCATTCAAGAATATCACGCTGAGGCTTGATGGTGCTTGCATGGGTGGCGGTGCGTTGACAGTTGGTCAGTCCTCGGGCAGAGTTTTGGCATGCAGGCAATGCAGTTCGAGCAATCGGTTTTATCGATCATCAAGCGCGATAAGCGCTTTGATCCGCATGCCTATTTCTTTTTGAAGGAAGCGCTGGATTACACGCTTAAGCGAATTGCAGATGACAACGGCGGGCAAGCCCGGCATGTCAGTGGCCCTGAACTGCTCAAAGGTTTTCGGGACTGCGCGCTTGATCAATTTGGACCAATGGCATCCACCCTGATGGATGAGTGGGGAGTTCAGAAGTGCCAAGACGTAGGGGACATGGTGTTCCATCTCATCGAAGAGCAAGTTTTTGGCAAACAAGAATCAGACAGGCGTGAAGACTTTTCGGAAGCATTTGATTTCAAGAAATCTTTAGTAGATCCATTTTTGCCATCTCGGATGGCTGCGGTGAGCAAAGAGGTGAAAAAAGGACAAGATGTCGCCAGCTGACCTCGCGGAATTCATCGGCTCTCTGTTAGGTGACTTTACGACTTTTTACTTGTCGATGTGAGCGAATTTGATTGGTTATTACCTGCGATTGGCAATTCGTGCATTTCTTATCAATGTCGGCACGATAACCGCTTCGCAAACATCCCTCTCAAAATCCCTTTCTATGTTGTCCTCTGAAGACCTGAAACAAGCTGAATCCCATCTATCCGCCGCGATTGCGCGCCGGAAGGTCATCACGACTCTGGGTGTGGCGGGAGCAGGTCTCGTCCTCAGCTCTGGCGCTTCGGCTTTCCCTTCGAAGAAATCATCTCGGATTGAGGTTTCGTCCAATAACGAGGGCGTCAAAAGCAATCCCATTTCCTATCGTGCTGTCTTGGATGTTCCCGAGCACTGGGCGGAGCGCAATCGATCTGCGAGCGCCTACCACAAATACATTCGCTCTCTCAATCTGAAGCGGCTGGATCCAGCCCAGGTTGTTGAATCCCACGCTAAATCGCGTGGCAACACCTGGAATAGCCTGCCGCCCAAAAAGTGGTGGAGTCGAATGGGCTATGTCTTGAAGGTGGTAGATCGCATCGCCAAGGAGATGAACGTCAATGATGTCGAGGTCATCTCCGCTTACCGGTCACCCGCCTACAATTCCAAATGCCGCGGAGCTAAAACCGGTTCATGGCACAAAGCCAATGTGGCGATTGACGTCAAATTCCCATGCAGTGCCTCCAAAGTGACCCGCATGGCTCGTGAATTGCGTGACTTGGGATTGTTCAACGGCGGTGTCGGTGGCTACCGGAATTTCACCCACATCGACGCGCGTGGCCAAAACGTGAACTGGTAAGGTTTTTATTAGACACGGCTGAGTCTCGTCTGCCAGCGGGGGTTTTGGTGAAAAAAGTGCTTTTCTGCGCAACTATTATCACTTTCTGGAGTGATACTTACGATTATGAACCTTTTCCGCAGTCTAGGATTTCTGTTTTCCCTGTCGCTTTTGGCTTCTGCCAAGCCGCTTTCGGAGGATGTCGTCAAGAAGTCGGCGGACCAAATCGACCGCCTTTTGGCTCAGGAGCTCAAAGTGGCGAAAGTCAGGCCGATGGGCCGCATCGATGACGCGACATTTCTTCGCCGAGCCTATTTGGGAATTATCGGTCGCATTCCGACCACCGATGAAGCGCGGGAATTTTTGGACGACCGCTCACTGAAGAAGCGGGATAAGTTGGTCGATGAATTGGTGGCTTCACCAGGATTTGATTCCCATTTGTTCAACTGGACGGCGGATTTGTTGAGGCTGCAGACGGGGCAAGAGCAATTTGGGCTCGGCTGGCATGTTTGGCTGCGCGACTCGTTGGCGGATGATAAGCCGTGGGACCAATTGGTTCAGGAAATGTTGAGTGCCACCGGTCACTCAGCGAACAACCCGGCAGTGGGTTATTTTCTGCGAGATCGCAACATGCAGTTGGATAACTTTAGTAACACCATGCAGGTGTTCTTGGGTCGGCAGATTGGCTGTGCTCAATGCCATGATCATCCTTTCGATGACTGGAGTCAGCATGAGTATTACCAAATGGCGGCATTTGGTGGAGGCCTCCAGTATCGCAGTGGCGATGCGCAGGAATTGGTTAGAAATATTTCGCAAGAGCTCTACAAAGACAAAACCCAGAAGGGCGGAGTAGCCGCAAAACAAGATCTGCCGAAAGATAAGAAAGCTCGGGCCAAGCAGATTCAGCAAGAGCGCCAACAGCGAATGAATATGGCGCGCAGCGTGGGCCGCGACTTGCGTCCATTGTTCCGCAGCATCCAGAAGAATGCGATCGTGGACAATGAGGAGGTCGAGCTGAAGCTGCCAGCGGATTACAAATATCGTGATGGAAAGCCCGGCGATGTGGTGAAGCCAGCGACTTTCTTTGGCCCGGAGCTTGAAGACGTCTCTGAAGAGAAGCGACGTGAGGCATTTGCGGCATGGGTGACTTCAAAAGAAAACCCTTACTTCACCAAAACGATCACCAACCGGTTGTGGGCGCATGTCTTCGGCCATCCGATCTTGGATTCTTTGGATGACCTTAATGAAGACACCAAGACAACCCATCCTCAGACACAGGCGTATTTGGAAAAAGTCATGAAGGGCGTGAACTACGATGTGCGTCAGTTTCTTCGCGTCCTCTACCGCACCGATCTGTTTCAGCGCGAGAGCATGGACAGCGAACCTGCGATGGGTGAACCATTGGCGTTCCGAGGATTTGTCTTGCGCCGTATGAGTGCTGAGCAGTTCTACGATTCGTTCATCGTGCTGCGAAACGGCAGCGTTAAAGATGAGGCTTCCGAGACTTTGGTGCAGAAATGGGAGGCTTATGCAAACCGTGTGGACACCTTGTTCTCATCTGAAACCCATCAAATCATGATGCTTGCGGAGTCTGCGCAACAAGGGGAGCAAATGCTGCGCAAGGCCCAAGCAGATATGCGGGAGGCTCGTGATAAGCTCGCCAAGGCCAAGACCAAACATCAGAAACAAGTGGTCTATGAAGAGATGAAAGAAGTCCGCGACCGTATGAACGACGCGCGAGTTCAGGCGGACCCATTCCGTGGTGGCGACATGATGTCGATGATGGGTCGCAGTGATCGGCGCAGGCGTGTAGAACCAACGCGCATCTCTGAATTGCCCGCCCCGATGAAGGCTGGATCTTTGGTTCGTCAGTTTGGTGGATCCGACCGCGAGACGCCATCGTCCAGCAATGCAGAGGCCACGGTGCCACAGGCTCTAACGTTATTGAACAACCCTAGAACCGATTTGATTTCGGGAAAAGGTAGCCACCTCAGTCGCAAGCTAAAACAACTGGACAAGCCTGACGAGCGACTGGAGGAGTTGTTCCTAACACTTTTCAGTGCGCTGCCAAACGTTCAGGAAAAATATCGCTATTTAGAGCATGTAAGAAATGACGAGTCGTTGCGCGATCTCGCGGTGGCGATGCTCAGCTCCAACCGCTTCATCTTTATCCAATAACTGCCATGAATCCGAATCGAATGAACGAAGTGAACCGCCGTGACTTTTTGAGTCAAACGGCGAAGACCTGTTTTGGTCTGACCATTGGTGGTTCGATGGCGAAGTTATTTGATAGCAAAGCGTTCGCGGCGGATCCCGATATCGCGAAGCTCGGTGGAGGCAAGGCCAAGCACGTCATTTATCTCTACATGTCTGGTGGGATGACCCACATCGACACCTTTGACCCGAAACCAGATGCTCCAGTCGAGTATCGTGGTCCAGTGAAAGCGATCTCGACCAAGGCTGATGGCATACAGCTCGGCCATTGTTTGCCGATGTTGGCCAAGCACACCGACAAAGTGGCGCTCATTCGTTCCTTGAGCACGACGCAAGGAGCACATGAGCAGGGGAAGTATCTGATGCACACTGGATACTCGCCACGTGGCTCAATCGTTCACCCATCATCAGGCTCGTGGGTCTCAAGAATGTCAGGTGGCACCGATAATGATCTGCCGTCCTTTGTGTTGGTCGGCGGAGGCAACCGCCATCCGGGCGCAGGATTTTTTGAACCAAAGTACGCGCCTGTTCCTATTGGTGATCCGAAGCTGGGCCTTCAAGACATCCGCAGACGCGATGGGGTTAGTGAAAAAGAACTGAAACGCCAGTTGGACTTGCGTCAGGAGCTCGACCACGACTTCGATACCAAATTTCACAAAGGGCAGAAGTCAGTTCGCGCCTACAGTGAGGTTTATTCCTCAGCGGTGAATTTGATGCAGTCGAAAGATTTGGATGCATTTGACCTTTCCAAAGAACCGGCCGATAGCCGGGCTGCCTATGGCAGTGACCGATTCGGCCAAGGCGTTTTGCTGGCGCGCCGACTTGTTGAGCGCGGCGTGAAATTTGTGGAAGTCGAATATGGTGGCTTTGATTGGCACGCCGACAACTTTGATCAAATGGAAGAGAAGATCCCCGTGCTCGACCAAGCGTTATCATCTTTGCTCACGGATCTAAAATCTCGCGGCATCTTGGATGAAACTTTGGTTGTTGTTGCGACGGAGTTTGGTCGTTCGCCAAGAATTGTTTCCAATGCGGGTAGGAATCATTATCCAAAAGCTTTCTCATGTCTGCTCGCCGGTGGTGGTATCCGCGGCGGCCAAGCCTATGGCGCGACGGACAAAACCGCGTCCAATGTGATAGAGAACCCAGTCGGCGCGGATGACTTCAATGCAACAATCGCGTTCGCAATGGGCATCCCCTACAACAAGGAGGTGATGTCACCTACGCGTCGTCCATTCGCCATGGGCGGGCACAAAGGGAAACCCATCACCAAGGTGTTCTCCTAATCCTAGGCTTATGGTTTCACCTTTTTGAGCCACCCCAGTGAAACGATGAAGTCGTCCATCGCCTGGATGGTCTGATCGAAGAAAGGGTCGCGATTGAAGAATCCGTGGCCTGCATCTTTGTAGATGTGAAGATCGCATCGTCCTTCAGCCTTCGTCACGGTTTCCTTGAAGCGTTGGGCGGTTGCAACAGGGATGAGATCGTCTTCGGTGCCGAGAACGTAGAAGATCGGCGGCACTGGGGCTTTCACGTTGTGAGCGGCGGATATGCTTTCCCAGTAATCCTTCACTTTGTTGTGACCGTATTCTCCCGGGCCGTTATCGAGCACAGGGTTGAAGAGAAGCAATGCATTGGCAGTGGCTGAAATCGAAGCGCCATCGGCCTCGGCGTCAAAGCCTTTGCAGAAGCTGCTAGCCGCGGCAACATGCCCACCGGCCGATCCGCCACCAACGGCCAGCTTATCGGGATCGATGCCGAGCTCTTTCGCGTGAGCGCGAATCCAGCGAACGACCGACTTGCCATCCTCGACGCATTCTTTCGGGCTCGTTTTGTGTGAGCTTTTCGTGCGGTATTCGGCCGAGATGGCAACCATGCCGCGTTTGGCCAAGTGATCAGCATGAGGGAAGAACTGAGCCGGGGTGCCACCAACCCAGCCTCCACCAAAAAAGAAAACGGCGGCAGGACGTTGATCGCTGGCTTTCCAGCCCTCGGGCTTAAAAACATGAAGGCACAAGGGTTTGCCTTCAGGCTGTTTGTATTCGATGACCTCAGTCGGCGTGAATCCGTCTTTGAACTTGCCGGCTGCCGCAGGAGATAGCGTCACCGCGATGAAGAGAAATCCTGTAGCAAAAGATAAGAGATAATTCATAGGTGCGATCCTGTGGTTCGCCTATCAGCGAGGCAAGATCACAATCGCGTGCTCATCATAGCGAGCCTTGGCTCCGGATTGCTCGAGCAGATACTGCAAAACTCCACCCGCAGGGATATTTTTGAGAGCCAATGATAGTTCGGCGTTTTCCAATTTCCCATCCGGGTCTTGGATGATGAAGTTAGGGGTCACGCTGCTTTTTGACTCTTTTTCTACAAGTGTGCTCAGTGCGACAAGGGATTCGTGGAGTGATGCTCCCTGGATTTTGTATTCAGAGACTTTCACGCTGTTGAACTGCTGTTTGCGGCCGTCAGCTTCGACCTTGGCAAAATTCCTTTTCAACTGGTGCATGCGATACTCTGCATTGGCGTTTTTGGGGTTGATGCGAAGTGCTTCTTTGTAAGCCGCCATTGCACCTGCGGCATCGCCTTGTTTCTCGAGGGCACGCGCCCTCAGGAAATAGCCGTCGGAGGTCAGATTTTCCTTCTTCGGTGCGTTCTCAGCGTTTGCCTGAAAAACCATTGATGCAGCAAATGTCACAATCAGGGCACATTTTGAGAGGAAGAGAGTCATTTTCATAATCTATATTCATAGCGCTTTTGCGGATCTATTGCAAATTAGAACTACAATCGGCGGTGTGGAGATGGCTGCCTTGAGCATTGCTCTTGCAGGTGCGTCGCGTTAGGGTTTCCTCCTCTCGGAGAGAAACCGGGCACGATTCCCATGAATATTATCATCGTTGGAGCGGGTGAGATCGGACGCTATTTGGCGTCAGTTCTATCGCAAGAAGCCCATAACATTTCCGTTATTGAAAAGAATCCCAAGCTCGCCAATGAGCTAGGCCAGGTGATTGATGGCAAGGTGATTAGCGGCAATGGAGCCAGCGTCGAAGATTTGGTTGATGCCGATGTTGGTGAGTGCGACTTGTTCTTGTCGCTCACCTCGTCGAACACCGCCAACATGATGTCCGCGTCCATGGCGAAGGCGATGGGAGTTGAGAAAGTCATCTGTCGCGTGCACCCCGGCTTGCAGCGGGAAGAATGGTTGTTCGATTTCAAAGGGCACTTTGGAGTCGATAGTATTTTCAGCTCCGAGAGGCTCTCGGCCATTGAGCTGGCCAAATACATCCGCAACCCGGAGTCCATCGTGGTGGAAGAATTGGCGCGAGGTAAAATCGAGCTTCAGCAAGTCAGGATCAGCGCCAAGGCCGATGCGTGTGGGCTTACGCTGAAGAAGCTTAGCGCGCCTGTCGGGATTCGCCTGGCAATGGTGTCGCGTGGAGATGAACACTTTGTTCCCGAAGCGAATACCACTCTTGAGGCCAATGATGTTGTGACCATTTTTGGTGAGCCTCGCAAACTCAGAGACTTCTCAGTGAGATTGCAAGGGAAGCAAAAGAAGAGAGATCGGCTCAAGGTAGTAATCTTCGGTGGCAATGAATACGGCTTCTCGCTCGCCCAGATGTTAGAAAGTTTTGAATGCGATGTGCGAATCTTTGAAAAAGATCCAGCCTTGTGTGCCAAGTTAGCGGATCGCTTGGTCAACGCGACCGTGATCTGTGCCGATGCCACTGTGGTGGCTGACCTCGAAGAAGAACAGGTGGGCGCCGCCGACTTCTTTATCGGAACCAGTCCAGATGATGAGGACAACGTGATGTCATGCCTCCAAGCGCACACTCTGGGAGTTCAAAGCTGCCTCACTCTGATTCACCGCGCAGATTATGCGGCGGCGATATCTGCCAGTGGCCACCACCTTGGGATCAAAGCTGCGGTCAGCCCGCGTGAAGCGACACGCCGAGAGATTCAGCGATTCATTACCACCGACCGATATCACATTCTTGAGAAGTTTGACGGCGCCTTGTTGATTGAGATTCGTGTAGGCAAAGGTTCCATAGCCGCGGGTCACATGGTGCACGAGGTTGATTGGCCTGTGGGAACGGTGCTCGTCGGTCACCTGCGCGGCGTGCATGCGGAAGTGCCCGGCCCTGATGAGGTGTTGCTCGCTGGTGATCACGTCTATGCCGTTGTTGCGCAGCCTGCAATGAAGTCATTCGTCAAACTGTTGGCTGAATGATTTTGCTACCCATTTGATCCAATGAAATTACGCCTCGTCTTACGTCTTGTGGGCATCCTGCTATTGCTGGAGGCCATTGCGATGTTGGCATGTGGGCTGTTTTCTTGGTCGGACCCATTGGCATCTAGCGCCGATGCGATGACGGCCCTGTTTCAATCAGCAGCCATTTCAGGTGGTGTTGCAATTGTCATGATTGCCTTGGCGGGTTCACAACACCTCAAAGGGCGCATTCCTCGGCGGGAGGCTGTGGTGGTGGTGGGCTTGGGCTGGCTTCTCAGCAGTGCTTTTGGTGGGTTGCCATATTTCTTGTGCTCGCCCGGCTTGGACTGGGCAGCAGCGTTTTTTGAATCGGCCTCAGGATTCACGACGACGGGCTCCACGGTGATGACCGATATTGAATCATGGCCGCGCGGGATTCTTTTGTGGCGGTCGGCCACCCAGTGGTTGGGCGGTATCGGGATCCTGGTGTTGTTCGTTGCCGTGCTTTCTTATCTCGGGTTGGGAGCAAAATCATTGTTTCACAATGAATCATCATTCCGAAGCGGTGAGGCGGGAATGGCTAGAATTCAAGACACCTCGTGGATCTTGATCAAAATCTACCTAACGCTATCGACCACCTGCGCGGTTGGATTGAAGTTCATGGGTTTCACCTGGTTCAATGCGATCTGTCACACGATGACCGCCATATCCACCGGTGGATTCAGCCCGCACAATGCGAGCATCGGCCATTACTCGAATTGGGGAAATGGTTGGCTGATCGAGCTTTGGATCATGTTTTTCATGCTGATCTGCAGCATGAACTTCCTCTTGTTTGTGGTGATTCTCAAAAAGAATTGGCGCCGTTTCCGGCAGGAAGAGGACGGCAAGTGGTTGTTGTCCATTTGCGCGGTCTTCATTCTGGCCATTGCGGGCGGTCGTGCCTGGCATGGTGATGCCCCATTTGTGGAGGCGCTCCGTGATGCAGGTTTTGTCGTGATTACCATTATTTCTACCACCGGTTTTGGCACGGTTGATTACGAGCTGTGGCCAGCTTGGTGCAAAGTGATCATTGCGCTGCTAATGTTCATCGGTGGTAGTGCGGGTTCGACCGCTGGTGGTTTCAAGATCGGACGATTGCTGGTGTTTTTGAAATCGGCCCGACAAGAGGTCGTCCGAGCATTCCGCCCAAATCTCTATTTCCGATTGAGCGTCAATGGCAACCCGATCGATGATGATGCGCGGGCGAGGACGATGTTTTTCCTGACGATGTATTTGATGATCACCGTTTTCTCCACGGCGATCGTTGGTTTTTTGGAAGCGGGCACGGGGATCACGCTACAGACTTGTTGGGGGGCGGTTTTGGCAACCATTTCAAACATTGGCCCTGGTTTTGGGGCGGTTGGCCCATCCGAGAACTTTTCCCATTTCCGTGAATCGACCCAAATTTTCCTCGCCTGGCTGATGATCCTTGGTCGTTTGGAATTGTTTGCTCTTCTGGTGTTGTTTTTCCCGAGTGCATGGCGAAAATACTGACTCGAGACACGGGTATTTGCTGGGACAGCTCTTGATTTTTACTGCTTAGTCGGCAAATTCCTGTTTTCTCTCCCGCGCCCGCAGGCAATCCCATTTTTATGTCCACCGAGCTGACCCGCAACTTTTCGATCATCGCCCACATCGATCACGGTAAAACCACGCTGTCCGACCGCCTTATGGAGGCGACCAGTACTGTCACGATGCGCGAGACGAGTGCTCAACAACTGGACTCCATGGATCTCGAGAGAGAGAAAGGAATTACCATCAAATCGCACCCCGTGACGATGGCCTACAAAGCCAAAGACGGTAAGACCTACAAACTCAACCTGCTGGACACTCCGGGTCACGTTGACTTCTCTTACGAGGTCGCCCGTTCGCTTGCTGCTTGTGAAGGCGCGATCTTGATGGTGGATGCCGCGCAAGGGGTCGAAGCGCAAACGGTGGCAAACCTTCATCTCGCTACCGAGCAGAACCTTACGATCATTCCTGTTCTCAATAAGATTGATCTCCCCGCTGCGGATGTGCCCAAGTGCAAAAAGCAACTCGAAGATGTACTCTGCATTCCCGCTGAAGATTGCATTCCCGCGTCTGCGAAATCTGGAATCGGCATTGAGGAGATCCTTGAGGCTATCGTCCAGCGGGTGCCGGCTCCGATTGAGAATGAAGACCGACTTCTCCGAGCGTCGGTGTTTGACTCGATTTACGATACTTACCGCGGAGTGGTTTCCTATGTCCGCGTATTTTCAGGCACGGTCAAAAAGCGCCAACGGGTAAAATTGTTTGCGACCAATAAAACCTACGAAGTGAAGGAGGTTGGCGTGTTTACACCCAGGATGGAGGCTCGCGATGAGCTGGTCGCAGGCGACGTCGGTTACGTTGTTGCGAACATGAAATCAGCCGACGAGGCAAAGATTGGTGATACGCTCACCGATAATACCCACCCCTGCTCTGAGCCCCTTCCCGGCTACAAAGAAATCCAGCCGATGGTGTTTTCTGGAATCTATCCAGTGGACGCATCTGATTACGAAGCGCTCAAAACGGCCATGGGCAAGCTGCAGATCAATGATGCAGCCTTCACGTTTTCAACGGAAAGTTCGACGGCTCTTGGGTTCGGCTTCCGTTGCGGTTTCCTCGGCTTGCTCCACATGGAGATCATCCAAGAGCGCCTTCGCCGTGAGTTCAACATGGATGTGATCTCGACCTACCCATCGGTTATCTATCAGGTCACGCTGACTGATGGGAGCGAGGTCATCATTGATAACCCATCGCTTTTTCCCGAACCGCAAGTCATCCAAGAGGTTCGTGAACCCACCGTGAATGTCTACATCATGGTGCCCGGCGAGTACATCGGAGACATGATGCAACTGGTGCTCGAGAAGCGCGGTGAGGTGACCAATACGGAAACGATTGATGAGTTTCGCGTGATGCTAAGTAGCGTGATGCCGCTTTCTGAGATCTTGGTTGATTTTAATGACCGCCTCAAATCCATGACGCGAGGGTATGGCTCGATGGACTACGAGCACTCGGGATACCGCACAGCGAAGATGGTCAAGATGGACATGTTGATCGCGGGTGACCCCGTCGAAGCCTTTTCGACGATTGTCCATCGCGATAAGGCGGAATCATACGGGCGCGTTCTTGCTGGAAAACTCAAAGATGTGATTCCATCGCACTTGTTTGTGGTGGCGATCCAAGCGGCTGTTGGCGGCAAGATTGTTGCGCGTGAATCGATCTCTGCCATGCGCAAGAACGTGACCGCCAAGTGTTACGGTGGTGATATTTCACGGAAACGCAAACTGCTGGAAAAGCAGAAGGAAGGTAAGAAAAAGATGAAGATGTTCGGCAAAGTGAATATCCCTCAAGACGCCTTTATTAAAGTTCTGAAGAGCGGCGACTGATGGAGCAAACAGCACGTGCTGACAAATGGCTCTGGGCGGTGCGCCTATATAAGACACGTCGGCTTGCTGCGGATATGTGTGAGGCAGGCAAGGTCAAACGAGGAAACCATGTCATCAAAGCATCAACCCTGCTGCGACACGGTGACTTGTTAGAGTTGCCATTCCCTGAGGGGCCTGGATCCAGGGTGGTTGAGGTCTTGGGGTTGATCGATAAGCGAGTGGCGGCGTCACAAGCCTGTGATTGCTATCTTGAGTCGACCCCGCAGGAGAACTCCGATGCTCAGAAGCGTTGGCATCAAGCTCGCGCAGAGGGCTCAAGGGGGAGGCCGACGAAGAAAGACCGGAGGGAGCTGAACCGCATTCGTGGGTTCTTTGATTGAAGCGGGTCGATGGTGGCTTTGCAGGGCCCGAGCTCGGGCCGTGGAGGCCCCGTAAATCCAAGGAAAATCGCGCCTGAAAAAAACTTCAAAAAAGGTTATGAAATGGGTTGACGTGATGGGGGGTGGGTCACTAGTTTCCCGAGCCGCCACGCTAAGAGGGTGGTCGAGAGACAGAATGTCGATCGCGGTAATGAATTACCCGATCGGCTTTTTAGTCGGCTCGAAGAAGAGATCTTTGACAGTGTGGCCTAGCAAGAAGCGTGCTTGAGACAGCGAGAATCTGAAAGAAGGTTTGGGTTTTGAGCATATAAGCGTTTTTTGTTGGGAAGAGAAAAAAGATTGAATTGTGCGCTGCGCGCTTTTTTGAAGAGCGCGCGGTCCCGGTGGAGATCCTAATAGTTTGAGGTTCGCCTTGGATTTGAGGGGGAGACCACTGAAGTCAATTTGGAATATGAACAACTGTTCAGCAATGAACAGAGTCATAACCTCCTAAATTTATACGGAGAGTTTGATTCTGGCTCAGAACGAACGCTGGCGGCGTGTTTAAGACATGCAAGTCGTACGAGAGTTTTTCGGTATTTATATTGGAAAACTCTAGTGGCGCACGGGTGAGTAACACGTGAATTACATGCCCTATAGAGGGGGATAGCCCGCCGAAAGGTGGATTAATACCCCATAGTTCCCGCAAGGGTAAAGATGGCTTTCGGGCTGTCGCTATAGGATTGGTTCGCGCCCTATCAGCTAGTTGGTGAGGTAATAGCTCACCAAGGCAACGACGGGTACCTGGTTTGAGAGGACGATCAGGCACACTGGAACTGAGACACGGTCCAGACACCTACGGGTGGCAGCAGTCGAGAATAATTCACAATGGGGGCAACCCTGATGGTGCAACGCCGCGTGGAGGATGACGGTCTTCGGATTGTAAACTCCTGTCATCTGGGAGTAAGACCTGGGCATGAATAGTGCACAGGGTTGATAGTACCAGAAGAGGAAGGGACGGCTAACTTCGTGCCAGCAGCCGCGGTAATACGAAGGTCCCGAGCGTTGTTCGGAATCACTGGGCGTAAAGGGAGCGTAGGCGGCGCGGTAAGTCAGATGTGAAATCCCGGGGCTCAACCCCGGAACTGCATCCGATACTGCCGTGCTAGAGGATTGGAGAGGTAGCTGGAATTCACGGTGTAGCAGTGAAATGCGTAGATATCGTGAGGACCACCTGTGGCGAAAGCGAGCTACTGGACAACTCCTGACGCTGAGGCTCGAAAGCCAGGGGAGCGAAAGGGATTAGATACCCCTGTAGTCCTGGCCGTAAACGGTGCACGCTTGGTGTGAGAGGATTCGACCCCTCTTGTGCCGGAGCTAACGCGTTAAGCGTGCCGCCTGGGAAGTACGGTCGCAAGACTAAAACTCAAAGAAATTGACGGGGACCCGCACAAGCGGTGGAGTATGTGGCTTAATTCGATGCAACGCGAAGAACCTTACCAAGGCTTGACATGCATCTCTAAGCGCGTGAAAGCGCGTGACCCTTCGGGGGATTTGCACAGGTGCTGCATGGCCGTCGTCAGCTCGTGCTGTGAGGTGTCGGGTTAAGTCCCATAACGAGCGCAACCCTTGTGATTAGTTGCCAGCACGTAATGGTGGGAACTCTAGTCAGACTGCCCAGATCAACTGGGAGGAAGGTGGGGACGACGTCAGGTCAGTATGGCCCTTACGCCTTGGGCTGCACACGTACTACAATGCCCAGTACAATGAGCACCGATACCGCGAGGTGGAGGAAATCTGCAAAACTGGGCCCAGTTCGGATTGGAGGCTGCAACTCGCCTCCATGAAGTTGGAATCGCTAGTAATGGCGCATCATCTACGGCGCCGTGAATACGTTCCCGGGTCTTGTACACACCGCCCGTCACATCATGGAAGCCGGTCGCACCCGAAGTGCCTGAGCCAACCGCAAGGAGGCAGGGTCCGAAGGCGTAGCTGGTAACTGGGATGAAGTCGTAACAAGGTAGCCGTAGGGGAACCTGCGGCTGGATCACCTCCTTTCTATGGAGAAATTTACAAACCGTTCTCACGGTCCCTGTAAAAGGTCGAGCCCCTTGTGGATCAGCAATGGTTCACACAGATCAGCAATGATTTGATATGGGGTTGCGATGAAGCAATTCATCGCACCTAACAACACTTATTAAAATACCGTGCGTATTGGAAAATTTGCACGCAGCGTGCAATTCAATCTTTTGACTCTTAAAGCATCACACAATCATGGAAATGAGCCCTCGGCTAAGTCGGTCAACGGTCGGAAAGCCGGGCGTTGGACACTAGAAAGGGGGTTTAGCTCAGTTGGTAGAGCGCCTGCTTTGCAAGCAGGATGTCAGCGGTTCGAGTCCGCTAACCTCCACCAAGTCCGCCATCTGGGCCTGTAGCTCAGTTGGTTAGAGCACCGCCTTGATAAGGCGGGGGTCATAGGTTCGAGTCCTATCAGGCCCACCATTTCCGTTAAATGATTGAGATGAATTCCGCGCGATTAGAGTGAGTTCGCTCTTTGACATCCATATGGAGAAATATAATTTTAATGACTATAAAAAAGACTGAGAAGTGGGAGTGTTAAAACTCCTGCGAAGCCGTTCTTACGTAGTCTTGAATATATTCTGATTCCCAAATACATTAAATATTTTTACGGCAAAGGTCAGTGCTTTTGGGCACTGGCTCGTTTAAAGAAACGAGGGATATGAGCAGCGCATGCGTTGCGAATTGAACTCAAAGATAAAACAGGCTGATTTCAAACATGGAATCAAGCTTTTATAGGGCACACAGTGAATGCCTTGGTGCTAACAGGCGATGAAGGACGTGATAAGCTGCGATAAGCTTCGGGTAGGTGCAAATGACCGTTGATCCGGAGATTTCCGAATGGGGTAACCTGATGGAGTTAGAACTCCATCGTTCTTTTCTGAAGCCAGCAATGGAAGTTAGGAAAAGATACGCGATACCCGGTGAAGTGAAACATCTCAGTAACCGGAGGAAAAGAAAGAGAATCGATTCCGTAAGTAGTGGCGAGCGAAAGCGGAATAGCCCAAACCAGGAGCTTGCTCCTGGGGTTGTAGGGCCCCGATATGGGACCAATAAAAATAGATTAAGCAGATGGAAAGCTGCAGCAAAGAGGGTGAGACTCCCGTGATCGAAATTTGCATTGGCCCTAGGGTGTCCCTGAGTAATACGCCACACGTGAAACGGCGTATGAATCTGTGCCGACCACGGCATAAGGCTAAATACTAGTTAGCGACCGATAGTGAACAAGTACTGTGAAGGAAAGGTGAAAAGAACCGCTGTGAGCGGAGTGAAATAGAACCTGAAACCGTGTGCCTACAAGGTGTCAGAGCAGGCTTGTCCTGTGATGGCGTGCCTTTTGCTTAATGAGTCTGCGAGTCAGTATGTGTGGCAAGCCTAAGTCCTTATGGGACGGAGGCGAAGCGAAAGCGAGTCCGAATAGGGCGACCATAGTTGCACGTGCTGGACCCGAAGCGGAGGTGACCTACCCTTGGCCAGGTTGAAGCTTAGGTGATACTAAGTGGAGGACCGAACCGGTGAATGTTGAAAAATTCTCGGATGAGCTGAGGGTCGGAGTGAAAGGCTAATCAAACCCCGTGATAGCTGGTTCTCCTCGAAATGCATTGAGGTGCAGCGTCGCGTGTTGACCCGTGGGGGTAGAGCACTGAAAGGGCTAGGGGGCATACCCGCCTACCAACCCCTATCAAACTCCGAATACCACGGGGTAGAGCGCGGCAGTGAGACGGTGGGGGATAAGCTTCATCGTCAAAAGGGAAACAGCCCAGATCAGCAGCTAAGGTGCCTAAATTATGCTAAGTGGAAAGGAAGTGAGGTTTCATAGACAGTGAGGATGTTGGCTTAGAAGCAGCCACCATTTAAAGAGTGCGTAATAGCTTACTCATCGAGAGACCTTGCGCCGAAAATGATTGGCGATAAGCATAATACCGAAGCTCTGGGCTTCAGCCCCTGGGGGCTGGAGCGGTAGAGGAGCATTCTAAGCACGTTGAAGCGCGATGGCGACTGACCGTGGAGCGCTTAGAAGAGAGGATGCAGACATGAGTAACGATAAGACGGGTGAAATCCCCGTCCGCCGTAAACCCAAGGTTTCCCGGGCTACGTTTTTCGTCCCGGGGTTAGTCGGGACCTAAGCCGAGGCCGATAGGCGTAGGCGATGGACAGCAGGTTAATATTCCTGCACTTCCGACCCTTAACCCAGATTGACGCATTGCTGGAGGTAACTAAGTGATTGAATTCTGAGGTGCGGCTACGGCCAATCCGTATTACCAAAGGTGGTGCCAAGAAAAGATCTGGTGTATGCTAAGGGACCCGTACCGTAAACCGACACAGGTGGGTGGGTAGAATATACCAAGGCGTAAGAGTGAACCCTGGTTAAGGAACTCGGCAAATTGGCCCCGTAACTTAGGGATAAGGGGTGCCTAGGTATTTTCCTAGGCCGCAGTGAAATGGCCCAACCGACTGTTTAGCAAAAACACAGCATTCTGCCAAGCCGCAAGGCCAAGTATAGGATGTGACACGTGACCAATGCGGAAAGATTAAGATGAGATGTTAGCCCTTGTGGCGAAGCTTTGAGTCCAAGTCCCCGTGAATGTCGGCCGTAACTATAACGGTCCTAAGGTAGCGAAATTCCTTGTCGGGTAAGTTCCGACCTGCACGAATCGTGAAACGAGTTGGGCGCTGTCTCAACCAGGTGCTCAGTGAAATTGTAATGGCGGTGAAGATGCCGCCTACCCGCAGAAGGACGGAAAGACCCTATAGACCTTAACTGTAAGCTGTCATTGGTTTTTCGATTTTCATGCTCAGCATAAGTGGGAGACTTTGAAGCGGTGTTTTAGGACATCGCAGAGTCGCCAGTGAGATACCACCCTTGGGTGTTGGAAAATCTAACCTCGACCCGTGAATCCGGGCGAGGAACAGTGTCAGCCGGTCAGTTTTACTGGGGCGGTATCCTCCTAAAGAGTAACGGAGGAGCGCGAAGGTGGGTTCAGCACGGTTTGTAACCGTGTGTCGAGTGCATAGGCATAAACCCGCCTAACTGTGAGACCTACAAGTCGAGCAGATGCGAAAGCAGGCCTAAGTGATCCGGCGGTTGAATGTGGAATTGCCGTCGCTCAACGGATAAAAGGTACCTTAGGGATAACAGGCTGATTTCGCCCAAGAGTTCATATCGACGGCGAAGTTTGGCACCTCGATGTCGGCTCGTCGCATCCTGGGGCTGGAGAAGGTCCCAAGGGTCCGGCTGTTCGCCGGTTAAAGCGGCACGCGAGCTGGGTTCAGAACGTCGCGAGACAGTTCGGTCCTCTATCCTCTGTGGGCGCAGGAAAATTGAGGGGTTCGGTTCCTAGTACGAGAGGACCGGAATCGACATACCTCTGGTGCACCGGTTGTTCTGTCAAGAGCATGGCCGGGTAGCTAAGTATGGAATGGATAAGCGCTGAAAGCATCTAAGCGCCAAGCCACTCCCAAGATGAATTTTCCCTGAAGGATCGTCAGAGACTATGACGTTGATAGGCTTTAGGTCGAAGCGTGGTAACACGTGTAGCCGAGAAGTACTAATCATCCGTTCGGCTTGATTCCTGTTTTTGGAATCAGATTTATCAACGACACGAAGAGCGGCTTTAAACAAGCCGGTCCAATAAGTCATTAACCATTAGAATCTCCATATGGATGCCAGAGAGCGGGCAAAGGCGGCGAAAGCCGCCGTCAATGGTTCACTAGTCAGTGGTCATTGGTGAAGAGCAAGCCAAGCGCGAAGCTTTTTCCTAATGACAAATGACCAATGACCCAGTAACAAACATACGAACTCAGGCCCCCAGAGACCCAGTTTTGGAATTGCATGGCAAACGCCATTCATCACCAATATTGACCTCTGGTGACCAGAGCGCAGTGGAACCACCCGGTCCCATTCCGAACCCGGAAGTGAAACGCTGCAGCGCCGATGGTAGTGGGACGATAGGTCCTGTGAGAGTAGGTCGTCGCCAGGTCTATGCCCCGCATCTGAGAAATCAGGTGCGGGGCTCTTTTTTTGCCCCAATCACTCGACCTAAAAACCCTTCGCTAAAGATCCAACGCCGCCTGCATCCAATGCCGCCTACACCTCCACTAACTCAAGATGATGCGTCAGGAGCAACTTGCAGGAGACGGGAATGCTAGGGTAAATCTGGCTGATGCAGTCACGGTAAAGCCCGAGTTGAGAACGATACTTTGCGACAATTTGATCCACGGGAGAGTTGTCAGTTTTGAAGTCAATGATTTCAACGGTCTCGACCTTGCCCTCGGGATCGAGATGCAGGTGGAGGCGGTCGATTACGCCAGAGATCTTTTGTTCGTTATTTAAGACGTCGACATCCTGTTCTCGCAACAGGCGAATAGAACGGTTCTTTTTAGAGAAGACAGAATCGAATTTCGGGCAATCAATTACCGACTGCACGGCATCCCCCGCGCGGGATTTTGGCAAAGATGGTGCGGCGTCATCGAGCCAAGTGATTTTTTCCAATAACTCATGAACATGCGTGCCGAATAGAAGGGCCGCTTGATCGCCTGAGCGGTGAGACGACTTGTGGCTCGGATTGGTTTTATGAACGGGTGTTGTGTTCGCGGAGTTCAACGTGGCTTGTTTTGAATCGCCTGTAATATCACGGATTAAGTCGAGATCATGGGACCATCCCTCTGAGCCGTTTTCGTAAGCGACCTCTTCGAGATCTGGGAGTGATCGAGCGAGCCAGTTGGACAAGGATGGGTGAGAAGGGTCATCTATTTCGGTTTTTGAGGGGTCGAGCAAGACATGGAGTCCCCGCTTGGCACGAGTCATTGCAACATAGAGGGTACAGAAGGCTTCATACATCTGGTGGTCGCCCCACCGTCGTTCGTTGTCCTGTAAATCGGGGAAGAATTCGCGCGCCCATTGAGCTGGTGTTTCTGAAATCCAACCTTTGCCTTTGGCCATGTCGTAGCGGTTGGCTTCGGGGATTTTGGTGGTAGGGATCTCAGGCAGGATTACCGCGTCGAAGCCAAGGCCTTTGGACTTATGAATGGTCATGACTTGAACGGCGGCAGATCCAGGGCTTTGCGGGATCTTGAGGCGTTCGATGTGATCAACGGCTTGTTGCAGGCTGCTGTAGCCATGTTGATCCAATCCCGACATGGCTTTCAAAATATCGTTCGCTCGAGACTGGCCGAATTCAGATAGTGTCGGGCAGGCAGTGGCGACCACGGATTTCATGCTGTCGTGCAGACCAAGGGTCGCGATCGAGGCGGTTAGGTTTTCCCAAATCTCTTCAGCATCCGATCCGAAGAGCTGATTCAACGCGCTATGGAATGGTGACATCACAAGGGTGTTCCATGCGAATCCATCGGCGGGATTCATCAGCCATTTGAGCATGTGAGAAATGACAATGCCGATGGTTGAATCAGATGCTGGTTCGCGGGCGCCCTCGAGGATGACATCGAAATCATGAGCTTTAAGAAAATCGGCCACTTCTCTGGCATGTTTATTTCCGCGCAGGAGAATGCCGCAGCTCATTTCGCGCTCTCCTACTTTCAGTTCTTTGAGGATTTCGACGGTTCGTTCCAATCGCGCTTCCCATCCTTTGACGACTTCCACCTTGGCGTGTCCCTTGCGGTCTGGTGCGGCAATGGGTTCCGCCGATGTGTGGTCGTGCCAATGCCATGAGTTGGCGGCATCGCCAAATAGTTCACGCATGTGCGATCGGTTGCCACACACCCGATTGACCAAATCAAGCACCTCCGGGCAGGACCTCCACGATTCGTCGAGGGGAGCGGTTTCTAGGTTGCCGTGGTAGCGGTTCAAAACTTCATCGAACAGAGATACGTCGCCGCCTCTCCACGCGTAGATGGCTTGCTTGCGGTCGCCGACGACAAAGAGTGTTCCCTCTTCGTTGGTGGCGGCTTCATCGATGAGAGGAAAAAGTCCATTCCAGTCGGCTCGACTGGTGTCTTGGAATTCATCGAGTAGCCAATGATCAATTCTAGCATCGAGTCGGAAGTCGACCGCCTCACGTCTCAATCGAGCATCTTCTGATTTTGCCCATTGGCCCATCAGCAGTTTGACGTCGTTGAATCCGAGACGTCCCTTGCTGCGCAGTTGGTTGGCGCACAGCTGATCGTATGATTCTACAACTTGCCGAATCGCTCGGGTTCGCTGCAATGCTGCGGCGAACTCGCACTTGGCGGCGATTTGGATGAGCTTTCGAAGCGCATCGGCGGCGTCCCCCAACACGGTGAATGGTTTGTAGAGTTGCAGTTCGAGTGGCCCATCATGATCGGTGGTGGCCTGTTCGATCAGAGAGAGGAAGAGTTTTGAGTCGCTCTTTTCGCCTAAGATTCCGCTGCCGATGGTGTGCTCGATGAATCGTTGGATCAGTGATTCGAGGGCTTTCCTTTGTCGCTTATCGGTAAATTCAATTTCCGAAATTCCATCTAGGGCAACAGTCGCGAGCGCATGCTTTTCCTTTTCCCACACAGCCGGGTCGGTAGGCGAAAGCTCGTCGGGCCCCCATTGGTCATCCGGGAACTCTCGGTAAACCCAATGCCATTTCTGAACGAATTCCCGCAGAGTTCTGTGAATGGACTGCTCCTCTTTTCCAATCGTGGCTCTGCGGAATGCGTGTGAGAATTCTTCTCCTTCGGTGTTCTCAATCACCTCGCTGAGAATATTGCTGAGCATCTCATCGGTGATTGCCTCGGCTTGAGGCCCTTCGATGAGTTCAAAGCGACCTCCCGTTAGGCCGAGCTCATACTGAAAGCCACGAACCACTTTAGAGAAGAAACTGTCCATTGTTCCCAGCGTGACTTCATGGAGCGATCTGGTTAAGCGCACCAAAGAATCATGGATGTCGGCCTCAGGTAATTGAATGTCACTCCTCAATCTCTCCGCCTTTTCGTCGTCGAGTGCGGCACCTGCGAGTTTGTTCAGGATGGAGTCCGCAAATTCCCCAGCGGCTTTTCGGGTGAACGTGAGAGCGACGATCTTCTGCGGCTCACTCCCTTTGCAGATGAGCCCAATGATTCTGTTGCTCAATTGAAACGTCTTGCCTGATCCAGCGGATGCGAGGATCAGTAGGTTTTTGTCCAAGATGTTCAATGAGTGTTCGATGGAAAGATTCTTAACCTTTTACGCAAAATTTAGAAACACTGAAAGTTGGTATGCATAATGATGTGAAATACATATCTACGAAAATATGAAGAATATGTATTTTAAGAAGGTTAATTGCAGTTGGAATGTGGAAGCATCGAAGTCAGGCGTGGGGGGGAGCTTGGAAGTGCTGGCCCATCGCAGTCAGTATAACATCAACGAGATTTGCATGGCTCTGGGCTGCAGCCAGAGGCACATTTACGATGTCTTTGTGAGAGACATTGGTTTGGCGCCTCAACGCTGGGTTGATGGCCTTCGCATGACAGTGGCTCGCAAAAAGTTGGCTGAGGGTGATGCGATCACCGCCGTGTCAGATGCCTTGGGGTATTCCTGTGTGGTTGCTTTTACCCGCCGGTTCGGAAGAACCCAGGGGATCACGCCTGGTGAATTCAAGAGGCGCTTGCGCGAAACGTAAATTAGCGACGAGGCACCGTTAGTCGCTGCCCTGGAAAAATGAGTGAGCCCGAGATGCCATTCGCGCGGCGGATGGCAGAGACGCTTGACCCATAGCGCCGAGCGATGCCCGAAAGCGTGTCGCCACGCTTCACGGTATGCCGCGTCACCTGTGGTTTTGGCTTCGGTGGCGGTGGAGTTGGGCGAGTTGTCTGAGTTGTCTGAGTCGTGTTGGTGTTGCTGGCAACCGAGGTGTTGCTGCCAGATTTCTGCGGACGGCGCCATTTTGATGGGTCATCTGCCCAGTCTTCGCGATAATTGCCGTTGGAGTCGAATGGTCCAGTGCCTGGGCCAACATCGGTGACGTGGATAGGAGGAGCGCAGCCAACGAAGAACAGGGAAGCAAGAGAAGTTGTGATGAGCCAAGTGGCTGATTTCATTCCTTGATAATGAACGAATCCTTAACTTTTGCAATGCCTCGTTCTCTGAGTCATTGCCATGCAAGCAGGTTGAACCGATTCCTATTGCGATGCATAGGTTTGAGCGGCTAGTGATTGCGCATGAGATTGCTCGGATGGTTCCTATTGATGATGGCCGTGGTCATCATTACATGGATGATATGGGGCACGTGGTTTGAGTTGAAGTTTACGCTGGAGGGATCGATTGCCTATTTGGAAGACACCCAAGGGTATGCGTGGTTGGTGGGTTGGGCGCTGCTAGTCTCGGATGTTCTGATCCCGATACCTGGCACCGTTGTGATGTCGGCCTTGGGTTGGATGTATGGCGCGTTTTTGGGCGGTGTGCTGGCTGCCGTCGGTTCGATTTTGGCAGGGCTGGCGGGCTATGGGCTTTGCCGATTGCTGGGTGAGCGTGCAGCCCGCTTCCTTCTGGGAAGCAAAGATTTTGAGCGTGGTCATCGGTGGTTTGATCACGGTGGTGGCTGGTTGATTTGTATGTCACGCGCCTTGCCCGTCTTGGCTGAAGTGATTTCCTGCATGGCCGGATTGGTGCGGATGCCCTTTCGTCGATTCTTCTTGTCCCTGTGTTGTGGCAGTATCCCGCTGGGATTTGTTTTCGCTTGGATTGGCGCCAGTGGTCATGATCGTCCTGCCATGGCCACGGGCATGAGCTTGGGGCTTCCGTTGGTATTGTGGATTCTGGCGCGCCTGTTGATTCGCAAGCTTGAGAAGAGGGAGGAAGAAAAGGCCGACTGAAAAAGCTTCTAAGCTTTTGGGTTTTCAGGTGTCCTATGCATATGAAACCAACATTTTTATTCAATGCGTTGATGATCTCTCTCGCTTTGCCGCTCGTGGCTGCAGAGGGATTGAAGGTTGAGGTGATTGCTCCGGAAGACCCTGTTGTTATCGATGTGGAGGCATTGCAGAAAGTGGCAAAGGCGGCGGAGGCATTGAAGGCATATGAGGAGGAGCGTCTTGAGTCGAAGCCAGATCGAGAGAGTATGAAGAGGTTGGGAGAGATGGCCAAGGGAGCCAACGATGCGACTCAGGGGATTGATTTGAAGTATCGCATTACCAACACAAGTGATGAGGCTGTCACCCTTCAACATGGAGGTGACAACACGATGGTTCAGTTGCAGATTTCCGGTCCAGGCGCTGTGGACCTTCCCTACAAAGGCATGATGACCATGGAGTTTCGCATGGGTCAGCCAATCGAGATTGGTGCTGGCCAGAGCAAGGACTTTGTCATCAGAGAGCTCAAGTATGGCAAGCGTGATATGAGTCGATGGCTGATCACCGAAGCGGGTGATTATGAGGTGGTGGTGACTTGCGTTACCAACGTCGGCGGCAAGAGAGTTGAGCTGAAGTCGCCAGCGGCAAAGTTCATCGTAAAGAGCAAATAAAAAGCTCTAAAAAGTACCGGGAACAGGGATCGAACCTGCACGAGCGAAGCTCACTTGATCCTAAATCAAGCGCGTCTACCAATTCCGCCATCCCGGCTTGGGAGTGCAAGATGACTCGCCTCTGCGGTCTTCGCAAGACTGCTTTTTCATGAAATACACGGTGTCAGAGTGCCGCGTGGCGTTCTTGATTGGTGGCACCCCATGATAATTCGAGCACATGAAAGCTGCTGCCGAGCTGAGCGGGATGAGTCAGGGTTTGAAACTGCCGCATGAGAGAAGGGTTGGGCTGGCCTTCCATCGACAACAGCCACTCCCGCGCTAGGTCAGTCAGCCATGCGCCTTGGTTGCGAAAGAGTGTGGCATTTCCGCCCAATGACTCCGCGGCCTCTTTGACTGCGGTGAAATCCACATGCGCGGTGATGTCGGACTCGCCAATATTCTGCAGCGGATCTTCATCGGCCTGGTGTTGATAGAAAGTCCGCAGGGTGCCCGTGATGCGGTCGGGGTGGTAGTAGTCTTCTCGGGCGAAACCGTAATCGATCCAGAACATGGTGCCATCGATGAGGCATTGCGTGAGTGGCTCGAGGGTAGAGGCGAGATTGGTCCGCACCTCCGTGCAGTAGCCTTCGGGAAAGGCTGACCCCAATGTGTTCACGGCGGCTTGGAGATCTGCGTCTTGAATTGGCAATCGTTTCCAATCAAGCGACTCACCCGAGACCGTGACATATCGCTCATGCCAATTGGACGCGTGCATTTCGATCAGGTGGCATGGCAGGGCGTCGAGAAGCTCATTGCCGAATGCGATTCCTGGCAGAGGTGATTGAGTCAGTCTGGACATATCGGGGGTGCTGATGAAATGATCGGCATGTGGACGCAGTCTGTCTTGCTGGGACCGTCGAAGTTCCTCGAGTGGTTCAGGAATGACATACTCGAGGGAGTCGTATGCGGGCTGATCGAGCACGCGAATGGCGTCTAGGATGTCGTTGGCCAGTTTGCCATCATGTGCTCCGCATTCAATGATGCGCCATGCTGTGGGTTTTCCGATGGAGTGCCACTGAGCCAGAAATCGCCGTGCGAGCAGTTGGCCAAATAGCGGGCCGACGCTCACGCTGGTGAAAAAATCGCCATCTTTGCCGACTTGAGTGGTGTTTTTAGCGTAGTAGCCGTGATGGGGTTCATAGAGAGCGGCGGCCATGAATTGGTCGAATGGCATGGGGCCGCGCTCTTTGATGCGATCCATGAGGATGGCCCTCAACGAATGAGTTGCGGGACAAGGATCATTCCGATACTCATTTAGGCCTTTGGTTGCCGCTGATTGCGGCAGTCGATTTGGATCAGGCATGGCCACGAAGAAAACATCTAAGACCTCAAACAGGAAGCCCAAGAGGCCTTTCTACAAGCTCAAACGCTTGTGGCTCCTCATGTTCTTTGTCGTGGGTTGCAGTGTAGGAGCCTATATGGGGTATGAATATTACGATAACTATACCCGCGAATATCGAGAGAGGGCAGAAACCTACGACCTCAGCCTGATTGATGACGTCGAGCTTCCCAGCTTGATTGTCGATCGGAATGGCAAAGAAATCGGTCGCTTCTTTGTGCAAAACCGCAGTGTGATCGAGATTGATGAAGTGCCGGAGATTTTCATCGAAGCCTTGAAGGCGGGGGAGGATCAGCGCTTCGATATTCACAATGGTGTGGACTACATCGGCGTGGCACGCGCGTTCTATTTGAACTGGAAAGCGGGCGAGACCACGCAAGGGGCGAGCACCATCACCCAGCAGCTAGCACGCAATGCCTACGACCTAGAAGGTGAGCGCAAGAAGCTCGGTGAGAGCGGGATGCAGCGCAAGATTGTGGAGGCATTTCTTGCGATGCGGATTGAACGCCATTTCACCAAGCGTGAGATCTTGGAGTTGTATTTGAATCGAATTTACTTCGGCAGCGGTTATTACGGAATTCGATCTGCGTCGTTGGGGTATTTTGGCAAGGAGCCGAGCGAATTAAATGCTCTTGAGAGTGCCGCGATTGTGGGTTGCATCAAAAATCCGACCAATCTTTCCCCGCTCAACAATCCTGAGGGTAACCGCAAGTCGCGCAATCTCGTCATTGGGCGGATGCAAGAAGCAGGCGCGATAAATCGCAAGCAGCTCAAAGAAATGCGGTTGGCGGATTTGGAGCTGAACCCGATGCCCTTGCAGCGTGGCACAACTCACGTTTATGAGCGGATTGCCGATGCAGTCAGCGCGGTGATGGGTGACGATGGGTTGGCGTCTGGCGGCTTCAAGATTCACACCACGATTTTGGCTGAAGCCCAGGAGGCGGCGGAGAAAGCACTGAGAGAATCATTGCGCAAGGCTGAGGCTCATCCGTCCTATCAGAATATACGGTTGAAGGACTTCCAGGAAGCAACCGACCAATCACCGAACTTTTTGCAAGGCGCGTGTTTGATGGTCGACCAATTGACTGGCGAGGTGTTGGTGCATGTTGGTGGCCGTGATTACGTTCACGTTCCATATGATTTCATTGAGGCGGGCACGCGTCCGTTGGGGACGGCATTCTTTCCATTCATTTATGCAGCGGCCTTGGAGTGGGGGATGAATCCATCAAAAATCCTGTATGACGAACCCATGGACAACCGATCGGTGATGGTGAGTGGTCGTGAGGGCATCTTGGGTGAGTGGGGCATGGAAGTGAATAACCCAGTATATGAGGGTGAAATCCCGATGCGGCACGCCATGGAATGTTCCAAAATCGCAGCGACAGTGAGGCTGGTGGATGATATTGGATTGAGTCAGCTAGTGGATCAGTCGCTCGAGTTTGGGTTTTCGTGGGAGGACGCCGAGTTATTACGCCGTATTGCTGTAGGCTTCGAGGAGGTATCATTGAAGCAAGCAGTCAGAGCGATCTCCGTGTTTGCGCAAGATGGCAAAATGGGTCCAGAAAAGTTGATCTACTTGGATCGCATCACCGACCCCAATGGCAAAGTGGTGTATCAGCGTAAAACAAAGGCACGTGAGATGAAAGCGGTGACCAACGAACTGACGGCATGGCAAATTCATGACATGATGCGGGGGTCGATCGAAAAAGGTAGCGCGAAAGGTTTGCTCGATGGGATGAATCAGGATCCGTTCCACGGTGCGGCGAAAGGGGGCACGACTCATGATTTCAGTGATACTTGGTTCTTGGGATACAACCGTCAGGTCACGTGTGGTGTTTGGACGGGTTTCTTGAATGATGGTCAGACAATTTACCCAGGTGCATTTAGTCGAGATTTGGCCATGCCTGTCTGGCAAGCTGCGATGAACGCGGCGTCGCCGTTATTTGGTTTGGGCGAATTCCACCGACCTGAAGAATTGGTGGCCGTGCCGGTTTGTTCTGCATCAGGCCAGAGAGCGACACAGTTTTGTCAGGAGTATGTCGAGGATCCGGAGTCAAATGTTGTGCGATCGATCTCCACTGCGGTCACCGAATATTTCCAGCCCACGAGGGAAAAGCTTCCCTACTGTGAGGTTCATGCAGGACTCAATGGAATGAGTGGGGCCTCTGACTTTGCCATTCTCGAGGGTCCAGCGTTGGATGCGGTGCCAGTGAGGCCAAAGGCGCCAGTATTGATTGGCGAGGATCCTTATCATAGCGATTTGCCGGGCTACGGTGACGGCGAAACAGAGCCGGTGTTCGTCAAAAAGGAGACCAATGCTCTCGATAGTCTTGATCTCAGTCGGCACGAAGAGTCGATCAGCTTGCCGCCGCCGGGTAGGCTCGAGATCTCGGACGAATGATCCTTCAACTCAGGGCAAATATTTGTCTTGCCATTAAAAATTAGCCAAGGCTAATTATGGGCATGAAGAAATTCGGTATCAGTATGGGCTGTCTGGGTGTGAGCATTGCGCTTGCGATTGTATCTTTGTCGGTGGTGAGTTGCTCAGACCCAAGAGATCAGAAGTCTGACAAATTGCAGGTCGTGACCACCTTCACCATTTTAGCGGATATTGCTTCTGAGGTCGCGGGTGATGCCGCGGATGTCTCATCCATCACCAAGCCGGGCGCGGACATTCATGGTTATGAACCGACCCCCAAAGATATTGTCAAAGCGCGGAAAGCAGATCTGGTTTTGTGGAATGGCATGAATCTCGAGGTTTGGTTTGAGAAGTTTTATTCAAATTTGGATAAAATCCCGAGTGCAACACTAACCGATGGAATTGAGCCATTGGGCATTACAGAAGGTCCCTACAGCGGTAAGCCGAATCCACATGCGTGGATGTCTCCAGCGAACGCCATCATTTATGTGGAGAACATTCGCAAAGCATTCGTTGAGGCGGATCCCGAGAATGCAGAGATCTACAATGCCAATGCCAAAGCCTATTCAGAGAAGCTTGCCGAGTTGGATGAGCCCGTAAGAAAGAAGCTTGATGCGATTCCAGATGACCAGCGCTGGTTGGTGACGAGTGAGGGAGCGTTTTCCTACCTGTGTGAGAATTACGGCCTTAAGCAGCTCTATCTCTGGCCGATCAATGCCGATGCTCAAGGCACGCCGCAGCAGGTGCGCAAAGTGATTGATCGGGTGAGAGAGAATGAGATACCGGTCATTTTCTCTGAGAGCACAGTGCCGGATAAACCCGCGAAACAAGTGGCGGCTGAAACGGGTGCGCGCTACGGTGGAGTGCTGTATGTGGATTCATTGACGGGCCCAGACGGACCGGCCTCTAGCTTTTTGAAGCTAATGACAGCCAATGCCGAAACCATCGTGAATGGCTTTAATACTGCTGAATGAATCCTGACTCCATGACTGACTCTGCGACGACCCGCCTTGATGTTGAATCGGTGTCGGTCACTTATCAGAACGGCCATCAAGCACTGAAGGATGCCACCTTTCATCTTGGTGAGGGAACGATTTGCGCCTTGGTGGGGGTAAATGGCAGCGGCAAGTCGACTTTGTTCAAAAGCATCATGGGCTTTGTCACGCCGACGAAGGGGTCCGTCAAAATCAATGGTCAGTCGGTCAAAAAAATGCTCAAGGAGCACATAGTTGCCTATGTGCCTCAGTCGGAAGAAGTGGACTGGCAATTCCCCGTAAGCGTCTGGGATGTCGTGATGATGGGTCGATATGGTTCGATGAATTTTCTCCGAATCCCCCGAGAGCTTGATCGCAAAAAAGTGGAGGAGAGCTTGAAGCGGGTTTCGATGTGGGAATACAAAGATCGTCAAATTGGCGAGTTGAGTGGGGGGCAGAAGAAGCGGGTGTTTCTCGCCCGAGCCCTAGCGCAGGGAGGAAAAGTCATTTTGTTGGATGAGCCATTTACCGGCGTTGATGTGAAAACCGAGGATTCAATCATCACCTTGTTGCGTGAGTTGCGTGAAGAGGGCTGTGTGATTTTGGTGTCGACTCACAACCTTGGTAGTGTGCCTGAGTTTTGTGATCAGGCGGTATTGATCAATCGCACCGTGTTGGCCTACGGGCCGACCCACAAAGTGTTCACCGAAAAAAATCTGACGGCAGCCTTTGGTGGTGTTTTGAGAGAGTTTCAATTCGATGAATCCACGATTCAGGAGCATGACGGCCGCATGATTCGGGTTCTTACCGATGATGAACGTCCATTGATTTTCGGCAAAGGCGGGCACTTGGAATATATCAACAAGCAGGAGCATGAAGAGCTCATGAATCGCCGTTCAGAAAAGTATGACTGATTGGATTCAGGCTTTGGGTGTGCCATTTGAATATGACTACATGGTGCGTGCCATTTGGGTAAGCGCCCTTGTGGGAGGCGTCTGTGGTTTTCTATCAGCATTCATTACCTTGAAGGGGTGGTCATTGATGGGCGATGCTTTGTCGCACGCTGTGGTGCCTGGAGTCGCCGTGGCCTACTTGTTAGGGCTTCCATTTGCTGTGGGTGCTTTTGTTGCAGGCATATTGGCGGCGGGAACCATGGCGTTTGTTAAAGCCAAGAGCCGCATTCGTGAGGATGCGACAATTGGCATCGTCTTCACGACCTACTTTGCTCTCGGGCTGTTGTTGGTTTCCTTGAAGCAGAGTCCCGTCGACGTGAAAACCATTCTGCTGGGCAACATCCTGCACATTGCAGAGTTTGATGTCCTGCAAGTCTTGTTGGTCAGTGGTGTCACCTTGTTGGTGTTGGGGCTGAAGTGGAAAGACCTCATGCTGTTTTGTTTCGATGCGAATCAGGCGAAGACGCTTAGTCTGAGTCCGATGGCGCTGCACATCACATTGCTCGCCTTGCTGGCGGCGACTTCTGTGGTGGCGTTGCAAGCAGTAGGAGCGTGTTTGGTGGTCGCGATGTTGGTGACGCCCGGAGCGACGGCTTATTTATTGACGGATCGGTTTGGCAAAATGATCGCCATCGCGAGTGCGATGGGGGTTGGTTGTTCGATGGTTGGCGCCTACGCCAGTTACTTCCTTGATGGAGCGACTGGCGGGTGCATCGTCACTTTGCAGACCGTGATCTTCATCATTGTTTTCATCTTCGCGCCCAAACATGGAATTTTGGCGAACAGGAGAAACGTGAAGCTGAATCAAACCGAATCCGATCATGCGTCATGAGTGAGTTCTTCGAGCCCTTGTATTATGGTTTCATGCGCGATGCCATTTTGGTTGGAAGTATCATCGCCGCGATGTGTGCAGTTCTCTCGTGCTTTCTTGTTTTGAAAGGATGGTCGTTGATGGGCGATGCCGTTTCGCACGCGGTGTTGCCGGGCATTGTGTTGGCTTACATCATCGGCTTGCCGTTGGCTGTCGGTGCTTTCATCGCTGGATTGTGTTGTGCGGTAACCACGGGTTTCATCAAGCAGAACAGCAGGATCAAAGAGGACACGGCGATGGGGGTGGTGTTCACCGGCTTCTTTGCGTTTGGTTTGGTGTTGTTCAGCAAAACCGTTTCCGACATTCATTTGGACCACATTTTGGTGGGCAATATTCTTGGGATTGAAAAGGCCCAGATTCTACAGACGATCATCATGGGAGCCGTCATCTTGGTCTTGGCTTTGGTTTTCCGCCGAGACCTTATGCTGATTTGCTTTGATGTCGTTCAGGCCAGAGTGAGCGCCTCAACTACCTTTTGCTCTCGCTGTTGTCGTTGGCGATCGTCGTGTCCCTGCAAGCTGTTGGGATCATCCTCGTCGTGGCGATGTTGGTCACTCCGGGAAGTATCGCCCAATTGTGGACCGACCGGTTCGACCGCATGCTTGTCATCGCGGCAGCATCATCGGTCGGCTCGACAATCGTCGGGATTTTCATCAGTTATCACATTTCGGGCTCCACCGCAGCGTGCATTGTGCTGGTGCAGGCGGCGGTCTTCGTTGTCTCGTTGATTGTCGCCCCGAAATACGGCCTGGTCGCCAGACGGCACGCTCAATGAGGAGGAGCACCAATATGTTTGGGTGCTTCCAGTAATCCTCATCGAGTCATCATCAATGAACCTTACTTGGTAATTTGCTTTTGAAGGCTCTCGATCACCGAGAAATCCTCAAGCGTGGTGACGTTGCCAGAGACTTTGCCCGTGTTGACCAACTCTTTGAGGAGTCGGCGCATGATTTTTCCGGAGCGAGTTTTCGGCAAGCCTGGTGCAAAGTAGAGGTCGTCTGGTTTGGCAATTGCTCCGATGATTTTCCCAACATGAGATCGAAGATCTTGTTTGAGCTCTTCAGATTCTTTGCGTCCGCCTTTGAGGGTGACGAAGCAAGCGACAGCTTGTCCCTTGAGCTCATGGGGTCGGCCAATTACAGCAGCCTCAGCGACGGCTGGATGGGAAACGAGTGCGCTTTCGATTTCAGCGGTACCAAGGCGGTGGCCTGATACGTTGAGAACATCATCGAGTCGGCCGATGATCCAGATGTTTCCTTGTTTGTCTTTGCGCGCGCCGTCGCCAGCGGTGTAGATGCCGGGGTAATCAGACCAGTAGGTCTTTTTGTAGCGCGCTTTGTCGCCGTAGATGGTGCGCACCATGGATGGCCATGGTTTGCGAATTACAAGTCGGCCGTCTTCATTGGCTTTGCATTCATTTCCAGCCTCATCGAGGATGGCGGCATCGATGCCGAAAAACGGTTTGGTTGCTGTGCCAGGTTTGCATGGTGTGGCGCCGGGAAGAGGTGAAACCATGATCGATCCCGTTTCGGTTTGCCACCAGGTGTCGACGATGGGGCAGCGTCCGCCACCGATGTGTTTGTGATACCAGGTCCAGGCTTCCGGGTTGATCGGTTCACCGACGGAGCCAAGGAGGCGGAGCGATGAGAGGTCGTGTTTCGCGGGGAGGTCGTCGCCAGCCTTGATGAAAGCACGGATGGCGGTGGGGGCGGTGTAGAAAATAGTGACTCCGTATTCTTCAACGATTTGCCAGAAGCGGCTGAAGTCTGGGAAGTTTGGAGCGCCTTCATACATCACCTGAGTGACGCCGTTGGCGAGTGGCCCATAAACGATGTAGGAGTGACCGGTGATCCATCCGATATCAGCGGTGCACCAGTAGACGTCATCTTCCTGCATATCGAAGATGTATTTGCAAGTTGAGTAGGTGCCGGTGAGGTAGCCACCAGAAGTGTGGAGAATGCCTTTGGGTTTGCCGGTGGATCCTGATGTATAAAGAACGAAAAGCGGGTGCTCGGAATCGAATCCTTTTGCCGCGTGTTTGGTCGAGAGTCCTTTGATGTCTTCGTGATACCAGGTGTCACGACCTTTCTTCATCGAGACCTTGTTGTCGCAGCGCTTCACCACAATCACGTGCTTCACTTTCTTGTATTTTTTCAGCGCATCATCGACGACTGGTTTGAGCGGAACGATTTTGCCGCGGCGCCATCCGCCATCGGCAGTGATGATGGTGGTCGCGCCAGAATCGTCGAGTCGATCGACGATGGCGTCGGAAGCGAATCCGCCAAAGACCACGTTGTGCACTGCGCCAATGCGGGCGCATGCGAGCATGGCAAACGCAGCCTCTGGGATCATTGGCATGTAGATCAAAACGCGATCGCCTTTTTTGACGCCCTTGTCTTCTAACATGTTGGCGAAGCGGCTGACCTCACGTTGGAGTTGGCCGAAAGTGATGATGCGTTTGTCGCCGGGTTCGCCTTCCCAAATGATTGCAGCTTTGTTGTGGCGTGGGCCTTCGGCGTGTTGGTCGACGCAGCTTTCGCAGACATTGAGTTTGCCGCCAACAAACCACTTTGCGTGGGGGGCTTTCCAATCGAGGACCTTGGCCCATTTCTTTTGCCATTTCAGTTCTTTGGCTTCATTGGCCCAGAACCTGGCGGGTTGCTCGATCGATTCTTTGTAGAGTTTGTTGTATGCCGCCATGGATGAGATGCGGGCATTCTTTGAGAACTCTTTGGAAGGTTTGACGGCGGAGTCCTTGGCTTTCTTCGGTGTGGATTTTTTGCTGCTCATGTAAAAATGGGTTGGGGCCATCAGAGGTGGGCGCACTGATGGTGAAGAAACCTAATAACCCAAACGGGATCGGGCAAGTCGCCAGAAGGCATTAGTTGCCTCTTTTTTTCGTAGGTCTGCTAGTTTTTGGCGCAATTTCTGCGCCCATCAGCATTCCAATTTCCTGAGGTGTCAGGATGGCCCATCCGCCGGATTCCAAATCGCCCAACCAAAGATTGCCGATTCGCACACGCAGGAGTTTGGTCACTTGATATCCAAGCGCATCAAACATCACGCGGATTTGTCGTTTGGCCCCGTGATCGAGGATCACTTTGATGCGGCGTGGAGAAAGTCGTTCGATATTCTTGGCCTTGAGCTTGCCATCAGGCGTGTAGATGCCTTCGAGGAATTGATTGAGGTGGGTACTTTCAAACGCTTGGTTGGAGGTGACCAAGTATTCCTTCTCCACGGATTTTGACGGGTGCATCAACTGCTGCGAGAGGTCGCCATCATTGGTCATGATGAGCAGGCCCTCGGAGTCGCGGTCAAGACGCCCGACGTGGTGAAGTGATTGGAATCTTTGAGGCAATAGCGAGTAGACCGTATCGCGTCCGAGTTCGTCATCGCGGGTGCAGACGAGTTCGCGAGGTTTGTGCAGCGCGATCACGACAGATTCTTTAACGCTGACGCGTGTGCCATTGACCTTGACGTGATCACCAGGCTCAACGCGTGTGCCCATGTTGATGCATGGGTGGCCGTTGATCTCAACGAGGCCTGATTGAATCAGTTCCTCGCAGCTTCGGCGTGAACCCAGTCCACAAGATGCGAGGTATTTGTTGAGGCGGATGCCGACGGGTTTGCTCATTATAGATATGAAAAATGCGCGAAACCACGGGGGCTTCGCGCGTTTGAGAGAGCCAGACCTTGAGGGGGGTTACCCTTCGTGTTTGGTCTTGGGTAGGCCGATTGGTGAGCGGCCATCTTTCCATTCGCCGCGCTCTTTGAGCAGCTTGACGCGCTCGAAACGCTTGAGAACGGAACGTTTGCCGCCGACGGAGGCGTTTGATTTGAGACTGTTGTGCTTGGACATCGCGTTAGAGTGGTTTGGGGTCGCGGGGGGCGGGAAGCTATGGACGCTCGGCGCCACTGGCAATCCGAAAAAGCCAAAGATTTTGAAAAAAGTGAGGATTTTTGGTATTTGAGGGCTTTTTGGGCCCGTTGAGCGGGTTTGCGACCTAAAATCCGGGTGCTGCGACCGTGGCGTTCTTGGTCTCTTCGTTGCGATCACGGAGGATGCGGTCGGCGATTTCCCGCGTCATTTCGGCCAACAATAGCCAAAGGTGCGAGCCTTCGCGGTAATCGGCAGGGGCAATGTGTTTGACCCGGTTGGCGTGGGTGGAGAGCTGGTAGCACTTGCGGAATGAGCGTCCGGAGTCGTCCTCAGGGTTGTAAACCGCGATGCCGTGGCCGCCATTGCGGTTCATGACGGTGAAGCAAGGGACATCGGTTGGGCCATCACCGACGTAGACCATATTCTCAAATGGAATCGGGCGTTGGTCGTGGGGCATGTGATCGTTCACGTCTTGATCGTAGCGCAACATGCCCTTGTTGATGCGAAACAAGAACTGGGTCTTGGTTGTGTGGGAAATCACGCGTTTGGGGAAACTGATGCGACCTTCTTTGTCCTCGCCAAACTCGCAGCCGAAGATGGATTTCACGCATGGTTCGAGGCGGGAGCCATCGAGCAATGCTTTGAGGCCCGATGAAATGATGTAGTGCTCGACTTTGATGCTAGCGCTTTCGTGTTCGGGAGTGAGGACCGCCTTGGGTAGCTCAGTGAAAATCTCGGGAATGCCAGGGAAGAATCGCAGGCCTCTGCCAAGCGACTTCAGGCGATCATTGGTCACATTGTCCATGCCGAGGTAATCGAGGAGGCATTTCATGTAAGCGAGCTCACCATCCCATTTTTGCTCGCTGACCAATTCGTTGCAGCCTTTCCAGAATTGTTTTGGGTCGATCCCGAACTCAGGAAACAACACATCGTCCTGCATGTAACGAGGGCTCAGCGTTTGGTCGTAATCATAAACCAAGGCAATGGTATTTTGTGGGGCGGCCATTGGTTGAAGTCTTCGCTACGAGAGCGGGTTGCGACAAGGCGTAAATCTTCGATGCCTCAAAGCGGCTTAATTCTCTTCGCCCTTGTCCTTGAGGAACGACTTGCGGCAGAGCTCAGCGTATTTGCCGTTCTTGGAGAGAAGATCGCTGTGGGTGCCTTGCTCGATCACTTGTCCTTTATCGAGGACGTAGATGCGACCGGCATTTTGGATGGTCGACAAACGGTGAGCGATGACGAATGCCGTGCGGTTTTTCATCAATTGATCCAGAGCGTCTTGGATTTGTTGTTCGGTTTCGGAGTCGACCGATGCTGTCGCTTCATCGAGCAGGAGGATGGGAGCGTTCTTGAGCAGGGCACGGGCGATGGAGAGTCGTTGTTTTTCACCGCCGGAGAGTTTGACTCCCCGTTCGCCGATGTTGGTATCGAGTTGTTTTGGCAGCTCACGAACGAAGGTTTCTGCGTGAGCGGCATTCAGAGCGGTCCACATTTCGTTATCGGTTGCATTGCGTTTGGCGAGAAGCAGGTTGTCGCGGACGCTGCCGTTGAAGAGGAATGGCTCTTGGGTGACGTAAGCGAGGCTTTCGCGAAGTGACGTTTTGGCCAAGGTGGAGATGTCGATGCCGTCGATGGTGATGCTGCCGGAGTTCGTTTCGTAGAATCGGTTCAGCAAGGAAAGCACGGTGGATTTGCCAGCGCCGGTCGATCCGACAAGCGCGATGGTTTCACCGGGTCGGGCATCAATATTGACCTTCTCAAGTGTTGACTGGGAGTCATAGGCAAAGCTGACGTTGTCGAAGCGAACGTGAGCTTGGATTTTTTTAGGGAGAGCATCACCTGTGGCTGCGTTTGGTTCGTCCTCTGAGTCCATGATTTCAAACACGCGGTCGGCGGCGGCGCGTGAGGAGAAAATCATTTGGTTGAGCTGGCGCAGCTTTGTAACTGGCTCGTAGAACAAGCTCAGCAGGAGGAAGAAAGCAAAGAGCTCGCCGCCAGTCATGTTGCCAGCAATGACTTCGCGTCCGCCAAAGAACAAGACGAGGGCATATCCTAGCATGCTGGCGAAGGACATTGATGGGTTGTAAATGGCCCACCACTTCATGAGGTAGAGTGTGGCGATGCGAACCTTGTTTGAGAGCCGGTTGAAGCTCCGGTGTTCTTCCGTCTCTGCTGCGTAGGATTTAATCTGGCTAATTCCTGCGATGTTGTCGTGGAGGAATGAATTGAGGCCAGAGGTGGCGTTGCGTTCGGCCCTGTGGCGGCGACGGGCATCTTTCGAGTAGACCCATGCTCCAGTGATGAGAATGGGAATTGGAAGAGATGCCCAAAGGGCAACTTCCCAGTTGGTAATGTACATCCACAGGCCGACTGCGATCAGCTGGATGCCTGCAACCAAGCCGAGCTCAATGCCATCAATCAGCACGCGTTCCATCGATGTGACATCTTCCACGACACGTGTCATGATGTCGCCAGTGCGCCGAGAGTTGAACCACGGAAGAGGCAAGCGTTGGATTTTTTGGTAGAGGTCAGACCGGATGTCGTAGATGACATTCTGCTCGAAGTGATTATTGATGAAGATGCGAGCGCAGTTGAGGGCATCCTTTAGGAAAAAGCTGCCGAGGCCTAGCAGCGCCCAGAATGCCAGCTCGGATTGCCGCTCTGGATCGGACAAAATATGGTCGATGACGAATCCCGCAATGGAGGGGAAAAAGATCACCGAGACGGCCATCAAGGTCGCACAAAAGAATTGGGCGACCGCCAACCTTGGATAGCGTTTGAGGTAAGAAAAAACTCGGAGGACAGAATTCATCGGGCGGCATGACCGTTGGCTTGCGGCGCGAGTTTGTAAAGCGATGGAATGAGAATGTTTTCGTTACGTTTCAGGCCGCCTGATGCTAAGTGTTTTACATATCTTAAGTATTCATGTAGTCTCCCTCCCGTGCGCACGTATCGAATTCTCATTTTGTTGGCCCTGATGCCATTGGCGAGCACGCTGACGTCTTGTTCATCCCAAGTCATGGCGCGTCATCCCGTGTCCTTCAATTTTCAGCATGGTCGCACCGCCCTGTTGAAGGATGGGAAAGCCTATGCGCCGCGAAATTCGCCGGCTGCGGTCAAGCGGGCGATTACTGCGGGCAACCGATTGCAGGCCAAGCCCTACAAGTGGGGTGGCGGGCATCGCCGGCACAATGATTCCGGGTATGATTGTTCAGGCGCTGTATCATACGTGTTGAGAGAAGCAGGCTTGTTGCGGGGGTCTCTGACTTCCAAAGGATTTTTTCGATATGGGAAAAAGGGGCATGGCGACTGGATCACGGTTTATGTGCGCAATGGTCACGTATTCATGACCATTGCCGGGTTGCGCCTCGATACTGGTGGAACCCACAACAGCACGGGGCCACGTTGGAAGCCTGAGACCCGGCAAGGGCGGGGTCATGCCATGCGGCATCCCTCAGGTTTGTGAAGATTGCGCTGTGGGAAAGACCCATCGGATGCCTGCCGTATTAGAAGTCTTCCGACCACATGATGCAACGCTTCCTAAAATACCTCGCCCTCATGCCCATCGCTTTGTTGCCAATGGCATGCAGTCCGGAAAAAGAATCCGTTGGATTGGAGGATAAGCAAAAGCCTGGGTGGATTCAGTTGTTCAATGGCAAAGACCTTGATGGCTGGACGCCAAAATTTGCGGGCTATCAAGCGGGGGTGAATCACAACAGCACCTTTCGGGTAGAGGATGGGTTGTTGAAGGTCAGCTACGAGGGTCAGGAAAAGTTCGATGGTAGCTTTGGCCACCTGTTTTACAAAACACCCTACAGTCATTACCGCATCCGCGCGGAGTTTCGCTTTACGGGTGACCAGCTTGCTGAGGCACCTGGTTGGGCGTATCGCAACAATGGATTGATGCTGCATTCTCAATCGCCCGAGAGCATGGACATCGATCGCAACTTTCCTGCATCCATCGAACTACAAGTTTGGGGCAATAATCCCGAGATGGGAGAGAAGTTCTCCACTCGCCACATGGGCAATCTCTATACCCCCGGCACCAAGGTAGTGATCGATGGTGAGTTTGTGGAAAACACCGATTCCTCCTCGCCGCTCTTTTCGGGATTGGATTGGGTCACGATTGAGGCAGAGGTTCGCGGTGGCGATGAGATCATCCACTATGTGAATGGGGAAGAAGTCCTGCGATATCAAAACCCGCAGCTGGATGATGGAACCCCACTGACTGAAGGAATGATTGCCATTCAGGCGGAGACTCACCCGACGGAATTCCGGAAGATTGAATTGTTGCCGCTTGAGGGAGCTGATTCGAAGTAAGTCAGGATCTAGAGCGCATCTGCGACTTCAGCCAACGAGCGAAATTTTCCGTCTGCGGACCCGAAATCGAGGCATTCTGTGACGCGGTTGGGGACAACCCATGCAGGCATGCCGGCAGCCTTGGCGGACTTGAGTCCATTGAGCGAGTCCTCGATTACCAAGCATGACTCAGGTTTTAGATCGAGCCGGTTGGCGGCTTCGAGATACAAATCAGGAGCGGGTTTGATCTTGGGTGCATCACCACGGCAGACGACGGTTTTGAATCGTTCGGTTAACCCAATCTTCTCCAGCCAACCATCGACCCAATGGTGGGTTGAGCTTGATACAACGGCGAACGGGATAGAGGCGGCGTCGAGTTTGTCGAGACATTCGGTCACGCCATGCATCGCGCGCTCGTGTGTGAGCTCGCTGACGATTTCCTTCTGCCTGCGTTTGTCGAGATCGTGCCAGTCAAAGGCTTGGCCGGTCAGTTCTTCGAGGTGAGTTTTGGGTGACCACGTTTCGAAGTCGGAGCCGATGCATCGGGTGTAAACTTCTAGGGGCAGGTGTTGGCCGTGGGCCTCAAAGGTTTTTTTCCACGCCTGATAGATCGCCCACTCGGTGTCGACAATGATTCCATCGAAGTCGAATAATACGGCGGAAATGGACATGGGGGACTGAGGCGCGGCTATGCGGGTATCGCAAGCAGACTTTTATGATTGAGGCATGGCCGGGGGAACATCGTTGAGTTTCTCGCTGAGAGGTACCGGCTCACCACCCCGTCCAAGGTAAAGCTTGTACAATTGTTTCTGGATGTGTAGCCATGAGAAGTAAGTCAGGGCGGGGACAAAGAACATTCCTAGATAGCAGGTGCAGGCGATCACAGCAGTTGACAAGATCCCGAGACCACAGAGGAAAAGCATGGATTTGAGGGTTTCTGCCCAAACGAGAGAGAAGAAGCGCTTTGCGAACTGCAGATCAAAAGCAGAGTTAAAATCCTGAGTGATCATCGCTTTCAACATAAGTGGAGTTAAGAGAATGCCGAAACCAATCAAGACGACGATGTAGGCGATGAAACCGATGAAAAACATCAACGCTGCTAGTGCTTCGCCAAGTTCGGAAGTTTCGCTCAGAGCGGCACCCACAATCATGAAGGCAAAGACAATGACCATGATGACGGGCACCAGCACGATGCCGGCGACCAAAGAGACGACAAACGGCCAGAGCCCGCGCTCGAGGTATTTTGTGAAGTGTTGGAAATCGAAAGGTGGATAGTTCTCTGGGTTTTCGTCATCTCGGCGCGCCCAGAACAACCCGATCAGCCAGCCGTATAAAACAATGGGGCCAACCATTGGAATGAGTGCGCAGATGGAGCCGAGTAGGAGACTCATGCCGCACTTCGGCATTTTGAAAAAATCGGTGACGGATTTGAGGTATTGCATGGTTCGATTACCAGTTGGGTGATTGTTGCCGAACGGCCTCATAGAGGACGATGGCGATGGCGGTAGAGAGATTGAGGCTGCGGGTGCTGTTGGGGGCCATGGGGATGCAGAGAGATTGGTCGCCTTGGGAACGAACCAACTCCTCCGGGAGCCCCTTGGTTTCTCGCCCAAAGACGAGGTAGTCGCCAGCTTTGAATGGCGCTTCCCACGGGGATGCCTTGGCTTTGGTGCTTAGATACCAGAATTTTGCGCTGGGGTCGGCGGCTTTTTGCAGCTCATCGAGCGATTTCCAGGTATGGAGTTTCACATCTTGCCAGTAATCCAAGCCGGTTCGGCGGACGTGTTTGTCATCGAGAGAAAACCCGAGCGGTTCGACCAGATGGAGTGTTGAATCCGTTGCCAATGCCAGACGGCCAGCGGCGCCTGCATTGTGAGGGATTTCGGGTTCGACCAAAACAACGTGGAACATGGTCACTTGGGTTCAATGCGTCTGGCCATCGTGATGGAGATGCCGAGTGCGCCGATAAAGAAGAGGTAGCAGGCGAGGAGTTCGAGGTAGCTTTTGCAGATTTGCGGGATTTTCGGAGAGAAGGAGGCACCAAGAGATGCTTCCCAGAAGGCTTTACTGCCAATCACAGGGTTGAAAACATAATTGATCAACAGGGCGGCGGCGATGAAGCCAATACCAGCATGCTGGCCCATCTCCGAAATGAATCGTCGGGTGATGCGGCGGTTTTGAATCGTGATGATCACGGCGACGAGGAGGATGGCGCCAACAATCCAGCCTTCTGGGAATGCCCATCCCAGGATGCCGGAAACAAAGTCCTCAATTTCACCGATCACCGCGGCGATGAAGCCGAGGCCCAAAATGTGGCAGATTGGCCGGTAGCTTCTCGCGTGGCTGCTCGCACCCAAGATTACCACTGCCGAAGCGGCCAGCAGAATGGCTTGGAGCATTTCAATCGCCCCTTGCTCAATCGGGGTGGAAGGTCGGTTCGGCAGCCATGCCGGAAGAAGAATCGCTGCGCTACCAGCAGATATCATGAGAATCCTCAACAAGGTGGTGAGCCATGAAGGCGAACTTCGGCGTGAGGAAAGCATCTCTGACATCTGCCAGTTGCCTAAAGGTTTCGGTCATCACTGGCAAGGATTGGTGTTCTGTTCCGTGCAGGCATTGATCACCAAAAATGGTTGCCTTTTCTTAAATAAATCTTTTGCAAAATCTTCTTGCCCGATTCGCGGCGATAAAGAGAGTTACACAATAACATCTAAATATCGTTACTCATGATCCATAAACTCGCACGTCGTTCCGGTCTCGCTATCTCGTCTACCCTGATCACGATTGCCATCACTACTCCCGCATTGCTTGCGCAAGCCGCGCCTCAGAAAGAAAGCCTGCTTCAGCGCTGGGTTCTGGCAGGTGGTGGAACGATGATCCTGATCGGTTCTGCGGTTGTCGCCTTCATTGCACTCTCGGTTTACAACTTCATGGCTTTGGGCAAAACAAAGTTCAATCCGGATGATTTGAAGATGGGCTTGATGGATCACATGTCCAACTGCCGTGTGCGCTCAGCGATCGAGCTTGCCGCGACCCACCCGTCCTACCTCGGTCGTATGGTTGCTTATTCTTTCCCTAACATCGATGCCACACGACCCGAGGATCTCGGCCGTGACCAAGTGGAAGACGCGATGGCGGATTTCACCATCAACGAGAACCGCAAAATGATGACTTGGATCAACTACGTATCGGTGGTCGGTCAGACGGCTCCGATGCTCGGACTTCTCGGAACCGTTTTGGGTATGGTTAGCGCGTTCGCGACTCTGAAGAGCAGTGGTGGTGCCGATCCGTCCCAACTTGCAGGTGATATCTCCGTGGCGCTACTGACCACCTTGTGGGGGCTGATCACCGCGATTCCTTGTATCGTCACTTTCTACATTCTCAAAAACCGCTTCAACAATCTCGTCGCAGACTCCGTTCACACCTCCGAGGAGCTTTTGAATGCTGCGATTGCGACTGTGAATGCAGACACGCTCTACGCGAAAATCCCTGAGGGTATCGCTGAGTAATAATGGTGAATGGTTCAGCTGGCGGACATGATGCCAGTTGGATCTCGCAATTTTTTTCAACCCCGTTATACTGACCCATGGCCGATTCTAAATTACGCAATGCCTCATCTGGTGGTGAGGACGAATGCGAAATGGACATGTCGCCGATGATCGACATGGTGTTCCTGCTGTTGATTTTCTTCATTGTGAACGCCACGGCGATCATCGTGAAGACGGACCCAAAGGTGAAGCCGCCGATTGCTGATGCGGGCAAACCTCAAGAAAATGCCGATGGTCGTATCGTGGTGAACATCCACGATGATGGCACATTCACGGCGGAAGATTTTGATATCATTCTGCCCGATGATAAGGCGATTGCCGATTACGTCAAAAAATCCAAGAAGGCGAATGATGACGAAGCGATTGACTCGAAGCTTCACCTTCGTGGGCACCAAGAGGCGATCTTCAAATATTCCCGACAGGCCATTCGCGCCGCTGCCGGCGAAGGAGTGAACAATGTGGTGTTCGCGGTTTATCAAAAAGAGCGTCGTTAATTTAATCCAATCTAGAACAAGCAATGGCACGTCATAAAAAATACCAAGCCGCGGAAGATTCGAATCCTGCGTTGGACATTTCCTCGCTGATTGACGTTTGTTTCCTGCTCCTCATCTACTTCATCGTTACCTCGACGATTACTCCGAAAGAGACCGACTTGATCATGGCTCTGCCAGGAAAGTCGGAAGGTGGCGAGCCGCCTAAGATTGATCCGATGCTGATCTCGGTTGAGGCATCCGGCACGATTTACACGGGTGCGGGTCCGTCCCGCCAGCAGCTGGACACCAATGCGGGAGACCGCAGTTTGCCTCTGCTTTCATCATCCCTCGACCTCTATTCAAGTGCAGCCAATGCAGCTGACGAGACGCCTCTGGTTCAGCTATGGGTCGATGCGGATACTCAACAACAGCGCGTCATTGATGTGCTCAATGCTCTGGCCAAATACAAAATCAATTCCGTTACTTTCACGGATTTGATCGACGAATGATTTAGCCTGGTCGCCAGAAACCTACCATTTCGACCATTGTAGGCCGTCGTTTCGTCTTGAAGTGATCTGCCGACGGTGTTTGATCAACTGCTTAACTTGAACTATAGTATCTAAGTCGTTATATTTAAATTTCCCTTAATCATGAGAACTCGCCAACACTTATACGCCTTGCTCGGTGCCATTTCTGTCATGTTTGTGACATTGTCCCCTAAAGCTTCAGCGCAGGAGCAGCAGAGTTTGGACGGCATGCAAATTGGTGAATTGGTCGAGGGCAGCCTCAAGTTGATGCAGGCACGCAATTGGGCTGAAGCACTCCGCTGGAACAATCATCTCGTCAAAGAATATGGGGATCGCGCGCCAAGCCAGTTTGGACCTCGTTTTGGTAGCATCTACTACCGCAAGGGCATCTGTGAGATTCAGCTCAAAAAGTGGAGCGAGGCAATGAACTCCTTTGAGACGTGTTACAAGGAATACCACAACAACGATCCTGAGAGAAAGAGCTCCAACAAATTCGACAAGCTCTGTTTGCTTTACTGGGGCGAAGCTGCGGTGGGTGCTGAGCAATGGGACTTGGCCTTGGATCAGTTCAAAAAATTCATGAATGAGCGCAAGAAAACGGATAAATACGATCCGGGCAAGCTGTTCATCAATTACGCGCTTTGCTATTATAACATCGGTGACCTCGTCAAAGGAAATGAGAACTTCGAAACGGTCATCAAGAACAAGGTCAAGTTCAAGACATCCGATGCTTCGATTCTTGCAGCATTTCAAGCGCTTGTCGAAGCGGTCATCGAGGCAGATCAAGAGCAAACACTGCTCGACTTCATCGCAAAGAATCGTGGAGCGATCATCATCGAGCCGTTCATGATGCACCAATTTGCGCCACTTTTCATGAAGATGGCGTCGGATGCGATCAACGCGGACATGGAAAGAGCTGCGATGCAGCTTTACCAACTGATTCCATCTACCGAAGTGGCCATCATGGACACCAAGGAGAAGCTCGATGCGATGGGTGACCTGCCCCGCTTGAGGCTCGGCTCATCTTTCTTGGACAAAGCCAACCTTGAGAGCCGCATGGAGAAGCTCGAAGAGCAAAAGAACGGCACCAAGAACTTGGACATCATCCGTTTGGCGGCTCTTGCTTATCTCCACGAGAAGCACGGCAATGTTCGCGGCGCCTATTCTTCCTATCTCCAGCTGGAGAAATATTACGCCAACGCGGATAGACGTGAAGACTTCCTCTACAATCTTGTTCGCACGGCTTTTGCCGTGGACGTTGGTGACAAGGCGCTGACATTTGCCAACCGCTTCATCGAAGACTTCCCGAAGTCGGACAAAGTCAAAGAAGTGCGCCGGATGATGCTTACCACCTTGTTCGCGAATGGCGAGTATGAGACCTGCATCGAGCGTGGATCAGCAATGATTGGCGACCTAAAGGTTGGCACCCTCGCTCACGACATGTGTCTGCACGTTCTCGGTGGATCATACTACTACACGAACCAAAACGAGAAGGCGCAGCCGCTTCTCGATCAACACGTCGAAACTTATCCTGAAAGTTCGTATGTGATTCCCACGACGTATTTCCAAGCGTCCAACAAATATCGTCTCGGTTTCTTGGAAGATGCCGCAAAACTGCTGGATGGATTTTTGGAGAAGTATCCAGAACCCGCTGAGAATGTTTACATGCCATATGCCCTCTACGACCGCGGCACCATTCACTTCCAGTTACAGGAATATGATCCTGCGTTAGAGGTTACCCAAGATCGTCTGATCGATAAGTTCCCAGACTGCAACATTCTCGACCAAGCATTCAATTTGAAGGGCAACATCCTTCTCAGCACTGAGAAAGAGGCTGAGGCAGAAACGGCTTACATGCGCGCTCTAGAGATTGCGGAAGCCCGTGGCAATATCACAGCAGCAGCAGAATCGCTGGTGAATATTGTGAGCCTCAAAGTGAACCAAGGAGAGAAAGATGACGTGAAGCTAGATGAGGCTCTGCCATTTGTTGATAAATTCTGGAAAAGCTACTCAGAAGGCGGTGAATTTTACAAAAATCAGATGTCATTGATTCAGTTCCCTGTTTTGGAAAAAGCGGATCGATTGCAAGAAGCATTGGATCACCTTGAGAGACGAATCACTGTGCGGGCGAAAGATCCTCTTGCGCGTGGCTTGGACACCATGCTTGCCGTTTTCACGGAGAACTTCTTGAAGATCAACGACGTCAAAGCACTCAAGGAGAAGTTCCTCAATTTTCCAGGCATCGGCTTGGGAGACAAAGCCGCACGCGCTCTCATGCAAATCTCCATTATCAAAGTGTTTGAGAATGAAGCGAAAGCGGCACAGAAGGAAATCACCAAAGGGGTCGAAGGTGCTGAAAACAAACTGCGTGAGGCGAATGCTCGTGTTCAGGTTGAGTTCCAAAACTTGAAAGCTGAGTTCCAAGTCAAAGATCTTGCGACCTCCATTCTGTTGAGCGTGGGAGACTATCTCAGAACCAAAACCGCCACGCCGCGCGAGGCTATTCCATATTATGACGAGGCGATTAATCGCAAAAACAACGAGCAGCACTTGTTCCCGGCACTCTCTGGTCGCGCGGACATTTATGGTCAGTCCAAAAATCCTGCGGACATCGCCAAGGGGCTTGAGGATTTCCAAAGGATCTATACGGAGGCAGAGGTTCCCAAGCTGAAGGAGTTTGCTCTCTACCGCATGACGGATCTTCTCCTCAAGAAAGGCGACTTCCAAGATGCTCAGGCAAAGGCGAAGGCCTACCTCGAAGAAGCTGGGTATCGTAGATACAAACCGGATGTCCAGCTCATGTTGGCTCGCGCCTACGACAGACAGAAAATGCCCAATGATGCGATCAAGATGTATTTGAACATCTGGAGTGCTAATATGGGCGACATTCGTGTGTCGGCGCCAGCAATCATTCGCTTCATGGAGATGCAGTGGGATAAAAACGCACCTGGCAAGGAGGGCGCCCCTTCAGATCGCCAAAGTGCTTATCAATCGGGATGGAGATACATTGATCTGACTCGCCCATTGGTCGATAAAATGACATCGGAAGAGTTGGGCATGTGGCAGGAGGTAGAAACGCTCGTGAAGCGCTATGAAACCAACCCTGAAATCAAGACCATGGCGGAAATCCAACGGGAGAAAGAGGCAAACGAATAAGCAGCCCCGTATCCCTTGAACGCAAAACGACAAAAAACATTTCCGATGAAAAAACTTATTACTACTACTCTTATCGCGGTCCTCAGTCTCTCAGCTTTCGGGCAGGAAGAAGACGACGGTCCAGTGCTCAGCCCGACGTTGCTCTTTGATCGCAAAGGAGAAGGCAAGTTAGTTTACCTTGAAGCCGCGACGGACAAAGCGATTCGATACCGTGTTAACAAAGTGGCATCGTCCTTCGAGGATGCACGCATTGCCACTTTCAAGTCAATCTACGTCTACGATCCCGATCTCTTCATCGAGGCCAAGGATTTGTACGAGACGCGGAAGTATGAAGATGCCCTAAAGAAGATCAAAGAAGTGCAAACCAAGTATGCACCTATCGCGGCTATCGTTGATGGCCCTGTCGCCAAGGCAAACTTCTTGGAGCTCGAGTGCTATCGGAAGCTCAGCAATCTCAAAGAACTCGACAAGGCCTTGCGCGCTTTTGACAAAGGGTCGCTCACGAGTGACATCTACCAGCGCCAGCTACAGATTTACTTGCTGTGGGACAAGCTACGGAACGAAGAGTGGAACAATCTCACTCAATTGGCTGAAGAATATGCGGACGTCAAACTCACCGGTGAGCAACGTGCACAAGTTGCCTACTGCAATGGCGTGGCTTTAGAGAAAATCCAAAAGCCTCAAGAAGCGCTGTTCCAGTATCAGATTGTCATCACGGCTGATGGTGGCGCTTCCGAAGTCGTCGCGGCAGATGCTGCGTTGCGTATTCTAGGAATCCTTCAAGCCGACCCTGCAGTAAAAGAAGCGAAAGTAGCATGGGATGCGGAAGGCGAGCCTCAGCCACTCGTTGGCACAATCGGCCTCCACGAGGCTGCCGCTGTCGCAAAGCTTTATGAGATGTCTCTGGGTGGCGGCAAATTGCTGCCAAGCAAGTACACTTACTTCCTCAAGTATTCCGTCGAACAACCCGACGCAGCGGAAGAAAAGCCAGCTCCTAAAGAAGAGAAGAAAGAGGATAAGTAAGCCTTATTTATCCAGCTGCTCATCCAGCCATTTGAGCATTTCTTTGCGGTAAGCTCCATCGTCTCGGGCGAGGGCGTCGCCATGGCTACCATTCTCGACCAAGTAGAGAGTCTTTGGTTTTTTGGCGGCTTTGAACAATCTGTCGGCTTCCGCTTTAGGGATAAGCGGATCTTTGGCTCCGTGGATCACCAACAATGGAGTCGGGCTGATCTTGGCGATCGCATCAATTGGCGACAATTCATCGCTCACAACGCTGCTGCCAATTTTCCCCGCGATTCGTTGAGCCATGTTGCGATACGAGGAAAAGCTGGAGTCGACGATCACCGCTTTCAGGTTCTGGATTTTTGATTCCGCCAATGCGGCAACGGATTTCGCACCTCCCAAACTATGCCCATAGGAAATGATGGGGTTGTTTTTGAGATCGGAATGATTGGAGACGAACTCAAGTGCGGCTTTCGCATCATCGACGGATCCACGACGGCTGACTTTGCCTTGGGACTTGCCGTAACCACGATAGTCGTAAATCAGCACGTGATACCCTGCTTCGGCGAGCCACATCACAAACCCCAAATGGTGGCCCATGGATCCAGCCGCGCCGTGGGAAAAGACGACAGTCCCTTTGGATTGCTTGCCGCGGTTTGCAATCAGCCATCCGCTGAGCTTGGTGCCATCCTTGGATTTGAAATTGGCTTCTTCGAAGCGGAATCCCCAAGTCGCGGGAGTGGCCGGCACATCTTGTGTGGGGAAGTAGAAAAAGACATCGCCTGTGGCGGCTTCTTGCTTCACGCGTTCCGCAGGTTCCGCTGCTGAACAGAGGGACGCGAGCAAGAAGAGAGCTGTGACACGCAGATGCATTGCTAGCATGGATCGCACGGGATCAGCGCTCTGTCGAGTTAAAGCGCGGTTATTGCGGCATCATAAAGCTCAACAGACTGCCGAGCTTTTCGCGCATGCGTGGACGCGTCACAATGGAATCGATGAGGCCGTGCTCCATCATGAACTCTGCGGTCTGGAAACCCGGAGGGAGGTTCTGGTGGGTCGTTTCTTTGACCACACGAGGACCTGCAAATCCGATCATGCATTTGGGTTCCGCGAGATTGATGTCACCAATGGTGGCGAAGGAAGCCGTGACGCCACCCGTCGTTGGGTGCGTCATGACAGAAATGTAGGGGAGCTTGGCGACTGATAGACGGGCGAGGGCACCGCATGTTTTGGCCATCTGCATCAGCGAGAGCATGCCCTCTTGCATGCGTGCGCCTGATGATGCGGAGACAATGATCATTCCGCGCTTTTCCTCGATCGCGAGTTCGATGGCGCGGGTAATTTTTTCACCCACCACGGATCCCATTGATCCAGCGAAGAACTTGAAGTCCATCACGGCGATCATCGCAGGTTTGCCTTTGATGGAAAGGCGCCCTGTTACGACAGCATCAGAGAGATCGGTCTTCTCGCGCAGCAGTTCGGTTTTTTCGGAGTATCCTTTGAAACCGAGCGGGTTGGCGGAAACTAGGTCGCTGTTGGTTTCTTCAAATGTCCCTTCGTCGGCGAGCATCGTGATTCTCTCACGCGATCCTAGCAGGAAGTGGTGGCCGCAGTGGTGGCAGACGTTGAGATGCTGTTTGAGCTCCAAGTTATGGATCATCGCCTCGCATTCAGGGCATTTGTTCCATAAGCCTTCTGGCATGTCTTCACGGCGATCGTTGCTGCGGAGTCGAGGTTTACTGAAAATGCCCATGGTGTGAGTGAATCGTGTGAATCAACAGTAGGGAAACCGTTGATTTGTGTGGCACAGGCTAACGTCCGTGTAAGCATCCGACAACCACGTTTTGATGCGATGACATGCTAGAATTGATGTTTTGAGTTGCCATTTTTGTGGATCCAGCCAAAAAACATGCATCGAGATCCTAAAGATCTCTTAATCAAGTCATGCAGCTTCGTTATTTTGTCACTGTTTGCTCTGCCGTTCTACTGGCTTGGTTGGGGCTGACATTTGTTCACGAAGTGCCAAGCAGCCGCTACCAGAAGGTCGAAGCTCAAGTCGCTTCACCAACAGAGCAACTGGCAGCTGCCGAGGACACGCTTGCCGGCGATCTTGAAGCGATTGCCGAAAATGATGACTTTGCGGTTTCCGTCTCGCCCTGAGACCTGTCCTAGTGCATGTTTGCGCTATGCCTGAGAAACCGATTATTTGTGACACGAAGCCCATTGCGGTCGAAGTCGAACCTGGCACACATTTTTGGTGTGCCTGTGGTCGTAGCTCCCACGGACCATTTTGCGATGGTTCCCACAAGGGGACTGGAATCCAACCCGTCAAATACGTCGTGGAGGAGAAAAAGAAAGTTTGGTTCTGCGAATGCAAACACACGGGCAACGCGCCACTGTGCGACGGATCCCACAAAGAGCTATAGGCCCTGCGGGCCTGTTCTTGGTTCTTGGTTCTTGGTTCTTGGTTTTGACTCCTGACTCCTGTCTCCTGTCTCCTGTCTCCTGACTCCTGACTCCTGACTCCTGACTCCTGACTCCTGACTCCTGACTCCTGGCTCTGTGGTTTCTGTTGCTTTACATGTGGCGGGGCCGTGGTAGCACCTAGGCATGCGCACATTGATTAAGCACGTATTGCGTAAGGAAAAAGCACTGGATGAACTTCAAGTCGCCGGTTGGGTAAGGACTCGCCGGGATTCGAAGGCATTTTCCTTTTTGGAGCTCAACGATGGAACTTGTTTGGCGAACCTCCAAGTGGTGGCCGATGCCGGCATTCCTGGCTATGAATCGATTGATGAAATGTCCACAGGTGCCGCGGTTGAAATTCGTGGCAAGTTGGTGGAATCTCCAGCGAAGGGTCAGCAATGGGAAATGCAGGCGAGCTCGATCCGATTGGTTGGTGGGGTGCCAGATGACTATCCGTTGCAGAAGAAGGGGCACAGCCCGGAGTTTCTGAGAGAGATTGCTCACCTGCGGCCGCGCACCAATTTGTATGGTGCGGTCTTCAGGACAAGAAGCCGCATGGCTTATGCGATCCATCGCTTTTTCCAAGAGCGCGACTTCGTTTGTGTTCACACGCCAATCATCACAGCCAGTGATTGTGAGGGAGCAGGCGAGATGTTTCGTGTCACGACCTTGCCCGATGACTCGCGAGCGAAGGCGACTGAAGACTTTTTCGGGAAGAAAGCCTACCTCACGGTGTCGGGGCAATTGGAAGGTGAGACATTTGCTTGTGCGCTATCCAACATCTACACCTTTGGCCCGACATTCAGAGCTGAGAATTCTAACACATCACGGCACGCGGCCGAGTTCTGGATGATCGAACCCGAGATTGCGTTTTGTGATCTTGAAGGCGACATGGATCTAGCGGAGGAGATGGTGAAGTATCTTTGCAAAGAGATGCTGGAGAATCATGAGGGCGACTTGGAGGTCTTTGCTCGTTTTGTGGACAAGGGGTTGAAGGAGCGTTTGGAGTTTGTGGCGACACGGCCATTTAAGCGGATTTCCTACACAGATGCCGTTGAGTTGCTCCAAAAGAGCGGGAAGAAGTTTTCTTACCCGGTAGAGTTTGGTCTCAATTTGCAATCAGAGCATGAGCGCTGGCTCACCGAAGAACATTTCAAATGCCCTGTCACCGTTTACAATTACCCGAAAGAGATTAAGCCATTTTACATGCGGCTCAATGATGACGGGAAGACCGTCACCGCCATGGATGTATTGGTGCCCGGCATTGGAGAGATCATTGGGGGGAGTCAGCGTGAAGAGCGTCTTGATGTGTTGTTAGATAACTTCAAGAAGCACAACCTCGACCCAGAAGTCTATGGTTGGTATGCGGATCTTCGAAAATATGGCAGCGTGCCTCATGCGGGCTTTGGTCTAGGATTTGAGCGATTGCTGATGTTTGTCACGGGCATGGCCAATATTCGCGACGTGATCCCCTACGCGCGCACGCCTGGGCATTGTGAGTTTTAGAGCCGCGAAGCGGCTCTGTCATTGGTCATTGGTCATTGGTCATTGGTCATTGGTCATTGGGCATTGGGCATTGGGCATTGGGCTTTGGGCATTGGGCTTTGGGCTTTGGGCTTTGGGCTTTGGGCTTTGGGCTTTGGGGCGAAAAAACCCGAGCTGCTATGGTGGGCAACTCGGGCTGGAGGAGGGATGTCGGGGGAGTGTTACGATGCGGGGTTCTCTGCGGGTTTTGCGGTGAGATCGAGTTTGATGACCACCTCTTTGCGGATGAGGTCGTCTGTCATTCCGGGGTATTCGATCCCGTAGTCAAAGCGGTTGATGAAGAAGTCGGCATTGATGTTCACTTGATCGGCCGATATTTCAACGGTGACTGGAAACTCAATCGACTTTTCAACTCCGTGTAAGTCGAAGTTGCCAGTAAGTTGGTGGGTGCCTTTTTCGTCTGATGTGGACTCTCTCAAGCCTGTGGCCGTGAAAGTGGAGGTGGGGAATTTTTCCACATCGAAAAAGTCGGGCGACTTCAAGTGGCCGGTCAATTTTTCGTTGTCGGACCAAGTGGATTCCATGTCGATGATTACCTTATGGCCGCTCTCGGCCAAAGCGCCATCGCTCATGTGGAAGTAGCCTGAGAATTCTTTGAACCCTCCTTCATGGCTGCCAGTGACTTTGGAGCCGACGAATTCAACCGTGGATTCGTCTGTGAAGACCCACTTGATGCCACCGGCATCATCGGTGGATACGGATTTCGCATCGCTGGTTTTTGCGGCGGATGACTTATCGGCAGGGTTGTCGCATGAGACCAGAGCAAAGGTCGCGAGGCCTGTTAGTGTTAGTAGTATGTTTTTCATTTTGGTGTTTGGTTCAGTGTTTTTTCTTTAGATCAAATCGAAGAGGAGGGCTTCTGTAGGGGATGTGGCGGTTAATTTTAATGTTCCGGCTTGTTCCGTGGAAGCCGCGTCGCCAGCGGTGAGGGAGGCACCGCCAAAATCGATATCGCCGTGAATCACTTGCAACCAAGCGCCACGACCCTCAGCGAGCAGGTGCGTGATGGACTCGCCTGTATCCAGTTTGATTCGATAGACATAGGCGTCCTGGTGAATGATGGCCGAGCGCTCACGACCGTCGGGTGAAATGAGAAGTGATTTTTGTGAATTTCGTTGATCCTCGGTAGGCGACCATTCGGTGTAACTTGGCTTGAGGTCGCGTTGGTTGGGTTGGATCCAGATCTGAAGCAACTCGACGGCTTCATTGTCGGAGTGGTTGAATTCCGAATGAGTGACCCCGGATCCCGCCGACATCATTTGAATATCGCCGGGGTGCAGCGTCTTGCTGTTGCCCATGCTGTCCTCGTGCGATAGAGCTCCTCGCAAGACGTAGGAGAAGATCTCCATGTTGTCGTGCGGGTGAGTCGGGAAACCACTATCCGGCGATACGATGTCCTGGTTGATGACTCGCAGGCTACGAAATCCCATGTGTTCTGGGTCGAAGTAGCGCGCGAAGGAGAAGGAGTGATAGGAGTCGAGCCAACCATGATTCGCTTGTCCGCGCTCATCTGAGCGGCGTACGGTAATGGCGTCATTTGTGATCATGGTTGGATCTTAGCGAAAGTCCTCCAAGCTGTCTCATGCTGGGGTTGATGTCATGCCATGCGTAAAAGGCATGGCTGGACATGACCAATATACATAGTAATCTGAGTCCATGGATTTGCGCAAATTGAGGTATTTCATCGCGGTGGTGGAGCATGGAAGCATCACCAAGGCGGCGGGGGCCTTGCGCATGACTCAGCCAGCGCTGAGCCGGCAGGTCCGCGCCTTTGAGGATGAGATGGGATGGTCTCTGCTGGATCGTGGTGCGAGGTCGGTCCGGCTGACTCGTCAGGGAGAGGTGGTCTTGCGTGAGGGGAAGGTCATATCTGCCGCGGTGGAGGCAGGGCGCGCACGGATGCGCGATGAGATCGATGGTGGCGTGGTTCGCGTAGGATACGCGCCGAGTTTGGGTGGAGAGCTATTAAAGAACGCGATGGGATGTTTCGTTCAACGTCATCCCGATGTGCGGATCGACCTTCGGGATGCCACCTCGCAGGAGATGCTGGATGGGGTGAAGTCGGGCGAGCTTGATTTGATGGTCGGCGTGAAAATGGACAAGCCGGGTTATGTCTGGGAGACCTTGGATGAGAAGCGCTTGGTGATGGCGGTGCCGAAAGATCACCCTTTGTCCAAAAAGAAGCAGATCAAGGTGAGCGACTTGGATGGGAGTCGGTTGCTCTTATTGTCGCGGTATGACTACCCGGAGTATTGGGCGGCGGTGACGGGATATTTCAAATCCAACAAGGTGAACGCAAAAGTCGCTGGCGAGTTTGATGGAATCGAGAGTTTGGGAGTGGCCTTGCGAGCCGGGTTGGGTTTGGCGTTCGTGGCAGAGAACTCAGCCGTTGGCAAAGGGGTGAAGTTGATCCCCATGCATCCAGAACCCGAGTCGGTCATCGTGGCTGTGGGTTGGCGCGATGATCGAGCGTTGAGTGCCATCAACTCATCATTTGTAGAAGAGCTGCTGTTGCATCGCAGTTTGTCGCGATCGGTTTGAACTGTTCTAGGTCGGGATGGTTGCTATTGTGTCTCATGCTCCACCGATTTGCGACCTATGAGGAAGCGGCTTTGTTTGTTGCGAAGAAGCGCGATGAGGGGTATTTCGCGGAGATCTTACACGATAATGTGGGTGCCTTCTGGGGGCCGTTGTTGGCCGGTGGGGTTTCTGCTTGGGTCTCAGAGTTTGCAGCGGAAGAGGGCGAAGAGGTGCCTTTGCCGGATGCGAAGTTCTGCGACATTCCTCAGAAAGCGGCAGCCGTTTTTGCTGGGGTCGTATTGTTGATTGCCGGCCTAACTCTTGCGCTTCCCCTGTTTGCAATGGCGGTGGTGCTTTTTAGCTACCCTCTGCTGGCTGTAGGCTTAGTGGTCTATGTGTTCTTGTTGTGTGTGATTGGCCTTTTCGGCTGCGAGTTCACTCGCACGCTAAGAGATCCCGAATCGAAAGGCCATGGGGCGGCCTTGTTACTGTTCGGGTTTCTGGTGCCCTTTATGGTGCTTGTTGTCCTGTTCTTCTTCCCCACGTTCTAGGGAGCTGATCGAGAGCAGGGCAGTTGCCAGCGCTTACTTTTTTTTCAGCTTCGTCACACGACCGCTGATGTTCCAGTCTTGCACGTAGAGGTCGCCATTCGGGGCGAAGCCGAGGCCGTGAGGAGCGGTGAAGAGACCGAGCTCTTGTTCCTCTTTGGGCACTTTGAAGTTGGCTCGCTTTTTCTTGTCGGGCTGGTCGCCGAGGAAGGCGAGCGGAGTTCCACTTTTGTCGAGGATGGTGCAGCGGCCAGCGAGTTCTGCCACGCCGAGGAATTCGCCATGCCATGAGAATGAGCATGGGCGGCGAAGGTGAGTGGCGTGAGTCGCGATGAAGTTGCCTTCGAGATCGAAGTGAACCAAGCGGCCGTTTTCGCGGTCGGCGACCAGCAGGCGTGGGCTTTCAAAACGGGTGTCGATGGTCAGTCCGTGACAGGTGCGGAACTTGCCGTCTTCTGTGCCGCGCCCACCGAAGGTTTTGAGGTGTTTGCCATCGGCGGTGAATTTGTGAATCAGGTTGGATCCATATCCCATGGCGGCGAAGACCGAGCCATCGGGAGCAACTGCAACCGCGGTCAGTCCGTTCCAGCCTTTTTCAATCTCGCCGGTGTTGTCGTTGGGGATAGTGGTGATGAGTTTGCCGTCGAGGTCGATTTTACAAACGCGATGCGGGAAGGGCTCGAGGCCTTCGGCTTTGCGGGCCTTGTTGCCGTAGCCGTTGTTCTGGGCGCCATAGATGTAGGATTTGCCGTCTTCCTCATTAATTTGCATGGCGTGGAAGCCTTGGCATTCGGGAGCGATGGATTTCACGTAGCTGCCATCTTCTTTCCAGACGATGATGGATTCCTTCGAGTTGGTGCAGAAGTAGACGTTGCCTTCTGGGCCGACGAGAACCGTGCCGTGGGTCGGGCCGAGGTCCTTGCCGTCGGGAAGGTCGCCCCAGCCCGGGATGGCTTCGTAGATCCATTCGCCGTTGCCGGTGATGACAGGAGCCGTGACGTCTTTGCCGGGGGCGGTGCCGTGATCGGGGTGGGCAAGCGCTAGAGTTGGGGCCAGTGCGAGAATTGAGAGTGGAGTGGTGAAACGCATGGCGCCTATACGGGGGATTTGGCCCCAATATGTCAAGCGGATCGGGCAAAAGGAGATGCTTGCTATCAACTTCAGTGCTGTGGAACATGGTTTCACCATCCTCCATGCGTGTTGCTGTTCTTAATGTTGTCGGGCTATCAGAGTCCTTGATCGGTCCCCATACCCCTGGGATCAGTGCATTTGCGGAAAAATATGGCCGACAGTCCTATCAGCCGGCTTTTCCTGCAGTGACTTGCACCGCCCAGTCATCGATTGTCACAGGTCTTCCCGTCGAAGAGCACGGGGTGGTTGCCAACGGGTGGTATGATCGCGAATCGGCCGAAGTGCGGTTTTGGAAGCAGAGCAACCACATCGTCCACGGAGAAAAGCTTTGGGATAAGCTGCGCAAAGAGATCCCGGATTTCACCTGCGCCAAGCTGTTTTGGTGGTACAACATGCATGCATCGGTCGCTTTCTCGATCACGCCGCGCCCGCTATACCCGGCCGACGGCAGCAAGTTCTTCGACATACACACTCAGCCGATGGAGATGCGCGATGAGCTGAAGCGCGATCTTGGAGATTTTCCATTCCCTTCTTTTTGGGGTCCAGCGGCCGGGATTCCCTCATCAGAGTGGATTGCCGCATCGGCGAAGTGGGTAGAGCAAAAGCATTCGCCAACACTGAGTTTGGTGTATTTGCCACATTTGGATTACTCGCTGCAGAAAGACGGACCCGATGCCGAGAACATTCCAGAAGAGCTGAACAAAATCGACCGGGTCGTGAGCGACCTGATTGAGTTATACGAAAGTCGCGGAGTGAAGGTGGTGATCTTGTCGGAATATGGGATTTCGCCAGTTTCCAAGCCGGTGCATCTGAATCGGTTATTTCGCGACAAAGGGTGGCTCTCGATCAAGAACGAGTTGGGCAGGGAGACGCTGGATTATGGTGGGTGCCAAGCCTTTGCCGTGGCTGACCATCAAGTGGCACACGTCTACGTGAACGATCCTGCGATTCGCGAGGAAGTCCAGAGTTTGTTAGATGGTATAGACGAAGTCGATGAAGTTCGCGTCATGGACAAGGCGGCGGGACGAGCGGGCGACTTCATTGCGGTGGCCAAGCCAGAGGCATGGTTCACTTATTATTACTGGGAGGACGATGCGGTAGCGCCAGACTTTGCTCGCACCATTGATATTCACCGCAAGCCCGGATATGATCCATGCGAGTTGTTTCTCGATCCGAATATTTCTATGCCAAAGCTCTCGATCGCCAAATTTCTTTTGAAGAAGAAGTTGGGCCTTCGGGGATTGTTAGAAGTTATCCCGTTGAATGCTTCGCTCGTCAAAGGTTCGCATGGAAGAGACCAAGTGGCGGATGATGAGCGCCCGGTTTTGCTGGGTTCTGATTTCCAAGTGAAGACCGCGGAGGATGTGCATCAGGCGATCCTTGATGCGGTGCGGTAGTCTGCTTGAGTCGTCGAAATCACTAGAGATTAGGCGATGAAGCCCCAACTTCTATTTACGGTTTTACCGTAATCGGCCAGCCCGGGAACTGTTTGGCGTCGGGCTTTGTGACGTCTTCAAAGCGCGGCCAGCATTCGAAGGTCACTTCTTTGGTGCTTTTCTTGAATCGGACGAGGCCGTAGCCGTCGGCGAGATTGGGGCCGCCGGGCTTGCTAGGTTCTTTGCGCATTGCGCCTTTGACCTGCGCGGGGTTGGCGTAGGCCATCATCGTTACCTTATTGCCAAAGCCGTCGAGGTAATCGCCGGTCCATGGCAGAGGGCTGTCGGGCACGGGATTGGCACCGGCTTTTTCTTCTTCTGGCCACCACCAGCGTCCGTAAACCGTGTTGACGATGGCGGGGGAGACAAAGGCATAGGGGCCATCGCGGAACTCTTTGGTGCCATGTTGGACGACGGTTGCGAGGTGTTGGTCGCCGGCGATGTGGACGGCGCGGGCTTTGCCTATGAGTTCGATGGCTCGGTTCCGGCCGGACTGTGGCCAGCCGTTTGAGTCGAGGTCGGCGTGGAGGCGGCCTTTCACCGAGCCGTGCAAGTGGGCGCCACCACAGAAGCCGGTTTGGGAGAGGACTGCTCTCATCACGACGCCGTCGGTTTGCTTGCCCCAAGCGTCGAGAAATTTCTCCTGGCGCTCGCCGAGCAAGGCCAGGCCTGGAGTGTCGATGGTTTTCGGGTCGTAGTTTGCGTCGCGGATGTGGTCCGGGCGGGGTCCTTTGTTTGGGTGACGCCCTTTCGGTCCGGGTTTGAATTTCCGGTCCTCGATGATTGCGAAGTCGACACCACCGAGAATGAGGTTGGTGTAATAGACTTCGATCCCTTGTTGGATTGGTGTGGGGTCGTAGGGGTCAGGAAGGTGGTCCGTTTGCTGGCGCTCGACCATTTTCACATACTCGGGATGAAAAAAGTAGCCGCCGTCGTGGCCAGCGCCGGTGGTCGACACCTTGCCGCCTTCGCCCCAGAGGTTGGCTTGGCCGATGTCGTGGTCGTCGGGGATGGTGATGCACGGGCGGTGGCGGAAGATCTCACGAAACGCTAGGCCAAACTTCAGCCATGCGGCGGTGTGTTCGCGATGGTCGTAGGATTGGTCGCCAGCGAAGAATACGATGTCCGGATCCTGATGGTTGATGTTGCGCGTGTATTCTGGGCGCAGGCCGCGATCGTTGTTGGAGTTGCAAGAGAGAGAAGCGAGTTTGATGACATCGTTTTCCTTGGGGTCTTTGCGTACCGTGCCCTCAAAGCTGGCTTTGTTGCCGTGGAGGAGGCGGTAGGAGGTGTTCTTGCTGGTGTCCCAGTTTTCGATGCGGAAGGTGGTCGACCAGCCGAGGTCGTTCACCTCTTGTCGCCCGATTTCCTTCCAGTCGTCCCCCTGTTGGATCTCGAGCCGAACTTCACGCGTTTCCTTCGGGTAGAGCGGGTAAAGCTGAGCCGTGAGTTTGAGGATGTTGTTGTGCGTGGTGTAGATGCCAAAGCAGACGACTTGATCGCGCGGCACCTTGAGATCGATGATCGGGTTGTCCTTTTGGTTCCACCAATCGTTCACGCAAAGGGAGTCTTCGTTCTTTTTGAATGGAGCTTTGACGGGCGGTTCGCCGACGGGTTCGCTTTGAGCGAATGTTAGGAGAGAGGTAAGGGCGATGAGAGCGATCAGGTATTTCATGGTGCGTGGTCCAGAGGGTGGGTGAGATACGTTGAGATGGAAACCGATTTTTCGGTTGGGCTCAATTGAATGATTCGGTGGCACTGTGTCGTATTAGAATATAGTATGTCCAAATCCATGGCTTTCATGACGGCGGCTTGGCTGTCCGTGTTTTCGCTGACGGCTCTCGCGGAAGCGAAGAAGCCCAATATCTTGCTGATTCTTGCGGATGACCTCGGTTATGGTGATGTCGGCTGTTACAGCGGGGAGGCCAAAGTCGCGACGCCGCACATGGACAAGCTGGCGACGGATGGCATGCGTTTCACGGATGCGCACAGTCCGGCGACGGTTTGTACACCCACGCGTTACAGCGTGATGACGGGCCGGATGGCGTTTCGCACGGGTCGCTTCGGGGTCTTCACCGGAGCGGGCGGTCCCTGCATGATTGAAAAAGAACGACTCACTCTACCCGAGATGCTGAAGGAGCAGGGTTATCAAACGGCAAAATTTGGCAAATGGCACATTGGCCTAACGTTTCTCGATAAGGAGGGTCAGCCGATCCTCAAAAATGGCTTCGAGCATGTGAAGCGCATCGATTACAGTCGGGCCATTCCCGATGCGCCGATCCATCACGGCTTCGATGAGTTTTTTGGCACCGCTTGTTGTCCGACCACGGATTGGTTGTATGCCTTCATTGATGGCGACCGAATTCCGGTGCCACCTCAGGAGCTCGTTGACCGCACTAAGCAGCCCAAGAATGCCTACACTCGCGACTTCCGGGAGGGTCTCATTGCGCCGGATTTCGACATTGCAGAAATCGACAACCAGTTTCTCGCGAAGAGCCTCGACTATCTGGATCGTTATGCTGCCAGCAAGGAAGAGAAGCCTTTCTTTTTGTTCCACTCAACCCAGGCGGTGCACTTGCCATCGATTCCTGCTGCGGAGTATCGCGGCAAAACCAAGGCGGGTCCGCATGGGGACTTTCTTGCTCAGATGGACGGGATTGTGGGCAAGTTGATGGCCAAACTTGAAGCGTTGGATTTGGCCAAGGATACGATCGTTATTCTCACTAGCGACAACGGCCCAGAGGTGCCGACCGTGGTGAACATGCGCAGAGATCACCAGCACGATGGAGCTCATCCGTGGCGTGGGATGAAGCGTGATCAATGGGAGGGCGGACACCGAGTGCCGCTACTCGTGCGTTGGCCAGACCGTGTGAAGGCGGGCTCTGTTTCCGACCAGACCGTGAGCCTGACCGACTTGATGGCCACTTGTGCGGCGATCACAGGAGCCAAGCTGCCGAATGATGCGGCGGAGGATAGTTACGATCTCCTGCCGGCTCTAACAGGTATTGCTGGCGACAAGCCGATTCGGCCCTGCACGCTCCAACAGACTTGGTCGAAAAACTATTCGATTCGTATCGGCAATTGGAAATACCTCGATCACAAGGGATCAGGTGGCAACGACTACGAGCGCAAGAGTGAGTTTTTGAAGGGCTTGGAGGCTTATGTTCTCGAAGACAGCGCGCCTGATGCGCCAGGACAACTTTACAACCTCGAGAAAGACCCGGGCGAAACCACCAATCTCTACTTCGAACATCCCGAGCGGGTGATGGAGATGAAGGCTCTGTTGGATCAGAGCACATCGAGTGGTCGCAGTGCGCCAATTCGGAACTGATTAGCTCGGTTCCACTTGCGCGACTGCCATCGCGGCGATGCCTTCCTTGCGACCGACAAAGCCCATGGTTTCGTTGGTGGTGGCCTTGATGCCCACCTTGTTCGGTGAGATGCCTAGGGCTGCACCGATGTTTTCGCGCATGGCATCGCGGTGAGGGAGAACTTTGGGGGCTTCAGCGACGAGAGTGGAATCCACGTTGATGAGAGTGAACCCGTTTTCTTTGGCCAAGGCAGCGCACTTCTCGAGAATCTTGAGTGAGTTGATGTCTTTGCATGCGGGATCGCCTGGAGGGAAGTAGTGCCCGATGTCGGGCAGTCCCATGGCGCCGAGAACGGCGTCAGCGATGGCATGTGCAAGCACATCGGCATCCGAGTGGCCCATCAGGCCGTGGGTGTGTGGGATGTTCACGCCACCCAAAATAAGTGGGCGGCTTTCAGCAAACTGGTGAACGTCGTAGCCGATGCCAATCATGAGTGAATAAAAGCTGAAATGCTGAAATTGGAAATGCTGAAATCAGAGGATTTCTTCGATGGGGATTTTGCCGTTGGTGGCAACAATCGAGTAGGCGTCGGGTTTCCCTTCCGCCGGGGTGAGGTTGACTTTTCCGCCACCGGCTTCAATCAAGAGTTGGCCTGCTGCGATGTCCCAAAGTGAGATGCGGGATTCCACATAGGCATCGAAGCGCCCGCTGGCGATGTAGGCCATGCCAAGTGCTGCAGATCCCATCATGCGCATCTTGCGAGCGCGCAGGGAGCCTTTGCGGAATCTTTCCATGCCGGTTTTGAGGGCTTCCTCGTCTTTGCCGCAGCCAACAAATAGAATCGCTTGATCTAGCTCTGTGCGATTGCTGCAGCTGATGGGTTTGCCGTTGAGCATTGGCTTGCCACCTTTTTCGACTGTCCATGTTTCACCGACCATTGGGTCGTGGATCACACCGACAACAATCTCACCCTTGATGCGGAGCGCGATGGAGACGCAGAAGTGAGGGATGCTGTAGAAGAAGTTCACGGTGCCGTCGATTGGATCGACAATCCACTGGCGGTCAGAGTCTTGATCGCCTGCGATGCCTTCTTCGCCGTAGAGGGCGTCGCCATCACGAGCATCGAGCAGGATTTTGGTGATGAGGTCTTGGGATTCTTTGTCCAGAGCCAGCTTGATGTCGTGGTGGGTGGCTTCATCGACAGTGGCGTCGGAGCCAAAGTTTTCACGGAGCAATTTGCCTGCAGTGATGGCGGCGTGGGTGGCGAGTTCGAGATCGGTCATGGGGAGGTAAATGCTGAAATTCTGAAAGCTGAAATGCTGAAAGTAGTCAGGCTTTGCTTGTGTGGATTTCGATGATGGCTTGCACGAGTTGGTGGGCCAAATCGTGTTTGGATGCAATAGGCAATGCTTCAGAGTGGTCGGGATAGACGAGGAGGACTTCGTTGTGGTCTGAGTCGAAGCCGATGCCTGGTTTGGAAACGTCGTTGGCAATGACGAGATCGCAGTTTTTTTTGGTGAGCTTTTGGCGTGCGTTGGTCTCGAGGTTTTCGGTTTCGGCGGCGAAGCCAACGAGAGTTTTGGTGAAGCCCATGTTGCTTCGAGCGGAGCCAAGGATGTCGGTGGTTTTGACGAGTTCAAGCGTGAGGGTTTCGTCAGACTTTTTGATTTTGTGACCTTCGGGAGAAGAGGGAGTGTAGTCGGCGACGGCAGCTGCGAACACACCGACATCCATGCGTTTGAGATGTTGGCTGACAGCATCGTGCATTTCTTTGGCGGTTTCGATCGGGATGAAATCGACCCCATCAGGCACGTCCAACTGAGTGGGCCCTGAGATCAATAGCACTTGGTGGCCGTCGTGGGCGAAGGCCGCGGCGAGTTCATATCCCATTTTGCCTGACGAGCGATTGGTCAGGTAGCGAACCGGATCGATGGGTTCGCGGGTGGGGCCGGCGGTGACGAGCACATTCACGTCGCGAGTTTGTCGCGTGACGCGAGCGGGTGCAAACCAAATGGCCGAACGGCGGCCGGATTCGGATCAAACCGATGCTTGAGAAGTCTCTCGGAGTTGCTGGATGCAATCAGTCATCAGCTCGGTATCGATTTCGTGGACATCCCGGCTTTTGCCGACGTCTTCGAGCATCAGCACGGTGAGTTCGCCTCCGAGGTGTTCGCGGAATTCGTCGAGCCCTTCAAAGACCCGGCGATTGCCAGAGTCATCGAGCCAATCGAGGGCTGGGTGGTAAATCTCGAGACCGAGGCTTTTGAGGGTTTTGAGCACACGCTCCGCCAATGATGGATCGGCGATGCCGGCTTTGGAGGAATAGAGGGTGTCGAGCGCGAGTCCGATCGCCACCGCGTGTCCGTGAGACAGTTGATAGGATGTGATGGCTTCAAGCTTGTGAGCTGCCCAGTGGCCGAAGTCGAGCGGGCGGCTGGATCCCGTTTCAAATGGATCGCCGCCAGTGGCGATGTGCGCGGCGTGGAGCAATCCAGACTTTTCGACGCAGGGTTCGAGGGCGGAGGCTTCGAGTGCTGCGAGCGCGTGAATGTGTTCCTCGATCCACTCATAGAAGGAGGCGTCTTTGACGAGAGCGACTTTGATCGCTTCGATCAGTCCGGCGCGGCGGGTGTCTTCGGGTTGGCTGTGGAGGAAGCGGAAGTCGTTGATCACAGCGAAGGGAACCGAGAAGGCACCGATCCAGTTTTTCTTGCCGAAAGCATTGATGGCGCATTTCACGCCGACGCCGCTGTCATCTTGAGAGAGGGTGGTGGTGGGGAAGCGAACGAGGCGGACTCCGCGGTGGGCGGTGGCGGCGGCGAATCCGATGGCATCGAGAAATGCACCACCACCAATCACCAGCAAGTAGGAGTGGCGGTCGAGATGGGCGGTGTCGATGCGTGCCCATGCTTCGCGGACGAATCGGTCGTCGGACTTCACGTCCTCACCGCCTGGCATCACATGGACGCCGCGGTAATCGAGGTCGGTCTTTTTGAAGTAGGCGCTGATATCATTGGCGAGGTCTGGCCATGCTTCGGCGACAGATTCTTCGACCAATGCAAGGACACGGCGGCCGCCACCCTCGTGGAGGATTTCAGCGACTTCGGGGTTCTCGCCGTCGAACGCATTGCGGGTAAACACGATGCGGTGCTGGAAAGTGACGGGGATTTGGAAGTCGTGGCGTGCCATGAATTGCGCGAGGAGTATTGCCCTATACGGCGATTCGTCCATGATTCTTGGAAGAAAATTGAACTATGTTGAAGATCGAAACACTTTTTGAGACCCGATGGATCCAATTTTTGCGGATTGGGCACTGGGATTTTGTGCGTCGGCCACATTCCAACGCTTGTGTGGGCGTATTGGCGATCACCCCAGGAAACGAGATCATCTTGGTCGAGCAGTTCCGAATTCCGGTTCAAAAGCGGGTCATTGAGATCCCTGCGGGCATCGTTGGGGATGAAGAGGAACATCGTGGGGAGAGTTTGGCGGAGACCGCGGGGCGCGAGCTTTTGGAGGAGACGGGCTATCGAGCTGGGGCGATTGAATCATTGATTGAGACGCCCACCTCGGCAGGACTGACTTCAGAGATCATGCACTTGTTTCATGCCAAGGACTTGATGCGTGAGGATGAAGGTGGCGGCGTGGGGGGTGAGGATATCACGGTGCACCATGTGCCATTGGTGGAACTCAGGGATTGGCTCAAGGAGAGGGAGGCTAGCGGCTGCCTGATTGATTACAAGATTCACGCCAGTTTGTGGCTGGCTGGGATAGGGCCTCAATCCTGATGAATTGTTCAATGCTCAGCGCGTGAGCTCAATTCGATGTTCGATGTTTCAAGTTCGACGTTGGACGTTCGAGCCCCGACTTGTCGGGGCGACATCATGCGTAATGATCGTGACAGATTCGTGGGCGAGTTGCATTTTCCCAGCCGTGACCGCGCCTGACGATGATCGCTTTGGAGGAATTGCCCGACTTTATGGTCAGGCAGCTCTAGAGCGTTTTCATGGTTCGCGGGTGGCGGTGATTGGTGTGGGAGGTGTCGGGTCGTGGGCGGTGGAATCCTTGGCGCGCTCTGGAGTAGGGCACCTGACCGTGGTCGATCTCGACGAGATTTGCGTGACCAACGTGAACCGGCAACTGCATGCGATGGATGGACAGATTGGCAGACAGAAGACCGAAGCGATGGCCGAGCGGGTGCGGGGGATTCATCCAAAGGCAGTGGTCGAGATTGTGCCGAAGTTTTTCAATGAGTCGACGGCAGCGCAGATCCTCGATGCCGGCTTTGATGCGGTGATTGATGCGATCGATAGTACCAGACACAAAGCCTTGTTGCTTGCCGAGTGCCGGAGACGGGGGATTTTTGTGGTGACCTGTGGTGGTGCAGGTGGGCGTCGTGATGCGACTCGGATCCGGGTCGAGGATCTCGCCTACAGCGGCAAGGACCCCTTGTTGCACCAACTGCGCCGGGCATTGAGGCAAGATCATGGATTCCCCAAAGTCCCGCAAAGAACCGAGCCTGAGCCGATGGGTATTGAGGCAATTTTTTCCGAGGAGCCACAGCTGTTTGCTCAATGTGATGGCACCGTGTCGCTAGAGCGCCCTGCGAGTGATCGAGGTCAGCGGCTTGGTTGCTCGACGGGATATGGGTCGGTGACGCATATCACCGCCAGCTTTGGGCTGATTGCGGCGGGGCGGGTGCTGGAATATTTGGCGGCTGCACCGCCGTCCAAGGTCGAAGGTCCAAAGTCGAAAGTCTGAAATTAGCCAGGCTGGTCCCGGTGGGCGGACCGCACGGAGTGCCGTCCCTGCCTATTTCAGACATAAAAAAAGCGGCCCGGAGGCCGCTTTTGGAAAGTTGATTTAATCCGTATGAATTAGAGGCCCTTCTTCGAAAGACGAGTGCCAGGAGTTGCACCTTGGCGAGCCTTGAATTTTGGGTTCGTTTTGCAGATCACGTAGACGGTGCCTTTGCGCTTCACGACTTGGCAATCAGCGTGACGACGTTTGGCGGATGAGAGGGAAGAGAGAACTTTCATGACTGAAATGGTTGATGGTTGCAGTCGATCATGTGATCGGACCGGGCGCGAAAACTAGCCTTTGGCCCCGAGCTGTAAAGGCATTTCTAGCCGGAAAATGCAAAATCGACCGAATTTTTGAGGAATTTTGAGGAAAATGGGTCCGCCAGCTCAAGCGGAGCCCCGCGCTTGGCGCTGGGGTCAGGCCTTCTCGCATACGCGAAATTCAGCATTTCCGAATTGTTATGGATGATAGATCTGATTGGTTGATGAAGTGACTTTTGCGACTCAAATCACCGTCTTTCGGATCCTGCTGGTTCCGGTTTTTGTGGTGTTGGGATTTGGCTATGGCGATGCCATGGAGGCAGGGAACCCGGAGTCGTCACTGCGCTGGTGGGCTCTTGCAGTGTTCATCACCGCGGCGGTCAGTGATGGGGTCGATGGCTGGGTGGCGCGGCGTTTCAATCAGAAGAGCAGGCTTGGGGCGTTTTTGGATCCTTTGGCGGACAAGCTTCTGATGGGCTGGGGGGTGTTAGTGCTTACCTTGGTCGATTGGGGGCGCGAGGGTTGGCATCTGCCCATGTGGTTCGCGATCATTCTCTGGTCTCGTGATGCAGTGATCAGTTTTGGGATTTGGTATCTGTATCACGCGAAGTTGCCGATGGTGTTCAAGCCGCATTGGACGGGTAAGGCTTCGACCGTAGCTCAGATGGTGGCCTTCGGCTGGGTTCTGCTAGGTTGGGTTGACATCGCGCCCCTGTGGCCGTGTTTGGTGGCGGGAGTTTTCACCGTGTGGTCGGGGCTGACGTATGTGCAGCAGGGGGTGGGGATCATTCGATCCCAGTCGCGCTAGTCTCTAAATCTGAAGGGATTTGGGGCAAGGCACATGGTGTTAGGAGTGCGCAAACTACCTTCTTTCGGGATATAGCGGAATTGGGCTTCAGTATTCGTCCATTATGGGTAATTTGGTAATAAGAGAAAACGATCGCCTCCATATCGGACATTCCGTCGCCCTCTTTTCAATTTACCCAACATCATGAAAGCTGCCATGAAAGCCCGCAGCCAAATGGGCTTTGCCCTTGTTGCCACGCTTTCGATGATGATGCTGTTGGTGGTGGTGGCGATTGGGTTGTTGAGCCTGTCGACGGTTTCCTTGAGAGCCGCATCGGTCAGTAGCGCGGATGACCGCGCTCGAGCAAATGCTCGCATGGCCCTGATGCTCGCCATCGATCAACTTCAGTTGACGATGGGTTCCGATAAGCGTGTTAGTGCGCGTGCCGTGACCATGGCGCAGCACCCAGCATTGGACGCTTCGGTCAACCCTCTTAGTGCAAAAGCCTGGTGGGTGGGAGCAGCATCCAGTGATCGTGATGAAAGTATTGGCGCCGGGTCCAAGTCGGTGGTGTGGTTCATTTCTGGATTGAACCCGCTGCATTCGGCAGAAGACCAGATCACTTCCGCCAGTCCATTCACTGATCGTGAGATCACCATGTATGGGAAGAAGAGCATCGACCTCGAGCTCACCGGAGGAGATGAGATTGTTGCGGGAACCGTGCCGATTGCGGACGGCGCCACAGGAGCGATTACGGGGTCGTATGCGTATTTCGTGGATGACAATGGGATGAAGGCACAGTTGGCGGCGTCGCATGCGCGGGTGAAGAACGCCACCGATGTGGAAAGCAATCAGATCGAAACCGTAATCCCGGGTTCTTACGATTTGAGCATCTTGGATGGGATGGATGGGATGGAGGGCGTTCCCGTCGAAGATTTCATGAAGCTCAATTCGGTCAACGATTTGCCCTTATTGGGAAACAACGAGGTTCAGATTTCCAGAGACAAGCGGTTGTCTTTCACGGCAAGTTCGCTGGGCGTGCTGTCCAACGTTAAAGATGGTGGCTTAAAGAAGGATCTGACCATTGCTTTTGAAAATCATACCGTCAATTCGACGACAAAGTATGGGAGGTCCTATCCCAACATGCCGACTTATCCGGTGTTCGATGCGGCCTTCCCGAAAACGAGTGATCAGGACTGGGGCGACTACCTGCTGGTGGATGAATCCAAGCGTAGCGAGTTCGGCGAACCCGGCTACATCCACTGGGCCATGCTGCGCGATTACTACAACATCAAGCGCTACATCATCCGTCAGGATGGTCGGGATTGTTTGACCCCAATCGCCTTCAACCATGTCGGCATGAATGGCTACCTTTCGAACAATGGCGTATCGAGAGGCACCCTGCCGCCCCATGAGATGGGACCTGCCGCGGTCATGCCGAAGGATGAGCTGGACGGCATGCCCTATGGCGACATTCAACCGTTACCCAATTTATACGGCAATCCCCACGAGGAGAATCTCGAGTATTACAAGCATAGTCCGCTTGTGCCCGTGCTGGCCGAATTGAAATACAACTGCTGGCTGGAGAAAGCGGCGGCAACGAGCGCAGCGCTCCCCACCACCACCGAAGCACTCAGAACGAAGGTCCAGATGTGGGCGTCTCATTACAACCCCTATAATATCGACCTGTGGTTCAATGCAAAAAACGGCGCGAGCTCCTACATGATGAAGAACGTGTGTCAGGTCAATTTTACCATCGATCAAAGTCAGGTCTCCGCACTGGATATGCCTGACGAGGGGAACGGGTCGTGGAAGTATTCCGGCTCAAACATCATCTTGCCGGCCTTGCTTCAGAAGCAGGATAGCCGGACTTACAAAGTCAATACAGTAGAGCACCTTGGCCCAGGCCGCGCCATGTTCTGTGCTTTTGAAAATGATAACGAACTCGTCAGCAAGAACAGTGTTCCCGGCATGACCTACGGCACCAACGTGAGGGATCTCGTGACCGAAAGCATATACAGGGACTGGAATGTTGTAGGCGCCTTGCCTCCCACGCTGAATTGGAAAGTTGATATTATCGACACCGGGCTGATCATGTTTGGAGTGGCGAATAAGGACTACTTCATTTCTCAATTCTTGGTGGATTTCATGCCGAAGACTGCGGTAAATCAAGGCCGATACTCATTTGATGAGCTTGCGCCATCTGTCCTCAACGACAACAGCAAGGTGTGCTTTAGTATGAGGCTGCGCACCACCAAGGAGCCAGGGAGTTCAATTAGGCCGCTGGTCGATAGCAATATCAGGGGGTTTTTCGTGAACCGCAAATGGGATCAGACTCTAGGCACGGATGTGAGCGCCTCCTACACTCACACGAACAGTGAGGACCAGGCCGACCTAGGCCGGGTTCCCCAGATGAGCACCCAAGCCGATGGCAAGGGCTTCGGTTACTGGGGTGGTGAACATGGCCCCTTCCATGGGAACGATCGGGTGATTCTCTTTGATATCCCCCGTCAGGATCTTGTGTCGCTAGGGCAGTTGCAGCACGTTGGCGTCGGCCGCTTTAGTTATGAGCCGAGCTATGTCATCGGCAACTCCTACGCGAACCCGCGCATCCCGCTGGACAACTGGAAGGGCATACTGCCCGCCACGACCGGCTACAAATTCAACATCCCAGGTCCTTATACAATCTACGATGCTTCCTATCTGACGAACGAAGCGCTCTGGGACGGTTATATTTTCACGACGATACCGCAGGTTGCTGACAACTATGACGATTCTGACGAGCCCGAACCGGATGAGGAGCGCTTTGCTAAGTTGTTGAATCGTGAGGAGCTGCTCCCCAACCCTCGCATCATTCCTTATGAGCCGAGTGGATCATCGTTCGATATGGCGACTCTGCAATTTGAGGGTGACAACAACCAGAAAAGTGCTTTTCACACCAATGCTGGTCACCTGCTCGTGGATGGTGCGTTCAACGTCAATTCTACATCGGTTGATGCCTGGGAGGCATTCCTCTCGGGGACGTATGGTATGCCCTATCAGAAAGTCGATGACAACGGCAAGGTCGATGGCTACGAGTTGCCTGACGAAGGTCGGGTGCGCTTTCCTCGGGTGCAATCGGTATTTGGCAAGGACATGACCACCAAAAGCCCTGATGAAAACTACTGGGTGGGATTTCGTGCTTTGGAGCAGGAGGAGGTGCGTGAGTTGGCGGTGGAGATCGTGAATGAAATCCAAGAGCGTGGCCCGTTTTTGACCATGGGTGAATTTGTGAACCGCAAACTCGAAGAGGGCGAGTTGGGGCAAAGGGGGGCGTTGCAGGCGGCACTCGACAAGACGGTTAATAAGAAAGCTCTGAGCGACTATGATCAGCGCGCCACTCACCCAGCCATGCCGGCGGACAGCAATCAGGCAGCGGGATTTCCCGGACAGCTTCTTCAGGGTGATATTCTGCAATCGCTTGCACCCTGCATGACGGTTCGGTCCGACACCTTCACCATTCGTGCTTACGGGGAGTCGCTGAAGCCCGGCACGAGCAAAGTGGAAGCGAGGGCCTGGTGTGAAGCGGAGATTCAACGTTTTCCTGATCCAATGATTGTCTCAGGTGGCGGCTCTCATCTCGACGAGCTCGCACAGCCCAGCAGCGTGTTTGGCCGACAGTTCAGAATTACGCGTTTCCGGTGGTTGAACCCGAACGAAATTTAATCCATCATCTTCCATTCTTATGAAAGCCTCCTATTTGATCCTCCTGATTGGTGTCGTGATGTCGATTCCGACTCTCCATGCTCGCACCCTGAATATTCGGTCGCTGGCATTGGGAGGTGAAGAGGCCATTTCTCAGCGTTATGTGAGGGTGGAAGATGGCTATTTGCCGCTATCGTTTTCGATTATTCAGCCCAGTCCATTGATCGCTGCCTTATCTGGCGAAACGGTTTTGCCCCTGTTTGAGCGGGTGACCAAACCGGATGGAGAATTGGCCTATGAGATGGTTGAGAAAATCAAAGTCCCAGCGAGGGCCAAGGGCGTGTTGTTGTTGGCTTGGGGAAGTGAAAAAGGCGCGCGCTATCTTGCGGTCGACGACAATTATTTATCGGCAAAATACAATGACTGGCTATTCATCAACACGGCTTCCAAGCAGATCGCGTTTCAAGTCGGCTTGAAGAACAAGCCTTTGATGATGAAGGCGAATACCGTCGCTCGATACAAAGTGAAGACCTCAGAGGAGTCCGGTATTTCTGCTGTTGGCCAAGTGAAAGTGGGAGAGAAGGTGAAGACTTTTTATTCGACCTATTGGCCGGTCAGAAGTGGGCAGAGAGGAATCGTGATATTCTTTGAGAGAGGTGATCGCGTTGATGTTAGAAAGATTACGGATGTCTTGTTGAAGCCCAAGCCGGAATCGGATGAGACAGCGGCGGTTGCTGCTCCTTGATTGTGGCGGGTGTCGCTTACTTACCTGCAAACTCTATCTTCCAGCCGACCGAGTCGGTGCGTGCTGGGGTGAAAGAGATGCGGGCGTAACTGCCCTCCTGTGTGATGGTGGCGGGCTTGCCGTCGAAAGTGGCGGCGCTCACTTGTTGGTCTTTCGGTAGATGGAGGGTGAGTGTGTAGCGGTCTTCAGCGACGACTCGGCTGCGGCCGGCGAGGGTGGTCTCATTTTCCCATGCGAGGTTTTCAAGGTCGACAGCGCCTTGAGAGAGGTGGCGGTTGGTGGAGACGAGTTGAGGACGGCCGGTTGCTTCGCGGATGGCGAAGGAATGCAGACCCATCGACTCGATGGCGGGCACCTCAAATGAGCCTTTGAAAACACCGAGCGCTTGATCCGTCCAGAATTCGTAGACGTGGTATTCGCGGTTGCCGTCGAGGCCGAGGTCGGCAAAGCGAACGGTTTCCGGCTTGGCGGATTTCGGTGACCAGTTGAGATGATGGAGCACGTTCCAGTGATCGAAGCCGAGGTTGAACTCGTTGAGCCACCACGGACAAACCTCGCCGTGCTGGTCACCATCGATCGGGCTCTGGGAGCCCTTGAGAATGGCGCTGCGTTTGGTGTTGATGAGGGTGTCGGTTTTGCAGGAGTCGAAATCATAAAGTTGTCCCGGCACGGAAAACACGACGGGTGAAGAGCGTTTGATGCCAACGAGGTTGCGCTCGTCTTCATAGACCTCTGGCTTGTCGCTCAACATGAGCAGGCAACCGGCAATCGAGGCGAGAGCGGGTCGGATGATCGTTTCCTGATTGCTTGAGGTGACTGCGATCGTTTTGCGGACATTGCCGACCTCAGCGGGTTTGTGTTTTGGGCTGACGTCGCAGTGGTCTGGGTCGTTGCGCCAGACGATGCCATTCCAACTGTTGTATTGTTGCATCGTGACCGGGCCGTAGCCGTCACCGCCGATGCGGCAGGCGTCGGCAAGGCCAACCGATTCCGGCAACACTCCCCAGCAGGAGAGAATGAAGGTTTCATTGCCGAGTTCTTCGCGTGCGGCGCGAAGGTAGGCGCGAAAGATGTCGTCGGATTCCAGGCCCTTGGATGCGGCGTATTCTGGATTGTGGTTGAGGTTGTCGTAGAGCAGGTGGCGCAATTGATCGATTTTCACATAATCGAATTTGGCATTGTGGAGGCCACGGTAGGTCGGGCGAACCAAGCGGTTGGCGGCTTCCGTGACAGTGGCGTCGATGCCATAGCTAACCCATGGGCCGGCAAAGGGCTTGCCTGCTTTGTCGCGAATGAACCATTCGGGGTGTTCTTTGACGGTGGCTTCGTCGGAAAAAAAGCAGCCGATCCAGACGCCGGGAGAAAATCCGGCGCGTCGCACGGCGTCGACGTAGGCGGTCATACCGCCGGGAAAGCGGTCCTCTTTCCACTCGAGCCAAGTTTCGGGTCGGCCACCGAGATAGCCGTGATTGAGAGGGTGGTGGGCGCGTCCTTCATCGCGGCCGCCTTGAAAGACGTCGTCGATTTGAATGATGTCGTAGCCGAAGTCTGCCAGGCGCTTGCGTTGCCACACGTCGAGCAATGAATCGATGTGCTCTTCGCGAAGTTCGTTTTTGTAAGCCCACCAGCTGCACCATCCAGTGACTGAATTCTTACGTATGTCGTACTTCTGTGGTTCGAAGTGTTTGATGTTTTTGTGTTTCTGATAGAAGCGTGGGCGGAAGGTGATTTCGACCGGGTTTTGTTTCGGCTCGATGGTCACCTGGAATTGGATTGAGCCATCGACTTGGGGTTGCGGTGTGATTTGGGTGGCGCCGCCGGGCATCTCGATCATCCAGTCGCCGAAGCGATCGTAGATCGCGTTGTTGCGGCGGTTGGTGCTTTGACCGTGACTGGTGCGGACGATTGAAAAGTTCTTTTGAGCCTGGCCGGATGTCTCAGCGGCGATGGCCTGATCGCTGCCAGAGATCACCACATTGAGGGTGAGTTCCTTGCTGTCTTGGATTGCGATTAGGATGCGTTGCTCAAGGGCCATGTCCGCACCTTGGGTTTCATGGATGATGGTGAGTTCGGAGCCCGCCGTGGCCGAAAGGATGGGGGCGCCATCGTAGATCAGTTCGAATTTGGAGCCTTTGGCCTTCACTTGGGCGGCTGAGTTGGGCGGCTGAGCCGGCATGACTTCGCCCTGGAGTGCGCCATGGAAGATGAAGCTGAGCGCGATGGCGGCTAGTGGGCAAATTTGCGAGAAGGCCGGGCGTAGGTGTTTCATGGGCATCAGCCATTCATCCGTCATTCCACTCATAAGATCGAGTTTATGCTTCCCATGAACTGCTGCCCATAAGATGGTAGTTGCCAATGGAATCCTTTCGTCATCTTTCTGCGGTCGAGCAGCTTGCCGAGTATCTTAAAAGCCTGATTGATCGGGGCGAACTTTCCGGCAGCATGCCCGGTGTTGATCGACTCTCGACGAGTCTAGGATGCAGTCACAGGACGGTCATCGGTGCGATGAAGCAGCTCGAGCATGAGGGGCTCTTGCTCAAACAGGGACCGGGTCGGGCAAGCAAGATCAATAATCAGGGGAGGAATGCTGACACAGGCCTCAAAATTCAGTTCATACTCTACGACCGAGAGGATAGTGAAAAAGATGTGGTGAGTCGTTTTCTAACAATGATCCGGCGTCAGGTGATGGATGCTGGGCATACCATGACATTTGCCTCCAAGACCCTCCGGCAGCTTGGGATGGATGTGAAGAAGGTCGCAAAATATGTGGATGAGACGGAGGCGGACGCTTGGGTTGTGGCTTCGGCCTCGCGCGAGGTGCTGGATTGGTTTTCGACGCAGCCGGCACCCGCCTTTGCTCTTTTTGGAAGGCGGCGGGGATTGGATATTGCGGCCACCGGGCCGGACAAAGAGGGTGCTTTTCGAGATGCGGTTCGCCGTCTGCTCGGGCTCGGCCATCGGCGGATTGTGTTATTGGTTCGGCCGGCACGACGATTGCCTGAGCCGGGATTGCCCGAGCAAGCATTTCTTGATGAGTTGAAAGCGGCTGGAGTTCAGGTCGGCGCGTACAATTTGCCCGCTTGGGATGGTTCTGTGGAGGGTCTGGATAAAGTGTTGGACAGCACCTTTCGTCTGACGCCGCCGACGGCGATGATTATCGACGAGCCACAAATTTTCATCTCTGCGCAGCACCATTTGGCACGTCGTGGCATCTTTGCGCCCGAACAAGTTTCGTTGATCTGCGCGGACCAAGACACATTTTTTGACTACATGCAGCCAACGGTGGCGCATATCCGATATGATGCGGAGCCGTGGGCGCGGCGCATTGCCAAATGGGCCAACCATGTGGCCGCGGGTGAGGATGACCGCCGCCAAACTTTGACCAAAACTCAATTTGTTGCGGGTGAAACCATTGCGCCTCTTGGTGGTGGGAAGTGATGCGGGCGCATAGGATGGCGGTGAAGAGTGTGCCTAGGAATGGAACGCCCGGGAGTGACAATGATCCACTTCTTCTGTCAGATATTGGCTTGTCCTGCGTATGAGCAATGAGAGAATTTTGATTCTCTCGCTTATCATCCATCATGTCCCACTTCATCAAGTCCCTCTGCCTGCTACTGGCACTGACCAGCGTCACCGCCGTCGCGGCTCCGGCGAAGCGCCCCAACATCATCTGGGTGTTTTCCGACGATCACACCCAACAAGCCATCGGCGCCTATGGCAGTCACCTGGCTGCGCTCAATCCGACTCCGAACATCGATCGTCTGGCCAAAGAGGGCATGCGCTTTGATCGTTGTTACGTTGGCAACTCCATCTGCGCGCCTGCCCGCGCGACTCTGCTCACTGGCAAGCACAGCCACAAGAATGGCAAGATGACCAATCAGGGGCCGTTCAACCAAGACCAACAGACCTTTCCCAAACTGCTGCAGAAAGCCGGTTACCACACGGTGATGATTGGCAAGATTCACTTGCCTGGAAAAATGCAGGGTTTCGATTACTGGGAAGTACTGCCGGGGCAGGGCTCCTACTACCAACCGACCTTCATTACCGATGAAGGCAAAACCCAATACACTGGCTACGTCGCTGATGTCATCACCGACCGTGCGATGGACTGGCTCAAGACCAAGCGCACCGATGATAAACCTTTCATGCTGATGGTCCATCACAAGGCGACTCACCGCAGTTGGAAGGCGGCGCCTCGCCACGTCGGTCTCTACGACGATATCACCATCCCCGAACCCGAGAGCTTGTTCGACGATTACTCGACCCGAGGAGTCGCGGCTCATGAACAGAGCATGTCCATCGCCAAGACCATGCGCCTGACGACCGACCTCAAGGTGCGAGACGAAGAGGAAAAGAAACGCATGACAGCGAAGTATGCCAAGAGGGAGGGCCTTCCCCAGGGAGAGCCCGCTGCCTACTACCGCATGACCGAGGAGCACCGCAAGATTTGGGACAAGGCCTACGATCCGCGCAACGAAGCTTTCTTCGAGGCCAAGCTCGAGGGTGATGATCTCGTGCGTTGGAAGTACCAGCGCTACATCAAAGACTACCTGCGCACCGCCAAGAGCATCGATGAAAGCATGGGCACCATTCTCGACTACTTGAAGGAGACCGGCCTCGATGAAAACACCATCGTCATGTATTCCTCTGATCAGGGATTCTACCTCGGCGAGCACGGTTGGTTCGACAAGCGCTTCATGTATGAAGAGAGCTTCCGCACGCCCTTGCTGGTCAAATGGCCGGGCGTGACCCAAGCGGGATCAGTCAACAAAGACCTCGTGCAGAACATCGACTTCGCCAGCACCTTTCTCGACCTCGCTCAAACTCAGCTTCCCGATGACCTCCAGGGCCAGAGCATTGTGCCATTGCTCAAAGGTGAAACTCCAGAGGACTGGCGCGACAGTCTCTACTACCACTACTACGAGTATCCCGCCGTGCACTCGGTGCGCAAACACGAGGGGGTCGCGATGGAGCGATACAAGCTCATCCGTTTCTACGGCAGGAATGTTCCGGATGGGGAAGAGTTTGAGTTCTACGACCTGAAGCTCGACCCGCATGAACTCAACAACGGCTATGGCAAGCCTGAGAACGCCGAGAAGATCAAAGAATTGAAGGTCGAGCTCAAGTCGCTACGCGAGAAATATGAGGTGCCGAACACGCCTGCCCATGGTGGCAAAGGCACTTTGTAGAAGGGCTGAACTGGCTTCAATCTACAGCAATGGTCGTGCCCTGTGCCTGCAGCGCCAGCTCGGAGCCCTGCAAACTGCTTTCTTTTGAGATATAGTGCCCGCCAACTTTGAGGTTCGCGCTGAGGGACGGCTCATTATTGTAGCTTACTTAGTCCACCAAAAAAATCCACCATGCGAATGAACCCAAGAATTTTCACGTCAGCCATTATATTGGCACTCAGCCTTTTTTCGTCATCGGCTTACGCCGCACCGAAGAAGGGGAAGTCGGCTACGCCAGAGGTCGCTTTGACCGATGCTGGTAAAGTGTTAGAGGCAAAGTATGCGAGCATGCGAGCGGCCCTCGAGGCCGAGATCGAAGGGGCTCTACCAAAACGCGACGAAGCGAAAGTCACCGCATGGCGACAAGCCATCCAAGCAGAAGAAGCTGCGGTTAAAAATACGGGAAGCGCGAATGGAGCCGTTAAGAAAATGGAGCGGTCCATGGAATCGTATGAGAAGCTGCAAGCGAGTGCGAAAAAGGCACCCATGACCTTTGCCGAGGCAGAGGACGAAATGAGCGAGATATTGGCAGTGGGTGGGAACGATCAGAAACTGGCGGAATTGTTGAAATCGGAGAAGGCATACAATGCTCACATTGCAGCGGAGGCAAAGCAGTTGCAGAAAAAGATCGAGAAGGCGGCGAAGGCCGCACAGGAAGCGCAAGCGGCTCTTCCTGAAGCCATCAAGGCTGCTGAGGCAGCGAAGCGCACCCATGAAAAGGCAGTGGCCGCCACGTGGCAAACGATGGATGCGCTGGGAATGAACGGAGTTCTGGGCGGGAGTCAATTGGATGGCAAGCTGGCTCAATACATGGTCATCAACCATGCGAGTCCAAGTGGCCTCGCGCAATTTGCCGAGAAGAGCCCGGAGAATGAGAAGCTGATCGAGCAACTCCTCAGCAACGAGGCCTTGATGGTTCAGATGCTCGTGGCGGACGGCCCCAATAAAGGGAGATATGGCAACGCCATGAAGATCTATACCGATATTCAGAAAGCCAGCGCCAAGGCGAAGGAGGGCATCTTCCAGCGGCTCGCGCTGGCGGTTAGCCTTGGACATGCAGTGCCAATTGCAGAGCGCGGCAGCAAAGGCAGCGAGGAAGCGACCTTCATTGACCCAGTAAAAAGATATTTGAGCTACGAGAAGTGGTATTTGGATGGAGAGCTCCAGCCTGGATTCAAAGATCTGAGCGTCTGGAATCTTGCCATGGTGGTGGATGGGAGCGATCCCGACGAGATCTATGCCTGGGGTCGCCAGATGCTCAACAACTTGCGACCAGATTGCATTCCGCGCGACGGTGACACCTCGGTCTATGTCGATGTCGTAAACAAGGAGATCGCCTATACCAGTTCCATGGTCAAAAACGACCTCCCCGAGCACGCCTTCATGCAAAACATCTTGTCCAACGGCGGGATCTGTGGGCGACGCGCATTCTTTGGGCGCTTCATCCTGCGTGCGTTTGGCGTGCCGACCACCGGCCGCAAGCAGCCTGGGCACGCGACGCTGGCGCATTGGCATCCTGACGGATGGGAAACCAAACTGGGCGGCAATTGGGGCGCGGGTGCGCGCGGCTTTTATTCAAGCATGAGCAGAACCAGATCCAGCGGCTATGGCGCGGATGTCAATTTTCTGGCCAGCACTCAGGCGCGTGAAGACGCGACCGCCTTCATGAAGGTCAAGAGAGCGCAATGGATCGGCACCTTGGTGGGCGAGAAAGCGAAGCCGGGTTTGATCACCTACCACGGCAAGACCAAGAAAAAGAAGAAGTCCAAAAATGAGCCAGCGCCAACGGTTGAAGAGCCTGTCTTTTGGAATGAATTGGCACTGCAGGAGCAAAAGCGCATCATCGCGAAGCTAGCGCCCGAGACAAGCAAATCGCCAAGCGCGGCATCCCTTGCTTCGAAAGAACCAAGCGCTACAGGCAAGGTCACGGTCGACAGCAAAGGCGTCATTATCATTCCTGCGGCTGCTTGCAGCAGCCCCAAGGAAAGCTCCAGAATGGAACACAAATACGGACGTAGAGACCTCATTGTGTTTGTCGAAAATAAAGAGGGCGAAACGCTTCTGCATTTCTCGCGTTATGGCACTCCGAAGGATTCCTTTGAATACACCTTCGATGCTCCAAAGGGTGGCACTTACCAGCTGGTCGCCAGCGTAGCGACTCCGATGCCGAACCACCGCTTGCTTGCTTCGGCAAATGGTGGGGCGGATATTGAAATGAAGTTGCCTTACACCTTGGGCATGTGGGACGAGACGGCTCCGATCGAGATCGAACTGCAAGCCGGCAAGAACGTATTGACGTTCCATGGCCCAGCAAGGGTCACCATGAAAGAGTTCAAGTTAAAGCCGGTTCAATAAATCGTAAGAGATTGATCTCGGGGGTGGCTGGCAATCACCTTTCGAGAGTTGGATTAATCATCACCGTGAATAATCCAAGCGACGAAACGGAAGAGAAACGTTTCTGCAGAATCAGCCTCTTGATTTATGATACGCTCTGAGTCAGAGGGCCGGAAACTACCTCATGGCTTGGCGCACTCGATGGAGTTGATCTCAATCGTGGTATTGTTATCGGCGCCAAAGCTCAGCTGAATGGAGGAGACGTGTCCACTCCATGCCTTGGATTTGGTGTCAATGGCGACACTGTGAAACTTGTTATCGCCGGGGACGACGGATGTGCCCAGAACCTTGTCATCGGCGGTCACGGTGAGTTGGGTGGGTGCGTTGGCGCGTAGCTGGACCATCAGTGGACCGGTGTTTTTCGAGGTATCGAGATCGAGTCCATCGCGGACGATGGAGCCCTTGCCTTCAGGGAGATCGAAATCGAGGTAGCCTTGGTAACCTGCGATATTAGGAAGGTTGCCGGTGCCGGCTTTCCATCCCTCAGTTTGCCAACCGCCATTGTCAAAATTGAAGACGAGGCGGCCATCCTCGGGATCGCGGCCAGTGATCGTTTCGTAGCGGTCGGAGAGCCCATCGCCATCGCTGTCCGGGCTGATGCGTTCATATTCAGGGTTCACACCTTTGCCCCATTTGGCCCAGCCGTTCATTTCGAGTTCGATGTTAGGCTCCTGCTTCGCTCCCTCATCGCCATTGGCGAGCCACTGATCCATGAGCTTGCGATGCTTGGCGAGGATCTCCGCGTATTCAGCATCTTCAGCGAGATTGTGCATCTGGGCGGGGTCCTTCTCGATATGGTAGAGCTCCTCAGCGGGGCGTTCGCCATAGTAGATTTTGGCGAGTTTGGGATCGAGAGTGCCGTCAGTGTAGGCCTGGGTCAGGTGGACTAGAGAGGGGTAGTTATCGCGGTATTGTGGCTGGAGCAGGACGCGATCGAGTAAGAAGTTGCGGGTGTATCGAAACTGGTCGGTGCGGATGCTGCGGACGCGCTCGATCGTGTGGTCGCAGCGGTCGCGCGCGGCGGCGGCGAACTCGCGCGGCTGGTGGTCCTTGGCAAACAAGTTGCGGCCCTCGACCCATTCAGGTTGTGGTAGGCCGGCCCAAGCAAAGGTGGTGGCGGTGAGATCGATGATATTGACGAGGTCATGGCGGACTTGAGGGGCGGGGACGTATTTCTTCGGCCCGGTCACGATGAACGGGACATGCAGTCCAGCTTCGGTCGGCACTTGTTTGTGTCGGACGAGGTTGTTCGCACCGTGGTCGGAGAAGTAGACCACGATGGTGGAGTCGCGCAGTCCGTCGGCTTCGAGGCGTTTGAGGATGCCGCCGATGATTTCGTCATCACCACGGATCGAGTTGTAGTGCTCAGCCACCACTTCCCGATAAAGTTGGTTTTGTGGGTAGTCGGCCGGGACGGTGACCTTGGCGGGGTCGACGCATTGATTCTTCGGGCGCTTCGAGACGTTGAGCTTGCCGCCCTTGGTCTGGATCTGCCCGAAAAACGGTTTGCCCTCCGGAGCCTCACGCCAAGGGGTCTTGGCGTTCTTCTTGGATACCATTGAGTAGGTTTTGTCCTCGGTGAAGTTGTAGTCGGTCTTGCCTTGATTGAAGGTGAAATATCCAGCGTCACGGAGTAGAGCCGGAAGCGTCTTCATGCCCTCGGGCAGAGGCATCGCGGCCTCCCCTCGGCGGGAGCGATGCTCATGAGCACCGAAGCGAATGGCGTTCGCACCCACGATAAAGGAGGAGCGACAGCTTGAGCAAACCGGAGTCGGCGTGTATGCGCGGGCAAAGCGGACACCGCTGTCAGCGAGTCGGTCGATGTTGGGGGTCCAGCCCTCATTGAGTTCATCGCCGTAGCAGCCCATCCACGGGGAGGTGTCCTCTTGGACGATCCAGAGAATGTTGGGGCGATTCTCCGAGGCAGAGGCGAGAGTCCAGAATCCAGAGATCAGAACAGAGAAAACCAAGAAAGTGGTGGCATGCATAATTAGTTAGGAAAGATCCGAAGTAGTGAATGAAGTATGAGGTGCTGCCCACCCCTAGCTGATGGCGGTGGAAGACTTTGGTAAAAGGTCTGAATTGAGACAATTTATACGAATACACCGTCGAATCATATCTAAACATCTCATTTTAAATTGAAACTATTCCTGAAAAGGAAGTAGTTGAGAAATGGGGGTCAGGCAAGAATGTCACGGGATTAAGGGTCTTTTCGTCGTGGCCGCCATTCGACGAGCACAAAGGCGAAGCGTCTCATCACGGCTGCCTCCCAAGGCCTTTATGACTCCTTCAAGGAGGCATTCCAAAAAGCCTTCAACGTGCATTCACGCCTGACCCCTCTTTCGCAAATGATGTTGAGCAATTTGTCAGCATTTGCACACTAACTGCTATCACCCCTCTCTGTCTATCGCACACGAACCACTGAGGATATTCTCTACGATGGGGGGATAAATGACTCGTATCTATTCTGACACATGATGACTTGCTTGCTGAAACGCCATATTGCCCATGCTCTCATTTTGGCTCTTGGGTGCGGTTGCTTTTTGGAGGCAGATGCCCAAGGGAAAGCAAAGCCATTCAAGGGCAATTTGACAGAGGTGATCGGCGACAGCAAACAAGGGTTCATCACGCAGAAAATCACAACACCAGAACACGTTGATAATCTTCTCAAGGGTTTCAAAGAACTTGGAGTGACTGGAATTCGCGTTCCTATTTTTGCCCATGGCCTTGCCCCGAACGAACCCATTCTTGAGCTCTTTGTCACGAAGGCAAAAAAGGCGGGTTTCAAAATTTATGCCAACCCAGCCATCACTTGTGGCGGGGCCTTGATCGCAAGCGATATCGTTGAGCAGAGTGAGGAAAACATGCAGGGGAAAACCCCGCCGAAGAAAACCTTGAACGATGACAAGATGACGAAAAAACTGATTTTCACCATCCAGTCATTTTCAAAGAAATATGAATGCGACTGGATCAGCCCGTTCAACGAAGACGGAAAACCTGACAAGCACTGGTCAGTAAAACAAACCAATACCATTTACTCCACGCTGAAGGGGCGGGTCAATGGAGCGAAGCTCGTGGGCCCAGATGCCTGGGGTCTGAAATCGGGGGTGAAGATTCTTCAGCAGACAGAAATTCTCGACCACATTGACGTCGCCACCAACCACAACCTTGGATTTGATCATGAGCTCTGGCCAAAATTCATTGCCCTCGCGAAGAAGAAGCGCTTGCCCGTGTGGGACTCTGAAGCAAACCACCATGACAAAGAAGAAAACGGCACCCGAATCAACGCGGCAATTGACGCCGGGGTTGACGGCATCGTTCTTTATGACAGCTGGAGATTGATCAATATGGAAAAAGGAACGCTAAGGCCCAAAGGGGAGAAAATTAAGGCGCTGTATTCTCGTTAGAATGCGGATTCCATCCAGTTGGCCAATTCCCATGAGTGAACGTTCGATGGGTCTTGCCGGCCCACCAAGGTGTTGGCTGTTTACTCGCTGCTTTTGTTTTCTAAGTCAATCATCGCTTCAGCAAAGCCCTTGCCGATGCCGGCCATGATCTTGCCGGAGCCGTGGTAGTGATAGCCTTGGTTGGAGATGCCTTTTTTGAGGATCTCTTCTTCTTGGGGAGTCATGTGCTCGGCGCGGTATTTCTCGTAAGCCTCTTTCAGGGCGTCTCCCTTCAGGCCCTCGAGTTCAAGCTCGAGCTTCTTGTTCCGGATTTCCCGCGATTTGATGGAGAGCGCTTCCAGCTGGTGATCCCAGTATTTGCCGGTGTGGACGTTCACCACGCTGTCTTTGAACTCCGGCTTCAAGGCGACGGCGGCCATGGCTTTTTGGAAATTGCCCATGATGCCCTCATCCTGAATGCCGCCAATGCCCATGATGCCAATCACGCTTGGCAGCTTGGGCGCGTTGAGATCTTTCCGAACATCTCGAAGGAGGTGCTCGAGTAGCCAGGTGTATTGATCGTAGCCGCGAGGATGCTCGCGGTTCGGGTAAACTGTGTCGCTGACCATGTCGTTGTAACCTTGGAACCAGACAAAGCCGGCGAGTTCATAACCTGTTTCTTCATCGTAATCGGGGTGGTATGTCTTGATGTCTTTCAGCACGGCCTTGGTGTGCTGGATCATGTCCCGATAGTAGCCGCCGCGGTCTTTCTCTGCCTGGATGGCCTTGGCTTTCATGCTGGCGATGTGCGCGGGCAAGCCTGCGCGGCCACCTTCGAGGGTTTGAGCAATGTCGAACTCAAAGGTGTCGATTTCCCCCTTGCGCCAGCGGGTGATGGAGAGTTTCCAATCCCCATCGATGGCCTTGGATCCGAAAAAAGCACGGTTCCATTGTTTGTCAGGATTTTGGCGGAATCCGGATCCGTCGACACCGAGAATCACATCACCTTCTAGCAGTGGGTCTCCTGGGAATTTTTGCTCAGGGCTTGCCGTGATGTAGAGCGGGTGAATGCCATTCACCTCGCCGATGGTCAGGCCGCGCATGGGCTTCAGGCCCATGAAGCTGCCAAAACGACCGGGCCGCCGTGGCAGCAGGTCTTCAGACGGCATGTAGTCCTTAGGCAGATCCATTTTTGAGGGAATCGGCAGTGGTGCGGGCCGCGCCTCATCCTTTTTGATGAGGTCCGGATGACCGGCAGGAGGTGTCCAATCGCCTGCACTCGGCGGGCGGAAATGGTAGTTCAAACTTTTGCCGCCTTGGGCGGTCTTGATCAGCAGGATGGGTTCGTCCAGCGCCTTGTGCATGTAGATGCCAAAGGTGTATTCCGGGCCGAATCGCTCGCCCTTGCCGCCACCATACTTGGGGGCCAGCTTGCCGCAGTCTTTCTCTTGCCATTGGCTCACGTGGACCTCGTCGACGAGCACCGGCGCGCCATCCTTGTCGAACACATCCGCAAACTCCGCAGCAGTTTCAGGAAACATCCTGAGGTGTTGCAAGGTGCTGCTGCTCACCATCCCCGTCATGTTGGATTGGCCCGCGAGTAGATAGACCTTGAGCGGTTTTTTGTCCTCAGCGCACAGCGTTCCTGAGGTCAATAAAGGAGCCAGTAAGCTTGCACCTAACAGTTTTAGGAGTCGTTGTGGATTCATGAGATGGGGTGGAGATGGGGTGGAGATGGGTTAAGATCGGTGTTGTGGGTTGAGCCATGCTCAATGCATGATCATTTCTTCTTCTGCTTTTTCAGATACTCCAGCTTCTCCTTTTTCTTCTGCTCCTGCTTCCTCTTTTCCTCTTCCGGCGACAGACCGGTGTATTTGCCGTCGTCTTGCTGGGAGCGGGGTTCGACCCAGGCCTCATTCATCGCCTTGGTCAGCTTGGCGGTGATTTCAGGGTGCTTGGCGGAGAGGTCGTTCTTTTCCCCGATGTCGACCGTTAGATCGTAGACAGAAACGGAAGCGGAAGATCTTTTGCGTTTCATGATGCCCTTCCATTGGCCGATGCGCGCCGCGCGGTGACTGGCGCTGGATGCCCAGAAGAGGTAGTCGTGCTGCTTCTGCTCGCCCTTGCCGAGCAAGGTCGGAACCACGGACAGGCCATCGGTGGTCTTCGGCACTTCCGCGCTGACGCCCGCGAGTTCGGCCAGGGTCGGCATCACATCGGGGAAATACCAAGGCAGGTCGCTGACCGAGCCGGCCTCAATGTGGCCTGGCCAGTGGGCGATCATCGGCACGCGGATGCCGCCTTCGTTCATCGAGCGCTTGCTGCCGGTCATCTCACCACAGGAATTGTGAACGCCATCGAAGCGCCGTGCCGCGCCGTTGTCGGAGGTGAAGAAGAGGATGGTATCGTCATCGATCTTGAGTTCTTTGAGCAGGTCGATCATTTCGCCCACTTGGCGATCCATCATTGAGTCCATGGCCGCTGCGCATTTCTCGGCATGACTCCATGGCTTGTCTTTGTAGAGCTGCCACGCGGGTTCGTCTTCGGGAATCTCGTAGGCGGAGTGGGGTGGGGTCCAGGGGCAGTAGAGGAAGAAGGGTTGGTCCTTGTTGGTTTCGATGAACTTCATGGTTTCATCAAAAATGGCGTGGTGGGTGTAGCGGCCATTGAGCTCGACCTTCTCGCTGTTTCTAAAGAGGTGGGTGTAGTAGGTGTGCGCGTGCCATTGGTTGTAGTAGCCGAAGAAGGTGTCGAAGCCCTGCCGCTCGGCGGCGCCATCTTTGCCTTGGTTGCCGATGCCCCACTTGCCGAAACCGCCAGTCACGTAGCCGGCTTTCTTCAAGACTTCAGCAATCGTCACGTCTTCCGGAAGCAGCGGGATGCCGCCGGAATTGCCGCGCACGGGCGTGTGCCCCATGTGGGTGCCGGTCATCAGTGTGCTGCGAGCTGGCGCGCAAACCGTGGCGCCTGAGTAGCAATTGGTGAACTTCATGCCCTCGGCGCAGAGTTTGTCGAGGCGCGGGGTGAGGATGGTCTTGCTGCCGTAGCAGCCCAGATCGTGATAGCCCATGTCATCGACCATGATGAAGATGATGTTGGGCTTGCGCTCTGCGGCGGTGGCGCAAATCAAGGAAAGGAAGACGGCAAATAGAGTGAGATGGAGTGTTTTCATGCGCCGGGAAGGTGGTGATTTTAGAATGCAGTTGCGAGCCCAGATGAGGTGGGGTGCGTCCACAGCATGGATACGAGTCGCAAAACCGGTTTCCAACACACTTGTGTGCAGTAGCTGTGCCTAAAAGAGGAACGCCCTGATCAGGGTTTGCTCGTGTGGAAAGCTGCAGACAAAACTCATTCTTCACGGCATTCCCATCGTCCGATTCGTCAAGGCTCTGGCGGCGTGGGCACGATTTCGATATGGGTCTCTTTGGTCGAGTCGAGCCGCAGCCAGACGATCAAGTCGCAGCGGTCTGGACGGTATCGGTGACCACAGCGAGCATCCTTGTTCCAAGAAATGGTTTTGCCGTTCAGGCGTAGCTGGGCTTGGTGTTCTCCCCAGTTTTCAATCACCAAGGCTGGATTGTGCACGGGTGAATCCGTTGAACCCGCCAACTTCATTTTCAAGGCATCGCCCTGAGCGCTACGTTTGAGTTCATAGGCTCGCTCCTTCGGGTCGTAGCCCATGCTGGTGTCGCCCGCCGATGAGACTTCCAACTGGGGCGGGCTATTCCATGACTTGGCCAGGGCAAGCTTGCTCTCTGCGGGTTGATCGGTCATGCCATACAGGAACAAGCCGTTTGAAGAGCCGCACTGCGCGAGTGACGAGTGGGATGCGCGGTCGGCGGCCTCAGCGAAGCGCCCATCACTATGAGCCCGTGCCACGGGCCAGTGATTCCACCAGGGGAAGCGCGAGTAATCTTTTCGGACCTCGCCACGGAAAGACCATATTTTGGAGTCCAGTCCCATGACCATGTAAGGCTTGTGTTTGGCCTTCAGGTTCACCATTTGAATTACCGGATTGGGGGTGTCAAATTTCGGAAATCCCTTTGCCCATGAGTAGGTGTTAGATTGACCTTCCCAGCCTACCAAGGTGATGGCGTCCAGCTCGCAGTTGTCTTCAGGAGTGGTGCCGGGCTCGCTGAGAAAGATGGTTTCCTGATGGGCTTCTTCATTTCGCTCTGGCCACCATGCGACAACGTGTCGTGCTGCAACGGCATCCGGGTAGATGTAATAAAACTCATCTCCCCATTGGCCCTTCCCGGCGACCTCGTCGTAATGGACGAATTTCAAATTGCAGTCGACCATCGCATAGCGCCAGTGAACCACCACGCGGGCATCGGTGTTCTCAACGATTCGGGCAAAGGTGAAGCGGCATTCGGTGTCCGACATGTGCTCGCTGCACCCCACCGCACCTTGGTAGCCTTTTTTCTTAAACGCTTCTGGCCAGGCGCCAGTTTCGAGTGACTGATCCGCCATCCATTTGCCATTTTCAGTGACCCAGCAGGGTGAGAAGTGGGTGCCCTTCCAAAACACCATCGAGACCGGTGAGTCCGCAAATTTAACCACCACATCGGGGTCGCCAGCCATCTGCCAGAGTGAGTCCCATTGCTCGTAATACTTGAGGTTCGTTGCGTAGGCACCAAATCGTTTGAGTCCGCCGCTGACATTCGGAAATTTGCGCGGCGGGATATTCGGTGCCTGATACGTTTTATCGCTCAGGTAGATGGCATGAATTTCATTTGCGGATAAGGCCCGCTTGTGGATTTTGACCTCATCGAGCATCCCGTCATGCGCCCACCAAGAGGGGAACTTTGCCCACTCGCGAACGCGATCAACGGGAAGCATCTTGTGGTGATTGCGTCCCATGTGGAGATCGATGTCTGGAGCAAAGCGCACCGGACCTTGCACCTCGGTGCGCCCGGCCTCTTTGCCATCCAAATACAAGGTGATGCCCGATTTCGGATCGTAAGTTGCTGCTAGATGATACCACTGCCGCATCTCTAACGGATCGGTGGAAATGCATTTGACCCACTCGTCACCAACGGCAAGCTGCAAGCCAAAGCGGCGCTTGTGGTCCAAGCCAAAATCAAAACCGCTCTTGCGGTCTTTCTGTTGGCTGAGGATGGGCGTCCAGTTCCATGGATACGCACCCATCGCCACCCAGGCACTGAAGGTCATGGCGCCTGAGAGACGAGGAGATTGCTTTGCCTCTCGCTGCACCAGCGTCGTGAAGCCATCAAAGCGCAGGCAGTCACCGCGGACTCCTTGGGCCATGAACTTGTGGCTGCCGTGAACCTGGTCTTCTACCTTTCCGGCCTGATCGGTGGCGGTTTGCTTGTCAAAGGACCACCAAGCGACGAGATCGTCAGAAGGGGGAGTGGCGGATTTGGCTTGGGGTGCGAGCAACGCAAACGCACATAGAAGCCATGCATGGAGGTGACGGTGTCTGTGCATGAAATGATGAATCTTGGCGCTGCGGTTCATTTGCGCTGCGTGCCGCCGGCGCCGCCTAAGTAGGGATGGGCATCAAACTCCAAGGTCTTTGGGTTTTTGATCCGCGGGTCATTGAGTTTTTCAAGCTGTTGTGCCAGCTGGGATTGCATGCTGGTAAGCGCCTCCTCGTAGTCGGGGTCGGCCGCCACATTGTGGATTTGGCTGGGGTCCTTGCTCAGGTCATAGAGTTCGTGTTCCGGGCGCTTGGCAAAGCAGAGTTGGAAGGCGCGGCGATGCATTTCATCCTTCTCGCGATTGTCAAAGATGTAGTTCTTGGTGGGGCCGCCGTCGCAGTCGGCATACCACTGACCTTTGATGTTTGCCTTCTCGCTGTCGCCCGTGCCCATTGGCCACCAGTCGGGTTGGTAATTGCGGATGTAGAGGAAATCACGGGTGCGGATTGCGCGTGAGGGATAGCCGCCCATGTTGGGTTTTTCTTGGGCCGGCACGTGGCGCTCGCGACCATAGACAATGTTGGGGCGCTGGTCGGGTTCGAGGAGACCGGATTTCTCGGATTTCAAGAGCGAGGCGAAACTGCGACCGGTCATGTTCTTGGGCACATCGACGCCGCAAAGTTCGAGCACAGTCGGAGCGATGCCGGTGAAGGAGACGAAGTCCTCGATTTCGCGACCCGCCTTCATGCCCTTGGGCCAGCGTACAGCGAAGGGCACTCGGGTGCCGCTGTCGTAGAGGTTGCCTTTGCAGCGCGGGAAAGGCATGCCGTGGTCACCAGTCATGATGATGATGGTGTTTTCGAGCAGGCCATGCTTTTCGAGTTCCGCCATGGCGGAACCGACCAAGGTGTCCCAACGCTGCACCTCGAAGTAGTAGTCGGCGATATCACTGCGTACGGCTTCGGAATCGGGGTAGTGCTCAAAGAGGTGAGCCTTGGCTGGGTCGATGCCAGCGGCTTCGCCGGAGCCTTTCTTGTAGCCTCGGTGAGGATCCCCGCTCGCCAGCCAGAAGAAGAAGGGCTTCTCCTTGGCATCGGTCTTCTCAAGAAAATCGGCAATGGTGTTGAAGGTCGGGCCAGCGGGATGTTCGCCGTGAACTTCCACCCAGGATTGAATGTTGCCAGGCCCCCAAGTCTTGGCGCGATTTTGCCCAATGATGTAGCCGTCATCGGCCAGGAGATGAATGTAACTTTCGTACTCGGCTGGCAGTGTGCTGTGGAGGTTGGCACCTGGGCCGAGCTCCCAGTGGTATTTGCCGGTGATGAGAGCATTGCGACACGGGGTGCAAGAGGGGCTGGAAACGTAGACGTGCTGAAACAAACTGCCTTCATCGGCCAGGCGGTCAAATGTGGGGGTCTTGACGCCTTGGTCGCCATAGGCGCCGGCGTGGGGCCAACCCCAATCATCGGCCATGCAGAAAAGGACATTGGGGCGCTCGGCGGCAAAGAGCGTGCCAGCGCTTAGGGCGAGAAGGGAAAAGAGGAGGTGTTTCATGGGAGGTTGGTCGGTGCTGTTGCCTGTCAGATGTTAGATGGTGTGCTGTTTGTTGGTTCCGCAGTTCGTTCCGCAGCCGAGACCGTAGGTATTCAGTCTGTCTTCTAATCCCTTCGGGTCATTTTGATTTTCCAGCTCCTTCAGCCAAACGGTATGGAGCCGGCGGACCCGCGGGTTTTCCGGTGGTCTTTAGGATCGGAAACTTGGGTTTCCAAGTCGGATGCGATTGGCTTAGCCATGCGTGGAGTTTCTTCGATAGCGCGGTGGCGATCTCGGGTTTTTCTTGGATGAGGTTGTTGACCTCGCCTTGGTCTGCGCGCAGATCGTAGAGCTCCCAACTGTCGCTCTCGTAGGTGTAGTGAAGCTTGTAGCGTTGTCCTTCAAGGTCATCGATGATCACCAGGCAGGGTTGAGCTCTTTTGTCCATGTAGCCGGGGAAAAGATAGAAGATCGGGCCACGCTCTGCGGCGGATTTCGGGTCCTTGAGGCTCGCGGCAAATGACTCGCCGTCGAGCGGGTGATCTTTTTCAGGCGGGGTCCACGAGTTGCCGGCCAGCTCTAGGTAGGTCGGATAGTAATCGACCGAATGCACCTTGCGGTCGCTGACGGTGTTGGCCGGAATCACCCCGGGCCAGCGGGCAATCAGAGGCACTCGCATCCCGCCTTCGGTGAACATTCCCTTCACCCCGCGTAGCGGTTCGTTGCTGGCATGGGTGCCGCCGTTGTCGGAGGTGAACAGGACCAGCGTGTCCTTGGCGATGCTGTCGGCCTTGTCGCCATCCCCATTCGGGTCGTCGAGAAGCGCGAGCAGGCGGCCGACGTTTTCATCCACCCCTGCGACGAAGCCGAGGTATTCATTGAAGCGATCATCATCGCCAGCGCGGGTGGCCGTCGCCTGCTTGAGGTCGGGGCGGGCGCGGACCGGCCCGTGAACTGCGTAGGTGTGGAACTGCAGGTAGAAGGGCTGCTCGCCGGCAGCGAGTTTGCCAATCGTCTCCTCGAGCGCATCGCCCAAGGCGTCGCTGATGTGCTTGGGGGTTCCTACCAAACTTTCGGGCAGTTTGCGGGCCTTGAGGTAGGACGTGGTGTAGGGGGTAGCAAAGCGGTCGAAGTGACCGAGCCCGACCCCCTTGAATCCCCACTGCTGATTCTTCTTGGTGGCAAAGCAGGTGGGTTGATGGCCTTGGGTAAAGCCGCCGAGGTTGATGTCGAATCCAGCATTTTCCGGCAGGGTTTCCTCCCCGCGATGCCCGCCGACGTGGTACTTGCCGATGTGGGCGGTGGTGTAGCCATTCTTCTTGAGGGCTTCGGCAACGGTGATGGCCTCCGCGGCCACATCCTCACTTTGCTCTGGGCCGCGGAACTTGGCGTCCTCCTTGGAGATTCCCTTGTGGGGGCTGTTGCGGTTGAGGTGTTTGACCACGTAGACGTCGTTGTGAATGCGGGCGGGATACTGGCCCGAGAGCATCGCGGCGCGGGTTGGCGCGCAATTGGGTTGGGCGTAGGCGTGGGTGTAGCTCAGTCCCTGCTGCGCCAAGCGCTCCAGTTGTGGGGTTTGGTAGGCCTTGTTCGCGCTCTCCATGGTGCCCAGTTTCGGGCTGATGTGGTTCCAGCCTAGGTCATCGACCATGAAGATGATGATGTTGGGCTTGCTCTCGGCGGCGGTGGCGGGAGCTGCTAGGCCGCTGATGGCGGTGAGGAAAGCGAACAGATGGAGAGGTTTCATGGAGGAGAAGGATCGGGATTTCTGGATACCTTGGGCTGGGTGAGCTTGCTGGGCGGCGGTATCAGGCCAGTGATCGATACGCGGCGCAAGGCGCCATTCCAACATTCTTGCGCCAAATAACTATTTCCAATAAGGGTACAGCGGCTTTTTGAAAAAGAGTCGGAGGGGAGGGGTTTTATGATAGAAAGAGTGTCGATCACGCATCTCACCGACCCTCCGCCGACGAGATCCCGCACCAAACCTCCAAGCCCTTTTAAGAAATGAAAAGAAGCATCAAATCCAAGTTCACCCCACTTGCCAGCGTGGCGATCGCGGCCTCGATCACGCTTGGCGCCGCACAGGCGGCGACGATCAATGTTGATATTACCAGTAGCGATGGAGCGGCGGTCACCAATCCAGGCTACGGTCTGTGGTCGCAAGCCTCCGAAACTTGGCATGTTGGAGCTAGGACGGGATCGACGAATTTGGTCGATTCAACGGGAACCGCAACTTCACTCAGCTACACGACGGGAAACACAAGTGGCGTTAATAACTTTCAAGGGCCGGACGCTATGGTTAAATCTGCTGTTTATGGTGTAAAAGGCGGAACAACTTTCGCTGGTGGCGTCAAACTGACCATTGGTGGGCTTTCCTCCGGTGCGTCGTATGAGTTGATTACTTATCACACGCATGCCGGAAATTTGACTAACACGTTTGAGCAGGCAGTAGGCGCGTCGTCAGTGGCACCGGTCAACTTTACGGGAACTCTGACTACAGGGTATATCGACGCCTTTGATGTTGCTGATCCTATTGCAAATGCCAACTACTTCTGGTATTACGACAGCGTGACCGCGGATGGTTCAGGGAATATCCAGATTCAAGCTTACAGTAATGATGCCGGTGATTTCAGTTCGTATTCAGGCTTCCAAATTCGACCAGTCCCCGAGCCCGGCGTGGCTGGCCTGATCGGGCTGACCGGCATGATGCTGCTCCTGCGTCGCCGCCACGGGAACTCCGCTTGCTGAAGCGCCGATCTTCGTTGGTTCAATCCTTGGGTGCTGGTCCCACGGTGCCGCCTTTGACGAAAGTGGTTGCGGAGAATTGCTGCTTCTTGTCCTCTTTGCCGTGAGCGACATTCTTTGCCCATTTGACGACTCGCCTGACCCAGGGTCGGCTGTCCCAGTTGATGTGGGAAATGGCGGGTTCGGACCAAGCATAGACAGGATCGGGGTCGAGGCTGATCATCGAGAGGTCACGAGGCGCTGAGAGGCCTCGTTGCGCGAGAAAGTTGTGGGCGGCAAAAAATAGTGGGGTGTCGTCGATGATCAGAGCTGTGGGTGGAGTGTGCTTGAAGAGCGATTCAAGCAACTGCAGGAAGCTCTCACGGTTGTCTTTCCAATCCGGCAGGTTGTAGGCGCCAACGGGAATGCCGCGCTCTCGAAGGATTTCAAGAAAGCCGCGTTCCATGACGGCAGGACCGGGTTTGCGTCGGGCCTCGCGCGTCAGCATCACGATTCGTTTGTGGCCGATGTCGATCAGGTGGTTCACGGCTGTAGCGAGTGATGTGGATTTGTTGGGGCCAGTGGCGGCGATATCGACGGAGGCAAAGCGACCGAACAAGGCGAAGGCTGGGGTGGGTTGCTCGGTGAACCATTGAAGCACCTCACGTGAGGCGGCGGTGACCACCCATGCGTCTGCATTGGTTCCTTTGACGTAGCGCGCCACGCGATTCACGCTCATGCCGAGATCTGTTAGGGTTTTGTTGGCGAATGAGGCGGCGTGCCCGGCTTTTTCGAGTCGGTGGCGAATTTCGATGTGGTGGCTCGTGCTGAGTTCGTCCTTTTCGTAAAGGAGGATTTGAATTCTTAGGGAGCTGCGGTTTTTCTTGCGCCTGAGGTTGACTCGACGACCTCGCCCGGGGCCAAGTGAGATGAGAGTTCCATCTGCTTCCAATTCCTTGAGAGCGCTGTTGACCGTCTTCATGTCGATCGACAGATCTTCGGCCAAGACTCGAACCCCTGGAAGGTTGTCGCCGTAACTACCATGTTTGATTTCTTGGCGGAGATGTTCTGCGACCTGTTCGGTAAGACTAAGAAAGCGACCCTTGGGCATGTCTGATGTGTGCCTAATTATGGAACAGCGTAAAGGGGGGGATGAATGCCATGGGGTGATGCAGTTTGGACTGCTTCAGACTCTCGCGGCCCCGATATAGCCATCCGTGTGGGGCGGTGCTGTCCCTGCGCCGCCGCCCTTGTTCCTGAGGCGGACGGGCAATCCGGATGGTGAGGTGGTGCGCCTTAAGCCGGTGATTTTGCCTAATCAGCTATGCCCTTTTGGGAAAGGGTAGCAGTTAGGAAATTTTTTGCCTGAATGTGATTTTTTCTTAAGGTGGAGACTGTCTATTCGCCCGAGACGGCATTTGTCGCTTTAGGCAAGCAGCCCTCTCCTACCCAGAAGCTAACTTCTTCACCCAAGCGCCATCCTCGCCACTCCATGAAAACCATCAAAACAAAGACCTTCGCATCCGCAAGCTGCCTGATCATGGCGCTCTGTGGTGTGTTTTCCGGATCAGCCCACGCTGTCACTTTAGCAAGCTATGTCGATGGTACTGACCAAGATGCAAATGCTCTGCTGAATTTAACAACCCCTTCGGGATTTTCCGTTACTTCGCTTTCTTACGACAACAATGATGCTCATTTCGTAGGCAATGAGACTGACACTAAATTCGCGTTTCATACTAGTAACATTTCAAGTGGCCAATGGATACGTTACATCGGACGTGACTCCCAAGCGGACGCAACACTAGCATTCGACAGCTCGTATCTTCAATTCACGCTGACTGCTGATGGCGGCAACCAACTCGACCTCGACACAGTCTCCTTTGATTTTGCAGTTGGGAATAGAGCAAAGTATGTTGTTGGTCAAGATGTGACGGGTGGCTATCAACTCTACTACAGCACAGATGCAGGCGCGAATTTTTCCACAGCGGGTTCAGCGGGCTCTCTGACCGCATTTGGAACTGCTAATATAGTCGACGATGTTATAGAGATTGCCAATGTGTCGTATGATTTGAGTGGCATTGCCAATACCGACTCAGTGATCTTCCGTGTCGGTTTTTCAGATAATACTGGCAATGTGGATCAAGGAATCGCCTTTCAGAACATTCAGGCACTTGGCTCAGTCGTGGCAGTGCCTGAGCCTTCTGCGGCGATCCTCGGCCTCCTCGGAGCGCTGCTGCTTCTGCGTCGCCGCCGCTGTTCTTGAAGCGACTGCGCCACCATTAAATTTCAAAGCCCCCGGTGAAGTTCGCTTCTCCGGGGCTTTTTTGTGAACCACAAAAGGGCACGAAATTTCACAAGCCAGGGTAACGCTGAATGGCCCATGGTGCCCTCTCGGCGAGAGGGCGCTACCTAGATGAATGGGCTATCAGGCCGTTAAGGTTTCGGGATCCCCTGTGCCAGGTAGCGCCCCCTCGCCGAGGGGGCATCTTAGCATGTCGGGCCGCACATTCCTGCCTACCTATTGAGGCCCCGCCTATACTCTTCTGGGCAGTAGCTGATCTGCATTATCATGGATAGGCAATGCCCTCGGGTGAGGTAGTCTTCTGATCCAAGCCTGTGGCGCTTTGCCGCACGGGCCTTCAATCCAATCAAGCCTCTTCGCTATGAAACAAACTCCTCTTCGTCACATCGCTCTCACGCTCTTGCTGTTGATGAGCTCCGCTTTGCTCAGCCAAGCCGCCAAGCCACTCAAGGTCTACATTCTTTGTGGTCAGTCCAACATGGTGGGCATGGCGACGATTTCGACCTTCCCAGCCATTGGTTGGGACCCCAAGACTGCGCCCTTGCTCAAAGAGATGCAGGACGCGGAAGGCAACCCTGTGGTCTGTGAGGATGTCTACATTACGAATGTGCCCAAGGGCGACATCATCAAAAACGGCAAGCTCACCGTGGGCTTTGGCGGAGGTAAAAGTGATAAGGTGGGTATTGAGGCAGGCCCAAGCGCCAGAATCGGCCCTGAGCTGACCTTTGGCATTTATGCACACAAGCTACTCGGCGAGCCGATCTTGTTGATCAAACCTGCTTGGGGCGGCAAAAGCCTGATCGCTGGATTCCGACCTCCCAGTGGCGGTGAGTTGCGAGCCGATCACCCTCAAAAATACCGCGAAGGCCAATACTACAAGGAAACCGTTGAGTATGTGAAAGAGGTTCTCGCCGACCCCAAGAAATACCATCCCGCCTATGACCCCGAAGCGGGCTACGACCTAGCCGGCTTTGTTTGGTTTCAAGGATACAACGACCTTGTCACCAAAGACTACCCGATCGTGGATGAATCCAAGGGCAAAGAATCGGCGCGGGATTATTCAGAATACACTCGCCTGCTCGCTTGCTTCATTCGTGACATCCGCAAGGATCTCGACGCTCCAAAGCTGCCCTTTGTGACCGGGGTGTTCGGCATGGAAGGGCAGAAGGCCTCGGAGAATGTTGTCGCGTTCCGCAAAGCTCAGGCCGCCACCGCCGAGATGCCGGAATTCAAAGGCAATGTGGTGAACGTGTTCACCGAGCATTACTGGCCTGAACGAATTGATGAACTGAAGGCCAAAGAGCTCATAGCGTTCAAGGGAACGGGTAAGGGGAAGAATCGGGTGTTTCCAGAATTTGAAGGCGAGGCCGCTGAAATCATGGAGGTGATCCGGGCAAGAAATAAGGAGTTGTCCGCCATCAAGAGCGCCAAGAAGAAGGGCGAGCCCATTCCCGAATCAAAAATTTATGATGCCGGAACACATCCAGGGGATGCCTGGAGGGAAGACAAGAAGCGCGTCCAGCGATTCCGTGTCGCTTACTTCGGCGAGGAAGACGCCAAGTTGTTGGATGTCGGTGTCTCGAACCAGAGCTATCATTACTGGGGGTCGACCAAGTTCATGGCTCAGGCCGGCAAGGCTTTTGCCGAGGCGGTGGTGGAATTGGGCCAGGCCGCTAAGTAGAATTTGCAGCTCACCATTTACTCGAAGAAAATTCATGAATCGAATCTCTAACCAAAAAATCGCCGCCTTGTCGGCTGTGCTCTCTCTTGCTCTCTGTGGCGTCGCTCAAGCAGAAAAAGTGCGGCCCATGGCGAAGCAGGACTTCACCCAAAAGGGAGCGAAAGCACCGGATAAGCTGCCCGAAAATGCACTCGGCACGACCGGCGCCTTTGGTTGGATCTGGCACGACAGTGGCTACAACTGTGACACGCAGGTCTATGTGACGCGAATCACGCCGAAGACCGCGGCCGATGGGGTGTTGCAGAAGGGAGATGTGATTCTCGGGGCCGCTGCCGGCGCCAAGCCCAAGATGTTTGAAAAGGATGCCCGTGATGAATTGGGTTGGGCTTTGGTGGATGCGGAGAGCGAAGCAAATCAAGGTCGTCTGGCGCTGAAAGTATGGCGCCAAGGCAAGACCATGGATGTCCAGTTGACCATCCCAGTGGCCAAAGGAGCCTTTGACAAGAATGCACCAGCGACTTGTGAGCGGGCGCAACACCTCGTCAATGAACTTGCCGCTACCATTGAGAAGCGAGGGCTCAAGGAGGGCAAGTGGGAGGACTGCTTTGATGCACTGGGCCTCTTGGCCACGGGTGAGAAAAAATACCATCCCATGCTGCAGAAGTATGCGCAGTCGCTGGCCATCACCGAGCCCTTGGATCTCAACCACCGGGGCAAGAGCGGCTGGTCCTGGGGTTACACCACTTTATTCCTCAGCGAGTATTACGGCGCGACTAAAGACAAGTCGGTGCTGCCGGATCTAACGGAATATGCGACCAAGCTCGCCATGGGCCAGAGCTACGCCGGCACATGGAACCACACCATGGCCAACCCGGACTTGTCCGAGAATTTTGGCAATTTGAATGGTCGCCTCGGTGGTTATGGCGCGATCAACCAGACCAGCCTGTCCTGTGCCATCTCGCTGGTGGTGGCGCGCAAGGTTGGGGTCGATAACAAAGAGATCAAGGATGCAGTGCAGCGTTCGTCGGAGCACTTCAAGTTCTTCGTCGACAAAGGCTCCATTCCTTATGGGGATGACTCGCCCTCCAATGGCCACTCGACCAACGGCAAGAATGCGATGGCGGCGGTCTTCTTGGATCTGATCGGAGAGAAGGAAGGGTCGCGCTATTTTTCACGGATGCTCACCGCTTCCTACAACCGCATCGAAGGCGGTCACACGGGACACTTCTTCAAGCAATACTGGGGTGCGCCGGGGGTGGCTTGCACTGGGGACTTGGCCTTGAATGCTTACGTCAAAGAGATTCAACCCTACCTCCAATTCGAGCGTCAGCCAGGGGCGGTGTGCGAATACCAACCGATGATGAATGCTCAGGCTGGGCGCTATCCACAATGGAGCATGAACGGTGCGCGCTTGCTGCAGTACTGCGCACCGCGCAAGCAACTCTACATCACCGGCAAAGATCGAGTGACCGAAGCGTGCACTGCCGAGGAGGTGGCGGAGGCCATCGCTTTGGGTCGCCGGGATGTGTATGAGGGGCGCACGACTCAGGAGTTGCTGCAGCTTCTTGGCAGTTGGTCCTCACAGGTGCGTCGAGATGCGGCAATCGCGCTGGGTGAAGTTGATGACAATGTGGTCTCTCAGTTGATTGCGATGTTGGACAGCGAGAATCGCTACGCGCGCTATGGGGCATGTTATGGCTTGATGTATGCGGGTCGAGGCTCGGAGCAAGCCGTGGATGCCTTGATTGAAAAAGGTCTCAAGTCCGATGATGTGACCATGCGCTTCTTTGCCGGCAGAGCCTTCAGCACGCCGCGGGTTTGGGTTCGCGAAGGTGATTTTAAGGGCTGGAAATACCCGCCGAATGGTCTGGGAGATGTGGCCATGAAGGGCGCGAATGAATTGCTGCGCATGGCGGTGCGAAAGGACCCCGTCAACGATCCGCGCAACAAGATCCAGTCGATGCTCGCCAGTCGCCTCTTCTACAGAGGAAAAGCCTCAAAATTCCTCGGCTTGCTATCCGATAAAAAAGATTTGTCCAAAGTGGACCGCCAGTTGTTGCTCGATGCGGCCCGCTCCATCCTGCATAACCAGAATGGTCGTGCCCGGCAGATGGTTGCGGAGACGGTTTATCCTGCCCTGACTCAACAAGAGCGTGAGCTCCTGCGCGATGACATTGTGCAAGCGGTGAAGGTGATGGCTCCCAGCGGGATCGGTGGTGGCTGGGCGGTCAGGTGGGAGGGACTCGAATTGCTGGCCAAGGATGAGGATCCTGCGGTGCCTGGACTCACTGCCTACATCCTTGAGCACTGTGGCAAAGGCTCGGTGGTGCCCATGCTGTTGAAACCTTTGAAGTCCTATGGACCCGCGGCGAAGGAGGCGCTTCCCGTCCTCCAAGACATGATCAAGGAGCACCAGGCCCTCATAGAAAAATATAGCAAAGAGATCAAAGGCGATGACAAGAAGTCGAACAACTACAGAGGCCGGGTGGCGGACGAAGAGAAGCGCATCAAAGCGCTGCAAGACGTGATCGACAGCATTCAACAAGATAGCTGAGGGCTTGCGATTCAATCGCTCTGCGCTGAGATGTCTGCGCCTCAGGTCGGTTGTTCGCCGCGTGCCATGACGACCTTGCCGGTGCGCACGGTTTCGATGATCTCGAATTGGGAGAACATCTGCACGGCAGCATCGATCTTCGGGCTGTCGCCTTGGATCATTGCGACCAAGGAGCTCGGTGTGAGGTCGACGGTTTTGCCGGTGAAGTGATCGACAATCTGGAGCGCCTGCGAACGTTCGGTCGGTGAGCACTTCACTTTGATCAGGATCATTTCCTTCGAGACAGAGTCTGCGGAGGTGTGTTCGTAGCAGTGGATGACGTCGATCAGCTTGCTCACCTGCATGATGATTTGCTCGAGGCCTTCAGGATCGCCGGAGATGCCGATGGTCATGCGTGAGAAATCAGCGCTGCGTCCTTGAGACACAACGAGGGAATCGATGTTGAATCCGCGGCGCGAGAACACTTGGCAGATGCGCATCAGTACGCCGGGTTGGTTGTTCACCATCACGGAGAGTGTGTGGGCGGGGCCTGGTGCCAAGAATGGCAGATCGATTGGGGTGTCGGTGGTCACGATGTTGTGGGACATGGTGGTAGGAGAGTTGCTCGTTAGAAGTTATGTGTTGCTAGGATGCAGGTGCAGAGTGCTTCTGATCATGTGGAACCGACAGGCTTGGCCATTTGGGTTTTTGGCGCTTCGGTGATCATGTCCTCGAGGGCGGCGCCTGCGGGGATCATCGGGAAGACGTTGTCAGTTTTTACGCATTCAGCATGGATCAGGAATGGGCCGTCGTTGTAGTCGAGGGCTTTCTTGAGCATGCGCTTCACATCGGCAGGGCGCTTGATGTGAACGGATGGAATGCCATAGGCGTCGGCCAGTTTGCAGAAGTCAGGGTTGCCGATCAAGTCCACACCCGAGGTGCGGTCTTCGTAGAAGAGTTCCTGCCATTGGCGAACCATGCCGAGGTAGTGGTTGTTGAGCACCACGATCTTCATCGGGAGTTTGTGGATGACGGCAGTCGCAAGTTCGAACAGCGTCATTTGGAATCCGCCGTCGCCCGAGATCGAGATCACGGTTTTATCTGGATGCGCGAGTTGCGCGCCGATCGCAGCAGGGAAGCCGAAGCCCATGGTTCCTGCACCACCGGATGAGAGCCAGTGGAAGGACTCGTGGTTCTTGTAGAATTGGGCGGCCCACATTTGGTGTTGGCCGACGTCGGTAGAAACGATGGCTTTGCCTTCGGTGAGGTTGAAGAGTTCGTCGATCACCTGCTGCATGCGGAGGCCGCCTTGCTTCTTGAAGGTGAGTGGATACTTCTTCTTGTAGCCGGCGAGTTTGGTGAGCCATTCGTCGGTATCGAGTTTGCCAATGTGAGGCTGGATGGCATTTATCGCGGCTTTGGCATCGCCAACGATTTGAACGTCAGGGGCGATCATCTTGCCCATTTCAGCGGGGTCGATGTCGATATGGATGATGCTGGCGTCCTTGCAGAACTTGTCGGGTTGGCCGATGATGCGGTCGTCGAAGCGTGAGCCGATGTTGATCAGTAGATCGCATTCGCACATCGCCTTGTTGGCATAGGCGGTGCCGTGCATGCCAAGCATCCCGAGTGAGAGGTCGTGCGTTTCAGGGAAGACGCCTTTGCCTAGCAAGGTGCTGGTGACGGGAGCGCCTAGGGTTTTGGCGAGTTTCATCAACTCCTTGTCAGCACGCGAGATCATGCAGCCTTGTCCGGCAAGGATCACCGGGCGTTTGGCCTTGCGGATAAGAGCGGCGGCTTTCTTCGCTGCATCCTGGTCGATGTTCTGTGCGGTCTCAGGTTTGTAGCCTGGGAGATCGAAGGGAGCATCCATGTCGCCACTGAACGGCCCTTGGGAGATATCTTTGGGAACATCGATCAGCACAGGGCCGGGTCGGCCTGTGGTCGCGATGTGGTAAGCCTCGCGAGCAATTCGAGGAAGAGCGTTGGTGTCTTTGCAAAGGTAGTTGTGTTTCACCACGGGAATGGTGATGCCGAAGATGTCGGCTTCTTGGAATGCGTCCTTGCCGAGCATCCAAGTCACCGTTTGGCCACAGATCACGATCATTGGAACGGAGTCCATCATCGCAGTCATGAGTCCAGTCACGGTGTTTCCGGCGCCGGGACCAGAGGTCACGAGAACGGCGGCGGGTTTGCCAGTGGCACGTGCATAGCCATCGGCCATGTGCACGGCGCCTTGTTCGTGGCGGACCAAGATGAACTCCATTTTGGTTTTCACGGTTTCCAATGCGTCGAAGATCGGGATCGCTGCACCACCGGAGTATCCGAAGATGTATTCGATGCCCAAGTCGTCGAGCGTCTTGATCAGGGCTTGTGCGCCGTCCATTTGCTTTTTGCTCATAAGATTGCCTTTCGGGGTGCAAAGTTGGTGTCGGGAGGGGTGTTGAGCAATCAAAAATTGACGATATTGGGCTTAATTGGGTGTTTTTCGTTCGTTTGGATGACGAAAATTGCCTAATTTTCTCTAACATGCGAAATGTTGGGTGGTCGGCAACGTGAAGTTGGGCGGTGGCGACGGCGTCAATTCTGGGGAATGGAAGGTTATGCGGCCTCACGGATTTGACCATTTCCCGCATTGCGTGCGCTGAATTTCCCGCCAAGGTTGGGTTGTGGCATATTCTGCGGCACATCCTCGGGCAAATGACGACCTTCAGCTATGGCTGACGGCATTTGTGCTATCCGGGATTTTGTTTTTTCTGCTGTTGCTGGGTGGCGGGCTGATGTTCACGACGTGGAATTGGTTTGTGGTCGACCACGTTCCTGCCGAGCCCTCGAAGCCAGAGAACATGGCGACGATTTACATCGAAGCGCCAGCACCTGAAGACGTCACCAAAATGTTGGAAGAGTCGAAGCAGAAGTTTGCGCGAACTTCCGATGATCAGATTGCTCCGAAGCGAGACGAGAAGTCGGAATTCATCGGTGAGCGCAACACCACGGCGACCAGTGATCGGGCGCCTGATGAGTCGGCCAAGTTGCTGCCATCGCAAAAAGGCATTGAGGAGGATCGGCCGATTGAAACCACCGAGAGTCGTTTTCAAGATGGCGATATTGCGGATGCGGTCACCGAAGATTCTTCCCAAAGCAGTCCTCAGTCAGCTCAGAACACTTTGAGCCCATCGGAAGTTGAAACGGTTGGCAAAACCGATGTCACATCACCTGGTGATGAAGCAGAAGAGATCGTGCCGCCGCTAAGAGAGAAGTTGTTAGATGGTCCCAATCCGGTGGATGTTCAAGTGCCGATAGAGGAAGGTGTGAACGATGAGATCAAGGTGAAGCCCGAGCGTCCCAAAGAGCAGCAGTCCTTGCCGAAGCAAAAGGTGGTCGAAGAAGTTGCTCCCAAGGAAAATCCTAAACCGAAAACCTTCAGCGGATTTCAGCAGAAGACGAGCATCATCGGTTCCATCTCGAGAACTGGAAAAAGCGCGTTGAATGTCGATGATACAGCGATGGGTCGTTACCAAGCGGCGATCAGCAAAGTCGTCGAGCGGGAATGGCAGAGAAATTGCGTTCGGCACCGTGACTTCATCACTCCTGGTTTTCTAACCGTAAAGTTTTTCATTGAGACCAACGGCAAAGTGAAGTCGTGTGAGTTTGTGGGTGAGATGGAGACCAGTGAGATTCAAAAGGGTTTCACATTGAATTCCATTCGCGATGCCGAGATTCCTGCGATGCCGGATGAGTTGAAGAAGACTTACGATGACGAAGCGCTTGAGTTGATTTTCCGATTTTATTTTTAGACATGCACATGACCAATTTGATTTCCCATATCCCTACCGCCTCCGTATCTGACGCCTTGAGTTCCTCGTGGGAGTTCTTGTTCAAGGGTGGGCTTTTCATGATTCCGCTGGCGGTTACTGCCTTTGTCGGAGTCGCGGCGATTTTGTTCAAATGCTTGTCGCTATCGCGCAAGCGAGTGGTTCCGAAAAAGTTGGCGTTCAAGGTCGAGCACTTTGGCCAGCTCAAGCACAACGAGCAGGCGGCCGCGGTAGAAGAATTTCAGGCAGGCCACAGCACTCTGGCTCGCCTGTCAAACGTGGCGATCCGCCATCGGGCCAAGTCGCAGCGCGACATCATTCTGGCGGTGGAGTCATCCGCTCGCGAAGAGGCTTCCAAACTGCATGCGGGCATTGGCATTTTGGACATCGTCATCACGGTTGCCCCATTGCTCGGGTTGCTTGGAACAGCCGCGGGGTTGGTAACCATCTTCCAAGGCCTCAGTGATTCAGCGGATCACCTCGCCATTGCGCGAGGCATTGCCAAGGCCTTGAACACCACCATCATTGGCTTGGCGATCGCTGTGCCATGTGTGGTGGCTCATGGTTACTTCACGCGTAAAATTGAAGTCTTCACCGCGAGGTTGGAATCCTTGTTGGCGGATTTGGCCCATGATTTTCAGGAGATGGAATCCGAGAAAGACTGATGCAGTTCTACCGAATCAATCGCAAGCGAGCTGAGGTGCCGATCGTTCCGATGATCGACATCTTGTTCATCTTGTTGGTGTTCTTCATCGTCTCGACCACCTTCAAGAAACGGCGCAACATTTTGAGCATCAACTTGCCGACCGTGAACGAGGTGAAGTCGCAGACGATTTCCGACCCGCGATCGATTATTGCCGTAGATGCTCTGGGCAACATCACTTTGGATTCTTTGGCGGTCCCTGAGGGTTTGCTGCAGTCGTATTTGATCGCATTTCAGAATCAGAACCCAGGGCGGAAGCTGGAGTTGGAGGCTGATAAGAAACTTCCACTGGAGAGGCTGCTGGAAGTGTGGGACGCCCTGACCAAAGCCGGGATCCCGATTCAAGAGGTGCCTGCGAGGATCAAGGTGCCGGAGGAGTAGGCGCCCTAATAGGGTTATTGAGCTCGGGGTGTTTTTTCCAGATTTAGCCTAAGAGTAGATTGCGGTGGGCTGTGATTCGGGTTATATTGATCTTCATAAACCCACCCACATCCCCCTGATGAAAACCCTCATAGCGATCACTACAGCGGCAGCACTAATATCACTTAGCCCTGCTGCAACCGTCAGTATTAGCTCCACTGCGCCCACTGTTGATGCTGATGATATCAGCAATTTGACCACAGCCACCGGCGGGGCCAATTTGTGGGGTGACCGCAAAATTCAAGCGCAGACATTTACCACAGGGTCTAATAGCGCAGGATACGAGCTTAATTCCGTCACTATTCAAGTCTACGATGGTGATGGAGACCTCGATCTCAAAGACTTCTTTTTTCGTGTCTCCAATTGGGATTCAGGTAGCAGGATCTCTTCAGCAATCGATGGCCATCAGTTCGCACGATCCGCAAATATTGTGAATGACGATTATATTACGATGGCGCTAGACACGCCGGCGACGCTGTCTGCTGATACGACTTACATCTTTGAGGTGGCCGTGCGTGGTTCCAGTACTGGCTGGCAGAGCAGCATCTCGAAATTGCGCACGACCGATAACAATTACACGGGCGGATCACGCTTCGAGAGTGGCTCCAATTATAATACATACACCAACCCTCTCACAACCGACATCAATTACGGCACAGCTACATCCAATGATATCCTTTTCGAGGCGGATATGACTGCCTTGTCAGCAGTCCCCGAACCCTCTGCAGCGCTCCTAGGGATGTTGGGCATGTTGCTCTTGCTCCGCCGCCGCAGTGGCACCGGTTCCTGAACCGCTCTCTGTGGCTTCAATACTTCGGGGCAGGCCCCAGGGTGTGGCCTTCGATGAAGGTCGCTTTGGTGAATCGTTGCCGCCTGTCTTCTTTGCCTTGTGCGATATTTCGCGCCTGACTCATGGGTAGCTGCCCAAGTGAATGCATGAGAAGATCATCGGCGTGCAGCCTTCGGCGAGGCTTCCGCGGGCATTTTCTGCCAAAGGGCGAAAATGGAGGCGGAGGAGGGAATCGAACCCTCGAATGACGGTTTTGCAAACCATTGCCTTACCACTTGGCTACTCCGCCGCATTGCCGTGTGCGGGTGAGGGAGTTACGTGCTGAGGGCTGGGGTGTCAATGCCGAGATTACCAGAAAGTGCACGATCCAACGCATTCATGACGTGATCCAGCTCATCTGGCGTGGTCGATAAGGGCGGCATGAGAACGATGGTGTCGAGAATAGGACGGGTCAGCAGACCGTGCTCGCGTGCGGCAGTGCAGACTTTTTCGCCGACCCTTTGATTATGGGGAAACTTCTCACCATCGGGCTGGCGCAGCTCAATTCCTGCAATCAGTCCGCACTGACGAATCTGATAAATGCAGGCATGATCCGTCTTGAGCTTGGCGAGGCCGAGTTTGAGCTGAGCCACTTTCTTTGGAAGCTTCTCTAAGGTTTTCTCATTCTTGAAAATCTCAAGGTTGGCCAAGGCCACAGCACAGCCGATCGGATTTGCGGTGTAACTGTGGCCGTAATAAAATGCGTGCTCCGCCTCTCCGAGGAAGGCGTCGTAAATTTTAGCCGTGGTCATGGTGGCCGCGAGCGGAACCGACCCACCGGTGAGGCCTTTGGCGAGGCAGAGGAAGTCAGGGATGACGTCTTCTTGCTGGCAGGCAAACATCGAGCCAGTCCGCCCAAAACCCGTCATGACCTCATCAAGAATCAAATGAACGTCGTTTTCATCACACCATGTTCGAAGTTGCTGAAGCATGCCGACGGGCCACGGGCGCATTTCATTGACGCCTTGAATGAGTGGCTCAATGACGATGCCGGCAAGTTTGGAGGTGTCGGTGGATTTCAGGTCATCGAGTGAGGCAACATGGTTCACTGGATAGCCGAAGTTTTTGAAGCGCTCAAAAAACCGGTCGACGCCACCCAGTGAGGCTGCGCCCAGTGTGTCGCCGTGATAACCATTGGCGAAGGCGAGGAATTGGTTGCGTTCGGGTTGGTGGGTTTGTTGGCGGTATTGGACCGCCATCTTCAAGGCGCATTCGATGGCGGTGGAGCCGTTATCGGAATAGAAGACACGCTCGAGGGAATCACCGGGAAAGAACTCGCAAAGTTGCTGGGCAAGTTCCGCGGCTTTGGGGTGGGTGAAACCCAGAAATGAGGAGTGGGCGATTTGCTGTGCCTGCTCGTGGATCGCCGCGGTGATGTCGGGGTGGGCGTGGCCGTGGATGTTGGTCCAGATCGATGAATTGCCATCGATGTAGCGGCGGCCCTCGGAGTCGATCAGCCAGGCGCCCTCGCCATGCGTGATGACGATGGGTTCGTGATCTGCTGCGCACCAATCGTCCTGACGCGTGAAGGGATGCCAACAATGTTGTTGGTCCCATTCAATCCATTGGCGGGTGTCTTCGCGCATGCGCGCGAGTAAAAGCTGAAATGGGAAATGCTGAAAGCTGAAATGGGGGCGAGCTGCGGCCGGCTAGATGAACTCGGCGCTTGAAGGGAGGGGCTGCGGGGGTTAGCCCTGCGTTGCCGTTCATGTCTGATTCTCCTTTTGCCACTCCTTCGCCAGCGCTGAAGCGCGAGGTAACGCGTCGCCGGTCCTTCGCGATCATCTCTCACCCGGATGCGGGCAAGACGACGCTGACCGAGAAGTTTTTGCTCTACGGTGGTGCGTTGAATTTGGCGGGTAGTGTCACGGCGAGGAAGACGCAGCGTGCGACCACATCCGACTGGATGGAGATGGAGAAGAAGCGCGGAATCTCGGTGTCGTCGACGGTGCTTCAGTTTGAATACAAAGATGCGGTGGTGAACATCCTTGATACACCGGGGCACAAAGACTTTTCGGAAGACACCTACCGCGTTTTGACCGCAGTGGATGCGGCGGTGATGGTGGTGGATGCGGGTAAGGGCATTGAGAGTCAGACAAAGAAATTGTTTGAGGTCTGTCGCAAGCGTGGCGTGCCGATTTTCACCTTCATGAACAAATTGGATCGGCCTGCGAAGCCGGTCTTGGATTTGCTGGACGAGCTCGAGAGCGTTCTGGGCATCGATGCATTTCCGATCAACTGGCCACTGGGTGATGGTCCGCGATTCAAAGGCATTTACGATCGTGAGCAAAAGCAGGTGCACATGTTTGAGCGGACGGCTCATGGTGCATTTCGTGCGCCGGTAGCGGTGTCGGGTATCGAAGATGAGAGTGTGAAGAATGCGATCGATGAAGGGACTTACGAGCAGGTTTGCGAAGAGCTCGAGTTGCTTGAGGGAGCTGGTGCAGATTTCGATGTGAAAAAGGTGCTGGCGGGTGAACTGACGCCTGTGTTCTTCGGAAGTGCCGCCAACAACTTTGGTGTGCAATTGTTGTTGGATCGGTTCCTTGAGTTATCGCCGTCGCCATTGCCCCGATCGGGTGGTGAGGTGAAGATCGACCCAGCCTCGAAAGAGTTTTCCGCCTTTGTTTTCAAAATCCAGGCGAACATGAACCCGAAGCACCGTGACCGCATTGCGTTCATTCGGATTGTCTCGGGTAAGTTCGAGCGCGACATGGATGTGATCAACGCACGGAGTGGCGAGACGATGCGATTGGGCAATTCGCAGCGCTTGTTTGCGCGAGATCGCGAGACTGTCGACGACGCTTATGCGGGCGATGTAGTTGGCTTGGTCGGGAACAAAGACTTTTTGATTGGCGACACCTTGTCGACAACTCCAGGGATTACCTTCCAAGAAATCCCTCGGTTTGCGCCGGAGTGTTTCTCATTCCTCCACAACAAGAGCACGGCGAAGTACAAGCGTTTCCGTGATGGATTGGCGCAGCTTTTGAAAGAGGGTGTTGCGACGGAATTCAGCTTGGTCGATTCCGATGGTCCGCAGATTCCGTTGCTGGGAGCAGTGGGTCCATTGCAGTTCGAGGTTTTGCAGCATCGCTTGGAAGGTGAGTATGCCGCGGAGACTCGCCTGGAGCAGTCGTCGTGGAATTTGGCGCGCTGGTTGAAACCGAAAAAGGGAGACCCGATGGCGCCAGAGGCCAGACCCTCGCTCTCGCTTGGCGTGTCCTTGGCTCGCGATTCCAATGGATGGTTGGTGGCGTTGTTGCCATCCGAATGGGCCGCCAAAACGTTCGAGGACAAAAACGAGGATTGGGAGATTTCGGCAGATCCGTTTCCGCCGCAGAGCGCGTAGCGGAGCTGCGCGGTCGAAAGTCAAAGGTCGAAGGTCGAAGGTCGAAGGTCGAAGGTCGGGCTTCGCGCGGGATCTTTGTAATTCTGTGACGGCTCATTTGCTCGGACCCCGCAATTCGGGAAGCTGCGATGGCAGCGGTAATTTGATGTCGTAGACCTAATTTGAATGGATAAAGCGCAGCTTGATCAAAGCGGCGTCCCTGCCGAAGAATTGGCGGTGCGCTGGCGATGCCTTTGCTCGGACCCCGCGGAGCGGCGTCCCTGCCTGCGGATCATAAGCCGCGATGTGTCGCGGCGAGGCGTTTGGCGGTGGCGATGGTGTTGCGGTGGAGTTTGGCGGTGAACTCGGTTTGGCGGTTGTAGCCGCCGCCATATAGCACCGCGATCGGAATCCGGTTTTTGATCATGGCGCTGAGGATCACATCATCGCGTCGCTGGATGTCCTTCAGGGACAAATGCATTTGGCCAAAGCGGTCGTTGCGGTGGTTGTCAGCGCCAGAGATCCAGATCACGAGGTCGGGCGAGAAGGTGTCCAGTGCGCCGGCAAGACTGCTGAAGAGTTGCTTGAGATACATCTCGCCCTCGACGTAGCGAACGGTTTCCACATCGAGAGATCCATTGGTTTTCTTTGTCGGGTAATTGCGGCCGACATGGATGGAGTAGGTGAAAACGCGCGGGTCATCGGCGAGAATGGAGGCCGTGCCATTTCCTTGGTGGGCATCGGTATCGACCACCATGATTTTGATGTTCGGTTGTTTGTCTTGGAGGTCACGGATGGCGATTGCGACATCATTGAAGACGCAGTAGCCTTCGCCGTGGTTCGAGAAGGCGTGGTGGGTTCCGCCAGCGAGGCAGACGCCGATTCCTTCAGTGAGAGCGGCGTGGCAGGCGAGGCGGGTGGCCTCGACTTCGGTCACGCTGCGGTGAAAAAGTGATGGGGAGGCGGGAAGTCCGAGCAGGATTTGTTCTTTCCGGTCGAGCTGGCCGGTTTCGATTTTGCGGATGTATTCCAGGTCGTGTATGCGTTGAAGCTGGTGGGTCTGGGCGGTTTTGACTTCGACAATTTCCTCGGGTCGGAGGATTCCGCCTTCCAGCAGCATGTCTCTGGAGACGCGGAATTTCTCCATGGGGAACGGATGTCCCGACGGCAGAGGAAGCTCGAGTCCTTCAGAGTAAAAACAACGCATGCGGTGATTCCAACCAACATCGGAAATGGTGATGAGGAAAGGGGAAATTCGCGATCCGCGCGGTGGGTTGTGCTGGTGGCGCTTCTTTGCGCTTTTCTCAGCCCGAGAGCCATCTTAGTCTGCTGACGTGTTCCAGATCGTTTTCAATGAAATCAGTGCTGCTGAGCTTTCGAGCTTGGATACGCTTGAGCAGCTCGAGCTTTTGGAGGAATTCAAAGTCGGCAAGGACGACCTGGAGAATCTGGACAACGACCAGTTTGGAAAAATCGAGCGCGACGGCACGGTGTTGTATCGTTTCCGCGCAAAGGACTATCGATTTTACTTTGAGGTTCGCGATGGCTTGGTGGTCGTCCACCGGGTGCTGCATCGTGGTGGGCTTTCCGATTTTCTTTACCGGTCCAAGATGCCGCTTTCCGAAGATGAGGCGCTGGCGGGATCGAAGCATTTTTGGAAGCTGATTGATGAAGGACGCAACGCTCGCCGATTGTGATAAGTCCCGAACGTTGATTTTTCTTTTTGCGTTAAAGTAATTCTAGCAGTGTAAAATACATCATGAAGTGGTTGGTGCAAATCGTCGTTCTCTTGCTTGCGCTGATGGCGTGGCATTTTTTCAGCCTGAAGGGGAAAGAGATTGTGCAGATGGAGCAGCATCTCGAGCAGATTTGGGAAAAAGGTGATCCTGATAACCAAGCTGCGGGTATGGAGAAGGACATTGAGGGAGTGGAAGGTGAGCGATTGCTCTATGGTGTGCTGTTGACTTTCATGACTGCTGGAGTGGTTGGCATCATGATCGTCAGTTATGTGCTTCCGCTGTTCGCGCAGCGCATGACACATGCCGTGTTTGATAGCGGCGAAGAGTTGGAAAAAGATCCGCTGCGTGATGCGCATTCATTGGTGGCTCAAGGTGAATTTGAGGATGCGATTGAAGCCTTTAGGATAGCAGCCGAAGCGGATCCGCTCAATCGCTTGCCGTGGGTGGAGATCGCGAAAATCCAGAAAGAACAATTTGAAGATCCTGCGGCAGCAGTGCAGACCCTAACAGAAGCAATTCAAGGGCAAGAATGGGGCGTCGACGATGTGGCATACTTGATGTTCCGTCTCGCGGAGCTTCATGATGAAGGTTTGGGCGATCGCGACACGGCGCGTCAGATCATGCAGCAGGTCATCGAAGAATTCTCCGAGACTCGTCACTCTGCAAATGCGGCGCAGAAAGTTCGCGGATGGGATTCGGGCAATAGCAACGATGCATTGCGAGCTGAAGAAGAAGCGTTTCTTGCTCAGCAACGTGCCGCAGAGGCACAAAAGAATGACCCGAACACGCCGAGTCACTGAGCTTTCACGGCATTGGGGTGATGTGGAGGGCTTGGCACAGTTGGTGTGATTCGTGGGTGCGTAGGCATCCGATGTTGCTGGCGGCATTGGTGGCAGTGCTGTGTGTGATTGCGGCCACAGAAGGGCTTGCATTGGGGCTGCTAGTTGCGATTGGTTGCGGACTGATCGGCTGGGTGGCAGGTTGGAGAATCGGGCTCCTATGGGTTGCGACGGGTTTGGGGGTCGTGTTGATCACCGGGGCCAGAATCCAGCAGGATGAACGGGCTGAACTGGATTTGTTGAATCGAGGTGAGTTCGAAGCAGCGGGCAAGGTCGTCGAGGATGCCAGAGGGGGATCTGCCTTCTGGGTTGCGCCGGTCCAGTTGGACTCTGGTGCAATGGTATGGTGGCAAGGACGAGGTCGGGTCCCGATCGCTGGCGCACGGGTTTCGGCCTGGGGGTCAGCAGAGGCATTGCAAGGACCACGCAATCCAGGCGAGTTTGATCGTGAGCTGTGGTTGAGGCGCAAAGGAGTGGTGGCGCAGTTTCGGCAGGGGTTTCGTGAGGGTGAGGTCGACACCGATTGGAGTGCGAAGTTGGGTTCCCAGGTTAGGCAAGAATTCCGCCGACGCCTCACGCTGGGACTGGAGGATGAGTCCGAGCAGGCGCAGGTCATTCGAGCCATGGTGATGGGTGACAGGCCATCGGATGGAGATGATTTGATGGAGGTGTTTCGCAAGAGTGGCACCTTGCATGTTTTTTCCGTCAGTGGCTTGCACGTGGCAATGGTCGGCTCGATTGGGTGGTTGTTGCTCAGTTGGATTGGCGTGCCGCGGCGATGGGCGGTGTTGGGATTGGTGCCAGTGGTGTTTGCCTATGCCTGGATCACGGGAGCGAATCCGCCCGCGATGAGAGCCGCGTGGATGGCCAGTTTGTTTTTTGGGGCATTTGTGCTTCGGCGTCGGCCCAACTTGCTCAACGCCCTCGGCGCGGTGCTTTGGGCGGGGTTGTTGTGGGACGGTCGACAACTTTATCAACCCGGCGTGCAACTTTCCTACGGCGTGGTTGCGGTGATCGCATTGGGCCAAGCGATCACCGCGAAGGCCTTCGTGTGGATGGCGAGGCCTGAGCTATATCTTCCGCTGCAGTTGATGACTCGTTCGCAACAATGGTGGTTGGGATTGCGGCAGAAAGTCGCCCAGTCCTTGGGGGTTTCCTTGGCTGCAGGCGTAGGATCCGCGCCGCTGACCGTGCTTCATTTCGGCTTGGTCACGCCGATCTCCATCATTGCCTCCGTTGCGCTGGTGCCATTGGTGTTTGTGTTGCTGGGAACGGCATTGGGTAGCGCGTTTTTGTCGATCGTTTCCGAACCAGCGGCCAAGGGTCTTAACGGGTGCAATGGCAGATTGGCATCGGTTTGCGTTGGCATGGCCGATGGTTTTTCATCCGTTCCGGGAGGCCACTTTCGTTGGGGGTTGGATACTCGCCCAAAGCTCATCATCTATGATTTGGGATACGGAGATCAGGCGGTGTGTTTTGATGGAGGAAAAGGTGAGGGCGCGGTGATGATCGATTGTGGTGGGAGTCGCAGTTTTCAATATCAGGTGGCGCCTTCATTGCGGAAGCTTGGCGTTCAGCCCGACTCAGTGGTGCTGACGCATCCGGATGGAGGGCACTTGGGCGGGGGAAGTCAGGTGTGGAATGAATGGCCGCTGCGTCAGGTTTTGTTGCCAGTGAAAGATGCGAGAAGTGCCGACTATCAGGAATGGGCCGATGCCAGTCACTCGCCAGAAACGAAACGTTATGCAGCGAGTGATTTTAGAGATTTGGATTTTCCTGATGGGGCGGTGTTAGAAATCATTCATGTCCCTAGGGATGTGTCATCGAACTCAAGGGCTGATCAGCGGGTCGTGGTGTGTCGGTTGGTGTGGCATGGGTGGAGAATCCTCTTCATGAGCGATGCGGGAATGGATGAAGAATTGGAGATGTTAGAACAGGGGATCGATCTTCCTGCGGATCTGATTGTCGCGGGAAAAAATCGGTCCGATCTCTCGTTGATTGATGAGTTTGTGGAAAAAGTGAATCCGCGGGTGATGGTGTTGACCAATGCGGAATTCCCCGAAGGTGAGCGACGTTCCGAGAAGCGCATTGGCTACTGGCGCTCAAAAGGAGTTGCGGTGATGGATCAATCCGAGTCTGGCGGAGTCGTCATCACATTGGGCAAGAACAAGGAGCTTTGCCTTGATGGTCACGTGAGTGGTGAGTCGGTCGTGCTCAATCCGCGGTGACAGTTTTTTTGCAGCGCAGTCGATGCATCGATTTGCCTTCGGCCTCCCACTGAACTTGGAAGTCCGTCTTGGGGTAAAAGAACGAGTCCTCATTCCACTCCAAGATTTCAAAGCCCCCAAACTCGGCCACCATTTCCTGAGCCCATTCGAAGTATTCCTCGTGATCGGTCATGAAGAGAAACTCGCCGCCGGGGATCAGGCCGCGTTTAGCCGCCTCCAAAAACTCGAGTTGGATGAGCCGGCGGCGGTGGTGTTTTGCCTTTGGCCATGGATCGGGGCACAGCAGGTGGATGCGAGACACGGATTCTTTTGGAAGTAACCATTCGACCACGTATTGGCTGTCGAGTCGGAGAACTCGGGCGTTATCGAGCTCATTGCGGATGATTTTTTTGCAGACTTTTTTGACGCGTCCGAGCAGTCGTTCCACCCCGATGAAGTCGCGATCGTGGTGGTTTTGGGCCATTGAGATGAGAAATGAGCCATCGCCGCAGCCGAGATCGATCTCGAGCGGGCGCCCGTCTCGCGTGATTTCTGCCGGATCAAGGGTTTGAAAGTAGTGATTGGGCACGAATTCTCCCGGAATGGCGGGTCGTGGGAGGATATTGGGCGCTTGGGCAGGCATCTGCGGGAGTAAATGCCAAAATGCTGAAAACTGAAAAGCTGAAATGCTGTTGCTAGCGTTTCCAATCTCCCTTGATCCCCGTTCCCACTTGACGCTGTTTCCCCTCACCACCTAGTTTCGCTCATTGAAGTTTGCCCCGCTGGGTGAATTTTTCCAACCAACACACAACCTCACAAGCACCGTGGACCTTAAGGATATCCGACTCATCGTCGAGCTCATGAACGATCATGGCCTCACCACCTTCGATCTCACTAAGAAGGACTTTCAGTTAAAGCTGGAGAAGGGTCCTAGGCTCGACGACTTGAAAGGGTTGCTTGCGAGTCTTCCTGCTGCCGCACCAGCCGCTGCTGCTCCGGCTCCCGCTGCTGCTCCAGCCGCCGCTGCTCCTGCAGCTGGTGGTGACGCGGCCCCTGTAGCTGAAGGTGAGGAAATCCCGTCGCCAATGGTCGGCACTTTCTACCGTAAGCCAGCGCCAGATGCTGCCAACTTCGTTGAAGTTGGATCGACCATCTCCGAGGGGCAGACGATCTGTATCATTGAGGCGATGAAAGTCATGAATGAGATCAAAGCCGAGAAATCAGGCACCGTCTGTGAGGTGGTGGCTGAAGATGGCAAGGCGGTTCAGTTCGGTGATGCATTGTTCCGTATCAAGTGATTTTTTCTGAGTGGATCGCTGATGGTGGCCACTCCAATATTTTTTCCCACATACTATGTTTAAGCGCGTATTGGTAGCCAACCGCGGAGAGATTGCCCTCCGCATCATCCGTGCCTGTCGCGAACTCGACGTTGAGTCGGTCGCGGTTTATTCCGAAGCTGATGTCGATTCGATGCACGTTCAGCTCGCCGATGAGGCGGTTTGTATCGGTCCTGCACCGAGCAAAGATTCTTATCTGAAGATGGATCGCATCATTGCTGCTGCGGAGATCACCGGGGCGGATGCGATTCACCCTGGCTATGGCTTCCTTTCGGAAAACGCCAAGTTTGCTGAGATCTGCGGATCGGCCGGGATTGTTTTCATCGGTCCGTCTGCGGACGTCATCAGTAAGATGGGCGACAAAGCGACTGCGCGCGCAACGGCGATTGACAATAATGTCCCGATCACTCCGGGTTCAGAAATTCTCGACGATGCTGAGGATGGTTTGAAGCAGGCCAAAGAGATCGGCTTCCCGGTCATGATCAAAGCGACCGCTGGTGGCGGTGGCCGCGGGATGCGTCCCTGTTTCAAAGAAGAAGAATTCTTATCCCTTTACCAAGCGGCTTCCAATGAGGCGATCGCCTGCTTCGGCAATGGTGCGTGTTACTTGGAGAAGTTGGTGTTGAATCCTCACCACGTGGAGATTCAGGTGATTGGCGATTCTCATGGGAACTACATTCATTTGGGTGAGCGCGATTGCTCGATGCAGCGCCGCAACCAAAAGATCATCGAAGAATGTCCATCGCCACTCCTCACCCCAGAAATGCGCAAGCGCATGGGTGAGGCATCCGCGAATCTGATTCGTGCCATCGATTATCAAAACGCGGGAACCATTGAGTATCTCGTCGATGAAGCTGGTGAGAATTTCTACTTCATGGAAATGAACACCCGGATCCAAGTGGAGCACCCAGTCACTGAGGAAGTGATGGGATGCGAATTGATCAAAGAGCAAATCCGCGTGGCAGCAGGAGAAGAGCTATCGCACCACGTCTTGAAAGCGACGCCGCGCGGTCATTCCATCGAATGCCGGATCAACGCTGAGGATCCCTACAACAACTTTGCGCCAAGTCCAGGCACCATCGATTTGTGGTATGCGCCAGGAGGCAAAGGAGTTCGTGTCGATACCCACGTTTACTCAGGCTACACCGTGCCCCCGCATTACGATTCGATGATTGCGAAACTGATTGTGACCGCAGCCACGCGTGAGATTGCGATCGCTCGCATGCGCCGTGCGTTGAGTGAGTTCACGATTCGTGGCATCAAGACCACCATTCCTTTCCAGATGGAGATTATCAATCACCCGGATTTCATTGCCGGCAAGTATGACATTGGTTGGGTGGGCCGATACTTGGAAGAGCGGAAGGGGTAGCCCCGACGGGTCGGGGCTGTTCTTGGTTTTTGGGTGAAGCGAAACGCGGAGTTGCGGAGAGCGCGGAGGTTTTCGCTGAGGGCTTGGTGGTGTGAATGGTTGATTGTTCGGGGTAACCGCAAAGGCGCAAAGGTCGCTAAGGGTCGCGAAGTTTTTTGATTTGTTTTTGAGTGAAGCGAAACGTGATTTACGGAAAGGCGGAGGTTTTCGCTGAGGGTTTGGGGTGTGATGGGTTGTTTTAACCGCAAAGGTTAATTGTTGGGTTCTGTCGGTTGACGGATGGCGGGTTCTGCTGGATGTATAGGGGCATGTTAAGCGATGCGAAGCTGTATGGGATTTTGGATCTTGGGTATACGCCGGAAGATCGGGCGGTAGAGGTTGCGCGTGCGTTGATCGAGGGTGGTGCCGACTTGTTGCAGTTGCGGGCAAAGCACTGTGATTTGGAGACGACTGAGAAGGTGGCAAAGCAATTGGTGCCGGTTTGCCGTGAGGCTGGGGTGCCCTTCATTTTGAACGACCATGTGGAGTTAGCTGCAAAGCTGGATGTGGACGGCGTTCACATCGGTCAAGATGATGGCTCACTGGTGGCGGCGCGTGAGATCATGAACCGTGGAGGCAAGCGACCGTTGATGGGTCGGTCGACCCATTCGCTTGATCAAGCGCGTGAAGCACTTGAAGAAGGATTTGATTACATTGGGTTTGGGCCGTTGTTTCCGACACCGACCAAGAAAGGTCGGCCCGGAATTGGCACCCATGACATTGTGACGATGGAGCAAGAGGTCGGCTCAAAGATTCCGGCTTTCTGCATCGGTGGCATCAAGCGCTCGAATCTCGATGAGGTGCTCGAGAAAGGTGCACGACGGGTTGTGATCGTCTCTGATCTGCTCACTGCAAGCGATGTTGCCGCCGCGACTCGTGATGTGGTGGGGAAACTATCATAGGCAGGGACGGCGCTCCGCGCGGTCCGAGCGAATGAGTCACGCTACCTCCAAGAGGCTCGTGCTCCGCATTGGCATCTCAAGCAAGCGGACCGCGCGGAGCGCCGTCCCTGCCTAGGAGCCAAGAACAGTTGGCATCGCCAACTCACCACTCGGTCACTTGACGAAACTCTTGGAGGCGTTTCTCAAGGTCTTCGTTGGTGAGAGATTCGAGTCGGCGGGTGGAAAAGGCTTCGCAGGTGAACGAGGCCAGCATCGACCCTTGGACGACAGCCTGGCGCAGGGTGGCGGTGTCGTATGGGGGCGAACTTTGAGCTGCGAGGTATCCAGCCATCGCGCCAAGGAAGGTGTCGCCAGCGCCAGTGGGGTCGGCCACTGAATCCAGTGGCCATGCGGAGGCGCGAAACAAATGTGGCATATCGCCTGAATCGTTGGGGGAGAAGAGCATGGCTCCGAATTCACCCAGTTTGATTACCACGTTTTTGGGGCCTTTTTCGAGGATGAGGCGGCCAGCTTTGACGAGGTTGGAGGTGCCTGTGAGGTCGCGGGCTTCTCCTTCGTTGAGAACGAAAAGGTCGAGTTGTGGCAGGACTTCGTGGAGTCGCTCATTAGCGATTTCGATCCACAGATCCATCGTGTCCGCGATCACAAAGCGTTCGCCGGAGACCTTACCGCTTTGCTCGAGCATTTCGAGTTGGTTGTCGGGCGACATGTTGGCGAGGACCACGATCGGGGTGGTGGAGCAGGACTCGGGGACTTGAACTTTCCAGCTTTCCAGTACGTTCAGCCCGACCCGGTGGGTGGTCCGTTCGTTCATGTTGGTGTGGTATTCTCCCGACCATGTGAATGATTCATTATCGGAGCGTTCCACTCCCTCGAGAGTGATGCCTCGGCTTTCCAGCATATCGAGATGCTCTTGGGGGAAATCCTGGCCGATGATGCCGATGAGGGCTACTGGGGTGCTAAAAAAAGAGGCGGCGAGGGCGGCGTAGGCTGCGGAGCCGCCGAGGAGGTTGGATGCCTCGGCTTCAGGGGTTTTCACGTGGTCGATGGCGATCGTGCCGCCGATGGAGATGGATGGTGATTTCGAAGTCATGGAATTCCTTGTGAATACAAGGCTGGAGGCCAATGTCCAGCTTCTGAGGAGGCAATTTCATGAGATCTGATACTTTTGAGGAGATCTGGTGCATTCTAGATACAGGGGCCCCTTAAAATAACCACCCGTTTAAGAAATCCTCAGCTTGACTCGCCCTCCAGAAAATCTAGGCTGTTCTCCAATAAAGCTATGAAAGCCCAATTTTCAGCCACCCTCTTGGCCATCGCCACTTGTGGTTTCGCGATGGGCCAAACAGTTTATACGGAACCTGTGGGTTACTCTACCCAAACTCTAACTCAAGGCTTCAATTGCGTCGGGTTGACACTACACAATCAAACTTTGGCGTCAGGAGTTTTGGAAACGGTTAGTGGAACTGCACTGACGGATAATGAGCTATCTTTTACGCCAGATGCGGGAAGGACTTATATTCTGGAAATCACGGCAGCTAGTGATGCGTCACTAGTGGGAACGATTCAGGAGATTACCCAAGCATCCATATCTGGCACAACTATCACAACGCCCGACAACTTAGGTAGCGTTGGAGTAGTGGCTGGTGACTCCTACAAAATACGCTTGGCTCCCACGTTAGAAGAAGTTTTCACAACTACATCAGTCACTTCTGGTGGAGTCTTGCAGGCATCATTGAATTCAGGAACTGGAGACATCGTTTGGGTGCCTAGCGGTCCTGGGACCTATAATAAGTATTACCTTCACGCAGCGGGAGCCTTTCGCGATGTATCGAGCAATACCGCCAGCCCGAATGTGCCACTTATCTATGCCGATGGTATATTTGTAGAAAAAAAAGGTGTGACGGCGGCATCTCTTACTGTTGCGGGAGCAGTCAAAATGGTGGGTACAAACTCCCCAGCCTATCAAGGTTTCAATCTGATCAGCATCGTTTCACCCGCTGGTCGTAATCTATGGAATATTGGCTTGGAGGATGACATCCAAGTTTCATTAAACGCTGGCACAGCTGATATTGTATGGGTGCAGCAAGCAAATCTCACCTACAACAAGTATTATCGCCATAGCTCTGGGAATTGGCGTGAAGTGATTGCAAATGTGAATCTTTCCCAAGCTGAAGCTGAGGCGATAGAGCTTCCATCGTGCATTCTTGTTGAGCGCAAGAGTGCGACTCAGTTCACCATTGATCTCAATGGTCCTCAGTAAGCACAGTTATTCTTAGTTATTATTATGAAACTCAAAACTCTATTTGCTCTGATTTGCTCAATTGGCTCAGCTAATGCAGCCATATACACAGTGAGTAATGTTGTGACTGGCAACGGCTCATCTGACGCGCTCTTTCAGAATGCCGATGATTCGCTCAATTCCGGCGGGATAGTTTCGGTGGGTTATTTCACAGTTGGTTATACGATTAGCACTACTGATATGAGTGCAAACATAAGTAACTTTACAGCAGGAGCCTCAGCGCTTGTTGGTTCAAGTTCGACTAGTCTTGGAGGAAGTTATGCTGGATATGTTGAGGCGGCCGCTGTTGATGGTGTTAATATAACAGACACTGATCCTCTGATTGGAGAGTCAATGTATGTATTTTTTGGTAACGCCGCTACGCTTGCTGGATCCACGAGTTGGGCGATCAAGGCGATAAAGACCATTTCAGCTGACTCGCCGACTGAAGAGACATATATCGCCAACCCATTTGGGGGGACTGCCCCAGTTTTTGGTTCTATTGGTACGTATACCGGTGATGCTTCTGGGTTTGGAAGTTCTACCTTTCAAACATTAAAGCTTGCTGCTATCCCCGAACCCTCCGCGCTTTTGCTGACTGGTTTGGGAACGCTTCTTCTGTTGAGAAGGCGTCGTGTGGGCTGATCTGCAAACCGTAATTTCAATAATCAAAGGCGAGCTAACCCCTCGCCTTTTTTGTTGGCGGTCGTTTGAGCGTTGGAGGCATTGCGAGCGGTATTTGGAATCGGTGCTTGAGAAGCTAGAGCCCCTTATAAAGCGGTCGGGGTATGCTTAGGCGTTGCGGCTCTGCCGCAGGTTGAAGGTTGAGTTTTTACGGAGCTCCTTGGCTTCGACGCTCATCGAGTCACGCTACAAAACGGCTGAAGGCCTGTAGGCCGATTGGGCAGGCGGGAACGTGGCGTGCCCCGCAGGTGTGAGAATGCGTGTGGAGCATCTGAATCAATCGTTTCATTGGCGGGTGGGTTTTTGAGATCACGGTTGATCGGGCCGATCAACCCTACCGGGTTTTTATGGATGGGCACAAAAAAAGTATGGATGGGCACAAAAAAAGCCGGCGAGGTGAGAGCACCTGGCCGGCTTTTGAGAGAGTTGGAATTGTCGCTTAGGCGAGTTCCTCAAGCTTCGACTTGAGTTGTTCTTTGGTGACGCTGGCGCCGACGATTTGATCCTTCACTTCGCCGTTTTTGAAGAAGAGGAGGAGAGGGATGGATTTGACACCGTATTTGACCGCTAGCTCGCGGGCATTGTCGACGTTGACTTTGCCAACTTTGGCGGTGTCGCCGACTTCGCCGGAGATTTCGTCGATGATCGGTCCGATCATTTTGCATGGGCCGCACCATTCTGCCCAGAAGTCTACGAGAACAGGCACATCGGAATCGATCACCTCGGATTGGAAGTTGTCTTCAGTAAGATGGAGTGACATGACGGAAAGTTAGACGGGAAGTTTGAAACGTCAAGGGGGAGTGCGAGCGGAGCTCGCGTTCTTGGTTCCTAGTTCTTGGTTCTTAGTTGGGCTTTGGGCTTTGGGCTTTGGGCTTTGGGCTTTGGGCTTTGGGCTTTGGGCTTTGGGCTTTGGGGTTTGGGGTTTGGGGTTTGGGGTTTGGTCGCGTCGAAGGTCGGGCTTCGCGCGATTCAGTTGCTTCGACTATAGGCGGCCCATTGGATCGGAGCGCGCGGAGCGCCGTCCCTGCCTGTAGATACAAAAAAGCCGCTCAACATGTTGCGGAGCGGCTCTTTTGAAAGTGGGTGTTTGCTGGGCTCACTCAATGAGTTGGGCCCAATCGCCTATTTTTGGATTGTCTTCCACATTGATCCAGATGTTGGACTGCATGGCTTGGCAGGCAACCAGGACAATTGCAGCGGCAAGGCCGACGCCGGCGAGAATTTTGTGAAATACCGGCTCTGGTGGAGCTTGGTATTTTGTCTGCATCTGGAAGGTTTGAGCAGATGGATTGGTTCCTGATCCAGGAGCGGTGAGTGGCTTGGTTGGCGGAGTGAGCTGGACCGTTGCCTTCGGCAGCGTGGCAGAACCTGCTGTGCCGATCGGTTGGGTTGGAGCGGGTGTCCCAGGAAGAGCTGCCGTTTTCTTGCCAGCGGTTCCGAGAGGAATGGTTGGGGCAGGAGCGCCAGGAAGTGCTCCAGGTCTAGTTGGAGCAGGAGAAGCTGCGGGGGCACCCGGAAGGCCAGGCTTGATGCCGCTCTTGGTCGGGGCTGAGGTGGTCGCTCCAACGGGCGAGTTGGATGTCGCCAGTTTGATGGTCGGTGCGGCTTGTCCAGGCTTGGTTGCGCCACCAGCCGTTTTTAGCTGGATCGTTGGAGCAGGTCTGGCTGCAGCAGGAGCTTTTTTGAGAGGGGCAGTCGCTTTGGGTGGCTCGCTAGTTGTAGCAGCAGGTGATTTCGTGGCAGCAGGAGCTGGTGGTTTCGGTGGGCTTCCTGGTGTGGGAGGTTTCGGTGGGCCGCCGGCGGTCGGCGGTGTTGGAGCGCCAGCAGGTGCGGGTGGTTTTGGCGCGCCGGCAGGTGCGGGTGGCGTTACGCTTTGCGGCGCGGGTGAGTCTTTTTGCGGCAAGCTTTGTGGGCTTGTTGCTTTTTTGGGAAGGCTGATGCGGCTGGTGCCGAGGGTCAGGTTTTCATCACCACTGGGTGCGCCTGGTGGTTTCGATGGAACGATCGGTCGAGTTGGTGGTGCTTGCGCTTCGAGCGACGAAGACGGTGCTGCTGGCGGCGCGTCTGAAGCTTTGAGAGTCACGCGGACCGTCTCCTTCATCAGCGGTACACTGGAGGTTTGCTTCGAAGGAGGTTTTGATAGTGGGTCTTGATCGCTCATGGAATAACGAGATTCGGTGGATTGATTCGGAAATTAAGAGGGTTTGATGGCGGAGTGTCAAACTCCCAGCACGCCTAGGGGCTGTTATTATCGCCCTAATGGCTGTTGAATTCAATGATTTTGGGTGGTTTGAGTCATGGATCGGGAGAAATCGGCGAATTTCTGTCCGCTGAATGAGATTTTTGGTGTGCTTTTACGCCTGTCGTGGTTCCTATTTCCGCAGCACTATGTCCGCCCCTAAGACCGCCATCACGCCCACCCGAGCTCAGGATTTTCCCGAGTGGTATCAACAGGTCATCAAAGCTGCAGACCTCGCCGAGAATTCGGAAACTCGAGGCTGCATGGTGATCAAGCCGTGGGGATATGGCATTTGGGAATTGATCCAGCAGCAGTTGGATCGGAAATTTAAAGCGACGGGTCACCAGAACGCGTATTTCCCTTTGTTGATTCCTCTCTCGTATTTGGAAAAAGAGGCGGAGCACGCAGAAGGGTTCGCGACCGAATGCGCGGTGGTGACGCATCATCGCCTTGAGGCGGTCAAAGATGAGGAAACCGGCAAAACCAAAATGGTGCCCAAGGGTGAGCTGGCCGAGCCGTATGTGATCCGCCCGACCTCGGAGACCATCATTGGTGCCGCGTTTGCTCGTTGGGTGGAATCGTATCGAGACTTGCCATTGTTGATCAATCAATGGGCCAACGTGATGCGTTGGGAAATGCGTCCGCGCATGTTTTTGCGGACTGCAGAATTTTTATGGCAAGAAGGACACACGGCGCATGAAACAGAGGAGGAGGCGATCCATGAAACGCGGATGATTCATGAATTGTATGAAGAATTTCTGCGCGATCATTTGGCGATCCCTGTGATCCCGGGAGAGAAGACCGAGAACGAGCGATTCCCTGGTGCCGACATGACGCTCACCATTGAGGCCATGGTGCAGGACAAGAAGGCGATTCAGGCGGGCACTTCGCATTACCTGGGACAGAACTTTTCAAAAGCTCAGAACATCTCCTTCACCAGCCGCGATGGGAAAACGGAACTTGCTCACACCACCTCATGGGGCGTTTCGACGCGATTGATCGGCACGTTGATCATGGCGCATTCGGATGATGACGGTTTAATTTTGCCTCCACGTGTGGCGACTCAGCAAATCGTCATTACACCGATCACGCCGAAGGAAAACACCAAGGAGGCCGTAGTTGCAGCGTGTCATGCATTGGCTGATACTTTGAAGAATCAGGTCTACTGTGGTGAGCCATTGCGAGTTCACGTTGATGACCGTGATCTTGGTGGTGGTGTGAAGAAATGGGAGTGGATCAAGAAGGGGGTGCCGATTCGGATTGAGATTGGACCGCGCGATATTGAGAGTCGGAAAATTTGTGTTCAAAGACGTGACCAAGACGCGAACCAAAAAGACTTCCCAGAGAGGAAGGACTTCATCCGTGAGGTCACAGACGTGCTCGATGACATTCATCAAAACTTGCTCAAGCGCGCGACGGATTTCCGTGATGAAAACATGGTGGCCTGCAACAGTTTGGAAGAATTCGAAAAGCATTGGGACCAGGAAAATCCGGGTTGGCTGCTAACGCCATGGGCGGGATCTTCCGAAGAGGAAGAGGCGCTCTCCAAGCGCTTGAAAGTGACCATTCGTTGTTTGCCCATTTCTTCAGGCTCATTGCCGAAAGGTTTGACGCAAGCTGTGGGCAAAGAGTGTTTTCTTACCGGCAAGCCTGCGGCATCCCGCGCCTTGTGGGGGAGGAGCTATTAGCCCCGGCGAGCCGGGGCTGTTCCTGGTTCCTGGTTCCTGGTTCTTGGTTCTTGGTTCTTGGTTCTTGGTTGCCGCGTTCGCGGTGAAGTCGGTGCTGCGAGCCCTCCTTCGCTACCTCCTACGCCAAGGCTCCGGCGGTCAGGAAAGCTTCGGCGCGGGAACCTGCAGCACCCTGCCGTTTTGATGGGGTCACCTGCGGCGGTGTGACATCCTGCCTTTTTGGGGTTGGCATGGGGTGAGCTATGAGCGATGTGAACTCATGACTCTCGATGTTTCCACGCCTGCGCTCCTGTTTCCGGCGATCAGTTTGTTGTTTCTCTCCTTCACCAATCGGTTCCTCCATTTGTCGGCGCTGATTCGAAGTCTTCACGGCGATTGGCTTGAGAAGCGCGATGCCATTCTTCTCGTGCAGATTGAGAACCTACGAAAACGACTCATACTGATCCGCATGATGCAGATATTTGGCTCATTCAGCTTGATGCTATGCGTGGTATCGATGCTTGCCGTTATTGGCAAAATGAATGGCTTGGCATTGTCGTCATTCTCTGTGGCTCTGGGACTTATGGCGCTTTCCCTGGTCTGTCTAGTGGTCGAGGTTTGGATCTCGGGTGGGGCGTTGAGGATCTTGCTCAACTCGATGGAGAAAGGTGCCACCAATCCAACGTCACACTAGTTTGAAATAATTGGCACGGTCGGTGCTTATTAATGGATGTCGCGACAATTTAGGCGGCCCGACTGCATCTCCTTAGGGTTAATGGGTTTTCCCAAGGGGGGTTTCAGACGGGCCGCTTTTTTCGTGCCTACTCGTTGCTGACACGGATCGCTTCGAGCTCTTCCCAGCGTTCATAGAGTTTGCTGATTTGGGTTTTCAGTTGCTCGAGCTTTGTGGACATCTTCGTGATGTCTTCGTAGTTCTCCGCTTGGAATTTGGGGTCGTTGAGTTGGCTTTCAAGCGACTCGGCATCGCCCTCCATTTCGAGGATTCTTTCCTCCATGCCTTCCAGCTCGGTTTTCTCATTGAAGCTCAGCTTGCGCGAGCGACTGGAAGTTTTGGTTTCAGGTTTGCGGCGGGCCGCAGCCTCTTTGTTGGCGGCTTGCGCTTGGATGCGCATCGCTGCTTCACGGCTCTGACGTTTTTCGAGGTAGTAAGAATAATTGCCCGGTTGGACAATGACGCCGTCGTCCTCGAAGGCGATGATTTGATCGCAGATGCGATCGAGAAAGTAGCGGTCGTGAGAGACGCAGATGACCGAGCCGTCGAAGTCCGCTAGCGCTTCTTCGAGCATGCGCAGTGATGGCAGGTCGAGGTCGTTTGTGGGTTCGTCGAGCACGATCATGTTGCCGCCATTTTTGAGAACCTTGGCGAGCATGAGACGGGCGCGTTCGCCACCGGACAAGAGGTCGACCCTTTCATTGATGCGCTCATCATTGAAGAGAAAGCGGCGAAGGTAAGCGCGTGCGCCGAGTGATTGTTCGCCGAACATCACGCGTTCGTTGCCATCAGAAACTTCATCGAGTAGCGATCCTGTGCCATCGAGTTGCATGCGGGTTTGGTCGATGTAATTCACCTTCACGCGTTTGCCAGTGACCGCGGTGCCTTCGCTGGCTGCGATCTGTCCGAGGCAGAGTTTGAGGAGGGTGGTTTTGCCTACACCATTGCGGCCGACGATGCCGGTGCATTGTCCTGGGCGCAGCACGGTGGTGAGGTGGCGGAACAACCAGCGCGGGTGGGCATCAGTGCCGACATTGACGCCAGCGTTTTCCAGCTCGACGACAATGTTGCCGAGGTGCGGTGGGGGTGGAATCAGCAGATCCATTTCCCGTTCTTCGGGGGGCGCTTCCATGCCCTCGATCTCGTAGAACTTGTCGAGGCGGTTGCGTGATTTTGTGGTTCTCGCTTTCACTCCTGCACGCACCCATTCGAGTTCTTCGCGGAGAAACCTTTGGCGGCGGCGCTCGGTTTGTTCAGAGATTTGTTGGCGGATCGCTTTGGATTCTAGGAACGCCGTGTAGTTGCCTGGGTGCGAGTAGGCTTTGCCGTGGTCGATTTCGATGATGCGGGTGGCAATGACATCGAGGAAGTAGCGATCGTGAGTGACGAAGATCACAGCCCCTGAAAATCCTTTTAGGTAGTCTTCCAGCCAGCGGATCGATTCGGCATCGAGGTGGTTGGTCGGTTCGTCGAGGAGAAGGAGGTCGGGCTGGCAGGCGAGGGCGCGGCACAGCGCGACGCGGCGTTTTTCACCACCTGAGAGTGACTCGGTGGGTGATTCAAGGGGTGGTGCCCCGAGGGCGGTCGCAAGTGATTTGATGCGAGCTTCGAGGTTCCATCCATCGGCGTGGTCGATCAAGTGGAGGAGGTCGGCGAGTTCGGTTTCGGTTCCATCTCCATTTTCGTAGCGGCGGATGGCGTCGACAATATCTGCCGCGCCGGCCTCGATGTTTTCCTGAACGCTGATCTCGGGATCCAATTCGAACTCTTGAGGGAGATAGCCGACGCGGAGAGATTTCCGTAGGGCGATGTTTCCTGAGTCGGCCGCATTCACGCCGCTGAGGATTTTCAGTAGCGAGGTCTTGCCGCAGCCATTGCGTCCGACCATGCCGACTTTTTCGCCAGCCTCGATGGCAAAGGTCACGCCATCCAGCAGGTTTTGGTAGCCATAGCTGAGGCGAAGTTCGTTGGCGGAGAGGAAGGTCGACATGTGAGCCGCCTGCTATCGCTGATCTCCGGTCAAACGTCCACTGCAGATCGCAAAAAGACCCCTCGAGCCGTGGCTGGAGGGGTTTTGGAATGCGAAGGAGTGATGCCTTAGCGTTTGGCGATATTGGGTTGTTGGATATCAAACATGGTGACCTTACGTGTGCCATAGAGGACCACTGTGGTGGGTAGTATTTGGTCGATTGATTGGAGCGCTGCCGCGATTTCTTTAGGGTCACCGTCGAGATCTGCCATGAACCTGATGAACAGATGGTTCGATGTGCTGGGGAGGATCTTTTGGAGGTCAGCCGCAGTCAGGTCCGAGAGCTGAATGTTGTTTTCGGGAGGTCTGATGATCCGCCTTTCACCTCCGTATATTTTGAAATACTTCACCGAACCGTCGCTGCCAAGTTTGACGGTAACGGCTTTGGAGTCTTTGAATTGCCGTTGTTCCATGGCATCGATTTGATTGGCCTCGATTTTTTTGTGAGCGGCCGTCAGTTGTTTCTCGAGGGCTTTGAATTGTTCCGTTTCCTCCATGCTGTAAGGCCCGCAAGCGAAGGCTGGAACGATGAGGGCTGAGATGGCGAGGAGTGACAGGAGTTTTTTCATGATGGCGCCATATTAGCTCTCGCTTCTTCAGTTGTCTGTAAACCGTCGGTAAAATGGTGTTCTCCGTTCAGAGGCCTACGCCGAAGCGTCGGCGCGACTGGGTGTCGAGCAGCCCCCAAAGCGCGAAGGCGCCCAATGGCAGAAACGCCGACATCAGGTAGATGGCGGCCATGCAGAGGGCGACGATCCATGCCCAGAATTTGCCTTTTTTGAGAAACTAGATGACCACCTCCGAAAGAATGGGGATGCCGATGCAAATGCCGACACTGGCAATGGTCATGATCATGAGCAGTTCATCGGGGGTTTCGGAATCGAGTTGAAATAACCATGGGAGCGCGAAGGCCAAGCCAAGATAGAGCAGCGAGGCGATGCGGAATGAAATGATGGTCAGGATCAGTTTGTCTTTCATGTGGAATGGGGTGGAGCGCTCACTTCATCAGTTCAAGCGTGAGAAGACGGAATTCGATCGCTTCGCCGTCTGGGATTTTAAGGGCTTTCAGGGTAAGGGTGTCACGGCCTTTTTCTAACTGAAGGAACCCTGCTTTGAGAGGTTTGAAATCTTTGACGAGAGATTCTGCGCGGGGATGGCGGTCGTTTTCAGCGCCGTGGGCGGGGGCGTCATGCTTCTCGTCCACCTTGAAGGTGAGGGATGAGTTTTTTGTGCTCAGTTCCATGATGGCGCCGGCGTTTTTAGCGGTGTAGTGAACGACGGCTTCGTAGCGGCCGCTGGTCAGTACATCGATGTCGAAGGTGGCTTCGTCACTGGGTAGTTTCCAGTTTGTTAGATAAGAGCAATTGGGGTGGCGGTTTGAGCGTTTGATTTCTCCGTGAGGTTTTGCGTCGCGAGCAGGCAGTTGCGTGATGCTTAGGCTTGGGTGGCCTATGGGAAAGGGCCGGTCGTCCTTTGGGGTTGCTGCTGGCATGTCTTTCAAGTGGTTCGCGATCGCTTGATCTAGCTTGGCGACGATCTCTGGGTGCTTGGCATTCACGGGGGTGGTCTGTGCTAGATCGGAGCGCATGTCGTAGAGTCTGCCTTTGTGATCGAGGCGGAAGTGTTGGCTGCGTGCGCTGATTTGATTTCGCCACTGGTTGATGAGGATGCGGTCGGGCCAGTCGTTTTTTTCAAAGAAAACAAGGAGTGGAGCGAGGCTCATGCCATCGATCTTTTTGGCGGGTTTTGCTTTGATCCCTGCGAATTCACAGAGTGTCGGGAGGAGATCACGGGCGGAGCATACGGTATCGATTAATACGCCCTGGCTGAAATCGCGTTTATTCCACCGAATGAAGAGTGGGCTGCGGACGCCGCCTTCATCGGTCGAGCCCTTGATTCCTCTCATGCCGCCGTTCCAACGTTGACCGTTGGGGCCGTTGTCGTGGAACCAAACGACAATCGTATCATCTGCGACGCCGAGTGTTTCCAGATGCTTCAGCATGCGACCGACGTTCCAGTCGAGGTTCTCGCACATGGCGAGGGCGCAGCGGTAGTGGTCGTTGACTTTTCCTTCGAATTTCATCTCGCGCGTTTCGAAGCGTTTCCAAAACTCATCGGGCACTTGCATCGGCGAATGCGGTGTGTTGTAGGGTAGGTAGGCGAAGAACGGTTGGTTCTTCGCCACCGACTTCTCGATGAATGTCATCGCTTGGTTCGTGAAGTCATCGATGCAGAACCCCTTGCCTTTCACGATGCGTCCGTTGTGTTCGAGCATCGGGTCAAAGTAGTTGCCCCAGTGGCCGCTGCAGAAGCCGTAGAATTCGTCAAAGCCGCGGCTGTTGGGGTGGTAGGGGGCTTGGGTGCCATTGTGCCATTTGCCGAATGCGCCCGTCGCGTAGCCGGCCTTTTTGAAGAAATCGGCGATGGTGGTTTCATCGGCGTTCATTCGTTCGCCGCCATTCGAGGTCGAATAGACGCCAGTCCGGACATGGTGCCGGCCCGTGAGGAATTCGGCGCGGGTGGGCGAACAGACAGGTGAGACGTAGAACTGAGTGAAGCTGACGCCGTCTTTGGCGATTGAGTCGATGTGAGGCGTCTGGATGTCTGGATTGCCTGAAATACTCAGATCGCCACAGCCTTGGTCGTCGCTTAGAAAGACGAGCACATTGGGTTGTTTGGCGGCCTGAATGCTTGTCGCGAGGGACCCGAGACAGATGAGAGATGTGAGAAAACGACGCATGAGCGCGGGTAAGATAGTTCATTGGACCATCGATGGCGATGGGAGAATCTCCACTCATAAGGTGGTTTTGGCCTAGCATTGTCATTTTGATCTGAGGATATAGAGTTTTGAAGCGCATGAAGCCCGTCATCCATTTTCTACAAGTTGTCACCCTCGCCACTTGGCTGAGTGTGGTGGCGATTGGTGTGATTGGCTTCGGTTTGTTGCGGGGGCAGCCCGATGTTCAGATTCAGGTCGGTCTGCCGAATCTGGGTGTGATCGAGGACGTTTCCTTGGTCGAGGGAAGTTCTAGCAACGGGTCAGGAGAGAGCACCGCGAAACCATCTCCTGAGGTGTCGCAGCCGCCGGCGATGCCAGAGCTCGTGAACATGGCGGCCTTGCCTGAAATCCCAGAGGTTGCCCGTCCCCAGAAGCCGGTGCAGACGGCCAACAACTCGACCTCTCAATCCAGTTCCAACAATTTGAATCAATCCAAACCGCCGTCGCGTCCGAATGCAGGAGGCTCGAATGAAGCCGCCGCTGCCAGATTTGCGGCTGGCACCATGCCGGCACCGAGGTATCCACGAGAATCGCGCCGCAGAGGCCAGGAGGGCACCGTGGTGGTCGAGTTCACCATCAATGCATCAGGCAAGGTGAGTTCGGTGGTTGCGGTGAAGCCGTCACCTTGGCCCTTGCTCAATGAAGAAGCAGTCCGCACGGTTCGGCGCTGGAAGTTTCCGGCGGGTGCTGTCATGAAGAAGCAGTTGCCGATTGTTTTTAAACTCCGTTAGATTATCCAAATTGTGTTAGCGAACCTCATTGTTGAAACGTTTATTGAAGGCGGTTGGGTCATGTGGCCCATCCTTGCGACCTTCTTTTTTGGCCTGTGTGTGATTTTGGATCGCTGCATTTGGTGGTTGCGATTCAGAGGTTCGCTCAAGCCGAAGAAACAGGATGTCTGTCGCGAAGCATTGGGGCGGGGTGATTTTGATGCGGTTTTGGAAACGACCGAAAACAGCAAGGATCCTTATCTCGAAAACCTTGGCGAGGGCATCAAGCATGCGAAAACCTCGATGTTGGCGGCGATGCAGTTGCATGCGCAGCATTTGATTGAGAAGGCCGAAGCGAGGATGTGGATCATCAGCACGTTGATCACCCTAGCGCCGTTGCTCGGTTTGTTTGGAACCGTGGTTGGATTGATGAGATCGTTCTCGTCATTGAACGATGATCAACTTGCTGCAACCGAAGTTTCAGGAGGTATTGGCGAAGCTTTGATTGCCACGGCATGTGGTATCGGCATCGCGATCATTTGTCTGTTGCCCTACAACTACTATCGCAAGCGCGTCGCGACCTTGAGGGGAAGGCTTGAGCGCTGGATCAATCATTCGGAGCTCTTGGTGCATTCTGCAAAAGAGCACGGGCACGACCTTGAGGAATTCGCGACGAAGAAATTCAAACCCTAATGCCAGTCCAGCTCCATAGTCATTCAGGCGAAGAAGGGGATGAAGCCCGGATCGAGATCATTCCATTGATCGACATCATGTTCTTCCTGCTCGCGGCATTCATGCTGGTGAGCTTGAGCATGACCCACGTGCGTCGCATTGATGTGAATGTTCCCAACGCCGGCGGAGTCGAGGTTGTGGAAGCCCCGCCGATTACGTTGGCGATTGATGCGAGTGGCATCACGACTTGGGAAGGGGAAGTGGTTTCGCTCAACGACATCAAAGCGCGCTTGGAAAACATTGGTGTGACGAAGGAGACGCAGGTGATGATCGCCGCGGATGAAGAATCGCGGCACAAGCAGGTCATCGCGGTGATGGCGGCGGTGAAGCAAGTGGGGGTGAGCAAAGTAAGTTTTGAATCCGGCGACTGATGGCTTCCATGAAAATCACCATCCTGAATGCGCTAGGCTGCCTGTTGTTGGCAGGAGTGGTGGTTGTGCAATGGAACCGCGAGCGTGGCTTGAACGAAGACATTGATGGTGCGGTGATCCAATTGGGGGCAGCGAACGAGCAGATCGACCAACTTGAAGGAGAAAAAGCACAGCTGATTCAAGACATGGAGCTGTTGAAAGAGAGTTTGGAGGCGGCCAAGAAAGCCGTCGATCAGCGAGAGGGTGTGCTAGATGATCAAGCCGAGAAACAGGCCAAGATGGTGGCCGAGTTGAAGGCGATGAACGAGCAGGTGGACAAGTGGAGTCAGGCGATCAACGAACGGGATGCTCAGCTCAAGAAAATGAATGCTGAGATGGTGGCGCTGCGTGCGCGCTTGGATGAGGCGGTTCGCAAACTCAAAGAGGTGTCCGAGTAAGCCATGGCGAAAGAGGGTGCAGCGACTGAAGTGGCAACGTGGTTGATTCGTATCCCTGAGGTTTTTGGGGAGTGGCGAGATCAGATCATTCGTGACCTTGGTGGAAAATCGATGAAGTCTCTGGGGAAGGATTACGATGTGGTGCGTATCGATGACGCCTCCACATTGTTTCGATCCGATGCTGCAAAGTTTCTCAGTTGGAGGATGCCGATTCATCACAGTTGGCCGTGCAATCCTGCGAAGACCGATGGGTTTGTGGAGAAAGCCGCGCAGGCCTTGGCGAAAAAGTTTGCGGATGGGAACATCCAAGCGGTGATGGTCAGTGCGCTCGACCCTGGATCAAGCGATCGATATTTTCGGCTCATGGCCTCGAACCTTCGTGGTCGCATGTTGCAGTTGTTTCCTGAGCAGGTGGCGGCGGTGAGCGATGCGGAGGAGCAAGACGCCATGAAGGACACGCTGTTTTGTTTTGTCGGGAAAGAGGGATTGTTTGCCGGGGTGCAGTCGCCGAAATTGTGTGGAGGCTTTTTTGCGGGTGGAACGAAGTTCATCAAACAAAGCGCGCCTGAGGTCATCAGTCGTGCCGGAGCGAAGGTGGCGGAGGCATTGCATCATGTGCCCTTGATGAGGCCCGTGCCAGAAATTGGCAGTCATTGGTTGGAGTTGGGGGCGAGCCCGGGAGGGATGACGGCTGAGCTATTGGCGCGTGGGTATCAAGTCACTGCGATTGATCGAGCGCCATTGGATGCGCGCTTGAAGAAAGCCAAGGGGTTGAGGTCGGTGGTGGGAGACGCGGCGAGTTTTCGTCCGCCATCTGGCGTGACCTATGATGTGGTCTTGTCCGACATGAATGGCGATGCGCGGGATGCCTTGGCGCATGTCATTCGGTTGAGTGAGAATGCGAAGCGTGGGGCGCTGGTGGTGTTCACGCTCAAGTTGCCCGGTTCCTCGGCTTACGAGGAGGTGAATCAAGCGGTTGCGCATCTTTTAGCGGATGCCAAACAGGCCGGCCTTCAGTTGTTGCAGTGCAAGCATCTGACTTACAATCGGATGGAGTTTACGTGCTTCTTCGTAATAGAGCCGCTAGGCGGCTCAGTCGAAGGTCCAAGGTCAAAAGTCGAAGGTCGGGCTTCGCGCGCTACATAAGCGTCCCTGTTGTTTTGGGAAGCAGACAGCACATCCAGCATGCCCTCGCTGGGCTATCATATTGCGTAGTTGTACATTACCCACATCTTGTGGTCACCCTTCCGGGATGCACTATTATGGTTTAGGCAATATCCCATGGCTATTCAGATCGGCTTTTGGTAGAATAGATGAGTCTACAGATTCGTCACGATTAAAGGATCTTGGGCGGTAAATATTTTCCTCCGTTTTGAACCACAAACTTCTGGATTTTCATTTTTCCTAGATGACCTTGTTAGTTAGACTGGAGGTGAATGATGCAACTGGACGCAAAAGGCTGGGAACGCGCTAAAGAGATGCGCAAATGGAGGGATCGCAGAGGTGGCCTCAAACCCGGTGACGAATCTTACCTGCAGACACCTCTCGGCCTCATGGTCGATGAATGGCTGACCGATCAAAGGCATCGAGGCTTATCCAAAAATACAATTCAGACCAGGCGACTGTGCCTGCGCCGCTTCCTCTATTGGTGTGACAGCGAGCAAGTAACAAACCCTGAGTGGCTATCACGTGGCCTATTGGAGGCCTGGCTTGATTGGCTCGATGACTACCGCACCTCCAAGCAAAAGCCACTCACGGAATACACAAAAGAAGGAGTCGTCCGCGCAGTGAATACCTTCATGCAATATCTCAAGGAGCGCCAAATCATTGAGGCCAACCCATTGGAGGGTCACAAGATCAGGCGCATCAGAGGCCGAAGTATGCCCAACTTACTTAGCGAGGGAGAGGTAGCTGCCCTACTCGCCGCCCCCGACACAGATGACATTCTAGGCATCAGAGATCGATCGATGATGGAGCTGCTCTACTCAAGTGGACTGAGGCGAAGTGAACTTGCTAGGCTGCAGGTCTCCCACCTCCGATTGAGCCATGGTGTTCTGGTGGTGAAAAACGGCAAGGGAGGCAAGGATAGGATTGTGCCGGTCGGCGAGGCGGCCCTGCACTGGCTAGATCGCTATCTGAAGGAGGCCAGACCGAAGCTACTAGTTCCGAAAGTGCCCTCTCCGTATCTCTATTTGTCGGCTTACGGAGATCGCTTTTCCGCGGGGTATTTGGGCCGTATCTTTCGCAACTACATGAATCAGATTGGCATCAAAGTTCAAGGGGGCTGCCACCTGCTGCGCCACGCCTGTGCCACTCACATGCTCGAACACGGAGCCGACCTCAGGACCATTCAGACGCTTTTGGGTCACTCACGAGTTGATACCACTGAAATCTACACCCACGTGACCACCTCCAGAATGTGCTCTGAGCATCATAGGGTTCACCCGAGAGGGTGACACTGGCTAGATTAGCCGCCCCACACCGATTTTAGGCGATTGCATATTCTCGACACAACCACGTGCAAGGTATCCGCCTTGAGGCCGTTCTTACCGAGAAACGCTTCCCACATGCCACTTCGTGTGGAGGCAAATTCCTCGCTGAGCCCTGTGGGAATTTCAGTTGGGATCGTGCTGCCTCGGCGATTGAAGGTGGCCCTAATGGCCGCATTGATAGAGTCGGGATCGAACTCACTTTCTGCCAGCAGGAAATCGAGGTCGAAGTAGTCCTTCATGCGCGTGTTCTGCGCATCCAACCGGACTAGCGCCTCAAATTTCTCGGCGATCACGGTACTCGTCGGGTAAGTCTTGAGCTTCATGCCCGGCATCTCATCCAATAATCTTGGATAATCGTGCTCCTCTGGGGATGGCGTGATTGCGTCCCCGTATCCGACATCCATTTGGACGGGGATGCGGACGTTGCCTAGCATGGCCCTAAATTTCACGCGGGCACCACCATAGCTGGCGGCTTCCCTAATTTCCGACACGACTAACGAGTCATCATCAAAAGTCAACCCGTCCTCGGGGCAAGAGACGCGCAAAACAGCCAATACCATAGCCCTAAGCTCTTCCATGTCCTCAGTGCCGAAACTTAGCAAATCAAGATCTCTGGTTGGCCGATGCAACTGCTTGTTCCAAACGAGGAACAGTGTTGCCCCCTTGAGAACAAAATGATCGGCGGCTTCTGATTTCCCAATCCTATACAGAACCCGCTCGATGCCATATCTCGCGAGAATATAATCAAACGTTTCACCGCGTGCGCGCGACAAATTCAGTAGGCGCTGGCGAATGGATTCAATGTGCCCCTCTTGTTTCATGGGGCCAGAGATTCAAGATAAGGCTGGATGACACGCGCCATGCGGCATTTGGACGCAATGTCGTTGATTTCCTTGAGGGTAAAGCGCTTTTCCTGCCACCCCTCCTTGAATGCTTCGAGGGCGACATCAATGCCGATTTTATGGCGGTATCGAAACAGGTCCACGACGGTCCTTGCCACGGAATAAACCCGTAGGCGGGTGCCTTCAAGTTCATGTGTCGCCAGTCCAAGCTCAAAGCGATCCTCTCCAAATCTGACGATCCTTAGTGGAGGGCTGTCGGATTTTGGTATGCGGTCCTTGGGGCCGATAGCCATCCACACTTCATGAGGGTTTTGGCTGGTCAGATCATGAAACCGAAGAGCACTGAGGAGGCAGATCGCACCCGCGGGCACTCGCCTAGATGCCTGCACCAGTGAATGGTGCTCTGTGAGAGCTGATCCAGGCAGAGAATACAGGCCGCGCCCTACCCGTTCGAGCCCTCCTGAATTGACGGCCTGTACAATTGAGGTCCGCGTCAGACCACGATTCTCAAGATCCTTGGATCTCAGAACCGTAGCTTCTCCAAACGCCTCTACGAAGCGGTCTGTTGCGCGTTCACTCACTTAATGTCGGTAATATTAAATATTGCCCGACGTTTTGCAAGCCCCGAGTAGAAGCCTTACTACTGGTAATTTTAGGAACCTAGGCTATCTTGGTAATGCAGCCATCCATAGTTCACCATCTGCGACCCAACAGGGTGATGCTGACTGCAAAATGATCAAGATGATGAAAGCAACACGAGCTTTGGAATGTTCAGGATTTGAGACGTTAAGCCTCGAATCCTGAGAAAATTTTCCACTCCGGGGTGTACTATTACGCAATATGATAGCCCAGTGAGGGGATACTGTATGTGGTGGATCGGGTTTGTTAAATGGCGCGATCTAAGTCCATTTCAACGCAAATGGATAATGTTGACCACCACACACAATTGGGTATAATTGGGTCAATTAATGGGTTGAATTACTATTTCATAAGGAATTCATCATGAACGTTCATATCAACATTACCCAAGAAATACTGCAACTGGTTGCACAGATCGACGAGTTCAAAGGCCGTTGGCAGGCATTGAAAGCCATTGACCGTGACCGGCTCACGCAACTGCGTCGCACAGCAACGATAGAGAGTATTGGCTCATCAACTCGCATCGAAGGCTCCAGAATGAGTGATGCTCAAGTAGAGACCTTGCTTGCTAATATCGAGATTCAAAATTTCACGAGTCGCGACGAACAGGAAGTCGCCGGCTACGCCAAGACCATGGACCTCGTGTTTGACTCATGGGAATATCTTAAACTGGATGAGAACCATCTGTTCCAGATGCACACCGCTCTACTGGGATTTTCCTCAAAGGACGAGCGCCACAGAGGGGATTACAAATCCCTAGACAATCATGTCGCCGCCTTCGATCCGGATGGCAAGCCACTAGGCGTCGTATTCGAAACCTCCAGCCCATTTGATACTCCGGCCCACATGCACGAGCTCCTTGAATGGCATCGCAAGACATCCACCAACGGAGAACTCCACCCATTATTGCGAATTGGGGTATTCATCGTCCGCTTTTTGGCAATTCACCCGTTCCAAGATGGCAACGGCAGACTATCGCGGATTTTGACAACACTACTCCTGTTGCAGGCTGATTATGCGCATGTATCATACGCCTCCATTGAGCGCATCATTGAAGATAATAAGGAGGCCTACTATCGAGCCTTACGCGCCACCCAGGCATCCTTCAAAAACGATAACGCGGATTGGGAACCATGGATCCTGTTTTTTCTGAGAACTCTGGGCAAGCAGTGTGAACTCCTTCGCAAGAAAGTTGCAGATCACCGCATCCTTAGAGCCAAAAAGCTCTCGCCGTTATCTGCTCAAGTATTGCAGCTCTTTGAGCAACACTCGCACCTAACAAATCGAGAAATCGTAGCGCTTACTCAATCCAACAGAAATACGGTAAAAAAAATCCTTTCAGAGCTAGTCAAGGATCAGCTGCTGACCACCGAGGGCAAAGGAAGGTCTGTGCGCTACAGAATTATGAATTTAGCAGATGATTCTCCATAACTTTATAAGAACCTATGCGTAATCTACTATTACGGCTATCGTTATTACGACCCGAATACGGGTAGGTGGCCATCAAGAGATCCGATCGAGGAACGTGGTGGAGTAAACCTTTATGGGTTTGTGGGGAATGATCCTGTGAGGTGGGTTGATGTGTTGGGGAATGTTAAAATAAAGTTTGTAGACTACGTTACTACCGCAATGTTCAACTGGGATAACATGGTGGTAATACAATTTGCAATGAAGTGTAAATCAGATGTTGATATTAAAGCTCACAGGGACAGCGTTGAGTCCAAGGGTCTTCAATTCTCAGCATATTGGACGTTTGATGAATGGGAGGATGGCGGCTATCCGGCCGAGGAGGGATATTGTTACCACTACGTATGGAGTAGTTTTTTGAAAGAATTAGTATCCGAGGACTCCTTGAAAATTAAGGGAATAAGCAGAGAACGGTTTTTGGAAAATCAAAATAATGAATACATAGTTGATGTTGTAAGAGGACGGAGACTTGCCCTATTGGACCTGTTTGAAAAATTCAGCAAAACTAAAGACTTCGGCACAGTAGTGCCAAAGGGTTGCGAAGTTATCGCCATGATAAGAATGAGCAAAATAAAATATGGTGGGCTCTTTGAAGATGGCCCCGAAGAAGATTTCAAACCAGATCCGATAGATCCATTCGGTGATAATAAAGACGATGATGAATTTGGAAATGCTGACGGCTTCAAATAATTCTGTCGCTATAATATGAAAATTTCTATGAATGCAAACTTGATAGTGCTGTTTATGATTCTTCTATCGCTGTCATTGCCAGCGGCGGAAAAGTCTATAGCTGTATCGATTAAATCTGATGATTGGTCATTCATTAGCAATAATCGTGTGATCTGTAATGTGTCAGTAAGCGCTGTTCAATATTCGGGTGATCTTGGAACTAAGCTTAGGGCGCCGCAGATTGACGCAAAAGGTTTCTCATGCTACTTAAATATCAATAACGGAGAAGTTAGTCATGCTTTTGAAATAGACCTTGCTGAAGGTAACAGTGTTTCGAGTGTGTTAATAAACAACAGCGTATTGATAGAGCGCCTGGATGAAAAAGTGAAATTGAAATTTGCTGGTGTAATAACCAAGAATGGTAATGACAATGGCGTAATAGAGGTTTTGATGACTAAAAAAATGTTCGAATCATTTGAGAGTGCTTGTGAAGATGCGTATTCAATAACGGTTCGCATGAACAAACACTGGCCTAATATTTCGGAGTCATTTGTTGGAGCCGTTAAGAAGGAGTGAATCGTAGCAGCATAAGGGGACACACAAACTGTAAGGGAAACGACACCACAACATATAGCGCCCCCTCACTGGGCTATCATACTGCGTAATAGTTGATTACGGTGGTTCACACTGCAGGGAGCGACTTTCGACCTTTGACCTTCAGACCTTCGACGGATGCGCAGCATCCTTTAGGGAAAAAGGTGCCGCTCCCCTATAAGCCGGATTTTGTCCGTCCCGCGAGCGGGACTGTACGGTCATTTCTCTAAGCGACTAATACCCGGGAGTTTGACGAGCGAGCAGCTCTTTCCCTGTTCTGTCTTGCACCACGTGGGGTTTCCATTGCCGCTTCGGTTACCCTAAGCGCGGTGAGCTCTTACCTCACCATTTCACCCTTACCTGTCGTCAATTGACCCTTCGCAAGCTCAGGGCTGTCTGGCGGCAGGCGGTATACTTTCTGCTGTACTATCCATCCAGGTTCCTCTCGGTTCCCGTCCCTCACTTTCATGAGGCGCGTTGCTCTGTGGTGTCCGGACTTTCCTCAACCCTCATTTGCATGAGAATTGCGACCGTCCAGGGAGCGGCGAGGGAAAGCCTGCTCTTCTCTCGAACGAATTAAAAGGAAAAGATGCTTGGCTAATAAAGCACGCGCTCAAGGTATAGCCCATCCGCAGGTGCGCATTTGGGCGATTTGCCAAGCGGGAGGTCATTGGGTTGGTCGAGCATGGGAGCCAGATCGTCCAAACGAATCCGCCCCTGAGCGGCGTGAATGGCGGCGCCAACGATCAGCCGGACCATTTTGTAAAGGAATCCATCCCCTTCGAGAGTGATGCGGTAGCCATCGTCCAAAGTGCTCAACTCGGCGTGATGGATTGTGCGATGCCAATCCATGTCGGGCTCTTCGTTCCCGCGGTAGGCGGCGAAGGCGTGGAAGTTGTGCTTTCCTTTGAAGAGGTCGAGCGCTTGTTGCAGGACATCGGCGTCTAACAATCGAGGAAGGTGCCATGCGAGCCCTGCTTTGAGTGGTGGCAAGATGGGATCGGTGCAGATGTCGTAGTGGTAAATTTTGCCTTTTGCTGAAAACCGGCTGTGAAATTCAGCGTCCACTTCTTCGCATTCCATGATGCGGATGGTGGCGGGAAGTTTGGTGTTCAATGCTGGCACCCAATTGTAGGCATTCATCGATAGTTCCGGGGGAGCATCGAAGTGGGCGACTTGTGCGATGGCGTGCACACCGGTGTCGGTGCGGCCTGAACCGTGAAGTTTGACCGGTTGTTTTGCGACGGTCTCGAGTGCTTTGTGGATGAAGTCCTGCACCGTGTTGCCGCAGGCTTGAGATTGCCAGCCATTGTAGGGTCGGCCGTCGTAAGCGATGCTCAGTTTCAGGCGGGATGGCATGTCAAACGTTCTCGGATGGCGGGATCAGCGCGAATATGGTCGTGTTGGCAGATACTCGATTCAAGTCGGCCTCGGCTGGGCGAAGTCCGCGCGAGTCTGCGGTGAAAAGAACAATCGAATGAGGATAAGAATCTTGGAAGTCTTCGTAGGTGAACTTTTCGGTGATCAGGATTTTTTTGATCTGCGCTTGTTCGTTGATGGTTTCGCCCAGTTTGGCGTAGCCAGGACCTCCCGTGAAACAAATGCGGCTCCGGAGGTCGCCCGCGGCGGCCTTGCGGTGGTGATCTGCGTGGTCGGCGGGGTTGATTTGCCATACGCCAGCGCGAGTGAATTGGTGGGAGAAGCGAAACGCTGCCATCGAGTTGACCTCGTCGTTGGGGGTCGCGGCGATCAGGTGGCCGAGGCCATTGAAGTCGAGTTCCTCCTCAGCAAACTCGGAGAGGATATTGGCGCGGTGAGCGTCGAGCCCGAGCATTTTTGCAGAAGAAATATTGGCGTAGTTGGTGTCCAACAGCATCACGCGGTGGCCATTGTCTTGGAGCGCTTTTGCGATCATGCGGATCCAGTCATCGGCGCCAGCAAAGAGGATGCCAGTTGCATTTTTTGAGGCGAGGCCGAGTCGGCGTGCGAGCGGCGTTGACGCTAGGCCATAGACCGCAACCGTTCCGATGATCACGAGGAAGACCAGAGCGACAAGCTCTTTGGTTTGTTCGATAATGATGGGTGAGAGTTCGCCGAACTGGCCGTGTTTGGCGGCTTCTTCAAATTCGAGGGCGAAGATCGAGGTCACCGCCGCGGCAACGATTCCTCGTGGGGCCATCAGCGCAAGGAAGGTGCGCTCCTTGTAGTTCGTTGCTTTGGAGAAGAAGAGCGAGATGTAAACCGAGATGGGTCGACCGATGAGGATGAGGAAGGCCAGCAGGAAAAGCCCTTTCCAAAGGGTTCCGCCGAGGTCGGCGGGAGCGACGCGTCCCGAGAGCACGATGAAGAGCGACGAGATGATCAGCGTGCGCAGGTTTTCTTTGAACTCGAGGATGTGGCGGACCGATACAGAGCGTTGGTTTGCCAGCGCGATGCCGAGGACGGTGACGGTGAGAAGTCCGGCTTCTTTTTCAAATTGGTTCGATACCGTAAAGGCGACGGCAACGACAGAGAGCAAGAAGACCGGTTGCAGGTAATCGGGGACCAGGTGGTGTTTGAGAAGGAGTTCGACGGCTTTGGCGAGAATCAGCGCGGCGACTACGCCGACGGCGATCATGATTCCAATGGATTGGAGCGTCTCGACTCTTGCCGCTTCGAGGTCGGGTGCCATCGCCACCTTGAAGACCAGCACGGCAAGGATGGCGCCGATGGGGTCGACCACGATGCCTTCCCATTTCAGCATCGATGCCATCTTTCGGGTTGGGTTGATGTGGCGCAACAGTGGTGCGATCACGGTGGGTCCGGTCACTGTAAGGATGGATCCGATCAGAGCGGCAATCCGCCAATCATAACCGAGGACCTTGGTCATGAAGACGGTGGTGAGTGCGCAGGAAAAGACGACGGCGACCGTACACAATCGCAGAATGGGAAGCCCGGACTCTTTGAGTTCTTTGAACTTTAGGGTGAGTCCGCCCTCGAAGAGAATGATGGCGACAAACAGTCCGACCACGGAGAGCAGAGGGCTGTTCATGCCGTCGCCAGCGGCGAGGAAGTCATCGATCCGAACTCCCGAGAGGCGCCCAAAGCCGAACCCGACGATGAGAAGCAGCAAGATGGAGGGGAGTTTCATCCGCCAAGCCAGCCATTGGCAGGCAACGCCGAGAGCGAGGATCCATGTGATGTAAATCAGGGGAGACATGAGGTCTGAGCCAGATTAGTGGCATCTGGCGAGCTGGCGATGGTAAATCGCAAAAATTCACTGATTTGAGACAGCTTCTATGATGAAAGACTTTAGGGTTTTTTAAGGTAGCTAATTTATGGAAGATTTAAGCATGAAGACTCAATCACGTCGTCGATTCTTAGTTGGTGCCGGCAGCTTCGCGGCAAGTGGCCTTTTGTTACGCGGTCAGGACGTAGTGAGTGCCAATGACCGCTTGCGAATCGGCCTGATTGGTTGCGGTGGGAGGATGAAGAGTTTGCAGAAGCAGTTTGGCGGGATGAAGGATGTCGAGATTGTGGCGATCTCAGATCCGGACACGGCGCACATGGATCAGTTCAAGGGCATGTTGAAGGGGAAGGCCGATCAGTATGTGGATTACAAGAAGCTGCTGGAGCGCAAAGACATTGATGCTGTGGTCATCGCGAGTCCGAACCATTGGCACGCGCTTCACACGATACATGCCTGTCAGGCTGGCAAAGATGTCTATGTCGAGAAACCTGTTTCGCATGATCTATGGTCAGGGCGTCAGATGTCGAATGCAGCCAAGCGATACGGTCGTATCGTTCAGGCCGGCACGCAAAACCGCTCGGACACGGGATTGATCAAAGCCTTCGATCTCATTCAGAGCGGCGGGCTGGGCAAGATCAAAGAAGTGTTTGGAACGTGTTATCGGAATCGGTCATCGATTGGAAAAATAGATAAACCGCTCACGCCACCGTCCACCGTGGATTATGATCTTTGGTTAGGGCCAGCGCTAGATAAGCCAATTTATCGTCCTAATTTGCACTACGATTGGCATTGGGATTACAACACCGGCAATGGAGATGTCGGCAACCAGGCGCCACACGAATTTGATTTGATGCAGTGGGTATTGGGAGACCCGGAATCGCCGACGGAGGTGTCGAGCTTTGGTGGCCGTTTTGGTTGGGATGATGGTGGCAACACCGCCAACATGCAGGGTGTCAGTTTTGTTGCCAATGGTGTGCCATGCACGTTTGAAGTGAACGACATGAGGTTGACGCCGAAACGCAATGTTGCCTCGGTTTACAAAGGCATTCGTGTGGGTGTCATTGTAACTTGTGAAAACGGTGAGTTCCGTGGTGGCCGTGGTGGTGGCTATGTCGTGGGGCCGGACGGGAAAACCAAGATTCACAAATTCCCTGGTGATGCGGGTGGATCTCATGCGCGCAATTTCGTCGATGCTGTGAAGTCGCGGAAGACCGAAGATCTTCGGGCTCCTGTTGAGAAGTCGCACAAAACTTCAGTGATCCACCACTTGGCGAACATTTCCTTGTTGTCAGGTGAGCAAGTTGCACTGAAGGACTTGCCGTCGAGCATTTCAGATGATGCGAATATGCAAGGCATCGTCGAGCGTCAGGCCAAGCAGTTGAAGGATTGGTCGATTGATTTCGATAAGACCATGGCATCCGTGGGGCCGGTGGTGAAATTTGATCCGAAATCGGAGATGGTTGCGGGGCCTGACAAGGCGGTGGCAATCGGGAAACCTGAATTCCGCAAAGGATACGAGGTGCCAGAAATCAAGTTGGGCTGATCGCCTAGCTTATTTCTTCTTCGAATCTTTCTTTCCCAGTTCGCCTGTCGACTCCAAAAGTTTGGTGAGCTCAGACTTTGTTAGAGTTCGGTCACGATTCTTGTTGAATTCGTCGTAGAGCTTGCCGGCTTTTTCGGCGTCCTTTTCACCGGCAATGAACTCTTCTTTGGTCAGTTTCCCATCTTCATTGGTGTCCTTGGATTCAATGTAGGATTTGACTGCTTCGCGCTGTTGTTTGCGCTCATCCAGCATTTTATCGCGGGAATCTTTTTTTGGCTCTTTCTTGTCCTTCGCGGCATAAGCGGGTCCGGCGACGAGGAATGCGAGCAGGAGCATGATGCAGGTTTTCATGGCTTTGTCAGTGCTTAGCACCATGGCCATGTGGAAGCGGAAAAGCAATGGGATTCGGCGTGGCTTTAGCCATTTTCACCCATCCAGGCATTGAGGATTTCCACGGCAGCAGCTTGGTCGATGATGCCTTTTTGGTTCTTCGCCTTTTTGCCGGCTTCGCGGAGCTTGTTGGAGGCGGTCACAGTGGTGAAGGATTCGTCGACGAAGACCTGCGGCATGTCTGGTAGGCGGGCTTTGAGATTCTCGGCGAAGGTTCGGACTTTGGCGGCGGCGTCGCCTTCCGAGCCATCCATGCGGATGGGGAGTCCTACGACTAGCGTGCGGATTTTTCGGAGGTCGACCAATTCCGCGATGCGCTCGATTGGATTTGTTTTTGAGCGTTCGATGGTTTCGACCGGGTGGGCCATGATTCCGAAGTCATCCGTGGCCGCGATGCCGATGCGTGCATCGCCGTGGTCGATGCCGAGTGCTGGGTGAGGCGTGTGGGTGTCGGATGTGGTCACAGCAATTCCTGTGGGAGAATCTCGGAGAGCTTCTTGATCGCATCCGCTTGGTGGCGATTGGCGACGAGGAGAGCGTCTTCGGTTTGCACCACAATCAAGTCGTCGACACCGAGCAAGGCGACCTTGCTGTTTTTGCGTGCGTTGAAGACGATGTTGTTTTGCGAATCGATCTCTGCGATGTCCGCGTTGGCACGGTTTTCTTTGCCGTAGGGTTTGAGGTATTTCGCGACCGAGATCCACGAGCCGACGTCGTCCCAATCGAAAGTTGCTTCGATGTTGAGAACGCAGTCGGCGTGTTCCATCAACGCGTAGTCGATCGAGCGGGCCGGGAGGTGAGGAAATTTTTCCTCTACAGTTTTGAGGATGTCGGTCGATTCGCGCAGCTCGCCGATGAAGGTCTCCAGCTCCGGTGCGTGTTGAGCGAGTTGTTGGGTCACGGTGGGGAGCGACCAGACGAACATGCCGGCGTTCCATGAGAATCCGCCTTCGCGGAGGAATTGTTCGGCCAGCTCTGGGTTGGGCTTTTCGCGGAAGCGCTTCACTTCGAAGGCTTCATGCTGGCAGTCCAGGCCATCGATTTTCGCGGAGTCGCCACGTTCGATGTAGCCATAGGACGGGCAGGCCCATGTGGGTTGGATGCCGATCGTGACCAATCCGCCGGATTGTTCTGCGGTGGCCAGGGCATCGCTCATCACCGATTGAAAACTATCGGTGTCTTGGATCAACTGGTCGGCTGGAAGCACCATCATCACCGCATTTGGATTGCGGGCGGCGACCAGGCCGATGCCGAGAGCAACGGCGGGAGCAGTGTCGCGTTTTGCGGGTTCGGCAAAGATGTTTTCAGGTGGAAGCATCGAGGCGTTTTCGCGCACGGCATCCACTTGCAAGGCGTTGGTGAGGATCAGGATGTTTTCGGTGGGCACCAACCCTTCTAGGCGATGGACCGCTTGTTGCAGGAGTGTCCCGGTGTCGAAGAGGTCGAGCAGTTGTTTGGGTTTGGCGTTCCGGCTCAGTGGCCAGAAGCGCGTGCCGGAGCCACCGGCAAGGATCAGGGCGTAGGTATTTTCGGGCGAAGGCATCGTGGGCGGAAGATAGGAGGAATTTGGCGGGCGAGGAAAGCGGTAACCGGCAAGATTTTGATTTTCGGGGGTTGTTTTGGTCCGTTTAGCACGCTAATGGTTAGGCATGACTGAGAATCACAACGAAGGCATCCCTGCATGGGCTGAGAACTCCGCGCTTACTGCTCCAGCGCTATTGGGAGCTTCCGCTGGCTTATTGCTGGGTGATTTGATGCATGGAAATGCCCGGCGCGGTGTTGGTATCGGCCTCGGTGTGATTGGCGTCGCGATGGCTGCTCCCTTTCTATTCGGCAACATCCGCGGATTGATCACCGGACCAAAAAGCAAGATTGGTGTTCGCCGCAGCATTCAATCGATCCGCGATGCGGGCATGGGTTCGCCTGACGATGATTCCGTTGATGCGGAGCTTCGCGAGCAAGGCGTGATTTAAGCGCGATGCTTTAGCGGATTGAAGGGCTCAGTCCTTCACGCGTTCGACATTGGCTCCGAGCATGAGGAGCTTTTCGTCGATGTGTTCATAGCCGCGATCGATGTGATACAGGCGGCTGATTTCGGTGGCGCCTTTGGCGGTGAGGCCGGCGAGGACTAAGCAGGCAGATGCGCGGAGGTCGGAGGCCATGACGGGGGCCGCGGAGAGTTGTTGGACGCCGGTGACCACTGCCGTGCCATTGTCGACCTTGATGTCGGCGCCCATCCGTTTCAGTTCGGAGCAGTGCATGAAGCGCTGCGGAAAGATGGTATCTTTGATCACACTGATGCCGGGTGTGGTGGCGAGAAGCGCGGTCATTTGCGCCTGCATGTCGGTCGGGTAACCTGGATAAGGCGCGGTGACGAGGTCGACTCCTTTGAGTTGCTCACCCCGGTGGATGGTGCAGGTATTGCCAGCTTCATTGAAGTCGACCGTGTGGCCGGAATCGATGATGGCTTTGGTGATGGCCTTGAGGTGTTCGCGATTCACGCGTTTTAGGGTGACTCCTTCGCCAGCAAGTGCGGCGGCGGCCATGAATGTTCCCGCTTCGATGCGGTCGGGGATGACGGTGTGTTCGACGGCTTTGAGTTCTTTGACGCCTTCGATGGTGATGCGGCGGGTGCCGGCGCCTTCGATCTTCGCGCCCATCGCATTGAGGAAGTTCGCGAGGTCGAGCACCTCAGGTTCGGCTGCGGCGGATTCAATGATGGTCGTTCCTTCAGCGAGGGTGGCAGCCATCATCACGTTGTCGGTCCCTAGAACCGTGGGGCCGTGGGTGCCAGCGAGGTCGATTTCAGCACCGCGGAGTCCATCTTTGGCGGTGAGGGTGATGTTGCCACCTTCGATTTCGACTTTGGCGCCGAGCGCTTCCATGCCGCGGATGTGGAGGTCGACGGGGCGGTCGCCGATCACACAGCCGCCAGGAAGAGAAACCACGGCGCGGCCTTTGCGAGCAAGGAGTGGGCCCATCACGCAGATGGAGGCGCGCATGCGGCGGACCAATTCGTAGGGGGCGACATCGGAGATCTCTGCGCAGTTGATGCGGACGGTTCCGGATGAGCGTTCCACTTCGGCACCGAGAGCGCTGAGGATTTGGATCATGTAGTTCGTGTCCGAGACATCGGGCACGCGGCGGATGATGCAGGTTTCGCCGGTGAGGATTGAGGCGGCAAGAATGGGCAATGAGGCATTTTTGGAACCCGAGATGTTGATGGTTCCTTTGAGAGTGCTGCCGCCGTGAACGATGAGTTTATCCATGTGAGAGAGATGAGTGAAGCGTTAGAGGGGCTTTTTGGCGAATGGAAAACGTTCAATGCCTGAGAGATCGGTTTTGACGTCGATGTCGGTGAAGCCTGCGGCCCCGAGAAGTTTCCGCACTTCGCTCGCCTGATCGTGGCCGATTTCCATCACCATCCAGCCGCCTGGGTTGAGTTTCTCGAAGGCCTCTGGGATGAAACGTCGGATCAGATCCAGTCCGTCGGTGCCGCTGAAGAGGGCGAGGTCGGGGTCGTGCTGGAGTTCTTTGGCCATCGACTCGCGTTCGCCCTCGGGGACGTAGGGAAGGTTGGCGACAATGCCGTCGAAGGTGCCATCGGTGGCGGAGAAGAGGTTGCTCTGAAGGAGGGTGACATCTGCTATCTCGAGTTTCGCCGCATTCTCTTGGGTGAGCGAGAGTGCATCGGGCGAGACATCGGCCAGGGTGAGTTGCCAGTTGGGTCGGGCTGCAGCGAGTGAGAGTCCGAGTACGCCAGAGCCGCAGCCGACATCGATGACCTTTTGTTCGGCGGGAAGTGACCACGAGAGGATCCACTCCGCGAGCTCTTCGGTTTCTGGTCGAGGGATGAGTGCGCGGGCGTCGGTTTTGAATTCGTGGTGGAGAAACCAGACCGTGCCGAGTAGGTGTTGGAGCGGGATGCCTTCGCCGCGTTTCTTAAGATTCTCTCTGAGAGGGATGAGTTCGGCTTCTTCGAGGGGACGGTCGAACTGCATGTAGATCTCGGTGCGGGTGCAGCCGAGTTGGTGAGCGACAAGCAGCTGCATGTTCCGCCGTGCATCATCGATGCCGCGTTTTTCTAGGTAGCTCGTGCCACCGTCGATTGTTTCCAAAACCGTCTTCATGCGCTGGGTGGCGGAGGTTGATGGGAGATGGCGGAGAATACAACCACAGATGGGCTTGACCGGTGTTTGGGGATGAGGCATTGGGTGTGCGTGCGGCTATTGAAAGTGTTCCTCGTATTGGGTGCGTGTTTGCATCTGACAGGGGGGCATTATGGAGTGTTGCAATGTGTGGCTTGGGCTGGGATGTGGTGGAGCTACTCCGAGGAATCGGGCTGGGCTCAAGCGGCAGAGGATACCTTCAGTGGCGAGAAGCCGTGTTCCTTGTGCAATGCGATTGCTGACGCCAAAGAGCGCGAGCGCGGGGGTGACGAGAATTTCCCGGCATCACGCGACTTGAAAAATTCTCTCAAAGATTTTGCGGCGACCAAAGGGGTCGCGTTGAAGCAGCCTGTGGCTGTGGAGTGTGAGGTCATGAATGGCGCAGCTCCCGATTCATGGTTTGGATCGTGGTTGATTGCGCCGCCGTTACCGCCGCCGAGGTCAGAAGTTTGATGCATCCCATTTAGTCTCATCGGAGATCCGCCGCGTGGCGGATCGATGTGTCGATACATTCATTGAGCGGCCCATTTTTGAGGTCGTTCTCTCACTATAATGCCATTCTGTTAGATTGGCTTTTATCCACAAACTTTTTCTCTTTTTTATGAAATCTATTATTACAATTTTTGTCGCGATGTGCGGCGTGTCTTTGGGCGATGTCTGTCAACATGGCATCGCGGTCTCTCAATCTCCCATTTCCGTGATGGGGGATCACATTCACTGCAAGGGTGAATGGATGTTGTCCTTGCGCTCCATGCGCATGGAGATGGATGGCATGCATCATGGTACGAATGCTGTGTCGCCGAGTCAGGTGCATGCGGCAAATTACGTGGTCAGCCCTGAAAGCATGACCATGGACATGCACATGCTCGGGTTGATGATGGCGCCGTCTGATGATCTCACCCTTATGGTCATGTTGCCTTACATTCAAAATGAAATGGATCATGTCATTCAAAGTGGCACACCGTTGATCAATTTGAATGGTGGGGGTAATTCATTCACCACGCGTTCTGAGGGCATTGGAGATTTGAAGTTTAGTGCCTTGCTCCGTTTGGCCGATCATGATGCACACCGCTTGCATGCTGGTATTGGGTTGAGCCTGCCGACTGGATCGATATCCGAGCGCGATCTCGTTCCGGGTCCAGGTGGGATTAAGTCACGGCAGTTGCCGGCGACGATGCAGTTGGGATCTGGAACCGTCGACTTGTTGCCATCGCTAACCTACCAGTGGCAGGGCGAAAGCGTAGTAGCTGGAGTGCAGGCGAGGGGTGTGTTCCGGACACACGAGAACCACCACGAATACCAATTGGGGCATCGTGCCGAGATGGATGCTTGGGTTTCATACGAGCAAGAATCGTGGTTGGCCTGGGTAGGTGGTGTTTCATTCAAGTGGGAAGGCCAGTTGGAAGACAAGCAGGCGGATGTATCACAGAATCCTCCCTTTGCGCCTTCGCGCTTCACGGTGCCAACCGCATTCGGTTCCAACTATGGAGGAATGCAATTGGATGGCATCTTGGGTGTGAATTTGATCGTGCCACAGGGGAGCTCAATGGAAGGCCATCGATTGGCATTGGATGTACGACTGCCAATGTGGCAGGACGTGAATGGCTATCGTCTTGGAACGGATCTAACGACTACGCTTGGTTGGCAGTTTTCCTTTTGAATGATCTGACTAAGTTTTCTCCTGGCTGCGTTTCGTTTGGAATCGACTGATGACGAACGAAACCAGCTTTGTTAGAAGCGGGATGCTTTGAGGGGATGTGATTGATGATTCTCGATTGATGAGTTTTGATTTTTAATTGGTTTCTCTCACAGTCTCGAAGGCTGGTGAATCACGCCACAATTCGCAGGCATGGGCGGCGAAGCCGGCGCCAAATGACGTGAGCCAGAGGCGTTTGTCCTCTGGGTGGGTGTTGGTGCGTTGTTCGAGGCCAAACAGAACGGCGGGGCTGCTCATGTTTCCGTGGTCGCGGAGGACGTCGCGGGTCTCGGTAAGTTGGTAGGGGATTTTTTGTTCGATGGCATCGATGACATCACGACCGCCTGAGTGGGTGATGGCTTGGTCGGGGTCGGCGTGGCGTTTGGCATAGAGATCCGCCACGGCATCGGCGGCGAGCCCTGGCACGGCACGATGCAGTTGGTTCTTTAACTTTCCGCTGTCGTTGACGAAGCGGATTTTCTCTCGATTCTCGGGACGGTGAGTGGTGGTGAAGTGTCCGGCCTGCCACTGGTCGGGGTTGCCGCTGCCTTTCCAGATTGAGGCCGATGCGCCATCGCCGAAGAGGCAGAGGCTGATCAGCACGCCGGGGTCGTCGTTGATGTAAAAAGCGGCCGAGCAAATTTCCACGGCAACGATTGCCACGGTGGCATCGGGGTTGGCGGCGAGGTATCCTTGGGCGGCCCGCAGGGTCGGGATGGCGGCGCCACAGCCGAGGCCTACAAGGTCGACGAGATAGACATCATCGCGCAGCTTCATCGATTCCGCGATGTAGCTGCTCACGCCCGGGCAGAGGTAGCCCGTGCAGGTGCAGACGAACAAGGCGTCGATCTCGGTGGCTTGCACGTCCGCTTTCATTGCGGCATCCGTGAGGGCAGCGGTCGCGAGTTTGGGCGCTTCTTGCTCGAAGGTTTCGTTCAACTCTTGAGCGCCGCGTGTGAAGATGGACTCGACTTGGTCGATGGCAAAATGGCGCTGAGCAATTCCCGAGCTGTTGCTGGTGAGGATCTTCTCCATCAGATTCACCGAGCGCGGTTTTAGCTTTTCTAACATGTCTCCATGTTGGAAGGCATTCCAGCAATCGGCTTGGCTGAATGCGTTGGTCGGTGTGGCGCTGGAGATGGAGTGGAGGTACATGAGAAGGTGTTCTATCGAACGAGCGCGAGCATCGGCCGGAACGGAAGGAGTTGTGTTTCAGAGAAGGCGGAAATGAGGTCGCGGCCGTGACGTTGGAAGAGAATCGGGTGGAGGGCTTGAGCGGAGATCAGGCGTTTGCGGAAGCGCTGGCGAAGGGTGGCTTGGATACGGTTGGTGGTTGCTTGCCATGCAAGTTCGTCACGGGACCATGCCACTAGCGGATCGATTGCGGCTTCTGCTGCTTGAAATGCCATCGACATCCCATTTCCGGTGAAGGGGGGGATCATGCTTTCTGCGTCGCCAATGCTCACGAGTCCATGCAAAGCGGGTTGCGAGCCAAGTTTGAAGCCCGCGACGGCGCATCCGGAATCGGGTCGCCATTCGACCTGTTCCAGTCGATTTGCCAGCGACAGGTTTTCGCCTGCTCTGAGGTAGGTCGGAAGGAGTTCCTGGGGTTGGCCTTTGAGTTGGCGGTTGATGCGGAAAAGCCCGCAGACATTGACCCAGCCATCTTCAACTTGAGCGAGTCCTGCGTAACCGTTGTGGCCGGAATGCATTTCGAGGTCGGCCGACATCTCGAGGCCTCGGACATGGGCTTTTAGGCCGATCCATTGGCCAGGTTGGGGGCGTCGGCCTGCGGCCCAAACGAGTCCCTCTTGGGGTTTCGGTTTGAGGCGGGTTTGAGTGACCAATGAACCACCGAGTTCGGTGAAGCGTTGTTGGAGTCGGTCGTCGAGGGCGAACCGCGAGATCCCAATGGCAGGGGTGGGGAGTGAGTTTTGGTGAATCACCTTGCCGCCATCGAACCATTTCAGGCTGCGGTGTTGGAGGGCGTCGTGGAAGAGGTCGTCGATGCCGAGATTTCGGAGTGTTTCTTGACTGACGCCAGAGATGAATTCGCCGCAGACGCGGTGGCGTGGGTATTGGCCAGCTTCGATCACCGACACATCGACGTCTCGCTTGCGCAGAGCGATAGCGAGTGAGAGGCCTGCGAGGCCGCCGCCAGCGATGGTGATTTTTTTCATCAAGCTCGACAAGCTACCACGCATCGACCGCCGCGCCATGAGGAAGTTTCGCGAATCGTCCATTTCGTCGGATCGAGTTTTAGAAGCGCCGGAAGTTCGCCCTCATGGAACCCGGCATCAATGCTGACGTGCATGTCGTGTCGGGTGACGTGGTTGACGAATGGCCAGCCGAGCATGCCGAGGGCGTGCGGTAGTCTGGCGCGGTTGGGTTCGTTGAAAATGAGTGCGTCAAAGCCATCGCAAATCTGGCCGATCTTTTCCAGTGCATCGCCTTCGAAATGGTGGAGGAAGAGATTGGCGACGAGCAGTCCGCCAGTAGCGGGTTTCATCTGATCAAAGAGGTCGCCTTGATGCCATTCAATGCGTGGTTTGATCTGAGGGGGGCGGGGAGCAAGGTCGTAGGCACTGATCGGAGCAGATGGAAACTGATGAGCGAGTTGATGGGTTAAAGAACCATCACCAGCACCGATCTCGACAATGCCTTGGGCTGCCGCTTCAGAGAAGGCCTTGGCCATCTGCCGCACGCGTCGTTCGTTGCCCATGATCCAGTTGAGTCGTTTGAGGTCACGACGACTGCGTTGTGCGGCTGGGTCGTTGTGGGAAAGTTGGTCGAGGATTTCCGGAACCACTTCGCGGGATGAGTTGGATGGCATGGTGTCTTGGTTTAACTGAGCATGTCGCAAGAATAGTGCAAATAGGAGAATTGTTTGGTTCGAGGGGTCGAAGCGCGGAGGTGAGTGCGAAGCCGATGTGCTTTGTGGTAGCAATCTTGACGACTCACCAAGTCGCATCCCTAGCCTGACTGCCATAGTTTGCTAGACCTTCATGTGTGCTTGGCGGTGCTGGTTGCGGGTTGTAGTGTGTTGTCGTTCGATGTGAATCATCGCCGCCACCATGAAGACATTCCTTAATTATTTTTTCCGCGGCATCTTGGTTGCCTTTCCACTGGTTGTCACCGTTTACATCGTGGTGCTGGCACTGAGTTGGCTGAACTCATTCTTCAACTCATTGTTCCTGGGGTGGTTTGATTACTCGTTGCCGGGAATGGGGATTCTTGCGGGGATCTTGCTGATTGCCCTATTCGGGCTTCTGGTCACGCAGACATTCGCCAAGCCTCTGGTGATTTTGTTTGAGAAGTGGATTCGTAAAATGCCCATCATCAGCATCATCTACACCTCGCTCACGGATTTGACGGAGGCTTTTGTGGGCGACAAGAAAAAGTTCACTGCGCCTGTGAGGATGCAGATGGGTGAGGGTGGCGTGTTTCGGTTTGGGTTCATCACGCGACAATCATTGGTCGAATTTGATCTTGGGGACATGGTCGCGGTGTATTGTCCGCATTCCTATAACTTCTCCGGTAATCTCTATGTCGTTCCTCGCGATTGGGTGACACCGATCGATACCGATCCTACAGAGTTCATGCGTTTCATTGTCTCCGGTGGGGTGACGACAATGAGAAAGAATGAGAATCGATCCATCGAGCCTCAAGAGGCACCTACGTTCATGGATTGATGCCGGTTGAACCATCTACTGGTTAGATGGTGCAGGGCGTTATTTCTCCACCAAGGTTCCTTCTGTCACACCGAGTTTTTCAAGGGCCTCAACATCATCGAGGAGCTCGGCGGAAGTGGAGTTGCCGGCGAGGAGATTCTGGTAGGCGTGGATCGTTTGCTTCGCTGTGGCTTTGTCGTCGTCGAGCAGTTCCACGCGGAAGCGCGAGATGCCGGTGTTGCGGAGTTGATTGAAATAACGGGCGCCGGTTTGCGCGCGGCCGTTGAAGAGAGTGTTGCGGCAACCGACGTCGGCTTGGAGTCGGTGAAGTTGGCCGACGCGGTCTTTCAAATGGACCACATGTTTTTCGCATGGACGTCCGCAGTCTTTGTAGGTCGTGCCCTCGCTGAGGAAGACGCAGAACACGCAGTGCTCCATGTGAAACATCGGCATGTGCTGGTGGAGCGTGATCTCAAACCATTCGGGTGGTGTCGAATGGAGGAGGTCGAGCACTTGGCCGATGTTGAGGTCGTAGGAAACCGTGAGGTAATCGAGTGTGGCTTTCTCCATCAGTTGCTTGGCCGTGATGGGGTTGGCGACGTTGAGTGAGAAGTCGCCGATTTTTGTGAGGTAACTGCGATCTTTGTAGTAATGAAGCGCGGCGAGGTTGCGGAGAAGAAGTCCGTCGGGCGCGGCTTTTTCGATCAGCCCGAGATATCCTGTTTCGCCCGGTTTGAGGATGCGCGGTGTGGCGAGGTAGATGCTGGCATCTGGGTTGGAGTTGTCCGAGCGGAATTGGGCGACGGCGTCTTTGAAACGTCGTGGGTCCTCGAAGTCGCAGTAGACGGTGTCGACTTCGCATTCGATGGCGGCGGTGAGCTGCTCGAGGTCGCGACAAAGCACGGATAGCGAACATCCAACGTCGGACGTCGAACTTTGAACATCGAAGTCTGGGGCATTGGGTTCGAAGGATGAAGAAGGAAGGAGGTCGGCGTGGGTGGTGGTGATGGGGGCGGGTTTGGGCGACTCGCTGTCCATGCTAGCTTCGATCTTTGCGACGAGGTCGCGGCGCAGTTGGTTGAGTGCGGAGAGCGGGAAGTGGCAGTTGCCTTCGAGTTGGTTGTCGAGTGAGGCGAGTTCGAATGCGGAATCGCCGAGTCGGCCAAGTTTCGAAACCAAGGTCTCGGTGTCGAGTGGTCGGTTTGCGGCTTCTTGTAGCGGGATTTCGCTGGTGACTTGGTGCTTGTCGGATGAAACGACGAGTGGCTCGCCGGGTTTGCCGGTGACGGTGAATTTTAGTGGGGATTTTTTTTCCGTGGGTCGTGCATTTTGCCATGCCTTGCGCAACTCGGATTCCAGTTTGGGATCGGACGTTTTGTAGAGCGTGTGACCGGGTTGGATGCGCTCAAAATTGATGCCGCTGAATTGCTTGTGGAAGATGAGTCGGCCATTTTCGATTTTCCAAATGCGGGCGCCTTGTTCGAGGTCGCGGTTTTCTCCAGCATCGAAGACCACGCCATCACCTGGAGCGATGGGGACGCCGGTGGTGTTGGTCAGGGTGATCCAGCTGCCGCCGCATTCATCGATGGTGCCGAGCAGGGGTCCGCGTTTTTTGCCGAAGCGGCCGTGAGTGAGGTAGGGGTGATCGGTGCCGCCGAGCCAACCGTTGGTGAGGCCACGGGAGAAGGTCATTTCCAAGGCGTAGCGATCGGCATCGGTGACGGTGGATTCCGCCTCTGCCATCGCATCATCGAGGGCCTTGCGGTAGACGCGAGTGACGGCGGTGACGTACTCGGGCGATTTGAGTCGGCCCTCGATTTTGAACGACTTCACGCCGGCTTTCACCAGATCGGGGATGAGGTCGACTGCGGCGAGGTCTTGCGGGCTGAGGAGGTAGCGGACTTCACCGAGATCCTTGGTGATGCCATCGACCACGATTTCGTAGGGCATGCGGCAGGCTTGGGCGCATTCGCCGCGGTTCGCGCTGCGTTGGCCGAGGGATTCGCTGGTCAGGCATTGACCCGAGTAGGCGACGCAAAGGGCGCCGTGGACAAAAACTTCGAGTGGGGTTTTGAGATCGAGGGCGGTGTTTTCGCGTCGGCTGGATTCGAAGCGTTCGATTTCCCGAACCGAAAGCTCGCGAGCGAGCACGGCGCGTTCCATGGGGAAGAGCGACTCCACGAAGGCGAGTCCTTCGGGGGAGGTGATGGTCATTTGGGTCGACGCGTGGAGTTCCACATTCGGCGCGACCGTGCGAGCGAGTTGGGCGAGGCCGAGGTCTTGGATGATCAGGGCATCGACATTGGCCGCGGCGACTTTGCGCAGTTGTGCTTCGGCGGCTTCCAGTTCGCCGGTGAAGATGAGGGTGTTCATTGTCACGAATCCCTTCACGCCATGGCGGTGAAGGTAGTCCATGAGTTCCGGCAGGTCTTCATCGGTGAAATTATCGGCGCGGAGTCGGGCGTTGAAGCGTGGCAGCCCGAAGTAGATTGCATCCGCCCCAGCCGCGACGGCCGCACGTGCGCAGTCCCAGTTTCCAGCTGGGGAGAGCAATTCAGGGGTGGTATCGGAAGTCGTCACGCGCGCAATCAACCACGGGGATGGCGGAAATGACAGGAGGGAATTGGTGAGGACATCCTAATTCCGATGAGCGCCACCGAGTCTGGGGCGGCTGGATTCATCGTCTTTGTCATCCTTGTTGCCCGCACCGAAGATGATGGCGTTCGGTTTTTCTTCGAGGAGATCGGCGACAGCTTTGAGTGAGCGCATGGTTTCACGCAATTCTTCGAGGGTCTTTTTCACGTCGCCTTGCAGTTCGCCTTTCGGGCCGATGCTGGTTATAGCTCCTTTGATGTCGGTATCTTCCAGGAATATGCGAGCAGAGGCGGCCATGGCTTTGCCTTCTTTGGCCGCTTTCTCAACTTCAGCGAGGGTGGAGTCGATTGAAAGGGCGTCGATTTTTGCGATGATGGAATTGAGTTGAGTTTCCATGTGATCGAATCCACCTGGAACTGTAGGGAAGGAAGTGTATTCGCCTCTTTTGCCGAGGGCTGCCTTTTCTGCGGCTGGGAAGTAATCGAAGTCGATGTGCACCGCACTGGTGACAAGGCTGGTGGTTTTTAGGCCGGCGCGCAGTCCCTTGTCGATTTGCTGTTGGAGAAAGAGTTCGATGTTCGTGTTCTCTGAATCCAAGCCAAGTGAGTGCAGGCGATTGGGGTCGATTCGGATGAGCACTGGGATTTGAGCGTTTTTGGATTGCTCAACAAGGTCGTATGAAATCCGCGAGATATGTCCGATGGGGATGCCGCGGAAATCGACTGCCGAGTCGGTGGTGAGGCCGCGGACGGATTGGTCGAAGAGCAGTAGTAGTTCGAGTGTTGGATTGAGGCTAGAATAGCGGGCCGATTCTTTGTCGGCAAACAGCTCGAACTTCTCGCCATCTTGGCATTCCTTGCCGGGTTTCATTCCTTCAACCAGTCCGAAGGACACGCCACCGGATAGGATGGCGTCGATGGATGGTGTGCGGAGCATGATACCGCGGGTACCGGCATCGATTTCAATGCCGCTGCTATTCCAGAAGTGAGTGTTGTTCGTAATGAGGTGGTAGTAGTCGCGTGCGATGAAGGCGTCATAGATAACTTCTTCGCCATCTTCGGCGAGTTGTCGGTCTTCGATCCGTCCGACCTCGAATCCGCGATGATAGATAGGGGCGCCAATTTGGAGCATGCCGGCTTCTTTGGCTGCCAGCTTGATGCGCAGTCCGGGCACGCTGCTGTTGGTGGCAGGTGGTTTTTCGAGACCTTCAAACTGATCGACTCGTTTTGATCCCTTTGGGCCTGGGTCGAGCTCGATGTAGGAGCCTTGGATCAGCGTGCCGAGGCCGGAAATCTCGGCGGCCGAGAGTCGGGGTTTCACCACCCAAAAGCGCGATCCCTCGCTGAGCAGTTGTTCGGAGTTGTCGTCCATCTCCACGATCACACTGACGGAGTCGAGGCTATCGCTGAGAAGGATTTTGCGAACGATGCCGACTTTGACCGAGCGGCAGCGGACTTCGGTTTTCCCTGCGTAAATTTCCTCGGCGGTTTCGAAGCGAATGGTGGCGGTTGGGCCGTGGGTAAAAAAGTTCTGATAAAGCAGCCAGCCGCCGACCAGTATTGCCACGATGGGAACGACCCAGACGATGTTCCATCGTTGGGCGCGCCGCACCTCTGGAGCGGCTTTTTTGGGGGCTGAGGATTGCGTGGTCAAAGTGAGTTAGAGGAGTCGTTGGGTGGCTGTTCGGAAGGTTCGTCCGTTTCCAGATGATCGAGGCGGTCCCACAACAGTCTGGGGTCGAAATTCATTGCTGCGAACATGGTAAGCATAACAACGGCCGCAAATGCAAGCGCGCCGGGGCCAGGGATGATGGTCATGTAGTTGCCCAGTTGGACCAAGGATACAAGGATTCCGACCACAAAAATGTCGATCATCGACCAGCGGCCGAGCAATTCCGTGAGCCAGAACACGCGGCCGAGGGTGTCGGCGGATGGTTTGGATTTCCCCGTGGCGGCCAAGCAAAGCCATACTAGAGAACCTATTTTGAGGACGGGTATGAGGAACGATGCGCAGAAAATGACGATCGCGATGGGGTAGGCCTCCAACTTCCAGAAGGAAATAAAGCCGCCCATGATGGTGTTGTGGGTGACGGCGCCGAACTCGGTGACGGTGAGGATGGGCAGGAGCTGTGATGGGATGTAGAGAATGGCGGCAGCGATGGTCAGAGCCAACGTTTTCTGGATGGAATGAGGCTTGCGAAGGTAGAGCTGGCTCTTGCAGCGAGGGCAATTTGGGTGGGACTTGAGTTCGCTGACTTTGCCGCAGGTGTAGCAGGCGGCCAGTCCGTGATCGGCTGCTTTGGAATAGTTTGGTTTCATTTGTTGGCCACCTCCAAGCGGTCCCAGAGTTCTTGTCGATCGATGCCGGCGATTGCGGCCGCCATGCAGAACATCACTCCGCCAAAGGCCCAGAATCCGATGTCAAAGTGAAGGTCCGCGACCTTGGCGAGTTTGAGCAAGCTAACCAGCACGCCGAGAAGGAAGACCTCCACCATGTTCCACGGTTCGCTGCGATACATCCACTTCACCACGAAGTAACTGAATGGAGCGCAGCGTCCGAGCAGGAGAGGTATGCAGGAGTAGAGCATGCCACAGATGAGGATCATCGGCACAATCACCGTGAAAAGGATGACGCAGACTCCGAGGATTGGCGCACCTTTGTCGATCAGGGCGCTCGATGCATTGAGTAGGGTGAGGTTGCGGCTTTGTCCTGCAACATCCATGATCATGAAAGGAAATAGGTGAACAAATGCCATCATCATGAGAGATGTGAGGGAAAAAGCGATGGCGCGCACCAGAGATGCTGGGCGGTTCTGATAGATGGCTGACCCGCATCGTTGGCACCGTGCTGACATCCCTTCCTTGAGCTGTGGTGCGGCGTGCAGGGTGTCACAATAGTGACAAGCCACTTGGCGCTTGGCGCCCGGTGGTTTTGGCCATGAGAGAAAGGCCCCCCATGCACGTTTGAAGCCGATTTTCATGGTGATTTATGGGCCACCACGCGTTGGGTGATTTCACCGATGTTGGCGACCCCGCATTCGACCATGTCTCCGGCCTGAAGATATTTTGGTGGGGTCATGCCCATGGCGACGCCGCTGGGGGTGCCTGTCGCGATCACATCGCCGGGAAGCAAGGTCATGAAGCGGCTGACATAGCTGATGATTTGTTTCACCGAGAACATCATGTCACCTGTCCAGCTATTCTGGCGGATTATTCCATTCACCTTGCACCAGAGGCGGAGTTCTTGGGGGTCATCAATTTCATCGGCGGTGACCAACCACGGCCCCATCGGCGCGAAGGTATCGGCGCTTTTTCCTTTGGTCCATTGTCCGCCCATTTCGAGTTGGTGGCGGCGTTCCGAGTAATCGCAAAATGTTGAGTAGCCAGCAACATGGCTCATTGCTTCAGATTCAGGAGTGTTGCTGGCGGTTTTTCCGATCACCACCGCGAGTTCGACTTCGTAGTCCAGTTTCATTGAGCCCTTTGGAAGGATCACATCATCATACGGGCCGCTGAATGCCGTGGAGGCTTTCATGAAGAGTGCGGGTTCGACGGGGAGGTCGCCGCCCATTTCCTTGGCGTGCTCGAGGTAGTTTTTTCCAATACAGACAATCTTCGAAGGTCTGGCGACGGGTGGGCCGATGCGTTCGTGTGGATCGATTTCGGTTCCGCCGTGGCAACCATCGGCGACCCACTCTCTGAGAGCGTCGATTCCTCCTGATGCAAAGAAGCCTTCATCGTAGTCGCGAAACTCGCCACTGGCGTCGATTTTGCGTCCATCTTCGAGGATGACACCTGGTTCTGCGCGTCCTTCGTCGCCGAAACGGATCAATTTCATGCCGGCATTGTAACGGAAAGGATCAGAAGGGGTAGCTTGAAAATAGCGGGTTGGGGCAAGCTGGGCAAAAAAAGAGGCGGCCCGACCGATCATCCCCCTAGGAAAACCCAATAACCTAGTGAGGCATCTCAGTCGGACCGCCTTGTCTTGCGACGGCGGGGAGGTAGTCGTGGAATCTCGACCGCGCAAGGATTATTCGACCGCAGCATGAATTTTTTTCAGATCTGATTTTCATCATTGATGTCTCGCCCATCGCTTCTCAGTTTTACCCCAGCATGAAGCCGTTACGATTAGCTGTATTAGGATGTGGATCTCGAGGTAGGACTTACGCACGCATTGCTGCGGAGCTAAAAGGACGATTCGAGATCACTGCGGTCGCAGATTTGATGGAGGCGCGGACGGCGACCTTGGCGAAGCTCGGCGAGCCGGGTGAAATTCAGGCGTTCAACAATGAGGACGAATTTTTTGCGGCTGGGAAGTTGGCGGATGTTTTGATCATCGGCACTCAAGACGCGGATCACTACGGCCATGCGAAGAAAGCTTTGGAGGTCGGTTACGATTTGTTGTTGGAGAAGCCTGCGTCCGAAACCATTGGGCGTTGCGAAGAGTTGGATGCCATGGCCAAAGATCTCGGTCGCATCATCGTTCCGTGTTTCGTTCTTCGCTACACTCCGTTTTATTCCACCGCGAAGTCGGTGGTCGATAGTGGCCGGCTCGGCAAGATCATTACCATTCGAGCAAGCGAGGGTGTTGAAGCATTTCACCAAGCGCATTCCTATGTGCGGGGTCATTGGGCCAATTCTGACAAATCAACGCCGATGATTGTGGCGAAGTGTTCGCATGACACCGACATTCTTTGTTGGTTGTCGGGCTCCGAGACCAAATCAGTGACAAGCCATGGCCGGCTGGAGTGGTTCAAAAAAGAGAACATGCCAGCGGGTGCTCCAGAGCGTTGCACCGATGGATGTCCTGTGGCGGATGATTGCATCTATGATGCGCATCGTTATTTGGGAGAGAAGCGCAATTTCCTGCGGATGGTCATGCCGGGTGCTGAGGGTGAGACCGGTGCTTACGAACTTCCCGAGGAACCGATACTAGAATTTCTTAGAACCTCACCATGGGGTCGCTGTGTTTATCGTTGCGACAACAATGTGGTGGATCATCAGACGCTTTCGGTTGAGATGAAGAATGGTGTGACTGCCACATTGACCATGACGGCATTTGACTGCAATCGCACGATCGAGATTCACGGCACTCGTGCCTCGTTGCGTGGGGGTGAGCCTTATGAAGAGGGCGGCGCGAAAGAATTGTGGCTTCGTGATCACCGCACGGGTGAGATCGAAGAGATCAAAGTCGAGGAAGCGGCCGAGGCGGGCTACGAGGGTCACGGTGGTGGCGACTTTGGATTGGTCAATTCTCTCGATAAGCTTTTCCGCGGTGAGAATGCGTTGCCACCGGGCTTGGACGGCATAGCGGGCCACCGATTGGCTTACTTGGCTGAGGAATCCCGCGTGGATGGCGCTTTGCCGAAGTCATAGTTGGCGCTTCAGGCGCGTTGACATCTGCCTCATGTCCCTGCACGGTCGGGCGCATGGACACGATGAAATTTCTTCTCGGGGCGACGGTAGCGCTACTGCTCGGAGCGATTGTAGTTTCGTGGAAAGGGATGCAGGACGGAGTCGCCAATGCATCGCCTGAAGAGATCGCGCAAATGAAGTTGCAGATTCAAGAGCTGCAAGACGCGCTCAAGGATGTGAATGGTGCCCCGGCAAATCCGCAGCCAAAGGCGCCTGAGATTGATGCGGCCATCCAAGCGAGGTTGGCGGAACAACAACGCAAAATCGAATTGCTGGAATCTCAGCAAAAAGTTGATTTGGAAGCGCAATTGAAAGTGGATGAAGAAGGATTGCTGGCGCAAAAGGCTCTGGAGAACAAAGACTCTGAACTGCGTCGTGCACGTCAGATTTCCGATGCTTTGTTGATGGGCAAAGTGAAGGAATACATTTCTGATCCAAACTTCGGCAGCTTCATCATTTTTGAGGCCGTGATGCCCAAGCAAATTCAGGTCGGCACGGTGTTAGGGATTCGTCGCAACACAGGCATCCTTGCCCAATACAAAGTTTCGGAAATCACACCTGAAGGAGTCATTGCCAATCCGCTTCCTGGCTTCGGTCCGGTGACGCCGAATATCGGTGATGAGTTGATTTTCCCGCCGCAGTTCTGATCGCAGCTGCCTGCGCGTTATAGAGCCCTTCCCTCGTTTCTTGGGTAGGGCGATGATTGCAGTCTTCCTTTATTGGGAGTATCAATGCGTCATGAAGATGGACCGTCGAAATTACCTTAAGACCAGTGCGCTAGCAGGCGCGGCCATTGCGTGTGGTATGCGGCCAGGGGTTGGTCTGGGTTACACGGGGACGAGGTCGGGCGACCTGGACTCGTGTTTGGAGATTTTGAATTTGTGGGGTGAGAAGCCAGAGGCGGTGAATCAATTGTATCGGATGATTTACCAAAGCCTGGAGAACAACACCGAGGCGACCTTTGCGAGTGTCGTCGAGAACAAGGCCTTGCAGGCGCATTGCCAAAAGCATGGCATGACACATTTGGGTGGCCCGATGTTGGGTTGCTTGTCTGCGGATGGAGCTAAAGTTTGGGTACGCACTCTTAAGCCAGCGAAGGTTGAGGTGAAGATGACCGTGGATGGGGTGGAGAAAATATACGGGCCGGTTCAGAGCAGTATTGAATCTGACCTAACCGCAATTGTTTCAGTGACAGGTTTGAAGCCTGGAGCATCGGCTCCCTACAAAGTGCTGATTGATGGCAAGGAGGCGGCGATCCCAAAGCATGCCGCCATCACCACACCGCCGGAGGGGGATTCCAATGAATTTCGGATTGCCTTCGGCACCTGCCAGCACCGGTGGGGGATCGCGTACAACGAGAACTCGCAGCAGATCCGGAAGCACCAACCCTTGGCCATGTTGATGTATGGCGATGTCGCAGCGCAGGATCGCAACAACGATTTGGGAATGCATCGCGCTGATTACGCGATGCGCGACCTTCAACCTGCTTGGCAGAACTTGGTTTGTTCGACACCGGTTTACACTTCATGGGACGATCACGATTATTTCGATAACGATCTGTGGGGAATTCCCAAGGGTTTCACCGATCAAGATCGTCGTGGGGTTCGCAAGGTATGGACGCAGTCATGGAATAATCCGTATTACGGGTTGGGTGATGAGGGTGGCGGCATTTTCAACCACACGCGGATTGGTCCATGTGACATCATCATGACGGACAACCGCTATTTCCGGACCAAGGAGGGCAAACATTGCTTCCTCGGCTCAGAACAAATGGAGTGGTTGAAAAAGACGCTTCTGGCCTGCAGGGGTCAGTTCATCATCCTGACATGCGGCACCATGTGGAGTGATGTGGTTTCCAAGGGCAAAGATTCTTGGGGGAAATTCGATCCAGAGGCGCGGGAAGAAATCTTTAGATTCATCGAAGATAACAAGATCCCTGGAGTGTTGTTGCTTTCGGGCGATCGTCATGGGTCGCGTGTATTCCGAATCCCACGGCCATCGGGGCATCAATATTACGAGTTTGAACCGGCTTGTTTGGGTGGACGGACGGGACCGCCAGCAACGGACAAGCGATGGGATACTCAACTTTACGGAACCAGCGGTAAGTTTGCCTTTGGAGAATTTGTCTTCGATGTCTCGAAGAAGGACCCGACGGTGACCTACCAGCTTGTTGAGCATTCAGGGGAAGTGCTCTATGAGCTGACTTTGAATAGAAGTCAGCTGACGCCGACATAGTTGGATCAGCCTTCCCCCGGTGGGTGAATGAGCGTGATGTGTTCGACGCCTCTTTTGGAAAACTCATTCCAGTAGCGTTTCTCGAGATCTTTGGTTTTTTCCCGACGTTCTTCTTCGCTGAGTTTTTCCCATTGCTCGTGCCCGATCGACCGTGCCAGGTCGCGGTCGGAGAGTCGGATCGCGAGTTCATCCCAGAAGCTTTCGTTGCGAAACTCCTCGTAGCATTCTTGAAAGAAAAGCGGCTTCGGGGTGTCGGGGCGGATTTGGAATCGTTGGCGTTCTTCATTGAACTCGACCCATTCGCTGAACCCAGCATGTCCGGCCTTTTCGACGATCTTGCTTTCGAGTTCCTCGAAGGCGGCGATGTTCGATGATGCGTCTGGTTTTTGGTTCCAAGATGCCACATTGGCGGCGAGGCTGACCATTTCGGCCAGTATCGCGAGTTCTTGGTTGGACAGCCGCAGGTGCATGAGGAGCGGAAACCAATCAGCTACGGGGCAGGGTCGCAAGCTTGCATCGCTTTGTGAGGGTCCATGTAGATTTTGGTGGGGAATTCACCAATCTGTCACTCAGGGCTTGATCCTGCGCCGAGGATTCGGCAATTTCTCGGGCCTCACCGTGCAGGAGTAGCTCAGCGGTAGAGCAACCGGTTTACACCCGGTTGGTCGGCGGTTCGATCCCGTCCTCCTGTACCATTCATTTCCAATGAGTTGTGAATATTTGAGGAGTGAAGTCCTCGCTGGATTTAGAGGGTTTCAAGTGGGGGTTGATTCCGATCGATGATTTCGTTGTCAATCGTGAATGGCTGCTGAAAGTTCGGGCTCCGCAGGCAAGTAGCCATATGAAGCACACGATCATGAAAAGAATTTTCCGAATTTCCCCCTCCCCCTTGTTGGCGGCCACATTGGCCCTGACTCCTCTATCGCCTTTGTTGGCGGAGGATGCCGACAAGAAACCTGTCAAAGTTTACATCATGGCAGGTCAGTCGAACATGGTGGGAATTGGCAAGGTGAACGCGGGAGGCACTCGTTGGGGCAAAGAATACAGCGATGTCACCATTTTCGTTTACGGGGGCAGCTATGACCCAGAGGTGGACTACGATACGATGAAGCCGATCCAGCAGGTTACGCCCGAAAAATTTGGTGGGACCAATCCAACTCCATTTCCAGGTGGGGGTGTGCATCAGGCTCGCGGCACGGTCACCATGCCTGAGACTGGAGTGTATGAGTTTCGTCCAGGATATGGGGACTCGCAGAATAACATCATGGTCGTGAATGGCACGGAGGTGTATCGAAAGACGGCAGACACCAAGGCTAAGCACACGCACATCAAGCTTGAAGGTGGTAAGCCTGTTCCATTCAAAATCACTTATCTAACGGATAATCCCAGCGGCTTAGGCTGGCACATGCGAGTGGATGTCCCTGGCACCCTGACGACTGTTGTGAAGCAGGAGGGGAAGTTTCCCTACTTGCTCGATGAGGCGGGTGATTGGAAGTCGCGCGATGATGTTTGGTACAAGGGGGTTGTCACGGCCACAGCGAACCAGTGGCTCAGTGTCGGTTGTGGTGCGGGCGATGGAAACATTGGTCCAGAGTTGGGTTTTGGCCATGTCTTGGGCGAATATCATGATGAGCCGGTTTTGCTATTGAAGGCATCCCAAGGGAATCGGTCGCTGGCATGGGATTTTCTTCCGCCAGGAAGTGAGCAGTTTGAGAAAGACGGCATCGTTTACGCTGGATACAAAGACACGCCTCCTTCGTGGGAAAAGGGTGGCGAGAAGAAAGCGGTGAATTGGTATGCCGGAAAACAGTATGACGATTGCTTTCAAGCAGCGCATAAAGTGTTAGAAAATTTTGACAAAGAGATTCCTGCATTCGCTGGGCGTGGTTATGAGATTGCGGGATTCGTTTGGTGGCAGGGTCACAAGGACTCCGGTAGCGAAGTGTATGCGGAGCGTTACGAGCAGAATCTGGTTCATTTGATCAAGACATTGCGTGATGAGTTCAAAGCTCCGGACGCACCATTTGTGGTTGGTACGATTGGTTTTGGTGGTGAAGGAATGGAAAAACCTGAGATGCTCACGATTGTGGAAGCGCAGTTGGCGGTCGATGGTGAGAGCAAGAAGTTTCCCGAGTTCGCAGGCAATGTGAAGTCGGTCGACACTCGCCCATTTTGGATCCCCGCCGACCAATCACCGAAGGAGCAGGACTTTCACTACAACCAAAATGCGGAGACCTACATGAATGTCGGATTGGCATTCGGTAAGGCAATGTTGGACATCAAGAGCAAGTGATGAAGGCGATCTCATTCTTGTTGAGCCTGTTGCTCACCGTATCGCTTCACGGCGCAGAGTGGGCGGAGCTGGATGGCGCAAAAGGCAACATCCTCAAAGTGAGCCCAAAGACTCAATCGTTTGAGTTGCTCAAAGAGACTGAATACGCGCCGAAGTCGGACATCGGCCAGTCACGTTTCACCATCCATTGGGATGAGAAGACGCGGGTCGTGGAGATGGATGAGTTGAAAAGCTTTGAGGGGATCAAGGGGCCCATCACTGCGTTGTTCCAAGGGATTCGCCCAGCCGACCGCAAGGCGATGCAGGCGGGCAAGCCTTTCGAGATGCGTGTGGTGACTTTGTTCTCCGACCCCAAACTTGCGAGCCGGATTGAACCTGATGAAAACCAGTTGCTGGTTGAGTTTACGCCATCGGCGAGCAAAGAACGTGCGGGGACCATTGAGATGGGTGATAGGCCGGTAGAGATCAAACTACGCGATCGCCATTGGCGGATCTGGCAGCGCAAGTTGCTGAGCACCCATGATTTGGGCGCTGGCTTTTGGGATTCGACCATTCAAGGCAAACAAGTCGGCGATCGATTTGTCGCCTCGTTCATCACGGTCAGTAAGTTGCCGGATCCACGATTGACCGATGATCCGAAATTGCCGCGCGTGTTGATCATTGGCGATTCGATCAGCATGAACTATTTCGATACAGTCAAAGCGGACCTCAAGGGAGAGGTCAACCTACACCGAAACCAAGGCAACGCCTTTTCCACCGCTCAGGGAGTTCGCAACATGGAGCTATGGTTGGGCGATTATCAGGAAAAAGGGTTTCAGTGGGACGTTGTCCAATTCAATCACGGGCTGCATGATTTAAAGCAGGCGTATGATCAGGAGAAAGACGAGTTCGGCGCATACGCTGTGCCCTTGGATGATTACAAAGCGAACCTCGAAAAAGAAATCGCGATCCTCAAAAAAGCGGGGGCGAAAATCATTTGGTGCTCCACCACGCCGGTGCCCAATCAAAACAAGGGCAAGTATGCGCGGCGCAAGGGAGCCGCGGCTGAGTTCAATCAGGCGGCGATGGAAGTCATCAAGCGCCATCCTGAGATTTTGGTTACCGACCTCTACAAGCTGGTGGATGAGTCCTCGGCCTTTGACGATTGGCGCAAGGGGAACGACGTCCACTTCTACAAGGAAGCTGAGCGTGAAATCATTGGGGCTGCGGTTGCCGCGACCATTCGCAAGGCCACCGCGAAGTGAAACTCACCGACTATCCTCTTGCCTGAAAGCGGGGGAACAGGCGTAATGGTTGGGTCATGAGTGAATTCAAATCTTTCCAAGTATCCCGTCGTCGATTTTTGCGTCAAATGACAGGGGTAGCCGCGGCGACTGGTGTACCACTTTGGTATGTTGAGCGTCAGTTCGCTCAAGAGGCCGATGCCAAACAATCCACCAAATCCCCCAACGAGCGTCCGCGCATGGCCTTGGTTGGAGCGGGCGGCATGGGTACTGGAGATGCCCGCAACTCATTGCGCTTTGCTGATCTCGTGGCGATTTGTGACGTCGATGACAATCATGCTGAAAAGCGCGCCACTCAATTGACCGAGAAAAACAAAGGCAGGAAGCCAGAGACCTATTCGGATTTCCGCAAGATGCTTGAGCGCGACGACATCGATGTCGTGATCAATGGCACGCCCGACCATTGGCACACCTTGGTCAACATGGCCGCAGCCAAGACTGGCAGAGACATTTATTCTGAGAAGCCGTTGACGCTCACCATCGACGAAGGCAAGCGCATGGTGAAGGTCGTGCGTGAGAACAAGGTGGTTTTGCAAACGGGCACTCAGCAGCGCAGCAGTTCTCGTTTCCGCCTGGCCTGCGAAATGGTGCGCAACGGTCGCATCGGCAAACTCAAAGAGGTCAACGTTTGGCTTCCAGCTGGCGTCCGTGAAGGCCCGTTCGAAAGCCAACCCGTGCCTGACGGTCTCAATTGGGATTACTGGCAGGGTCAGGCCAAGGCATACGATTACATGCCTGAGCGTTGTCATACGACTTTCCGCAATTGGTGGGATTACTCTGGTGGTACGATGACCGACTGGGGTGCGCACCACATGGACATCGGTTACTGGGCGGTGGGCCTCAAGGCACCAAGCAAGGTTGAAGGCAAGCCGACGGCTCAACCCATTCCTGGCGGCTACACGACCTTCAGTGAATACGATTGTCGTTTCGAGTTTTCCAACGGCGTGATTTACAATGTCCGCACCACCGCTGATGACAGCCCGTTTGGCGCAACCATCAATCCGGACGGTCAGCGCAATGGCATCAAGTTCATTGGCGAAGACGGCTGGATCTGGGTGAACCGCGGCAGCCTCGATGCGCACGATAAAGGCATCTTCCGTGAGCCATTGCCTGAGGATGCGGATCGTCTCTACGTCAGCAACGACCACCGCGGTAACTTCTTCGAATGTGTGGCCAACCGCAAAGATCCGATTTGTCCGGTCGAAGTCGGTCATCGTTCAGCGACGGTTTGTCACCTTGGCGCCATTGCGCTTCGCACAGGCAAGAAGCTCAACTGGGACAGCGAGAAGGAGTTCTTTGTTGGCGATCACGCAGACGAAGCCAACAGTTACGTGGCCCGCGAGATGCGTGCGCCATACGATTATTCCTTCGTTGGCTAAGTTAACACAATCACCAGCGCGGCAGCCTTCACCGAGGTTGTCGCGCTTTTTTGTGAGCGGGGCCCAGAAAATTGAGCTAGCTTGGTGAGAGTGGCGCTGTATTTTAGGGTGCTTTTTGCAGAAACCCAACCGATCATGAAACCCATCCAATCCATCATTGCCACCGCCTGTCTCTGGGCTCTGGGGATAGGCATAGCGGGCGCGGTTCATGAGAAGGGCGACGGCTGGCCCTGGAATATCAAGCTGCATGGCTTTCACGACGCTGAGGTGGCGGAAGCGACCGGCGGATGGTTTCTCAATGTGGGCCCCACAGGGATCCGCGCCCAGATCACCAAAGACAATCCCAAGTATTTCACCGTCAAACACGTCTTCAAAAAGTCACCGGCGGCGGGATTGATCGAAGTCGGCGATATCATTGTCGGTGCCAACGGCCAGCGGATGAATGTGGCGCACACCTTTGGTCGTCATGTTGGCTGGGAAGGCCCGATGATGGAGATGGCAAAGTTGATTGAGGATAGCCAAGGCGCAGAGGGAAAACTCGAGCTCATCGTCTGGCCAAAGGGGAGCAAGAGCAGCGAGAAAACAGTGATCGTTCAGATAGAGGCGGTCGGTCGATTTTCAGATACCTATCCCTACAACTGTGCTCGATCGGACAAGCTCTATCTCGCTCTTTGCGATTGGTTGTTAGAAGAGCACAAGCGTGCGGGAACTTGGGAGAAGCCACGTCCGCACACCTACTCGTCTTGCATGCTCGCGCTCATGGCGAGCCCTGAAAAGCGTCATCAACGGCTGGTGGATGATTTGATCAAAAAGTATTACGACAACCGCTACGATCCAAATGCGGGCAATGGTTTTCCCGCTTGGGGGCAAGTGCACGATGCGGTTGTCATGGGGGAGTATTACTTGATGCATCGCGACAAGCGCTTGGAGCCCGCAATGGAGTCTTTGGCATTCTGTTTGGAAAATAGCGTTTGGCCGACAACGGGTGGTTTGTCTCATCGGCCGTTTGCCTTCATTCAACGCCGCATGGCAAGCGGTGGTCCCAAAGGATATGGGGCAATGGCCATGCCGGCGGGGATTGGCATGATCGGCTTGAGTTTGTTCAAAGAGGCGGGTTTGCCTCATGGTGGTCCATCCTACGAGCGCATTCACGAAGGGTTTTTGTGCACCGTTGGTGGCAATGGTGAAATCGGCTATGGTTTCAAAAGCTGGGATCATGCGGTGATCGAAGTGGCGAGTGATGCTGCTGCTCCGGTTCCTCCGAAAGAAGGGATTGGTTATGAATGCGTGGATGGATTGAAAGGAGTGGGTGACTACAAAATCATTTGGCCAACCAAGGCTGACCCGCGCTACCGCCCGACTGACTGGTTGACCCGTGAAGTCGATACCAACCGCGTGTTTTACAAAGGAGGAAACTCGCGACTCGTGGTTCGCAACATGTCTCCAGAAGAACCAACCAAGCCGTTCAAGTTCAGTGGGGGTCGTTGTGGTGGCATTGGCAAATCTGGCGCGGGGGCACTGGCCCAGTTGATTGGTAATGAGGACAACAAGTCTTGGAAGTATCTTGGTGAGCACATGGCCACTGGTTGTGCCCGCAATCCACAGCAGTTGATGAATGGTCACGCATCCACTCACATGCACGTCTTGTGGGGTAGTCTTGGTGCTTCCCGGGCCGGCGAGAAAGATTTCCGCGCTTACATGGATTACATCAAGTGGTGGATGATCATGGCTCAGACTCATGATGGCAGTTATGTGATCATGCCAGGTCGCGACTATGCTTCCACCGACCACGTCTATGGCACCCGCAATTTCCCGACCGCCTGCGCGGCCTTGATCTTGGCGACCAAGGACAAACGTTTGCGGATCACAGGAGCGACCAGTTCGAGTAAGGGAAGCACTAGCGGTAATCGCAGCAGCCGCAGCAGTCCTTCGGTTGCACCCGAGCCTCAAGCGCGCCCTGCACGTGAGGTTCCAGCAGGAACGAAGGCCGTCTTCGACGAGATGTTGCTAATGGCGCTGGGGGACTTGCATAAGTCGGGAAAAATGAAGCCGACCCCGATGAATCTCTCGAAGGCCACGGCAAAAGTTTGCTTTGCGGGTTTTGATTCTGATGCGAAGTTAATATTCAAGGCCGCGCAAAGTGATAGCAAAGCATCCTTTGCTTTCGCCGAGCTCAGCAAAATGGATCACGCCATGTTGGCTGCGCTTGTCGCGCGATTTAAATCGACCGATATGCAAGCTCAGGCGATGTCAGGCGTATTCATGGAAGTGGCGGGAGAAACCGCCACGGCAGATCAATATTACAAAAAGGCGGGCGACGACTTCGCTGAGAAAATCAAAGAGACATTCGAATGAAAAATATCATCAAATCATGGTACGTGCTTCTCGCGCTATTACTGGCTCTGCCTGCATTGGCGGAAAAAGAAGCAGCAGAGAAGGTGGACGACAGCAAAAAGGCTGAGATCCAGCTCGAGAAGCTCAAGCTGCCTGGGGTCACCTTCAATGTGAAAGAGCAGTACATCGATGTGGATAGCGTCATCTGTTTGGATGCTGGTGCTCTCGAATTGATTGCCTGTGCCAAAAACACCAAAGAACACGAGGCCATTTTGATGGTGGAGGCCAAGCCAGTTCACATTCACACCGCGTTGCTTTTGATCGGAGCCACGCCAGGAAACCCGGCGATGCGCAAGCAAATCGGGGAAGGAGAGGAAAAGCGCTGGATGCATTTGCCGCCACGTGGAGGTCCAGTGAAGGTTTCAGTGGTTATTGCTGGTGAGGATGGAAAAGAAGTCGTTCGCCCGATCACCGATTTCATTCAGCGCATCGCAGAAGACCCTATTTTTCCTGATAAGGAAATCGACAAGGAAGAGATCGAGCCATTTCCAACCGACACCTTCTTGTTCACTGGATCGCACCTGATTGATCAAGGCGATGGGCCGCGCAAGTATTTGGCGGGCGATTCAGGAAACGTCATTTCCATCTCTACTTTTGGTGATGAGATGTTGGGGTTGCCAGAGGTTATCGGCCATGGAAATGATGGCTTAGTCTGGGAGATTAACCCGACTCATTTGCCAGCCATCGGAACGAAAGTGAAGATCCGCATGCAGCCGGTGAGGTGATGCGGGGCATCATCCGTCAAAGGTCGAAAGTCTTAAGGTCTCAAAGTCGAGCTTCGCACATTTCTATGACCACAACATGTAGTATAGCTGCTCTGGGTTCTCGTATTGCGTAATAGTAGAGGCCGGAGGGGAGGCGCGTGAGCCAGATCAAAATTCAAACGTCAAAACTCAAGATTCAAAAATCTCCCGCAGTTCTCGGGATGGATTTTTGATATTTGATCTGTGATTTTTGATGTTTGATTTACTTGTAAGGATTGACGGTTCATTGGCTCGGACCCCTCTACCAAATATTCGCCGCTCCCTACGGAGAAAGAGTGGCGCGTAAGCTAGATCGAAAATCAATAATCTTAAATCAATCGAGCCGCTGAGATGGGATTTAAGATTTCAGATTCTCGAATTTAGATTTTAGATTTTTCTTATTCACTCAATCGCTTCTAGCTTATCCCATTCTTCTTTGGATGACTTGGCCTTTTGATACTCCATGAGAATTTCCCATCGGTTGTTTTCTTTGGTGAGCAGCGCTTCCAGTTCGAGATAATCGCTTTGCGGTTTCATGTCGCCTTCACTCCAAGTGTATTTGAAGAGGCCTTTTTCGTAGGCGGTGGTGGCGTCGCCGTAGCGCGTTGAAAAACGAAACTCGACGTTGGATTTGCGGGTGCCGTCGCGGGTGGTGTCGAACTCTTTCTTCCATCTCGCAAGTGCATCGGCCAAAGGATAACTGACGCCGCGGTTTCCAGCGATGATCACAGCGCTATCATGGCATGTGGCGACATAAGCTTTGTGGTCGCCTTCGCGCACGCTCCTGGAGACTTCCAACCAGTAATCGTTGAGTTCTTGAAGGCGGGTTTCTTCTGGGTAGTCGAGTCGAGTGACTTGGTAGCGCTTGATCGCAATCGGGCCGTGGTCACCTTGGATCGCGATGGGCCCCAGAACCGATTCTCCTTCTAGAGGGGCCGAGCGGGTGTGGCCGCTGGCAGTTGCATTCTCTTGGACCGTCACGCCATTCACCGCGACTTTTTCAAACGTGGCATCTTTGATTTTTTTGCCATCAAACGAAAACCTGGGAGCGCGAAAGGTGATCTCCATCGTTTGCCATTCTCCGGGTGGCTTGGCGGCATTGACTTTCGGTTTGATCCCTCCGAACCCTTGCTGGCCTTCTGGTTTGCTCGGGTCCCATTGTTGGTAGATGCCGCCGAGGTCGCCTGAGCCAAATTTTTTACGGCCATAGCTATCGAGGATTTGCACTTCGTAGCGGCCCATCAGGTAGACGCCCGCATTCGAGCCCTTGGGCACCATGAATTCGATTTCGACCTTCACATCGCCGTATGACTCTTGGGTCACGAGGTAGGGGATGGTTTTGTCTTTTTGGAGGCCGTTGATGAGGATCGTGCCTTCGCCTTTTGCGGTGAGCTCTTTCGAGTCTTTGGCGGCGCTGACTTCGGCGACGCCATGCCAGCTTTTGGCGGGGACAAAGGCGTCGGCCATGGGGCGGCTGTGCAAATCCTGTGGATCCGCGGCCGTTGCGCCTGAAGTCAGGAGCGTGGAGAAGGAAATGGCGGTGGCAATGACTCTGAACATGGGGCCGAATCTAGCGAGCATGTGAGGGTTGCCAAGGGGGTTCTGGGGGTCCTGAACGCCATCAAATGCGGCAACATGCGGGAAAATCCCTCAAATTCTGGGAATTTGTCGCAAAACCTACCTGTTTTAGTAGGTGTTCAGGGGGAGGTATTCTGTAACTTTTGCCTGTCCTGCCTATCTATCAGCAGAGATTTCCCTTTTTTATGTCCTCGCACACCCCAGAACAAGAGACCGAATTCGTGAACCAACTGGTATCCCACCAGTCGGTCATTCGCGCATTTGTGATCTCCCAGCTCCCTGGATTGCCAGAGGCGGACGATGTGATTCAGCTGACCAACGAGGTGCTCTGGACCAAGCGTCACACCTTCACCTTGGGGACCAATTTCAAAGCTTGGGCGCTGACCACGGCGCGGTTTCAAGTGATGGCGCAGCAACAACGACTCAAGGCCTCTAGGCGTGCTCCGCTAGATGAGGATGTGATGTTGATGATTTCAGATGAAGCAGAGCAGTTAGAAGCGGTTGAATTGAATCGTCAATTAAACGAGCTCAACGATTGCATTGCCCAGCTGCAGGTCAGAGATCAAGAGTTGGTTTTGCATCGGTATTGGAAGAAGTCGGGCTTGGATGACTTCGCGAAGGTCTCTGGCCGAAGTGTGGGTGCCCTCAAAGTGGCCCTGTATCGGATCCGTGACAGCCTTCGTGAATGCATGGAGCGGAAACGCAAAGCAAGGGAGGAACTCGCATGAGCCTGCAAATGAGCAAAGGCAGAAAGCCAATCTCGCATCTTATCCAAGATCTTGAAGATGGTGTCATTTCTGATGGCGAACGAGATTACCTCATGGACTGCATGCGCAACTCGGATGAGGTTCGCAAACTGTATCTTCAGCATACCAAGATGGCGGCGTTGTTGCAGGAAGCCGCAGAGAGCCGCGCGCAAATGGGCGAGATTCCGATCAGCCAAGAGAGGCTGCATCATGAAAAACGCCGCAGTCGTTTTTCGACCGTGTTAACGGGCATGGCAGCGATCTTGATTGCAGGTGTTGGGTTCATGTTTTTCTATGGTCCGGGCCTTCCTTCCGGTTCGACAGCGCCTTCTGGAGTTGTCTCGATGGAGGCGGCCCGTGATGCCTCTTATTCGGTGGGTTACACCGGTGGCGGAGAGCGAAATGGTCAACGGTTGCTGCCGGGTGACCGCATGAATTTGAGCACGGGACTGCTGAAACTGACTTTTGACTCTGGGGTGGAGGCTCTGATCGAGGGGCCGTGTGATTTGGAAATCGTTTCCGCTAGCGAGTTATCGATGTCGGGTGGTCATGGCTGGTTCCGTGTGCCGGATGGCGCCGAAGGTTTTGCCGTTCAGACGTCGCATACCCGGGTCATTGATTACGGCACCGAGTTTGGGGTTCGTTTTGATGAGAAGAACGAGTTGCAAGTGCACGTTGCAAAGGGCCTTGTGGGGGTTGATCCAAGTGAGGCGGGCATTGAAGAAATCCGTCTCAAGGGAGGGGAAGCCTTGAGCGTGGATGAGAGTGGCAATACGCGCTCGGTTCCGCTTCAGGTGGAGATGTTCAGAACCCGCTTCAGCGATCGGTGGGATTACATTCACTGGTCATTCGATGAGTTGGTGGGCAACGAATTTGCAGCTGACGGTCCGATTGCCGATGTGGTGGATGGCACCGCTCGATTGAAATCATCCAAAGGGATGCCGAACAGTAATATACTGAGTCGTTCGTTGACTCAAGGAGTCATGGGCAATGCCTTGTCCATGCATGGCGATGGAGTTTATGCAGAGACTGGCTATGCAGGTATTGGCAGCAATGTCCCGCGGACGGTGGCGGCTTGGGTTCGTCACCGTGGTAGTTTGCCTCGCCTTTCGGAGGACGTGGTTTGGCCGGGAACCATTGAAAACGTGAAGTCTGGTGAGCTGGTCGCGGGCAGCAAGGTGCCTCAGGGCAAACAGGGGTTCATTGCGGGTTATACGAATTCTGGTTTGGTCAGTAGCCAAAGCGCGATTACTGAGCCAATCCGCGCGGGCGTCACCTACACGCTCAGCCTGCAAGCGGCAACTTTGGTCACAGAGACAAGTGGAACGTATTGTATGGAGTTTATAACTTATGGACCACATGTGACCGATGAAGCGCGAGCCGATTGCCGCCAGCGTCCTGGAGCTCGCGCTAATGGCGAAAAGCTGATGATGAAAAAGCTCGGAGAGTTCACGGCTGCGCAATCGCCGATCCAGGTCGAAATGAGTTTTTCCGCCAAGGAGGGAAGTGCTTTTGTTGGGAAATATCTCGCGGTCCGTTTGCTCAAGGTGAATGGCCCGGTTATTTACGATGATATCCAGCTGACTGTGAAAGATGAGGCCGGAGATGTTGCTCCACGGGTTTTGTTGACTGAGGACTTCGAAGCACCTCGTGTCCGTGGTTTTGCTCTGGGAGAGGTTCCGACCAACCAGTGGGTTCGTTCGAAAGTGGGTTATGGCTCTGATATTTGCGGTCTCTACAACGAGGGTGACCTGAAGGAAGCGCCTTACCTCGCATGGGGGCACAGTAACTTAGGCTCGATGTGGGCGCTTTCGGTCGAGGGTCGGGGTAATTTGGAATGGGGCGTGGATATGGGGAGAGCTTCGCTCTCCGCGCCAAGCTCCATTGATCGTGCAGCAGCGGATCAATGGAATCACGTCGCGTGTGTTTATACAGGTCGTGCCGATGTGCAGGGGGTGCCTGAAATTCTTTACTATCTGAACGGTAAGCGGGTTCAGGGTAAATCGGTGGCCCATGGTTTCCGCTCTTCCTCGGCGGTTGTGGATACCGATATCCTGACAGACTCTTCGATGTCTCTGACATTTGGCAAGGCTCACAATGACGTCTCGACCACCGCGAAAGGGGATCTGGATGAGGTTTACGTGGTCCGTGGGGTCATGAGTGAGGGTCAGATTCAGGGCTTGATGAGGGGTGAACACCCTTGATGAGCCTTATTTTTTCTCGGATCTGACAGAAGGTGTTGAATTCGGGCGTCTGGACTGATGGGATATGCCCCCATCCCAAACGACCTCCCGAGTTACCCATGATCCAATATTCTTCTCCGACCCTTTCGCGCTTCGTTTTCAACAAGTTCTTTTCCGTAACTATTCTCGGAGTCCTGCTCATGGGTGCGACCCATCTCGGTGCTGCTCCCAAAGACAAGGAAGAGAAGCCAGCTCCCCATCCGGTTGAACTGGGTGTTCTATTCAGCGATTTCGCCATCTTGCAACATGGGCAGAAGGTTCCCGTTTGGGGATGGGCCAAGGCAGGAGATCAAGTCACTGTGGAGTTTGCGGGCCAGAAGAAATCGGCCAAGGCTGGTGAGGACGGCAAGTGGATGGTTCAGCTCGACCCGCTTGAGGTCAGTGCCGATCCACTCGAAATGTCGATCAAGGAGAGCAGTGGTGATGCTCGTACCCTCAAAGATATTTTGGTTGGTGAAGTTTGGATGGCATCCGGCCAGTCCAACATGCAATGGTTGGCCGGTAAAAGCTCCGCGGGGCGGGTTTTGATTGAAAACATCAAAGCTGCAGCTGGAGAGGGTGGGGCCTTGCCGCCGATTCGCGAATTCAAGGTCACCAACTACTTTGCCCACCTTCATCCCATTGAGCATGCGGATGGCATGTGGGGGCAAGATTACAATGATTTCAGCGCGATCGCCTTTGCTTTCGCTCACAAGCTATATGAAGAGCTCGGAGTGCCGATCGGTATTTTGAACTGCTCATTCAGCCAAACTCAAATCGAGGCTTGGACGCCGCGTATTGGATACAAGGGGAGTGTGAGCGATTACAACAAGAAGGTTGAGGCACAATTGTTAGAAACTGATCCGTCGACTCCAGAACACAAGAAGGCATGGAGTGATTTTTATGCCAGTGTGATGGCCGCGGTGGAAACGAATCAGAAGATTGCGGATGAAGGAGAGAATCAGTTTGTGGATCTTCCGACGGATAATGCCCCTGGCAATATGAGGAGCAATCGTGATGCGACTTGGCTGTACAATGCGCGTTTGAATCCAGTGGTTCCCTACGCCATCAGTGGCGCGATCTGGAACCAAGGTTACGCGAACATGGGTGGAGGTTTGACCTACTATGACAACCTTCATGCGATGATTCGCGGCTGGCGCACCGTTTGGGGTGAGCCAGAGCTACCAGTCTATTTCCACCAGTTCTATTCGCCAGGCAATGCCAATGAGGGCCCGAACCATCCAGACATCGGCACCACTGCGGAAATGCGATTGGGCACTTGGCTCGCCCGTGACATTCCGAACACTGGCATGGCGAGCCAGATTGATGTTCAAGGCGCGATTCACTACGGCCACAAAGTGGTTCCTGGTCAGCGTCTCGCATTGCATGCGCTCAAAAACCAGTATGGTAAGAATGTCGTGGCCGATGGACCGATGTTCAAAGGATACGAAGTGAAAGGCAACCAGTTGGTCGTTTCCTTCGATCACGCCGATGGAGGACTGGTGGTTGCTGGTACTGAATACAACGCGGTCGGTCGCAAAGACGACTCCACCGGCTTTGCCAACCCGAAGGTGATTGAGAATGGAGCGGACCAAGTGAGCTTGTTCTACCTCTCCGGTGAAGACCGTGTGTGGCATCCCGCAAAGGTGAGTATCGACGGTGAAAAAGCCGTGGTGACTTCCGATGCGGTCAAAGAGCCACGCGGCGTGGCCTATGGCACGGGTGGCATTGGTTATCAACCCAACCTCTACAACCAGGCTCTGTTGCCGACGACGCCATTCATCGTCTACGACAACAACTTGGTCACCGCGGACAAGTGGCCGGATGCGCCGATCAAAATTGCGGGTGTTGAGTTGGACCCATCCTCCGTGGGATTGACCTACGAGTATCGCAAGTTCCCGATTCTCAGCACTCAGTTCCGCGACAACGGTGTGTTGCAGGCGGATCAGCCGGTTACCATTTGGGGAGCGGCTGTCCCTGAGTATGTGCCACATGCCGCTGGCGAGAAAGTCATTCACTTCAGTTTCAATGGAATCGAGAAGACCATTCCGGTGACCAATGACATGACAATATGGAAAGTCACTGTGCCGGCCATGAAGGCGAGTGCAGAACCGAAGACTCTCAAAGCCAGCCTGACCATTGATGGTGAGTTGGTGCACGAGCGCGTTGTGAAAAACATCGTGATCGGAGATGTATGGTTTGTTGCTGGTCTTGGTGACCAGCCAATTGGTAAGCGAGAAAGCGCTGTCAGTGGTTCGGTCCGTATGATGACTCGCGTTGCCAAAGGTGTGAAAACCAAGCGCGAGCGTCCCTATTCGGTGGCCACTTCCACAACCCCTGACAATCGCTTTGCCTCCTATTGGAGTGAGCCGGCAGGAGAGGGCTTTGCAGCGAATCTGGCCAAGGCGATCCATGCCAAGACCGGTAAGCCAGTGGGCATCATCTACATGGATGAGGGCAATCTCGAGTTGAAGCATTGGATGGATGTTCCATCACTGGCCAATGCGCCGAGCCTCAAAAGCGATTACGAAGACATTGCTGCCATCACGCCGGGCACTCCATTTTACAAACAGAATGCTGAGCGATACATCAGTGCGTGGAAGACTTACTGGGGCGATTACATCCTGGAGATGATTGCGACCAAGTCGGTGCCGGACGGTGCGGCGTGGGGTAGCTATCCGGCCTTTGCTGGATCAGTGGAAACCGATGCGACCCAAGTTTATAATGGAGCGGTGGCTTCATTCCGCCGGACTCAAGTCAAAGGCATCGTGTTCATGACCGAAGCCAGCATGGTCGCCAAGGCAGACGGAGCGAATTTCGGAGGAGAGATGAGCGCGTTGGCCAATGGTTGGAAACGCCTCTTCAAGGGCGAGAAAGACCCGCATTTCGTTTACACCATCCCGAGCAAGGAATTGGCTCCAAAGATCGCTAAGCCTGATGCCATCAAAGGTGGCAACAGCGGCTTCGAAGTTAGTGCTTGGCCCGAGCAGAACAAGAAAGGTGGCTACGCCACCAGCCAACACGTGTCGATGAAAGGGCTGGTTGAAGCGGTTCTCGAGGCAGCCTATTGAGGCGGGGCTTGAAGAATATTTTCCTCAGCTCACAAAACTGCGGATGATATGAAGCCGGATTTGTCGAGTGCCGGGGTCATGGTAAAAAATGACGATGGACCGAGCTTTCTCGTTCAAGCGCCAAGTTGCCGAGAAGAAACCTTTGGCCGTCTCCTTGTTCCGGAAGAAAAATCTGGCGTATGTGTAGCTCCTGCCGCCCTTTTTATTGGTGGCCTTTGGTGCCATGAGCTTGCTCTTGCTGGGCTTGACTGAAAATTTCGTCTCACCGACAACTCCCGCGATATCCACCTTCGTCGCATTCAGGAACAGATAGTCTCCACCGCCGAAGCCTCCTTCACTGAAATCTAGAGCAACAAGATTCAAGTCCTCGGGTTTGTCTTTATCTGGTCTGAGCACCAACACTAGCTGGCTCTTGGACTTGATCGAGGCAGTCGATCCGAAATTTTGGAATGACAATTTGCCTTCCTCTGTGGTGGTTGTTTTGCCCAGCGTCCATTTTGACAGCACCGGAACCTGATAAGCCTTGGAGACATGGTTGGTCGGGAGTTCTACCTCGATGGTCTCGCCTTTACCGATGAGTAGTTGCAACGGCTCCGGCTCAGCGCTTTTCGGAAATGAAATGAAATGCAGGTCGATGGTCTCATTTTGGGCCTGCACGGTGAAGCACGTGCAGAGTGTGCAGACTAGTATTTGGAACTGGTGGCGGAATGGCATTGGTTTGCGGGCTGGGTGTTTGTGTCGACTCTTCCTTAAATCTCGCTTTTGTTGAGCCAGCGGAAGCTGACAAGTTGGAACTTTCTGCCGAATTTTTTATTCGCTTCAGAATTCAATGCCGCTTGGGAAAAGTGGTTCTCATCACCACTCGACCTATCGAGGTAGTTGGGTGTCCTCTGGACGACGGCCTCACACCAGGCGCGCGCGATGACCTCGCCATTGGTGTTCAAGGCATCCCCGTAAGCACGGATGACGTAGGTGTCGCCGCGAGGTGTCAATATGGATCCAAATTGGCGCAGAAGATCCGCCTGATCCACATACGGGGTGCTGCCATAGGCGATCGGTCCTTCGGCGGCGGCCTGGAACTGGAAGGCAATATTCTCAACTTCCGAATCGAGGGTTCGGGAATCGCTGTTGATGAATGCGCCATTGATGGTGACATCCGGGTAGTCGTCCAAAGCGGCCTGAATAGCACCTTTTTTCGCAAGTTCGGTATCGCTTGAGTCGAGGCGGCGGTTGACGAATTCCGAGAGCGAGAGGAACGGGCCTCGCTTCTTGACTTGTTTGACAACAGCCGCAGCCAATTGCCTGATTTCGTCGTCGGAAAGGCTACGCCAACTCGTCCATTGGTCGAGCGGGTTGGCGGGGTCAGCGGTGATGCTGTCACTCTCGATGGGTTGGCCATTGGGGAGCATGCCCGGTCCAATGGGGGTTTCTTCATTGGCGGCATCGATCACAGTTTCGCCACTGCCATCTTTTTCGAGGTGGACGACTGATTTGTCGCGCATACTAAAAAAGAGCGCTTTCCACGCCTCTTCGGATGTGGAGTTGATGTTGAATGGCCCCTCGACCATCAGATGAGAGGCGATTTTGTCGGCAAAGCCATTGGTGAAATCACTGTATTGGCTTTCTAGGAGATCGAATTGAGTGCGATCCAAATTCCCGGTGTAGGGAATGATGCGGCGGTTGGGCAGGGGTTCTTCGTTATCACCGAAAAGAAAATTTCGGGCGACTTCAAAAGCGGTCATGTCCGAACCCGCACTCTGGAGTTCGACGCTGGTAAACCGGGGTGTGATTGAGGAGAAAAAGAAATCATCCCACAGAGCCTTATTGGCCAGGTATGAGTGATCCACGTAGGTAATCTCCTGCTCCTCCAATGACACTCTCGTGTTGAGCTGGCGAACATAAGTGGCGAATGCCTGATTGGCGCGCAAGTTTGGGTGAGCGTAAGAGTTGCCGATTGCTTGGAGTGTGTGGGGTGCGAGCCCCCCTTGGCCGGTTGCCGTGGTCTGACGATAATCGCCGACCTCAGGCGCCGCTCTGATGTTTCCGTTCACCACAGGATTGTTCGCTAGGCTGTATCCGCCAAGATGCGTGCTGCTGAGGGATGCAATTGAGATCGGAGGCAATACGGGAAGGTATTGTTGTACAACATGTGTCGTGCCTGTTCCAAAGCTGTATCCTCCGCCATAATAGCCTCTGCTGTTGCCGTCATCTTGTAGCACCTCTTCGGTGTCATTGATCTTTTCCACCTGCCATTCCCAGCCGTAATCATAGAGCGAGCTTGGGCTATTGTCGGCAATTTGAGGTGCGGTCAGAGTGCTGCCGTGCAAGAACGGGCGGGTGGCAATCCTGCGGCCGGCGCTGTAGCCAGCAACAGAACTGTTGTTGAGCTCACAGCCTGGCATCATGGTGAACATGAGTAGACCCCTAACAGCTCCGCTGTCGGTATAACTCTTGATGTTGCCATCGCCTGAAGCTCCAGGGGTGGCATCTGTTTCCGATTCAAAGGGAATGACTTGGCCCTCGGGAAAACCTTGCAAGGTTAGCTCGGCATTGAAATCAATGGTTTCATCATCTGGGCCAAAGCGACTGATGAACTGGTAATTTCGATGGCTGTCATCGGCATCCCTGTTTTTCATGAAAAACTGAAGGCCGCCCCCGACAACTTCATTGGCTCTGGCAACTTTTCGAGATATGTGCTCACTGGACTCTGGGTAGGCAGCAATGGTGATTTTATCACCTGCCGCAAAGACCAGCTTGAAACCTGAGTATGAAACTCCTCCGAGTTGGGGGACATCCTGCGAGCCATCGCGAACTGCGGTTTTGGCAGCGACGTAGAAACCGTCAGGGGTAAATTCTTTTGCTGAATAGTTCGGATTATCTCCGAATGTGGATTGTCCGTCATTCTCCAGCCAGTCGACTGGATCGATGTCGACGGTGAATGTTTTCACCTCTCCAGGTTCAAATACGATGGGAGAATCTTGCGCGTATCGAATCTTGATGATGTAGGGGTCGAGATAGCGCGCTCTGCCATCATTGGTGGATTCATTGGTGATGGCATAGTTCAAATTGACATACCTGCTCGTGTATTCACCTCCTGCAGCCCTGTATTTTTTCCATCTGATAACGAATGGAGGGAAGCCGACCTTCATTTCCTGAGATGCTGCACGACTCATCACCATGGGAACGTTGTTGGGGTTCCAGAGGGAGATGACTGGTTTGACGCCGAGGGAAAGTTTGTATTGGTCATCCGCTCTCATTGGAGGGTTGGCGCTGTCTCGTTCCGCTTGTGTGATTTCACTCGCGCCAATGCCCAGCACGAATTGGACTTTGACTGGAACGGGGTTTCGATAGAGCGCAGTGTATTCTCGCAAGTAAGCATCAGCAGAAGTTCCGTAGTCAGGGACACCGACTTGGATGCGCCCGTTCAGAGTCCCCGATGTGTATTTGACGCCTCCCCGGCCACCATTGCTGAAGTCAGTCCTGTTTCGGTAGAGTTGATAAAAAGCCGAGATGTCCTGGATGGGGACACGCTCCTGATCGCCGTTGAATTTGTAGAGCATGAACTCGTCTCCATCGTCGTTGATGTCGATCTGCCGCTCTAACAGGGTGTTGAGATCCCTTTTGAGGCCACCCTCACGAACATCGGCAAGGACGCCAAGTGATGAGGTTGTGATGTCGTGGAAATGATCCTTGGAGGGTCGGCCGTCATCTGGAAGTCCACTGAGGAGATCAAGGGTTTGGTGAGAAGCAATGAAGCCGAGTTGGGTGTCATCCGTAAGTCCCGCGAGGCCACTTACCTGACGGGTGCCGTTCGATGCAGGAGCCTGAGAGCGATGGATAATATCGGCGACGGTCAGGGGCGACTCACTGGAACTCTCTTCCTGAGGTGCATAGGAATCATCCATGATGCGCGCCTTTTGGCTTTCATCGCCGATCCACCAGCCATAGCGCCCGTCGCCACCACTTTCAGTGATGCGGACCAGCGGAGCCTCGACTTTCTTGTCGGCATCAGCGTTGGGCCCGAGGCTGCCATCGCCCACCAGCACCACGGCGTTCTGCGTGTCGCTGGGCATGTGGGAGGCATCGAGATTGAGAGAAGAAGCGCTCGTCACTAGATCCTGTGCGTCCTTTGGCAGAGAGACCAGCCATGATCGGAAATCATCCTCACGATTCTCTGTGTAGGCGGGATGCATCTCATCATCGGTGCCGATGGTGCGATGTTGACTGGACTCGCCCTCTCCGGCTTTCCACGAATTCCACGCTCCTAACCATTGGGGATTTGAGACGCCATCAATCTCTTTCGTGTCTGGCTGTTCATCGAGAATGGCAGCATTTGCAGAAATCCGCTGATCTGGTCCCATTTCTTCCTGCAGGCGCCCGATCGCGATCATCAATGCCATGCGGGCATTCGCGCGTGCGCGGTCTTCGGCAGAGCTCAGATTTGAGGTTCTCAGGGCGATCGTGGAGAGGGACAACATGCCGACTGCGACGATGACCAGAAGGACCATCATCGATAAGGTCGCGACAAGAGCAAAGCCGGCTTTGGGACGAGTAAGGGGTCTTGTGTGCATGGGTGGCATGGATTCCATATTTATCGGCGAGATGAGGTCATGGAATTAGGATCTCTGCGGATGAGTGATCACGAGGCTGCAGCACATGAAATCATAATTAGACTAAGATATGGGATGTCTTTGACCACACATGAGTCATTACAATGTAAAATTGTAATCTGCGAGTGGTTTTTTAGTACAAACTATTGCGCAAAAAGCAATAGTTGGAATGGCATTGGTATCGCAAACTTCGCATCAAAAGGCTCATGTTCTGTGAACCCCACCAGAGTATCGAAGGCATCGAAGACGCGATGGTGAACGTTGCGGTCTAAGGCGCCTCGTGCCTGTAATCGCGTAAGCAGAAGACCTTAGGTGGCGGCACTATGCATCATGCCTCCACTATGGTTCCGTGAAAGGGAATAGCCTCCTTTGATATCAGGTGGAATACTAAGGTTGCCGCGTAATAACCGCTTTCAGGAATCGGGTTTTTGATGACGAAAAAGCAATGCTCCGTGGTCTAATTCACTGGCTCTGAATCATCAAGGCTACCGCCGTCACGGGCTCCTTCGCGGTCAAGTTTGTCGAGGACGCTTTTGGGTAATCGGAAGTCCCTGAAAAAATAGATTCTTGGCAATACCCCACCTCGATCTGCAATGAACCCGACGTATCTGCAATCGGCGTCATAAAACCATGATTGTTCGGTTATTTTGCGGAAGTCGCCACTGGCGTTGGGTTGGTAGATGAATTGAGCCTTGTAATAGCCATCCTCGGACAGAGGGCTGCCCGAAACAGTCGTTTTGCCAGGCTTCAGGGACATCTTTTCATCTCCAAGTTTTGCAGCGATTTGGTGTTTGGTGAAATTGCACCATAGGGTATCGCCTAGATTGAATTTGCCATCATTAAGATTGATCATGTTCATTTTGATGGGCACCTCTTTGTTTTTCTTGTCGACGGATAGAAAAATATAAAAGTTTCTGATTTTCTCGGGCACAGCCAACCTCGGGTATTCAGGTGGAATGGCTTCCGGGTTCGAGATTGGCTCCAGTGCCATAACGAGGTTGATGTTGCCTGACTCAAGTTCGACGACATCCGAGAAGTTTACGGCCGATAGGTATAACTTATGATTCTGTTTGCCATCATACAGGTAAACATACCTCGGTGAACCACCAGGTTTCTCGGGGAAGACTAAGCGACATGTGCGGTCACTATTCTTAATATCCTGAGAGAAGCTTGGCGCAATTAAGGAGACAAAGAGCGATAGGAATACGATTTTTATATGCATGATGTTCCGAGATCTAGACTTCACTTTGATTCAACCAACGAAATGATACGAGTTTGTATTTTCGCCCTAAACTCCGGTTGATGTCCGCTGTTGGGCCATCAGTAGCATCAGCGGGGTCAACTCCGTCAATGAAATCCCTTTGCCTACGCACAACAGCTTCGCACCACGCTCTGGCGACCACATTGCCTTTTTCGTCTACCGTGTCGCCGTAGGCGCGAATGGTGAATGTGTCATCGCGAACACTCAGTATCGGCGCTATTGGTCTCAATACATCTGCTTGTCGAATCCAACCGGGCAAACCATAAGCGCTGCTTCCTTCGGCGGCTTCTTCAAACTCGTAACTGACACCGGCGAGTCGATTGGCGTCATCCCCGCTGCCGCCACTCGCTTTGGATGCCATCGTTTCATCGGAAAGGAAATTATCGGGATCGCTGAGAACTCTCATCGGATCAAGATTATCCTCGAAATTGTTAATGGCGCTCTGAATCGCTCCAGCGATGGCGAGATCATCATCATCGCTGAGCTGCCTGTTTACAAATTCGCTGAGCGATAGGAATGGTCCACGCAGACGAATTTGGTCGACGATTTTGTTTGCTAGATCGTCGATCTGTTCACTGGTGAGGCTTCTGAAGCCAGTTATTTCGGACGTATTTGCCAGTCCGCCTGCAATTGCCGGATTGTTACCAGCTTCGATATCGGTGGCAATGGTCCCCCGTGTTATCGGGTTGCCATTGGATGGCTCGACCGTGTCGATGCCATTGGCCCCATAGATGCCCAACTCGCTGATGCTCTGCGCGTGCCCCAACAGGGCTTTCCACGCCTCAATCGAGGTAGAGTTCACATTGAACATTCCATCGACCTCGAGTCTGGAAGCGATTTTTAGCCAGCCGTCGCCATCAGGGCTGTTAACGATATTGGTGACGAGTTCTGCAATCTCAATATCAGTTAAGCCGAGGTCTTCATTGATCGGTCGGTATGTGCGATTGGTGAGGGCGGTGTCTCTTTTTAGGAAGTCTTCATACACTGTCTCGATATCATCGGCGATGTTATTGCCAAATTCGACAGGTCGATCTGCGATGGAAGAAAGGAAGAAATCATCAAACAAAAGGTGGTTCGCACAATAAGCGTCATCATGCTGAAGGTTTTCTGCGATATTGTTTGGAGTCATTGTAGAGGGCGTAATGCCATCTTTTGGTATCATTGGTGAAGCGTCGCTGTTGCCGATCAGGTGCGACTGATAAGGAGGCATGGGGTTCTTGCCTCTGGGATTCCATGGCTGAAGCTCGATGAGAGATGCCATCGGTCTCAGAGGGAATTCGTGGGTGATCAATCGAGATAATCCATCTCCACTCTGAAAGCCTGTCGTCATGAACCCTTTCCGATCACTCAAATTCGGTGTTAGTGAAGATCCGAAGCTGAGTGTATTGTAACTGATCTCAAAGTTTCCATTCGCCGGGTGGCTGTTCGCGTTGTCAATTCCCGGATCTACCAGCGATATTCCAGCTAATGGGTCCGACTGGAGAAAGCCCTTTGTCGGTCTGCTTTGCGGCGTGCCTACGCCCATTCCGATAGTGAAACGTGGCCCTATGGTCATTGAGTAAAGAGGCATGGCTGGAACAGAGGCAATCTCCGCTACCGAGTATCCGTGTGGCTCAAGGTCATCATCCGGCCAATAAACTTGTGCCCTGGCGTCATTGGTTAGGGCGGTCATGCTCATCGTTTCCTTTTCTACATTAGTATAGTATGGAGCATTAATATAGGCAGCGCCGTCAGAATAACCAAACGCAAGATGAAAGCCTCTGCCAGCACTGCGATATAGGAATGGCTTTGTGAGCACATCACTCTTGAGCGAATACCAGCAGAAGTTGTTGGGACTTAGATTTGCGCCGTAAAGACTCACATCAACGCCATTGGGTGCCCCCACTTGGTGTCCGCTGCTCGTTACAAAAGCGGCAGAACCAAAGGCTTGTCCGTCGCTGTTTTCATTGGGGGTAAACATGCGCACTTCACCGGGTTCAAATGTGAAATCTCCTTGTGGGAAGTTGAGCCCCCAGGTCCTCACATCTTTCCAAGTTCTTACGCGCGGTCCGCTCAATTCATACCCTTTTGCCATGTTCTCAGGGATATTGTTGTCGTGATGACCCGTGCCTCCAAAATTGCCATTGGTGTCCATGTATTGGAGATTGCCGGCGTTCAGCATTCGATACCGATTCAATGGGATGGTATCAGGACCACCCGGATAGTTTTCCGAGCGCTGAAAGGTGAAGGCACCGGGGAATGAGCGATTGCTCCCCATTACAACGCCGAAACCTCCTGCGGTGCCCGGATTTTCAATGGTCATTCGGACATTGTATGGATTCCATAATGTGACCACCGGAGACCAGACCATCTCGATTCCGTACCGACCCGGTACAGGACGGTTTGGAATCGCCCTCGCATAGATGATGAACTGAAACCTCGCAATGACCGGATGAATCCGAGGTTTATGGTTGTAATTGTAAAAGTCCTGAGGAGTGGCGTCTTGGGTGCCGCCCTGCCATCTCCATTGCATGACAGGAGCCCATACAAATGGGCTTTCGGCGACGCCGTTGTTGTAGGTGAAGTTTTTGTATGATGTCGCGAAATTCACCAGTGATTGCCATGAAGAAGATGCGGCATGCCATGTATTGGGCCATTTCTTGGGGCTGAACTCAGAGTATTCACTCCAAGGGTAAAGAGTGGATTGATCGGGGGTATGGTTGCTCGCTGTGGGTGTGGGCATTACCACAAGTGAGGTGTCCCCGGCGTCAGGGCTGAGGCGGAATAAGGGAAGTCCACCACCTTGATAGTTGTTATTTATGTCGACCCATTTCTCGGACAGGATGGATAGATCCTTGCGCCAGCCACCGGTTGCGGTGTTGGTCAATAAGCCAACGGCGCTGGTCGATAGATCGTGAAAGCTTTTGTTGGGCTCGACCGTGCCGGTGCCATCCCCGATCAAAGCGGTGGTCCCTAGGGTGATCGCTTTGCTGGCCTCGCCGCCCTCATTCGCGCCTAGATCATATGCTTCTGGATTGTTGGTGAGTGATCCTAAGCCGAAAACTTCAGGGTTTGGAACTGAGTGAGATTGGGCTAATTCTACGAATCCCGATGCATTGTCGCTTCTCGGATCATAGGGTTGTGCTAGGCGAGCTTTTTGGTTTTCCCCAGATATCCACCATGCATAACGGCTGCCATCTGCCGATTTTGTTGGAACGACATGGACTTGTCGTGTGTCCGAAGAGCTCAAGGAGCCATCCGTTAGCAGGGGGATGGTGCCGTTGTTCTCCGTTGATTGCACCAAGTTTGGGGCGTCATTGATGCTGGGTGTGCTATTGGCTGCGGCAGAGGATACGAGCCAGTCGATGAAGCGCCCGCCGCTTGAATTGGCTTGCTCCTTGGCGCTGTAATCCGGAGCGATGGGGCGTCCGCTGCTGGGATCGTGGTTGGTGCCCTCCCAGCTGCGCCACACACCCATTAGAGGAGGGTTGTCGGCATCGACGATATCCGCGCTGGCGGTAATACGTGTGTCGGGGCCGGTTGTCTCTTGGAGTTTGCCAATGGCCAGCACTAAAGCCATTCGAGCATTGGCCCGCGCTCGTTCCTCGGCCTTGCCGATTGAGGAAGACCTCAAGGCAACCGATGAGAGGCTAAGGAGGCCGACGGCAACAATGACTAACAGAACCAGCATTGAGAGAGTCGCGATTAGAGCGAAGCCTGGTTGAATCGCGATGAGGCGCTGGTGGAAATTTTTCATGGTAAGGGGACTAAGGTTGCGGGACGCGAGAAATTGGGGTGTAATTACAATGTAAAATACTTATCATTTGTCCTTTGGGCAAGATATAGATGGGGCTGGGATGAGAAATCTGACGCATCCGGCGTTTCTTCTGCTGATATGCTCAAAGGGGTATTATAGGCGGAAATTTTCGGGCCAATGGTACAAAGTTCATTTATTTGTGAACACAGCGCTAAGGGCGCTTCAATCGATAAGGCCCCATATTGTATGCAGTTGAACTTGGGTGGTATGGGGATCATGGGTTCATAAAGCGATGCATCAGGCCTCAGGGATTGAAACGCCATTGGGATTGGATGAATGGGTGAGCTGGGCTTGGGACTATTTCACCAATGGATTGAATCTCAGAATAGAAAAGTGGGGCCCAACTATACCTGAATTCTTGAGGACGGGTGTGTGGGCTACGATACTCTCTACAGCTCTGCTCATTCAACCCAGCTACCGATGGGCATAATTCAATGGAACTTCGCCTAGGAGGGCGGATGCATGGTGGATCCCGCCGGTATATCAAGGACGCGAAGGTGAAAGTTGCGGTCTAAGGCACCTCTAGCCTAAAATCACGGAAGCAGAAGACCTTAGGAAGTTTGCCGCCGGTATCGGAAATGAATCCTAGGTGCCGGCTCTTGTTGTCATGCCACCAACTTTGTTCAGTAATCGGAGCAAAGTCCCCTTCGCCATCCTTTTGATACGTAAACTTCGCGGTGTAGTGGCCGCTGGTCGGGGTAGGTTCTCTTGTAATGGTATCGCTTAGCGGGGCGATATCGAGGTTTGCTCCACCCAGCTGACCTTTCAAGTGATGGCTTGTTAAGTTGATCCACAGTGTTTCACCTTTCGCAAGTTGCTGTGGGCCGCAATCGATGAGGCGTAATTTGACTGGGAATTCTTTGTTTTCGATATCCGGCATCATGATGACGTAGAATGAAATGCAGCCTTCTGGGATATCGATGTTTAGTTGATCTTTTCGCGTTGCGTCAGATGCCAAGATTTCGGTGGCTGATAGGGTGACGCTGTTCGAGCCCTCAGATAATTGGATGACTCGGGAAAAGTTGTTATCGGGGAAAGTAACTTTGTGGTTTTTGCTTCCGTCATAGATGTAGCCTGCTTTCGGGGAATCGCTTGGTCGCTCAGGAAATATGATGCGGCAAGTTGGTCCTGCTAGTATGGCGCTCGTTGTCAGAAGAAGACATAGAGAAGCCATGGTGGATTGGATTGAAATTGGCATGAAATGCTTATGAGTAGTGATGTTTCAGTGCCAAGTGTGTCTGTTGGCCGTGACCGCTGATCCAGTATCAGTGGCGGTTGAGATCAACTGAGAGAAACCTACCTAATGGGGTCTGTGTGGGATCGTCATCTAGCGCTATGGGCTTCACTGAGGATTTTGAACGGGTTGTTCAGAGACGACGGGGTCTTCCGCCTCAACGGGCTCTATGTTCTCTCTAGGATCGGTTTTCGCTTTTTCGATTTGGTCTCGAACGCTCTTGGGTAGGCGGAAGTCTCTGAAATAGTAAACTTTGGGAAGTTTGCCGCCTGTGTTGACGACGAATCCGACATGCCTGCTTTTTGCATCATGCCACCAACTCTGCTTGGTAATTGGTGCGTAGTCGCCCTTGCCATTGGCTTGGTAGGCGAGTTGAGCTACGTAGTAGCCGCTTTTCGAAATTGGGCCATCAGAGATTTTGTGGGACTGGGGTTTCAATACGAGTTTTTCTTCTCCAAGAATCGCCCCGATTTGATGGGGGGTCATGTTGTACCACAGGGTCTGTCCTGGTTTGAGTTTGTTCGATCCCGCTGATACGAGATTCATCTTAACGGGCAGAGTTTTGTTTTTCTTGTCCGGTGTAAAGAGGATGTAGAAGTGGGAGACGCTTTGTGAAACTTTCAGGAGCGGTAGATCTTTGGGGACGTTTTCTGGATTCAGAATTTCATTGGGCGAGAGGGCGAGGGTCAGAGGGCCATCGGGAAGTTCAACGACGTTGGAAAAATTCAAGCTGGGCAGTGTGACCTGATGATTGTTTTCACCATCAAACAAATAAGCCACCTTGGGAGCATCTTTTGGTCTTTCGGGATACAACAAACGACACGTCCGCGTTTGTGCCTGCACTGAGAGGCTGAGCAGTATTGCTGAAGCGAAAAAAAGGAGAAAGGCGTTAGTCGACTTCACGATGTTTTGGTGTAGTGGAGGATTGGATTTAAACCTCTGAGGCGTTGAGCCATTTAAAGGATGTGAGGACATAACGTCGACCAAAAATCACGTTGTAATCGTCAGTAGGTGGGTCAACAGAATCTGGCTCATCCGTGTCATTGCAGAAATCGCGTGTTCTCTTCACAGTGGCCTCGCACCATGCACGAGCGACGATGTTTCCTTTTTCATCCAATGCGTCTCCGTATGCGCGGATTGTAAAGGTGTCATCTCTAGCACTGAGGATCGGAGCAATGGGGCGGAGAATGTCTGCCTGGCGAATCCACCCTGGGGCGCCGTATGCGCTGTCTCCTTCAGCAGCCTCTTCAAAGGCGTAATCCATATTGCCGAGTTTTGGATCATTGGCTGCCATGGTCGTATCCGAGAGGGAGTTAGCAGGATTACGCAGTTCAGCCATTGGGTCATCGGTCATATTATTGATGGCCGTTTGGATGGCTCCTGCCAGTGCAAGGTCTTCGTCGTTGCTGAGTTGGCGGTTGATGAATTCAGAGAGTGAGAGGAACGGTCCGCGGAGCCGAACTTGGTCCACGATTTCTTCAGCGAGGTTTTGAATTTGGTCATCCGTTAGTGTCCGATACCCTGCATACTCAGAACCATTGGCAAATCCGCTACCCACACCTGCGCCTGTGCCGGCTTCGACATCGGTTGCAATGCTTCCACGAGTCACCGCAATCTTATCGTTTTCAACAGACTCGATGCCATTTTCAGCATGGATGGCGAGGCGCTCGCGGCTCTTCGCTTGGCTCAACAATGCTTTCCATGCCTCGACCGAGGTGGAATTCACATTGAACATGCCTTCGACTTCAAGGCGCGATGCAATCTTCAGCCAGCTATCACCGTCGGGGCTATCGGTGATTTCGGTTACAAGTTCATCTAGCGCAGTACCGGAAAGTCCACGATCTTCGGGGATCGGTTGATAGGCACGGTTGGTGAGAACGAAGTCACCTTCTAAGAATTCACGATAAACTGCCTCGAGGTTTTTTTCGATGGTTCCACCAAAAGTCGTGGGTTGATGCGCGATGGAAGAGAGGAACCAATCGTCGAATAGCAAGTGATTGGCGCAGTAGGAATCATCGTGCATCAAGTTGAACTCATCTCCTGCAGGGCTGAGTTGAGATGGAATCACTTGATTGGATGGGATCAGAGGTGAGGCATCGCTGTTGCCGATGAGGTTCACATGCATGGGTGGATGTGGGTTTTGTCCTTTTGGGTTCCATCCTTGGAGCTCGATCAATGATGCCATGGGTCTCAAGGGGATTTCGGCCATAATCAAACGGGACAAGCCATCACCCACTTGTGATCCAGTCCCAATGTATCCCTCTGAGTTGGTGAGACTGGGGGTGATAGTCGAGTTGCCGGCCAATGTATGGTAAGCGAAATCATAGGTGTTGTTGACGGGGTGGTCCTTGGCTTCGCCACTGCCGGGGTCGCTTATCACCATGCCCGCCATGGGATTGTTTTGAAGAACTCCTTTAGTGGGCCGGTTCTGGTCAGTTCCAGGGCCAATACCGAGTGTCATTCGAGGGCCAAAGCTCGCGGAGTAGAGCGGCGTCCAGCGACCTGCAAGTTCTCCAACAGTATACTGAATTTCATCCAGTTCATCGGAGGGCCAGTATGCCTCTCCATCGTTATCGGATACCAATGCTGTGAGGTTGTGATACTCATCTCCAATACCTGACGGATGGGTGGCGGTGCCGCCAAAGTGGCTACCACCGTCACCCCATGACAGTGAGAAGCCATATCCCGCGTCCCTGCCCTGGTAGGGTTTGGTGTAACGGTCGTTTCTAAAATGGAACGAATAGGTCCGATTCGCTGTCATATTGTTATTCAAGGTTCTGTTATAACCCACGAGGTTTGCAGCATCGAACCCCTCTTTTAAACGGAAGCAACCACCGCCGAATCCGTATCCGGTATCTCGGAATTCAGGTGAGTAAACTTTCACTTCCCCTGGCCGAAACTGAAGAGTGCCTTCAGGAAGCCAGCAACCCCAGGTGCGTAAGTCGGCCCATGTGCCGCCACCAAATTTGTTAAGATTCTCGGGCAGATTGCTGTCGTAGGTAACTGAATTATTACTTGGGTTGTCTAGGGCTTGGAAGTTTCCGTTGGTGAGAAGCCGATAATCTGTGAGGGCCGGTGGATTTGGGTTGTCTAATCGAAATGCCATGACACATGGCACCGAGCGGCGCATTCCGAATCCTAGGAAATTCCGATGGGTTCCTGAGCCTTGTCCCCCATTCAATGTGCCGCTGATTTCATGTTCCAAGGTTAGGTTGTATGGATTCCAGAGAGTGAACACAGGGACATACAGCATCTGCGTCTGGTATCGGGTTGGGGTTTGTCCCATTCTGCCCGGGTCTTCAATTGCACGAGCGTATACGACGAACTGGAATCTTGCGATTTGTGGGTGGAGACGTATTCGATGTTTGTGGTTGTACATTTCACTCGATGTGATCTGATTGGCGCGTTGTTTCGCCACTTTGCTCCATATGAATGGGCTGGTAGGACCCACAGATCCATCTGTTAGGTTTTTGTAGGCCGTTGCAAAACTGACCAGTGATGCCCAAGAGGCTGAAGCTGCATGGTAAGTGCAGGGTTGCCGGTATCCTAAAACCAATGAATATTCACTCCATGGGTAGAGGTCGGCTTGAGCGGGTTCGTAGTTGCTGGTGGTGGGTAAGGGGACTTGGGTGGTTTCGCCTGTCTCGGGCGATAAACGAAACAGAGGCAGCCGTCCCCCTGAGTATCTGCTATAAATATCAGCCCAGTCTTCTGTTAGGAGTGACATATCCTTGCGCCAGCCACCTGTGGCAGTGTTGGTGAGAAGTCCGACGGAATGGGTGGTGAAATCGTGAAATTTGTGGTCGGGTTCCACGGGGTTGTTGTCGCTGATTAGAGCAATCGTCTGACGCGTGAGAGTCTTGCGGGCTCCTTTTTGTGCGGCTGTTGATGGATTGTGCGGCTCACGATCATCGGTTAGGTCTCCTAAGCCGAAAACTTCAGGGTTGGGAACAGCGTGGGATTGTCCCATTTCAGCGAGTGCCGATGGTTCGCTGTTTCTCGGTTCGTGGGGTTGCGCCAGGCGGGCTTTTTGGTTGTCGCCGGTGATCCACCAAGCGTATCGGCCTTGATCGGATCGTTCGGTTGAGTTGCTCAAAGTGGTAGGAACTACGTAAACTTTTTGAGTGCTGTCATCGCCCAGAGAGCCCTCAGCGACCATTGGGATTGCGTCCTCGCTTGCTGTGTTTGATGCAAGGCTGCTTGGATTGGTCGGCGCTGCCCCGTCAGTGGCGGTAGAGACCAACCAAGTCAGAAATCTGCCTTCGGGATCCTGTTTGGAATCGTAATCCGGAGCGATGGGTCTTCCAGTATCATCGTGATTCGTACCCTCCCAACTTTTCCAGACACCGAGGATTGGAGGACTGTTTTCATCAACGATGGTCGATGATGCAGTGACACGCGTGTCGAGTCCGGTGGTGCGCTGCAATTCGCCAATTGCCATTGTCAGAGCCATGCGGGCATTGGCGCGAGCTTTTGCTTCGTTCGAGCCTAGTGTCGAAGTTTTGAGCGCGATCGTGGAGATCGATAGCAGGCCAACGGCAACGACGACGAGCAGAAGCATCATCGAAAGCGTTGCAATGAGGGCGAAGCCAGAAGGCTTGCGACGGTGTTTCATCAGAACGAGAATCATGGGGAGTCGATAGGGTGAGTTGGGTGAAGTGTTTCGCTTTTGGGGGATAAACATGAAGACTGCTTCAGTACATTATGCAGCTGATGAACGTAATTACAATGTGAATTTCTGAGCTTGCAAAGAATGCACCTCAGCCCCAAATCCACGGAATGTAGAGGTTTCCCGGCGATATGGCCGCCATTCAGCATTTTGAAACCAATTGGAAAACTCTGTCCCTGAGCCCGGTTGTCGGCTAATGTTCAAATATTTATGAACTTCCGTGATTGCATCATGGATGAGTCACTTAGGTGTCTTCACTCGACGTAGTCGCGAATCGTATGCAGTCGGATTTGATCCGTATTGGGATCATTGTGGAAAAGGACGATGGATCGTGTCTTTGTGCTAAAGCGCCATGTCGATTTGAGGAACGGGCGATTCTGTTCGCTAAAGGAGAACATCGCGTCGGTGTAAGAGCGCTTGGTGTGAGGATTCGTTTCATTGGCGATCGGTTCTAGGATGCCATGCTTGCCAGGTTTGATGTCGAACTTGCGAGTGCCGATGATTCCGCCAATCGCTACATCTGTTAGGTTTGTGATTAGATACTGCCCGCCGGTGAAGTCGACCAAGTTGTCGAGCACGATGAGTCTGAGTTGATCCGGTTCGTCCGGGTTATCACGCAGTATCACAATAAGCTGTTCTTTGCAGTCAAGCACATCGGCTTTGCCCAGGCTCTGGAAGGAAAATGCGTCGTTTTCCTCGGTGCTCGATTGGCCAATGTTCCATTGGTCCCGACGGGCAACTTTGTGGATTTTTGAGATGTGGTTCGTGGGGGTTTCGATTGAGAGGGTTTGCTCGTCGCCATTCAGCAACTCGAGCTGTACCGCTTCGGTTGTTTTTGGGAAAAAGACGAATCGAAGGCTGATTTCTTCACTGGCGGGTGTGGCAGCAGCTGTGCCGAGCGTGAAGGAGAATGTTAGGGCTAGCGTTTTGCAAATGGAGGGGAAGTGGTTCATGGAATGGGTTGGGGGGCAAGCCGTGAGCCGCGAAGGGTTTCTGGAGGGCATTAGCTGGCATGGGCCTGAATCCAGGTGCCGTTCTTTGCAAGATGGATTTCATCGCCTTGCGCGGAGAGCTTCATATGCTGCGGCGTATGAAAAAGTGCAATAGGCGAGATGTTTTCATTCGATGTAGTGGCGGATCGTGTGGGTGCGCAGTTGTTTGCTGTTTACGTCGTGATGGAAAAAGACCATGCATCGAGCCCTATCGCTGAATCGCCATGTGGAGGTGTAAAACGGTCTTTCAATGTCACCTTTTCGAAAGTGGATTTCGGTATAAAGGTATTTTCGATTATTCTTCTGCTTAGATGGCTTGGGCGCGATGAGTGTGTGTTGTTTCGGTTTGAGCTTAAATTTTGAGGATCCAATGACGCCGGCAATGTCGGCCTTCGATGCATTCATGAGAAAGTATTTTCCGCCACCAAAACCTTTAGCGCTACTATCAAATGCGGTCAGCTCAAGACCGTCCGAGAGTTTTTCTCCTTTGCGAATCACGAGGATGATCTGATCTTTAGAAGTGAGTGCTTTCGTTTGGCCGTAGACCGTGAAGCTCTCTTTCCCTTCGTCGTCGGTGACTTTTTTCCCAAGCGTACATTTGCGGATGTTTTCGATTTCAAAGGCTTTGGATAAGCCATTGGTTGGCAACTCGATGGGTGTTATTTTTCCTTCCCCTGCAATCAATTCGAGGGGTTCGTCTCCGGTAAGCACGGGAAATGTTACAAACCTCACATTGATGATTTGTTTTTCCTGAGCCGCGCAGGGAAAGGCTGTTAGGGCAAGGCCAAGAAAAAGACTTAGCTTGAGAAGTGGGGATGTTGACATGAAATTTGGTTATGTCTTGGGTGAGAAACTAGATCTCGCTCGAGTTGAGCCAACGGAAGCTTTTGACGAGGAACTTCCGGCCAAAGTTTTGGTTGGTGGCGCTGAGGTCTTCGGTCTTCATATGGGACCCATCGGTGGTGTCGATGTATTCGGGAATCCTTTGGATGACGGCTTCACACCACGCGCGTGCTTCGACTTTGCCGGTGGGGTCGAGACTGTCTCCATAGGCGCGAATGACGAAGGTGTCGCCGCGTGGTGTCAGCTGCCCTGCGAAATTGCGAAGAATGTCCGCTTGGTCGACATAGGCCGTGCTGCCATAAGCAATGGGTCCTTCTGCGGCTTCTGAGAATTCAAATGGAATGTTAGAAGCCTCGGCGTCAAGTGAGCGGCTCGACTGTCTGAAGTTGGCGTTGATCGATACATTGGTGTCGTTCAGAGCGGCCTGAAGGGCTCCCATTTTCGATAACTCTGGGTTTCCGCTTTCGAGGCGGCGATTGACGAATTCGGAGAGGGATAGGAATGGCCCGCGCAGTTTGACCTGCTTGACGATGGCCGTCGCGAGTTCTGTGATTTCATCATCCGTCAGCTCTCTGCCCGATGTCCATTGGCTGGCGGGAGTGTTTGGACTCGAAATATCAGCGGACTGAATGGGCTCTGTGTTTGGTAAAGCGCCGTAGCTGACGGTGGTGCCGTCTGGGTTTGCTTCTTTGGGTTCTGCTCCGCTGTCCAAATAGGCAACAGGTTTGCCCTTGAGGCTGGAAAGCAAGATTCTCCATGCGTCGATCGATGTTGAGTTGATGTTGAAGGCGCCCCGCACCATGAGGTGAGCTGCAATTTTATCGGCTAGGCCGTCGGTGAATAGGTCGGCCTCATCAAAAAGAGCGTCCAGTTTTTCTTGATCGAGTCCAACTCGATAGGGCTGGATTCGGCGGTTTGGTAAAGGCTTCGATGGAGAAGAAGCGCTGAGTTGAAAAAAGTCATCTGCGACTTCCTTAGCGGTGCGTTCAGTTCCTCCGAACAGTTCAATTTTTTCGAGTTGTGGGGTGATTGAAGAAAAGAAGAACTCATCCCATAACGCTTTGTTGGCCAAGTAGGAGTGATCGACGTATGGGATGTCGAATGAGCCTTCATCGATATTAAAGGTTCTCTCTTTTGTTGTGAATGCCTTGTCTGCTGGGATGTTGGGGTGTGCATAGGAATTCCCGGTGGCTTGTCCCATACGGGGTGCAAGTCCGTTCTGACCTGATGCGGTTGTTCGTTGGTAGGCGACACCTGTGGGTGCTTTGACTGGGCCATTTTTGAACCAATACGCGTCATTCTCGGGGTCCTCTCCCACGGGAACGGCCTTCGCCATGCTAAATCCGCCCAGATAGGCATGGCTGAGGGATGCGATAGAGATTGGTGGCAAGACAGGGATTTCATTTTGGATAACGTGGGTGGTGCCTTTTTCGATAGTATAGCCACCCCCATAATACCCGTTTCCTGTGCCTGGCTTCGCCTGTAGAATGGAGTCCTCAACTGCGTTGATTTTGCTGACCTGCCAGTCCAGGCCGTAATCGTATAGCGAGGTTTTATCAGCCTCGGGCATAAGCGGCAGGGTAGTGGTTGCAGAGTGAAGAAATGGACGGCTGGTGATCCGCCTGCCGCCGCCAAATCCGCCCGAGGCCGCGTTTGATGCTTCACATCCGATGCTGAGAGAGAAATCCATCAAGGCGATCATTTCGCCTTCTTCACCAGCTACTTTTAATTGGGTTCCGGCGATGGCATTGGCTTCGTCGTCAAACTCAACTGGGGCCTCACCTCCCGGGAAACCGGGTAGCATAAGCTCTCGGTAGAAAGCACCAAGCGATTGTCGCTCGGCGTTATTGCTCAGGCTGGTGGCATATCGACTGAGTAAGATGTCGTGTCTCAAGGCATCTGCCCACGTGCTATAATGCCCATTCCTGTATCCCTCATCAAAAAGGTAAAGGCTGAATGCGCCTCCAGCGATTTCGGCGGATCTTGAGCCATTCCTGCCATCGTCGTACGAAGTTGAGGTGTTTGCACTCTCGGTATCAATGCTGATGGTGAATTTGTCGTTGGGATTGAAAACCAGAGTTTGCTTCTTGCCGCCACCGTTATCGAATGGGAGAACATCAGGCGTATTTTTGTTGTTATGTCCTACTGGGGCCGAGACCCTCATCAGGAATGCCCCATATGGATCCCACTCATTGACGACATCCATGATGGTTTCTCCTAGGTCCAGAGTGTTGCCGTCGTCTGTTAGGTTCGCGGCAGTCGTGCTTGCAATGGAGAAGACTTTTACCTCGCCTGGCTCAAACGTAACGGTGTCTTTGGCCAGTCTCAAAGACAAGAGCTTTCCTCCCCCTTGGCCGTTGCTGGTGCCATTGCCGGGATTATTTGCATAGCCAAGGTTCATCCATAGGTGATCAACAGTTTCACCCGTGTGACGGTATTTCCGAATTTTGATGGCCACAGGTGGACAGTTGTAGCGCAATATCTGGTTGTCCTCCATGACAAGCGGGAGATTGTTAGGGTTCCAGAGCGTCACCAAGGGTTGGATTCCAAGCTTCAATTTGAGAGTGTCGGTGGGCCTGATGTACTCCATGTTATTGGACCATGTCCCCGTGCCGGGGTTGTCAACTTGGTCTTTCACCCAGTCTCGGTCAGCTTGTGTGACGGGCGTTGACGTTACACCTACGAGAAATTGGATCTTGGTGACAACGGGCCGCCGGTAAAGTGATGTGTATTCTCGGATGAGCCGTCCTTGGTTTTTGTTGCCGCCATCGTAGTCGATGGTGTGGACCTGCAGTGAGTCTGATAGAGAGGACGAGGAATACTGAACTCCGCCTCTGCGGCCGTTTTCAAAAGCAGGCTGGTGATCGTATAACTGATAGTAAGCCGCTAGATCCTGTATGGGCACGCGTGAATTGGCCCGGTTTTCATCATTGGGGTTTGATTGATAGGGAAAGCGTGGGTCATCGAATGAATAGAGCATGAACTCCTCACCGTCTTCACTGAGGTCAATCGGGCGCTCCAAGAGTGTGGAGAGGTCACGTTTGAGGCCGCCTTCACGAACATCGGCCAAGACAGTGTAAGAGTAGGGAGTGATGGTGTGGAATGCGTCAGCGGGTTGGGTCTCGTCATTCTCGTCGCGGTTGGCGTTGACGAGGTCGAGCGTTTCCAATGTTGGGAGTGCTGCGAGCTGGGAGTCATCGGTGAGGCCCTCAAGTCCGTCGATCGAAGTGGTTCCGGTCGAGCCCGGTGCTTGTGAACGGTAGATTTTTTCTGAGTCGTTGTTGGGGGGAGTTGATGCATAGGAATCGGCCAGCACGGCAGCCTTTTGGCTTTCGTCGCCCACCCACCAACTGTAACGGCCTGTGGTAATTCCAGTCTGATTTTTTAGGCCGACGAGCGTGGCTTTGACCTGATCCGTTTCGGCAAAATTTTCACCCAAGGTTCCTTCACCGATCAAGATTGCAGCGTCGTGTTCATCCGTTGGCATGCGGCTCGCGCTGAGGGATGCCTGTGCGGCGTCGATGTCAGCCACTTGGTCTTGTGGCAGTGACACGAGCCATGAGCGGAAATAGTTGGCCCGGCCCTCTTCGTAGGTCGGGTGCATTTCGGTATCATTGGTTCCCTCGATGGTGCTGTGTCCGCTGGTGTCTCCGTCGGCTTTCCATGAATTCCAAACTCCGACCCATTGGGGGTTGGTGGACGACGAGTCGTTGAGAATTGCAGCGTTCGCAGAAATTCGCTGGTCGGGCCCCATTTCCAGTTGCAGGCGGTCGATGGCGAGCATCAAGGCCATTTTAGCATTTGCTCGGGCCCGCATCTCGGCGGCGTCGATCGATGAGCTTCTAAGGGCGATGGTAGACAAACTCAACAGCCCGATCGCCACGACGACGAGGAGCACCATCATCGAAACCGTAGCGATGAGGGCGAAGCCAGACTTGGATGTGGGGAGACAGCGGCAATGATTTTGCATGCGAAATTGGGACTTGTGGAGGGTCAAATCATTATCTCGAGATCAATCGAGATAGTCTTTACATTGTAATCTAGGTGATGGGTGTGAGCAATCAAGATCTATCTGGGATCCAACTATCTCCAAAAACAGGTAGGTTATGGCGTTTTCCCGACTCTCATTCGAGATCCAGAGCCCGTCAGGTGGATGTTTTCGTGCCGTTTTGCTAACTTTGGCGCGGAAAGCGCGTAGAGGTTGGGATGATCACGAATTGTTGTTTTTCGCTTATAGGGGTGAGTCGGCGGGTTGCGACTCTCGGAATGTGCCTGATCTTATCCTCAACGGCGCAGGGTGAACGGGAGCTCAGGCCGAACATCATCGTGGTGATCACCGATGATCAGGGCTACGGGCCGATTGGCCGACACGGTCATCCATGGATTAAGACGCCGAATTTGGATCAGCTGCATGATCAAAGCACGCGCTTCACGCGTTTCATGGCGGCGCCGACGTGCTCGCCGACTCGGTCGTCTCTGATGACGGGGCGTCATCCGGAGAAGAACGGCATCACCCACACGATTCTTGAGAGAGACCGAATGACGCTGAAGGCCACGACCTTGCCACAGATTTTAAACCCGGCCGGTTACGTCTCTGGGATTTTTGGGAAATGGCATTTGGGGGATGAGGCGGAGTATCAGCCGGAGAAGCGGGGCTTTGACGAGGTGTTCATTCATGGAGCTGGCGGGATTGGTCAGGCCTACAAGTGCTCGAATGCGGACGCGCCAAAGAACAAGTATTTGGATCCGGTGATTCGGCATAATGGCACCTTTGTTCAAACCCGCGGATTTTGCACCGATGTGTTTTTCCGTCAGGCTTTGGGTTGGATCAAAGAGCAGTCGGCGGCGAAGCAGCCGTTCTTTGCCTACATTTCCACCAACGCACCACATGGACCGTTCATCGCGCCGGCAAAGAATACCAAACGTTTCACTGATCTGGGTTTCAACAAGAAGCATGCCGGCTTTTATGGTATGATTGAGAACATCGATGAGAATGTGGGCTTGCTCACGCAGAAGTTGGACGAGTGGGGCCTCGCGGAAAACACCGTGCTGATATTCATGTCGGACAACGGGATGACTTCCAATGGGTCTGGGTTCGGGGAGTTGGCGCCAGGATACGAAGCCTACAATGCGGGCATGAAGGGTCATAAGGGATCGACGGATGAAGGTGGAGCCCGAGTATCGTTCTTCGTGCGTTGGCCGGGCGAGGTCAAGGCGGGGCATGATATCGAAACCTTGGCGGCGCACATCGATTTGCTGCCAACCTTGGCGGAGATCGCTGGAGCGAAAGTTCCGCAGGATCAGGTTGAGGGGCGGAGCTTGTTGCCGCTGCTCAAAGGGGAGGCTGAAGGGTGGAGCGATCGTTACATTTTCAACCACATCTGCCGTTGGCCGACCGGTTCGGATCCGATGGAATTCAAGGATGTGAATTACTCCGTTCGGAACCAGCGATATCGTTTTGTCTCAGCCCAGAAGCGTCAGCGGGCGACGACGGCCAAAGGTGAGCTGTACGATATCGAGGCGGATCCGGGCCAAAAGACCAACATCATCGACCAACATCCGAAGATCACTGCCGAGATGAAAGCCGCCTTTCATAAATACTGGAAAGAAGCGGTGCCCTTGATGGTCAATGAGGATGCGCCGATGTCGCCGGTGCGGCCGTATCACGAGTGGTTCAATGCGCAAAAAGAGGAGTCCGGCATCGCTGAGTGGAAAAATCCTGAGATTTAATTCGGATTTCCCCGATTTTTCCCAAGAATCGGCCCCGACATTGCTCTTATCCGACCCTCTTCTATGAAACGTTTCCTGACCTTACTCTGTCTTGTTGCCGCTACGCCGGTCTTTGCTGATGAATCCGATCTCGGCACCCGCGGTGCCACTGAGAAGACTCCTGCGCTTTCGCAGTACTTTTCTTGGATCAACAACCGCAACGAAGGCGCGACCGAGTCGCAGACCATCGCCAACCTCGAGTTCTTCAAATGGCTCCACGATGAGTATGGCATGAAGCTCGACATCTATGCGTTTGACGCCGGTGTCATCGATGGCCCGCGCTATTACGGCAATCTGAACACGGGCAAGTTCAAGACCCAGTTTCCGAATGGCTTCGATCCGATTTACGAATTGGCCAAGAGCTTTGATTGTCGTCTCGGCGTTTGGCTCGGTCCTGATGGTTACGGTGATACTCCTGAGGAAGAAAAAGCGCGCCGTGACATGCTGGTGAGCTTGTGCCGCGACTACAACTTCGCCTTGTTCAAAATGGATGCCGTTTGCACCCAATTGCGCGACGAGAAGCAGGGCGCTTTTGCAAAGACCATGATTGAGTGTCGCAAGCACAGTCCGGATTTGATCCTGCTGAACCATCGGCTCAACTTGGGCGATGAGGAGAAGCATGCGACCACCTTCCTCTGGGGTGGGGCGGAGACCTACATCGACGTGCACATGACCAACCAAGATCGCACCGGCACGCATAACCGAGTGCAGGCGATCTCTCGCGGTTTGGTTCCGGACTTGAAGCGACTGACCGAAGACCACGGCGTCTGCATTTCCTCCTGCCTCGATTACTGGGATGACGACCTGATTTTGCAGGCTTTCAACCGCAACCTGATTCTTGCACCGGAGATTTACGGGAGTCCTTGGTTTCTAAATGACGGCGAGTTCCCGAAGCTCGCGCGCATTTACAATCTAACACGTCGTTACCGCGACATCCTTGTTGATGGCATGGTCTTGGATGAAGGGCGCTACGGTCCCTTGGCGGTTTCGCGTGGCAGTGGTGACACTCGCTTGATCACCATGCGCAATCTTGAGTGGGAGACTTCCGTTCGAAAAATCAAACTCGATGAGTCGATTGGACTTGCGAAAGGCACCGACGTTGAAGTTCGTCAGTTCCATCCGACCGAGCGCATCATCGGCACCTACAAGGTGGGTGATGAAGTGGAGATCGAGGTCTTCCCATTTCGAGCGAGCTTGGTCTTGGTCGACCGCAAGAACACCGGTGGTCCTGGTGTGACTGGAGCAGATTATCAGGTGCTTCGCGACGTGCCGGGCAAACCCCTCGAGATCAAAGTGCTAGGAAAAGCTGGGACCGAAGCCGAAATCAAACCTTATGGAGCATCGGGAATTATTGCAGTCGATGGTATGCCATATTTCGGTGCGCCCGCTGCGAAGATCGACATGAAATTCGACGGCAAGGCGCTCAAGCAAGATTGGCACCGTCACTTGGGTGAGCCGAAAGTCGTCAAGGTGCCGGCTGACGCCGAGCAGCTATACGAGGCCACCAGTTTTGCGACCGACAGTGACTCTCATGAAACCCGCGCCATGCGCCGTTCTGGGCCGAGCGAGATTCCAGTCGTGAAGAAAGCACGTGAGGAATTTCTCAAGCAGCCAGTGATGGAGAGTCTTGGCATCCTGCAGGAGCAAATGAAGGACCATGACCCGAAGACTCATGTGCATCTCAATCCCTTGGGTCGTCGTTTTGAAGGCTTGCGTCACTTGCGTGTGGATCTTGGTGAAGTGATCTCGGTGGATCAGATCGTGTTCGAACTCGCGTACAATGAAGTTCCTGAGCTCACATCTGAATTGCCGGTTGCCGAAGTCTCGGCGGATCTCAAAACATGGACTGAAGTGCCATTGACTCGTGATGGGATTCGGATGATCGCGGATTGCGATTCGAAGCAGCCGGTTCGCTACTTGCGTTCGTCGTGGATTCCCGAGCGTGTGGCCGAGATCAAAGCGCTAGGCACGAATGACAAGTTGATCGTGACGCCAGACCTCAAGCTGATGTGGCTGCTTCCTGAATACGGTGAAGCGAAGAAAGCTTGGCAACTCGACTTCACCCTCAATGAGGCTGCACCGGGCAGCTACCTCGCCGTCGCCTGCAATGGCAAACACGGCATTGAGGGAGCATGGGTGGCATTGCGAGTGGATGGGAAAGTGGTCGGTGCACCGCTGCGCGCTCCTTCGTTCCCCGTGAATCCATTTGAGAGTGGCATTCGCAAGACCGACAGCAACTACAGTTACTACATTCCGGTCACCGAAGAGATGATCGGCAAGAAGTGCGAGCTGGTCGTGCTCGGCTTGGATGAAGCGAATCTCGACTTTAAACCGGATGTTTGGATCACCACCTATCCGATTCCAGCGGTTGAGCGCGTGCTGACGCTGACCCGCGAAGACTGATGATGACGACAAAAACCTATATCAAAGAAAACGAAGCGCAGATGAACGCAGATGGATGGGGAATTTATGGTAGCGCCCTCTCGCCGAGAGGGCATGGCTGTGCGGCCATACACGCTAAGATGCCCTCTCAGCGAGAGGGCGCTACCTCGCTTAAGAGCAAAATGGCCTTAATCCCGTGCCATCTAAAAGCATGAATCGAATCGCTCTATCGCTAATCGCTGGCATCGGATTACTGCCTCTGTGTCGGGCCGCGGAGACACCACCGAACATCGTCATCCTTTATGCGGATGACATGGGCTACGGAGACTTGGGCGCCAACAACCCCGATTCGAAAATTCCGACCCCCAGCCTCGACAAGTTGGCGGAGCAGGGGATGCGGTTCACCGATGGTCACAGTTCGTCGGGCATCTGCACGCCGAGTCGCTACGCCATGCTGACCGGTCGCTATCACTGGCGGAAGTTTCACGGGATTGTTCAATCGTTTGGTCCGCCGTCGTTCGATGATGAAGAGCTGACCTTGCCCGAGATGCTCAAAGCGAAAGGGTATCGCACGGCTTGCATTGGCAAGTGGCATTTGGGTTGGAACTGGGACGACATCAAAAAGCCCAAAGCCAAGCCGGAGAAAGGCACCGCGAAACGCAACCCGGTTTATGCGCCGGATGAATTCGATTGGAGCAAGCCGATCAGTGGTGGGCCTTTGTCGCATGGATTCGACTATTACTTTGGTGACGACGTGCCGAACTTTCCGCCCTATGCATGGATGGAAAACAATCGCGTGATCACCGAGCCGACGGTTCCGCTCAAGATTACGCCCGAAACCAAAGAAGGTAACTGGGAAGCCCGCAAGGGGCCGATGGTGGCTGACTGGGATTTCTATGATGTTGTCCCGACCTTGGGAGAGCGCGCTGTCAAATGGGTTGCGGAGCAGAAGGGGAAAGAAGGCCCATTCTTTCTTTATGTGCCGTTCAATTCACCGCATGCGCCCATCGTTCCGAATGATGAGTTTGTCGGAAAATCGAAGGCCAATGGTTACGGCGACTTCATGCATCAGACCGATGCGATCTGCGGCGATATTCTCAAGGCGCTTGATGACAATGGCTTCGCCGATAACACGCTCGTGGTGTTCACCGCTGACAATGGCGCTGAATCTTATGCCTTTGAGCGTGTGCGCCAATTTCAGCATGTCAGTTCCGGTCCATTGCGCGGCTTGAAACGCGACATCTATGAGGGTGGTCATCGCGTGCCATTCATCGTTCGCTGGCCTGGCAAGGTGAAGGCAGGATCGGTTTTTGACGGCATGATCGGTCAAGTCGACTTGATGGCAACCTTCGCCGATGTCGTAGGGGCTGAGTTGCCGGGTGACACCGCGCACGACAGTCATTCGATGCTCAAAGTGTTCACGGACCAGGTAGCCTCGCCTCGCACCGAGAGCGTTCAGAATACCTTTGCGCAATCATGGGCGGTGCGCCGCGGCGATTGGGTCTTGTTGACTGGGAAAGGTCGGGAGGGATATGCCGGCGCTCACCACAAGGTGCCGGAGTGGTATGCAAAGCAAGAGGGCTACACCAAAACCAAAGGTGAAGGTGAACTTTACAATCTTGCCGAAGATCTCGGTCAAAAGAACAATCTCTACGATCAGCAACCGGAGAAAGTCAAAGAACTCACTGAGTTGTTGGCAAAGATCCGAGCCAAAGGACAGGTCCGCTAATTTCACCATTGCCTCTCATGAAAAGAACTCTCCTCACCGTAGTCGCTTGTGTCGTCGCGCAGCTATCGCAGGCCGCCGACAAACCGAACTTCATCATCATCTACACCGATGACCAGGGTTACGGCGACACCTCGATGTATGGCAAAGCCAACATCCAGACGCCAAACATGGATCGCATTGGCAAGGAGGGCATGTTGTTCACTCAGATGCGTGCCAACTGCACCGTTTGTACGCCGTCGCGTGCGGCGCTGATCACTGGAATCTATGCCGACCGTGCGGGCGCTCCGGGCGTGATTCGCAACGAGCCCGAGCGTTCATGGGGATACATGGATCCATCAGTGCCGACGATTGCCGATGAGTTGAATAAGCTCGGCTACCACACCGCTTTGGTGGGTAAGTGGCATTTGGGTTTGGAGTTGCCGAACACCCCGAATGGTCGGGGCTTTGATTTCTTCCACGGGTTCTTGGGCGACATGATGAACGATTACTATCACTGCAAGCGCGGTGGAGTGAATTGGCTGCGTCGGAATGAAGAAGTGATCGAGGCGACGGGGCAACACGCCACTGAGATGTTCACCGATTGGGCGAACGCCTACCTGAAGGAGCGGAGCCAGAAAAAGGATGAGCCATTCTTCCTCTTCCTCGCCTACAACGCGCCGCATTTCCCGATCCAGCCGCCAAAGCAATGGGTTGAGAAGGTGAAACTGCGCGAACCCAAAATGAGTGATGGACGGGTTCAGGCCGTGGCTTTCGTCGAGCACACCGATTATGAGATTGGGCGGGTGCTGCAAACCTTGGACGACACCGGTTTGGCCAAGAACACCGTGGTGGTGTTCACCTCGGACAACGGCGGCTCGGAGAAACACTTCCAGGAGAATGACCCGTGGCGTGGAGGCAAGCAGGACCATTACGATGGTGGTCTCAAAGTGCCGTTCTCCGTGCGCTGGCCAGGGACCGTGAAGCCCGGGGCGACTAGCGACTACCAAGGTCTCACGTTTGATATCTATTCCACCTTCGTGGAAGCGGCGGGAGGCAAGCCTCGTGAGGGACTGGATGCGGTCAGTCTAGTGCCGTTGCTCAAAGGTGAGGAATTCGCTACTCCGAAACGAGAACTGTATTTTGTCCGCCGTGAGGGTGGAGGGAATTTGGCCGGCAAGGCATACCATGCGATCATCGCCGATGGTTGGAAGCTGATGCAGAACGATCCGTTCAGCCCGTTCGAGCTCTACAACCTCAAGGAAGATCCCGAAGAGAAGAATGATCTCGCGAAGAAGGAACCCAAAAAATTTGAACGACTGGCCTTCCGCTTGAGCCAGCACATTCAGCGTGGTGGTCAGACACCGTGGCAAAAGCCAGAAGAGTAGGCTGATTCGACTTTTCTGCAATTCATGCTCCCTCGGCGAGGGAGCGCTACCTCACACAATCAAAACCGATCCGTCAGCCATGATGAAACACCTTCTACTTTGCTTTTTTGCTATCTGTTTGAATTGCACGCACGCTGCCGAGAAGCCGAACATCCTACTCATTCTCACCGATGACCTTGGCTACTCCGATCTTGGTTGTTACGGGTCGGAAATTGAGACGCCGGTGCTCGATCGTTTGGCGAAGAATGGACTGCGTTTTAATAACTTCTATTCCACTGCGAAGTGTCACTCCTCGCGCGTCAGTCTGCTCTCGGGCCGTTGGTGTCGTCAGGCAGGGGATGCGAGTCTCAAGCGCGCCGTGACATTGCCAGAGGTGCTGAAGCCTGCCGGGTATTTCACCACCATGACCGGCAAGTGGCACTTGGACAAAGAGCCGACGGACTTTGGCTTCGATCGCTATTGGGGTCACCTTTCTGGCGCCACTCATTTCTTCAAGGGAGACAAGACCTTTCGTCTGAATGGCGAAAAGTGGGAGGTTCCGGAGAAGGACTTCTACACCACGGTGGCGAATGCCGACTACGCGCTGAAGTTTCTCAACGAAGCGCGCGAAACCGAAAAGCCATGGCTGCTTTACATGGCGTTCAATGCGCCGCATGCGCCGCTGCATGCGTTGAAGGAAGACTATGAGAAATACGAAGGACGCTACACCAAAGGGTGGGACGCCATTTATGCCGATCGCATTGCTCGTCAGAAGGAGATGAAGGTGTTCGGTGATGACTTCAAGGCGCCAGAGCGTCCGAATCATTTGCCCGCATGGAAAGATCTGCCAGAGGATCATAAGCAGTGGGAAGAAAAGCGCATGACGACTTTGGCGGCGATGATCGATCGCGTGGACCAGGAGATTGGCCGCGTGGTGGCCGATCTCGAAAAGAACGGTGAACTGGACAACACCGTCATCCTGTTTTTCTCGGACAACGGAGCATGTCCCTATGACCGGACACATACTCGCCCCGATCTGATGCCTTGGGATCCACGCACCCGCTGGTCGGATAGCACTGGCTGGGCCTGGGCACGGAATGCACCATTCCGCTTATACAAACAGAACCAATTTGAAGGAGGCGCCTCGACGCCTGCGATCATCCACTGGCCGGATGGCATCAAGGCAGAGAAAGGATCGATCAATGAAACGCCGGCTCACTTGGTGGATGTGTTGCCAACGCTGGCGGATATCGCGGGCGCGGAGATTCCGACTGAGTGGCCGGGCCGAGAGCCCACTCCATTGGCTGGGATTTCGCTCAAGCCTGTCTTGGATGGGATTTCGCTCGAGAATCGTCCGCCGATTCACTTGATGTTTGGCAAGGATCGTGGGTTGCGTGACGGCGATTGGAAGCTCGTGAGCTACAAAGCCAAAAAGTGGGAACTCTACAACCTTTCCGAAGATCGCACGGAACTGAATAACCTCGCGGCTAAGCACCCTGAGATCGTCGATAAGATGGCCAAGGAATGGCATCGCATGGCGAAAGAGGAAGTGCTGGCCACCAAGGCCGAGCAGAAGCCCGTCTCCGATGAGGGTCCGCCGCATGAAAACCGCGAGTGGACGAAGTTCGACAAGCCGGCACCGAAATAGGATCTGAGATCATTCCGTCCGGGCTTTTCCCGGAGGGATGCCATAGCGGTCGCGATAGCTGGTCTGCAGATAATGGGCGTAAGCAAAGCCGGTCATCTCGGCGATGGCGTCGATTGTCAGGTCGGTGTTTTTCAGCAAGCGATTGACTTCGGCAAAACGAACGCGAAGCAGTTCGGCCTTGGTGCCTCGTTTCAATGTGGCCTTCATCCGTCGCTCTAGAGTGCTGCGTGACACCCCGAGGGAATCGCAAATTTCCGCGACGGTTATTCCGGAAAAAGCCTGCTCGCGGATGAGTCTCACGGCGCGCAATACGATCGGGTCCTCAATCACGAATTGGTCGGATGAGGCGCGGATTTCAATGCCTTTGGGTGGAATCAAGACCTCTCTGGATTTGGGCTTGGTGTCGCCAGCCATCAAATGATCTAGGATTTCCGCTGCACGGTAGCCAACAGTCTCGCCATCAAAGCGCACACTGGTCAGCGGGGGAGACGCGAAATTGCACAAGGTGGTTTCATTCTCGCAGCCGACCACGGCCACATCATCGGGAACTGAGATGCCGGCACGTTGGCATGCGTCCAATAGGCGAGTGGCAAGCTGGTCATTGGTCGCAAAGATTCCCACCGGTTTCTCGAGAGATTCGAGCCACTCAATCAGCTTGTTCTGATGAGAGTCCCAATCGTCTGGGCTGGATTCTCCCAATGAGGGAAGGATGGCGCAATCCGTGCCAGTGGCTTCCTTGACATGACTGACGAATTTCTGAAACCGCTCACGGAAAAAGGACTCTGTATCGAGCGTGTAGGCGGCGAATCGTCGATAGCCCCGATTGATGAAATGTTCTGCCACCACTTGCCCAATCATCTTGTTGTCCATCCCGACGAAGGGAGCATCTTGATTGTAATTTGTAGACCTGAGTTCGACGACCGGTAGGCCAGTCGAGGCAATGGCCTCTGCCATCTCCGGACTGTGCGTTCTTGCGAGGATTCCATCTCCTTTCCAATTTTCCAGCCATGGTGGCACGGAGGATTCCAGCGCTCGCAGTTCGATGAAGGTCGACCAGGTGCCATGGCGATGGATGTAGCGGCTGACGCCAGCGAGTAGCTCGCGGGTGTAAGTGCGCGTGGTTTCAATCAGAATGGCGACCCGACGAACGGTGGCTGGAGGGGATTTTTTGATGTGACGAAAAAAGTGATGTTTGGCGACCAGTAACTGGATAGTCAGTCAGGATTCGCCTGTATATATTGAATGGGTGGCATGAATTGAAGCCGAAAAAACCTATATCCGATAAACTCATGAATTACACTCGTCGCCAAGCCGTTAAAACCATCGTGGCATTTGGGGTCCTTGCTCCGACTCATCTTCACAGCCAGCCAAAGAAGGTATCACCGAATAGCAAACTCAACATCGCCTGCGTTGGGGTGGGTGGTAAAGGTTGGGATGATATGCGTGCTGTGAGCGGGAATGGAAAACTCCACAACATCGTTGCGCTTTGCGATATTGATCAGCGCGATGGTGGCGAGCAGCCAAAAAACCTGATGGGTGGTCAGGCGGCAAGGGCTTTGGGCGCAGGAGCGGCACGCAAGATGTTTCCGAGTGCGAGTGTTTATGAAGACTTTCGTCTGATGCTTGAGCAGAAAAATATCGATGCCGTCACCGTTTCTACGGCCGACCACATGCATGCGACCATCGGCATCACCGCCATGGAGCTTGGGAAGCACGTCTACGTTCAAAAGCCGCTCACTCAAACCATCCATGAATCTCGTATCATGCGTCAGGTGGCCGCAAAAACCGGAGTGGTCACCCAGTTGGGAAATCAAGGTCACTCGACCGTCAACTATCGTTGCGCGGTGGATGCCATGCGCTCGGGTATCATTGGTAAGATTCGTGAGGTTCATGCCTGGACCAGCTCTCCATCATGGAAGCAGGGCATTGCTCGCCCTGATGGCAGTGACCCGATTCCCAAAGGTGTGAATTGGGATCTTTGGCTCGGTGTGGCAGAACCTCGGCCTTACCTCAAGCACACCTATCACAACTTCAACTGGCGTGGCTGGGAGGAGTTTGGAACGGGAGCGCTGGGCGACATGGGATGTCACATCATTGATCCGGCCGTGTGGAGCTTGGAACTCGGGGCACCCACCAGCGTGATCGCCAAGGTCACGGGCCCTGGTGAAGGTACCTATCCCAAGGCTAGCACGGTTCACTATACCTTTGCTGGAACGGAGCATACCACAGAGAAGTTGGATCTTTATTGGCACGACGGCGGCAACCGAGCTCCGAAAGAGTATGCTGAGATCATTGGTCGTAATGACAATGGCAGCCTTTTTATCGGGGAGAAAGGGCAAGTTGTGCTGGCACACGGGACAGGTATTCCTCGGATTTACCCGCGTGAGATTGCGACCGATTACAACAGAACGACCCTCAAGGAGCTCTACGCCAAATACGCGGCCGAGAAGTTGGATCACTATGGGGTATGGACGGATGCGATCCTTGAAGGGAAGCGGGCCAACTCAGACTTTGACTATGCTGCGCCACTGAATGAGACCGTGCTGATTGGTACGGTTGCTCAGCGTCTTCCAGAGCAAACACTCAAGTGGAATACCGAAGCGTTGAGCTTCGATGATGCCAAGGCGACGGCTTTGGTGAAACGTCAGTACCGCAAAGGCTGGGAGATCGATGCCTTGAAGCCCTAAACACGCTGCAGCGACTTTTTTGCACCATGAATTCAAATTCTAACGATTCTCACCCAGCGGTCCTGATCATCATCGGCGACGCTGCTGAAACCGTGGATACGCTCTATCCTTATTATCGCCTCATTGAGGCTGGCTATCGGCCGGTGGTAGCAGCGCCCGAAAAGCGTCTTTATCAAATGGTGATGCACGAGAAACGCCCCGGCTGGACGATCACCAAGGAATGGGAAGGCTATCAGATCCAAGCGGATATCGCTTTTAGTGAGATCGTTGAGAGTGAATACATGGGTATCTTTTACTCGGGCGGTCGTGCACCGGAATACATCCGTGAAGACGAGGACCTCTTGAGGATTACGCGTTACTTCTTCGATGAGAAGAAGCCGATCGCCAGTGTGTGTCACGGAGTCGAAATTCCCGCCCGTGCCGATCGAGTCAAGGGCCGCCGCATGGCGACGGTTCCCAAGTGTAAGTTCGACCTCGAGGTTTGCGGCGGCGTCTTTGTGGATGAGCCTTGTGTCATTGATGGCAACTTAGTGAGCGGTCGCACCTATAATGATTGTGGCCACTTCATGGGGCCATGGATTCAATTGCTCGATGAGGCTCGTGGCTGAAAAATACCAACCCTATTCAACCCCAATTTAAAATAATGAATCGCAGAGAATGGATCAAAGGAATGGGCGCGGCCGGCGCCGCATGGATGGCACCGCAAATGGCTTCAGCGAAGAACGAAAAGCCAAGTGCGTTTCAGCTACGTTATGTTTTGTCCTCGGCGATGTATGGCGACCTGCCACTTGATCAGGTGCTGATGAGTGCCAAGCAGGCTGGAGCAGAGTCTGTTGACATCTGGCGCAAGGTTCACGCAACCCACCGCGAGCAAGTTGCAGCAATGGGTGATGAGGCATTTCAAGCCTTGCTCAAGAAACACGACACCAAGATGTCGGTCTCGACCTGTTATCCACTTGGACCCTTCAAACAGGATGACGAACTTCGCTGGGTAAAGAAGAATGGCGGACAGATGACGGTCTGTGCCTCCGGTGGGATGGGGGCCAAAGATCCCAAGGGGGCCGAGGCCAAGCGGCAGGTGAAGGCATTCTTTGAAAAGCTCAAACCGCATTACGAACTCGCTGAAGAATTGGGGCTGACCATGGCCATCGAAAACCACAAGAATGCGATGCTGTCTTCGCCTGACTCGATTCGATACTTTGCTGAGCTCAATCCATCGAAGCATGTCGGTGTCGCTTTTGCTCCACACCATTTGTATGATGCCATTGAGGATATTCCAAAATTGATCCGTGACCTTGGCCGTGAGAATCTGCCGTTCATCTATTGTCAGGAGCATCACCCGTCGATGAAGAAAAAGATGAGCAAGGAGGATGAGCGCAAGCAGCTACCGGGCTTCGGGTCGCTGGACTACGTGCCAATTCTTGCTGCGTTGAAGGATGTTGGTTTTGATGGCATCGCCGAAATTTTCATGCATCCAGTGCCCCGCGGAATTCCGATTCTTCCCACTGCGGAGGAAATCACAGCCGTGATCAACGAGTCGCGCGGATATCTAAGAAAATGCCTCAATCAACTGTGATGTAGATCTCGGTTGATAGGTAGCTCAATCACGATAGAAGTGTGTGTTTCAGGCGCCCATGCCGCCGGATGATACAAAAGCCTAGTTTCTGACGTTTGAAGACAATCGCGATGCCTTGGCCTCAAGTCCTTTGATGTTCTTCAAGCTATCGATTAACCCTTGGCAACCTCTCTGAATCGCTTACCCATATAGATCATTCCCTGCCAATTTCATGATCAGATTCCAAATTTTACTACCTGCGTTATGGCTTTGCTCGGTTTGTGCTCACGGAGAGAGCGCAAAGGCAGAAGCAGTTGACGTTGAATCGAACTATGTGCCCGTGGAGAGCTTCAAGTTCAATGAGTCGGGCTATAAAATCGAGCTCTGGGCACATTCTCCCATGCTCTACAATCCGACCGGCATGGATGTGGATGCCATGGGCAATGTCTGGGTGACGGAGTCATTGAACTACCGCCGATTCAGGTCCAGCAACAAACCCAACAAGACCTTTCCCGATGGAGATCGCGTGAGTGTGCTTCGTGACACCGATGGAGATGGAAAAGCCGATGAATCTCACGTCTTTGTCCAAGACAAGGATCTGGTGGCGCCGCTGGGGTTGGCGGTTTTGGATAACAAAATCTATGTGTCCTGTGCGCCGAGCATCATCGTCTACACCGATACCAACCGGAATCTGAAATTCGATGAGGGAGATACGAAAGAGATTTTCTTAACTGGGTTTGGAGGGGCGGATCACGATCACTCACTTCACAAAATGGAAGCAGGGCCTGATGGAAGGTTTTACATCAACACCGGAAATGCCGGCCCGCATCGAGTCAAAGACAAGTCGGGCTGGGAGCTTAGAGCTAGCAGCTGGTACAAAGCCGCTCGTTCGAAAGATAAAAATGACTCCATTCTAAAGAGTGATGATGGTCGAATCTACACAGGAGGCGTGATGCTCTCGATCAAGGAAGATGGGACCGATATGAAAATCATCGGCCATAATTTCCGCAATCCCTACGGCCACAGCTTGGATTCCTTTGGTTCGGTTTGGATGAACGACAATGATGACACGCAGAGTTGCCGAACCACTTGGCTGATGCGTTATGGCAACCTTGGCTACACCTCCGAGGATGGCACCGAGACATGGCAAGCGGGTAGACGACCTGGCCAAACCATTCCAACTGCGCATTGGCGCCAGGACGATCCGGGTGTGATTCCCTCGGGTCATGTTTACGGAAATGCCTCACCGACCGGGATGGTGTATTATGAAGTTGGCGACGGAATGCTTCTCAGCTGCGAGGCGGGCCAAAATGTCATTTGGGGTTATGAGCGCAAGCGTGATGGAGCGGGATTTGAAATGAAGGGCTTTCCGTTCCTTAGCTCAACGGGCATCCAAGATCCCAACTACAAATGGAAAGACCTGCCCAAAGATGTGAACAAATGGTTTCGCCCATCCGACATCGTCGTTGGAACCGATGGCAGCATCTTCATCTCGGATTGGTTTGATCCGACCGTCGGCGGGCACTTGCAAAATGAACGTGAAGGGCTTGGCGCGATTTATCGCATCTCTCCGACTGACCGGAAGCTGGAGACTCCCAAGTATGATTTCAATACGCTGCAAGGGGCTGTGGCCGCGCTGAGTAGCCCAGCCGTGAATGTCCGTTTCAAAGCGCGTCAGCATGTCTTGGGATCAGGAGATAAGGCGAAAATCTTGTCGGCTTTGAAAGAGGGCTTTGATGGCTGCAATCGATTCGACCAAGCACGACGACTCTGGTTGATTGCTGAGCTTGGCAATCAGGCCTTCGTCGAAGAGGCGATGAAATCCAGCTCTTCGACCGATCTGAAAATCACGGCTTACCGAGCGCTGGAATTGAACTCTGATGATGTTGCGGCCCTCGCGGCCAAAGCAATCGCGATCGATGATATCGCCCTGCGTAGGGAAATCTTGCTCTCACTGCGCGACGTTCCTTTTGAACAATGCAAAAGCACTTTGCTTGAACTGATCACCTATTTTGATGGCGATGACCGTTGGTATCTCGAAGCCATCGGAACCGCGGCGGAGGGCAAAGAAGAGGCGCTTTATCAGGCCTTGAACAAGCCCGCCTCTGAATGGGGTGACAAACTGGAAAAAATCATGTGGCGTCTGCATCCAGAGAGCGCCGTGAGCCAATTCAAGGAGAGAGCCAGCTCCAAAGCGCTTACAGATGATCAGCGGAAGCTGGCCATGGATGCTCTGGCATTTATCAAGTCCAAGGATGCGGCGAGTGCATTACTCGAGGTTCACGGTCATTGCGAAGGCGCATTGAAAGCGTATTGCCTCTGGTGGCTCAACAATCGCAAAGGCAATCATTGGGAAGAGTACCTCAAAGACGTGGATCTTGAGCAATTCGACCAGTTGAAGATCGCCTTCGATCAGCTCAAAGATGATTTCCTAAAGCATCCGAATCAAAAGTCGTTGGATGCCTTGCTTGCGACAAAAGAGGGGGCGAGGGCCTTGATCCAATTGGGAATTCAAAATGAAATTCCTGAGAGCATCAAAGAGAAGACCACACAAGCGCTGCTGAAGTATGAAGATGCAGAGATCCAGAATTTGGCAAAAACTTATCTAACGAAGCAGAATGCGACCTACGATGCGGTTGCGGTCTTGGGGATGAAAGGTGACGCCAAACGCGGGAAGGATTTGTTTGAGGGCAGAGCCATCTGTGCATCTTGTCACATGATCTCAGGCAAAGGTGGCGAAATTGGTCCTGAGTTGACGGCGGTCAATACGAAGTTCGACCAAGCCGCTCTGCTCGATGCCATCATCAATCCTTCTTCCGCGATCTTGGTGGGTTATGAATCAGTGAGCTTGGTTCTCAACGATGGCAAAGCCATCAGCGGGACGCTGGTTTCCAATAAGGATCCTCTGATCGTCAAAAACGCCTTGGGTGAAAACGTGAAGATTCCCAAGAGTGAGATTAAGACCCAAAATGTCAGCAAGCGGTCCATCATGCCAGAGGCCGCGGCGATTGGGCTCAAGGAGCAGGATTTGGCGGATATCATGAGTTACCTCAACAGTACCAAAAGGAACTGATTCAGCGATTTTGGTCGCTTGGCTGTTTTGATGTTTCGCCAGACGATCGTGGTTTCGAGACTGCTGTGACGAAAACCCTGACAGATCACGCTGCGTAATTGGATTCACCACTGCGGCAAGTCGTCTATCATTGACCACTGTGAAACACTGGGCAAGTGGTGACAAACTGCGCTTCTCGGTGTGATTCGCCTATAACGGAATCCAAACTGAACCGCTCCGAAACTCATGACCTACATCCAAGCATCACTTCTGCTTCTAACGCTTGGCGCCTCATTGTTGAATGCCAAGCCCATCAAAGTCATTGTCCTTGCTGGCGATGAATCCGTGCTCGAGGAGGGGGTGGTTCGCGCTGAAGGAAAACCCGGCACGCTGGAAGAAGTCATGAAGAGCAATCCCGCTTATGGGTTTCTCAAGGACGAGCAAGGGAATTGGATGACCCGCAAGGATGTGCTGCTTTATGATGCCCATCCGCGGCACAATAACACCGAGGCGCCGAGCCGTCCGTTACGGGTGGTGACCGATGTGAAAGTGGGCCCCGAAGGTGGCCCGCGCATGGGCGTCGATTTGATGCTGGGGCAGGTGTTGGGTGAGGCGATCGATGAGCCCGTCATGATTCTGCGCTACGCCACGCGCCACAGCACCTGGTTCAAACGCGGTTCCCGTGACCTAGCCCATGCATTTCGGCCGCCCTCGAGCGGTGGCGGATCTGATCTCGATGGCGGATGGGATGTCATCCATTTCAACTTCGGGGTCTGGGATGCACTCTACCGCGAGAAAGGCTCAAGTTATTCTCCTAGCAGCAAGACCACCTCGCTCGAAGACTATGAGAAAAACCTGCGCGCGATTGTTGCGAAGTTGAGCAAGACGGGAGCCACCCTTATCTTCGGTGCGGTGACTCCGGTTTGGGAGGGTACCGAGGACAAGCCCAATGGCGATGAGGATGCCTACAACCGCATCGCGGCAAAGGTCATGAAAGAGAATGGGGTCATCTTCAATGATCTGAATGCCTACTCGCGAAGCACCGGATTTCCGAAAACCACCAATGTGCACAGCGTCGGAAACCTCGCGCCGAAGGTGACCGAAACCATCCGCAAGGCATTGGCGGAGAGAAAGAACAACACCAAGCCGTTTCCGCGTGTCCTGCTGATCGGCGACTCGATTACTGGCAGCTACCAAGCACAAGTTTTCAAAGACCTTGATGGCGAGGCGAAGGTCTTCAAGAACCCCGGCAATGGGGAGTGTTCGTGGAACGGAGTGGCACGCATGGATGAGTGGTTGAACCTCAAGCGGTATTTGCTCAATGGGCAGGAATACATGGAGCTGGTGGACGGCATCCACAAAGCCATGGGCAGTGAGTTGGCACGGGTCTGCCCGGAGTATGCCAGCCGTGGGGCCGAGCTTGCGGGCGTGGTCTGGTTCCAGGGAATGGAAGACGGTAGCTGGGAATCCAAGGCAGAGGCTTACGAGCAAAACCTGGCCAACTTGATTGGCGATATCCGCAAGGAATTCAAATCACCTGAGTTGCCTTTCGTGATTGGCGCGCTCGCGGAAGCGGGCGGCAAGATGAGGCCCAACTGGCAGAAAGTCTTCGATGCGCAGATGGCGGTGGCCGACCCGGCGAAGCATCCTGAGTTCAAAGGGAATGTCACGAGTGTCGATACGCGTCCCATGTGCTTTCCTGCCTCCAAATGCCCGGGCGGGCGCGACCGCTACAAGGGGCATGCCGAATCGTATCTCAAAATTGGAGAGGCCATGGGCAAGGCGATGCTAGAGCTGATGGATGAGGGCCAGAACTAGATTTGATCAGTTCGGCAAGGATCAGTCATGACTGGAAAAGAACGCATTCCGTTACATGATTCCATTATTTGCAATCATCCGGATGTCTTGAGATTTTCTATCGAGGAAACCTGATCAAAGTAATACCAGTTGCATTTGAGATGTCATTTGATCGGCGATCCGCAATTGGGGTACATTCATCGACAAGTTACTTGATCCACCCAATTCCCCCAAAAATCCAATGAAACTCAGCTTCATGAAATCCACCACTCGTCTCGCATTCCTTGCGGGTGCCGCGCTAGCTGCGAGTAATGCCAATGCTGCGATTTCCGTAGTAGCGGGCGGCATCTCAACCGGATCTCTCGTCGGCCAAGGCCTCATCATCGACACGCCTACTGGAACAACTAATACCGCCGACACTGGCTGGGCGCAACTCACGGGTAATTCTGGTCAACAGAGCCAATTGGGCTGGGATCCCGTTGACGCAGTAGGAGGTAATGCAAATACAGGTTACGGGCGATGGACCGTCGCCAGCGGAGGAAACAGCCCAAGTACGGCTTGGACCTTCGACCTCGCCGACGGCACAATAATTAATGCGGTTTATGCTGTTTGGACTGGAAATAGTAATAAAGGGGCAAATTATAGCTACAACGAAGGCGGTGGTGTGGTTACCTCAGCCTTCTTTAGCCATAATAACGTCAGCTCCACCAATGATCTTGTATATCAAGGTTGGAACTTTCAGAAAGTGATCGACGGGTCAATTACCGTAGCAGGTGGCAACGGCTTTGCCGTCACCGCTAGTGGTCCGACTTCATACACTTCGGATGCGGTTATTGTTGATTACACCTTAGCCGCCGTCCCTGAGCCCTCCATCGCACTGCTCAGTGCTCTCGGAATGCTCCTTTTGCTACGTCGCCGTCGCTGTCAGTAATCATCCATTCCTAATTTTCGATCAACCCGCAGTGGCCATGCCCTTGCGGGTTGTTTTTTGCCCAGACATCGCCTCCTTCCCAAAAGGGCATGGATGTTCGGCCATACAAGCGAAGGTGCCCTCTCGGCGAGAGGGCGCTACCTTAGAAACCGAGGTCACAGAGTTTGGATATTGAGGCGAATAGCCATATTCCTCCGTGCTCTCTGTTTCCTCGGTGCCTCTGTGATCAGAAGAAGCTCACTTCCACCGAGAGGACACAAACCATCTCATTCTCAACAAAACACCTCTTACTCACGCACCACCCCGGAATGCCCCCCTTTCCAAGAGAGCTACCCATCAGGCGGTTTTGGGCGCTGGGCCCACGGTGCCACCGTCCACATACACCGCCTTGACGGTGGTTTTGCGGCGATCGTCTTTGCCGCGAGCGATGTTGTCCACCCAGCGAGCGGTTCTGCGCACCATGTCATCCACACTCCATGAGTTGTGGGCGACCTTGGGTTGATACCATTCAAAGGTGCGATTCGGGTCGGTGCAGATCAGCGACACATCGCGCGGTGCAAGGATGCCCTTGTTGGCAAGGTGCTGCTGAGTCGCGAGAAAAAGCTCTGCCTCATCAATGATCAGGGCGGTAGGTGGAGTCGTTGCGAAGAGCGAGTCCAGACAACGTTGCAGGCCTGCTGCGTTTTCTTCCCAATCCGGCAGATTGTAGGGACCGACGGGGATTTTATGAGACTCCAGCACATCCACAAAGGTCTCGGCAGCTGAGCATGCGGGCGACTTCAAATGATCTCGCAACAGGAAAACAATGCGCCGGTGACCGAGTTCAATCAGGCGCTCCAGACTCGCCTGCGTGGCCTCCCTATCCTCCTGACCCGTGGCGGCAATCGCCAGGCCGTGGTGAGATCCGCAGAAGGCGAACACCGGGATCTCTTGTCCGGAAAACCATTCAAGCACGGGATAAGGCGCGGCGATGACCACCCAAGCATCGACCTTGTGCTTACTCACCTCGCGGGCCACACGCGAGACCTGCATCCGCATATCAATGAGGGTGCGTGGTAAGACTTGCACCTTGTGTCCGGCATTGAAAAGTTGATGCTTCAAATCCACCACGAATGACTGCTTTGCATTGGGTGGGTCAAACAGCAGGATCCCGACACGGGTCACCCGGGCTTTGGACTGATCAGGCTTCAGCTTGATTCTTCGCTTTTTGCCACCTCCTTGCGGGACCAGCAGCCCCTCCTTTTCGAGGATCTCCAGCGCGCGCTGAATGCTGCCAGGACTGACGCCAAGCTCATCCGCGAGTTGGCGCCTACCAGGCATCAGCTCCTTCCATCGGCCCGTCTTAATTTCCTCACGCAAATGCGCAGCAACCTGCTCGGTGACGGAGGCTGTTTTCAGCGATTGCATACCAATAACGTGACCAGAAATAGGCCGGAGGTCAATGGCCTTCAGTCTCAGTCGTAGGATGAAGGTGAACCGCTTTTGCGCTGCTAGGTGATGATGTGACGAAAAAGCTGATACATGGCGAAGTGTAATTGGATTACCCTTGCTGGAAGATCGTTTATGAATGGTGAGTAGATGTGACGATCGACCTGTAGGATCAGACTGTCCTATCTCAGCGCCCCTGATGGCATCACGTCTGAATTCTGATTGATTATGAAACGAACCCATCTCGCCAATATCACTTTCATCCTTTTGCTATTGCTTCAGCCCCTCCATGCGAGGCAGCAGGTAGCCCTGCATCAACCCAAACTACAACAATAACCTGTTCAGACTAACGAACAACTTGGCCCAGTTTGGGTAACTCGATCAGGGCGTGCTCGTCATCTCAATCCAATAGACAACCATGAAAATCTCCACCCTACTGCTCGCAATCCTCGCTCTCCCACTTTTTGCAGCTGAGCCCTATGTTCTGTGGAGTGGACCGAGCATCCCTAGTGATCCCGGCAAGCTTCCCGAACCCAAGGGGCTTGTCACTCGCACCATTCAAGATGCCCGCGAGTCGGACTACAAATTCTTGCACGGCGCGGCCATCGTTCACTTCAAAGACACCTTGTTTGTCAACTGGGCCAATAGTCCAATCGACGAGAACAAAGCACACGAGACCCTACAGGGCCGACGTTCCACAGATGGTGGTAAGACCTGGTCGGGACTGGAGATGATCGGCTCCGACTTGCCGGGCGCGGATCGGCGCAGTCACGCTGCCTATCTGGAACACAAGGGCCAGCTCTGGACCTTTGCTGCACGCTTCGGCACAGGCGACGAGCCAGCAAAACGATTCAAGGGGCTGCAGGCTGAGGCATTCGTGCTGAACGAAAAAACCAATCAATGGGATTCGAAGGGAATCGTCATGAAGAACTGCTGGCCCTACGAGGAGCCGGTGCTCATGAGCAATGGCAATTACATCGTCGCCGGTCAGGACAAGGATGGCAAACCGGTGTGTGCCATCAGCCATGGCAGCGACCTGACCCAGTGGGATACGGTTTTGATTCCTTATCCTCCAGCCATGACCTTCAGCTTTGGCGAGACCACGGTCTGGGCGGAAGGAACAGAGGTCACTGCGGTGATTCGAAACACCACGGGCGTGGCTTGGGTCGCAACCAGTATCGATGGTGGCAGAACCTGGGCCGAGGCCCGACGTAGCAACATGCCGATGCCGGGATCAAAAGCCTACCTTGGTAAGCTGAGCAACGGGCAGCTCTACATGGTCTCCAACCTGAAAAATCGCAATACCCTCGTTGTTTCCGTGGGCAAGCCGGGTGAGAAAAGCCTTTCCTCCATGTGGCGCATTCGTCACGGCAGCAGCAAACCCGTTCCGCGCTTCAAAGGTCACGCCAAGTCGGCGCAATGGTCTTATCCCTACGGCTACGAACACGACGGGAAGCTCTACATTGTTTACTCCATCGGCAAGGAAGACTGCGGCTTGAGTGTTGTGCCGATAGAATCGCTGAGCACTCAACCATGATCCGGCTTTCCATTCTTCTCTTGTGTTCTCTGGCCACACTCCATGCTAAGACCTTCTATGTTTCGCCTGAGGGGAAGGATGGTGGCGCTGGTAGCAAAGGTGCGCCCTTTCAAAGTTTTGAAAAAGCGCTCGAGGCGGTGGCCTTTTCACCCCGGCCATGGACATCAGATGTGATCGTTGAGGTCATGCCCGGTGACTATCACCTCAAGTCCACGCTTCTTCTCACCAAGAAACACAGTGGTGATGGAGACCACCGATTGATCTTTAAGAGCCAGGGTGCGCTCGCCAGCGCGAAACTCATCGGCGGGCAAAAGCTCAACCCTAAGGCCTGGAAGAAACACCAAGACGGTATTTTCTATCAGGACATCCCCGACGCCGAGCGCATCGACATCCTATATGAGAACGGTCGCAAGGGACGCAAAGCACGCACCCCCAATTTCGAGCACCTCAAAGACTTCCCCGTCACCGACGGCAAATACTTCGTCTCGGGAAGCGTCGGCAAAGGCCAGCCTTGGGTCACTGCGCAGAACAAGGATGTCAGTAAAGAGCAGCTGACCCAGCTCAACGAAGACATCAAAAGCGGCGATGATGCCTATCTGGTGATCTGGGGTCACGGCACTTGCGACTGGCACAAGTGGATCCACCCTATCACACACACCGAACCCCAGAGCAGTCGCATTCATGTCTCGGTGGAGAAACCGATCTTCCACCAAGGCCGCAAAAACAAAGGCTGTCGTTATTACATCGAAGGTGGATTGAATCATCTCGATGCTAAAAGGGAGTTTTACTTCGATCGCAAAAAGAAACGTCTCTATTATAAGCCTCAAGACGCCAATCCCGGCGAAGTCATCTACAGCACGATGAACAACATCGTGAAGCTGGAGGGGGCCCGCAACATCACCTTCGACGGTCTGATGTTCGCCTACTCCGGCGTGCTGCCTCACACCGATTCCTCCTACACCTGGACCGATCCCGAAGCCGCGCTGACAATCCACAATTCTCAAGCCATCGAGATCCGCAACTGTAGATTCAAGAGCACGGGACAGTCGGCAATCAACCTCGAGCAAACCCACGCCAGTACCATTGAAAATTGTCTCATGCAGCAGCTCGGGCAAAGCGGGATCAAGCTCTATGAGTCTGACAAGAACACCATCCGCAACTGCCTAATCCACGACATCGGACTGCGTCGCGTCTATTGCGAGGGGCTCTCGGTTCACGCCTCTGCCAATAATGCAGTATCCCATCTCGAGATTCACAACTCGGCGCGCTACGGCATCACCGTCCGCGGCAAGGTCCATGATGCGAAAGGCCATGACCGCCATCCCACCCAAGGCAACCGCTTCACGCACATACGCGTTGCTGATGTGAATCAGGACAGCGGCGACACCGCCGGCCTGCACATGGCTCGCATCAACGCCATCAATGGCCCCGAGTTCGTGAACCATTTCGAGCAGATCACGATCACTCGCAGCATCGCCCAGCTGCACATCACCGATGAATGGGCTCCAACCGGCGTTTATCTGGACCACAAGCAAATGGTGATGAATCAATCGATGCGCAACATCGAGGTGAAGGACTACGACCCCCGCTACAAGGGCTACACCGTAAAGCGCTTCAACGGCATCTATGGAAAAGAGGATCGCGTGAGCACCAAGCAGCGTCAGATTATGCAGAATCGTCCTTGGAATAACGACTCATCCACGAAATTCAATTGTTCTTGGCAGGATGACTTCGATCCAAAACACATGGAATACGACAAAATCGGGCTGACCCAAGATTTCCCAAAATCGTTTGCGACCTTTTCAAACGGCCGAAAGTAAGGCGGCTCAATTGAGGATTTCGATTCCCTCGCCGTTGCCAAGAGTGCGGCAGGTTTGATCGATGCGTTCGCACTCTGCTTCAAACACGGCGGGATCGGCGGTGTTGAATTCGAACATATCGAAGTGATGGGGAATCACTAGGCCTGCTTGGATCGTCTTGCCTAGCACGGCTGCTTCAACGGGGTTAAGGTTGCCGGCGACGCGGCGCTCGGGTTTGTTGCCGTTGATCGGCAAGAAGGCGATGTCGGGCGCGAAGGGTTTGAGCGATTCTGCCAAGCCTTCGTGCAGCAGAGTATCGCCGCTATGGTAGAAGGTAAGATCGCCGATTGTCGCAACGAAGCCCATGAACTTGCAGTTTCCATCGTCATCGCGATCGACCGTGTTGTGAGCGGCGGTGATGCCATGGATGGTGACTTCCGCGACTTCGATGGATTCGCCGGCATTGAGGTCGATGAGTCGGTCGGCGAGGTCTTCGCCAAGGCGATTGAGGATGAACTCGCGGTTGGCACGTGGGCCGATCAGTTTGGCCTGCGGGTTGCTTTCGAACAAAGGAAGCAAGGTGTCGGCGTCGAGGTGATCGGTGTGATTGTGTGAGGTGGTGATGATGTCGATGCCGGTTAGCTTGGTGGGGTCAATGACCTGTTCCGTGACGCGTGTGTGCGGCTTATCGGTATTGGCGTATTTTTTTGTGAGCGAATCCGAAAGGTAGGGGTCGAAGAGGACGGTGGCTGTTGGTGTGACGACGAGGAAGCCGCTCTGGCCAAGCCACCACAACTTGGACTCACCGTCTTCGCGGGTGTGGGCGATGTCGGCGAGAAGGTCTTCGTCTTTTTGGTAGGCGGATTTCATAACTATTATTTTAACCGCAGATGAACGGGGATTTACTCAGATGGATTTTCTAACCACGAAATGCATGAAATTCACGAAAGTGGTGTTTGGTTTTTAGATTACTTGCTGCTGATGTTGTTGTTCTTATCAGAATTTGGGAAATAGCACTGAGTGGTCACATTTCGTATAATAGACAAATCTCCACCATCAGAGTTGGCATTCACAATTGCTGATACAACCGGATCTTGTTTCCAGGAGCTGGGGCAGCATCCAATTAACAACAAAAAAACAGAAATGCAGGCGGGTTTCATGAGTTCTTTTTTAACCACGAAATGCACGAATTAGAACGAAAGTGGATGTTTGGTTGTGAAAAATAATGAACCGCAGATGGACGCAGATAAACGGGGATCAAATATTTTGATTCTTATCCATTCATCTGTGTGCATCTGAGTTCATCTGCGGTTCATTTAATTGATTCCCAATTCTTTTTTGACGAGGTTCACGCCGGCGACTTGGTTGACGAGTTTGCGTTTGGCGGCCCAGCGGGCGGTTTGGCTTAGTCCGCAGTCGGGGGCGAAGACGAGCTTGTCGGCAGGCGCGAATTCGAGGCAGCGTTTGACGCGAGCAGCGATGTCCTCTGGCGTTTCGATGTAGTAGCTCTTCACATCGACAATGCCGACCGCGACGTCGGTTTTTTCAGCGATCTTGGAAATGAGTTCGAGTTCTGCGAACTCACGACTGGCCATCTCGACGTGCATTTCGTCGCAGGTGAAGTCGAGGAAGTCGGGGAACATCGGAGCGATCTTGCGAAGGCCCACAGCACGGGCTTTGAAATTGCCAAAGCAAAGGTGGGTGCAGATGCGGGCTTTGCCGACGATGGACTCAACGGTGCGGTTGAAGATGTCGACGAAGCGCTTGGTGTCTTCCTTGTAGGCGTAGCAGCTCATCGATGGTTCATCGACGCTGATTTCGGTGCAGCCTGCGGCGACGAGGTCTTCGAGTTCTTTGCGAACGATTGGAAGCAAGGCCTCGGTCAGCGCCCAGCGGTCCTTGTATTGGGCGTTGGGGAGGAGTCGGCCCGTCATCGTGTAGGGGCCGGGGATGCTGGCTTTGAGGGTGACTTCACGGTCGTGACCGGTGGCTTTATAAAGTCGAACCAAGCGTTCGTATTCCTCAACGGCGCCGAGGCCATCAGGCGCATGGAGTTCACCCGTGACCGCGTGCTTACCGCGTTGGTCGTGGGCTGGTGGGCCGTGCAAGCGCGGGGAGGCGGATTCCAGTTCGATGCCTTTGATGTAGCCGTAGAACGAGAGGTTGAAGTCGAAGCGGGTTTGTTCGCCGTCGGTGACAACATCGAGGCCAGCAGCGAGTTGATCGTGAAGCGCGGTGACGACGGCATCGTCTTGGGCTTCAGCGATGTCGTTGACACCAAACTTGTCGAGGTTCTGGGAGGTGAATTCGAGCCAGCCTGGAAACGGATAGCTGCCGATGACGGTGTTGCGGAGTGGGTTTGTTTTCATAATAAATGTTTAAATTGGAAATGCTGAAACGCTGAAATAGTGGATCGGCGCGCCCTACTTCTTCGTGCTCTTGTCGAGGATCCAGATGTTGCGGAAGCGAACGTCTTGGCCGTGTTCCTGGAGCTTGAGGCCTTCGGGGCTTGGTCCCAGTTTTTCGCCGCCGTTGGCTTTTTTGAGCGTCACGTTGTCGTGAACCTTCACGCCGTTCCACCAGACCGTAGCGCGTGCGGGTTCGATCATTTTGCCGTCCTTCCACACGCCGGCTTTGAACTTGAAGTGGAATGCCTGCCACTCGCCGTTGGGCCGCCAGGCATTCGTCGAAGGCACGTGCTCCATGCAAAAGGCGCCGATGCCGTGGGGGCCGATCTTCCAATTGTAGGGGTCCGCGATGTTCTTTTTGCCCTTGGGCGACTCGATCTGAATCTCAAAGCGGTTCTGCAGATAGACTCCGCTGTTGGTGTAGCCCTCAACGCTGTCGTCATCGCGCTCGCCCATCATTAGGAACTCCACGTGTCCTTCGAAGTCGGTGTATTTCTTTTTGGTGACCAAATCGTGGGTGCCCCACTTTTTGCCGCCGTTGGTCATCAGCACTTTGCCTTCACTCGTAGGGTCATCCATGATGGACCAAGTGATCTCCATGTCGGCCTTGGGCCACATTTGCCAGTTTTTCTTCACCGATTCCATGGTGCCATCGAAGGGAATGTCTGCGCCTTCGGGGGCGGCGGCGCCGAGGTCGAGGGTCTTATCATAACCCGGCTTGTCTTCGGGTTTGGGCTTGGCGTCTTTGGCGGGAACGGTCGCGATGAGTCCGCTAAGGGTGATTGCGGCGATGGTGGTGATGCGGAGTGGGGTGGATTTCATGGGTTTTGAATAAATGCTGAAACGCTGAAAACTGAAATGCTTAAATTATCGAGGCTCAATCAGTCTTTGCGGATGTAGTAGAGTCGATAGGGTTCTTCACCTCCCTTGATGTCCATGGAATATGCATCCTCGTCTTGGATATTTAATATGGTGATCACAGGACCGTATTTGGCGCGATATGTAGAGAGACCTCTTCTGAACCATGTACCAGGGAAAGGAACGACCCAATCATCGGGTCGAACCGTCTCTAGGGATCCTTCTTTCCAATCATGAAACATCTCATCCGCTTGCATCATTTCGATGTAGCTTTGTTTCTTTTCTTCGGTTGCAACTGCCGGGTGGTTGTTCTGAATCATCCATTTCAATGAAGATTCGAGATCGAGCACGAATTCACCATCGATCTTAGGGGCTTGCTTGATGCCAAAAATGGAAATCACAAGAAGCGCTACAGCTAAAACGGCTGTAGTAGAAATTAGAGCGATTTTAAGTTTCTTGGACATTCATCAAGCGCCGAGGTTAGCGTAGTATTTGGCGATGCGGCGGCCGTGTTCGTCGTAGGCGGCCTCGAACAATTCGGTGGCTTTTTCGGCGCCGGAGATGATGGAGGCTGTTAGGACTTTTGGGGGTTGGCCGGCAGCGGCGAGGCGTTTGGCGATCTCGGCTTTGAGTGAGTTGATCAGCAGGCAACCACCGACGGTGGATCCGGGAGCGACTGGGGTGTCGAGGCCGTCGACGTAAACCATGGCGTCGCCTTTGGGCGCGCCGGTGTCGAGGATGAGGTCGGCGAAGTCCTGCAGCTTCTTGCCGTCGGGTCGTTTGCTGGTGCTTGGCTCGCTGTGGTCTTTGCTGATCATGGCGACCACCTTGATGCCGCGCTTCTGGAAGCCTTCGGCCATTTCGATGGGCACGATGTTGCAGCCCGAAGAGGAGATGATGAGGGCGGTGTCGGTGTCGTTGAGATCGAAGTTGCGCAGCACGCGGTCAGCGAGGCCGCTGACGTTTTCGAGGAACATCGCTTGGCGCTGGCCGTTGCAGCCGACCACCAGGTTGTGGAAGCTGAGTGAGAGCTCAACGATGGGGTTGAAGCCAGGGAAGGAACCGTAACGCGGCCACATTTCCTCGGTCATCATCCGACTGTGGCCGGAGCCAAAGACGTGGACGAGTCGGCCAGCGAGGATGGTTTGCGAAAACCAATCGGCGGCTTGGTTGATGGCGTCTTCTTGGGCGGCGACGCGGTCGATGAGGCCGCGGCATTTTTCGAGGTAATCTTGTGTTGGGGTCATGGTGGTGGGGCCGCTTCGCGGCTGTTCCTGGTTCTTAGTTCTTGGTTCTTGGTTGCCGCCTATGGCGGTGGATTCGGTGCTGCGGGCCGCAGCACCCTACCGCGTTTGGTGATTAGTTTTTGGGGCGGCAGTTTTTGCCGACTTTGCGGGCGCTACTGACGTTGACCTTGCGGCCGCTGTCGGCGGATTGGATGAGGGCGAAGGCGGCTTCGAGAGAGTGGAGGTTGTGGGCGCCGGAGTTGTAGGGTTGGCGGCCTTCGTCGATGGCGCAGAGGAGCTCGCCCATGGTGCCGCCAAAGCCGTCGGGCATCCATTTGCCTTCAAGAGTGGGCCGGGCGATGCCATCTGCGGTGATGAGTTGGAGGTCGTGGGCCTCGCAGGGTTTTCCGCTGCAGCGGATGCGGCCTTTGGTGCCGATGATCTCAATACTTTCACTGGTCTCGCTTTGGGTCGAGCCATCGAAGTGAAGGCTGGCGATACCACCATCAAAGGCGAGCTGGGCTGAGGCGAGCAGCGGCGGGGTGACCTTTTGGCTGAGTGACCGGGTGAGCATGGCGTGAGCTGATTTTGCTGGGCGGCCCATGAAGCAACAGGTCATGTCGATCCAGTGGATCGCGAAGTCGTAAAGGAGTAGGTGGTGAATGGTTTCGAAGGGGGTGTCTTTGACCCAGCCGTGGTCCCAGCAGACATTGATGTTCACCGACTGCACTTCACCGATGAGTCCGGCGTCGATAGCCAGTTGGCTGTATCGAACGTAAGGTGCCCAGCGGCCATTTTGGTTCACGGCGAGGAGGCGGTCATGTTTGGTGGCGGTGGCGACCAGTTTTGAGCCAACATCGATATCCAAGACAAAGGGTTTCTGGCTGAGCACGTGCTTTCCAGCCTTGAGGGCTTTTTCAATCCATGTCGCGCGCAGATCCGGGTGGTAAGTGATGTCGACGACCGAGATGTCATCACGTGCTAGCACTTCCTCTGGGTCGCTGCAGACATCGGCCTCGGGAAAGAATTCGTCCCGCTTGGCTTCGGCTTTTTCGAGGGTGCGATTGCAGAGAACGCGAACGTTCAGCCCGGCCTTTTTGTAGGCGGTAAGGTGTTGCTCGGTGATGCCTCCACATCCGATCAAACCGATGCCTGCTTTTTCACCGTCGGGGAATTTCGGTTGGTAGGCGAGATCGGGGGCGGGGATTTCCTTCAATCCTTCGCCGCCATCGAGTGCGTAATTTTTGTCTTCTTCGCTCATGCGTTAGTTGGAGGCTTGCTTGGCGGCCTTCATGGTTTGGATGTGACCTAGATCAGAAACGTTTTCTGCACCTGCTTCTTCCAGAATCTTATAGCCCTGCTTCATGCGCATGAGGTCCCAAAGCGCCCAAGCTGCATACGTAGGGAAAAAGAAAAGAGCGATTGTTCTCATCGTGCCAAAGTCTTCACTAAAATGGGTAACGGTTCGATAAATTGCAAACGCGCTTATCACAATCATGCTGTATCCAGCGCCAATCCTTCCAGCGATGTGCTCGATATCGCTCTTTTTTTTAAAGAGATCGAATTTTTTTCGCCCCCGTGCATAGCGCTGGAGAAATTCGACTCGCTTGTTGTAGCTTTCGGGCGTCATTTCACTTCCACTTCCTCCCATTTCACGGTGCGTTTTTCTGCTGCGCTGAGCACCGCGGCATCGACCATTTTTTGGCCGATGCGTGCGGTCGCCGGGCAGAGCGGGCCGTCGATGGCTTCACCTTTTTCGATTTTATCGATCACGTAGGAGACAGGGTTGTGGAGTGGGAAGGCGGGCTTCGGTGCCGCGACGTCTTCGCCCTCGGGGCAGGCTTCCGTTTGTACGCGGACATGGTCTTCGTAATCGTAGCTGCTGATGGTTCCTTCTTCGCCAACCACTACAAAGCCGCATTTCGGTTGGGGCTGCTGGATCCATGGGTCAGAGAAGGTGCCCCATTGGGTTTCAAATTTCGAGAGGCCGGTGGCGTAGCGTGCGACCGTGATGCTGTGCTCGTCCACTTCGAGGCCTTCAGGTTCGTCAACGGTTGCGGTGACTTCCAACGGCTCTGCGCCATCGAGGAACCATGTGCCGAGCGTGGTGCCGTAGCCGAGGTAATCGAGGAGCGATCCGCCACCTTTGGATTTGTGGTAGAACCAGCTGTCGGCCTTCGCTCCGGGTTCTTTTTCAATTTTATCGGCGCCGTGACGGAGGGGGCCGCGGTTGCCATCGTAGTAGTGGACTTGGAGCACCTTGCCGATACGGCCTTCGTGGATGAGTTCATAGGTGCGGATGTGGGATTCGCACCAGCGCAGTGGCCAGTTGATGATCAGTTGCTTGTCGCTCGGCATCGCCGCGACCATGCGGTCGGCTTCTTCGAGGGTTGCCGCAAAGGGTTTTTCAACAAACACATGCACGCCGAATGGGGCGACCTTTTCCACGTAGCTGGCGTGATCGGCGGTGGCGGGGCAGAGGATGACCATGTCGGGTTGGCAGGACTTCATGCATGCTTCGACATCGGTGAAGACTTGATCGTCGGAGAGTTTGAAGCTTTCCGCCGCCTCTTTCATGCGGGCTGGGTCTTCATCGCAGATGCCAACGATCTCAGCGTTGGGGTGGTCGAAGACTTGGCGGAGCAAGTCGCCCATGTGGAAATGGTCGAAGTTGATGCCAGCGATTTTCCAAGGTTTTGGTGTGCTCATGAGTCAAGTTGTTCAGGGTTCCATTGGCAGTGCGCCGATTGCGCCAGCCCACTCGCCGAGGCTTGCTTTGAGGATTTTCACGCCGTCGCTGCTTGGGCGCCATTCGACTTCATCCAACTTTTTCTGGAGAGGCTCGAACAGAAGGTCTCCAACCTGCGCGATGCCGCCGCCGATGAGAATGGCTTCGGGATCGACGATGTTGACGATGGATGCGATTCCACATCCGAGGGAATCGACCGACTTGTCCCAGATGACTTTCGCTTCTGCGTCGCCCGCTTTCACAGCATCGGTTAGATCTTTGGTCGAGTTGAACTTGCCATTGCTGCGTTTGGAGATGTTGTGGTTGCCAATGGCGTCTTCGAGTGTTCCCGGAAGGCCGGTGATGCCAGGGTCACCATTGGGATCCATGCACATGTGTCCGCAGTGGCCGGCGCGTCCGAGGTGACCGCGGAGCAATTGTCCGTTGGCCAAGATTGCGCCGCCGACGCCAGTGCCGAGGGTGAGCATCACGAGGTCGGAGTATCCCTGAGCGGCGCCTTCGAGGACTTCGCCGATCAGAGCGGCTTGGGCATCGTTGATGACAAAAGTCTCGCGACTAAGGAAGGAATTGAAATCAAAGTCCACCAACCCGTGGAGTCGGCCCGGCATGTGAACGATGTGGGTGCCATCGCGGTGGGCGAGTCCTGGGCAAGCGATGCCGACCGATTCAATCGGGGTTTTGTGTTCGCTCTCCCATTCGTGGATCAATTGCAGGATGCCATCGGCCCAGGCGGGAGAATCCGCATTCCCGGTGTCGTTGGTCGGGATGATCTTGCGGTCGATTTCCTCGCCCGTTTCCGCGTTGCGGAGGATGGCCTTGATGCGAGTGCCTCCCATATCGATTCCGGCGATGGCAGTGGCTTCGCTCATTGGGTGTTGCCTCCTTCTGATACCGTCCAACCGCCATCGACTGCGAGGACTTGTCCTGTGACAAAGCTTGAGCCTGCGCTAAGGAAATAGATCGCGGCTTCATCGAGGTCGCTGCCGCGGCCGATGCGCCCGCCGTCGAGCGGTTGTTTCTTGCTGATGAAGTTGAGGATCTCGTCATCAGTGGCCGCGCGTTGAGCCATTGGGGTTTCCACGAGTGCCGGCGCGATCACATTGAACCGGACGTTTTGTTTGGCGTAGTAGGCAGCACAGGATTTGGTAAAGCCGATGGCGGCCGACTTCGTCGCAGCGTAGGCGTGAGTGGAGAAGAATTGTGGGGAAGGTGAGTAGCCAAGCACCGAGCCCATGTTGAGGATGCTGCCGCCGGATCCTTGTTGGATGAACTGCTTTACCGCGGCGCGGTCGGAATTCATCAAAGAGGTTAGGTTGAGGTCGATGGTATATTGCCAGCCTTCATCGGTCAGTTCATGGAGCGGGCCATCGCCTTGGCGTCGTCCGCTGCCACCTGCCACGTGATAGAGGCCATCGAGCTTGCCGAATTCGGAGGCAGCTAGTTCGACGGCTTTAGTGGCAGTAGCTGGGTCAGTTGCATCGCCAGTGACGAGTCGGGCAGAGTCGCCGAGGGCGGCCAATGCTTTTTCTCCGCTTTCGGGGTTGCGTCCGACAACGACCACTTTCGCGCCCTCGCGAACAAATGCGGATGCGGCCGAGAGTCCCATGCCGGTGGTGCCGCCGACGACGACAATGGATAAATCCTTCAAGCGTTGATTCACTTCGCCATCATTTGGTTGAGCTTCAGTGATTTCAAGGCCGGAAGTCAGATAGTTTGATGGAATTTAGCTGATGATAAGGCCTAGGTGCGAATTTGGGCGTTCATTCCATCCGTTAAGCTACGGTTTTCGTCGATTGTCTGGCCAATGGCCAACTTGGATTCGGGTTTTGTCTTTCTCTAACGCGTTTGTGAGCTTAGGATGGCCAACCGTGAATTCAGGCAAATCCAGTGGAAAGTTGGTTGGCGAAGATGTCCCTGCATTGCGGGTGAACTTGGTCAGCCTTTTAGAAGATGGAGAGGATGGACTGCTTTATACGGATGGTGACTTGAAGGTCAGTGGGTTCAATCAGTTGATGAGCCAATTTTTTCATCTGGAGCCATCGGATGTCGAAAAGCCATTGTCGGAAATATTGGGCAAGTTGAACCGCCGGGAGGGTTTGTTGGCGGAGGTTCAAGACTTGTTGGAGCAGAAGGGTTGCTTGAGCCGGGAAGTCGTTGCGGCAAATGGTCGATATTTCGTGCAGCGAGTCCTGCCATTGAGCGGTGATGACAATGCGGTCTACGGGGTTTTGTTGCGATATCGAGATGTCACTGAATCCCATGTTGCTAGAGAGCGCTTCGATTTTGCCATTCGAGCGGCCTTCATGAATTGGTGGGAGTGGGATATCGAACATGATCGGGTCGATCTCTATGAGGGAAACCGGATGTTGCTCGGCTACCAACGTGATGAAGTGCCGAATAACCGAGATGGTTGGCTCAGCTTGATCCACCCTGATGATCAGGAATATGTTCTTAAGAATCTGGAATCCTGTTTGGCGGGTGATGCCGATATGTGGTTTTGCGAATGCCGATTGAAGACGAGTGACGGCGGGTGGATCTGGGTGGATAACCGCGGGAAAGTTACGCGGCGAGACGAGAGTGGTAAGCCGTTAGAGATGGTAGGAACGACTCAGGATATTGATGCCACCAAGCGAGCGCATCTCGATATGCGCTCAAAGAACGACATGCTTGAGAAGGCGGCGGAGATTATCAAGATGGGGACGTGGGAGTATTTTTCCGATACTGAGACCATCACTTGGTCCAAAGAGACGCGTAGGATTCTTGGGGTGGATGATGACTTCGAGGCGAGTGCCCAGGCCTTCTATGACTGCGTGCATCCAGATGATGTGCATATCATTCAGGAGGCGTTCAAAAAAGTTTTGGAAGACGGTAAGGAGTATCATGTTCGCCTGCGCTGCACGACCAAGCAGGGGAAAGCGATAATCGTCCGGTCGGCATGCCGAGCTCGATACGATTTATTTGGGAACTTGGTTCGTGTGACGGGCATCTTCCAAGACATCACCGACCAGCAGGAGATTTTGGATCAGGGTGACTGATCGGACTCGAGTAACTCGATGATGCGATCTCGAGAAGCATCGATCCCTTTGTAGGCCGCCATCGATTCCGGCATCGTTTGAAGCGTGCGAATCATGCCTTGGCGGGCTGCGGGGTTGTTTTTGATGACGGAGAGCGGTTCCGTCGTGACCTTGATGCCAAACAAAATGCCTCCGGTATTCGGCAGTGAGACGAGAGATTGCTCTTCGAGTCGCCACCAAACGCTTTTGAGTTCAATCGTGGAATCGAGTCGTGGGATGATCCGTGATGGATGTAGGTTTAGCTCTGATGTTCGAGCGAGCCCCCAGTTGACTCGTTGCCATGAGATGCCGGGTTTGATGCGCTGGAGAAAGGTGTCGATTTGTTTGCCGACGGCATCGTTTAGGCCGGGGACAGGGCCGTGGATATCGGACATCGTCAGTTTGAGTTTGTCCTGGATGGCCCAATGAGAGGGGAAGCAGAGGCAGCCGCCGACGAGGCGGAAGACACCTTTTGCGTCGGGTTTCATCAGGATGAAGTCAGACTCCCAATGTTTTCCGAGCATGCGGCAGTGGTCGATGGGATCGCCTTGCGAAGAGTCGATGTCGAAACTCGCGTCGATGCTCTTGGCGAGTTGGATGGCTTCCGTTAGTAGCTCAGTTCCTTCTGGTAGAAGAGCGCTGTAGGTTTCGGGCTCTTGTTCGAGCCACTTGCATCGCTCTGCAATGACGGAGTCGTGGTTCTGTCCGGGTTGATAGAATGCCTCGATCTCGCCCTTCTGCAGGCGCATGTGATGACCGAAGTCTTTGTCTTGGAGGATGTCTTCAAGGTTCATTTCGGAAGCTTGAAGACATAGCTGCCACTGCCCACCTCATGGCGCTCGATGGTTCCATTGGTGGGGAGCTCAATGATCGCAGTCGTGTTGGCAGGGATGGTGATGTAGTATTCGATCTTGCCGTCCACCTGTTTCCAATCCGAGACGATCTTGCCGCGTATGGAGTCGTGAGAGCTAAACACCCACTCCAGTTCTTCGACTGGGCGCGGACGGATGAGAATGCGGTCGAAGCCGACGGCGTCGGGGGCGCATTGGATGCCGCCAAGCCAGCGGAAGAACCAGCCGGAGACCGATCCGAACATCGGGTGGTTGTTGGAGAAGGTGTTGTCGCTTCCTGCCCAGTGCTCCCAAAGAGTGGTGGCGTCATTTTCTAACATCCAACCCCATGATGGCATCGTCTTGCGGTTGGCGAGGCCGTAGGCGAGGTCGTTGCGACCGCGTTCTGGCAATTCTTCGAGGAGTTTCCATGTGCCGTAGATGCCAGTGGTCAGACGCGGGCTGTCCTCGGTTTTCGTAAGGTCCTTGATCAGCACGTCGAGGACGGCTTGTTGCGAGTCTTCGGGGGCCGAGCCAAAGCCGAGAGCGAAGACTTGTTGCGTTTGGTTGGCGCTGGCGACCTTGCCTGTCTCTTTGTCGAGAAAGGCCTTCTCCCATGCGGCTTGCGATTCAGCGGCGTAGGCGTCGCAGCGTTTTGCGGTCTCCTCATCCCCCACGATGCGAGCTAGGCGGGCGATGCGTCTGGCGGAGTCGATGAACTTGGGAGTTTTGAGTTCGGGGCCTTTCTTTTGATCTCCGGGCAACAAGGCTTCGTGGTCGCCGAGGCCGATGGTGACCAATCCGTCTTCGCGTCGATTGGCTTCGGCGTCGATCCAGGTGATGGCGATGGGCAGTTGCTCTTTGAGGAGCTCAAGGTTGCCGTAGTGTTGGTAGAGTTGTTCGATGAGAAGTGGGTGAACCATGCCCCAACCGACACCGCAGTATTTGACGCCAGCGTAGGGAGCGGTGTCTGGCATCAGCCCGTTGTCCAATTGGGCATCACCCCAGTCGCGAACGGTTTTGGTGTAGAAACCATTCATGTCAAAATTCATCAGGAAGGTCTCTGATGTCGCGACGATGTCGCCGCCGTAACCAAAGCGTTCGCGGTGTGGGCAGTCGGATTGAACGGCAACGGCATTGGCATGAAATGTGTTGATGCACATTTCTTGGATGCGGCTGAAGAGATCGTTGGAGCTCACAAAGCTTCCGGCTTGTGGCAGCTCGGTGTTGAAGGGGATGGCCTTGAATTGCTCTTTGCTCGGTGCTTCGGACAGGCCGGTCACTTCCATGTAGCGGAAGGAATGGTAGGTGAAGTCGGGTCGGTAGGTTTCTCCACCCCCTTTGGCGATGTAGGTGTCTTCCTGCCATGCGATAGTCGGTGCGCCTGGGCCGCCGACGGATTGCTCGGTGCCGTCTTCGAGTTTCTTCGTTCCTTTGATTTGTCCAGTGACGCTGGTCATTGGGTTGAGCGTGCCGTCTTCGTAGATCAGTTCGCCGTAGCGCAGAGTGATTTCTGTGCCGGCAGGAATATCGAAATCAATTTCTGGGATGCCGGTGAAGTTGATGCCGTAGTCGACGATGTAAGTGTCCGGTTTTGGTTCGGTGACGCTGACTGCGTTGAGCGTTTCATGCGGACGCACGGGAAGCATGCGCAGTGGTTCGAGCGGCTCGAGGGGCGCGTCATTGATTTTGGCGGGGTTCCAATTTGAGTCGTCGAAATTGGCGGTGTCCCAGTCCGAGATTGCTTTGCGCGCGTCGCGGATTTCACCGATGTAGATGTTGTTGCGAAGCGATGCGCCAGTGGCAGTTTTCCATCCTTCGCCAGTGGTGACTACGGTTTCGGATCCGTCTGGGTGAGTGATGACGAGTTTTGCGATGACGCGTGGGCGTCCGACAAACAAGTCGCCGCGGAGATTGCGTCGGCCCCATTTGCGCATGGGCAGTGGATTGAAGAAGCCGTTGCCAACCGCGAGTCCGAGGCAGTTTTCTCCCTCTGCGAGTTGTGAGGTGACATCGTGGGTGCGGTATTGGATGCGATCTTTGAAAGCAGTCCATGGTGGGTCGAGAATGTGGTCTTCGATGCGTTCGCCATTCAGGCTAGGGAGGCAGAGGCCGAGTCCGACGACATGGAGCCGGGCGCTTTCGATAGGTTTCTCCAGCGTGAAGTCCTTGCGGAATAGCGGGGCGGGATCGAGTTTGTAGTAATCCTCATCATTCTCAGGATTGGTTTTGCCGTCGTCGATCCATTGTGCGCCACTCCAGTCGGCTGGAGCGGTTGGGGCGACTTCGAAAGTTGTGGCCTCACTCCATTCGGATGCTTGATCGTTGCCATCCCAGATGCGGACTTTCCAGTGGCAGACTTGTCCTGCTTCGAGGGGTTTTCCGGCGTAGGGGATGAGGGGTGATCGTTGGGATTCTGTTTTGTCGGAGTTCCACAGATCGGCTTGATCTTCGGTGAGAAGATCGCTGCTGCTCGCCACCAGAATCTGCCACGCCGATTGGGTGACGTTCTGTTGTTCGCCCGCCTCAACGCGCCAGCTGAGGTGTGGTTGCTTTCCAACAGCGATGGGCGACGTCTTGCCTTCACATTGGAGGTCGGCCGCCGTCACGCTGGAGGTTGATTTGTCTTCGGGTGATTGGCAGGCATTCAGCCCGATCAGGCCAAATGCGACCACGGTAAGTGAGAGCGCTCGGCGCGCTGATAAGCCGGTCATGGGTTTTGAAGGTGTGGTTGGCTCGGGTTATTTGAGCGTGATGCTGAAGCTGACTTTTTTGTTCTCTGGCAGAGAAACCGTGCGTGACGAGGCGTCAGCGCCGTCTTTGATGTCAGCACCGGTGGCCTCGATGGACTTGATGTCTTTTGGAAGACCCAATTCGATTTCTTGGGCGGTTTTCGAGGTCATCTCGACTTCCACTTTTTTGCCGTCCCATTTCAAGCTGTCGATTTCGATCGCGCCGCGGCAGAGGGCACCTTCGAGGGATCCTTTGCTCCAGCCTTTAGGAAGAGCGGGGAGTAGATTCACCTCACCGATGTCGGAGCCGACCAGCATTTGGATGATGAGTGCGGGTTGGCCACCGCTAATGTCCATGTTGAACAAGTGACGGTGGTTGTGCATGGATGCCAGGTTGTTGAGCCAGAAGCGGTTCACCAAGTGACGGAGGCAGAGCAGGGAGAGTTCGCCGTCGCCAAGAGTCGAGACCACTTGTCCGAGTTGGACGAGACCGAAGGACATGAAGCCACGGTCTTCGGGGTCTTTCCAATGTTCAGCGAGTTTGAACTCCACACTCTTGCGGAAGCCCTCGAGAAGTTTGGGGTCTTTCTCCAATTCATCCGGAAGGACGTAGTAGAGTGGGTAGAGTTGCGATGAATGGCGGTGGGCGTCTTGGTTGCCGAGGCGTGGGGTGAGCCACTCTTTGATGATGCCGTCTTCGTTGAGTGTGTAAGGAGGCATTTTTTTCAGCATGCCTTCCCAGAGAGGGATCTTATCGGCGTTGATGCCGAGAGTGCGTGATGCGTGGATCAAGTTGTTGAGAACCTCTTTGGCTACGGCCACGTCCATGGTCGCGTTGTAGCTGGCTTGAGCGCGCTGCTCTTTCGGGACGCCAGATGGCCAGTTCTCAGGAGACTGAGTTGGGGAAAAGATGAATTGGCCGTTTTCGTCCTCGTAGAGGAAGTCCTCGAAGAACAAGGCGCATTGCTCCAAGTAGGGAACCGTGTGATTGGCAAGGAAGTTTTTGTCGCCTGTGAAGAGGTAGTAGTCGTAGAAGAAACGAGCTGCTTTGCCTGCACCAGCAACCCACATGCCGCCAGCAAAGCCATCGCTGTATGCGTTGTTGTAGCCGTGGGTGGATGTGCGTGATGGGAGTACGACGCCGCGTGCACCAAACAGGTGCTTGGCGTTGAGCTGCATGTCCGGGATGAGCGACTCGATGTAGCTGGTATAAGCGGGTGTCAGCTCAGGCATGTTGCCCGGCAAGTTGGCTGCGATGGCCGATGGCACGTTGCCGTTGTGAGTGTAGTCACTTGCCCAGTTCGGAACATAGGTAGCGCCCCACATGCCTTGGAGGTTGGGTGGCAATTTGCCAGTGGATGAGATGATATTGTAGCGACCGGCATCGAATTGTTTTTCGAGTAGTGCCATGTTGATGTCTTTCCAGGTGGAAGTTTTCATCAACTCTTCCGTGGTTTTCTTGTGATCTTCACCACCGCCAAGATCGAGTTTGACGCGGTTGAACAACTCGCCGTGGAGAGCTGCGTGAGGAGCGAGCAACATGTCGAAATCGGTGGACAGTTCATCGAGCGATGTTTTGAGTGCGACAAACTTGGAGGTGTCCTTTTCTTTCAGTAGGCGAATATCGGTCAGGATGAGAATCCGGTCGGCGCCTTTGACGTGAAGAGTGCCGTCCTCGCTCACCTCGGTGCTTCCACCTTCTGTGATGACGCGGGAGTAGCCGTTGAGTGACTTGATGCTCCGCTCGTAGGATTTGGTGAAGTCATTGCTGAAGCTCAATGAGTTTTCAGTCGCGCTATTTTTGATGTTGCCGACGTGCTCCTTGAAAACTTCATCGGAACGTTTTGCGATATCGGTGTCTTTGTTGAACTCTTTGCTGAGGAGGCGTTGTTCGAGACGGATCTTGTAATCCAGCGAGCCAGGTTTAGGGCCGGTCAACTCGATCACCGTTACACCGTCAGCGCGGGAGCAGAACATGCGGCGTTCGAAGGCTCCGCGGTCGTCGGACCACTTAACGCGAGCAAGCCCTGTTGAGAAATCAACGGAGCGGGCGTAGTCTTTCACTTCACCCTCAGCGGTGGTGGTGAGAGTCATGTCGAACGCGGGGACGTAGTAGTCCGGGTACATGAACCCTTCTTGTCCTGAGTGTTTTGCCTGAAGTCTTTCTGCGTCCTTGTATTTGCCGTCTGCAATGAGCTTGCGGATCTCGGCAAGGTGCATCGATTGGTCGGGTGGAACGATGGGGTCTCCCATGGGCAGGAACAGTTCCTCGTGGGAAAAGATGATGCGTTCATCGGTGGGTCGGCTGAAGGCGAGCATGCCCAGTGTGCCGTTGCCAGTGATCAGGCCTTCTTCCCAGTTGTTGGCGGGTTGTGAACTAACAAATCCACGTTCAGGGTAAGGTAGAGATTGGGCGGGGCTGTTCATGAGGGTCAGCAGGCTGAGTCCGATGACGGAGGTGAGGGTGCGTAGGCCGGTCATTTTGAGGTGGTTTTGTTTTGGATTGATGAGATATCACGATGCACGGGCTGTGCCATAAAGCTAGCGATTCAGATCGAAGATCTGTGGTATTTTAGTGAAGGTTAAAGGTTCATTGCGCGGGGCAATTCGCCACATTTTCACGACGCGCGAGATCATGGGGTTGAGGGATTGGGCGATCAAGCTTTCCTGACTGGATCTTGCGCCAACCCACGATGTTGGTGATTTCACCAGATCAGAGGCTTAATTCGGTTAAGAATGATTGGTAGTTTAGTTTCATCAACATTTTCCGATTACTTGAACTGCAGCTCTGAGAGCTTGAGCTCGTGGGAGAGGATTTTTTCTCCCTTCGGGTTGATGGCTGCTAGTTCGACTTTTTCGTTGGCCCAGTCGATTTCGATCAAGCCTGCGTTCATCGTCCACTTTGATTCGCCGACGCGAAACGTGTTGATGGCGTTCGCCCAGGATTTGTGGGTGTGAGACATTCCGCTGCTGGTGAAATCGTAGAGAGGATAATCGCCGATATCTTTTTTTGAGAGCTCAGTGAAGTGCACATCGCCAGAGATAGCGAAGGTGTGATGAGCTTTGTGCTTTTTGAGGAGTTCGAACAACCGTGATTGCTCGTGCGGGACGTTGCCCCAGTTCTCCATGCCTTTCTCGTGTGCAATCACTTGAATGCTGCTGGCGATGATGCGGATGTCTGCGGGGACTTGCAGTTGTTCTTCCAGCCACTTCCACTGGGCTTCGCCGAGGAGGGTTTTATCGGTGTCGGTCGTCGGTTCATACCATCCAACCGTGCCTTCTTTGCGTGGCTTCTTGGTCCGCGGCAGTTCGTCGCGGAAGTAGCGGGTGTCGAGCACGAGAAGTTGGCAGGTTTTTCCCGATGGCCCGAAGGTGTAGGAACCGTAGACGCCCTCTCGAGTGCGACGAGGTGAGTCCGCGGGGTCTTTGTAGAAGTCCAGGAAGATTTGTTCGGATTCTTCGCGCATTTTGTACGACTTGCCGCCGTCATTGATGCCGTAGTCGTGGTCGTCCCAAGTCGCGATCAACTTGCATGATTCGCGCAGGTTTCGGTAGCCATCGACCGCTTCAAGTTCTGCGTATTTTTTCTTCAGCACCTCCATGTCGTTGGTGTCGCCGTAGATGTTGTCGCCGAGGAAGATAAAGACATCGGGTTGGTGTTGGATGATGCCGTCAAAAATCGACGAGTGTTTTTCTCTTGGATTGAAGCAGGAGCCGAAGGAGATTTTGGTGATTTCCTCTGGGGCGCTGAAGTCTGAGGAAGGTTGCGCCTGCAGGGGCATGAGCCCTGAGATGAAGAGGCTGAAGGCGAGGGGTAGGTGAACTTTTTTCATTGAGCCTTTTTGTATTTCACATCGGTTTTATCGGCCCATGCCTCCCATTGGGTGCGGAGTTGGTCGACGATCTCCGGTTTTTCCTTAGCGAGATCATGCATTTCAGTGCGGTCGTTGATGAGATTGTAGAGCTCCCATTTTTTGACTTTGGGATCCCATGCGAGTTTCCAGTCGCCGTCGCGGATGGCCCGACTGCCGGCAAAGAACCAATAGAGGGGTTCTTTGCGGTCAATGGTTTCGGCGGGGGATTTCAGCACGCTGAGCAGGCTGATGCCTTCAGTAGGAAGGATCGCCTTGCCCTTGTATTCCGTGGGGTAGCTGCCACGGCCCATATCGAGGAAAGTCGGGAGGAAATCGATGATGTGGCCGACTTGGTCGGTGAAGGAGTTTTTGGGGACCGTTCCCGGCCAGTAGGCGATGAGAGGGGTTGCGGTTCCGCCTTCGTGCATGCGGGATTTGTAGCGCCGGAATGGGGCGTTTTGGGCGTAAGCCCAGCTGGGGCCGACGTGGGAGTAATACTCTTTGGGTCCCGGGATGTGGGCAGTGTTGTTTTCGCCGCCAGGGGATTCTGCGCAGCTGCCGTTGTCGGAGAGAAAGAGGACCAGCGTGTTGTCGGCTTCGCCCGACTTTTCAAGCGCCGTAAGAATGCGGCCGATGTTTTGGTCCACGTTGTCGATCATCGCGGCGTAAACTTCCATGCGCAGATTTTGCCAATCTTTGTTTTTGGCCTCGGTCCATGGTTGAGCTTCGCGGTCGCGTGGCGGGAGAGTCCATTTTGGGTCGATGAGTCCGAGTTCGATGACTTTCTTGTGTCGGCGTTTTTGAAGTTCGTCCCAGCCCATGGAGAATTTCCCTTTGTATTTCGCGATGTCCTCAGGCTTTGCGTGAAGCGGGTAGTGGGGAGCGGTGTAGGGAACGTAAACTAGGAAGGGTTCCTCTTTTGCTGAAAATTCGTTGATCATCCGAATGGCATGATCGGTGAAGGCATCGGTCATGTAGTAGTCCTCGGGGAATTCTGTGATGAGCTTGTCGTCTTGTCCGAAGACACGGTTGCGGCTGCCTTTGAATTTCGGGTCTTGGATGGAGGGGTCGAAGAAATTGCAGGCGCCATCCCAGAGGCCGTAAGATTGGTCAAAGCCACGATCGAATGGCCGGTGAGGTTTGCTGCTGCCATTGTGCCATTTGCCGCTGATGCCAGTTTGGTAGCCAGCGAGTTTCATCGCTTCGCCGAGAGTGACCATTTGGTCGTTGATCAGTTCAATGCCGCGTCCGCCCTCTCTAGGGTAGAGGCCCGTGAGCAATGTCGCTCGGGTGGTGGTGCATTTGGCGTTGTTGTAGAATTGTCGGAAGCGCAGGCCGTTGGCTGCCATTTTGTCGAGATTGGGAGTCTGGATGATTTCGGCGCCGTAGGGCCCAATGTCGGACCAGCCCATGTCGTCGACCATGATCAGGACGATATTGGGTTTCTCGCTGGCGTGGGAGATCGGGGCGAATGCAGTTAGGGCTGCGACTAGGGTGAGAACGGGCTTCATGGAACAGATTGGCAGTAATAATACGGTGATTTGGGCGAGTCTTGTCATTGAGTGAGTGGAGTCGCCATTTCAGAAGCAGACTTGGCCAGCTATTTGGTTGCCTCCGGCTGGATGTGCCAGCCATACTCCCGCGCGCTGTTGGGGTGTATTAGGCTCCCTCGGCGATAACCCATCACAACCCATACTAACACTTCAGGATGAATATTCCCATCATCGACCTTGTCGTCATCATCGCCTACCTCGTCGCCATCACCGGAATTGGCATTTGGGTCGGCTACCGCAAGAACGCCAGCAGCAACCAGTATTTCCTCGCTGGCAAATCCCTCGGCTGGTTCACCATCGGGGGCGCGATGTTTGCCTCCAACATTTCGACCATTCACTTGGTCGGTTTGGCAGCAGCGGGTGCGAGTGTCGGTATTGTCATGGGTAACTTCGAGTGGATGGCCTGTTACTGTCTGATCGCACTGGCCCTCTTCTTTGCTCCATTCTATTTCCGCAGTGGCATTCAGACCCTGCCGCAGTTTCTTGAGCGTCGTTACAGCCCGGCGGCTCGCACCTTTTTGGCGGCGATCGCGATTTTCGGAGCGCTACTGGTGCACATCGGCATTTCGCTGTTTGCTGGAGCCAAGGTGTTTGAGGCCTTTCTAGGGGTGAACATGATGACTTCGATTCTCATCATTTCGGTGGTCACCGTCATTTACACCATTCTGGGTGGCCTCAAGGCTGTGGTAGTCACGGAGACCATTCAAACTTTCCTCCTCTTGGGAGGAGCGGTTCTCATCACCGTTTTGGCGATTCAGCATCTGCCGGAAGTTGGGATCAACAGTTACGATGAATTCAAAACTCAAGTGGCACCCGAGAAACTGAGTATGATCCACCCGATTCACAAAGAAGATGGCAGCCTGAATGAGTATTCATGGCTCGCGATCTTGTTGGGTTACCCGGTGTTGGGCATCTGGTATTGGTGTTCGGATCAAACCATCGTCCAGCGTGTTTTGGGTTCCAAAAGCGAGCGCGACGGCCAGAACGGTGCGATCTTCGCAGGCTTCCTCAAAATTCTCCCGCTCTTCCTAATGGTCGTGCCGGGTGTGATTGCCTTTGTATTGGTGAAGAACGGTGCGATGTCGTTTGGTGAGACTTCCGGTGGGGATACTGACTACAACACCACGCTGCCCAATCTGATCAATCTTCTCATTCCGACGGGACTCAAGGGTTTGATTGCAGCCGGTCTATTGGCTGCGTTGATGAGCACGATTGCCTCAGCGCTCAACAGTTGCTCGACTTTGATTTCGTTCGATATCCTCAAGCGCATGCGTCCCGATTCTAGCGACGCGAGTTTGGTTCGGGTTGGCAGAATCAGTGCTGGGGTCATCATGATTTTGGCCATGCTGTGGTCCACTCAAGGCGAGCAATTCGGCACCATCTTCGAAGCCATCAACAAGATCCCGATGATCTTCGCCCCGGCAGTCACCACGGTGTTGGTGCTCGGGGTGTTCTGGGAACGCGGTAACAACAAGGCGGCGATTGCGACCTTTGCGATCGGTTGCACGCTCGGACTGATCTACTTCGTGCTCGATATGCCGAATGTTGGGAAGATGCTCCTCAGCGACGTGCCTGACGGCTTCAAGGGATTGATCACCGATCCACGCGTCGGTCCTGGCATTCCCTTCATGTTGGCTGGTCCGATTCTTTGCGCCATTTGCATCGTGACCTATGTGATTGTCAGTTTGACCACGCCGCCGCCGCCGGCATCGCAACTTGAGAACGCCTGTTGGGGTAGCCCGCTCAAGGCATTGGCCAATGGCAAGTTCACTGGCATCACCGACCCTCGCACATTGTCCGTATTGCTATTTGCGTTGATGGTCGTGCTCTACATTTTCCTTAAATAACGATGATTGATTCGATGAAAGCGTGGGTTCTCCACGGAGAGAAAGATATCCGCCAAGAAGAGAAACAACGCCCTCAGCCGAAGGCTGGGGAGGTATTGGTGGGTGTTCGCTCGGCTGGTATTTGTGGCACCGATTTGCATTATCATGCGCATGGCAAATGTGGAAATTTCATCCCAACTCAACCCTTCATCCTAGGTCATGAGTTTTCGGGTGAGATTGTTGCGGTGGGCGAGGGAGTGGACGAATCACGCATTGGCCAACACGTCGCAATTGACCCCTCGCGTGCCTGCGGACAATGCCGTTTGTGCCGTGCGGGGAAATACAACCTCTGCGATGAGATGGTGTATTATGGATCTGCCGCTGTCGTTCCTCCAAGTGACGGATGCTTTGCCGAGTATGTCACGGCGCCTGAGCGCAACGCGTGGAAGTTGCCCGATGGTTTTGGTTATCCATTGGGAGCATTGATGGAGCCTTTGAGTGTGGCCATGCATGCCGTGCAGCGCAGTGGCGGAGTCGCTGGCAAGTCGGTCTTGATCACGGGTGGTGGCACCATTGGCCAAATGGTCTTGCTGATGGCAAATGCCTTTGGTGCGAGTCGTGTGGTGGTTTCCGACTTGCGACCCTTTGCGCGGAAATTCGCGGTCGACCAAGGGGCCACAGGGGCGATTGACCCAGCGGCCAAAGATTGCGAGGAACAAGCCAAGCAGTTTGCCGAGGATGGCTTTGAAGTCGTGTTCGAGGCGGCGGGTGTAGGCGCTGCTTTGAAACAAGGCATACAATTGAGTGCGAAAGGAGCCACGGTTGTTCAAGTGGGAACATTGCCCGACGACACGCCGATTCCGGCCAACCTGTTCTTGACCAAGGAGCTCAATTTTGTCGCCTCATGGAGGTTCGCTAATGTGTTTGAGCGGGTGATTGATTTGGTGGAAAGCGGGAAAATCGACCCATGGCCGTTGATCACCAAAGAGTATCCGATGGATGAATTGCCCCAGGCGATCGCTGAAGCTGGCGGCGGAGGAAATGTTGTAAAAATCCAAATCAACAATCAGTCCTAACAGAAATGGGTGGTAATATGGAATACCGTATCTTAGGTAAAACTGGATTAAAAGTTTCAGAGCTTAGCTTTGGAGCCTCAGCTCTCGGTGGGGTCTTTCGAGATGTCGACGAAGGAGAGGGGATCCGCGCCGTGCACGAGGCCTTTGAAGAGGGAATCAACTACTTTGATGTCGCGCCTGCATACGGAGGCACCGTCTCGGAGACCGTGCTTGGCAAAGCTTTGCACACGATGCCGCGCGAACGCTACGTGTTGTCGACTAAGGCTGGCAAATACACCGAGCCGGGGGCTTATGGAAAAGACGAGCTGAACTATTCCGAGAAGCGAATTCGTGAAGGTTTGGAGGGGAGCTTGAAGCGGTTGGGGGTGGATTACATTGATATTGTACATCTTCACGATTTTGAGTATCAGGGATTTTCCAAGACCGAGATGGCTTTTGAAGAAGGGTTTCCCGCGTTGGTGAAACTCAAGGAAGAAGGCAAGATTGGAGCGGTGAGTGCGGGGATTTACCCAATGGATTTGTGGAAGCGAGTGGTTGAAGAGGCGCCCGTCGATGCGATCTTGATGCACAATCACTACTGCTTGAATGACACTCGAGGGTTGGAATTGGTGCCAGCATGCGAGAAGAACGATATTGGGATCATCAATGCTTCCCCGTTTGCAAGTGGATTGCTGACAGGCGGCAAAGTGGCGGATTGGCATCCGGCATCGCAAGAGGTTCGCGAATTGTATGCCAAGGTGGCGCATTGGTGTGAAGAGCGCGGCACTCACATCGCGAAATTGGCATTTCAGTTTGCCTGTCAGAAAACCCCTTTCCAGACGACCATGTTCAGCACGGCCAGAGTGAGCTCGGTGCGGCGCAACTTGGAATGGTATTATGAGCCATACGAGCAGGAGTTGGTGGAGGAGGTACGCAACATGCTTAAGCCTGTGATGGACAAGCAGTGGGATTACGATGCTGGTGTCGACAACATCCAATAAACGAACCGTATGATGAAAATGATCAAGATGATGAAGCAATTCGCATGGGCCGCGGCAATGATTGCCCTGAGTTCCGCTGCGCTAGCCAAAGAGGCGGACAAGGTGGCTCGCTTTGACCCAGTTAAGAGAGAATTGCGGGGTTGGACGGTCCACGTGGATCCGCAACTCTTGAAGGGCGGAGTGGATGCGGAAGAAGGGGCGAAAGCCTTGTCGATGTTGGATAATCACCTTGAGCGGATTGCTCTCCTGATGCCCAAGAAGCAGTTGGCAGAATTGAAGAAGTTGGAGATTTGGATTGAGCGCAAGCACCCAACACTAAGTAGCATGCAGTATCATCCGAGCAAGGAATGGCTGGTTGAGAATGGTCATGATCCGAGGTTGGAAAAAATGGTTCATATTCCGGTGGCTGCCAATTTGTTATCTCGTCAACAGATTCTGAAGCATCCCGCTGTTATTTTGCATGAGTTGGCGCACTCGTATCACGATCAGGTATTGGGTTTTGAGCATGAGGGGATATTGGCAGCTTATAAGAAAGCCATGGATGCCGGTTCTTACGACAAGGCCTTGCTCTACACGGGGGAGGTCGTTCGTCATTACGGCGCGACCAATCACAAAGAGTATTTCTCGGAGTCCACAGAAGCTTACTTTTACCACAACGATTTTTACCCCTTTGTCCGCGCAGAGCTCAAGAAGCACGATCCGACAGCGTTTGCGCTGATGGAGAAGATCTGGGGGAAAGTGGATTAAGCCGCGAAGCGGCTTGTTCTTGGTTCCTAGTTCTTGGTTCTTAGTTATCAATTCGCACGAAGCACGAATAATACTATGCGCATCGACAGCCACCATCACCTTTGGGCCATCAACGACACGGATTACGTGTGGATGGGTGACGAACATGAAGTGATTCGTCGGGACTTTCTTCTGAAGGAGCTGGGGGAGGTTGCGAGTGAATCCAAGATTGATGGCTCGGTGACGGTGCAGGCGCGGCAGATGATTGAGGAGACCGAGTGGTTGCTGGGATTGGCGAATGAGAGCGAGATCATCCGAGGTGTGGTGGGTTGGGTGCCATTGATGGAGAATGCGGGTGAACCCTATTTGGAAAAGTATGCGGCGTATCAGAACCTCAAGGGAGTTCGTCATGTGGTTCACGATGAGCCAGATGATGACTTCATTTTACGACCTGACTTCAACGAAGGGATTGGCCGTTTGAAAACCTACGGCCTGCTCTATGATATTCTGATTTTCTGGAAGCATCTGCCGCAGACCATTCAGTTTGTGGATCGGCATCCGGATCAAGTGTTTGTGGTCGATCACATCGCTAAGCCACGAATCAAAGCGGGCGAGTATGACCAAGATTGGGACAAGGGCATTCGCGAGTTGGCGAAGCGAGAGCATGTGAGTTGCAAGGTGTCCGGCATGCTCACCGAGGTGCGGGACGAGGCGTGGAGCCTCGATTTGCTGCAGCCGTATTTCGACACCGTGTTCGAAGCTTTCGGTCCAGAACGCGTGATGTATGGCTCTGACTGGCCGGTGTGTCTTTTGCGTGAACCCTACGCCAAGTGGGTGGAGGTTGCTGGGCAGCTGGCTTCTGGCTTGAGCTCTGACGAGCAGTCGGCCTTCTGGGGTGGGAACGCCGAGCGGATCTACGGTCTGGCTTGATTTGTGGAAATTCTTTGCTCGCCGGGAGGATCGGTGGCATTCTATGGCGTATGGAAAAGACTCCCAGCATCTTCAATGACGTGCTTGGCCCCGTGATGCGTGGACCCAGTAGCTCGCATAGTGCCGCGGCCAATCGGATTGGTCGGTTGGCGCGTGACCTTGCCGGCGAGCCTGTGGTCAAGCTCGCGGCCTACTATGATCCCAATGGTTCGCTCGTCACCACCCACAAGGATCAGGGCACTGATCTGGGTCTTTACAGCGGCATCCTCGGTTGGGAGCCGGATGACGCACGCTTGCCGACCTATCCTGCCGCGCTGCGTGAAGAAGGGATCGAGGTTGAAGTGCACTACGAATCCTACGACGCACCGCACCCCAACTTTTACCGTCTCGAGATCACAGGCGAGAGTGGCACGGTTTATTATTTTGATGCGACTTCTACCGGTGGTGGCATGATCGAGTTGCAAGCGGTCGATGGCGTGAAGCTCGGTGGCCAAGGCGATTACTGCTCCACTCTTTTCTGGCTCGATGCGCAACCGGCTGAGGAGCTGGTGACGGGCAGTGAGCTCGCAGGACTTTCCGAGGAGTGGTCTTGGTTGCCAGGTGAGAAGGGTGGACTGCTGCGTTTTGATTCGAGGGAAAAGCCTGCGGCTGATTTGGTCGGCTCTTTTGCTGAAGAGTTGGGCGCCAAGCGCGCTCGTGTGCTCGGTGCTGTGTTGCCTATTCTCTCGCGCAAGAACTTGTCCGTGCCATTCACTCGTTGCGGTGAGATGGAGGCCCATCCCGATTTTGCTGATACCCCGCTATGGGAGAGTGCCGCTTGTTACGAAGCCGCTCGTGGTGGCATCACGCCGGAGGAAGTCATCGAGAAGATGAAGGTCCTGGCGAAGATCATGAAAGGTGGCGTGGAAGAAGGCTTGGCCGGCACCGAATACGCCGACCGCATTCTGCATTCCCAGAGTCCCGGATTCACCAAGGCCGAAGAGGAGGGACGACTCATTCCCGCCGACATCAACAACCGCATCGTACGCTATGTTTCGGCCATCATGGAGGTGAAGTCCTCGATGGGTACGATTGTTGCGGCACCGACCGCCGGTTCCTGTGGTGCTATGCCTGGCTCAGTGCTTGCGGTTTGTGATGCGCTTGAAGTGGATGAAGATACTCGCGCCAAGGCGCTATTGATTGCGGGTTTGATTGGGGTGTTCATCACTCGCGACGCAACCTTTGCTGCCGAGGAAGGTGGCTGCATGGCGGAATGCGGATCCGGTTCTTCGATGGCGGCTGCCGCCATGGTTTATCTAGGTGGTGGTTCGACCGCTCAACAACTTGCTGCTGCATCGATGGCTCTGCAGAACTGCTTCGGCATGGTCTGTGATCCGATTGCTAACCGTGTGGAAGCCCCTTGCTTGGGCAAAAATGTTTTGGCTGCGAGTAACGCGCTCTCGGTCGCCAACATGGCCTTGGCGGACTACCAACACTTGGTTCCTTTTGATGAAGTTGTGGTGGCGATGGCCAAGGTGGCGCATCAGATTCCGCGCGAGTTGCGTTGCACCAACTTGGGTGGACTTTCGATCACGCCGACAGCTGATAGGATTGCTGCGCAGCTGCAATCGGGCTGTGGGACGTGCGGCAGCAAGGTGCAGTGCTGACTGGAATCAGTTGGCCTTGAAGTCGGCGCGCATGCCGGCGCCAGTGCGGACCTTCTCAAGCATGCCTTGAAGCTCCTTCGCTTTCTCGGGATGCTCGGCGATTGCGTTCTTGGCTTCACCGACATCGTCTTTGAGGTTGTAGAGTTGGCCTTTGACGGGGCCTTTCGGTGCGTTTTTGCCCTTCTTCCCTCCGGCGGCAATGAACTTCCAGTCGCCTTGGCGAATGGCGAGGCCACGTGCTTCGGAAACGAGAATGTCTGAGCCCTTGGGGTCTTTGCCGAGGATGGCATCCAGGTAGTTGCGGCTGTCGATGGCTTGGTCGGCGGCGAGCTCGATGCTCAGCATGTCAGCGAAGGATGCGAGGAAGTCGATTTGGTTGACGATGGCGCCACTGACAGCCGGTTTGATCTTGCCGGGCCAGCGGACAATCAGCGGCACGCGGTGGCCACCTTCGTAGATCTGATATTTGCCGCCGCGGTAGGGGCCCGAACCGTCGTGGCCGCGGTCGACTTCTTTGGTCGAGGTCTTCACGGTGGTGCCATCATTGTAGCCGTCGTCGTAGACGGGGCCATTGTCGCTAGAGAAGATGAGGATGGTGTTTTCGGTCATGCCGTTTTCTTCGAGCGCGGCCATGACTTCGCCGACGCACCAGTCGAGTTGCACCATCGCGTCGCCGCGGTAAGTGAGCTCGGACTTGCCCTTGAAGCGAGGATTCGGCGCGCGCGGCACGTGGATGTCGGCGGCGGACCAGAAGAGGAAGAAGGGTTCCTTTTGATCCTTGCGGCTGTCGATGTATTTGCGGGACTGCTTGGCGAATTCAAGTGCCATGGTTTCGTCGTTCCAGAGAGCAGACTTGCCGCCCCACATGGTGCCGATGCGACCGATGCCATTGATGACCGAGTGGTTGTGGCCGTGGCTATTCATGTAATAGCTCATGGCCTTCGGGTCCTTGCGTCCGTCAGGATAGACCGTGCCACTGAAGCCTTCGGGTTTTTCGCCGACGTAGAGTGGGTCCTTGGGGTCGAGGTTCACCACGCGGTGGTTTTCTACGTAGACGCAGGGGACGCGGTCGTTGGTGGAGGGGAGCAGGAAGGAGTAATCGAAACCGACTTCAAGTGGGCCGGGTTTCACGTCCGAGTTCCAGTCGACCGGAGTCTTGCCATCGCCGATGCCAAGGTGCCACTTGCCGATCACCGCAGTGCTGTAGCCACCCTTTTTGAAGAGGGCGGGGAGAGTCAGCCAACCGGGCTTGATGGTCATGGGGGCGTTCGGTGCCAAGATACGCACGCCGTGACGGAAGCCGTGGATTCCGGTGAGCATGGAAAAGCGCGATGGCGTGCAGGTGGCCGCTGAGCAATGGCCATCGGTGAAGCGCAGGCCTTGGCTGGCGAGCTTGTCGAGATGGGGAGTGGGGATTTTGGTCGCGCCGTAGCAACCGAGGTCGCCATAGCCGACGTCATCGCCGTAGATGATGACCACATTGGGTTGGTCTTGGGCTGTTGCCGAGAAGAGGCCGAGGGCAGTTGCGCTGAGGAGGAATTGGAGCAGTCGCATGGGGACAGGAGATACGTTGGGTTTTGGCCAAGTCTGTCTCGGCTAGAAAAATGCCCCTGCCAAGAATCGAACTTGGATCTAACGTTTAGGAAACGCTTGTTCTATCCGTTGAACTACAGGGGCGTTACGTCTGAGCAGAGGTAACCTTGACGGCCTTGCTCGGCAAGTCGCGAGTCCATTGGGATTGAATCAGCCGCGGATCAAGACGCTTTGTCTGGATCAAATTGTGGTTCTCTCGGAGCCGCAATTCTTCCCAAGATCATGGGTTCGGGATCCTCCATGATGCCTTCGAGTTCGGCCTTTTGTTTCGGATTGAGCTCGCCTTCACGAATGGTCTTCGAGTCAGTCGATTCATTGGACGCCTCGCATTCGCTCTTCTCTTGGGTTTGAGCTCCTTCTGGCGCTGGGATGTATCCTAAGACTTCGGGGCTTTTGCAGGCTGCCATGGAGAGGGATGCGGCGATCGTGCTGGCGCCCATCAATCTGACCATTCCACAGACCGATCCTTTTTTCTGTTGAAGTTCTCGCACCTCTTCGATGGAGCAGTTGGTCAAGTCGTAGACATTCTTTTGGCATTGTTGGCAAAAGCGTTTGTCGGACGAAACGGGGTCGAGTTGGTCCCAGCTCATGGGGCATTTGAAGGAAAAGTCGTCTTTGTTGAGGCGGTTCACGATGGCGTCGGGTTGGTTCGATTAGCGGGGATGATAGTTCAGAATCCCATCGTCCCACAAGCAGGATTCCTGGAGTGTGGGCTCAGGGTCTTCCAGCTAGGGATGAAAAACCACGAATGAACGCGAATGAACGCGAATTCTGGATTTTGTATGACTGCTTATGGGTGAAAATTTCCAATCGACTGGTGCTGAAGGCAGCTTGCAGCCAAGCCATACTTCTATTTGTGTTCATTCGTGACCATTCGTGGTTAAATCTTCAGAAATTCTCGATCGATTCTCCCTAGCTGGATGACCCAGGAGGTGACGTCATTTGTCTTTTTTGAACGCACGGAACTTCGGTACTTCGAGTCGTTGCGATGCGTAGATTCCCACATGTCCGCTGAAGCGGTAGGCGATGATGCAGGCGGTGGCGAGGTAGAGGCCATTGGTGGCACCAAAGAGTTCGATGCCGAGAAGAGTGGATGCAATCGGGGTGTTGGTTGCAGCAGCGAAGATCGCGACCAATCCCATGGCGGCAAACAGGTCGACCGGTGCGCCGAATGCGATTGCCAATGCATTGCCTAGGGCTGCGCCGATGAAGAAGAGTGGGGTGACTTCACCGCCTTTGAATCCCGCGCCCAGTGTGATGACGGTGAATGCGAGTTTCCACAGCCATGCAGAGGCAGGGATGTCCATGCTGGTAAACATGGCGGGCAGAGTGATGGCATCGGGTCGATCTGCGGGAGCGAGCACGCCTAGGCCGAGGTAATCCGGAGTGCCAGCGATGAAAAAGAGCAGGATGACCAAGACGCCGCCGACCGCTGGCCGGAGTGCGGGTTTTGGGATGAAGCGTGTGAACAGGGCGTTGAGGCGGTGGCAACTCCAGGCAAAGAAAGAGCCTGTTAGACCGAAGGCGATGGCGGCAAGGATGACTTTTCCAAGGAGGGCAAAGTTGAGGAAGTGGCTGCCGGTGATCGTTTGAACCAGATAGTGAGTGTGTTCTGTGCCCCATGCTTCGCATGTCCAGTGGGCTGCCAATGAAGCAATGAAGCAGGGAATGAGAGCATCGTATTGCATTCTCCCAATCACTAGCACTTCGAGTGCGAAGATGGCGCCGGCAACGGGGGTGCCAAACACAGAGCCAAAGCCCGCGGCGACACCCGCCATCAGGAGGATGCGCACGCTGGGAGCGTCCAGCTTGAGAGTTCGAGCAAATGCGCCAGCGATGCTTCCACCCATTTGGACGGCAGTGCCCTCACGTCCTGCTGAGCCACCGAGCAGATGTGTGACCAAGGTGCCGATGAGAACCAGTGGGGCCATTCGTTTTGGAACGCCCGCGCCAGGCTGGTGAATTTCGTCGATGATCAGGTTGTTGCCTGCGGACGAGGATTTGCCGAATCGATGGTAGATCCAGCCGATCACCAAGCCACCCAGGGGCAAAAGCCAGATAAGCCATGGCGATTCAAAGCGGGTTTTTGTCAGTGCATCGAGGCTCCAGAGAAAGAAGGCCGATGCTGATCCTACGACCGCCGCCATGGGGATCAATATCGCTAGCCATTTGATGGCTGCGGCAGGATGGAAGGGTAGCCGGAACATTGAACTGCAGCAGGCTGGCAGATCTGGATCCGCTTGGCAGCTTCAAATTCAGGCTCTTGATGGCGCTTTGATGAATCAAACGACTGGATGAAGTCGACCCACGGGGCTAGTCTGGGTCATGTGCACGGCGTATCGCGTTGGCAAAAAGAAAGGAGCCTCCAAGAGTGCGCCCAAGGCGGATTGGTCGGATGAGGATTTGGGGGAGGATCGGTTGATGCGGCCGACCGAGGAGGGCGTTGTGGCAATGGCGGATGGATCATTGCTTTCCATGAGATGGGGTTTCGAGCGCGAATGGAGTCGGGCCATTGTCAATGCTCGGCAGGACAAGCTCGACGGAATTTGGAAAGAGGCTTTTGAGAATCGAAGGTGTTTGATTCCCGTCTCGGCCTACTACGAGTGGGCTGTTCAAGGCGGCCGCAAGCAGGCCTATCAGTTTCAGCCGGAACAGGATGAAGTGTTATGGGTTGCTGGAATTTGGGAAGAGCACGAGTCGCGTGGTTTGTGTTACAACCTCGTGACGACCACCCCGAACCGGATGGTCGCGAAGTATCATTCGCGAATGCCGGCATTGCTAACTCAGGGGCAGTTGTCCGAATTTTTGGAGGGGCGGCTCAGAGAGTTCGACTTCCCTGAAGCCGGCTTGTCGGTTCGTGAAGTGGCCAGTCCTCTCAAATCCGATCCGCAACAACAGGAGCTGTGGTAAGCGGGTGATGGAAAATTCGTTTGTCTCTAACGACTCGACCCGTTACCTTCGCCCCTCAAATTTATGAAAAAGTGTGCAGTGATGAAAGTGTTGGCGATGTTGTGGATCAGCGTTGGTGTAGTGCAAGCGGAGGAGTCTCTTTCAGAGATGTTGAACAAGAAGGTTGCGTTGCAGGCGGAGATTGAGGCGATTGAGAAAGAGTATGAGCCACAGCTCAAGCCTTTGCGGGATAAGCTTGATGAACTGCGCAAGGAGATGAGTGAGAAGTCCGCCACGCAGAGCAAGGAGGTCCGTAAGCTCCAAGAAGAGATCGCGAAATCGTTTCAGAAGTTTTTGCCATCCGGTGAGCAGTCATACGGAAACTTCGACTGGAGTTGCGGTTCCGCATCTTGGATTTCGGTCACCGCTAAGAAGAGTGGTCAGCAAAAGATTTGGATTCAGGTGTTTCATCGTCCGGAGATGACTGAAGAAAAACAGAAGGAATACGGCAATGAGAAGTGCCAGGGTTTTCCCGCCAAACGCTTTAAGGACAAGTGGGTTTGGATTCAATGCGGCAAGATGGAGATGCGCATGGGGCTGCATGATAAATCACTTGAGTCGGATGAAACCTTGGATGCTATTTTTGGATCTTTCGATCTTGAGGGCATCAGTAAATTATAGGTCGACGGCTTCGCCTTTATGAACCTGAGTGATTCGGCCGTCTTCAAACACGAAGATGGCCTGAATTTTGTTTTCGCGTGCCCATTCAATTCCGCCATCCGGTCCCATCACATAGAGGGCGGTCGCGAGTGCGTCTGCCATCGTGCATGACGGGTGAATGACGGAGGTGGAGAAGAGAGTTTGGGCGGCGGGTTTGCCTGTTTTTGGGTCGATGATGTGTGAGCCCTTCAAATGGGTGCCGGATGTGGCGATCGATGACTCATCGATGGGAATGATGAGTGGGGGGTTGTCGGGCAGGTGGATGCCGATGTTCCAAATTTTGCCATCTGGTTTGTGGCCGCGTGTTTTGATTTCACCGCCGATCTCCACCATGCAATTCGTGATCTGGTGTTGTTCTTCCAGTGAGCGAACGACTTGGTCGACGGCATATCCTTTGGCGATGCCGGAGAGGTCAATTTGTTTGTAACTGAATCCGGCATCAAAGGCGCCGTTGGTGAGCTCTTTGATAGCGCCTGCCTTTTGGAGCAGTTCGGATAGCTCGGGCGAGAGCATGAAGGCTGTTGTATTTGGCGTTCGGTTGTAGCGCATGAGCTCAGAGTCCGCTTTCCACGTGGAGGCGATGGCGTCGATGCGATGCAGTTCCTCTTCGGCGGTCGCCTGAATGACTTTGGGATCTTTGTCCGTGAGGCAAGTGATCCGATAACGAGTGCCAAAGATCTCACCTTCGATGGAATGATAGGTGGCGGTTTCTTGATTGGATCGACAGGTCGCGAGCAGTGATAGGGCTGCTGTGCCGATGCAGAGGCCGACTAGGGAATTTTTCACGATTCCAGATGGCGGAGAATGCTAAGCAGTGCGCTATCGATAAGGTCACGCGCACTGGTCAGAGTTTCATCGGCATAGTGGAGGTGCCATTGCATTTCGCCGTCTTCGTTTTCCGATTTTGGGTAGCCGACGATCTCCAAAACTTGATAGGTGCGAGGGTCGCGGTTGTCGACTTCCACGGAGTAGACCAATGAAGGTTGGTCGTCGTGGTGGTCGTTGCTGTCGCCGATTTGGTTGATTTCGATGATCAGGCGGTACGGCGCATCACGCTCAGGGTCCTTGGGGACGATGTAGTCGGCGGGGTCGAAGCTATCGTTCTCCGTCGCCGAGCTGACCGAGTGTAGCGGTAGATCATTTCATTGCCGCGATGTTCGAAGCGGTCGAGCTCCGGCCCAAGGTTGTCGCTCAGTCCAAGGATCGCCTTCACCGGTGGCGGTTGCATCAGGATGAAGGTGATGAGTCCGATCACAAACAGAAGCAGCACCAAGGCACTACGGCGGCTGAAGTAGCCACGCAGTTGGCGGAAGTTGTTTTTGAGGTGAAAGCCAATGGATAAAATGAAGAGGAACCCCACTAGGGCGTGGACCGAGACGGTCAAAAGATTGAAGGGCAGGAAGAAGCCCATGATGCCCGTAATCGCCATGCTGAGGAAGAGCATGGCGATGAGAGTGGAGATCCAATGTCGCTTCACGATTGGGTTGGGATGATGGCGCCGTGTTCTTTCAGCAGCGCATGCAACTTGTCGAGCGGGACATCGCCAGGACTGATGCCATCTTTGGCGGCAATGGCGGCGGCGCAGGCGGCAGCTTGTCCCATGGCCATGCACGGTGCTTGCACCCGCAGGCCAGAGTTGGCGAGGCGGTCGCTCGAGACACAGCGGCCGGCGACAATGATATTGCGGCTGCCTTTGGGGATGAGAGCGGAGAGCGGGATAGTGGGGACGGTTCCCGGTTTGAGCGGTTGGGGTTTCACGCCGTTCTTGGTGTGAAGATCGACAGGATAAAATGCGTAGCAGATCGCGTCGTCGAAATGTCTGCCTGAAGTGTAATCCTGCACGGTGATCAGAGTTTCGCCTTCGATGCGATAACTCTCACGGAATCCGGGTTCGGGCTGGAGGTGCATCAGACGTTTCTTTGACTTGCGCATTTTATCTAGCACCGCCTTGCGTCCTGTTAGGCTGGCTTCGGTGACGGTGCGCGAGTTGGTGGAATCGGCGCCGTGGACATAAATGGCGTGAAGCAATCCTGCGCCGTGAGATTCGACGGGGCGGCCTGGGTTGTTGGCATCGCCGAGGAGGAATTGGATGGAGCCAGGCTGTCGGATTTCACCACGCAACCTTGGGTGCCCGAGCATGCCGGCGATTTCAGCTCCGCCAGTGCAGTCGACGATTTGTTTGCAGAGGACGCGTCGTTGGGTTCCGAAACCCACGCAATCGACCTGCCAGCCATCATCGGTCTTGGTGATCGTTTGCGGGAATTCGTGGTAGGCGATTTGGACTCCCGCTTGTGCGCATTTATCCTCGGCGAGGATGTAGAAGAGAAACTGGTTGATGTGGACTTGGTTTTTCCAGTGGCGGCTGGGGACTTTTGAGAAATCCGGCAATGTGCCGCCGTCCATTTCGACGCATTCCTTCACTAGCTCCCAACAGACGCCGTCGATGATTTGTTTTCCCCATGCGTCGAACAGTCCGGGAAAACAGACTCCGCCGCGGGTTGTCATGCCGCCGAGGTAGGAGGCGCGTTCCATCACCATGGTTTTCGCACCGGTGCGGCCGGCTTGGATGGCGGCGATGGTTCCAGCCGAGCCGCCACCGACTACCAAGATGTCGACCTCATTGGTGACTTGTTGCGGTTTTTGGCTGGAGTGTGATTCGGCATCATCTGGCAACTGCACGTCACTTTCTGAGGCGAAGGCCATGCCGGAGCTGGCGGCCATGCTTGCGGCGCTGTAGTAGAGGAAGTTGCGTCGGCCTAGCTTGTCGCTTTGTGGGTTGGGCGTGGAGTCATCTTGGCTCATGGGAAGATTACGGGTTGGATTGCTGCCATCGTTCAATGGCGAGGCGGATTCCCGCGGCTTTGTGGAGAGTCTCTTCGTATTCGTGCTCTGGATTGGAATCGGCCACAATGCCCGCGCCCACTTGGTAGGTCAGCTCGTCGTTTTCGCGCACCAGCGTGCGGATGGCGATGTTGAATGAGCTTTCGCCATTGGCGCCGAACCACCCAAGTGCGCCGCAGTAGATTCCACGTTCTCGTTGTTCGAGTTCTTGAATGATTTCCATCGCCCGCTTTTTGGGTGCTCCCGTGATGCTGCCGCCGGGGAAGCAGGAGGCGAGAGCATCGATGCTGTCGATCTCTTCGCGCAAGTTGCCTGTCACCGTGGAGACGAGGTGGTGGACTTGCTCGAGAGTTTCGAGTTGGAGCATTTCAGCCACTTCAACGCTGCCAAAGTCGCAAACTTGCCCGAGGTCATTGCGGAGGAGGTCGGTGATCATGACCAGCTCCGAGATTTCCTTGGGTGAGGTTTGCAGCTCGTAGGCGGCGCGGCGGTCTTCGTCGGGATCGTCGGACCGTGGTCGGGTTCCTTTGATCGGTCGGGTTTCGATGCTGCGGCCAGAGATCTTGATGAAGGATTCGGGCGATGAGCTGAGGATTTCTTTGCCGTCCAGATTCAGCCACGCGGCCATGGGGCTTGGCGAGGCATCGCGCAGTGCTTCGTATAAAGTGAACAATGAACCGCCAGTGATCGAAGTGCTGAACACTTGGGAGAGGTTGGCTTGATAGATATCGCCGGAAGAGATCCATTCCTTGATGCGGCGGACTGAGTCGGTGAACTGGGATCGGTGGGTGGACGCTTGGAATGCGCCGACCGTGATCGCGGAGTCATCAGCAACCTCTGCCAATGCCAGCGAGAGCTTTCCCATTTCCCACCATGATTGGTGGGCGTGGTCGAAGAACAGCATTTCGGGGTATTCGCCGAAGACGAATTTCCCTTCATAATCGACCCAGCCGCAGAGGCCGCCCATGGGGAAGCCTAGGTCGTCGGGGATGGTTGGCATGGCGCTCAGTGCGTTTCGGAGCTGCTCGCGGTCATTTTCATCGTGGATGCTGCCGTGATGGGTGCGGCTTGGTCTTGCTGCGATCACCGAGACAGGCTGGTGGGCCGAAGACGGCAGGTTGCCAACCGTATCGAAAAACACCATTTCAGGTAGATGGCGTAGGCGGTCGGCCACTTCGATGGGGCTGAGGCCGTCGAGGCGAGTCGGTTGGGATTGAATCCGTGTCGTCGTATCCTCCATCTCACGGCAAGCAAGGCCTCTGGAATGGCTAAAGCAAGCCGGAAGCACTAAAATATGGTCAAATTTGAATATTTTGGGTCATTTCACTGACTCTAGAGTTGCCAAATTCGCTGAGCTGAATAGCAATGCGCCCCCGGCGCGATCAACCCGCCGACAACACGAAGTATACCCCAGGCATGAAGGACCTTACCAAATACCGTAATATCGGCATTTTCGCCCACGTTGACGCGGGCAAAACCACGACCACCGAACGCATTCTCAAACTGACCGGCAAGATCCACAAGATCGGTGAGGTGCACGACGGTGAATCCACCATGGACTTCATGGATCAGGAAGCCGAGCGCGGCATCACCATTCAGTCCGCGGCAACGACCTGTTTCTGGCGCGATCATCAGTTCAACGTCATTGATACTCCGGGTCACGTCGACTTCACCATTGAGGTGTATCGCTCATTGAAAGTTCTCGACGGCGGTGTCGGTGTGTTCTGCGGATCCGGTGGCGTTGAGCCACAATCCGAGACCAACTGGCGCTACGCGAATGACTCGGGCGTTTCCCGTATCATCTACGTCAACAAGCTTGACCGTATTGGCGCGGATTTCTACCGCGTTGTGGCTCAGGTGAAGAAAGTGCTCGGCGCTCATCCGTTGGTGATGGTGCTTCCGATTGGCACCGAAAGTGACTTTGTCGGTTGTGTCGACCTTCTTACCATGAAGGCTCACATCTGGGATGACACCGGTCTTCCGGAAAATTTCGCGGTTGAAGAAATTCCTGCAGACATGGTCGACAAGGCCAAAGAGTATCGTGCGCTTCTCGTTGAGTCCGCTGTTGAACAGGACGACGAAGTTATGGAAGCCTACCTCGAAGGCAACGAGCCTGACGTTGACACACTCAAGAAGTGCATCCGCAAAGGCACCATCAATTTGGACTTTTTCCCGACCTACTGTGGATCTTCGTTCAAAAACAAAGGTCTTCAATTGATCCTCGATGCTGTGGTTGATTTCCTTCCTGGCCCACTTGATGTGAAGCCACTTCCAGAAGTTGATTTGGAAGGCAACGAGACCGGCAAGTTTGCAGAGCCGAAAAACGATGTGCCTTTCCGTGGTCTTGCCTTCAAAATCATGGACGACAAGTTCGGCGCATTGACCTTCACTCGGATTTACTCAGGAACGATTAGCAAGGGAGATACCATTCTCAACTCATTCACTGGTAAAACAGAGCGTATCAGCCGCATGGTTGAGATGCACGCCGACGACCGAAACGAGCTAGATACTGCGCAAGCGGGTGACATTGTTGCCATCGTGGGCATGAAGAATGTTCAGACGGGGCACACCCTGTGTGACGTAAAGAACCCAGCGACTCTCGAGCCCATGGTCTTCCCTGATCCGGTGATTTCGATTGCGGTAGCCGCCAAAGACAAAGCCAATGCTGAGAAGTTGGGTGCTGCTATTGGCAAGATGGTTCAAGAGGATCCGTCCTTCCGTGTTGAGACCGACGAAGAAACCAATGAGATGATTCTCAAAGGGATGGGTGAACTTCACCTCGACATCAAAATCGACATCCTTAAGCGCACGCACAAGGTCGAAGTTGAGGTTGGTGCACCGCAAGTTGCTTACCGTGAAACCATCACCAAACCCGTTTCCGACAGCTACACGCACAAGAAGCAGTCCGGTGGTTCTGGTCAGTTTGCGAAGATCGACTACACCATTGAGCCAGGTGAAGCTGGATCAGGTTTTGTTTTCGAATCCTCTGTTGTCGGCGGTAACGTGCCGAAAGAATTCATCCCTGCGGTTGAAAAAGGTTTCAAGACCTCGGTCGATAAAGGTCCACTCGCGGGTTATCCATGTTTGGACTTCAAAGTGACTCTGACCGACGGTGGTTTCCACGCAGTGGACTCCTCAGCGATCGCATTCGAGATTGCATCGAAAGCGGCATACCGCCAGTCGATGGTCAAAGCCGGCCCACAAATTCTTGAGCCAATCATGAAGCTCGATGTGTTCTCCCCTGAGGAGAAAATCGGTGATGTGATTGGTGACCTCAACCGCCGCCGCGGAATGATCCAAGGCCAAGAGCCGACACCAGGTGGTGTTCGCGTGAAGGCAGAGGCCCCACTTTCAATGATGTTTGGTTACATTGGTGATCTTCGCACCATGACTTCCGGTCGTGGTCAGTTCTCCATGGAGTTCAGCCACTATGCAGCATGTCCGAGAAACGTTGCTGACGAGGTGATCGAGAAAGCCAAGGAGCGCGAAGAAGCTGCACGCAAGTGATGTTGAATCAGCCTTAGTGATTCATATTAAAAAAGCCCCGCTACTCGAAAGTAGCGGGGCTTTTTTCCATTAGAGGATTGGAAGCTGTCTTACTTGAAGTCGAAAGACTCTTCTTTATTGAGTGGTTTGTTGCCCGCGCTGACTCCAGATCCATTGGAGCGATTGCCAAAGGCGGCTTGAATGGCGCGATCTCTCTCACCGGTGGTTTTCCCTTCGCCGCCCATCATGTCTTTCATCTCCTTGTCGAGACTTGGGTCGTTCAAATCTTCGGAGGAATCGCTGACTCCCATCGCGGCATTGGCTTGGTCGATTTGCTTGGAGCGCGCAGAGACTTTTTCGAGTGATTCATCATAGCTGCCAGCCATTTCGTTGACGTCTGTAGCTGATCGCACATCACTTACGATGCCTTTGAGTTTATCGACGCGTTCTTCGGATTGAACGAACCATGTGATGCCACCGCCGACGACGAGGATCAACGTTGCGAACCTAAGAAATTTCCCGCGTTTGCGAGAACTTGATTCCTTCTTCAGTTTTTTCTCCAAAAGATCACCCAGCTCATCAGATGCCGCATCGTCGAGCACCGGTGTGCTTGAAGCGGATGGTGTCGATGTGGTGGGTTGTGGTTGGGTTTCTGCATCAGGTTGAGATGTCTTCGTGATGCGGCGCGTTGCGGTTTGGTCGCGCTTTGGAAATTCGAAGGGTTCGGTGGGTTTTGCAGTAGCTGTTCTCGCAGAGCGATCCATTGTCGCTGTGCCACCTTGAGCGGCGACATGCGTCTGTTGTTCGGGTGGTGGAGTCGTGAGAACGGCGTTCACAGCAGCAGTGGTCTCCAAGTTGCTGGGCGTAACATGCCGGCGACGAGCCTGCTGCGGGCGCTGAATGGGCGCCTCGGTTTCTTTTAGAGCAGCCTCGAAGATTTTTTCCAAGGCATCTTTATTCGTCGTCATATGGCTACACTACATAACCTGAGGGGTGATTGCATAACGTGAAAGTGTGGGAATGGCATACGCAATCGCGTAGGGTGAGAGGGTTTGAGTTGCTCAGATGCGACAATAACGGAAGCCGGGAAGAACCTTGATGGCTCTTCGAAGCTCGAGTTTGGTGAGTGCTTGGTTGATTTCGTGTGGCGGCAGGCTGCATTTTTGGACGAGGTGGTCGATCGAGGTCTCATCATCGCCAATTGCCGCAAGCACACTGGCTTCTTTGGATGGAAGTTGCGGTGGGTCGGAGGGTTCGCCCTCAGAGGTGGGCGATTCCTTGAACACCAACGGCAGTTCACCGAGGTCCTCAGTGATGTGGTTGGCATCGGTGACTAAAGTTGCTCCGTCTCTTATCAGTTGATTGCAACCTGCGGAGGTGGGTTTGTCGATGGGGCCAGGCACGGCAAAAATGGGCTTGCCGTATTCGGAGGCTAGGTTGGCCGTTATCAGCGACCCCGACCAAGCGGGGCATTCCGTGACAAGAATGCCATTTGCCCATGCAGCAACGATGCGATTGCGCATCGGGAATGTTTGTTTGTCGGGTGCGGTGTGTAGCGGGAACTCGGATACGACGGCGCCATGGCCATCGGCGATTCTCTCTGCCAAGGGCAAGTTTTCAGGAGGATATAGTTTGCCGAGTCCAGAGCCGATTACCGCAATCGTGCGTCCTTCCGCAGCGATTGCTGCCTCGTGGGCGGCGGTATCGATGCCACGGGCGAGGCCCGAGATCACAGTAAATCCCGAGAGCGCGAGTTGGTATGAGAGTTTGCGGGTTGTTTGTATCCCATAATGGGTGGTTCTTCTGGATCCTACGATGCCGATCGCGTGCTTGTCTGACTTTTGAAGCGTGCCCCACACATAGAGCAATAGTGGAGCATCATAGGCTTCACGAAGATGCGGAGGGTATTCGGGGTCATCGCGGGTGATAATCTTGATCTGGCGATCCTTGGCTTCTTCAATTTCCGAGATGGGGTCGACGAGATCTTCCCAGTTTTTTAAGATCTCGGCAGTCTCATGGCCGATGCCGTTGACTTTTGTTAGGCTCTGTGGATTTGCCTTTAATATCGATTCGGCATCACCGAAGGCATCGAGCAGACGCTGAACACGAACGGGCCCGACCTTGGGCAGCATGTTGAGCGTAATGATGGCTTCGGCGGGGGACATCGAAGGCCACTATGCAAGTGCCATGAGCACTAGCAATAGGATATGGGTGAATGCCGATACTGTTATCGACTCATGCAGTAATGAGCGAACTCAGCGTCCGAAGACTTGGCCTGCGTTCTCTTCCCATAGCTCGGGGCATTCGTAGACTGGCTTCCATTTATCCATCCCATTTGTCCAAATCATTTTGAGTGGCGGTTGGATGGTTTTGTCTTCGAGTTTTTCTTTGAGCTCCTCTGGATGAACTGGACCGCAGGCTTCACCATTCATTATGTAGTACCATTCGCCGTGGTGAGCATCGGATGGAACCGGCACGCCAGCAGAGGGGTTGAGCAAGCTTTCACCCGGCGCTTTTTTCGCTCCGGGCAGGAGCAATTTTCTGCCGCCGCCCGCTGGTGCAGGGCCCGACGTGAGAAGTTTTGAACCATTGATGGGGGGGGCGCTTGGTGGCTGGCTAGATGCTTCGCCGGGTCTTGGGTTTTTAGGAGCCTGCGAGATGTTGGAGTTTGCCTCTTCGGCTGCCAGTGCTCGTTCCATCACAGCGCGTGTTTTTTCTGCAGCTTTTGCTTCGGCCATGGAAGCGGCGGCTAATGCCTCACGATCAGTTTGCTCTTTTTCGGCGCGTGCTTTTTCAGCGGCTGCCTGAGCTTCTTTCTCTGCGAGTGCGCGTGCGGGGCTGTCCGGGGCGAGTTCTTGGACATCTGCTTCACGGACGGTTCCAGACCCTGGAGGGCCGGCGACTTGAATCTTAGTGCCCGTAGGCTGCCCTGGATTGGCCGGCTCTTTTGGGGCTTCTGGAGGCTCAGTCACCAATTTTGGTTTTGGTGCATTGAGAGCGGGTGTGACCAGTTTTGGTTTTGGCGAGTTCTCGGGTGGTGTGATCGGAGCGGCCTCTGCGGCAGGAGCTTCTTTGCCTTGGTCGTCAGGAGAGCTATGATCTGCTGCGCCGTAGGTGGAATCGAAACGACGATGTTTCTCTTGCACGCGGTCTGCCGGGATAGTTACGGCTGGCGGTGGTGTGATCTCTGCGCCTTTTTCGGACGTTTGCTGATAGAGCTCGTTGCGAAGTTCTTCTGCAGGAGCCTGCTTGAGTGTTGGCACGCGAATCGGCGTTGTGTGCAGGCTGATGCGACTTGTTAGTTTGAGTGCCTCCATTGGATCGCGAGCCATCCATGGAAGTTCGCCAAGTTTCGGCCTGCGGTCTTTGAAGTCTCCCCAGAGTGATTGTTGGTCATCGGTCCACAGAACAAAGTGTTCCAAGTCTGGGTTCACCAAACTTGGGTCTGCTTCCAGAGCCGCGCCGTAGAAGCGAGCGGATTGGAGGACCATGCCGTGGTGAAGAAGAGCGTTGGCAACGCCCATGTTTTGAACGGCTTTGCCACGGTTGTGCTCCAACACAGCTGTTAGGAGTCGGATGGCTTTGCGTGGTTGCGTTTTAGCGAGAATCCTTGCGGCGAAAGCAATGTCCAGATCGGTGCTAGGGATTTCATCGGCATCCCAAATGAGAGTTGCGGCCTGATCGAACGAACCTTGGTCATAGAGGAGGTGGGCCAATTGTTGACGGCTGTCCCAATCGGCAGAGTTTTGTTCCAACTTCTCTCGAAGTTGTTGCTCGTTTGCTTGGCTCGGTTCGGTGCTCACGGGATTCTAAGAGTTGCTCGCGATTCTCACTGGCTACAATGGGAATGTGCGAAGATGTAGGGATTGGAGGCAGATTTTATTAGAATTTTATATGAAATGCCACCCAAAATGAAGCTTCGGGCACATTTTTTTAAACAAATCCTGATATTTTATGCCTCCGTCAAGATTGCTTCGTCCCAATCTTTCCATATGGGGTCGAGGTTTTTTGCTCTGAGAATCGCTGAAATCTCAGCTGCATTGCGGGTATCGCTGATTTGAAACTGTTCGGTGGCTTTCTCGCAGCCAGATTTTTGTTCAAGCTCGACTCTTCGGCCTTTCACGGTGAGGTGCAGGTCCTCTGAGCCGGCTCCAGTGTAGCCACCAGGTTCTGTTTTGACCCCTGCGGACATGTGGGTGACGCCTAGGGTTGAAATGGAGTCACGCAGGTCAGCGGGCTCTCGGGTTGAGACCACGATGCCGACTTGTGGGAACAGGATGCGGAAGGCGCAGATCAGGCGAACGAGTGACCGATCGGGGAGAAAGAGGTCAGGGTCGGGGCTGTATTCGTAGTTGCCGGCGTAGGGTCGCATCCGCGGGAATGCGATCGTCAGCTGGGCTTTCCAGCAATGTTTGTAGAGATATTCAAGGTGTGCGCAGAGCGCCAAGGCCTCGGTTTTCCAGTTGGCGAGTCCGAATAAGGCGCCGATGCCGATTCGTCTGAACCCACCTGCGTAGGCGCGTTCGGGGCAATTCAGTCTCCAATCGAAATTCTTCTTGGGGCCAGCCGTGTGGAGCGTCTGGTAAACTTCCCGATCATAGGTCTCCTGGTACACGATCAATCCTTCCGCGCCGTGCGTGACCAGTTCGGTGTATTGGTGATCTTCCATGGGGCCGACTTCAATTCCGATGGTGGGAATGAAGGATTTGATGGCATCGATGCATTCCTGCAGATAGCCATCGGATACAAATTTGGGGTGTTCGCCGGCAACAAGGAGGATGTTTCTGAAGCCGAGCTGGTGAAGGTGTTTTGCTTCAGTGACGACTTGCTCGACGGTCAATGTGGTTCGCAGAATGCCTGCATCTCGGGAAAACCCGCAGTAAGAGCAGTTGTTGATGCATTCATTTGAGACGTAGAGGGGGGCGAACAGCCTCATCGTGCGACCAAAGTGACGGCGGGTGGTCTTTTGGCTTTCGCTCGCGAGTGCCTCGAGGCTTGGCCCGCTGACTTCGTCGAGCATCCGATTGAGCCTCCGCATCAAGGGCGTGGGGCTGTGTTCAATCAGGCTGGGGAAAACATCGGCGAAGGCCATGGGCTGAACATGCAAGCGGAGCTGGTTTAGGTCAAAGACGAACACGCCAAATTTCGCATGTAGTATGAAAAAACCAGTGACCTCTGCCGTATCTATGGCACTGTTTACATATCCATGAATTATCGTCTACTCAGCGCCCTAGGGTTGATTGCCCTCGTATCAGCATGCGACTCACCCGAAAAAGACGTCTCGGTGAGCCAGCCAGAGGCTGTGGTGTCGACGATGGAGTTGCCTGAAACGATCTCATTCAATGAGCACATTCAGCCTGTCCTTTCAGAGTATTGCTATCATTGCCACGGCCCTGATGGTGGCACCCGAGCGCCCGAGGACGCGCCATTGAGGTTGGACCGAGTAGAGGATGCTTTTGCTCTGCGGGACAGTGGTCATCCGGTCATCATCAAGGGCAAGCCTGAGGAGTCCTTGTTGGTCAAGCGGATCAAAACGGATGACATCGATATCATTATGCCTCCGCCAGAGAGCCACAAGGTCATGCCTGAGTATGAGGTTGCCTTGTTGGAGCGGTGGATTGAGCAAGGCGCTGAATACGAAGCGCATTGGTCATTTGGTGCTGTTGAGAAACCAGCCGTTCCAGAAGCTGGCAAAGGATGGGCGAAAAACCCGATCGATCATTTTGTCGCCGCCAAGCTTGCTGAAAACGGGCTTGAGCTCAATGGCGCTGACGACCTCCGTCGTTACCACCGCCGATTGGCTTTTGATCTCACGGGGTTGCCGCCGGTGCCGAGCGAGACAAATGCATTTGTCCAAGCGGTGGGGCTTGATGGAGAGGATGCGATTTCTGCGGAAGTCGATCGGATGATGTCGACCACTGCGAGTGCGGAACACTTTGCGCGTTTGTGGTTGGATGCGGCTCGTTATGCAGACACCCACGGCATTCACATCGATAACTATCGTGCGATTTGGCCATACCGGGATTGGGTGATCAGAGCGTTCAAGGACAACATGCCTTGGGATCAATTCACACTTGAGCAGATTGCAGGAGACTTGATGCCTGACCGCACATTGGATCAGTTGGTGGCGTCGGGCTTCAATCGGTGCATGGCAACTACGGGTGAAGGTGGAGCGATTGCGGAGGAGTATGAAGCGATCTATGCCAAGGACCAGGTTGACACCGTATCAGCGGTTTGGTTGGGGCTGACCACGGGTTGTGCAGCATGTCATGATCACAAGTTCGATCCGATTACGCAGAAAGATTTTTATTCGATGGCGGCCTTTTTCCGAAACACCACGATGGCTGCCATGGATCGCAACAACGCGATTCATCCGCCGAATGTCTTTGTTCCATTGCCTGAGGATCGTGAGAGATATCCTCAGCTAAGCTCTGAAATATCCAAATTGGATAAGGCTCTCGCTGAGCGTAAAGCGAAGGCCAAACCCAAGTTCGAGAAGTGGTCAAAATCTCCCGAACTAGTATCGACCAAGGATCTCGATGCCGCTTTGGATTTCTACTTGCCTCTCAATGAGTCGGAAGGGCCCATCAAAGGGTTTTCCAAGGGCGAGGCACAAGAATGGGCGGTAGATGTAGAGCGCATCAGCGGTCCTCTAGGTAAGGCGCCAGTCATTTCGAAAACCCCTATTGTGCTTGGGGATCACGCTGCTTTTGAAAGGGGTGATCAAGTGAGCTTTGGTGGGTATGTGTATTTTGAAGGAAAGCCCACCGGGGCGATCATTTCTCGGATGAACCCTGAGAACAAACTTCGTGGCTGGGACCTCTATCTAGATGGCGACAAGCCAGGCAGTCACATCATCGATGCTTGGCCAGATGCAGCTAACAGAAAGATTCGTGGCCGTGGTTTGCCCGCCAAGAAATGGCATCATATCATGGTCGTGTTCGATGGGCGACAATCCGGACATCAGTCATTGAACCTTTATGTCGATGGCGAAAAGGCGAGAGTTGGAACGGATCCAAACACGGTGGGAGCTGACATTGTGGCGAATGCGCCACTTATTCTTGGCTCGCGCGCGGGTGGGGACAGCAAGCTGAAAGGTGGCAAAGTGGCTTTGCAGGATTTCCGTCTCTATCGACGCCTGCTTACCGATCAAGAAATCAAGAGGCTCGCAAATTTGGGGCAAATTGCGGGTATTCTGAAAAGTCCGCGAAACAAGTGGAACAAAGACCAAACCAACAAGGTGTTTGATTACTATCTGAACTACATCGATGAACCTTCAATTGGGCTTCGTGCCCGGAAGCAGCCATTGGATCGTCAGATGGCGGATCTCAAGACGCGCGGATCGATGAGTCTCGTGATGGAAGAGAAGGATAGCGAACCATTCGCTCACATATTGAATCGCGGTGTTTATTCAGACAAAGGTGAAAAAGTTGGAGCTGCAGTGCCTGAGTTTTTGCCGCCGTTGCCTGAGGGTGCGCCGAGCAACCGTCTGGGATTGGCGAAGTGGCTCAATGACCCTTCGAACCCGCTGCCGGCGCGTGTCACGATGAATCGCGCCTGGTCGTATCTGTTTGGCAAAGGGATCGTTGAGACCAGTGGCGACTTTGGGATCATGGGCTCACGCCCGACTCATCCAGAATTGTTGGATTGGTTGGCTGCTGAATTTGTGGAGTCCGATTGGGATTACCGGCACATGGTCAAACTGATGGTGACCTCCATGGCTTATCGACAGTCTGGCTTTGTTAGCCCTGAGAAATTGAAGAAGGATAGCGACAATTCGCTATTGTCTCGTGGCCCTCGCCATCGTCTGGACGGCGAGCAAATACGGGACCTTGCCTTGTCTGCATCGGGACTGTTGGTAGAGGAACTCGGCGGCCCCCCAGTGAAACCCTACCAGCCAGAAGGCATTTGGGCGGCCGTAGCCATGCCGCAATCGAACACTCGCTTTTATAAAGAGGACAAGGGCGACAAATTGTTTAGGCGCTCAATTTACACCATTTGGAAACGCACGGCTCCACCGCCATCGATGGAAATCTTCAATGCGCCGAATCGTGAAGTCTTCTGTGTTCAGCGCGAGAGAACCAATACGCCATTGCAGGCATTGGTTTTGTTGAATGATCCGCAATTTGTCGAAGCCTGTCGTCACTTGGCATGGCGTGCGATGAGTGAGTCCAATGATTTTGACGAGCGCCTAGATCGAGTCACATTGTTATTAATCAACAGAGTACTCGATAAGTATGAACGCGAACACATTCGTACATCTCACGCTGGTTTCCTCGCCGAGTATCAAGACCGTCCTGAAGATGCGAAGAAGTTTGTGGCTGTCGGAACAACGCCTGTTCCTGAAGCAGCGAATCTTCCCGAGCTTGCAGCATGGACTTTGGTTGCTAGCCAAATTCTCAACCTTGATGAAACTGTGACCCGTTAATTGCCATGGACCCGTTTATTGAATTTCACAACACCGCCTACAGTCGCCGCCAATTCTTCCGCAAGTCTGGCACGGGTCTAGGCATGGCTGCGCTCGCCAGTTTGATGGGCAAGCAAGGAATGGCTGCGGTTGAAGGACTTGGTCAGATGGGCCAGATGCCACAAATGGCTCCGAAAGCCAAGAGGGTGATCTACATCTCATTGATTGGCGCTCCGTCTCAGTTGGAGACCTTTGACTACAAACCGCAGCTTGATCAGCGTTACAAAGAAGACCTTACGAAATGGCTGAAAGATCAGGGGCAACGATTGACTGGAATGACCTCAGGTCAGAAAGCGTTTCCTGTTGCTCCAGCTCGATTCAAATTCAAACAGCATGGCGAGAGCGGCACCTATGTGAGTGAGTTGCTGCCGTGGACGGCGAAAATGGTGGATGACATTTGTGTCATCAAATCGATGCACACCGATGCCATCAACCACGAGCCCGCCAACCAGCTCATCTACACCGGTTCGATGCAGTCTGGTAAGGCGTCGATTGGATCATGGTTGTCGTATGGTTTGGGTTCGATGAACGAGGAGTTGCCATCATTCGTGGTGCTTCATGCAACGCACTCGTCTCCTTACGCCAATGTACAGGCGATTTCATCGCGTTTGTGGGGATCTGGCTTTTTGCCAGGCAAGCATTCTGGGGTCGCCCTGCGGTCCTTGGGCGATCCTGTATTGTTCCTGAAGGATACCCCGGGGATCGATCGCGAGACGCGGAGGAAAATGCTCGATGGAATGAATTCGTTGAACCAGATGTCGTTCGACCAAATCCGCGATCCGGAAATTGAAAACCGCATGCAGCAGTATGAGATGGCATTCAAAATGCAGGCATCGGTTCCGGAGCTGACAGATTTGAGTGGTGAGAGTGAGCACACCTATCAAATGTACGGTGAAGATAGTAAGAAGCGCGGCACCTTTGCGAATTCCGCCTTGATGGCGCGCCGTTTGATGGAGCGCGGCACCCGGTTCGTCCAGATTTTCCACCGTGGTTGGGATCAGCACGGCAACCTCCCTCGTGACCTTGCTTCGCAGTGCAAAGACATCGACCAGGGCTGTTACGGCTTGATCCAAGATCTCAAGCGGCGTGGTATGTTAGAAGATACTTTGGTGGTTTGTGGTGGCGAGTTTGGCCGCACGGTTTATTGTCAAGGCAAGCTCAGTGAAGCCAATTATGGACGAGATCACCACCCGCGTGCCTTCAGTTTGTGGATGGCCGGTGGCGGCGTCAAAGGCGGTAAGACCTATGGTGAGACCGATGAGATGAGCTACAACATTACTCAGAATCCTGTTCATGTTCGGGATCTGCATGCGACGATACTCCACTCATTGGGGATTAAGCATGAGCAATTGACCTACAAGTTCCAAGGTCTGGACCAGCGCCTAACAGGTGTTGATCCGGCCAAGATCATCACGGATATTCTCACGTGATTTTTAGTCTTTGAGGGATCCAGTTATAATTTGATCGCAACAATCATTGTGTTGCGGGGTTTCATTTTGCATGGGCGTGTTTGAAAGCACTGCTCATCAACCAAAAACCCAAACAATACAATGAAAGCAATCATAACAGTATGTATCGCCGGAGCTGCCGGATTGTTGATCGGCAATGCAGATGCAAAACCCATCAAAAAAATCGGCGCTAAAGCCAAAGTTGACACGCGCTGGGAAAAACGAGCGGACGCAAATAGCAACGGTCGTGTTTCAAATAAAGAGGCTCACGTGTTTCGCGAGAAAGTGCAGGACCGACGTGTCGTCGACACCAAGTGCGAAGAGCGAATTGACAAAAATAACGATGGCGTGGTCGGCAAGGTGGAAGCCCACAGGGCAAGACATCACCGGCGTGTGGCTCGCCGCTAATTGGCAGCCAACGACTCGACGGGCGCTCTGGCGGTTTTCCCAAAATCGCTGGAGCCCGCCCAGTCAGTTTCGGGGAGGGTATGGAGCTGAAACCGCCCCCAACAGATAAAAACCAGCATGAACCCATCTTCATATCTAGATATGATGATTTGTTTCTTGATCCGCTTGAATCAGGCCCCTAGTTTGCGGTCATGCCGCAACCGGACAGCACATTTGAGATCACCAAAGCCTTGGCCCAGCGCATATTTGTATTGGATGGGGCGATGGGGACGACGATTCGTAGCTATGGCTTGGAAGAGTCTCAGGCCAGGGGTGAGCGCTTTGTTGATAGTCGGCAGGATTTGCTGAACAACGGGGACATTCTGAGTCTGACTTGTGGGGATGTGATTGGAGACATTCACAAGCGGTTTTATGAGGCAGGTTCGGACATTTGTGAGACCAACACCTTTTCCGCGACGAGCATTGCTCAGAGCGAATTTTTCGTCGAGGACCCGCGCGAGAAGGGTGGGCGCAAGGATCCGGAGTTTTACCAGAAGATCATCGAGGACAATTATCTCAATGACTTGGCTTGGGATTTGAATGTTGAGTCCTCCAAGCTCTGCCGCAAATGGGCGGATGACATTGGCTCGGACACAGGGAGGAAGCGATATGTGGCAGGAGCGATCGGTCCAATGACGGTATCGTTATCCAACTCTCCGGATGCGAATGATTCAGGTTTCCGCGTTGTGACCTTTGATCAAGTGTTGGAAGCGTACAAGCATCAGACGCGAGCGCTGATTGAGGGCGGATGCGATATTTTAATGGTCGAGACGATTTTCGACTCGCTGAATGCCAAAGCGGCGGTGGTTGCGGTTCAGGAGGTCTTTGATGAATTGAATCTCAAATTGCCTGTCATCATATCTGCAGCGGTGGGTCGTGGCGGTGAGACGATGATTTCAGCACAAAAGGTTGAGGCGATGTGGAATGCGTTTTCGCATGTGAAGCCCTTGGCGGTTGGGTTGAATTGTTCGCTCGGCCCCGATTTGATGGAGCCGTTTTTGCAGGATCTATCGTCATGTGCCACCGCGCATGTGTCGTGCTACCCCAATGCTGGATTGCCGAACCCATTGGCGCCGACGGGTTTTGATTTGGAGCCTCAGGACATGGCCAAGTTCATGGCAGAATTCGCAGAGGCGGGTTTGTTGAACTTGGCAGGGGGTTGTTGTGGTAATACGCCGGAGCACATTGCGGCGATTGCAGTAGCGATGGAAGGAATGACACCGCGTGAGCTGCCTAAACTTGGCTAAATCGAAACGCAGAGACGCGAAGAGCGCAGAGGCAAACGCTGAGAATAGATATTATGAAGACAAAGGATGAACTGAATGAACTATCAGGGATCATTATTGATTCTGCGATGGAGGTGCATCGTGAGTTTGGACCAGGCTTGTTGGAAAAGGTTTATGAGGCAGCGCTGGAGCGGGAACTATCGAACCGTGGTGTTGACGCAAAAAGGCAAGTTCCAGCAGCAGTATGCTATAAGGGTGAGGTTCTGGATGAAGAGGCCTACAAAATCGACCTATTGGTTGATGATTCCATTGTGGTTGAACTCAAGACAGTCGAATCCCTTCAGCCTATTCATCAGGCCCAACTCCATACTTATATGAAGCTGTCTCGTCAGTGCCTTGGTTTGTTGATCAATTTCAACGTCCCTCTACTAAAGCATGGCATCAAGCGCCACGTGATCCAATTTCCTCAATAACCACTCAGCGAAATACTCTGCGCACTCCGCGCCTCTGCGTTTCGATTTATCATGAAAACCATTCCTTGTGACTTAATTTCTTCTTCTTGCATGAAGTTACCTCGTCACTGTTTTGGTTTGCAGATCAATTTCATCGACCTTTTCCTCAATAACCACTCAGCGAAATACTCTGCGCACCTCGCGCCTCTGCGTTTCGATTTATCATGAAAACCATTCCCGACACACTCCGGTTATCCGGAACAGAAGCTTACAATCTGACTGCTGAAAAGCGGTTCTTGATGATTGGTGAGCGGACGAATGTTGCGGGCTCACCGAGGTTTGCGAAGCTAGTTCGTGCTGGTGACTTGGAGGCAGCGGTGGAGGTGGCACGGCAACAGGTCGAGAATGGTGCTGATGTGATTGATATCTGCTTCGATGACGGGCTCATCGATGGCAAGGCGATGATGACACGCTACCTGCAATTGCTGCAGGGAGAACCAGATGTGGCGAAAGTGCCGATCATGGTCGACTCGTCGAAGTGGGAGATTCTGGAGGCTGGATTGAAATGCTTGCAGGGCAAGGGAATCGTGAACTCGATTTCGCTCAAGGAAGGGGGTGAAGCGTTCAAAAAATGTGCCCGCCACATCATGCGCTATGGTGCAGCGGTGGTCGTGATGGCATTCGATGAAAATGGCCAAGCGGCGACTTATGAGGAGAAGATTCGTATTTGTGAGCGGGCGTATCGCACGCTGGTGGATGAGGTGGGGTTCAATCCACAGGACATCATTTTTGATCCAAACATTCTGACCGTCGCAACCGGCATTGATGAGCACAACAACTACGCGCTCGATTTCATTAACGCGACGCGGTGGATCAAACAGAACCTGCCGGGCGCAAAAGTGTCGGGTGGTGTGTCGAACATCTCCTTTTCGTTCCGCGGCAACAATGTTGTCCGTGAAGCCATGCACTCGGCCTTTCTCTATCACGCCGGCAAGGCGGGAATGGACATGGGGATCGTGAATGCGGGCATGTTGGAAGTGTACGATGAAATTCCCAAGGAGTTGCTCGAGCATGTGGAGGATGTGTTGCTGAACCGCCGTGACGATGCGACCGAGCGCTTGTTGGATCTTGCTGAGCGCTTCAAAGGGCAGGGTGGCAAGAAGCTTGAGGAAGACTTGAGTTGGCGCGAGGGTCCGATTGAGAAGCGACTCGAGCATGCCTTGCTCAAAGGCATTGATAAATTCATCGATGAAGACACTGAAGAGGCGCTGAAGAAATACGGCCGTCCGCTGAAGGTGATCGAAGGCCCGCTGATGGATGGCATGGGAATCGTGGGTGATTTGTTTGGCGCTGGAAAAATGTTTCTGCCGCAAGTGGTCAAATCAGCGCGAGTGATGAAGAAATCGGTCGCGGTGCTAACACCCTACATGGAGGAAGAGAAAGCAGAGTTTTTGGCCTCGGATATCGAGGCGGTGAAGGAAGCGAACCCAGGGATCTCTGATGAGGATGCTCTCAAGAAGGCCGAGCGCCGTCGTTCCGCTGGGCGATTCCTCATTGCCACGGTGAAGGGCGATGTTCACGACATTGGGAAGAACATCGTGGGCGTGGTCTTGGCCTGCAACGGTTTCGAAGTGACCGACATGGGAGTGATGGTGCCATGCGATAAGATTTTGGATAAGGCCGAGGAGATCGGAGCGGATGTGATTGGCTTGTCTGGATTGATCACTCCATCGCTCGATGAGATGGTGACTGTGGCGAAAGAGATGGAGGGCCGTGGATTCAAGATGCCATTGCTGGTCGGCGGCGCGACGACATCGGCCGCGCACACGGCGATCAAGATTGCTGAGCATTACTCCGGTCCTGTCGTTCACGTTCTTGATGCATCTCGATCTGTGCCAGTGACGACTTCGTTGTTGTCGGAAGATCAGAAGGAAAAATTCGATATCGAGAATCGGGCCAAGCAACAAAAGCTCCGTGATAATTTTGTGGGTGGGCAGAAAAAAGAAACGTTGTCCTTGGTAGAGGCTCGAGCGGCGGGGCCGAAAATTGATTGGGACCATTACACTCCTCCAGTGCCGTCCTTTTTGGGGAAGCGTACGATTGAGAGTCAGGACATCCGTGAGTTGGTAGGTTACATCGATTGGACACCATTCTTCCATGCTTGGGAGTTGCGCGGTGTGTGGGATCGTGATGCCAAAGTGCTCAAGACCAAGAATCAGGCAGGAGCGGATGAAGCGGCGAAACTAAATCTGGAAGCTCAGGAGTGGTTGGACACCATCATCGATGAGAAGCGATTTCAGGCGCGGGGTGTTTACGGGTTTCATCCTGCAAACGCTGTGGGTGATGACATGGTTGTGTGGAGCGATGAATCCCGGGAGGAAGAACGGTGCCGCTTTCACACGCTTCGCCAGCAGATCAAAAAAGACAGCGGGAAGCCCAATGTTGCCTTGGCGGATTGGGTGGCGCCTGAGAAGCCAGACTACATTGGTGGGTTCGTTGTTGGTATTCACGGAGCACACGAATTTGCCGATGAGTTGGAGGCCGCGCATGACCCTTATGGATCGATCATGGTGAAGGCCTTGGCGGACCGCTTGGCGGAAGCCTTTGCGGAGTTGTTGCATCATCGAGCTCGCTGCGATTGGGGTTATGAAACAGAGGGCGAGTTGACCACGGATCAGTTGATCCACGAAAACTATCAGGGCATTCGTCCGGCGCCGGGTTACCCCGCTCAACCGGATCACACTGAAAAGCCCATCCTGTTTGATTTGTTGAGGGTGCCCGAAGAAACAGGAGTGACCCTGACCGAAAGCTGTGCCATGCACCCTGGAGCGGCAGTCTGCGGATTGTATTTTTCCCATCCAGACAGCCATTACTTTGCCCTCACCGAGCTGCAGAAAGATCAGGTGGAAGATTATGCCAAGCGCAAAGGGATGTCTCTAGAAGAGGCTGAAAAGTGGCTAGGGCCTTGGTTAGGCTACTGATCTGGATTTTCCTCTAGACGCTGGGCGTTGGGGGTTCCAACGTGAGGGTGTAATGAAAAACGTAAAACAATTGATTTGTGCCGCGGCATTGGCCCTGGCGACCCCAGCATTGGCTGGCGGTGAAGGATGGACGTCAGATTTTGAGGCGGCGAAAAAAGAAGCCGCGAAGTCAGGCAAGGACTTGTTGGTCGACTTCACGGGTTCCGACTGGTGTGGCTGGTGCATCAAGCTCAACAAAGAAGTTTTCCAGCATGACGAATTCAAAGATGGCGTGAAAGACAGCTTTGTTTTGGTCGAACTCGATTTCCCGAGAGACAAGTCGATCATTTCTGATGAGACGCTCGCTCAAAACAAAGAGCTCGGTAAAAAATATGCAGTTCGCGGTTACCCGACCATTCTCTTGCTCGATGCAGAGGGTCGGCCGTATGCCAAGACTGGATACCGCAAAGGTGGGCCTGAAGCTTATGTGGCCCACTTGAATGAGTTTAGAAAATCACGTGAAGCGCGGGATGAAGCATTCAAAAAAGCGGCTGCCAGTGAAGGTGTTGAAAAAGCGAAGGCCCTTGTGGAGGGGCTCGATAGCTTGGCGATTTCTGAAGCTGCGATGGACAAGTTTTATGGTGAAACCATTGCCAAAATCAAAGAGACAGACCCAGAGGATGAAACCGGCTACACGGAGCGGGGCGCGGTGAAAGAACGCTTGATGGCTTTCCAGAAAAGCCTGCAAGGGTTTGCTAAGAACAAAGATTGGCAGGGTGCCACGGCATTGGTCGACGAGACGGTTGAAAAAGGCGGTATCCCCAAAAATGAAATGTTCGGTGTGGAAATGATGCGTGTCATGATTTCAGCAGAACAGGGCAAGTTCGATGATGCGATCAAATCGCTTGATGGGCTTGGTGAGAAGTATCCAGATCTGTCTGCCAATCCTAGACTGCAACAGCTCCGCAAGCAGCTTGCTTCAGCAGGTGAAAAGAGCGAAGAGAACTAGGCTGATATCCAGTCCAAACCATGCGCATCGAGATCATCAACACGGGCAGTGAGCTGCTGCTCGGAAATACGGTCAACACGCATGCGGCGTGGTTTGGTCAGCAGTTGTTCATGCTCGGTCTTAGGATTGAGCGGCAAACAACGGTGCCAGATGGCGAGGCGATTCGCGAGGCGATCGAAGAAAGCGCGGGCCGCGCGCAGGTCATGATCGTAACCGGTGGCCTTGGTCCGACCAGTGATGATCTTACCCGCGAAATTACGGCGGATGTCTTGGGGATTGAGTTGATCGAAGACGAGGCCGCGATGCGATCACTCGAGGCCTTTTTCGCGATGCGGAATAAGCCGATGGCCGATTCCAACCGCAAGCAGGCTTTGATCCCGGTGGGGGCGGATGTTTTGCCAAACGCCAATGGCACGGCTCCTGGGGTTTATGTGCCGCCGCGATTGAATGGTCGTTCTGCATGTGCGGTCTTTTTGCTGCCTGGGCCTCCTCGTGAACTGTATCCGATGTTTCATGAAGAAGTGGTGCCGAGGCTCAAGGCCTTGGCTGATGTGGAAACGACCAAGTCATCGTTGGAGCTGAAATTCACTGGCATTGGCGAGAGCGACTTCCATCAGGAGCTCGATGCCAAGCTCGCGGAGATTGAGGGCTTGGAATTTGGCTACTGCGCGCACGTGGGAGAGGTCGACCTGCGCTTGATTGGCGATGTGAGAGCGATTGATCGCGGCAAGCAGTTAGCGCTCGATGCCTATCTCAGTTATTTGATCAGCGATGACGGCTCATCGTTGGAGGCCACGGTCGTTCGGTTGTTGACCGAGAAAGGCCTGACCTTATCCACCGCGGAAAGTTGCACCGGGGGATTGATTTCGAATCGGGTCACGGATGTGCCGGGATCCAGTGTGGTGTTTACGCATGGCTTTGTGACTTATGCGAATGAGGCCAAGATGGAGTTGCTGGGCGTTGCTGCCGAAACCTTGGAGCAACATGGCGCAGTGAGTGAACAAGTGGCTCAGGAAATGGCCGCCGGAGCTTTGAAGGCGAGCGGCGCGGATATCGCGGTGGCGGTGACCGGGATTGCTGGGCCGGATGGTGGCACCGAAGAAAAGCCAGTGGGGACGGCGTGGATTGGTTTGGCCTTGAAGGGCAAGCCGGTGCAGGCCTTTCGGGTGTATCATCCGCGCAATCGGCATGACTTTAAGATCTCGGTGAGCCAGTCAGCGCTGAATGCAGTGAGGCGGGAGTTGGTGGGGCTATGAGCTGCGGGCTTTTTTGAATCACAGAGGCACGGAGTTAACTGAGGTCACAGAGCTGGCCACTTAAGAAAATAGGATGCCATCAACGAATGCATCAACGTGCTCAGGGGTGCGTCCATGTTTCGAGACGATGACTGCCAAAGTCCTGGAGAGAGTGCGCGGTAGTTTTATTTTGTGAACTTGATGTTTTCGAAGCATCCCACTTAGGCTGCGTTGGGGGATAATTGCGCAGCCCATTCCCATCGCTACAAACTGAGACATCAGATCAAAGTTTTCTAACTCCATAGCAGCAGGAACTGTAATCTTTGAGCGCTGAATCCAGTCCTCGATCAGAAGTCGAGTGCCGCTGCCTGACGGAGGCAGTAGCCAGTTTTGCTGGATGGCCCATGATTTGAATGATTTCGCGTCTTTCGGTATCGTGAAGGATGCTGGGGCGATTGCGCAGAATTCATCTGTCATTTCGTAGATGGTATCCAGAGAGTTGGGTAAATTCGGAGTCTCAGTTATGATGCCGACATCCAATCCCGTGGTGGCGACATGGCGGGTGATCTCAGAGTCGCTTCCCTGTGAAACAATTACGCGAGCATTTGCTTTCGCTTGTCTGCATGTATTGAAAATTCCCGGAATGTGAGCCTGCGAAAGAGAAGTGCTTAGACCTACTTTGACTTCGATGGGTGCTCCTAAATACTCTTCACGGACTCGTCTAAGAGCTCCTTCTAGAATGTTGTTTAGAGGTTCTGTTTCTCTTAATAGAACTGCTCCTGCTTCTGTTAATGCAACGACTCTTGTTGTTCTCTCGAGTAACTGTATACCAACCTGCGACTCAAGAGTTTGAACCTGTCGAGTCAATGCACTTTGGGATATTCCAGCCTCCTTCGAGGCGGCTGTGAAGCCACGGTGTTTTGCTACTAAGCGAACTAGTGATAGAGAGTAGAGATCAAGTTTGGGAGTGTTATTCATGCAAGAAGTGCAACAAAGTATGACACTAATGAATTTAAAGGAATTAAATATTTGAGGCATATTGCCTGCATGGCTGACATCAACGATATCAATCCCCTCAATGTTCCGGGCAAATTTTACAACGATCTGAGCTGTATTGACTGCGACCTATGCCGTGTCCTTGCACCGGAGATTTTCAAGAGAGATGAAACGGAAGGGCTAACTTATGTGGGTCGACAGCCAGATACGCCTGATGAGGTGTCACTGGCGATGGAGGCTTTAAAGAGTTGCCCTACGGAGACTATCGGCTGCGATGGGAATTCCCTCTGAGGCGCTCTTATTCTATGGTCTCTAGGGCCTCAAGCACATCACTTGGGCTGAGGAGTTCGGGGAGGATGATGGGTTCTTTGCCGGGGACGAGTAGGACGTTCACGGGAATGGCGCTTCTGCCAAGTTTTTCCAGGGCTTGGTCGATCGCTGGGTTTGGCTTGGTTTTATCGGCCTTCAAAGTGACGACGTTGTGTTTCTCGAATTGTTTGATGACATCCTCGTTGTAGGCGCGCTTTTTGTTCCACTGGCAGGTCGCGCACCATTGAGCGGTGAAGTCGATGTAAACAGGGGATCCATCTGCGAGGGTTTCATCGACTTTTTCCACCGACCATTTTTCCCAGGTAAGGGAAGATTCTTTGGGAGGCTTAGCGAGGAAGAATCCGGTGGCCGCGAAGACGAGTGTTAGGACGATGGCGGCGATGCGAACGTTCTTCTTGCGGTGAGGCAGAAACCAGCGGCCATAAATCCATGCCGCGATGGCGATGCAGCTAAGTCCAAAGATGGGGCCGAGAAGGTTCTCAAGGCTGATTTGGCCTGCGTAAACCCAAAGCAGGTAGCCTGCGGTGGCAAAGAGCAGGAAGGACATTCCTTGTTTGAAGCTTTCCATCCATGCCCCTGGGCGAGGGAGGAAGTCGATGAGTTTGGGAAAGATCGAAAGCACCAGGTAGGGTGCTGAGAGGCCGATGGCCATCGCGGTGAATGCGGAAAAGAACTGAATGGCAGGAAGGGCGATTGCGGTCCCGATCGCGGCACCAAGGAAAGGGGCTGAGCACGGGGTGGCGACGATCGTCGCCAAGACACCGGAAAAAAACGATCCTGAGAGGCCTTGTTTGGATTGGAGTTTGCCACCAACTGATGTGGCAGAGGCTCCGATCTCGAATATACCAAACATATTGAGCGCGAGAATGAACATCAGCAGGATGAGAGCCAGCACCACCCATGGGTTCTGCAGTTGATAGCCCCAGCCGAGCTTATCGGCCCCAGCGGCCGAGCGTGCTGTGTAGAGGATTCCGCTCAGCACACCAAATGACGCGAGGACGCCGAGAGTGAACGTGATGCCGTGGAGGATGATTTTCTTTTTGTCCTCACCGGCTTGTTGGACAAAGCCCATGATCTTGAGGCCGATCACAGGGAAGACGCAGGGCATCAAATTGAGGATGAGTCCGCCGAGGAACATGCCGCCGAGGATGGGCAGTAGAGAGAGAAAGCTGATTGCTTCTGCTGGTGCGGCTTTTTTGTTTGCAGGTGCTTGGCCAATGGTGGTTGTCGGGATCAATGCGGATGTTTTTTCACCGATGAGAATACCGGAGACTGTGTCGCCTTGAGCGATTTCATTGCCGATGGCGTCTTCGCTGGTGCGGGGTAAGTTGATGATGATGGCATCACCATCTTGGGTGATGGAGCCGCCCGAGCTAACAGACTTCACGTAGTTTTGATTCGGGATGAAGTCAGTGGGCGCGATGCCGAATGAATCCGAAGGAGAGAGCTCGATCGTTACGGTATCACTATGGCCGTAGGCGCTCACAGTCCATGAGTCCGATTGCGTGGGCAATTGAGCACGAGCGCTTTCAAATAGCTCGGTGTTCGATGCATTGGGTTCTTTCTCTTCGCCGACGGGGAGAGAGATTTCAAATTCGGCTTTTTCGTCCAGGCAGAGCTCTTCGCAGATCTGCCATTTGGCATTCATCTTGAGTTTCACGTTGTCGCCTGCTTTCAGCTCAGCGGGTGTCGAGATCTCGACGAGGAAGACCGGGCTGCCGGTGTAGATGAAGCTTTTGCCAAAGTAGCCGTCTTTGACTTGTGGGGTTGGCCATTGAATGGGGCCGGCTTCAAAGCCATCGGGCAGATCCCATTTGATCGACGGGGGGAGCTCTACGCCGCCGCTATTCTTGTAGTAACTGTGCCAACCCTCTGGATGATCGAGTTTGAGGGCGACCGTGAAGGTGCTGTTGGGGGCGATGGTTTGGGCATCGGTGACGACGCTGACCTCCGAGGAGGGATCATCTTGAGCCATGCTGGGCATGGCGAATGCGAGGAATGAGGCGAGAGCGAGTGGGAAAAACTTCATCGATTGATTAGGATCTAAGTGAGGGTAAGAGGGAAACTGGGAGAAATCATTCCAAAAAAAAGAGGCCCCTGCATGCAGAGGCCTCTGAGAGACGGGAGTTATCCGTGGATTAGTAACCTTTTTTGTCTTTTTCGTTACCAACGGTAGCGCCTGCGGCACCACCAACAGCAGCACCAAGAAGCGCTCCTTCAGCTGTGCGGCCAGATTGGTGGCCAACGATCGCGCCTGCCGCGCCACCAAGAAGTGCGCCGGTTCCAGCGTCATTTTTGGCATTTGGGCCCATGGAGTGGCAGCTAATCATGCTGAGGGAGAAAAGGCCTGCGAGAGTGATTGAGGTGTATTTTTTCATATCTAATTTGTGGTTGTGGTGAATTGGACGAATTCTTTTTTCACTTATTCGAAAGAATATCGTATTTTTTTCTTCACTCAAGGAGATTCCAGTTCGTTTCCGCTAGGGTGAATCCCCTTGGGCCTTGAGCATTCCACAACCCGCAGCCACATCGATGCCTCGGCGCTGGCGGAAGGTGCAGGGGAAGCCGGCTTCGCGTAGGATGGTTTGGAATTCATGGCCCGTGTTGCTGGCATTGCCAGAGTAGCCACCGGTTGGGTTGAGGGGGATCAGGTTGATATGGGCATCAATACTATCGAGCAGCTTCACTAAGCGGTGGGCGGTTTCAGGCGAGTCATTTTCGCCAGCGATCAGAGTCCATTCAAAGAAGATGCGTTTGCCGGTTTTTTTCCCGTAGTCGCGGCAGGCGTCGATCAATTGCTCAAGCGACCACTTCTTGCTAACAGGAACGAGCGCGGCACGTTCTTCTTCGCGCGATCCGTGGAGACTGACCGCTAAGCGGTACGGGCTATTTTCATCGGCCATGCGATTGATGCCGGGAATCACACCGACGGTGCTAACTGCGATTTTTGACGGGCCGATGCCGATGCCACGATCGTCGGAGATGATATCGAGCGCGCGCATCACCGAATCAATGTTGTGGAGCGGTTCGCCCATGCCCATCATCACGAGGTTGCGGAGATGTCCGTCGGGTTGGTGTTGTTTGAGGACGCGTCGGGCATGGAGCACTTGGGCGACGATCTCGCCGGGGCGGAGGTGGCGGGTGAAACCCATTTGCCCTGTTGCGCAGAACACGCAGCCCATGGCGCAGCCGACTTGGGAGCTGACACAAACCGTGTGGCGTCCGTCGTATCCCATCAGAACGGTTTCGATGGTTTGGCCGTCGTTGAGCTTGAGGAGAAACTTGCGGGTGAGTCCGTCGGAGCTTGGGATTTCATCGGAGACTTCCAAGTGTTCGAGAAAGAAGCGTTTTTCAGGGCCGATATTGGCATCAACCCATTTGCGAAGCGGCGGGAGGAAGTCGGCCGATGAGAGATCGGTGAGGGCATCACGGTGGATCGCGCGCCAGAGGGATTTGGTGTGAACTGGGTTGAGGCCATCATTCGCCAACAGTTCTTCGATCTCGGAGAATCCGAGATCGTGGATGGAGGTGGCTAATTCAGATTTCACAGCAGTTCAGGGGCTTCCATTGCCAAGGGTGGGGCAACATGCAAGAGAGAAGTCATCAGGTGCCGAGCGGGTTGCTGGATCGGTGGCCCCAATCATTCCATTTCGGATTCTTTGCCGTGCTTGATTTCAGGCCAAAATTTGTCCCAAACGAAAGGGCGGGAAAATTCGCCATAATGGCAAGATTTGCAATCGCCTGGTCCAAGTGGGCGGAATTGAAATGTGTTGGCTTCTCCGTGTTGGTAGCGAGCGATGTGCTCGCTGGCAGGGCCGTGGCAAGACTCGCACCCAACATCGACGAGTCTTTCTTTGCCCATGTCCCTGCGGTAGCCACTGGGCTTTCCGAATCCGACCGTGTGACAGGAGATGCAGTGTGGGTCGGCATCGGTGCCTTTTTTGACCAGAGTTTCAAATGCGTGAGCGTGACCGGATTCGCTCCAAACCTTGTGTGCTTTGGGGTGGCATTGGGCGCAGCTTGCTGAGCCTACGTAATGCGCGGTGGGCTTGACGCCCGGAATGCTGTTGGGGTCGATGGCATTGGGATCATCGATGGTCAGCTTGGTTTTGCGAATTTCTGAACGGTATTGGTCGATCAGTGTAAGGATTGTTTCGTGTTGGGGAATGTTTTCCCAGAGCATCTCGACGGAGTATTGGGGCTTGAGAAATTGAGGCTGACCTTCGCCGCCCAGTTTTGCCGAGAAGGTTCCGACGGTGCGAGCTTCGTTGGTGGTGAAGAGAATGATCGAATCGTTTTCCTGCAATATTTCCTGCGAGGGCGATTCGACATCGCCTCCCAAGATCAATGAGAACTCGAAGTAGTCGCGTGCGAGTCGGCGCATTTCGTTTTCCGTCGCGAAGGCCAGCAGGATGATCACATCAGATTTTTCAACCAGGGCCGGCAATTGTTTGTTAATGGCCTCGTTGAGACCGATCACTCGAACGCCATCTCCGCGGGAGGGTGCGCTGGTGGGTGAGACAACACCGAGGATGCCGATGCGTTGGTTGTGAGTTTCTACAATGCGGTAGGGTTCAAGGATGAGTTGGTTCGTGCCTTCATCAACCAGCGAGGCGCTGATCATCGGGACGGCTGATTTTTCCGAAAGTTGTGAGAGTTGGCCGGCTGAGACGGCCGCTTCACGTCCTCCCATGTTCAATGCGGCGTAGCCCATTTCTTGGTAGGCTCGCGTGATGTATTCATACTGGATGATGTCAAAATCTTGGTTGCCCGCGATGGCGCCACCGACATCGAGATTGAGGCAGCCCTCTGGAGAGGTTTCGTGCATCCATGTTTTGAGTCGGCCCAATCCGCCGTGCTGACCCGTGAAGCAACCGCATGGTTCTAGCCTGCCGTGGCTATCGCAAGTGAAATGAACGATGAAAGTGGCTTTGCTAACTCCCGGTTTTTCAGGCTTGAGGAAATGCCATGTTAGAGCTGTCGCTACAGCAATGATGGCGAAGACCGCTATGACTCGTAGAGTGTTCTTCAATGTGCTGTGGAGGTTAATGGATCAATGCGTAAGCGATCGCGTTCACATTGATTTCACGGCTCTGTTTGATTTCCGCCCCACCGCAGCAACAACAACCCACGGCGTTGGATGCGTCGTTGAGTCCTTCAGGGGAGTAGACCATGGCGAGTCGGCCATTGATGAACATGCCCTGCAAGTGGGTCGTCCTTCCTTTCACGGAAAGAGACTTGATCGTCGTCACCGTGGAAAAGATATCGTGATCCATTGGGATCTCTTTGAGTTGGTAAGCTGGCAGAGCTTTTGTCATTTCACGTTTGTATGCTTTGTTCCACTCGGAGTTCGAGCAGCCGGGGCTAGCCAGGATGAACCCACCATTTTCTAGATAGCGACGAAGGTTGAGTTGTTCGGCCTCGCTCAGTTTGAAGTCACCCTGGCCGGTGAAAATGCACAATGGCGTGTTGAAGACTTCGTCTTTCCTTAGTTCGATGCGAGTGAATCCTGGGTCGATCTTTAAGCCTGTGGCTTTTGCGGCATCGCTCAGGAACTTGTCAGCAAAGCAGATGGCAGTTTTGTTTTGGTCATAGACCAAGTTGCCACAATGGATGGTTTCAGAATTCCAATTGAATCCAGGTTTTGCGGCGTGGGAGATGCCGAGCAGGGTGATGAGACAGATCAGTGTTTTCATGGTTCAGCGGTGAGTCTTCGGAAGTAGGCGTCTGCGATGCTTTCGTATTCGAGCAGCAAGCTGCTGCCGTTGGGTGTGCTGGTGCGGCGTGAGAATTCTTGAGCGACGTTGGCTTTATCGGCTCGGTCGATTTTGGCGGTGGGTCCGCCGGATCGCCCTGAGTTTCCATGATTGCCTTTGCCCGCAATCTCTCTCGAGATGGATCCATCCATCAAACTTTCACCACCGAGCAGCAGGCTGTTGGCGTTTGCATCGTTCATCATCCCATTCTGTCCGGCGGCACCGGGAAGTGGTCTGAAATTTCGAGACATCATCATTTGTCGGAATGAGTCGCCGGGATTCATTCGGCGTTGGAGACGGAGGATGCGATCGAGTTCATTTGCGGCTTGCTGTCGTTCTGGCATTTCGCCGTTTTCCAGCAATTGCTCCATCAGTTGCTGCAGTCCGTGTGCTTGTGCATGAGCTTTATCGGCGTCGGCCTTCAGCATGTTTCCTGCAGCTTTGCGCGCGAGGTCGGGCATGTTTCCTTTCTCGATTTTATCTGCTAGCTCACGAGCGCTATCAGCAGCCTTTGGAAGATTGTCTTCGGCGGCATCGGCGTCGTGCCGAAGCTTTTTGGTGAGTTGGTCCAATTCCTGAGCAAGCTCGCGTTGTTTTGCGCCCAGCTCGCGCATTGCTAACTGATCAAGTGGGTCGAGTTGTTCTTTTTTCTCGTAGGCCTTGGCTTGTCCAGCGATCTCCTTTTGCTTTTCAGCCAGTTCTTCGAACCGTTTGAAGTCCTTCATCAGTTCGTGAAGTTGCGCCAACTCTTTAAGGGGTTTTTCTACAGATTCCTCGGCCATTTTTTGTTCGCCGGCGAGTCGGTCCATCTGCTCTTTGGCGGCTTGCGCCATGTCCTCGATGGTCTCCTTGGTGGGATCCTCGGGTGGCTTGGGTGAGAGCCCGGCGGCTTTCTCGGCATCCGCCTGGTTTTTCTCAACAGACTCTTTGATGGCATCCGCTTGCTTCTTCAGTTTCTCCTGAAGTTCTTTTTCGAAATCGTATAGCGGGTCTTCTCTACCAAACTCATTCATTTCATCCGCCATTCGCTTTAGCTGCTCATTGAGGTGAGCTTGCCGTGCGTATTGCTTGGAGAATTCATCGAGCAGGTCTTTTTTCTCTTCCCCATTGGCGAGTTCTTTTTTGAGTTTTTCGAGTTCCTCGGTGATTTGCCGTTGTTCTTCGATTTGTTCCTCAAATCGATCCAGCAAGCTTTCGTATTTGCCAGCGATCATCGCGACATCGGCTTGCTCGCGCAGGTAGCGGTTGTAAGCGTCCTCCGAGATGACCACCATTTCCAGCGTCGAGGTTCTGGACATCTGAGGTTCGGGGCGGTTGTCGACGGCTTCCGCAAAAATCGCGATGGCGTCGCCAGGCTTTGCGCCCAATGCCGCAAGGTCGAGTGGGTGTTCGATGGTGTGTTGTCGGCTGGGTTCTTCAAATGTCACTGGCGCGATGTCGACAAACTCTTCATTGATCGAGACGTGGAGGCGAACGGTGCGGAGTCCGTAGTCGTCGGAAGCATCGATGGTGACTGGGGTCATGAAATTCTCGACGATGAAGGCATTTTTTTCCGGCGAAGCGATCGCAATTTCTGGAGGGAGGTCGGTGGTGACCGTTAGCAAGGACGATGGTTTTTTTGCTGCTGCGTTGCCATCGATGTCGACGATGAAGAACGTCATGCGTCCTGATTTCTCTGCGACAAGCTGAGTTGTCGCAACTTTCGGATCATCATTGCCATCGGGTGCAAGCGGTAGATTTGTGACGGCTTCGTTGGCGATCTCGAGCTGCGTCGACCCATCTCCCAGGGGCCGATTGGATTTCAGTTCGATTTTGATCTCAGATCCTTCGAGTGCTTGCACTGATGTGAAGCGATACTTTGTTTTGCGTGTTGGCAGCCGGGTGTAAGCGGGCGGAACGATTTGGATCGAAGCTGATTTGATTTGCGGGGTGAGGATCAGGTTCAGTTGGCGGCGGTGGCTTCGGCTTTCCTCATTTGCCGTGTGGACGGTGATTTCCAGTGGTTGGGTGATATTCTCGAGTTGAGCGAGGAATGTTCCATCACCACGTGAATACATCGGCAATGTGATCGAGGATGGTTCTTCTCCGGTGGTGACTGCTGTTAGGAACAAGTCGCTTGGCTGATGGCCGCGAGCAACAGCTTCCACCGTGAATGATCCTGCGTATTCGACCAAATCGGAATCGGTCGGCTTGGTGATGCTGAGGTGAGTGAGTGAGAAAGGTGGGTGGTCGCCCATTGGATCGATAAATCGAAGCCATTGTTGTTTTGCGCTGTGTCCTCCGACCAATGTGAGAATGCCGAGGGTGATGGCGGCAGAGACGGTTTGCCAGGTGTTTTTGGACATCCGCGGTTCCTTGGCGAGGGGCGGCAATGACCGGATGTCGAGAGATTCGCTCGAGCTATGGATGGCTTTGAGCGCGAGGTCGCGTGTGAGGGCGTCTGAATTTGGCGCCTTTGAGGTATCGGCCAATTGGAGGATATTGATGAGCTTGGAGCCTAGCTTCGGATTTCTTGATTCCAGCAGTCGAGCGATGCGCAGAGTGGGCGGTCGGATCAGCGCGGACATGCATATGGCGGTGATCAGGGTGATGGTGATAGCGGCGATGATGCCAACCAAGCCGCTGAGCCTCCAGTTATCAGAAAAGTGGATCAGAACATCGGCGATGAGGATCACGGGGATCGCAATGATGATCCACATCAGCGATCGCAACAAGAACATCAGCGCGCGCTGCCGCGCGTGGACGACTCCGGCTTTGCGGAGTGCTTCCATCACAGGTGTCTGATCTGATGATTTCTGGTTCATGGTGTTTGTCATGTGAGCCCCCATCGGCGGCGGCACAGCCATTCAATTCCGAGCAATAGGCAGAGAATGACATAAAACTTTGGATTGTCCCACAACGGAGTGTGTCGTTTGAGAGGGTCTTGTTGGTCGCTGCCTTGAAGGAGTTTGGAAGAGAGATCGGCGATTTCGGATGGATCCAGCAGGCGCCCGCCAGATGCTTTTGCCAGTTCTTGGAGGTAGGTGGTGTCCATGGCGGTCTCCGTCGCCTCACTGTCTTGCTGAAATACGATGAAGCGAGTGGTGCTGGTGCTGCCATCGGGGTTATTGGTTTTGGCGAGATAGCGTCCGGCTGTTTTCGGGGTGAAGGATGCTTCGCTCACCGATGGCCTGTTGCCAGGTTTTGGGGTGATGGTGGTGATTTCTTGGTTGTCCTTGAAGATGCTGATCGGTGGCGCGGCGTTCGATTGGGCTTCGCCGTAGAGGCTGTAGCGGAGGTTGATAGTTTCCCCAAGCGGTAGGTTCGAAGTGTCAGCGCGTAGGCTAAAGCCATCAGCGGGAGTGACACCTCCATTGGCGAGCATCCAGAGAGAGATGTGATCCCAGAACCGATCGTAGGCGTTGTTGTCGTATTGAACATTGGGGTTGAAGACCCAGCGCCATAGGTTGCCGACGCCGAGTGACATCGTTTGTCCGCTGCCGAAGCGGCGGTAGACGGCTGCAGGTGCTTGGTCTTCGGTTACGGAAAAGGTAGTCGCGAGTTTCTTGGGTTTGCCTGCAGCAGGGAAGGCGATGACTTCGGGAAATGCGTTTTCAGCCGTGACTTCGCGGAGAATGCGAAATGCTGGAACGGATCCAGCTTGTGGGGTGACTTCCAAGCGAACGCCCTTGGGGGTGTCGGTGGTCCAATCGATGGGCTCTAGGTCTTCCGCTTTTTTGAGGTCATTGGTCCAAGCTTTGCCGCGTGAGAAGATGACGATGCCGCCGTGGTCTTTGACCCAAGAATGGATGGCAAGAATGCCAATCTCGCCGATGACCCGTTCCACTTCGCGGCCGAGAATCACAATGTTGTAGGGCTTCAAATCATCGACACTGGTGGGTGGTTTGAGTTGCTTTACGTCCCGAATGTCATTGGACGTGATGGGGCGGACACGGTCGTTGGTGAATGCGACAAGAGAATCGATGTCAAACTTGTCGTTTCTGGCAAATGACCGACGCAAAAAAGTGCTATCCCAAAACGGTCGGCCTTCGATCTCGAGAATTTGGATGCGCTCGGAAATCACGTTGAGGTAGGTGGTGGCCGTGTTGTTGCCCAATTCTTTTTCGTTAGAAATGGGTGCGATGCGGTAGCTGTATTCGTATTGGCCAGCTTCTTCGTGGGTGACATCAAACGACACGCTTTGAAATGGGGTGGTGCCGGTTTGGATTTCTTTGCTTTGAACTTTCTTGTTGTCGCAGAGGAGGTCGACCGTGAGCAGTTCATGAGGGCAGCCAAATGTACGGATCAATGCGGTGAGTTGTGTTTTTTGGCGAATGAAGGTGTGTGGGTGGTAGTTCGCAATGCTGACCGAGACATCGCGGGACGACTGCATCGTTCCGTAGGGAATGGTGTAGATGGGGATGTCTCTAGAGCGCACACGTTTTGCGGCATCTCCTGGGGGGATGAGCTCGAAGTCGTGACCATCTGACAGCAAGATAATCCCCGCTGGCGGGGCTTTGTGGCTCATTCGCAGTAGCGATGTGAGTGACTTATCGAAGTGGGTGGTTTCGCCATCGCAGGGGTTGTTGTGGAGCGCTTCGGCATTGGTAGGCACCGAAGTTTCGGCGAAGCTGTACAATTGGATTCGTTCGTCGCCGCTGTTGAGAATATTGGCAGCTTCTAGGTGGGCTCGGGCGGCATCGATGCGGCTGGATCCATCGCGGTGGCTCTCTCGCATGCTTGCTGAGGTGTCGACGGCGATAAGGAGGGACTTTTCGATGGCGGGAACAGGTACCAGTTCTTCCCGCATGGGTTGCAGCAGAAGAGCGATGATGATGGCGAGCCCAGTGATACGCATCGCGAGTAAGAAGCCTCTTCGTGTAGGGTTGAGTCGGCGTGATGACGAGAGCTGGTGATAGCATGTCACAGCCAACATCACGACAGCGATGAGGATGATCCATGGGATTGGGATGATGGGGTCAAAGATCACGACTTGCTGGGGCTGAGCTTGGACGACTTGAAGAGGAAGCCTTCAATGAGAAGGAAGGCGAGAGCGGCGAGGATGAACCAATGATAAGCGGGTTTGCCGTGTAGCAGCGCGGCGTAGTTGCTGGTCGTCCCAACATAAGATGCTTCTTCGTGGGTGCGATTGGCGCGCGAGGGAAGAACGTTGGGGTCAATGGTTCGAAGGTCGGATTGGTCGGGGTCGGTATTGACCGCGAAGGCAATCAGGCTGTTGTTGTTTTCATTGTTTAAGTGATAGACGCCGGCTTGTTGTGCATTGAAGTTGATGCGGACGCGTTCGCCGCTCACGTCTTGTCGAGCATTGACCACCTGATTGCTCGGCCCGATCAGGTCGCGACCGAGAGCTTCGCGCGTCCATGTTTCCCCGACGACATTGTCGCCAACAAGGTAGCTTTCCTTGGCGGCGCTACCGCTTGAATTGATGCGCAGCAGCATCTCGTGAATCCACGCGGGGAAGAGTCGTTGGCGAGCGAGATTGCTTTCGGTCTCAGCCACCGAAAAATTGCAGATCAGAAGGGTTCCGAGTCCAATGTTGCTTTGAGCCAAAGCAGGAGTGCCATCCGTGTATTGAAGCAAGATGCGTCCGCTACCGCTGGCGACAGCGTGGTGCAGGCTGTAGAATTCTAGGTGAGCCAAGTTTTGCCGTCTGGTGCCAGAAAAGAGTTCAAGGAACGGCGAGCGAAAGTCTCCACTGGCGACTTTCATGAAGCCATCCGGAATGTTGTCGGTGTCCAACTTTTGTCTCAGTTCGATGGCGATTGGTTCGTCGTTTAGCTCATTGAGTTTGATGATGTTTTCTCGATCAAAATTTCCATCAAGGAAGAGGATGACGCCGCCTCCGCTTTTGAGAAATGTCATCAATGTCCCAGCTTGTGCGTCATTGAGTTTGGGAAGTTGGGAGGCGATGAGTCGTGTGCTCGATGCGGTGTTTGCTGGGTTGAGGGTTGCGGGTTCGAGATGTCTCGGTTCATAGACGCCAGCATCACCACCAAATGGGTCGACCGCGGTGCTAAGGAATAAGGACGGGCTGGGAGTGCTGGGGTCGGGGTCAGGCCCAGTAAGAAGGATGACTTCTTCTTTGCCTTTCACCTCGACCACCAGGTGGCGTTTGTTGTCGAAAGGAAGTGGGTCATCGGGCAGGGATGCGCTGAGCTCGATGAGTCCGCTTGTGGGAACTGGCACTTTGAAACTGACATCTTTTTCTGACCACGGGGGCAGAGTAACGGGCTGGTCGCGCTGATTTGATGGATTGAATCCCGCCTCAACTTTACCCGACCATGTTTTGGGTGAGTAATTGGCCACACGGGCTTTCACTTCCACTTCGCCTCCTGCAATGACGGCGCCCTGTCCGATATCCAGCGATTGCAGCGATTGGTTGGGGCGTTGTTGGTTGTCGGTTGCATTGATGAAGAACAAGCGAGCTTGAGGTGGCAGGCTTTCGAAATTGAGGTCTGCCCAGTTGCGGCGTTGGAAGTCGGAAAAGTAATAGACATCGATGTCGCCCTTCCATTCTTCTGCCAATCGATAGACCAAGTGGTTTGCGGCGTGGAAATTCGCGTGGCTGAGTGCTGGGGGTGATTTCTCGAGGAAAAGCATGGCGCTTTTCTTGTCGGTAGAGAACGTGGTGAAGGCGGCGCTTGGTGAGTGATTGACCCGTATGACGTTGAATCGCTCGTCCGCATTGAGTGAATTCAGCAGGCGTTTTACTTCTGCGTGGGCGCGGGAGATGGCGGTGGTTCCGCTTTCTTTGTAGGTCATGCTCAGTGAGTGATCGACCAAGATGATGACCGCGCGTTTTTCACCAGGTGGGTTGGATGATGATGTCGTAAGCGGGCGGAGAAATGCGAGAAGCAGCGCGATGAGGGCGAGAGTGCGCAGCATCAGCATGATAAGGTGCCGCCATCGGAAAATTCTGGAGCGGCCAGCCATGACGCCGCGAATGTCATCCAGTGATGAAAAAAGGTATTTCCTCGGAGACCGTTTGCTGAGCCAGTGGATCAGGATCGGTAAGGTTGCCAGTGGCCATAAGAGCCACAAGAGGTTGGCGTTGAGGAATTGCATGGATCAGGAAGTGCTTCAGTGAGGTCGGCTACGAAATCCGAGGTAGGTGTCGATTGCGTCACGGTAAGGGTTGGCCGTATTGACGGAGGTGAAGTCGATGCGGTGTTGAGCACCGAGGGTGATGAATTCTTTGGTTTTCTCTTTGATCCGCGCTTCATACTCCGCGCGGATGTCGGCGGGTTCGACTTCAAGGCTTTCATTCGTCTCCATATCGATGAACCGGGCTAGGTGCGCATTGGGCAAGGTCATTTCTGCGGGGTCGTTGATCTGCATCAGCAAGATTTCGCAGCCGCGGTGAACGAAGGGTGACAAGGCATCATAGACTTCTTGAGGCGTGTGGCCGAGGAAGTCAGAGAGAATGACCATCCTGCAGCGTCGGCGGATCAGGCGTTCGCATTCTGCCAATGCGGCTGGCAAATCGGTTTTGCCTTTGGATTCATGCGCCGGCTGAATCAGTGAACGCAAGATGCTCATCAAGTGGCGTTGGGTTCCACCTGGCGGAATGTGATCGAGCACTTGATCGGAGAAAAGAGTGGCGGCTGCTTTGTCGCCTTGTTGGGTCATCAGGTAGGCAAGGGCCGCGGCAATGCGCGCCGCGCGGTAGCCTTTCATCTCCTGCTTGTCGCTCTGGTAAGCCATTGACTTCGAGCTATCGACCAAGAGGTGAACATCCATGTCGGTTTGTTGTCGGTATCGTCGGATGACCAATTTGCGGGTGCGGGCATAGACTTGCCAATCGATGGCCTGGACGGGTCGGCCGGGTTCGTAGGCTTGGAATTCGCTGAATTCGCCGCCGCCTCCAAGATCGGGAGATTTGTGCTTCCCTTGGTAACGACTTTCGACGGCAGTTTTAGCGAAAACAATGAGCGCCTTGAATCGCTCAAGCTCTTCTTGGTTGAGCAATTTCGCGGCGCGGACGTTTTTGAGTTTCTCCGTCGCGGCCATGAGTGGTGGCGGACTCTGGCGCTTTGCTTTGATTGGCAGTGGTGGTGGCTTTAGGGAGCTTTTTGCTTTGTGACTGTCCGGAATGGGAGGTGGTGTCACTTGCCGTTGGCGATCGGTCATCATCGCGCGGCGCATGGCATCACCTGGGAGTTCTGGACGGTTTTCAGGCATCGAAGATCGATCCAATTAATAGTTCGGTTCTGCGACTTCCTTGACCATTTCGTCTAGCAGGTCACTTGCCTGCAGTCCCTCACCGGTGGCGCGGTAGTTGGGTACGATGCGGTGAGAGAGGACTTGGTTGACCACCCGTTTCACATCTTTGGTTTCAGGAGCGGCACGGCCATCCATTAGGGCGAATGCTTTTGCACCCATGATGAGGTATTGGGATGAACGAGGGCCAGCGCCCCACTCGATGTACTGTTTCGCGGTTTTGCTAGCACCTGGCTCTTTGGGGCGGGAAACATGAAACGGTCCAATTGGGCTTCAGGTAGAGGATAGGTTCCCTCTTGTTCGATCGGGTTTTGCGTAGCGACCACAAGAAAGGGTGAGGGGAGTTTGCGATTTTCACCGGCGATGGTGATGGCGCGTTCCTGCATGGCTTCCAGTAGGGCAGATTGAGTTTTCGGAGGGGTCCGGTTGATCTCGTCGGCAAGCAGAAGGTTGGTGAACACGGGGCCGGGGCGGTATTGAAACTCCATGTTGCCTTGATGTTCGTGAATGACCTCAGATCCAAGAATGTCGGCAGGCATCAAGTCCGGGGTGAATTGGATGCGGTTGAAATCGAGCCCCAATACCCGGGCAATGGAGTGGACGAGTAGGGTTTTCGCCAAGCCCGGCACACCGATCAAGAGACAGTGACCGTTGGAGAAGAGTGAGGCAGTGAGGCCACCGACAATATCCTCTTGGCCGACGATGACCTTCGATAATTCATTGAATACCGTGTTGGAGGTTTCTGCGACGGAGCTGATATCGATAGTTTCGACGGTTTCGGTACTCATGATGATAGTTTCGGTACGATGAATGATGATTGATCCATTTGCACAATGGGGAGGTGCCTAACATGAGACAAGTGGAATATTGGCGGCAGAATGTAACAGATTGATCAGGTTGGTTTCACGCAAGACACAAAAAAGCCGACCTCGAATTTCGAGGTCGGCTTTGGAGTGATTCGGCTCGTGGCCGAAAGCGGATTACATCATGCCGCCCATTCCGCCCATGCCGCCGTGGTCGTGACCGTGGTCACCGCCGCCACCGGCTGCTGGTTCTGGGATGTCGGTGATGAGACATTCGGTGGTGAGCAACAGACCGGAGATCGAAGCTGCGTTCTGCAGAGCGGAACGAGTGACCTTGGTGGGGTCGACCACACCGGATGCGATGAGGTCTTCGAATTTGTCGGTTGCGACGTTGTAGCCTTCGGAACCTTTGCCGTTCTTGACTTTCTCAACGATCAGAGCGGCTTCGCGTCCGGCGTTGGTGACAAGTTGGCGAAGTGGAGCTTCGATGGCGCGGGACACGATGCCTGCACCCGTTTCTTCGTCGCCGGTCAGCTTGAGGCTTTTGAGCATCGAGTGAGCGCGGATGAGAGCTGTGCCACCGCCTGGGACGATACCTTCTTCGACCGCAGCGCGGGTTGCATGAAGGGCGTCTTCGACGCGGGCTTTCTTCTCTTTCATCTCGGTCTCGGTCGCAGCACCAACGTTGATGACTGCAACACCGCCTGCGAGTTTCGCAAGACGCTCTTGGAGCTTCTCACGATCGTAGTCGCTAGTGGTATCTTCGATTTGCTTACGGATTTGGTTCACGCGGCCAGTGATGGCTTCGGAAGTTCCGCCGCCTTCAATGATGACGGTTGCGTCTTTGCTGATTGTGGCGCGTTTGGTTTCACCGAGGTCGGCGAGTTCAACGGACTCGAGCTTGATGCCGAGATCTTCCGTGATCACGCGGCCACCGGTGAGAATGGCGATGTCGCCGAGCATGGCCTTGCGGCGGTCGCCGAAGCCTGGTGCTTTGACCGCACAGGTCGAGAGTGGTTTCGATGCCTTTTGCTTCTTCAACCGTGATGGTTCCGTCTTTGCCGACCTTGTCCATGGCTTCGGCGATGATGTCGCCGATTTCCTTATCGGAGTTCGCGGAGATCGATGCGACCTGAGCGATTTCTTTGGCATCGGAAACGTCTTTCGAGAGTTTCTTGAGCTCAGCAACAATCGCATCGGTGGCTTTCATGATGCCGCGTTGAAGCGAGATCGGGTTAGCACCTGCGGTCACGTTGCGAAGACCTTCTTTGTAGATCGCTTCAGCGAGCACGGTCGCAGTGGTGGTTCCGTCACCTGCGATGTCTGATGTTTTGGATGAGACTTCGCGGATGAGTTGAGCACCCATGTTTTCGTAAGGGCATTCGAGTTCGACTTCCTTAGCAACCGAAACACCGTCTTTGGTGATGGTTGGGGAGCCGAATTTCTTGTCGAGGATGACGTTGCGTCCTGCTGGTCCGAGAGTGGCTTTTACCGCACGAGCGATTTTTTCCACACCGCGGAGGAGTGCCTGACGAGCTGCTTCGTCGAATTTTAGTTGTTTGGCCATAATTTTTTCTAGTTTGAGAGTTGTTGATTAATGGTGATGTTTGATGAATCGGTTGATTCTGACATGCGGGGTGTTGATTGGTCAGTGGTCACTGGGCATTGGTAAGAGGATGTGTCGAACCATTGACTGATGACGATTGACCAATGACCCTTAGCTGCAGATGCCGAGGATGTCGGATTCGTTGAGGATAAGGACCTCGGATCCGTCGACTTTTACTTCGGTGCCGCCGTATTTTGAGATGAGCACTTTGTCGCCAACTTTGACGGCGAATTCGATCTTCTTGCCATCTTCGTCGGTGCCACCTGTGCCGAGGCTGAGGACTTCAGCTTCTTGTGGTTTTTCTTGTGCGGATTCAGGAAGAACGATTCCGCCTGCGCTGACGGCATCGGCTTCGATGCGTTTTACGAGGACGCGTTGTCCAAGTGGTTTGATGTTAGCCATAGTAGTATATGTTTTTTGTTTTTGGTTTGAGAAGCCACGCCGCAGTTGCGGCGTGGAAAGGGGTTGAGTTGGGTTATTTGTCGTCGACGACTTCAGCGTCTACGACCTTGCCTTTGGCTTTCTTCGGCTCGGAAGGTTTCGAATCGTTGGTGTCATCATCTGCTTCAGCTTCTGGAGCCGCGCCTGTAGCGCCAGCTGCTTGGGCAGCTTCTGCGAGTTGTTGCAGTGAGTTTTCCAGTTCCGTTGTCGCAGTTTTGATCTTGTCCGTATCGTCGCTGGCGACAGCGTCTTTGACGTCCTTGATTTTGCCTTCGAGCATTTCTTTGAGTTCCGCAGGAGCTTTGTCGCCAAGTTCTTCAATTTGCTTTTCAACAGAGAAGACCAGGTTCTCGGCCTTGTTCTTGGTGTCGACTTTCTCCACGCGTTTCTTGTCTTCGTCGGCGTGAGCTTCGGCTTCCTGTTTGGCTTTTTGGATTTCCTCTTCTGAAAGACCAGAGGATCCCTTGATCGAGATTTTCTGTTCCTTGCCGGATTGTTTGTCCTTGGCGGACACGTGGAGGATGCCGTTGGCGTCGATGTCGAAGGTCACTTCGATTTGTGGTTCGCCACGGCGGGCCGGGGCGATGCCTTCGAGTTTGAAGTTACCCAGCAACTTGTTGTCGCTGAACATCGGGCGTTCGCCCTGACAGATTCGGATGTCGACCGCTGGTTGGTTGTCGGCAGCTGTTGAGAACACCTGAGACTTTTTCGCGGGGATCGTCGTGTTGCGCTCGATCATTGGAGTGGCACGTGAGCCTTCGGTTTCGATCGAGAGCGAGAGTGGTGTCACGTCGAGAAGGAGCACGTCTTTCACGTCACCGGCAAGCACACCACCTTGGATGGATGCGCCGATGGCGACCACTTCGTCTGGGTTCACACCTTGGTGAGGAGTTTGCTGGGCGAGGCCTTTGGCGGTCTCAACCACTTTCGGCATACGGGTCATGCCGCCGACGAGCACGAGCTCTTTGATGTCGGAGGTGGAACAACCGGCTTCCTTGAGACAGTCGGTGACGGGCTTCTTCGTGCGTTCGAAGAGTGAGTCGGTGAGTTGCTCAAGTTTCGAGCGGGAGAGTGACAGCTGGATGTGTTTTGGTCCGCTGGAGTCAGCCGTGATGAATGGCAGGCTGATGTCGTAGGATTGGGTCGATGAGAGAGCGATCTTCGCTTTCTCGGCTTCCTCTTTGATCCGCTGTAGGGCGTCGGGCTGACTGGAGAGGTCGATGCCTTGATCCTTTTTGAATTCACCCACGATCCATTGGATCAGGGTGTTGTCCCAGTCGTCACCGCCGAGTTGGGTGTCGCCGTCGGTTGCGAGCACTTCGAAGACGCCGTCGCCGATTTCGAGGACGGAGATATCGAAGGTTCCACCACCGAGGTCGTAGACGGCGATTTTTTCGTCGGCCTTCTTATCGAGGCCGTAGGCGAGGGCTGCTGCGGTCGGTTCGTTGATGATGCGGAGCACTTCGAGTCCAGCGATTTCGCCAGCTGCTTTGGTGGCGTTCCGTTGGGAGTCGTTGAAGTAAGCAGGAACGGTGATGACCGCTTGGGTGATCGTTTCGCCCAGTTTGGATTCGGCGTCTGATTTGAGTTTGCCGAGGATCATCGCGGCGATCTCTTGTGGAGAGAACGTTTTGTCAGAGCCTTCGACTTCCACTTGGATGTGGGCGTCGCCGTTGGATGCTTCGACGATCTTGTAAGGCATGCGCTTATCGGCGTCGGTGAGTTCAGAGAACTTGCGGCCGATCAGGCGTTTGGATGAGAAAATGGTGTTTTTCGGATTGGTTACCGCTTGGCGTTTGGCGGATTGGCCAACGAGGCGTTCGCCATTTTTGGCAAATGCGACGACTGATGGGGTGGTGCGAGCACCTTCCGAGTTTTCAAGCACGGTAGGTTCGCCGCCGTCCATGACAGCCATGCAGGAGTTGGTGGTTCCGAGGTCGATTCCGAGGATCTTTGACATAAGTAGTATTCCTTTCAGTTGGCCCGAAGGCGTGGTTTAGTGATCTCCTCTTCGCATGGTCTGTGCCAAGCGCTCCTCGAGAGGTTGCAACCAGCTGGTGCTCAAAGTAATATGAATTATGCAATGGTTGCGGGATGACGCCAAAGACCCGCCGGAGGGACAAAATGGCGCACTTTGAGGACGACAAAGTGTCACAGAGTGACGAAATGCGCTCATCTGTTGTTTCGATCCTTGATGGTCTGGGGGTGGCGTCACTAGGTTGATGGAGTTATATGCGAGCTGAGCCGTTCAAATGGATTTCTCGAGGCGAACCGTTCCAGCAGTTGGGCACGGATGCTTCGTCTGAATTTCCGCCTATTCTAGAGCATCTTGTGCGTCAGCGCGGGTTACCATCTGGGGGTGATTTGGAGGCTTTTTTGCGTCCGCGGCTCAAGGATTTGAGTGATCCATTTTTGATCCCTGAGATGGATTTGGCGGTGACGAGGATTTTGGAGGCGGTCGATCAGGGTCAGGAGGTTTGCATTTACGGCGACTATGACGTGGATGGGGTGACTTCGATCACCTTGATGCGGAAGATCCTGATGGCCTATGGTTTGAATCCGCGCCATTTCATCCCGCATCGTGGCAGTGAGGGATATGGTTTGAGCGTCGCGGCAATTGAGCGGTGTTTGAGTGAGGGGGCGCAGCCAGATTTGTTGATCACTGTGGATTGTGGAACCGTCTCAGTGGCAGAGGTGAGCGATTTGAAGGATCGGGGGATTGATGTCTTGATCGTCGACCATCACGAGCCGATTCCGGGGCAGCGGCCCGATTGTTGTGCTTTGGTGAATCCGAAGTGTGGAGATGCGTTCACCTATCTTTGTGCGGCGGGTGTGGTGTTCAAATTAGCGCATGCCTTGATGAAAGAGCGACGGGTTGATTTTGATTTGAAGGGGGTTTTGGATTTGGTGGCGGTTGCGACGATCTCCGACATCGTGCCGATGATTGAAGAGAACCGGTTGATGGTTCGGCATGGATTGCGGCAGTTGCCCCAGACGATGAATCCTGGGTTGCGAGCATTGCAGTCGGTGACGGGGATGAATGGCGCGGCGACATCGATGGATGTGGGTTTTCGGATTGGTCCTAGGCTGAATGCGGCGGGCCGGATGGATGTGCCTGAGGAGGCCTTGCAGGTTTTGACCGTCGATTGCCGGCGCGAAGCCGATGAATCGGCCAAGAAGCTTGATGCCTTCAACCGTGAGCGTCAGGCGCATGAGGCCAAGATTCGCAAGCAGGCGGTTGAGATGCTTGAAGAGAGTTTTGATCCTGAGCGCGATCCTGTGATCGTTCTTGGTTCGCGCGAGTGGCACCATGGGGTTGTAGGCATTGTGGCATCACGGTTGATGCGGCAATATCACAAGCCGACCTTTATCATTTCGATCGATGAGAATGGTGTTGGAAAAGGGTCGGGGCGCAGCATTGAGGGGGTTTCTTTGGTCGATGCGATTCGCGAATGTGAGGAGGATTTGATTGCGGGTGGTGGTCACGTCATGGCGGCAGGTTTATCGATCCGAGAGGAGAAAATCGATGAATTCAGGAAGCACTTTGCGGAGTTTGTTTTGGGTAGTACCAATGAAGGTCAGCGCCAACCGACTCTGACTTATGACGCGGAGATCGGGTTTGATCAGTTATCGCTGGATTTCATGTCGAGTTACGACCTGCTGCAGCCATTTGGCAGTGGCAATCCTCAGCCAGTCTTTATTTCTCGAGAGGTGAATTTGAGTCGGTCACCGATGCGAATGAAGAACAACCACCTCAGGTTGCAGCTCAGGCAGAACTACCATGAGCAAGACGCCGTGTATTTTGGGGGTGGCGAGCATCCCTTGCCGGATCCGCCGTGGGATGTGGCATTTACCATTGATCGCAACACCTTCCGGGGGAGAACCACGCTGCAGTTGATCGTTCAGGACGTCCGAGCGGCGCAAAAAGAGGGATCATTTGACTGAAACGGGAGCTGTGCGATGGAAAAGAACGACATTTATTAAAGTTTCAGATTTCCATTCTCCGTCTTAGGGTTTTGAATCCCGCCGCACCCATGAGCCACCCCACTTATCGTATCGCAATCGGCGCTGATCACGGCGCATTTGAACTGAAGAACGCTATCGTTGAGCACCTGAAAGCCAATGGTCATGAAGTGGATGACTATGGCACGGATACCAAGGATTCGGTGGACTATGCGGATTACGCCAACACGGTGTCACGAGCGGTTGCCGATCAGACCTTTGACTTTGGAATTTTGGCCTGCACCTCGGGTGTTGGCATGAGCATCGCGGCGAACCGCCACAAGCATGTTCGCGCGGCGAGTGTTCGCTCCGTGGATGAGGCGACCATCACTCGTCAGCACAATGATGCGAACATTCTTTGTTTAAGCGGTAAATACACCGACACCGAAACAGCCATTGCGATGGCGGATGCATTTTTGGCCACCGCATTCGAAGGGGGCCGTCATGAATCGCGAGTCTGCAAGGCCTCGGGCAGCCGCATTCAAGAAACTGATTCTGCGGTGTACAATGCGATCGTCGCCGAGGAACAACGTCAGCGGAACAACATTGAGTTGATTGCCTCTGAGAACTTCACCTCGCCCGCCGTCATGGAAGCGCAGGGATCACTACTGACCAACAAATACGCCGAGGGCTATCCGGGTCGTCGTTGGTATGGTGGTTGTGAAAACGTGGATGTGGTTGAGCAGTTGGCGATCGATCGTGCGAAGGAATTGTTTGGGGCGGAGCATGCCAATGTGCAGCCGCATTCTGGTTCACAGGCCAACACGGCCGTTTACTTCGCCGTGTTGAAACCGGGCGATCGTATTTTCACCATGGATTTGGCTCACGGTGGGCACTTGACTCACGGCCACAAAGCGAACTTCTCGGGCCGTTTCTACGAAGTGACTCACTACGGTGTGAGCAGTGAGGATGAGCGTATCGATTACGATGATCTCGAAAAGACCGCGCGTGAATTGAAGCCCGCGCTGATCACCGTTGGAGCATCGGCCTATCCGCGTGAAATTGATTTTGAGCGCATGGGCAAGTTGGCGCGTGAGATTGGGGCCTATCTGTTTGTGGACATGGCACACATTGCAGGTCTTGTAGCAGCGGGGGTTCATCCGAGCCCAGTTCCTCATGCGGACTTTGTGACATCGACCACGCACAAATCCCTCCGCGGTCCTCGCGGTGGCATCATTCTTTGCAAAGAAGAGTTCGCGAAGAAGATCGACTCACAGGTTTTTCCCGGCATACAGGGTGGCCCATTGATGCACGTGATCGCAGCCAAGGCGGTTTGTTTTGGTGAGTGCTTGAAACCGAGTTTCAAGGAATACTCCGCTCAGGTGGTCAAGAATGCGCAAGCGATGGCCGCCCGGTTAGCGTCGCATGGTTTTCGCATTTGTTCTGGAGGAACCGACAACCACCTCATGCTGGTCGACCTCCGCTCCAAGGGGTTGAACGGTGCAGAAGCATCGCACGCATTGGATGAAGCAGGCATCACCGTGAACAAGAATGGCATTCCGTTTGATACAGGCAGTCCGATGAAGCCAAGTGGAATTCGTATTGGAACTCCAGCGGTCACCACGCGTGGCATGAAAGAGGCGGATGTCGAACAAGTCGCCGATTTCATTCATGAAGCCTTGTCTGATTTCACCAATGAGGAGAAGCTCCATGCCATCCGCGATCGCGTGTTTGCATTCAACCGTGCTTTCCCGCTTCCGTGGTAACGAATTAATAAATTCTGAAATGCTGAAAAACTGAAATGCTGAAATGGCGCGAGCTCGCCGTTCTGTTCTTATTTCAGCGTTTCAAAATTTCAGCTTTTCAGCATTTACTCAGTCATGAATCCATTCCGCGAAGATCTCGTTGCCCGCTCACAGGCAGAACCTTGCACCATTGTTATTTTTGGTGCGACGGGAGATTTGACGCACCGGAAGTTGATCCCGGCTTTGTATAATCTCGCGGTGGAAGGTGAATTGCCTACCGGCACCAAGATTGTCGGCTTTGCACGACGTGAGAAATCGGACGAAGAATTTCGTGATGGATTGGCCAAGGTGAACCGCAAGGTTTCACGTTCGGGGCACGACGACGAGGTTTGGGGGCCATTCATTGAAAATGTTTTCTATCACCAGTCTGAGTTCAGTGACACCGATGGCTACAAGCGCTTGGCCGAGCGATTGGATGAAATTGATTCGGCACATGGCGGGAAAGGAAATCGATTGTTCTATATCGCATCAGCGCCTGATTTTTTTGACGACATCTTGTTGAAACTCAAAGAGGCTGGGTTGAATCAGTCGAAAGGAGCCGGTTGGTCGCGCGTCATTGTCGAGAAGCCATTTGGCACCGATTTAAAAACGGCGCATCACTTGAACGAAGTGGTGAACGCGACGTTTGAGGAGAAAGATACCTATCGTATCGATCACTACCTCGGCAAAGAGACTGCGCAGAACTTGATGGTCTTGCGCTTCGCAAATGCGATTTTTGAACCGCTTTGGAATCGGGAATACATCAGCCACGTGCAGATCACCTGTGCGGAGAATCTCGGCATGGAAGGTGGTCGTGGAGGGTATTACGATACTGCAGGCGCTTTGCGTGACATGGTTCAGAACCACTTGTTGCAGCTATTGAGTTTGGTCGCAATGGAGCCGCCGACGGACCTAACAGCCGACGGGGTTCGTGACGAAAAAGTTAAAGTGATCCGCTCCTTGAGGCAGTGGGATACGCCTGAGAAGGTTGCGGCGAATGTTGTGCGGGCTCAATACACGGCTGGCCATGTGGATGGTGAGCCAGTGCCTGGGTATCGTGAAGAAGACCGCGTCGATCCTGAGTCGAAGACGGAAGCCTATGTTGCGGTGCGTCTTTTGATCGATACATGGCGTTGGAGCGGTGTTCCGTTTTACATTCGCATGGGCAAACGCTTGCCCAAAAAGTCGACCGAGATCTCGATTCACTTCAAAGATGCGCCGTGCGTGCTTTTCAATAAACCGTGTGGCGATAGCCCGGGTGGAAACGTGCTCGTGATTCGGATTCAGCCGGATGAAGGCATTTCGCTGCGCATGGTTTCCAAGATCCCAGGCAACAGCGTGAGGTTGGAACCAGTGAAAATGGATTTCCACTACGCCACCAGCTTTGGGAAAATTAGTCCTGAGGCCTACGAGCGTTTGTTGCTCGATTCGATTGCTGGTGACGCGACTTTGTTTGCGCGTCGCGATGAGGTCGAAGAGGCATGGAAGTTCATCGACCACATCGAACAGGCGTGGCATGAGTCCAAAACCCCGCCAGCGATGGCTGAGTTTGTTGCTGGCTCATGGGGTCCGCGCGAGGCCGATGATTTGCTTAAGCAAGACGGCAATCAGTGGCGCCGTCTGTAAGCGCTTAAGCAGTGATCTCCGTCATCGGGCCCGTGCTGTCGGCGAACTTTTCGGTCGGCACATCCACCGCGTTGAGCATGGAAACGAAGAGGTTGGCCAGGGGCACTTTATTCTCGCCCTCGAAGGCGTGAAGATTGCCGTGCTTAAAGCCGAGCTTGTTGCCGCCAGCAATCTGGATGGGGTAGTTCTTGGTGCTGTGGGACGCATGAGGGTGAGCAGATCCCCACAAGACCAGCGTGCGGTCGAGCATGGTGCCATCGCCCTCAGGGGTATCGGCCAAACGCTTGAGGAAGTATGCGTGTTGTTCCGCGCGCCATTTGTCCCATTGGCCAGAGTAGCCGTCAGGACGTTTGTGAGCGATGTCATGCGTCGCTCCCTTATAGCCAAGTGTGTAGTTGGCGTAATTCCACATTTCGCTGTTGGATGAGCTTTCGCTTTCTAACATGAGTGATGCGAATCGGGTGGAGTCGGTTTGGAAACCAAGGTAGACGAGATCATACATGCAGCGGATGTATTCTTGTGGGTCGTTATGGGCGACCTCGAGGTTGAGGCCTTTGGTGTCGACATTGGGTAGCGGTTGATGCGTCCATTGGCTCGTGCGCTCGACGCGTTGTTCCATAGCGCGGACCGATTCGAGATACTCGTCCATCTTCACTTGGTCTTCGTGGCCGAGTTTGCCTTTGAGGCTTTTGCTGTCTTCGAGCAACAAGTCGAGGATGCTGGATTCGCGCTTGAGGTTACCGCGCACCTCTTCGATGGACTTCTTGCCATAGGGGTCGAAGAGGCGGCTGAAGATTTCCTGCGGGCGGTGCAGTGAGGGGATGGGTTTGCCCTCGCCGCGGTGCGACAAGGTTTTGGCCGAGCCATAAGAACCCGTGCCGCCCTCAGTGCCGAGCACCATCGAGGCAAAACGTGTTTTGTGGCCGTGGTGTTTTGCCGCGACTTGATCGATGGAGATCGCATTTTGTTTTTGGGTGCCGGTCATGTCCGCCCCGGTCGCAAAGATGTCGCCGGAACTGTGACCGCCTAAGGAGTGGCCACCGGCGTGGTCGAGACCGCGAAGATAGGAGATGCTGTCCTTGAAGGGCTCGAAAGGCGCGCTGGATTTGTTGAAGGTCAACTCACCTGGCTTGTTGGTGGGCCACCAACTCCAATCGTGATGCGGAGTGTCGGCCTTCGGAATGCCAGCGGCGCCATTGGGCATGTAGGCGCCGTAGGCGAAATAGCTGACAAGCATGCGCTTGGGGAGGGCTTTGCCTGCAGCGGCGGATGCGGAACGCCCCCAGCTCATGCCGTTGAGGAAGGGCAGCATCAATGCGGCGCCACCGCCACGGATGAACTGTCTACGGTCGAGATGCCAGGATCGTTGTTTCATAAATCTTATTTCTATTAAGGTTGCACGAAAAGCTCGCTCTCGCAAATCGAGACGAGCAGATCACGCAGCTTGTATTGGTTTTTTTCAGATTGTTCGAGGATTGCGTCTACGGATGGACGGTCCTTGTAATTGAGGTGACGGCCTAAGCCGTAGGAAATCAGGCGGCGGGTGACGTTGTCGGCAACATCGTGCAGACGGTGCTCGATGATATAGGTCTTGAGGTCTTTCACGCCATCGACCACTGGGCCATTGGGGACGCGGGCATCGGCTTCGATGGGCACCGTGTTGATGCTCTTGAGGTAGTCCATGTAGCCACGGATATCCACGTGCTTTTCGGGAACAAATGGCTCCACTTGGGTTCCCATTTTGGGCACCTTGGGTTGATACTGGCCGATGGCGTTGTAGTGTTCGAAAGGAATGCCCCAAGGGTCGAGCCGTGCGTGGCAGTCATTGCAACTGGTCTTCTTGCGGTGGAGCTTAAGTAGGTCTTTGATCGTTAGCGCTTTCTCCAACTCGGCGCCGGGTAGCTCACTGATGTCAGGAATGTCCGCCGGTGGGGGTGCCACGTATTCGCCGAGTATCGCTTCACGCAACCATACCGCGCGGTAAATGGGGTGTGGCGTGGAGCCGTTGCCGTTACCAATGAGCATCGATCCATGGGTCAAGAGGCCACCCAGCTGGTGGCCGGGTTTGAGGCTGACAAGCTTGTGATGGTGATGTTTCACTCCATCCACTCCGTAGTGGGCGGCCAGTGGCTGGTTGAGGTAGGCGACGTCCGAATCGACCAGTTGTTTGACGCTGGCATTGTGAGTGAAGCTCTCGCGAATGAAGCCGACGGTCTCTTCGATCATGTAGTCACGGATGGTCGGCCGGTAGGGGATTTCGGTGCCCTTGCGCTCGCCATGGGAAACATAGAAGAGGAAGCGTGGGAAGCGATCGGCGTTGATGGGCACGGTCAGCATCTTGTCCATGCTCATCCACTGCATGGCGAAGTTTTGCATGAAGTCATCAAAGCGTTCATCGGCAATCATGCGTTCGATCTGCTGGCGCAGGACCTTGGGTTCGCTGATCTCGCCACTCGCCGCAAGCTCCAGCAGTTGCTCGTCGGGCATGGAGCCCCAGAGGAAGTAGGAAAGGCGGTTGACCAAAGCGTGTTCTTTGCGGGCCACCCCTTCCTTGATGACGGTGTGCATCAGGAACTGCGGTGAAATCAGGACCATGGACAAGGTCTCGCGCATGGTGGCTTCGAGGCTGTCCATTTCGGGCTCAATGAGTTTGTAGATCTTAAAAAAGCGTTCCAGCTCATTTGTGGTCGCCGGCCGGCGGAATGCGCGCGACATGAAATTGGTGAGCACTTGTTTCACATAGGCATCGGGATTGGGTTCGCGCAGCGGGGAATCGAAGAGGATGCGGGCATGACTTTCTGGGGGCCACGTGTCATAGACCGGCCATTCGACTTCGAGCCACTCGATGGATGGTCGTGAGATCTTGCTGTTGGTTACTTTGAAAAAGCTGCGGTCGTCTTTGACGGTGCCGTCGTCGTAAATGTTGAGTGGCGTGATCGAAATGGCGTCGGGTAGCTTGCGCTTCTTGTGAGCGCGGGCGGTTTGAACCGGATAGTTTTCGATCCGGCCGGTGAGTTCAAACACTTGCGGCTCTTCGGAAGTGAGGATCGTAGTGCCCACTGGCTTTACGCTACGCGTCGAACTATTGACTTGGATGCTCTCGCCCATGATCCAGTGGATTGGCACCTCAGTGGCCCCATTGGTCAGCACTGCGGATGCCTTGAAACGCATCTTGAAGGGCCCGCGTTCGGGAAACTCAGTCAAGTTCACACCGTGGGCTGCTGAACCGCGATAACTGCCGAACACGCCGACCTGGCTGGGTGGCATTCTGACCTTACCCTTTTTGTCCGGTTTTTGTGGGCTCGTGTCCCACTCTTTGCGATGCTTGATCACTTCTGGGCGTTCCCCCTCGACAATCACGGAAGCCATGGCGCGGCGAGCATTCTGCAGATAGGCATCGAGTTGCTCTGGCCCCAAGCGCATGAGCTCTGCCGAGTTGTTGAACTCGTATGGCTTCACCGGGTCCTTGGGTATTTCATTGATCAGATCCAACTCGATGCCCAACAAGTCGCGCATGGTGTTGTGGTATTCGAAGTTGGTGAGGCGACGCGCAATGGGGCCGTGGCCACCTTCTTCGTTCTTATTGGCCGCGGCTTTGATGCTTTGGTTGATCCATTCGGTGATTGCTTCGCGTTCCTTATCATTTGGCTGAGGTTCGTCGTCGGGCGGCATGTCGCCGTCTTCGAGCATGATCAGAATGTCTTCCCAAGTTTCCATTTCCTCATCACCGCCATTGACGCCTTTTAGTTCGTGGAGGGTGAGCTTGCCTTTGGCCTTGTCTGGGCCGTGGCAGCGGATGCAGTGGTTTTCGAAGAAGGGTTCGATGGTTTTGGAAAATCCTTCATGGCCGAGTGGGATCTCCTCAGATTGCGCTAGGTTGCACAGGCCGACTGCAAGGCATGTGATTACTGCGATCCAAGAGTAAGAATGGTGGGTGTGGGTCATCGGTGTGAGAGGAAGCGGCGAGGAACAACCATTGCTAATGAACGCGAGCCGTTGCTGGGTTCTTTCACAAAGCAGCATAGCATGTTGGTTTCCGCGTTGAACTAGAGAATTCCGTCATCAATTCTTAAGGATTTCATCAAGCTGGTGTGTTGGGCGTAACTTTGCGCCTTAGATCGTAGCCTGAGGACGATGCCTGCTGGCTTTATGGTTGCCTCGATGCGTCGTTGAATGGTGTGATTTTCGCATGAACGCGGATGAACTTTTCAAGGCAGCTGTAGGTGGTGGTAAGTGCCCATCGGATTTGAGCTCAACATCCAAGGTGCTTTGGAGTGCCAAAGCGGGTGACTGGGACAAGGCGCATGACGACTGCCAGAATTTGCCAGATCCAGCAGGGGCATGGATTCATGCGTGGCTGCACCGGCAGGAGGGCGATTACGGCAATGCTTGTTATTGGTATTCAAGGGCCGGCAAGCCGGCAGTGGCGGAAGATGCCTCGCTGGATGAGGAATTGCTGCAGATTGCCGAGGCTTTGTTGGACTAGTGTTGCAACATCCGGTCGTTCTGGAGTGTATTCCTCTTTATGGATTCCTCGAGCTTCTCCCGGCGTCATTTCCTTAAGACCTCTATGGCTGCTGCTTCTGGGTCAGCAGTGGGCCTTCAATGGGTGAGTGCCGATGAGATTGAAGCAGGCAGTGAGCTGAAGCTGCGTTTCGCGGTTTCATCGGATTTTCACTATGCTCAGCGGAACACGCCGTTTGACGAGATGACGGGCGAGTGGGTGGAATGGATGAACCAAGAGAAAGCGGACAAAGGATTGGCCGCAGTCTTTTTGAATGGTGATTTGGTGAATGACTCTCCCGAGGGGTTGGTCACCTTGCGCGATAAGCACTTGAGCAATCTCAAGATGCCGTATTACTGCACGAAGGGAAATCATGACTACATCGATCAGAAGCCCGGGTCACCCTCGGAGTCATGGGATAAACTTTGGGGTTATCCATCCAACCACACCCTCAAACTTGGCGATTATGTTTTCGTCATTGCGGACACATCTGCTCCGGCAAAATCCAATGTCTATTTGGCGGCGGACCGTGAGTGGTTGAAGGGGCAGTTTGAAGCGCACAAGGACGCGCCGGCGATTTTCGCAATGATTCACATCCAACAGCGTAAGCACAAAGTGGATGGTTGGCCGCAGCATGGCGTGGGAGCCAAGGAAGAAGTGCCTAAGGCGGAGGCGGTGATGGAGCTGTTGGAGTCGACGCCAAATGTCAAAGCGGTGTTCCATGGTCACAACCACAATGAGACCAGCGTGTATGTCTCAGGTGAGCGCCGTTACTTCTTTGATAGCCACGTGGGTGGCAGCTGGGGCGCCAAGAGAGGCTATCGCATTGTGGAAATCTACGACGACCACAAGGCTGTGACCTATCAGATGAATGCCGAGGATGGTGTGGAGTTGAACCGCGATGATTTGGGTGGGGTGGCGAATTAGCCTCCTGCCGTCACAATCTGATCAACGGTCTCAATACTCCTTGCCTTCCCACGAGCTCCACCAGTTGCGGAAGAGTGCGTGTTGTGACTCGAGGTGGGCTTTTTGAGCGGGGCTCAATGCGTCGTCGGCGTAGATCTGATACTTGTAGGCATCGTGACCTTCGAGAACCATGAGGTGCTTGTAGTAGAGCACGAGATCGGGGCCTTCATCGAAGGTCGAGAGCACATTCATCGCTTCGGTGAGTTGCAGTGCGTAAACGCGAGCTTTGGCATCACCTTTGGCAGCGCGTTGGCAGAGGCTGACCATGTGTAGCACTTCTTTGGCAAGGGCATTGCCGACACCGGTGATGGCACCACCAGCACCGCAGTGAACGAAGCCGTGGTAGGCTTGGGTATCGACGCCCACCATGAGAGTGAGCTTGTCGTTTCCAGTGGTGATGTTTTCCGCGGCGTAAGTGAGATCCGCAGCGCCACCGAATTCTTTGAAGCCGATCAGTTGCGGATACTGTTCGTGCATTTTGAAAAAGAGATCCGCTTTGGTGGCGAAACCATAATACGGGGAGTTGTAAATGACGGCAGGAAGGTCCGGACCACCCGCTTCGAGGATGGCGGTGAAGTGATTGTATTGTGCGGCGGGTGAGAGTCCGCGGGAAAGCACTCGTGGAATGACCATCAAGCCGTGTGCACCGACTTCGCGAGCGTGGGCTGCATGCTCTGCTGCGATCTTGGTGTTCTGTGCGCCCGTTCCGACGATCACTTTGATTCCGGCGTCGACCAAGGCTTTGACGCCGGTCTGGCGTTGTTCGTCGGTGAGGAGGGGCCAGTCACCCATGGAACCACAGTAGACGACGGAGTCCATGCCTGCATCGATGAGATGTTTGCTGGTGGCGACGAGGGCCTCGAAATCGGGATTTCCCTGGGCATCGCAAGGGGTCATCAGTGCTGGGATCGTTCCAGAGAAAATGTTGCTCATGCGGAGCTACGTAGCAGCCCGCCTAGTTGTGATCAAGGCCATAGACGCTCTCAAGCGAACAACTTTTGGGTCTGCGGACTTGGGTCGGCGGCGCTGCCGCCTGGAACGTTGAACATCGAACATCGAACATCGAACATCGAAGGATGACGAATAACGAACATCGAAGGATGACGAATGACGAATGACGAGTTCCATCAAAGTGTTTTGGTGATTTTGCAGATGACCCGGTCAAACCGCTGGCGCATGTCTCGCGGGAGCTGGATCCGCGTGTGGTGGAGGCGCACTTCTCGGCGCTTCCTAGCATTCGACCTACAGCCGCAGAGCGCTGGGCAAGAAAGCGCGATGCGCATCCTTTTCCTGGTCTTTAGGTGTGCGGCTGTTGTTGGCGTCCTACTTAAGCCCGCAGGGGTGAGGGCTTCATTTTAGCAATGCATTGGCGTGAACTTGACTTGTTCATTTTGAACTGGCGCGATTTCTCTAATCGTGCCATAACTGTGCCAGTTCAGCGGATTTAGTCGCTTTTAGGCGATCAAATCGCGCCAAAGATATCCATCATTATGCCACTTCAGATTTCAAACAAAGAGCTGCAAGCCATCCTTGAGGTGATTGGCTCGGCTGATGCAGGTGCTTCCGTGGGGGAGTTGCTTGCGGACGAGCGGCTTGATTTCTCGCGCAGAACACTCCAACGCCGCTTGGATTTGTTGTGTGAGCGAGGTGAAATATTGCCACAAGGGGAGGGGCGAGGACGTCGGTATGTCGTCGCTGTTAGGGGTGCCCGACAGACAAGCGTGGTCAACGATGAGGAAGCTGAAGTTGACTGGCTCAGTTCGGAGGCCGTGGAAATTCGTCGTTTGATCACGCGGCCTACCAGCAAGCGCCGGCCAGTGGGCTATGATCCCTCGTTCCTGACTTCCTATCAACCGAATGAGACTCATTATCTGTCACTGGCCACGCGCAAGCGGCTTGCTGAGCTTGGGCAGGTCGGTATCACGGATCTGCCGGCGGGAACCTATCTGCGTCAAATCCTGGATCGTCTTCTGATTGATCTGGCATGGAACTCAAGTCGCCTTGAAGGCAATACCTATAGTTTGTTAGAAACTCAGCGCTTGCTTGAGGCCGGAGAAACAGCGGATGGCAAAGCGACTCATGAGGCGCAAATGATCCTCAATCACAAGGCCGCTATCGAAATGCTGGCCGACCCGACAGAAGAGATTGGGTTCAACCGCTATACGGTGTGTAATTTGCACGGCTTGCTTTCCGATAATTTGCTATCGGATCCTGCAGCCTGCGGTCGTCTGCGCTCACGCCCCGTGGGGATATCAGGCACCGTGTTTCATCCCTTGGAGGTTCCCCAGCAGATCGAAGAGAGTTTTGAGCTGATCTTGACCAAGGCCAATGCCATCGATGACCCCTTTGAGGCCGCCTTCTTTGTCATGGTGCAGTTGCCGTATTTGCAGGCCTTCGAGGATGTCAATAAGCGGGTGTCTCGTTTGGCGGCTAATATTCCGATGATTCGTCACAATTTCTGTCCGCTGTCGTTCGTGGATGTGGAGGCTGATGATTATGTGAATGCTCTGATCGGGGTCTATGAGCTTCAGCGCATCGAGTATCTGAGAGACGTTTTTGTATGGGCCTACACTCGTTCAGCACAGCGTTACAATGCGGTGCGCCAATCGTTGGGCGAGCCAGACGCATTCCGGCTCAAGTACCGCAGTCAGATTGGCCGCTTTGTGCGCGAGGTGGTGCAGGAGGGGATGACCTCGGTTGATGCAGCGCGATGGATACGCAGTCAGGCCGAGCGGGAGATTCCAAAGGAAGACAGTGTCAAATTCATCAAAACTGTGGAGATTGAATTGATCAGTCTCCACGAGGGCAACATCGCGCGTTACCGACTGCGTCCCGCAGAATTTGTGAGTTGGAAGTCTCTGTCTTGAGTCTGGTTTGTGTGCGAAGGGATAAGCAAGAGTGGTGCGCGAACTGTTGCAAATCTGGGAGACCGACACTTTGTAAGAGCCTCGGTTATTGGAGTCTTTTAAAAGCAGAGCCCATTAACATGTTTTTTTGACCACGAATTTAACGAATGATCACGAATGAAAGACCACTTTAAGAGTTAGTGGCTTTTGATGCATCCATTCTTATTCGTGTCCACCTGCCCCGATATGTCGTGGTTCGTGTGATTCGTGGTCAAGATCTTAAGAGGCATCAAAAAAGGCCGGCCGCATCGAGATGCAGACCGACCTTATAAAGTTTCGAAAAGAACAATCGCTAATTAGCGACGGCGGCGCAGCAGAAGCAAGGTGCCCAGCGCACCGAGTAAAGCGGCGGAGGGTTCTGGGATGGCTGTCAGCACCACACCACCAAACCGGCCCCGAGCAGCATTGGTGTCGCCTGTTTTAGTGTAAGTGAAGTCGAGCGTATCGTAATCGGCAGCGTCGGCAAAATCGGCACGATACACAAACCAAGAATTATCCGTGCCATCTGAACCAGCGCTTACATCGGAAATGTTGCCTTGAGAGAGAACCACATCGGTCTGAGCTGCACCTGACAACGTGAAGGATATGTCGTAAATATCGCTTGCATTAACACGGGTTCCAAAAAACATGTAAAGCGAACCGCTGCTCAGGCCTGATATATCAATCGTTCCAGCAATGGTATGACCTCGAGAATATGTCGTCTGGTCAGCAGCTCCGGAGGTCGCGCTTCCCGCCCAAAGACTGAGGGCGTCAGCGTCTGATGATGTGCCAACTGCAGTTGTCGCACCAATGAGTGAGGCAGAACCTCCAAATGATTCTACCATGCCCGTACCAGAAGTGTAAAATGCGTAGTCTTGAATGGCTGCATTGAAAGAGCCGTCAAGTCCACCAGTTCCATATCCGTCGTTGCCTGTGGAATATCCCTCGCTTCCAGATGTCACAGAAACAGCAGGGTTAAGGGCATTTGCTGCTCCGTTCGTACTACCAATGACTTGGAACTCTCCCTGAACAACAGTGGCGGCAGGTGCAGAGCCAATGGCGACGAGCAGTCCCGCAGTGGCGGCTAGGGCTGCGAGTGTTTTGTGGGTTTTCATGGGTTTTGGGAGGTTGATGTGGGGGGGAGTTGATGCGATCACCAATGTGTTGTGAATGTATGCGGTGAGTCGAACCGCTGTAGAGTGCTTTCGCCTTGACCAACCCCGTCACAAAAGACCAGGTTTGAGGAATGTTTAAGGTCACCTCTGCTGTCGATCAAGTTGCTGCGCATTTGCGAGAGGAGCTGGAGCAGGGTCGTTGGACGGGCTCGATGCCGGGGCGTGATCAGTTGGCGGATGAGCTGGGGGTTCATGGCACGACGGTCAAGCGTGCGCTTGAGCAATTGGAGCGCGAAGGGATTCTCAAATCGGCAGGTGTTGGCAAAGCGCGGCAAATCATCAAGCCAAGCAAGTCAGGGCTCAGCATGCGAGTGGTGCTGGTTCTCTATGAGCCGGAAGATGTTGCGGATCCGACCATTGTGGAAATCCAGCACCAACTGCATGCCGCCGGACATCGCTTGAGCATTGCCCCAAAAGCATTAGCCGAGCTCAAACATGATCCTCAACGGGTCAGGGCGATGATGGAGAAGAATCCAGCTGCCGCATGGATTGTGGTCGCGGGCTCACTCCCTGTTTTGGAGGAGCTTTCAAAATTATCCACCCCGACCTTTGCGCTTTTCGGGAACATGACCAATTTGAAGGTCGCCGGAACAGGGGCAGATAAGACGCAGGCGGTGCGGGATTGCATCGATTATTTCTATGAGAAAGGGCATCGCAGAATCGTCATGCTGAACCGGTCCGAGCAAATCAAGTCCGGGCTGAACGCTAACGGCAAAGCGATGTTCGAGGAGCTCGAAAAGCGGAACTTGCCTTCTGGCCCATACAATTTGCCAGAGTGGGAAAATACACCCAAAGGCCTCAATGATTGCCTCACTCGACTTTTTGAAGTCACACCACCCGATGTCATTTTGGTGGACGATTGGATTTTGTCTTTCGCAATTCAAAATTACATCTCCCACCAGCAGGGACCGGCCTTTCGTCATGCGGTGTGCGTTTGCATGGACGACCATCAATGCTTCAAATGGTGCCAACCAAGCGTCGCCCATTTTTCATGGGATTCCACGAAGGTGGTTCGGCGCGTGGTGGGATGGGCCAATCATGTGTCCCACGGGAAGCAGGATCAGGACAAGAAGCTGATCGCCGCTCAGTTCGTCCCGGGCGGTTCATGAGAGCGGCTTGCGATCAATCATGTGTCTTGCCGCGTGGATCTGTTTGAGTTCGTTTGCTGTTGAGGTATGCTGGCATTCATGAATGAACCACCTGATGGGCCGAAGCTCGGCAAGCGCATGGGTCGGCTCAAGCGGGTGCTGTATGGTTTGTTGGTTTTGTTAGTGGTGTTTTTACTGCTGGCTTGGGCCTTCCTGCCGCGAATTGCCGAGATTGCGATTCGAAACATGATCGCCGATGCGGGCATGGAGCGCAGTGAATTTAGGGTGACTGAGGTGGGCTGGAGGAGGATGGCCATCGAGCGAGTGAATGTCAGCCAGGACTTCTGGGGATTGCGCGCTCGGGAGGTGGTTGCGCATTACGATTTTTTCGATCTGCTGGATGGGGAGTTGCAAAGCGTCGAAGTCATCGGAGGGGCATTCAGTATGGATTTGTTGGCGCTTGAGGCCTTAAAGGCGGAGGGCGGCGATGAGAATGATCTTGAGGAGGCTAGCTCGAGCCCGAGTGAGTTGCTTGACGAGTTTCTGGTGAGCCCGATGCAAAAGGTTAGGGATTTGGAAGCGGTGGACTTTCTGGTTGAGCTGCGGCGTGGCGAGAACATCGTCACCCGACAGGTGACGCTGAAGGCGAATGATGGCGGTCACGGCCGTCCTTCGTTGAGCATGACCTCGGATGCGTTTTCGTTGAGTGCAAGTCAGGCGAATTCATCGGGGGATGCATTATGGCAAACCTTGCTAACGATTGAGGACACTGCGTCGCTGATAAAGGTGGTGGAATTTGCAATGGGCGCGGAAGAAGCATTCCTTCCTGAAGGGGTGAGCATGAGTCGTGTTAAGCTAACGCACGCTTTGGAATCGGGTAGAGCTAAGTTGCAGGCTTACGGGTCCATCTCCATTGGCGGGAACGAGGTTCCGTTTTCATACTCGCATGAGCAGGAATTCGGTCATGATGCATGGAGTCTAGTGGGGAGGCTGAAAGTAGAAGTGGCCGATTTGAAAGAGCCCGTCGCAGATGGTGCGATGCTTGTTGAGGCGATGGCGGGTATGACGATCGCCGGCAAGGTGAGTCTGATGATGGATTTTACGGTGGGTAGTGAAAAAGACTTTGATGGTGCGCTGGCGGCATCACTGACAGAGGGTCGGCTAACGATGGGCGACGATGGCCCTGTGCTTGAGGGGCTTAGTGGTGATATTCACCTGAGCTCGTTAAAGGAGATCAAGACCGATGGATTTCATCAGGTCACGGCAGAGAAAATAACGGCATTCGATGCCGAGATGACGGATTTGCAACTGGAATACAAAATTCTCGCTGGCGATGGCATTTCTCTGCGTGAGATCGCGGTCAAGGCACTCGGCGGAGCAATTCAGGTGGATCCGTTTGTGCTCCCTAGTGATGATGCCGATTACCAGTTCAACGTGCAGATGAAAGAACTCGATCTTGCCGAGTTGGCGAAACTTTTTCCCAGTTTCAATGGCTCGGTTAAGGGCAAGGTCGACGGGCTTCTTCCGATACGGAATGTCGCTGGTGAATTCCGGCCTGTGCGTGGTGGCTTGTATCTAACGCCAAAAAGCAATGCCGAGCTACGCTACGACATCGGCAACACACTCAGTGCCGGTGTCGACCCAAAGACCGAAGAATACAAGAGGATGAAAATGGCGGAAGACTCGCTGAGAAATCTCGATCTCAAAGAGCTGAATATCCGACTGTTTGATCCCAAGGACGGCGACAAAGCGATTGTCATCAAGCTGAAAGGGCAGGCAGCGAGTGTGCCGGGATCACCCCCGATTCATCTCAATGTGAATGGCATCAAGCCGGATGATGACACACTGGATTTCTTTGATTTGCTGCTCAAGCATCGTGACAAGCTGAACTTTGGTCTATGATTGTGAATATTTGGAGCCAGACTACGTCTTACGCCATAGACGACCTATGAAAGCACCCATTTATTTTACCCTTTTCTCCGCGCTGGCGTTGGCCGGCTTTTCAAGCTGTGCCAGAGTCAAGGTGGAGCCCATTGAAGTGAAACCAATTGAGATCAACGTGAATGTTCGGGTCACCGTCGTGCGTGAGTTGAACGATTTCTTCGGTGAGCTTGATGCCAAAGAACAAAAAATCGCTGAGTAAACGAACCCCCAGATCCATTCATGAAAAATCAATTTATTCTCTTCATTGCCATTGTTGCCTTTGTGTTGGGCGCGGCGCCTCTTGCTCACGCTGACAGTCTTGCCGAAATCAAGGTTCGCATGTCAAATCGCCTCGAGCAGGTGGTTGCACTCAAGCAAGGTGGTTCGGTGGGTGAAAACAACCTTGGCTACCTAACAGAGCGCAAGTCGCTGTCGGCAGAAAATCAAAAACTTGTCGCAGCCGAAAATGCCGACCGCAAGGCGGTGTATGAGGCCATTGCTGCCAAGACCAAGACTTCGGCCAGCAAAGTGGGGATCACACGCGCCGCCAGCATTCGTAGCTCCGCGCCAGAAGGCACTTGGGTGCAACTGCCTGACGGGGGATGGAAGCAGCTATGAGCGGCGGCGCGGAATATCTCTGACCGCTCGTGAGGGTGTTCAGGGATCGTATGTTGATTTAAAACGAGGTCGGCGCCGACTTGATGAAGAATTGTTAACCACGAATGGAACGAATGATCACGAATGAAGAGGCTGTTTGAGTTTCTCGCCGAATACCGAAGATCTGATTCTGAAAATTCGTGCACATTCGTGTAATTCGTGGTTTTGATTTTTTTTAAGTGAATCGCCTTGGGTCGGCGGCGCTGCCGCCTCGAACGTTGAACCTCGAACGTCCAACATTGAAATTTGAAGGAAGAGTAGACTCTGGTGCCGATGAGACCCCATTCATTCATGGCGGTCATTCTTCTAGCTTGGCACCGGGCCAATGGTGCCACCCTCTACCCACTCCGCGGGAAGGACCTGCTGCTTCAGATCTTCTTTGCCAATGGTGAGATTGTTCGCCCAGCGCACCACGCGTTGGCTGACCTTTTTTGGGCTCCATCCCATGTGCGACACGGGCGGGGAGCTCCAGGCAAAGCTTGGGTCGGTATCGTTGCAGATCAATGAAACGTGACTCGGTGCATCAAGGCCCTTTCGGGTTAAATATTGCCTTACGGCGATCAGGAAGCGGGCTTCATCCGCGATGATCACGGTGGGAGGAGTGAACCTGAAAAGCTCATCCAAGCATTTTTGAAGCCCCGCTGGGCTTGGCTGCCAATCGGGTAAGTTGTATGGGCCAGTTTCGATGCCAAGAGATTGCAAGGTCGAGAGGAAGCCTTGTTCGAATGGCGCAGGTTCAGGGAATAAGCGTTCGCGGTGGGATAGCATGACGATGCGCTGATGCCCCAGTTTCACCAAGCGATGAAGAAGCTCCGCCATCAACGGTCCTTTATCCAGCCCAACGGCAGCAATCGGGACGCCATGAAATCGGCCAAAGAGCGCCATGGCGGGAATTTTTTCATCGGCGAGCCAGTGGAGGAGCTCTTGCGAACGAGAAGAGACCACCCAAGCTTCAAACCCGGATCTTTGGATATAGCGGGTGACCCGAGACAATGATCCACCCAGCTCGGAAATCGTTTTGCTAGAGATGCGAGCATCAAAGCCAGCCCTGTGCAATTCATGGAGGATCCCGATGTAATGCGAGGCGTCCTCACGCGCGCTATCATACGGAAGAATGCAGATGCTGATCTTTTGAGCTTGAGCGAGGATCTCGTCGGCAATGATTCGCCTTGGACGCCGCTGCCCTTGTGAGGCCAGGAGCCCTTGGTTCTCCAATAGCTGTAGGGCTGCATTGATCGTCACGTGGTTCACGCCCAGCTCCTTCTGAAGCTGAGCCACCCCCGGCACCTCCTCTTTCCAGCGTCCTCTAAGGATTTCACCACGTAGATGACGGGCGACCTGCTCGGATGGTGAAGAGATGTGCAAAGCCATGGCCATCTACTATGCAAAGTTTTGCATAGTAGGGAAGCTTGCATTTGTTAGTTCATGGATCATGCGGTGCGTATAAGGAGGCGGAACTCGACCCGTAATACCCATGAACGCAAAGAATCGACTTATCATCATACCTGCCATTGTCAGCTGCGCTCTGATGATGGGAAACCCACTCAGTGCCGCGATTACTCTCAACGACACTCTGCTCATTGACTTCGGTAAGACCACCGACACAACCACAGGCAATTGGAACAATGTCGCCCCTGCTACTACTGCTTTCACCGACCCTCAAACTCTTTTGGCGGATCTTAACCGCTTTTCTGATGGCGCAGCGACCGGCGTTGGCTTAGTTGCGGATAAAATTGCTGGGAGCAGCCCTAACACCGCAGGTATTGGCGGAGCAACCATCACTTCTGTCGGCAGCAGTGCGAGCTTCTCTGTGTCTGGCACCATCCCCGATTCCGCTCAAGTGGATCTTTCTTTCTGGAATTCTGGTACCACCGATGATTGGTAACTGACCTTCACGGGGCTGAACAGCGCGTTGACTTATAACTTGGAGATCTTCTCCAATCGAGAATCTGGTAACGCGATGGACATCACAGTAAACGGCACAACCCTCTCGGTGAATCCCAATGACACGACCTACGTCTATGCTTTCAACGGGCTGTCTGCGAATGGTTCAAACGAAATCGTGATGGATTTTACTAGTGGCACAGGCGATGTCAGCTTCATCAACGCCATGGAGCTGACGGCGGTGCCTGAGCCTTCGTCAGTCATGCTGCTGGGTCTGGGCCTTTTGGGTTGTTGCTTCTTGCGTCGTCGCTAGCGGCAAGCGCTCAGCTCCAACGAGACAAACAATTCATCCCCGGCCTTTGCCAGCCGCGATCAGTCGCGCGGTCGGGGAATTTGGTCTTCTTTGTCGGTCCATGTGTTGCCGCATCCAGACTCGAGCCGAACCTGAGCAAGGAGCGCTCATAAGAGGGAGCGCCGAGAGTCAGTTGCTTTTCTTCCTATTTGCGTCCGTTGCCACGGGTATCCTAGCGGAGGAATGAACTCGCTATGCTCGGCTTCCACACACAATCATCCGACAAAACATCATAGGAAAGATTATGACTCATAGAGAAAGAAAAGCGCTTCTGCGAACAGCGGTCCTTGTCATTGCTTGCGCGATATCAGGCATCACGGCTTCAGCGCAGTCGAGCGGCACCGAAGCATCATCCAAGATGAATGTGCTATTCATTGCGGCCGATGATCTCAACTGTGACATCAGCGCCTATGGCGTGACACAGGTAAAAACCCCCAATCTGGATCGCTTGGCCAAAATGGGAATGCGTTTTGACAATGCCTACTGTCAGCAGCCGTTGTGTGGTCCCAGTAGAGCCAGCATCATGACGGGAATGCGTCCTAACAGCATCGGTTGTTATACCTTGCAAGACTCACTGCGCAGCAGAAGACCAGACATCGTCACCTTGGGGCAATTTTTCAAGAATCGAGGCTACTACTCAGGGCGTGTCGGGAAAATCTATCATTATGGAAACCCATCTCAGATTGGAACGAACGGGCATGACGACAAAGCAACATGGACGGAACGATTCAACCCCGCAGGCATCGACAAGACTAAGGAAGAGAATATTATCAGGTATCCCGGCGGGAAAGCTGGAAAAAAAGGAGGGCTGGGTATCTCCATGGCATGGTGGGATCCCGTCAGTGAAGACGACGAACATACCGATGGCATGGTGGCAAGCAAAGCCATCGAGATGATCGAGGCGCACAAGAATCAGCCGTTCTTTATCGCCGCCGGGTTCTTCAATCCGCATTGCCCTTACGTAGCGCCGAAGAAGTACTTTGATATGTATGACATCAAAGACATCACCATCCCTGATCTCAAGGAAGCAGAAGAAGATCTGAAAGATGTTCCGCCCATGGCGATCCAACGCGACACCAAGCACTGGCCGTACTTTTTCAAGGGTGTTAGCGTGGATGAGGCGAGGCAATGCAAGCTGGCCTATTATGCCAGTATCTCATTTGTCGACGCTCAGGTTGGCCGGCTGCTTGACGCTTTGGAAAAGAATGATCTGATGAAGAACACCATCATCGTCTTTTGGTCTGATCATGGCTATTTTCTCGGGGAAAAGGGCCTTTATTACAAACGCAAAGCCTTTGAACGCTCTGCCAGAGCTCCGCTGATCATCGCGACTCCACAGGGAGCGCAAGGAATGCATTGCCGCAAGCCTGTTGAACTGCTGGATATGTATCCGACGATTGTGGACTACGCTGGCTTCGATGTGCCGGAAGGGCTGGATGGAGTTAGCCTTCGCCCACTATTGACGAACCCAGAATCCGAATGGGATCGTCCCGCGATCACTCAAGTTCACCATTCTCCAGGAGCTCAGGGTTACTCTCTGCGAAACGAAAAATGGCGGTACACGGAATGGAACAAAGGCAAAGCCGGCGTTGAACTCTACGACCACGAAAATGATCCTGAAGAAGTCACCAACTTGGCCAAAAGGCCCGAGCATGCCGATTTGGTGCAAGCTTTGAGCCGTCAGCTACGCACCTATAGTGACACATACCAACCCAATGGTCCCAAGCGGAAGAAGTAGTTTCCTCGAATGTTGAACCTCGAACGTCCAACCTTGAAATCTGAAGACTCTTTGACTTGCTCCAACACCATCTCTGCCTCTTTGATCGCGCGTTTGGCATCGAGTTTTTGCTAGCAGAGAGGATTTGCCGCTTTCCACTTTTTATTCGATAATGAACGAATCAAGAGCATGCCAATGAAATCATTGGGTGGCAGCTACGTAGTCTATGGTGAACGATTTGATGATGCGATTCCGACAATTTAAGTTCGCTGCCGCAGCGCTGCCTCTGCTGGGGTTTTGCGTGGTGGTGCTGACGATGTGCGGGGAGTCGTCCGATGAAGGTTTGGAGGTGGGGGAGGCAGTGGTGACGCCGCAGGCCAATGAGCCTGCGCCTCCCGCCCCGCTGTCCTACAACCGCGATGTCCGGCCCATTCTCTCGGACAAGTGCTTTGCCTGCCACGGGCCGGATCGCGCAACCGTCGAAGCGGACTTGCGGCTTGATGTGGCGGAAGGCGGAGAGGACTACGACGGAGCCCACGCTTACGCGGCCATTCCCGGAAAGCCTGATGAGAGTGAGCTGGTGGATCTGATTCACAGCAGCAATCCGAAGCATGTGATGCCACCGGCCAAGGTGAAGAACCCTTTGAATGATGACGAGAAGGCCATTTTGGTGCGCTGGATTGAGGAGGGGGCTGTCTATGAGGAGCACTGGGGATTTGCCGACATTCGTAAGTTGGAGCCGCCCCTGGCTGCTGGTGACGCGTGGTCGCGAAATGCGATTGATCGATTTGTCTACGCCAAGCTGCAAGAGCGTGGGATTGAACCCGCGGCGGATGCCGGACGCTTGGTGTGGCTGCGGCGTGTGACTCAGGACCTGACGGGGCTTCCGCCCACACTGGAAGCGATTGAAGCATTCGTGGCCGATGAGTCTGACAATGCCTACGAGACGGTCGCGCGGAAGATGTGGCCCTGGCGTGACTGGGTGATCAAGGCGTACCGGCAGAACATGCCGTTTGATCAGTTTGTGACCGAGCAGCTGGCCGGTGACCTGCTGCCGGACGCGACCGAGGACCAGCGGCTGGCGACGGGGTTCAACCGCAACCACCCGTTCACGATCGAGGGCGGGGTGATCAACGAGGAGTACCGGGTCACGTACATCAACGACCGGACCACGACGATGGGCACGCTTTTCATGGGGCTGACCCTTGAGTGTTCGCGCTGCCACGACCACAAGTACGACCCGGTGTCGATCACAAGGGGCAGGTGATGGTCATGGAGCAGAAGGCTCGCAAGACCTACATCTTGGAAGGCGGGCAGTATGATCGCAAGGGGGCAGAGGTGAGTGCGGATACGCCGGATGTGCTGCCGCCTTTTGGCGACCGGCCACGCAATCGCATGGGGCTCGCGCAGTGGCTGTTGGCAGAGGAGAATCCGTTGCTGACACGCGTGACGGTCAATCGACTTTGGCAGCAATTTTTTGGCACGGGTTTATTCAAGTCTTCGGATAACCTCGGGCTGCAGTCGGATGTGCCTAGCCATCCCTTGCTGCTCGATTACTTGGCGGTGGAGTTTCGTGAGCAAGATTGGGACCTGCATCAACTCATCAAGTCCATCGTGCTGTCCGCGACTTACCGTCAGGATTCCACTCATCGTCCCGAGTTGGAAGATCCAGACAACCGCTTGCTTGCTCGCGGGCCGTCCTTCCGACTTTCTGCTGAGATGATTCGCGACCAGGCTCTGCTCAGCAGTGGCTTGTTGAGTCGCAAGCTCGGTGGCCCTCCGGTCTTTCCGTATCAGCCCAAGGGGGTGTGGGAGGACCTGAATGCACCGAAGAGCCATGTGGAAGTGTATGAGGAGTCCACGGGCGAGGATCTCTACCGCAGAAGTCTCTATACCTATTGGCGTCGGGCTGCGACTCATCCGGCCATGCAGATCTTCGATGCGCCCAGTCGGGATGTTTGCAGCGTGAAACGCGAGACCACCAACACTCCACTGCAGGCTTTGGCGGTGCTGCACGATCCCACCTATGTTGAGGCCTCGCGCAAGCTTGCGGAGCGTGTCATTAAAAATCAGCCGGAGCCCACGGCGCAGATCGCCTTGTTGGTTAAAACCGTGCTCTCTCGCGGCCCCTACGAAGAGGAGGCGGCCATATTGCAGCAGCTTCATCAAGATCGGCTGGATCAATATCAAAAGGACCCGTCGGCAGCGGCCAACTTGTTGGCGGTGGGAGCGTCGCCGGTGGATGACACACTCGAGGCCGCCGAAGTAGCGGCTCTGGCCGATGTCGCCCTTGCGGTCTTTAATCTTAGCGAAACCCTTACCCGTAAGTAAGCCAATGAAGGATCTCAATCATCTGATGCACAGCATGGACCGTCGCCGCTTTCTTCAATTGGGTGCGGCAGGACTCGGCGGAATGGCGCTTGCGGGAATGCGAGCGAGCGCGGAGTCGGCTGGGTCAGCCTATAAGTCGAGCCTCTTGACGGGGCCTCATCACGCGCCCAAGGCGAAGCGGGTGATCTACCTCTTTCAGGCCGGTGGCCCGGCTCAGGTCGATCTCTTTGATCACAAGCCCGAGTTGGCCAAATACCACGGCAAGGACATCTTCTCGCTCATCGAACAGCAGGGCCGGCTCACGGGATTTAACAACAGCCACAAGACGCATCCGGTCATCAATACCCAGTATGAGTTTGCGCAGCATGGAGACAATGGTGGCACCTACAGCGAGCTGCTGCCGCACATGGCGGCCTTGTGCAGCTCTACCACTCGGGCTGGGACCACCACTTCAACCTGCCCGCTCACCTGCCCAAACGCTGCAAGGAGGTGGATCAGGCATCCGCCGCCTTGGTGAAGGATTTGAAGCAGCGGGGTATGTTGGAGGACACGATTGTGTTGTGGGGTGGTGAATTTGGCCGCACGACCTTCAGTCAGGATGGCAAAGTACGCAAAAGCTACGGCCGCGATCACCATGCGGGCTGCTTCACCATGCTGGCCGCTGGCGGAGGTTTTAAACCGGGTCTCATTCACGGCAAAACCGACGACTTCTGCTACGGTATCACCGAGGGCGAGGTCCCGGTTCACGATCTGCATGCGACCGTGCTCCATCAACTTGGGCTCGATCACGAGCGTCTCACCTTCAAACATCAGGGTCGGAATTACCGCCTCACCGATGTTCACGGCCATGTAGTAAAGGATTTGTTGCTGTGAGTTGATTGACCACGAATGAAGAGCTTATTTCAGTCTCTTATCTGATACCGGAGAACTCTTTCTGAAAATTCGTGTTCATTCGTGTGATTCGTGGTGAAATTCTGAGAGTGTTAGCAGATGTTTTTTGACCACAATGGAGCGGACGCGACATGGACGGGAGCGAAGCGAGTGCCCGAAGGGGACCACCGGAGGGTGGGATCAAATGGAACGAATGATCACGAATGAAGAGGATGTTTGAGTTCCTCACCTAGTGCCGGAGATCTCTTTCTGAATATTCGTGTCCATTTGTGTGATTCGTGGTTGGAAAAATTCAGGTGAACAACTTGCGATCCAGCGAACGAAACTGAATCGCTTCCAGAATATCATCCGCGCGAATGGATTCGCTGTCTGCTAGATCCGCCAAGGTGCGGGCGACTTTGAGGATGCGGTTGTGGGCGCGGGCGGAGAAGTTGAGTTCGTGCATGGCGTGTTCGAGGTAGTTCATGGCGGTGGCGTCGATGGCGCAGTGGGCTTTCATGTGACGAGGGGTCATCGAGGCGTTGGTGACGGTGGATTTGGAGAATCGCTCCAGCTGGATGTCGCGAGCTGCTTTGACGCGCTGGCGAATGGTGGCGGAAGATTCGCCGGTGGTCTCGGTGGAAGAAAGTTCGCGAAACTCAACGGCGGGGACTTCGACGTGCAGATCGATGCGGTCCAGTAGCGGCCCACTAATGCGTTGACGGTAGTTTTCGATTTGGCGCACGGAGCAGCGGCATTCCCTTTTGGGGTCGCCGTAGTAGCCGCAGGGGCAGGGGTTCATGGCGGCGACGAGCATGAAGTTGGAGGGGAAGGTAAGGGATCCTGCGGCACGGGAGATGGTCACGGTGCCGTCCTCAGACGGTTGATTCTTTTTACCACTTCAGCCGTCGATTAATTTGCGGGATTGGACTACGGACTTAGCTAAGATCTATCGGATCTGTCCGCTTCCATAACACTGCTGATGCCGGCCATTGGCATCTTGTGTGACCGCAACTCAACTAAGGCCCGCTATTTTTAGAATCCACAAGCGTCTCACGCCTCTGGCAGCGTTTCGCCTCCTGAAAGTTTGGCGGTAGCGATGACTTGCCGCTTGTCTTCCTTTCCGCAGGCCAGATTGCCTGCCCAGCGAACGACACCGCGCACGATCACTGCTTTATCCCAGTTGAAGTGGGCGACCATCGGCTTGCACCAGTCAAAGCACGGATCGTGATCCATCGAGATCAGTGCGACCTGCCTAAGCTGCTTGCCTCTTCTCGAAGCAAAATAGTTTTTCACTGCTAAGAATAGAGTGGGATCTCCTACGATTAATGCAGTCGGTGGTGAAATTTTATATGGCTCTTCCGCAAAATCTGTGGGCGAAACTTGAGACTCCAGCTGTCCTCGGTCATCTTGCGGGATCGCTTGGAGTCGGGTCCCAGCCCCCTGGACCCCGCTCTCTTGCCCGCAGTTTGGAGCCTTCGCGATGACAACGCTACCAGGGGGCGCCCGACTCAAAGCGCTGTCCTCGATTCCCTCCGGGATCTGGAGTCTCAAGTTTCTGACTACCGAAAGTTTAGCGGTATTCTACGCCTCTGATCGTTGCAAAATCAAGGGTTTGAGACGATCTTACTGAAAACTTACCCACAGATTTTGCGGAAGAGGCTTTTATATAGCCCATCCAAGCAATGTTCGAGGCCATCGGCTGATTCTTTCCAGTCCGGCAGGTTGTAGGCACCGGTTCGAATGCCCAGTTCCTCGAGTTTTTCCAGATAGTCTCGCTCCAGCTTCCCCAGTACGGGGACCCGTCTCTCTTCACGGGTCAGCATGGTAATCCTTCTGTGCCCCAAGCTGTAGAGACAATCCAATCCGTCATGCAGAGCCGGTAGCACATCCGCCCCGGTGCCCGCTATTGGCAGTCCAATGAAGCTGCCAAAAAGTCCAAACACCGGCACCTCCGCTTCCGAAAGCCACTCTAAAACAGACCTTGATCCAGCCGCCACAATCCAGGCGTTGGCCGGTTCCGCCTCCATCATCTTGGCCACACGCTTCTGATCATGTTTCAGCTCATTCAAAGTTTGGCTGGCAAAGCTGAACTGGTGCCCCGCACGCTCCAGCGCCCGGCGCAATTCAAGGATGTAACCTATGCTTGCGTTGGAGCGCTCATAGAGAATCAACCTCACATGGAGTATCGACGGTGTGCTCACAGATCGCACAATTTTCCGTGGACGGCCTGAACCCTGCGACTGAATCAGGCCCTCTTTCTCCAACTGCGCCAAGGCGCGCGTCACCGTCCGACTATTCACGCCCATCTCTCGGGCCAACCGATCACCGCCTGGCATTGTCACGGTCCAGCGGCCATCCCTCAATCCATCTCGTAGGGTAGCGGCCACCTGATCAACGTATGTTGTGAACATGAAGCAACCCTGACAAATATACAGTGCTCCTCAAAGGGGAAATATTGGACATACGCTGCATACTGGGTCATATCTCCATGTGATTGCTGTGCGCGTAACATGTAAGACGAAATTCGTTCAACTCAAAACATACCAAAGACGCCGTTCACATGAATACACACTACACGAGAAAATTTGATGGCGTAACTCATTGAAAATCAGTGAAAAAACGAAGATTCCGCTTGCTGTTGCCGAGGGTCGTTAAAAATTTGAATGCTCCAAAGCAATCTAACAACACAACTCGCTCCGCTCCGACTCAATCTCGCCCGCATCAAGTGCATCACGCTTCTCGTCACCGGTTTGCTGCGCCATCGCACGGTCAATCTGACTCTCCTCGCCACCTAAAACCTCACTGGAGCCACCAACCAGAGTTGCTACCGTCGCTTCCAGAGCTTTTTCCTTGGTTGCACCCTCAGCCTCACCTCCATCGGTCGCTTCGTCCTTTCCAGGGTTCCTCGTCCCAAAGAAGGTTGGGTTCTTTCCATGGACCGCACCAATTGGAAACATGGCAAACGACATATCAACATCCTCACCGTTGGCATCGTCATCAACAGGATTGCTATTCCCTTCGCTTGGAGGGTGTTGCCACAGTCCACCAAACGCGGAAACTCGCATACGAACCATCGCATCAAGCTCTTCGCGGAAGTCCTGCGTATCATGAAGCCAGAAGAGATCCCTGTTCTGACCATGGACAGGGAATTTGGTAGCCAGAAATGGCTCGAATGGCTTGATAAGCAGGGGGTTGGCTACATTGCCCGCATCAAGGCGAATACCATCGTCGGGTGCCAAATAGCTGGCGAACACCGTGCCACGCGCCAAGGGAAGAAGGCTGCTACAACTCAGCAAATTTTCGGAATGGACGTTTTCTTTGCCTGCAAAACCATCACCAGCAAAGGGCGGCGTGATGAGCGCATTTACCTCGTCAGCAACCGCTTCCATGGGCCTGAGGCACTCGAACTTTACAAGTTGCGATGGGGGATCGAACAACTCTTCAGTCATCTCAAGTAGCGTGGGTTCAACCTGGAAGATACCCATATGACAGAAGCCAGAAAACTCGAAAAGCTCTTCGCCCTTGTCACTCTGGCATTCTTGTTCAGCTACGGGTGGGGCTGCCATTTGCGGACAACCCGCAAAACAACCAAGGCAATGGCTCGCAAGAGTCTATTCAGACAAGGTCTTGAGAGCATCCTGCGTCTGTTAGGGAATCCTCACATCAAAGACCGCGAGCAAAATGAGTTCATCCAATGGCTGAGATTGCCCTTTCTACCCTCCCTTTTTGTCGTGTAGTGTGAGAGAAAATAAGCAAGCGGTTAAGCTGATGATGTATCAAGTCTTTGGCATTAGGGTTATTTCTGTTAGGTGAGTAGAGAGTGTTATAAGTTTTCAGGTTTCCATGCGGGGATGCCTTTTTCTTTGAGTTGCTTCTCGTAAAGCTTGGCAAATGGTTGGTCTTCCGGAGCGACCCTTTTCAGACCCTCGTTGACCATGAGTGGTAGAGTGGATTCCCACCATTGGTCGTATGCTTTACGGAGTTCTTTAACGACATCGGGATGAGACTTGGCTACATCGGTTGTTTCACCTGGGTCTTTGGAAATGTTGTAGAGCTCACTATGGTTGATTAAACGCCACTGTTGGGTGCGGACGGCACATTTTTGGTGTTTAAAGGACTCACGTTTGCCCGCTGGCCAGCGCCCGCAGTTGAAGAAGAGCTTGCGATCCAGCCAATCTGCCTTGGGGTTTTCAAGGAGAGGTAGTAGGGACCTGCCGTCCAATTCCTGCATTTTCGAAGGTAATTTGGCATCCGCTAAGTCAACGAAGGTTTTATAGAGATCAATGTGTGCCGTGAGTCCGTTGACATCTGTTCCTTCAGGGAGAACGCCTTTCCATTGGATGAACATGGGGACGCGTGTGCCACCTTCGAATGGTGTATTTTTTCCTCCTCTCAAACCTGCATTATAATAAGGAATCTCTCTTGTGCTCCCTATTCTAACAGCCCCGTTGTCTGTGGTAAAGATGACAATGGTGTTTTCGAGAGCATTCCATTTTTCCAGGTGCTTCATGAGGCGTCCAAAGTTATCATCAATGTTTTCAATCATACCCAAGCGTGCTGCAGCTAATTTACTGCAGCCGAGTTCAATGAACCGCTTGGTGTAGGTATCAGGGGCGACGAAAGGTCCGTGAGGGGCATTGAGAGAGATGTATGAGAAATAGGGACTGCCCGCCTCATGTTGTTTTTTGATCCACGCTAGCCCAGCACTAAAAAACACATCTGTACAAAACCCTTTTGTTTTCACCACAGTATCATTGTGGAGGAGGATATTATCAAAATATACGTTATCCTTGTTGGGCGGGAAATCTCCGAATCTGCTCTGTCCAATGCCACCTGCGCCATGCATGAGCACTTCGTTAAATCCGCGGTTTTGCGGCAGGTATTTTTTATCGTCTCCCAAGTGCCACTTGCCGAATAGGCCTGTTTGGTATCCGACGCTTTGTAATGCCAGGGGTAATGTGAACGTATCCAGTGCCATACGTTCCCGCTGCAGAATGGTGTGAGTCACACCATTCTTGAACGGGGCGCGACCGCTCATGATTGCAGCTCGTGTTGGGGCACAAGTCGGGCTGACATGATAGTCAGTGAATCTGGTCGCTTTTCTGTAGAACTTATCGATGTGCGGTGTTTTAACTAACTTGTTACCCATGCAGGAGAGATCGCCCATACCTTGATCGTCTGTGATCACTAAAATAATGTTAGGTCGGCGGCCTGCCAAAGTCTCTGCGGCATAGAGTGCCGAGCTTGAAAACGAAATAACAATGGCAATGCCGATGGTTAGTAGTTTTTTCATATGTAGTAATCGTATTGTTTGAAAAAATTTATAAAGCGACTGGTGCTATCTTTCAGGGGCACAACGTTCGCCATCGAGGTAGCTCTTCAAAAGCTTTTGCATGGATGCAACTTTCTCCGGGTGCTGTTGATAGACGTTCTTCGACTGACGCGGATCTTCCTTCAGATTAAACAGCAATCCGGGAGTTTGTTTCGGGTAAGTTTTTAATTTAAAGTGATCGAGGTATTGTTTGGGCTCTTGCCTCGACGAACCTGAAGAAGTATTGATCAGTACCCAATCGCCCTGACGTAACGCATATTTGCCTTTGGCAGTGTTTTGGACGGTAGCGGTGCGGATCGGTTGTTTATAGTCTTGGCCCGTAAAAATTGGCAGAATGTTGTAGCTATCGATGGCTTCTTCATTGCTGAGCTTGTATCCAGTGATTTCAGCGAAGGTTGCTGCGAAATCGACCTGACTGACCACTTCGTCTGATCTGGAGCCCGCTTTGATTTTTCCTGGCCAACTAATAATGAAAGGTACTCGGTGGCCGCCTTCATAGATGTCTCGTTTTAAGCCGCGGAATTTTCCGGAACTCCAGTGGTCGAATTTTTCGAGTCTGTCGAAGGCGAGGTTCTCGGCTCCGTTGTCGGCCGTGAAAATAACGAGGGTATTTTCAAGAAGGCCTTTTTTCTCCAATGCGGCGATTATTTTTCCAACCATAGCGTCTGTTTCGACCATGAAGTCGCCATAGTACCCAGCCTTCGATTTTCCATGGAACTCTTTGTTAGGAACGATCGGGTAGTGGGGTGAGTTGAAGGCGAGGTAGGCGAAGAAAGGTTTGCCGGCTTCCTGTTCTTCAATCCATTCAACGGTCTTTTTTGTTATCGTGGGAAGGATATCGTAGGGATTCCAGCTCTCGGCCATCGGTCCCGGACGAAAGGAGCCGGCACCCGCGAGTGGCTTTGACTTGATAACTGGCTTGGTAGGTGTGGTAGCAAAGCGGTCGTTGTCGATCCAGCAGTAGGGTGGGAAATTGATGGTGCCATCGCCAAAGTAACGGTCAAAGCCTTGATCGAGCGGTCCATCTGGAAAGCGTTTTGTCCAGTCATAGGAGGAAGCAGCTGTTTTCTTTTTACCGGCCTCGCCAGGTTTGCGAATGGCGTCGAAATTCCAACCAAGGTGCCACTTGCCAAAGCAAGCTGTTCGATAGCCCTGCTTCTTGAACAGCTTGGCGATGGTGAAGTCGTCTGGCTTGAAGACAGTTCCTCCAAAAGCGCCGACAATCCCGTGAAAGCGCCGCCAGTGATGCTGGCCAGTCAGTAGGGCGAATCGGCTGGGTGTGCAGATGCCGGAGGAACTGTGTCCGTCGGTGAAAGTCATGCCCCTGGTGGCGAGGCGGTCGATATTGGGCGTTTGGATTTTTGCTTTGGGATTTCCGTAGGACACATCCGCAACGCCCATGTCATCGGCGTAGAGGATTACGATGTTGGGCTTGTTTTCTGTCTCTGCGCAGAGGAAAGAAGGGATTGAGAGGGAGATTAGGATAAGAAGTGCTTTTTTCATGATGTTTTTAATCAGGAGTAATCAGGAACAACGGGGGCATGGAGAGAAACTGGGTTTGTGGTAGAGGTTTTGAGTCTGGTTGGGGTCGTATTCGAGGTCGTACAGCTGCGCGGGTAGAGCGTCTTCTTTGAACTGGCCATTATCGAGCACGCACAATTCCATCACGCGCTTGGCGAGGACAAGCAAATCAGTCCGGTTGGAGGCAAAGAGTGCGCCAATATCGGTCGCCGCGACTGAGCTGCGTGTCATGCAACCGGTTCCCGTTAAGCTGGCAAGGGCGGCCCCTCCAGCGGTTTGAATGAACTCTCTGCGTTTCATAATTCTAATAGATTTTGTTTTGCGTTCTACCTTTCGGAAGTAATCAAGTATAGGTCTGTCCGGTTAGTAAACTTTTTCAAAGCGAGGACGATTTCTCTTTGCGAAAAATGGAGACAGGGCCTTTCAAGCCGGCGGGCATAAGCGGGTGGATGATTTTTTTACCGCGGCGTTCCTGCTTGTAAAAATGGGCGATATTGGTGTGGGTGCGGCGTTTTGCTTCGGGCAGAAAACCATCGCCGACCAGCCGGTTCTGCCATGTGTTGACCACTTCGATTGTCAGCTGATTGGTGCCTTTCTTCAAAGCATCCTTAGCCTTGACTTGCCAGGGGGCGCACCAGGCGACGCCCAAGTCTTTGCCGTTTAGGATGACTCGCGCGGAGTAGCTCACGTCGCCAACATTGAGATAGTATTCCGTTCCGGGGTTTGGGTGCTCCGTGAGTTCGAACTCTGTTTGGTAGGTGGCGGTGCCGCTGTAGTATTTCACTGCAGCGTCTTCACTTTGAGTCCAATCGGTTAAGTTGTTCCAAATACGCGTGTAGTCTTCATTCGCTTCAACCGGGTAGAACCAGTCAGGGTTAAATCGAACCTTCCATGGTCCAGCGACCGGTTGAACTTTTGCGAAGGTCTCCGTGCTATCGCTCTGCGTGGGCTTAGCTGGGCTTCGAAAGACGACAAAGACGGATTCGTGGGGCCCGAACTGGTAGTCGAACGTAGTGCGTGGGTTCGATTCATCTGAATGACGCCAGTCTGTGATTGGGCGTTGTTCACCTGTCAAGGGATCCCATAGCTCAGGTTGAAGGCCGTGTTGACGGAAGGTCAGGCTTGCTTCTGTCGGCTGAACATTGCGGTTACATAGAAAATACCAATCTGCTTCCGAATCAGCGCGGTGAATAAAGTCCAGATGGGCCTCGCTCGGGCTTTCATATTCAAAGTCCGGGAGAATGCCACCAGCCAGTAGCACTTCGCGCGGAGTTTTCTCCTCGATAACGCGGCCTTTTCCGACAGCTCTAGCTCCTTTTATCTGACGGTTGCCCCAAAGTTTGGCGGCAATCTTGCGAATCTCGTTGTCGGATTCCGGATAGTTGAGTAAACCGGGGGCACGTTCGGGACGTGGGCCGATGATGGTGGCTCCGGCTTCAACAAGTTGCTCTAGCTTTCGGGCGACTCGGGCGGGCATGCGCGTCTCTTCAGGAAGGACTAAAAGTCGATAGCTCATACCATCGGGCAATACGATACGCCCGTCTTTTACTGAGAGTCGGGTGAGCAGCACTTCCTCATTGCAGACGTCAAAATCATAGCCTTGGCCCAGTTCCGGGCGTATACGCTCCGGGCCAACAAGGTTGGGCACTCCGTCGCCATTATAGAAAAGCACATCGGCCACGAAAAGTCCGCTCTGCAGCAAGGACTGGCAACGGTTCAGATAGTCGAGGAAGGGGCCGGCAGCCTGCTCCCACCAGACACGGTTCGGGTTGAAGTGAGTGCCTGCGCCGTAAGCGTATCCGGGAAGGCCGTCCTCTGGGCGTTGCGAAGTAACGGTGTGGAAGACGATGTTGTTAATCCCCTCGCAAAAGGCTCGATCTGCCAGCGGCTTTAGGATTTCCGGATAGGCCGACCAGTGGATGCTCCAACCTTCCGGGGTCTTACCCATCGAAGTGAAGGCCTCGGCAGAGGCGGTTTGACGCCCGTAAATATGTGCGCCGGATGCGGTTTGTTTGCCGGTCACATTCTGATCGTCTATGATAAAGGTTTTCAACCAAAACTCACCTTGGGGGAAGTGCGTGCGTCCGAGATTTTTCAGACCATCCATATTGACAGTGGAAGACCAGCTTGGGCCAGCGGGCTCTGCGCGGACTTTGATGCCATATTCACCCGAGAGCTCGGCGAATCGGCCGTAGTGTTCGTCCGCCATGCAATCGGCGAGCGTCTTACGGTAGTCGTGCATGAACCGGTCGGAGATCTCTGCACTTCCTACGATGTAGCCTTTCAGCACCGGAAGGTAGGGAATCATAGAGTAGCCACGATATTTCTCAAAATGCTTTGGCAGGTTGGCGGTCCAGTTCGGGTAGCCGGCTTCGAAGCTGTCGCTAGTAAAAGCCCGCAATGTTGTTCCGGCGTGATCGCCCGCCCATTTCGCCAGCAGCGTGCCGCTGTGTTGAAACATTTTTTCCACACCCGCACGGTCAAAGAAATCATTCTCCAAGCCTTCTTGTCCCGGGAGTGGCACGCTGAGCATGGCACCGGTCTTACGGTGGCCAGTGCGCACGATCATCCATTGTCCTTCCGGTATATCCCAATTGAGCGTTCCATCTTCGGCGAGGTATGCCGTCAGATCGATGATGTCACCCGGCTGGATGGCTACGTCGTCCGAAGCGTTCTTCCACGGTCGGCTCGGGGCCGCCATGACTTTTGCCGGAGGCACAAAAACGTTGGCGTCGGCACGACCTGCCTTCTTGTGCAGATCCGGACGAGTTGTTTTCAAAATGCCATCAGCGTCATCCGGCACGCGAAAAGCCACGGCGGCGGTATCGCGGTAGTCAGCTTCTTCCATCGGCACGCGCATTTGTTTTCGCACGCCAAGCTGCGGTTTGTCGTCATAGCCATCATTCACACCCGGCATAGGTAGTTTGCGACTGAATTTCTTTGGGCCTTCGACTTTTAGTTCCGATTGTAGATACCAGCGACAGGAATATTCCGGTGTCATCCAGGGGCCGCCCATGTTCCAACCGGGAGCGATGTTCATATCTACTTTAATATCCAAGCGAGCGGCCTCATCGAGCGCGTGCAGGAATAATTCTTTCCACTCCGGAGAGAGAAAAGCGGGTCCTTCCGGTAGCTTTCCTGCGCTCCAGTTACCGGAGCAAACCAAGAGCACTGCTCCCATACCCTTGTCGCGGAATTCCTCCAGATCCCTTGTGATCGAAGCTCTATCGACATTGTTGTAAAGCCACCACCAGTAACCAGACGGGCGAACCTCCATGGGTGGATTTTGAAACTTGGATGCGATGTCTTCAGTTTCAATCGATATGGCGAAAGAGCTCAGAGTGACAGCGGCAGAGAATAGAAATAGTAGAAAAAAACGCATAGTGAATAGATTTGGTCAGAGCTTCAGATGGCTACCCCTTAATTTATAAATAACATATTACTTCTACTTCTTCCGCAGTTTGGAAAAACTCTTTGGATCTGGTGTCTCCGGCAGTTGTTCCAGCCATCGCGAGAGTTTTTCTTTTAATTGTTTCACGACCTCTGGATTCTTTTCAATGAGGTTGTTGGCCTCGGCACGGTCGGCTGGAATGTCATAGAGTTCGATACGTCCCAGGTCCTTACTCATGAGAAGTTTCCACTCACCTTCGCGAATGGCGGCGTAGGCCCAATTATCGCCGCGTCGTTGGGCACTCGGCCAGCGCCAGTAGATCGGTTTGGAGCGTTCTCCTGGCTGCCCAAGGATCACATTGGAGCGGTCTTCGCCATCGCCCAGGTAATTATCAGGTATTTCGGCGCCCACCAGTTTACAGAGGGTCGGCAGCCAGTCCACTCCGGTGATGACGCTCGACTTGTCTACAGCGCCTGCTTCGACCTTACCCGGCCAGCGGATGATCAGCGGCACGCGAATGCCCCCCTCATGCAAGCTGCGTTTGGCACCCTTAAGCCCTCCAGAGGATCCAAGTGAATACCATGTATTCAGGCCCCTGCCGATCTCAGGGTGGTTCATGAATTTTGACTTCCGCTCAAGCGGATATTCAGGGCCGTTATCACTGGTGAAAATGACTAGTGTGTTGTCAGCTAGATTTTCCCGCTCAAGTGCTTCAAGGATTCGGCCAATTTGCATGTCAGCATTACTGGCAACTGCGGGGTAGACGCGCTCACGCTCGTCGAGGCCCTTGGCTGCATAGTGATCGAGCCACTTCTCAGTAGGAAAGTGGGGTGTATGTGTTTCGTTCAGCCAAAGGTTAATGAAAAAGGGTTTTTCGCGCGCTGACTCGATGACACCGATTGCGAGGTCAAAGACCTCATGGGGATCGACCGAGGGCTCAGGTCCGTTCCAGACGGCAGTCTGATCATACCCGTAGCTGGTGGGGTGAGGCGCGTCGGTAATATTGCGGCTGGTGACATGCCATTTACCAAAATGGTAGGTGGCGTATCCGGCTTCCTGGAGCTGTCGCGGCAACATGGGGGCCTCAGGGTCTAACCAGTCCGGCATGCCCGACTTGATATGATGCCGAACGCTGGCGAAGTGACGCTCGATTAAATAGCGGGCCGGGAAGTGACCGGTTAGCAGTGCCACACGGCTGGGTGAGCAAACGCCGCTCGCGACAGTGAACTGATGGAAGTCTGTGCCTTCAGTGGCAAGCTTGTCGAGGTGCGGCGTTTCAATGATCTCGTGGCCATGGCTGCTTAAGTCACCAAAGCCCCAGTCGTCGGCAAATATGAAGAGTATATTGGGATGCTCTACCTCGGCAGAGGAAGTCAGCGGCATGAATGCGTATGCGAGCAATAGGCTGAAGGTATAGGCGGCGACGCGGATAGGTTTGCTGGAGGTCATAATTTTGGCTCTTCGATGCCAATGCATGATGGTTTATCCCGTCTCGACCAGCCTAAAGGCCAGAAAGCTTCTCAGACGCGGGATCCAGGCGACGATGTCAATGAATTCGACGCCTGTCACTCAGGTCAAAGTTTGAGCGTCACCCATCAGGCCATCAATCATTCGAAAATGAGGCCTTTAGGCCAACTTGGGCCCCTCAATTCGTCATGCGCGGACGTCGAAGAGCCATAATTTTTGGAGAGGATCAATTCGTTGACTATTTGATAGGTGAATTTTGAGAGTAGCCATCCGCTGGATGTAGCCCGCCGCTGGGCTCGTGGAGTTCTCTTCCATCTGCGGGTAATTGCACGGCTTGTCCCGTTTCCAGATCACGACAATATGGTTCGTCCTCGTTAATCCTTCGTAAGAAAAAGCCGCATTCAATTCGGACGCGGCTCTAGGAAAAATACTGATAACAATTTACCTTCTTCGGCGAAGCAGAATCGACAGACTGCCAAGTCCCAGTAAAGTGAGAGAAGATGGCTCAGGGATTGCTGTAACTGTGTAGCCTGAGAATTGAAAGCCACCCGATCCGCCGCTGGCCGAGTCGATAGATATCGATACATCGTCGAGGGCATCAGTCGTATTAACTTCCAAGGTATAAATGAAGGCTTGGCTTCCGATACCACCAGAGTTGAGCGTTTGATCCGCTGTGCCCGCGCCACTGAGATCACCACCAAGATAGACATCAGCATCGAATGTGCGGCCCGTATTGCTGTGGCCTAGGTATAAGCTGATCTCACGTTGTCCAACACCGAGATCCTGAAATGTGATGGTGAAGATTTCCTCGCTTCCGCCGATACCTCCTGCTACGCCGTCAGCCTCTACTCCGCCGAACGTAAACCCTGTGAATGGGGCAGAAGTAGTGGGGTTGGAGTCGGCATCTTCATGCACGAAAACTGAACCGATAGCAGAACTTCCAAAGCTAACTGTCGAGCCGCCTTGTGCGGCAGTCATTGAGTCAAAATTCGTTGGGGTCTGCACGTCATCACCGCCAAGAAAGTCAGAGGTGAGGTAGCCCCAGTCAAGTCTACCACTTGTGCTGATTTCCAGATCAGTGCCAGTGACGCCAAGATCAAAGCTGTGTGAATTAAAGGTTACAGCCCCACTTATTGGGAGAGCAGAACCGATGAGGATTCCGAGGCAGGGTGCGAGGATATGAGTACTTTTATTCATAATATTTGGAATTTTTATGTATACACCTAATTTTTTTTACTTTTAGGAAGGTTCAGTTTTTGAGTTATTCTTGAGCTGTGTAAGCTTAAAACTTCTCCGCAACGCCACTATCACGACATGTGAGGCCCTATGTCAAAAAAAGAGGTGCTTGCTACTGTGCCGGAAGTCCTCATGTTGTCGTGGTGGAAGAGTTACAGATACAGACGGCTTCAGAGCAAGTGGCTGAGCACTTAAAGCGCGAGATGGTGCGAGGCACTTGGATGGATACGATGCCTGGGCGGGCGCAGCTGGTGAAGCGGCTGGGTGTCGGCAGTGACACCGTCCAAGTGGCTCTGGAGTTGCTGGAGAAAGAAGGCTTTTTGCTGTCGCAGGGGCAGGGGCGCCCGCGTCGAATCCGCTTGCCGGATCAAGGTAAGCCGCCTGCTCTACAGGTCCGGTTCCTTCTTTATGAAAAGCAGGACCGATTTTCATCTCTCTATAATAGAGTGAGATATCGGGCCGAACAGCTCGGGCATAAGGTAGACTTTGCTGATAAGGATTTGCATGACCTCGGGATGGACCCGAAGCGCGTGGCACGCTATGTTGAAAAGCATCGAGTGGGTGCCTGGGTGGTGAGTGGCGGCACGCGAGGTATTCTTGAGTATATGGCAGAACAAGCTCTCCCGGTCTTCGCCCTTTACGGTAATCAAATCGGACTTCCGATCGCAGGGACCGCGACCATGGCGCCCTTGTCTATCACGATTAACCGACTACTCGAACTGGGCCACAAGCGCATTGTGATGCTTGTGCGGGAAGAGCGGCGCAAGCCCACTTTGTCCAAAATGGAACAGAACTATCTGAAACTGCTCAAAGTGAACGGCATATCTGTGGGGTCCTACAATCTGCCGGATTGGGGAGATACCAAAATAGAACTGATCCGTGAGTTGGACTCTTTGTTTCGCTTAACCCCACCTACGGCCTTGCTCCTTAGCGAGCCCAACCTATACATTTGTGCAGAGCGCTATTTAGCAAGCCGTGGCATTCTGGCACCCCGTGATGTTTCGCTTTTCTGTAACGAGCCAGAACCTATTTTCGACTGGTGCGAGCCTCCGGTTTCACATTTCTCGTGGGATCAGGAAAAAGTGCTACGTCGTCTAGTGCGCTGGATCGACAATACCGCAAGAGGAAAGGAGGACCTCCGCCAAGTTCACATTGAATCGAAATTTGTGGAAGGTGGCACCATCGGGCCAGCACGACGATGGCATTGAGGCACAGTCAGAAAAACTTTTCTTATTTGTGAGTCGCCTTAGGGACGCTCTTCCTTTGAAAAAAATTAATGTCAACCCGTCCATGATCCCTTTGATGATGACCGGGGATGATGACCCAATTAATGAAGTGGCTTTTTCTGTCGATTCCAGCATTCTTGGTCATCAGGAATAAAGACAACGAACAAGTCGTGGGAGGATGACTCCGAACCATCCGTTTGATGAATTTCAACTTCATCGCGGCGCACCTCCACATTCAACGTTGGAGTAGTAAACTTTAGATAAATAATCACTAGTGTCCAGCTAAGGGCACGTTTCGGTCTCGTTTCTCGTTATCCTCCAAGGGATTCAGTTAAACTTCAGGTGTTACGCATTTGAGCGAGAATCGTCAGACACGTCGGTCTTATTGAGACTGGCGGCATGAATGAAGGACGTCTGATTTTCGCCCAAGTCTCTGAAATGATCTACCGCAAACAGTTTGACAGGTGCGTCGATCTGCATCCGATGCCGCGCTCAAGTCGCGGGATGAGTGCGAGGGATCACTTCCTTTCGATGCTCTTCGCACAACTAACTTTCCGAGAGAGTCTGCGCGACATCGAAGCCTGCCTCCGCAACAGCGAACACCTCCACGCGATGGGCATCCGTGGGAATATCACGAGAACCAATCTCGCCTACGCAAACGAGCACCGTAACTGGCGGGTCTATGAGGCGCTTGGCCAGATACTCATCCGAAAAGCGAGGAGGCTTTACGTTGGCGATTCCAACGGACTTGGCCTTGACGAGATCGTTTATGCCGTCGATTCCTCCACCATCGACCTATGCCTGTCGATGTTTCCGTGGGCTAAATTCAAGACGACGAAGTCCGCGATCAAATTGCACACGCAGATCGATCTGATCGGCTCGATTCCTGTGTTCATAAGCCTCACGGGAGGTTCGCAGCACGATGTCCATTTCATTGATGAAATGTTTTTCGAGGTTGGGAGCATCTACGTCTTTGACCGTGGCTATCTCGATTTTTCTCGACTCTACCGGATTGCGGAGGCGGGTGCCTTCTTCGTTATCCGCAGCAAGAAGAACACGAAATTCTCGGTTCGGGAATCGCGCCTTGTGGACAAATCATCCGGACTCAGATGCGACCAGAGCATCCGTCTCAGCAGCCCGAAAGGAATGAAAAGCTATCCTGAAAAACTCCGCCGTATCGGTTACTTCGACGAGGAGACGGGCAAGCGGCTCACGTTCCTGACCAACAACTTCACCCTGCCTGCGCTCAAGGTTGCAGCCATCTACGAGAACCGTTGGAAGATCGAACTCTTCTTCAAGTGGATCAAACAAAACCTCCGGATCAAGGCGTTCTACGGCACCAGCGAGAACGCGGTCTATAGCCAGATTTGGATCGCCATCTGCGCATATCTCATGGTCGCGTGTCTCAATAAGACTTACAAAATCGACGAGAGTCTCAGCAGAATCTTGCAAATTTTAAGTGTGAACGTATTCCAGAAAATCCCTGTAACTGCCTTACTTCCGCAGAAGCAGTTAGAAAAATCAGAACCAATGCCTGAAAATCAGTTGATTCTAAAGGGATTTTAACTGGACGCTAGTGATAAATAATGCAAATAAATCGAACAACCATTCTTTTCGTCGGTATCTTGGGCACGATACCTTGGCTTGCGTTAGCCGAGTCAACTGGCACCGAGCGTCCGAACGTCTTATTCATCATTTCTGATGATCTCGGGGCCCGCTTGGGTTGTTATGGAGAGCGAGCTGCCCGGTCGCCGAACCTTGATCGGTTGGCGTCCCAGGGGACACTCTTCGAGCGCTGCTTTACTCAGCGGCCGACCTGTGGGCCAAGTCGAATGTCGATGCTCAGTGGATTATATCTTCATGAAAGTGGATTGGTGAAACAGAAATCTAAGATTACCGAGAGCAAGGTTCCTGCGATTTCACTGCCTCGTTTATTCCGCGATAGTGGCTACCGCACTGCGCGGGTGGGCAAGGTGTTTCACATGGGAGTTCCAGGAGACATTGGAACCGCCGACTCTGACGAGATCAACGCGTGGGATGTAACCATCAACAATACCGGCTGGGATGCAAGGCCTGAGAATCTTGCGAAGGTGAAGCGGTATCGCCCAGGAAAGAATCATTCCGTAGCCGTGAACTATCTTGATCCTAACATTCCAAGTGAAAGGATGGTGGATGGTCTGGGCACGAACGCAGCTCTTGAGCTTATGGCAGAACATCACCCGGATAAAACGAGCAAGCCGCTCATGCTCTTCATGGGATATTTCCGGGTGCATCCCCCGATGATCGCTCCCCGGAAGCACTGGGACGCAATTGACGCAGATGAGATCAAGCTGCCCGAGGTCCAGAAAAGTAGCCGCGAGAATATTCCCAAAGGTGCCTTACCGCTGTCTGGGCCAGGGCATAATTTTTTACCCAAGAAGATAGGCCGTGAGTATGCACATGCTTACTACGCCTCCATCCATTTTATTGATCACGAGGTTGGCAAGTTACTCTCAGGATTGAAGCGTCTGGGCTTGGATAAAAACACAGTGATCGTATTCACGGGAGACCAAGGCTTTCACTTAGGTGAGCACAACTATTGGCACAAGACCTCCGCCTTCGATCCATCATGCCACGTTCCCCTAATCATTTACGATCCACGTTCCGGTAAAGGGGAGCAACGCCATTCCGGGATATGCGGGCTAATCGATATCTACCCGACTCTTTGCGATCTCGCCGGAATCAAGCCCACGCACACCTTGTCCGGCAAGAGTCTAACGCCCATACTGCAAGACGCTGGTCTGCCAGGTAAGGAATGGGAACTGACACAGCTCCGGAATGGGATCAGCTTACGTTCGGATGAGTATCGTTACACAGAGCTAAAAAATGGAAACATGCTTTACGATCTCAAAAATGATCCTAACGAACACACGAACCTTGCAGGCAGACCGGAGATAGCGGACCGAGAAAAACTCCTTCGGGAAAAACTACATGGCATCCTTAAAAAAGAGGAATGATAGTGCTACAACGAGCGAATGGATAGCAACGGCTTACCTGCTCCGAGTTCAAATGACTAATTTGAATTCCAGATCCAATCCTATTCTATTCTTCAGCTGATGCGCTCTCTTGGTCAGCTGTGCCCCATGCTCCACGTTGTGCGCCAAACAATAAATAAAGGGACAGACCAGAAATGTTCGGCGTGCTAATTGCTTCGTACCACCGTTCGGGTGATTTTCTAGCTCGAATCATCGGGAAGGGGGCGCTGCGAACTTCCATGGCGCATGGATTGCGGGAATTGCCGGCATCCGTACACGCCCCGCCACGGAGGGCGCATGGATTGCGGACGCCCCCGATCTTTCAGCCCGCCGTTTTTTCAACCCCCAGCAACGTCACAACCTCATCAAGCTCGGCGTGCCCCATCAGGTAGAACCGGATGAGTTCCATCGCCCGCTTGCCGGGGCGTTTGCCGGTGAGCAACTGCAGCATGAGCGCCGCGATGAGCGCGGTGTACATCTGGATCGCCACACCCTCGGGTGATTCCGCCATCAGGCGGCGGCAGCCGAGGATGCTTTTCATCCATTTGAAGAACAGCTCGATCTGCCAGCGGTAGCGGTAGATCAGCGCGATGAGTTCCGCCCCGATATCCAGATCCGTCGCCAGCAGCAGCTCCTTGCCGTCCACCTCCACCTTGACAACCCGGATGGGCTCCCCGGCCCATTTGTCGCCGAGCCGCACCATCCCCTGCCAGGTGACGCCCGCCGCGCGGTCCGCGTCGGCCAAGGGAAGTTCCTCCACGGTTTCCATGCGCGGCCTGTTGCGGATGCGGAATACCATCGAGATGCCCGCACCGCGCAGTTCGTTGAGGAATCCGTATTCCAAACCGTAGTAACGGTCGCCGACGATGATCTCGCCCTTCTTCGCGAACCCGCGCAGGGCCTTGCGTTCGCAGGAGTTCCCGGCGGTGACGATGGCGTCGCAGGGAGCCTGGCGCAGCACGGAGAACTTGAGGTGGAGTTTGGCGGCGCGGTTCTCGTCGTCGACCCACAGCGCCCAGTGCATGCGCGACAGGGCGGGCATGAGGGTGCCGTCCACCAGCCTGAGCCTGTCGGCGAACTGGAAGAGGCGCGGATCGCCCCAGGTCGTCCTGACCTCCCCGGACAAGTCGAGGAACACCTGCCGCAGCAGCTCGGGATCGAAGACGCTTTGTGCCTCCGAAAAGCTGCCAAGGCTTACCTGCCTGCCGCAGACATCCTCCCGCACCCGCTTGAGACGGCTGGCCGCGCAGAGGCCGCGCATGCTGTCGAGAACCGGGTTGAACAGCCCGAAAAGCATGAGACTGAAGTAATCCTCATCAAGCAGGAGCCGTTCGGGGCCGCCGGGGTTTTGCCGGGCGGGGGCGGGCGGCGGAGGCATCGCTTTGCGAACCTTGGCAAGCCGTTGACGGAAATCATCAAGCAGTTTCCAGTTGGAGAGCTTTTTCTCGTCGATGGTTTTTTTGGCGCGACCCACATGCGCAGCAAATCAGAAGGGACTGTACAGTACAAGTGACATTTTCGTCACAATATGAGGGTAATCATAGCAGCGTAAACCATGCCGAACACTTCTGGGGACAGACAAACTATTATTTTACTCGAAGAGCTGCCGGTCGAGTGAGCGGAACTGGATGGCTTCGAGGACTTCGTTGCCGGTGATGTTTTGTTTTCCGGCGAGGTCGGCCAAGGTTCGGGAGACTTTGAGGATGCGGTCGTGGGCGCGGGCGGAGAAGTTCATCTGTTCCATGGCGTGTTCGAGGTAGCCTTTGGCTTCGGAATCGAGTTGGCAGCAGTCGCGGACCTGGCGGGCGCCCATGGCGGCGTTGGTGGTGATCCCGGCGGTTTTGAAGCGACCGACTTGGATTTCTCGGGCATTTGCGACCCGCTCCCGAATCGTCGCGGAGGACTCGCCGGTGAGGGTGTCGGAGGAGAGTTCTTTGAAATCTACCAGCGGGACTTCGACGTGGATATCGATGCGGTCGAGGAGGGGACCGCTGATCTTCTGGCGGTAGTTTTCGATCTGGCGGACGGAGCAGCGGCATTGCCGTTTCACATCGCCATAAAAGCCACAAGGACATGGGTTCATCGCGGCGACAAGCATGAAGCGCGATGGGAAAGTGAGTGATCCTGACGCGCGGGAGATGGTGACATGACCGTCTTCGAGAGGTTGACGCATCACTTCGAGGGTTTGTCGGCGGAACTCGGGGAGCTCATCGAGAAAGAGGATGCCGTGATGAGCGAGTGAGACTTCGCCGGGTCCGGGGTGGGTGCCGCCACCGAGGAGGCCGACATCGGAGATGGTGTGGTGAGGGGCACGAAACGGGCGGGTGCTGAGGATGGCGCGTTTGGGATCGAGGGTGCCCGTGACGGAGTGAATCATCGTGGTTTCAATCGCTTCTTCTTCCGTCATCTCTGGCATGATGGTGGGGATGCGTTTGGAGAGCATGGATTTGCCCGTGCCTGGCGGCCCGACCATCAAGAGATTATGATTTCCTGCGGCAGCGACTTCCAAGGCGCGTTTGACCATGTGTTGGCCTTTGACTTCGACGAAATCGACATTGTAAGATCGGTGGGAGTTGAAGAAATGTGAGCGGTCGATCTTACAGGGGGGAATGGTGAGGTCACTGAGAAGGAAGTCCCATGCTTCGCGCAGATTGCGTATGGGGTAGACCTCGATGCCATCGATGATGGCGGCTTCTGCGGCGTTCATTTCTGGAACGAGCAATCGCTTGCGGCCTCTGCGTTTGGCTTCTACGGCGATTGATAATGCGCCTTTGATGGGTCGGACTGCGCCATCGAGTCCCAATTCGCCGACCACGCAGCAATCGTCGACCTCGATGGGTTGAGTTCGGCTTGCGCCGACCATCGCAAGAGCGATGGGGAGATCAAAGGATGGGCCCTCCTTTTTGAGGTCGGCCGGGGCGAGGTTTACTGTTTTCACACCATCGTCCAGATAAAGTGCGGATGCGCCGATGGCGGAGGTGACTCGTTGTGATGATTCGCGAACGGCGGCATCGGGGAGGCCGACGATGATGACTTGGGGTTTTTCGGAGCCGCGTGCATTCACTTCCACTTCGACTTCTTGGGCATCGACACCGCGAAGCGTGGCAGAGAATAAGCGAGTAATCATGCGGCCTAGAAACTAATATATAAACCATATATGCAAGAATTATGTCATGAACAAAAAAGGGCGCCCGGATGGGGCGCCCTTTTGGGGGTTGAGAGTGGTGGGATTACTTCAGGGTGAAGGTCACCTCTTCTTGCGGTTCGATCACCACGCCTTCAACGCCTTAAAGGATTTTGAGCATTTCAGCCGGAGTCTCTGGCTCTGCTCGGTTCAGCTCCTTGAATTTCTCTGGCTGTTCGAGGATTTTTCCAACTTGGATGTCCATGATGGTGGCTTTGTTTCCATCGACATGAGATGCGTTGGTCTTTGCGAGACCTCCAGGGAAGTTCAGCTTCAGAGAAATGCGCATGTCGCCAAGCATTTGTTTGGCCATGGCGAGCTCTTGATCGCCCATTTCCTCTTTATCGTCATCGGCTGGATCTTCGGGTCCTTCTTTTTTCTCGTCTTTGTTGATGAGCGTGAGGGTGTCGTCTTTGTAAGAGAATTGAAGAGGTTTCTCTGCAGCTTCTGCTTCAAGGCCGTCGTCTCCGCCGCCCATGTTGAGAGAGCTGCCGTCGGGTGAGTATTTGAGGTCGTTGATGTCCTTGAAGGAATAGACGACGATGGTGCCTTTGCGACCGTCTTTGTTGTAGGGTTCAACGCTTTTGAGCTTGGCCGCCGCCAGAAAAAGTGGTCCATGTTGAGTGAGAGGATTTGGTAACACCAAATCCTACAAAAATGAACCGACAAAAGAGACACAAGCCCGAAGAAATCATCCTGCTGCTGCGTGAATGCGACGCGAGCCCTTGAGCCAAGAACAGTTCTGCCAGCAGAAGCAGATCTCGGTGGCCACGCTCCACCGCTGGCGCAAGAAATACGGGATGATGGACGTGGAGGACTCCAAGCGGCTCAAGGCGCTGGAAAAGGAAAACAGTGAGCTCAAAAAGATGTATGCTGATGCGATCCTGGGCATCAAGGTGCTCAAGGAGGCGCTCGAAAAAAAGCTGTAAGCGCGGCGCACCGTCGGGAACTGGCAAGGCAAGCTGTGGCACAGAAGGGCTGCAGTGAGCGCCAGGCCTCCGGATATTTCCGCCTCCACCGTTCCACCTTGCGATACCGGCCGAAATTCCCCTGCGTCAAGCAGCAGGAAATCGACCAAGCGATCGTGGATCTGAGCCTTGAGCATGCTGAGCTGGGCTCGGACAAGGTGGGCAGGTTAGTGCGCAATCGCGGGCTGCGTGTCAGCAGCGAGCGGGTGCGCAAGGTGCGTCGCGAGGAGGGCCTGCAGGTTCCTCCACCCAAGAAGAAACAAAGCCGCCGTGGCATTTCCACCGGACGATTTCCCAAGAAGGCGTCCCGGCGGGGCCATGTCTGGACATGGGATTTCATCCACGACACCACCATCAAGGGAGGCTCCTACCGGGTGCTCAGCGTGATCGACGAATACACCCGTGAAGTTCACGCCTTGCATGTGGCCCGCAACATTGGTTCGGGCAAGGTGCTCGAAGTCATCAGCGAGCTCATCGAGATCCGTGGGGCTCCCGGCTACATCCGCAGCGACAATGGCCCGGAGTTCATCGCCAAGTCGCTGCAATCGTGGCTGGCCGAAGCGGGCATCAAGACGCTCTACATCGATCCGGGCTGCCCGTGGCAGAACGGCTACGTGGAAAGCTGCCACGACAAGTTTCGCCGCGAGTGCTTTGCTCGCGAACTATTCTACACGCTGAGCGAGGCCAAAGTGGTGATCGCCGCATGGCGCAAGAAGTTCAACCAGGTTCGCCCACACCGCAGCCTGGGAATGAAGACGCCCGAGGAATTTGCCTTCGGTTGGCTCCCCGCTGGCGGGCTGGCGGCTCAATCGGCTTCCTACGCTGCGGCCTCCGGCCTTCGCTCCGGAAGCCGATTGACAAGCAGGTGGCAGCCACTATCAATGAACTCGAATCCTCTCACTTTGAGTGGACCATAAACTGGAAGGGTGCCACCGGCGGGAAATCCTCCGGCATACTCTTCACTACGAGTCTTTTTGCGAGCCATTCGGCCCCTGTAATTCAAACACCTGATTCGTACAAGCCCCGCTTCTCTCAAAATGAGGGAGCCCTGCCGCAACCCCCTTTTCCCCTTGCAAAAGCGGGGTTCAGGGGGTTATGGGTCTCAGCACGTGATGCTTGGTAGCATCCGACCCGCGCTCCATGCTGAATACGAGAGCTTCACATTAATTTCCAAAATGCCACACCTGCCACGCAGATTCTTTCTTAAGCTCCTGTGCTTAAGCTTATGCCTCGCCTTGATGGCGGCATCTGGCGCGGATGGAAGCGATGTGCCGAAGCGGGCCGTTCTCATCGCAGAAGATTTCGGTTTGCTTGCTGACGGCATGTCAGATGACGGCCCTGCCATTCGGCGCATGCTTGCCAAGGCAAGGGAGCTAAACCGGCCGGTGGAGTTGAAATTCCCGAGAGACAAGGTGATCTGCGTGAAGTCGGGCGTGGGCCGATACGTGTTGGCACTCAGCAATTTCAGGGGACTGCGCATCGACGGGCAGGGAAGTGAGTTCCGCCTTGCGCCCGAGTTGCGCTTCCTGCGGGCAGTGGGCTGTGCGTACCTTGAGGTGTCGAACCTGAAGGTGGACTTTCTGGCTCAAGCGACGGTGGCGGGCACCCTGACCAAAGTGGATCCCCAAGCCAAGGCGATCGAGGTGAAGCTGGACCAAGCTGGGATGGCGGAGCAACTGGGCGGCCCGACCCGGGAAGATGGCGAGCAGGCTTTCTTCGGCATGATCCAACTGGATGCCGCCTACGGCACAAAGCAACTCCAGCATTACTATGTGGATCGGGTCGAGATGGTGTCTCCGGGATTGGTTCGTGTCTTCAACCAGAAACCGGTTTGGCAGGTGTTGCGCCAGCATGCGAAGCCCGGCCATACTAGGGTGGGCCTGCCCGTCCGCGGGATCGCCCACCGCTACGGACCAGGTGCCCTGTTTGTCATCGATGGCTGCCGGAATGCAGCGCTATCTCACGTCGAAGTCTGGTCGGCCCCCTGGTTTTCATTTCAACTGGTCCGCAATGAAGGTCAGGTGACTTTCCGTCACGTCAAGGTGCAACCGAAACCCGGCTCCGGCAAGGTGATCTCCTCCTGCAGGGACGCGATTCACGCCAAGGGCAACCGGGCGTCGCTCTTGTTTGAGGACTGCGTACTCAAAGGGCTGGGAGACGATGCCTTCAACCTCGCGACCCAATGCTCGCGCGTGACGGAGGTCGAGTCTCCCATCCGGATAACCGTGGCCCAGCACTTTCCACTGGGGCACATTCCCTTTCACGTCGGGGACACGTTGATCCTGATAAACCCGGACAACAACCGGAAGATCGCCGAGCGAACGATCCGCGCGGTGGCAACCATACCTTCCAAGCGAGCGCCGCGGGCACCGCATTTGTCACCCTGGGCTCCGGCCTCGGTACTCACTTTGGATCGTCCGGTCTCGGAGGGACTCCGCAAGGGCTTGGTCGCCTGGAGCCGCGAGAGTGCCAACCCGAAGTCCATGATCCGGCGCTGTGTCATCCGGCGGTCCTGTCGTCTGCAAACCAACACCATGATCGAGGACTGTGACGTGCAGGCCCTTCTCTGGTTCTACGGGGCGAAAGTTGAGGGACCCGGACCCGAGTTTGTTGTGGTCAAAAATTCGCAATTGAGAGGCAACAGCCTGACTCCCGAGCAAAGCAAAGCATTGATCATCTCGGGATGGGAAGGAAACCGCAGCAGCCAGGCCCCCGGAGCCGATGATGCGGTTTTACAACGAGTTAAGATCACCGACAACGAAATCTACGGTAGGGTTCGGGTGGTCAACGCACTGGAAGTGGAGGCCAGTGGAAACACCATCCACCAGCCTAAAGGAACAAACATCATTTTCGAAAACTGCGGCAAGATTGATCAAGCTCTGACAACCCCCTTTTCCCCTTCCAAAAAATTGAACTCACGCGCCAACCAATAGCCTTGAACGTGCCAAGCTATTTAAAAGATGTAGCAGGATAAGGCTTCTCGGCTATCAACTCTTCAGTTTTGTTGCGATGAGCTGTATTGTAATTGAATCGCCATTTCCAAATCGATCTGAGATCCCAGGCCTCAACTGCGGTTCAGTGCATTCAATCAACGCATCGACTTATTTCCTAAGAAAAGTTCGCCTATCATCCGAACACCCCAGCAGCTTGCCCGCCTCGGACTGCGTTCCCGGTTAACCAATTGAATAAAGAATTCGGTAGAGATGCGACTCGTTCCATGCGATGTAGCATAATGAAACTAGCGGATCACCCTAGCAATTCCAACTTGATCTGTAATTGTCATGCAGCGCTCAAATCCTCATGAAATATAGGATTTCACCAAAATTTTCCTAGGTGGGCTATTGTGAGACAATATGAGGAGATTGTGATTTCCAGCGGCAGCAACTTCCAAGGCGCGTTTGACCATGTGCTGGCCTTTGACTTCTTCGAAATCGACGGAGTAAGAGTGGTTGGAATTGAAGAGGCTGGAGCGGTCGATCTTGAAGGGAGGCAGGGTGATATTGCCAATGAGGAAGTCCCACGCTTCGCGGAGGTTGCGAATGGGGTAGGTTTCGATGCCTTCGATGATTGCAGCTTCTGCCGCATTGGCTTCGGGAAGGAGCAGGCGCTTGCGGCCGCGGCGTTTGGCTTCAACGGCGATGGATAGCGCGCCTTTGATCGGGCGGACTGCGCCATCGAGCCCAAGCTCGCCGACCACGCAGCAGTCGTTGGCTTCGAAGGCTTGGGTTCGGCTGGCTGCGGCCATCGCGAGTGCGATGGGCAGATCAAACGAAGGGCCTTCCTTTTTGAGGTCGGCGGGGGCGAGGTTCACGGTTTTGACGCCGTCGTCCAAGAACAGCGCCGAGGCAACGATCGCGGAGGTGACACGTTGGGATGATTCGCGGACTGCGGCATCGGGGAGGCCGACGATGATGACTTGGGGTTTCTCTGAGCCGCGAGCATTCACTTCGACTTCAACTTCTTGGGCATCGACGCCGCGAAGGGCGGCTGAGAACAAACGGGCAATCATGGGGTATGATTAATTGCGTTGAACATATATAACAAACATATTATTATCGTGCTTCGTGCTTCGTGCTTCGTGCTTCGTGCTTCGTGCTTCGTGCTTCGTGCTTCGTGCTTCGTGCTTTGATCCCGCCCGCCGGCGTTCCCCTTCGGGCTCTTCGCTTCGCTCGACTCCATGTCGCTCCGCTCCATTGTGCTTTGTTGCCGCCTGCGGCGGCGGTCCTGGGCCGTAGGTGTTTCGACAAGTTTCGGGTTGGTTGTTCCCGCGGAGTGAAGGCGGTAGCTCACAGTCCTTCCAGTTGCCCTTCAAAAAGAATTGGCGATTCCATCACGCCAAAAAAACCCGCGCCGGCGGGGCCGGGGCGGGTTTGGAAAAGATCTTCAGTTGCTGGATCAGCGACGACGGCGGAGTAGCATGAGAGCGCCAAGTGCTCCGAGTAGGGCCGCGGATGGCTCTGGGACTTGGGTGAGCGCAACTTCAGCAATGCCCCACCGGCTAGCATCACTATAATTGTTAACGACTTCGATCGCAATGTATTGAGCGGAGATGCCACCCAAATCAATGGATGCTTGTGGGCCCGATGTGTTGGTCAGTTGCGACATGGTCAAGGTGGATCCGTTTACTTTGGTCCAACCTGTAGTGGTGAAATCATAATCCCCATTGCTGCTTAGGGTAACCGCAGGGTTGCTTGCATAGTAGATGTTGTAATCCTGAACATCACGGTTGCCTGCGGTGCCTTCACTGTTGTTCCAGATGTAGAAGGTGTCCAATGAGCTTTCGATTGACCCCAGATTGTAGGCCACCCACCCGATGATGTTGTTGGTGGTGCCCGCAGCGTTCAGGTTGGATGCTTGAAAATCTTGAGTCCATCCACCGGTGCTTTGAAGCCAAGTGGAGGGGTCGTTGGGATCCACTTTGTTTAACCCGCTCTCATTGAATGAGCGCGCGATGGCGGGAGTGTTGGTCGTGGTGTTGCTCGCGTAGTGCGTGAAGGAAGAGAAGTCGAGGACTGCGGCTGGGCTGGAGAGCATGAGTGCCAGTAGCGCAGTGGGGGCGATGAATAACGATTTCATTGGTTATTTTGAGGGGTGTTCAGAGTAGTGCTCAATTGTTCTTGCGTGTTCTGATAAGTGTAGCAAGTCGTTTTGATGTGAAAATGTATTCATTCCTGTCCCGATTGGGATAGGTTTTGATTAGCCTAGCACCATGAAAGGGGGATCCACCTCCGCCCACAAAAAAAAGGGCGCCCGTGTGGGCGCCCTTTTGAGATTAGGTAAGTAAGTGAATTACTTCAGGGTGAAGGTCACTTTTTCTTCAGGTTCGATCACCACGCCTTCGACGCCGTCGAGGATTTCAAGCATCTCGGCAGGAGTTTCTGGTTTGGCTTTGTTCATTTCTTTGAACTTCTCGGGTTGTTCGAGAATCTTGCCGATTTGCATGTCCATGATGGTGGCTTTGTTGCCATCGACGTGGGATGCGTTGGTTTTGGCAAGGCCGCCTGGGAAGTTCATTTTGAGTGAGATGCGCATGTCGCCGAGCATTTGCTTGGCCATGGCGAGTTCTTGGTCGCCCATTTCCCGGTCGTCCTCTCCTTCAGCTGGATCATCTGGAGCGTCTTTTTGCTCATCTTTGTTGATCATGGTGAGAGTGCCGTCTTGGTAGGAGAACTTGAGTGGTTGCTCAGGCTCTTTGACTTCATCTGGTTCTCCACCGCCGCCGCCACCCATGTCGGTGTCGGGCGAGTATCTGAGGTCGTTGATGTCCTTGAAGGTATAAGTCACGAGCGTTCCTTTGCCGCCACCCTTGTTGATGGCTTCGACGCTTTTGAGTTCGACGCCTGCGCCCATGACTTTGGCACGTGCAGCAGCTTTGGTTTTGGCTTCCTCGACCATGCCTGCGAGGGCCTCATCGGCACCTCCTGGAGCACCTGCCATCATTTGGAGTACTTGAGCGCCGAGTGTGGTTTCTTCAGTGACCGTTCCGCTGCCGTCTTTGTTGAGAGAGATCTCGATGTGCTGTTGGAAGCAGCTCGATGCAATCAAGCAGAGACCCACGAGTGGTAGGAGTAATGCGTATTTTTTCATAGATTCAGAATTTGATTAACAGTGATGGGGTTATGGCAGGTATGTAGAATCGTTGCCACTACAGAATGGGTCGAAATTATAGGGGGGGGCTTTGGGCTTTGGGCTTTGACTCGTCGCCGCCTCACGGCTCCTCGCCCCTGCGGGGCACGGCACGTGCGTGCCTGTCCAAACGGCCTACAGGCCTTCAGCCGTTTTGGGCTTTGGGGGGATTTATGGGTTAGTGGTTGGTGGGTTGGGTTCGCTTGCGGTTGCTCTGGTGATCAATTCGCTGCGCTCCTTGAGAAGCGGATCCACTGTGTTTGCGCTGACTTGATAGACGCGCCCGTCGTAAATTTTTGCTCGTTCCAGTTTATGGGTCAGTGAGGTGAGGCGTTGAGTGAAGGCGTTGTCTCGCTGTTCGGCCTCCTCAGCGGTTTCGTTTTCAGGCGCTTTTCTTTTCTCGGGCAAGCTGGCATTGAGTTTTGCCGTCATGAGGTATTTGTTATCCACTCCAAGTTCTGGCACGAGTGTCAGTTCGTAGGTGAAGCCTTCAAAGGTCGTGATCGTGGCATTGCGGTGGCCTTTGTCTTGAGTGCGATTTTCCAATTCTGACTCTGGGACGACATCGTCAAAGCGTGCATAGGAGAAGAGGGTTTTGAGAGGTTGGGTGGTTTTTGTGTTGAGGACCTCATTGGCCTCGGTGTTTTCCATTTGATACTCTGCTTCTTCGGATATGCGGCTGATGGTCCATGCGGGTTCATTGCTGTCGGCTTTGCTGAGTGTGATGGATTCGATTTTCTCAGGATTGATGAAGTCATCGGCCAGCCAGTTTTCGGGTTGATAGGTAATCGCGGGGAACATCTCGCTGGTGGCGTAAAAGCCGGATTCATCGGCGTGGTTGCGGATGTAGCGTCCGACGGTTGCGCTCATGCCCAGTGGGCCTGATGAGCGATCGTTCTCGATGATCTTTCCAAGGGTGATGGTGGCGAGTTCTTTGCCATCATGGTTTTTGAATGTGGCAGTGATGCCGCGGTCATTGGAATTGTCTGCGTCTGCATCCATTCCAAAGCGTGGGGCAAAGGAAGGGCTCGCCTCGACTCCGCGTGTCACTCTTAAGTCGCCCACAACGCGGATGAACTCCAAGACGGATGAGGTGCGTGCGGGATAGTCATCGCGGTTGGCGACGACCCATTGGCCGTCTTTCTTCGCGATCTCTACCGTATTGGTCACGCCAGTGATGGTGATTTGTGCGACCTGTTCTTGAGGGAAGTCTGGGAGGAGTGTTTCGCCGGCACCGCGATCGGTTTCGTTTAGCTCGGGGTCGTTTTGCGAGATTTTGACGGCGGTCACCGTGATGCCGAGCACGAGAGCGATGACCCAGAGTAGAATGACCTGTTGTTTGCTCATGGTGGTAATGGGTTGAGGATTCTGTGGAGGCTTTGTGGTTTAGCGAGCGCGTGTGGAACGATTGCGCCAAGTGTAGAGGCCCAGACCGAAGAGGATGACGAATGCGGGCATCACATAGAGATTGAGTCTGGAGATGCTTCCTGCGAGCTGGTCCTTGTTGCGTTTCAATTCTTTTTGTTGTTCGCGGATGAGCCGGGAGTATTTCACGTTCTCGGCACGCAGCTTGCGAATTTCTGCTTCTTGTTCCGGTGATAGAAACAACTCGTTGCCTTGAGATTTCTGGGCTTGGAGTTGGCTGAATCGGCGCTGTGCCTCTTCTTGTTTCTCGCGAAGTTCTGCGATCTTCTCTCCGACCTTTGCGTTGAATGCCGCTTCCATTTCGTTGATGACGGTAAAGGGGCGGCTGGTGGCCGTGCGCGAGCGGGAGCCGATGAGGTGTTTCGAGCCTGTGGCTTGGTCGATGATGTTCATCAATAGCGGTGAGTTGCTATTTCGCGGGGAGGCCATTTGAAGTCCGCCAAGGTCCTGGATGTTGTAGGCGAAATTGCGGTAGAAGGCATCGACATCGGCGATGAGAAAGACATTGCCAGTTTTTTTCGATTGGCGGATCCATTTGGGTCTCTTGAGCGACTCGGGTGTGCCGATGTCAGGTTTTGAAGTTTTGCCCTCGCTGGGTTTGCCTTCAGGGAAGGCGGTTTTGAAGTCTCCGGAGAGGAGTGTCACGAGGTCGAAATGTTTTCCTGATGGGCGGAATGACGTGTTAAGGGCTGGGTCGAGCTGTGATGCGCGCATGGAGTCGACGAGGCCAGCTCCATTGGAGGTGCGGACCAAGCTGGTGGTGGCGATGCCATTGATGCTTTTCGTCGTGAAGGCTCCAGCAATGTAAAAAGTCACGTCGTCGAGGCCCTTGGTGACGATGCTGTCGTTTTGCGGCATCGCTTCATCGGTCAATGTCAGGACCGCAATGCTCGATTGGTCGCCGCCAAGGTTGCTGGCATACTTGGGATCGGCGATGGACATGCCGGATTCGAAGGAGACTCCCCATGCTCTCAATAGGTTGGGCATGGTGGAGGTGGTGGCAACGCCGCCCATCCCCATCATTGGGTTTCCACCACCTTTCATTCGGGCCGCGAGTGAGTAGGCATCAAGGCAGGCAATCACGGTGCCGCCGTTGAGGAGGTATTGGTCGATGGCAAACTCCGTATCGGCAGAGATGCCAGCTGGGTGGATGACGAGTAGAACGGTGATTTCCTCTGGATCGATCTCAGGGTTTTCCATCGGGATTTCGACCAACTCATAGGTTTGGCTCAGTTGTTGATGGAGGATCCATGGTCGTGATGGTCCTTGGCCAGGCATCGTAGCGGGGCCGCCCGTAACTTTGAGTGCCGACATGATGCCAATCTTGGGTTTGGTCGGTGTGCTGACATCGGCGATGGCTTTGGAGAGGTTGTATTCCAGCATCGTTTCATCGCGCGGGTCGAGAAAGGGGATGGTGGTGGTGCGGTCGATGCAAGAGATGGCGAGACCAAAGTAGAGGTTCTGGCCGTTGATGCGTTGGCCGTTGATGCCATCGAGGTTGGCCGAGTCCTCTGCATCGGTGTCGGGTTCAGGATCAAAGTATACGACCTGGAGGTTTCCGTCGGAGATGGAGGCGTATTCCTTCAGGAGGTCGTCGACTCGGCGCATGTGCAGCGTCATTTGCTCCGGCATGTAGTAGGTGCTGCGTGTTGCGTAGTAGCGGATCACGACGGGGGTATCGAGCTCCTTGAGGAGGGAGCGGGTGCCATCGGAGAGAGTGTGGGTTTTGTTTTCCGTGAAATCGATGCCACGGCTGCCGAGTGGGGTCAGTGAGACCAACCAGTTGGCAAGAATCACGATGACGAGCAATGCGGTGACGCCTAGTATCGCACGGGTGATGGGTTGATTGATTTTCATGACGTGTCTAGAAATGATTGAGTGGTTTCAATGTTTTCTGTTAGGTGCGTTTGGCGGAGAGGATGGCGCTCGTGCCGAGTAGGCAGGCGAGGATGAAAGAGCCGAACCAGATGAAGTCTTGGAGTCGGAACAGTCCTTTGTTGAGTGATCGGCAATGTTCCCAGACTCCGATGGAGGTAATGGCTTCGACCACAGCCTTGGGGTTGGCTTTGCTGAGTTCGCGGGTGAAGTCTTCGTAACCGCAGAACACCATGGTCGCGCAGACGATGGTGGAGACGATGAGGCAGACGACTTGGTCGCGGGTACAAGCAGAAGCGAGCAGGGTGACGGCCATGAAGGTGCAGCAGACCAAGAAGCTGCCGATGTAGCTGGAGAGGATTACGCCGTTGTCGGGATCGCCGAGATAATTGACAGTGATCACGATCGGGAAGGTGAGGATCAGAGCGACCAGCCAAACGGTGGCGCCAGCGAGGTATTTTCCGATGATGGCGCTCCAGGTAGAGATCGGGAAGGTGCCGAGAAGTTCGATCGTGCCGGTGCGTTGTTCATCGGCCCATAGGCGCATGCCGACAGCAGGTGCGAGCAGCATGAAGATCCATGGATGCCAGAAGAAGAAGCTCCACTCGAGGGATGCGTCGCCAACTTCCATGAATCGGCCGAAGGTGAACGTCATGATGGTCGACGCGAGAAGGAAGACCACGATGATGGCGTAGGCGACGGGTTGGGAGAAATAGCTAGTGAGCTCTCGTTTGTAGATGGTGAAGGCTGACATTTGATTGGGTAAATGCTGAAATTGGAAATTCGGAAATGCTGAAATCACATCACGCTGCGCTTTCGGTGTCGCGGGTGGTGAGTTTGCGGAAGAGGTCGGTGAGGGTTCCGCCGTCGGATTGCTTGTGGAGTTCTGCTGGGGTTCCGTCGGCGACGATTTTGCCTTGGTCGACGATCACTGCGCGGGAGCAGGAGGCATCGACCTCTTCAAGGATGTGGGTGGAGAAGAGGATGGCCTTGGTTTCGCCGAGACGTTTGATGAGTTGGCGGACTTCGTGTTTTTGGTTGGGGTCGAGTCCGTCGGTAGGTTCGTCAAGAATCAGTACCTCGGGGTCGTGGAGGAGTGCTTGGGCGAGGCAGGTGCGGTGGCGGTATCCTTTCGAGAGGGTATCGATGGATTGGTTGGCCACGCCGCTGAGAAAGCAGGTCTCGATTGCGCGGTCGATGGCGTCTGTGCGGTCGCTGCCGCTGAGCCCGCGGATATTGGCGCAGAATTTGAGGAATCCGATCACCGTCATGTCGAGGTAGAGCGGGGCGGATTCAGGGAGGTAGCCAATGTTGGTTTTGGCTTTCTGAGGGTTCGCTGTCACGGACACGCCGCAGACCTTGGCATCGCCAGCTGTTGGTGGGATGAATCCTGTGATCATGCGCATGGTGGTGGATTTGCCAGCGCCGTTGGGCCCCAGAAATCCGAGCACCTCGCCTTTTTTCACGGTGAAGGACAAGTCATTGACGGCGATTTTTTGTCCGAACTGTTTCTTCAGGTTTACGACTTCGATCATGGGTTGTCAGTGGGTGTAGAAGAATTTGCTGCTCTCTAGCGGACAGCGATGTGTGGCAGCCTCCTTGTTTTGAAAATTTTCGCACAGGAGAAAATGGGAAAAATGACCGATTTCTCGAGGATTTCACCATCAGCGGCCCTATGTCGCTTGCGCGCGGGTAATGCCTGTGTATGGCTTGGGTCTGATGTCAGCCATTCATTTGCCCGAGCGCTGCGGCGTGATGATTTTGCCGGACTGTTCGCTCTTTCCGCACGGTGGTCTGCCATTGCGCATTTTCGAGCCGCGTTACCGCGAGATGCTGAATGAGGCGCTGGAGGGCGATTGTTTCTTCGCTGTGGCGAGGTTGGTGGGTGATGAGTCGGAGGGTTTTACGCAATGTGCCTCGGGTGTTGGAACCATTGGATTGGTGCGGGCGTCTCATGAACAAGATGACGGGACCTCTCAGCTGCTTCTGCATGGAGTGATGCGAGTGAAGTTTTTGCAGTGGCACGAGGACAAGTCGTATCCATCCGCCACCATCGAGCCGCTCGTCTCAAAGTTTGAGCCAGAAGATCATGCCGATGCGGCGATGACCATTCTCAGGGGAGCCGTGGAAGATGCGGTGGTGGGTTTGTCGGAAGAGGTTCAATCCAGTGTCTTTGAATTATTGGATCGGGCGGACGACCCCGCATTGATGTCGGACATTGTTTCACAGCAATTCGTCCATGATGCGGATCTGCGCCAGGAGCTGTTGGAGTCCACCTCGGTGGGTGAGAGAATCTCCAAGATTTGCGATTACCTCCGCAAGATCAGCGCGTCTGCCTAAGTGGTGGATTGTGTGACGGAAATGCCACCTGATTCGATTGGTGGAACAGAGCGGTCGTGTGCTTGGGTCTCTCCGAGCTAATACGACTGTTCTGTGTTATGAGAATTGATATTGTGACGGATACCTACGCGCCTGATGTGAATGGTGTCGCGATGACTTTAGGGCGACTCACGGATGGGTTGCGTGAACGCAATCATCGAGTGCATGTCATGCACACGGGGCGTTCCACCAATCCAGGCGAGACATCGGCTTTCTCGTTTGCGCTACCGGGTTATAGGGAAGTGCGCGTGGGGATGCCGAAACCATTTGATTTGAGGGCACGCTGGGACATCAAGCGTCCTGATGTGATTTACGTTGCCACCGAGAGCCCTTTGGGCCGATCCGCGGTGAAGGTGGCCAAGATGATGAAAATTCCTGTGGTGACGGGTTTCCATAGCAATTTTCACGACTTCATCACTCGCTATGGCATGGGTCGATTGGAGACCTTGGCGGCTTCGTATTTGAGCCACTTTCATCGTCATGCGGATTGCACCATCACCCCATCGGTCGAGGTAGTTGATTGGTTGAAGAATGAGAATGTGGGTCAAGTGGTCCACATTGGCCGAGGCGTGGACACGGAATTGTTTTCGCCGGCCAAGCGGTGCCACCAATTGAGAATGGATTGGGGTGCTCGGTCGGCGGTGCCTGTGGCGACCATTGTGGGCCGGGTTTCTTCAGAGAAAAACTTTGGGTTGGCGGTGAAGGTGTTTCAAGCCATTCGAAATTTTGTGCCCGACGCCGTTTGTGTTGTGGTGGGCGACGGGCCATTGCGCAAGAAGCTGGAGGTGACTTATCCGTGGATCAAATTCACGGGGATGCAGACAGGGGAAGATCTAGCGAAGTGTTATGCTTCATCGGACGTCTTGATTTTCCCGAGTGAGACAGAAACGTTTGGCAATGTTCTGTTGGAGGGGATGGCCAGTGGATTGGCCACGGTGAGTTACGATTATGCAGCATCGGAGTTGCATGTGAAAAACAACATCAATGGAATCAAAGTGAAGAAGGGTGATGAAGATGCATTCATCAAGCAATCGCTCGCGGCGATGCAGATCAAGCAAGGGCATGAGCTGCGGCTCAATGCTCGGGAGACGGCAGAGTCTTTGGGGTGGGGGCGAGTGATCGGGCAATTCGAGGGTGAGTTTCGTCGGTTGGCTTCCGAGAGTGACTACGTGAATCGCAAGGTGCGAACAGACGCCAAGCGCCCCAAGCTCTCATGCCGCACGGTGATCATGTCGGACATCCATTTGGGTGCGGTGGATAGCAAGGCCACGGAGGTGGTTGACTTTCTCAAGCATGTGGATTGTGAAAAGTTGATCCTAAACGGTGACATCGTCGATGGTTGGGCCTTGCAGCGTGGAGGCAAGTGGACATCCCGTCACAGCCGGGTGGTTCGGAAAATCATCAAGATGACCGAGAAGCAAGGAGTCGATGTGATTTACCTGAGGGGCAATCACGACGATGTTTTGGACAAGTTTTTGCCGATTATTCTGGGCCGCATTCGTTTGGTCAAAGAGCACATTCACACAACTGCGACCGGCTTGAAGTATTTGGTGGTGCATGGAGATGGGTTCGACACGGTCTCCACCAATCATCGTTGGTTGGCGTCGATCGGCGCGGTTGGCTACAACACACTGCTGGGTGTGAATCGAGTCTACAATCGATGGAGGAAGTGGAGGGGCAAGCCATACTATTCATTGAGTCAGTCCGTGAAAGCACGCGTCAAATCAGCGGTGAGTTTCATCAGTCGCTATGAAGAACTGCTGCAGGACTTGGCGACGCGCAAAGGATGCGATGGCATCATTTGTGGACACATTCATTCTTCTGACAACAAGCAGGTGGGTGATGTTCACTATCTCAACTCAGGGGACTGGGTTGAAAGTTTGACCGCGATCATTGAGCATCATGATGGACGCTTTGAGCTCGTTCAGTATGAAGAGTTTATGCGCAGCCTGTATGGCCCGACAAAAGTGCTTGAGGCGGATGATTCGCTAGACGCGCTCGAAGTGGACGATCTGCATGACGAACCTGCAGCTGCGAGAAAGTCGAAGGTCAGAGTTCCTCAAGCTGTTTGAGGATGTCTTGCGCTTGATTGGCTGTGGAGGCCGATTTGTCGAACCAGATCAGTTCGCCATCTTTGAACAAGAATGCTTGTCGTTTTGAGTGTCCCATCGTTTTGGGCACGCCGAAGGCGTTGAGAATGGTGCTGTCTTGGTCGGCCAAGAGATCAAACGGGAGGTTGAATTTTTGTTGGAAGGCTTTTTGGTTTTTCGGGGAGTCCGTGCTGACGCCGATCACCTTCAGCCCTTGCTCGCTGAGTTCGCTGAAGGCATCGCGCAGGCTGCAGGCTTGCTTGGTGCAGCCTGGGGTGTCGGCTTTTGGGTAGAAATAAACGAGGAGGAAGCCGGATTGCTTGGAGGGATCAAATTCGATGGATTGCTCGTCTTGGTTGAGTTGTTTTACCGTGGGTAGTTTGGATCCGATCTGCAGCGAGGCGCAGGCCTTATCAGCGCCGCTGGTATTGGTGTTGCCGAAGATTTTTTGGAAGAGGCTCATTTGGCTTAAGATCGCCGATTGCGTCGATTGCGCAAGGGGGCAGATCGGAAATCATGGCTTGAGCTTGTAATTCTTGGCCGTTGGTTGCATGGCTTGGAGGTGAAGCAGGCGTTTATATTGGGAGCAGGTCTAGGCACGCGGTTGCGGCCATTGACGGATCGGTTGCCAAAACCGTTGGTGCCATTGTTCCATCGGCCTTTAGCCTCATGGGCGATGGATGCCTGCAAAGCGGCGGGGATTTCCCGGTTTGCAATCAACACCCACCATTTGCCGGAGAAGTGGGATGGGTTCGCTGAGGAGGACGATATCAGCTTTTTTCACGAGCCAGTCTTGTTAGAAACAGGTGGGGGTTTGAAAAACATCGAGGCGTGGATGGCGGATGATTCGGTGTTGGTTCACAATGGCGACATATTTTCTACCATGCCACTGCAGCGTTTGGTGGATGCGCACGAGCAATCTGGAATGCCGGTGACCTTGGCGTTGCGATCAGAAGGTGTGGCAAAGCACATCGCGTTCAATGAGGGCGCCGGCACGGTGGATGACATTCGGATGATGTTGGGCAAGCGTGATGGAGAGCATGTCTTTGCTGGGGTTTATTGTGTGAGTCCTGAGTTTTTGAAGCTGATCCCAGAGAACGAGAAAGTATCGGTGATCCCCGCCTTCCTCGAATTGGCGAAGCAGGGGAAGCTGGGAGCGGTGGTGTTGGATGAGGGTGTTTGGTTGGATTTGGGAGATCGTGAGTCGTATCTGAGTGCACATCAGGACTTGGATTTGGGTCAGCGGGTGCACCCATCAGCGGTGATTGGTGAGGGCGCGACGATTGAAAGGTCGGTGATTGGGGCAGACGCACAGATTGGCGAGGGTGCCATTGTTCGAGATTCTGTGGTTTGGGATGGGGGGAAAGTGGCTCCATCGGCCTCGTTGTTGGGCTGCATTCTTTGTTCAGGTGGGCGGGTTGAGGGGAATCACGAGGGTGAGGACTTGTAGACTCTTGCCGATTGCCCGCTTTTTGGGCTTGCGAGTTTGATTGAGGGTCGTTGCACTCTCGGCGTGTTCTCGTTGAGGATCCATGGGTTATTGGGGATAGTGATAATCGTCGCAGCAATGGCTGCTGACGCGGTTGCTGAACGTCCTGAACGCAATGCGAAACAACAGGCCAAAGTGAATCTGGCAGATGGATTTGATTACCCTGTGGGCAAGCCCAACGCGGATGGGTATTACAAAGCGCGTGGTCTGAGATTGAGGCGTCCGCAACATTTCGGTGAGGACTGGAATGGCCGTGGTGGTGGCAATAGTGATTTTGGTGATCCTGTTTATGCCGTTGCAGATGGCATCGTAACTTTTTCTGCCGACATCAAAGGTGGCTGGGGGAATGTGGTTTTAACTCGCCATGCCTATCGCGACCCGAAGACGGGAAAGGTGAAGTACATCGATACCTTGAATGGCCACTTGGCCAAGATTTTGGTCAAGAAGGGAGAGAAGGTGAAGAAGGGTCAAAAAATCGGGACCATTGGTAGCAATCGTGGAATGTACCCCGCGCATTTGCATTTTGAGATGCGACATGATCTTACCATCGGCATGCAGCGCAGCAGCGTTCCTTCAACCTTGACGCATTGGGCGGATCCAACAGCGTTTATCAAAGCGCATCGTCGATTGAATCGTGAGTGGCGCCCGGTGGTGGTTCCTACTGGAACTTACAAGGCATACAACGGTCACACAGGTTTGTGATCACGGGTCTTAAGAGCCGAAGATAAGATCGATTCTTTTTTTGCTCCACGCCTCGGTGATTTCCTCTTCGAGTTCGTCGAAGCTTCGTCCATCGAGCAATACCGCCAGAGCCTCTTCGCGTTGTTTTCCTTTGCGGAGCGCTTTGAGGAATTCTTTGATGCGTTTTGCGTCACCATCGCCGTCCATGTGGAAGAAATAGTAAGTGATCAGCAATCCGGACCCGTAGTTGACATTCGCGTTCTTCAGAAAGCTTTGATAATCTTGTAGCATGAATTGTTTGATTGGTGGCAATTTGATTTCATTTCCCAATGCTCTGCCGCCCTTGTTGTTTTCGCCATAGCCGGTGACGTAAGCGATGATTTCATCGACGTTGTTTTTGACTCGGAAGGTTCCGGATTTGTAGGATGTGACCGCGACGTATTCGGCGAGTCCCTCGGTGAACCAGCCCATGCTGGCGCTGCGGTAGTAGGCGGGTGGGGTGAGTTGGTGTAGTAACTCATGGGGGAGGGTTTTACTGGTTTTGTCTCGATCCACAATGTAGCGGCGCCCGGTGTTTTCGACTCCAAGGCTTTTGAGCGGCACCATGACCTGACCTTTGCTGCCGATGTAGACGCCGGCGCTTTGAGGTGGGCCACCTGCTTTGACGTAATTTTCAAACTTTTCGAACAGGAGGATGGGAAGTTTCTCGTCGCCAGATTTCCCTCCATCGATGGCAAGAGGAAGGGTGCGGGTGAAAAGAAAGGTGGCCTCAAACAAGTCTGAAAAGCTGTTTACCACGGATTTCGAGAGGCGGGCGTCGCAAATGAACCGGTAGTTTGTGCTTTCGTAGATGTAGCTGTTTTTATCTGAATTTTCCTCAACAATTTTGATGCCAGCATCACCTTGGAATTTGATGACCTCAGGCCATGGATCATTGAAGTTGAGTTTGGTAGGCCCCTCTGGCTCTCCTGGCTCGGCCTTGAAACTTTTGGCGTAATCTTGATCCGCTTTGGTGAGTTTGCTGAGCGGGTATGGAGTGGTGCGGCCGTTTCTCAATCTGAGTATCACAGAGTCGCCCTTCAGCTCGACCATGGCGGCATCGGTTTCTTGGTTGTCCGTGTTGGTCCACGTTCGGAATTCTTCTCCAAAGACGCACAAGGAGAGGAGTAGGGTGATGAGTAAGGCGCGCATGAATGAAGGGAGGCGTATGATTGGAGAGAGGATTATAAGACGAAACCACGGAAAACATGAATTGTCGACTCGCTAGGTCGTAATTGGTTGGAAATTTTGGGTTTGTGGGCATGATTTGGCTGCACCAGATGGAAGAAGAAACCAAAGACGAAGCGCTCGATTCGGAGAAGGATGTCGATCCCACCAATCCGATTGTGCCGGGGTTGCGTCAAGATTTGGCGGTATTGATGAAAGTCCGCCTGAACTTCTTTGTGTTGGTGACCACATTCTTCGGTTTTATCCTGGCTTCGCGTGGCGGTGACATTGAGTGGATGAAGTTGCTTCACACCATCTTAGGAGCGGCAGCAGCGGCATTTGGTTCGGCGGCTTTCAATCAATTGATGGAGGTGGATTTGGATGCTCGGATGAAGCGAACGGCCGATCGTCCATTGCCGGCCAGGCGCATGGATCCATTGGTGGCATTCGGGATTGGGTGGGTGTTGTCTGCGATCGGTATCATTCACTTGGCGGTTCAAGTTGGGAACTTGGCGGCCTATTTGACCGCCGCGACCGTTGCGATTTATGTTTTTGTTTACACCCCGCTGAAGCGGTTCAGTTCCACCAACACATTGGTGGGCGCGATTCCCGGCGCGATTCCTCCAGTGATCGGATGGGTTGGCGCGGGCGGTGCCATTGGTTGGGAGGCATGGTTTCTATTCGCCTTGTTGTTCTTTTGGCAGCTTCCGCATTTCATTGCGATCAACTGGTTGTGCCGAGAAGAGTATGAATCGGTCGGTTACAAGATGTGGTCGAATGGCGATGTGAGCGGCAAGAAGAGTGGTTGGTTGTCGGCGATGTATGCTTTGGCTTTGGCGGGCGTCTCAGTGATTCCTGCATTGATCGGTTTCGCGGGAATCGTGTGGACGATTGGCGGGCCGTTATTGGGTTTGTTGATGATGGCCTTGGCATTGAAATTTGCGCGTGACGGCGAGCGAGTTTCGGCGCGGAAGTTGTTCTTTTACACCTTGTTGTATTTGCCGGTGGCGTTGTTGTTGCTGTTGATTGCGTGGAAGCCTTTGGTGTGAGTTATGAAAGCATTGATTGAATCTACCAAAGAGCTATCGCGCCAATTGGCGCCAATGAAATTTGGGGCGCCGGCGGTTTGGACTTACCGGCCATTGGAATATGCGTGGAAATCGCATGAGGCCTATTTGAAGCGATTTGGAAAAGGGCCCAAGCGGGTGTTGTTCTTGGGGATGAACCCTGGACCTTATGGGATGGTTCAAACAGGAATACCATTTGGTGAGATCCCTGCTGTTAGAGATTGGATGGGAATCAATGAGCCTGTCGGCAAACCGGAGAAAGAACATCCGAAGCGTCCGGTCGATGGTTTTGACTGCAAGCGTTCAGAAGTCAGCGGTCGCAGGTTGTGGGGGTTGTTTGCTGAGCGGTTTGGATCGGCTGAGGATTTCTTCGCGGATCACTTCGTGTTGAATTTTTGTCCTTTGGTATGGATGAGTGAGACGGGGGCGAATATCACGCCTGACAAACTCACCGCCAAAGACATGAAGCCTGTGGAGAAGATCTGCATGCAGCATTTGAAGGAAGTGATTGAGATCATGAAGCCCGAGTATTTGATCGGGGTGGGGGCCTTTGCTGAGCAGCGCTTGAAGCAAGTGGCGGAAGAGATGGGGTGCGAAGCCTTTGTTGGGCGTGTGTTGCATCCATCACCTGCATCGCCAGCGGCAAATCGCGGTTGGGCAGAAGCGGCGACCCAACAAATGGTCGAAATGGGCATTTGGAAACCGGCCTAAACCAAGCCGTCTTTGCGTGCTTGTTTCCAGTAAGCATATTCCGAGCGATTGAAATCGACATACTCAGGTGAGAGGTCGCTGGAATACATCACGTAGTTTGCGTACCCTTGATTGAGATCGATATCAATTTGGAATTCAGGCTCTGATACAACCGCGCGCAGCTCGTCCATGGGAGTGTCTGCTTGCATGCCGCCAACACAGGCCGCTTTGCCGCCGATGTTGATGTCGATCAGCTCTTCACGAATCATCGCGCGCGAATAGCCGATGGCATGGATGATGCGTCCCCAGTTCGGGTCGCCGCCATTCCATGATGCCTTCACGAGTTGTGATTTGCACACCGCCTCGGCGACTTTCTTTGCGTCGAGATAAGTTTTGGCTCCTGTCACATTGACCGTTACAAATTTGGTCACGCGTTCGCCGTCGCGCACGATGGCCTTGGCGAGTTCGCACATCACCCATTGGAGGGCTTTGCGGAATTGCCGGCAGCGTTTGCCGTTTCGGCGGACAGGTGTCATGCCGGAGGCACCATTGGCGAGAACCATGACGGTGTCATTGGTGGACATATCGCCGTCGATGGTGATTCGGTTGAAGCTTTCTTCGACGCATTCCAGCACGGCTTTGCGCAGTGTGCCGCTGGGAATGTTGGCATCGGTTGTAATGAAGCCAAGCATCGTGGCCATGCTCGGGCAGATCATTCCGGCGCCTTTCACGCAGCCGCCGATTCGGACGCGATCGCCGCCGAGATCGAATGAAATGGCGATTTCTTTTGGGTGGGTATCGCTGGTGATGATGGCATTCGCGACATCGGGTCCGCCTTTGCGGGTGAGGCGTGAGACCAAGCCATCGTATTTTGGTTCGATCCGCATCATGGGCATGGGCAGTCCGATCACGCCCGTTGAGCAAACGCCAACTTCTGAGCGTTTGAGACCGAGAGGTTTGGCAACAGCATCGCACATCGCGCGTGCGTCTCTCACTCCTTGAACGCCGGTGCATGCATTCGCGTTTCCGGAGTTAGTGATGATCGCGCGGAGGTCACCTTTTTTGAGATGCGTGTGGGAGACCTTCACGGGTGCAGCTTTCACGCGGTTGGTCGTGAAGGTTCCCGCTGAGCTGCATTTTTTCTCCGAGTAGATCAACGCCAAGTCGAGGCGTTTGGCATCAGGGTTCTTGATGCCACAGCTCACGGCGCTGGCCAAAAATCCATTTGGGGCAGTGATGCCACCTTTGATGCGAGTGATCGGAAAATCCATGAGTCTGAAAAAGTCGGAGGCGGGAGGTTGGCGACTTGTCGAGTGATTTGCAACCCATCTGTCGATGGAGGAAAGGGAAGGGGGGGTCAGAACTGAGTGAGGCCCGACTTTTCATCGAGTCCAAACATCAGGTTGAAGCTTTGTATCGCTTGTCCACCCGCGCCTTTGCCGAGGTTGTCTTCTGCGCTGAGCAAAATCAACCGACCTGTCCGAGTGTCGTGGTGCCAACCGATGTCGACAAAGTTGGTTCTGGTGACGTTCTTTGTGTCGGGACATCCGCCTTCACCCAGCAAGCGGATAAAGGGTGATTCACCGTAGGCGTCGTTCAGAGCCTTCTCGATAGCCTCGGGCGAGGCCGAGCTCGACAGCTTGGTGGTCGTGGTTGTTGCGATCCCGGAGTTCACGGGAATGAGATGCGGGATGAAGCTGATGGTCACAGATTCGTCTGCGGCGATGCTCAATTCCTGTTCAATTTCCGAGAGGTGCCGATGTTTCGGCAGGCCGTAGGCACGCGCACTCTCATTGCATTCGCAATAAAGGATGGGGATGCTGGCCTTGCGGCCCGCTCCGCTGACGCCGCTCATCGAGTTTGCGACGATGGTCGATGGGTCGATGAGTTTATTTTTCAGCAGAGGGAGCAGAGGCAGAATGATGCTGGTGGGATAACAACCAGGAGAGGCAACGAGTTTGGACGATTGGATGTCATCCGCACGAACCTCGGGGAGGCCGTAGATAGCGGTCTTCAGCAATTCGGGCGCAGGGTGGGGGTGGCCATAGAACTCCTCGTAGATAGCCGCGTCGTTGAGTCGGAAATCGGCGCTGAGGTCGATGACCCTGACACCGCGATCCAGCAGAGCTTTTGCAATCTCGGCTGCAACACCGTGCGGGAGAGCAAGAAAAGCGGCTTCTGCGCCTGTGGCGGCGATGGCATCAGGGTCGGGTTGGATGAATTCTAGCGAGGCGGAATCAGCCCCTTGGAATCTTGGGAAGAGATCGCCGATGGTTTTGCCGGCTTCTTGGCGTGAGGTGACCGCCACCAATTCTGCGTGAGGGTGGGTCAGGAGAAGCCGTAGCAGCTCCATGCCGGTGTAGCCGCTGGCTCCGACGATGGCGGTTTTGATGCGATTCATGTCTGAATGAAATGTCATGATTTTCCGTGCTTGCCAATTCCCGAATCCCCTGTTTCTTTGCCGATCCTATTACGAATACGGGCTATGGCGCAGTCTGGTAGCGCGCTACACTGGGGGTGTAGAGGTCGTGGGTTCGAATCCCGCTAGCCCGACCATTCAAGAAAAGCCTCCTCTCGCAGGAGGTTTTTTCGTTTGAAGTGGGATGAGAACTCACGGAGTGGATTTGAAAGCAGAGCGAGCTCTAGCGAGCCGTCAGCAAACCATGGATCCGGAGGAGGATCCTGCAGAATGCTTGGCCAGAGCGGAGCGAGGGTAATCCCGCTAGCCCGACCATTCAAGAAAAGCCTCCTCGGGCGGGGGCTTTTTTCGTGTGATGTGGGATGAGAAATGAGAACTTCTCAGGAGTGACGGCTGACGGCTCGTCTGGCACAGCATGTGCTAATTTCCATGAGGAATCACCATATTCTGACATCAAATCCATGACTCTCGCTCAGCTGATTGAAAAAGAGCGCCTGCCCGCAGATTTTAATAAGACCGTAGATCGTTATTATCGTCCGCTAGCAGAGCGTCTGGCGGATTGGGCGAAGCCCGGGCCGCAGCTGATTGGTATCAATGGTGGGCAGGGCACGGGAAAATCGACCATGGCATTGTTTCTGAAGCATTTGCTCGAAGGTGAATATGGATTGAAGGTTGCGGTGTTGTCGGTCGACGATCTTTATCTGACGCAAGCGGATCGAGTCCGTTTGGGGGAACTGGTCCACCCATTGCTGGTGACTCGCGGTGTCCCTGGAACCCATGATCCTAAGATGGGCTTGCGGGTGATTGAGGGATTGATGAGTGCGAATCCTGACACGCTCACTCCATTACCGCGGTTCAATAAAGGTGTGGATGACCGCGTGCCATTCGAGGATTGGCCGGTTTTTCAAGGGCGTGCCGATATTGTGATTTTGGAAGGTTGGTGTGTCGGGGCGACTGAGCAAGCTGCGGATGAGCTGGTGGAGCCGATCAATCAACTGGAGCGGAATGAAGATCCAGACGGCAAGTGGCGTGGTTATGTGAACCAGCAATTGGCGGGGGATTATCGCCTGTTGTTTGATCGTATTGATCAACTGATCATGCTGCGTGCTCCGAGCATGGCATGTATCAGGACGTGGCGCGGTGAGCAGGAAGTCAAACTTCGCAAAAAACTGGAGGCCGAGGGCAAACCGATGGATGGCGTGATGGACGATCAAGAGATTGATCGATTCATCGAGCATTACCAAAGGCTGACAGAGCACCAGTGGCGGGTATTTCCTGACAAAGCAGCAGCTGTTCTGCGATTGGCGGCTGACCACAAAATCACAGGAATCGATTGGAAGGAGGGTGTGGCATGAACTGGTATGAAGAGTGGGTAGTGGTCACCGATCTAGATGGGACCTTATTGGATCACGAGACGTATTCTTGGAAGCCTGCCGAAAAGGCGCTTCAAACATTGAGTGATCACGGCGTGCCAGTGATTCTGTGTTCAAGCAAGACATTGGCGGAAATCGATTTGCTGGCATCAGACATGGGCTTGTCTCATCCGCTGATTGTGGAAAATGGAGCAGCGATTGCTTGGAGAGACGCTGATGGTTTTCGAATTCAAGCACTGGGTCGATCAAGGGCCGAGGTGATGGAGGAGGCTCATCGTTTGCGCTCAGAGAGGGGCTATCAATTTTCAGGATTTGCCGATTGGTCAGTTGCCGATGTGGTGGCTCACTCGGGTTTGAGTGAAGAGGCAGCAGCGCTCTCATTGCAGCGTCATGGCACGGAGCCCATCATTTGGAATGATAGCGAAGCGGCCTATGATGAGTTTGTTTCTGAGTTAGCAAAACAAAAGATCCGGGCAGTGCGCGGTGGCCGATTCATTCACCTCATGGGATATTTTGACAAAGCAGATGGAATGAAAGCTGTTTGCGAGTATTTCGGAAAATTGCGCGGATGCGCGATCAAATCACTGGCCTTGGGCGATAGTCCGAACGATGCTCAGATGTTGAACGCCGCAGACGTTGCCGTGCGCATTCGCTCAGCGAAATCCAACGACATGACTCTAGAATCTTCCCGCGTAATCCATCCGCACGACCCCGGCCCCAAAGGTTGGGCGTCGGCCTTCAACGAGTGGTGGCAAGCTGAGGGCAATGTACCGATAACCAACTAATCTTATGGCAGACTTTTTTCAAAACGGACGTATTACCACATTTCACAATCTATGCGATCGCCCATTGGACGGGTTAGAGAGCGAGTTAAGAGGTTTTGCCAAGGAGCGCCCGTTGGGTTTGGTTTTGCCGTCTTTGTTTTCGGAATTGGAGGGGCCGGCATTGAGCCACATCGTTCAGGAGCTGAAGGGGGTGGATTACCTCAATGAAATTGTGATTGGCCTAGACCGCGCGACCGAGGACCAATACCGCCATGCTCTGAAGTATTTTGGTGAACTGCCGCAACGTCATCGGGTTTTGTGGAATGACGGCCCGCGACTTCGCGCACTCGACAAAATGCTGCAGGAGCATGATTTGGCACCAAAGGAGCCAGGAAAAGGCCGTAATGTCTGGTATTGCTTTGGTTATACCTTGGCGTCGGGAAGAGCCAAAGCCGTTGCGCTCCACGATTGCGATATCACCACTTATAAGCGTGAGATGCTGGCTCGTTTGATCTACCCACTCGCGAACCCACATTTTGGATATAAATTTTGCAAAGGCTACTACGCACGCGTTGCGAACAACAAGTTGAATGGGCGAGTTTGCCGTCTGCTGGTGTCGCCATTGATCCGGTCGCTACAGCAGGTTTGTGGACCGAGTGACTTTCTTCAGTATCTCGATAGTTTTCGTTACCCGCTGGCGGGTGAATTTTCACTTGATTCCGAGGTGTTGCGCGACATTCGGATCCCATCGGATTGGGGGCTTGAGATGGGGGTGATTTCTGAAATCTGGCGCAATTATTCGCGCCAGCGCATCTGCCAAGTGGACATCGCGGACATCTATGACCACAAGCACCAGGACTTGTCTCCTGAGGATGCGTCCAAGGGGTTGTCCAAAATGAGTGTGGATATTGCGAAGTCGCTGTATCGCAAATTGGCGATTCAGGGAGAGGTGTTTGGGAACTCCTTCTTCCGCACGCTGAAGGCCTCGTATTATCGAACTGCGCTGGATTTGATTGAGAGTTACCACAATGATGCGGCCATGAATGGCCTCAAGTATGATCGCCATGCGGAGGAGGCTGCGGTCGAGGCATTTGCGCAGAACATCATGATTGCCGGGCAAACCTACATGGAGATGCCGATGGACAAGCCGTTCATGCCGAGCTGGGAGCGCGTGATGAGCGCGATCCCTGACATCCTTCCGAGGTTACTCCAAGCCGTTGATGAAGACATGCGTGAGTTTGGTTCAGGCGAAGTAGAGGTGAGTGCGGCGACGATAGTTCGTCGCCGAGCCGCCGACCATCTTGCGAAAGTTTACCCGGATGCCGATGCCAAAGAGCTAAGCAAAAGGGCGATGGATGTGATGCGTTTGAATCGCGCTGATTTGCAACTTGTGAATCCGGCGAGCCGTTGGGATCAGAAGGATGTCATGTTGATCACCTATGGTGACAGCATCAGAAAAGAGAATGAAGCGAGTCTTGTGACCTTGCGTCGTTTTCTCCAAAATCATCTGGGTGGAGCGGTCAGTGGAGTTCACGTTTTGCCCTTCTCTCCTTACAGCTCGGATGATGGGTTTTCGGTGATCGACTACTACGCATTGCGTGAAGAGCTCGGCAACTGGGGCGATATACAACGACTGGCTCAAGACTACAAAGTCATGGGTGATCTCGTGATGAATCATTGTTCTGTAGAGAGCGAGTGGTTTCAGCAGTTCCTCAAGGGCGAAGAGCCAGGGAAAGATTACTTTTATGCAGCTGATCCGGATGCCGATTGGTCGCAAGTCGTGCGTCCTCGTTCATCGCCATTGCTCACCAAAGTGAAGACCAAAGATGGAGAAAAGCATGTGTGGTGCACCTTCAGTGCCGACCAAGTGGATCTTAACTTTGCGTGTCCGGAGGTGGTGATCGAATGCCTTCGGATCATTCGCTACTACCTCGACCAAGGAGTGAAGTGGTTCCGTTTGGATGCGGTCGGGTTTCTTTGGAAAGAAGCTGGCACCACCTGCATGCACTTACCTGAGACTCATGAGATCGTGCGGTTGCTTCGATTGTTCATTGAGCATGCGAGTCCCGACACCGTTGTGGTGACCGAGACCAATGTGCCGAATCATGAAAACATTTCCTACTTCGGTAACGATAACGAGGCACACTTGATCTATAACTTCTCATTGCCGCCATTGCTTTTGAACTCCTTGCTCACGGGGGATAGTATTCACCTCCGCAACTGGATGGTCACCATGCCGCCAGCGAAATATGGACGAGCCTACCTCAACTTCATTGCATCGCATGACGGCATCGGATTGCGGCCTACCGAGGGTTTGTTGACCGATGATGAACGTGAACGCTTGATGGAGACCATGCGCGAGTATGGTGGTGAAATCTCCATGCGTACAACCGCCGACGGTGGTGAAAAACCCTACGAGATCAACATTGCCCTATTTGACGCTTTGCAGGGGACGATTGACGGCAAGCCTGATGAATACCACATCGACCGTTTCCTGTGCGCCCACACCATTGTGTTGGCGCTAGAGGGAATTCCTGCCTTCTACATCCATAGTTTCTTGGCGACGCAAAATGACCATGAGTCACGCGAAGAAACCGGACGTGCGAGATCGATCAATCGCCATCGCTGGGATGAGGGTGAGCTCAATAAGCAATTGTCCGATTCATCATCCACCCATTCTCGTGTGCTCACGGGGATGCAGGAGCGAATTCAAATTCGTCAGCGTCAGCCAGCGTTCCACCCGAACGCCACTCAGTATACTCTACAGTTAGAAGATAGCCTGTTTGGTGTATGGCGTCAGGATCACCGCAGAAATCAAAGCATCTTTGCTGTAAGCAATGTCACCAATGAGGTGCAGACGCTCGACTTGCGTGCTTTGAATCTGATTGATTCGCAGAATTGGTACGAGTTGCTGACCGATTCAGTGATCGATGATTGCCGCGGCAAGTTTGAATTGCAGCCGTATCAGTCGGCCTGGGTGACCAATCACTGGTAATGGCTTACCAACTATGTCGCCGGAGTGATTTGATGGGTGCAAATTCTCCGGCGAGAATCACCATGAATCTTCTGCCCGGATGGCTTTGTAATCGGGCTCATGGATGTTGAATTCGATGCGCTCCATGGAGTTGATATCGAACTTGGCGGATCCATGCTTTGAATTCGTACCGAAATTTTGGCTGCGGCCCGTGATGGTGCCATTGGAAATATCATCGATGTAAAAGACCAAGGATGTTCCATCGGAAAAGCTGGCGCGGATGTCACCCGGTTCGAGCCGGCATTCAGATTGGCCAAGATTCGAAAGAGCCATCGTGCGCATTCTGGCGACCGGCACGGAGATTTCTCCGAGTGGGGTATTGAGTGTTGCGATGCCGTTATCGATGGTGATCACCTCGCCAACAATGCTATCTCCATTGGCCAGCTTCATTCGGTTTTCCTCATCTTCGGATTTGGCCTCATTCTTATCTGGTTCCGGCGCTGGGGGAACCATTCCGCGTTGGAAACGATTGATCTCAGGCGCGTTGTCTGGAACCTCATCGATTTCGCCATCCCAATTTTTAATGGTGATGTTGGAAATTCTTGTGGGTAGCGAGTTCAAGGTGACGAAGTTAAGCGAGTTACCAAAACGTCCTTCTTTGAGCTGAGTATCGGTCCATACCTCGGCGAGTCGGCCATCAACCAAGAGGGCAACTTTGCCTGATTTGCGGCTGGCTCGGATCTCGATGTTGTATTGTTCGTTCTGATTGATTTCAGGCACACGCGCGCGTCCGATGTATTTGCTATTGGTTCCTTTTCGCAGGTAGCATGATGTGCGACGGAATGAGAGCTCATAGCCAGACGTTGGGTTCTGTGCCTCTGGGCGGTCGGAGAAGATGACCACTTTCATGTTGAAATCGCTACCTTTGCGCTGAGCTTTGAAGGAGATGGAGCATTCGTCTGGGAGGATATCCTTCATCGCGATGCTGCCGGGGGCTTTGGAGATGAATGAGGATCGGCTGTATTTCCATGACCCTGGGCTTTCAGACTGGATCCAGCCTTTATCGCTGCTTGGGCCGCGGTAGATGGTTGGGCCAGAGTCTTCGATTTCGATGCTTTCGACCATGAGTCGGTTGAAGGCAATTTTTCCAGCGTACCAGGTGTCCAATTCGATGCTGTCGTCGGTGATTGAGCTGAGTTGGCCGCGCGCGACATCTCCGTTGTCCAATTGTAAGACAGCGACATGATCCGACATGGGGATGGATGCATTCGGCTGCAGGGTGACATCGAGCACTCTGGAGAGGTCAAATTTGGCGGGTTGTTCAAGCCATGGGGCTGACCACGAAACATGGTCGGTATTCAATTCCAGGAATTTGCCTGAGATCCGGTCCTCGTTGGCAAAGCGGAGAACGCTTGTGTCCTCTTCAGCGTGAGATGACGCACTGCCGACGACCAGAGCGGCACAGATGATGGATGTGGTGCTTCTCATGGGGTTCATTTGGATTGAGGTGATTTTGGTTTTTCCAAATGATCGATGGAGATCACTCGGTCGCGAAGGATTTGGAGGGTGCCCAAGAGCGGATGTTTTGCCGTCAGTGTTTTGTCGTCCATCACACAGCTGATGGCCTTGATTTGCCATTCGTTCGCCATGGAGATCGCAAAGGATGGCGCCTCGTGGAACACTTCTTTTGGGTCTTCTATTTCGGTGGAGGTAGGGGAGAAGTAAATCATGGAGACGTCGTCGCCAGGCACCTGCAGTGGTTCTTCTCGCGATGGGCTGCTGAAGTGGAAAATGGTTTCGCTGTCCGATTTTTCGATCTTGGTGAGTTTTCCACTCCATCTCTCGTCATCTTGCATGATCATGCTGTCTTTGCTTTGATCTCGGCCTTCCGTTGAGTGGCGGTTTTTGGTCGCGTCGTAATTGGTAACCTTGATATTCGAGATCTCAAGTTGGCTTCCTCTCAATGATTCGCTTACAAGTCGAATGCCTGTGCCGTCTGGGATGTTGTTCAATGGGTCAGCGAAATCGCCTTCGGGTTCACCGTTGATGTAGAGTTGAAGTCTCCCGGTGTCTCGGCTGACCCGAAGCACCACTCTCATTTGGTTGTTGGGGTAGAGTCGTGGGTTTCGGTTGAGTTGTGCGATGGTGTGGCTTTTTTGATCTTTGCCAGTGTATCGCCGAATTTCTATGCCGTAATTGTTGAAGGTGAACGAGTAGCGGTCGGGACGTTTTTTCGAGTCGCCAACGGAATCAGCGAAGAAGACTTCATATCGAGGCGGATGTTCGGATTTCCATTCAAGGACAAAGCCAAGAGCGAATTGCTGAGGCAGCCCGACGTCTTTGTAGGCACTGGCTCGTCCTGTTGTGACTAATGTTCCGCGACGGTATTGCCAGCGATCACGAGTGGAGTTGGCTTGTGTCCATTCTGAGAGGTTGCTGGGTCCTGAGAAGATGACCTTGTTGCGAAGGGCACCGAATTCAGCGGAGGCGATGGAGGATCGATCAATCGTGATCTTTCCCGCCTCCTTGGTATTCAGTGTGAGAGTCTGTTCGTTCAACCCTTCGATCGCTCCACGGAGTTGGTCGCCGTTGACGAGTCGGACAATCGTAGGTGGGATAAGCTCTGTTTCCTCGGGGTTCTCAAGTGTGACTTTTTGAACCGAGCTCCCCTTAATGAGCAGGGAGTCGCCAGACATAGGGGTTTCCAGCTCGAGGGTGCCTGATGGTTGAATGGCCTTCAGGTTGCCGGTGAGCTTGGATAGCCCATCATTGAGCTTCACCTCATCTGCTGAGCACGGACTCAATAGCCAAGGTGTTGCGATGCAGCAAGCGAGTAGGCGGAGCTTGATGTTAGAGTCCAATATTCCAGTCATTGTCTTCGCTTGATGGTTTGGTGTTGAACTCCAGCATGATGGCGGATTCGGTAGGGAGCTTGATGTTTCCCGCAAATGGATTGTCGAGAGTGATGGAGGATTCGTCGCCTGATACGGGCTTGCCAGAAATGATGCCTACTGGGCTGAGGCGGATCGAGATTCGCCCTTCGAGTGATTTGGGCTTTTCTGCGAGCTGGTTTTTGGCGAAACGGATTTCGGAGATTTCATTGATGGGGAGTTTGAACGCTCCATATTTGCCTTTGAGCTGCATCAAGTTGTCATCGGTCATGCCGATGATCTCACCTGCGTATCGATCGAGGCCATTGACCATCATGGCGATGTCGCGGTGGTCGACTCCTAGGCTGCGTGCGGAATCGGGCATGCCGTTCCACTCGGCGATGACAATCTCGGAGATTTTGAGTTGGGAGTCATTGGCTTGAGAGAGGAATCCGAGGTCCGATCCTTCTGCGATAGATTTTTTTTCGTCTTCTTCGAGGGGGTCGATTCCAGCCCATTGCATGACGAATGCGTCATCAATGTAGAGTGAGAGGTTTCCTTTTTCTCGATTGCTACGGACTTCGACGACGGCATTGCTATTTTCGCCAAGTCGAATGCGGTTTGAGTTCACGTTGATGCGTTTTACTTCGGGGCCTTTTTCACCATCAACGGTGCTACGATAGAGGACGATGTAGTTGCTGTTCAGTTGAAGGATGAGGCTGTTCCCGAAGAGGTGGGGATACATCATGCTATCGTGCGGTGAGAGCGCTGCCGCTTGCGGCGGGTCGCCATCTTTATCTCCATCATTGATCAATGCGGAGTCGGCGTGCAGGGCGATGGCGAGCCGGAGTTCATTTTTCCATGCGAGTTTGAACCGAAGGATCGAGTGTTCAGGCATGCAATTCTGACGGGCCAGAGCAGTGCCCATTCGTGAGTCTTTCCAATACCATGCAGAACCCGAGAATTGCCAGCGTCCCGGTTGTTCGGACTTATCGCCTTTTGGTTTGTCCGTCGGTTTCTCAGCGGGCAAGCCTTGCGGGTGTTTTGGGTGGATCATTTCCCATCCGTCCGGGGTGAAGGGTCCGTGATAGCTTACGGGGCCACCAAGAGGGTTTGGGGCAATCAGGGAAACTGCTTTGCGCGGAATCTTGAGGGTGCCAGAGGTCTCGCTAGTGATTGTGACGGAGTCGGCATCAATGGCTGTGACTTTGCCAGGGATCTGGTCGCCGTTTATCAGCTCAATGTAGGAGATCGACTCAGCCGCGGCCTCGGACTCACCCCCTTGAAGGATCAGTTGGCGGAGGTTTTGAGTTTTGAAGGAAACGGCTTTGGCGAGGTCATCGCGTTTCCAAAGAATTTCATCGGGGCTGTTGAAGCCGGAAAACTTGCCGTGAAGTCGGTCGCCATTGGTAAAGCGCAGGAGGTCTGGCGTCGGTTCAGCTTGAGCGAGGCTGCAGCTGAGCAGTCCGCTTATGATTAAGTATCGAGAGATCATCTTTCGTATTTCGGAAGAAAGCGGTAATTGACTGCGAGAGAGAGGAGCGCTCCAGCTGTGCTGAAGGCAGGGCCGTGATTGCCTGGGAACGAGCCGTCTGCACTTTGGATAGTTCCCATGTAACGGATGTTCCGGGCATTCCACTCGTTCCATGTTTCCAAGTCGGCATGGAAGAGCGCCTGAGACATGTAGTATTCAAAGTAGTAAGGGTAGCTCCGGTCACGATAGTTGAGATTCTCTTTGAGGTAGCTGACACTGAGTTCGTAGCTCTTGGTGTCGTCTTCGTTCGCAAACGATAGACATAGCACGCCAATCGCAGTGAGTGTGGGCTTCCCGCTTGAACCCGATGTGTATCCGAAGGATCCGTTGTTGCCGCGATTGTTTTTGATATAGGTCAGTCCTTTTTTGAGTGCGTCTTGAGGCACTGCGATGCCTGCATTTTGCGCGGCAAAAAGAGTGACCATTTGGCAACCCGCAACGGTGGTGTCGCCGTCACGGCTATCTGGCGAATACCTCCACGCGCCCACGCGGTTGCGTTTTTGAGCGCTGAGAATCAGCTCGACCGCTTTCTTGAGAGAAGTGGCGACCTTTGGGTGGTCGACCATGCCATAGGCCTCTGCGAGAGCGAGCGATGCAAAAGCGTGGTTGTACATGCTTGATCCAATGTATCCATTGGTTTCGTTTTGTTGTGAGATGATGTAATCGAGCCCTTTGCGGATGTGAGTGGCGTAGGGGCCTTTGATCGGGTCTTCGCCACTGCCGAGTATGGCGATAACGCATAGGCCTACGACTCCAGGCTGTGTGCCTGAACTGCCGCTCCATGAACCGTCGTCGGATTGGCTTTCAGAGAGGTATTTCAAGCCCCTCTCATAGATGATGTCGACCTCAGCCGGAACTGGGTCGCCGCGGCGTTCCAGTAGTGGTTGAGCAAACGACGAGGTTTGCAAGAAGATGAGACTGCCGAGAGTGACCAGGGCGAGAGTGCTCAGAGATTTGTGTGAGAGTGGGCGACGCCCTGCTTCTCTCCAGGTTTGTCGCCGGGTTTGTCGCCAGGTTTCTGGCCCGGCTTGTCGCCCGGCTTCTGTCTTGTTGTGTCTGAATCATCTTCATGACGCGCAGCATGAATTCGAAATCTTGGTCTTCGGAGCTGCCGCCTGGTCCTCCCGGTCCGCCTGGTCCACCGGGTCCGCCCTCTTCTTGAGCGCCTTCAAGCAGTTTGGCCCACTCGTTGAGTTGGTCGGCTTTCTTCAGTGCCAACAATGCGGCCATGGAGGGTTTGTTCTCACTGAGATGGTTGCGGATGTTGGACAGTTCGATGTCGATGTCTGAGTCCTTCATCTGGTCCAAGACTTCTTTGTAGGTTTCGCCTTGGGTTCTTGCGTAAAAGTGAGAGAGGTCTTCTTGGATCCAGCGCACATCGGATGCGGTGCTAGCTTGTTGGTTTGCGTTGTCAGAAAGCCGGTTGCTGTCGCTTGGATCGATCTCTTCATCCTGCATACCAAGCAGGCCTTCTTTGGGGTCTTTGCGAGTGAAGGCTGCGGCGATGGATTGAACGATGCCGCTTTCTTCTTGGGCCGCTTTTTTGAGGCGTTTTACAAAGGTGCCTGCTTCGAAGTTCTGGTTGGCTTCGTTGGCCTTGGCGATGGCGTCCTGCATTTTTTCGATCGCCTTCTTCTGCTCCTCGACGGTTTCCTTCATGTCCTGTTCCGACTTCTCGGAGGAATTCGACTGTTGGTTGGCATCGGCCAATTTCTGTTGAACTTTGGGGATGTCTTGTTTTGAGAGTTCTTGGACGTCCTTTAGAGATTCGGCCATTTTTTTCAGAGTGTCTTTGTCGATCTCGCCGTTGCGAACGGCGTCTTTCATCATTTCCTCCATCCGCTTCGTGAGTTCCTCCATCCGCTGTTGCGTCTCAGCTTCAGCGTTTTCTTGGTCTTCAAGTCGCTGTTTGGCTTCGTCGGTTTTGAGTTCTTCGCCGTCGAGTTTTTCCAGTCTTTGGTTTTCCTCGAGTAGGTTGCGTTCCCTGCGAGCGAGGTCTTCGAGTTCGGTGATTTGTTGGTCGAACTCATTTTTCAGCAGTTGGGCGTGTTCGTTGCGTGTCAGGATGTAGATCATGACGGGTTCGGAATAAACGCGTCCGCGGTCGGGCATGTGGTCCTCTGTCCATGCACGGAGCATGAGTTTTTGTGGGGCGATATCGAGGGCTGCTGGGGAGAATGCGACTGGCTCAAGGACGCGGCGGTCGTCGGTGCCTCCTTCTTGGAGCGTTAGCTCACCGGATGCGGGGGTGTCGTTGGTGGGGCGATTGAATTGGCCGACCCATTGGATGCCTGTGGCTTTGATCCCAAAGTCGTCTTCAGCGAGAACTTCAAAATCGAGGGTTTCCTCAGGCAGGATGACGATTTGCCTGTCCAGTCCTTGAAGGTAGCAGAATGGCGCGGCGTCGGCAGTGGCATCGACTCGCAACTTGAATCCGTCATTACCGGCTAGGCCATTTTTGTCGACCCAAGCAAATGGGACTTCGAATGGTGATGATCCGACCATCATGGCGGGGGAGGTTGCGGTGCTGTTGTTGATTTTTAGAGCACCCTTGAGTGATCCAGCAGATTGACCCGTTGTGGTCTCATCGGTGACGACCATTTCGGTTGGGCCGAACTCGCCTGATTTCAGTCCGCGGGTCATTTCCAGCGAGAAGCTAATTTCACTTCCTTCAACCACGCTGATGACTCCGGTGGTCAGTTCAATTTCGCGTTCAGGGATTTTGAGGTATTTGGGTAACTTGAGCGTTGCCATGGCTTTGCGAACAGCGGGGCGTTGCATTGGCTCGACCTGTACCTCGTGGCGAAGATCGCCGATTCGGAATGAGACGGTTCCTGGGTCCTGTTGGCCAGGGAATTTGAAGAGGTAGGTCTGGTTGGATTGCTTGGCCGTGACGATGGGCTGAGTGCTGTAGCGACCTGTGGCAGAGGGTGGGTTTTTTTCCGAATTTTCCGCTAGCTTGAGCTTGATTTGGAATGACTCGCCGTAAGGAACTGCGATGTAAGTGGGCGGATTTTCGAGTTTGGTGAAGGTGTAGCGTTCGGTGTCGGAGAGTGGCATCAACCAGCGCTCGAGGGCATTCATGCCGGCTTTTGGGGTCGAGACCAAAGCAAACGTAGCACCGATGATCATGACCAGCGCTCCGAGAGCCCAGATGCGGTGCCGCCCGGGTGGTAGAGCTTGGTTGAGTGTGCGGCGTTCAGCTTCCACGGCAACGGATTGCATCGCCGCTTCTTTGAGTCGTTCAGAGAGTGTTTCGTTGTTGCTCTCTTGGTCTTGGAGTTCGATGGCACCGAGAAGGCGGTCGCCGAGCCCTGGGTAGCGCTTGGCAATCAGGCGTGCGAGTTGGTTTTCACGCCGCTTGCGCCATACCCAGCGATGAAGCCAATAAGGAGCGAAGACAGCAAATAGTGATGAGCCGCCGAGAAGGATGACCAATCGCACCACAGCGGGAGTGGGCATGATGCGGTCGAGTCCGAATACAAGGAGGAATGAGAACAATAAACCAACAATCCCTGCCGCGATGGCCTCGATGATTTTGATGCGCCAGAGATGCCTTCTGAATTCATTCAACTGACGTTGCAGCGATTCAGGGATGGCGGTCTTTGTGTGTGGTTTCGAATCAGGCATAAGGATCGTGCGAAATCGCTGTAATTATAGACGCTGCGTAAGCCTGTAACCTTCCAAAAGAACCGTGATTTCGCCAGCTGAAATTCACTCAGATGGGTGGTGTATCAAGAATGTTGAGGTCGATTATGGCCAGTTGAGCCAGCCTGCTCTTGGCCTAAAGACCCCGGAACTTAGCTATCTCGAGGTTTGAGCGACACAACGCTCCACGATTGCCTCCATTTCTTGAAGATTTTTCTCAATGACCTCCACAAAGGCAAATTGGCTCCTGCAGCGCTCCAAATTGTGCCCAGGATGGTGGATTTTGAAGTATTTGTCGCCTTCGAGGTAGTCGGTCAGGAATCTCATCCCGCATTCCAGCGTCAGCAATTTGCCGGAAAATGCCAGGTTTTCGATCTCCGTCTGGTTGAGGAAAGTGGCAGAGGACATGTAGCCTTTGACTAGGGCCTCGAATCGGTCGAGTTGGATATTGATGGCTTTGAGGTCGGTTTCGTCCTCAGGGGTGCTTGGGGTGCTGGAGCGAACCATGTCGCCGAAATCATAGAGCGCGCAGCCCGGCATGGTGGTGTCGAGGTCGATGACGCAGATCGCCGCTGAGGTAATTTCGTCGAGCAAGACGTTGTTGAGCTTGGTGTCATTGTGAGTGACTCGCTCGGGGATTTTTCCGCAGCTCAGCAGGTCGATGATGCGCGGGCAGTCGTCAGCACGTGCGCGGGCGAACTCGATTTCAGCCGCGACTTCATGGGCTCGGTTGTGTGGATCGGCGGCGATGGCGGCCTCGAGAGCCTCCAGTCGTTTCGGGGTGTGGTGAAAATTCGGGATGGTTTCATGGAGTCGGTCACCACCGAGTGAGGACGCGAGGTTTTGAAAGTTGCCGAATGCTTTTGCGGCCTGGAATGCTTGTTTGTTGCATTCGAGCTCATCGTAACCGAGGGCGCGTTCGATGAAGGGGTAGATCCGCCAGATGTTGCCATCGGCATCTCTGGTGTAGGGTTTCCCATCGATTGCAGGGATGCAGGTCAGTGTTCGGCGGTGAGCTTCAGGGTGTTCTTGTTCGATCAATGTTTTGAGGGCGTGACTGGTCACGCGCTCGACATTTTCCATCACCTTGATGGGTTCTTTGAAAACGTGGTGGTTGATGCGCTGGACAATGAATCGCACTTGCAGGCCAGCCTGGTCGCAGCGCGCGAGATAGGTGTCGTTGATATGGCCGTTGCCGTAGGGACGAGCCGAGAGGAAGTCGGCCCGAGTTTCGAATTGTTCGTAGACGGATTCGACGTCGTGTTTGTTTCTAGGCTTTGGCACGATAGAAATCAGCTAGGTTGTTCAGATCAGTTGTTCCGGGTATTCGCCGTCTTTGATGAGTTGGGCGATGGATTCGACAACGATGGGTTTGTCGTCAGGGTAGGTCACGCCAAACCATTGACTGGTCGTGCTGAGGACGGGGCATGAGGCGTTCTCGGTTCGAATGAGGTCGTCGACGACGGTGGGGATGTAGCACTCTGATTTCAATTCCTTGCCAGAGGTTTGCAAGAATTGCGTAAAGGCTTTTTCGAGTTTGTCGAAGAAGTCCGGCCCGAATGCCCAAAAGTTCATAGAGACTAGACAATCTGTTGGGATGGGTTTGCGTGTGCCGCTGAGATCATCTCCGTGGACTTGGCCATCAGCTTCGCGGCCGATGTTGAGGTATTCCTCGACACTGATGAGTGCGCCTTTTTCATCCACTTCGCAGATGCCGCGATTCACATTGCCGTGATCGGAAAGGGTGTTTTCCAGCGGGTAGCCAATCATTGCCATCTCATCGGTGGTGTCGGCGGGAAGGGATTTGAAAAAATCAGTGGCGCGGACATAAGCATCGCGGCCGTAAAAGTCGTCGGCGTTGATCACCGAGAAATGTTCATTCACCACATCGCGGGCAGCTCTGACGGCGTGGGAGGTGCCCCATGGTTTGGCGCGGCCCTCTGGCACAGAAAAGCCTTCTGGGAGGTCATCGAGTTTTTGGAAAGCGTAATCGACCTCGATTCGGCCGGCGAAACGGGCACCGACGCCTTGTTTGAAGGCTTCAGCAAAATCCTCACGGATGACAAACACCACCTTGCCAAAACCAGCGCGGATGGCGTCGAACACGGAGTAATCGAGGACGGTTTCCCCGTTGGGGCCCATGGGGTCCATTTGTTTGAGGCCGCCATATCGGCTGCCCATGCCGGCTGCGAGAACGACGAGAGTGGGTTTCATGGAGAGAACTAGAGAGAACGTAGGGTGGGAGAGAGGCTTGCTGTGGTGCGGTGGAGCATGGGCCACATTGGATTGGCGTGGCAACCCTTGAAATTGAGCATTCTGACATCTCAGCCTTGGCGATTTCAGCAATTCCATTTGGAGGGTGGCTTCGGTAGACCCATGCTGGACAAATCGGGCGTGCTCTGGCATCCATCCGCCCGCATGTCTGAGTTAGCAAAAGCTTACGAACCCCAAGCGGTGGAGGCCAAATGGTATTCCGCCTGGATTGATGGGAAATGTTTTGAGGCAGATCCTTCATCCGACAAGGAGGCCTATTCGATTGTGATCCCGCCGCCGAACGTCACCGGGATTCTGCATTTGGGTCATGTTCTCAACAATGCCTTGCAAGACATCTTGGCTCGTCGGGCACGTCAGGAGGGCAAGGAAGTTCTCTGGTTGCCAGGGACCGACCACGCGGGGATTGCGACTCAGGCGAAGGTGGAGCGCGAGCTGCGGGAAAAAGAGGGCAAGACTCGTCGTGATTTGGGTCGTGAGGAATTCCTCAAGCGCATCTGGGATTTCAAAGATCATCACGGCGGCATCATCATCAAGCAGCTCAAGCGTTTGGGTTGTTCCTGTGATTGGAGCCGTGAGCGTTTCACCATGGATGAGTCCTACACCGAGTGGGTTAGCCATGTGTTCGTCCAGCTATTCAAAGAGGGTCTCATTTATCGAGGCAAGCGCATGGTCAACTGGTGTCCGGTTTCGCTGACAGCATTGTCAGATGAAGAGGTCATCATGCAGCCGCAGAATTCGAAGTTGTATTTCATGAAATACGAGCTGGTGGATTCACCGGGTGAGTTTCTTGAGATTTCGACCACGCGTCCTGAGACCTTGATGGGCGATGTGGCAATTGCGGTGAACCCGAAGGACGAGCGCTATGGCAAATTTGTAGGGCGCAAAGTAAAGCGTCCGTTTCCTCAAGCGGAGATTCCTATCATTGCCGATGATCATGTGGATGTGGAATTTGGAACGGGTGCATTGAAGATTACCCCTGCGCACGACAAGGCCGACTTTGAGATCGGGGTGCGTCACGACCTAGAGATCATCGATGTTCTGACGCCCGATGGTCACATCAATTGTCCGGATTGCCCTGACTTGCATGGCTTGGATCGTTTTGAGGCGCGCAAGAAGGCCGCAGCAAAGCTCGAAGAGATGGGCTTGCTCATCAAAGTGGAAGAGTATGAGAACAACGTTGGGTTTTCAGAACGTGCCAATGTGCCAATTGAGCCGCGCATTTCGATGCAGTGGTTCTTGAAGTATCCATGTGTGGATGAAGCGGCGAAGGCTGTGGCTGAGGGCGACATCAAATTCCGTCCGGAACGATGGGCGAAGACCTATGCGCATTGGATGGAGAACTTGCAGGATTGGTGCATTAGCCGCCAATTGTGGTGGGGTCACCAAATCCCGGTTTGGTATCACAAAGAGAAGCTTGATGGCTTGAAAGAGGCAGAGTCGCTCGACATGAGTGACTTCGATAAAGGTGATATCCATGTCGGTATCGAGCCGCCAGCGGATGAGGAAAACTGGGTGCGTGATGAAGACGTGATGGACACTTGGTTTTCATCATGGCTGTGGCCATTCGCCACCATGAGCAAGTTGGGTGAAGTGAGCGAGACTCAGAAAAAATTCTATCCTACTACGGATCTCGTAACGGGTCCCGACATCATCTTCTTCTGGGTTGCTCGAATGATCATGGCTGGGTTCCAGTTCGCGGATCAGCTACCATTCAAGAATGTGTTTTTCACCTCCATCATCCGTGACCTTCAAGGTCGCAAGATGAGCAAATCCTTGGGCAACTCGCCGGACCCGATTGATCTGATGGAGAAGTATGGCGCGGATGGGTTGCGCTTTGGGTTGATGCGGATCGCGCCTGTGGGCAGCGATTTGCGTTTTGATGAATCCTCGGTTGAAGAGGGGCGAAACTTTGCCAACAAGCTCTATAATGCGTGCCGATTCCGTCAGATGGCTGGCACGGAGCCCGTGACTCAAGGAGATGTATCGAAGCTGCCGGTTTACCATCTCGACATCATGTCCAAGCTCGATGGGTTGGCGGCAGATCTGAAGGTGGGTTACGAAAACTACCGATTCGGTGAGATCGCGCAGTGTTTGTATGAATTTTTGTGGAACGAGTTTTGCGACAAGTTCTTGGAGGCGGTGAAGCTCGACTTGCGCGAGAGCGCAACTGAGGAAGCGCGCCAGGCCACCTTGTTCACATTTGATGCAGTGATGAGTCGTTATTTGCAGTTGCTGTCACCTTACATGCCGCACATTGCAGAGGAACTCTCTGTGCGCATGGGTTATATCAACGAGGGTGAGTTCGTGATGGAGAAAATTCTGCCAGAGACGACTCTCACAACCTCGGGTGCATCCAAGGCCACCACCAAGGCAGCGGCCATTTACTCTGCTGCAGGACGTTTGCGAAATCTCAAAGCTGAGTACAACTTTGGGTCACGCAAGGATGTGACATTTTTCATCAAAGATGCACCGAGTTGGCTGGCTGATGAGACTTTGGTCTTGGGTCTTTTGGTTGGAGCCAAAGAAATCAACCTAGATAGCAGCTATGAGGCGCCAAAGGGAACTCCTGCTGCGTTGACGGATATCGGCGAGGCCTACATGCCGATGGAAGGCTTGATCGATGTTGAATCTGAGCGCGCTCGTATCGGCAAAGAGATCGAAAAAATCAAAATTGAGAAGAAGAAGAGTGAAGGAAAGTTGGGCAATTCCAATTTCGTGGATCGCGCACCCGCTGAGGTGGTGGAGCAGGAAAAGGCTCGACTGGAAGAGTGGAGTGTCAAATTGGCGCAGCTCGAAGAGATGCTTGGTGCTCTTGCTTGATGTCTTGCGTCATTGGCGGATCGCCATAGGATGCACCAACCCCATTTTTCTAAGTGGAACTCAACCGCATCCAAAGCATTCAGCCATCATCGCTCGATCTACTCGAAGCGGCAGGCATCACTGATGTTGAGGCCTTGGCATCGGTGAATTGCGATGTTTTGCACGAAGAGTTGCTGAAAGCGAATGAGCAATTGCAACTGTCAGATGACAATCTGAGTAGCAATCAAATCGCGGGCTGGGTGTCAGAGGCTCAAGAGTTGATCGCTGATGCGCCTCAGGATGCAGTGAGTGAAGAATCGAGACATGTCTACAACGAGCGCCAGCCACAGGTGGCGGCGATGTTGGAGGCGGCGCCCTGTGCATTGCCATTGCCTGCGCGGCTGCTTATTGAGAATAAGCTTCGAGTTGGCGATATTCCTGAAGGCATCATGTTGAATGGTTACTCCGGTGAGTTGAATGTTGGAGTGATCCACGAGGCGCCTCAGCAATCGCGTTCGGGTATGGAGTCTCTCAAGCGTGCAGGATCCGTGCCGGCATCGACCTCTCGAGATGATCGATCCGCAATCATGCGTGCTCCTCGGGAGGAGACCAACAAAGGTCGCAATCCGAATTCGCGCTGGTTCATCCGTGGTGTGCTTCATAGTTCGCCCTATCGCATTTATTTTGGAGCTTTGGTGACTTTGTTAGCGATGCTGTCGGTGCCGCTGTTTTATGCCTCTGCAGCGCTCTTGGTTCTCTTGGCAGAAAAGCCAGAAGATTTTGATTGGGTGCCGGAATGGGTGCTGGCGTTTCCGATCGCTCTGCCAGTGTTTGGCGTGGCCTACTTGTTGTGGGGCCTTGGATCTGGTTGTATTGTCTGCAATCAGAAGCTCTTCGTTCATCGCTCCCACCTCAAAAACTCCAAAGCCCACCATGTGCCCGGTTTTGGTTATGTGCTGCCACTTTGCCTGCAAATCATAACGTTCCGTTGGTTTCGTTGCACACATTGTGGCACTTCCATTCGCTTGAAAGAATAAGATGATGAACCGAATAACATCATCAATGCATTTGCTTTGTGTTGCTGTGGCGGCGGTTCTCCTGAGCGCGTGTGGTAACAGCTCACTTCCTGGAAGTGGAGAGACCATCGCATTCGGCGGTGTCGGCGCTCCACCCATTGTTCGATCGGGTTTGCAGCCAAATGGAACCATCGTTCAGCCGCCATCAGGGCAGCCAAACACCGGGCCGATAACAGGCTTTACGCCCGAGGAGGATATTCACTTTACCGATCCGGACAACCCTGAGGAGAGTCTAACAGAGCTATCGGCGGTGTTAGCAGAAAACGCGGCGAAGCGTGGCCCGTGGGAGCAAAGCATTACGATCGCAAGAAGGCGCGCGATGCGTGAGGGTAAGCCTTTGTTGATATGGTTCACTGATTCCGAGCGGAGTCCTAAGTGCAAGACGCTCTCTCGCGAGTTGTTTTCTACAAAGAAGTTCGAGAAGTGGGCTCAGGAAAATGTCATTCGGCTGCAGGTGGATCCCAGCACGGATATCAGCGAGATGAATCTATCGTTGGCTCAACAGGAAACGATGCTCTCCGAGTTGCGGACTTATGTGAATCGGTTGAAAAAGAAATACCGGGTCATGGGGACGCCATCGTTGGTGCTCTTGAGTCCCAGTGGTGCCGTGACGGGGCGTTATCGTGGCTACCAGAAAGGGGAATCCGAATTCACTTGGGGATTGATCAAGCAGGGAGTGGTTTCCGCCAATCATTCCTATAAGGCGTGGCGAAAAGATTTGGAAAAGCGGGGGTATCGCGAATGGACCGACCGACGTGGCCGCACGGTATTTGCGAAGTTAGTTCAGTATGACAAAGGCACACTCACTTTGATTGAGCCGGATGGCGCGAGGTCGGAAACCCATGAGAGCAAGTTGTCGTCGAGGGATAAAGAGTGGATCGCTGAGCAGAAAGAGAAGCGCGGGATCCAATGATTTGACGCCTCAATCTTCTTCGGGATCGAAGGGGAGTTCCTTGAGTGACTTGCGGTAAGCGTCTTGGTTGAAGGCGCGTTTTTTTCGGAGCACTTCATCCATTTCTTCGGCGAGGCAGATTGCGATTTGCTTTTTCGCGTCGGCCTCATCAAGTCCTTGGCTCGTCAGTCGCTTCAATGTCTTAGCGACATAGCTTGTCTCGGGCGATGCGAGTTGTTGCTCAACGGCATCTAGTAGGTCGGGGAGGATTTCGTCAGACATGATGCAGTGTTATTCGTCGTCATCCTTGGCGCCTTTTACGCGGACTTTGCCGCTCAGCTTGGCTTCAATGAAGTCGTCGATGTCGCCATCCATCACCGCTTGGATGTTGTTGGTTTCTTCGCCAGTCCGGAGATCGAGCACCTTCTGATAGGGCTGGAAAACGTAGGATCGAATCTGGCTACCCCACGAGACGTCTCCTTTTTCGCCGTAGGCGCGATCGGCCTCGGCTTTTTGTTTATCCTCTTCGATTGTGTAGAGTTTGGCTTTCAGGATCTGGTAGGCCAGTTCGCGGTTTTGTCCTTGGCTACGAGCCGCGGTGGAGCGAATGAGGATGCCCGTTGGCAAGTGCCGAAGAATGACGGCGGTTTCCACCTTGTTGACGTTTTGGCCGCCTTTTCCGCCCGAGCGGGTGGTGGTGATTTCAACGTCTTTGTCGAGAATCTCGATGTTGATTTCTTTTGAAACCTCGGGGGTCACATCGATGGATGCAAATGAAGTGTGCCGCTTCGCATTGGAGTCGAATGGCGAGATGCGCACGAGGCGGTGGACGCCCCGTTCACTCTTCATGAAACCGTAGGCGTATTCGCCAGAAATCTTCATCGTCGCCGTTCTCAAACCAGCTTCATCGCCATCTTGCCAGTCGAGTGTTTCGACGTTGTAGCCTTTGCTTTCTGCCCAGCGGGCGTACATGCGCTGCAGCATTTGTGCCCAGTCGCAGGCTTCGGTGCCGCCGGCACCAGCAGAGATGACGACGTAGCAAGGAGAGATGTCGCTCGGTTGGTCGAGCATCGTCAGTAACTCGAATGACCGAATGTCTTTCTCGAGTTTTTGAGCATTGGTGATGGCCTCCTTGGCGAGCTCGGCGTCATCGAACTCTTTGGCGAGATTGATGCCTTCTTCGATGTCTTTGCCGCGCGATTCGAGGTCGAGAAATGCCTCCAGCTTTTTCTTTAGCCCAGCGGCTTTGGATGAGATGTCTTTGGCTTTATCCGTATCGTCCCAGAACTCAGGAGCCCCCATGGCCTCCTCGAGTGTATTGATTTCATTTTCGAGAGTTGGGACGTCAAAGATACCTCCTGAGTTTCGAGAGACGGCTTTTGAGGCCGTCGACATCGATCGCCAGGAGGTCAGCGGTAGGAAGGTCAGACATGTGTGCGCACCAAAGCGGATGTGATCGCTTTAAGCAAGGCGGAAGCGATATTGCCTTACAACAACTCCTTCCGCCAGTCGGTCCATTCGTCTTCCTCTGGTGATGGGTTTGTCGGTTCTGGTGCAGCGGATTTACTCATCGCTTGGCAAGTTGTCGGATTGCGGTTTTTTGGGTTCAACTTTCAAGCTTTGGCCAGCCGTCTCGCCCCAATGTTGCAGGAAGAATTTCTTCTCTTGCGTCAGCAAGTCATCGGACCGGCCAAGGATAGGGCGCAGGGATGTCGTGAGCTGCAGAGTGACGAGTAGAAAGAGGGTGCTCCAAATGAGGATGGGCATGCTTTGAGAGCCACCCGTGGCGCGGATGACGGATTTGAGGAACTTGAGGGAGAAAAGCACCGCGATGATCCAGGCACCGATGCCGAGGGTTCCCATGAAGCCGAGGGAGTTGGTCGACTCCGCAAAGATCCAGATAGCGGGAGCAAACCCGAGAAGGAGGAGTCCCGCCAATGCCATTGCACCTGCGAGGCAGGCCGAGAGCTGGGTCAGCGAGATCTTGGCACCTGCTAGAGTTGAGAAGATGTAGAGGCTAGGAAAACAAATGATGCCTGCAAAAAGGACACCCGCAGAAATTTTGGCGGGTGCGGCCCAGAGTTGTTCATGTTTTGCAAAGCAGCCGATCACGAACCCAAAGATGAGGAATGATATCAACGCAACGATGGCGAAGCGTCCAGCGGCTCCTTGGTTGCCTTCCGCAAGGCGCGAGGCCAGGGCTTGTGGCCGACGTAGCAGCCCTTCGAATAGAGCTTTGGTGTCGAGCTTCTCAGGCAGTGGAGGATCGAGGGGTGGTGGTGTGGCGGCGGGTTTGGGGTCGGTTGTCATTGGGGTGTTTTGGTTTGGTGGATTTTCTGAATCGCGTGAGCGATGGGAAAGCTGATCAGGATGAGGAGGATCACGACGGCGATAACTCCGTGTCCGTGGGTTGCGTGGTCTATCGATTTCCAGAAGGCTTCATAAAAATTGCCTCTCATCGGGTCATCGCGGAGGAATTGGACATCGAGTTGAGGGCTTCCGAAAAACGGGCGTAGGATCCATGAGAACTGAGCGCCCAAGAAGCAGTTGCCTGCGAGCCATGCGATCAAGGTGATGCTTGCAGAGCTGGGTTTTGGGGATTTTGCAGCGACCAATTTCAGCAGGTGAATGTTACTGGCGATGCCTGCGATCGCGATCAGCAGGGTATGGACGACCAGGTAGGTGGCATGGGATTGACTGGCCGCATCTGAATCTGGCGGTGGTGCATTCCATGCCATCAGCAAGGTTACGGGTGCGAGCGAGCCGAGGATGAGTCCGGCTAGGGCGAAGGCAGAGAGAAGCGCCAGCCAGGATTGCTTGAATCCGAGTTCTGAGCCCAAAAGGATGCCGAGCAGTCCGTTCAGCAATCCATTGGCGAGAAGGGTGAGGGCAACGAGAAGCGGGATTTTGATCGCCACATAGCAGGCCATCATTGGGTCTCTCCAAAAGCCGACCGAAAACCCATAAAGCGCAAGGCCAAGGCATGCGACGGCACCTGTTTTAAGGGATTGCGCGGCGCTTGGTTGATCGAGCCAATCGGGCTTGGGTTGGATCCACGGCCTCAAATTCATTGAGAGGATGGTGAGAGGCTTGCGTGATCATTTGATGACGGATCCGTGAGTGTTTCGTGAATTCGTCCTAGAGATGGCGCTTGAATAATCAGCGTCTGCCGCCTAGTTCGGTGTCCGCATGACTTATATGCACCCTTATGAAAAACTCCCATTGTTCGCCGCTGGGCTGATACTTGGTGTCTTATTGATCGTTTTTCACGGCTTGATGTTGGCGAAGCCCGACCAAGTTCAGAGGTTCCTCAAGAGGTTTCCCCGCAACAACACCTGGGGCCAAATCCTAATGGGAATTGGATTGGGATGGTTTTGGTTGCTAATCGCACCTGAAAACTTAGGTGTGTTGAGTGCGCTGGTCATGGATTTTGGCGAGTTTGATGCAGCCAAGCCAGTGTTGAGGGTGTTGGTTCCAGTGACCTTGGTTTTGGTCACCATGAGCGTGAGAGATTTTCTGGCTGTTAGGGCTTTAGGGGTGTTGGGATTGATGGTAGCCGCTCCGCTTTTGGGTGCGGCATTTTTGAAGGAGCCAAGTTCGCGGCTTCTGGTTCCAATTTACGCCTACGCGATGATCACCGCTTCCCTTTTCTGGGTTGGCAAACCGTATCTCTTCCGTGATGTCGTGACCTGGATTACAGCAGAGCCAAGGCGGTGGAAGCTGTCGGCTCTAGGCGGAATCGTCTATGGTGCGGCCACTCTGTTGTGCGCGCTGACGTATTGGCGCGGGTATTGATCACGGGTCAGATTTTGACTGGCCAGCCGATGCCTTGAGCTCACTTTTGTTTGAGTGCTTCGTGCACACAAAGGGCGGCGTAAGCATCGTTTGCCGCATAAATGAGCTGCCGATTTGATAGTTTTGCCGCGGCCCAATTGGATGTCGTAGCCGATTTCGATTTCGTGAACCTTTTTTCTGTGAGCAGGCCGATGGCTGACTTGACTCCCAATGAATTGCGGTAGCCTAGCTTTTTGAACTCGTGGTCGAGATCGTCCATCGAGTTTGGTTGAATTCCAAATTTGTTTGCGATTTGGGATCGGTCGCCGCGAAGACCAAAGCCGACTTTGTGGATATTTGGATCGGTTAGAATGTCCAAAATTGTTGGCAATACTTCTTTGTGACGAGTTTGGAAAAGGTATGCTTTGTCGCGCGTGGCAAATTGGAAGAGATGAGGGCCCGTGGATTTTTCGCCTTTGCGGAATGTGGGTTTGGCTTCGGTATCGAACCCAACGGTTTCCGCATTGCGTATGATCTTCAATGCGTCAGCCGCTTGTTTTGCATTTTGGACGAGATGGATATCGTCGATCGAAAGGCCAGAAAAGGGCTCCATTTGGAGCATCTCTTCCTTCGTTGGTGGGAGTTTTTTCATTTGAGCCACAAATGACGTTGGTTCATTTGGCGAATTGATCGCTATGCTCACTATCGGCTATGGTTGAATCATCTCGGCGTCATTGCCGTAGAGGCTTTTGATGTAACCGTATTCAATGAGAGTGTCTCTCCATGGAGCGATGATCGCGGCATGGCGAAAGATGCGATTTGCTCTGGCTAGCCATTGCTCGGCTTCCGTGGCTTTGCCATTTTCATAGGCCATCGTTGCTTTAGCATAATAATGGTAGGGCGAATCATCAAGGTAGTCATACTTTTCGGCCATGGCTTTGGCTTCCTCATTTTTGTCTAACTTAAGGTTGCAGAGGAGGATCTTGAATTCGACCAATCGACTCATTGAGATATTTCCCTCAGGAATCATTTCGAGAACGGCATTGAATGTGTCGATGGCCTTCTGCCACTGGCCAGTGACGAAGTAGACTTCTCCGAGGTTGAACGTGATGCTTTGATTTTTCGGGGAGAGATCGAGGGCTTTGTTGAACTCTTGGAGGGCTTTGTCAAATGCACGCATTTCGACGTAGCAACTTCCACGCAAGTTGTAGATCTCAGGGCTGTCGGTAAAAACTTTTTGCGCCTCATGGAGTTGTTCCAAAGTTTCAAGCACGCGCTGTTGTTTGAAAAGTCGGTCGGCCTCTCTGATGTGCTTCACAAATTTGATCCGCTCTTCTTCCGGAAGGTTGAGAAAGGCTCGTTGGTTCGGTTTCAACTCATCCAACTTTTCTGGCGCTGACGGGCTATTGTCGGCAGTTTGAGCCACTGCGGTGAACGGTAGAGCCGCGATCAGAAGAGCGATGATTGTGTTGAGGGGGTTTATGGGAATCATGCAGGGAAAACTTAAGCGGCCTAGGGGGATACGGCAAGGAGACATCGCGGCTCCATATGGCCTCAATATTCTGCTTGCCGTTGATGCTGATATGGTATTTGTTCTTACGAACACTGTTCAAAAAGTTATGTCTGAAGAACTCACCTCCCGCCAACAGGAAATCCTCGATTATTTGCGGATGTCGCAACGAAATACTGGCATCATGCCGTCGACCCGTGAAATTCAACACTACTTTGGTTTTGCGAGCCAAACCGCGGCCATGAGTCACTTGCGAGTATTGGAGAGAAAGGGAGCCATCCAGCGACTGCCAGGCAAAGCGCGAGCGGTCGTTTTCCCAGAAGATCTAGATCGTGGTGAAATTGCGGATATTCCAGTCTACGGCTGCATTGCTGCAGGTATGTCTCAGGACGCCGAACCTGAAAGCGAAGGATCCGTCGCGATCGATATTTCTGCATTTGGCATTTCGAGAAATGCCAAGACCTTTGCCTTGAAGGTTCGGGGTGACTCGATGGTCGATGCTCACATTTGTAGCGGTGACACAGTGATTCTCGAATACCGTGAACCACGCAAAGGTGACATTGTGGCAGCTTTGATCGATGGCGAAACCACTCTCAAGCGCTATGTGGTTGAGAAAGGTCAGCCATTCCTACGTGCTGAAAACGAGGATTACCCAGACTTGGTTCCCGCCAGGGAGTTGGTCATTCAGGGAGTGATGGTCGCTTTGTTGCGCAAAGCTGCATGATTGACGAAGCCATCACCTAAGCTCATTTTAGCTGCGATAGATGGCGAACTACAAAATCAACTTTTGCTGCCCAAAATGCGGCATCAAACTTTCGATTGCAGTCGAGCAGGCTGGTTCGTCGGGTCCATGCCCGAGTTGCAGTGAGGTCATCCAATCACCCGCGGTTCAGCAGGAGATGTTGTTTGGTGAAGATTCTCCTGAATCTGCCGAAGAACCAGCGGTAAGCCAAACCTATCCAAAGGTGATTGGTCGGTTGGCAAAGGATGAAAAGATATCGGCGCAGCAGATGATTGACGCCCTCCACGCGCCTTCCATCTCGGAGAGTGCAAATACGATTGCTCCCGAGTATGTGAAGCTTGCGCCAAACGCCCGCAAAAGTAAGTCGCGCAGAGCTCTGTATCGAATTTTGGGTGGCGTCGCCATGGGCTTGGTCACTTTGTTGCTGTTGCTCCAACTCATGCAGTTTTTGAAGTCACCCACAACCGATGGGAAGGCCATGACTTCAAACGATAGGCAACAACGTGATCCGATGGCGCCGGTTGCGGTCGGTGAGCAGGAGTTTGTCGAGGCTAATCCTGCAGTGGACGAACTTCAATTGCCTGTGGTGGAGATCGAGTCTGACACCCAACCGGTTTTGGTTTTGCCGCAACATGGGTTTCTGGAATTCACCCCGCAGCAGGTGTTGGCAAAGTTTTTGAGTTCAGTTTCACTCGAGGAAAGACTTCCGCTAATGATGACGAAGACCCCCGAGGAAGACCTCATGGTTAGCTGCTTGTCATCTGGATTGTTGCCCGTGAAATCGATCAAGTTGGATTTCAAAGAGACGCTGCCAGATTCGAATTCTGTGAATCATTATTTTGCCGTCGGGTTCGAAAATGGAGAGCAAGTTGATGACCACCTTATTCTCGTTCGTGTTGTGGGGGAGCAAGGACCTAGAGTCGTGGCTGATCCATTTCTGGATGTCTATGGAGGCAGGTTGCAACAGTTTGCATCCGGTCCCGCAGCGGGCCTGATTGATGTTGAAGTGATGGTTTCGCCCCTTGCGGCATGCTCTGATGAAACAATTCCGAATCCCACTCAGAAAAGAACACTGCAATTGATGGGGGCGGAGTATGGCGAGGTTTTGGCGAATGCTCACTTCGGCCGGTCCTCTGAAATCGAAAAGTTGCTCAAGGATGGAACCTATCGCCTGAGTTATGGCAACCCAGTGCCAGCCGTTGTGACCTTGCGATGGAATCGCACAGAAAATGCCACAACTCCATTTTTGGAGGCAGTGGAGATCAAGGGGTTTCAGTGGGGTCGTTGATTTTGCCTGCTGCAACTAGCGCGCGCCAACCTCCATGCAGAACATAAACTTCTGCGCCAAGATCGAGGTTGCGAATGCGCTCCGCAATCTGACGACTCACGCCACATGATTCGTCGCTGCAGTAGACGACTACATGAGGGGAAGTAACCACTCTCATGGCAACCTCTGCCTCGAATGCCTGCATGTCTTCCTTCGGGTCGAGATTCCACAAAACCGATCCTGGAAGACCGTTCTTTTTCCATTCACTGCGAGGGCGGGCATCGATCCATAGAATGTCGATATCGTCTGGGATCGACTGAATGCAAATCTCATCGCTTTTGATAACGGCAGGATCACATGGCTTTGATCTCTCTGGGCCGCCCGTGATCCACCAACTCGCGCCGGCTCCAGCTAGCGCGATTCCCATAATGGCGATCATTTGCAGGGCGGTTTTCACGGTTTCAATGAGGTCTTTTCTTTCTCCTCTCGCTGATTGGAGGCGTAGATCTGTTTGCTTTTGTATTTTGTGATTTTGGAATCCGTTTTGAGACTGATCATCGTGAACCCAGGATTCTTCCAATCTGTCGGAGTGATTTTGATATCGTAGGTTTTGCCTTTTTCGATCTCGATGATTTCAACGGCGTAGTCTTTTGAGGTCGATGTGAAGCCCGTGATATGAACTGGCTGCGTGTCTTTCATTTCCACGCGGATGGTTTGGGGTTCGGGTTCTTTGCCAACAGTCCATTTCACCGACTTGGATGATAGCTCAATCAATTCTGGGATGTTGACCTTTACTTTGAGGTGAATGGATGGCTTTTCCACAGGGTCGCCCTTGAGCCACACCGCTACTTGCTTGTCGACGCTGCCGGTGAAGTTGCCCATGTCGAACTCCGCACGGATGAGACCGGACTCTCCCGGGGCATAAGTGAATTTGCCGCCTTTGATGCCAACACCCATGCATGAGCAATCTGGGGCCGCTTTGCTGATGGTGATTTCCTCCTTGGTTTTGTTGGTGAATGGAAAGTCGGCAGTGACTTTCACCGCGCCGATGGGCGCGTCAATTTCCTGATCCTTGATTTCAAATTCCAATCCCGCCCATGCAAGGCATGCGCTTATCAACCAGATGAAAATGACAGAGCGAGTGATCATGGTCTGAGATTGTTCAATCAATTGGCGAGTGCGACTGCGATGATCAATCGGCCACCGCGCCATTTGGGCCCAAGAACATAAAGGGGTTTGTTTCCTTCTAGGTGAGCATCGGTTTTGATCGTTTTCTTTCGAGCAAGCCAGAGTTCCAAATCCAGGGTCGCTTTGTCTTTTGTCGGTTCAGCTTGGGCTTCGAATCGAACCATCACGGTATCTGAGGGTTTCAACGGTTCTGCCCAGTTTTCATAACTGCGATACAGCGGCTTCGTGTCTTGGCCGAGTAGTCGATAATAAGTGAACTTGAGTTGAGGTTCTTTGCGGAGGCGTGTCTGAATGTCTGGATCGACTTCCTTGGCAGATTTGCAAGCCGACTCCGGGTCTTGGTCGGACGCATAGTAAACGGACACCATGACCTGGCCGACTTTTTGTTTGCCCGGGTCTTCTTGTCCGAAAGATGCGCCAATGAGCAAGCCGCTCATCAACATGCAATTGCATAAGATGGATTTGATCATCTCAGTTTGATGGGTTGGATTCGGCAGTGGAGTCGATCTCTTCCCACCTCTGGGTGGAGGCCGTGGCGGAGAAATCGAGGCTGTCAGGAATGGCGTCGACTCCATCCAAAACAATCACCGTGGCGGATGCTTCGGCGCTGGTGAACCATTCTGCGTTCACTCCAGTCTCTGGGGTGTAAACGGTAGGCTGGTAATATGAGTTGCTCGTTGGTTTTCCTGCGGTCGTTGGCTTGCCTGTTGGTGCATTGTTGGCGCCGATCCAGAACGCGAATACCATTCCTGCGCACGCGGCTAGCGGCATCAATGCGGTTCGCCATGAAATGATGTTCTTGGGCGCTTGGTGCTCGGTGGTCAATCCATGCTCATCATGAATCGCACGTGAGATGCGCTCATTGAAAATTTCAGGTGCGGGTGGTTCTTCGACAGCAGGAACTGAGGCGCTTACCATTTGCCTCCATCTCCTAATCTCATCGCGTGCGGCAAGTTGATCTGGGTGATCTTTTGCCCATGCCTCCACGGCAGCAAGTTCTTCGCCCTTCAACTCATCATCGAGCCACAGGGTCAATGTGGTGTCATCTGGCTTCGTGCTCATCTTTTAGTAAGGTTTGGAGTTTTTGGCGGGCATAATAAAGTCGGCTCATCACAGTTCCCAAGGTGGAGTCCATGACTTCGGCAATTTCTTTGTAGGAAAGCCCTTGGACGTCTTTGAGGACCACCACTTGGCGGTGTTCGGGAGAAAGTTGATCGAGTGCTGCTTCGATTTTACCCCTGAGCTCATCGGTTGCGAGAGATTCATCAGGGGCTTGGCCGGATGAAGGGGTGGTGCGGGAATCGGAGTCGATGCGCTCACGCTCGAAGACTTCGTCGCTGAATTCTCCAATGCCCTCGACCTTGCGCTTGCGGGTCCAGTCGTAGACCACGTTGTGGGCGATCCGATACAACCATGTGGAGAAGCGAGCTCTTGCCTCAAATTTTGGCAGAGCTTTCCACGCTTTGATGAAGACCTCTTGCGAGAGGTCCCAAGCGTCGGCTTCTTGGTGTATCATGTTTCTAATCATCGCAAATATTCGTCCTCGGTGGCGGGTGACGAGTTCGTCGAAGGCAGCATATTCGCCTTCTTGAGCCCGCTTGACCAGCTGGAGGTCGATCTTTGGGTCATCCTCAGATGAACCGTTATCGACAGGACCGGATGGTACCCTCGATGGCTTGGACGGCTCATCATTGGAATTATTCATGCAATTAGTAACTTTTAGCCGTGAAATGAGGATTCATCAAGCCACCTCGACCTGTTTATCAACATCCTCGCGCAGGTGCTCGATGATGAAGTCTTGTCGGTCGGGTGTGTTTTTCCCCATGTAAAATGCGAGAAGCTCTTTGACTCCTTTGCCTTCTTCATACTCCACGGGGTCGAGTCGCATCTCGGGGCCGATCATGAATCCGAACTCATCGGGTGAAATCTCACCGAGCCCTTTGAATCGAGTGATTTCCGCATTTTTGCCCAGTTTGTCGACGGCCTTGCGGCGTTCGTCTTCATCGTAGCAATAAACGGTCTCCTTTTTATTGCGGACGCGGAAGAGTGGGGTTTGGAGAATGAAGAGGTGTCCATCGCGGATCAATTCGGGGAAGAATTGCAGGAAGAAAGTGAGCAACAGCAGGCGAATGTGCATGCCGTCGACATCGGCGTCGGTTGCGATGACGACACGGTTGTAGCGTAGCTTTTCGATGCCGTCCTCGATGTTCAGCGCTGCTTGCAGTAAGGCGAACTCCTCGTTTTCATAGACGATTTTGCGTGACAGGCTGAAGGTGTTGAGAGGTTTTCCGCGAAGTGAGAACACCGCTTGAGTCTCAACATCTCGGCTTTTCGTGATGGAGCCCGAGGCCGAATCGCCCTCGGTGATGAAAAGGGTGGATTGTTCGCGGCGCTTCTTCTTGGTGTCGAGGTGAATGCGGCAGTCGCGAAGCTTCTTGTTGTGAACTTTGGCTTGCCTTGAGCGTTCGCGGGCGAGCTTTTTGATGCCTTTGAGGTCCTTGCGTTCGCGTTCAGCTGCGAGGATTCTTTTTTGAATGGCCTCTGCAACGGTTGGGTTTTTGTGAAGGTAGTTGTCGAGGTTAGTCTTGAGGAAGTTGCCGATGAACGCGCGAAGCGACTCTCCCCCGGGCACAATGGTGGCGGATCCCAGCTTGGTCTTGGTTTGCGATTCAAACACGGGCTCGATGATACGCACGGAAATGGCGGCCTCGATGCCAGCGCGGATGTCAGAGGGGTCGTATTGTTTTTTGTAGAATCCGCGAATCACCTGAACCATGGCTTCTCGGAATGCCGCCAAGTGGGTTCCGCCTTGGGAAGTGTTCTGCCCGTTGACGAATGTATAGTATTCCTCGCTACTATCCATGCTGTGGGTGAAGGCGATTTCGATGTCATTGCCGCTGATGTGGACAGGTGGGTAGAGTGGCTCGCTGTCCATTTCCTCACGCAGCAGATCGAGAAGGCCATCTTTGGAGCGGAACTTTTGGCCGTTGAAAACCACCGTCAGCGCCGGATTTAGGTATGAATAATAGCGGCACATCTTCTCGATGAATGGCGCCCGAAATTTGGCGCGGGCCGGGAAAATCGATCGATCGATCTCAAATGCCAGCCGCGTTCCGTTGGCCTCATCATCTTTCCGAGGCTTTTTCATATCGACGGTCAGCTCACCTCTCGAGAACTCGAGCGATTTGGTTTGGCCGTCGCGCCAGGCTTGGATCTCAAAGAAGTCGGACAGAGCATTGACGGCTTTGATGCCCACACCGTTGAGTCCGACGGACTTTTTGAAGGCTTCGCTGTCGTATTTGGCGCCAGTATTGATCTGAGCGGCGCAGTCGAAGAGTTTTCCGAGGGGAATGCCGCGGCCGAAATCGCGCACTTCCACGCGTCCCTCATCGTCGATGTCGACACGGATCTCTTTGCCGTGGCCCATGATGTGTTCGTCGATGGAGTTATCAATGGCCTCTTTGAGCAGGATATAGAGCCCATCGTCGGCGGCGGCTCCATCGCCAAGTTTTCCAATATACATGCCTGGCCTCATGCGGATGTGTTCGCGCCAGTCGAGTGATTTGATGTCGTCTTCGGTGTATTCTGCGGACATGGGAAAAGAGTTGGTCGATTCTTAGACGCATGTCGCGGTGGACGCAAGAGCGGTGAAGAGGGGAATGCGAGGATTGTTTGGTCGGGCCAAGCTCGGTGATACAGGCGAGGGTTGAGTCCTGCAAATTGAGGGTTGGACCCAAAATTTTTGTGAAATTTGTGCTTTCGAGAGATGGTGAGGGTGAAATTGGTGTTGAAAACCCCGAAATATTGGCCCCCTGAAGGGCGAAAAAGCCCTTAAAATAAGGGGATTAGAGAAATTATTCTTTTCACTGATATTTTTTTTGACAGGATGGCCGGCTTTGTTACCGTCCGCCCGCTCTTCCCCACAGCTAGTCAGGGGTGCTGCGCCTAGTCTTTGATTACTTTGAAAGGCCGGACGCAGTATTTTTTTCGAGTCGAAGGAAAAGCAAACCATCTGACATCGCTCGCGTAGCTCAGGGGTAGAGCGCATCCTTGGTAAGGATGAGGTCGGCGGTTCAATTCCGCCCGCGAGCTCCAGGGCGATCACGATAAAAACAGTCTCAAACAGAAAACAACCACCATGGCTAAAGAAGCATTCCAGCGCAACAAACCACACGTCAACATCGGCACCATCGGCCATGTTGACCACGGCAAAACCACCCTTACAGCAGCAATCACCAACACACTTGCCGATTCCGGCGGTGCTGTGAGTAAAAGCTACGCTGATATCGACGCCGCTCCCGAGGAGCGTGAACGCGGTATCACCATTAACACTGCTCACGTTGAGTATGAGACCGAAAAGCGCCACTACGCACACGTGGACTGCCCAGGTCACGCCGACTACGTGAAGAACATGATTACCGGTGCTGCTCAAATGGACGGCGCGATTCTCGTGGTTTCCGCAGCTGACGGCCCAATGCCTCAGACTCGTGAGCACATCTTGCTTGCTCGTCAGGTGGGTGTTCCAGCTCTCGTGGTGTTCATGAACAAAGTCGACCTCGTCGACGACGAAGAGCTTCTTGAGCTCGTTGAAATGGAAATCCGCGATCTCCTTTCCTCTTACGAATTCCCAGGCGACGACATCCCAATCGTTAAAGGTTCGGCTGTTAAAGCTCTTGAAGGCGACGCAGGTCACAAGGAAAACATCCTCAAGCTCATGCAAGCTGTGGATGACTACATTCCTGAGCCTGAGCGTCCAATCGACAAAGATTTCCTCATGCCTGTTGAAGACGTGTTCTCGATCGAAGGTCGCGGCACAGTCTGCACCGGTCGTGTTGAGCGTGGTATCATCAAGAAGATGGAAGAAGTTGAGATCGTCGGTATCCGCGACACTCAGAAAACTACCATCACTGACATCGAAATGTTCCGTAAGCTTCTCGACGAAGGTCGTGCAGGTGACAACGTCGGTCTTCTCATCCGTGGTCTTAAGAAAGACGACGTTGAGCGTGGCCAAGTCATCGCCAAGCCCGGCACAGTGACTCCCCACACCAAGTTCATGTCTGAGATCTACATTCTCTCGAAAGAAGAAGGTGGTCGTCACACTCCGTTCTTCTCGAACTATCGTCCACAGTTCTACTTCCGCACCACCGACGTTACCGGCAGCATCAAGCTTCCAGACGGCGTTGAAATGGTGATGCCTGGTGATAACGTGAACCTCGAAGTTACACTCATCACACCGATCGCCATGGAGCAAACCATGCGCTTCGCGATCCGTGAAGGTGGCCGCACCGTTGGTGCTGGTCGCGTTGGTGACATCATCGAATAACATCAATCCTTGGTGACGCGGCCTGTGCAAGCAGGCTGCGTTACTGTGACTCTAGGGGCACCCTGCACAACGGGGTGCCCTTCAGTCGCCTCAACACGGAAGTAGCTCAATTGGTAGAGTAGTGGTCTCCAAAACCATTGGCTGTGGGTTCGAGTCTCACCTTCCGTGCCATCTTCCATTCAAATCAGTCTCTTAACTTCAGCACATTATGTTTTCAAAAATCTCCGGCTTTCTAGGTGAGGTAAAAGGTGAACTCCGCAAAGCGAGTTGGCCCTGGGAATCCGATCCTAAAATCAAGGGGTTGAAGAAATACAAAGAGCTGGTCGATTCGACCATCGTGGTTCTCATCGCGATGATCTTGTTGGCGGGTTTCGTGCAGTTCTGGGACTTCATCCACGTTATGATCGTGGGCTTTTTCACCAATCTTGGGCGCTGATCCGATCGGCCTCATCACTCTACGCTAAAACTTTACGTCATGTCTGAAACCAAGCCATTCCGCGACCAGTGGTACGTCGTCCAGGTCCTATCTGGACAAGAAAGAAAAGTGCATGATCGTATCTTGCGGAATGCGGAAGCTGAAGGTCTGACCGAATACATCCGTGAGGTGCTCGTGCCGACTGAGATGGTCTCCGAGATCCGCCGCGGCAAAAAAACCGAAACCAAGAAGAAATTCTTCCCAGGATACATCATCGTAAACATGTATCTGAGCACGGAAGATGACCAATTGGTTGAGGAAACCTGGTTTTTCATCAAAGAAATGGATGGCGTGATCGGCTTCGCCGGCACCAAAGACCGCCCAGCGCCTATGCGTCAGCGTGAAGTGGACGCCATGCTTTCCCAAATCAAAGAGCGCGAAGAAAGCGTTCGCCCAGCAATCAGCTTCGAAGTTGGCGATACCGTCAAAGTCGCCGATGGCCCATTCCAGAGCCAGAACGGTGTCGTTGAGGAAATCGACCCAGAAAAGGGCAAACTCCGTGTTTCTGTCACGATCTTTGGGCGCAGCACTCCTGTTGAGCTCGAATACTGGCAAGTAGAACGTGAGTAATTTTTCTCGACCTTACTCTCAACTTATACCACCACCCCTCTCCCGAACGTAACAACCAATTTATCATGGCCAAGGAAGTCGTCAACGTCATCAAACTCCAGATCCAAGCTGGACAAGCAAATCCATCACCACCTGTCGGACCGGCACTCGGTCAGGCTGGAGTCAACATCATGGGATTCTGTAAGGAATTCAATGCTGCAACACAGAGCCAAGCTGGCGATGTGCTGCCGACTGTGATTTCCGTCTACAAGGACAAGTCCTTCTCATTCATCACCAAACAACCACCTGCCGCTAGCTTGCTCAAAAAGGCAGCGGGTCTCGCGTCTGGCTCCGCTGAGCCAAACAAGACCAAGGTTGGCAAAATCACCAAAGCCCAGCTCATGGAAGTGGTGAAATTGAAAATGCCTGACTTTAACACCAAGGACCCAGAAGCCGCCGCTCGCATTCTTGCTGGCAGTGCTCGCCAAATGGGACTCGAAATCGAAGGCATGTAATCATCTCAGCTCCGACTTGTCGGAGCACCCGCAGGAGGGAATCACAAGCGGTGATTTCCGATTGAACTGCTAACAAAACAACACAATGGCTAAAAAACGCAGCAAACGTTACCGTAAAGCAGCAGAGCTTGTCGAAGAAGGCAAGGGCTACTCGCTTCCCGATGCTATCAGCACCCTGAAGAAATTCCCGGCGCCGAAGTTCACTCCAACTGTCTCCCTTGCATTCCACCTCGGCGTGGACCCTCGCAAGAGCGATCAAATGGTTCGTGGCTCCGTCGCTCTTCCTCACGGCACTGGTAAGAATGTCCGCGTCGTCGTTTTCGCACAAGGTGCGGCCGCTGAAGCTGCGACTGCAGCAGGCGCCGAACACGTCGGATACGAAGACCTCATCAAGAAAGTCCGCGAAGGCTTCACTGATTTCGATTCCGCAATCGCAACTCCAGATGCGATGGCAGAAGTCCGGAAGATCGCTCGGGTTCTTGGACCACGCGGTTTGATGCCAAACCCGAAAACCGGCACCGTGACCGATGATACTGCAAAGGCAGTTCAAGACGTCAAAGCAGGCCGTGTTGACTACAAGCTCGACAAGAATGGCAATATTGCCGCCGCCATCGGCAAGGCAGATTTCGAACCAGCTCAACTCGAAGAGAATGCTCGCGCGTTCCTCGACAGCGTCGTTCGCTCCAAGCCTGCATCCGCCAAAGGCAACTTCATTCAATCCGTGACCCTCGCAGCATCCATGCTTCCAGGTGTCCCATTGGAAGCTGCCACTTACACCAAATCTACTGACTAACCCAGCAACGCCAAGAGACCATGAACCCGGATAAAAAAATCATCATCGACGGCCTGCTGGACCGCGTTAACGCATCACCTTACTTGATCGTTATCGATTACACAGGACTTACCGTTCAACAATTCACCGAACTCCGCCAACGTCTCGGAGACGGTGGCGCTCAGTGCACCGTTGCGAAAAACAGCTACATGAAGAAAGTTCTCACCGAAGCAGGCTTGCCTGAAATCGGCGAAAACCTCATTGGCCAGACCGCATTCGTCATGGGCGAGAGCGAAGTCTTTGCTGCTGCGAAAGCGATCAAGAACTTCGAAAAAGAATTCAAGAAGCCGGAAATGAAAGTGGGCATCTTGGGCGATACCGTCCTCGACGCTGACAAGCTCAAGGCCATCGCCGATATCCCATCACGCGAAGCCATCCTTTCCCAGCTTCTTGGAACGATCCTCGAGCCTGCGACACAAATCGCTCGCGTCATCCAAGCGAAATTCAACCCAGAAGGCGACGATGCCGCAGAGGAGTCCGCTCCAGAAGCTGCTGTTGAAGCACCTGCCGAAGCCGCCGCTGAAGCACCTACCGAAGCACCCGCTGAATAACAAACAATCTGAACAGATGGCGATCGCGTCTCCCGCAATCGCTTGAACACATAATGGTTCCTCGTCGGGTCGGCAGCTGCCGAACTGAAATCTTAAGAAGCTCTTAGGGCGACGATACCGAACAAGGAGAATACAAAAAAAATGGCTAACATTGAAAACCTCGTAGAAGAACTCGGCAAGCTCACTGTTTTGGAAGCTGCTGACCTCGTAAAACAACTAGAAGAAACTTGGGGCGTATCCGCTGCAGCACCTGTTGCTGTTGCTGGTCCTGCTGCAGGTGGTGGCGAAGCTGCTGCTGAAGAGAAGACCGACTTTGATGTCGTTCTTACTGAAGGCGGTCCAAACAAAATCGCTGTCATTAAAGCAGTTCGTGAATGCTCTCCAGGCCTTGGCCTTGCAGACGCGAAGAAGCTCGTCGAAGCGGCTCCATCCACCATCATCGAAGGCGCTGCAAAAGACGCTGCCGAAGATGCGAAGAAAAAGCTCGAGGCAGCCGGCGCCAAAGTCGAACTCAAGTAATTTTACTCACCGGATTTTTCCTGGAGCGGAGCGATTCGCTCCAGGAACTCTCCTCCGTGATCGACTCGAGTACCAAAATTCCAACTTATGGCTTTCGCGTCGATTCCGACACATCTCACATCGCTCTGAACACCACCCTGCCTGAGACCGTTCGCGGCTCGGGCTCAACTTGTCATTAGAACAACACACAATACCATGGCTGAACGTCTCTATTTCGGGAAATTCGAAGAAGTCATCGAACCGCCGAACCTCATCGAGGTTCAAAGCCGTTCGTACGACGAATTTCTTCAACAATCCGTCAACCCTACGGATCGCGAAGATACCGGTCTCCAAGCTGTTTTCCGGGAAGTTTTCCCGATCAAAAGCTACGACGAAGCAATCGAACTCGATTTCGTCACCTATGACATCGAAGAACCCAAGGTCACTTCCCTTGAATCATTGCAGAACAGTGAGAGCTTCAGTGCTGCGCTTTATGTGACATTCAAGCTCAAAGACGAGACCGGCACCAAGAAAGAGCGTGTATACATGGGTGAGCTTCCGATGATGACCCGCCGTGGTACCTTCATCATCAACGGTGCTGAGCGCGTGATCGTTTCCCAGCTTCACCGTTCCCCTGGTATCTGTTTCGAAACTTCCCAGCACTTGAATGGTAAGTTGCTCCATTCCTTCCGCATCATCCCTGACCGCGGTTCATGGCTCGAAGTTCAATTCGACACCAACGATCTTCTCTACGTTTACCTCGACCGCCGTCGCCGTCGTCGCAAGTTCCTTGCAACGACCTTCCTCCGCGTTCTTGGATTCCCAACTGACCGCGACATCGTTTCTCACTTCTACACGCTCGAGAATCTCAAGCTGAGTGAGAAGATGGATGAAGCTGAACTCGGCCACAAAGTTCCATTCGAAGACATCCTCGATGGAGAATTGGTTGTAGCGAAAGCCTACGAGCCACTCACGATCGGCATCGTTCGCCAATTGATTGGTCTCGGCCACAAGAAGGTGGAAGTGATCGACGGTCGCGAAGATGAGATTCTTCTCAAGTCGCTTCGTAAAGATCCAGCGACAGATGAAGAGTCAGCTCTCAAAGACATCTACCGCAAGTTGCGTCCCGGTGATCCGCCAACTGCCGCGAACTCCCGCGCGCTTCTCAAGCGTTTGTTCTTCGATCCGAAGAAATACGATCTCACTCGCGTGGGTCGTTACAAGATCAACCAGAAGCTCGGCATCCAGGTCGATTCTGATCAACGCATCATGGTTCCTGAGGATTTCCTCGCGGCTGTGCGTTACATTTTGAAACTCAAAAAAGGCGACGGTGTCATTGACGATATCGATCACCTTGGTTCCCGCCGCGTTCGTGCAGTGGGTGAGTTGCTCGCCAACCAATGCCGTGTCGGTCTTGCCCGCACCGAGCGATTGGTCAAAGAGCGCATGACTTTGTTCGATGTGAACATCGAAGGCATGACACCTCAGAAGTTGATCAACCCGAAAGCGCTTTCCGCTGTCGTGCGTGACTTCTTCGGTCGTAGCCAGCTTTCCCAGTTTATGGACCAAACCAACCCGCTCGCTGAGCTCACTCACAAGCGCCGCCTTTCGGCCCTTGGACCTGGTGGTCTCAACCGCGACCGTGCTGGTTTCGAAGTTCGTGACGTTCATCCATCTCACTACGGTCGTATTTGCCCAATTGAGACCCCAGAGGGTCCAAACATTGGTCTGATCAACTCGATGTGTACCTACGCACGCATCAACGAGTTCGGTTTCATCGAAACTCCATACCGCAAAGTCAAAAACGGTAAGGTCACCAACGAGATCGAATACCTCACAGCTGACCAAGAAGAGAACTACCTCATTGCCCAAGCGAACAACCCGATGGACAAGAGCGGCAAGTTTGTTGCCGAGCGCATCACTGCCCGTGAAAAAGGTGGTGAGTTCATCGAGTCACTTCCGACCGACGTCAACTACATGGACGTTTCGCCGAAGCAGCTCGTTTCCGTTGCTGCTGGATTGATTCCATTCCTTGAGCACGATGACGCGAACCGCGCGCTCATGGGATCAAACATGCAGCGCCAAGGTGTGCCGCTTCTCGTTTCTGAAGCACCACTCGTTGGTACTGGCCTCGAAGGCAAAGCGGCTCGTGACTCACGCGCTGTGATTGTTTCCGAAGCAGATGGTGTGATCGCAGCTGCTACAGCTGAGATGATCATCACCACTCCAGACGGTAAGCTCCCAGTGTCCGATGAGAAATTCCTCAGCGACCCTGAAACGGTGAAGACCAACCTTGATAAAGGCATCATGGTTTACCCTCTCCGCAAATTCATGCGTTCGAATGCAGGCACCTGCATCAACCAGAAGCCGATTGTTGCCAAAGGTGACAAAGTGAAAAAAGGCCAAGTCCTCGCGGACGGCCCGAACACAGAAGACGGTGAATTGGCCATTGGCCGCAACGTGCTCGTCGCGTTCATGCCATGGAACGGCTACAACTTCGAGGATGCGATCGTCATCTCCGAGCGTGTGGTGAAAGAGGATGTTTACACCTCGATCCACATCTCCGAATTCGATGTTGCTGCACGTGACACCAAACTCGGCCCTGAAGAAATCACTCGTGATATCCCGAACGTCGGTGAGGAAGCGCTCCGCAACCTCGACCACGACGGCATCATCCGCATCGGCGCTGAGGTCAAACCTGGTGACATCCTCATCGGTAAGATCACTCCGAAATCCGAAACGGAACTTGCTCCAGAAGAGCGCCTCCTTCGCGCGATCTTCGGTGAGAAAGCGGCAGACGTTAAAGACACCTCACTTCGCGTTCCGTCGGGTTGTGAAGGCATCGTCCAAGACGTTCGCGTTTCACAAAGCGGATTCGCTAAAGCCCGTGCAGAGAAAATTGATCCAGCTGAACTCAAGAAGCAGCTCAAGAAGATCAACGACGAGCACAAGAAAAAGGCTGACAAGTTGACGGACGATCTTACAGAGCGTCTATCCGACATCCTTCTCGGTGAGAAAATCCCACTCGACGTGGTGAATGCTCAAACCGGTGAGATCATCATTCCTGCGAACCGCAAGATCACCAAGACACTGCTTCGCAAATTGGCATCGGTTCACGATCACATTGAGATCGATCCATCCCCAATTCGTAACAAGATTCTGGAAATCATCGGTTCCTTCGAGAGCCGCTTCCAAGAGCTCGACACCGACCGTGAGCGCAAGCTCGACACCCTTGAGTCCGGCGACGAAGTCGATCCAGGCGTGATCAAGGAGGTGAAGGTCTTCGTTGCCAAGAAGCGCAAGCTTTCTGTGGGTGACAAGATGGCAGGTCGTCACGGTAACAAAGGTGTTGTTGCAACGATCGTTCCTGAAGAGGACATGCCATACCTGGCAGACGGAACTCCGGTTGATATCTGCTTGAACCCGCTCGGCGTGCCATCACGGATGAACGTGGGTCAGGTGCTCGAAACCCACCTTGGTGTGGCAGCTCGCGCACTCGGATTCAAAGTCGCAACTCCGATTTTCGACGGCATCAAAGAAGAAGTCATTTGGGATTTCATGTCCAAGGCCAAGCAGGTCGACGGTGTTAAGAAGGTTGGCGACGGCGGAGAGCTCCGCGATCGCAAGCCTGATGAACCTGAGCGTCCTGGCTTCACCTGGATTGGTGACGGCAAAGATGGCTCCACCGGTGGTAAGTCGACTCTATACGACGGCCGCACGGGTGAAGCATTCCACAACCCTGTGGTTGTCGGCATCATTTACATGCTGAAACTTGGTCACTTGGTTGCTGATAAGATTCACGCACGGGCCGTTGGTCCATACTCGCTAGTCACCCAGCAACCGCTTGGTGGTAAAGCCCAGTATGGTGGTCAACGTTTCGGTGAGATGGAGGTCTGGGCCCTTGAAGCCTACGGCGCCGCTTACACCCTGCAGGAATTGCTCACCGTCAAATCTGACGATGTTCAAGGCCGCACACGGATCTATGAAGCCATCGTAAAAGGGGACAACAACCTTGAGGCTGGCACACCTGAATCCTTCAACGTTCTCATCAAAGAGATGCAGTCCCTTGGCCTCGACGTTCGTCCGGGTCGCACGGGTGATGGCCACGGCTCCGCCGCGACCGTAAACGTCGACGACTTCTCCCTCGATGATCTCACACTATAATTTGAAACGCGAAACCCCTAACACTGACCTTAACAGATATTAACCACATGAGTGTAGATACCAACCTTCGCGAACTCTTCGGCGTAGATGAACGCCCAGAGCAATTTGACCAAGTCTCCATCACTGTCGCTTCACCGGATGCAATTCGCTCCTGGTCGAAGGGCGAGGTGAAGAACCCAGAAACCATCAACTACAGAACCTTCAAGCCGGAAAAAGGCGGACTCTTCTGTGAGCGGATCTTCGGGCCGACTCGCGACTGGGAGTGTGCCTGCGGTAAATACAAGCGCATCAAACACAAAGGTGTCGTCTGTGACCGCTGTGGTGTTGAAGTGACCTTGAGCCGCGTCCGTCGTGAGCGCATGGGTCACATTGAGTTGGCTGTTCCTGTTTCTCACATCTGGTTCTACAAGTGCATGCCTTCCCGCATTGGTCTGATGCTCGATATGAGCGCACGTATGCTTGAGCGCGTCATTTACTACGAAGACTACGTTGTAACCGAGCCTGGCAACACCGCTCTCGAGCGTGGCCAACTTCTCACTGAAAATGAACTTCGCGAAGCTGAAGACACTTACGGTGAAGGTTCCTTCCAAGCCAACATGGGTGCTGAAGCGATCCAAGATTTGCTCAAGCAAATCGATCTTGCGGCACTTACCGTTGAGCTCGAAGAAGAACTGGCCACAACACGTTCGAAACAGAACAAGAAGAAGCTCTCGAAGCGTCTCAAAATCACTCAAGGTTTCGCGCAATCGAAGTCACGTCCTGAGTGGATGATCCAAGTGGTTCTCCCAGTGATCCCACCGGACCTTCGTCCGTTGGTTCCGCTTGAAGGTGGCCGCTTTGCGACATCTGACCTCAACGACCTCTACCGTCGTGTGATCAACCGCAACAACCGTCTGAAGAACCTTCTCTTGCTGAAGACTCCTGAAGTCATCATCCGCAACGAGAAGCGCATGCTTCAAGAAGCCGTGGACGCCCTCTTCGACAACGGCCGTCATGGTCGTGCCGTGACAGGTGCAGGCAACCGTCCGCTCAAATCCCTCAGCGACATGCTCAAGGGCAAAGGTGGTCGTTTCCGTCAGAACCTTCTCGGTAAGCGCGTCGACTACTCCGGTCGTTCTGTGATTGTTGTGGGTCCTGACTTGAAACTCGGTCAGTGCGGTCTTCCGAAGAAGATGGCTCTTACCTTGTTCGAACCATTCATCATCCGTCGCCTCAAGGAGCTCGGATACTGCCACACCGTTCGTTCCGCCAAGAAGATGATCGATCGCAAGACCACCGAAGTGTGGGACATTCTTGCGGAAGTGACTAAAGGTCACCCGATCCTCCTCAACCGCGCTCCAACACTTCACCGTTTGTCCATCCAGGCATTCGAGCCGAAGTTGATTGAGGGATCCGCGATCCGTGTTCACCCGCTCGTTTGTACTGCGTATAACGCTGACTTCGACGGTGACCAAATGGCTGTTCACGTTCCTCTCTCTGTGGAAGCGCAAATGGAGTGTCGTCAATTGATGTTGGCTCCAAACAACATCTTCTCACCTGCATCGGGCCGCCCAATCACGGTGCCTTCTCAGGACATTATTCTTGGTACTTACTACCTCACATGGGCCGGTATTCGTACCGCCAAAGATCGTGAGAAAGAAGAGCACTTGCCGTTGTTCGAAAACTCCTCGGAAGTGGAGTTCGCGATCGCTTCCCGCAAGATCGACTATCACCAGTGGATCCGCCTGCGTAACCCTGACTTCGGCAAAGACACGGTCTTCGGTTACAAAGGAGAAGAACTCTCCGATAGCGACCGCAAAGTTTTGACTCCTCTCGAGGCTGCGCTTCGTGGAGGTAAGATCATCGAAACCACACCAGGTCGTGTTCGCTTCAATGAAATCTGGCCTGAAGGCGTTGGCTTCATCAACACTAAGGTCGGCAAGAAGCAAATCGGCGACATCATCTGGCGCTGTTACCAGGTCGCTGGTAAGAAAGCGACAGTCATCACGCTTGATGAGCTCAAGAGCCTCGGCTTCAAAGAAGCAACTCGCTCCGGAACATCAATCGGTATCGTCGACATGGTGATTCCTGAGGAGAAGAAGGAAGTGATCAAAAATGCTTACGCTGAAGTTGATAAAGTCACCAAACAGTATCGCAACGGTGTCATCACCGATGGCGAACGTTACCAGAAAGTCGTCGACATCTGGACTGGTGCTACCGATCACATCGCCAACGCGCTTTACCGCATTATCGAACACAACGAAGGCAAGGCGAAAGCATCGCCGCTCTTCATGATGGTCGATTCCGGTGCTCGGGGTAACAAGTCCCAGATCAAGCAGCTCGGTGGTATGCGTGGTTTGATGGCCAAGCCATCCGGTGAGATCATCGAACGTCCGATTATTTCGAACTTCCGTGAAGGTCTCTCCGTATTGGAATACTTCATCTCCACTCACGGTGCTCGTAAAGGTCTCTCCGATACCGCGCTTAAGACCGCGGACTCCGGTTACATGACTCGTAAGCTCGTGGATGTGGCGCAAGACGTCATCATCACTCAGCAAGACTGCACCACTGCAAACGGTATCTCCGTTGGCGCCATCTTTGACGGCGACGAAGAAACCGCATCACTCGAAAGCCGCATTTACGGCCGTGTTTCTTGCGAACAAATCAAGGACCCTGTTTCGGGTGATATCCTCGTCGAAGTCGATGATGTCATCAACGAAGTCCAGGCCAAGGCTGTGGAGCGCATCGGAACTCTGAAACTTAAGATCCGCTCCGTTCTCACTTGTGAGTCCGAGCACGGTTGCTGTGCAAATTGCTACGGCTTGAACCTAGCGACGGGTCTCCCCGTGAAAATTGGTGAAGCCGTTGGCATCATCGCCGCTCAGTCGATCGGTGAGCCAGGAACTCAGCTGACCATGCGTACCTTCCACGTGGGTGGTGTTGCATCTGCCTCATTCAAACAACCGCTCATCCAGTCCAAAACTGCAGGACGCTTGGTCTACAAAGACCTCCGCGTTGTTGAGAGTAAGGACGACGAAGGCAAAAAAGTTTGGGTCTGTCTTAACAAGAATGGCGCTGTCTCGATTCACGACAAAGCCGGTCTTGAGCTAGAAAGCCACAATATCGTCATCGGTTCGATCATCCCAATCAAAGATGGTGAGGATGTGAAAAAAGGTGAAACCCTTGTCACATGGGATCCATACAACGTGCCGATCCTCACAGAGAAATCCGGTAAGGTTGAATTCCGCGACATGATTTCCGGTATCACCGTGACCAACGAGACGGACAAGCAAACCGGCAAGAAGGGTATGGTTGTCACCGAGCACAAAGAAGACCTTCACCCGCAGGTTGTCATCGTCGATGAGAAGACTGGCGACGTCAAAGCAAGCTACTCCATCCCAGTTGGCGCTCACCTTTCCGTGAAGGAAGGCAAGAAAGTCACTGGCGGCACGCAGCTCGCGAAGACTCCACGTAAAGTGGCTCGCACCAAAGACATCACCGGTGGTCTTCCACGGGTTGCTGAGCTCTTCGAAGCTCGTAAGCCGAAAGACGCTTGTGTGATCTCGAAACTCGATGGTGATATCTCCTTCGGAACCAACGTTCGCGGTAAGAAGCGTGTTGTTGTGACCGATGCTGAAACTGGCGAGTCCGCAGACCACCTTGTTCCAATGGGCAAACACGTGGTTGTGACCGAAGGTGATGTAGTGAAACGCGGTGATCAAATCACCGAAGGGCCACTCTCACCAGAAGACCTTCTCGAGGCCTGTGGTGCTCAAGAACTTCAAGAGCACTTGGTCAACGAGGTGCAGTCGGTTTACCGCGTCCAAGGCGTGGAAATCAACGACAAGCACATCGAGGTGATCATCCGTCAGATGCTGCGCAAAGTGAAAATCACTGAGCCAGGTGACGCTGATGAATTCCTTTGGGGTGACCAAATCGACCGCACCAAGTTCAAGAAAGTCAACGAGCAGATCATCGCCAACGGTGGTAAGCCTGCCGAAGCGGAGCCAGTGCTCTTGGGTATCACCAAGGCATCGCTCGAGACCGATTCGTTCATCTCGGCGGCATCCTTCCAGGACACCACTCGTGTGCTTACCGAAGCGGCGACGCTTGGTAAGATCGACCAACTCACCGGCTTCAAGGAAAACGTCATCATGGGTCACTTGATCCCAGCTGGTACCGGTTTCCCATGCCACAAGGACTCAGAATTCGAATTCACTGTCGAAGAACCTGAGCCAGTGATCGAAGTCGAGGAAGGTGCTGAAGATGAAGAATCAGCAGCACCCGAAGGTGACGACGGTGGTATCGCTACTGCCTGATCGCTGACCGATTAACATTCAACAAAAAGCGGGATCCGAAAAGGGTCCCGCTTTTTTGTGTTTGGGGGTGAAAGGTGCTTGGGGAGCAGTAGAGGTGCGTGAGCCAGATCTAAAATCAAAAATCAAAAATCTAAAATCGTAAATCTTAAGAGGTGATTTCAGATTGATGATTATCGATTTTTGATTTGAACGCACTCGCAATACTGATGCGCGGCTTGCGCCGCCATTTGCTACAGATGCACCAAATGCGCGCCTTCGCTCGGACGAGAGGCGAAGATTTGAGCGTCGATGCCCGTGGCCTGTTTGTAGTCCTCGATCATGGTGGCGGCGATTTCTGAGGCGCGGGTTGATTCGCAAAGCGTAACCGTGGATCCGCCAAAGCCTCCGCCTGTCATGCGAGCACCGATGACGCCTCCTTTGCGGCCGATCTTGCGGGCGATCTCGACCATGATGTCGAGCTCCTTGCAGGAGACCTCAAAGTCATCGCGAAGGGATTCATGACTCGCGGCCATGAGTGGGCCGAGAGCTTCAAAGTCGTTTTTCGCAAGTGCCTTTGCGGCGTCGATCGTGCGCTTGATTTCAGTGACGACATGGCGTGAGCGACGGTTGATTGGGTCGCCAAGATCCGTCCAGCTGGACTGCACGTCTTCAGCAGTCACGTCGCGCCATGAGGCTTTGCCGAGAATTTTGAGCCCGTCTTCGGTGTGCTTGCGGCGTGTTGCGTAGCCGCCGTCGGAAAGCTCGTGGTTCACCATGGTATTGGCGATGAGCACGGTGAGGTCAGGGTTCTCGAAGGGAACCAATTCGGGTTCGCCGGTTTGGCAGTCGATCATGACCAAACGGTTGGTTTGACCGAATGCGGAAGCGAATTGATCCATGATGCCGCAGGGGACATGCGCAAAGTCGTGTTCTGCTTTTTGGCAGAGCAGGGCTTTCTCGCGAGTTTCTAGAGTGGTGTCCAGCAGGCCTTCGAGGAAAGTCGCAACGGCGCATTCCAATGCAGCGGAGGAAGAGAGACCGGCACCACCTGGAACGGAAGAAATGATGTAGGCATCGAACCCTGGAATGTGGTGGCCGCGATCTTGGAAGCCACGGATGACTCCGCGGATGTAGTTGGTCCATTTTGGCTCGCCCACCTCAAGCGGTGCTTTAAGAGAGATCGTCTGGACATCCCCGCCGAGTGCGGTGCTGAGTCGGGCATTTTCCGTTCCATTCGCACAGCCTGCGATGACCACATAGCGGTCAATCGCAAAGGGCATCACGAAGCCATCGCAATAATCGATGTGCTCCCCAATCAAGTTCACGCGCCCAGGTGCGGCTGCGGTGATGGTGGCCTTGGATTGTAGGCGCGACTGCAGCTCAGCAGCGGCATCCGATACCAAGTCGTTGAGGTGGGGATTGATCTGAAGCATAGAGGGAGAATTGTTGGACGCGACGTCGACGACGCATAATCGCGGCTAGACCCTAGGCAATGCAAGGATTCGCTTACATTCGGATGCCAAAACACTCGTTTCGAATGAGCAGATTCGTTGCAACATGCTGTGAATGAATGAAATGCAGAAAATTCCTAGTTTGAGCGTTCCGCGCGGTAGGTGAAGATTCCTGTGCAGTCGTCACTGCCCATCGAGTCCTCAATCGGGTGGCCCGTGAAATCATAACAATGTCGCTTGAGCTCGAACCCGCACTTTTTGAGGAGGTTCACCATCTCTTGGTGGTCGATCCAACGGATGGATTGCTTGGATTCATGAACATCGGATGACCCCTCAATCGAATAGCGATGTTCTCGGTGGACGGTTTTTGCAGCGAGGTCGATACGATGTCGTGTCGAGAGAAGGGCGATTCGGCCATCGGGCAGCGTTGCTTCATGATCATCATACCACTCGTTTTCGGGCAGTTCGCCTTCCAGTTCGGCGAATGGCATGAAGACGGTCAGGTAGAGCCCCGCGTTGGGTTTCATTAGCTTATGCCAATGCCGTAGCGTCTGTTCGGGGTCGCTGGAAAGTTGTAGAGTGAAGGCGGGTGCAAGGAGGGCTGAGTATGGTTCGGTAGCTTGCCAAGTCGACATATCGCCTTGATGCACGGTTGAAGAAACCTTGAGCTCATTTGCTTTGCGGTGGTGGATGGCGATCATATCTGTCGACAGTTCGAGGCCTTCAAGATCGACCCCTTGTTCGATAAGAGGAAGCATCAAGCGGCCGGAGCCAGAGCCGACTTCCAGTGCAGTTCCTAGGTAGTCTTGGAGAAAGTCGCCCATCAGCTTCAGCTCGGAACATGGGTCCTCGGACTCCCAGAAAGCATCATGCAGCTCGGCTTCAAGTGAGAGGTAGGGTTGCGACACAGCACATTATTGAGTAGAGATAGGGTGTAGTGCAACTTTGCAGAAGCGCTTGACCCGACTTGTGAAACCAGAATCGACAAAGATAGAGCCAGATCCAGAGCCGTTGACACGGTATTCTGGGCTGTTGCCGCAAAAAGGATGGCCGGGTCGAAACTTCAGGTTTCTTCGACACCACATCGTGCCGGGGATGTTTCGGCGTGCCGGCGGCGACACCCAAGAGCCGCACCCCCATTCTCCAGATGAAGGGAAAGTGCGGATCACCTGGATTGGTCATGCATCCTTCTACCTGCAGTTTGCGGGGCATTCGGTGATCGTCGATCCCAACTGGGCAATGTGGCATGGACCTGTAAGGCGCAGGCGCCAGCCAGGGCTCAAGCTGCACGAATTGCCAGAAGTTGATCTGGTGCTGGTGACGCACGCGCACTTTGACCATCTTCACAAACCCAGCCTCAAGATTCTTCAGGCCAGTGAAGGGATTGTCGTGCCAAAGGGGAGTGAGTCATTGGTCAAGCGTCTTGGATTTCCCGCTACGCACGAAGTCAGTGTGTGGGACGAATTGGAGTTTGGAGAATTGAAGATTATCCACACCCCGTCTCATCATTGGGGCGCGCGATTCATTCACGACATTCACCGCGATTACGGCGGCTACATCGTGAAGGCGGGGGAGAAGAGCGTGTTCCACTGCGGAGACAGCGCGTATTTTGATGGATTCTCAGAGATTGGGAAACGACACGATATCGAGGTCGCTCTGATGCCGATTGGCGCCTACGAGGCGCCGAGTGGGCGGGACGTTCACATGAATCCAGAGGAGGCAGTGCGTGCCTTTGCGGAGCTCGGAGCAAAAGTCATGATTCCGATGCATTATGGGACATTCCCTCTGGGAAATGAACCGCATAACGAGCCGGTCGAGAGATTACTTGCGGAAGCCGATCGCCTCGGTATTAGTGAACAAGTGCTTATTCCCGAAGAGGGTGTAGGGATTGAGTGGTAAATGCTGAAATCAAATTTGAAATAAGTGACAATGCATGCGACTCCTACCTTTATGAAATATCTTCTGACCACCATCGTGGCGCTGTTGCCCATCCTCTCCTCGTGCAATGCGGAGAAGGTCAACGAGAAAGCCTCTGACAAACGAACCAACGCTAGAGAAATGCCTGAAATCCCTGAAGGAACTGTGACAGAAACCGCAACGCTTGCTGGAGGTTGCTATTGGTGTTTGGAGGCGGCGTATCGCCAACTTGATGGCGTCTACAAAGTGACCTCAGGGTTCATGGGTGGCCACGTTGACAATCCGACCTATGAGGCCGTCTGTGCCGGGACGACCGGACATGCGGAAGTGGTCCAATTGGTTTTTGATCCGAAGAAGATCAGCTACGAGCGTTTGCTTGCGTGGTTCTGGGAACTGCACGACCCGACGACTCTCAATCGTCAGGGCAACGACATCGGCACGCAGTATCGCTCGGCCATCTTTTTCCATTCCGAAGAGCAGGAGAAAGTCGCCAAGGCATCGATGAAGGCTGCGGGGGAGAACTTTAAGGATCCCATCGTCACCGAGATCACCAAGATCTCCAAATTCTATGAAGCGCCTGATTACCACCAGGACTACTACTTTCAGAATAAGAACAAAAACGGCTATTGTCGGTTTGTGATCGAGCCGAAGCTCAAAAAGCTCGATTTGGAGCATTGATGCGCGCTGGCGCGCGCGTCCTTGGTGCTTGGTCCCTCGTCCTTCGTCAGGGCTTGTGTGCTCGATTCTTCTAACCGCCCGGTAGGGTTGTGCGGCCCTCGCAACAGTAATCATCGCCGTTAGGCGAACCCGGATCGCCAGGCAAAGCATGGCGAGAGAATCAGTTAAGCCGTTTTGGCTTTCGATGTGGCCGGGAATTGGCTAATAGTGATTTTTGAACATACGACCTTCCTTCATAAGAGTCGCTCAACAAAACTGTTAGCCAAAATAAAGTTCCTACTAAAATGCTTTCTCGGATTTTTACATTGATAGCGGCTGTTGCTGTCCTCGTGGGATGCACCAAGAAGGAGATGCAACAGGGTTCATCAGGCATGGAGCCGACCATTAAGCAGGGTGAAGTCTTCACAGTGGACTTCGCTGCATACTCAAAAACCGAGCCTATTCGGTGGGACGTTGTGTTGCTCAAGTCTCCCTTTTCAGACGGTGGATATTGGACATCAAGGGTGGTCGGCCTACCGGGAGAGACTATCGACATCCGTAATGGCAAGGTCGTGATCGACGGGAAGGAAGAGACACTCCCAACACACTTAAGCATCGGAGGCTACAATCTACCCAAGGTTGACTTGTATCCACATATAGCTGGACCAAGCACCTTCCCCTTTAAGATTCCAGAAGGCAGTTACTTCATACTCGGTGACAACGTCTCCAACGTCGCAGACAGTCGTTATTTTGGTGGTCTGCAACGCGCAAATATCGTGGGTAAGGTTCTCGGTAAATAGCAAAAAACATCTAAGGCCAACAAGTCATGCCGCACCAACTGGTAAGAGCTTTTCAATAACAACATAACAACTTTTCAACCGCGCCGGTGGGCTCACATCAAACGTCCTAACAATAAATATCGCCAACTGTCTAAGCTCTGGGTAATCCATGCAGTTGTCACTTTGGTGGGACTTGATGATATTCCTCACTAGTGTCCAGCTAAGGGCACGTTTCGGTCTCGTTTCTCGTTATCCTCCAAGGGATTCAGTTAAACTTCAGGTGTTACGCATTTGAGCGAGAATCGTCAGACACGTCGGTCTTATTGAGACTGGCGGCATGAATGAAGGACGTCTGATTTTCGCCCAAGTCTCTGAAATGATCTACCGCAAACAGTTTGACAGGTGCGTCGATCTGCATCCGATGCCGCGCTCAAGTCGCGGGATGAGTGCGAGGGATCACTTCCTTTCGATGCTCTTCGCACAACTAACTTTCCGAGAGAGTCTGCGCGACATCGAAGCCTGCCTCCGCAACAGCGAACACCTCCACGCGATGGGCATCCGTGGGAATATCACGAGAACCAATCTCGCCTACGCAAACGAGCACCGTAACTGGCGGGTCTATGAGGCGCTTGGCCAGATACTCATCCGAAAAGCGAGGAGGCTTTACGTTGGCGATTCCAACGGACTTGGCCTTGACGAGATCGTTTATGCCGTCGATTCCTCCACCATCGACCTATGCCTGTCGATGTTTCCGTGGGCTAAATTCAAGACGACGAAGTCCGCGATCAAATTGCACACGCAGATCGATCTGATCGGCTCGATTCCTGTGTTCATAAGCCTCACGGGAGGTTCGCAGCACGATGTCCATTTCATTGATGAAATGTTTTTCGAGGTTGGGAGCATCTACGTCTTTGACCGTGGCTATCTCGATTTTTCTCGACTCTACCGGATTGCGGAGGCGGGTGCCTTCTTCGTTATCCGCAGCAAGAAGAACACGAAATTCTCGGTTCGGGAATCGCGCCTTGTGGACAAATCATCCGGACTCAGATGCGACCAGAGCATCCGTCTCAGCAGCCCGAAAGGAATGAAAAGCTATCCTGAAAAACTCCGCCGTATCGGTTACTTCGACGAGGAGACGGGCAAGCGGCTCACGTTCCTGACCAACAACTTCACCCTGCCTGCGCTCAAGGTTGCAGCCATCTACGAGAACCGTTGGAAGATCGAACTCTTCTTCAAGTGGATCAAACAAAACCTCCGGATCAAGGCGTTCTACGGCACCAGCGAGAACGCGGTCTATAGCCAGATTTGGATCGCCATCTGCGCATATCTCATGGTCGCGTGTCTCAATAAGACTTACAAAATCGACGAGAGTCTCAGCAGAATCTTGCAAATTTTAAGTGTGAACGTATTCCAGAAAATCCCTGTAACTGCCTTACTTCCGCAGAAGCAGTTAGAAAAATCAGAACCAATGCCTGAAAATCAGTTGATTCTAAAGGGATTTTAACTGGACGCTAGTGGATATTCCTCTAAGGATTCACATTATGCAGAAGATCCATATAGCGAAGCTGCTCGTGGCCCTTCAAGTGATATCGCTTGTAGGGCAGGTGGGTGCGTCAGAGTCGACTGCATCCTTGATTGAGAAAGTTCGCATTTCTGATGTCGTGGCGATCGTTAAGATTACCGATGTGGAGAAGGGAAGGTTCCATGTTCCAGAGGGTGGATACGAGGCGATGCTGGAAATCAAAATGCAGGTAGAGCTCGTTGATCGGATTAAGGGGAATCCGCCAGACGCTATTGTGGTAACGGCCTATTCTAGTTCCTATGTGTTTCTCGATGAAATTGGGAAAATGATCAGAGTCATGTCCACGGCTGGCTTTTCAGATTACAAGTTAGAGCCGCATAAATCATACATCGCTTATCTCAAAGAAGATCGTGATGGAGAATACCGCTTGGGCCGGGACTCCAATCAATTTCTCGAAGAGATTGGTGCCGACGGGATGATGGTTAGGGATATCGGGCAGACAACAGAGCAAGTTCCGCTGAGGCCGAAGTTGTGGAAGTTAAGAGCACTCGCGCTTGCTACACACTACGCAACGATTTCGTTCGCAGGTCTCGTGATCTTGCTAGGCGTAATTTGGAGCATCCGACGGATTAGGATTCGATGTCGCCAATGAAATGAACGCGGAGACAACATCCGGCGAACGGGTCGCTTGTTCCTGCCTTTTTGAGGCTACCTAATCACTCAGAACAAGGGCGCTAAATCCTCGTAGGCTTTGAGGAGCATCTTCTCGGTCGTTTCCCAGTCGATGCAGCCGTCGGTGATGGACGTGCCGTAGGCGAGGTCTTCGACGGGTTGCGGGAAGGATTGTTTGCCAGCCATCAAGTTGCTTTCAACCATGGCGCCAATGACGTTGGGATTGGTGAGGCTTTGTTGAACGATCTCCTCAAAGACGGCGGGTTGGCGCGATGGGTCTTTGCTGCTGTTGTCGTGGCTGCAGTCGGTCATCACCGCTGGCGTGAGCCCCGCTGCTTCGAGTTGCTCGGCCGCGGCCGCGACATCTTCGGCGCTGTAGTTCGGGCCTTTGGATCCGCCCCGTAGAACGATGTGGCAGTTGGGGTTTCCGCCGGTAGTCAGCGCGTTGGCGCGTCCTTCGTTGTCGATGCCGAGAAAAGTTTGTGGCTGACTCGCCGCGTTGATCGCGTTGATGGCCACCTGCAGGCCGCCGTCGGTGCCGTTCTTGAAGCCCAGTGGCATGGAAAGTCCCGAGGCCATTTGACGGTGCGTTTGGCTTTCGGTGGTGCGAGCGCCGATGGCCGACCAGCAGATGAGGTCGGCGATGTATTGGGGCGTGATGGGGTCGAGCAGCTCGGTTGCCGTCGGCATGCCCATCTCGATGACTTCGCGCAGGAAATCACGAGCAACGCGCAGGCCCTTGGGGATGTCGCTGGTGCCATCGAGGTTGGGATCCATGATCAGTCCTTTCCAGCCGACGGTGGTGCGAGGTTTCTCAAAATAGACGCGCATCACCAACATCATGCGATCCTTCACCTTGTCGGCGAGTTCAACGAGATGCTTGGCGTACTCGCGCCCGGCTTCGACGTCGTGAATGGAGCATGGGCCGACAACCACTAGCAGTCGGCGGTCATTGCCGAAGATGATGCGGTGAATGGCTTCGCGGCTCTCGGCCACGAACTTCTCGGCGGCATCGGTTTTGACGATCTCGTTGCACAACTCCACGGGAGTCGGCAGCAAGGTCTTCGAGGTAATATGGATGTCGGTGACTTTTTTCACGAAAAGGGGTGGAAAGTTGGGGGTGGAGAAATAAAGAGGGCGACTCGGGGAAACAAGCCCCAAGTCGCCCTGAATGAGTTAGGTCGGATGTGGATCCTCAGATCTTTTGAACCAATGGGCCCCAACCTTCGCGTGGTTTGCGGTCGGCGAGCTCGTTGATCTCTGGATGGTTCGTGATGATGCCTTCTTCGTTTAGCTCGAGTTTCTTGCCTGCGCGTGCGCAGAGGTTGCCGAGTTGCACGTTGGCGGTCATCGGGCCGGAGTAGCTGAAGTTCGATTGGCTGAACTCGCGAGGTTTCTCGCCGCGGCAGGCCATGAAGAATTCTTTGTGGTGACCTGGGGAGCGCTCGAGGAGTTGCTCTGGTTTGCCAAATTCTTTGCGGCGCGCGGATGGGATGAGTTGTGGGCTCTCCCAGTAGTCGCCCGTGACCAACATTTTTCCTTTGGTGCCAATAACGAGGTTGCCGGTGAATGGTAGCTTGCGGTTTTCGGCGAGGAGTTCTTCTGGTGTGTCTGGCATGAAGCGGGTGCCATCTTCTTTTTTACCTTCATACCAATAGGTCGCAAAACCTGGGCGATCTTCGGTTGCTCGGTAGGTGGCTTTGACTTTCATGCCTGCAGGGAACCGGTCGCCAACAGGGCTGGTCATTTCAAGTGGCTCCGCAGTTGCTGCGTATCCTGGGTTCATGATGGCGTAGATGCCATCGGTGGTGTGGCACGCCATGTCGCCGAGAGCGCCAGCACCGAAGTCGACTACTCCCCGCCAGTTGAATGCGTGATAAGGGCCGTTCTTCTTGTCACCTTTAGGGCCTACGTAGGGGCGCATCGGGGCAGGTCCGATCCAGGCATCCCAGTCGAGGTAGTCCGGCACGGGATCAGATCCTTCAGGGCGAGGAATGCCTTGTGGCCATACAGGGCGGTTGGTCCATGTGTGAAACTCTGTTACATCCCCGACAGCTCCGCCTTTGATGAATTCGTAAGCTAAGCGCCATCCTTGCATGCCGTGGCCTTGGTTGCCCATTTGGGTCACAACCTTTGGATTGGCTTTGTAGGCAGCGGTGAGAAGCTGGGCTTCTTTGACCGACCATGTTAGTGGTTTTTCCGTATAACAATGAATCCCCATCGATACAGCGGTCATGGATGGTGCAAAGTGGGCGTGGTCGGGTGTTGAGACGAAAACCACATCGAGATCCTTCTGGTGATTTTTGAACATCTCACGCCAATCCGTGTAGCCCGTTGCCTTGTTCCAGCCTTCTTTGTCATGGACACCACCCCAGCGGCGTTTGTCGACTTCGGCAAAGGCGACGCATTGGAGGCCTTCGTTGTGACAAGCGGTGGTGTGGGCATGGGCACGGCCGCCGACAGCGACGAACCCGACTTGAAGTTTTTCATTCAGACCCTGAGCGCGGATGATGCTGGGGAATCCGATGGTCGAGGCGGCGCCTGCAGCGGAGATGCCTTTGACGAATTGGCGGCGGGATAGATTGGACATGAGAATGTTTCGGTTGGGTATCTAGGAGTATTGAAATGTTTTTTAGGAATCAGAGGGATGGATCACTTGTCACGGATACGGACGACTTCGAGTTTATTTTTCAAAGCGTGGGGTGTGACCTCCAACAGGTTGCCTGGAATCTCGATGTCGACGTCGCCTGTGGTCCATTTCACCGCACCGATGATCATGTTCTTGAAGAGATCGTTGGTCCAAACATCTTCGCGGTGGCCCATCGCATTGTAGTAGACGCGGCCTTTGCCTTCCATGCGCGCCCAAGCGACTGGGAAATCAGGACGCTTGTAATCGCCGCCTTCCATTCCTTCGGTTTTCAGCACCTGCAGCACATGCATGTCTTTTGCTAGGTGTTTGATTGAATACCATTCTTCCATGAGCGTGAAGGATTCACCAAGATTTTCATAGCCTGGGAACTTCTGGTTGATGATGAGGTTGGTGGCTTCTTGTTGTTTGCCGTGGCCGTTGAACTCACCGCCGACCATGCAGATGAAGTCGCCGCATTTTTCGTAGTTGTTTTCGTGTTTTGGAACGCCCTTGGTTTTGAAGGTGTCGGTAGCACAGTGCAGTCCGATGAAGCCGCCGCCATTTTTCACGTAATTGAGAAGGGCCGCCTTGCCTTCTTGGGTCATCGGCGGTTGTTTGTCTTTGCCTGCGGTGGTCAGGTCACCGGTGGTGTAAAAAATCAAGGTGTCGAAACCGGCAAGGTAGTCATCCGAGAACTTTGAACCATCTTTGGAGAACTCGAATTCCCAGTTCTGTTTTTCGCCGATGCCCGCGAGCACTTTTTCGGCATGGCTGGGTTGACCTTTTTTCCATGAGATCACGGAGTGTTCAAATCCACTGGATTTAGAAAAGAACAGAACGCGGTGTTTGGGTTCAGCTTGGGCGGCTGTCAGGATAGCAGCGGTGGCCAAAATACTCAGAAGTGCATATTTCATGATTCCCAAAGCTAAAGGAGAGGGAATCTGGCGCAAGTCCACAAATCGAGTGACTTAGCTGAGGGGGCGTCTATGTATTGGCAGAGCTCAGTATCACAGCATGAAGATTGTCTTTCGCCTCAATTACTACACCCGCCCAGGACAGTCGCTCTGGGTCAAGGTGTCGCGGTGTGTTGGCGACCCTTGTTTCTGGGAAAATGAGGTGATTCCCATGAAATGGCGGAACTCCCAGCAGTGGGAGCTCGAATACACGAGCGATGCCACCGATGTGATTGGCTTGAGATATCACTACGAATTTCGCCAGGAAAGCAATGAGTTGGTGTTGGAGGAATGGGGGGGCGGGCGGACGGTCGAGGTGGATCCTGCGGAGACTGAGGTTTTGTTTTTGCGCGACGATTGGAGGTCGGCAGGAACGGCAGACTACGCCTTCCAAACCAAGGCGTTTTCGCCAGTGGGGTCAGATGCTGAGAGCTTTGGTGCGATCCACAAGGCATCGCACGAATTTCGCCTAACCATGGCCGCCGTGCCTGAGGGTTGTGTGCCATGTGTGATTGGCAATATGGGTTCATTGGGCGATTGGGATCGGTCACGCGCTGTGCCAATGCAGCAGCTTGCCTCGAACGATTGGAGAGTTTCTGTGGATTTGCCGAGCGATGCGGAGGTGGAATACAAGTATGGGTTGTATCGATTGAGTGATGGCGCTGCCGTGGAGTTGGAAACGGGTGAGAATCGCGTGATGGAAGCGCACGACATGGGAGCCCGACAACGAACGGTGATTCAAGATGAAGCCTTTCGCCGTGATTTATCCACACTCTACCGCGCGGCTGGTGTCGCGGTGCCGGTGTTCTCCTTGCGCAGCGATGGCGGCCTAGGGGTGGGGGAATTTGCCGACTTAAAAGGATTGGTCGATTGGGCTCAGGGTTGTGGGTTGAAAATGATTCAGATCTTGCCCGTCAATGACACGACGTCGTCCTACAGCTGGACCGACTCCTATCCGTATTCCGCCATCAGCGTGTTCGCACTGCATCCGATCTATCTGCGGCTTCAGGATATCGGCCTCAAGATGCCGAAGGGCTGGTCGGATGAGATGGCGGTTGAGCGCGAGCGACTCAATGCCCTGGAGCAACTCGATCACGAGCAGGTGATGACGGTGAAGCATTGTTTGCTGCGACAAATGTATCAAAAGCATGGCGCAGCCATTCGGAAAAGTAAGCGGCTCGATGAATTTCTAACAAAACACCACGACTGGTTGGTGCCGTATGCCGCGTTTTGTGTGAAACGCGACCAATACAAGACTGCGGATTTCTCGGCTTGGCAAGATGATGCGATTTTTGACCAGACCAAGGTCGATACCATGATGGAAGAGGGTCATCCCGGTCGGGATGAGATGTTTTATTACATTTGGTTGCAGAGCGAACTCGACTGCCAATTGCGAGAGGCCTCGGATTGCATGAGGAAAAATGGGGTGATCTTGAAAGGCGACCTACCAATCGGGATCGATCGCGAATCGGCCGATGCTTGGTCAGCGCCGCAGTTGTTTCACATGGATGCGCAAGCAGGTGCGCCACCGGATGCATTCTCGGACAAGGGGCAGAACTGGGGGTTTCCGACATACAACTGGGATCTCATGCGCGAAGACGAATACGCATGGTGGTGTGCGCGCTTCGATCATTTGAGTCAGTATTTCGATGCCTTCCGCATCGATCACATTCTTGGGTTCTTCAGAATCTGGCAGGTGCCCGTTGACCACGTCGAAGGCATCATGGGGTGGTTCGATCCTGCATTGCCGGTGAGGATTGAGGAGTTTGCGGAGAACCGAATCGAGTTTGATCACGCGAGGTTCTGCAAGCCCTACATCACGGATGAGAGCCTGGCCGATGTTTTCGGTGATGCGGCTGGAGAGGTGATTGAACATTACCTCAAGCGCGGAAGCGAAGGTCGTTATGATTTGAAGGAAGCTTTTTCAACGCAGCGGAAAGTGGCCGATCATTTCGCACGCAAGCGGAAAAAGGACGAGCGCGACTTAGCGATTTGTCAGGGCCTGCTCGATTGTATCAGTGATGTCTTGTTCTTCGTTGACCCAGGTTCAGGCGGGACTTGTTTTCATCCGCGCTTCTTCATTCACAAGACACATTCGTTTGCGGCATTGGATGAGAAAACCAAGGAGAAGGTTGATGCGCTATACGTTGATTACTTCTTCCTGCGTCAGGATGATTTTTGGCAGGCGCATGGGGTGGAGAAATTGCCCGCCATGCGCAGAGCCAGTGAGATGCTGTTGTGCGGTGAGGATTTGGGAATGGTGCCGGATTGTGTGCCGGGGGTGATGAGTGAGCTGGGAATCTTGTCGCTCGAGATCCAGCGCATGCCGAAGAAATCGGACGCAGAATTCAGCGATCCGATGCACGCGCCCTACATGAGTGTCGTCAGCCCATCGACCCATGACATGTCGACCTTGCGAGAATGGTGGTCCGAGGATTCCAACCAGACGGGTCGGTTTGCGTGGTATCAGCTGAACGAAGCGCATCCGCCAGATGAGCTGACGGGCGAGCTAGTGGAGAAGATCATTCGCCGCCATTTGGAGTCGCCCGCCATGTGGGCCGTCTTTCCGCTGCAGGACATATTGGCCATGGATGAGGACCTGCGACACCCGGATCCCACCGTCGAACGGATCAATGTGCCGGCGATCATGCCCTACAATTGGCGTTATCGCATGCATCTTCCCATCGGCGAGCTGTCAGCTGCAGAGGGCTTGAATGGTCGAATTTCGGCGATGATCGCTGAGACTGGGCGCTAGTCGTGCGATTTCGGCCATTTTTCCCTGACGATGCCTTGACCGCGGGGGTGTCGGAAAATACGTTCCGCCCGAAATTTCCGTTCTCACTGAAAGTCCTCGCCCAACATGAACATCCACGAATACCAAGCCAAGGAGCTCTTCGATCGTTTCGACGTCCCGAGCCCGAAAGGAAAAGCAGCCACGACTGCTGAAGAAGCCTACGAAGCCGCCAAATCACTCGGGGTCTCGAACCTCGTCGTCAAAGCCCAGGTTCACGCCGGTGGTCGCGGCAAAGGCACTTTCAAAAATGGATTTCAAGGCGGTGTTCACCTCGTCAACTCCGCCGAAGAGGTGCGCGATATTTCAGGCAAGATGCTCGGCGAAACACTCGTTACCAAACAAACCGGTGACGAAGGTCGCTTGGTTCGCAAGGTGATGGTTGCGGAATCTGTCGACATCAAAAAGGAGCTCTATCTCGCGATTCTCATGGACCGTGCCACATGCAAGCCGGTCATCATCGCCTCGACTGAAGGCGGCATGGACATCGAGGAAGTGGCCGAAAGCACACCAGACAAAATTCTCCGTGAATTCGTCAACCCGCTCGCCGGCCTACAAGCTTACCAAGTTCGCAAAATGTGTGCGAGCCTCGGTCTGACCACCACCGCCAAGCAGTTCGCGAAATTGCTCAGCTCACTCTACGAGCTCTTCATCTCCTGCGATTGTTCAATGGTGGAGATCAATCCTGTGGTTATCACAACCGACGATCAAGTTTACGCGCTCGATGCGAAGTTCAACTTTGATGACAACGCGCTGTATCGTCACCAAGACATCCTCGCCATGCGCGACACCGATGAGGAAGACCCTCGCGAGGTTGCGGCAGCTGAGCACGAGCTCAACTACATCGGTTTGGATGGCAACATCGCTTGTTTGGTGAATGGTGCCGGTCTTGCGATGGCCACCATGGACATCATCAAGCACCACGGTGGTGATCCTGCGAACTTCTTGGATGTGGGTGGTGGCGCTTCGAAAGAAGCGGTTGCGGCTGCGTTCAACATCATTCTCGGTGATGCAAATGTGAAAGGCATCTTCATCAACATCTTTGGTGGCATCATGGACTGCAACGTGGTTGCAGAAGGTGTGGTTGCCGCAGCCAAAGAAACCGGCCTCAAACTTCCACTCGTCGTTCGTCTCGAAGGCAACAATGTGGATGCGGGTAAAGAAACCCTCAACAACTCTGGCCTCAACATCGTTTCTGCCGATGGCATGGACGACGGTGCTAAGAAAATCTGTGACTCCGTCGCTTAATCCCCTGAACTTCGAAACTCTAAAAATTATTTCTCATGTCTATTCTCGTTGACGAAAACACGAAGGTCCTCATTCAGGGCATCACTGGCAGCTTTGGTGGCCGCCACGCAAAACTCTCACTCGAATACGGAACCAAAGTTGCTGCGGGTGTGACCCCTGGCAAAGGTGGTCAAACATTCGAAGGCCAAGTTCCTATTTTCAATACCGTGGCTGACGCCGTGAATGAGACCGGTGCTTCTGCATCCGCGATCTTCGTTCCACCAGCATTTGCTGCCGATGCGATTCTCGAAGCGGCTGATGCCGGTGTCGAAATCATCTGCTGCATCACCGAAGGCATTCCTGTCATGGACATGATGCGCGTGAAGGAAATGCTCAAAGGATCCAAGTCGCGCCTCATCGGCCCGAACTGCCCAGGTTTGGTCACTCCAGGCACAGGCGACAAGAGCCACGGCGGTTGCCGCATCGGTATCTCTCCAGGCTACATCCACAAGCGCGGCAACGTCGGTGTGGTTTCCCGTTCGGGAACGCTCACCTACGAAGCCGTTTGGCAGCTCACTCAACTTGGATACGGCCAAAGCACCTGTGTGGGCATTGGTGGTGACCCGATCAACGGCACCTCGCACCAAGATGTTCTCGAAATGTTCAACGACGATCCAGAAACCGAAGCCATCATTATGATCGGTGAGATCGGTGGCACCGCGGAAGTGGAAGCTGCGCGCTGGGCCAAAGAAAACTGCAAGAAGCCAATTGCTGGCTTCATTGCGGGTGCAACTGCGCCTCCAGGACGCCGCATGGGTCATGCCGGTGCGATTGTCGGTGGCGAAGAAGACACCGCTCAAGCGAAGAAAAAGATCCTCGCGGAATGCGGCATCGCCGTGGCGGAAACGCCGGGTGTGATGGCCAAGACGATCCTTGAAGCATGGGGGAAGTAAGTCCGGCAAGCCGGACTTGTTCCTAGTTCCTAGTTCTTGGTTGCTAATTCAACTCATTAAAAAACCCCAAGCCGTTTGCACGGTTTGGGGTTTTTCGTTTATTCTTTCTGATCTACTCAGTCCAAAAGGGTAACGGATCCGTCTTTGAGGGAGTAGAGGGCTCCTACGATTTTGATCGCACCTGACTTCTCAAGTTCGGCGAGAACTGCGCTGCGCTTGCGGATGTCGGCGACAGTCATGCGAACGTTTTTCTCAACCACGTCAGCAACAAAGGCTGCGTTTTTGGAACTGCGCTCTTCGTGACCATCGACGGCTTTCACCGCGGGTTCGATTTCAGCAAGAAGTTCTGTGAGGTTGCCCATCTTGACGTGGTCGCATGCACCTTTGACGGCACCACAGGCTTCGTGGCCCAATACCATCACCAGCTTCGAGCCAGCGACTTTGGTGGCGAATTCGATAGAGCCAAGTTGTTCCGTACTTTCGATATTACCTGCTACGCGGCCAACAAAGATGTCACCGATGCCTTGGTCGAAGACTTGTTCCACAGGAACTCGCGAGTCGACGCAGGACAAGATGTAAGCCTTTGGAAATTGGCCACTGGTGGTGGCTTCGACCCGTTTGGTAACATTGGGTTCAGATAGCTCGCCTTTAACAAAACGTTTATTTCCATCCATGAGGCCTTTTAGAACGGCGTCAGGTGTCAGCGCTTTTTGTTGCTCGGCGGTGGGCGGCAGTTCGGATGCGATGCATGGAACAGTTAGGCCCAGAACGATGGATAATACAGTAGCTTTCATGTGTTTGTTTTTTGTGACAAACAACAACTTACACAGCTTTTCTGGGGCGCATCTAAAATCGGAAAAAATCGGTCCGATTCTTCTCTAGCCTCCTAATTACGGGCTATTTCTTCGACGTGAAATACTTTACAATCGCCTCCACCAAGCCCGGAATGTTGTGCGGGTGAGCTTCGGTCGCAGGTTTGGTGTCGTATCTGCGAAGGGTCTGGCTAGTCACGGGGCCAATACTGCCTGCCACGCATCCTTCGGGCCAATCGAGGCCGAGTTCGAAGAAGTGGTCGACGGTCGATCCAGAGGTGAAGGTGATCATGTCAGCACCCTCTTCAGCGAGGCGCGCTTTGGCGCCCGTTGGGTCTTCCGTTTCAGGGACGGTGCGGTAAGCGATGCACTCGTCGAGGATGGCACCAGCTTTGACGAGTTCGTCGCCAAGCACATCACGCGTCTCCTCGGCTTTGATCCAGAGCATGGTGAGGTTCTCGACGGATTCTTTTGTGAGCGCTTTGATCAGGCCTTCGGCAACGTATTGACCTTCCTCTGGTAGGATGTCGACGGTGAAACGATACTCATTGATCTTCTTCGCGGTGCCTGGACCGATCGCGGCGATGCGCGGGTTGCCGAGGCTGCGCGCGTCGGGGAAGGTGGCGAAGAAGGCGTCGAAGAAATGCTCCACGCCATTCGGGCTGGTGAAGATGAGCCAGTCGTATTCGTGCGCGTGGGTGACCATCTCGGCGAACCCTTGCCGATCTTGTGGTGGTTCGATTTTGATGGTCGGGAGTTCGATCACATTTGCGCCGAGCTCAGCGAGTTCTTTGCTGAGTCCGCCAGCTTGTTGGCGCGTGCGGGTGACGACGATCTTTTTGCCGAACAATGGACGGCTTTCGAACCAGTTGATTTTTTCGCGTTCGTTCACCACGTTGCCGATGACCGCAACGGCGGGTGATTTGAAATTCTCGCGCTCTGCAATGTCGGCGATATCCGTGAGGGTGCCAACGATGGTTTTTTGAGCTCCCGTGGTGGCCCAGCGGCTGAGGGCGATGGGAGTATCGGCAGCCGCGCCGTGTTCGACGAAAGACGATGCGATTTCGCGCAAGCGGGAGACTCCCATCACGAACACCTTGGTGCCGGGTGCGGTGGCGAGTTGCTTGTAGTCGATGGAGGAGAAGCCTTTGGTCGGGTCTTCGTGGCCAGTGAAGATGGTGAGTTGCGTGTTGTGGTCGCGATGGGTCACTGGGATGCCTGCGTATGCGGGGCCTGCGATGGTGGAGCTAATCCCCGGGACGATTTCATAAGCAACGCCTGCTTCAGCGAGTTCGGCGGCTTCCTCGCCACCGCGGCCGAAGATCATTGGGTCGCCACCTTTCAGACGGACCACCACTTTGCCGGCTTGGGTTTTCTCAACGATCAGCTCGTTGATTTGATCTTGGGGCATCGTGTGTTCCTTGGCGCGTTTGCCGACGGCGATCTTTTCGCAGCCATATTTGGTCCAATTGAGAAGTTCGGGGCTGCTGAGGGCGTCGTAAACGAGCACGTCGCAGCGTTCGATCACTTGCTTGGCGCGTAGTGTGACCAGTCCGAGGTCGCCGGGGCCTGCGCCGACGAGATAGCAAATACCAGATGATTTCATGAGAGAGATTCGTAGAGAGATTTTCCGACGGCGATGGGGTCGGTGCCCTTGGCTTCGCTGGATTGCGGATTGCCGCCAGCTTCGGGAAAGACGAGAGCTTTCAGGTGAAGCTCGCCATTGTTGAGAGTAGAGAAAACGCCAACGGGTGTGTGACAGCCGCCGTCAAGGAGTCGCAGAAACTCGCGCTCCGCAGTGATGCGAAGCCAGGTGTTCTGGTGGTTGAGTGTTCGAGCGATGTCGCTGCTGTCGACGTCGCCTTTGCGGATTTCCAATCCAATGGCACCTTGCCCCGCAGAGGGGAAGAATCGCTCTTCCTCGAGACGAGTCGCGGTGAGGCCGGCGATTTTCAAGATGGGTTCGGTGGTGTCACTGGAGGGTTCGACGGGAAGGTAGCCGAGTCGGACAAGGCCTGCTTCGGCGAGCAGGATGGCGTCGTGGTGTTCGCCGTCGGCGAGTTTCTCCAAGCGTGTTGGGACGTTGCCTCGGAGGTCGACGACTTTCAAATCGGGCCGTAGGAATTCGACTTGTTTGGCGCGGCGCACGCTACTGGTTCCAACACGGGCGCCAGCGGGAAGCGTATCAAGTGTGCTGCCATCGCGGGTGACGAGCACATCGCGGACTGCCGCGCGTTCGAGCACGGCGGCGAGTTGGAAGGGGTTCTCCAGCACCGTCGGCATGTCTTTGAGGCTGTGGACAGCGATATCGATCGAGCGGTCGATCAGGGCGGTCTCAAGTTCTTTGATGAACACGCCTTTGTCGAAGATGCCTTCTTCTTTGGCGACGTTCGCCAAAGAAACATCGGTGCGGCGGTCGCCGGTGGTTTTAATGATGCGGCGTTCGATGGCGAGATCGGGGAATGCCTGGGCGAGCAGAGACTCCGTGGCATCCGCTTGGTAGAGCGCAAGGGCGCTGCCGCGAGTGCCGACGTGAAAGGTGGATGGAGGTGAACTCATATCAGGTTCCGGGAAGCTTGGTCTTCGAGAGCTCGGCGTCAATGATGGCTTCGCATTCCTCGATTTGTTTTTGGCGCTGTTCGCGGGCTTGAGTGGCGAGTTGTTCCAAGGTGTCGATGTCGTATAGATAGACTTCTTCAATATCACCGACTGCCGGGTCGATATCGCGAGGCACCGCGATGTCGATAAAGAAAAGCGGGCGGTATTTGCGCACGCGGCGGACGGCCTCCACATGGAATGGCATGACCACCGCATGGGGCGCGCCAGTAGCAGAAATGACAACGTCGACTCCTGCCAGAACGCCCTGCCATTCGTCGAATTTCACAGCATGCCCATCCATCTCCTGCGCCAGTGCTTCGGCACGCTCGAAGGAACGGTTCGTCACAAAGACCGTCGAGGCTCCGCGCGATACCAGAGCTTGGGCGGTTTGACGGCTGGTTTCGCCAGCGCCGATGACGATGACTCGTGAGTTCTTGAGGTGGCCGAAGATCTTTTCCGCAAGATCGACCGCGACACTGCCGACTGAGGTCGATCCGACTTGGATCGAGGTTTCGGTTCTCACCTTTTTGCCGATCCGAAAGGCAGTTTGAAAAAGTTTGTTGAGAGCGGTGGATGTGCAGCCGGCTTCGTGTGCGGCTTTGTAGGCTTGTTTGATTTGGCCGAAAATTTCTGTTTCGCCCAGCATCATGGAGTCGAGCCCGCCGGCAACTCGGCAAAGGTGGCGAGCCGCTTCCTCACGCTGCATTCGGTAGAAGTGGTCGGTGTCGTCACCCGACAAGTCAATTTTAGCGGCTAGGTGTGATTCCAGTGATTGGATCAATCTCTGCGCGCTATCGCCAGCCAGGTAGAATTCGGTGCGGTTGCAAGTTGAGATCACCAAACCCTCGGTTGCGCCTGTTTCCTTCATCAACTCCAAGGAGGCCTCACCCAACTTCGTGGTGCCCACAGCAAAGCGTTCGCGCACTTCAATGGGCGCGGTCGTGTGGTTCAATCCCAGACAGGCAAGTTCCATCAGACGAAAGCAAAGACTCCTAATGACAATACGAACATCGCGACGGTGATCAGCGACAAGCGCCGACCGGTCATGCCGCGGGTGAGTTTGACAATCACCAGAGCAATGTATGCAGCCCAAACGGTGACAGCGACGATGAGGTGTTTTAGTGCAGATTCCTGATGCGGCATGATGAAGCCGGCGATCACACCAATGGTTAGCAACACGCTTCCGATGATCAGCAAGCGTTGAAGAGAAATCAGCAGTTCACGGACGGGTGGGAGGTTGCGGAATAGACCGCCTTTTAATTCGTGTGCCTTGAGTTGCTTGTCGAGCACAAGGAACATCACGCCGGCAACGGCGGCGAGGGCGAAAGCGCCGTAAGCGAGGACCGAGGTCGCCGAGTGGGTTTCATGCCAGGGGTTGCTGCCGGGAAGAATTTCGGGGGAGGCATCCATCACACCGGGGATGAGGGCAATGCCTTGGAAGACAATCACCACGGGTGCGGTGAACAGACCGAGCAGAGAAAGTCGGTAGGCAGGGCCGATCAGCAGGTAGAACAAGGTCAGCGACCAAGCGAGGTAGGCGAGAATCTCGCCGAGATCGGCCAGAGGGCAGGCGGCTCGGGCTTCACCGCGCAGGGCGAGGTAGCCGATTTGGCCGCAGAGGACGGCCACCATCAGCGCCAGCGTCCAGCGGCTGCGTTTGCCTTGATGCACGGCGAGTATGCCCTGAACAGCCGCGATCACGGCGAACAGGGTTGAGATGGCTAAAAACCAACGATCCATGGCCTTTCCATGGCCTCTCTAGGGCCTCAGTGCAAGGCCTCACTTGGGGAAGAAGTTCCTCGTTCTTGGTTCTTGGTTCTTCGTTGCCATGCTTGGTGAGGAAAATGGAGAGAAATCTTAATCGGCGCTGGGGGGCTTACGGAGGGATTTTTTCTGCGACAGGTGACGTTTATCGGCGACGGATCGTTGCTTGGATCGGCGAGAGCGGCGGCGTTTTTGGCGGCGCATTTTCTCGATGGCTTGTCGTTTCGCAGTCCTGTGGCCATCGCGAATGCCTTCGAGCTGCTCGCAGAGTTCGCGGCGGGCGAGGAAACGGTTGAGCTCGCGCGAGCGATCCATCTGGCATTTGATCGCCACACCCGTCGGTTCGTGTTTCAGGAAGACGCAATTGTTGGTCTTATTGATCTTCTGCCCCCCGGCGCCTGAGCCGCGGATGAATTTCTCGGTGAGGTCTGATTCCTGCACACCGATGGCAGCCATGCGTAGTTGCAAGGCGGCTTGCTTTTCCGGTGTGACGGGAATGGACATGCGATGAGTATCGCACAAGTCGGGGGAGATGGGAACCGTGCGGTTTTGGGGCGGTTTTAAATCACACAGGCGCAGAGGAGATAGAGGTCACAGAGGGGTGGATGCGCTCTTGGTGGCTGCTTTGTGGCCGTGGAATGGTTCGATGTGGACGACAATGTCCTGAATTTTGGGCATGCTCTGAAGCACACGTTCTTTGAATTGGTGAGATATTTCATGTCCATGTGTCACGCTGCAGTCGGGGTCGACCTGAACATGAACTTCAGCGAAGTAAAATGTCCCACTCTTTCGGATTCGGCATTTCTCGATAAAATGAATGCCTTCAATGTGATCCGAGTGATCTCGGATTTCTTGGTCGACGCCATGGTCGATGTGTCCATCGATGTTCTCGTGGATCGATTTGGTGATGATTCGGCCGCCGTTAAAAATGATGACTGAGCAGGCAATCAGTGCGCCCCAGTCGTCGGCGGATGCGTAGGCTTCTCCGCCGATCAACGCGACGCCGATTCCGACCGCCGCCGCTGCCGATGTGATGGCGTCGGATCGGTGGTGCCAAGCATCCCCCTCGAGCGCGCAGCTATCGGACTTTTTGGATAAAGTGGAGATTTTGCGGGCGAGGATTTCCTTAGTGGCCACTACAAGTAGCAGAACTGGCAGCGTGTACCACTCGGGGCTGTTGTGGGGGGTGAGGATTTCTCTGATGCTTTGATATGCGATCACGCCAGCCGCTGCTAACAGGGCCATGCCAGAGAAAATGCCTGCGAGAGATTCGATTTTCCCGTGTCCGTAGGGATGGTTTTTGTCGGGGGGAAGCAGTGAGATGCTGAAGCCGATCCAAGTAATCAGGCATACCAATATGTCGGATGCGGATTCAATGCCGTCGGCGATCAAGGCATAGGAATTGCCGATGATGCCTGTAACGATTTTCACCAGCATCAACAGCACGTTGATCAGCATGGTGAGGAGCGCAAACTCGATGACTTGTTTTCGTTCCATGAGTTGAAAGTTTAAGCTCTAGTTGGATTCTCGCGCAAGTCGTTCTAGATGGGAACCTTCTGTGTGCTTAGTTCTTGGTTTTGAATCTGCTCTTCTAGCGTTGCTTTGATGTGTTCAAAGGCGACTTGTTTCGATAGCATGCTTTTCGAAATCGTGTAGCGACGTCCATTGGCGTGGACGTAGAGGAAGCTCTCACTGATGACATCGATTTGTTTAACCTCGGTGATGGTGGAGAAGGGAACGTGATGTTCAATTTGGTTCAGTCGTCCTGAGGGGAGAAGGATGGCATCGTCGGTGAGAGTGATGCGTTTGGCATGGAAGGCTCTCAAGTAGATCATCAAGCAGGCGGCTACCACAAAAAGCGCTGCGGTGAATGCGAAGAGCCAGAAGAAAGTGGTGGCGGCTGTGGCGGAGAGGTGAATCAATCGGCCAATGATGAGCTCTTCTTCGTTGTGGTATGCCTTCAGCGAGATAACTACCGTGCATGCGCCAAAGAATATCAAGGACACCACGATGGTGTTCCACTTGGGCCGGTAGTGGTATTGTTGTTGAATGTTCATTTCCAGAACTGCCACCAGGCTTTTTCGATGTACCAAATTCGGCCGGTTTCCATTTCCTCGACGCCCTCAAAGCTTTCCAATTCTTCGAGCTCATCAAGGTTGATGGTTGGGGGGTCGTCCTTTGGGTTGAGAGTCGCGGCTTTGAGCTCGTCGTTGTTGCGGATTTTATCGACTGCGACCATTTCCGCTTCTTTGGGTGAGCTGGCTTCGATGTAGAAGTATTGGAAGAAGCCCCGCTTGGCAGGCTTGCCGTCGACGGCGATCAGAAAGTTCTGACCGTTCATTGCCAATTGATACTTATTCATCGCTCAGCGTGGCCGAGTAGAAAGTGCCGATGACGCGGGTTTGGTTTTTCTTCAGTGTCGGGAACTTGCCGCCGGGGTTGCCATCGGTGTCCATCATGTTGCAGGTCATGACGTAGCGCTTGAGTTCTGGGATGTAGGCAATATCGGCATCTTGAATGCGGTGGTTGTCCCAATCGTCGACCTCATCGGAGCGAGGGATGAGAGCTTCGCCGATGAACTCGAACGGCTTGTAGAGGTCTTTGGTTTTCCAAGCGATGACTCGGTAGGGATTGCCCTTCGACTCGCGGTCGCAGAAGAGGTAGTAGGTGTCGCCGATTTTTTCGATGGTGGCATCGCCCACGCCGAATTCGTGTCCGCCGTCCGGGTTGGCATCGACTGCTTTGGGGTTCACCATCTTCCAATCGCCGAGACCGGTTTTTGAAGTGAAGTGGGCAAGGCTGGTGCCGTCGGGGCCGTGGGGGAAGTTTCCGTGTTCGCCGAACATGTGGAAGACACCGTCTTCGTAGAAAATGCCAATGTCGTCGGCTTGTTTTGCGGGAAAGGTGCCAGCTTGCTTCCACTTGCCGCTGGCATCTTCGAGTTTGCCGGTGAAGGTGTAGACCTTGCCTTCTTCGTAAATGTAGTAGGTGTCGCCGACTTTGACGCCATCGTCGTACTCGTAGTGTTTGCCAATCACGTATTGGTCCGACACCAGTTCCCAGTCAGCGCTGTTCCATGAGAACTTCTTCGCGCGCCAGAGGTGGGCGGCCTGGGGGGTGTGGCTGATGATCAGGTGGTAGGGGTATTCCAGCTCGGGTTCGACAAAGAGGATCGAGTCGTGGTTGTTGCCCATCGTTGTTGAGAACACGGGGTTGTCGACTGGGCGGTGCCATCCGAGGTAGGGGTCTTGTTTCTCTGTTGCAGGCTCGGCGTGGAGAGTGATTACGCTGGCGGTTAGGAAGAGGGTGGTGAGGGGTGTGGACTTCATGCGCTTGAGGGTGGATGTGGATCGTTCGAGGTGCGGAGTTTTTTAAATTGCTGAGGCACTGAGGAAACAGAGAGCACAGAGATTTGATTCTGTGCTCTCTGCTTCCTCTGTGTCTCAGTGTTGGAAGAAAGCCGCCTGCTCTCACTCCCTCTTATACCCGTTCAATGGCGCAAGAATTTCACCGCGATCAATCCGCCGATGAGGAGGATGCCGAAGATGACGAACCAAATTTCGAGGTGTTTTTCGAGGTGAGGGCGGATGCGGGGGCCGAAGATGCGGATGATGGCAGCGACGACGTAGAAGCGGAAGCCACGGCCGATGATGGAGGCGGCGATCAGCATCGGTAGGCTGTAGTTGAACATGCCGGAAGCGATGGTGAAGACTTTGTAAGGGATGGGCGTGATCGCTGCGATCAGGATGCCCCAGAAGCCGTATTCGGTGTACCATGTTTGGATTTGCGCCTGTACTTCGCCGCTGTGGTCAAAGATGTTGAGCAGCGGTTGCGCGACCGATTCCGCAAGGCCCCAACCGATTAGCCAGCCAGCGATGCCGCCAAGGACGGAGCCCGCGGTGCAGATGGTGGCGTAGCGCAGCCACTTTTCACGTTTCCCGAAAACGAGCGCCATCAGCAGAACGTCGGGTGGGATGGGGAAGAAGGACGACTCCAAGAAAGCGATGATGAAAAGCGCCCAAGAGCCCCCGGGTTTGTCGGCCCATGAGATCGTCCACGCGTAGAGACGTCGGATCAAGCCGAGTTTCTTTTCAGGGGTGGTTTCAGCGGTGACGGACATGGACGCGTGAAACTTGTGGTTTTGGCACTAAAGGGTCAATGACAAGAGTCTCATTTGAACAAGACATCCACTCCCATGGCCGATTTGCGAAGGAACTTGGGAGTTCTCTTTTTGGTCCAAGGGCGCATGAAGCGATAGGCGAGGCTGGTAAGGTAGAGCATGAAGAGGCGGTCGATGAGTCGGTAGCCTTGTTGGTTGCGCAGGAAGATTCTTGAAGCGACGGCGATGGAGCGTCGACGGATGGGGAAGGGTTCCATTGAGAGTTTGATGCGGTAGCGTTTCTCTTGTGGCCACTTCGCTTTGTAGTCCTTTTTCGCCTGCTTGATTTGCTCGATGATCTTTTGGTCGTAGGGGAGGAAATAGTACCGCCTTGCTAACAGTAAGATGTGGCAGAGGTCGCGCATGTGTTCAATGTCCTCAACGGGAACTTCGCATGCCTTTGCGAGTTCAATCATGCGGGGGAATTGCCGAGCGGTATTTTCTCCAGACAGCAGACCCCATTCAGGATCGGGAACAAAGTGGCGCATGATCTTGCGCATGGCGTGGTTGATAAAAATCGAGTCCCAGTAGATGTGGACGATGGGTGGAATGCGGATGCGGCGGAAGTACCACGTTTGTTTGGCGAAGTCGCTAATGTAGACCAAGTCACGAATCACTTGTTCGGATAGCTCGATGAGTTCGATAGCTTTGGAGTCGATGACTTGCCGGATCGCGGAGACGGCAGGTTCGTTGTATTTGAAAACCGAGATGGCAGCGGCGGTGTTGAGTCGAATCCAAATGTCGCGATTTTCTTTTTCGAGGAAGGCGCGACGGTGAAATCGATGCCACCCTCCCGTTTGGCACCAAACGGAGATGCCAATCACGTGACTCGCATTCGCGAGTTCGGCGCGAAACTTTTCGCAGTCCCATCCGATGAACGATGGGTATTCACCTGCACCTTCGTATTCGCGTCTGGCCTGCAGTTCGAGGATCACTTGGTGGCGAATGCGGAGGATGGAGGGGTTGACTGGAAGGTAGCGAAAGAAGTCGCTTTCGCTGTGCTTCATCGAGACGATGAGTCGGTCGGAATCCAAACCTTCGAGTGTGCGGTCGAGCGTTTTTGGGTGCCAGATGAGGTCGCCAATCTGGTGAACTCCCACCGTCCAAGTCCTCAGGATGAGATTGGTTTTGCGCTTCTCGAAGATTGGAAGGAGTCGGTGCAGAAGTTGGTTCGCTTGCTTTGGGCTCTTGAGATGGAGGCGAGTACGAATGGGGTCCTTCACGTCTTGGCCGTCGCTTTCACCAATGCGCAGGATTAAGCCAGAGAGTTCAGGGAAGTCATCGAGCGTTTCACGGACGAGTTCGCAGTAGTAGTTTTCCCATGCCAGTGGATTGTCTTTGAGTGCTGCGCTGACCTCGGGTGTGGTCGGGATGACATCGCTGGTGAGATAGACTTGCAGGCCGAACTCGCTTTGTAGAATGCGGAAGTAGTGGCGGAACTTTTTGCGAAGGAAGGAGATGTTTTGAACAATCTCTGGTTCGTGCAGTGGGTGGTGGGCGAGGTGGGCGAGGTCATCGAGGCTGACGGCGTTGTAGCCTTGAGAGCAAATGCCGCGGGCGAAGGTTCGGAGGTCGTCTTCGATGGCCAACCAATCTTCTTCGCTCGCTGCCGCGAGGTGGGTGAAGGGGATTTTGGACCAATTCACACGCTTGCGTCTGATGCCGCGGAAGAATGGGCCAATTGCGTCGATGAGAAAGAGATTCATGCAGGGCAAACTTGTGCCAGCATAGGGCTTTCATGAGTCCCGGCGAGGGGAGTTGTATGACGGAGTTGTCACGTAGGGCAGCGGAGCTGGTGAATAAATGCTGAATGGAGCGGAGCGACATGGACTCAAGCGAAGCGCCGAGCCCGCAGGGAACCGCTGGGTGGCGGGATCAAATGGGAAAAGCTGAAATGAAGAGGGGTTCTTGGTTCTTGGTTCTTGGTTGAGCTTCGCGCGGGATCATTGACGAAGCACGAAGCACGAAGCACGAGGGACTAATCTCCAGCTTCTTCAGAAGCTCTTCAGCATAGTGATGGTTTCGGTGAGTTTGGCTTGGGGTTTGGCGGACTTGAGGTGGGGGAAGCGTCGGCCTTCTAACAAGATGTAATCGCCGCCGCGGTGGAGCATGAGGCGTTGGCTGCTGATCTCGACGGAGTCGATTCCATGATGGGAAGCGAGGGCTTTGATGCGGGCGATTTGAATCAGGTTGGCGGCGGGTTTGGGGAGTCGGCCGAAACGATCGCGCCAGGAATCATGGAGTTCATCGATGGCTTTCTCGGTGATGGCTTCGGAAATCTCTCGATAGGCGCGGATGCGGACTTTGGTGTCTTCAAGCCAGCTGGAGGGCAAGTAGGCAGGAAGAAGGTCGGATTGCTTGAGGTAGGCGGTTTCGGTGGTGGCGATGAAGTCGGCCTTGAAGGAGGCTTCACTGCGCGGTGCATCTTTGCGTCCCTTGAGTCGGGCGACCGATTGGCGGAGCAGTTGGCAGTAGAGATCGAATCCAATCTGAGAGATGTGACCCGATTGTTTGGTTCCTAACAGGTTGCCTGCGCCGCGGATTTCGAGGTCGCGCATGGCGATTTTGAAGCCAGACCCGAGGGCGGTGTATTCTTTGATCGCATGGATGCGTTTGCGGGCATCGCCTTGCGTCATCATATCGCGTGGCAAGAGGAGGATGGCGTAAGCTTTTTCTCCTGCACGACCCACTCGTCCACGAAGTTGATAGAGATCGGCGAGGCCAAAGCGGTCGGCGCGATCGATGAGGATGGTATTGGCGTTCGGAATATCGATGCCGGTTTCGATGATGGTGGTGGCGAGTAGCACATCGGCCTCGCCATTCACGAAAGTGCGCATCACCACTTCGAGGTCGGCTTTGTCCATTTGTCCGTGGCCGACGATGATGCGGGCTTCGGGGACGAGTTCGCGGATGCGGCGTGCCATCATGTCGATGGTCTTCACGCGGTTGTGGAGAAAGAACACCTGGCCGCCGCGTTTCATTTCGCGGCGAATGGCATCGCGGATGATGCGTTCGTCGTAGGCGCAGACGCTGGTGGAAACGGGAACGCGGTTGGGTGGCGGGGTTTCGATGGTCGACATGTCGCGCGCACCCATCAGAGCCATGTAAAGCGTGCGCGGGATGGGGGTGGCGGAGAGCGTGAGGACGTCGACTTGGCGGAAGAGTTGTTTGAACTTTTCTTTGTGAGCGACCCCGAAGCGTTGTTCTTCGTCGACCACTACCAGTCCGAGGTCTTTGAATTGCACATCGCCTGAGATCAATCGGTGGGTACCGATCACGAGGTCGACCGAACCATCGGCGAGGCCTTCGATGGTGGCGCGGATTTCGGAGGGTTTGCGGAAGCGGTTGAGGAGTTCGACACGGATCGGGTAATCCGACATCCGTTCGCGGAAGGTGCGCCAATGTTGTTCGGCGAGCACCGTGGTGGGCACCAAGATGGCGGCTTGCTTGCCACTGGTGATGGTTTTGAAGGCGGCGCGAATTGCCACCTCAGTTTTGCCGAAGCCGACATCGCCGCAGATCAATCGATCCATCGGGCGCGGTTTTTCGAGGTCATGTTTGGCGTCTTCGATCGCGGCGCGTTGGTCGGCGGTTTCGGTGTAGTGGAACGACCGTTCAAACTCCCACATCCATTTCGTGTCGGGTGGGTGGGCGTAGCCGGATTCGTGTTGGCGTTCCGCTTGGACGCGGAGGAGTTGCGAGGCGTAATCGAGGATGGATTTCTCTGCCGACTTGCGCGCGTTTTTCCAAGCCACGCTGCCAAGCTTGCTGAGGTCCGGAGTTCTGCCGCCGAGCCCGACGTATTTTCCAACGAGGTGGGCTTGATCGAGTGGCACGCTGAGGAGGGCGCCATCTTTGTATTCGAGTTGGAGTTCTTCTCCATCGTCGCCTTGTTCGATTCCGCGGAAGCGGGCGAGTCCGTATTCGTAGTGAACCACGAGGTCGCCTTCTTCCATTTCATCGACCGAGACTCGTGCGCGGGCGGCCCGGGCTTTTTCGAGAGTGGTGCGGCGAGCGACGCCGGGTGTGCGGTAGCGGCCGAAGAGTTCGGACGAGGAGAGCACGGCGAGTTTCACAACGGGAACCGTGAAGCCTGCCATCAGTTCGCCGCGGATGGCGGTCAGGCCGAGGTCGTGTTTGAGGTCTTTGCCGGCGAGTTCAGCGAAGCGTTCCTCTTCGCCTTTGTTGGAGAACACCATTGCGATGTCCCAGCCATCGCGTTTCCAGTCATTGAGTTGGCGGAAAAAATTGTCGCGTCGGATTTCTTCGAGCACGAAGTCGCCCGCTTCGAAGGTGCCCATCGGGCTGCCGTAGGTTGCGAGGGTGAAGTCTTCCTCGCTATTGAACTCGGCCGCTTCTTCGAGGATGCGGACATCGGGGCGGTCGATCTCGGCGGAGAACGAAACGATGATGTCATCCGGCGTGCGGTAGTCGGCCACCGTGGCTTCTGCCGCAGGTTCGGCGAGGAGGAGTTCCGCATCGAGGAGTTTTTGGGTCGATGCTTGGGAATCGAGATCGAACTCACGGACGGATTCGAGGTCGGTATCGAAGAATTCGAGTCGGAGGGGGCGTGGTGCTTGCCACGCAAACAGGTCGATGATTCCGCCACGGATGGCGAATTGTCCCCGAGCAGAGACCGTTGGGACGCGTTCGTAGCTGTGATCCGTGAGGAGCGAGGCGAGTTCTGCTGGATCCATTGGGTTGCCGGGTTTGAGTGAGGTCCGGCTGGATCGCAGGGCTTGAGGGGATGGCGCGGCGGAGGCAAAGGCATCGGAGTCGCAGAGGATGGTGCTGTGTTTCGAGCGGGCGATGATTTCGAGCACCGCGAACCATTCTGCCGCGGATTCGGGGTCGGCGATCGTGCCATCGCTGGTTTCCTGTGGGGGTTCGGGCAGGACGAGGGCGTTGATTCCCCAGAGTTCCATCTCTGCGGCGAGGCGTTCGCGGTGGCGTGGGAGGTCGCAAACCAGCCAAACATGCGACTTTTGGTGGTCGTGGGCGGCCTTGCAAACAAGGGAGGCCAAGAAGCTATGAGACGCCTCGGCCGAGTGATCGAGCACAAGTTCGCCCTCGCCAGCGGCCAACGTGGCCAGGCGTGAAGCAAAGTCGGGATGAGTCACGGCGCGGCGCAGCCAGCCGTGAGCTGGATGGTCCGATGGGGCCACGGGGGGATGCTGCGCATCCGGTTAAAAGTTGAAAGTTAAAAGTTTAAGGTTTGGAATCCCTGAAATAATCGATGTGGAGCGCATTTTTCCAATAAACGGCTTGAGGGATGGGGATTGCCAGACAAGAGTTCTGCGTAGTCCGAACGCCCATGCTCGAGTCCAACGAAAAAACCTTCCAAGCCGCCTACGATTCCAAGATCGAGGGCAATGTCATCGTCACCCGTGTGGATGCCGCCATCAACTGGATGCGCAAAAATTCCATGTGGCCGATGCCGATGGGCTTGGCTTGCTGTGCGATTGAGATGATGGCTTCGGCATGTTCGCGCTTTGACCTTTCCCGTTTCGGGATGGAGGTGATGCGATTTTCACCCCGTCAGGCGGATGTCCTGATCGTTTCCGGCACCGTGACCTACAAAATGGCGCTGGCAGTGAAGCGCATTTGGGATCAGATGCCGGAGCCAAAATGGTGCATCGCGATGGGTGCCTGTGCCTCGAGCGGTGGCATGTATCGCAGCTACGCGGTGTTGCAGGGGATTGATCAGTTGATCCCTGTCGATGTTTACATTTCGGGTTGTCCTCCACGTCCTGAGGCATTGATTCAAGGATTGATGAAGGTTCAGGAGAAAATCGAGAAAGAGGAATCCACCAAAGACCAGAAGGCTTCGTTTTTCGAAGAAGTTTCTTAAGTTCAATTTCAATATGTCCGCTGTTAACGACGTAGCTACCCTGCAAAAATCTTTTGGCGACAAGATCGTCAAAATCGTTGAATTCCGTGATGAGCAAACGGTGTATGTCGAGCTGGGTTCACTGCACGATCTTTTGAAGAAGTGCAAAGCCGAGTTGGGGTATGTGATGGTCATCGATATCTCGAGTGTCGACCACTTCGGTGATGACCCAAGGTTCGAGATTGTGTATGAAATCGCGAGCCTTGATGACAGCAAGCACTTGCGGATCAAAGTAGCGGTGGATGAAGAACAAGAAGTTCCGACTGCGACAGATATTTGGCTTGGTGCCGATTGGCACGAGCGTGAGGTTTACGACATGATGGGGATTCGCTTTACCGATCACCCGAACATGAAACGCATTTTGATGTGGGAGGGATATCCTTTCTATCCATTGCGCAAAGACTTCCCGTTGGCGGGTCGTCCATCTGAAATGCCGGATGTGGCGTTCTCCGGCACAGCGCCGCTTGAAGGTGGTCCGTTTGTCACGAGCTCTGGATCGAGTGAAGTCTCGAGTCGTGAGCCGCGTGCGAAGGTGGTCGATTAAGACCAAGGTCAATCCCATCGCTTTATGCCAAGTTCCACGGGGTCGTCATCATTCGTGGCGAGACAGTGGGGTCAAATCCGCAGAGCGCCTGTTGCTTGCTCGCTCGCCCTCGTTGTCGTCTGCATTCAGTTGCTCGTTGAATTGCAAGGTGGCTGGGTGAATTGCCAGTGGTGGTATGAGCAGTTGGGTTTGAGTCGGGTTGGGGTGGGGTCTGGAAAAGTTTGGCAATTGCTGTCCTATGCCTTTCTTCATGGTGGTGGTTGGCATGTCGGGATCAATGCGATGTTGGTCTTGGGGATTGGATCGCGCGTTGAGGCGATATTGGGGTCTGGCGTGCTCCTGCGAGTGGTCGCTGTCGGAGTGCTTATCGGTGGTGGATTGCACCTGTTGGTGAGCGAATCCGTGCTGGTAGGGATTTCAGCGGCTTGTTTCACCTTGATGCTGTTGCTGACCACCTTGTCGCCTGAGTCACGGATGTTTCCGATGCCCTTGTCGGCGAAGAGTTTGGGGTGGGGCATTGTGATCGCTGAGGTTTTGTTTGTGATCATTGATCCCGATCTTGGGATTGTCGGGTTGGAGTTGATCGGCAAAGCGCTCAACTCGATGGGACTCGGGGTGGTCTTTGATGTCAGCCACGCCTGTCACATTGGAGGCGCTGTTTGGGGTTGGGTGTATGGCCGCTGGATTTTGCGCAATCGCGTGACGCTGCAATCGTTGCAACGTCAGCGCGCAAAGCGTGAGAGTTGAGGTCGGGCCCTTAGTCTTTTTTCTTCGGGTTTTTGGGGCCGGGGCTGGGTCGATTCGAATTGTTGTTTGGGGGTGCGGCAGATGGTTGGGCTATGACGGGTGGAGCGGCTGAACGGATCGATCGATTGTTGTTGGAGCTGCTTGGGTTAAAGCTGCTGTTCGAGCTGGGTCTGTTGCTTGCTCGTGAATTGCTCGGTTGGTTGATGCTTGGGGTTGAGCGAATACGGCTCGGGTTCGTGGCGCTCTGATTTCCGTTTGACCGGCTGGTGTAGCTGGATTGGCCACGTGAGCTGCGGTCGTCGGAACGGTAACGGTTGTTATCGGGCCGGTTGACTTGAACTCGATTGTTAGAGCGGTCACGATTGTATGAGTTGTTGGAGCGATTGCTGTAACGGTCCGAGCTCACGTTGTTGTTTTGGTTCGATCGATTCCATCGGCTGTTCTCTGATTCGCGGTGAGAGTTCCAAGAGCTGTTCGATGCTTGGCGGTTGTTCCAGCTAGGTTGTTGATTTCCATTGTTGGATTTCACGTGGACTTTTTTCGACCATGAGTGATTTAAGTTGCGATATGCGACCGCGCGTTCGCGGTAGTTGTTGATGCTGCGATTGCTGTATGATCGTGGTGGCGGGCAGAATTTCTTCCCGGGATTCCATCCGTGCGGATGGGGCGCGCCGACAACGATGGTAGGGCGGTAGCCTCTAGGGTAGTAACCATTGAGGTAGGGGTCGTAGTAGCACTTTCTGGTGTAGTCGTAGTAGCTTCGGCATACGGGGTCATATCCCCACCGTGGATCGCCTGTGCTGAAGAAAACGGTTGTCGATGAACGCCCGTAACCTGAACTGTAGGTCGAACTTGTTGAGGAGTAGGAGAACGGATCGTATGCGCAGGAGCTGATAACGATAGCGGTGGCAGTGGCGGCCGTGATGCGGAGTGTGATGGCGAATATTTTCATCATACAGCTGTGACGGGACCTTTGGAGGTTCTATTCAAAGGCATTCAAAATTTTCTTCATGAAGATCTCCTGCGTTGACTCGATTCCCATTCTTCGGTTGGATGGGCGCAGCAAATGATGAGTGATAAAAACGCCCCGATTCTGGTAACTGGTGGAGCTGGTTACATTGGATCACACACCGTTCGGTTGTTGGCCAGTCAGGGCCGCAAGATTGTGGTTTTGGACAATTTGGTTTTTGGCCACGATCAGGCGATCGTCGACCCTGAGGTTGAATTGGTCGTGGGGGATATTGGCGACCAGACCTTGGTGCGGGGCTTGTTTGAAAAACATCGATTCGGAGCTGTGGTGCATTTCGCGGCCTATGCCTATGTCGGGGAGTCGGTGACCAATCCGCTCAAGTATTACCAAAACAACACCGCTGAGCCGATCAAGCTGCTGCAGGTGATGCAGGAGTTTGATTGCAAAGTGTTCGTCTTCTCATCGACTTGTGCCACTTACGGTGTGCCAGACAAGCTGCCGATCACCGAGACCAACCAGCAAAGTCCGATCAATCCATATGGTCGGAGCAAATTGATGGTGGAGTGGATTTTGAAGGACTGCGATGCCGCGTGGGGGCTCAAGAGTGCATGTTTGCGATATTTCAACGCCAGCGGTTCATCGGCGGATGGCAAGATTGGTGAAGATCACAATCCAGAGACCCATTTGATTCCGCGTGTCATGATGGCGGTCACGGGTGAGATCGATTGCATTGAAGTGTTTGGCACCGATTACAACACGCCGGATGGCACCTGCATTCGGGATTACATCCACGTTGAAGACTTGGCCGATGCTCATGCTCGGGCGCTCGATCATCTGGCGGGTGGTGGTGATTCGGTCCAATGCAACCTGGGTACAGGGGTTGGAGTATCGGTCAAAGAGATCATTTCGGCGGTGGAGGAAGTCACCGGCAAAGAAGTTCCATTGAAATACGGTCCACGCAGGGCTGGAGATCCTGACTCATTGGTGGCAGATCCCGCAATGGCCAAGGAGTTGCTTGGCTGGGAGGCGAGTCGCAGGGATGTGCGAGATATGGTCAAGCCTGCTTGGTTGTGGGTCAATGGCCCAAATCAAGGCCATTTCCCGGAAAATCAGGCTGGTTCGTAATTGCGATGTATTGACATTTTGACTTGCCGCATTGCGTCTGTAGGCGCAGTTTTAGTATTACTGATTTCAATAAACTCATGGAAACCACGTTATCACATAGGCTTGGATTAGGCTGCCGCGGATTCACCTTGGTGGAGATGTTGGTGGTCATTGCCATCATTGGCATTTTGCTCACCGCTGGAGCCGTGGGTTTGAAGGCAATGGGAGGTAAGGGAGTGAGCAGTGGCGCGGCAACCGCGGAGGCACTATTTGAAGAGGCTCGCACGACGGCAGTGGCAAGAAACATCCGTGCTTGTGTGTTGGTGGCCAAGGAGCTCGACAACAACTCACCAGAAGATTTGAAGCGCATTGTGGTGGCTTACGAAGAAACGGACGAGAATGGTGATCCGGTCAAGCCTGATGACCCGAATCCCGAATGGGTGTTGTCGAGTCGAGGCACGGTGTTGCCTGAGCAGACTTATTTTAGTGAGTCATTGAGTCGCAATGACCATGCTGAAGATAGGGGTTCGATAAAGACTGTGAATTTGACTGACGCAAAAACTAACTATATTGGGGAATACTATATCTATCGGTTCAATGGTGAGGGTATATGCGAAGATCCGGGCTGCAGTTTTGTGATTGGTTCAGGGATTCGTAACACTAGTGTCTCATCATCAGAGTCGAAGCCTAAAGTTTCCGGTGGTGCCAAACGAGACTTCGCTGGCTTTGTCATATGGAGAAATGGTGGCACCTCGGTTTTCCGTAGCCCGACCCAAATTTCCTCATCTCTTCCATCACCTGGACAACCTTTTTGATCATGAATTCATCCCACAAATCATCAAAATCAGGTTTCACGCTATTGGAAACCGTGATCGCGATCGGCGTTCTGGCGGTATTGCTTTCCGGTTTCATGGTTGTTTTTGCTCCTGCAGCAGCAGGCATCCGCAAGGCGATCAACAGCCAAGAGGCATCACGCCTTGTCACAACGGTTGAGCAAGAACTGGTGACATTGCGTGGTCAAACCCAGGCAGACGATTACTCAACGGGATTTGATAAAGCATTTGAATACATCAGGGGGTCGGGCGGAACGACCGGTGCCAATGGCTTGGTGGTTTACAAATACCGCGGCAGTTTGTCGGACATTCGCAATGATGGAACCGCGCGACCTGTGACCGACATCGACGGTTTGATCCCCGGTAAAGATTTTGTGGTGCAAACCATGATGCGCAGAAAGAACGATCCCGAGTTGGATGAGGACATTCCAGCCATGGAAGGTGCTATTTATTTGGTCAAGTGCACGCAGTTGGTTCTGAGCCAAAGTGGTACAGATATTGTCATGCAGACAGGAACGGCTGGTGAGATCCAAGATCCGAACCCACCGAATGCAGTGGTCGCGACACCCGAGGCATACCAGCACGCAGTTATCTCATTCGTAGCAGATTTCTATGCATTGCCATCAAGGTCTTCCGGTTTCTTCGACAATCGTTTTGATAGCGTCTTTTTGACCGTCGATCAGCCCGTATTCTCGCGCAATCTAGCAGTCCGTCGCTAACCCTCACTCTAATCAATTCTCATGAACACCGCAAAACCTCGCATTCGGCTCCATGGTTTCACTCTGATGGAGCTGATGGTCGCCATGGCCGTGACCACCATTATTGTAGGGATCTTGGTGTCGATTACCGGCTCCGCCATTGATACCTGGAACCGTGGACGATCTGAGTTGCGTGCAGCTCGCCAAGCGAAGGCTATGGTGGATGTCATGGCCAATGATTTGGAATCTTTCGTGACGAGAAACATGAGCGGGAGTGAGTGGTTGTCTGCAAAGTTTGACACGGAAACCGATGGCGAAAACTCTAATGCTTCTTATCTCGTTTTCTTCACTGCAACTACGGACCGTTACGAAGGGGATGTTGGAGTAGAGGATTATGTGGATGCTTGGGATAATGTGAGGAGGGGTGATTTGGGCGGTGATGTTTCTTGTGTGGGGTATCGTTTGCGATGGAGAGATCCGATTGGTACAGACAATGAGGATGAATTTGGCACATTTACTCTCAACCGATTGTTGGTAGATCCCAAATCGACCTTTCGGAATCTTCTTGGTCAGACTCAGGCCACCACTTTGGCGAGTGAATTCGAATCGAAATATGATACCTCTACGCTTCCTAGTATCAATCAGGAGCCGACTTATAATATTAATGAAGCACGCAACTTTCTCTGTGAGAATATTTATCAGTTTACGGTGACATTCATGGTTGAGGCATACCACCAACCAGCCTCCGGAACGCCTCAATTGTATACGGTTCCGGTCTCTGTCGGCAGCGAGAACGGGATGACGGAAACATTTCGCGTCCTCGGTGACGGTATGGTGATTGAAAGCGCCTCAAGTATGCAAGCTGTCGTAGACACGCCGTTGACGGCAGATGAGTTGCAGGCTGGACGTCTCTCGAGTGTTGAGGTGTCTATTACTGTGATGTCCGACAATGCGATCAACCTGCTTCGCAGAAACAACAGCTTGGCAAATGATTCGGATTGGGTTGCGAAAAATACCTACAACTATTCAAAGCTAGTGATGTTACCTAAGATGTGAAGCATTCAAAGGGCGCCGAATCGGCGGTGTCTTGATTGGTATTCTTTGATGGCGTCAAACAGGTCGGACTTGTGGAAGTCCGGCCATAGTTTTTTGACGATGACCAGTTCTGCATAGCTGATTTGCCAGAGCAGAAAGTTGGAGATCCTCATCTCGCCTGAAGTTCGAATCATTAGATCCGGGTCGGGGATGCCGACAGTTTGCAGATGGGACGCAAATTCACTGCAGCCAATCTCCTCGGGATTGATTTCCCCGTCCTTGGCTTTCTTGGCCAAGGTGCGAGCTGCTGCAACGATTTCTTCTCTACCTCCATATGAAAGGGCGAGAACCAAGGTCATTGCGGTGTGATCCGCGGTTTGGTTGATGATGCGCGTTAGGAGCTTTTGCGTTTTCTCGGGGAGTCGGTCGGTTTGGCCAATTGCGAGCAGTCGGATGTTTTGTTTCTTCAGATCCTTTACTTTCTCGGTGAGAAAGCGATCGAGCAGATTCATCAGAGATTTCACCTCATCGGCCGGGCGGCTCCAGTTTTCGGAGGAGAATGCGTAGAGCGTGAGGAACTTGACGCCTTTTTCGATACAGGCATCGGTGACTTCGCGGACGGATTCAGCGCCAGCCCGATGACCCTGGCTGCGAGGAAGGCCACGTTCCTTTGCCCAGCGACCATTGCCGTCCATGATGACGGCGATGTGACGTGGGATTTCTGGAAACTCAGGCATGATGCAAAGACGTTGGTGCCATGGTTATTTGAAGATCTGATAGAGATTCAATGAAAAACCCCAGAATCTTCAATTCGCGATATCACACCACCAGTGTTTGCGTGCGGTCGGGCCCGACGCCAACGAATGCGATTGGTGCGCCGCAGAGCTCGCTGAGACGCGTGAGGTAGGCCTTTGCTTGCTCCGGGAGGTTGGCGTAGTTTTTGCACTCCGTGGTATCGGATTGCCAACCGGGCAAGGATTCGTAAATCGGTTTTGCACGATCCCATGCAGAGCGGTCGGCGGGTGGAAGTTCGTGGACTTCGCCATCGATGTCGTAACCCGTGCAGATTTGAAGCGTCTCGTATTTGTCGAGTCCGTCAACATTGGTCACCGCGAGGCCCGTCACGCCATTCACCATGCAGGCGAAACGGAGCAGGACGGTGTCCAGCCAACCGCAGCCACGTGGGCGGCCAGTGGTGGCTCCAAATTCGCGGCCGAGGCCGTGGAGGTATTCAGAGAGGCCTTCATCCATCGATGGGAATGGGCCGGCGCCAACGCGAGTTGTGTAGGCCTTGCAGACACCGATCACGGCGTCGATCGCTGTGGGTGGCAGTCCTGAGCCGGTGCAGGAGCCACCGGCGGTGGTGTTGGAAGAGGTGACAAACGGGTAGGTGCCGTAATCGATATCGAGGAGGGTCCCTTGGGCGCCTTCGAAGAGAAGGTTTTTGTCGGCCTTCCATGCTTTGTGCACTGCGGGGATCGTATTGGTGATGTGTGGGCGGAGGCGTTCGAAAGCGGTATAGACTTCCTCGGTGACTTGTTCCGCCTCGAAGGTTGGTAAGTCGTAGTTGCTGAGGATTTCGTTCACTTCTTTGACACGACGAGCGATCTGAGTCGTGCTGAATTCGCGATCGAGAAGATCGGCCATGCGGAGTCCGCAGCGGTTCACTTTGTCGGCGTAGGACGGGCCGATGCCGCGTTTGGTGGTACCGATTTTCTGTGCTCCGAGTGAGATTTCACGGGCGGCATCGAGTTCCTTGTGGAATGGGAAGACGACGTGTGCGCGGTCGGAGATGAGAAGCTTCTCTGGGCCGATCTCCACGCCTTGACCTTCGATGCGGGTGATTTCTTCGACCAAACCGATCGGATCGATCACCACGCCGTTGCCGATCACGTTGGTTTTATTGTCCCAGAGGATGCCGGATGGGAGGAGGTGGAGAACGTATTTCTTGCCGCCAGCGATAACCGTGTGGCCTGCGTTGTTGCCTCCTTGTCCGCGAATGACGACGTCTGCGGATTCTGTGAGGTAGTCAACGATCTTGCCTTTGCCTTCGTCGCCCCATTGAAGGCCCGTGATGATGGTGTTCATGGAAATTTTTAAATTGGGTAATGTGTTATTGGTGAAAAGTTATTTGGGAGAAGTGACATTCAGTGTCCCATTATGTATCTCTGCGGTGTCTTCTCTTTTTTAACGAATAACGTTTAACCTTTAGCTTCGTCGATCAGACGAGCGAACTCTTCAAAGAGGTAGGAAGCGTCGTTTGGGCCGGGGGCGGCTTCTGGGTGATATTGGACGCTGAAGACGGGGTGAACTTTGTGGCGCATGCCTTCGACGGTGCCGTCGTTGAGGTTCACGTGAGTGACTTCCACATCATCTGGGAGTGAGTCGCCATCGACCGCGAATCCGTGGTTTTGTGATGTGATGGCGATCTTGCCGCTGCGAAGATCTTTGACCGGTTGGTTGCCGCCGCGGTGACCAAACTTCATTTTGAAGGTTTTGCCGCCAAAAGCGTAGGCGAGGAGTTGGTTGCCGAGGCAGATGCCAAAGATCGGTTTCTTGCCGATCAGTTGTTGCAGCTCTTTGTGGATGTAATCGAGAGCGCCTGGATCACCAGGGCCGTTGGAGAGGAAGATGCCGTCCGGGTTTTTCTCGAGGACTTCTTTTGCGGTTGTGGTGGAGCTGACAACTTCCACTTCGAAGCCTGCTTGGCGAAGTCGGCGAAGGATGTTGAATTTGATACCGAAGTCGTAGGCGACGATTTTGTATTTGGCGGGTGGAAGATCGGCGTAGGGGCCTTCGGCTCCGGTCATCACGTTTGGAAGGATCCATTCGCGTGATTCATCTTCCCATTGGTAGCATTTTGGAGTGCTGACTTCTTTGACGTAGTCCATGCCTTCCATCGACGGAGAGTCTTTGGCTGCTTGGACAGCTTCCTCTGCGGTGAGTTCCGTGGTGACGCAGGCGCGCATCGCGCCGAGTGACCGGAGGTGTTTCGTCAGAGCTCGTGTATCGATGTCTTCGATGCCGAGGACATTGTTGTCGAGGAGGTAAGCGGAGAGGGGCTGAGTGGATCGCCAGTTGGAAGGAATTTCGCAGAGTTCACCGATCACGAATGCGCGGATGTGTGGGCTGCTGGATTCGGCGTCTTCCGGGTTGATCCCGTAGTTGCCGATTTGAGGGTAAGTCATCGAGACGATTTGACCGCGGTAGGAGGGATCAGTGATCACTTCCTGGTACCCAGTCATCGAGGTATTGAAACAGATTTCCCCGGTTGTGGTTCCGATGGCTCCGAACGAGGTTCCTTCGAAACAACGTCCGTCTTCGAGTGCGAGAATGGCTTTTGTTGGCACGGCGGCCGAAGCTACGCAGCCTCACGCAGCCATGCAAGCGAATGTCATTCCCGATTTTGGGTATCGATCAGGATTGTGACAGGGCCATCGTTGGTGAGCGAAATTTTCATGTCGCCGCCGAAGACCCCGCGAGCGACAGATCGGTCGATTTCTTGTTCCATGCGGTCGCAGAATGCCTCGTAGAGGGGCTCTGAATGGCTGGGAGGTGCTGCTTTTAGGAAGGACGGCCGGTTGCCCTTCTTGGTTGAGGCGTGGAGTGTGAATTGGCTGACCACCAGGATCTCTCCTGAATGATCGATGATGGAGCGGTTCATTTTGCCCTCATCGTCTGAGAAGATGCGGGTTTTGGCGATTTTGGGGCAAAGCCAATCGATATCGGACGGGGTATCGGCGGATTCGATACCGAGAAGTATCAAGAAGCCGGGTCCGATCGACGAGATCTCCTCGCCATCGATGCTGACTTTGGCTTCGCTGACCCGTTGAATCACTGCGCGCATGGGTGAAGTTTGTGGATTTCTTTGGGAAGGGCAAGCATTGGAAATCAATGGGTCAGGATGTTGTTCACAGGCTTGCTCACAACTTATTCACATGTTGTTGGGATGAACGCATTTGAGTTATTCACATGTTCACAATTGCTGCCATCGATTTTCATCTCCGTGTTGCGTGTTGTTGACCTTGGTGGGTGAGTGTCCATTGTCTTGGGCACATGGCCACGGACACGAAAACTGCATCTTCCTCGAAAAAATCACCATCATTGCAGGATGCGGGTCAGTTTGCGGACGATGTAACGCGCGCGCTTCCTCATGCGCTTGGCCCAGAGAAGAGTTTGTTGTCGTCGATGCTTCAAGATTCACAGGAGTGGATTGGTGTGGCGGTGGAAGAAAAGCTGACCAAAGAGCATTTTTACCTGCCGGCGCATTCGACCTTGTATGATTTTTTGATCGGGCTGTTTGAGTCGGGCGTCGAGATCGAACTCGTTTCCTTGGTTCAGCGCTTGCTCGACAAGGGATTGTTGGATCGCGTGGGTGGACCCGCTGCGCTGACGGATCTTTATACCTACGCGCCAAGCCCGGGGCATTTCCGGCATCACCTTCAGCACGTAAAGGACAAGTTCATCCTTCGATCGATCATTCAGAATTCGAACGACGCGATCACTTCGGCCTACGAATCTCCAGATGAGGTGGCGGGATTGCTGGATACGGTGGAAGCAAAGATTTTGGCGATCCGTGAGGGAGCAGAGACCAACAAAGCTCCGACCATCAAAGATTCGGTGGAAGAGGTGATTGAGCAGTTTCAGTCGCTTTTGGCGGGTGAAAAAGGAGCTCAGGGAATTCCGACCGGATTCGATGAACTCGACAAGAAGAGCAATGGCTTGAAGCCGGGTGAGATGTTCGTCATCGCGGCTCGTCCATCGATGGGTAAGACTTCATTTATGATGAACATCGTCGAGCACATCTGTGTCGACCAGGGCAAGCCGTCGATGGTGTTCTCGTGTGAGATGAGCGCCTTCCAGCTAGTGCAACGTTTGGTGTTTGCCCGGGCAAAGTTTGCGCTGAGCAATTTGAGTCGGGGTTACACGCCAAACAAAGGTGACTTGCAGCGGATTCAACGAGCGACGGTGGATATCACTGGCTCAAAACTGTTCATTGATGATACGCCAGGTATCACGATCAACGAACTGCGTGCGAAAGCGCGTCGCAAAAAGCGTGATGAAGACATTCAGTTCATCGCGATTGACTACTTGCAGTTGATGAAATCGCGCACCAAGCAGGCAGAGAACTCGCGTGAGCGTGAGATTGCCGAGATTTCGGCGGGGATCAAAGGGCTCGCCAAAGAGTTGGCGATTCCGATTGTGATTTTGGCTCAGTTGAACCGTGGCCCTGAGTCGCGCACAGGCAAAAGCTTGGGTGTGCCGCGGATGTCCGACCTTCGTGAGTCGGGCTCAATCGAGCAGGACGCCGACATGGTGGGCTTGCTTTATCGGACCGCGTATTATGCGGAGAACGATGAAGAGCGAGAAGCGGAGGCCGGCAAAGCCAACCTCGTTCTCGCGAAAAACCGGAACGGTGAAACCGGCGATGTTCCGCTCACCTTCATCGCCGAGCTGATGCGCTTCGAGACGGGGCCACCAGCGCATGAGGAATGACGCTGTGGCTGAAGCTCAGTCCTTTTGGTGTCTAGTCTTTCTTTGGCTTGGTGTTGCCGTCGATGCTTTTGAAAAGGCGGAATAATTCGCTATCGGTGGTGAAGATGGCGGTGGTTTCTTTGTTGAGCGCCTTCTCGTAGGTTTCGAGCGTTTTGATGAACTGATAGAAATCGGCGGCAGTTTCGCTGGAGCTGTAGGCTTTGGCGTAAATTTCCGTGGCCTCGGCATCGGCCTTGCCGCGGATCTCTTGTTCTCGGCGATACGCTTGCGATTCAATCTGGAGGAGGTCGCGGTCTTTGCGTCCGATGATTTTTGCGGCTTCACCGGCACCTTCAGAGCGGAAGCGATCCGCGATTTGCATGCGCTCAGACGCCATGCGGCTGTAGATTTCACCGATCACGTCCGATTTGTAATTGATGCGTTTGAATCGCACATCGATGAGTTCAATTCCCCATGTTTGGACTTTGGGTTGAGCGGCATCAAGGATTTGCTGGGTTAACACTTTGCGGCCGAATTTGATGGGCGGTAGTATGCCAAGGTTGGTGTTGGCGGTGACCAATGATTCATCCTTGGCGGGCTCGCGATCTTTCTCGCTGCGAACCACTTCAATGAGATCGTTGGCGGCGATGGCGTCACGAGTGGCGCTTCCGATGATGTCGTCGAGGCGCGTGAGCGCGCTGCGTTCGTCGCGGAGCTTCTCGTAGTAGGTGATTGGATCCGAAATGCGCCAGCGAGCGAAAGTATCGACGTTGATGTAGAGCTTGTCGCGGGTCGGCATGTCGGTGGATGGGCCGTCCCATTCAAGGATGCGCTTTTCGATGCTGTTGACCTTTTGGATGAAGGGGACCTTGAAATGCAGGCCTGCTTCATTTTTTGCGGGATCGGAATTGATGGGCTCGCCCACAAATTTACCGAACTGGGTGATGAACACCTGTTCAGTTTGCTGAACGGTGTAGGCGCTGTTGCCAAAGATGATTGCGGCAATCGCGAGAAAGACGACGGAGATGATGGTTTTCATGAAATTTTTAAGTTGAGGGGGGTTAGTTGCTCATGTTCAAGAGCGGGAGGAACTGCTTTGCGTCCTCGTCGAGTAGGACTTTGCGGCCCAGCTTGGGCAGCACCTCATTCATGGTTTCGAGGTAGAGTCGTTGTTTGGTGATCGTCGGGGCTTTGTCGTATTGTTCGAGCAGGTCTCTGAAGCGGGTGACGTCACCCTCGGCTTCGTTGACTCGCTGGAACGCGTAGCCTTCCGCTCCGGAAATCCGCTGTTGGGCGGTGCCTTTGGCTTTCGGGATGACCCGGTTGTATTCGCCGTTGGCCTCATTGATCATTCGCTCCCGTTCTTGTTGAGCGCGGTTGACTTCGCCGAAGGAGCGTTGGACTGGGCCTGGAGGGTTGACGTTGATCAACTCAATGCGTTCCGCGGTAATTCCCATGTCGAGCGTGCTGACAATCTCACTCAGGCGTTTGAGGGATTCGACGCCGATTTCGGTACGGCCGATGGTGAGTACCTCATCCACGGTGCGGTCGCCGATGACTTCGCAGACCACACTTTCGGTGAGGTCGCGCAGTGTTGGGCCCGGGTTGCGGAGTTGGAAGAGATACTGATAGGGGTCGGTGATGCTGTATTGCAGGATCCACTCGACTTGGGCGGCATTGAGGTCGCCAGTGACCATGTCGCGTTCTTTTTCAGGCTCGGTGCCAACTTGGTGAGGGTTGGTCACATCACCCGTGCGGCTGAAGCCGAACTCGAGCTTCAGTTGGCGGTCGATGGGAACGATGGTGGCCTTATCGACGCCGTAGGGGATTTTGAAGCGAAGGCCTGGATCCTTGATTTCCGTAAACTTGCCGAATCGTTGGACGACGGCGACGGATTCTGGGCTGACGGTATAGAACGAGGTGAAAATTCCGTAGATCAGAATCAAGACGATTGGTATTCCGAGAAATAATCGGGGGTTGAACGAGATCTGGCGGCCATCGATGGTGATGGTTTTTTTAACTGGTGGTGGTTTCATATTAGAAAAGGTTGGCCATGATTGGCGCGATTGGTGGTCACCGTAGCTCAATCTGTTGGGATTGAAACATGGAATTTTTGTTGGGCTTTGTAATTCTATCTTAAAAGCCGCGCGTGATGGGGCATTGGTGCAGTAATCTTAGAACTTCTCGTTGCATCCATTTGGAAAGGGGTTCTAGTTTGGATCCATGAAAGAGATGAAAATCGGATTTGTGGGTGTGGGTCGAATGGGTGCCAATATGGCGCGTTGCCTTGTTGATGCAGGGTTCCAGGTGTCGGCGGTGTTCGATGCACAAGCCAAGATCGCTGAAGAATTGGCCGAAGAATTGAAATGTGATGCGCCCAAGACCTTGCCAGAGGTGACTGCGGCGGCGGATGTGATTTTCACGGTGGTTTCTGACGAAACCGCGATGCGTGGCATTTTCACTGAGCAAAATTCTCTGTTGGTGGCAGCAGAGGGGAAGGTTTTCATCAATTGCGCGACGGTTTCACCGGCCACGCATGAGGCGGCAGTGACAGCGGCGAAGCGAGCGGGTGCAGACGGACTGGCTGCCTGCATGGCATCGAGCATTCCACAGGCAAGAAACGGCGAGTTGTATTTGATCGTTGGCGGTGAGGAGTCCGTCTACCAGAAGTCCAAGCCGATACTTGAGGCCTTGTCATCTTCGCTCCGTCACGTGGGTTCTGCGGGTGATGCGGCGAAAGTCAAAGCATTGGTCAACATGGTCATGAACATCAACACTGCCGGCTTGGCCGAAGGGTTGGGCTTGGCTTCGGCGATGGGCTTGGACCTCGCCATGCTGAAAGAAGTGTTTTCACAAACGGGTGCGAACTCACGAGTTCTTGAAACCGATAGCGACGACATGATCGACCGCGACCACGATTGTTATTTCTCTGCAGCCCATGCGGCGAAAGACAGCGGGATTGCCAATGCGCTGGCCAAAGAAGAAGGCGTGAAAGTCCCATTGTCGGATGCGACGGAGAACCAGTATTGCAAACTGATCGACTTGGGCAAAGGCGACTTGGATAAGTCGGGCGTGGCCGAATTGACATTCCCTAACCGTGGAGGCGACCAATGATTCCTGAGAAATTGATCGAAACTCCAATTCGCAATCTTTTCGGAGAGCAACTCGACGTTTGTTTTCACGAAGGGACACGGGACGATGTGTTGGTCGTTTTGGGTCACGGAGTGACAGGCGACAAAGATCGGCCGCTTTTGTTGGCAGTTGCCAATGGGCTTGCTGAACAAGGATGGCCATGTCTGCGTGTTTCGTTTTCTGGCAATGGAGATTCAGAAGGTAGTTTTGAGGCATCGACGATTACCAAAGAGGTTGGAGATCTTGAGTCCGTATTGGGCGCGGTGAAGGATGACGTTCAAGTGATCTACATCGGTCACAGCATGGGTGGCGCAGTGGGAGTTCGGGTTGCGGCGGGGAGTTCACGCATCGCGGGATTGGTATCATTGGCAGGCATGGTTCACACGGCTGATTTTGTGAAACGAGAGTTTGGTGATTTGGTTCCAGACAAGGATGTGATGTGGGAAGAAGAGGATTGTCCTTTGTCGACCCTCTACGTGGAAGACCTTACGAAGATCCATAGCGTTCGTGGTGATGCCGCCAAAGTTTTGCAGCCGTGGCTATTGGTTCACGGTACCGAAGATGATGTGATTCCGCTGCAGGATGGGATTGATGCTCGAGATGCTGCGCATTGTGAAAAAGAGTGGATTGAGATCCAAGGTGCCGGGCATGTTTTTGATGATGACTCGTATCCGCGCGTGATCGATGGCATTGTGTCATGGTTGGATCGGCACTTTGGTAGAAAGCACGGATGAGGTGATCTAGGCTTTGGGCTTTGGGCTTTGGGCTTTGGGCTTGCGGGGTGGTAGGTGGCTTGGCAGTGTCTGCTGGCATGATATCAAGCGTTAAGAATTCATGTCGCTCGCTTTGTGGTTTGATCCTGATGATGATTTTGATGTCGCCGATGGCGATGGCAGCAGAAGAAAAAAGCTCTTGGGCAGATCAGCTGACGAATAAGATCAATGGTCCCATCGATCAGCTTACGGAATGGCTTTTTAATATCATTTTCTGGGGACCGAGTTTCGAGGTCATAGGGACGGTTCCACTGGTCCTTATTTTGTTGGCCGGCACCTCGCTTTTTTTGACCTTCTGGTTCGGCTTTATCAATTTGCGTGGGATTGGCACGGCCATCAAGACGGTGAGAGGCAAGTACACGCGGCCCGATGCGCCCGGTGAAATTTCCCACTTCCAAGCGCTGAGTTCGGCACTCTCCGCAACCGTCGGGCTTGGCAACATCGCTGGCGTCGCCATCGCGATCGGCATCGGTGGCCCTGGGGCGACCTTGTGGATGATCATTCTCGGCATCTGCGGCATGGCGACGAAATTCACTGAGTGCACGCTGGGTGTGCGCTACCGCAAAATTGATGCTCACGGCAAGGCCCACGGCGGTGCGATGTATTATCTGGTTCGTGGTTTGCCGGATGGACGTAAGGGAGGCGCCAAGAAATTTTTCAAGGGCCTCGGTTGGACTCTCGCGGTTATCTTCTGCATTGCGGCCATTGGTGGCGCGTTGGGGGCGGGCAACCTCTTTCAGGCCAACCAAGCCTACAAGCTTTTCTCCCAGCAGTTTGCGGGTGGTGATGGTGGTTTATCCCAGTTTATTGTATCGGACGCAGGAAGTCTGACCTTTGGCATCATCCTCGCCTCATTCGTTGGTGCCGTGATTTTGGGGGGCATCAAATCCATTGGTAAGGTTACCTCGGTATTGGTGCCAGGCATGTGCATTCTCTACGTCCTTGCAGGTTTATTCATCTTGTTGGTCAACTTTGACAAGCTGCCAGGTGCAGTTCTGGAAATTTTTGCTCACGCGATGAACCCGACTGCTGTGGTTGGTGGTTTGGTGGGTGCGTTGATCCAAGGGGTGAAGCGTGCGGCATTCTCCAATGAAGCGGGTATTGGTTCGGCTCCCATTGCGCACAGTGCGGTGAAAACCGATAAACCAGCCTCTGAGGGCATGGTGGCCCTGCTGGAACCCCTCGTGGACACCGTAGTGGTTTGTACCATGACGGCATTGGTGATTGTGGTCACCGGTGAATGGAAGGTGGATGCCCGGGTTCACGAGAACAGTGAGGCACCTATTTACATGATTGACGCCAAAACGCTGGGTCAGGCGCAGTCGGCTCACGAGGTGGCCATGAAAGCGAAGCCCGCCGACCAGCAGGCTGCCTTCCCCTTGCGCAAGTACATGGAAGAAAATGCTGAAAAATACATGCTTCCGAGCGATACACCGGTTCGCATCATCGGCAGTCCTGCGAAAGATGAAGGAGCCATGGGCTGGGGTCAGGTTTATGCCAATCAGGAGACTGTCGCTCTCCTTGCAGGTCTTGGAGCCAATATTCAACAGGTGGTGTCTGCCAAGCTAGCGCAGGACGGCGTGGATCGTCACTTTGGGCTTCGTGGGTCAAGCGAAGCTGACTCTTATCAATCGGTATGGATTCCATTTGATGAGAAAGTGCTCAGCAAGCAAATGGACATCGCCAAAACTTCTGAAGCTTTTGGTCGAGGCATTGGGGAATGGTTCCCTTACCTGCTGACCGTCGCTGTGGTGCTCTTTGCCTTCTCGACCATGCTGAGTTGGGGTTATTATGGGGAACAGGCATTGCTGTTCCTATGTGGTGGCGAATACAACAAGCCTTTGGTCATCGGCTACAAATTGGTCTTCTGCTTGGTCGTGGTGCTCGGCGCCATTATCGGTAGTGGATCGGCTGTTAATATTGGTGATGCCTTCTTGTTTGCGATGGTCGTGCCCAACCTTATTGGGGTGTTCTTCCTGCTGCCCAAGGTGCGCGAGAGTCTCAAGGATTTCATGGAGCACGCCAAAGCCATTGACCGAGGTGAGAAAACCCGTGAGGACATCGACTGATTTGACGATTCTGCGTTTCGATTTTTGCTGATCTAGCTTCACAATATCATCTCGCGGGTTGCCCATCTGCTGAGTGGGTGCCAAGTTGTCCTCGTTCATGGCTCGCCAATACAAGCTCCACCGATCCACTTCGTCGCCTGCATCGGGCATCGATTACAAGGCGGCGTTGAATGAAGAGCAGTATGGCGCGGTTTCTTCGCCACCAGGCAAGGCCTTGGTGATTGCCGGTGCGGGGTCGGGCAAGACGCGCACGCTAACCTACCGTGTGGCCTGGCTGATGGATCATGGGTTGAACCCTCGTGAGATCTTGCTGCTGACGTTTACCAACAAGGCGGCGCGTGAAATGACGGCTCGTGTCAAAGAATTGGCACCCCATGACACTGCATCGCTGTGGGCTGGGACGTTCCACTCCATTGGCTCGCGGATTTTGCGCAAGCATGCCACGGATTTGGGTTACACGCGGTCATTCTCCATTCTGGATCGCGATGATCAGAAGTCGTTGCTGAAGGCGGTGATTGCCAAGTGCGACATCGACACCAAGCAGCGTCGCTTTCCAAAGCCCGACGTTCTCGCATCGATGTTTTCGCTGATTGAGAACACGGGGGTCACCTTGGAGGAGTTGATCGCGGATCGCTACGATCACTTGTATGATTGGATCGACCAAATTGAGGAAGTGCGGAAGGGTTATATTGAGAAAAAGCATGAGACCAACTCAATGGATTTCGATGATCTCTTGGTTCAGACCGTACGCTTGTTTGAAGAATTTCCTGACGTGCTCGAGCTTTATCAGAATCGCTTCAAGCACATCTTGGTCGATGAGTATCAGGACACCAACCAAGTGCAGGGGCGCATGATTGATCTCTTGGTGGCGGAGGAGAATAGCCTGATGGCGGTGGGGGATGATGCGCAATCGATCTACTCATGGCGTGGGGCTGACATGACCTTAATTCTCGGGTTTCCAGTGCGCTATCCGGGTTCCAGGGTTTTCACCATCGAGACCAACTACCGAAGTGTTCCTGAGATTCTGGCGCTGTCGAATGCCGCGATTCGGGCGAACGTGGGCCGATTTGAGAAAGACTTGCGGTCATCGCGTCCAGAGTTGGGTGCGAAGCCGGCGTTGGTGCCATTGCCCGATCCCAACACGCAGGCGGCCTTTGTGGCGCAGCGCATATTGGAGCTTCGGGACGAAGGAGTGCCGCTTGAGGAGATGGCAGTGTTGTATCGGGCGCACTTTCAGAGTTTGGAAATTCAGATGGAGCTCACAACGCGTGGGATTCCATTTGGGATCACCAGTGGTTTGAGGTTTTTCGAGCAGGCGCACATCAAGGACGTTTCAGCCTTCATGAGGTTTGTTGTGAATCGTCGGGACGAAGTGAGTTTCTTGAGGATGGTGAGCTTGCTGCCGGGTTGTGGGCCCACCACCGCGCTGAAGTTGTGGGATCAATGGTTGGCGACAGGTTGGGCGAGCAAAGAGCAGCTTCCGCCGAAGTGGTCGGACTTGATGTTGAAGTTCAAAGTTCCAAAGAAGACCGTAAAGCATTGGGAGCAGCTTTGTTATACGCTGGATGAGCTCACGCCTGATGCGGAGTTCGCGCGACCCTCTGATATGATTTTCTCAGTCTTGGAGGGAGTCTACAGCGACTACCTCAGCACCACATTTGACAATGCTGAGAGTCGTCGGGCGGACATTGAGCAATTGTCAGAGTATGGCGGCAATTTCACCGACATTCTGGAGTTCCTAGCACAGCTGTCATTGATGAGTACGACTGACCCAGAGCCATCGGGGGAGCAGGCACCAGAGGAAGAAAAGGTCACACTCACCTCGATTCACCAAGCCAAGGGCTTGGAGTGGAAGGCGGTATTCATCATATGGTTGGTCGACGGACAGTTCCCGAATGGGCGGATTTTGGAGTCGGAGGATGAGGACGCGCTCGAAGAGGAGAGGCGCTTGTTTTACGTCGCGTTGACCCGTGCCAAGGACGACCTGTATTTGTCCTATCCCATGATGAATCCCAAGTCCTACAGCGGGGATGTGATATGCCGGCCATCCCAGTTTCTGGACGATTTTCCAGCCGAATTGGTCGAGGAATGGAATGTGGGTCAAGATGACCCTTGGGCAGATGACGTTCCTTTCTGAGAATCGAATAGGGGTATTGAGATATTGACGGTGGAGGCCAAAAATCCCTGTTCGCGCTAGCTATAGGATAGTGGAATTTGAGAATCTCTTCGTGTTGCCCCAAAATATGGGCCGCCCCTCGACGCTTGTGAATACAACCAAAACAGCCCAAAAAATCGTCGCTCCTATTCGCTGTGATCCATCACGGGGACATTGGATGAGGTTGCTGGATAATATCCTGGGGCTGGTGGGGATGTTGTTGTTGGCGAAGTTTTCCTATTTGCTCAAGGACGGGGATCAAACCGTGGTTCAATTTTGGCCGGCCAGTGGGTTCGCGGTCGGTTTGCTGTTATTGCGAGGCGCGTGCGTGATTCCCGGCTTGGCTGCGGGTGCGTTTCTTGCCCCTTTCTTGCAGGGTCAGCCTCCGCTGGTATGCCTTGGCTTCACGGTGGCAGGTGTTGTGGAGTGGTTGATCTACGCTTTTTTGTTTTGGCGTTTTTTGAGGAAAGCCTCGCTGACTCGTCTTCTAACATTGCCGCTGATTTTGATTGGATTTGCTGGATTTAGTGCCATTGCAGCTGCTAACATTGGGTCTGCGACATTAGTCCTCACCCAGCAAGTGCCGCTATTTGCCATGCGGGATCTGATGATCGATTGGTGGCACGGAGATTTTATTGGCATCATCATCTTGTTGCCCATCATCGCGGGGCACAAGTGGCGATGGTTGGGTGGTGTTGAGATCATCAAGTTGTTGGGTGTCATCATGATGGTGGCGGTGTTTGCCTATTTGCTGAGTGCCTTCCCGGACTCTGTATGGGTGTTGGGATTGTATTTGGTTCCTTTGCTAGTGGTTGCGAAATGGTTCCCCAAATGCGGTTGCTATTTGTTAAACGCGCTCACATGTGTGGCTCTGATAATAATGACCCATAAGGGCATGGGGCCATTTGTAGAAGATGGCGGTTCCTACAGATATGTTTGGTTAGGGTTTTATTTCATCTTGATAGGTGTCCTTGCGCTGCACATCGTTCATTTCCCGTTTGGCAGAAACAAGTTGGCTTATGTTCCACTTACGTCTCTGATCGGCGGCGTATTATTCAGTGCTGGGGTGTTTGCTTATCTTAGCAACACCAATCGCAATATGGATAAAATGCGTTTGGAAGAACTGGTTTCGGATGCAGAAATATCCATCAACAATCGTTTGGATATTTACATCAATGCGCTGCAAAGCGGGTCCATGCTTTATCAGGTGAATCCGGATTTGATTCATCGTGACTGGGTCAGGTTTGCGAACAGTTTGGACATGCCGGCGAGGTATCCGGGCATCAATGGGATTGGTGTGATCGATCCTGTTCGGGGTGAGGATTTGCCCACCTTTTTGGCCCATGTTCGGTCGGAAGGATTGGAGGAATTTCAGGTAAAAAAAGTCCCCAACGTGATTCCGCCAGATGTGGATGATATGGGGTATGAGCACTTCGTTATCCGTTACATTGAGCCGCTTGATATCAATGTTCAGGCATTGGGCTTGGATATTGCTTCTGAGGCCAATCGTCAGAAAGCTGCGATGATTGCGCGGGACACAGGCGAACCTCAGATTACGGGGCGCATTGTTCTCGTGCAGGACGGCCAGAAGAGGCCCGGCTTTCTGCTATTGTTGCCATCGTATGAAGCCGGCAAACCAATCACCACTGTTGAGGAGCGGCGGGCGGCTTTTCAGCGGTGGGTTTATGCACCATTCATCACTGAGCTTCTTTTCGCGGGAGTTCTGGAATCGAAAGAAGGAATGATTGATTTCACCGTCTTCGATTCGAATGAAGTTTCGCCAGAGACGTTCGCCTTCTCGAGTTTTTCATCGGGTTATGAGAACGGTAAGAAATTCCCCATGGTTACAACCCTACGATTGGGTGGGCGGGATTTCACCGTGGGGTGGAAGGAAGGCAAGCGACTGCAGCGAACCAGTTCGGCTGCGCCATTGCTGGCGGGCGTGGGTTTCGGGGTCGTCTCGGTTTTGTTGACAGGTTTGTTGGCCAGTTTGATCAATGCGAACCAAGCAACCAGCAAGTTGGTTCAAGAGCGGACAAGTGACCTGGTGAGCCTGAATGATCGGTTGGCCGAGGAGAATGCGGATCGAAAGATTGCAGAGAGCGAAGCTTTGTCTGCGAACCAGGCCAAATCAGAGTTTTTGGCGGTCATGAGTCACGAAATCCGCACGCCCTTGAACAGCGTGATAGGCTTCTCGGATGTTTTGAGGCGATCGAGGTTGGATCCGAGTCAGCGAGAGTGGTCGGACGCCATTTTATCCAGTGCCAACCAGCTCTTGTCATTGATTGATGATATTTTGGATTTCTCCAAGATGGAGGCCAACAAGCTCGTGATTGATCGCACATCGAGTAATCCATTGGACATTACGCGGGAGGTCATTCGTCTGATTTCACCGATGGCTGATGAAAGGAAGAACTACATCAAGTTGAATGTTGGAGGGCATATTCCAGAGAGATGTTTGCTCGACCCGACACGCCTGCGTCAGATTTTGACGAACCTGATAGGGAATGCGAACAAGTTCACGGACGCGGGAGAGATCTCGGTGAATTTGGATTATGATGCCGAGAAAAGTGCATTGGTGTTCTCTGTGCAAGACACGGGAGTTGGAATTCCTAAGGATAAGCAGGCTAGGTTGTTCCAGCCATTTACTCAGGCGGATGGCACCACAACGCGCAAGTATGGTGGAACCGGCTTGGGTCTAGTGATTTGTAAAAAGCTCGTTGAGTTGATGGGGGGGCGGATCAGATTGACCAGTGACGAGGGGGTGGGAACCAAAGTCGATTTCAGCATTCAAGTGGAAGCTGACGAGACAGATCAGAATCATGATGGAGCGTTGGAGGACGGGTCTGAAAAGGGCGCTTTAGAATCGGCCAATCAAAAAGTGCTGGTTGTGGAGGATGTGTCATTGAACCAAAAGCTTGCCCGCATTTTCTTGGAGAACCTAGGCTATGATGTGGATATTGTGAGCAGTGGTGAGAAGGCATTGGCCCGGGTTCAAGAGAGCGATTACCAATACATTTTCATGGATTACCATATGCCTGGAATGAATGGTTTGGAGACCACGGCGAAAATACAGGCGCATGCAGCTGGGTATCAATCGGGTGATTCGATGAAGCGTGCGCGCATCATTTCGATGACCGCGAACGTCACTCGTGAATTTCGTGAAGAATGTCAGAAGGCAGGAATGCATGCATTCTTGTCCAAGCCATTCACTTTGAAAGATGTCAGCGCGGCGATTACTCAGGCAGATCAACACTAGATTGCATGTCATTTGAAATAAGTAGGGCCGCAGGGACTTGAACCCTGGACCAACCCCGACAAGTCGGGGCTGCTCTAACCTTCCCCAAGGTAGGCAGGAGCCTTGGACGAGTCTTTCCATTTCTTCAGCATGCCTTCCGTTTTCAGAGCATCAGCCATGGTTGGAAAAGTTTTCGAAGCCACCAGCGTCAAAGGAAGACCTAATCGCTTAGTGGAGTGAACCATGCCGCTGTTGTGGTGCTCAATGCGCTGCTTCAGGCTTCATGTGGCTCCGATGTAATAACGGCCATTGCTGCCTTGAAGCATGTATACGGTAGCCATGATGGAGCGATGGTAGGGCCGCAGGGACTTGAACCCTGGACCAAGGGATTATGAGTCCCGTGCTCTAACCACTGAGCTACAGCCCCCATCGCGGGACAAGTTGTACTGTGGAGCAGGAAGGCGCAAGAATAAGTGCCGGCGGGGGCGGGCGAATCCTTTCACATTGACCTTAAAGGTCGGATTGTTCTAAAAGATAGGCGATATGATGTCGTTCGGGGTCCTTAGACTCGGGCGTCATGTTGATGATTCCTATTGCCAATACGTATACGCCCCTAAATATCATGATGTTCGATGCTCAATGCACTGCTTGCAAGGCGGTCACCCAAACGCCGCTCCACTACGAGGGGATTTCAATCAAGTGTTCGACTTGCGGAAACAAGTTTGTGGCCGTTGATCCCAAAGATCGTCTCTTCAAATTCCATTGTTCGTCCTGCGGCGGAAAAATCCAAGCGAAGGAGAAGTTGCGGGGCACGCTTGCTCCATGCCCGCATTGTGAAAAAGTCGTTCCCGTGGGCGAATACAATATGGAGACGAAACCTTTGCCTGACCCAGTTCCTGCGGCGAAAGAAGTTGAGTCATCAACTGATGGTTCGGCGGAAGAAGTTCAGGCGAACAAACCAGCGACCTCAAAATTGGGGCGTAAAATCGGCAAGATTTTCGGTCGCGATTGATGGATTTGAACCACTTAGATGATGCCTTTTCGAATCGCAGAAGCGACAGCGGCCGCGATGTTGGGAACCTGAAGTTTTTGATAGATGTTTGCGGTGTATAGTGCCACCGCGCTGTAGCTAATGCCTAGCTCGTCCGCGACCTCCTTCTTGACGTGTCCAAGGGCCATCAATTCCAAAACTTGTCGTTCTCGTTCAGTCAATGGGCTGTCTGACTCTCCATCTGCGATATCGCTGTCAGTGCTTAATGCCTTGAGAACATAGCGAGATAGTTGTGGGTCGATGACACACCCACCTTTATGACACTCCACGATGGCGCGTCTCAAGTCTGCGATGGGAGCATCTTTTAGGACATAGCCCAATACTCCCAATTGGATGGCCTTGAGTACAACTCGGTAGTCATCATTGCTTGTCAGAATTACGATGCCTGTGTTGGGCGAGCATTCCTTTAGCATCGGAATGAGATCCATGCCGTTGCGATCAGGTAGGCGCAAATCTAGGAGAATGATATCGGCGTGCGGTGAGGGTTTGGATCGGAAAGCTTGCTCGCATTCCGTGGCATTGCGGTGAGTGCTGACGCACTGCATTCCGGGACTTGCAGAGATGACATCTTGGATGGCTTGGGCGTAGGAAGGATTGTCTTCGACGACGCTGATCGAGATCGTTTCGCTCATGGCTTGCGGTGTTTGTTGAATTTAAGGGTGATGGTGGTTCCTTCTCCGGGCTGGCTATGGATTTTGAGTGCTCCCCCCCTCATTTGGGATCGGCTTCTCAGATGGTTGCAAGATTCGTCGCTTTGATTCATGCCGCGGCCATTGTCGCAGATGGTGAGAATCCAGTTCTGCCCATCCCAGTTTGTGCTGATGTCGACCTTTTCCGCGCCAGAGTGCTTGGTGATGTTGTTGAGAGCCTCCTTGTAAAACAACAAAAGGTTCCATTTGGTGGATGGGTCGAGGTTGTTGATGCGGTGGATACCTTTGAGTGAAAACGAGACTTTGATGGTGCCAAGGATTTGGTCGGCGACGAGAGTGAGTTGTTCTGTTAGGTCGCGGTCTTTGGATTCGCTTTCCATGAAGCGGATGAAGTTTTTGGCTTCGCGAGACGTTAGTCGAGCGCTTTGGATAAGGTTGTTGAGTAGGCGTTTTTGGGTAGGATTGGGTTGTTGAATGGTTTCGTCGAGTAACTCGGCGGTGTGCGCGATGCTGCTGACGTTTGCGCCGATTTCATCGTGGAGATCGCAGGCGATGCGTTCACGCATATTGGCCCAGCGTTTGCGGGCGGCGGCACGTACGAGCCAGATGCTTTGTGTTAAGAGAAGGATGAGACCCGCGGCGATGACCAGAATGGTGGTGACCCGTTGTTCGTCCTTGGTTTGTGCGATTTCGAGTTGGTTGTTAAGAATGGCTAAGTGCTGCTCGAGATCGACTCGGCGTTTGAAAGTCGTGACCCATTGTCGAAGAGGGAGAATGGTGCCTTCAGAGCTTTTGCCGTCCGTCAGACGGACAATGTCAGAAGTGTGCTCAGGATAGGAACTGGTGATGGGAAGGTGATTCGAGACAACGCGTCCTCGATTGAGGAACTGGATTTCGCTGAGTGTGATCTCCGTGCGCTCTAGGCGTCGGAAGTCTGGCATGCCAGCCTCAAAGTGGAGCCGAATGTAGCGTCCGGTCACTGGTGGAATTTGCCTCATGTAGGGCCCCGCCCCTGGCCTTTGAAGTCGTGCGCTTTCGGCGTAGATGAATTTGGAGTCCGAAAAATCGGACTGAGCTGCGATTTCGATTTGAATCACTTCTGGAAAGCCAACACCGCTGGAGGGGGGGAAGTTGTGTTGAATCGAGTGCACCACGGGCCACATGCGGAATTCATCAATTTCTTTGGTTTCTCCGAGGTCCATCGTCAGGGTCACGGCTTCTGAGAGTGCCGAGAAATCAGCCATGGGATTGCTCAGACGGTGGTCGATGGGGGAGAATAGCGAAAACCCATCGGTCAAACATTCGGGTGACCAGACATAGGAAAAAGTAAAAGTGGATGAGGCTTCAACCGCGGCGTTCAAGGCGACGTTTTTGTCTCCTGAGAACACGAATACTTCACTCAGCGCGGCGACCTGTTCGGCTTGCCACCAAGTGGGGTTGGGTGCGCGCTTGGTGATGGTGATGCGAAGGGCGCTGGTCAGGCTGGTGTCCGAGCAGGTGAAGAGCTGGGGTTCGATGCCGGGGCTTGGGTAGTCGGCGTCACGGTGATCAACGAGCATCTGCGTGCCGCCATCGGGCAGCAGGCGTTCGATGGTGAAGCGAAGAGGAAAGCCAAATGACTGTAGCTGATTCCGGTCGTCGGTGTAGGTGGCTGGGAGGAGAGCCACTAAGTCGACCACTTCTGGCTCGGGGAACGTTATGTTGACCACGGCGGGCGCGGTTGGATCCTCCTGTTGGTTGGTGCTGTAGCCCAGTGTCCACGGAGAGGTGTTAATGGGGGTGACAGGGAGAGTCTCGAGTTCGGCCTCAATATTGCCAATTTCCGCGCGGATGGGTTTGGAGTCCCAATTCAGCGACCACCATGATGCGGTGAGGCTGGAGGCTAGGAGGATGGCACACAGTTTGAACACAACGTGTTTAAAGTGAGCGCGGATCGATGAATTGGAAAGAATATAGCACCTTCCCAGGGTCCTGAATCGTAGGGCTTCTTCCGAGTCAGTCGATCACTGCTGTATCCTGGGCTGTTCCTTCGCTGCTTGCCATGCTGCCTCCATTTGCTCGAGGCTGGCTTCGTCGAGAGTCAGGCCTTGTGATTTCAGCGACTCTTCCATCACGGCGAAGCGTTGTTCGAACTTGTTGTTCGCGTTGGCCATGATGACTTCGGGGTCGAGCTTGCGGGTGCGAGCGAGGTTGACCGCGGAGAAGAGGAGGTCGCCGAGTTCTTCTTCGATGGCTTTGGGATCACCATCGGCAATGGCGGATTTAAGTTCGCCTGCTTCTTCGTCGAGTTTGTCCATGACGCCTGCTTCATCAGGCCAGTCGAATCCGACCTTGGCTGCTTTCTTTTGGAGTTTGGCGGCGCGAAGGAGAGCTGGTAGTTCTTTGCCGATGCCGTGAAGGTAGGGTTTGTCCTGGTTACCTTTCTCAACGCGTTTGATGTCATCCCATTGTTGCAGGACCTCATCCGTTGAGGTGGCATCACTTTGGGCAAAGACGTGTGGGTGGCGGTGGACGAGTTTGTCGCTGATGCCGCGGGCGACGTCGTCTAGATTGTAGCGGCCCGCTTCTTCGGCGATTTCGCTGTGGAAGACCACTTGCAGCAAAAGGTCACCGAGTTCCTCTTTGAGGTGTTCGTGATCGCCGCGTTGGATGGTGTCGACGGTTTCGTAGGTTTCCTCAATCAGGTTGGGGACGATGGACTCGTGGGTTTGTTCCGCATCCCATGGACAGCCGCCGGGAGCACGCAGTCGGTGCATGATGGCCCTTAAGCGGGCGAGTTGGTGGGAATTCTCGGGGCAGGAGATCATTTGATCGTCGGAGACGATCTTGGGTAAATGCTGAAAATCTGACATGGGAAATACTGAAATTTATAAACCGCGAATGAACGCGGATAGACGCGAATGGATTTGATGGTGTTGGGTAAATGAAAAGTGGGGTAGCTCGACTTTTTAGACTTTTAGACCTTTGGCTTTCGACGGGGGGCGAAGCCCTCATAGAGCGCGGCGTCATTCGTTCTGCTTCTCTGCGGCTTTTTTGAGGATTTCTTTTTCTTCCTCGGTCAGGCTTTGGAAGCCTTCGTCTGAGATTTTTTCGAGGATAGTATCGACTTCTGGGTCGTCATTTAAGTTGAGTTCGCTACGCGGTCTGAGCTTAGATTCCGATCGATATTGCGCAGAGCGGGGAGGTTCGATCGTGATGTGGTTGTTGCTGCTGAGGAGTTGCGGGAATTTCATCATGATGAAGCCGAGAATGGCACCACCGAGATGGCCAGCCTCGCCGCCAGCGTTGTTCATGTTGAAGAGGATTTTGATCACGGCAAAGGCAAGGATGCCGATCGATAGCTGACGCATTGTGAGCTCGATGGGTGGGAAGATGAGCTGAACACGAAGATTGGGCGCGATCATTGCGACGCCAATCAGGATGCCAAAAATTCCTGCCGAAGCGCCGACGAGAGTGGAGTCAGGGTGACTATCAAGAACACCCGTATAATACAACAAAGCGTAGAATAGTGCGCCGCCTGCACCAGAGATGAGATAGAAGGCCAAAAACTTGGTCGATCCCCACCAGCGCTCCATCCACGGGCCAAAGAAGTAGAGGCCGATGGAGTTGAATGCGATATGAAGGATGTTGGCGTGCATGAATTGGAACGTGAACAATTCCCACACACGAAATTCACCGAATGCAGAGCTGATGCTGAACGCTCCAAAGCTTGCGATTGGAGGAGGGTTGAATAGGTCGACTTGAATGTTGAAAATCAACGGCAGCAGCAAGTAATCGAGTAGGAAGATCGCGACATTGGTGATCAGCAGCCATTTGACCACGGGGGGCAGGTGAGACAGAAAGCCACCCCCTCGCATATTGGAGGGTTGTTGTTGGTAGTCTCGATCGGCTAAGGGCATGGGGGTGAATAAAAGCTGAAATGCGGAAAAACTGAAATGCTGAAATGAGAGTCAGGGCGAATCGTAAGCAGAAGTTGCTGCTGCGGTGCCCGCGCGGGTGCCGGTGGCGAAGCTGGCTTGCATGAGGTAGCCGCCGGTAGGGGCTTCCCAATTGATCATTTCGCCAGCGACGTAGATGCCAGGGAAGCGCTTGAGCATGAGTTGATCATCCAATTCGTCCCAACAGACACCTCCAGCTGACGAGATGGCCTCTTCGAGGGGGCGGGGTTGGGCGAGGGGGACACGCCATGCCTTTACGGCATTCGCGAGCGACTCAGTGTCGTTCCATGAGTGTTCGCCCAGCATTGCGAGAGCGGCAGCACTGAGCTTCCACCGTTTGCTCGCCTCGTTGAGGTAGTTGCGTTTGGCCGATTCCATTTTTTGGATCAATCGGTCGATGGTGAAAGTGGGTTTGAAATCGATGGTGATCGCCGGTTCATCCATCGCGCGGAGTTCGCGACCTAGTTGATATATCGTGCCACCTTCCAGTCCGTATTGGGTAATGAGTAGCTCTCCCGCAATCGTGGTGTCTCCTGCGGAGACTGTGATGTTTTTCAGTGGCTGTCCTTCAACGGCTGACAGGATACGATCGCTCCATGGATGTTCCCATCCGCAGTTGGCTGCGTAGAGTGGGTTGCACTGGATGCCGAGAGACTCGAATTTAGTGACCCAACTGCCATCGGACCCAGTGTTTGACCAAGACCCACCACCAAGCGCAAAGATGACGGCATCTGCGGTGACTGTTTCACCATTTGTAAATTTGATTTGGTGGGGTGGGCCGGGGGTGATGTCGGTCCATTGATGGTTCATTTCAAAGGTCACTCCCAATTGCTTTAGTTTCGCGACCCAGCGTCGGAGCAATGGTGCGGCTTTGAGCGCTTTGGGGTAGATGCGACCGCTTGAGGCCTTGAAGGTTCCGACGTCAAGCAGGGCCGCCCATGCGCGCAGCGCCTTGTTATCGAAGTCGGCGATCAGAGAGTGGATTCGCTCCGTTGTGAGATTGGGTCCTGAATATCGGCTAACGAAGGGAGTGAGGTCTTCTCCGTGGGTGATGTTGAATCCACCTTTTCCCGCGACCAGAAGTTTGCGGCCAACGGACCTCTTGCCGTCGAATAGAGTGACCTTGGCACCTGCTTCCGCAGCGACTTCGGCGGCTCGCAGGCCTGCGGGACCGCCGCCGATGACAGATATATGCTTCACGGGTGAAGCGTGGGGTAAATGCTGAAAAGGGAAAAGCTGAAATGCTGAAATAGGTGGGCTGGCGCGGGGTTGGCTACGTCGGTCAGAGACCGGCGCTACAGGACGTTTTATGGTAGAGTTGATGGGCTCGATCAACCGACGTTGCCGCCGTAGGCGGGGATTACGGTGCTGCGAGCCGCAGCACCCTACCGCTTTTGGGAGGTGCTGGCACGCGGTTCTCTTGCCCGGACTAGTCGGGGGCTATGCCCCCTCCATTGACAGCGCGCAGGCGCGGTCTAATCTCTGCGCATGTTTTTTAAGAGTCTCTGTCGCCATGCCGGTATCGGTGCAAACTCGTATTTATTAGAGACTGCCGATGCTCGAATCGTTTTGGATGCGGGAATGCATCCGAAGCACGAGGGGCAAGAGGCGATCCCGCATTATGAGTATCTGGAAGAGGGTGGTGTGGATTCGATCGTCGTGACTCATTCGCATTTGGATCATGTTGGAACCTTGCCAGTATTTCTCAAAGGGCAGCCACAGGCCAAGGCATTCATGACCCCCGAGACTTCTGAATTGGCCACGGCGATGTTGCACAACTCCGTGAACGTCATGAATTCCAAGCGGACTGAGCTGGGCATCACCGACTATCCATTGTTCCAGCACCGCGAGTTGGATGATATGACGGTGGCGTTTGAGACACGTGCATGTGATCGGCCGTTTGATTTGGACTACGAGGGAACCGTTCGTGGAACATTCCATGATGCAGGGCATATTTTGGGGTCGGTGGGCTTGACGATTGAGGCCGAGGGCAAGCGGGTGATGTACACGGGTGATGTGAATTTTGAGCACAGCACCTTGCAGAAGGGAGCGACATTTCCGGATGAGCCAGTGGATGCATTGATTGTTGAAACGACGCGCGGTGAGCAACCGCGTAAGGAAGGATACAACCGCAGGGATGAGGAGAATGATTTCGCGGATGCCATCACGGGAGTTTTGAATCGTGGCGGATCGGTGTTGGTGCCTGTATTTGCCATGGGCAAAACCCAAGAGGTCTTGGGGATGTTGCACCGTTTCAAATCAGAAGGTCGCATTCCAAATGACGCGCCAGTTTACATTGGCGGGCTCAGCACCAAGATGACGCACATTTATGATCGTTTTGCTGACCAATCGCGACGCCATCTCAAGGGATTCCGTTTCATCAAGGACATGGAGATCCAAGGTGGTGGTCGGAAAAGGAAAGGGCCGATTCCGTTTTCGTCGGGTTGTATTTATGCTTTGTCGAGCGGGATGATGACCGAAAAGACCGTGTCTAACAACTTTGCGCGCCAAGGAGTTTTGGAAAACAAGAAGCACGGTTTGTTTTTCGTGGGTTATTGCGATCCCGCGACACCGGGTGGGAAAATCAGGGCTGCGAAGCAGGGTGATATGGTCGAGTTGGACCCCGGCGGTGCACCGGTTCCGTTAAAATGTGAGACTCGCGTATTTGATTTCAGCGGGCACTCCACGAGGGATGCGATTTTGGATTACATCAAGCGTGTGGCGCCCAAGAAGGTGTTTTTGGTGCACGGTGATGACGGAGCGATTGATTGGTTTCGTCAGGAAATCCAGAGGGATATGCCTGGGACTGAAGTGATCGTGCCACAACCTGGTGATGAGCATCAGATTTGATGGCAATTCACAGGGTAAGCGGGGCTTTGCATTGATCATCGGGCGTGATATGGGTTTATTTCATGGCAAAACCTGAAAAGCGCAAAGATGGATGTCTCAAGAAGCTGATGCTCCTTGTGACGATTGGATCTGCTGGGGTTTTGCTAGTTGCCATGCTTTTCATGGTATTGCCGCAGGATTTGTCCGATGTCCAAGGCTACCGCGATGAGACGAGCACGGAGAAAGCGCGTGATTTGCACGAGGTCTTAAAAAATGCGGTCGACCGCCGTTATCAAGTGACGCTGAGTGAAGCGGAGATCAACCGGTGGCTGGCCGATACCATCGAGATCGAGCAAAAGGGATTGTTGGCGGATCACGTCAAGATGTCAGCGGTTTGCATTCGGTTGAAAGAGGGGGTGGCCGAGGTCATCATCGAGCGAACGGTTTTTGGTCAGCGGACTACGCAATCCATGTTCATTCAATTCAAGCAGACTCAGGGTGCGACTGGATTGCGGACAGAGGTGTTGCTGCATGATGGTCCGTTTCATGCCGTTGTGCCCTACTTGAGACGCGGAGGGCAGTATGGGCGACTGGTTGTGCCTCAGGGTTACATTTACCTCGTGCAGCCAGCATATACCGAGTTGGCCAATGTTTGCCGTGATGAGATTCGTTTGGCCTTTGAAGAGATGGCGGGAATCAGCATTGAGGAAGATCGCTTGGTGTTGAATCCGAATGGAGCTGTGAACTCGGAACCTGTGACGGAATAAGATCACATGAGGGCGTATGCTTGGTTCATTATTTTTGGTTTGTCGGCTTCTCTTGTAGGAGAAGAGGTGCAGCCACAAATCGTAAAGCCGCCCGAGGACGATTCCGTGGTCAAAGCGAACAAAGGGGTGGTGACCAGTCGCTCAGAGCAGTTCAAAATTTCAGGGGGAGATCCGCTCAACCGCGGCAAGGCTGCTATTCTGGCGGAGCAGGTCAAAGATCAACTGCTTCATCTAACGGAGGAGAAAGATGAGTGGAGGGTTCCGGGAAGCATTGTGTTGCATGGCAAAGAAGGGGATCCGGCGACTGATGTGACGGTTGCGATACGATTGCTTTGGGTGGAGGGTGTCCCTCGCTTGAGATTGGACAAGCATCTAGGGCCTGGCATCGAGCCTGATCGCTTCAAGCGGGCGGTCGTGGAGCTGTTGATATACCAACGATGTCTAGAGCAAGGAAATCACAAGCCGTCAGATGTGTTTGTTTTGGTTCCTCCATGGTTGTCGATCGGTTTGTGTGAGGCCAGTGCTTGGCGCCTCGATGAGACCGACCGTGCGTTGTATGCGGCTTTGTTCAGAAAAGGAGGAGTTTTCAAGCTCGAGGAATTGTTGGGAACGGATGTGGCTGAATACAATAAAATGGACGGTGCGACGCGTGCAGCATTTCGGGTGTCTTCGGGGGCTTTGGTTATGGCTTTGTTAGAGCAGCCCGAAGGCAAAGAGGGGTTCCGAAGTTTTTTGAAAGATGTCGCTTCATATCAGGGGGACATGCCGATCTTGCTGAGGAAGCATTTTCCAGATTTGAATTTGTCCGAAAACAGCCTGGCCAAGTGGTGGGCGCTGCAGATGGCAAACAAGGGTGGGCTCAATTTGCTGTCCGATGTGCTCTCGATTCAGGAGACCGAACAAGAGTTGCAGAATGCATTGCGGTTGAGCGTCCCCGGCCCCGGAGGGAGTTTTCAGCAAAAAGAGATATCAGCATGGAAAGAGGTGGTGGGATTGGAGCAAAAGCAAAAGTTTGCGGCAGTGCGCCCAGCGCAAGAGGCGCTCATCTATCTCAGCTATCGTTGTTTTCCATCGTATCGTCCAATGCTGCTGGAGTATCAGAAAATGTTGATTGGCTTATCACGTGGCAACACAGAGAAGTTGCAGCAAAGGATCAATCGCTTGAGTAAATCGCGTCAGTCCATGTTAGCGGGTGCAGAGAGAGCCAGAGACTACATGGATTGGTTTGAGATTACTCGTGCTCGTGAGACGAGTGGTGAGTTTGATGATTACCTCAAGCTGAAAGAGCGCTTGAAGGATGAGAAAAAGCAGCGGAAAGACCCAGTGACTCAGTATTTGGATCGGATGAACGATCTCTTTTACCGCGGTGAGATTTCAGAAAATTGACCTGCGCTTGAATAAAGGTTCCTGAGGACACGTCTATTCGGGCATGGAAGCAATCAATCCATTTGCGCGGATCCAGCGATTCTGTTGGGTGTCTTTGTTGGTATTGGCCCTCATGTTCAGCGGTAGTTGCACGACAACCTATGACACCTATGGACGTCCCGTTAAGTCCGTCGAGCCTGGGGTGGCAATCGCCGGAGTTGCGGCAGCCCTTGTGGTGGGGGCATTGATCGCATCGTCCAGCAACCAAGATGATGAGCCTTCTTATTATGATGATGGCTATCAGTCCTACCACAATGACGGTTACCAGCCCTACTACGGACGTAGCCGCGGTTATCAGTGCCGGTGACCGCTGTTGGAGAGCTAAGAGACAGCCCCAAATGGAACAAGATTAAGGCCGATTTCGTTCTTGATCGAGGTGGCGCCCTCTCGCCGAGAGGGCATCTTAGCGTGTCTGGTCGCGCATCGCTGCCCTCTCGGCGAGAGGGCGCTACCTATATTTGCTTAATCACGTGCCATTCGAGACAGTTTCTAAGACTTCTTGGAGGCCTTTTTCGTGGCCTTCTTTGCCGCTTTTTTCGCTGCCTTTTTGGCTGGGCGAGGTGGGAATTCGAAGCCGACTTTTCCATCTTTGGGTTCAAAGGTTAGGAAGGCATCAAATTTGCGTTTCGTGCGGTTCGATACAAAGCCTTTGATGAGATCGGTTTTGCCGTTGGAGACCAACTTCTTCACCTGTTCTTCGGTGATTTCGTGCTGCAGGATGGTTTTTCCAATCCGAACGCCCTTGGGATCTTTTTTCGTGACCACTTCTGGGAGGAAGTAAGCTTTTTCCGTGGCGTAAAGTTTTACATTACGGCCATCGGATAGATCAAAGTCGCCGATGATATCGTCATCTGTCAGGTCATCCGCGTCGTCTTCGTCGTTGTCGAAGACAAAGTTGATTTTGAATTTATCATCGAGCTCGAGAGCCGCATCGAATGGTTTGTTGAAGCGTGATTTGAATCCAGTGAGTGGCCCGATGAATTTTTTGGTCAGGAGCTCTTTGGCTTCATCTTCAGTGATGAGTCGGCCGGCGATGTGTTTCTTCGCTTTGAATTTGCACTCTTCTTCACGGCATTCGTATGTCGCGTCGGTTTGCTTCAATCCCTCTGCTCCACACATCGGGCAGGTGACTTTCAAGTCAGGGAATGTTTGGTTTTTGAGAAACTCAGCGCGTTTGTGGGCTTTATCGACGATCTCATTGGTATAAGCGATGATTTCGTTCATGAACGCATCGCGCTTGAGCTGTCCTTGCTCCATTTGGCGCAGTTTGCATTCCCAATCACCCGTGAGTTTTGGTGAGTAGAGGCCTTCGATGTCCATCTCCTTGACCAATTCAATGAGGCGCATGCCGCTGCCGGTGACATGAAGCTCGCGGCCATCGCGGGCGATGTATTTTTGAGAGATGAGACCTTCAATCGTGGCAGCGCGTGTTGCTGGTGTGCCGAGTCCACGATCGGACATGGCTTCGCGGAGGTCTTCGTCATCGATCAATTTTCCAGCGCCTTCCATTGCAGAGAGCAAGGTCGACTCCGTGAAGCGTGCCGGTGGGCGAGTTTCTTCATCGAGCAACTCAAGAGATTCGGTCGAGGCGCTTTCGCCGTCTTTCACAGCAACCAATTCGTCTTTGCCTACGCCTGCGCCTGGCACGCGACCGTAAACTTCGAGCCAGCCTGGAACGACCAGTACCTTGCCGTCCGTCTTGAAGCAGTCGGTGACATCAGAATGTTTGATACGCGTCATCCGCTTGGTGGCTTCGAATTCGGCGACGGGATAGAAGACTGCGATGAAGCGCTTCACCACCATATCGTAGACTTTCTGTTCGACGTCGTTGAGCTTGGCGGTCTTGCCGGTGGGGATAATCGCGAAGTGATCGGAGACCTTCTTATCGTTATAGATACGCTTGGCCTGATGAAGGTGAGGTTCATCCTTGTCTTTTCCCTTGAGGACGCGAGCGGCGTGCTGTGCGTTCGGGAGGTCGCTGCTGGCAATGGCCTGCATGGTTTCACGAACGTTGCTGCTATAATCCTCAGGGAGGTAGCGTGAGTCGGTCCGAGGGTAAGTCAGCACCTTGTGCTTCTCATACAGTGCTTGGGCGATGGAGAGGGTGCCTTTGGCGGAGAAGGGAGCCTCACGTTGAAGGGTCGTGAGATCGTAGAGTTGTGGAGCGATCTGAGTTTGTTTTTTCTTGGTTTCGCTGATTTCGCCGACCTTGCCTTCGCAGCGTGCGACGATTGCCTCTGCATCTTTGCGTTCCCAGATCCGATCGGCGCGGGAGAGAGGGTTGGATTTGTCTTTTTTCCAGTCTTCATCGATCCATTTGCCGATGTATTCGCCTGCTTCCACTCCGAAGGTCGCGTGGACTTCGTGATAAGGAGACGGCTCAAAGGCCCGGATTTCGGCTTCACGAGCCGCGAGAATCGCTAGAGTAGGAGTTTGGACTCTGCCAGCGGCAGTGATGTTGAAGCCGCCGTGGCGGGAGTTGAAGCAGGTAAAAGCGCGGGTGGCGTTGAGGCCGACCAACCAGTCGGACTCGGAGCGGCATTTGGCGGCGTCGGCCAGGGGTTGCATCTGCTCGTCATCGCGCAACTTGTCCCAGGCGAGAAGGATGGCGTTTTTGGTCATCGACTGCATCCAGAGGCGCTTGCTTGGCTTGATGATCTTGCCGATGTCCATGATATAGCGGAAGATCAATTCACCTTCCCGGCCGGCATCACATGCGTTGACGATGGAGTCCACATCCTTGCGTCGGGCGAGTTTGAGGACTTGTTTGAGTCGGCTCTCGGACCTTTCGATTGGATCGAGGTCGAAGCTTTCGGGAATGGCGGGAAGCACCTTGAAATTCCACGGGAGTTTTTTGCCGTTTGGTCCCATTGGCATCCGTAGCTCGACCAAGTGGCCGACGGCGGAGGTGATAATGGCGTCGTCGTTTTCGTAGAAGGCGTCGCGCCCTGTGCCTTTCTTTTCGAAGCGTCCGAGCGGCTGAGCAAGAGCCTTGCTGAGATCGGTCATGACGCTGGGTTTCTCGGCAATGATCAGTGTTTTTCCCATAATGAAAGTATTCCGTTTAGCGGATTGAGGGTTTGAGGACTAGACCTGCAGAAGGGGATTTGGCAAGCGGATAGCGGGAAGATTGCCGATTTTACTGTAATCAGAATGAAAAAAACAGCCACTCCCGGTGAGGAGTGGCTGTTCAACAATCGAATTCTAAATGTTACTACTGCAATTGAATTCTTAGAAGTATGAGCGGAACGCGAAGATGTAAGTCAGCGTGTCAAAGTCACCTGTAGGGGTGTCCATTTGTTGGTATTCAACGCCACCCATGAACTTTGCATTGTGGTCGCAGAGGTAGTAGTTGAGACCAGCGTAAGCTGACTGGTGCGAGTCGCCGCGGCCGCTGTTGAATCCACCTTCTTGGGTGTGGAGGCGGTTGCCATATCGGCTATTGGCACGGACGCCATTGCCGTCGCTCGCAGCCATGTGCTGGAGTTGCAAGACACCTTGGAGTTTTTCGTCCACGATCCAGCAATAAGGCATTACCATGAGTCCGTAGAAGTTGCCTTCGCGGCTTGCGTTGCTTTGATCACCGTTTTCACCAAACATCAGGTCAGCAATGATGCCGAATTGGTCTTCTTCGTAGTCAGCGCTGATCGAGCTAGCCCAGTCGTAGCCAATGCCGTCATCTTCCGTTGCACGGTCGACGTCATTGTATGCGAAATCCACAGCGAGTGTCAGCTTGTCAGTCGTCTTGTGGCTAGCGTGGAGCCAGTAGACTTCACCATCTTGCCAACCACTGAAGGAGTCGTTGCTGGATGCGTCTTGGGTCGAACTGTAGATGCCTGCACCGAAGGTCCAGTCATTCTTCTCTGCGTAACCCATGAGTCCTGTCAGGCGAGCGCTTTGGTAGACTTTATTGGAGATTGCTGAACGCTCAGGGGTCAGAATCTTTTTGGACGATTGAGTCGCCTCGTAACCAAGCAGGTATTTGTGCATACCATATTTCAAATTAATGGAGTCGAAGTAGTTATCTCCGAGTGCCTTGCCGAGGTCGAAGCTGATGTATGCTTCGTCGATGCCTTGATCACCCCAGTCGAGGTCATTGCTGCTAGGACGGCCATCAGCGGCGACGTCGATTTGGTATTTAAGGCCGAAGTAATTGAGGAACTTGGCTTTTGCGCCGATACGAACGCGACGGTATTCGTCGAAAGTCTCATTCACGTCGTTGCCATTCACGTCGTTGCCTTCGATATAGGCCGTCTGCCATTGAAAGCGGCCTTCAAAACCGATTTCTTGGATGTATGGGTTTGCGCTGTTTTTGTAGAGCGTTGGTTTGCTCTGCAGCAAGGAGCACCAGTCACCGTTGTTGGTCTCGCCAGCAATTGCGGGTGCGTTGATGCCGACGGCAATGCCGAGGGCAAGTTGGATCAGTTTGTTTTTTTTCATGGTTTCGTAGATCAGTTGTGCTGAGCACGGTTAGAGGATTAGTCGACTGACCACCCATTCGTGAAGGTGGAATTTGTGACAGAAGTGTCACGCTGAAGGCTTTGCTGAAATGACGGAAATTTAGGTTATTCCTGCACATGTCGGACGCAAGGTCCGGCACAACCAAATAAATAAAATGAAATCGACTGTAATCAGTATCGCAACAGTGGCACTCGCCGCGCTCCCCGGTTTTTCGGCCGAGTCTCATCTCGACCCCAAGCTCCCCGAATACAAAAAGGTAAGTGGAGTTACTGGAAACCTCAACTCCATCGGTTCGGACACTCTTAACAATCTCAACGCTCTTTGGGCAGAGGGGTTCAAGAAGCAGTATCCGAACGTTAACATTCAGATCGAAGGAAAAGGTTCATCGACCGCTCCTCCGGCTTTGATTCAAGGCACCGCTCAGCTTGGGCCTATGAGTCGTCCCATGAAGGACAAGGAAGTGGACGAATTTGAGAAGAAAATCGGCTACAAGCCAACTCAAGTGAAAGTCGCGATCGATGCCCTCGCAGTTTATGTTCACAAAGACAATCCGATCAAAGGTCTGACTTACAAGCAACTCGACTCGATCTTCTCTTCCACCCGCAAGTATGGTGGTGATGACATCACTGAGTGGGGTGAGTTGGGTCTCGATGCTTGGAAAGGCCGCAAGATTTCGCTCTTCGGGCGTAATTCCGCCTCCGGTACTTATGGCTACTTCCAGAAGCACGCGCTCAAGAAAGGTGACTACAAGTCCAGCGTGAAAGAACAGCCTGGTTCATCAGCAGTGATTCAAGGTGTGGGTGCTGACCTCTACGGCATCGGCTACTCAGGAATCGGCTACCGCACTTCAACCGTTCGCGCGATCCCTGTGGGTGGCGAAGATGGAGTCCTTTATGAGCCAAGTTATGACAATGCGCTTGCGGGTGATTACCCAATGGCTCGTTTCTTGAACGTTTACGTCAACAAGAAGCCAGGTCAGCCGCTTGATAAGCTTACCTTGGAATTCCTCAAGTTTGTGCTGTCCAAAGATGGCCAGGCGATCGTTGAAAAAGACGGTTATTACCCGATGCCAGCAGCACTCGCTGAGCAGGTGATCAGCGCGCTCGAGAAGTAACGTTTTGAAATGTGACAAATTTGTCACACAGGCCGCGACGGTGGAACTTGCATCACATGGATTGTGCTGCTGTCCTCCCCGCGGCCTGATTCATTTCTGGCGATTGACTCAAAAATCCATCCATCGATGCCGGACAACTCTCCCCATGTTCCTGATCCAAACCGATTTGAGGTCTCTAGTTCGACCTTATGGTTTGACCGTCTCATGGGCTGGTTCATTCGGTTCGGTGGAATCACCGTCATCTTAGCGGTATTTGGAATTTTCATCTTCATTGCCAAGGTGGCAGTGCCGTTGTTTCAGACGGCTGAAGTCGAACAAGTAGACAGCGCCGAGATTGGCAATGCGCCTCCGGTGATTGGTGTCGATGAGTGGGGTGAGATGCCTTTCTACTACCTCGGAGGATCGGAAGTGGTTTTTGTGGATCTGGCAGATGGCTCTCGCAAGGCCATCGAGGTTCCTGGTTTGAAGGACGAAACCATCACCTCGTATGACTTCGATACGGTGAATCAACGTGTGGTTTTCGGTCTTGAGGATGGAAGGGTGGGTTCCTTTTTGGTTCAGCACGAAAGGCAATTCAATGAGGATGCCACCGAATCATGGTTGGAGCCCAAGGTTACGGCGGAGCCGATTTATGAGGTCGAGCATGGAGAGGGGCCAGTGACTGCGGTAAGTTACGGTGATGCTGAGGCAATCCGGATGATTGCCGTCATGCGTGGCCAGGGTGATGCCGCTGTGGTTTCAGTGATCAAGTTGAGCTTTAAGACCGACATGCTCGGTCGAGGTAAGTTGAAGGTGTTGGGTCAATCGGATCTAACCAGTGATTTGAGCGGGACTCCAAGGATGGTGCGCGCTTCTCAGACGGGTTCATTGGTTTTGGTGGTCAGTAGTGAGGGCAAGATCGACTACTTTGCCCGCGAGGCATTTGATCTGGAGAAGCAGCAGACTTTCCAGCCTTTTGCGGGTGATGTACCGCAGCAGGCAGATTTGCTTTTCGGTGGTGTGTCCATGATCATCACATCCCAGCAAGGCAAACAGCAGCAATGGAGTCTTTACCGTGAGGAGGGGGAAGGCCCTCGGTTGTTTGGTAAGATCAAGGAGTTTCCATCATTGCCTCAGGGGCCAGTAGTATTCGCCAAGGGTCAGCGCAACAGGAGCTTTCTGGCGGGTTCGGGCAACTATCTCTCCATTCGCTACAGCACCTCTGGCAAGATCCGATGGGAGCAAGAGCTCGATTACAAGCCGGTGGCAGGTGTGATCGACGGAAAGTCCAAGCACATCATTGTCAGCGGAGACGACAACATGCTGCATCGCTATTCGCTTGAAGATCCTCACCCCGAAGCCAGCGCCAAGGCTTTCTTCGGCAAGGTTTGGTATGAAGGTGGAGATGGGGCGAGGTTCCAGTGGCAATCCACGGGTGGAACCAGTGACTTCGAACCCAAGTTCTCCTTGAGACCGCTGATTTTCGGTTCATTGAAAGGTACGGTATACGCAATGTTGTTCTCAGTGCCGGTGGCTTTGCTGGCGGCAATCTTTTCTGCGGCATTCCTCCCTCATTCGGTGAAGCGTGTGGTCAAACCGCTGATGGAAATCATGGCTTCTTTGCCGTCGGTTGTTTTGGGTTTCCTAGCGGCCTTCTGGTTAGCGCCTATGCTGGTGAACCGAGTTCCATCGGTCATGATGATGGTGCTAATGGTGCCAATCAGCGTGGTGATCGTCGGTTGTTTGTGGAGCCGTCTTCCGGTGGTGGTTCGCAACCGTTTTGGTGGCGGCCAAGAATGGATGTTGGTGCTGCCTGTATTGGCCTTGTTCAGTTGGCTCGGTTGGATTTTGGGGCCGGTGGTTGAGGGTTGGCTCTTCGTTTACAGCGACCCCGCAACTGGCAAACAAATTGCCGATTTCACCATGTGGTGGCCACAGTTCACCGGTAGTCTTCCATGGGCGCCCGATGAAGGTTACAGCTTTGAGCAGCGCAACTGCCTTGTGCTTGGAATTATGATGGGTTTCGCGGTGATTCCGGTAATCTTTACGATATCGGAAGACGCGCTTTCCAATGTGCCCAAATCGCTCACCGCCGCGTCAGCTGCTTTGGGAGCCAATCGCTGGCAGGTGGTGCGGACCATCATGCTTCCCGTGGCCTCGTCCGGTATTTTCTCAGCGCTGATGATTGGTTTTGGCCGAGCCGTGGGTGAGACCATGATCATCCTGATGGCTGGTGGCAACACGCCCATCATGGAGTGGAATGTTTTCAACGGCTTGCGAACCTTGGCGACCAATATTGCCATCGAGCTGCCCGAGGCAGCTGTGAATTCAACCCATTACCGCACGCTGTTCCTCAGCGCTGTCGTGTTGTTCTTGTTCACCTCAGTGATGAACACCATCGCTGAAGTTCTGAGGCAACGATTGCGCGATCGAAACAAGATTGTCTGATAGCTATGAGTGATTCCGCTAACATCAAAAACAACCAGTTCGTCAGTACCGGGCGCTCCAGCAAGGGAGAGCACTGGGTCTGGCTGACAGCGGGCGGTTTGTCACTTGGCATCGTCATGGTGATTGGCTTGCTCCTGCTGATCGCGGTTCGCGGTGTGTCCGCATTTTGGCCGAGCCAAATCCAAGTGATGCAGGTGGAGCGTGAAGGCGAGGTCGAGATTCTGGCAGGCTATATCACCCAGAGTTCTGAGAGACGTGATCCATTCACAGGGAAATTGGTCGAACAGATTCAGATCTTCCGAGGCAACAAAGATGTTTACGGTGAGTCGTTCCTTTATATCGATCAGCGCGATATCCAGAGCCAAGAGATCCCTGCAGGCTGGATGTTGCTTGAGCGCGATGGAAACAGTGGCCCGGCGATCGTCAAGCCGGTGGCCTTGGTGACGCCAGACGGCCAAATTGATGCCAGTGATGAAGGTTTCGTGGATGCACTTCACACCACGATCGAGCTCAGTGAAGAAGTTCGTGCCAACGTGCGTCACATCAAACGCAAGTTGATTGGAGCCAACTCCCGTGAGGAGCATGAGCTGGCTGTTGCGGAAAAAGTTGGGAAAATGGAATCAGCCGATGTTGATAAGCGTCAGGCTGAGCTGGACAAAGAATTGATAAGTCTGGAGGCCAAAGCATTCGCCGAGGAAGAAAGAATGACTGGCTATCAGTTGATTGGCATGACGGCTGAGGGGACTGAACTCATCAATGACGGCCAATATTTGTTGGGAGCCTTCCAGCCCAACGACAGCAATTTTTTTCAGCGGCTGTTGGAGTTGCTTCGCAGAATGTGGAAGTTCCTGATCGAAGACCCGCGGAACGCCAACACCGAAGGGGGTGTTTTCCCTGCAATCTTTGGAACCGTCGTCATGACATTGACGATGACATTTTTCGTCACTCCGCTCGGAGTGATCGCGGCGATCTATTTGCGGGAGTATGCCAAGCAGGGTCAGTTGGTGCGCATTGTTCGCATTTGCGTGAACAACCTCGCGGGTGTTCCCTCGATTGTCTTCGGTGTCTTCGGCTTGGCCTTCTTCGTTTATTTTGTCGGCTCCGAAATTGATCAGGTGTTTTACGCCGACAAATTGGAGGCGACCAATACGCCAACCTTTGGCACGCCAGGGATTCTGTGGGCCTCGCTTACTTTGGCCCTGTTGACATTGCCCGTTGTGATTGTGGCCACTGAGGAGGCGCTCTCTGCGGTGCCACGCGGCGTTCGTGAGGCCGCCTTGGCATGCGGAGCTTCAAAATGGCAGGCCATCCAGCGCATTGTTATTCCCGCCTCTTTGCCGGGTATCATGACTGGGATTATTTTGGCAATGGCCCGTGGAGCGGGTGAGGTGGCTCCTCTGATGTTGGTGGGAGCGGTCAAGATTGCACCTGCTTTACCCATCAATGACATCGCGCCTTATGTGCATCCTGAGCAGAAGTTCATGCACCTGGGTTTCCATATTTATGACCTTGGTTTCAAATCGCCCGACGCTGAGGCTGCGGTGCCGATGGTCTATGCCACCGCTTTGCTCTTAATCTTGTTGGTGTTGGTGCTTAACCTCACTGCCATCATCATCCGCAACCGCCTGAAGAAAAAATTCGCTGTAAGTAGTTTCTAATGTCGAACTCAACCACCAGTCCCCGGCCCGACTTCATCCATGTGGAAGATTACAACTTCCACTATGGTGAGAAGCAGGTGCTTTTCGACATCAATATGGAGATCCCTGAAAAGCAGGTGACCGCTTTGATTGGTCCTTCAGGTTGTGGCAAGTCGACATTGCTTCGCAACATGAACCGGATGAACGACTTGATCGATGGTGTGAAGCACTCTGGTGATATTCGGCTCAACGGAACGAGTCTCTACGATCCAAACGTCGAGGTGATCTCATTTCGCAAGCGGGTGGGGATGGTGTTTCAGAAATACAATCCTTTTGCGAAATCCATCTACGAGAATGTCGTCTTTAGCTTGCGTGTGGCAGGTCGCGGCAAGAAGTCTGAGTTGGATGAAACCGTGGAGCGCTCTCTCAAGTCTGCAGCATTGTGGGACGAGGTGAAAGACCGCTTGCACGAATCAGCTTTCGGTTTGTCTGGCGGACAGCAGCAGCGCCTATGCATTGCGCGTGCGATCGCCAATCAGCCCGAGATTCTATTGATGGATGAGCCGTGTGCAGCATTGGACCCCTTGGCGACCCTCAAGATTGAGGGGTTGATCAGCACCTTGAAAGAGCAGTTTACGATCGTGATTGTGACTCACAATATGGAGCAGGCGAGTCGTTGTTCCGATCGCACCGCATTCCTTTATATGGGTGAGGTGGTGGAATACGGAGAGACCTTGGGGCTTTTCAATAATCCGAAAGAAGAAAAAACCGAAGCATACATCACTGGGCGATTCAGCTGACATGAAAGATCAAGACACCAAGCCATCTACATTGATTGACGTCCGCCAAGTGGATTTCAGTTATGGCGATTCTGTGGCGCTCAAGGGGATCGACATGAAGATCGCCCGCAATGAAGTCACGGCGTTCATTGGTCCATCGGGTTGTGGTAAGTCCACCTTGCTGCGTTGTTTCAATCGGATGAACGATTTGATTCCTGGTGCACGAGTCAGCAAAGGAGAAATCTGGATTGATGGGGTTGAAATCCACAGTCCAGAAGTGGACAGCGTTGAGTTGCGTCGCAGAGCAGGCATGGTGTTTCAAAAGTCGAACCCATTCCCGCGCAGCATCTATGAAAATGTGGCCTATGGGCCGAGAATTTTGGGTGAGCGCAAAAAGGTGGTGTTGGATGATTTGGTTGAGAAAGCCCTTCGTGGTTCTGCCTTGTGGGATGAAGTAAAGGATCGCCTCGAGGAGAGCGCCTTCAGCTTATCGGGCGGTCAGCAACAGAGGCTTTGCATCGCTAGGGCTATCGCGGTGAATCCTGAAATTATTCTGATGGATGAACCGTGCTCGGCGCTTGATCCAATTGCCTCTGCGCGCGTTGAGGAATTGATTCTTCAGCTGAAACAAGAGTTCACCTTGGTAGTGGTGACCCACAACATGCAGCAGGCGTCGCGCATTTCGGATAAGACCGCATTTTTCTACATGGGTGAGTTGGAGGAATACGATGCCACGAGCACCATTTTCACCAACCCATCGAAAAAACGTACGGAGGAATATATTACTGGCCGATTCGGCTGAATTCCTGTTAATCTAACAAAGCGTCTAAAAATAAATACACATCATCATGCAAGGACCCCACATACTTCAGGATTTCAATGAGGCTCTTTCCACATTGCGTGGTGAAGTTTTGACCATGGCTGGCAAGTCGCGACACAACTTGGAACGAGCCATTCAGGCATTGCTCGATCGAAACATCGAGTTGGCCAATGCGGTGATCGCGGATGATGATGAGGTTGATGATCTCGAGCGTCGTGTTGATAAACTCGGCATGGAAGTCATGGTGCGATTTCATCCCATGGCGACAGATTTGCGCTTGGTGCTTTCATCGATGAAAATCTCCAATAATTTGGAGAGAATCTCTGATCATGCGACGAGCATTGCGAAGCGAGCTCGCAAGGTGGCTCGCGGGGTTGAGATCTCAGATGCCAATTTGATTGAGCCCTTGTATACCAAAGCTGACGCGTTGTTGCGTGATGCTGTAAAGGCATACAGCGAGGGGGATGCTCAGTTGGCGGCTGGTTTGCACGATCGAGACAAGGAAGTGAACAAGCTCTACAAGAAATTGACCGCGACCTTCAGTTCTAGAATGGAAGAGTCCGGCGAGAAGCATGAGGGCTATCTCCATTTGATTTTGATCACTCGCTGTTTGGAACGAGTCGGAGATTTGGCCGTGAACATTGGTGAAGACACCGTGTTTCTCGAATCTGCCAAAGACTTGCGCCACGAAGATGATCGCGAAGTTTGATGACTCGAGCTTAGTCGCGAGGATTTATTGAGTTGTTTTGACCGCATTTATTGGTATGTTCCCATCTTATTCCTTGGGAAGTAGCCATGAATTCAGTCTTGGATCGACCAGTCTTAGTTCTCAACCGGTATTGGCAACCGGTTCATACATGCTCCGTTAGGAGGTCGCTTCGTTTGCTTTGTGTCGGTCATGCTCAAGCGGTGCAAATTGAGGGTGAGGAGCAGTTTCAGACACATGATTTGAGGTCGTGGATTGAATATTCCGATGGCTTTACGGGAGAAGAGATGATTCGCAGCGCGAAGATTGCTCTGCGTCTTCCTAAGATCATCGTGTTGGCATTCTATGATCGCGTGCCACGACTGGAGGTCCGCTTTTCGCGCCGCAATGTGTTCCTGCGCGACGAGTTCACCTGTCAGTATTGCGAGAAGACCTTGCCTGAGACCAAGCTCAACTTGGACCACGTCATGCCGAGAGACAAAGGAGGGCGGACGACGTGGGAGAATATCGTGACTTCATGTTTCCGCTGCAACACGCGCAAGGCGAACAAGCTACCGCATGAGGTGGGGATGCATCCTAGAAGCAAGCCATTTGCGCCCAGGTGGCGTCCATTGTTTGGGATTCACGAGACCGGGATGGCCGATGAAAGCTGGCGGCACTTTTTGGAGCCAATGAAGAGCAAGGCCAAGCTGACGGCTTGATCAATCAAGGTTGTAGGTGACGACAATCGGTCGGTGATCCCGAAAACCCGGTACTTTCGCAAACCGCATGGGGAGATCGACGAGGCCGGATTGATCGACATCCACAACCAAGTTTTTTGGATAATGGAAGACGTGGTCGATTCGTGTCTGCGCGTAATAGGTTTCGCCAAGATCGATGGTCCCATCTCCGAAGTGGGTGGTGATGGATTGGTAAAACTCATCGGGACTCCCAGGATCGAAATTGTAATTCATGTCGCCAGTGACGATGCGAATGGCCTCATCCTGTTTGTGAGTGTGTTGGATGGATTGCTCGATGCTCTCCTTGTTTTCCTGAATGCCCCGAGCAGGGTGAGGTGAGTGGATTCCGCAAACGTAGATCGCTTTGCCCGTATCTGATTTGAGGGTGGCTCCTAGGCTCATGCGGCCGCCGCATTCAAAACTTTCGATTTTGATGAGTTCACTGGTGCCGAGTATGGCGATGGCCTGGTTGCCATGACCGGTTGGGACAGCGTGTTGCCACCATTCCTCGCCCAACTTCTTGGCGATGGATTCAGCTTGGTCGGTGTGACCCAGCTCCTGCAGCACGACGATGTCGGGTTCCATCATGGCGATAGTCTCTGCGACTTGTGGGATATCGATATCGCGGAGGTTTTTGTCTGAGACGGGGGCAAAATATCCGACATTCCACGTGACGACCCTGAGTTGATGGGTTTGCGGTGTTGACGGGACAAAAGCTTTGGCGGGTCTCCAATGTGCCCAGGCACCGACGGAAGCGGTGAGAGCAATCATGGCTAGAGCAATCGCGCCTTTTTTGCCGATGCAATGGATGGACCTAGAGATCATTCAGTAGTGGCGATGGGATTGCTCTTCCATGTGTTTGAGTAGCCGTTGATTGAATTCATCGGCCATGTTGTATCCAAGACGGCGCAACTGTTGGTCGAGTGCGGCGATGGTCACCATGCGGGCGGTATCACGGCCAGGGGCAACAGGGATTTCGACATGGGAGACATGCTGGCCAAGAATTTCGTAGGTCTCTTGTTGAAGGCCAATCCGGTCGACTTCGTTGAGATCGGCATGAGGTTTCAATGTAATCACCAAGTCGAGTCGTTTGTCTGGGCGGATGGAGGCGAGGCCGTAAAGGTTGGCGGCGTTGATGATGCCGATGCCTCGGATTTCAAGGTAGCCGCGTGAAAGAGCGGGTGAGCTGGCGATGAGATCGCCTCCGATGTATTTGATGCGCACCATGTCATCGGCGACGAGCGATGCGCCGCGCTCCAAGAGTCCAACGGCGGTTTCGGATTTGCCGGAACCGCTTTTGCCCGTGATCAGCACACCAACACCTCGCATGTCCATCATGCAGCCGTGGAGAGTGATGCTGGGGGCGAAGTCGTGCTCAAGCCGGATGGTGGCGGAGTTGAGGAAGTTCATCGTCACCATCGAGGTGCCAAAAACGGGGATGGATAGGTCGTTGGCGAGCTTGAGAAGTTTTGAGTCGAGAGAGAGTCCGCGTGCGACGACCATGCAGGGGATTTTTCGGTCGCACATTTTCTGGAAGCGCTCGATGCGGGTTTCCTCCGGCAATTTCCGCAGATACGAGAGTTCCGAGTTTCCGACGACCTGCACGCGCTTGTTGGCAAAATAGGAATGGAAGCCCGCCAAAACGAGGCCTGGTCGGTTCATGGCGGATTCCTTGATGGGGCGGTCAAACCCCACACGCTCGCCTTGGAGTTCCAGGCCGAGGGCTTCAGCATGGGAATCGAAGAACTGCTCGACTGAGATGGATGCGACGGTTTTCGGGCGAGGAGGCATGTCAGGATAAAAGCTGAAAAACTGGAATCTGGAAATGCTGAAAAGAGGCAATCCTGGGCTGAATCGGTTGAATTGGAAAATTTCAGCTTTTCAGCGTTCATTTTTTCGGCTTTTTCTCCCCACCGTATGCCGAACTACGATTACGAGTGCCAGAAATGCGGACATCAATTTGAAGTGTTTCAGAGCATGAATGATGCGAAGCTCACCGATTGCCCGCAGGACTCATGCGACGGCACAGTGCGGCGACTCCTGGGAACGGGTGGCGGCATCATTTTCAAAGGGTCTGGATTTTATGAGACGGATTATCGTTCCAAGTCCTACACGGATGGTGCCAAAGCGGATAAGCCATCGAGCGGATCATCGAAGAGTGAGGGTGGCAAAAAGGCTGACTGAGGACTGAGCTCAAAGCTTGGGTGGAAATTGTCCGTTGCCACATGCCGGCGGTCGGTCCAAGCTAATCATGGTCATGGCTGAATCGATTCCCGCTGTTGAAATTCGCAACCTAGTCAAGGAGTTCAAAACATCCTTCCGGCGTGGGCCATTGCGTGCCGTGGATGATGTTTCGCTGCGCATCATGCCGGGTGAGGTTTATGGGCTGATTGGTCCCAATGGTTCTGGCAAGTCGACGACGATGAAAGCATTGCTCGGCTTGGTCGCGCCCACATCGGGGCAGTGTTCCATCTTTGGCAAAGATTCTCTTAAGGTAGATTCGCGAAACGATGTGGGTTTCCTTCCTGAAAACCCGTATTTTTACAAACATCTCACTGGGGCAGAGACATTGCGGTTTTATGGCAAGTTGTGTGGTCTGCGTGGCAAGGCGATGGATGAACGGATTGAGGACTTGTTGGAGATGGTGGATTTGGTCGATGCCAAGGATCGGCGGATTGGTGGATACTCCAAGGGGATGTTGCAGCGCATTGGCTTGGCGCAGGCGATGATTCAAGAACCGCGACTGGTCATTTTGGATGAGCCGACAGCTGGGGTGGATCCTGTAGGATCCAGAGAGATTCGTGATTTGATTATCAAGATGCGCGAGCGCGGTATCACCGTGTTTTTGTGCTCCCATTTGTTGGAGCAGGTTCAAGAGGTTTGCGATCAGGTGGGCATCATTTTCCAAGGCAAGTTGATCCGCGAAGGCCGACTGGAGGACTTGATTGCAATTGAAGACCAAACGGAGGTGGTGATCCAAGATGCGGATCCTGCCTTGGTGGATAAAATCAAAGCAATGGTAGAGTCATCAGGTGAGGCGAAGATGGTTCGGACCGGGAAGCCACGCACCACCTTGGAGCGCTTGTTTTTGAGAGAAATACGAAAAGACGACACATGAGCACCGCGGAGTCCAACAATGCCAGAGGATCTCACCTGAGTCGGGTGTTAACCATCGCGTTTCACACCTTCACTCAGTTGGTGAGGATGAAGGTTTTCTATTTCATGGGGATCTTTGCGGTCATTGTGATCGGCAGTAATTTCTTCGATCTTCCGCAGCACAGCGGGCCAGAGTCGGCTGGGGTGCATGCCATCCGCCTGATCAAGAGTTGGTCGACGGGTCCCATGACCTTGTTTTCAGTTGTCTTAGCCGTTGTGGCTACGGCCTTGTTGATACCGAAAGACATCGAGGATCGGACGCTCTACACCATCCTGGCAAAGCCGGTTCCAAGATTTGATTACCTTGCTGGAAAATTGTTAGGGGTGATTTTTCTGTTGTTTGTCTCGTTGGCGATCATGGACTTATTGATGATGGGTTTGTTGCAGTTTCGGATTTCGATGTTGATCCAACATCAAGCAGAGATGGCGCAGGCGATGGGCTGGTCAGCTCGAGAAATTGAAGCTCTGCGTGAAGAGACTCAGGCAATTGGAGTTAGCTGGTCTTTGCATGGTGCGGTGCTTGCGATCTTTTTGAAGGCCTCGGTCATGGCGGCGGTTGCGCTTTTGGTTTCGACCTTTTCCACCAGCACCTTGTTCACTGCGGTCGTTGGGTTTTTGTTGTTCTTCGTGGGACACTTTCAAGCGGATGCACGTGAGATCTACATGCATTCGGGTGAGTTGGGGCAGGGAGGATTCGCCAAATGGCTCTCCATGATCTTTGCGGTGATTGTTCCTGACTTGCAGTTGTTCAATGTGGTGGATGCCATCACCGAGGGCAAAGTCATGCCGCTGGTGTTGATGGGGAAACTGACATTGGTGGCGTTGTATTACGTGGTGTTTTACACCTTGGCCTCATGGTTCATTTTTTCTGACAAAGAGTTTTGAAGGCGCTTTTCAAACCATGGATCGTGTTGGTGGCTGCACTCGGATTTGGTGCAGCACGGATGCCATTTGAAGCTACATTAACACAAGAATTGAGAGATCAGGGATTGCTTTATGAATCGCTCGATATCAGCACGCGCGATAAGTTTGATCAGGCGAGCAGTGCTGCTGTGTTGGGTGGTTTGAGAACCATGGTGGCGGCATTGTGGAATTTGAATGCCTTTGGTTATTTCACCGAGAAAGAATGGGCCGAGGTAGCGGATGCTTATAATGGAATTGTCGATCTAGCGCCGCATACCCGTTATTACTGGGAGAGCGGCTCATGGCATCAGGCTTACAACGCGGCGTCTTATTACATCAACGATTCCGACTTGCCCCCATTGAGGCGACGTGAAGCATGGCGGTCGTCGATAGAATATGGTCGGGAATTCTTGGAGCGAGGGATTCGGAATAACCCGGATGACTGGCGGCTCAAGATGCAGCTCGGCATGCTACTGGTTGATGCCAACAAGTTTCCAGCATTTGCAGATCAGGATCAGATCTTCATTGATGCCGCTGAGGTATTCCGGAACGCAGCCGAAACCGGCAAGGCGGCGTCATTTGTGCCTCGTTATGAATTCTATGCCTTGGCCCGCGTGGACGGGAAGGAGCGTGAGGCTCTGGAGGTCGCGCGGAAGTTGTTTGATGAGGGGCGAAGCAATCGCACGCCGCTATTGCTCATGTTGATGCTGATCATGGAGGCTGAGCTCGATCCTGAACTGGATGTTGTGAAGCGCTCGGTGGAGCTTTTTGGCTCACCCGAGAAGGCGCATCAGGTTCTTTCGACCTACTGGGTGCGAACCCGCGAGCGCTATCCCGTCACAGGCATGGCCACGGCATTGAGTGGCCTGGAAAGCCAGCTTGGAGTTCCGGCAGAAGAGAGTGTTTTGAGAAAAGAGCTGGAGCCCCCTTCAGGACCCAAGGATTGGTTTGATGTCGAGTAGATTCTTTCCACTCGACAGCATCGCTTCCAAGTTCAAACATGGAGATCAACCTTCATTAATCTAATGCGGATCGCACTTTTCGGTGATATTCATGCCAACCTAGAAGCCCTCGAGGCTGTTCTCGATGACGCCAAGGATCAAGGCGCCACCGACTACGTCTGTTTGGGCGATGTGGTCGGCTACAATGCGGATCCTGCGGCTTGCTTGGAGATAGTCCGTGAGATGAATTGTCCCACCGTGAAGGGCAATCACGACGAAGATGCATCTGGGGATCATTCACTGGAAACAATGAACCCGATTGCCGCGTATGCTTTGGAGTGGACTCGTGAGCAATTGTCCGGCGAGCAACGCGAGTGGCTGCGCCGCTTACGGATGGTTCGTCAAGTTTCGGACTTCACCGTGGTGCACAGCACCTTGGACCAGCCGTCTCACTGGAACTATGTCACGAACCGCTTCGATGCGATGGCCAACTTTTCTTATCAGTTCACCCAGCTTGCGTTCCATGGTCATACCCACGTGCCCCGGGTTTACGTCAAAAGCGACCGAGTTCAAGAGATCCCTGCTGAGTCGGTCGAGATTGAAGACGGGTCCAAGTATTTCATCAACATTGGATCGGTCGGTCAGCCACGTGATGGTGATTGGCGTGCCTGTTACGTAATCTACGATCTCGAACACAAAATGATCGTGTTCCGCCGCCTTGAGTATGATATAGAAAAAGCTCAGAAGAAGATCATTGATGCGGGATTGCCAGAGATGTTGGCCGAGCGCATTGCGGAGGGTAGGTAGCCCCGACGGGTCGGGGCTGTTCTTGGTTCCTGGTTCTTAGTTCTTGGTTCTTCCTTTAGATGCCACGTTGGATGGAAGGCATCCTTTCCTTGTGCCGGCATTATAAGGCGACAAAGTCGCCTACGCTTACACTGCAACAGGTGCTTTGATGTGCGGGTGGGGGTCGTAGTCTTCGAGTCGGATGTCGTCGAAGGTAAAGGCATCGAGCGATTTCACCTCTGGGTTGAGCCAGATTTTCGGAAGGGGTTTTGGTTGGCGGGTGAGTTGAAGTTCCGCTTGCTCCAAGTGGTTGGAGTAAAGGTGCAGGTCGCCGAAGGTGTGGACAAAGTCGCGCGGTTCATAGTCGAGCACGTGTGCGATCATTTGAGTCATCAGCGCATAGGATGCGATGTTGAATGGAACACCGAGGAAGAGGTCAGCGCTGCGCTGGTAGAGTTGGCAGGAGAGACCCGGGCGGCCACCCTCGCTAGCTTCGTGGACGTAGAATTGGAAAAGCAAGTGGCATGGTGGAAGAGCCATTTGTTCGACTTCTCCAACGTTCCATGCCGAGACGATATGACGTCTGGATTCGGGGTTGCCTTTGAGGCCATCGAGGAGCAATTGGATTTGGTCGATGGAACGCCCATCAGGAGCTGGCCATGATCTCCATTGTTTGCCGTAAACGGGTCCCAGTTCGCCATCTTCATCGGCCCATTCATCCCAAATCGACACGCCGTTTTCTTTGAGGTATTTGATATTGGTCTCTCCTTTGAGGAACCAGAGAAGTTCGTGAATGATCGACCGGAGGTGCAGCTTTTTGGTGGTGAGGCAGGGAAACCCTTCGCGGAGGTCGTAGCGGGCTTGCCGGCCAAAAACGGAGACAGTGCCTGTGCCTGTCCTATCGGATCGGGTTTCGCCGTTTTCCATGACATCGCGCAACAGGTCGAGGTAAGTCTGCATGCCCTCAAGAAGCCATGATTTGAGGGTCGGTCGCAAGCTAGAAGGGTGGTCAGACTGAGAAATGAAATAGATGAGCTGTCTTGAGCGTAGATTCATGATCCAGAAGTGGAAAAACCCACCTTCAGCCATGTTCAATAGTCATACTCGTCGCCGATTTCTCAAGACCACAGCCCTGACTGTGGGATTTCCCACGATTGTTCCATCTTCTGTATTGGGAAAAAATGGAAAGGTGGCTCCCAGCAACCGGATCGTCATGGGAGGAATTGGCATTGGGCCGCGTGGAAGGATCGTGTTGAAGCATTTTTTGAAGAGCCCCGAGATCCAGTTTGTGGCGATTGCTGACCCTCAAGAAGATCGGAGAGAGATTGTTCGTCGCACCGTGAATCGCGAGTATGGCAATGAGGATTGCTACAAATGCGTCGACATGCATGAGATTTTGGAGCGCGATGACATCGATGCGGTGCAGATCACCACGGGTGACCGTTGGCATGCGCTAGCCACCATTTACGCAGCCAAGGCGGGCAAGGATGCTTATGTTGAGAAACCCTGCAGCATGACGATTGCTGAGACCCAAGAGTTGGCAGATGCAATCAATCGCTACGGCATTGTTTTCCAAGCTGGAACGCAGCGGCGCAATGTCGACCACTTTCGATTTTGTTGTGAAGTCGCACGGAGTGGCAAGCTGGGTAAGATCGAAAAAGTCCATGCATCGATGGTGACGATCAAACCCGATGCGAAATGGCACGATCCTCAGCCAATACCAGACCCAGCAGAAATTGATTGGGATCGGTGGTTGGGGCCCGCGCCTTGGAGGCCATACAGTAAAGAATACGTCCGTGGAAAGTGGCGCGGACATTTCGATTTCCATGGAGGGGCTAGCATTCCTGAGTGGGGTGCACACACTGTCGATATTTGTCAGTATGCAGCCAACATGGACCACACAACTCCCGTCGAGTATGAACCCAAAGGCGATCAGATTCATTGCAAATATGCGGATGGCAAGGAGCTCATATTGCGTCCCGCGGGATTCAAGGGTGAGGGTGACTGGGTGGTTTCAGGGACCTGCCCTGTGCGGATTGAAGGCGATGAAGGTTGGTTGGAGACAGCAGACTTTGGTGAATCAAAAGCGAGCGATGATGCAGTCCTGAAAGGGCATCCTGAGAAATCTATGACTGGAACGGACGCCTCCAAACACGTTGAGGAGTTCATTCGCTGTGTGAAGACTCGCGAGAAAACCACTTCGAATGCCGATGTCATGCGCACGGGACATATCATCTCTCACGCAGCAGCCATTGCCTGGCAGCTAGGACGCAAGGTCAAGTTTGATCCAAAAGCCGAAGTCTTCATCAATGATGCTGAAGCCAACCGCATGTGCAGTCGTGCGCGTCGAGAACCTTACCATATGTAAATTTTACCCTTTGATGCTAATGAAAATTGATGAAGCAAAAGCCTTAGTGATTTTGGCCGACTCCGAGAGTATCGAGGAGAAGGCCAGAGCCTGCGATCGCTTGGCGGTCGTGGGTGGCCCAAAAGCGGTGCCATTGCTGGCATCCTATTTGTTGGATCCCAAACTATCCGCGCGAGCCAGAACCGCATTGGAAAACATCCCGGATGAAAGCGCTGGAGATGCTCTCATTAAGGCGTTGGATAAAGTGAAGGGGGATTTGCTTGTAGGAGTGGCGATGTCCTTGGGAGCTCGAAAAGAGACCGATGCAGTTCCAAAATTGTGTGCATTGGTGGATGCTTCGAACGATGAGGTATCGTTGGCCTGCATTTCAGCATTGGGTGAGATTGCGAATGGCGAGGCAGTGACCAAGCTCCGCTTGTTGATCGGCAAGAAAGATAAGGATCGCCACATCGCGGCGGCACATGCCGTTTTGCTAGCCGCATCGGCCATGACAGGTGATGCGAGGCAAGAATTGTTGGGTGCGATTCAAGCCTCTGAATTGCCAGATCACATCAAGAAAGCGGCTGCCGACCAATAATCACTCTCCCAGCATGTCCCGACCGACAACGTAGTTGGAAGCACAGCGAGGACATTGGATTTTGATGTTGTCGGAGTCTTCGAATAGCTCCTGGACGCGTTCTTCCCATGCCCCTAGCATCGATAGAATGCGCTCCAAGGAACAACCGCAGTGGAATCGGAAGCGGCGTGTTTCGAGAGCTTTGGTTTCCTCCTGTTCTTCGATTTTCGAGACAGCATCCTCATCGAGCGAATCAAACCATTCCATGTCGCAGTCGGGCTGAGCCGCAATGAGGGCAAAGTTTTCATCATCCAGCCTGAATGCTCGTGCAGGGCGTTGTTCCGACTGGGAGTAGAACTCACTGATCCACTTGATCGGGTCCTTGCCATTGACCTCGAGGGTTGAGGTGCGTGGTTCGGATTTCTCAGGCCTGGTGGTTTGAGAGTAGAACAAGTTGCGATCGGGCTCGCGGACGTCCTCGGTGAAGATTCGGCCAGTGACCTGTTCTTGATCGGAACTGGCAGTCACAAACAGGTTGAGCCGAGGAGCTCGGAGGTTCACGGTCCAAGCGATCGTCTCTGCCCATGGTCGGGCGACTGAGTGAAGGACGATCATCGTGAGGCCGTCCTTGAGCATCTGATCCAGCTCCGCTTGGTGGCGAATGCCGTGTTGCATCAGATGCAGATAGTAGTCCGTGTAGATCGGCGTGAACTGACCACGCACGAGCAATGCGTTGCGATGGCGAACGAAGATCGAATCGATTTTCGTAAAATCTTCGACGGGTTCCATGGTCGACTGGAGCTTCCTCGGCGCGGTGGCCGAGGAGGATTAGATGCCTGGAAGTTCGATGAAGCCTTCCAGTTTGCGGATCCGGGTGGGGTGGCGCATTTTCCGGAGGGCTTTGGCTTCGATCTGACGAATCCGTTCGCGGGTGACTTGGAATTGGCGTCCCACTTCCTCAAGCGTGCGGCTGTAGCCATCCTTGAGGCCGAATCGTTGTTCAAGCACTTCACGCTCACGTTCAGTGAGAGTGTCGAGGACGTCTTTGATCTTGTCCTTGAGCATGGCAAAGCCGGCTTCCTCCATCGGGTTGTCAGCGGCTTTGTCTTCGATGAAGTCACCAAAGGAGGTGTCATCGGAGTCGCCGACAGGCGCTTGGAGTGAGATCGGCTGCTGCGCCATCTTGAGAACTGCGCGGACCCGTTCGACTGGAAGGTGAATTTCTTCAGCGATTTCTTCAGGAGATGGTTCGCGACCGTATTCTTGGACGAGTTGTTTCTGCACTCGCATCAGCTTGTTGATCGTTTCGATCATGTGCACTGGGATACGAATGGTACGGGCTTGGTCGGCGATCGAGCGAGTGATCGCTTGGCGAATCCACCATGTGGCGTAGGTCGAGAATTTGTAACCGCGGCGGTATTCGAATTTTTCCACAGCTTTCATCAAGCCCATGTTGCCTTCCTGAATTAGATCGAGGAAAGAGAGGCCACGGTTGGTGTATTTCTTCGCTATCGAGATCACGAGACGGAGGTTCGCTTCGACCATTTCTGTCTTGGCCTTCAGGGCCTCCTTGAGCCAATGGCGAAGGTTCTTGTTAGCCTCTTCGAAAGTTTCTTGGGTGTGCCACGCGCGTTGCTGGAGTTCCTTCATCTTGGTGACGAACTCCTTGTCATTGGAATCGGTCTTAAGCTTGCGTTCGTATTTCCAGAACTTCTGCATGTAGTCGTCCACTTGCTCGCAGAAGTCTTCGACGACTTTCTGTTTGTAGTAGAAGCGAATGAATACGCGGTTCAGAGTCAGTAGATTCTTGGCGAATTGCTCTTCGAGCTTTTTCTTGCCGCGTGGGTTCTTGGCGGAGAGTTGGCGGAAGATGTCGTCGTTTTCTTTGTGAAGCTGGCGAAGTTGATCACAGAGCTTCGGGAGGCCTTTCATGTAGCGCTCACGGGATTCGATCTTCTTGTCGAGAATCACCCGGTCAAAACGCTCGCGGCCTTTTTCCAGTTTTTCAGCAAGTTCGAGATAGCAATCGGCGGCGAAGCCAAACTGATGAAGGTGACGAGCCACTTCGATTTCAGCGTCTTCGATGCGCTTCGAGATTTCGACCTCTTGCTCACGTGTCAACAATGGGACTTGGCCCATTTGTTTGAGATACATCCGGACAGGGTCGTCGAGGATGTCGAGTTTCTGGTCGGATTTGACCTCTTCCTCGTCGTTGCCGTCGTCGTCGCGCTTCTTGTCCTTGTAGCGATCGACCTCGGAAGCATCGATGATGTCGAACTCCATGTTGCGCAGGCGCTCCATGATTGCCTCCACGTCTTCTGGGTTCACCAGATCGTTCGGGAGGATGTCGTTGATGTCATCGAAAGTCAGGTAGTCCTGTTCTTTCGCGAGTTTGATCAGTTCGCGGATCTTCTCTTGAATCTCCGGAGTGTCGATGCGCCGCTTGGCTTTGCCATTGGCGGGAGCTTCAGGTTCGAGAAGTGAGGAGGTGGGTTTGGTTTCGGCCGGCTTTTTCTTCGCCTTGGTCGTTTTCTTTGCGGTTTTTTTGGGAGCGGCTTCCACAGCGGCTGGCTTTGTCGCCTTTTTTGCTGCGGGTTTTGTGGCCGTTTTGGTCACTTTTTTCTTCGCTGCAGGTTTCGCGGTCTTTTTTGCAGCTTTCTTAGGCGCCTTCTTGGCTGCCTTTTTTGCAGCGGGTTTCGCAGCTTTTTTGACGGCCTTTTTCTTGGCGGTCGTTTTCACGGCTTTCTTCTTCGCTGCAGGTTTGGCCGCTTTTTTCTTAGAAACAGCAGGTTTGGCAGCTTTTTTCTTCGCCTTGGCTGCAGGCTTCTTGGCCGCTTTGGCCTTGGATTTAGCAGCAGATTTTTTGGCAGAGGATTTGGACGGAGGCATAAGGTTGGTGGCGATTGAAGCGAAGTGTCTAGATACAATTCAGCTATTCTGTGGGCTCGCGCGAATTTCCGCGTGCGGGCGGAATGAAAATGCGCAGCAGGATTCGGTCAAGAGCATTCTTACTAATTCGTTCATCCATTGTTTTTACGGGCATTCATGGGAAAACGTTCGTTCGGGCCATAAGAATGCAGAAATCTCATCATTTCCGGTTTCAAATCACCTCATTAGCCCGTATCTTGAGGCATCCGATATGATGACATTGACTCCCAAAGCTACTGAAGAACTAGAAAAGCTCCTCGCTGGACGCCCAGACAAGCCCCCCGGTGCGGGTCTGAGGCTGGCGGTTCACCGTGGTGGCTGCGCTGGCTGGCAGTATGAGATGAAGGTCGCTGGCCCCGAGGAGGGTGATGTGACCATTGAGTCCAACGGAGCCCGCTTGATTGTCGCTGGAGACAGCATTGACCGACTCAAAGGCTGCTCGGTGGATTATTCGGATGATTTGACCGATGCCGGATTCAAGATTCAGAATCCCAACGCATCTCGAGCATGTGGTTGCGGGACATCGTTTGAGTCGACGGATGAACCACCAGGCGCTCATGCGGTTCCTGATGGCGAGGCTTGTGGTGATTCCTAACTTTCGCTCATAGTCCCGTTCGTGCCGCGCAAACCTGAAGAGCAAGTCAGTCGCCGACCTCCATATTTTTGGTGGTTGCTGGTCAACTTGTTGGCGCTTTGCTTTGCGGTATTGAGTTGGGTCGTATGTCTTGAGGTTTTTGGAAATCCAGAAGTGCCTCGAAATTATGAGCTGCTCAAAAAGCTTGGGCGCTTGCCGGAGGTTGAGAGCTTCAAGCCATCGGATGTCCCGGAAGGACGGCACTTGGGTCCTGAGGAAGTATACCGCAAGTTTTTTGGGCTGACTGAAAAACAGTGCAGTCGCCTCGAAAAGCGGTGGAAGCGAGATTACCTTGCGAGTTTCGAGCAACCTCTCGGGGTCATCTACATCCACGGAGCATACCAAGTGGAGGTTCGCCGGGCATTTGGCGAAGATGATTATTTGATCGATGGTTTCGCTGTTCGGGCACGAGCATTGGTTAAGCCGGATGACTTTACCAAGCCCTCACCTTACCCGGTGATGATGGAGTTTTTATTCCCGACGCATGATGAGAGAGCATTGGAAGGGTTTCCCGACGGGCATGTGTTTGAGATTCCAAGAATTGGCCGGCATGCGTGGGTTGTGATGCATGTGTCCAAAATATGGATGGGTGACGAGCAAGGGGTTTTGGTGACCGCGATACCGATCACAAAAGGTTCATGCAGTTACGCAAGTGATGGTGAGTTTGAGATAGAGACGCCCGAAGAGGTGCGCCCGCGAGTGGCATTTCCTGTATTTGATGTTGATGCGATCAAATACTGAGTCATGCCCCCATCATGGATGCGACATAACGCTACTGGCTATCATGGCAAAGCTGTGATAGTGTAATTTACAATAGACAATTTAATCATGATCTCCCCCAAAGAACTTCACGACTCCATGCACTCCGACCAAAAGGTGCTCCTTCTCGATGTGCGGACGTCATTGGAATATGGCGAGAAGCACATCGCGGGATCGGTTCTCTCGCCATTTGATGATTTGGACATCGATGAAGTCGTGGCCTTGGCGAAAGATTACGAAAAATGCGTGATCTACTGCTTGAGCGGCAAGCGGGCAATCAAAGCCGCTGAACTCATGGCCAAGCGTGGATTTGATAACGTTGATGTGATGGAGGGGGGCATCAAAGCATGGCAAGCGGCGGATTTGCCGTTGGTTGTAAGTGAAGCAGGAGGCATGACCATCATGCGCCAAGTCCAGTTGATTGTCGCGGTTGGCGTTTCGCTTGGCCTAGTCTTGGCCTTTACGGTGGACCTTTGGTTTTTAGCGATCCCGGTGTTTTTTGCTCTCGGCCTCACCTTTGCCGGATTGAGTGGCAAATGCGGAATGGCGTATATCTTGGCAAAGATGCCGTGGAACAAGAAAAAGAATCCCTCCTGCGGCATTTAGGAGGCGGTGACTGCGCCACGATCGTCTGATAGCCCAGACTTCTCGAGGAAGTAATCGTAGCCCCCGGTGTAACGCGTCAGCACGCTTGCGGAATCGTCTTCATTGCGGGTAATGTGCAAGGTAGTTTCTGCCAAGGAGCGGATGAAGTGAACATCGTGGGAAATGAAGACCAAGGTGCCTTCATATTCTTTGAGTGCGTTCACCAATGAGTCGATCGACAGGATGTCCAAGTGGGTGGTTGGTTCGTCCATCAGGAGTAAGTTTGGAGGATCGACCAAGAATTTCACGAGGTTGAGACGGGATTTTTCACCACCTGACAAAACACCGCAGCGTTTCTCGACGTCGGCGCGGCGGAAAAGGAAGGTTCCGAGGATGGAGCGTGCATCTTCATCGCGCAGTGTTGGGGAACATCCCATGACCTCTTCGAGCACGGTATTGTTTTCATTCAACGCGTCGAGGCGATGTTGAGAGTAGTAGCCGAGCTTGGTGGCGTAGCCGGGTTCGAATTTTCCTGAGTCGACGGGGATGATGCCGGCCAGAATTTTCAACAGTGTCGATTTGCCTGCGCCGTTGGGGCCGACTAGAACGATACGGTCACCGCGTTCCACCGTGAGATCCAGATCTTGGTAGATTTGTTTGCCTGGGTATGCTTGGCTGATTTTTTGCAAATCGACCACTTTTTGGTTCGATCTAGGGGGTTGAGGAAAGGTGAATTTGAAAGGTTTGCGCGGAGCGCGTGGCTTTTCCACCTTCTCGAGTTTTTCAACGAACTTGATGCGCGATTGCACTTGAGCTGCCTTGGAGCCGACTTGGCGGAAGCGGTCGATGAATTCCTGATGACCTTTGATTTCCTTTTGTTGGGCTCTGTAAGCTTGGACGCGTTGGTTGTATATTGTTTCGCGTTGTTCCTGGAAGGATGAGTAGTTGCCTGTGTAGGTGATCAACTGAGCAGCATCAGGATCGATTTCGACCACGGATTCGATGATCGAGTCCATGAAGTCACGATCGTGGGAAATCATCAGGATCGCGCCGGAGTAGTTGATCAGGTAGCGCTGCAACCAGAGAAGCGAGAGGAGGTCGAGGTGGTTGGTCGGCTCGTCTAGCATCAAGAGATCGGGCTCCATCACTAAAAGTTGGGCGAGATGCGCGCGCATGACCCAACCGCCGGAGTATTCTTTGGCGGGTTTGTTGAAGTCGTCTTGTTTGAAGCCAAGACCCGCGAGGATCTTCTTGGCTTTCGGCTCGAGTTGGTAGCCGTTGAGCTCGGTGAACTTGTCCTGCGCTTTGGCAAATTCTGGCGAGCTGAGGTCGCCGGTGGCTTCGTGTTCGCGGATGGTGCGCAGGATTCCAATCATTTCTGGGGTGATTCCCATGGCGATCTCGATGATCGTCTCGTCGGTGGGTTCGCCAGCTTCTTGGGGGAGATAGCCTGTGATAGCGTATTCATCGCGTTCGATGGTGCCCTCGTCGGGGCTGTCTTCATCGAGGATCATGCGGAAAAGGGTCGACTTGCCGGCGCCGTTGGGGCCGACGAGGGCCATGCGTTCGCCCCAGTTGATTGTCATATCGGCCTCACGGAGCAGGGTGCGACCGCCGAGGTTCTTCGTAAGTTTTTTGATGGTGAGCACGCGGCGGGTTTAGAGGACGGATGCCATAGGAGCAAGAAATTCGATTTATTTGGTGCTCTTGTAGGCGCTCAGGGGGTTGCGGGCCGTTCCGTTGTGACATTTTCGCCTGATGCGGCAGATATCGAGCTATTGCCTTGACGTGGGGAGCTGCAGACAAGTTTATAGGCGCATCCTTTGAACAGAAATATGGGCATTCATCACCTTTTCCAAAACCTCACGATTTGTCGTTTGAGTCAGTCCGTCTCCTTTCTCCTGATCTCCATGTTCGCCCTTGCCGGCAGCCTGAGTGCTCAAGACTTTGAAGGCAAAAAAATCTCCAGTGTTGAGATCAAATACATGGGAGCCAAAACGATCGATGAAGCTCGATTGAGAGACCAGATGGTCACCAAAGCAGGCGGCAGCTATCGTGCGGAGGATTTGGACAAAGATATCACCACTCTTTATGAAACAGGCTTTGTCGATGACGTTCGCTTTTTGGCGCAGCCCGTCGGTGAGCAAGTGAAAATCATCGCAGAGGTCACCACTCGCCCATTGCGCGAAGGTGTAGGCTTTATCGGCAACACGGTCTTCACGGACAAGAAGTTGGCCAGAGAGAGCAAGCTCGGTGCAACTGGCATCATGAGTGATGCTGAGATTCTGCAGGCGCGTCGCAATATTGAAGAATACTATCAAGGTTACGGATATCCCGATGTTGTGGTTTCTCACCGGGTCCAACCAACGAATCGCCCCGGACATGCAGATTTGATTTTCGTAATTGAAGAAGGCACGAAGAACGAGATCCGGAACATCATTTTCAAAGGCAACGACTCCTTCACGGATCTTGAGCTTCGCAAAGAGATGGACATCAAGGAGAAGGGTTTCTTCTCATGGCTCACCAAATCGGGTCGCTTTGAGTCCGACCAATTGGACGACGAACTCGACAAGGTTTTGGATTTCTACCGCTCCCGCGGATATCTCAGAGCTTCCAGCTCTGGCATTATGCGTCAGCCAGTCAAAGACGGGCGTGTTGATTTGATCATTCCGATTCGCGAGGGATCCAAATACACCGTGGCGAATGTAGGCTTTGGCAAACTGAGCGTATTCAAGCCGGAGGAGCTTTACCCAGCGCTCACTTTGAATGCAGGCGACGGATACAACTCCAAAAAAATGCGTGCAGATATCAAAATGATTCGCAGCTACTACGGATCCAAAGGTTATGCGGATGCGATGGTGAGTCCTGACATTGAAGACGCGGGTCCAAACAAAGTGAAAATCACTTACAATGTCACAAGAGGTTCCAAGTATCGAGTGGGTCGTGTGAACATTGCGGGCAACACCAAGACCAAGGATAAAGTCATTCGTCGTGAGTTGCCCCTCCAGCCAGGTGACATGTTCAACACCGTTGAGTTGGAGACAGCAAAATCGAGGATTCAAAACCTCCAGTATTTCAGCTCGGTTCAAACAACAAGTTCACCAGGTGCATCTTCGGGTTATCGCGATATCGATGTGTTGGTTCGGGAGCGAGCCACGGGCAACGTGGGTGTCGGCTTCGGATTTAGTTCGATCGACAGTGTTGTCGGTTTCCTCACGCTGGAGCAGGCAAACTTCGACTTGTTCAATCCATGGAACTTTACAGGTGGCGGACAGCGATTTGCATCCAGCCTTCGTCTTGGTTCGGAGCGTTCAGAAGCAAGCATCTCGATCACTGAGCCTTGGTTCTTGGATCGTCAATTGGCTTTGGGAACAGAAGTTTTCTACAGAGACTCCACTTACTTCAGTGATTACTATGAGCAATCCAATTTCGGTGGTGCGGTTTCACTGCGCAAGCCACTCGGGCTGAAAAGCTTCCTCAAAGGCGAGATTCGCGTGGAAACCATCGAGATCGACTCCGAAGTCGGTCCCGCTTCATTCGGTGGTAATGGATCTTCTTCACAGCTATCGCAGGCCAATATCGGCGGTGAAGATCTTCGTGCGGCTCTGAATTTGAACTACATTTACGACAGCCGTGACAGCATTGCGTTGCCTCGCTCAGGTCAGAAATACGACTTCGGAGTATCCTACGCGGGATTGGGCGGTGATGTTGATACTTACACATTCTCTGCTACAGGTCAGTCCCACTGGAATCTATTCTGGGACTCCATTTTCTCGGTGAATGCTGAATTGGCCTTCGTCGATGCCATTGATGGTGAAGTGCCGATTTATGAGCGCATGTTCCTTGGTGGTGGCCGCACTCTTCGCGGTTTCGAGTTCCGTGACATTGGTCCTCGTGACACAGGTTTCACCAATGAAGTCTTTGGTGGCCAATCTCTGGGATACTTCACGGCTGAATACACCGTGCCAGTCATCGAGACGGTTCGTGCTGCGGTCTTCAGTGATACGGGTTTTGTAAATGCAGACGCATGGGATCCGTCACCAGACGACATCTACAGTGACATCGGTGTTGGCATTCGCTTGATTCTCCCGATCAGCCCATTGCCACTTTCGCTTGATTACGCCGTGCCAATTTCATCGCCTGACAATGTGGCGGACAAGGGCGGTCAGTTCAACTTCTCGCTGCAGTCGGTCTTTTAACCTGATCTGCGAATCAATTACCAACCGGCCATTGCTTCGGCAGTGGCCGGTTTTTTATGCAGTCGTCACGCAGGCTGCATCGGCGATGCGCATGCCATCAAGTGCTGCGCTGACAATCCCTCCTGCGTAGCCCGCGCCTTCACCGCAGGGATAAAGGGATCGGATTTTGGGGTGCTGAAGCGACACATCGTCCCGTGGTATTCTCACCGGAGAGCTGGTGCGGGTTTCGAAGCCGATCAACAGCGCTTCGCTCGACGTGTAACCGCGCATCTGCCGGCCGAACAGTTCTAGCCCTTCGCGCATCCGCGCGGTGATCCACGATGGAAGGATTTCATCCAGTCGTGCTGGGTTTACACCGGGAAAGTAACTGGTCTTAGGGAGGTCTTGGGAAATTCTGCGATTGAGGAAATCGGTCACTCGTTGTCCCGGTGCCACTTGTCCGCCGCCGCCCGCCTGTTTGGCTGCTACTTCCAGTTGTTTTTGGAATGCAATGCCCGCAAGCACCCCGTGTTTTTTGACCAAAGGTGCGACGTCTTCAGGCTCAACCGTAGAGACCATGCCTGAGTTGGCAAAAGGCGAATCCCGACGTGAGAGGCTCATGCCGTTGACAACGACTTCGTCATTCATTGTAGCCGCGGGAACGATCCATCCGCCGGGACACATGCAGAACGAATGCACACCACGGTCACGGATTTTGGTGGCCAGACGATAACTGGCAGCAGGTAGGAGGTGCGGCCGCTCTTGGTCTGGTTTCAAGTGGTATTGAGCGCGATCGATGAACGGTTGTGGGTGTTCGATTCGAAATCCAACGGCGAATGGCTTAGGTTCTAACAAAACTTCTTTTTTGTAGAGAAGCTCGTAAATGTCGCGCGCAGAATGCCCCGTGGCTAGGATGACGGAATCGGCGGTGATTTCATTTCCATTCGCAGTGATGACCGACCGGATGCGCTTGTCTTGGATCGTGAAGTCAGTGACTTTGGTTTCAAAATGGACTTCGCCTCCAGCGTTGAGGATCGATTGGCGAATGGATTTCACCACGTTGGGCAATAGGTTGGAGCCAATGTGTGGGTGAGCATCGGTAAGGATGCGCTCAGGTGCCCCGTGGGCGACGAGGATCTCGTAGACTTTGGCGACGGGGCCGCGTTTTTTGGCGCGGGTGTAGAGTTTTCCATCAGAGAAGGTTCCTGCTCCGCCCTCGCCGAAGCAGTAATTCGATTCTTCGATGACTCGTCCTTCGCGGAGGATCGGCGCTAGGTCAAAGCGGCGGGCGCTGGCGTCCTTGCCGCGTTCGAGGAGGATGGGTTTGGTGCCATTCTCTAGGCATTGCAGCGCAGCAAACATGCCTGCCGGACCAGCCCCGACAATCACGCATGTGCGTGGCTTTGAGGGCAAAGCTGGGGCACTCCAAGTCGGGGTGCCTTCGATTGGAAGTGGGCCATTGATGCCGACATCCACGCGAAGTTGCACCTTGATGTTGCGTTGGCGGGAATCGATCGAGTGTTTGCGCAGCTTGAGGTCTTGGATGGTGTCGACGTGGATCCCCAGCTTCTTGGCTGCAGCTTGGCGTCTTGCTTGATCATCCTCTGATTTCTCAAGAGGTAGGATGATATCGACGGATTCGATGGAGGGCTGCACGGCGAGGAGTTAATCACAGATCGGCCGCTTTTTCCCAGTGTCATCGACACTGACAAAGGTGACGCAGGTGGAAAAGATTGGATCCGTTCCAGCCTTTTGGTCCGTCACGTTCACAGCGTAACGAACGCTGGTCGTTCCCTGGTGATCTTTGGTGCATTGGATCCGAAGGATGCTGCCTTCACGCACGCTGTGATGGAAGGTGACGGTATCCATCGCTTTGGTCACGAAGGTGCAATTGGGGTGGTCGGTGCTGGCGGCGATCCATGAGGCTTCATCAATCCATGCCAAAAGCCGGCCACCAAAGAGGAAGCCGTATTGGTTGAGGTCGCTGGGAAGGACTAAGCGGTGAGTTTCCATTAGATCATGAGGCGGCGACGGCGACCCTCTTTGTAGAGTATCGCGTCAATGGAGAACAGCCCTGAGCCCGATAGGATGATGGAGATCATGGGAATGAGATACATCAATGCGAGTTCTTTGCTGCCAGGGCCAAACCATGGCGCACTGCCGTGAATTTCAAATGCGGCAACGACCATGGTGAATCCTAGAATGAAGGCGGCGGGGCGTGTGGCGACCCCAAAGATGATGAGGGTGGCGCACAAAGCCTCAGCGGTGATGGTGGCGGTCAGGCTGACCGAGCTGGACATGTATTTCAGAGGAAAAAAGTCTGGGGTGGGAAAGACGTCTTTTTTCTCGCTGAATTGTTGAATCTTCGGGATGCCATGCCCGATAAGCATCATCAGGCCGACCATCATGCGCAGAAGGAGGATGCCGATGGAGGCGGTGCTTTCGCGCGTGCCGCAATGGAAAAGGAATCGTTTCATTCGCTGGGAGTAGAGGGTTTCTTGCTTGAGATGGTAATGCGCTTGAGCCGGTCATCGCCCTTGGGTGAGTGGGTTTCAATGTAGGGGTCATCCATCAAAATATTGTGAACCATGCGTCTGTAGTAGGCGTTCAGTGGACGCATCTCGTGGGATTGGCCGCTGGCTTTTACATTTTCCGCAATTTTGAGGATTTCTTGAGCCATTTGATCTTCGCGCATGCTGCGGAAGTGTTCGCAGTCGACTTTGACTCGCCCGGCTTTGTTGTCTTGTTGACGGAGGATGCGATTGACGAGGTATTGGATGTCATCGAGGCGGTCGCCATCATTGCCAATGATCACTTCGCTTTCGGTCGAGTGGATTTGTAGGCATGGGCCGTCGTCGGTCTCTTGGGGCTCGATCGTTGCCGCGATGCCCAAATGCCCCAGCATGGTGTCGAGTATTTTGGTCGCTGATTCAACGTGTGTCATGTTGTTACTCTAATCACATTGCTGGCGGGGTCAATGCACAGACTAGGATGCGTTGGTGAAAATCGTGGCGATTTCTTTGGCGTGACCTGCTAGGCGCTCTTTTTCGTCATCGCTGAAGTCGTGCGGAGACACCATGCCGATGCCGAGAGTGCCGATGACCTTATGGTTCTCGGGCTCAAAGATGGGCACCGCGAGGGAGCCGGCAGCTTTGGTTTTTTGAGCGTCAGGCTTCGCGACTCCGCCGAGGTCGTTTTGCAAGTTGCAGAGTTCCACGGGTTCTTGGGATTGGGCGGCAGCGCCAGCGATTCCTTTGCCGAATGGGATTACGCTAATTTTCTCGAGCAAGAAATCGGGGATGCCGATGCATGATACGAGCTTGAGTGTGGCTCCGTCTTCTTGAGTTTGGTGGATGCTTCCAGTGTGGCATTCGAACTCGTTGAGGATGCCTTGAAGTTTCTGTTTCCAGTCGGTGCTATCGGCCATGGGTCAATATTTAGCATGAAATAGGGGCTGAGTCATGGATCAGATGGAAAAATTTGGGTGTTTGTTGCTTCAGAGGCAAATTTATCGTGGGATCGGTTTGGAAATCCCGCTAGAATCATAGCAGATCAACGTATTTGAACTATGCCTCGTGTTACAATTACAGTCGCTGAACAGACACCACAACCCTACCGCTTCAGTCTTGAGCGCAAGGTAGTGAACATTGGTCGTGGTGCAGACAACGATATCATTGTCGATTGCCCATCGGTTTCTGGAAAGCACGCGGAGATGCATCGTGTCGAAGGAGGCTATGAACTTCGAGATTGCGACTCCACCAATGGGATCAAATTGAATGGGAATTCGGCTCGGCTCATTGCGTTGAAGAATGGGCAGGATGTTTTGTTAGGAGATGTTGATTTTGACTTTCAGCTCAAGGATGACGAATTGGCGATTTTGGGAAGTGAAGCTGCAATGGCTGAGCCAACGGTATCGCCTGACGTGGAGCCGCTGCCTCCCATGAAGGAGACCAAGCCAGCTGCCGCTGCCAAGCCTGAGGAAGATGACGATGAGTCGGAGTTCGAGGATGAGCTCGAGGACGAGGATGAGTTCGAGGATGAGCCGAAGAGACGTCCTGCCAAGGCTCCGGCGCAGCATGCTGCTAAATCTGGCGCAGGCATGGCCGCTACTATTTTGTCGGGCATCGTGGTCATTATTGCCTTCATCGGTGGCATGGCGGTTCGCTACGGCAACGAAATGGACGGCTCATACATCAAGGCCGTCATGTCGCATTTGTCGGGTGGGGAAGAAAAGGATGCGCCTGCTGAGAAAGATGGAGAGTGATGTGAACGTTTGCATTTCATCGTGAAACACATTTCATTCTTATTCATCCTGTCTCTGATCGGGATGCTTGTGGTGCCTCAGGCTAGCCTTCGTGCAGAGGAGAGTGTTTTGGTGATGGAGGCGCATTCAGGCAAGGTCTTGGTGGCTTCCAATTCATCACAAAAGCGGCCGATCGCGAGTTTGACCAAGATCGCCACGGGTGCAGTAGCGGTGGATTGGGCAGTTGCCGCTGGCGTTGACCTCAACAAGCACATCATCACGGTGCCTCAAACAGTGACACGTGTGGGTGGACCTAACCCGATGGCGTTGAAGCCTGGTGATCAATTGTCACTCAGAGACGCATTGTATTCCGCATTGCTGGGGTCGGACAATTTGGCGGCGTTGACCATTGCCGACCATGTGGGGCGCCAGTTGTTGGCGACGCGTGGCAAGTCGGGTGATCCAGTGGAAGAATTTGTCGATGAGATGAACCGCTTGGCGAAAGGTCTTGGCATGAGGCACACCAAGTTTGGGAATCCTCACGGTCTCGACCGAAAAGGCGTAAAAGCCTATTCAACGGCCGCGGATGTGGCGCGTATGTCGGTGCATGCGATGCGACAGAACCCGTTCAATTTTATCGTTCGTCAGCCATCTCGCAGCGTCAAAGTGATGGGGGTCGAAAAAACGCGCTCCTTCACCGTTCGCAACACCAACAAGCTGATCGACGAAGATGAGGGGATTCTTGGGGTGAAAACCGGGACGACAAGGGCATCAGGCCCATGTGTGGCGATTTGCTCTGACCGAGAACCCATCATTAAGAAGCAAGAAAACGGCGACAAGCATGCCATTCCGCGCCGATTGATTGTAGTGGTCTTGGACCATCCAGACCGCTTTGCTCGCGCGAAGGCATTGATAAAGCAAGGATGGAAGTCGCATGATGCCTGGGTAGCCTCTGGTGCTCCGGTGACCAACGAAAAACGTGAACTGATCAAAGTCCCCAAGCCCTATTGCGAGTCGATCGAGGCGCAACCATGATTTTTGCTTCTCGATCGCGATTCAACTCATCATTACTCATTCCTTATGTCCAAAGACCCACTTCTCGATTTGTTGCGCAGCAAAGCGCGTCTCAGTCATCAGAAAATTGCTGAGTTGTTGTCACTTGATGAAAGTGAAGTCACCAAGCGAATTGCTGAACTCGAGAAGGATGGCACCATCCAAGGGTATCATGCGGTCATCAACCCAGAGTCCTTGGATGACAATGCCGTCTCGGCTTTCATTGAAGTAAAACTTACGCCTGAGCGGGGTGGTGGTTTTGACCGATTGGCCATGCGGATTGCGCGATTTGACCAAGTGGAGTCCTGTTACCTTGCAAGTGGCGGGTATGACTTGATGGTCGTCGTGCAGGGCGATGATCTGCGCGATGTCGCACGATTCGTTTCTGAGAAGCTCAGTTCTCTTGAGGGCGTTTTGTCGACAGCCACGCACTTCCGGTTGAAGACATACAAAGAGAACGGTTTCACCTTTGAGTCAGAGACCGAGAGCGAGCGTTTGGTGGTGGCGCCTTAGGCTGTGGAGCAGCCTGTTCTTAGTTCCTGGTTCCGGCTACGCCGCCCCGACAAGTCGGGGTTAGTTCTTGGTTGGGCTTCGCGCATCTCATAGGCGGTTGCTTAGGCGGGATTGGATGCGTTCGATGAGGTTTTCCAGGTGTGGCATTGGGAGGTTGGCGGCCTTGGCTTGGCGGAGCGGTTCTTCCCAGATGGGGGTGACTTCGACTTCGCGTCCTTCGACGTAGTCGATCATGCTGGAGGTTTTGTAGGGTCCCATGGGGCGAGTGCGCTCGATGTTGGCTACAGCGAGTGCTGGATCAAGTGGGATGCCTAGCGCGTTGGCGGTGGCGATCACCTCATCCATGAGGGCTCGGATTTGGGACTCTGTTTGTGGATTGGTGAGGAGTGTGTCGGTGGTGACGCCTCCTTCAGCGACGGAAAGTCCGTTGAACGGAATGTTCCAAATGAGTTTTTCCCACTGCGCTTGTTGGAGGTGATCGACCGCGCTGGCATGGATGCCTGCGGCTTTGAATCGCTGGGTGATTTCAGCGACCCTTCCAGATCCGTTCGGCTGATAGGCGCCGATGGATACCTTGCCGCCAGCAGTGTGACGGATGAGTCCGGGTTTGATGCGGTTGATGCAAACGAAGCAGAGTCCCCCGAGGACACGCTCTGGGCCAGTGATCTTTGCAATGGCTTCGCAGTTGCCGAGACCATTCTGTAGGGTCAGGACTTGGGTGGTGTCGTGCAGCAGAGGTGGCAACACCTCAGCGAGCATGTGGTTTGCAGTGGCCTTCCAGGAAACGATGACGAGATCAACTGGGCCAATGTCAGCGCTCGAGGTGTAGACTTGGACATTCGGCAGTTTGAAATCGCCGTGTGAACTCTCTGCGGTGAGTTCCTTGGATGAGAGCGTGTCGTAGTCAGAGCGTGCCAGAAAGTGCACGTCTTCGCCATTGGTGGCGAGACGACCACCGTAGTAGAGACCGATGGCTCCAGAGCCCACCACCGCGATGCGTTTCATTTGCCAAGTCACGCTCACACTTCATCAATGGAGATTCTTTTTCGCAAGGATTCTCGAACACGTGAAATCATGGGCCGATATGGTAGAGTCAGCGGATCCCTGATCTATCGGGGCAGGCTGGCCGATCTTACCTACCAGTCAGGTAAAAAACGAAGAACCAACCCCGACTTGTCGGGGCGGCGAAGCCGAAACCAAGAACTAAGAACAGCGACGAAGTCGCTTACTCGTCCTTGTAGGGTTCGGCGCGACGCTCTTTGATGCATCGAGTGAGCCAGCCGACGAGTTTTTCAGCTTCTTCTGAGCCGTTGCGAAGCGCTGCGAGTTCGGTCCAATCGATGTGCGGCCGGCATTTGGGTGGAGCAATGCGATTGATATCGAGCTTGGCCATAATCGCCTCTGTTTCACTCGGGTGGGCATTCAGGATATTGGCGGGGCGCGGAAGCTCGTCGAGCGCATCAGGAGTGAGTCCAAAGGAGATCACGCCGACTCCGAATGAGCTGCATAGGCGACGGAGGCTTCCAGCGAGGGCTTCGTCTTCGATTGGGGCAGCATAGACGAGTTCACCGCCGTGGGCCCACATCGAAGCCGCTAGAGTCTGGTAGAAGTCCTCGCGGTAGGTTTGCAAGGAGGGTTGGATCCGGAGGCGTGAGGCGATGAGTCCGAATGGGGAGATGCCGAGTTGTTGTTTGAAATTGAGCATGGCGTCATCGAGCGCCATTTCCTCGTCGGGCGAGGTGCCGGTTTCCCAGTCGACCAGCACCATTTCAGGGTATTTCCACAGGTTGCTGATCGGGGAGTCCTTGCCGAAGGCTTCGCGGAAGGCAAAGGGGAAGCGTCCGTTGATCTCGTAGTAACGAGTGACCACGGCGCGAAACTTGCGAATGCGAAGCATCGTGTTGTCGATGAGGTCTTGATCAACGGTGGTGAGGTCCTCGAGTCGGCCTTGGGTAAGCGCAATCAGTTCTTGGGCTCCTGATAGAGCGGGGAGGGGTGCGCTGCGGCGATAGTAGCCTTGTCCTTTTTCCACCTTGGCGATGGGCGACGCGGGGTCGCATGACATGATGGAGAAGTGATACCGCAGGGAGGCGTCTGAGTAGTTGCCTAGCAGCTGCAAACGAGTGAGGCGGATTAACTCGGTTCCTTTGATCGCATCTCCTGGATTGCCTGGTAACAGGTTGGGTAAAATTTCGTTTAGCTGTTTGCGTAGACTCATGTGAAAAAATCCAGTGGATCGCGGACACAAGCATCCAATTCATCTGGAGGAAGTTCAGCAAGTCTCAAAAGGGCGAGATTTAAAAAAACTGCGGCATTTATTACGGTTTTTTTGAATGAAATGACCCGTATGCTTGTCGTATCTCCTGAATACCCCAGATTATGACCATGAATTTCAAATCTATTGTAATGGCCGCTTCCTTGCTAGGAGCGCCGATGTTGGTAGCCGATGAGGAGCCTCAAGCACAACCGGATCCGAGGTTGATTCTCGAAGGAGCACGCATTTCGGCCACATTGACCAAGCTTGATGAAGGGCTAACAGGGTATTTGAAGAAGGGGAGAGACAAGACGCCAGTGACCTTATTTTTGAAGGGTGAGAATATTCAGTTTCAGTTCTCGGAGGACGGGAAAAAGTGGCGTGCGTTTCACACGCGGATTGCCGATGAGAATTTTGAACTGTTTGAAATTGTGAAGGGCAAGTTTCAGGCCTTCCCGAAAAAAAAGTTGGTGTCGCCAATTGCGGACACCGACTTGACCTATGAAGACCTGGCCATGCGGTTTTTCTACTGGCCGGACCCGAAGCTGGAGGGGATCGAAAATGTAGGTGGCCAATCGTGCTACAAGATCCGCGTCAACAAGCCGGCCAAAGCTGCAGGGAATTACGAGGTCGTCTATGTCTGGGTGCACACCAAATACGGAGCATTCATGAGGATTCGTGGGCATGACGAGAAAGGCACTTTGGTCAAAGAGTTTCAGGTCGAGGATATCATGAAAGTGGATGACGACGTCTACACCTTGAAAAAGATGCAAGTCTCGTCGCATGATCCCAAAACGGGTCGGCGCCTCTCCATCACGGACATGGTATTTGATAAGCCCAAGAAGAACCAACCGCGTGGGTTGAGGTGAGCTTTTGAGCCATGGCATGGATCGACGCACACAATCACTTGCATGATGCCCGATTGGGGGATGATGTGGAGGGTGTTGTCCACACCATGAAGGAGGTGGGGGTGAGAGCTTGCGTGGTGAATGCGACGGAGGAATCTGATTGGGACATGGTTGCGAGCTTGGCGGATGCTTATCCTGAATGGGCGATGCCGGCATTCGGGGTGCATCCGTGGAAGGCGGATCGTGTTGTCGAGGGTTGGTTGGATCGTTTGAGAGAGATGTTAGAAAAACACCCGCGCGCGTCGGTGGGTGAAGTGGGTTTGGATCAGTGGGTGGATGAACCGAGCATCGATGTTCAGAGAAAGGTGTTTGTGGATCAGCTGAAATTGGCACGTGAAATGGGCCGCGCGGTAACGATTCATAGTTTGAAAGCCTGGGAGCCGTTGTTTGAAGTGCTCGCGGCGGAGCCGCTGCCCGATGGTTTTTTGATGCATTCCTTCGGCGGATCCATCGAGCTGGCGGAGCGATTGATTCCACTGGGTGCGTATTTTTCTTTTTCCGGATACTTTCTGCAGGAGCGAAAAGAAAAAGTGGTCGAGGTGTTTCGGCAACTGCCGACCGATCGTATTTTGGTGGAAACCGACGCGCCAGACATGTTGCCACCTAAGGATTGGATCGAATTTCCGATGGGCGATCACAACCATCCCGCGAATTTGCCGATGATCGCATGTGAGCTAGCAAAGAGGCTGGGGGTGGATGAAGTCGAATTTGCAAGGCAGACGAGCGAGAACACGAGTCGCTTGTTTGGTGGTTTTGGATCGACCTAGAACACAAACGAGCTCACATTGAGATCAATCATGAATGGAAAAATTACAGGTTTGGTTGCATTTTTTACGCTACTGGTTTCGGGAGTTCTGCACGCTGATATCGCCAGAGAGCTGGATGTCGCAGATGAATCGGTGACCAAGAAAGAGGTCAGGTATTCCATGGTAGGGCCGCGCGACACCTTGATTTTTTACACCTTTCCCGAGCAAAAGGTGATCCTGCTGGTGAAAGTGGGAAACAAGACCAAAAAGTTCCCAGTTTCAGCGACGGTGCATGTTTTTCCCAAGGATACGACGGCTGAAGGAATGGGGAGATGGTTGAATAATCAGCATTCGGACGGAATCTTCCCCGAAGTACCGACGCCCACGCCATATGCGGTGGCGGCTGAATCCTGCGAAACCCTGGGACATAAAGTGGTGAGCGAGGTTAAGGGCGGGCAGGTTAAACAGGATACCTACGAGAACTGCGTGGTTGAGTTCAAGATTGCGGATGTGGAGGAAAAGGGAGTTTTTTCGCTGGCGGGGTTCACGGCGACCACCCAAGTGCTGGTGAAGGTGGAACCTTGATCATTGGCTTATTTTGAGCGGGCTGGGGGTTTCCTCGGGCCAGTTTTCATTTCCTTATAGGGGTATTCGGGATTGGACCCGCGCTCATCTTGAGCCGGGGCGGGTGGGGTAGTTACATGGGGCTACATTGTTGCTGTACGCAGCATCCCCCCCCCAATCGCCGCTCCCCCCATGAGCTTCATTCTCAAACTATCCGCTGCTATCTCGCTGTTCCACCTGCTCGCCATGAGCAGTCAGGGAGCAGTGATCGGTTAATTGGGAATTCTCACCAGCGAAGCCAATGGCGGGATCAATCCGACCACTGGCATCCCTTGGACTGTTGGAGATACCTACCGCCTGACATTTATCACGAGTACCACAGTCAACGTAAATTCGAGCGACATTGCCGTTTACAACACGCATGTTCAAACTCTAGCCGACAATGCAGGCCTGGGCACAGACTGGACAGCCATCGTTTCCACTTCATCAATCGACGCCATTGCGAACACGAGCACCCGTTCGTCTGATACAAGCACGGGATTCTTCTCAACCGATGGCACAACTTTGGTGGCCACCAGCAATTCTGACTTGTGGGATGGCGCAGTGAGAAGCCCGATCACCTTCAATGAGAATGGGGTTGAGATTACAAGCGAAACCACGGTTTTCACGAACACCACATCATCGGGGCTTATACACCCAGGCGTGAATTCTGTTCCTGACAAAAAGGGTAAAACCACCATCACGACGGGTACAACCAGCACCGCTAACACTGTTGGCAATGGCAAGAATGCGGTCAACACGGCTCAAGTCTGGATCGAGAGAGGTGTTGTTAGTAGTAACAATCATGATGAATACCAAATCTACGCGGTGTCTGGTATTTTGACTGTCCAAGCGATCCCGGAACCATCCTCATTTATGTTGGTGCTGATCAGTAGCGTGCTATTGGTGTTTCGCCGCCGCCGGGATTGAGGTGATTTCTCTGCGATGCCTTGCAGAGAGGTGAATCCGAGCATAGAAGTGCTCATGGATTTGGCCGATTTCCGCAAAGAATACTCTGACAAGGGCATGCACCGTGAAGACTTGGACTCAAGTCCCGTGGTTCAGTTCAAAGAATGGTTTCAGCAGGCGATCGATTTGAAACTGCACGAGCCGAATGCCATGACCTTGGCGACGGTCGGCGAGGATGGCATGCCATTTCAGCGGACCGTCTTGTTGAAGTATTTTGATGAAGGTGGATTTGTGTTTTTCACCAACTACAGCAGTCGCAAGGCGCAGCAGATCGAGAAGAACCCCAAAGTGTCGTTGTTGTTCCCGTGGGTGACTTTGGAGCGGCAGGTGATCGTTCAGGGCAAGGCGGAGAAAATCAGTGCAGCGGAGTCGTTGAAGTATTTCAGTTCACGCCCTCGCGAGTCGCAGCTGGGCGCCTGGGTTTCGAATCAGAGCGAGGTGATCAGTTCGCGCAAGCTGCTGTTGCAGAAGCTCAACGAGATTAAGGAGAAGTTCCAGCACGGTGAGATTCCGCTGCCATCATTTTGGGGTGGCTATCGGATAGTGCCCGAGGCGGTCGAGTTCTGGCAGGGCGGTCCCGCGAGATTGCATGACCGGTTCTTGTATCAGAAAGATGGCGCGGATTGGTCGGTGGATCGCCTCTCGCCTTGATGTGAGATCTGTTATTTGAACTTGCTGAAAATCTTCTCTTTGAGAAATGGGCTGAGCCGAGGGGCGACGGGCATTCCAATCCGTGCTCGAGTGAGCAAAACTGGGGTATTGATGGAAATGCCTTTGCCGCTTTCCCGTAGCACGATGTAGATGCCGGAAAAGATGATCATGACGGACCCGGTCATTGTCGGCCACGTCAGGTGCTCATCAAACAAGAGGGTTCCAAAAAGGGTCGCCCAGATAATTTGCGAATATTGCATTGGGGCGATGACTGCCGCTGGCGCGCGGCGATAAGCAGAAATGAGCAGCGATGTGCCGAGCAATGCGAATGCGGCAATAATCGCGATGCCTCCGACATCACGTCCAGGCATGGGGACGTAGACGAAAGGCAAGATGCAGCCCATCAGAACGAAGTTGGCCATCATCGGATAGAGAATGAGGACAACGGGGCGTTCGCCATTACCCACTTTGCGAACCACGACGGATGCAAAGGCACCTGAGATGGCCGCCAACAACGCAGAGCCATGACCCAGTTCTAGTTGGGTGGATCCTGGTTGAACCACAACGATCACGCCGGCGAGGCCAAACAAAACGGCTAGTCCACGATGGATGCCAACTTTCTCGCCGAGCATTGGGATTGCCAGCAAGGTGACCACCATGGGGGATGCAAACAGGATGGCGTAAACCTGAGCCATCGGGAGTGTCGAAAAGGCGTGGAATGTGCAGAGCCCTGCGATGACTGTAGCCGACGTCCGAGCACTTGCCCAACCCGGGAAATTGGGAATCAGATTGGCGACTGTTTGATCGCGCAGCAGAAGAAAGGTCACCAGAGGAAAACCAAAAAGCACGCAGAAGAAAATGGTTTGAAAAGGCGAGTATGAGCCGCCCAGCGATTTCACCACCACATCGTGAGTCGAGAAGGTGGCAAACGCGGCAAGTGCCAAAAAGATTCCGCGTAGTGGATTGCTATTGTTGCTCACACAGCCGTGCATGCAGAAGGCAGGCCAAATTGGGGTGGGAAATGAGGAGGGCGCGTCTCAGGTGTGAGCGACGATTTTTTTTTACCACTGAGTCACTGAGGGATCACTGAGGTCACAGAGATTTTATCAATAGTTTTCGAGAATGGGGTCTACGGCTGACTTGAGTTCTGCGATGAGCTCGGGATCCATGAACTGGTAGTTATCGGGGATATCGAGGACATGGACGTTTTGGTGTCTCATGGCCTGTGGATGGTTGGCCGCGAGGCGTTGCTTGTGTTTTTGTTCCATCACGATCACCAAATCCGCCCATTGAAGGTCCTTGGCGGATACGTGGCGGCGAGCTTTTGAGCTCGTGCCGGCGGATCGGACCTTGAGATGAGAACGTCGGCTGTAGATTTTCTCTGCGGTCGGGCTACGCCATTGATTCATGGAGCAGACGAAAAGCACGTTGAGATTCCCTGATGTCATGCGGGCCGGATTATTTCGTAGGCACGAGCGTCATCAATGCGATGCTGAGGAGGAACATGAATCGTACCGGCTAAGGCATGACGGGCAAGATCTTGCATTTGATGAAGACCATGGTTTTGCGTTCGGGGTCCAGTTCTCCATTCTCATCTTTGGGGCTTAGAATGGCCATCAAGTGATATTGGCCGCTAACGCAGGTTAGTAAGGTATTGGTTCGCAGCGTATACATGCTGGGCATTTGTACTTTCGTGATGTTGCCTTTCGCGTCTTTGATTTCCTGCCACGTGGTATTTTTCGTGTGCCAGACTCTTTCTGGCACCAATCGCAAATCGATGTATTTGTCGTCCTCGCCAATGTTTGGCTCAATTTCCATGGTGTCGCCTAGATTTCTGGTTTCGAAAGCGGTGGCCAGCGGTGGAGCGGAGTTGATCGGTTGTGATGTTGTTTTGCCGTCTTCCTTAGTTTGACTTGTGGGATATTCGTATTCGGTTGGATAAATGAATTCATGAATGGATTCTGAAGACGCCATGCCACCGCTTCGTGCCACAAGCATCATGGTGCTGGTGATGTTGGCATCGTCTTTATCGACCATGTCTTGAATGGTTTTTCGAAGCGGGGTGGCGTCCGTGGTTTTTCGATCATCATTCATCATGAGTCGCGTTAATGTTTTGTGCGACATCTCAATGAACTCGACTTGCACTTCGACGATTTTGGGGGCCATGGCAGAGAGATCCACCGCGGTAGCGGCCTCCTGCGAGAGGGCAAGTGATGGCGCCATGGAGATGGCGCAGAATGAGAGAGAGGCGAGTATAGATTTTTTCATGATGGATTTTGATTGATTGTGGAACGTTAGAGAAATGGGTGGGTGAAGCAAGCATGGTCGATCAGCTTGGGTTTTGCTCCGACTGGCTCGGTGGGGAGTGGGGATTTGTTGGGATGAGGATCGCTGGGTAACAGAGTGATATTGTCAACCGGCGCTCTTTTGGGTTGAGTGCCTACAAGGACATGAGGCCGGTTTGGTGTACCCCAGCCAGCTGAACCGGTTTCGTGAACAACGCTGTTCGGCATAAAAGATGCGTATTCTACTTTTAGCACTAGCCTTGGTTGTAGCAAGTTGCGCCGGTTCTCCACCACCCCCAGAGGCCACGGTCGTAAGAGATCTAGGCAGGCACCCACTTCCTTTTCAGCCGAACGAGCGATTTATCCTCCAATCAGTCCATGAGGATCCTGGACTCTGGATGAGTTCTCCGATCAGTATAGTCTATTACCTAGATGGTAGGAGAAGAGAATGGACGTTAGCGGGAGAGGCAAGTTCGGATGGATTCGTGACGGATATGGGGAGGCTTCTGGCCAGTGAAATAGAAGGGGTTGAGTCTCCCATAATGGACGAGCGAGTCATACGACTAGCTACTGATGAGGAGATCACAGTAAGCGGCAACACGATAAATGCAGGAGGAATCAGGCTGCGAAAAATAGAACCCGTAGAACAAGGCACAGTAGAATGAGCTCGCCGCGCTGTAACGTTCGGATATGATAATGCCATTGGCTTTAGATAAGGCGCCCATTTACCGATAAGTTTTTATGGAATCGAATATGAAGTATAATAAGGGTGATGAGGCCGTAAATATGCCGGGTCTGTCGTTTCCCGAGAGGCCACAGCTGATTGTCGACCTCGACAAGGTTCGGAAAAATATCGCCAAGGTTATTGGCCGGTTGAAGCAATGCGGTGTATCAGTTCGGCCTCATTTTAAGACTCATCAATGTGCTGCCATAGGAGAGCTATTCAGAGATGTAGGCATCAGAGCTGTCACGGTATCATCGCTGGATATGGCGACTTACTTTGCAAGTCATGGTTGGCGGGATATCACTTTGGCGGTGCCAATCAATCACCGCCAACTCGATGCGATTTGCCAGTTTGATCCACAGGTGCGACTCAATTTGTTGGTCGATTCGGTGGAAACTACCATAGCAATCGATGATGCTCTGAAAGGAGCTGTTAGTCCAAGGCCAAAGCAGGCGGTGTGGGTCAAAGTAGACGTTGGCTACGGTCGAGTTGGCATTAAATGGGATAATGAAAAGGATCTCTTGAGTCTGGTTAAGCTTATCGAAAGATCGGACGTTTTAGAATTCTGTGGTTTGCTAACACATTCCGGTCATACCTATGACTGTCGTGGACGCGAGGAAGTAATCAATCAATTCGAAGAAGGCCGAAATCGAATGTTGAGATTAAAGCAGATGCTAGCCCAGCACGGGATCACGTCCCCAATATCCATGGGTGACACCCCCTCTGCCAGCCTTGCGGAAAACTTCGATGGGGTGGAGGAAATGCGGCCGGGGAACTTTGTTTTTTACGATCTGGTGCAAGCCCAAGTGGGTTCATGTGAGGCGGAGGAGATCGCAGTCGCTATCGCTTGCCCTGTGATCGGAAAATACGAGGATGATCTAAAGGTCGTCGTATATGGGGGCTCGGTGCATCTCTCTAAAGACTCGGTTATGATTGATGGCGAGCGCGTCTTTGGTCAGTTGGCTTTACCGACTCAAAGAGGGTGGGATGTCGTTCCGCTTTCGGAAGCCAGAGTTGTGAGCTGTTGCCAGGAAGTGTCAAAATTGAAGGTCTCTCAACATGTTTTTGACCGAATTCAACGCCGCCGATGGCCTCGGCACCGCGCATGACCTCGACCGCGCAGTTGTAGAACTCGGCGGTGACGCGGGATTCAGACTTGTTCTTGCCCCACGCGATCATGCCGACGCCGGGGATGAGCACCACGGTCGGGTTGGGCTGCCGCATGGCAGGGGAGTTGTCGTGCTTGCAGGTTTCGTAATACGCAGCGTAGTCCTTGCGGTATTGTTCGAGGCCGGCTTCGAGCGGGGTCCCAATCGACGAACAGCGGCTTGATCTTGGTGCGCAGGAAGTGGTCGGGGCACGAGGTGCCCAGGTCCGCCAGTCGTGCGGCGTCGTTGGAGTTGACGAAACGGAGGATCTTGTCGTCGGCCTGGACGGTGCCGATCATGCGCTTGTCTTGGGAAACCTGGCCGCGCAACCATGGAAGGATGGAAGCCAAGGTGGTGTGGCGTTCTTCTTCCGAGAGGGTCTGGTATTTCTGACCGCCGAAGGCTTTGGCGTCGCCGCCTTTTTCTTCGTATTTCTTCTCGATGTATTCCGCGGCGGTTTCGATGAAGTCGAGGGTCAGCTTGTAGCAGGCCTTTTCGTCATCGTCCCATGAGATGAAGCCGTGTTGGCCCATCATGATCGCTTGCATGTCCGGTTGCGCCTTGGCGATTTCTTGCATCGCGAGGCCGAGTTCGAAACCGGGGCGCATCCATGGCACGTAGGCCATTTTTCCGTCGAAGATCTCTTGGGTGAGTTTCTCGCAGTTTTCCGAAGCAGCGATGGCGATGATCGCATTCGGGTGCATGTGGTCGACGTGTTTGCCTGGCAGGAAGCTGTGCAGGGTGGTGTCGATGGACGAGGCACGTGGGTTGAGGTTGAAGGTCGTGTGGGAGAACATGCCGACCATCTCGTCTTCCGCTTGCGACTTCAGGCCTTTGTCGGGGCGTGAGTTGTAGACGTCTTGGAGGCCGATGAGTTTCTCTTGGTAGAGTGAGGAAAAGTTTTCGCGTTTGGCAGTGCGGAGGTCGCCGCCGGAGCCTTTGACCCAGAGCACTTCGACTTCTTCGCCGGAGAGCGGGTCGGTTTCCATGACTTTGGCGGACGTGTTACCGCCACCGGTGTTGGTGATGCGTTGGTCGCTGCCGAGAAGGTTGGAGCGATAGACCAGGCGGTCGGCGGCATCGAGAGAGGCTGCTTTGGCATCATCCCAGCAGTAGTTGACGTGTTTGTATTCTGACATGGTGTGGGTTGTGTTCTTGGTTCTTAGATTTTCGTTTTGGAGCGCTTTGTTTCGTTGGATTCCATTGACAAGTCAATTGAAATAACCAATAAAACCCAACGAAACACAGAAAAACAACGAATTCATGCTCGCAATCGATCGCCAACGCCGAATTTTGGACTTACTGAGCCAGGCGGAGTCCTTGCGCACAACACCGACGGCTCAGGCCTTGGGGGTGACGGATGAGACGGTGCGGAAGGACTTTGAGTTGTTGGAGAAGAAGGGTCAGTTGATTCGGATTCACGGCGGGGCGAGTCGGCCTGAAAAAGTGCGTGGTGATTTGCCCTTCACCGAGCGGCAAGGTGTCAGGCGCGAAGAAAAGCAGGCGATTGCGCGATTGGCGGCGGGTCGGATTCAGGAAAACGAGACCATCTTTCTGGATGCCAGTTCGACCGTGCTCACCTTGACCGAGTATTTGCCCGATTTCCCGCTGACCGTTTTGACCAATGCCTTGAATGTCTTTACGGCCTTATCCGACAAGCCGAATTTGGATTTGATGTGCACCGGTGGGTTTTTTGACGCCAAGTCGCAATCGTTCATCGGATTGCCGGCGGAGAAGACCTTGCAGCGATACAACATTCACCGGATGTTTTTCTCAGGCAGTGGCTTGCACATGGATCGTGGTGTGAGCGAGAGGAATGCGAGGCAGGCTGCCTTCAAAGAGCGGGTGATTGAGAATTCGACCGATGTGGTTTTCATGGGGGATCATTCCAAATTGGGGCAGAAAGCCTCATTCTTTTTTGCGGAGATTTCGGATTTGAGCTGTGTCGTGACCGATAGGGCGGCGGCGCCTGAGTTCACTGATGAATTGCGATCCAGAGGCTTGGACGTCTTGGTGGGTGAGTGATCTTTGAGGGTCCGGGCTTGATGGAGTGCGATTGCGTGGGTATCTCCATGGGGTGCTGACTCGCCGACATCTCCAAGAACTCCCAGAATTGGGCAAGCCCCTGCATTTGGCTTTGGGTGTCTTTGACGGGGTTCACATGGGTCACCAAGCAGTGATTGGGCAGGCCATGGCCGCGGCAAAGCGGGAGGGTGGCTTGGCGGGTTTGTTGACCTTTGATCCGCATCCGATTCAGGTGATCGCACCGGGCAAGGCGCCAACGGCTTTATTGGCAACCTTGGATCACAAAGCGATGATCGTGAAGGATCTTGGGTTGGATTTGTTTGTTCCGCTGCATTTCGATGCCGCTTTCGCAGAGTTAGAAGCCACCGATTTCATTGAGCAATTGATGGCGGCAAATGTGAAGACGATCGCCGTGGGGGAAGATTGGAGATTTGGTCACAATCGCAGTGGTGATGTTCCGTTTCTAAAGAAAGAGGCTCGGGTTCGTGATTTTCATCTCGAGGCAGTTCCACCCGTGATGTTTGAGGGCGACCGTGTGAGCAGCACGCGGATTCGTCAGGCGATTCGCGATGGCAACTTGGATGCGGCGGCAGCGATGTTGGGTCGGCATTACTCCGTCACAGGCAAGGTTGTGCAGGGCGAAGAGCTCGGGCGGACGATTGGATTTCCAACGGCGAACATCGAAACGGGAGACAGTCAGTTGCCACCGAAGGGTGTGTGGGCAGTCAAAGTCAGCGGGGACCAAGGAGTGGACTTGGACGGCGTGGCAAACCTAGGTGTGAGACCGACGGTTGGAGGCAATGGTGAGTTGCTGGAAGTTCACCTGTTTGACTTTGTTGGCGACCTCTATGGCAGCGAGCTCGATGTTCGATTTGAGAAATACCTCAGGCCGGAGCGGAAGTTTCCATCGCTAGAGGCACTCCAAGCTCAGATTGAAGCTGACGCCGCTGAGGCTCGTGCGTTTCTCGAGACTCTCGAGATGGATTAGCATCTATACCGATTGTTGGGCGACTGCGTCCTCCGCCACCTCATTTGGATCTGGAGCGGGATGGCGGGATAGAAACTCGTCGCCGAGCTTGCCATAGGAATCGGAGCCTTGGCCACTTGGGTCATGCTCAAAAATTGTGCGCCCGTAACTTGGGGCTTCGCCGATACGGATCGTGCGAGGGATTTTGGTTTGGTAAACTTGATCGGGGAAGTAATTGGACACTTCTTCCACGACTTGTCGTGAGAGATTGGTGCGGCTGTCGTACATCGTCATCACGATGCCTTCGAGCTTGATGCCTGTGTTGGCGCCTGAATCGCGGATTTGGTCGATCACGTGGACAATCTTGGCCAAGCCCTCAAGGCCGAACCATTCGCATTGGAGTGGGATGAGAATTTCATCAGCGGCAGCGAGAGCGGATGTCATCAGGACGCCGAGCGAAGGCGGCGTGTCGAGGATGCAATATTCGAAAAGGTCGTTGGGTTTGAGCGCCTGGAGGAAGGTGCGCATGCGTGTGAGGTGGTCGTCGCTGCGGGCGAGTTCGATTTCGACCCCTGCAAGATCCATTTCGGAGGGGACCAGCCAGAGGTTTTCGCGGCCGGTCTCAAGAATTTGGTCATGCACCTTGGTTTCGCCTGTGAGCACGGGATACATGCTGCTTCCGTCTGGTGGTTCGATGCCCAGCCCGCTGGTGCAGTTGGCTTGTGGGTCGAGATCGACAAGGAGCACGCGTTGGCCGCGCATGGCGAGCGATGCTGATAGGTTAAGCGCGGTGGTGGTTTTTCCCACGCCTCCCTTTTGGTTTGCGACAGCGATGACTTTCATTTGGACGAGATGGAGCTTCCCGTGATTGGGGTCGGGGTGCAATCAAAACTGGAATGTATCTCAGATTGGCAGCTTGGATCCTAATCAGCCAAGGATTTCTTTGGCTAAATCGACGAGGGCGTCGGGGGTGAAGGGTTTTTTCAGGTATTTCGAAGCGCCGCCACTGAGAGCTCTATTTTCGACATCATCCTCTTGTGATGCTGTCAGCATGATTACTGGGATTTTCTTGAGGATCGTGTCGCTGGTCCATTCCTCAAGGGTTTCGAATCCTCCCTTGATGGGCATGGTGACATCCAGAACGAGAAGGTCGGGAGCGGCTTCGCGAGCCATCTCTAGCGCCTGGTGACCATTGAAGGCAGATTCAATCTCGTATTTCGCTTGGCCGAGGAAATAGCTGAGCACGCCGTGGATGGTGCGATCGTCATCGACGATGAGAATGGACTTGGCCCCCCCTTTTTTGGCTTTGGCTTTGGCTTTGGCTTTGGCTTTGGCTTTGGCTTTGGCTTTCTGGGTGGGTGCCTTTTGTGCCTGGGCCTCTGCTTGTTCCGGTTGGGTTTTTGCGGGGGTTCCACTTGGGGGAACCGACTTGCGGACTTCATCGACCAGCCCTGCTGGGCTGAATTCACCTTTGCGGATGAATTTGGTGGCTCCCTCGGCCCAAGCGGTTTGGACGATGCCAGAGAAGTAGGAAGAGCTGGAAATGATGAAGACCGGCAGCTTTTCGAAGTCGGGCCGAGAGCGAAGAAATTTCAGCACACCAATGCCGTCGATGCCGGGCAGTTTGAGGTCTAGAAGCAGGAGGTCAGGTTTTTTTTTGACCAGCTTGTCACACGCTTCCTTGCCGTCTTTGGCACTGATGAATTCGTAGCCAGCACGCTCAAAAGCTTCAGTGCAGACTCCTGTGAGGAACTCATCGTCATCGGCGAACAGAATCAAAGACATAGTATCTGTGGGGTAGGGGGCTTAAGGGTAATTTTTTGTTAAATGATCCCGGATTCTTGAGAATTGATGTTCTGCTTCATCGAGGAGTTTTGCATATCCCTCTTTCCCACAAGTATCTGAATTTTCCATGGTGCGCAATGATGGGACGATGGCATCCATTCCACAGGTGGCGCTGGATCCCGCCAATTTGTGAGCCAGCTGTTTGATCTCAGTCGGATTGTCGACCTCGATGTGAGCCTTGATTTCAATGAGTGTTTCTTCGGCCTGCTGAAGGTATTCGGTAATGATTTGTTTCTGAAAATCTGGGTCATTGGCAGTGGTCTCATTGAAACGTTGGTCATCGACAGGTGGCTGCGAATCTTCAGGTGTCTGGCGCCGGATCGTGGTGCTGGGTTCCTCCATGTTGAAGTTGAGCATTGCCGCAAGAGCTTCCGTCCTGAGAGGTTTGCTGAGGTAGTCATCCATTCCTGCGTCCAAACAGCGTTGGCGGTCCTCCTTCATCGCATTGGCAGTGAGCGCGATGATGCGGATCGGTTTGGGATAATTTTTTCGAATCTCCCGTGTGGTTTCAAAGCCATCCAGCACAGGCATTTGGCAATCCATCAGGATGACATCATAGTCGGTGTTTTTCAGTGCTTCAATCGCTTCAGCGCCATTTTCCACGATGTCCGCTGATAGCCCAAGTTGTTGCAGTTGAAGCCTCGTGACCTTTTGGTTCACTAGGTTGTCCTCGGCGACGAGAATTTTGAGATCACGGTTGGGTGATGCGAGGGTGGGTGTTGGTGATGTGGTTGGAGCTTTGGTAGTAGGGACCTCGGTGAGAATTGGGTCGATGGATGAATTGGGAATCAATGTCTCGGTAGGCGCAGTTGGGTTGTGTTTTCCCAGTTGGATGGTGAAGAGGAACTCGGTGCCTTTGTCGATCACGCTGGTCGCCTTGATTTCTCCATGCATGGCATGAATGATCTGGCTGGTGATGGTGAGACCCAATCCTGTGCCTCCATACTTTCGGCTATCCGAGGCATCTGCTTGGGTGAATGGTTGAAAGATCAGTTTCAAGTTTTCCTCAGAGATGCCGATGCCGGAGTCTTTGATGCAAAAGCGCACGGTGTAGTGGTCGTGTTCTTCAGCGTCTAGGGTGACGGTTAGGCTGGCAGTTCCGCGGTGGGTAAATTTTACGGCATTGCTCATTAGGTTCACCAATACCTGTCTGAGTCGGCCGGGGTCACCATTGAATGTAGATGGGAGTTTTGGGTCGATCTCTTGAACGAGCTCGACGTGATTGCTATCCGCCTTGGGACGGATGGTTTGCATGGATTCTTTGATGATGTCCTGGAGGGAAAAGTTGACTTTTTTGAACTCCAGCTTCCCGGACTCAATTTTGGCAGAATCGAGGATATCATTGATGATGGCCAAGAGAGCGTTGCCACTTTGATTGATGACTTGGACATATTCTCTTTGAGTTTCATCGAGTGCGGTTTGCGCCAGCAGTTGAGCGATGCCGACCACGCCGTTCATTGGGGTCCGGATTTCGTGGCTCATCGTTGCCAGAAACTGACTCTTGGTTTGCACTGCCTCAAGGGCGGTATCGCGAGCTTTTGCCAGCTCGCTCAGTGTTTGGACTCGCTCACGAACATCTTGGGCGGAGATGCAAACCAGCTTGGTTTCTTGAAAGTCCAGAAAAGTGACGGTGATGTCAGCTTCGATTATCTCGCCGTCCTTGGTGCGCAGAATGGCTTCGTCGGTGTAGTTTGATTCATCAATGGCTTGTTGCCATACGCTGTCCCAAGTGGGTTTGTCCCAACCGGATATGATCTCAGTAATCTCGCAGTTGTAGATCTCTGAGTTTTTGTATTGAAGGTCGAGGCAAGCGGATTGGTTGGCGTATGCAATTTTGCCAGATTGTTCGACCCAGAAGATCATTGCTGGAGCGAGTTCGGTCGTTTGCTCGAGGAACTTCTCTTGCTGGCGGCTTTCTTGTGTCAGCGCCCATTTTTTTGAGAATGTATAAGCCGCTTGTTCGGCTTCGATGACATCGAACGGTTTGCGCAGGATGAGCAGCTTGTCGGTGTGGCCGAGGTTCGAGACCATTTCATCCCATGAGTAGTCTGAATAGGCCGTGCAGATAACCACTTGAGCATCTGGATCGGCCTCCCAAATTTTCTTGGTTGTTTCCACGCCATCCCATCCCGGTGGCATGCGGACGTCCATGAAGATGACGGCATAACGTCGTCTTTTCTCGAGTGCAGACAGGACTTTGTTGTAGGCGTCCTCACCTTGAGTGGCGAAGTCGAGGTGGAAGTTCAAGCGGGTGTTCGCTTTTTCCTCCGTGCCAAAGAATGCCGCGTCCTCGGAATTGAAATCATCATCAGCGCCGCTTGGGTTGAGGATGCGCTTGAAGTCCTCATGGATGGCCAAGTTGTCATCCACGATGAGAATGCGCTTCGCAGCCTCATCGAATGAGTGGGTGTCGAGTTGAGGAGTCATGTGTTCAAGTTGCCGATGGATCAACGGGAATTGAGAGAGTGAAGGCGGCACCTTTACCTTTTCCATCACTATCAGCTGATAGTTTACCACCCATTTGTTTGGCTGCAAGGGCGCTGCCATGTAATCCGAAGCCGTGACCGTTTTTCTTGGTGGTGAACCCGTGAGCAAAGATTCGAGTCATGACGTCACGATCAATGCCTTCGCCGTTGTCGGCCACCTTGACGATGAATTGGCCATCTTTCAATTTCGCGGTGATGGTGATGGCGGCTTGCTCGGCGTCTGTCTCTTCGCATGCATGCTTTGAGTTCGAGATCAAGTTGACGAGGATCTGCACGACCTTGTGTTTTACGATTTCAACTTGGAGATCGGGGTCGCAGTCGATTTCGATCTTGAATTGTTCTTTGTTCAATACGGGTGAATTCACGCGCAGAGCATTTTGGATGACTTCTATTGCGAGTGTGTCTTCTTTGATGTCGGACACCTTGGAGTAGCCTTGTTGCATCGCTACGATTTCCTTGATGTGTTCGATGTTGTGATCGAGCGATTTGATTTCCTTCAATAGGTCGGACTGCTCTTCGGCGAGTTTCTCCGATAGTTTGTTCATGAACTCGGGGAGTTCCTGGCCTCGGCGGTCCGTTTTGATGAATTCTGAAAGATTGGTTTTGTGTTCGTTGAGGAGTTCGCTGATGCGCGAGACCGTTTTGGTTTTGGAGTTGCGAACTTTTTCGGTGAGCATTGATGATGAGACATTCACGCTGTTGAGGACATTGCCGACATTGTGGAGGATGTTGGTGGCGACCTCTGCGCGTCCGACTTGGAGTGACATTTCCATCATTCGGTCATGGGTTCTTTTGAGTTCCGACTCAGCGTTTTTGAGTTCCGTGATGTCTCCAGCGATTCCCACGTAGCCGATGATTTCGCCTTCACTATCGAGAAGAGATGTGATTCCAAGTGTCACTGGGAACTTGCTGCCATCCTTGCGGATATAGGTCCATTCACATTGGTCGGTCTTTCCGCGTTTTGCCTCTGTGATGAAGACTTCAAATCCAGGTTGAATATCTTCGCCATACAGATTGGAGAGTTCATTGGCGCGTTTCTTCACTTCTCTGGGATCGTGGAGGATGGCGGGGGTTTGCTTTCCGACCATTTCATCCGCGGTGTATCCTAGGATGTTTTCCGCGGCAGGGTTGAAGGTGGTGATCAGACCATTTTTGTCGGTCGAGATCACCGAATAGGCAGAGTGCAAAATGATACCGTTGTTGAGAGCGCTGACTTTTTCCAATTCTTTTCTCGATCGTATACGAGCAGTGACCTCCTCATGGAGTTGAATGTTTCGCAAGGAGGATTCGGATGACTTTTTGGCGGCAAGTTGGGCGAGGAAGACCGCGATGCCCAGCACGACCGAAGTGGTGGTGCCCAGCGAGATGACAACGGTCGAATAGGAGGTGTATTCACTCTCGATAAGGTCTTGCGCTGGCCAAAGCGTGACTTGCCAAGTGACCTCGTTGAGATCAAATCTGCTCGTTTGGATCCATGATGCATCGGACGGGCGGGATTCATTGCCTCGAGAGAATAATTCGGTTTCGTTTGCCGAGACTTCAAAGTGGTAGCCCGATGCTTGTGATTTTGGATAGAGCGTGGAGAAGAAGCGATCGAAGTTGAATGGTGCTAGGATGCAGCCATCGACCTCCCCATTGTTGTATATGGGCGTGAGTAGTGAGAGTTGGTCGGGGAATAAGTCGATCGATTCTGTGACGACATCGTCATGGGTATTCCATTGCTCGAGCAACTGGTTGTAGGTGTGGTTGGTTGGAAGCGCTTTTTTGCCGATGAATCTCTGTTCGTCCTTTTGAGGGACTACTCCGCGAATGGTCATGTCTTTGTCGGTCCATCCGATGAAATGATAGCCTTGGTCGTCCCGAGTGTATTCAAGTGCGTCGGCCGCCCATGCCTGTGAGTTGAACTGTTCGGCATGAGAGAGACGTCTTGCCATTCGCCGGATGGATTTGTGTCTGGATTTGAGTTCGACGGATAGAGCGGTGGTGACGATGGACGCATTGTCTCTGCAGTTCTTCACGATTTCGCGATGCTCTTGGCTGCGGATGGCGGTGCCGAGAAGGTAGGTGGCCGTTAGAGCCATCATCGTGATTGCTGCAGGCAGCCATGTTGGCGTCTCCTTCTGAGTGGTGCTGCTGTCACGCCATGCAATGGCGATGATCCCGCAAGCGATGCAGAAAAAACCGCATACCGTTGGCAGGGACATTTGAGCTATTTGATTCCAGCTAAAGGAGGCGGTGAGGCCAGCGCTGTAGCCAACCATTCCAATGATGCTGATAGAAAGAACCAGTGATGCTAATAGGCCGGTGAGCCAAGAAAGGCTCTTTTTCTTTCTTTTTTGCGAAGCTGAGCTCAGCAGCGCGAGTGAGGATAAGACGAAAGAAATGGCGGTGAACATGGACATCCTTCCGGGATGGGGCGCCAGCGTGGTGATGTAGGGCTTGAAAAAGAGTTGATCGAGATTGAAGAAGTTTAGCCCGGTGAGCCATTGCGCTAGAGTAAGGCCGCTGAGTGTGAGAGTGAGAGCTACGACAACAATGCTTGCGCGTCGATGGTCGAGGGTGGCGAGGAGCAGCCCGACAGCACATCCGATGAAGCAGAGCGCCGTGTTGTATTGCATGGGTGCAAAATTCGGATGCACCTGAACGAGGATCGGTATTTTGGCATACCAGCCCACAATTGCAATCAGTCCAAAGAGAATGACCAAGATGGAACAAACGAGGCCCAATTGCCTACGCATGCAACTCCAGCAGGTCTCTGGGGGGAGGGCTTCGGGTGCATCATCAGGAGCGGGGGGTGGCTTTTCCTCCATATTGATAGAGAATTAGGGCAAATAGTTCCCAAGCTCAATACATTAATCCCCCTTGAGTGCTCTCAGAGGTTGACCTTTGGAGGCATCATGTAGTTCAAAATCCCACCTTTGGAGGGTGGGGAGATTTTGATGCATGTCATGGACCCTTTGCGGATTCTCAGAGCGCTGATGGGGATGCCGGTAAGGTGGGCTATCATGTGGGAAATATCAGGTTCGTGACCGACGATTGCGACCCGCGCAAATTCGTCATAACCCAACAACTCTTGGAGTGCGGTTTCTGGAGCCATGCCGCAGCCGATCCAGTGATGAACAATGGGCCCTGGCATTTCAGCGGCCTCGCAGAAGGTTTCGGCGGTTTGGCGGGCTCTGGCGTAGGGGCTCGTTAGAACGATTTCAGGCAATGCTCCAGCGCGTTTGAGGCAGGCTGCCTGAGCTTTGGCTTGCTCGTATCCTTTATCGACGAGTTGTCTGGCGGCATCGCCATCCGAGTTGAAATCCTCGGCTTTGCCGTGGCGCATCAGAATGAGTTCCATGGCGTGGGTGATGACGGGCTTACATCGTCATGCCGCCATCGACCGCGAGCACTTGTCCCGTGATGTAGCGGGCTTCTTTGCTAGCGAGAAACGCAACGGCATTGGCGATGTCTTGGGTTTCACCAAAAGAAGCGAGCGGGATTTTGCCGATCACAGCGTCTTTGACGCTATCTGGTAGTTCGTCGGTCATGTCGGTCGTGATGAAGCCGGGTGCCACGGCGTTGCAGGTCACCTTGCGGCTCGCGAGTTCGCGGGCGATGGCCTTGGTGAATCCGATGAGGCCCGCTTTGCTCGCAGAGTAGTTGGCTTGGCCAGCGTTGCCGATCAGACCGATGACGGAGGCGATGTTGATGATGCGTGCATCCTCGGCCTTCATCATGCCGCGCATGAATCCTTTGACGGTGTTGAAAGCGCCTTTGAGGTTGGTGTCGAGAACGGTATCCCAATCGTCTTCCTTCATGCGCATGAGCAGGGTGTCGCGGGTGACGCCTGCATTGTTGACGAGAATATTCACTGCGCCGAGTTCATCGGTGATGGTTTTAGCGAGAGTTTGGACCGCTTCGAAGTCGGCCACGTCAACGGCGTAGGCTTTGGCGGAGTCTGGGAACTGGGCGTTGATGGCTTCTGCGGCTTTTCCGCAGCTTCCTTCGCTGCGGCTGACCACGGCGACTTTGGCACCTTCTGATGCGAGTTTGAGTGCGATTTCTTGGCCGATTCCACGGCCACCTCCGGTGACGACAGCGACTTTATTGGCAAAACGTGACATGGCCAGAACGTGGCGGGGAGACCCCTATGCTGTCAACGCAGGTTTATCGCGGATTGTTGAATAATGCGCTGAAGATGCCTGAGATCATGCGAATGATCAGCACAATGATCCCGATCACGACGCCGACCGTTAGGAGGAGGGCCAGAGCGATGGTGCCGAGGATGACCCAGACCGGCCACCACAGGTTGGGGAGTTGCTTGGCGCGGCCTTGCCAATGCCGCCAATCTTTCCAGTCGTCCCTATTGGGCTCTGGTTTCGCTGGATCGGGAGTCGGCTTTTCGGGTGAGACCCCATCTATCTCGACCACTTCGACTTCGATTTCCTGAGGTTCTTGAGTCATTGGCTGGTCATAGCATGAAGTATCATGCGCGGGACGCAAACGGAATGATGCTGGGTAGAAAAATTGGCAACTTTTGGAAGGCTTGCACTTGCTGATTTCGAGTGCTTGCGACTTGGGCCGTAATTGTTCATGTTCAGCGGCAATGAGTCGACGATCGAGAAAACGCGCATCAGGAGTCAAAAGCAACAAGCTTGGGATTATCGCTGTATTGCTGCTGATCACTGCCGTGGTGGGGGTAGGGGTCGTTCACTCCATGGTCAGGAACTACCTCCGCAGTGAGGGTTTCCGCGTCTTGTTATCGGAGAAAGTAAGCGATGCGGCGAATGTGGAGGGTGAGTTTTCGGCGTTTCGGTGGGACGGGTTGGCGGTCGATACCGATTCGTATCAAGCCGGCGGCAAGGGTTTGATTCGTAAGATGGAGCTCGAGGGATTGCACACGGAGGTGGGTCTCGGGAAAATTTGGGACGGGGTTTGGCAGATTCAAGGGTCGAGAGTGAGAGAGATCGATATTGTTCTCGATACTCAAGCACCCCCAACACCGCCGAAAGCAGTGGTGATTGATGAGGTGACGATGCAGCCAAAGGAGAAGAAGAGCTGGATGCCGAGCGAGTTTGAGTTGGAGAAAATCGACATCCAGGAATTGAATCTTGTGGCATTGTTAGAGAGTGGGCAGGTTTCTCTTACGCGCGCGCAGGTTCAGGTGAAGCCAGTGACTAGAAATAGAGCGTATGATATCAGCTTGGCGGGCGGGACGTTGAATGTTCCGTATGATCAAGTACCAGCCATCCGGTTGGATGAAGCGAACCTGCGCTATCAAGAGAACAAAATGTTTCTCAAAGATCTAACGGCAGATGTTTGGAGTAGTGGACGGTTGATTTCTTCGGGTGAGATGGATTTGAAGAGCAAGCGCTATGCCTTTCAGGGCAGTGTTGAGGGGGTAAAGTGCAGCGAAGTCTTGAGTGAAAACTGGGCGAAGAAAGTGACGGGCAACATCAGCACCAGCTATACGGTGGTGAATCATGGCGTTGAGCCTCAAGCCGAGGGGCGCTTGGTGATTCGAAATGGAGTGATCACAGCCTTGCCATTGCTCGACACGCTGGCGGCTTACGCGGACACAACGCGGTTTCGGGTATTGAATTTGAACGAGGCGGAAACGGACTGGAAGTGGCGCGGCGGTGATCTCGAGTTGACCAACATTCTGTTGGAGAGTGATGGGTTGATGCGCGTTGAAGGTGATTTGGCGATTCGGGGTGAGAAGTTGGATGGCAAGTTCATGCTGGGATTGGCTCCCGGAACCTTGTCGAGGATCCCAGGAGCTGAGACCGATGTTTTCAAACGGGGTGACCATGGATTGATGTGGGCGCCAGTGCGCATCACAGGAACTTTGGATAAGCCCAAAGAGGATTTGAAAAACCGCCTGATCGCAGCGGCAGGGATGCGATTGTTCACCATCGCGCCTGAGACAGGGGCCAAAGTTCTAAAATTCTCTGGCCGCACGATGAAGGATCTACCCGAAAAGCTTCTGAATGGTGGGGGCGATAGCAAAGACCTGATCGAAGGTGTCGCAGAAGGCTTGTTGAATGGCCTGCTTGGCGGGGATGAGTAGTGATTCATCCTAAGGCAATCTTACATTGTATATAGAAATGCTAACATAAGGTGGTTTATGGGTATCATGATGTGCATCGGGTTGATGTGCATGGTCATGTCGCCTGATGAATCATTCCTGTCTTCGCAATCCTCGTGGTTTTTCTCTCGCTGAGCTAGTCGTGGTAGTCGCTATTCTGATGCTGCTGGCTGTAGCGATAGTCGCGGGAATGCGAGGGGTGAGGACATATGAGCGGCGTGTTGGCATGGATCAATTGTTGGGTGTGCTAGAGAGGGCGCGATCCCATGCCTTGATTCATCAGACGAGCGTTTGTGTTGCGATTGCGGATCCGAGTGATTTTCCCGGCGCAACAGAATGTCGTATTGGATCTTTTGTGTTGCTTGAGCCCGTGAGTGATTTTGAGCTGCCGATCCGAGTTGGTCAGACCGAGCGGTGGCTTAAGATGCCGGTGGGCATGGTGATGATGGGTGGAGGTTTTGGCGAAGAGAGTCATCCAAGTGATGCAGATCAGTTGAGCCTGCTGCTGACGGATGAGACTTTCCTTGATGTGCATGCTGTTGTTTTTGGGGCGCATGGAGGTTTGCTGCATCCATCTGGGGAGGAGTCAGTTGTGCTGCGCTTCGCAGAAGGGAGTTATCATCAGGGCTCGGCGACTCCGATAGTTTTCAAAGATAATGCTCATTACCAAGTTCGTATCGGGCGTGTGTCGGGACGCAGCTATTCAAATGTGCCATGAATCGATATTGTCGTAAGTCACTAAAATCGGGTGGTGCACTGATGGAGGTCGTCCTCAGCATTGGGGTGTTGGGCGCGGTGATACCTGTTGTGTTGGGGGCGATGACGCAATCCGCTCTAAGCAATGCCCATTCGAAGTCAGAAACACGGTGCGCATGGATGGTGCCGACGTGTGTCGACGAGTGGAATGCGCAGCGGTTGGCTGACCCAGATTTGAACGAGCTGTTTTTGGTTTTCAGCTCAACGGGATTGTTTCTGGGAGATGTTGATGCCGATCGCTATGGGTTCGGTGTCGCAAGTCTTGGTGCAAGTGATGCGATGTACATGGTTCGGGTTGTGGGAAACGAAATGGGCCCGAGGACCGTTTTGATCGATTATCCGGCCACTTTGCCCAAAGAGCGAAGGAGTTCCGTTGCTTATCAAATTCAATGACCGAAGGCATGAGCAGAAACGGCTTCACGCTATTGGAATTGCTGACATCGATGGCGATTGCATCGCTGCTGATTGTGACTGGAGCGGCTGTGTTGGTGACAAGTGGTGATGGCTATAGTCGGGCTAGGCAGATTGCGGTTGTTGAGCGTGAGGCACGTGCCGTCTTCCATCAAATTGAGAGGGATCTCGCGGTGGTTGTGATGGCGGAGATGATGAGCTTTGGTCAGTCGAGTCGCATTGACGTCTCTGACCATCTTGGTTTCCTGTGCTTGAAGCCAGAGATAGGAAATCAGTTGCCAGATGGTGATTTGTGTTCGGTTCGGTATTATTTGAAAACAATGCCCATTGGGGGGAGGTCGGTTCAGTGTTTGATGCGCGGGGTGGAATCAAGTGAATCCGCCTATGAGCACGTGGAGATGGGTGCGGTGGAAGACCTGCTGAACCGACGATTGGAAAGAGACGAGCCCATCGGGATTGGAGTTGTGTCATTTGAGGTGAAATCGTTGGTCAGGTTGAATGATGGTTCGTTGATCCAGTGGCGGCCTGATTTGGGGGGGAGGCCTGAGTGGTTATGGGTGAAGTTGGTCTTGGCCAAACCTGAGCTGCGTGCCCGGCTGGATAAAGAGGCGGAGTGGCTTGGATCGGAGTGGTTGGGTGATGCTGATGAGTATGAACAACATGACGGGCTGCATGTCATGGAGGCCAGAATCGAGGTGGGGCCATGAGGAAGCGTGGATATGTTTTACCGATTGTCTTGGTGATCGTAGCGGCCTTGTTTGTGATTTCCGTTGGCGCGCTTTCCTTGAGCCGACTGCAAAGAAAGTCAGCGAGGGATTATGTCGATTCCCGACAAGCTGAGCTAGCCATCGATGCAGGTTTGAAAAAGGCGATTGAGTTGATCCTCGAGGAAAGCCGAGATGATAATTATTTGATCGTGCAGTCGGACCATGATGCGGAGGCCGCGGGTCAGCGGATGGCGCCGTGCCTATATTCCACTCGTTGGGTCGACGGGAATTTTCATTACCAGCCATTGTTCAGTGCGGAGGGTGCGGCTAGCACGGCTGAAATTCTTGAGGCCCCAGAATTGGCGATAACTGATCATGGAGTAAGGAGATTGGATTGGCTTTTGATGGACGATGAATCTGGCCAGTTGGTTGCGCGCTATATGTTTTGGATGGAGGACCTGCAAAGGAAAGTGGACCCAATGGTGATGGGCAATCTGACTGGTGGTGAAGCAGGCCACCAACGCGCGAGTTACCGCGATATGGATGTGGCAAGCGGCGATGCCATTCCAGCCAACCAAGTGGCGCTCTACTCCTTGGATCCCGAGGCAACGAACAGGGATCAGGGCGAGCTTGCCAGAAGGCTGATCATGAAGCGGGAGATGTTGGTGTCGCCACTTTCTCATTACGCAGTGATGGGTTCGATGGATGAAGCCTTGCTCAAAGTGCTCGATGAGTCGGTCGTTTGTGGAAACCGGCCTTATCATGAGCTCGCGTTGGTGCCGCCAGTCAAGGGGGTGAGCGCTGATGTGGTCGGCAAACAGAAAATGAATTTGAACAAAATGTTAGAAATTGGTGGGGGTGACGCCGTGGGTCAAATGTCCGACTGGATTCGCATGGGGCTTCCCGAATTCGAGCAACGGAAGGGCGGGTTTCCTGATGACTACCTCAAATCACTGGCTGCAAACGGGATCGACTATGCGGATCGCAATTCTCAGTCGACGAGGTCTGCGGGTGAGTATGCGGGGGTGGATTCTTATCCCTTATTGAGTGAAATTGTGCTGCATCTTCATTTTCAGAAGTTGCAGCAACGCGATGGTCGCTGGGTGATGGTGTGGACGGTGCGCGTCTTTGCGGAGTTGTGGAACATGACCAATCAGCTGATTGAGGGGGGTGTTGCGCGGGCGAGCTACGAGGTGGACTTGCGGCCGACGCCTATTGGGGCTGGCACTGGTGCCGTTCCATTTGATGACCCAATCATATTACGGGACCCATTGCAGTCGAAGCATAAGTTAGAGCGTATGGGGGATCGTTTTTATGGTCCGGAGATTGAGGTCTCATTGTTGCCGGATCAGTATCGCTTTTATGAAGTGGCAAAGGTCGATTATTCGATCGATGTCTCACCGATGATGGATGCGAATGGCGAGGTGATTGTGGAGTCATTTGATTTGGCCGAACCTGAAGACAAAATGCGTGGCATGACATTGATGTGGAATGGTCAGCCTGTGCATCGAGTGCCGAAGATTTTGCGGGATCCCCATGGCTTGAGTAACTTTGTGACAGATGAAACCCGCAAGACAGCGAAAGCCTGCATCCCTGGCCACAGTTATGGCGGCTATGGTGGAGCGGTGAATAACATGGGCGATCCAAGGATTGCCCCACATTTGAGGGCCATTCCTTTGGGTGAAAATGCTTACCCAGACAACTTGAGTCCGCATCGGAGAAATATCCGAAGGCGCAACATCTACGATCGTGATCAGACGCCTGAAAAAGCGCGGCATTACGGTCGGGTCTTGCCATCCCAATGGCCTGATGGCGGACATGACTCGGCAGTGGGAAATTTTCGTATGACGACAAGCCATTCGGCATTGCCCACGGATCAAAGCAAGTGGCCGATTCATGAGGTGCCTCCGCCAGAGGTTTGCAATGCTCCTCAGCGAATCTCGAATGCGGGTCGGTTTTTTAGCCCAACGGAATTGGGCCACATTTTTGACCCTGTCATGTGGTTGCCGGTTTATTCGGATCTTGAGGGTGTGCCTGGGTCTGGGGAGGAGGACACCGAGGTATTGCTACGCTTGAATTCGAGTTTCTATCGGCCGGCGATGCCAACGCGCCGGCAGCACTGGCCTGATGTCACCAGGTGGTCGCAGGCGAGTGCGCATTATGGCGGAGGGAATACTCTGCGAATCGGTCGCCCAGAGCATGAGCGATTTGACAAGCCAGGATGGAGGGCGAGTCGATTGCTTGACCTGTTTCATGTCGGTCAGCCGTTTTCAGATGGTGAAACAGAGCGCAGTGGCAATTTGGTTAAGATCCATGGGCATGTGAATTTGAACACAGCGAGCGAGGATGTTTTGCGGTGCATGGCGGCGGGCGGGTTGAGTAGAGATCCTAGACTGTGCCGAGTGATGGATGCGGCGCATGACACCGCGCATTCGCTCGCAGCTCAGACTGAGCCATTGGAGATTGGTGCGCCGATGGAGGAGAGTTTGGCCGATGTCGTTGCGCGGGCGATCGTTCGCAATCGGCCTTATGCAAGTCCGTCAGAGTTGGCAGAGATCAAAGATGAGGAAGGGCGTCCGATTTTTGGAAACAAGCAGCTGCATGATGATGGTGAGTCATTGCAGTGGTCGGACGCGGCCGCAGAGGAGTTGTTTGCTCGGGTGCATGATGCCTCAACGGTGCGGTCACGAAATTTTCGGGTCTGGGTCATCGGTCAGGCCTTGGACGGTTCGGTCGAAAATCCAGAAGTCGTGGCAGAATCGCGGCGGGTATTCACGGTGTTTTCAGATCCGGGTGAGCGGGGGGAGAATGGAGAAATTCAAAACCAGAAAGTGAGGGTGCGTTATGCGATGGATTTCTAAACGAGCGATGCCTTTTTTGCTGTGGTTGGTTTTGTCGGTGAATTCACCGGGCCAGTCTGGACAGTCGGGTGGCTGCGTTCGCGTGATCAACGCGGTGGGCTGCAAAGAGGCCGTGCATATTGAGATGAATGGTAAAGCGCTGCACAAAAGTGGGTGTCATGCAGGCTTCGTTTCCGGTGGGCTATGGGTTCCTCAAGGAGAGTGTCAGTGGAAGATCTCGATGACGGGAGTCGAGGATCTGAAGGTCAAACATCACGTGCGGGAAGGCGACTCTATGGTCTTGGTTGTTTTTCTAACTCGGGTAGAGCCTGAAGAAGGTGAAGCTGGCTGGAAGCTTCGCTTTAAATTTCTAAAGCCGTTTTCGCCATTGGATGGGAAGACCTTGAGTATGATTTCGATGTCGAGTCGGCCTCGGTTGAAGATGTCGATCGGGCAGACGGATCGAAGTTGGCTTCCTGTCGATCTAGTGGCCGGTGAGTCCAAGCGCATAAAATTGGATTGGCCGCATGGTTATGTCCCAATGCGTTTGCTCGACAAAAAAGTTGATTCCATCCCGGTTGCCGCCAACGCCAATTACGTCGCATTGGTGTATGATAAGCTCGGGGGCGGTGTAGGTGTCTTGAGTTACAAAGATCGAGTCTATGGTCGCGAGTTGGACGAGTAGTGTCGCCTTTATTGCTCCTTTGCCCTTGCCAGTTTTGTGTTGGCATCGCTAGATCACTGCACTTAAGGCCGTCGTGGCGGAATGGTAGACGCCGCGGACTTAAAATCCGCTGGGTGGCAACACCCGTGGGGGTTCGAGTCCCCCCGACGGCACTTTTTGTATTAGCCTTGAATACTGGCTTTGTAGACGGCATGGGTCGTGCTAATTCACTCTGAAATATGAGTCGACCAATCCTACTTACGATCATCTGTTCCGCCTTAAGCGCAATCACTGCGATGGCTCAGACGAAGCCATTGCTGGAGCGTGAGAAGTGGGTGTTTGGAGACAAGAGCGCGTGGGCATGGAAAGGTGAGGGCGGCGAGACGGTGTTGAGCCTGAAGAAGCAATCGGGCTTCGCGCCGAAGGTGAGAAGTCCACGCAACCTAGCGTGGTTTGAGGGCGACGAATGGGGTTCGTTTACGCTCACTGCAGAGGTGAGGTTGGATTTGTTCAACAAGGGCAACAATGATGTCTGCATCGCCTTTGGGAAAGTTGGAGAAGCCAATTTTACTACGCTCACCTCGGTGAGAAAGCGGACAAAGTGCACTTGCAGCTTCACATCGTGAACGATGCAGATCGCAAACCGATCACGAAGAAGGGGTTGAAAACGTTGCCTTGGAAAGAAGCGACATGGCACCAACTGAAGTTGGTCCGCGATGCGAAAGCTGGAACCATCACGGTTTGGTTTGATGGCGTCGAGGCATTGAGCGCGGTGGACGATCAGTTCGGCAAAGGCAAGATTGGCCTAGGTTCCTTCGACGATCTGGGCTCGTTCCGGAACGTCGAGATCGTGGCGAACTGAATCCTGCTAGGAGGTGGGTATCTCAATGACGCGGACCCCACCCCCGACGTGTCGGGGCTGCCTGGTAATGCTGAACCGCTGGGAATTTACGTTTCTTGGGCTTCAATGGTGAGCACTTCAATGGCGCGGACCCCACGGAGTGGCGTCCCTGCCTAGTGATGCAGAGACCAGTCCCGACGTGTCGGGGCTGCCTGGTGATTACTTTTTCGCTTTGGGGTCCTTGAGGGAGTCAAGGTAGGCGATGACATCACGCACTTCACGCTTGTTGAGGATGCCGCCCATGGGGGGCATGGTGGACATGGGGCGGGTCATGGATTTGATGTCGGCTCGTTTGTATTCGATGCGCTCTTTGGTCGTCATGTCGGCGATGGCGACGAAGTCCTTGCCGTCTTCTAACAAAGTGCCGGCGACCATGTTGCCGTCGTTGAGGCTGAGTGATACGACGCCGAAGCCTGATGAAATTCGGGCGTTGGGGACGATGAGGGACTCGAGCAGGTATTCCAATTCTTGGGGCTTGCCGGGGGCGCCAAGGTTGGGGCCGGCAATACCTCCTTCGCGTTTTTGTTCAGCGATGTGGCAGCGCACGCATTGGGCCGCGCCATGGCGATAAAAGACGCGCTTGCCAAGGCCGGGGTTGCCGCCAGCGAGAGCCACGCGGAAGGCGGCGAGGGGATCGGCCTTGTCGAGGCTGTCGTTGTAGGTTTGAAGGGCGGTTTTGATTTCGGGCTCCTTGCGCTTGGCGGCGGCCTCGAGGATATCGAGTTGAATGCCCACGGGTTGATCGGCAATGCTCTTGAGTGCTGAGAGCAGGATCTCGGCGGCCTCTTTTTCTGGCATTCTGGCGAGCACGCTCATGGCGATTTGACCGTCGAAAACGACCTTCTCCTCAAGAATGCGGCGGGCTTCGCGCAGGGCATCTTGGGGAGCGGCTTTGGACAGCTCTTGGAGACTTGCCTTGCGGATTTCGGGATCCTTGGAGGTGACGGTGGTGTTGAGCATCTCGACCAGCTTGGGGTCCTTTTCCTTGGCCAAGGTTTTGAGGGTGGCGAGGCGCACTTTGCGCAGGTTGGCTTCGTTGAGGAATTGCTCGCGTTGGGTCTCCACGCTTGGGGCGACGTCAAAGTAGTCACCGGTGGTCAGGGCTTCAGCGAGGACTTCGCCCTGTGCATTTTGGAATAGGCGAATCAGGCCTTCCTTGATGGCGGGCTTCTGGGCGTCGAGGTTGCGTTCTCCACTGATGGGGCGAACCTTGCCGGTGGTGAAGTCGGCACTCGGTGGATTTTCCCAACGCCGCAGCTCGAAGAGGCATTCGACGCGGGTGTCTTCAGGGACAGCGGGATCCTCGGCGAGCTTGAGTAGAGCGAGCGCACCGTCGGAATCACCGACACGGAAGATGGCGTTGATGATGCGGTAGTCGATGGTTTTGCCAAACTTGCCGATCAAGTCGGTTTTGGCGGCAAGTTTGGTGCGGGCGCCTTCGATGTACTGATCATTGATGGCCTGAATGGTTTCGACGACTAGCTCAGCTTCTTGGTCTTCGAGGAAGTGGGCGATCAGTGGGTTGCTTAGGAAGCGGAGTGTGATGATGAGGCCGAGGCGTACTTCCTTGGATTCATGATCCTTGAACTTCATCAGCTCTTCGGCGCTGCCGGTGGCTTCGACAATGAGGCGCAGGCCGTGAATCGCGCCCTGGCGTAGGTGGGCGTCGCCGTCCTCATTGGCCTCAAGCACTTTGATTAGCTTGGGAATGTCCTCACTTTGGCCGAGCTTGCCGATGGCGGTGGAGGCCAGCATGCGAACGTTGAGGTTTTTGTCGGTAAGCAGAGTGCTGAGCGCCTCACGGGCGGTCATGGCTGCACAATCGCCGAGGGCCTGAGCGGCCTGGCTACGCACCCGCCAGTTTTCGTCGCGGGTTAAGTCGATGAGGGCGCTGGTTGCCTGCTCGTCTTTTTGCAGGCGGGCGAGTTGGCCGAGGCCCCAGAGGCCGTGAAGGCGGGTGACCAGTGGATTGGCCTTGTCGGTGGCAGAAATCAAGTGGCTGCGGTTGGAGGTTTCTTTGGCGAGTTCAAACTGGGCGCGTTGACGCACGCGGTGGTCTTGGTGCTTGAGTAGTCCCGCGAGTTCTTCGGCGCTGCGTTGGGCGAAGCCGGCGGCGAAGAGCGACTTCACTTCCGCGACCACAGGCTTGGCCGTTTCTTTAGGGTCGTGGAAGACGAAGATGGTGCCGAGGTCATAGGTTTTCCAACCACCCGTGAAGTCACTGACATAGACTTTACCATCGTAGCCGAACTCGATGTCGGTATTGAGGAAGCCGTGGATGAAGGTTTCGTTGTTGGCGAGTTCGTAGGAAGCGCCTTTGGGCGCGACCTTGAAGCCGATCACCTCACTGCCGCCACCACGGTAATCGCAGACGAAGAAGTGGTCGTTCCATTTTTCGGCCAGGCCAATGCCCGGGTTGTAGGCGAGGCCTGAGGGGCCGACACTGATGTGATCGATGGGAGGTAGAATCGCTTTGGGGCGATTCTTGCCCTCTTTTTGCCACCAGTTTTCCGTCATCCAAGGGGAGTCGTGGCGGCCAGTCACGTCAATCGCGTGGGGCCAGTTGCGGAAGCACTGATTGCCGCGGTTCCAGCCGGACATGGCGCCCTCGACCATCATCACGAGGCGGGCCTTGTCGCCGTAGTCGCAGTTGTTGTCGACCGAGAAGGCCACGCCGTATTGGTCGAAGGCAATTTCCTTGGGGTTGCGCAGGTTGTAGTGAACGACTTCCAAGTTGCTGCCATCGGGCTCCATGCGGAAAATCGCACCACCGTATTGGTCGTAGAGGTGTTTGCCTTCCTTGGTTTTGAGGTCGTAGCCGCGGTCGCCCATGGTGAAGTAGATGCGGCCGTCTGGGCCGAAGGCGAAGCCGTTGAGGTCGTGGCCGCTAAGACTCACGCTGATGCCGTATCCGTCTTGGGCTGATTTGCGGATGTCGGCTTTGAGGTCGCCATCGGCGTCTTCGAGCATCCAGATGTGAGGAATGCAAGCGAAGTAGACTTTCCCGTTGGCCGCCATGATGCCCGCCGCGGTGCCGTCGAGCGGGTCGTTGAAGCCGTCGGCAAAGAGCCAGGATTTTTCAGCAACTCCGTCGCCGTCCTTGTCTTCGAGCACGCGAATCTTTTCGGCGTATTTGGTGTAGTAGCCGGGCTCTTTCTTGTCGGCGTATTTTTCGTAGAGCGCGAGGCGGTCGGCAGTGGTGCGCAAGCCGATTTCATCCTTGATCCAATGCCAGTTGCGCCGGTTGTCTTCGATGCCGCGGTCGAAGCGGTGGGTTTCGGCGACAAACAGGCGGTTCTGCTCGTCCATGGAAATGGCGGTGGCATTGAGGACATCTGGTTGTTGGGCGAAAACACCCGCCTTCATTCCTTCGGGGTAGGTGATGGTTGCAATCAGCGCCTTCTGGGCTTCGATTACGTCAACGGGATCCTCGTTGGCAGTGCCTTCGATTTTGAGGGTTTCGGGTTCTTCATCTTTCAATGCCAGAGCGAGTGGGCTGGTAGCGATGACGAAAAAAGAGGCGATGCAAGTGAGTGGGATCAGGCGCTTCATGGTAAGAGGAGTTTCGGGCTGGAGAATGTCCTTGAGGGATTAAATATTAGGGAGAAAAAATGGGGGCGCAACTGGATTGGCCGCGGGTGATCCAAGCTGCCCGTGAATCACTTGTCACGGGGTTTCTCGGCAAGAGTCTGCTCATCATTCCGCTGGGCTCAAGCCGTGCTTGACCTATTACGAAGCATCCGTCACCAACCTAGCATGGAACTGAATAAAATAATCTCCAGGTTCACCCTGATGCTTCCCCTCATCTCGGCGCTGGTATTCACGAGTTGTGAAAAGAAGGTTGAGGTCGAGGTGGCGAGTCCCACGCCCGATCATACGGAGCGTTTGCGCGAGTCGTTCAATGCCGACTGGTCCTTCATGCAGCAAGATGTCGCAGGTGGTGAGAAAGTGGCATTCGATGATTCCTCATGGCGTGTGTTGAATGTTCCGCACGATTGGAGCATTGAGGGTCCGTTTGATGCGAGTAATCCTAGTGGTGCGCAGGGAGCGTATTTGCCGACAGGGATTGGGTGGTATCGCAAGACTTTCACTTTGCCGGAATCGGTCGAGGGCAAAAAGGTGCTGATCGATTTCGATGGCATCTACATGAATGGCGAGGTTTGGATCAATGGTGAGCTGTTGGGCAAGCGTCCGTACGGTTATCTCGGTGTGCAGTATGATCTCACCGATCACCTTGTTGAGGGTGAGAATGTCATCGCGGTGCGAGTGGACAACGAGCTGCAGCCGTCGTCGCGTTGGTATTCAGGCTCTGGAATTTATCGACATGTGTGGCTGAGCACGGTCGACCGATTGCATGTCGCGCATTACGGCACGCAGGTCACGACTCCTGAGATCACCAAGGAAAAGGGAACTGTGGTCATCAAGACGACGGTTCAAAACGATCATGACCGCGAGCTCACCGTGAAAGTTCGCCAGACCATTGTTGATGGTGAGGGCAAGGAGGTTTCGGCTTTTCAATCGCAGGTAAATATGTCGGCGGGTGAAGAGCGGGTGATCGACCAAAGTTTGGAGGTAGAGAAGCCTTTGTTGTGGTCGCCAGATAGCCCGGCCATGTATTCGATCCGGACTGAGTTGGTCGATGGCGATCGGATTGCCGATCAATATGAAACCCCGCTGGGTTTCAGGACCGTGGTTTTTGATTCGCAAAAAGGTCTCATCTTGAATGGTGAGCAGACGATCATGCGTGGAGTGTGCAATCACCACGATTTGGGCCCACTTGGAGCGGAGCTTTGGGTCGATGCCTTGGAGCGTCGGTTGATCATGCTCAAAGAGATGGGATGCAATGCGATTCGTACAGCGCACAACCCATCTTCCGTGGAGTTGTTAGACATGTGCAATCGGTTGGGTTTCATTGTGATTGATGAGGCATTCGATGAATGGCGCCGTGGTTGGTCGTTTGAGGACGGGACGTTGGTTTCCAGTAAGAAACCGAAGGGCAAGGCCAAGTATGGTTACAACCAGTATTTCGACGATTGGGCGGAGCATGATTTGGTCGATCACATTCGCCGTGATCGCAATCATCCGTGTGTGATCATGTGGAGTGTTGGCAACGAAGTGCCAGAGGCGCAGAAGTATGGTGAGGTCGAGACTTTGAAGTGGCTGCGTGACTTGTGTCGCAAGCATGATCCGTCGCGACTGATGACCGTCGGTTGCAATTTCATTCAAGGAGCGAACGAGAGTGGCTTCACCGAGTTCATGGATGTGGTGGGGTACAATGGCGGTGGCGGTTCATGTTTTCAGTATGAGGCCGATAAAGCGAAGTATCCGGATCGATTGATGTATGCCTCAGAGGTGCCGCATTCCTTGCAGACGCGTGGTGAATACCGGACGCATTCGCGTTTCCGTGAGCCCAAGCATCAGCCGCCGCATTTGACGATGGAGGAGGTGTTCCCAGAGACGGATGGCTGGTATGAGAGTTCGTATGACAATGCAGGAGTTCGAATTTCCGCGCGAGATTCTTGGAGATTGACGCGGGACTTGGAGTTTTTTGCCGGTGAATTCCGTTGGACGGGGTTTGACTACCTGGGTGAATCCGGTGGTTGGCCGCGGGTGTTGGGCAACTTCGGGATCATCGATATCTGCAACTTTCCGAAAGATACGTATTACCTGTATCAGAGTCAGTGGACGGAGAAGCCAATGGCGCATTTGCTGCCGCATTGGACATGGCCAGGCAAAGAGGGGAAAGTGATTCCGGTTCAGTGTTACACCAACTGCGATGAGGCTGAGTTGTTTTTGAATGGTCAGTCGCTCGGGGTGAAAACATTCACTGAAGAATCGGATATGTGGCTGCAGTGGTTGGTGCCCTACACGCCGGGTGAGTTGAAAGTCGTTGCCAAACGTGCGGGCGAGATCGTTGCAACCTCAGTTCGCAAGACCGCGGGTGCACCGGCAAAAATCGTGATCAGTAGCGACCGCGAGAGCATTCAATTGGGCGGTCGTGAGTTGGCCTTCGTCACAATTCGAGTCGAAGATGCTGAGGGCAATTTCGTGCCGGATGCGGACAAGTGGGTGAAGTTGGATGTTTTAGGCCCTGGGCGCATCATCGGGATTGGCAGTGGTGACCCATTGAGCCACGAGAGTTTTCAGAGCAATCACGTCAAAACATTCAACGGGTTGGCCCTCGCGATCATTGGATCCGACAACAAGGCAGTGGAGTCGCATCAGAAAAAAGTGGCGAACTCCAAGAAGCCGATTGAGCCGGGAATCCGCGTTTCGGCCAGCTCCAAATGGCTCGAGAAATCAGAGGGGATCGTGATCGAGGGGAAATAAGATTCGATCTGAGTTGTCTTTTTGTTCCTGTTTTTCTAGATCTTTGAGCATCATATTTCAGTCACGATGACCCTACTCAAACAGATCTTTTGTCTCGCTGCTGCGGCCGCCTTTTTACTTCTCGTGAGTTGCGCGAGTGGACCACAGTGGAAAGTTGGAAAAAATGGTAAGCTCGTCAATCCCTACCCGCAGGGCACTTATCAGCATTTCGTCAACGAGGCAGATTACCCGAAGACCTACAAGTCGTGGCGCCATGTTCATTTGCTGCCTGAGACGGATCCGGACAATAGTGAAATCCGTATCTGCCTGAAGAAGCAGCGAGGTTATTTGCTGAATGACGGGGCGGTCGTTTTTGATTATCCGATTTGTTCTGGCACCAAGGACCGCCCGACACCGACTGGGGAGTTCAAGATTCTGGAGAAGAAGGAGGACAAGCGCTCCAACCTTTACGGCAAGATATTTGATGCTGAGGGGGAAATGGTCAATGGCGACGCTGACATCATGAAGGATGAGATTCCTGAGGGAGGTCGCTTTGAAGGAGCGCCAATGATGTATTGGATGCGCCTCACCAACGACGGAGTGGGTCACCACATTGGTCCTGTGAGGCGTCGGCCTTCATCACATGGTTGCATTCGTGGCCCAAGTAAGGTGATTCCTACCATTTTCAAGCATGTGGATGTTGGGACCAAGGTTGTGGTCAAGGACAAGTGGGATCCCGGTGTGGATCGAACTCGTCCAGACAAATCCTAGGCCCTAGAAATTCACACTATTTCAGTTGCTGGGCATACCATACGCGTAGCGCTTGTCTCTGCGGATTATCACGCAGCACCCATGCGTCCGTATGGTTGGGGGATGGCATAGCAAGAAAAGTGAAGTTGCCGATGGGGTGGGCTTTTTTGAGATAAGATTTGGTTTCATCGACCGAGGATTCGTGGCTGATGAATTGCGGGCGGTTACCCAAGCGTTTGAGGCGTTGCTTTGCCGATGCGCGATCGCTGTCGCCGTATCCCCAGTTTCTCACGCCGTCGTAGTGGCTGTGGCAGATGAAGCCTCTCCAGAGCGATGCGATTTTCTCGTCGCGTAAACCAATGTAATTGCAGGCGATAGCACCACGTGAGAATCCGGCGATGAAGAGCTTTTTGGGGTCACCTCCGAAGTTTTCGCAAACCATCTTCACCGTGGCTCTGCAATAGGATGCCGTGGCATCAGGGTCGCCCCACCACTGTCGTTGGTGGTGGGTGTGCTCTTTGCTGAGAAAGGGCATAGAAACCCAAATTGCGCCTTTTCCGCCAGTGAGTCCGTAGCCGATTTTGCAGGTATCGATTGCACCACTGCAAGTGTCGCCGAGTTGGTTTCTAAATGGTCCGTTGCCGGGATATTCGATGATGACTGGGTATGTCTTGTCCTTGGTGTAGTCGGTGGGAAGGTAAAGAAGGTGGTGGATCTTGGTGTTCTTGAAATCCGGCAGTTGGTGTTCCACGCGTTTGCCGGGAGCGGGCGCCTCTTGTGTAACAAGAGGGATGGTTGGATTGCAGGGCGCCTCATTGGCTGTCTCCTTGGCGAGGCATGCTGTCGTTACGACACATGCGATGATTGCCAGTTGAGGTAGGAGATGCATCGCGATGAAAATGTTTATCCGAGCGGATATTCGCCGTCGTCATCTACGCCAAGCCAGCCAATTTTGTGGAAGGCTTTTAGGATGGAGAGCTTCGGCTCGTCGTCTTCTTCACCTTCGGCGTGTTCGATGGTCGCGGAGCTGCTGAGGCCGCGGTTGGACTCGATGCTGATGACCGTGCGGTAGTTATGGAGGTAGATCCAATCGCCCCATGTCTTCGCTTCGTGCTTTGGTTCGAGGTGTTCTTTTTTAAGTGCGGCGAGCACCTCGCTGATGGTGCTTGGGGGTGCGGATTCGGGGACGATGAGTTGGGTTTCCATGAGATGGGGGATTTAATGAACGGGGATGAGCTCAGTTGAATTTGAGTAGGGGGTATTGAAACACAGATCCGTCGGATTGCGCATCATAAAGTTGAGCGTTGATGGATTACGGCGAACAGGCCGATCCACCCTGCCGGTTTTGTGCGGCTTTGTGCTTGATGCGGGTGGGGTTCCAGTAGAGGTCTTGAGCGGATGGATCCGGTTTATCTCATCGCATTGTTTGCGGCTCTTTGCATTGGTCTGTCCAAGGCTGGGTTCAGCGGGATCTCAATGGTTTCGGTGTTTATCTTGGCGGATGCCTATGGAGCGAAAGCATCGGTGGGCTTGGCATTGCCGTTGTTGATCATTGCCGATTTGTTGGCATATCCCGCATTCATCAAGTTTGGTTCGTGGAAGCCCGTGTGGAAGTTGCTGTTGCCGACTTTGGTTGGAATTGGTGTTGGCTGGTGGATGCTGGATTGGATCGATGACTTGGGTGCGCGGCGGGTAATTGGCGGCTGTGTGTTGTCGATGGTTGTCTTGCAAGTTTCTCGCAGCTTGAAACCCGTGTGGTTTGACCGTTGTGTTGAGACGCGTGGCTTTGGATTTGCTGCGGGGACACTGGGTGGTTTTGCGACCATGTTGGCAAATGCGGCGGGGCCAGTGATTCAGTTGTATTTGTTGGCGCGTAAAATTCCGAAAATGGAGCTGATTGGAATTGGCGCCAGGTTCTTCCTTTTGGTGAATCTGTTGAAAGTGCCGTTGAATGCGCAGCTGTCTCTGATCAATTCAGAGAGCTTGTTGATCAATCTGAAGCTGGCGCCCGGTGTGGTGGTCGGGGTGTTTGGTGGCCGTTGGTTGATCCGCCATGTCCCTCAAAAAGCCTTTGAGTGGATGATTGTTGTGTTCTCGGCGGTCGCGGGGCTGAGGTTGCTTGTCTGGTGACAAGCGTTCTTGGTTCTTGGTTCCTGGTTCTTGGTTGGGCTGCCGCGCATCTCATTGGCTACGTCGGTGGGACACCGACGCTACAATTCTGTTTCATTGACCATGAACTAGGAACTAGGAACAGGCAGCTCCGCTGCCTTATCTCCAGCTGATTTGTTGGAGGGCTTTGAAGGATTGGTAGGCGAACATGCCCATGATGATGGTGATGAAGAAGGCGCCACCGAAGAGGCCAAGAACGGCCATCAGGCCGGCGACGATCATGGAGATGCGAAGGGTGATCTTGATGCGTTTGGGGCCTAGCAAGGATTCGACCATGCGTCCGCCATCGAGAGGGAGAACAGGGAAGAGGTTGAAAATCGCCCAAATGATGCTGATGCCCATGAGGGTTTGGAGGAAGTAGTTGGCGTTGGCAGTCAGGAAGGGTGCACTGAAGAGGATGAGCCCTATGATAACCGCGAGGATGATTTGAACGGCGGGACCGGCGAAGGTGATGATAAAGGAGCGGAGTCGGCTCATCTGGACGCCTGAGTAGGAGGCATAGCCGCCCATCGATTCGAGGACGATGTGAGTGGTGGCGCCAAACTTTCTCGCTGTTAGTGCATGCCCGAGCTCGTGGATAAGGATGGAAATGAACCCTGCGATCGTGAAGAGGGCGATTTCTAGAAATGCTTGGGGTGTGGTCGTCTGTAGCGCCCCACGGTTCCACAATAGACCAATGAGAACCATGGTGACCCAGAAGAAAGGTTGGACGATGACGGGGATGCCGAAGATGGAGAAACGAACCATTGCGCGGGTAAGGTAACGGAGATTGGGGGAGGTGCAAGGAAAGCAAGGCGGTCTGGTGCTTGACCGTGGCAAAGTCCGAGACTAAGTGGGGGGCATGCGTCGATTTTCGAAGACCTGCATGTATCTGTGCCTTGCGATGGGGATCGCTGGGCTGGCGTCGTGCGGATTGTATCCATCGACCAAGAACGCTCCCCAGCCGAAGCGCGTGCTGTATGATTGGTATGACAACGGAGGTGAGGGTGATGTTACGGTGACCATCAGTTTGGCCGATCAAATGGCGAAAGTGTATCGTGGTGACCGCCAGATTGGTTGGAGCTATGTGGCCACGGGGATGCCGGGGTTTGGCACGCCTGATGGGGAGTACAAGATTTTGGAGAAGAAGATCGAGAAGGTTTCCAACCTTTACGGGTGGATCGAGGACGACCTCGGCAACATGGTCGACAAGGATGCGACCTCGGACGATCCGATTCCAGAGGGTTATGTCTATGTTCCCGCGCCGATGCCGTATTGGATGCGTTTGACTTGGAAAGGGATTGGCATGCATGGAGGGATTATTCCGAATCCGGGTCAGCCTGCCTCGCATGGCTGCATTCGTATGCCCAAGGATTTTGTGCCGCTGTTGTTTGATGTGGTCGATATCCACACGCCCGTCAGCATTCGCAGGACATTCGTCGCAAAGCCTCGCTATCGTGAGGGCATTCAGAATTTGCCGGGCGCTTATTGATCGGTTTCGCCTCGACCCAGGGGTGGTTTCACGGCTGAGTGTTTAAAGAACGCCATGTTTGTTATTTCCATAGCCGCGCTAAAAAAGAACACCGCGATGCTTCGTGAGGTGAAAGAAGCCGCGGGTTGCAAGTTGGTGTTGGCGTTGAAGGGGTTTTCTTGTTGGAAGGCTTTCGATTCCATCCGTGATGATTTGGATGGCTGTTGTGCGTCGGGCTTGTGGGAAGCGAAGTTGGCGAATGAAGAGTTCAAGAAAGAGGTGATCACTTACTCGCCGGCCTACGACGAGACGGATATTGCGGAGTTGTGCGAGTTCACGAAGCATTTGGATTTCAATTCCTTGTCGCAGTGGGTTCGCTTTCGCGATCAGGTGATGGCGCATCCGCGGTTCAAAAGTGGGGAGCTGCATTGTGGATTGCGGATCAATCCTGAGTGTTCGACCGGACAGACGCCGATCTATGACCCCTGTGTAGCGGGTTCGCGATTGGGGATCACAGCGGAGCAACTTGAGGGAGCGGATCTGACGGGTTTGTCCGGATTGCATTTCCACACCTTGTGCGAGCAGAACTCGGATGACCTCGAGAAGACGCTCAAGGCAGTGGATGAAAAGTTCGGCGACTTATTGAGATCCGAGCAATTCACCTATCTCAACATGGGTGGCGGTCATTGGATTACGAAGCCATTTTATGACCAAGAGCGCTTGATTCGTTTGGTGAAGCAGGCGCAGGAAGATTACGGTGTCGAAGTATGGTTGGAGCCGGGTGAGGCGGTGGCAATCCACACTGGGGTGTTGCGGGCCAAGGTGATGGATGTGTTTGAATCGGCCGGTCACAAGTTGGCGATCTTGGATATTTCCGCGACGGCGCACATGCCGGATGTCATCGAGATGCCGTATCGGCCGGATGTGTTTTTGGTGGGTAATGATGGAGATGGATCACCGGCAGTTTCTTTTGGTGGCGAGTCGTATCAGGAAGCGGGTGAAGGTGGAAAAGCTCACACCTATCGATTGGGTGGGCCGACTTGTTTGGCGGGAGATGTGGTTGGGGATTATTCGTTTTCGCGTGAGCTCAAAGTGGGCGATCTCTTGGTGTTTGATGACATGGCGCATTACACCATGGTCAAGACCACGACCTTCAATGGGGTGAAGCATCCGGCAATCGCGCTGCAGCATGAGGACGGGCGATTGGAAGTGATTCGGGAGTTTGGGTATGAGGACTTCCGGGGGAGGTTGAGTTGATTTTTTAACCACAGATGAACGGGGATGAATGGGATATTGATTTAAACCACGAAAGCCACGGAAAGAATGGATTTAAGATTCTCGATTATTGATTTCAGATTTTTGATTTGGGGTGCGGTCTTTTGACTTTTAACTTTCACACTTCTAACTCCATGCGCAGCATGGCCCCATGATCGATCGTATTTTGGCGAAGCGGATTATTCCGGTGATAGTGTTGGATTCGGCGGAGGATGCGGAGCCGTTGGCGGAGGCGCTGCTGGAAGGCGGGCTGGATATCATGGAAATTACGTTTCGAACGGAGGCGGCGGAGGAATCGATTCGGCGCATTGCCAAGAGATTTCCTGAGATCTTGTTGGGGGCAGGGACGTTGTTGACTGCTGACCAGGTGAAGCGAGCCAAGGATGCCGGTGCTGTCTTTGGCCTAGCGCCTGGGGTGAACCCGGAAACGGTTGCAGTGGCAAAAGAGGTGGGGTTGCAGTTTTCACCGGGAGTGATGACTCCGAGTGAGGTTGAGCAAGCGCTCTCGCTCGATTGCAAGTTGTTGAAGTTCTTTCCGGCCGAAGCGGCGGGAGGAGTGAAGATGTTGAAGTCGCTGGCAGGTCCGTATGCTCATACAGGGGTAAAGTTTACGCCTACGGGCGGGATCAATGCGGCGAACCTAACGGACTATCTTCGTCTGCCTGAGGTTGCGGCGATTGGTGGGTCGTGGATGGTGGATAAAGCGTTGGTGGAGAATGGTAAGTGGAATGAGATCAGTCAACGGACGGCTGCGGCGTTGGAGTTGGCTGGATCGGTTTAAAGAAGAGTCTAAAGGTCGGGCTTCGCGCCTACGCGGAGGCTTCGGCGGACAAGTCGCGCGGTTCTTTGGCGAATAATTTTCAGCTGTGTGGGTGGAGAACTGTGCTAGTTTGAGGTGTGCATTGTTTGGTTACGGGAGCGAATGGTTACATCGGCAAGCGGTTGATCCGTGGATTGCTGGATCGTGGGCATGAGGTGACGGCGGCGGTGAGGGATGCGAAGCGATTCTCGGTGGAAGATTATGGTGAGACGGATGGACTGCTCAAGGTGGTGGAGGCGGACTTTCTTGAAGCCGACTCATTGGGCGAGCTGCCGCACGGGGTGGATGCTGTGTATTATTTGATTCACTCGATGGGTTCCGGCACAGGATTTGTTGCGCAGGAGGCGAAGTGCGTTGAGAATTTTTCGACGAAGGCTGAGTCGAGCGAGTGGAAGCATTTGGTGTATCTCGGTGGACTGGTTTCTAAAGGCGAGGGTTTATCGGAACATTTGTCCTCGAGGGTTCATGTGGAGGAGGTGTTAGAAAAATGTTCGGTGCCGGTTACCGCATTGCGGGCATCAATTATTGTTGGTTCAGGTTCGGCGTCGTTTGAGATTGTTCGCGATCTGGCCGAGAAGTTGCCGATTTTGGTTACGCCGCGTTGGGTGCATACGAAGTGTCAGCCGATCGCCATCCGAAATGTGAACGATTACTTGGTGGGAGTGGCGGAACAGCCTGCTGAGGAAAATCGGAAGTATGATATCGGTGGGCCAGAGGTGATGAGTTATCTCGAATTGATCCAACGCTACTGTGAAGTGCGTGGGTTGCGACGGTTGTTCCTCCCAACGCGCGTGTTGAGCCCGCGGCTGTCATCGGGGTGGCTTTGTTTGCTAACTTCTACGTCCTTTCCTCTGGCGCGGGCATTGGTCGATTCTTTGACGCATGAAACGATTTGTCATGATGAGAAGATCCGCGAGCTCATCCCGATGAATTTGCTTTCCTACAAGGAGGCGGTTGAGCGGGCATTGGTGAAGATCGCGCAGAACCGGGTGCCATCGAGTTGGTATGATTCTCTGACGGCCGGGACCTTGTCTCCGCGGATGTTCGATGCGGTGAGAGTGCCAGAGCATGGGGTGAACAAAGACTCGCAAGTGGAGCCGTTGAAGGCGCCACGTGATGAAGTGCTGGATCGGGTGTGGTCGCTCGGGGGCAGCAACGGATGGCCTTCGATGAACTGGGCGTGGAAACTGAGAGGAACGATCGACAAGCTATGGGGCGGCACGGGAATCCGTAGGGGTCGGCGGCATCCGACGGAGTTGAAAGCGGGTGATGCCTTGGATTTTTGGCGAGTATTGTTAGCGGACCGCGATGGAGGTCGGTTGATTTTGTATGCCGAAATGAAGTTGCCCGGTGAAGCGTGGCTGGAGTTCGCGATTGAGAAGCGGGAAGGTGTAGATGTCTTGCGGCAGACTGCGACGTTTCGTCCCCAAGGGCTGTTGGGGCGTGCGTATTGGTATCTGGTGTTGCCGCTTCACTTCCTGCTGTTTCCGAGAATGGTGAGACGGTTGGCGGGGAAGGAAGGGTCTTAAGGCAGCGCATTTGCGCTGTTCTTGGTTGCCGCCTGCGGCGGTGATTACGGTTGATCGAGCCGATCAACCCTACCTATAGAGATTGGCGCGCTGGGCATTGGCGATTCAATTGCTCGGACCCCACCCCCGACGTGTCGGGGGTGCCTAGTGTGACCTAGGTGGAGGTTAGAGCGAAGATTGAGACATCGACGGGTTTGGCGGTGAGGATGGAGGGCGGTGGGATGTCGCCGATGTCAAAGCCATCCCATTTCAGAGGTTTGGCAGACCAGGTTTCGCAGGATGCGGGTGCGATTTGGTAGGGGGGATGGTGGACTCTGCCAGTGAAGATTTTTCCAGCAGGATTGGCGGAGAAGAGCAGGTAGCGTTCGACGAGGAACCATTCGAGTGAGTGATCCTGAGCGGGGGCGGTGTGTTCGGGAGATGAGTATTTGAAGTTGGCTTGGGTGCCGTTGGGGTCGCGTTGGCATTGGTAGTGGATGTCTGAGCCATGCGTGGTGTGGCTCATCTCGGCGTGCTCGTAGGGAAGGTGGAAGTATTTCTTCGCGATCTCGACGGCGATAGGTTGATTGCAATCGAGGGAGAAGAACCAGACGCCGGGTCGGCCTTGATCGTCGTGGACGTAGGTGCGGACGTTGAGTTCTTGGAACCACGAAAGCCAAGGCACGGGTGGCAGGAAGCAAGGGCGGACTCGGTCCATGAAGAATGGGACTACGCCGATCCAGGCCTCGCCGTTGAAGGTGTCGACATGCAGGCCTTTGGGTAGTTTGGCTTGGATGACTTGTGGGTCGATGGGCCAGTGGAGAAACAAGAGGCCGCTCCAGCGTTGGTGCATGACGGAGTGGGAATCGGGGCGCAGGCGAGCGGCGAGTCGTTGCTCGTGGGTGGGTGCCGATGCGCTCATAAGGGGGTAACATAGCCGGTTGGGGGAGATTTCAAATTTCAGATTTGAAATTTGAGATTTTAGATTGGGTGGGCATCGTCTAGCAATAGGCATGGATGCATGGCAGCGCGCAGTCGACGTGGTGAAGCAGTGCCTTGAAAAAGGCATCTGTGAGTTTGTCGTGTGCGCGGGGGCTCGCAATGCGGCCTTGGTCGAGGCTTTGGCACGAGCTGAGCAGGCGGGGTTGATTCGGCTTTGGCGTCATTACGAAGAGCGGAGTGCTGGGTTCTTTGCGATGGGCAGGACGCGTGATACCGCGCATCCGTGTGCGGTGGTCACGACCAGTGGCACGGCGGTGGCGGAATTGTTGCCGGCGATGATTGAGGGGCACTATCAATGCCGGGCATTGGTGGCGATCACAGCGGATCGGCCTGAGGCGTTTCGTCATAGTGGTGCGCCGCAGGCAATCGATCAGGTGGGATTGTTCGGCGATTATGCGTCGACCGATTTATCGAGCTGGGATGGGCGTGGTCCGTTGCATTGGAATGTCGAGTTGGAGGAAGGTTTGGAGTTAGGAGATGAAGATTTTTCGGATGTCGAAGTGGGAGAGTTTGTAGCGGAGCGAATTCAGATCGACGTCGCTAAATTGGCGCGTTGGTTGAGAGAGGATTTGTATCGGGGGATTGTGGTGATGGTGGGTGGATTGGATCCCGAGGAGCGTGAGGCAGTGTTTCACTTTTGTGCCGATTTCAAAGCACCTGTGATCGTCGATGCCACCAGTGGAATGCGTGAAGCGTTGCAGGGCTTGGGCTTGGTCGATGCGGAAAAGGTTTTGAAACAAAACCCACCTGGGAAGATTTTGCGATTGGGTGATGTGCCTACGGGCAGGTATTGGCGCGACTTGGAGGGGATGGATGAAGTTTCAGTTTGGTCGGTCAGTCGTTCGGGTTTGCCTGGACTTGCTAGGTCGTCGGAATCGATCCGTGGGCCGGTGCATCGAGTGATAGCGGCTTTGGGTGATATTGATCCTGCCGAGGATGTCTTGGATCATTTGGTCGGCAATTCCGGTCGTGCGGCGAGAGTGGATGAATTGTTGGAGAGTTATCCTGACAGCGAGCCGGCGATGGTGCGGACCTTGTCGAATTACGCCTGCATTGGCAGTGGCGTATATTTGGGCAACAGCCTACCGATCCGTGAATGGAATCGATTTGCGCAGTGGGCGCGGCCGGTGGTCAATGTGGCCGCGAACCGTGGTGCCAATGGGATCGATGGCCAGCTCAGCACTTGGCTGGGGATGTCGGCGGATCATGAAGATGCTTGGGCCGTCGTTGGAGATCTGACAGCGCTTTACGATGTCGCGGCTGGGTTTTCATTGGAGCAGGTCGAGACCAAGGGCCGGGTGCTGGTCGTGATCAACAACCATGGAGGAAAGATTTTCGAGCGGCTGCCAAGGTTGGCTGCGATGAGTGACAGAGCCGTCGAGTGCATGACCAATCCGCATCAAGCGGATCTATCCGGGATCGCGAAGATCTGGGGGATGGAGTATGTGAAGGTGGAGCGGGTAGATGATTTTGATCAGGTAGAGAGTGGAGAGCGGGCTTTATTGTTAGAACTGGTGCCGAGTGTCGGGCAGACGGAGAGTATTTGGGGGGAGTTGGGGAATCCCTAATGGGATTGATGGGGTGAGGTGGGGGATATCAAAAATCCGCATTCAACAATCCTCAATCGTCAATGGTGCTGCGGCCGTGATGGTTTGATTTACGATTGATGATATTCGATTGCCGATTTTCGATTTGCTCAGAGCCGTGTCCTTGTTCTTGCCGTGGGGGGCGGGGTGTGGAGACTAGCGCTGTCTATGGCTTACCGTACGTCACCAGCAGATCTCAAAGGCATGCCGCCAGGGGTGCCGCATATCATCGGAAACGAGGCTGCTGAGCGGTTTTCGTTTTATGGGATGAAGGCCGTTTTAGCGGTGTTCATGGTGCAATACCTGCATTTGATGGACGGACCCTCATCGGGTGGAATCAATCAGGCGCAGGCGACGGAGAACGTCCATTTGTTCAACACTGCGGTGTACATCACGCCAGTTCTCGGCGCATTTCTGGCAGACTTTATCTGGGGAAAGTATCGCACCATCATCGCGCTATCCTTGGTGTATTGCATGGGTCACGGGGCTTTGGCTTTGATGGGAACGGCGGGTTACTCGCCCATTTGGTTGATGATGGGGCTTGGTCTGATTGCTTTGGGATCAGGCGGCATCAAGCCGTGTGTCTCCGCGCACGTGGGCGACCAGTTTGGCGCGCGCAATGCGGATTTGCTGCCGCGAGTATTCAACTGGTTTTATTTCTCCATCAACTTGGGTGCGTTTGTGTCGAGCTTGCTCACCCCGTGGTTGTTGAACTGGTATGGTCCGCATTGGGCGTTCGGTGTGCCGGGTGTTTTGATGGCGCTTGCCACCTTGGTGTTCTGGATGGGGCGGAAGCGATTCATTCATGTGCCGGCGAATCGACATAGCTTCGTCAATGAGCTGTCCCATTGGAGAGGTCGGCTGACTCTTCTCAAGCTCATTCCTTTGTATATTTTTGTGGCGATGTTCTGGGCCTTATTCGATCAGACCAGCACGCGGTTTGTTTTTCAGGCGATGGACATGGATTTGAACTTCATGAGTGTCGAGTGGTTGCCATCGCAACTGCAGTCGCTGAATGCGCTCTTCATTCTCACCTTCATTCCGTTGTTTGCCTATGTGCTTTACCCATTGGTTAGCCGCGTTTGGCGGTTGACTCCATTGCGGAAGATTGGGGTCGGTTTGTTCCTGATGGTCTTGTCCTTCTCATTGGCTGCCCTGGTGCAGGAGTGGATCGATGCGGGTCAGCAACCGAACATCTACTGGCAGATCATTGTCATTGCTCTACTGACCGCGGCTGAGGTGATGGTTTCGATTGTGGCGCTTGAGTTTGCCTACACACAGTCGCCCAAGTCGATGAAGTCGCTGGTGATGTGTTTCTACCTCGGCTCGGTGGCCGTGGGGAATTTCTTTGTATCTGGCGTGAATCATTTCATTCAGGTCCCGAGTGCTGCATTGGAGCAATTTGAAGAATCGATCGCAAAGTTGCCCAGTGATTGGCGATCATCGCCCAGAACGGTGGTGCTTCCCGGATATGATGGCACGACGGGAACCGAGGATGACTTGATTCAGCGGGTGAAAGAGGGTCGGCCTTCAGAAGTCGAGATTCCTGGCGGCGATGTCTTTGCTAAGGTGATCGCTGAGATTGAGCAAATGCCGTCGGTGGCTGACGGCCAACTGCCAGCGGAAGAGGCGGTGATGAAGAGCATTGATGACCTTCGAGATCCGTGGGGTGGTGAGGTTCGTTATGAGATTCTCAATTCGCGCACGGCTCGATTGATCAGCGATGGTCCTGACAAGAAGGCGCAGACTCAGTGGGACGTGGGCATGATGATCTCGCTCAAAGAGAAAGACACTGGAGAGGTTGAAAAGAAATGGACCGATGCTTTCCATCCGGAGAAGACTTGGCTCGATCGCCGCAAAGAAGAATTGGGAATGAAAGATGACAAAGTATCGGTATCCGATGAAAGTTCGTTTTTGTCCGAGAGCTTCAGTGGCGGTCAGACACGTTTGGATGGGGCGGACTACTTTTGGTTTTTCACCTGGATGATGTTGGGGACCGCCATCCTGTTTATTCCATATGCCGTGTTGTATCGCGGTGACACCGTTCTTCAGGACTAAATTTTAACATGAGTGATTTCAAAAAAGCGGCATTGGATCAATTGCGTGATGCGAGAAAAGCGGAGACGCATCATCGGGCGATCGTTGGTTTGGATGGATTTGTCGACACCATCGTCACGCCAGTGGCCCAGCGATCCGCGCCGGGTGAGGACTTTGAGCCGATCCGGACGATGACGCAATTTTCCGATCGAATCGCCGCAGCAGCGGGGAAGAGCACCAACATCGAGCTGTATCCGCGGATGGACAAATTGGGTGGAAATGGTCCGATCATGGCCAATGCATTGCATGCCAATGGGGCGGATGTGACTTACATTGGCGCTCTGGGCCGACCGGTGATTCACCCTGTGTTTCAGGCGTTTTCCGAGCAAGTGGAGGTGTTTTCCCTGTGTGAGCCGGCGACCACCACCGCAGTGGAGTTTCAGGATGGGAAGTTGATGTTGGGTCAGTGTCGGGCCATGGATCAGGTCACCTACGACGAGATGGTTTCCACCATCGGAGAGAAGGTTTTGAAAGAGCGGGTGAATCAGGCCGATCTCATTGCCTTGGTGAATTGGACGATGGTCACGCAGATGACCGACATCATGGAGAAGATGTTGGAGGGTTTGTTGGAAGGTGACGGTGATGCAGATCGTGTGTTCTTCTTTGATCTGGCCGACCCCGAAAAGCGCTCCAGTGAAGATTTGTTAGAAGTCTTGAACATGCTCAAGCGATTTGAAGCGTTTGGTCAGGTGAGTTTGGGGCTGAATTTGAAAGAGGCTCAGCGAGTGGGTCATGAGTTGGGATTGAATGATGTTGATGACGATGAAGCATCATTGCGTGAGTTGTCAGATGAGATTCGCAAGGCCTTGTCGGTTTCCTGCGTGATTGTTCATCCGCGCCATTCTGCGGCGTGTGCCACAGCTGACGGCACGTATTGGGTGCCGGGTCCGTATACCGATTCGCCGAAAATCACCACGGGAGCGGGGGATCACTTCAATGCCGGATTTGCGCGTGGGCAGATGCTCGGATTGGATCCAATGGGTTGTCTGAGTTTGGGGGTTTGCACGAGTGGGTTTTACGTTCGCACCGCAGAGAGTCCGACGCTGGATGATTTGGATGGCTTTCTGGCCGATTGGTCAGCTAAGAATTGAGTTCTGGTTGGGTTGTTCTGGCCGTCGTAAGCGATTGAATCCGCGAGGATTACGGCTTGACCTAGCCGCCGCGAATGGGGACGTTGTGTTGCTATTACCGTCGGTTTTAGAACTTCCTCCTTTTTTGAGTTATTCACAATGGCCCTAAATGGAGTGGATTTTAGATCCAATAGGCAGCTTTCATAAATCTACAACTCTCTTATTTTCAACAACATCCATGTTTAACAAGCTTTTCGGGAAATTTTTCTCCAGTGACATCGGCATCGACCTCGGCACCGCCAACACTCTGATCTACGTCAAGGATCACGGGATTGTTTTGCGTGAGCCATCGGTGGTTGCCGTCAAATCCGGCACCAACGAGGTGCTTGCCGTGGGCGATGATGCCAAACGAATGTTGGGTCGTACCCCTGGCAATATCGTCGCCATTCGTCCATTGAAGGATGGTGTAATTGCCGACTTCGAAGTGACCGAGGCCATGTTGAGTCACTTCATCAAGAAGGTGAACAAAGGTCGCCGTTCCAACCCGCGGGTTTTGATCGCGATTCCATCTGGCATCACCGAGGTGGAGCGTCGTGCTGTTCGTGAATCCGCGGAGCAGGCAGGTGCGCGTGAAGTTTACTTGATCGAAGAGCCGATGGCGGCAGCGATTGGTGTGGGGCTTCCGGTTCAGGAAGCTTCGGGCAATATGATCGTCGACATTGGAGGTGGCACCACCGAGGTGGCATTGATTTCTCTATCAGGAATTGTTTATGCTCGCAGTGTTCGCACGGCGGGTGACGAGATTGATGAATCGATCATTCAATACATGAAGCGCGCGTACAATCTGATGATTGGCGAGCGCACTGCAGAAGATATGAAAATACGGTTGGGTTCCGCAGCACCGCTGCCAAAGGAACTGACCATGGAAGTGAAAGGGCGCGACTTGGTTGCTGGACTTCCAAAAACCATCACCATCACCTCGCAGGAAATGCGTGAGGCGATGAGTGACCCGCTCAGCACCATTGTTGATGCTGTTCGTACGACTCTCGAACGATGCCCACCAGAGCTTGCCGCGGACCTTGTGGACCGTGGCATTGTATTGGCGGGCGGAGGAGCATTGCTCAAGGGGCTTGACCGCCTCCTTCGTGAGGAAACTGGGTTGCCAGTTCACATTGCTGAGGATCCGCTCAGTGCTGTGGCAGAAGGCACGGGTAAGGCGCTACAGGAGCTATCGCTGCTGAAGCGAGTCACCAATACTGATCGCTAACTGCGCGATCGCCCCCGGCCATGAAGCCGCTCAACCTCATCGCATTGTTGCTTTTCTTGGGAAGTGCCGTCTGGGCACTGACTCGGAGCGACCGTGCCGTGCGCCAAATTCAGAAGACCTACTACATGGCGATGTCGCCATTTTTGAAGTCGGGTTCTGAGATTGAAAACCAAGCGCATGGATTTGTGAAAGAGGTTCGTCATTCCAAAGAACTCGAGACCGAGTTAGAAGCGGCCCGTGAGCAATTGGGTCGTTTGCGATTGATTGAATCTCGTTTCAGAACATTGGAGCATGAGAATATCCAGTTGCGCCAAGCATTGAATTTCAAAGAGGTTACCCGGTTTGACGTGATTGCGGCACGGGTGATTCGTCGTAACCCGTCTACTTGGTGGCAAACCATGGAGATTGATGCTGGATCTGATGGCGGATTGGTTCGTGAATTGACCGTTTTGTCCAATGAGGGATTGGTGGGAAAAGTCGACCGCGTTGGCAGTGATCGCTCATCGGTCTTGTTGTTGACCGATGAGAAGTGTCAGGTGGCAGCACGGATTGAGGGTTCTCCAGAGGTCGGTATTCTCAGTGGTCAGCGTTCTAGTTTTGATGGGGAGCCCATGCTCCGTCTTCGTTTTTTATCAGCCAACGCCTCCGTGCGCCCGGGTCAGCGGGTGTTCACCACGGGGCGTGGAGGAATTTTTCAACCCAACATACTTTTAGGAACCATCGACTCCGTCGACAAAGGCGCGTTGGATTCCGAAGCTCTCGTCCGTCCGTCGGTGAACTTCGAGGATCTAGGCGCAGTCTTTGTGGTTCTTGCTAAGGATTCATGACGTTGCTGTGACCCGTTACTCAACCATCACTGTTTTACTGTTACTTGCTGCATTTATTATTCAGCAATTCCTACCTGCGTTCACCGGTCTTCATGACTCGCGAATCCTATTGGTGCAGTTGACCTTCTTGTGTTGTGCGGTGACCGTCGGAATGCCGACCATGTTGTTGTTGGCATTCATTGCTGGGTTTCTGTGGGATGCTCAATCCGCATTGGGCCCCCACAGTGGTGATCCTGAAGTTTACAAAGTGCAGGTCGAGTCGATGCGCTTTGGTTATTCCATTCTCTTGTTTGGTGCGATGGGCTTTTTGATGCAGGGGATTCAGCCGCTATTCAAGCGTGGTATGTGGCACTTCTCGGCAATTCTAACAGGTTTTGCTGTCTTTCTGTATCTTGCTGTTGAGTATCTCAGCATCAACTTTGTGCGAGGCGATTTCATGCTTACCGAGGCCACGGTTTACAAAATGGTTTACACCTCTTTGTTGACCATGTTGCTGTCACCCTTGGTTTTCTGGGTGTTGTTTTCGGTTGCGAAGAGGTGCAAGTATTCGATCGATCCGGAAGCGGTTCAAAAACGTAGAAGGGGGGTATTCTGATGGAGCCCGGATTTCGATTTCGTATTTATCTTCTAACGATGCTGGTTCTTATTGGCTTTGGTGCTTTGTTGAATCGTCTTCATGAGTTTCAGATCATCCGGCGCGATGCTTTCCTGGAGCAGGTGCCTGGGAATTATGAGGAAACCATTCGTGAGCCGGGGATTCGTGGTGATATCACCGATCGCAACGGCGTGGTCTTGGCGAAGAATATTTTGAAGTATGAAGTCACCTTCAACTTGCAGGAAGTTTATGACGCCTATGTTGCGCGCTTGAATGCCTTGCCGCGTGAAGAGCGCAAAAAAGTGAAGGACAAAGGGATTATCTCTGCCGTCAAAGATGGAGAGGAAAGCCCGATTGGGCAGCTGAAGAAATTGGGTCTGGCGAGGAACTTCAATGCCAATGCCATGAAGTCGCATTACCTTACGCATGGTGGGTTGATTCCTTATTCATACCGAGCAGATCTGACTTTTGAAGAGTTTTCAAAAATCGCCGAACACAATGTCGATATGACAGGTGTGTATGTGGGGGTTCGTCCTGAGCGGAAATACACCTACGGGTCCTTGGCCAGTCATGTGTTGGGATATGTGGCGCAGTGGGAGAAGGGGGAAATCCCTGAGGACGCGGACAAGATCTATGATCACTACGTGGGTGACAGCAAAGGCATTGCTGGGGTGGAGGCGACGATGGATTCCTATTTGCTCGGCCTCGAAGGACGCAAGACCATCGTCAAGGACGAGAAGGGCCGGACGATCGGGATGTCGGATTACATCAAGCCAGGAGTTGGAGCGAAGGTGCAACTATCACTGGATGCCAAGAAGCAGTATTTGTTAGAAAACGTACTGCGTAGAGCAGGTCGTGCTGCGGGTGTGATCATCGATGTGAACACAGGAGAGGTTCTGGCGATGGCATCAGTGCCTGACTACGATCCCAATTCATTCATTCCAAGCATCACGCCCAAGAAGTGGCAGGCATATCGTGCAAGCCGCCTTTTGTCGCCGCTGAACAATCGTGCGATATCCGCCTACGCGCCCGGATCCACCATGAAGGTGCCAACTGCGGTGGCGGGTGGTCTGCAAGGGAAGTGCAAGCAAAGCTTTTCGTGTGAAGGGTATGTCGCCTTTGGCGACCACAAGGTCGGTTGTTGGTTGTGGAACATGCGCGGCGGAAGTCATGGAACTTTGAGTTTGTCCGAGGCTTTGCAGCGGTCGTGCAATCCATACTTCAACAAACTTGCGAACACGATTGGTGTCGAAGCGATGGTAGACGGACTTCAGATGGTCAATATAGGCAAACAGACGGGAATTGAATTGCCGGGAGAAAGCCCTGGCATCTTGCCTGGCAGTCGTGCCTGGCGCGCAGCGAATCCTGGTTCTTCCATGACACCAGCACTGAATGCTTTCACCTCGATTGGTCAGGGCGACACCATGGCTACGCCGCTGCAAATGTGTGCGATGACCGCAGCGATTGCGAATGGTGGGAAATACTATCAGCCGAGAGTGGTTCGCAAGGTGACGGCATCCGACGGGACGGTTTTGGTTCCGAACGAGAAGCGGTTGCTCCATGATCTCGTGCAAGAGGGAATTCCAGACGAAGAGTTTGAGTTGATTCGCAAGGGCATGTGGCTGGCGGTGAACAAACCTGGCGGCACGGCCGGTAGGGCGGGTATTGATGGAATTGAGGTTGCCGCAAAAACGGGAACTGCGCAGACCACTGACAATGGCCAGAAGTCGAACAACGCATGGGTGATCAGTTTTGCGCCTTATGAGAACCCGCAGTATGCAGTATGTGTTCTGGTTCAGAACGGCGCATCGGGTGGCGGTGTTGCGGGGCCGTTGGTGCATTTGATCTACCGCGGCCTATTTGCTGAGCAAGAGGGCTTTAAGCTTACGCTCAAGTCACAGAAAGAATTTACAGGACACGCCGACAGAATTGAGTCGATGGAGTTGCCAGAAGACATCCAAGTCGCGATCAATGCGACTGATATCGTCGATGTTGGTGCAGCGCTTACTGACGTCACCTCATTCAGCGTGGATGCGGTCGATGACACCGTTCCTGTTCCCACTCTCACAACCGAAGCAGACGATGAGGGCACAGTGGTGCCGCGAGCTGTTCCGGTTCAAGAACCCTAAGAAACTATCTCTATTATTATTTATTACAACAAAACGATCCAATGATTAAACACATCAAAAGACTCTTGGGGGTTGGCAAGCCCGACCCAAAAAACGGTAACAGCATTGTTATCAATGTCGAAAAACTTGAGCGTCGCGTGGCGTTGCTTGAGGACGGCATTCTGGAAGAATACACGGTGGAACGCGAGGGCGACCAAAACATCGTGGGTGGCATCTTCAAAGGCCGCGTCAAAAACATCGAGCCTGGTTTGAAGGCGATGTTTGTCGACATCGGTCTCGATAAGAATGCCTTCCTTCATTTCTGGGATGCGATTCCGGCGGCGTTGGATTCTGGTCTCGAAGAGATCCAGCGCGGTAACCGCAAAAAGAAGAAACAGAAAAAAATTAGTTCCAAAGATATTCCAAGCATTTACCCGGTTGGATCGGAGATTGTCATTCAGGTATCCAAGGGGCCGATTGGCACCAAGGGGCCGCGTGTGACCACCAACATCTCGTTGGCGGGTCGCTACATGGTGTTGATGCCCTACACCGAGCAGTTTGGTATTTCTCGGAAGATTGACGATCCTCAAGAGCGCGCGCGTCTGAGGAAGATTGTTCAAAAGCTCCAAGTGCCAGAGGGCATGGGCATCATCATGAGAACGGTAGCTCAGGGCACACGTGCCCGTCATTTCGTTCGCGACTTGGCCATGTTGCTTGAGCAGTGGGAAGAGATTGAGGCTCGCCGCACCAACAATCCAGCACCAGCATGTATCTTCAAAGAGCCTGGCCTGATTGAGCGCACGGCACGTGATTTCCTCACGGACGAGGTCAATCAGATCATCTGTGATGATGAAGAGACCACGGAATCGATCCGCGAGATTGCGGGCAAGATTTCAAGGCGCGCCAAACGTCGTGTTCACTTCCTTCAAACCTCGGCCCAGCCGATCTTTGAGCGGATTGGAATTCAGAAGCAGATTGATGAGGCGTTTTCTCGTCAAGTTTGGCTGCCCTGTGGTGGTTATCTTGTGATTGATGAGACCGAGGCATTGATTGCGGTGGACGTCAATACGGGCCGAAATCGTGGTTCCCGAGATGTCGATAAGATGATTCTCGAGACCAATATTGAGGCTGCTCAAGAAGTGGCACGCCAACTGCGGCTGCGCAACATTGGTGGTCTAGTTGTGATCGACTTGATTGATATGCGTCATCGGCGCGATCAGCAGACGGTTTACAAGGCCATTCGTGAGCGACTCAAGAGAGACAAAGCCAAAACACAAGTGCTACAAATTTCTCAAATCGGATTGATGGAGATGACGCGTCAGCGTCTGAACGAATCGCTGCGCGACTCGATGTATGAGCCGTGCCCTTACTGTCAGGGCCGAGGACGGGTGAAGACGCCGATGACCATGTCGGTGGAGATTCAGCGTCACTTGCACACCGTGATTCAAAAGCATCGTGATTCCGTCGGTGACATCATCGTGGTGGTGAATGCCGATGTCTTGAATCGCTTCAAGAGTGAAGACTCCGAGCTTTTGATGGAACTTGAGCGTTCTCATTCGGGTCGATTGATTTTCCGCTCGGATCCGAGTCTCAATCGTGAGCGCTTTGCGATCATTGATGCTCAGACCGAGAAAATGCTCGAGCAAAACTAGATTTTTCAACCACCCCAACCTCTATGCCTCGCAAAACCAAAATCATCTGCACGCTCGGACCCGCAACAGAGTCCGAAGAAATGATCGGAAAGCTCATGGAAGCCGGAACCAACGTGTTCCGCTTGAACATGAGCCATGCCAAGCATGATTGGGCGCAGTTGATGGTGAAGCACATTAGGCGATTGGCAGACCAGCAAAAGCGCCACATTGCGATTTTGTTCGATCTCACTGGGCCTTCGATTCGGACGGGTGAGGTGGATGAGCCGATCACCTTGGTGGAGGGCGACGTAGTCGAGTTTCGAAAGCAGGGGACCGAGCCGTCTGTGGAGAAATCTACAACCGTCAACTATGAGGGTTTGATGGAAGACGTTCAAGTTGGGAACACTCTCGTGGTCGACAACGGGGCTTTATTGATGCGGATTGATGAGGTCGATAGCGATCGAATTCTCTGCAATGTTCGCACGCCCGGTAGCATGGGGTCTCGCCGTCACATCAACTTGCCCGGAGTTCGCTTGAATCTGCCTGCTTTGACCGAGAAGGACCACAAAGACTTGGCCTTGGCCGTTGAGTGTGAGGCCGACTACATCGCGGGTTCTTTCGTTCGAGATGCCGCTCACGTGCGTGAACTGCGTGAGGCCATGACATCGCTTGAAGGTGAAGCGCAGATCATTGCGAAGATTGAGGATCAAGAGGCGATCAAGAACATCGATGCGATTATTACAGAGGCTGACGTTATCATGATCGCACGCGGTGATTTGGGCACAGAGGTCGAATTTGAAGAACTTCCGTTGCTTCAGCGCCGATTGGTCAAGCGTTGCCATGAACTTGGCAAGCGGGTGATTGTGGCAACTCAGTTATTGGAGTCGATGATCACCAACCCGACACCGACTCGTGCGGAAGTGACGGATGTCATGAATGCCGCCTATGAAGAGGCCGATGCTTTGATGTTGTCCGGGGAGACTTCCGTAGGTCGTTATCCTGAGCGCTGTGTTGATGCCTTGGTCAGAATCGCCAAACGCATGGAGCGATCTGGCGGTCATGGATTTGGTGACGTTATGTTGCTGCGTGACGAGCGTCAGAAAGTCGCGAAAGCGGCGGTGACATTGGCGGACTCATTGGTGGGAGCGAGAATTGTCGTTTTGACCCGCCGTGGTGTTTTGGCCAATAAATTGGCGATGCTGCGTCCAAAGACAGGTGAGGTGTATGCGGTGACGCCAAAGAAAGAAGTGTGTCGCTTGCTCAGCCTGACGCGTGGAATTGAGCCAATTCGTTTGGCTTACGGAGCGAACATTGAGGAGACCATCAAAAAGGTTACCGATTACTTGCATGAGCAAGAGAAGGTCAAAACGGGCACGCCGATCGTGATCGTGTCTGATTTGCTATCCGACCACTTTGCCGCTAACTCGATTTTGCTACACCACGCGTAGCACGGCTTCGCCGTGCGTGCTTGGTGCTTGGTCCCTCGTGCATCGTCCTTTGTTGAACAGCGAAACTCGGATGGGTGAAAGCGGGGGTGATCTTGATGCCCTTGCGAGGGGATCCGCACAACTGGTCTCTACTATTACGCAGTTGGAGAGGACGCCAATGAATTGCCAAAGGCCCAAATCAAACATCAAAAATCACAGTTCAAATATCATAAATCAAATCGGAGAACTGCGGGAGATTTTTGAATGATTCGGAGCCGCCCCACGGCTCCTCACCCTTTCACGGCACGGCACGTTCGTGCCTGTCTAATCGGCCTACAATCCTTCGGCCGCTTTCTTGATTTTTGACATTTGAGTTTTGATCTCGCTTACGCGTCACACATTCTTCGTAGGGAGCGGCGACATTCCTGTCGCCTGTTTCATCAAGTCACCGGGATGTACTATTACGCAATATGATAGACCGGTGAGGGGGCACTAGATATTGTGGTGTGAAATAAGGTAGTTTGGCCCCTGATTCACATCCCAATCAAAGCTCAGCGAGCTTGCAGGGATCAGCCGCACAGGCATTAGGCACCTTGAGAGCCTAGAGACCAACCCCACTCTCGTTTCGCTGCTTCGTGTAGCAGATGCGCTTGGAGTGGACTTGGCGAAGATGATGAAGAGGTAAAGCGACCCTAGTGCTATTGGTTGGCTTGTGGTTATATTTCACAATGTAATGCTCCATACAGCCACAGATGAAGACTTTCGTACAACATACAGATAGTGCCCTGCGTTAAGCTCAACTCTAATAGCTTCATCGCCAACCTCTACTAGATCAGCCAAAACATTAGGAGCCAATCGAGATTCAATTTCATCTAATGAAATTGTTCTACCTTGATTTCGCATATAATCATAAAATTCATCACCGCGCTCCATAATAATCCATGGGCCACCACTTGCCCCTCCAAAAGAAACTATTTCAGCCGGATGACTCATATTCCATCCATGAAGACAGGTATCTATTCCCTTGGACTTAAACGTAGCAAATGAATAGCACGCTATTAATATGCTTATGACTGTAAGAAATATGAATATTTTCGTTTTTATATTATTTTTAATCAGCGCACCCTTCACCACTAACACCTCCACCACTAACCGGGAATCTAGCACGAGTTACGTTGACCGTAGGTGCAAATACACCCCCACCTATCCAATAGATAAAGGTTTCTGCAATACTTGTTTCTGTGTCAAATCCCAGACGATCGTGAATAGTTAGAGTCGTCGACCAAGTGAAATTATCTCCCGCCCAAGTTACCGCAACAACATCTTCAGTTTTAACCACAATAGTACCCACAACTAGATAGTTTTCTAACTCTAGTCTATCAGGTGCGTCTAGAGCAAAATATCCCTCAACAGATGCGGGTCGATTCTGAGCCTGCGCCAAAATTTTTCCATTCAAACTCAATTCGACTCTATCTTTAAAGTTTTTCAACCAGTTTCCACCATCATAACTTTCCCACCATGCCTCTTCGCTTAAGTGAGACCCTTCAGGAATTGCATGAAATGTAAAGTTATCGAATATCTCAGGTTGTGGAGGAGATGAACTAGACGCGCGGTTGCGCCTATTCTCTCTCCATACTCTGCGACTTTCTGCACTCGCCATCCCCAACAAATCCCAGGCGTTCACCCCATCATTCCCCACGAACCCATAAAGGTTCACTCCACCTCTCTCCTCAATCGAATCTCTTGATGGCCATCTCCCCGTCTCAGGATCGTAGTATCGATAGCCGTAGTTGTACATTACCCACATCTTGTGGTCACCCTTCCGTGCTGTACTATTATGGCTTAGGCAGTATCCCATGAATCTTCAGATTGAATTTTGATAGAATAGATGAGTCCACGTATTCGTCACGATTAAAGCACTGATATAGTGCCGAAACTTTCCGTCAAAAGCATCAATGATTTGATGAAATTTCTACACTCTCATCGTATATTTAAATGGATGTACCGGAGGTGAATAATGCAACTAGATACAAAAGGCTGGGAACGCGCCAAGGAGATGCGCAAATGGCGGGAGCGCCGTGGCGGCCTGAAACCCAGTGACGAGTCTTACCTGCAAACACCGCTTGGAGTGATGGTTGACGAATGGCTTACCTCTCAGAGACATCGTGGACTCTCTAAAAGCACTATTCAAACACGCCGATTGAACCTGCGCCGGTTTCTCTATTGGTGCTCTACCCAACAGATAGAAAGCCCTGAATGGCTATCACGCGGATTGCTGGAGTCCTGGTTGGATTGGCTCGATGACTACCGCACCTCCAAACAAAAGCCTCTCACGGATTACACCAAGGAAGGGGTCGTCCGCGCAGTGAATACCTTTATGCAATATCTCAAGGAGCGCCAAATCATTGAGGCTAATCCATTGGAGGGTCACAAGATCAGGCGCGTCAGAGGCCGAAGTATGCCCAACGTCCTCAGTGAGGGAGAGGTAGCGGCCTTACTCGCGGCCCCCGATACAAACGATATACTAGGCATCAGAGATCGATCGATGATGGAGCTGCTTTACTCAAGTGGGCTGAGACGAAGTGAACTTGCCAGATTGCAGGTGGTCCACCTCCGTCTAAGCCATGGCGTGCTCGTGGTGAAACACGGCAAGGGAGGCAAGGATAGGATTGTACCGATTGGCGAGGCCGCCTTGCATTGGCTGCACCGTTACCTCAAGGAGGCGAGACCGGAGTTACTGGTTCCAAAAACGCATTGCCCATATCTGTATTTATCGGCCTACGGGGATCGTTTCTCTAGTGGATACTTGGGTCACATCTTTCGCAATTACATGAACCAGATCGGGCTCCAAGTTCAAGGGAGCTGCCATCTACTGCGCCATGCCTGTGCCACCCACATGCTCGAACACGGAGCAGACCTGAGGACCATTCAAACGCTTCTGGGTCACTCGCGGGTTGATACGACAGAAATATACACCCATGTGACCACCTCCAGAATGTGCTCGGAGCACCACCGAGTTCATCCGAGAAGTTGAAATCCCTACAAAAACACAACTCTTCACCCTATAATGTTTGACTTATGATACACTTTAGATCTATTTGTCCTACATACAAGACATTATGAGCAAACAAGGTCATCAACTATTACCCAAACAAGAGCGGATTTTGGCTGATTTGGGAGAGAATCTGAGGCTGGCGCGCTTGAGGCGCAAGCTAAGCGCCCAACAAGTGGCCGAACGAGCCGGGATCGGCCGCTCCACTCTCCACCTCATGGAGAACGGTTCGCCGGGCACATCCCTGAGCCGACTGGTTTCAGTGCTCACCGTACTGGGACTTGAGCTCGACCTAGCCAAAGTCGCACTCGATGACATCTTGGGGCGCAAACTTGAGGATGCACGTCTGTCGGATACCCGCAAAAGAGCACCTAAGAAATCCACGAAGCAATGAGCCGAGAAATTGAAGTATGGGCCGATTGGTATGAGCTGGGCGAACCCCGGCTCATGGGCTTGCTTCGCGCCTCGGTTTCGCGCGGTAAAGAAGTCTTCTCATTCAATTATGATAGCAAATGGCTTGAGCGCGATGCCTCTAGGCAACTTGACCCTGACTTAGCTTTGGTTGAGGGGCCTCAATACATTGACACCGACCAGAGACCCAATTTCGGAGCGTTCCTAGATTCATCCCCCGACCGTTGGGGACGCTTGCTGATGCAACGCCGTGAGTCTGCCCAAGCCCGGAAAGAGGGCCGGTCCACTCGCCATCTACTCGAAACCGACTACCTGCTGGGCGTTCATGATGAGCAGCGTGCAGGAGCGCTCAGGTTCAAGGAGGATAGTGCTCCGGGCGTATGGCTTAGTAACGATGCCAGCATGGCAACACCACCATGGACTTCCCTGCGTGAGCTCGAAAATGCGAGTTGGATGATCCAAGACGAATCAGCCAATGACGATCCACATTATCTCGAATGGCTCAATTTGCTCATCGCTCCAGGTTCCTCGATTGGTGGTGCTCGCCCCAAAGCTGGAGTAAGAGACCCCAAGCAAGACCTTTGGATCGCTAAATTTCCTGGCAGATCCGATGAACGAGATATGGCCGCATGGGAAATGCTAGTACATCGATTAGCTCAAGAAGCCGACTTGAACGTAGCTCAAGCGGATCTGCAAAGCTTCAGCAAAGGACATCGAACATTTATGACCCGGCGCTTTGACCGAGTGGCAGGATCCTCAAACGGCCAGCGTATTCATTTTGCAAGCGCCATGACTTTGCTGGGTCGTGCAGACGGCGACAATTATTCAGGTGGCGCGAGTTATCTTGAGCTCGTGGAGTTCATCAGTCGCAGTGGAGCTCACCCGGCTCGCGACCTAGAGGAATTGTGGCGACGCATCGTGTTCTCAATCGCTGTCCACAACACCGATGACCACCTGCGTAATCATGGGTTTCTACTCACCGAACTAGGTTGGGAGCTGTCCCCTGCCTATGACCTCAATGCAGACCCAACTGGAAATGGGTTGAGCCTCAACATTTCAGAAACGGATAACGCTCTGGAATTTGATTTGGCGATGGAGGTTTCGCACATGTTCCGCATCAAGCCGACCCGCGCGAATGAAATCCTAGATCAAGTCAGGCGAGCAGTTGCAACTTGGTCCACAAAAGCTAAGGAACTAAGGATTCCTAGAGCTGAACAAGAACTCATGAATCGAGCATTTTGCGACTCGAATTGAGAAAATTTTCAGAACTGGGATGTACTATTACGCAATATGATAGGCCAGTGAGGGCATACTAGATGTGGGGGTGTCGTTCCTTGCCAGATTGTGTGTCCAGAATGGCACTTGATTAAGGCCGTTTTCGTTCTTGATCGAGGTAGCGCCCTCTCGCCGAGAGGGCATCTTAGCGTGTCTGGCCGCACATCCCTGCCCTCTCGGCGAGAGGGCGCTACCTAAAGCTTTGCTTAACCACGTGCCATTCTTGTGTGTCCCCTTGTGCTTCCTCAGTGTGCTTGTAGCCAGTTGTCTCCTGTGCCGGCTTCGACTTCGACGGGCACCTTGTTGGGGAGGACCAATGCAGATTGCATTGCCTCAAGGATTTTGGGGACGAGTTCTTTTTCCTCATCTTCCGCGAGGTCGAAGACGAGTTCATCGTGCACTTGAAGGAGCATGCGGGTCTTGTAATTGCCGTCGCGGAGGAGTTGGTCGACTTGGATCATGGCAATTTTGATCATGTCTGCTGCAGTGCCTTGGATAGGTGTGTTGATCGCAGCACGTTCGGCATTGCCGCGGATGTTTTGGTTGCTCGATTGCAGGTCGGGCAGATAACGGCGGCGGCCAGTGAGGGTTTCCACGTAGCCCGCTTCTCGTGCGGTTTCGGTCGTATCATTCATGAACGCCTGAATGGTCGGGTATTCGCGGAAGTAGGCTTCAATGATGTCGCTGGCTTCGCCACGCGGGATGTTGAGTCTTTGTGAGAGGCCGAAGGCGGAGATGCCGTAGATGATGCCGAAGTTCACCATTTTGGCCGTGCGGCGCATGTCGGAGGTGACGTCATCAGGTTCGACGACGAAGACCTTGGAGGCCGTGACCGTGTGGATGTCAGTGCCCTGGTTGAAGGCTTCGATCATGGTGGGGTCATTGGCGACAGCGGCCATGACACGGAGTTCGATTTGTGAGTAGTCGCAGGCCAGTAGGGTGAATCCTTTGCGGGGGACGAAGGCCTTGCGAATTTTCCGCCCAGCTTCTGAGCGGACCGGAATGTTTTGGAGGTTGGGGTCGGATGAGGCGAGTCGGCCGGTGGCTGCGACCAATTGATGGAAGTGGGTGTGGATGCGATTGGTTTTTGGAACAATGTGGTTCGGCAGAGCATCGAGGTAGGTCGATTTCAGTTTCGATGCTTCCCGCCAGAGGAGGATTTGCTCGATGATCGGGTGTTTGCCGGTGAGGGTGGAGAGTGTTTGTTCGTCGGTCTTGTATTGGCCTGTTTTCGTCTTCTTCGGTTTTTCAGACAGCTTGAGTTGGTCGAACAGGATGGCACCCAATTGTTTTGGTGAGGCGATATTGAATGGCTCGTCGGCATAGCTTTGGATCGTTTTCGCCAGCTCGTCGATTTGCTCTTGGAGTTCCTTGCCAATGGTGGCGAGCGAGTCTTTGTCGACAGCGATGCCTTCCATTTCCATGCGGACGAGGACCGGGAGAAGAGGTGCTTCGATGCTGTGGTAGACATCGGCTTGGCCGGAGTCCTTGAGAAGCTCTTTGACTTTTTGGGCAATCTGGAAAGTTACATCGGCATCCTCTGCGGCGTATTCCGCGAGAGTTTCCACGGGGATGGATGAGATATCGAGTTCCTTGGAGGTTTTGCTCTTCGCTGCGTATGAGAAGAGGTCGTCGGACTTTTCTTCTTCAGGGCTTGGGTTTGCGATGTCGGTGAGTTTGATGGGGGAGTAGCCGAGGAGTGTTTCCGAGAGGTAGTCCATCGAATGCTTCCGCTCGGGTGCAACGAGTGTGTCGGCGAGCATCGTATCAAAATAGGGGCCAGAGCACTCGATCTCGTGGTTGAGCAGGACGGAGAGATCGTATTTCAGATTGTGACCGATCTTTTCGGCATCTGAATTGAGGGCTTGTTTGATCTGTGGGAGCAGTGACTCGTCGTAGGGGAGATACCAACCCGTGTGAGCTTTCCATGAGAACGCGATGCCAAGAAGCAGGGCGCCGAATCGGTCCAGCGATGTCGTTTCGATATCGAAGCAGAACGAGTTTTGTTTTGAGAGGGCGGTGAAGAGTTTCTTCTGAAGGTCGGGAGTATTCGCGAGTTGGTAGTCGTGTTTGACGTCGCTGATGGTTTTGAACGTTTCGAAGATCGTTGGTGACTCATCTTCCTTTGCAGGGCTTTCGGGTTTTTGGGGTTCGCCGCTGAAGAGTCGTTTGGTGAGGGACCGAAACTCAAATTCATTGAAGAGGGTTTTGATCGCCTCGTCATCGCGTGGTGTGAGCTTGAGGTCGTCCCATGTGACATCGACAGGAACATCAATGATGATGGTCGCGAGTTCTTTTGAGAGGATGGCTTCGTCGGAGTGGGTTTCCACATTCTCCTTTTGTTTGCCTTTCAGTTGGTCGGTGTTCTTGAGGAGGTTTTCGATGGAGCCAAATTGGTCGATGAGTTTGACGGCAGTTTTGGGGCCGATTCCTGGGACGCCGGGGATATTGTCTGACGCGTCGCCCATCAGTCCGAGCAGATCGATGATGTGATCGGGTTCTTTTACGCCCCAGATTTTTGGGAGGTCTTCGAGTCCAAGGATCTCGTGGTCGGTGCCTTTGCGGCCAGGTTTCCACATGAAGGTTTTGTTGGAGATCAGCTGGGCAAAATCTTTGTCTGGAGTGACCATGAAAGATTGGATGTCATCTTTCTCGGCCCGTTTCACCAAGGTGCCGATGATGTCGTCCGCCTCGAAGCCATCCAGCTCGAGGACAGGAATATGAAATGCGCGGCAGAGATCTTTGACGTGTGGAATGGCGGCGGCCAGTTCTTCGGGCATCTCATCGCGCTGCGCTTTGTAGGCGGGGTATTTGATGTGACGTGGTGTCGGGGCTGAGGTGTCGAATGCGACGCCGAGATGAGATGGCTTTTCCTTTTCGAGGATCGCTAGCAAGGTGTTGATGAACCCATATAGAGCGGATGTGTTGATGCCTTTCGAGTTGCGGATGGGGTTCTGGATCAGCGCGAAGTGGGCGCGATAGATCAAAGCCATTCCATCGAGAAGGTAGAGTCGGTTCGGTGAAGCGTCGGTCATGTGAAGTGATTAAAAGTAGTTCGATTTGTCCTCTGGGATATCGAAGTTCGGCTCGGTGGGTTTGATGCCGAGCATGGATGAGATGTGTTTTGCGGTGAGTTCGCCCATCGACTCACACTTTGCGTAGTGGCTGGATCCGTGCATTCGGTCAAGTGCCTGCGCAAGTGATACCACGTGCGCACGGGGTGCGAGCTCTTCGCGTTGCATGATGCCTAGAAGTGCGCGGAGTCGGCTGCTTTCCACTTTGGCGCGTCGTGCCATTTGCGCGTGTTCTTCCGCCACGTATTGGTCGATACTTTTGCGGTTCAATGATTCGAGCGCGAGCTTGGTGATGGCTCGATTTGATTTGAATTTGAAGGCGAGGTAGGTGTTGCCTTTGCCTTCGTAGGATTGTTGGTCGAAGTCGATAGCGCGCACGCGGTATTGGACTTCCTCAAAGTCGGGTGTGACTTCGACCACATAGTTGACGCTTCTCATGTCGCCTAACAGTCGAATGAATGATCGTTCATTGAACTTTGTGAACTCTTTCGCGATCCGAACTTTGTTGATGTTGGGTTCGTTGAGGTAGTCCTTCAAAAAGACATCGCCTGGGACACCTGCGATGTGTTCCTCGATGAGCGTATCGCCATTCACGAGATAGTTGATGCGGCTGGGCGATAGAATGTGTTCCAGTTCCAACCCATAGATGCGTGAGGCGTCGGCATGTTTGACGTAGAAGTAGTCTGAGTTGTCGTTGAAAAGGTTGGTGATACGGATGCGGAACGGGCGAGAGTTCCCGAAGTCGCCAAAGTCAATGCGGTCGACCATCAAGTGTTCATGCTGTGAGGTATCCTGCCCAAGTTTCAGCTCTGAGTAGATCGCGGTGAGACGGGGGCGAAGTTCTTCGAGGACTTCGGGTGGATACATCACCGTCAGCCAGAGGGTTTCGCTGCCGTGGGGGTCCTCGTAGGGGATGGCGCCCGTGAAGCGCCCGAGTTCGCTATAAACTCGGGGGATATCCCGCTGGCGGTCGAAGTGGTAGAGATACTGCCGCAGTGTTGGGGACACTGGATAGCGGATTTTGCGGCGTGTGATCACGTGCACAAACTAGCGACCGATCGGAGGGGATGCCAGTACGCATTGCTGTGGTCATGGTTGAAATGCATTGTTGTGACGGCGGAGTGGTGCTAGAAGCGAGATAATGAAATTAATCGCGTTGGTTTTGATGGGTCTGCTGAGTGCGGGCAGCCTTTATGCTGGGGATTGCAAATGCGGGGCTGAGCCCAAAGATGAGGCGCCCAAGGTGGTAAAGGGGGTAAAGTGCCCTGTGGACGAGACCAATGGCTGCAAAGGCAGTTACTGTTACGCGAAAGACAACCCGAAGGAAGTTGTCGAATATGAAGGCCGCAAAGTATTATTTTGCTGCAGTGGCTGCGTTGAGCGCTTTGAGAAAGATCCCAAGCCCTTCATGGAAAAGGTCAAAGCGCAATGGAAGCTGATCGATGAGGCGAAGAAGAAGTGATTTGGATCACTTCAGCGATGAGAGCTTTGCGGAGAGATCGCTGAAGGCTGAATCATCTAAGACGGGTTGAGCGTCATTTTTCCAATTCGCGGGTGGTTCAGGAAGTTTGATCCAGCTGCGGCAGCCACCGTATGACTTTTCGTAGGGGAAGCACCATGGTGTAGCCAATTTGCGGACGTGAACCAAAGCGATATGGATGCTGCCGCTGGCCATCCCTTTGCCTTCCCAATCGAAGCGGTCTTTGACCGTGCTTTCGGAGTAAATGTGAAGTGGCTCTAGATCGGCCAATTGTTGCCAATCCGTCAGAGTGATGGCCCATTCGGCTTCGGCATGGTGGGTGACCTCGATTTCATCACCGGGTTGCCATTCGGGCATCACCGTGACCTCTCCCTCTCGGACTTGGTCGCCTTGGGCGTGGAAGCGGGTGGGGAACAGGAAGAAAGATTGGTTGGCGAATGAAAACCCATCGCGTCCTTCATGGATGCCACCTTTGCGGAGGATAATGGATTGGCGGCCAGATGCGAGTGCGTCGCAGACGACTTGCCATTCTTTGAATCCGATTGCTTCAGACATGGGGTGATCAGCTGAGGTCGGCGGCGGTGACCGATTGTTGTTCACGGGCGCCGAGGATTTGGGCGTGATGGATCACGCTTTCCGGCGAGGTTTCAAATCGGTAGCTGTGGCAGTTTGGGCAGATGGGGGCTCCGCTGCCGATAATCGAATCGCATCCAACGCAGACTTTGTAGCCAGTCGGGTTGGCGGCGATTTTGGCAGCGGTGGCTGCGCGCGAGAGTGGTTGTGGGTCAGACATGTGGTCATGAAAAAAGCGGCACCGGAGATCCGGCCCGCTTATTTCTGATGCCGGTTGGCGGTAAAAATCAGGAAATCTTGGCGATTGCCTTGGCCGTTTTGCTTTTCAGGTTAGCGGCTTTGTTGGAGTGGATCAAGTTGCGCTTAGCGGCTTTGTCCACGGCTGAGACAAACTTGGAGCTTGCTGCAACAGCAGCTTCTTTGTCACCAGCTTCGACAGCGTCGAGAGTCTTCTTGCGAAGATTCTTCATGCGAGTTTTGTCGGCACGATTGCGCTCGGTGCGGACGATGGTTTGGCGTGCGCGTTTGATCGAGGATTTGTGATTGGCCATAATGTATACGTGTAAAAGTCAGTTGCCGGAGTCGGGCGGGCAAAGTAGGGGAACAGGCAGAGGTGTCAAGCCAGTGTTTTCAGGTAATTAGCCACCCCAATTGCGTGCTCGAAGGCTGAAATTGTTGTCGGCGGTGCTGGAATTGCCGGTTTTGATGGATTTGCGGATCACGAAAACATCGGCTCCGTATCCGATTCTGCGGTAAAGATCGGCGATATCGCGGCTTCCCATGCGAATGCAGCCGTAGGAGGCGCGTTGGCCGAGTCGGCGTTCCTCTGGAGTGCCGTGGATGTAGATGAGTCGGCGGAAAGCATTGCGGTTTCGGCGTTCCTTGCCTTTGAGCCAGAGAATCCGGGTGACGATGGGGTCGCGGCCAGGGGCGTTGGGTTTGAGCACTTCTCCGGTGCGTTTGCGGCTTTTGAAGACGCTGCCAAGCGGGGCGTTGCCGCCAATCTTTTTGGCCACTTGCATATGGCCGAGCGGGGTGAAATTGCTGCCGGGCTTATCGCCGATGCCGAACTTGGAGGTCGAAATCTTGTAGGTTTTGACCGGTTGGCCGTCTGAAACTAGGAGCATTTTCTGATCGCGGATACTGACGATCATTTTGCTGCGGTTGTCTTTCCCTTTTGGGGGTGTGACGCAACTGGTGGCTCCAATGCCGAAGATCAGGCAGAGGAGGGCTGATATAATGATGCGTTGTAGGGGGATGCCACGCATGGGCGATCAACTGGATGGTTTGGTGTCGCTTGCTTTGGCCTCCGCGGGTTTGTTGCCGGTGGATGGAAGCATGCGGACGAGTGATGAGAGAGATGTGTAGAAGAAACCGATTGGGAATGGCAGTAGCAGAATGGCCGAGGACCAGTTGCCGCGGATTGCTGCATCGGTGACGATGAAGAGGAAGAAGAAGCCGAAGAGTAGCTCGACCACTGGGGTGAGTGTCTTGATCGCTTTGTAGCTAGATTTTTTCCAGTCGGCTTTTTTCTGCGAGTTCTGTCCGATGCCGTATTTGGGGGTACGGACGAATGCGGTTTCGTGATTGAGGATCGCTTCGATCACGGCCTTCGCGTTGCTGATCGACATGCCGATACCGAGAGCCAGTAGGAGTGGCAGGTAGGGAATTTCTTTCCACCATGTGCGCGGTTGCAGTGCTTTTTGAGCGAAGAGGTAGAAGACAATCACCGAGACCGATGCGAAGAAGAAGATCGGGATGTTGATGATGTAGTAAGTGAACTTACCGAAGTCGGGCTGGAATTGCTGGTTGGGGTAAATCAGGAAGCAGAGACAGACGAGCGCGAGGTAAGCGAAATTGGAGGTCAAGTGAGCGGTTGCCTCCATCTTGATGTAGAGAGGGATTTTGGCTTTCCAGATTTTAGGGAGGACTTTTTTGCAAACTTGGATGGAGCCTTTGGTCCAGCGGTGCTGTTGGCTTTTGAAGCCATCCATGTCGACGGGGAGTTCCGCTGGGGTTTCCACGTTGTTGAGGAAGATGAAGCGCCAGCCTTTGAGTTGGGCGCGGTAGGAGATGTCCATGTCCTCAGTGAGAGTGTCGTGATCCCAGCCGCCGGCGTCGGTGATGCATGACTTGCGCCAGATGCCGCCAGTGCCGTTGAAGGTGAAGAATCGGCCGGAGCGGTTGCGTGCAGTTTGTTCAAGCTCGAGGTGGCCATCGAGGAACATCGCTTGGATGCGAGTCAGCACGTTGTAGCTGCGGTTGAGGTGACCCCAGCGGGTTTGGATCATGCCGATGTTGTCATCGGTGAAGTAGTGAATGGTTTTCTGAAGGAGGTCAGGATTGGGAACGAAGTCGGCATCGAGGATGAGGAGGTATTCTCCTTTGGCGATCTTGGTGCCATTTTCGAGAGCACCTGCTTTGTAGCCAGTGCGGTCAGTGCGGTGGATGTGTTCCGCGTCAAAGCCTTGAGCTTTGAGTTTTTCGATTCCAGAGCGGCAGATGTCGACGGTTTCATCCGTGGAGTCATCCAGCAATTGGATTTCCATTTTGTCCTTCGGGTAATCGAGTTCGGAGACTGATTTCAGAAGGCGGTCGACCACGTGCATTTCGTTGAAGACCGGAAGTTGGATCGTAACCAATGGGAGGTCAGAAAAATTCTCTTTCGGTTGTGGGTGCTTGCGGCTGTGTTTCAGGTAAAGAAACAGGATTGTCAAACGGTGAGATCCGAAGCCCGCCAGACAGAGAAGAACGAGAATGTATGAGGCGTACCAAATGGGTGATGTCCAGTCCATGATGTGGGTAGTAAGAAGGAGAGTGTGTAGATGACCCGGAAATAACCCTGTTGTGGTGAAAGTTCGGCCACAATCGGATTGCGAGCAATCGACACTCGCGCGGGGAGCCGCAGGCAACCAGCCAGGAGGTGGGTTGTCAAGCCAATACGCGCGCCGAGCAACACTCCGATTGGGGGAGGTATTACCGCAATGTTAAACGATAACAGATTGATTATCAGTTTCTTCTGCCCATCGCCATGAAGATGAAATAGGCGAGTTGGGCGAGCGAGCCGACAGCCGCCGCCACATAAGTCATTGCAGCCCAGAACAGGGCGTTTTTGGCCTTATCGTGTTCGATTCTGCGTTCCATGCCGCTGCGCTCGAGCCATGCGAGAGCTCGTTTGCTGGCATCGAACTCCACCGGGAGAGTGATGAATGAGAAGAAGGTGGTGATGGCGAATAGCCCGACCCAGACCCAAAGAATGGAAGTGTTGGCGGTCATGTAGACGCCAAACAGGCTCGCGATCATGATGATATTGAGCAGTTTGCTGGAGAATTGGACGGCGGGTACCATTTTCGAGCGAAATTCGAGCCATGTGTAGGCTTCTTTGTGTTGGACCGCGTGGCCGCATTCGTGGGCAGCGACAGCAGCTGCAGCGACCGAATTGTGATGGTAGACGGATTCGCTGAGGTTGACGGTTTTTTTGACCGGGTCGTAGTGGTCGGTCAGTTCGCCGCCGACGCTGACGACTCGCACATCGGTGATTCCGAAGTCGCGAAGCATTTTTTCGGCGATTTGAGCGCCTGTCATCGCAACGGGGACTTGCGAGTATTCGCGGAAGCGGCGCTTGAGGGTGCTGCTGATCAGGAAGCTGACCAAAAAGGTGGCGCCAAGAATGATCCAGTAAGTGCCTGAGACTCCGTAGAGGTAGAAGCCCATATCGTTGAAGATATTTAGATCCAAGTTCATGGGCTAGAACTTATCCATAAATTGCATCTCTGCAACTTGAAGTGGATTGGAAAATTCATCGGCTTTTCCAGCTGGAAATTAATTTCTGCTGCGCTGCAAATGGACTGCGACGCAGTCGGTGTTCGGGAGGATTTGTTTTTCTATCGAGATATCCACGCTTTTGAGTGGATGGTTTGCCAACAAGTGCTCGGCAATTTCGATGCCGAGTGTTTCGATGAGCTTGCGCGCTTTCGAAGCGGCGAGAGCTTCGATCTCCATGGCCACCGCGTGGTAGTCGACCGTGTAGTCGATCTGATCTGCCAAACCGTCAAACCCTTGGGATGGCGTCATGCGAATGGTGATGAATAGATCCTGGGCCGATGCCCGTTCTTCGTCTGGGACTCCGATGTGGGTGCTGACTTTGAGTCGGCGGATTTCAATGGTGTCGGTCATGAGGGTAGGAGGTTTTGTTCCAGCACTTCTTCGATCAAAATGCGAGTGGGTTGATTGAGATCGAGTTTTAGGGCCTCGGTTGGAGTGAGCCACTTGTAGTGTTCGGCCTCATCGTTGAGGGTGACATCGGTTGACTTGGTTTTCGCAACGTAGTTGAGAAGAATGAAATGTTCGGGTCGCATGAACTCGGGTGAGTTGATGCTATCTTGAACCATTGCAAATTGAATGTCGGTGATTGCGAGTGCGGTTTCTTCGAGAATTTCTCGTTTGAGTGCATCGATGGCTGATTCCCCGCGTTCGATTTTACCACCAGGGATTCCCCACAGGTTGCTCCACTTGTGAGTTTGAATCATCAAGAGCTTGCCGCTGCCATCGTGGATGAGCGCGCCGACCGTCGCGATGGGGCGTTGGTTTTTGAGGGTTTGGCGATCGAGGAGAGATCTCAGAACCGCGAGATCGGGCACCGTGATGTCTGGGCGGACGGCGGCGAGAATTTCTGGGTGGTTGTATCCTGTGAGCACCGCGATGGACGCGACGCCGCCGTGGCGAGCGGTTTCGATGTCGTGGGTCATGTCGCCGACAAAGGCGGTTTCCTCGCGCTTGAGTTGATGGGTTTCGAGGATCTGGTGGATCAACTCACGTTTGTCGGCCACGCTGGAGTAGGTGGCTTCGAAGTGGTGACGGAGATCGAATTCATCGAGTTGCTTTTCAAAAGCGTCGCGATCCATCGAGGTCAGGACAAAGCAGCGGATGCCGAGGGTTTTGCACCAATCGAGTTTTTCACGCGTGTGTGGGAGCACGGTGACGGGGGATTCAGCTAGGTCGAAGGCGGGGCGAAAGTGAGCTTCCAATTCTTCGAGAGCAACTTCAGGGAGGAGTTCCTGATAGAACTCGCTGTAGGGGAGTCGGAATTGGCGACGGAATGATTCCCGGTCGAGAGTGGGTGAGTTGTATTTTGCCAGCACCGCATTGGTGGCCTCAATCACCGGGCCAAGGTCATCGACCAGAGTTCCTGACCAATCGAAAATGAGGTTGCGAAACATGGCTGTAAGTAAATGCGGAAATGGAGAAAAGCTGAGATGCTGAAATGCTCAGATGGGCTCAGATGGGCTCAGCCGATGTTGAACTTCACTGACTTGATGCGGTCATTGCCGAGTTGGTCTTGGAGTCTTTTGAGAAGCATGGGTTTCATCTGGTCGAGATGAAAGCGCATGGCGGGTTGATTCACGCGGAGGACGAGGTGTCCATTTTTGACCGAAACTGGCTCGGTGTGTTGTGAGATAAAATCACCGGCGAGCTCTTTCCAGGTGGATTTCACCTCATCTTCATGAAGTCCATCTTGAGCGCCAGCCGCCTTGAGGATGGCCGAGATGAAGTCATTGGGTCGATGAATGCCCGCGTCAAGATCGGAGGCTTCATCGCAACCGCGCCATTCTTTGAGGATTTCCTCGCGGATTCCGCTTAGGCGCGATTTGCGTTTCATGATCGCCTAGGCGATTACTCGCCGCCGTCGTCGCCGATGGCTTCGACAGGGCAGCCTTCCATGGCTTCGAGGCATTGCTCGGTTTCTTCTTCGTTCTCAGGTTGTTTGAATACGTAGGAGTATCCTTCGTCCTCAGCACGAGTGAAGTTGGCAGGTGCTGTTTCACGGCAGAGGTCACAGTCGATGCACTGACTGTCGACATAGAATTTGCCTGAGATGTTTTCTTCGTTTTTGTCTTCGCGGTCTGCCATGGTTTGGGTGTGGTTGGGGTACCCATTGATTGCCCTCCTATGCCCTTGGATGCAACCTGAATTTTCAGAAATTGCTCAATCGCCATTCGCGCTAGCCAAGCTGCAGTAGGATTCGTACAACTCCCCAGCGCATGACTGCTGATTCACCAGATGCTCCAGAAAATCCCTCCACGGATGAGGATGAGGGATTGGATTGGGTCGATAGCAGTCATGCAGAAGATCAAAGCATCAAGCCAGCTGCTCGTCGCGGATTGGGTCAGGTCCCGGATTTATCTGCCGGCCGCAAAAATCCACTTGCTGCGCGAGTGAGCGATTCTTCTGGGATGGTCCAGAGTGATGTGACTCAGGGGGCTGGGGTCAAACCGGCTCGCGCCGAGTTGGAAAGTCAGGAGTCCAAAGACGCCGCAAAGGATGAGGATCCGCGTCAGGTCGCAGAGGCGCCAGAGCGATTCCGCAAGGCGGAGCCAATTCCAAAGAAAGAAGATCCCAAGAAACCTGAAACTGCAGCCCCCGTTTCGGCTGAGAGTGCTGGTGAGATGCCTCCAATGAAGTCGATGGTTTCGTCGGTATTGGGAAAATCCATTTTTGAGAAGATTAGTTGGCTGGTGTTGTTGGCCATATTGGTGGGTTTTGTGGTGGTTTTGTTTTCCCCGGCGGTGCGTGACTTGCAGGAAAGCGGTCGTGTGGACGTTGAGCTAGAGTATCCAGTCCGTGGCGAGCATGTCGGAATTTTAAGCGCGAAAACTCATTGGCGAGTGCCAATCATCGAGGGGGAAGATGCGGACACGGTTCGCCCTGGTACGGAGTTGATGCCGGTCTTGGAAATGCTTGTTGATGACGGGCCTGGTGCGATCCGGGTGCTGTTTCGAAACGAAGAAGGCATCGCTTTGGGCGATCCTGTAACATTGTCCATTGATCATTCGCGGTTGATGGAAATCACATCTACGGTTGGTTTTGTTGAGGTGGGAATGTTCGCCAAGTATCGAACCGAAGAAGGTGAGCCATGGACGGTGGAAGTCTATGAATCAGAGTCGGTAAATGCTGACCCCAAAGATTTTAGAAAGCTTGTAGAAATCACAATTGATCCCATTTTTAAAAAATAGTCATGTCAAACGAAGAAGTAACTCCCGTTGTGCCGCGCGAAGGTTGGCACGTAATGCATTTGTTTTATCACGTCGATCACACCCAGTGGTCGATGTATGATGATGAGGAAAAACGCCAAGCCAAGACGCGGCTGACAGAATTGGTGCAAGAGATTCGGGCGACTGACGATACGCATCTATTGGTGTTTTCCATAGCGACACCTAAAGCGGATATTGGTTTCATGTTGCTCACGCCTGATTTGCAGGTGGCCAATGAATATGAGAAACGTCTCACGTTGTCATTGGGTCCTGATGTGTTGACTCCGGCATACTCCTATTTGTCCCAGACGGAGAGTTCTGAGTATACAACGACACGCGAGCAGTATGGTGCCGAAACCTTGGTTGCCGATAAGGGATTGGTAGAGGGCAGTGAGGAGTATGAGTCAGGTTTGAAAGAGTTTGATGAGCGGATGGAGCATTATTTGAAGCATCGCTTGTATCCTGTGCTCCCGGACTGGCCGGTGATTTGTTTTTACCCGATGTCGAAACGCCGAAGCGGCAACGACAACTGGTATTCGCTCGATTATGAAGCGCGCCGTAAGTTGATGGCTGGGCACGCCCGTGTGGGTCGCACCTATTCCGGTCGTATTCTCCAGCTCATCACCGGGTCAACTGGCTTGGACGAGCATGAGTGGGGTGTGACCTTGCTGGCGAAAGACACCATCGATATCAAAGCGATTGTGTATGAGATGCGCTTTGATGAAGTTTCGGCTCGCTACGCGGAATTCGGCGACTTCTACATCGGCATGCAGGTCCCGTTGGATGTTTTGTTCCGCCGGGTCTGTTTGTGAATCGTCCGTTGAGGCTTCTCGAATCAGAGAAGTTTTGAACGCAGCAATTCGGTGACTTGCTTCGGGTTTGGCTTGGTCGGTGCGTTGCGCATCACTTGGCCGGTGAGGAAGTTGAGAAGCTTTTCGTTGCCGGCTTTGACCGCTTCCACTTCCTTCGGATTGTTTTCGATGGCAGCGTCCACCAAGGCGTCGAGCTCACCCGCGTCGGCCTTTTTGAAGCCGAGTTCGTCTGCGATGTCCTTGGCCGATTTGTCCGGTTTTTCGTAGAGGATGGCGAAGACTTCAGTGGCTTGGTTGGAAGCGAGGGTTCCGTCTTCAACCAAGGCGAGTAGACCCTGCAAGGCTTCGGGTTTCACGGGGCATTCGTCGATGCCGATGCCTTCCTCGTTCAGCTTGCCGAGCAGGTTGTTGATGATGAAGTTGGCAACTTTCTTGCCGGGGATGGCTTTGCCGGAGGTGGCTTCAAAGTAAATGGCCAAGTGGCGATCGGACGAGAGAACCGACGCATCGTAGTCGGTGACGCCGAAGTCTTTTTCGAAACGTGCGGCGAGTTCGTGAGGGAGCTCGGGGACTAAGGGCCGGACCTTTTCAAGAAGTGGTGCGGTGCGGATCGGAAGGAGGTCCGGGCAGCTGAAGTAGCGGTAGTCGTGCGCATCTTCCTTGGTGCGCATCATCACAGTTTCGCCGCGTTCGTCATTCCAGCGGCGGGTTGATTGGATTTGCGCGATACCGCGGTCGAGTTCATCGGTTTGGCGTTCGATCTCGAAGTGGATTGCACGGCGAATGGCGGAGATGGAGTTGAGATTTTTGAGTTCTACTTTATCGCCGAGTGGGTCGCTTTCATTTTTGCGGAGTGAGATATTCACGTCGCAGCGTAGTTGGCCTTTTTCCATGTCGGCATCTGAGACGCCGCCTTGCTGGAGAATCATTTGAAGGGACCGGAGGTAGGCGAATGCCTCCTCGGCCGATTCGAGATCCGGCTCAGTGACGATTTCCATCAGCGGCGTGCCAGCGCGGTTGAAATCGATAAGCGATGAATTGCCGAGGTGAGTCGACTTGGCGACATCTTCCTCAAGGTGGATTCGGTTCAGGCGGACGGCCTTGTTTGGGTTGGCGATGCTTTTCCGGTGATCCGTTGGGTAGCAGTGATCGTAGAGTGGGACATTGCCGCCGATACAGAGGGGAAGATCCATCTGCGTGGTTTGGTAGTTTTTCGGCATGTCGGGGTAGAAGTAATTCTTCCGATCCCATTTTGAAATTTCAGGTGAGCCGCAGTTGATCATCAGGCCTGTGAGCAGCGTTTTCTCGATCGCTTCTTGGTTGAGGACCGGGAGCGCGCCCGGAAGGCCGAGGCAGACAGGACAGGTATGGGTGTCGGGGGTATCGCCAAATGAGGTGCGGCATGCGCAGAACATTTTCGTATTCGTTTTCACTTGGCAGTGAACTTCGAGTCCGATGGTGACGAGGTAAGACATGGTACGAATAAAAGCTGAAATTAGGAAAAGCTGAAAATCTGAAATCTGGGCGAGTTGTAACGGACTTGTGGTGAGGGACAAGCTTTCAGAGTTGGAGTTTGCGGATGAACTCTTGGACTTCGGGTTTTTTTAGGGTGTCGGTGATCACGGGGTGGCGCAGGAGGGTGCTGAATTGGCGCTTTTCGACCAAATGGTTGACCTCGGCGTCGTCGACGATGATGGCGCGCGGGATGGGTTCATTGGTTTCGGGATCGACGATCAATGCCAGCTGCGGTTCGGACTGGTGAGTGATCACCTTGGCGAGCGCGACGCGTGATTTGTCGGCGAGTGGGTCGAGCGCATGAATCAACGACTCTGGAACCGTGTCTTCGATGCTTTGTTTGAAATTGCGAGTGAATTTCTCGAAGTGCGATTCCTCAGACTCTTTGTTGGCGAAGTGTTTGAGTTCCGCGACCGTTCCGTGGTGGTGGAGCATGGCCATTACGACGATGAAAAGGATGCTGGTGGGAAGCAGGCTGAAAATCAGCGTGATGAGGATCCGTGATTTGGTGAGCGGTTTTCTACTCGGCTTCTCTCTGTTTTCACTGCCGAGGGGTTTGAGCATGAACTTGATGCTGTAGCGCAGGGCGAGAAAGACTGCGATGAAGGTGATGATGGGGAGGCCTGTGGTGATGAGGCCGTGGGATTTATTGAACCATGCGACAGAGATGGATGGCGAGTATTGCCACACAATGAAAGCGATCCACGAGCTGAAGGTTAGGATGACAGAGGCTGTGACGACTCGGGTGATGCCTCGCAAGATGATGAAGGCGGCACAGACCAGAAAGATGAGCAAGATGGCGGTGCCGAGGCTGAGATGAGGGATCGATGACATCAATAAATTGGAAATGCTGAAATTTGAAATTCTGAAAGCAGAGCGAATGCGATGCATTCACGCTGGGATATCAGATTGCGGTTCAGTGGTTGATGGCGCGATGGCGGAGGAGGTGATCGGTGATGACCAAGGTTGCCATGGCTTCCACAATCGGGACGGCGCGTGGGAGGACACAAGCATCGTGTCGTCCTTTGCCAGCGAGCTCGGTGTTTTCGCCAGAGGTCGTGACCGTTTCTTGTGAGGTCATGATGGTTGCGGTGGGTTTGAACGCGACGCGGAAGATGACATGTTCACCATTGGTGATGCCGCCTTGAACACCACCGGAGCGGTTGGTGGTGGTGCGGACTTGGTCATCGACCATGCGGAAGGCATCGTTGTGGTCGCGGCCTGTTAGGAGAGTTCCTGCGAAACCTGAACCAATTTCAAATCCTTTGGTTGCAGGAATGGAGAGCATGGCTTTTGCGAGGTCGGCTTCGATTTTGTCGAAGATCGGTTCTCCGAGACCGGATGGGCAGTTGCGGATGACACATTCGATCACGCCGCCCACCGAGTTGCCATCGGCGCGGATTTCTTTGATGCGATCTACCATTTTTTCGGCCATGTCAGGATCGCCAGTGCGCACCATGTTGGATTCGATGGTTTCCGATGTAACCTTAGCGGGATCGACTTCGGCGGTGAGGTCTTGAATCGACTTCACCCAAGCTAGCACCTCGATGCCGGGTGAGAGAGTGTTGAGGACTTGTTTTGCGACAGCTGCTGCGGCGACGCGGCCGATGGTTTCACGAGCGGAGGCGCGGCCACCACCTGAGGCGGCTTTGATGCCATACTTCTCATCGTAGGTGAAATCGGCGTGTGATGGTCGGTATTTCACTGCCATCTCGTCGTAGGATCCGGGTCGGTGATCGGTGTTACGGACCATGATGGAGATCGGCGTGCCGAGGGTTTGCTCTTCAAGCAGGCCGGATAGCACCTCAGCGGTGTCGGCTTCTTTGCGAGGAGTCACGATTTCGGACTGGCCGGGTCGGCGGCGGTCGAGTTCGTGTTGGATTTGCTTTAGCGTAACGGGAATGCGCGGTGGGCAGCCGTCGATGACCACGCCAACGCCGCCACCGTGGGATTCACCGTAAGTGTGGATGCGAAAAGTCTGACCAAAAGTGGATGACATGGCGTGTAGCCTAGAGAAATGGTGGCTTTGAGCAAGCGGGATGCGGTTTCAGGTTTCATTTTTCGTGATCTGGACTAGGGAGAGTCATGCGATTGAGGCTTCCAGAGCGAGTGATCGAGTTCCCCCGCAGGCCGTTGGTCATGGGAATTGTGAATGTGAACGACGATTCCTTCTCGGGTGATGGGACTTTGGATATTGAGGAAGCCGTGGCGATGGCGCGCCGGCAAATTCAAGCGGGTGCAGACATCGTGGATGTCGGTGCTGAGAGCGCGAGGACCAACCGTGAGGCGGTGGCGATCGACGAAGAGGTGAGGAGGTTTGTGGGTTTTCTGGAGCAGTGGGGCCAGATGCTGGAGGGAGTGAAACCGCGGGATGAGGCGCAAGTTTGGCCGCCTGTGTTATCGGCCAACACCTGGAGGCCAGAGGTCGTGGCTGAAATTCTTCAGCTAGGGGTTGTCGAGTTGGTGAACGACATGGGTGGATTGCCGGACGAACGGAATGCTAGGCATTGCGCGGCGCATGGCACAGCTCTGCTGGTGATGCACAGTGTGGGTGAGCCGAAAGTGCCTCATGTGACTCAACAGTGGGATGATGTTATGGGGTCGATGGAGGAGTTTTTCGAAGAGAAGTTGGCGCTGATTGATGAGGTCAGAATGGATCTGGATTGTATTGTGTTAGATCCGGGGATTGATTTTGCGAAGCAGCGTGATGATAACTTGCAGGTCTATCGTGAGCTGGGGCGCTTGCAAAAATTCAGCAGGCCTTTGTTGGTTCCGGTTTCGCGGAAGACAGTGATTGGTGATGTGTTAGAGATTGATGAGCCTATCGAGCGAGATGCTGGAACAGTGGCTTGCATTGCCACTTCGATATCGCGTGGAGGGCAGATTTACCGAGTGCACGATGTCGATGCCGCTTGGCAGGTGGTTAAGGTAAATACAGAAATTGGAAAATGCTGAAATGAAAGGGAGAGAAGAGAGGCGCGAACACCCGACGTCGAACGTCCAACATTGAACTTCGAAGTGAATGAATTAAGAGGTTGAATCACGAACCTCCTTCGTTTTTCTCTGCGGGAGTTCGGCGATCAAGATGTCACGAAATGACACAAAACTTTTGGATAAATCGAAACGCGGAGGCGCATCGAACGCCGAGGGGTTCGCTGAGGTTTTTTTTGTTTTAGTGCGATCCATGAGTGATCCAATAACTTCTAACTTTTAACACGCAGCCCCTTCACAAACTCGGTGGTCTTAATAAAGCACGCAGATCATGGGCTTATCTACAGGCATAATTTCCAATTGCGGAGTTGGCTTTGGCTCGCCAGAGTGCGCGTCCTCAACCGATGCACAAACGACCGCCCAAGAAATTCAATCCTACGCCTTTCGCCTATCACGAAGAGATCGAGCTGACGATTGATGCATTGACCAATCTAGGCTCTGGGGTGGGGCGGATTGATGGTTGGGTCGTGTTTGTCCCGTTTTGTTTGCCGGGTGAGCGGGTGAAGGCGCGGGTGTTTCGAAATGATAAAAACCACTCCCAGGCAGATTTGGTGGAGGTGCTGGAGGCATCGCCCGACCGCGTCGAGCCGGTTTGCCCTTTGTTTGGCGATTGCGGGGGCTGTCAGTATCAGCACTTGTCCTACGAAAAGCAGCTTGAGTGGAAGACGCGCCAGGTTGGTGAGCTGATGCAGCACATGGCGAAGATCGAGTATCCTGTGAACGATTGCTTATCGACGGAACAGATCTGGGAGTATCGGTCGAAGATCACACCGCATTTCAAGCAACCGAAGAATGGCGAGATCACCGAAATTGGATTTTTGGCCAATGGTCAGCGTTCGAGGATTGTTGATGTGCCGCGATGTGAGATTGCGATGGAGGAGATCAACGACGCCTTGCCAAAAGTGCGCGAGGAAACCCAAGCAAAGGCTCACAAGTTCAAGCGGGGTTCGACCATTTTGATGCGTGCCACGGGTGGGCGAGTGGAGACCGACTTCAAGGCTACTGCTGTTGAAAAAGTTGGAGATTTGACTTTCAAGTTCATTGCGGGCGATTTCTTTCAAAACAACCCGTTCATTCTGCACTTGTTCACGGGTTATGTCGCGGAGCAGGCGTCGGTGGATGGGGTGAAGTATCTCGTCGATACCTACTGTGGCTCCGGATTGTTTGCGCTCACCTTGGCTTCTCGGTTTGAGAAGGTTTCGGGGGTGGAGGTCTCAGAGACATCCTGTGAGTGGGCCCGGAAGAATGCCGAGGCCAATGGGATTGAGAATGCGACCTTTCTCACTGCATCTGCAGAGCACATTTTCGCTGAGATCGAGTTTCCTGCGGATGAATCGGCAGTGGTCATCGACCCGCCACGGAAGGGGTCGACCCCTGAATTTTTGGACCAATTGATCGCCTTTGGGCCAAAGCGGGTGGTCTATGTTTCCTGCAATCCGGCGACACAAGTCCGAGATTTGCAGCATCTCAAAGAAGGTGGTTACCAATTGGTTGATGTTCAGCCCTTTGATTTGTTCCCGCACACACGCCATTTGGAGTGTGTGATGACCTTGGAGAAGGGTTGAGTGGCGCTATTTCTGGGGAGAAATGCATGCTCGATCTACGCGATCGCGTAGGGATTTTTTCGATGTGAATAACTTGAGCAAATGATTCATGACGAGCGGAGACTGCTATTTCAGAGTCTTCGTGATTTTTGTGAATAACTTTGGCAAAACTCGAAATCTACCACTTGGGTGGAATCGTCGCAAAAATGGGGTGGCTTAACCGGACCAAAGATTCTAACAATTGAGTCTTAATTTAACTGACACGATTAGAGTGGGTTGGAAGATCCATTCACAAAAACTCACAACTTACCAAGAGGTTATTCACAACCCAGATACACAAATATGGATGACCGCAAGGGTTGGGAGAGGGATTTTTTCAGGTCGTGAGTTTTTGGCATCGATCGACCCTTGAGAAGGGTATGAATGGATTGTGAATAACTTGTGTGCATTTTCACAAACCGTTGATTTTGTGGTCTTATTGAGTCGCTCAATCCGGACATCAATCGACTGTTTGGAATTCGCGTTTTGGTCTTCTCCTTGCGCGCTTGACGCGACGCGCTCGTATGGTTGGATTGTGGTCATGAATGCGTGTAGATGGTCGGTGATTTTGCTCTGTGCGATTCTCGTGCTCTTCAATCATGGTGTAAGTGCCGAGAGTGAGGTGCAAAAATCCCCTAAAGTAGGGAGCTTGACGGCATTGGCGGTGGGCGATTCGATCACGGAAGGAAAGGCCGGATTTCCGACATATCGGCAGTTCTTGGCTCCGAAATTGGAGTCATACGGGGTGAGGTTCATTGGGCCGAAACGCGACAAATATTCGGCGCATGCTGGCTTCAGCGGGAAGGATTCGAGTTTTTTGTTGGCGCGGCTACCGAAGATCTACGCCGAGTATCCGGCAGATTGGGTGTTGATTCATTCGGGTCACAATCATTTCGCGAGGGACCAGCCAGTGCCGCTGATCTTGAAAAACAAAGAGGCGATGATTCGAGCGCTTCATGAGGCCAACCCAAAAGTTGTGGTTTTCTTGGCTCAGGTCATACCGAGCGGAAAGTTGCCGAAGTATGGCTACATTGCTGAGCTGAATCGTGAGCTAGCTGGATTGGCCAAGCGGTTGGATGGTGAGGGGGGTGCCGTGGTGTTGGTCGACCTCGCGACAGACTTCAAATGGAAGGAAGATGCACGAGAAGACAGGGTCCATCCAAACGAACAGGGCGCGAAGAAGATGGCGAGTGGATGGTGGAAGTTCATGGATGGGCGTTTGGAGAAGAAGGACTAGAAATCGGGTTTTGGGTTGGCATTGGTGGGTGGTCTCGGCAGGGTGGGGTTGTTCCCAATGAAGGAGCATCAAATTTCACTCAACTCATCATGGATTTCCAAATTGCCACACTTTGTGACCACGCCGCCGACTACAACGGAAAGCTCGTTGTTACCGGAACCTTTGACACCTTGGCTGCGCGCCAGATGCCAGTGGTTCATCCCTACTGTGCCCTAGCGCTGCGGATTTGTTTCACGCCAGAGGACATTGGCCGTCACAAGTTGACCATCAACATTATCGATGAGGATGGAGAGTCACTGGATCCCAAGCGCATGCCGATTGAGCCCGAATTTGAGGTTCAATTGCCGCAAGATGCTCCGTTTTTGACCCGCAACATCGTGATGAATCTCCAGGGGCTGAGTTTTCCAAAGGCTGGATTGTATTCGATTGATATCGGATGCGATGATGAGCAATTGCTCGTGCGTTTGCCTTTGCGGATCATTGAAGCGAAGAAGTAGAACGCCTGCGGCGTGTTCCTAGTTCTTGGTTCTTGGTTCTTGGTTCCTAAGCGGCGGCTACAAAGTTGGGTGGGGATTCTAGATGTCTTGACCATCAGTTTCTGTTATGACGTGTAGCCATGACAGGATTTGGAACGGCATATGATGCGGCGGTGCGGAGTGCGTTGGCGCAGGCGCGGCGTGGAGATCGGCGTCAGGCGCATCGTAACTACCGGCATGAGCGGTATCATCAGCAGTTGATGTCGCATGTGATGGGGACAGATCGGAGGTTGGATCTACTGAAGTCGATTGAGGATCAGATGTCGCATAATGCACTTAAGGAGAGTGATCGCCTGTGTCCAGAGTGTGGGGAGGTCTTTGTGCTGATTGAAACAGGTGGGGTGGAGATCGATGCCTGCTTGTCCTGCGGTGGGTTCTGGTTGGATCCTGGGGAGTTGAAATCACTGACGCACCGAGCCGCGGACATTCAGACATTGGAGGGTGCGGTGGAGGATTCGAAGTATGATTGCCCGATTTGTCAGACGCGGATGCAGCAGCATCGTTTTTTGATTCGGGAGGATCTATTGATCGATTGCTGCCCGAATGGGCACGGGTATTACCTCGAGAGAGGGGAGTTGATACGGTCGATTGAACGGTAGTCCGCCTTCGGCGGGTTCTTAGTTCTTGGTTCCTGGTTTGGGAATTGAAGAAGGCAGTTACGGCTTCGCGGGCCGCGGCGCCCTAGGGGAGGTGCTGGCGCGCGATTCATTGGATTCGACGGTGGGACACCGCCGCTACACTCGATCCATTAGCGTTCAGATCGATCCTTTGACGCCCAAACTCTTCACGAACTCGGTGAAGAATTCGGCGCCTTGTTTGAGGGCGTCGATGGAGATGTGTTCATCGATCGTGTGGGCTTGATCGATGAGGCCTGGGCCGATGCAGATGCCGGGGATGCCGCCGCGGGAAAGGTGCGCGGCATCGGAGAACCAAGGGGCGGTGGTGATTTTTGTGCCAGCGCCAGTTCCTAACAATTTGAGAATCACTGGGTGGTCCTCCTGAGTTTCCATTGGGTGATTCTCGTGCGGGTTCACGATCTCAAGTGGAAGTTCGTAGTCGGCGATGGTTTCAGCGAGCAGTTTCAATCCGCCGCCGGCCTCGGCCAATGATGGAGTGAGGCGGATGTCGATCTCGGCTTCGGCGCGGTCGGGTACGATATTGGGGCGGGATCCACCGCGGATGACGCCGATGTTGAGCGTAGAGTGGCCGAGTTTTGGGTGAGTGAAGGTGGCGAGTTTTTCAACGAGGTGGCGGTCGAGGGTATCGAGCGCTCGGGTGAGTTTGAGAATGGCATTTTCGCCCTTCTCGGGCATCGAACTGTGGGCGGCTTTGCCTGTGGTGCGAAGGGTTGCCCAGAGCGAGCCTTTGGTGGCGTGGACGACTTCCATATTGGTCGGTTCGCCGACGAGGGCGAAGGTGTAGTCCTTGCTGTATTTGAGGGCGAAGTCTTTGGATCCCCATTGGCCGGATTCTTCGCCCATGAAGGCGACGAAGTCGATGGCGACGGGAAGGTCGGCAAGGATGTCGCGGTTTTCGTGGAGTGACCAAAGCATGGCGGCCATCGGGCCTTTGGTGTCGGATGCACCGCGACCCCAAAGTTTGCCATCGCGGATTTCACCGCTGAAAGGGTCGATGATCATTCCGCCCACGCCGACGGTGTCGAGGTGGGGGCCGTAGAGCATGCGGGGTCGGCCATCCATCGGGGCAAAGCGGGCGATGAGATTGGGTCGGCCCGGTTTGATTTCTTCCAGCGTCACATCTGCACCAATCGATTCCAGCCAACCGGAGAGGAAGATTGCCAGTGTCTCCTCGCCAGTGGAGTCGGTGCCGGGGAGGTTGTCCGGGTTGACTGATGGGATTTGGACGAGTTGTTGAAGAAGCGAGACGACGTCGTGCATGGATGGCATGCTGCGTACAGCGTCGAAGGTCTAAAAGTCTAAAAGTCAAAACGGCTGAAGGCCTGTAGGCCGTTTGGACAGGCACGAATGTGCCGTGCCCCGAAGGGGCGAGGAGCAGTGGGGCGGCGACGAGTCAAAGGTCAAAGCAAGTGCCGCTTGTAGCGGCAAGTTTTCACAAACTGTTTCCGGAGGAGGAAGCGGCTTATCGCTTGGGGCGAGCGGAGCGAGGTCAGAAAGTCGATCCGCCGCCGCTCTCCGAGCTTTGGCGGACTTGAAGTCGAAGGTCGGGAGAATTTCTGCTTTCTGCTTTCTGCTTTCAGATTTATTCCTATGGGTATGTCTGATATCTTGACGTTTGAGTGTGCATTGGTGACGGGAGCTTCGTCTGGCTTGGGGGAAGAGTATGCGCGGCAGTTGGCGGACCGGTGTGAGAAGTTGGTTCTGGTGGCGCGGCGGGAACCGGTGATGGAGCGTTTGGCGGAGGATTTGCGAGCGGAGCATGCGCACATTGAAGTGGAAGTGATCGCGGCGGATTTGGCGAATGATGCGGATCGGGTTCGCTTGGTGGAGACTTTGCAAGCGAAGGGGTTGGTGCCGGATTTATTGGTCAACAACGCGGGCTTGGGCGACTACGGGGAATTTGCAACAGCGGAGTGGCCGAGGCTGGAGGCGATGATGCGGGTCAATATGGAGGCTTTGACGCATCTGACGCATGCTCTCGTGCCGGGGATGGTCGCAAAGGGTGGCGGAGCGGTGATGAATGTCAGTTCCTTGGCGAGCATCCTGCCGATTCCGGATTTCGCGGTGTATGCGGCGACCAAGGCTTATGTGACGAGTTTCTCCGAGGCCTTGCGGATCGAATTGAAAGAGCACGGGATTCCGGTGTTGGCGGTTTGTCCGGGGCCGGTGCATACTGGCTTTGGTGCGGTGGCGCGGCGTGAGGCAAATCGCAAAGAGTTGCCGGGACGAGAGTCGTTTTATGTGGAGAAAGAACAAGTGGTCGCGGAGTCCTTGATGGCGCTCGATGGCAACAAGGCGCGGGTCTACCCGCATTTCAAGACCGCTGCGGCAGCTTTCTTTATCTCAGCGGTGCCGATTGTGTTGTTGCGCTTGGCGATGGGGTGTCGGCCAAGGAAAGGGTGAGTTTTTTCTGCGGCTGAATGAACCGCAGATGAACTCAGATGGACGGGGATATGATGAAGAGGTGTTTTTGGTTACCCATTCAATTTCTCCAATGACTTCGCGAGGAACTTGCCGTTTTTGCGGACGAGTTTGCCGTCGAAGTACATTTCACCGCCGCCGTAGTCTTTGCGTTGGATGTTGACGATGTCCCAGTGGACTTGTGAGCGGTTTCCGTTGTCGGCGTCCTCGTAAGCTTGGCCGGGGGTGAAGTGGAAGGATCCGCCGATTTTTTCGTCGAACAGGATGTCACGCATCGGTTCGCGGATGACGGGGTTCACGCCGATGGCGAATTCGCCGATGTAGCGCGCGCCTGCATCGATATCGAGGATCTTGTTGAGGGCTTTGGATTTATCGCCCGCGGTTGCTTTGACGATTTTTCCTTTTGAGAACTCGAAGTAGATGTTGTCGAAGCCGATGCCTTGGAAAATGGTCGGAGCGTTATAGGTGATATGGCCTTCAATCGAGTCTTTGACTGGCGATGTGAAGACTTCGCCGTCAGGGATGTTGTAGTTGCCAGCGGAGACCAGCGTCGGGATTCCTTTGATGGAGAATTTCAAGTCGGTGCCTGGGCCGGTGATGTGGACTTTGTCAGTTTTGTCCATCATTCCTTTGAGGGTGTTCATCGGTTTTACCAACGATTGGTAATCGAAGAGGCAGACTTTGAAGAAGAAGTCCTCGAAGGCTTCCGTGCTCATATCGGCTTGTTGGGCCATCGATGGGTTAGGCCAGCGGAGGACGCACCATTTGGTTTTTTTGACGCGGTGGTCGAGCACCTTGCGCATGTTTTTCATCGCAAGTTTCATGCGCTCAGCGGGGACGTCTGAGGTTTCCGAAATGTTCTGGCTGCCACGGATCGCGATGTAGGCATCCATGTCCTTCATCTCGGCCATCAGGTGTTTGGAGATGAGTTGGTATTGATCGTCGGTGGCGCCATTCAGCATTTCGCTTGTAAGTTGGCCATGGTTGACGCGGAGGAATGGGATGGCTTTTTTGCGACGAGCTTCGCGAATCAGGGCGATGCCCATGGCGTCGGGGATTTCAGCGATATCGATCAGAACCTTTTCGCCTTTTTTGAGGTAGGTCGAATGATTGATCAATTGTTTGGCGAGGGCTTCGTAGCGAGGATCTTGCATGTCAGGGATGCTGCGCATCTCGTCGCAGGTCTTAAAGTCTAAAAGTCTCAAGGTCGAAGATCGGTAATTCGAAGGTGTTTGAATTGAACCGCGGATGAACGCAGATGAATGGGATTTGACATTAGGTGTTTTTTTGGGTTGAATCTGACTTATGCCGTTTGGGATTCCAGAGCTTGTAATGATTTTGGTGGTGTTGGTGCTGCTGGCGTTGCCGGTGGTGCTGACCTTTGGGATTGTTTGGTTTTTTGTGCTGCGGAAGAAGAAGTAGCCGCGGTGGGAGGATTCGCGGTTGCGGTGGGCTGCTGAGCTGGCTAGAAGAATGCCATGGTTCTTGGAATTCTTGGTTCTGGGTCGGGTTCGAACATGCAGGCGATCCTGGATGCGATCGATGCTGGGACCTTGGATGCAGAGATTGGCCTCGTGTTGTCGGATAATCCCGATGCCTACATATTGGAGCGGGCTTCGAAGCGAGGGATTGCGACGGGGGTGATCGACTGTCAGGGGTTCAAGCAGAAGTTTCCTGAGGAGGCTCAGGCCGAGACGGCGAAGCGTTTGAAAGACGCTGGGGTGGAGTTGGTTTGTTTGGCGGGTTTTTTGCGATTGGTTAAAAAGCCGATGCTCGAAGCCTTTCCGGAGCGGGTGTTGAACATTCACCCGTCATTGCTGCCGGCCTTTCCAGGATTGGAATCGTGGAAGCAGGCGTTGGACGCTGGAGCGAAGGAGTCGGGCTGCACGGTCCATTACGTGGATGAGGGAATGGATACCGGCCCAATCATTTTACAAGAAAGCGTGCCGATTGAAGCGGGTGACACGGCAGATTCATTGCACAAGAGGATTCAAGTGGTGGAGCATCGCTTGTATCCGGAGGCGATTAGGTTGGTCATTGGTCAGTAGTCATTGGTCATGAGTTGCGATCTACACCATGGTGATTGTTTGGAGGTGTTGCCGACCATGGAGTCGGAAAGTGTGGATGTGGTGGTGACATCGCCGCCGTATAATTTGGGAATTGCGTATCGGTCGTTTGAGGACACCGCGACCCGTGAGGACTTTCTCGCGTGGTGCTTGCAATGGGCGGCGGAGGTGAAGCGAGTGATGGTAGATGATGGATCGTTTTTTTTGAATGTCGGAGCAGCACCAGCGAATCCATTGATGCCACATCAGTTGGTGTTGGCGTTGACTTCGGGGGATCAGCCCTTGTTCGTTTTGCAGAACACGTTTCACTGGATCAAATCGGTGACGGTGGAAACCAAGGGGGGCGATGTTGTCAGCGCGGGGCATTTCAAGCCGATCAATTCCAAGCGTTACGTGAACGACTGTCATGAGTATGTGTTTCACCTGACCAAGGCTGGCAATGTGGAGCTCGACCGTCGGGCTGCGGGGGTTCCATATGCTGACAAGTCGAACATCGCCCGCTGGGGGCACACGGGTGGTGAGGATTTGCGGTGTCGGGGCAACAATTGGTACATTCCGTATGAGACCATCAAATCGCGCGACAAAGATCGGCCCCATCCCGCGACCTTCCCAGTGGCTTTGGCGGAGCAATGCGTTCGATTGCATGGCAAGAAAGGGAAGACGCGGATGTTGGATCCATTTTTGGGAATCGGCAGCTCTGCGGTTGCGGCCAAGCGGATGGGATTGTCTGATTTTACGGGGGTAGAACTTGATGAGGGCTATCTATCGGTGGCTCGTGAGCGGGTGGAGAATATGGATTGATGGGAAATTTCTAGCAAATTTTGGTGGAGAAATTTTCGTTTCGTGGTTGTTTGGCCTAATCCTAGCTCACGATATCATGATGAACATCTTCGCACAAACGACCTCAGGCGCCAAAGATATGGCGCCATTTTTCACTGCTGAACGGATCGGGGAATACACCGACCTAGTGATTGGCTATGGCCTCAAGATTCTTGCGGCTTTGGCGATCTTTTTCATCGGCAAGTGGGTGGCGAAGATGGTCAAGACGACGCTTCAAAAGGCGATGACCAAGCGTGATGTGGATCCAGCCTTGGTGTCGTTCGGGGGTGCGGTCATCTATTACCTATTGATGGTGGTGGTTGTGATCGCCGCCATTCAGCAGGTTGGCATCAAGAGCACGTCTTTGGTGGCAGTCGTGGGTGCTGCAGGATTGGCAATTGGTTTGTCGCTTCAAGGAGCTCTATCCAACTTTGCTGCGGGTGTTCTCATTATCATGTTTCGCCCGTTCAAGATTGGCGATGTGATTGAGGCCGCGGGTAAGATCGGTTCTGTTAAGGAAATTGGAATTCTCTACACCGTGATGGCGAGTGGTGATAACCAGAAAATCATCATTCCAAACTCACAAGTCATGTCTTCCACCATCACGAATATTACATTCCACGACACACGTCGTGTGGATATGTCGGTGGGGGTTGGTTATTCCGATGACCTCGATAAGGTCGAGCAGGTGATTCTAGATGTATTGAAAGCTGACGATCGGATCTTAGCAGATCCTGAGCCGCAGGTCAAAGTGGCCGAGCTTGCTGGAAGCAGTGTGAACTTCAATGTGCGACCATGGTGTAAGAAAGAAGATTACTGGGGTGTGTTTTACGATTTCCAGAAGGCGATCAAGCAACGCTTGGACAAAGAAGGGGTATCGATTCCGTTTCCGCAGCAAGATGTGTATCTGCACAAGGTGGATTAGTCATTGGTCATTGGTTGATGCGTATTGGGCATTGGCTTATTATTAGAGAGTTGCTAGAAATTTGCGATGCGCCGACTTCGTAACGACCTGCCTTATACATTTCGTCCGCCGATGATGACACGAGTCTTTCGGCCCGTGGTCATGTTGGTGAACCAGAAGCAGTTGAAGAAGAACTATCGGATTGCCAAGGTGGAGCAGCAGGGGTTTGAGAAGTTACGAGAGCTGCATGATGCAGGACATGCCATCATGCTGGCGCCGAATCATTCCGATCATTCGGACCCGCATGTGTTGATGGATGTGGGACACCAATTCGGAATGAGTCCCTACTTCATGGGGGCGAGGGAAATTTTTGAAGGGAGCAAATTAACGGCGTGGGCTTTGCAGAAGTCGGGCGTTTTTTCAGTGGATCGTGATGGTCCTGATTTTACTGCCATTAAAACAGCGATCTCCCTTTTTGCGAAAGCCGAGGAACCTTTGGTCATGTTTCCAGAAGGAGAGATTTATCATCATCACCGCCGGATTGATCCGCTTAATGAAGGTGTTGCGTCCATTTTGATGAAGGCGGCGGGTCGACTGAAAGCGGGCAAAAAAGCGTATTTGGTGCCGGTCGCGATGAGTTTTTATCACAGTGAAGATGTTGCTGCCACTTACGCTGAACGTTTGTCGGCTCTTGAAGAGCGGATTGGTTGGACTCCGAAGCCTGCGATGCCTGTGGATGATCGAATCGTTCGTTTGGCGCTTGGTGCGTTGGCGTTGAAGGAAACGGAATTCTTAGGGGCGGCTGGCCAGGGCAGCATTCAAGAGCGCTTGGAGCAGTTGTGCGAAAACCTACTCACTGATGTTGAAAGCCGTCATAGCCGCGATAGCAAAGCAACGACTCCGCCAGAGCGTGTGAGGGCATTGCGCTATCGGATTCGGCGTCAGCTTTTGGATGAAAAAAATCCGCCGACGATCGAAGAGAAGAACCAATTGCTCGATGATCTTGATCGGGCATTCTCAGCGCTGCAGGCGCACAGTTATATTGGGGATTACCTATTGGCGGATCCGACGAGAGATCGTCGTGCTGAAATGGTGATGAAGCTCGAAGAAGACTTGTCTGGCTTTCCTCAATACAAGGTAGATCGAACTGCCAAGGTTGTGGCGGGTGACCCGATTTGCGTGACCGACATGATGGAAAACGATGAGCTGCCCAAAAAAGGTGGAGCTGTGATTCTGACTGAGAAGCTTGAGAATGCGCTCCAGGGCTTGCTGGATGCAGGCTGAGGTGACCCAGGTTCAACCAAGGTGGACGATGGCCTTACGGATCGATCTTCACGCGCTGCAGTAAGCTTTTGAGTCGGGTGACCTCTTTATTCAGATCGTCGATCTCTTGTTGTTTCTGTAAGATTTCGATGTCCTTTTTATCGAGCAGTGCTTGATAGGACTTTGAGTGGTTCACGAGGTCTTGGATGTTCTTTTGGGCGTTTGCTGCGATCTCCTCTACAGACTGGGCTTCTTGTTCTGCTTCGTTCATGGGTGCGAGGCCCAGTGCTTCACGTTTCTTTTTGACGCGTTTGCTCAGACTATCCAGTTGGATTTTGAGGGCCGCTACTTCCGAGGCGGGGTCAGTTTTTTGTGATGCCTTTTGTTTGATGCTGATGGTGAGCAAAGCGCCTGAAAGCGCGAGGCAGACGATGCTCATGATGGCGTATGGCATCTTTGAGGGCTTGTTGGCATCTTCATCGACAATTTCGAACACCGCTTCGGGAGGGGTGTCGGGTTCGATGGGTGGTGGTTCCTCGTTCATGGTGGAGAGCTTGTGGGGAGTCGGCCAAATGTCAATGTTGTGTCCTTACGAGCGGAGTAGGCTTCGGAAATCTCCAGGGGAATGAAATAGATGGTCTGGTTCAGCGGCCGTCAAAGATTTTTCTGAGTTGAATCCCCATGTGACCGCGGCAACTTTGATGCCTGCTTTTTTTGAGGCGCGGATATCTCGTAGCTCGTCACCGATGTAAAGGACTTGGCTAGGGTCGAGCGAGAATGTTGTACAGATGCCTTTTAGGTGACGGCTTTTCCCGGTGAGCCATGAAGTGGATGAGATGAAATCAAACTTGTCGCGAAGTCCGTGGGTTTTCAAAAAGAGATCGACATTGTCGCTGCTGTTAGAAGTGAGGATGCCAAAGGTGTCGGCGCGAGGCCGAAGCTCCTCGATGATTTCCCGCATGCCTACGATCATGGGCAATTGATCGATATTGGATCGCATGATGGTGGTTCCTTTTGAAATCAACGAGGGGACTTTGTGTTTGGGGATTTTGAGGTAATCGAGGAGTTCGACGAGTGAGAGGTGTCGCATTTCATCGATTTCAGAGTGGTCGACTTCTCGTAGCCCGTATTCGGGAGCAAGCTGGTTGTAGATGCGACGAGTTTCGCCGAGCGTATCGGCGATGGTGCCATCAAAATCAAAAACCAGTGAGCGATAGATCATGCGAGGTCAAAGGTTGAACCAGAATTGCTAGGTTCAGACCAGAGGCAAATTTGGATGGATGTCCTCGCTCAGGGAGGACTTTTCCCCGTCGATGTGGCGCAACAGTGCGGCAAAAGCGATCATGGCTGCGTTGTCGGTGCAGAAACTTGGCGGTGAGATCACCAGTTCGTAGCCGTGGTTATCGCAGGCTTTTTTGAAAGCGTCACGGAGTGCCTTGTTGAGGCTGACACCGCCTGAGAGGGCGATGGTTTTGCGGCCCGATTGTTTGGCCGCTTTGAGGGTTTTTCCGATCAGGATATCGAGAATGGTTTGTTGGAATGACGCGGCGAGATCGGGGACCGAGATCTTGCCGTTCTCGCGCTGGAGTGTGTAGAGGACCGCAGTTTTGAGTCCGGAGAATGAGAAATCGAGGTGAGGCTCGTTGAGCATCGACCTTGGAAAGTCGTAGACTGTGGGGTCGCCATCACGTGCAGCCTTTTCGATTTCGGGCCCGCCTGGGTAGGGGAGGTCGAGCATTTTCCCGACCTTGTCGAAAGCTTCGCCAGCGGCGTCGTCGCGCGTTGATCCGAGTTTCGAGTATTGGCCAGCTCCCTCGACATCGAGAAGCAAGGTGTGTCCGCCAGAGACGATGAGGGCAAGGTGAGGTGGGACGGAAGTGCGATCGATGAAGGGTGAGAGCAAGTGCCCTTCCATGTGGTTGATCGAGAGGAAAGGTTTGTTGGTGGCGCATGCCATGCCTTTGGCGGCGGTGCTGCCGATGAGGAGTGACGACGCCAGTCCGGGGCCGCTGGTGGCGGCGAAGGCATCGATTTCGGTCATGCTCGCTTGGGCGGTGTCGAGCGCTTTCTCGACGAGCGTGCGGAGGATGAGTGAGTGGTTGCGCGATGCGAGTTCGGGAACGACTCCACCATGTTCGCGGTGGAGTTCGATTTGTGAGGAAATTTCTGAAGCGAGGACTTCAGCGGGTGTCCCTAAACTTCCACGAATGATCGCCACTGCGGTTTCGTCGCAGGATGATTCGATGGCGAGGAGGGTGGGCATGGGTCGGGAATAAATGCTGAAAAGCTGAAATGAGAAACGCTGAAATTGAAGGGATGTTATTAATCTTCACTGAGTGTGGCACGGACGAGTTCGTCGGGTCCAAAGTCATAGCGGTCGTAGGATGAAATTGCGGAGCGAACCATAGCGACTGCGCTTTCGTGTTCGTCATGAATGACTTGAACGCCGAGTTTTTGGAGGCGTTTCACTTCTCCAATGAATTTGGCACGACCGAAGATGCAGATACTGTGGTTTCGTTCCCTGACGAGAGGAACGGCCGCGCAGGTGGCATCGACGGCAGGGAAGGTGAAGGCCATCAGTCGGGCACGTGAGATGCCTGCGAGGTCGAGCGCTTCAGGATGAGTGGCATCAGCAAATAGAACGGTTTGGCCCTCTCGCTTTAGTTTCATCACGGTGGTCGAATTGAGTTCGAGGATGAGTGTTTTGACGCCACACCGGATGAGAGCTTCGTTCATTGCGCGACCTACAGGGCCGTATCCACAGATGATGGCGTGATCGCTGATCTCTTTGATGGAATGGCTAGGTGATAGTGACTCTGGAGCCTCTTGGTGGCTTTTTAAAATGCCGATATTTTCAAATTTCTTCGAGATGGAACCTGATCCTCGCATCAAGGTCGGGACGATCGCCATGGTAATGGCGGTGCAGACAAGAAGGACTTGTTCTAGCGCGGGGTCAAACGAGTGGTAGGCGCCAGCTTGCCCAAGCAAAACGAGCGAGAACTCACCGGTGCTCGCCAAGCTGCAGGCTGCGAGCATGGTGGGGCGGCTTGGGATTTTGATGGTTTTCATCACCAAGAACGCGATGCTTCCTTTTGCAGCGAGTAGGGCAAGACTTCCCAAGAGCACTTTGGGCCAGTGGTCGATGATTGCAGAGACGTCGATCATCAGGCCCACGGAGACAAAGAAGATGGCGAGGAACAAGTCTTTGAATGGCAGGATGTCCGAGAGGATGCGGTGGCTGTAGATGGATTCGCTGACCACAAGTCCAGCGGCAAAGGCTCCCAGTGCGAGTGAGAGGTTGAGTGCGCCGCCGGCATAGGCAATTCCGGCGCAGAGCCCGATCACGGTGAGTGTGAAAAGTTCGCGGCTGCGAGTTTTTGCGACGGCATGAAGCAATGGGGTGAGTCCAAAACGGCCAAGAAGGAAGGCGCCGACAAGAAATCCAACACCTTTGAGAAGCGAGGTGATGATCTCGGTGCTAATTTTAGATTCTCCTTTGCCATAGAGTGCTGGGAGCAGGAGAAAGAGAAGAATGACCAAGACGTCCTGGAACAAGAGGACGCCGAGGCTGGCACGGGCACCGGGGTTGTTTTGGTGCCCTAGGTCTTGGAATGACTTCATCGCGACCGCGGTAGAGCTCAAGGCGATGGCAATCCCGAGCACGAGGCAATTGACGGCATCAAATCCGACAAAGTAGGCGAGCAGTCCTCCGACGAGCCCCGTGATGGTAACCTGTAGTCCGCCTGCGATGAGAGCGGTTCGCCACATGTGGCGAAGTTCAGTGAGTGAGAATTCGATCCCGAGAGTGAACATCAGCAGGATCACACCAATTTCAGCTAAGCTATTGATGACGGGATCACGTTGATCCATCCCAGTGAGCCACATCAGTCCAATATTGCCGATGACAACCCCCGTGAGAAGGTATCCTACCAGCAGGCTTTGTTTCAATCGGACAAGAATCAGCGACACCAGAACCGCGCTGACGAGTACGAGTGTCAGCAGCGCGAATAGGGGTGAAATACTTGAGGCTCCAGCGGCCAGTATTGTGAGTTCGCTCATCTTTGAGAGGAGTTTCTTTTGATTTCCATGATGCGGGAAGGGAAAAAAGAGCTGAGGCAGTTCTTTGCTCGGTGTTGTTGGTTGGTGGTGATGATTTGACTGCAGATGGACTTAGATGAATGGGATTTTGATCGTTGTCTGCGGTAGCGGCATGGTTCGAGATGCAGGCGACGCCTTGCTGGGTTTGGCGGCTAATTTCATGCCGATGGTGGCTGGACATGGGGTGAAATCGCGGGCATGGGTTTGTTGCGATGCCTGAGTTGCCAGAAGTTCCTCCTTCGTCCCGCTTCGCGTGACTTCGGCGGACAAGTTATCGATCCTATGCCTGAATTACCTGAAGTTGAGACGACACGCCGTGGCATTGAGCCACATGTGGTGGGCGAGGAGATTGCTGAGGTTGTGGTGCGGCGGTGGGATTTGCGGCAGCCTATTAGTGATGATGTTGATTCAATCGAGGGCTCTCGAGTGACGAAAGTGTCTCGGCGGTCCAAGTATTTGCTGTTGGCTTTGGATGGTGGGCGGACGTTGTTGATTCATTTGGGGATGTCGGGGAGTTTGCGAGTGATTGATCCAGTGGATGATTGGAAGAAGCACGATCATGTAGGAGTCACGATGGAGAATGGGAGGCAACTAAGGTTTCATGATCCACGGCGCTTTGGCTTGGTGTTGTTGTTGGATGGAGATCCGATGAAGCATCCATTGCTGAGTCATTTGGGACCTGAGCCGTTGAGCGATGATTTTACTGTACCGTTTTTGAAGGGGTCGTGCGCCAAGCGTTCGGCAGCGATCAAGTTGGTGATCATGGATGCCAAGGTCGTGGTGGGAGTGGGAAACATCTATGCCTCAGAGGCATTGTTTCGGGCGGGCATTCGACCGAGCTTGAGAGCAAACCAACTCTCCAAGCCGCGGTGCGCCAAGTTGGTGGATGCGATTCGCACGGTGTTGGCAGAATCGATTGAGGAGGGCGGCACGACTTTGAGAGACTTTTTGCAGTCGAATGGGAAGCCGGGTTATTTCAAGCAGCGCCTGTTTGTTTATGAACGCAAGGGGGAGCCATGTCGTCAATGTGGAGCGCCGATCAAGCACTGTGTGATGGGGCAGCGGTCGACGTATTGGTGTGGCGCTTGTCAGAGATAGCCCCGACGAGTCGGGGCTGTTCCTAGTTCTTGGTTCCTAGTTCTTGGTTGGAGCGATGCGCGGGTTCGTGGGCGGTTCATGGACGCGGACCGCGCGGAGCGCCGTCCCTGCCTGCTGGAACCAAGAACATCTAGCTACGCTAGATCCTCCATGTGTCCGCCGCGGGCGGTGACCCATTTGCCTTTTTTGATGACCTTGGAGAAGCCGAGTCCTTCAGCGGCGGCGGCGGTGAAGACTTCCCATGCTTGAGTGGCTAGGATGCCGGAAACAATGAGGGTGCCTTTGGGGGCGAGGGATTTGGCAATGACGGGCCATGCTTCGATGAGAACAGTGGAAAACAAATTGGCCATGACGACGTCGTAGCCTTTTTTGCGCGGCTTCCAGATGAGCACGTCCTGTTCCTTCATCGTCATGTGAGGTGTGTGATTGCGCTCGGCATTGCGGGTGGCGGCTTGGACCGAGAACGGGTCGAAGTCGCAGGCAAAGGTTTCTTTGGATCCAAGTTTTGCCGCAGCGATCGCGAGAACGCCCGTTCCGGTTCCGAGGTCGGCGACCGACCACTTGGTGTCCTTGCGCTCGCGGGCGACATCGACGAGTAGGCGAAGGCAGGTTGAGGTCGTTGCGTGGTCCCCGGTGCCGAATGCCATTTCGGGTGGGATGATAATGAGTTCCCGCTTGGGAAAGCGGGTGAAGAGATTCGAACTCTCGACATTCACGTTGGCAACGTGACGCTCTACCACTGAGCTACACCCGCGTTGCATAACGCGTGGGCGCTTTCTACACGGGGCGAGATGTCGGGCAAGTCAAAATTTGCAAAAATTCCATGTTCAATTGCCAATTCCTAGGCTCTCTTTGGGTCGCATATGTCTGATAAACTTGCTGAAATCATCGCTACCAAGCGGCTGGAAGTGGAAGCTTTGATGCCGAAGGCCGACTTATTACGGGCTGCGGCCATCCAACGCAATGACTTCGGGGGCTTCCGGGCGGCCTTGGATCGTGGTCCGAATCGTCTTGGGGTGATCGCCGAGGTCAAAAAGGCGTCGCCATCTGCCGGGGTGATTGACCCAAATTTCGACCCCGTTCGTCAGGCGAAGCGTTATCTCTCTGGTGGGGCGTCTTGTTTGTCGATTTTGACCGATGAGAAGTATTTCCAAGGTTCGCTCAGTTATTTGACGCAGATTTCAAAGTTTTCAGACGCTCCGTTGCTGCGCAAAGACTTCACCATTCATGAGATTCAAATTCACGAGGCCTCAGTCTCAGGTGCTGATGCGATTTTGTTGATTGTGGCCGCATTGGACGACGATACGCTGCGCCGCTTGTATGATGAAGCCAAGTCGCTGATGCTCGATGTGTTAGTCGAGGTGCATGACTTGCCGGAAATGGAGCGGGCGCTGGAGTTGGGGGCAGATTTGATTGGCGTCAACAATCGCAATTTGAAGACCTTTGAGGTCGACCTCGAGACCACCGCACGATTGGCGGATGAAGTGCCTGATGATGTGATTTTGGTTTCCGAGAGCGGGATCAAAAACCTGACCGACGGCATGCAGGTGTTAGAGGCAGGTGCGAATGCCGTGTTGATCGGTGAGACCTTGATGCGCGCCGATGATCCATCGCGTGAGATCGAGGCGTATCTGGAGCTTGAGCTCGAGTAAAGCAGCGGAGCCGCTTCGTCTAAAGGTCAAAGGTCACGCCACCGCCCTGTGGGCTATGGCGCACAAGCTGAGACTTACTTATCTTTGTAGAGTTGGCTGAGGGGGATGGAACCTTCTGGGACGTAGCCTTCTTTGTCGCGTTTGCGTTTGATGGGCCAGGACTTGCCTTGGGCTTCGGTCTTGATGTCGCTTTGATGTTCGAGTGGCCAGACGGGATCAGGGGTGTGGGCGTCTTTGAAGATTTCCTCGGCCTTTTTGACCAAGTCGGGGCGCTCTTTGGCGAGGTCCTTGGTTTCGGCGAGGTCTTTGGCGAGGTCGTAGATTTCAATGTCGGCCTTGGGATTGGGTTTGACGGCCTTCCAGTCCTCCCAGCGAGCGGCCTGTTTACCGCCGTCACCTTCATGGAGTTCCCAGTAGAAGTAGTCGCGTTCGGGAGCTTTGCCACCTTTGAGGAATTCGAGCAGGGAGAGACCGTCGGTCTTGTATCCTTCCGGTGGTTTGACTCCGGTCATTTCGGTGAAGGTCGGCATCAGGTCCCAGAAGGCCCATGGTTCGTCGGAGACGCGTCCGGCGGGTACCGTACCGGGCCACCAAGCGAAGGAGGCTTGGCGAAGGGCGCCTTCATACATGCCACGTTTGAAGCCGCGCAGCTTGCCGTTCATGGTCTGATTGAAGAGCTTCCCAATGTCGCTTTTGGGGCTGAAGGACGAGCCGTTGTCGCCGCCAAAGACGATGAGGGTGTTTTTATCGACACCGAGCTCCTTGAGGGTCGCTACGAGTTCGGCGACATCGGAGTCGATGCGGGTGACTTGGGCTGCATAGGCTTTCTGTACATCGGTCCAAGGCTTGTCGGCGTAAATGCCGAAGTCGTCGATCTCGTGACGGCCGTGAGGCAGGGTGATGGCGTAGAACATGAAGAAGGGGTCTTTGCCGTGTTCTTTGAGCCAGCGGATCATGTCGCGCTGGATGACTTCTTGAGCGTAGGTTTCGCCGACGTCACGGCCGTTGTTGCCAGGAAGAGCGACGGGCTGTTGGTTGCTGTAGAGATAGGTGGGGAAGTAGGAGTGGGCATGGCGTTGGCAGTTGTAGCCGAAGAAGTGGTCCATGCCTTGTTTTTGGGGAGCGCCTTCGGTGTCGAAGAAACCCATGCCCCACTTGCCAAAGGTGGCGGTGTGGTAGCCGGCGGTTTTGGCGATTTCGCCAACGGTGACGATTTCATCGCTGATGGGATATTGTCCCTCGGGATACCATTCGAAATTGCCGCGGACGGGGCAGTGGCCCGAGTGGAGGCCGGTGTAGAAGACCGAGCGACAGGGAGCGCAGACACTAGTCCCGGTGTAAGCTTGATTGAAGAGCGTGCCCTCATTGGCGAGGCGATCGAGAGTGGGGGTTTGGATCAGCTTTTGGCCATAGACGCCCATGTCGCCCTGAGCGATGTCATCCGAAAGGATAAAGATGAAGTTGGGTTTATCCGCAGCGTGGCTGAGGAGCGAGGTGGCTAGGAGGGTGAGGATGATGCGCTTCATGGAGTGTGAGTGATGGGCTGGTGCTGAGAGAATACGGCAAAGCAAGAATCATTCATTCATGCTTGGATGCATGGAGGTGTTTTGAATCTGCGTTGTCGTGCTACCCTTGGGTGCCGCCGTTGTGATGGCAAGGCGTAGATGCTCGCCAACTGTCCCCTTTATGAGGATAGTTAAACGAGGAGCGCCACTTGCTCACCGGGTCCGTGGACGCCTTCGATGAGGATGCCTTCGACGTCGGCGGTTTTGGACGGGCCGGTGCACCAGATGATGTTGGGGGAGTCGCCAAGAGCCTCGATGGCATCGGGGATGGTTCGATGGATTTCAGATTTCTCGATGACCGCGACGTGAACCCATGGGGAGAGGGCGGCGAGGCGGTGGGAGGTTTTGTCGTCATCGAGGATGACCGTTCCCGATTCGGCGATGGCGCCTGATCCGCGGGTGATGCCGAATTGGTAGTCGTCGTAGCGTTCGCGGTCGTAGGTGGTTTTCACCTTGAGACCAGCCGCGACCAATTTTGACCCCACGGCATCCATCAGTTCAGGGTCGCAGTAGCCGAGAGTTTGATTGGTTTCTTTGAGGAATTCGGCGAGTTTCGTTACCGAGTCCATGGGACAGCCATTCACGGCAGTGAAGTTGCGCGAGAAGGTTTCCCATAGGTCTTTGCCTTCGAGTTTGGGTTTCGAATGGGTGATTGATGAGTCGTAGTCAGGGAGAGGAACCTTGGATTCAATGGCGCCTGTGGTCTCGCGGATTTTGGAGAAGATTTGGTTGCGGGAGCTAGTGTCGGTCATGGGAAAGCGAAGTTTTTTGGATCACTGAGGAACAGAGGTCACTGAGTTTGTGCTCAATGGGCTTGTCATTCGCATCGACGCTCAGAGAGCGACGCTACAAGCGATTCTTATGCGGTGGCTTTGGCGAGGGCTTGGTCGAGGTCGGCGGTGATGTCGTCGATATGCTCGATGCCGACAGAGAGTCTCACCATTTCTGGCGGGATGCCAGCGGCGAGTTGTTGCTCGGCGTCGAGTTGCGAGTGCGTGGTGGTGGCTGGATGGATGGCGAGCGATTTTGCGTCGCCGACGTTGGCGAGGTGCCTGAACATCTCGAGTGAGTCGATGAATTTGGCGCCCGCCTCTGCGCCGCCTTTGATACCGAAGACCACCATCGATCCGCCTTTGCCTTTGAGGTATTTGTCGTTGAGTGCTTGTTGGGGGTCGCCATCAAGGCTTGGGAAGCGAACCCATTCGACAGCGGGGTGTTGCTGGAGGTGTTTGGCGGTGGCGAGGGCGTTTTCGCAATGGCGTTCCATGCGCAGGGGAAGGGTCTCGATGCCTTGCAGAGCGATCCAGGCATTATCAGGTGATAGGCAGGCGCCGATATTGCGGAGTGGGCCCGTGCGCATGCGCAGGAGGTAGGCGACGGGAGCGAGTGGTTCAGGGAGATCGTGTCCCCAGCGGAGGCCGTGGTAGGATTGATCGGGTTCGTCAAAGAGCGGGTGTTTGCCGCCAGCCCAGTTGAACTTGCCGGAATCGATGACAATGCCGCCAATTCCTGCACCGTGGCCGCCGAGCCATTTTGTGAGCGAGTGCACCACGATATCGGCGCCAAACTCGATGGGTTTGGTGAGGTAGGGTGTGGAGAAAGTGGAATCGACAATGAGCGGCAAGCCGAGGTTGTGAGCGGAATCGGCGATGGCGCTGAGGTCGGAGATTTCTAGGGCAGGGTTGGAGACGCTTTCGCAGAAAAACGCGCGAGTATTTTCGTCGGCTGCTGCGGCGAAGTTTTCTGGGTTTGTGGAATCCACAAAGCGCACCTCGATTCCGAGGGCAGGCAAGATGTCTTTGAACTGGGTGTAACTGCCGCCGTAGAGGTTGCGAGCGGAGACGATGTTATCGCCGGCTTTGGCGAGATTGATGATGGCGTAGAAAATTGCGGAGGTGCCGGATGAGACTGCAAGGCCTGCGGCGCCGCCTTCGAGTGCAGCCACGCGTTGCTCTAGCACATCATTGGTGGGGTTCATGATTCGGCTGTAGATATTGCCGAGCTCTTTGAGAGCGAAGAGGTTTGCCGCGTGCTCTGTGTTGTCGAAGAGGTAGGAAGCGGTGCGGTAAACTGGGACGGCGCAGGCGTGGGTGGTTGGGTCAGGGGTGTAACCGGCGTGAAGGCATTGGGATTCGAGTTTCATGGCGATGAGTATTTTTGGGTGTAGAACCGCAGATGAACGCGGATGGATGGGATTTTTGAGCTGCGCTCGATGCATTGGCTTATCGGCATCAGATGAGTGGGCAAGCAGATTGAAAGCGGGGGCTCTTGAGATCAAGCGAGAAGGCTAGATCAGGGTGCTAGAAGCCAATGAAGTCGAAGGCCAACAGGAGTCGTTCGATGACTTCGGTTTGGAAAGCTTCGGGGAAGAGGATTCCGATGGGGAGGGCGACAAGGAGGAGGGTGGGGAATTTGCCGATGGGTTGGTTCCATTTGCGTTCCAATAGAGTCAACAGGCCGTGGGCGGTGAAGTAGAGGGTGGGGAGGCCGTATCCGGATTGGACGGGTAGGGTGATGGCGATTTCGTGGAGTAATCCTGAGACCACAAAGATCGAGAACAAGCCTAGGCTTGGGTTCGAGATGCGTGTGATGGGTCGGCCGACCGTTCGCTGCATCATCTGGGAGTATCCGATGTTCCATTTGCGGCTCCAGAAGTCGCCGAGGCTGGTGGCGGCGAGGACATTGGGAAAGAGGGTGCGGACGGGGTAGCCAGCGCCGCGAAGGATGCCTTTGAGGATGCGGAGCACGCCAAAGTGAAATCCAATGCTCAAGGGGATGAAGAGAAGCAGGATGTGATTCCATTGAAACTTCCAGACGAACCAAGCCCCGATGGTTCCGGCGATTGTTAGCACGATCCCGATTCCAATGTCAGGCAGCCAGGTGAGTTGGTTGCGTCTGCGGCGAAATGTACCCGGGTCCATGCCAAACCAGAAAATGGCGAAGACGAGATAATGGTGGATGGGGAGTTTGTGGGGTCGGCACCATTCGGCATAAACGATGCCCTTCATGGCTGCGAGCAGGACACTGCAGATGCCGATCATGCGGAGGATGGGGTCGTGGGCATCAAGCGAGATCGAGGAGAGAGCCACCAAAGCGGCGAGCGTCGACCAGCCGATGGATCTTCTCAGCCATGTGATGGGGATGGCGCTGGTGGTGGGTCCAGCGGCGATGCCGATCATGGCATAGAGCGGTATGTCCCAAGGGATGATCATGGATTCGTCAGCCAGCCCAGATTGAAGCATGCGAGTATCGCAAACAGCACGACGAGTCCGATGAAGAGAGCCGTCAGGAGGTGCTTGGCGATGCGGTTGAAGGGGGTGTTTTTGATTTCAGCAAAATCGAAGCCAAAGAACTGCAAATAGAGTCGGATGCTCCACCACAGCAGAATGAAGGTGCACATGGCTGCGGCGGGTGTGGTTTGACTCAGCAGCCAATCGCTGAAGAAGAGAGTTAGAACAGCGAAGAAAATGTGGCTTCCCCAGACGTAGACCGAGTAGGTCCACCAAAGTTCACGCATTAGGGGCGTGAGGCTCGCGGTCTTTTCTTTCCAATTGAGAACTTTGGGGATCCAAAGACTACCGATGCAGAGGAGAGTCAGAGAGACACCGGCGATGATGATGCCAATTTCTAGCAGATCTTTCATGAGGCGAAGGTAACAAGTGTGAAGGTTGTGGCGAGAAAGAGAAACACACCGAGGAAGAAGATGTCCCATGCTCGGTTTTGGCTGCGGAGAGATTTGTCGTAGTAGGTTGCTTGGACAATCACCCGGCTGGCCCAGAACAGGGCGAAAAATCCTGAGATTCCACGAGCGAGCGGTCCATCGAAGAGGAGGTGCGGCCAAGCGAGGCAGAGGACCGCGAGGGCGGTGATGGTTCCGATGATGTAGGCGCAGTGGACGTAGAAGATCTGGCGGACGATGATGGTTGAGCCAGTGAGGCTGCTGGCGTAGCCGAAGCGTTTTGCGGCGACAAAGTTGGCGATGATCAGTCCAGTGAGCATCAGGCCGGAGATGCGGAGGAGAATTTCGAGAGTGGTGGTCATTGGTAAAAGCTGAAATACTGAAAATCTGAAACGCTGAAATTGATGGGGTTCGGTTGCTATTCGTTGGTGCAGAAGGCGTTATTGCATTTGGGGGATTTCATTTTGTGGAGTTCTTTGCGGACTTGTTTGTCCTTTCCACGGAACAAGACTTTGCTGAGTGCGTGGCGGTTGGCGGCGAGGAGGCGGCAGGTGTGTTTGGCGACGGGGAGGAGTTGGGGGCTGGCGAGTTTGTGGGCGGCTGTTTGGTGGTTGGCGCAGCTGTAGAGGCACCAGACCCAGGCTTCGGCTCCGCGGAAGATCTCCTGAGTGTTGGTGCGGACAATCATCTCGCGAGCGGGGTCGAGGGTGCCAATGCCGGGGAAGGTGCTCTCTGCTTCGCAAGCTTGGTAGGGAATGAAGCGGACCGAGAAGGCGCGGGGCTGTCGGTTGACCCATTCGTGGAAGGTGCAGCACATGCCGCAGCGGCCGTCATAATAAACTTCGATGGATTGAACGTCTTTGGTCAGTGTCATGATTTATCTCTTTCGTTACTTTCAGTAATAACTGAAAGTAACGAAACCGCAAGGAGAATCGTCAGTTTGTGGGGGATCTTCGGGATCAGTCGCCTTTGAGTCTGTTGAAGAATCCGCCGACGCCGTCTTTGACTTGGTTTACGCTATCGAGGCCGCGGAGGCCGAGTTCGGCGATTTTTTTGGGGATGGCGATGGTGGTTTCCCGGATGATGACGCCGAGAGCTTGAGCGGCGACCTCGCTGGCTGTGATGCCTTCGGGGTTTTGGCCGAGGTTTTTGAGGTGGATGTCTTTGAGTCGGAGGTCGACCGTTTTTCCTTTGAAGAGCGGAAGTTCGAGTTTCACCGTGGCATTGCTGATGAGGAGCTCGTCGATTTGAAGGGGGGTTGATTTTTCGACCGAATCGTCATTTTTGGCGAGGCCGATTTTCTCGATATAGGCGTCGATGTTATCGGCGATCGTCACAAGGTTGTTTTTCTTCGTGTTGCCCTCGAAGGTGATTTCGGGAGCGATAAATTCAATTTTGCGGATGACGATTTTTTCATCCATCAGCGTCTCTGGCTCAAGGGAGATAGAAGCTTTCTTGATGTAAATCGCATTGGGTGTGTCGTAGTTTTCTGGGTTGCCAATGGTTAGATCGCTGATGCTGCCGGTTCCAATGTAAGGAAGAAGTCGAACTGCGCCGACCTCGACACTGCATTGGGTGGCTTTTGGTCCGTAATTTTCGATGCCTTTTTTGACGAGGCTATTGATGCTGATGTAGAGGAACATCAGAACGGCGAAGACGACAAAGACGCTGAGAATGATCAGGCGTTTGATCTTCTTGAAGAAACCGGATTTTTTCCTTCTGCGTTTGGCCATCGATTACTTTTTCTTGCGGTTCTTGAGCCACTTGCGGAAGTCGCCACCGTGCGACTCGGGTAGCGTGCGTTGGCCGAGCCAGTCTTGGAGTGGTTTGATGGGTGCCACTTCGATGGGGAGGTGGTTCATCGCTTTGGACATGGTCATGGCGGTGCGCCAGAGTGAGGGTGAGGTGGCGAGGGTGCCAAATGGTGACATCGGGATGGCGCCGGGTGAGTGGACGTGTTCGCGGTGGGCTTTGTCGCGAAGTTTTAGCAAAAGGTCGGGGATCGGGATGTCGACAGGGCAGACTTCGTTGCAAGCACCGCAGAGGGATGAGGCTTTTGGGAGGTCGGCGAGTTCTGGGAACTTGTCGCCGAAGAGCAGTGGTGAAAGCACTGCGCCAACGGGGCCACCATAGGTGGAGCGGTAGGCGTGGCCGGAGGCTTGGCGGTAGACGGGGCAGACGTTTTGGCAGGCACCGCAGCGGATGCAGCGAAGAATTTCTTTGCAGTTGGATTCCAGGACATCGGTGCGGCCGTTGTCCATGAAGACCACGTGCATGTGTTCAGGGCCGTCGGGTTGGGTGGGGGATTTCGGGCCGTTGATGAACTGGGTGTAGACCGTGAGTTGTTGGCCGGTGGCGGAGCGTCCTAACAGGTTGAGGAAAACCGAGAGGTCTTTTTCGCGAGGGATGAGTTTTTCGATGCCGACCAAAGCGATGTGGACATTGGTGGGTGCCATGCCGAAGCGGGCGTTGCCTTCGTTGGTGACCAGGAGGAGTCGGCCGGTGTCCGAGCAGACGAAGTTTGCGCCGGTGATGCCGGCCTCGGCCTGCATGTATTTCTCGCGCAGGTAGGTGCGGGCACGGCGTGTGATGATTTCGGGGTCGTCGTTGTAGTCTTGGGCGATGCCATCGCGCAGAAAGGTCTCGGCGATCTCGCGGCGGTTTTTGTGAATGATCGGTTTGACGATGTGGGACGGTTCGTCGTCGTCGAGTTGAATGATGAATTCCCCGAGGTCCGACTCGAGGCATTCGATGCCGTTTTCGATCAGGAATGGGTTGAGGTGGATTTCCTCAGCGGCCATCGACTTGGACTTGGTCAGCTGCGTGACTTCGTGGCTTTGGAGGATTTCGAGGATGGTTTGTTTCGCGTCGTCGGCGGTGGCGGCGAAGTGGACATGGGCGCCGCGTTCGGTGAGGGCTTGTTCGGCTTTCTCCAAATACTCATCGAGGTGATCGAGCGTGTGGTCTTTGATTTGTGCCGCCAGTTTGCGCAGAGAGTCGGGGTCCTCGTAGTCCTTGTGGAGGACTTCGTAGCGTTTGTCCGTGCCTTTCGATGAGCCATCGAGCACCGAGTGTTGTTTCTCGTCCGAGATGTCGCGGGCGTATTGGTCGATGAGTTGGTTTCCAATCATGACGAAATCAGGGTATCGCGAAGGATTTGGATCGCGTGTTTGTGCGGGACGGATCGGCCTTGGTTGGTGGCGAGTCCGTTCAGGTGCATCAGGCAGGACATGTCGACGCCGCAGAGGATGTCGGGTTTGGTGTCGAGAATATTGTCGAGCTTTAGGGTTCCCATTTTCCCTGAGATGTGGGGGAAAGTGACCGAGAAGGTGCCGCCGAATCCGCAGCATTGCTCGGATTGTCCGAAGGGGATGACTTCTGCGTTTTCGATGGATCCGAGTAGAGCGCGCACAGCGGCGCCGGTGTTGGTTCCACGGCTGTGGCACGAGCGGTGGAAAGCGATGCGGGTGGGTTGATCAAACTTGCCGGGCCATTCTTTGATGCCGAGGCTGTTGTAGATGTAGTCGACGAGTTCCCATGTTCGATCCGCGAGTGATGTCACGGATTCATCGGGGCAATCTTCGAACTGCACTTTATTGCCGTGGCTGTTCATCGCGGCGCATGAGCCGGATGGGACGATCACGGGGAGTTCTCCTTTGAAGATGTTGGCCGTGTATTTGGCGATCTTGCGGGAGGCGTCCCATTCGCCGGAGTTGAAGGCGGGTTGGCCACAGCATGTTTGGTCCTCTGGGTATTCCACCATCACGCCAAGATGTTCGAGGATTTCGACAGTGGCTTTTGCGACATCGTCGTAAAATGCGTCACATAGGCACGTGCCCATCATGAGGACGCGTTTGTTGAGGGGGCGGGCAGTCGGTTTTGGCATGAGACTAGTGTTCTCTGGAAACCTAGATGAATCCGACTTTGGGGCAACTCGGAAAGGGGAATTGGAGGAGGTTTTTGTAATAGCGGGCTAGTCGAATCCTGGTGATGGTAGGTCTCAGCTGAGGAAATGAGCGGACATGCCAAACATCAATACAGGATTCAACAAGAAGATGGTGCGTGGGTCTGGGGACAAGAGTCGCCCATACCAAGTCATGAGCACCACGCCGATTCCTCGTCGCGACGTGCCATTGGAAGGAACCAAGTCGATGAACACGCCGGAGGACAAAGAGTTCGGTCAAAAGATGGCCGAGCAGGCTGCCATGCGGAAAGATGAGCCCAGCCCTGTTGGAATATGGATGGGCAAGGTTGCATTTTTCGCCTCGTTGGTTTGGTTGTTGGTGTTTGCTTACCATTCAATTTCTGGTGCTGAGTTTTCCATACTTTGGATTGTTGGTGCGGCAGTGATTTTGCATCTGCTGGTGATTTTTTCCCAGCTTCTGACCCACGGAATTCACACACTGGGGGTGTGGTCATTGGCGGTGATGTATGGCGGATTTGTGGTCGTCGGGTTTCTTGAAATCCTTTGGTGAAGTTGGGATTCATTGCCCCTTTGTTTCGGGCTCTCAGATGGGAAACGATGAGTCCAATTGTAATGGCTGACGTAGGTCTGAAATGAGATCTTCAGATCAACGAACGAAAGGCCAATAATGGTAGATGTACAAACAAGCATGAAAAAGAGGATGGTGCTGGGGAAAGGAAACTCTCCAGGTCCTTACAAAGTCACGGTGTCGACTCCGATTCCTTTGCGTGAAGTGCCACTGGAAGGAACCAAAAGCATGATCACTCCAAGGGACCTTGAATTCAGCGAAATGATGTCTCGTCGGCCCGACTTCTCAAATCCAGAGCCATCGAAGTTGAGCATTTGGATGGGGAATTTTGCATTCCTTGGTGCTGTGGTGTCGGTATTGGTGATTTGGTCGTATCAGTTCACGGACGTGGAGTGGTTTCCGTATTCGATCCTAGCTCTGACGATTTTTGGAACTCACATTTTGGTCATCTTTTCACAGATCTACACAGGAGGACGGCATTTGCTCAGCTCGTTGGCGTTGCCAATTTTCTATGCAGGCCTGATTTTAACATGGATGATTCAGTTTTGGATCTATGTCTACCTCGGCTAAGGATTTTGGCTTCCTGTCATAAACAAATGGCATGCGTGGCAACGCTGTGCATGGTAGGCTTATGAAAATGAATCGGACTCTTTTGGTTTTAAACGGAATGGTGGCATTGCTGGGGCTCATTGGAGTTCCAGCTTTTGCTGCTGAGCCATCGCGGACCTTGGAAGATTTGGCGAAGCTGGAGACCAAGGTGAAGTCGGTTTCCGTCAATGTGATGCCAGCGACGGTGGCCTTGTTGTCGGACAAGACAGGAGCATCGGGATCGGGAGTGATCACCACGGCGGAAGGATTGATTTTGACCGCGGCTCATGTGGTTCAGGGAGCTGACAAAATGCTGGTGGTGTTTCCAGACGGCAAGCAAGTGCCGGGAAAGGTTTTGGGTGCAAATTACTCCAAAGACATCGCCATGGTGCAGATCGAGGGGGGTGAAGATTGGCCGCATGTTGAAATGGGCAAGTCCGAGCCATTGAAAGCGGGTGACTGGGTGATCGCGATGGGTCATTCTGCCGGGTTTGATGCCAATCGTCCGCCGCCTGTGAGGTTTGGTCGCGTGATTTCATTGGGGCCTGGCAATTTTTTAACGACGGATTGCACGTTGATTGGTGGTGATTCGGGCGGGCCCTTGTTTGACCTCGAAGGTAAGATTATCGGGATCAACTCGTCCATCGGCTTGTCCTTGAGGAACAACAACCATGCGGGGATTGATGGATTCCGCGATGACTGGGACCGGATGTTGGAGGGTCAGACATGGGGTGAGCTCACTTTGAATCCATTCGCGAACCCAGAGATGCCGGTTTTGGGAATTGGCATGGGTGCTCGTCGCGGCCTTAAAGGGGTCGTTGTGAGCACGGTGGTAGAAGGTTCTCCGGCAGCAGCTGCGGGGGTGCGTCGAGGAGACATCATCAAGACCGTGGACGGCAGCAATATCAATGATGGTGGGGGATTGTTGCAAGTCCTTGCAAAACGTGAAGCAGGCGACATCGTCAAACTAGGACTTCGGCGTGGTGATGGGGCTCTGGAATTGGATGTCGTTCTGAAACGCCGCAACGAACTTTTCAAAACACGATGATGAAACACGACAACATTCAGGCTTCTTGGATGGCAGCAGTGGTCACTGCTTTTTTGGTGACGCCGATTTACGGTCAGTTGAATCAGGACGTCCCATTGCTGCGTCCTGAAGAACGAAAGGCGGTCGACGCGCAGACGGTGGAATTCAATTTAGCGATTACGCCGGCGCTCAAAGAAGCGGGGGAGTCCACGGTGCGGATTTGGTATGGTAATGCCATGCTGGCCTACGGGACTGTGATTGGTGATGGTACGAAAGTGCTCACCAAGTGGAGTGAGGTGAAGCCATTTGATCGTGGGTTGATTGTCCAATCGTCGATTAAAAATGACGCGCGCCAAGCGACGATTGCTCGGGTTTATGAGGATGAGGATTTGGCGGTTCTTGATATCACAGGTGAGGCGTTATCGCCGATCAAGTGGGTGAATGAGAAAATGGATCTTGGTAGTTTCCTTGCAGCGGCTCAACCGGGTGGTAAGTTGGCGGGATTTGGGGTGGTCAGTGTTCTGGCACGCAGCTTACGCGAGACGGATCAGGCCTTTTTGGGTGTGGTCGGAGCGGTGGGTTTTGACGGCAAGGGAGTGAAGATCCGCCAAGTCACGCAAGGCTCCGGTGCTGAGAAGGCAGGGCTTGTGGAAGGCGATGTGATTTTAAAATCAGGTGAGCGAGAAATTTCAGGCTTGTTAGAGCTGCAGAACTCGTTGGTTGGCACAGAGCCTGGCGACACGGTTGAGTTGATGGTCGAGCGATCAGGGAAAACCCAAAAGGTGGATGTGCTTTTGGGCAATCGGCCTGAGTTGCCAAGCATCCAAGGTGCGCGCCTCCGCAAGATGGAGCAGATGGGCACGAAGTTGAGCCAAGTTCGCGATTCCTTTTCCAATGCCATTCAGACTGATATGGCGTTGGATCCAAACCAAGTGGGTGGGCCAGTGGTCAACTTGGATGGCAAGGTGATCGGAGTGGCTGTAGCACGGGCAGATCGCACCAGGTCGTTTGTGGTTCCATCATCAACGATTGAGGCTTTGCTGAAGGAAGAGGGTAGTGATCCAGCGTTGGCCAAGTTGTCGAGCGCGGGTGAGTCTCGGCCGCCAATGAGGATTGAGAGGGTTCAGCCCCAACAACCCCAACGTGGTCCGTCTCCTGAGCGCATGCAGCGGCATTTGAATGAAATGCAGCGATTGCTTGATTTCATGCAGGAGGAAATGGATGCGGTGCAGCGCTAGCGCGTTGCGGGCATCGGGCTTTGGGCTTTGGGCTTTGGGTAGATCGAAAATCTAGAATCTGAAATCTAAGTTCTAAAATCCTCAGGGGATTTGGGGTTGTGTGTAGGGGGTGGAGTTGGCTGACTGAGGCATGGAGATTGTGTTGGCATCCTCTTCGCCGAGAAGGCGTGAATTGTTGGAGCAGGCGGGCTTGCAGTTTGAGGTTGTGTCTAGCCCAGCTGAGGAGTTGCACGATGCTTCGTTGAAGCCTGAGGATTTGTGTGAGCACAACGCTGCGCTGAAGGCACGTGCTGTGGCGGCGATGAGATTGGATGCGGCAGTGATTGGGGCTGACACCTTGGTGTTCATCGACGACGAGCCGCTGGGCAAGCCGAAGGATATTGAAGGTGCGCGGGCGATGCTGCGAAAGCTCTCAGGAAGAAAGCATCATGTTTGCACGGGCGTTTGCGTGATTCATCCTGGCGGTCGTGAAGATTGTTTTCATGGCGACACGGCTGTCACATTTCGTGAGCTCAGCGATGGTGATATTGAGGCCTATTTTTCCATGGTGAATCCATTGGATAAGGCGGGTGCTTATGGAATCCAAGAGCATGGGGATAGGATTATTGAGGGGATCGAGGGTGATTTTGACAATGTGATGGGTTTGCCGGTGGGTATGGTGGTCGAGGCATTGGGTCGAATTCACTGACTATCCGATTGCGATGTGCTTCAGATAGGGCAAGGTTCTGTTATGTCGAAGTTGCCGCGATACCCCGTCATATTCAACCCGAAGGCACGCAGCCATAAGGGTGGACGTGTGCGGAGTTTTTTGGAGAGCAACGAAGATCGATTTGAACTGTTCGCGACGGAGTATCCCGGCAATGCCAGCGAGATTGCCAAAAAGTTCGCGGACGAAGGTCGGCACACCGTGTTGGCCGCGGGTGGTGACGGAACTTTGAATGAGGTCGTCCAAGGATTGGCGGGATCAAAAACCATCTGCGGGGTGATTCCTGGTGGGACGATGAATGTGTTCGCGCGTGAGATGGGGATTCCGACCGACTCCTTGGACAAAGCGCTGGAGATTATCGATTCGGGTCAGGTTCGTGAGATCGATTTGTTTGAGGTCAATGGCAAGGCATTCGTCCAGATGGCAGGAGTGGGGATTGATGCGCAGGTAATTGAGGAAACCAGCTGGGAGTCGAAGAAGCGGCTCGGGCCGTTGGCGTATTTGTTGTCTGCGGTGAAGGTGCTGGGAGAGAAACCGCCGATGATGGAGATTCAATTGCCGGATGGTCGCAAAGAGGTCGGCGTAGCGGTTTTGGCGGGGAATGGCTCGCTCTATGGTGGGCAGTTCAAATTTTTCCGAAAGGCGGACAACCAGGACTCGATTTTGGATGTGTTGGTTTACAAAGAATCGGGCTACAAGTTGGTGCTCGATTCGTTGAGAGGCTTGGCATTTGGTGGAATCGATTTGATGAAATCGACGAGTTATTTCCAGACCGAATCCTTCATCGTGACTTCAGGCCAAGAGATGTCGGTGGAGGTCGATGGCGAGTGGTTGGGTCGGTTTGACAAAGTTGCATTCAAAGAGACAGCGAGTCGATTGCATGTGTATGCGCCAGATGGTCCGCTGTCGGGCAATTTTGCTGAGACGTTGAGGTCGATTTTCACGTGGCCAAAGCGCGAAACAAGTTCAGAGGTTTCCGAAAAATTTTGAAAGCGATACTGACCAAGCCGTGGCCAAAGTGGGTGATGCGACCTTTGTGTGTCGTTGGGGCTCTTTGCGTCCTAGCTTATTTGGTGGTCGCCTATGCGAATATTACCGCTGTTTGGGCCGCGCGAGGGAGGACGTCGGATGATTTGTCCAAAGTCCCTGACACCAAAGTTGCCTTGGTCTTTGGCACAACGCACCGAATCAATGGTCGGGTGAACTTGTATTTTGAGTATCGGATCGATGCGGCCGAGGAGTTGTGGAAATCGGGTAAGATCGACACCTTGATTGTTTCAGGCGACAACCGAACGAGGTATTACAATGAGCCTATGAAGATGCGTGAAGCATTGGTGGAGCGCGGGGTTCCTTTCGATCGAATCGTTTGTGATTACGCCGGTTTGAGGACCTTGGATTCGGTGGTGCGTTGCAAAGAGGTATTTGGTGCGGATGAGGTTTTATTCATCAGCCAAAAGTTTCAAAATGAACGAGCCATCTATTTGGCGAAGGCAAACGGAATCGATGCATATGGGTTCAATGCCCGTGATGTTGAAACCGCTGCGGGTTTTAAAACGAAGATCCGTGAAGTGGGGGCGAGGGTGCAGATGTGGATGGATGTGAATTTTCTCGATACCCGGCCCAAGCATTTGGGGGATCTGGAGGAGATGCCGGAATGACGCGGGGCGTCATGTTCCTGGTTCTTGGTTCTTAGTTCCTGGTTGGGCTTCGCGCGGATCATTGGCGATTCAGTTGAGCGGACCGCGCAATTCGGGAAGCTGCTATGGCAGCGACAGCTACACGTCGTAGACCACTAGTGTCCAGCTAAGGGCACGTTTCGGTCTCGTTTCTCGTTATCCTCCAAGGGATTCAGTTAAACTTCAGGTGTTACGCATTTGAGCGAGAATCGTCAGACACGTCGGTCTTATTGAGACTGGCGGCATGAATGAAGGACGTCTGATTTTCGCCCAAGTCTCTGAAATGATCTACCGCAAACAGTTTGACAGGTGCGTCGATCTGCATCCGATGCCGCGCTCAAGTCGCGGGATGAGTGCGAGGGATCACTTCCTTTCGATGCTCTTCGCACAACTAACTTTCCGAGAGAGTCTGCGCGACATCGAAGCCTGCCTCCGCAACAGCGAACACCTCCACGCGATGGGCATCCGTGGGAATATCACGAGAACCAATCTCGCCTACGCAAACGAGCACCGTAACTGGCGGGTCTATGAGGCGCTTGGCCACATACTCATCCGAAAAGCGAGGAGGCTTTACGTTGGCGATTCCAACGGACTTGGCCTTGACGAGATCGTTTATGCCGTCGATTCCTCCACCATCGACCTATGCCTGTCGATGTTTCCGTGGGCTAAATTCAAGACGACGAAGTCCGCGATCAAATTGCACACGCAGATCGATCTGATCGGCTCGATTCCTGTGTTCATAAGCCTCACGGGAGGTTCGCAGCACGATGTCCATTTCATTGATGAAATGTTTTTCGAGGTTGGGAGCATCTACGTCTTTGACCGTGGCTATCTCGATTTTTCTCGACTCTACCGGATTGCGGAGGCGGGTGCCTTCTTCGTTATCCGCAGCAAGAAGAACACGAAATTCTCGGTTCGGGAATCGCGCCTTGTGGACAAATCATCCGGACTCAGATGCGACCAGAGCATCCGTCTCAGCAGCCCGAAAGGAATGAAAAGCTATCCTGAAAAACTCCGCCGTATCGGTTACTTCGACGAGGAGACGGGCAAGCGGCTCACGTTCCTGACCAACAACTTCACCCTGCCTGCGCTCAAGGTTGCAGCCATCTACGAGAACCGTTGGAAGATCGAACTCTTCTTCAAGTGGATCAAACAAAACCTCCGGATCAAGGCGTTCTACGGCACCAGCGAGAACGCGGTCTATAGCCAGATTTGGATCGCCATCTGCGCATATCTCATGGTCGCGTGTCTCAATAAGACTTACAAAATCGACGAGAGTCTCAGCAGAATCTTGCAAATTTTAAGTGTGAACGTATTCCAGAAAATCCCTGTAACTGCCTTACTTCCGCAGAAGCAGTTAGAAAAATCAGAACCAATGCCTGAAAATCAGTTGATTCTAAAGGGATTTTAACTGGACGCTAGTGGTCGTAGACCTATTTTGAATGGATTAAGCGCAGCTTAATCAAAGCGCCGTCCCTGCCTGTGGTCTACGGTGCTGCGAGCCGCAGCACCCTACCGTTTTGGGGGTGGTGCTGTCCCTGCCTAGAGGTTGAAGATGCTTTCGATTTCCTCTTCTGTTAGGAAGCGCCAGTCGCCTTCTTCGAGGTCGGTGGGGAGTTTGAGGCCGCCGATGGAGATGCGCTTGAGGTCGGTGACATGGTTGCCGGCGGCAGCAAACATGCGGCGGACTTGATGGTAGCGGCCTTCGTGCAGGGTGATGAGGGCTTCCTTTTCACTGATCTTTTCAAAGCCTGCAGGCAGCAAAGGTTTGCTGTCGTTGTTGAGAATCAATTCGCCGGAGGTGAAGAGTTCCTCTTCGTGCCCTTCGAGTGGTCGGTCGAGGGTGGCGTGGTAGACTTTGAGACAGTTCGACTTGGGGTGGATGATTTTGTGGAGGAGCTTGCCGTCATCGGTGAGCAAGAGCAGCCCTGTGGTGTCTTTGTCGAGTCGGCCGATCGGATTGATGCCAGGCTTGCGATGAGCGAAGCGTTCAGGAAGAAGGTCATAGACGATGGCGCCTGGATCTTCGGCGCTGCAGGTGTAGCCATCGGGTTTGTTGAGAGCGATGACAAGCGGGCCGACGGGATCGAGGATTTCATCACGAAAACGAATTTGGTCGTGCGGGGGAAAATCTTTTGCCGTGAGTTCTTTGCCTTGGTCGTCGGTGATGGCGCCCATGCGGATGAGTTGTTGGACTTCTTTGCGAGATCCGTATCCGAGGTTGGCGAGGAGTTTGACGAGTTTCATAGGGCGGTTGATTGGTCAATGGTCATGAGTTGATTGGTCATGACGAATGGGTTCTATGGTTTACTGACGAAGAAGAGTTTGTAGGTGGGGTCTTCGTGAGGCTTGCGGTGGCGGAGGTTGAGGGAGTCGAGGAGAGATTCGTAGGGGAGTTGGCGGTTGGCGACGATGAAAAGTTGTCCGCCGCGGCGCAGAGAGTTGGCGGCGGTGGTGATGAAGGCTTTGCCAAGGTCGACATCGGTGGCCTGTCCGGTGTGGAAAGGCGGGTTCATGATGATGGCGTCGTAGGTGTCGGGTAGGCCTAGAGTGACGTCGTGCCAGTGGTGATGAATTGTTTGGGTGTGTCTAAGGAGATTGGAGATTGAGCATGCGACTGCGCGTGCGTCGGCTTCGAAGAGGTCGATTCGCTGGATGTTCTCATTTTTGCTCAAAGCTGCATCGCTGAGAAACCCCCAACCGGATCCGAGGTCGGCAATGTGGCCGCGGAGGTTTTTTGGGAGGTGGTCAGCAAGGAGCTGCGAACCGGGGTCGATGTGGTCGCTGCTGAAGACTCCGGGTTGAGTGGTAAAGTCGGTGCCAGCGATGGTTTTGGGTTTTGCGAGCTCGCGCCACTCGTCGAACTTCGATTCGTTCCAGCTGTCAGAGTGGGTGGCGGAGAAGGCACGGCATTTGTTTTTTTGGATCGATGTCACTTCGCCCGTGGCTTTTTTGAATTCCTTTTCGAATCGGCCCGCGCCAGCGGAGTTGGGCATGGCGCAAACGATGCTGCCGTGGGGTTCGAGGTGGTCGCGTGCGATGGCGTACCATGAGAGGGTTTCGTCGCGGGACTTGCCCGGAAGGATCAGGATGAGCGGCCATTTTTCATCGCTGAGTTCATCGAGGCGATCAAAGCCCGCCTTATCCCAAGCATCGGCGACGGGCTTGAGAGGTTGCCAGCCGGTGACCGTGGCGGGGAGGTCCATGTGTGGAGCCGCGCCAATAAAGAGCGTCCTTGCGGGTAGGGTCAGCCCTTGCTCTGGGGATAGAGCGAGCAGGAGTGTATCGAGGGCTGGGGTCACGTGGGAATTAAAACCACAGATGGACGCAGATGAACACAGAGGATTTTGGATCAGCGGAATAGGCGAAGATCACCCATTGCGGTGGCATTTGGTTGAGTCGCGGTGGACATCGAGATGCGGTGTGATAGTTTTACTTAACCAATGAGCGGTTGCTGCAATTCCAACAAGCACGACGATAAGGATCATGAGTCCAAATCGAGTGATCACCACGAGGGTGATTCTTGCTGTGGAGGCGGTGGTCGAAAGGTGGATTGGTTGTTGTGGGGATCACTGACACTATTTCTGTTGGGGGTTGGCTTGCATTTGTGGGTGCCGAACATGCCTGGCTGGCTGCATACCTTTGGTCATGCCTGTTACATGCTCGCAACGAAGGCGTGGTGGGGGTTGTTGTTTGGGGTCATTGCGATGGCGGTCTTGAATCGGTTTCCACGTGAATTGGTTGCGGCGATTTTGGGTCGGGGCGGGAGTGTAAGTGGATTGTTTCGGGCGGTTGCGGCAGGCGTCCTCCTGGACTTGTGCAACCACGGGATTTTGATGGTGGGGATGGGTTTGTACAAACGCGGAACTTCGTTGGGTCAGACGATTGCATTTTTGATCGCGAGTCCGTGGAATTCATTTTCTCTCACCCTGATTCTTGCGGCGCTGATTGGATGGAAGTGGGTGGGTTTGTTCATTTTGTTCTCCATGGTGATTGGCGTACTCACGGGCTGGGTGGCGGATCGATTTGTGAAAGCGGGAGTGATTCCCAAGAACCCAAATGAGGTGGATCTGCCCAAGGATTACAAAATTGGAAAATCTCTCAAAGAGGTGATGGTTTCATTGAAGCCGGGTTTGAAGAACTACCTAGACTTGGCGCGTGAGGGTTTGTCGGAGTCGCGCATGATCATGCGATGGATCTTCTTTGGTTTTGTTCTGACCGGATTGATTCAGGCTTTTGTTCCGACGGACGTATTTCAGCAGTATTTCGGGCCGACCGTGTTAGGATTGTTCCTCACTTTGATTGCGACCACGATTCTTGAAGTTTGTTCTGAGGGATCGGCGCCGATTGCAGCGGATTTATTGAGTCGGGCCAACGCGCCAGGGAATGCCTTTGTCTTTTTGATGGCCGGGGCGGCCACGGATTACACCGAAATCATGGCGTTGAAAGAGACCACCAAATCATGGAAGGCGACCATTGCCTTGCCGTTGATTTCCGTGCCGCAGGTCTTGCTCATTGGCTGGTTGATTCAGGCTTATGGGTGAGGAATAAATGCTGAAAACAGAAATGCTGAAATAAGAGTTCGCTAACTGGCGCGTTTGAGCCGGCGCATGACCATTTGAATGGCATCTTTGGCTTCAGTGATGTGAAGCAGTTTGGCCGACGCGAAATAGACCGCTGCGGCGAGGCCGATCGTGATTGCAAGGGCTCCGGCTCGATACCAAATGGAGTGGCCGGTGAGGTCCGTGAAGACCCAATGATTTGCAGCGATGCAGATGCCGCCCATGATGGCGCCTGCGATGGCGAGCTTTAGGAGGAGGCTCAGAAGATCGGCGGTGCCGATGTCGCCGGTGTAGTGGCGCATGATGAGGAACAGGATGACAAAGTTGAGTGATGCCGTGATGCTGGTGGTCAAAGCGAGGGATTCGTGGCCCCAGCCAAGTTTGAAGACAAAGAACCAGTTTAGGCCGAGGTTGATGCCGATGGCGAAGGAGCTGACCGTCATGGGGACCCAGCGTTTGTCGATGGCGTAGAAGGCAGGTTGGAGGACCTTGAGCCATGCGTAGCAGACCAGACCGTAAACATAAGCACGAAGAGCCGCGGCGGTTTGGAGTCGGTCGGTGGCATCGAAGTTGCCACGTTCGTAGAGCACGCTGACGATGGGTTCGGCAAGAAGGGCGAGGCCAATGGTCGATGGCAGGACGAGGAAGACGACGAGTCGCAGGCCTTTCGCGAGGGTGGGTTTGAAATCGGGGCCGATCTCATGGATTGCAGCGCGTGATAGGGCGGGGAGTGTGACCGTGGCAACAGCGACACCGAAAACTCCGATGGGAAGTTGCATGAGGCGGAACGCGTAACTGAGCCAACTCACCGCGCCTTCGCTCACGCCATAGGCGAAGATGGAGTTCACCAACACATTCACTTGGACGACGGATGCTGCGATCACAGCTGGAAGCATGAGTTGGAGAATTTTGCGGACGCCAGAGTCTTTCCATTTGAAGTCGGCCGCGAATCGATAGCCGGTTTTGTAGAGAGCGGGGAATTGGCAGGTGAGTTGGGCGAGTCCGCCAATCAGCACGCCAATCGAGAATCCGACGAGGCTTCGTGGTCCCCAGGATGGGTCCATCCAGTAGCCAATGGCGCCACCACCGATCATCGAGCCGAGGTTGAAGAAGCAGGATGAGAGTGCGGGGACGCCGAAGATATTTTTGGCATTGAGGATGCCCATGACCAGGGCTGATAGAGAGACAAGGGCGATGAAGGGATACATGATCCGCACCATCTCGATCATCAGTGAGATTTGCTCAGAGTCATACTCGCGATCCGTGGCGTTGCTTCGGGAGAGCAGCGTCAAGAAATCGACGATCCACGGAGCGGCGAGGATGCCGATCATCGTGATGATGCTCATGAAGACCGCGGCGAGGGTGATCATTTTATTGGCCAGTTGCCAGGCGGGTTGATCGCCCTCCGATTGGAGCTTTTTGGAAAATGTTGTGACGAATGCGTGGGAGAGCGCGCCTTCTGCGAACATGTCGCGCAGCAGGTTTGGAACACGGAACGCGAGGAAGAAGCAGTCCATCCACTTGCTGCCCCCGAACAGGCCGGCAAACAGCATTTCACGGATCAGCCCCAGAACACGGCTCGTCATTACAGCGGCGCTGACTTTCCATGTGGCTTTGGTCGACATCAGAAGTGGAGTAGGGTCAATGGATTGGGTGGATGCCACTGCTCATATCTTGATTTTCGGTGGCTGGCGACCCTGAGATGATGAAATTTCGATGAATTGCAATCGAGGTCGATTTTTCTGGCCTAAGAGGTTCAGATATTCAGAGTTTCGACCTACCTATGACTCTGCTCGCCTCTGTCTCCGTGCTATCAGTGATAACTGGCTTACTCCAAGTTTTAGGAGCTTTGGGAGTATTCCTGTTTGGAATGAAAATCATGTCCGAAGCCGTGCAGAGGATTGCTGGTAAGCGCATGAGGACGGCCTTGGCTGGGTTGACGACCAATCGCTTTGCGGGAATTTTCACCGGTTTTGTTACGACGACCTTGGTTCAGTCATCATCCGCAACGACCGTCTTGGTGGTATCCTTCGCGAATGCTGGATTGTTGACCTTGGTTCAATCGATTGGAGTGATCATGGGTGCCAACTTGGGAACGACGATTACGGCATGGATTATTGCGGTGGTCGGTAAGTTCAGTGTCGCAAAGATTGCGTTGCCGGTGATTGGTATTGGTTTGCCGTTGGTGTTCATTGGGAAAGACAAGGCCAAGAGCTGGGGTGAGATGTTTTTAGGATTTGGCTTGGTGTTTTTCGGTTTGGCCTTGCTCAAGGATTCGGTGCCCGACGTGAAGACCTTGATCAAAGAGGATCCAGGGACGGCATCACTGATTGAGCACATTGTGACGTGGATGGGCGGACGCGGGTTCCTTTCCGTTCTGATGTATTTGGTTGGCGGGGTGATTCTGACTCTCTTGGTTCAATCGTCGTCTGCAGCGATGGCGATCACGATCACATGCGCGATGAATGGTTGGTTAGGAGATGTTTCAACCGATCCGATTCTTGTTTTCCAAAACTCTGCAGCGATTGTGTTGGGTGAGAACATCGGCACGACCGTGACAGCGTGGTTGGCATCGCTCGGTGCGAATACCAATGCGAAGCGCGCGGCAAGGGCACACTTCTCTTTCAATATACTGGGGGTGATATGGATGCTCGGGTTATTCTATGTTTTGACTCCTTTGTGTTGGGATTTGGCCGGTCAATTGCCGGATTGGGTTCGCGAGAAGAACGAGAAGATGGGCAAGTTCGACGTCGCCTTTGCGACGGCAATATTCCATTCGTTTTTCAACCTAGCGAACATCTTGATCCTAGTTGCCTTCGTTCCTCAGATCGCTCGATTTGTCGAATGGTGGGTCAAAGAGCCCAAGGCAAAGGATGGTTCCAAGCTGCGGTACATTTCGCAGGGGCTTGTGGATTTGGGTGAGTTGAATATTGCGGAAGCGGAGAACTCGGCCAAACAGATGGGTCAGTTGACCTTGAAGATGTTCGATGGGTTTGTCGAAGTGACCAACCACCCCGATGTGGATTTGTCAGACAAGGTTGCCGAATTGAAGCAGATTGAAGATACCTGTGATGAGTTGCTCAATGACATCACGGCTTATTTGATCCAATGTTCAACGCACGAAATCGGCAAGGGCAATGCGTCTCGAATTGCTGCCATGTTGCGCGTGGTGTCTGAATTTGAGGAGGCGACTGACCGGATCTATCGATTGGTCAAAGCGGTGCAGCGCAAATACGACAAAGGTTATCGCTTTGCTCCTGATCAGAATGACGAGATCGACCGCCTCTGCAAAGAGGTCAGCTTGTTGCTTCAAGCAGGTATGCAGTCACTATCAGGTGGAACCGATGAGTTGTTGCAGCGTGCTGACCAATTGGAAGAAGGCATTGATAAGCTACGCAAGATTCACAACAAAGGATCGATCAAGCGCATGCAAAATGGTGCAGATGTTCCAACTGAGGTGATTTACACCGAGATCAACAACCAGCTTGAAGCTCTTGGCAACCATGGCTTGAACATCGTTCAGCAAAGCATGGCATTGGGAACAGATTAATCCAGCGGCGCCTCATGTGTGTGGCGGATGAGCGATCAGCAAGCTGACGCGTTACATTCTAAAATCATCGCCCAAGTAATGCTTGCGAGCGATGGGGTCGTTGACCAGTTCATCGGACTCACCTTCGAGGATCACCCGTCCATCGTGGATGAGGAAGGCGCGGTCAGTGATGGTGAGGGTTTCACGGACGGAGTGGTCGGTGATAAGGATGGCAAGGTCGTCACGGTCGCGCAGTTCGCGAACGATGCGTTGAATGTCTTCCACTGCGATCGGGTCAATGCCAGCGAATGGTTCGTCGAGCATGAGTAGCTTGGGATCGGAGCAAAGCGATCGGGCGATTGCGAGTCGGCGTTTCTCACCGCCGGAGAGTGTGATGGCGAGAGACTTGGCGAGCTTGGTGATGCCAAATCGATTCATCAGGTCGTGGGCGCGCTCCAATCGATCGGATTTGGTTAGGCCTGGCCGAGTTTCGAGGATGGCGAGCAGATTGTCGATGACGGAGAGCTTGCGGAAGACGGATTCTTCTTGAGGGAGGTAGCCCAGTCCGAGCCGGGCTCGGCGGTGCATGGGCATATCTGAGAGGTCGTTGCCAAGGAAGGTTACGGATCCTGCGTCGGCTGGGATCAAGCCGGCGATCATGTAGAACGAGGTGGTTTTGCCTGCGCCGTTGGGTCCGAGAAGGCCGACGATTTCACCGGGCTGAACGGTGATTGATACGCCATCCACCACTGGGCGGCCGCCGTAGACTTTTTTCAGTCCGTCAGCAAAAAGCACAGCGGTTTCTGTGTGACAAACGGAGGAGCCAGGGTCGTGCATGATGATCGAGGAGAGGTGAGGAATCAGTTATCGTTGAGGTTGCCGCCCATGTCCCAGTTGCCTTCGGTGACGAAGCTACCTGATTTTTCGATGCGCAGGGTGAGATTGGGTTCCTTGGCTCTCATGAAGGTGTTGCCTTGTTTGACCCACGGGTAGCCGCCGCTGAGAAGGATGAGGCCAGTGGCGGGGCGATAGGTGAAGATGGCGCCGCTTGCTTCGACAGGAAGTTTTCCTTTCTCCACGTCTTTTTGCAAAATCCGCACAGCACCAGTGGCAATGATGCGTTCAACATCGCCGAACTTCCCACTGAGATTCATATCACCTGAATTTTCCTTCGGGTTTTCTTTGGAGTCTGGTTTCTTCGCGCCTTCTTCCACATTTGGCGACTTTTTAGGATCCTCTGCAGTGCCTGGTTTTTTGTCCGCTGATTTTGGGGAAAGGAAGATTTTCAATTCGTTGGCGCCGGAGAGATCAAATCTTGGGTCTTTGACTTTCACGTTTTTGAGATAAACGAAGACTCCTTTGTCAGCGTCGAAATACATGCCTCCCTCGCACGTGATCACGGTGTCAGTGGGGGCTGGGTTGAAGTCGAGTGGCTTGGCCTCGACGGGTTCTGGAGCGGGTCCCGTTTGATCTGCGATGTCGGCCTGTTTGAGAAATGCCTCGGTTTGTTCGATCGCCTTTTTGGATTTTTCGAGGTCGTCACGTAGAGTCGAGCGTGCTTCTTTGGCTCTCTCAGTGTGTTGAGTTTGGGCTTCAGAAGGAGCGGGATGTTCCTCCGTGGCGATAGTTGTAGAAACTTGCGAGAGCATTGCGGCGGCTGCAGCGCCGAGGAGGGAGGGGCGTGTGTTCATGGAGGTTTCTTGGGGCTGGGGTTGCACGATCCAAGTTGTGGCAGGTCCAGTTAGAAATCCTTCGCCTTGGTTGAATGCATAATGGACGCCACTTCCTTTTGCTCGAAAATTTTCGGACTCGATCTTGACGGGGTCCGAGCTTTTGACGATGCCTCGGACCTGGTTGAAAGTGGCTTCAACGAGGTCGATGTGAGCCTTCTTGCTGCCGTCTGGATTGTAGAAATCGATGAGGACCGTTTTGCCTGCAATCATCTCGTCGTTAACGAGTGTGATCAATTTCGCCCGCATTGAGCTGACGAGTTCGTAATTCTCGTTATGGCGAGGAATGAGAACATCTTGGAGTTCACTGCCATTTGGAAGGACTGAAACTGCAGGTAGTTTTTTTCCTTTTGCAGGCGCTGCTTCATCCGCTGCGTGAAGAGCAGTGGATAATGCGAGCAGGGTTGGAAGGAGGTAGCGCAAGGAGTGGGAGATGGATTAATGGGCTGCGTGGTGGACCGCGATCAGTTTCACGAGAAGGCTTTCGAGGAATTCGAGAGGGATTTGGTTGGGGCCATCGGACATGGCATTGGGTGGGTCGGAGTGGACCTCCATGAACAATCCATCGACTCCGGTTGCGACAGCGGCGGATGCGAGGACTGGAGCGAGTTCGCCGTCGCCGCCTGTGGTGCCACCCAAGCCACCGGGTCGTTGAACGGAGTGGGTGGCATCAAAGATGACGGGCAGGCCTTCTTTGCGCATCCAGTAGAGGGAGCGCATGTCTGCCACGAGGTTGTTGTACCCGAATGTGGTTCCGCGTTCCGTGATGAGGAAGCGATCGCATTCGAAGGAGCGCATTTTCTCGGCGATATTCACGGTGTCCCATGGTGCGAGGAATTGGCCTTTTTTGATGTTCACGGCGCGGCCAGTTTTGGCGGCGGCTTCAAGCATGTCGGTTTGGCGACAGAGGAATGCGGGGATTTGTAGGAGGTCGATGTGTTCTGCTGCAATCTCGGCTTGTTCTTCGGTGTGGATGTCGGTGGTGACAGGCACGCCGATCTCTTTCGAGATCTCTCCGAGGATGCGACATCCTTCCTGGATGCCGGGGCCGCGGAATGAGTCGACGGAGGTTCGGTTGGCTTTATCAAACGAGGCTTTGAAGAGAAAGTGGATGCCTGTGCGGTCGGCGATTTCTTTGATCGAGCGAGCCATTTCCCATGCAAATTCTTCGGATTCCAGGGCGCATGGTCCGAGGATGAAAAATGGGGTGGGGCCGCCGACGGGGACATTGCCGATATTGAAAGGGTCGTATGACATGAGATGGGTCTGAAGTTTATTCGGATGCTGCCTGAGCCTCCTCGTAGAGGGGCTTGAGGTTGTCGAGAGCGGTGTTGAGTAGTTTCTCTTCAGAATCTGTGAGATTTCCTTGGGTTTTGGAAGCCAGCATTTCGAGGCACTCGATCACAGTTTTAGCGGCTCTGAGGTTGATGGACTTATCACCCGATTGAGGGTGGGGGATTTGTCCTAGGAAGAGCCCTGCGTTTTGGGCTTGGAAGAGGATGAAATCATTGAATCGTGGATCTGATTCTACGGCGTCGGGCATGGGGCGGATGCTAAATGGCTTTGGTGGTTGCGGAAAGCGGAAAGCAGCTGAAATTGGCATGGTGGCATCTGTGAATTCGTGGCAGGGTGCGCTTCAAAGCATGAGTCCTACCGTAAATATCCCAAAAGACCGCCCTAGTGGTGTCGCATTGTTTGATTTGGACGGGACGCTGATTGCCTGGGACTGTCAGTTGTTGTTTCGGCATTACGTTGTGAGAAGAGAGCCGTGGCGTGGGTTGTTCTTGCCGATCTTTTTGGCATTTATTCCATTGGTGGGTTTGTTGGGAGCGGGGCCCATGAAGCGGGTGTTTTTGAGTTATTTGTGGAAGATGCCGAAGGCGGACTTGGAGGAGTATTCGCGCGACTTTGCCAAATGGTTGATCCCGGCGATATACGGGGAGATGCGTGCCAAGATGGAGGCCAAGCGCGCAGAGGGATGTTATTTGATTTTGTCCTCGGCGAGCCCTGAATTTTACGTGAGGGAGATTGGGCGCGAGTTGGGATTTGATCTGACGCTCGGCACGCCCGTTGAGATGGGCTATTTGTTTCCTGACTTGGACAACCACAAAGGCGAGGCAAAGGTTGATCGCTTGAGGCAAGTGCTGCCGCCAGCGTGGTTTGATGATGGCAAATTGGTCAACTGTCACGGCTACACGGATAGCTGCGCGGATTTGCCGATGCTCAGAATTTGTGACGATGCAACCGTGGTGAACCCCAAGAAAGAGTTGTTAGATATTGCCAAGAAGAAGGGATGGGAAGTGGTTCTGCCGAGTCGCCCATGGAGTCATCGTCTTGGCTTCGCTTGGCGAACGATTGCGTTGCTAATCGGATTTGGAAAAGATCCGGGCGGTATACGTTAGATCTCGACGTCAAAAAAATCGCGCATCACTTCGCGATAGACATCGTGTTTGAATTTGGGAAGCCATTCGATATCGAACTCGTATGGCTTGATCCACATGTAGTCGCTGAACTCTGGTGGATTTTGATGAACGTCGATCACGGAGTCTTTTGATACTAACTGGCAAAGGTAATAAGTTTGCTCTTGGCCGTGGTTGCCGTGTTTTTTGAGTTTCTTTTCACGGACATCTTTTGGGTAGAGGTAGCGGTAGCCGGTTTCTTTGCGAACGATGGTGTATTCTTTCGGTTTTAGGCCGACTTCTTCACGCACTTCGCGATAGAGTGCCTGTTTGAGAGATTCGCCAGGATCGGCCCCGCCTTGAGGGAATTGCCAAGCGCCGGGGGAGCCGAGACGCTCACAGACCAAAAGCTTTCCTTTTGGGTTGAGAATCAATGCTGCGACGTTGGGTCGATAGCTTACCATGGGGCGGGTCTAAGGGTGTCGGTGTGAGCTGACACTGTTTAATTTATCCGAAATATATACTGCTTACTAGCCAAAATCTATGGGATTTGTCATGTGTTGGTATGTTCAAAAGATTTTTGCCACTCGCGATGATGCTGATGATGGGTTTGATGGTTCCAGCCTTTGGGCAGAACTCGACCGAAGAAAATGATGAAGATGGGATCACTGATGATCAGACACGGAATCGATTCTGGGAGTGCAATGTCGGAGGTGGCAACTACATGGTGGCATTGAGCCGGATTTCATCGGTGAGTCGTCACCAGTATGTGTTGGATGGCACTTTGCTAGTGGATGAAGTGACGATCGACACCACGGGCCAAGCGTTGGTGCGGTTTTATTTTATCGCGCCGATTTCGAGTCAGTCGAACACAGGAACTGGAAATGCAGCACAGCGACTTGTTGAGCGTGGTAAAGGCCTTGTGGACCGTGGTGGTGAAATCACGGGCAGTGATGCTCACAACATGGTTCATAAAAAGTTTCCCCTCACAACTCACGCCAAGCAGGTCGAGTATCGTGTTTTGACCAAAGAGGCGCTGGGAGCGTTGTATAGCAGCGTGAAAACTGCTTGGGTGCAGGGTCGTGGTCGGTCCTTCAGCGTTCGCTGATTACGCCTGGAGCGATTGTTGAATCGCCTCACAAACTGCGGGGAAGATCTGGCGTTTGCGGCTGACCACGCCAGGAGCGTGGTAAATGTGTTCGTCGACTTTCTCGAAGGGGAGTTGATCGAGAATGTTCTCGCGGCCGACCGCAAGCACCATGCTGTGGTGCAGTGCGACGTCGGTCACCGCAAGAATTGTCAGCGCGTAACCCCTATTCTTGTGGAGTTTGAGGAGTTCTTCGAGGAGTTCTTCCTGTCTGGCTGAAAACCCGTGCAGGTCTCGTTCTTCGACTTGTGAGATGCTGATGTTGTGATCCACCTCGGTGAATTCTTTGCGGTCAGCATTGATGATTTCCTCTGGGCTGCCATTGGCGATGAGAGAGCCAACGCCAAAAAACTCTTCGGTGAATTTTTGAGGGTCCACGCCCGCAATGCCGCTGAGCCATTTGAGCATGTCTCGGTCGAGGTTGGTTGTGGTGGGAGAGGTCAGGCAAAGCGTGTCTGAGACGATTCCGGCGCAGAGGCACATCGCGACACCGGGTTCTGGGGTGATGGCGCGGTGGTGGAATTTACGAGCGACCAATGTGCAGGTGGATCCAACGGGTTCGTTGAGGTAGCGAATGGGTTCACGCGAGACGAGGTCGCCGGCGAGGCGGTGGTGGTCGATCACTTCGGTGACTTCGGCTTCTTCGACGCCGTTGACGGCTTGCGCATATTCGTTGTGGTCAACGAGGGCGAGTCGGATGCGCGGTGGGTCGACGAGGTCGGATTTGGAAATCACGCCCAACATTTTTTTGCTCGATGGGTCGATGACGGGGAAGAGATCTTGTTCTGAGTTGGAGATTCTTTTCTTCAGCCGTGACACCGGTTCGCTGGGTCCGATGGTCATAAAGTTCGTCTCCATCACGTGTTTCACGGTTCTTGAGCACCGGATCAGTGTGGATGCGCTAGCGGTGTCTTGTGAGCAGCGAAGGAGGACGACACCTTTTTCAACGGCCAGTTCTTGGATTTCTGGAGAAACGGTATTGTCGCCGGTTACCAGAAGTGCGCGAGCACCGCTTGAAATTGCATATCGTTGGACGATGGGGCGATCTCCGCAGATCACGAGGAATTGGTTCAAATTGCCATCCTCCTTGGCTTTTTTCAGGCGCTTCTCGACAGTGGCTTGAGATGATGCGCCGACCAAGAGGATGAGGTCTTCTTCTTCCTCGGCGATCGAGTCGGGCGCGCCGATGCTTTCTGCTTTGAGTGTGGCTGCGATGAGCGAGAGGGAGGCATGGACGGTGCGGACGCTGATGCCTTCGGTATCCTCGGGGAGGAGCAGGCGCAGGAGATCGATATAACGAAGGATGCCGCAGAGTTGTCCGGTTTCATCTTCAATTGGCACGCAGCGAATTTCTGCGGCAAGCATGCGTTGGTATGCCGTCAGGAAGGTGTCGTTGGATGAAATTTTCACCACCTCCTTGTGGCTGATCATGGAGGCGTTGGCGCGGACGTCGGTCACCAATTTGGGCATCTCCATTTTCGCTCGTTCGAGCACCCACTTCGTGCGTTGTGACATTTCCCCGCAGCGCGCGGCCGTTGCGTCGGGTTGTTCGCCAGTGGCACGCAGCATGGCCGCGTATCCGATCGCCGAGCAGATTGCATCGGTGTCCGGGTTTTTATGGCCTATGACGTAGAACGGGGTCATGAGTTGAATAAATCGGGAAATGCTGAAAACGGAAATGCTGAAATGGAAGAGAGTGGGTGATTTCAGCGATTATTTTTACATTCGATCAGGGCATTTGATGCCGAGGAGGCCGAGGCCGGTGGTGAGGATGGTATTGGTGAGTTCGCAGAGAGCCAAGCGACTCGAGCGCAGAGGTTCGTCTGATTTGAGAACTGGGCAGGCTTCGAAGAATGAGTGAAAGGCACGGGCAAGTTCTAGCAGATAGTTTGCCAAAAGATTGGGGCGGAAGTCCTCGAGGGTTTGAGGAAGGATTTCGCCGAACCGAGCGTGGAGGCGGGCGAGGTGAACTTCGGCGTCTTCGGTGAGGCTGATTTTTGCCGAGGATGCATCGAATTTGCTGTCCAATTTTCGGAAGATCGAGCGAATCCTGACGGTGGAGTATTGGAGGTAGGGGGCGGTGTCGCCTTGGAGGGCGAGCATGCGGTCCCATGCGAAGACGTAGTCCGTGAGTCGGCCTTGGGAGAGCTCCGCAAATTTCACCGCACCAATGCCGACGGTTTCGGCAATCGTTTTGGCTTCCTCGCCTTGGAGGTCGGGGCTTTTTTCAGCGATGATTTTAGCGGCTCGTTCGACGGCTTCAGTGAGTACGTCGGTGAGTTGCACGTTATCGCCCGAGCGAGTCTTCATCAGCTTGCGGTCTTCACCGAGGATGGAGCCGAATGCCACGTGGCGGAAGTTGCCGGTCTTGCCCCAGCGTTCGGCTGCGTCAAAGAGTTGTCTGAAGTGGAGTTGTTGTGGGACGCCGACGACATACCAGACTTGGTCCGCGTTCCATTCATCGATCCGATATTGGATCGTGGCGAGGTCGGTGGTGGCGTAGAGAAATCCACCATCGGCTTTGCGGATGATCGCAGGGTTGTCGGTCCAGCCGTCTTCTTTGTGAACTTTGAATGGGTCCTCTTCGGGTTTCTTTTTGTCGTCCGAGAAGATGCAAATAGCGCCATTGCTCTCGCGGGCGAGGCCTTTCTCTAGGAATTCATCGACGATGCCAGCCAGCTTGTCGTTGTAGTGGCTCTCGCCGAGCCAGTGGTCGAAGCTAACATCGAGCGTGTCGTAGATTTTTTGCAGTCCCTGTTTTGAGACATCGATGCATTGTTGCCAGATTTTGAGGTTTTCCTCGTCGCCCGCCTGCAGTTTGACCAATTCGTTTTTGCAGGTTTCGAGAACGGTGGGGTCCTCCTTGGTGGCAGCGTTGACATCGCGATAGATGCGGAGGAGCTCAGGGATTGGATCGGCGGTGAGCGCGTCCTTATCGAGCATGGTTTTCCAGCCGTGGAGGATCATGCCAAATTGTGTTCCCCAGTCGCCAATGTGGTTGTCCGCAATGACTTTGAATCCAAGGAACTTGGCGATACGGCATAAGGAGTCGCCGATGATGGTCGATCGGATATGACCCACGTGCATGGGTTTTGCGACGTTGGGCGCGGAGAAATCGACCACCACGGTTTGGCCTTCGCCGATTGCGGGGACTCCAAGTTTGGAATCCTTTAGGAGGTTTTCAGCGTGGGAGGCGAAAGCTTCTGGGAGGATGCGGAAATTGATGAAGCCGGGGCCTGCGATATCAGCAGTGGCGATGCCATCGAGGTTGATGTGGTCGATGATTTCTTGAGCGAGTGCGCGAGGGTTTGTTTTACGTTGCTTTGCCATCACCATGGCGGCGTTCGTCTGGTAGTCGCCGAATCGCAGATCGGCAGCAGCGGTAACAGGCGCGGTGGAGGGTTCGCCTAGAAGTTTCGTTAGGGCGGCGGCCAGGCGGGATTCGAGGTCCTGAAGTAGGGTCATGACGAGGGATCGGTTGTTGGATCAACCGGTGTGCGGGCCTGTGAAGGCTTGGATGAGAGAATGGAGAGGATTTCGTTGCGTGTTTCGGCCGCTGCGATTTTGCGGCGTATTTCTGAGTTGGTGAACATCTTGGCGATGGCTGCCAGAGTTCTAAGGTGCAAGTGGTAGTCTTTGCGAGGGACGATGAAAAGGATCACATTGTGAACGGGGGCATTGTCGATTGCCTCGAACTCGATGCCGGTTTTCGATCTGCCGAAGATCGCGATCACCTCCTCAAGAATATCAGAAAATGCGTGTGGAATGGCGACCCCTGATCCGATGCCAGTGCTGACTTGTTCTTCGCGAGCCTTGAGAGCTTTGAGCACCTCCATGCGCTGAGACTCTGGGAGATGTTGAGTTTCAACCAAGTGGTCGACCAATTCCATGATGGCTGGCCAATGTTCGGCCGCCTTCATATCAAGGATGACTTGGTCTGCTTCGATGAGTTCGGCCAACTTCATAGGGGTGAACGCGCAATGAAATCGTTGCCGCGTGGGGTGAGTGGGTATCTTTGTGGATGGGATAAGGCAAGCTGATTTCCCGAGGAATACAGGCAATTAGGGCACAAAAAAAGCCCTCGCGCTGGAGACCAGGCGAGGGCTTAGAATGATGGGTAATCTTACGATTGCGCTTCGGCTGATTTCTTCTCCTCATTCTCGACCTCTTCAGGTTCGTCGAATGTAGGCAATTCTTTGGAAGTGCTGACGTAGTTTTCTGATTCGCCTTTCGAGGGTTCCTCAGGGGTCTCATCAGGGAGCGGCGCGAGCTTGATGTCTTTTGCCGCAGTTTCAGTTTCGTTCTGTTGTTCGTCGTCGATGTCCTCGCCTTTCGACTTTGCACCAGAGACGATCATCTCGCGTCCCATGAATGGTTGGTCGTTGAGGACTTCTACGCAGCGGACTGCATCGTCTTGGTGTTGCATTTCGACAAAACCATAGCCTTTGGATCGGTGGGTGTTGCGATTGTAGACGATTTCAGCGCCACGGACTGGGCCAACACCTTTGAATAGCTCGCCAAGATCTTGTTCGGTCACATCATATGAGAGGTTGCCGACATAGACGCGGGATGAATTCACGGTGGATGGATCTCCGCCGCGTGAGCGATTATTGCGGGGGCTGCTTTTCTTTGGTGTGGAGTCGCCACTGCGAGCATTTCGAGTGTTGGACTTCGGTGGTCGCGAGCCTTTGCCTTTCTTGCCTGATGAGCGAGTGGGCTCTTTGTAGAGGCCAATCGCTTTCAGCAGTTTTTGCCAGAAGGTAAGTTCTACCTTACGGCGGCTTTTGCGAGGTCCGCCAGAGCGGTTCGACTTGGAGCCACTAGGGCCGCTGCGATTGTTTTGGTTGTTTCTGTTACGGTTATTACCGCCGCGTGATCGGCGGCGCCGGCTATTTCCCGATTTTTGGGAATGTTGTGTTTCGTCAGACATGTTTTCACTTGGTCGTTGTTTCGTGCGGTCCGGCGCATGGGGCGTTCCTTTTGGAGGTCTGCATCAGCTGTGTGGGACCTTGTGCCGACCAATGTGATTCCGATGGAGCCAGCTTTTTGTTGCTGGTTGGGGCTCCGCAACTATTTGCGGGTAGAAACCACCATCCAATCGGGTCAGATCGGTTTGCGCCGCCGCCCGTGAGTGAGGTCGCTATTTTTTTCCGCGCTCGAGTTGCAGGCCTGCGTCGATAAAAAATCGGCGTCTTGGGTTGTGGCTGCGTCTGTAATGAGACTGCGGAGGTCAATTGAACCTACTCGCAGCGGAAGCTAAGGGCTTTCGACCTATTGGCAAGGCTGGACTCGGTTCTGGGGGAGGAATTTTGAGACTGAATGCTCAGTTGTGCTCCTTTTTCTCCTGTTTGCTTCGCTCCGCTAGTCGGTAGACATAGCTACCCTTGGGCTTGTTTTTGAGTGTGCTTTCGACCCAATCATCGGGGATTTCTTGGATTCCGCCCATTTGGTACAAAATATTGAAGGTGCCAAGAATGCTGGAATCTGAGGAGTCTTTGTAGAGCTCCGCAACAATGGCGCCTTTCTGTTGAGTTTCGCCAATCCGATAGAGGGCATAGGCTGCGTTTGACCGGATGATCGGTGATTTGTCGGTTAGGCGTTTTTCCAGAGCTGCCTTGGCGGGGCTGGCGGATTTCCCAAGAATCACGCATCCCATGGTGGCCCAGTAGCGGGCGATGGGATCTTCAGACTCAATTTTGGATAGAAGGATGGGCAAATCCATGGTGGTTGCTCCGGTGGCGAGGAATGCGAGGTCGACGAGGGCGGCGTGATCCGCTTGCCGTGATCTCCAGTAGCCATTGATGGTGTTATCGCCAGCGAGTTCATCGAACATGGGCTCTGGTATGATCCCGGTGTCCGCGGTTTCGACCATCATGCTTTTGAGTTTTTTGCGCATGCGTTGAAGTCGTTCGGCGTGTTTAGGGTCGGCGGCGAGGTTGTTGATCTCCCACGGGTCTTCGGCGATGTGGTAGAGGCATTCGACGATTTGAGGGTTGTCCCACAGTTCGCTGTGTTGCGGTTCCAGTGTTCCTTCTTTCCATGCATCTTGCCATGCTCGCCATCCGGCCTGACCAAACTGATAGAAGCTGTAGGGTGCGGCGGACAAGTGAGGGGTGAATCGGCGAATGTATTTCCATGGGCCATCCGTGATGCCGCGACGCATTCCATAGATTTCATCGAATCGGTCTGCATAGAGGAATTCGAAGTCGTCGTGGTTGGGTTCGGCGCGATGTTCGCCGAGGAAGGGGCGCCCTTGCATTTGCGTGGGCTTTTCGATGTTGGCGAGTGAGAGGAGAGTCGGAGCAAGATCGACGAAGGCGACAGTTTCATCGGTTGGCTTACCGGGTTCGAAGGGGGAAAGGTGAGCCCACTTTTCGGGGATGTGGAGGATCATTGGGACGCGGACGCCGGTGTCGTTCAGGTAGCGCTTGCCACGAGGTAGGATCCCTCCGTGGTCGCTGTAGTAAAAAACGATGGTGTTTTCAGCGAGTCCGGCATCTTTGAGTTGGTCGAGAATGGTTCCGACTTGATTGTCGAGCGCCTTCATGACGTCGTAATAGATCGCGATATCGGATCGGATTTCTGGGAGGTCTGGAAGGTAGGGTGGAACTGTGACTTCAGATGGATCGATGCGTGGTTTCTCTGGGATGCGTTTGCTTTTCCGGTTGCCTCTGATCTTGTCGCTGAAAAGGCTGCTTTCGTGAGAGACAGTTAGATTGAAGATAGAGAAAAACGGCGTTCCCTTCGGACGATTTTTGTAGTGCGCCTTGTTGGAGCATTCGTCCCAAATTGATTGATCCTTGCCTTTGAAATTGTAGTCCGTCTTGGAGTTGTTGGTGCAGTAATACCCTGCGTCTTTCAGGTAGCTGACATAGGGTTTGTAGGCCGCGGGGATTGGGTGGCGGCTTCGCATGTGTTGTGTGCCTTGGGTGACGGCATAGGCGCCGTTCAGGATGGTCGACCGTGCGACAGCGCAAACGGGGGCGTTCGAGTAGGCGTAATTGAAGCGGGTTCCCTTGGCTGCGAGCGCGTCGATGCGTGGAGTTTGGGCTTCTTCGTTTCCATAGCATCCAATCCAGTGCATCGAATTGTCCTCTGAGGTGATCCAGAGGATGTTGGGTTGATCGGCCGAGAAGGCGAACGATGCAGAAACGATGAATGTGATGAGAGAGCGAAGGATCATGTATTTAGTTATAACGTAAGGGGAGTTCCCTTTATTCAATTGCAGGGGGATGAGCGGCCCGGTGTCAGTGGTTGGTCTGAATCAGCTGAGGTTTTGGTTCCAGCGTTTGATTTCGGACTTCACGTTCTCGATGGATGGAGCGCCGGGATTGGTGCGGGCTTTGAGAGCCGTTTCCAGCGAGAAAACGTCTTTGGCGTCGGCCTCGTAAGCGGGGTCGATTTTTGTCAGATCGAGTTGGTCGAGCGGTGTTTTCGACGCGATCGACTCGGCGACGGCTTTGCCGACGAGTTCGTGGGCGTTTCTGAATGGAACGCCTTTTTTGACAAGGTAGTCTGCGAGGTCGGTGGCGAGGAGCATCGGGTCGGATGCAGCGGCGATGCATGCATCTGTCTTCATCTCCATCGCGGCGATCATCTCGGTGTTGACGGCGAGGGTGAGGCGCAAGGTGTCGATGGAATCAAAGAGGGGAGGTTTGTCCTCTTGGAGATCACGGTTGTAGGTGAGGGGGAGTCCTTTCACTGCTACCAAGATGTTCATCAAGTTGCCCGTGAGTCTGCCGGTTTTGCCGCGAGTGATTTCACAGACATCGGGGTTTTTCTTTTGGGGCATCAATGACGAGCCAGTGGTGTGAGCATCGGATAGAGAAGCAAAGCCAAATTCGCTTGAGCACCAGAGGATGAGATCTTCGCTGAGTCTCGACAGGTGGATGCCGCAAAGTGACATGACAAATAGCAATTCGGCAATGTAGTCGCGATCCGCGATGGCGTCCATCGAGTTGGTGGTGACGCCGTCGAAGCCGAGTTCTTTGGCGATTTCGTTTCGATCCAGATTGATGGTGGACCCAGCGAGCGCGCCTGAACCGAGAGGTGACACGTTGAGTCTTTTGCGGCAATCCGCGAGGCGTGACTTATCGCGCTCGAGCATTTCCACGTATGCGAGCAAGTGGTGGCCTACGGTCACGGGTTGTCCGCGTTGGAGGTGGGTGTATCCAGGGATGATGGTGTCGGCGTATTTCTCAGCGCGGTCCAAGAGTGCTTTCTGTAAGCCGGTAACCTCGCTGGTGAGATGGTCGATTTCTGTTCGGCAGAAGAGCCGGGTGTCGGTGGCGACTTGGTCATTGCGTGACCGAGCGGTGTGGAGTTTGGCTCCAGCGGCACCGATGCGAGACGTGAGCTCCGCTTCGATGTTCATGTGGATGTCTTCAAGTGATGTTTTGAACTCGAAGTTGCCCTTTTGGATGTCGGTTTCGATTTCTTTGAGGCCGGATTCGATTTGTTCGAACTCTTTATTTGTGAGGAGTCCGGCCTTCAGCTGAGCGCGGGCGTGAGCGATTGAGCCGGCGACATCATGGGAGAATAGTCTCCAATCGTATGAGATCGATTCACCAAACTGTTGAACGAGCGAGGAGGTGTCTTGTGCGAAGCGGCCTTTCCACATGGTGTGATTGCTAGGTATATCCGCCTTGATTGGCTGGACGGCGGGCATTTGAACCTGCCACGGACCTGATGAAAACGAGAAAAAGAGAAAATGAGGTGATTGGTGGCGGTTGGAACCCTCTGGGTAAGCGGAGCAGTGGTGTGATTCATGTACCATCCCGTATTGGGCATAGCTTGGTAGTTCGATGGCGTGCAAGGATCGAGATCGTGTCTGCGTAAGCCAATTGCAGGCGCAGACGCGCCAAATTCCATCATGAAAACCATCACTACGATTGCTGTTCTAGTTTTAGCTATAGCGACAGCTCAAGCCGACCCGATTCCTGAGAAACTGCGCCAGAATGGTTGGTTCATTGGGTGCCAAGCCTACACCTTCAGAGCATTCAGTGCGTTTGAGGCCATTGCCAAGACCAAGGAGGCAGGTGGTAATATGATCGAATTTTATCCGGGTCAGAAGCTCAAGCCCGATTCCAAAGTCAAAGTGCATCACACCATGTCTGAGGAAGATCGATTGGCATTGGTGGCAGAGTGCAAGCGGCTAGATGTGCATCCAGTGAACTACGGAGTGGTGGCTGCGCACAGCGAGGAGGATGTTGAGTCCATCATGCAGTTTGCAAAAAAGATGGGGCTTTATTCTGTTTGTTCTGAGTCGACCGAGCAGGTGGTCGCGTGGGAGAAGGCAGCCAAGAAATACGACATCAAAGTTGCATTTCACGAGCACGGTGGATCGATGAAAAACCCCGAGTACAAAGTTTGGCACCCGCTGTATATTTTGGGTGTTGTTGAGAGTCGCGATGAACGCCTCGGCGCATGTGCCGATTTGGGGCACTGGTGCACGTCCAACCTCAAGCCCGTCGAGTGTCTGCGGATTTTGAAAGGCCGCGTCATTAGCGTTCATTTCAAAGACAAAGCCAAGACGGGGCATGCACCTGTTGTGAAAGCGGGTGAGGGTGTGGTTGACACCGATGCGTGTTTAAAAGAACTCATCAAGATGGGTTTTGATGGTCATATTTCCATCGAGCATGAGAACGACTGGAAGGACAACGTGCCGGCGGTGAAGCACAACATTGATTACATCAAAGCTCGCCCAAAAGAGTAACTGGCTCTGGCAACTTTATGGCCGGATCTCGATATCGATCGGGATCCGGTTTCCTTTTGGAATGGTTAGAGTGATAACCTTGAACCCTTCGTTGGGGTTTTCAATTTCCAATGGGGGCGTGGGAGACTCGATGCTCCATGCGCCGAGAGGCGAGTGACGTTTGATGGTAATGCTATCGCCTTCTTGGGTGAGGGTGACGGTGTCGTTTTTGATAGAGCATTTGGCTTTGGTGAATGCTCTCCATATGATTTCTCCTGCGGGTTTTGAAATCACATCCTTGATTCGGGCTGAGCCAGTGGCGGCGTTGAACTCGGCGCTGCGCGTGACTTTATGCGCTGCGTTTTGATAGGCATTTGAGAGATCGAAGGTGGCCGATGCAACTCCATCTTGTGATTTGGTGGATGTGATCGGGCACGGTTCAGATGATTCGTCCTGCAGTTTGCCGTCGATTTCGAGAGTGTTGTGTGCGCGATTTTGTAGACGGTAATAGGTGAACCGCTGATCTCGGAAGTAACCAGGCATGTTGTAGTCATCGGCGCCGAGGTCGTGGACCCAGCGGATGCCATGCGCATCGTAGCAGAACGAGCCGACATCCATATGCCCGTGGCCGCCCTCGGGTGTTCCGCCCTTGATGGCAAGCCATGCTGCATCGTTTTCCCAGTTGGTTCGGAAAACCGCGACCGATTGCTCGCCATTGAAGTATGCGTGAGTTGGAAGGTTGGTGTTTTGATCTGGTGGTTCAGGTAGCCAGAGAATGGTGAGGGGCGTCATGTACACGCCGGGTTTTTCAGATGATGCCGCCGTGGTCAGTCGACTGCGGACATTGTTCGATTGGGCGTTTTTGTTGTAGTGCGAGGCAATCCAGCTTTGAGCTGGAGTGGGGTTGCCTATTTTCGCTTTTCCGTCCGAGAAATTGAATGGCAGCTGGGTGGGGCTGGTGAGGTGCATCATGGCGTTGCCGCTTCTTGCGAGGGAGGCGGGTTGTTCCATCGGGTGTTTGAATTCCTCGCAGGCAGCTAAAAGCATCACGTGGTAGTTCGTTCCGTAGTGCCAATACCCTGGACCTTCAGGGTACATTCCGTCGGGTTCATAGAAGTGTTTGCATTTTTCGACCAATGCGACGCATTGGGTGAAAATCTCCTCACTGAGTTTTTGATCTTTGTCGGCAATGACTGCAGCTGCGATCCCGATGCCGGAGCCGCAGACTTGAGCCCAGTTGTTGCTGGCACCAGTCCACCACTCGTCTCGGTCGAATCGGATTTTTGCAGGGATCAGGGCTTTTTGAATGATTGCTTGCTCGTATTTTTCGAGTTGCTCGCTGGTGAGTGATCCGTGGAGCCAGTCGTAGCCAATCGCGACGGCCAATGCCATCTCAGCCGTGTCGAGAAAATGGGATGGATTCCAGTCCTTGAGAGAGCTTGCTGCATCAAGCTCCTTGATTGCCCGGGCGCGATATTTTTCCTCGCCGGTGAGTCGCCATGCCCATGCGGTGTGGATGATGTTTTTCAGTGCGACTCGCGACTCGTGCAGCAGCCGACGGCCATCAGGGATGTCGTATTGGGTTGTTCGTTCATAGAGGATTTCATTCGCCTGGAGAATCGCAAGGTCATGAAGTTTCGCGGCCAGTGGATCAGAGTCGATTTTGGCCCGGACCTTTTTCTCGGTGGCATTCGTCATCCAAAGGCGCGGATGCGGAGTTTCAGCCATCTGCCCAAGTCCAGCGCAGATGGAGAGGCACCAAAATAAGCCCACAGCGATTCGCATCATGCAGACCCCTTACGTCACATCGGTGGGTTTTCATTCGCGAAATCTCCCATGGGCTTGAAATGTCGCTGATCCAGCATATTGTTCGCGTAGTTGGTAATCGTTCATTTCGGCGGTTGCACAACGATTCACCTATTATGAGTTCATTCGAAGACAGAGTTCAGAAGGCCTTGGCCGACCCCAAGAATCAGGGGGAGATAGCGGATGCAGATGCCGTTGGCACTGTCGGTTCGCCTGAATGTGGAGACATGTTACGGATGTGGCTAAAGTTCAAAGAGAAGGATGGGCAAAAGGTCATCGACCGCGCTTCTTTCCAGGCGTTTGGGTGTCAGACTGCGATTGCGGTGGCATCGATGGCGACCGAGATGCTTAAAGGCAAGACTGCTTTGGAGGCGGGAAATCTATCGGCAGGTGAATTGAGTGGTGAACTGGGTGCGTTGCCGCCGATGAAAATTCACTGCGGCCAACTTGTGGAAGGGGCATTGAAAAATGCTCTAGGTCAAGAGGGAGCCCCTATGAATGCGAACGCAAATTCGGCTAAAACCTTGTCCGCTGACATTCAGCGCAAGCCGAAGGGCAATGTGAAGATTGTCCCATTGGACTGATTTGAGCTTTGCGTGATAGAACTTTCTGGTAGGGGTTACTTTTACAAATTCCTACATCCCACCCCAAGACGCAGTGCTAGAACTCAAAGATCTCTGTTTTACGATCCGAAAAGACGGCGAAGATGTGCCGTTGGTTGATAACGTTTCAATCAAAGTGCCACGTGGTCACTTCATGGCCATTGTCGGCCCCTCAGGGTGCGGTAAGACAACCTTATTGAAGACGATTGCTGGTTTGAACCCAGAGTCTGATGGCGCGTTGTTCTGGGGTGGGCGCAACTTGTCAGAGGACGAAGATTTTTCGCCTACAGAGATTGGTTATGTTCCACAATTTTCGATCGCGTATGATCCGCTGACGGTGGATGAGTCGGTGGAGGCTGCCACACGCTTGCGAGTGAAGACTGGGAGCACCGAAGAGCTGGATCATCGGATTGATCGCGTGCTTGAGGAATCAGGGCTCACGGGTATCAGCGACCGCCAAGTGAAGGTGCTGTCAGGTGGTCAGAAACGACGTTTGGGGTTGGCCATGGAATTGGTTTCGGATCCGAAGTTGCTGTTGTGTGACGAGGTTACATCAGGCTTGGACCCTCGATCGGAGCGTGAGATTGTCCGACTGCTTCATGATTTGTCGCGGAAAGAGGGGCGAGTTGTGATGTCCGTAACGCACTCGTTGGCTCACTTGGAGTTGTATGACTCCATTCTCGTTTTGCACGAGGGTCGTGTAGCGTTTCATGGGCCGCCAGATCGCGTGACGCATTACTTCTCGGTGAATGACACCGAAGAGGTCTACCCAAGGTTGGCATCACAAAAATCGGAGCGTTGGCATGCCTCCTGGGACAAGCATCGTGAGTCCTATGATAAGATGCTTAGAAAGAATCGCGATAAGTTGATTGCCAGCGGTGCATTGGAAGTTCCGGCAACGAAGGCGCCTCCAGCGGAAGATGGCGAAGAGGATGGAGAAGGCGAACCGAAAAAGCCGAAGTTTGAGTCGGATGCGCTTCCATTGCCGAGTTTCTTCAGTCAATTCACAACGCTTCTGTCACGGCGTTGGCGTATCTTTTTTCGTGACCGAGGGCAGGTGTTCTTGCAATTGGCGATCATTTTGATTTTCCCGATTCTGGTCACGATATTCAGCGAAAAGGCGTCGGGCAATATCAGGCGATTCTCTGATATGCGGTCTTCCGATTTGATGACTCAAATTCAGGAGCAGCAGAGCGTGATGTCGGACATGGCCAAGGTGGGTTCTGCCGTTTCTGGCATTATTATGTTCCAGGTGGTGTTGTTGTCGCTGATGGGATCTAACAATTCTGCGCGTGAGATCGCAGGTGAGCGACCGATCTACGAGAAAGAGAAATTCGGGGGGCTCAGGCCATCTGCCTACTTGGCCTCAAAGATCGCATTCTTGGCATGTTTGGTGATTACGCAGTCGTTGTGGATGGCGTTTTTCGTGAATTTCTTCGGGGCTTTTCGAGGGGACTTTGTCGATCATGCCATATTCCTGTTATTGGTGAACTTTGCGATGACCTTCATTTGTTTGGCGATTTCCGCGCTGATGAGGACGGCTGAGCAGGCGTCGCTATTGTCGATTTATCTCGTCGGATTCCAGTTGCCGCTATCGGGTGCGGTTTTGGCATTGCCCGAGAACATTGAGGCCTTCACGCGCCCCTTCATTTCAGCCTACTGGGCTTGGTCTGGATCCGTTGAGGCCTTGCAGGGACAGGTGAATGATGCGGTCAAATCGGTGATTGATACCGGCTTATCACCTCAAAGTTCGTGTTGGTATGTGCTTGGCATTCATATGGGTGTGGCACTGATTGCCGCATTGATCGGTGCTTGTCGTCCGCAATGGGATTGACGGGTTGCACCCAAAATTACGGATTCCTCTCGATTTTGTGGTCAATGTTTGCGTGTATAGTCGTGAAACCGTTGGTTTTAGCGAAACTTTCGACAAGAATTGGGGTTTTGTTATCGTTAAATATTGTACAAATTTAATTTATGGGACGTCGCGCAAGTTCAGGAATTAGCCCCGCAGTCATTGTTGGGGTGGTGGTGGTGATTGCTTTAGTGGCAATTGGAGGGAAATTCATGCTAGGAGAGAAAAAGTCGTCCTGGAACATCGACTCATTGGATGTCGATGAATTGTTGCAAAATGGAAATATCCTCTACCGGAATGAATATGAGGTGAGTGGTGAGGTTGATGAGAAGCTGAAGATCTCAGACAAGGGCCAATTGGTGAGTGTGAAAATTGACGGGCCGAAAGGGGACGAGTTCATTGGGATCATGATTCCGCCAAAATTTGACAAACTGAATATTTCCACCCGCCAGAAATTCAGATTCCGCGTCAAGTTCAAGCAGGGCGGCATTGCCATCGCCGAAGATATCGAAAGGCTCTAACAGATAAAACCAATCATCATGAAAGCCAAAATTTTTCTGCCATTTTTCCTAGCTGGTGTTGCGAGTGCACAAGTTTACACGCCACCATCGGGTCCGTCTCAACAACAGCAGCAGCAAACTCCGCCACAAGACACCGCAGCTGCACCGCAGAAGAGCAACAGTCCGGGTATGCTTGGCAATGAGATCCCGATGTTGGATCCATCAGCAGAGACGATCACCGTAGGTGGGGTGGCCATTCCCCTGGGCGACAACCGCTTGCTGAGGGCGCGCTTTGAGAAGTATCTCAATCAACCACCAGAAGATGGCGAAGAAGCCAAAGAGTATCGTCAGCAGATTTCGAATATTCTCAGTGCGATTTCGCCATTCAGAAAGCCACGCCCAGATTTGTATGAGGGTTTCAAGTTGCTTCCAGAAGCGTCGGTTTATCCTGGAGATGCCAATATGTGCATCACCCTGGCAGAAGCCGTTTACACTTCGATGTTGGCTAAGCAGGACGTCAACGGCCTCAAGCGGCTGAATAACTCGATGGAGAAAGAGAAGAAGTCGATCATCGCGAAAGCCGATTGGCAGGCGCGGCACGAGAAAGACAAAACCTTGGGCGCTTCAAGGCCCGCCGGCGGCGGGCAGGGCACCCAGCCTAGTCAGTCGGCGCAATCCGCGGGTTCAGGCACGAATTCACTCAAGTATACTGAGACCTTGCGCCGCATTGCTGAGATAGAGACCTACAAGAAGGCAAACGTCGTCAAGTCGGAGGCCCAGGTGCTCAGGACCAAGGCGCAGTATCAGGTGAACATGGCGCAATGGTTTGTTCAGCGTCGTTATGAGCATGTTCTGATGGCCGCTCGTTTCTACAATCAAATCTGGAAAGATGGAGATACCACGCTTCATATCGATAAGAACTCTGACATTTCAAAGTTGTTTACGGATTCCGTGGGAGTTAGCCCAACCGTTTCATCCCTTGATTCATTGTCGAACGAGGCGATTCGCGAAACTGAGAAATACATTGGCGCATTCAACTTGTTGCTCTCGCGTGATGAATTGCATTCGGCTTCTCAGCGACTGATGGAAGCCTATGCATTGGGTGAGTATTTGGCGCCAGTCGCGACGCTTGAGTTGGAGAAGAAGCGCAAGGTCCTCTCTTACTTCCGTGATTTGAATGAAATCTACGGTGCTTTGCAGGCGCGAGATTATACCAGGGCCAAAGAGTTATCGGATCGCTTGAAGAACTCGGCCAAAGATTATCCATCATCGAAAGTGGATAGTGCGATTGCTGCCTACACCTTGGCATCAGATTTGGCCGTTGAAGAGGCCAAGGCGCATTTGATGCAACAAGAGTCTGACAAGGCGGCGGCAAAAATCAAAACGGCGACAGAGATTTGGCCGACCAATCCGAAGATCGATGAGTTTCGTGATTTGATCACCAACTCGAGCAGCATGGTTTTGATTCGCAATGACTTTGACCGTTACCTCAATGAGGGTAACTACCGTGAGATTTTCAATCGCCGTTATGAAATTGCACCAGTGATCCGGAACGATCCTGGGCGGATGGAAGCCTTCAAGCAGATTACCGAGAACCTCATGGATATCGAGACGGCGCTCAGCAAAGCTCAAGAGTTCAGTAAAGCAGGTCAGAAGTATGCAGCGTGGGAACAGCTTGCGAAGATTCGTGAGGAATTCCCGGACGATCCGAAACTTGGACGCGAGCTTGAGCTGTTGGCTCCAGACGTCGCGGATTTCACGAGAGCTCTCAGCAAAGCTAAGGAGTTTGAAGAGCGTGTTCCTCAGCAAACTGGTTCTGCGCTTTCATGGTATCTCAAAGCGCGCAGCATTCATCCGCAGAGCAAGTTCGCCAAGGATGGCGTCATGCGTTTGGCGGGTGAGATCATGCCATCTGACACGGTATCGGTCGTGGATGATATTTACTGAGCGGGTCATCGATCTTAACCAATTGGTTTCCCGTTCCCGATAATTTACCACCATGAAAAGCACACGTGTGGTGGTTGTGGGAGGTGGTGTGGTTGGTTTTTGTTGTGCCTATTATGCGCTCAAGCGAGGACTTGATGTCACCTTGATCGAGCGTGAGCCTGCAGGCGCCGATAATTGTTCGATGGGAAATGCGGGCATGATCGTGCCCAGTCATTTCGTTCCTCTTGCCGCGCCCGGTATGATCTCCAAAGGTTTGAGGTGGATGCTGAATGCGGAGAGTCCATTTTACATCCGTCCGCGATTGAGTGCGGGTTTAGTGCACTGGGGTTGGCTGTTTTGGAGAAATGCTACGGAGCGTCACGTAATGAAGACGCGCGAATTATTGAGAGATCTCAACATGGAGAGTCGGCGGCTATTCGGAGAATTGAATGAGGCGGATGACTTTGGCTTGGAGAAGCGTGGCTTGTTGATGCTGTGCAACACGCAAAAAGGTTTGGACGAAGAAGCGGAGGCCGCACACGCAGCATCCAGCATTGGCTTGAATGTGGAGGTTTTGGACCGTGAGGGTGTGGCAAAGATGGACCCGTCGATCACCATGAATGTTGAGGGTGGGGTTCATTACGCCGATGATTGTCATCTCGATCCTTCGCGTTTCATGAAGTCGATGCGCCAACGGGTGATCGACATGGGAGGAAAGATCGAAAGTGGTGTGCGGATTCAAACGATTCAGTCAGCGGGTGGTCGAGCAACAGCCGTGATGGGAGCGGGGCAGACTTATGAAGCTGACGAGTTCGTGATCGCCGGAGGGTCGTGGAGTAACGAATTGTTGAAGAGTGTGGGTGCAAAATTGCCGCTCCAAGCGGGGAAGGGGTATTCGCTGACCATGGAGACTCCACCAGAGCTACCACAGTTATGTTCCATCTTTGCGGAAGCCAAGGTGGCGATCACGCCGATGGGTAGTCGTCTTCGCTTTGGCGGCACGATGGAAGTTTGTGACAATGACTTATCGATCAATAAAAGTCGTGTGCGCGGGATCGTAAAGGCGGTCGCCAAGTATTTCCCCAATTTCAAAGCGGAGGATTTCGATGGTGTGAAGCCATGGGCGGGACTACGTCCAATCTCACCCGATGGAGTGCCATACCTCGGGAGGCTGGACTCTCATCAGAATATCGTGGTGGCGACGGGACATGCGATGATGGGGTTGAGCACGGGGCCAGTGACCGGGCGATTGGTTGCGGATTTGCTCGTGGGAGACGAGCCGTTTCGTTTGATCGACCCGATGTCGCCAGATCGGTTTTAGCCGTGCTCTGGAAAAACCTCAGTCGCTCGATTGATGAATCGGCTTTTGGTAACGGTCCGAATTGGTCTGATCCGTGCATTGAGGTTCTTGACGCTTCGGATTTTATCGGGCACATCCTGCTAGGTCATGAAACACGAGTCCTTGAAAGTGATCGATTCTCACACCGGTGGGGAAACGACACGCATTGTGATCGAGGGTGGTCCCGATTTGGGTGGTGGCAGTGTGGCGGACAAGGCCAAGCGACTCACGGCGGAGCATGGATGGTTGCGTAGGTCTTTGTGCAATGAGCCGCGTGGGCATGACGGGATGGTTGGTGGATTGCTGTGTGAGTCCAGCGTTGAGGGTTGCGTTGCGGGTGTGATCTTTTTCAACGATCTCAAAACTTTGGGCATGTGCGTGCATGGTATGATTGGGTTGGCAGTCACGCTGGCGCATATGGGTCGGATTCAGATTGGTGAACACAAAGTGGAGACACCTGTTGGTGTGGTGTCGGTTGTGTTGAATGAAGATGGTTCGGTTGAGGTCGCCAACGTGCCGAGTTATCGAACCCAAAAAGATGTTGAGGTAGAGATTCCAGAGTGGGGGCTGATTCGCGGGGATATCGCTTGGGGGGGGAATTGGTTTTATTTGATCAATCGCCAAGGGCCTGAAGTGAAATTGGAGAACTTGGCGGAGCTATTGTTGTTTTCCAACCTGGTTCGCGATGCTTTAGCCGAGCGAGGGATTCGGGGTGACGTGGGCGAGGCGGTCGATCACATTGAGGTATTTGGTCCGCCAATCGATCCAGCGGTGGCAGATAGCCAAAATTTCGTTCTGTGCTCCGGTTCTGCTCATGACCGATCGCCGTGTGGCACTGGGACGAGCGCCAAGTTGGCCTGTCTAGTTGCCGACGGGAAGTTGGCTGACAAAAAAATATGGAGACAGGCTGGCATTTTGGGCTCTGTGTTCCATGGTAGTGCTCAAGCACAGCCCGACGGGAAGATTCTTCCTCGCATCACGGGTCGTGCTTGGGTAAATGGCGAAGCCATCTACTATTTCCAAGCAAACGATCCATTCCGTCACGGAATCTCCTAATCATTCGATACACGAATCAACAAGTATCGAGTTGGTGAAGGGGCACGGCAAATGGCTCATCGAGAAAAGCTCGTGAGGGCTTCAAGGACTTCAAATAAAACAACATTCATGACGACACAACTGACAGGAACTTCATTCATTGGCTGGTCTCGCTCTGCGGGAACAGAAATCACAGGCAACGGCATTCAGCCCGGCACTGGAGAGGTGCTCGAGCCAGCATACAAGGCTGCGACTTCGGAAGAAGTGGACAAGGCATTATCATTGGCGGCTGACGCATTTCCAGCCTACTCCAGCCTTTCGGGCAAAGAGCGTGCAGGATTCTTGCGTGCAATTGCGACCGAAATTGAAGGAGTGGTGGAAGACATCGTTGAGCGGGGTCAAGTTGAAACGGCGCTGCCTGAACCTCGATTGCGTGGTGAGACAGGACGAACCACCGGCCAGTTGCGCATGTTCGCAGATTTGATCGAAGAAGGATCTTGGGTTGATGCCCGAGTTGAGCGCGCGCAACCTGACCGCGCGCCGCTTCCCAAAGCCGATATTCGCTCGATGCTTCGTCCCGTGGGGCCGACGGCAGTTTTCTGCGCCAGCAACTTCCCATTGGCTTTCTCTGTTGCTGGTGGTGACACCGCATCTGCTCTCGCGGCGGGTTGTCCTGTCGTTGTCATTGCTCATTCGTCCCACCCTGGCGTGGCGGAAATCGTTGCTGGTGCGGTGATTCGCGCGGCTCAATCGACGGGCATGCCCGAGGGTGTGTTTTCGGTGCTGTATGGCGGTGGCCGCACAGTGGGTCAATCCGTGGTCAAGCATCCGACCATCCAAGCTGTTGGCTTTACTGGTTCTCGCGGTGGTGGCACGGCGTTGATGAAGGCCGCCTCGGAGCGTCCGCAACCGATTCCAGTTTATGCTGAGATGAGTTCGATTAACCCGATGGTCTTCCTGCCAGGAGCGATGGCCAAAGGTGAGGAAGCACTCGCCGAGGCCTTTTATGGATCGCTGACAATGGGAGTGGGTCAATTCTGCACCAACCCAGGTCTTGTCTTCATCGCTGATGGCGCTGGTGATGCATTTGTCGAGAAACTCAAGTCGCTAGTCGCCGATGGTTCTCCCGCGACCATGTTGAATGCAGGCATTTGCAAATCCTACGGTGCTGCAACTTCTGGTATTGCTAGCATCAGTGGTGTTGAGACCTTGGCCAAGGCATCTGCCGAAGCGGGTCAAGACCAAGCGGCGCCTGCCTTGTTCTCAGTTTCCGTTGAAGACTTCGTCAAAAACGAAGCGCTTCAAGGCGAGATGTTTGGTCCTGCGACCTTGATTGTTCGTGGTTCTCTCAAAGATATTCAATCGGCGATGGGCTCATTGGAAGGTCAGTTGACTGCTACTTTGCATGCAACTGAGGAAGAGTTGGCAGCCAACACGGGGCTCGTGACGGCGCTTCAAGGGTGCGCAGGTCGTGTGATCTTCAATGGTTTCCCGACAGGCGTTGAAGTTTGCAGCAGCATGGTTCATGGCGGTCCATTCCCAGCCACCTCGGATGGTCGCAGCACATCGGTTGGCACCATGGCCATCTTCCGCTTCACGCGTCCGATTTCATGGCAAAGCTTCCCGGATTCTGCGCTTCCAGCTGAACTTCAGGATGCGAATCCATTGGGGATCCAGCGTCTCGAGAAGTAATCTATCTTTGTTGGGTCCGATGTTTCCGCTTTTCGTGGAGCATCGGACCTTCTATTTTTCGCTCAATGGACGAAGGGGTCAAACAGCGATTAGATGAGTTTATCCGCCGCAAGGGACTGCGCAGGACGGGGCAGCGGGATTACATCATCAGTGAAGTTTTCTCCCGCGATGAGCATTTCACCGCTGACGAGCTTTTCGAGCGCGTGCGCAAATCGAGTTCTGACATTTCACGGGCGACCGTTTATCGAACTTTGTCATTGTTGGTAGAGGCCAACTTGTTGCGGGAGATCGACCTTGGTGAGAACCAGACCACCTATGATCCCAACTTCCTCGATAAGCCGACTCACAATCACCTCGTCTGCATCGATTGCGGTAAAGTCGTCGAGTTTGAAGACGATCACATTGAGACCTTGAATGATTGCGTCACGCGCCGCCTGGGATTTCGGCCTGTGTTGCAGTCGCTGAAAATTGAAGCCTCATGCGAGCAGCTTCGACTCAAAGGAATTTGTCAGAACCTGATCACCTCGCGCTTGAGCGGCAAGCGATTGAGAAAAAGGCGATAAACCAGGTCTGAGGCGGCAGTATTCATAGAATCATTTGAGATTTTATGAATTTATCACGCCGCCATTTCCTGAAAACTGCCACCACTGTCACGGGTGCTGCGCTTGCTCCGAATCTTCTGCTGGGTGAAAAGGATGCTCTGCAGAAATTGAACGTCGCGGCCATTGGCTGTGGAGGCAAGGGGGAGAGTGACATCACAGAGATTGCGAAGGGTAACCGCATTGCCTTCTTGTGCGACGTTGATCGCAAACGAATGCAGCGCAGTGTGGATCGTTTTCCTGATGCCAAGATTTATTCGGATTATCGTGAGATGTTTGCGGAAGTGGCCGATCAGATTGATGTCGTCACCGTATCCACGCCCGACCACATGCATTTCCCGATTGCGGTCGAGGCGATTCGTCACGGTAAACCCTTGATGGTTCAAAAACCACTGAGCAACAATCTATGGGAAACCCGCGCATTGGCCAAACTCGCCGAGGAGAAGGGTGTTCTCAGCGTTATGGGCAATCAAGGCGCGACCATGCAGGGGATGCGAGTTTTGCGCGAATACATCGAAGCTGGAATGATTGGTGATGTTACGGAAGTCCATTACTGGACGAATCGTCCGATTTGGCCTCAAGGAAAAGGTCTACAGTTTCCTGAGGCTGATGTGCCTGACCATTTGAATTGGGATGTTTGGCAGGGAACCGTGGCAACCGAGAGGCCATACAGCCCTAAAATTCATCCATTTGCGTGGAGAGGCTTCTGGGATTACGGCTGTGGAGCCCTGGGCGATATTGGTTGTCACAGCATGAATTCCGCTTTTTGGGCTTTGGGTTTGAAGGGGGATTTCATTGTGGAATCCAGCAAGGTTGCACCATTTGACGATGTCACGGCGCCCAAGCGATCATCGCTGGTGTATCATTTCCCTGCAAAGGAAGAGCGGAAGGCCGTAAAGGTCTATTGGCAGGATGGAATTAAGAATGTGAATGCGGATAAGGAGTTCATGCGTCCTCCTGGGCTGCCGGATGACCTTGAGCTCAATCCAGGGTTTGGGCAGGTGTTTGTCGGCACTGAAGGGGTTTTGTTCATCAACGACTGCTACGGCGGGAGCGCCCCGGTGCTATATCGCAAGAAAAAGCGAGTGAAGCCTGAGCGTGTTGAGATGAAGTATGATCGGGTCAAGGGTGGTCCGACTCAGGAACTTTGTCGTGCTGTCAGAGGCCAAGGGCCAAAACCCGTCTCGAACTTTGTCGACCACGCAGGGCCGCTCACCGAGATGGTTTTGGCGGGCAATTTTTCAGTCCGATTGGGCAAGAAAATCGACTGGGATATGGAGAATATGGAGGCTAGAGGGCTTCCAGAGGTCAAATCCATGCTCAAACGCCAATATCGCGAGGGTTGGGAGCCAAAAATTAGTTGATCGTGCGACCCCATCGATTGAAAGAAACCCCACGGAATTACCTGTATCATTTAGCGCCTGCAGGAGCACGATGATTCACTTGACCTAGCGGCCATCCCGCAGATGATCCCTCCAACATTTTAACTCAACGACCATGTCAAAAGAAGAAACCGCTGAAACAAAAACTACCGAAGAAAGCACCTGTTCTACCAGTGAAGAGAGTTGCTGCAACAAGATGGCCATGACCTACGGGGCCTGGCTTCTGCGCCTCTGGCTCGCTGTTCGTGCGCTTCAGACTGGCTTCGAGAAATTCTCAGGAAACATCAGTTCTGAGGAACTGGTCAAAATTGGTGGTGATCCAAACGCCTATGGCCTCACGGCTGATGAGACGATCAAGCTATATGCCCCAGACTTCTACCATGGTGTGCCTGAGGCATTGATGGGCAAATTTGAGAAAGAGCCACTCCTTCCCGCATTTGCTTTGCCGATTTACGACATGATCATTGGCCCTGCGTTGATCATTCTTGGTCTCACGATTCTACTCGGCATCGCTAGCCGCACCTCTCTGTTCGCTCTTGGATTACTCTACATCAGCCTCACATGGGGATTGATTTTGATCGGCCAAAACGACGGTGTTGCATGGCTTGCAACTCACATGGTCCTGATTGTCATGGCGCTGGCACTTGCGAAATACAATCGTTTTGCTATCTTAAAGAAATGGTAAAACCGATGAACGAAGATACCTCAAATACATTCAATCGTCGCAGCTTTCTAGCCAAGTCCGCTGGTGCTGGCTTGGTGCTCGCGGCACCCAATATTCTCAAGGCGGCGAACGCAGATGGAACGGATAAGATCCATATTGCGATCATTGGCTTTGGTAAGCAGGCGTCGGTTTTGTTCGACAGTCTCAAAAACATCAAAGGTCTCTATATCCAGGCCGTTTGTGATATAGCTGAGAGTCGTCAGCGTTCCTACAAATCTGCAAGTCGTGGCATTCCGCATGCTGAAAATGCGAATATTTACACCGACATCGATGAGTTGCTCGAGAAGGAAAAGGGTCTCGATGCTGCGATCGTCGCGACTCCTGACTTTTGGCACTCACCCCACACCGTGCAATGCTTGGAAGCAGGTCTGCATGTTTACTGTGAGAAAATGATGTCCAACACCATCGAAGGCGCGCGCGCCATGGTGGTTGCTGCTGAGAAGAGCGGCAAGCTATGTCAAATTGGTCACCAACGTCGTAGTAATCCACGCTATCGTTACACCCACGACATGTTGATCAACGGCAAGAAGATCTGCGGACAAATCACCAACGCCCAAGCTCAGTGGAACCGTTCGTTGAACTCATCGAAACCGATCAGCATCAAAGACAGTTTGATTCCACCGGTTGATGTTCTCAATCGCTACGGCTTCAAAGACAAAGACCAATACAAAGATTGGCGTTTGTATCGCGACCTTTCTGGCGGTCCGATTTCCGACCTCGGTGCTCACCAAATTGACATCTTCAATTGGTTCATTGGAACTCAACCGAAGCGTGTTTACGCATCAGGTGGCAAAGCTTATTTCAAAGAGCGCGAGCACTTCGACAACGTCATGTGCATTTTTGACTACGACACGCCTCAAGGTGAAGTTCGTGCCTTCTACCAAGTTTTGACCACCACAAGCTCTGGCGGTGGATTCTGGGAAAACTTCATGGGAACTGAAGCATCGATCAAAACCGCTGAGATTGCCTCGAACTCTGCGATCTACCGTGAAGACGGTGCTCCTATTTGGGATAGCTTGGTCAAAGAGGGTTATCTTAAGAAGAAACCTGCACCGCCGAAGCCGGCTCCATCAGCGGATGCTGTGGCCTCTTACGAGTCTGCTGCCCCTGAAGAGTATGACCTCCCAGGTGGCTTCAATAAGCCAGCTCACCAACCGCATTTGGAAAACTTCTTTGACTCTCTCCGTGGCAAAGCCACTCTCAATTGCGACGCTCGCCATGCGTTCGAAAGTGAAGCCCCGATTTTCTGGGTGAATCCATCGGCGCTTAGCGGCGAACCTATCGATCTCACATCTGAACACCTCTCCGTATGAAACAGAAACTACTAATACCTGCCATCTGCCTCGTCTCAGCTTTTGCTCTGACAAGTTGCTTGAAGAAAGCTGCCACCACTGGTGATACTGACTCCAGTGGTGTCGCTATCGAAATCGAGTTCCCACCAGAACTCATCGAAGGAACTCCCAAGCCGATTGAAGTGCCAAATCTTGTTCAAGCTCCGACACAGCCTCCCGTGTTCAATGTTGCTGAAGGCATGAACAACCTGCTCTCCGCAGGCAAACCTGTGACGAGTAGTGACGATGCTCCCATCATTGGTGATCTCACTCTCATCACGGATGGCGATAAAGAAGCTGGCGAAGGCTACTTCGTTGAATTGCTCGACGGTCTTCAGTGGGTGCAAATCGATCTCGGTGCACCATCGGATATCTCAGCCGTCTGGATTTGGCATTTCCACTCCCAAAAGCGTGCGTACAACGACGTCATCATCCAGGTTTCTAACGACCCTGAGTTCAAAGACGGCGTAACCACCATCTTCAATAACGATTACGATGCCTCCGCCAATATGGGCAAAGGATCTGACAGCCCTTATGTTGAGTCCCGCTTCGGATACGCTGTAGCTGGTAAAGGCGCTAACGCTCAATACGTTCGTCTTTACAGCAACGGTAACACTTCCAACGAGATGAACCACTACATCGAAGTTGAAGTTTACGGTAAGCAGTAAGACAAAGATTTAACGCCCATTGGGCACAATCATCCAGCGCCACAGTCTCGCCCGAGATTGTGGCGCTTTTCTTTGGGTGGAAACATCCGCTGTTTCATCACCGTATCCCCCCCATGGGCCGTGCTTGCTAAGCTGGCCTAGAACGCTAGAATTCTCTCAATCTTATGAACTTCCGAACATTCACCGCCATTGGGTTTGGTCTACTGATCACGATCGCCTCCGCGCATGGTCAGACCGAACCCGAGGTCTCCAAACAAATCGATTTGATGAAAATCATCCAGGACGGAGGGATCATGATGTATCCGCTCGGGCTGTTGTCGATCGTCGCTGTGGTTTTGATTTTCATCTATCTTCTGACGATCCGCCGCAATGCAGTTGTCAGTGATCGATTCATGAATGCTGCTGAGGCGATGATTCGCAAACGCGATTACTTGGGGTTGATTGCCTACAGTCATCGCCAAAACGAGTCGATGGCACGTGTTACTCAGAAGACCCTCGATTTCCTGACCAAGTATCCCATGGCCTCCTTTGGTGGTGTTCGTGAGGTGGCAGAGGCTGAAGGATCTCGTCAAGCCGGTCTTCTCAGCTCGCGCATTACTTATTTGGCCGATATTGGGTCGATCGCCCCGATGGTTGGTTTGCTCGGTACGGTTTTTGGTATGATCAAAGCATTCCTGCAAATCTCATCAGGTGATGTTGCGGGTGTTCGCCAAATGCAGTTGGCGGAGAATGTTTCTGAGGCCTTGATCACCACAGCGGCCGGTTTGATGATTGGTATTCCAGCGCTTGCCTTTTACTCGTTGTTTCGTGGTCGGGTTCAAAAATACATCGCGGAGCTTGAGGCGGCATCGACACATCTGATGGCCCTGTTGCATTCCCAAGTGGAGAGTCAGCAGACCTCATCCAAGCAACGTGGTGATGCGTCTGAAAGCCATGAGTATGGCTTGCCAGTGCCTCCACTCATGGGCAGTGACCGCAAGGACGTTCAAGGTCTTTAATTCAATTTGACGTCATGAAATTCACCAGTCGACAACCAGAGACAGCGGGGATGCAAATCGCCCCGATGATTGATGTTGTTTTCTTGTTGCTGATTTTCTTCATCGTGACGTGGCAGTTCAGTCGGTCTGAGACCGAACTCAATGTGTCTGTTCCGACTGCTGAGGAAGGATCAGAGCTGAATCGTCCCAAAGGGGAGATCATCATCAATATTCTCAAAGAGGGGACCTTGAAGGTCGAGGGCAACGAGGTTGATATGGCACAGCTGCACGACAAACTGGCAGCGATCGCCAAGCAATTTGAGAATCAACCCGTCAGAATTCGTGGTGATGGAGAGGTGGCGTATCAACGGATTGTTGAGGTCATCGACACCTGTCAAAAGGCGGGGATTTGGAATATTTCCTTTGCGACACAACGTCCTGAGAAGGGGCAGTGATTCGCTTGGCAATTCGCACTGAAATAGGCAATGCTATCTGCATCTTGAAACGAGCACTTGGATTTCTCTTTTTAACCGTCTGTCCCATCGTGGCACAGCCGCCGGATCCGGCTGTTGTGGAGGAGAGCGCATTGGTGGAAGATCCGGGTGCGGATTTTTACCAAAGGGGCAAAAACCTCTATGATGCGGCTCTGGAGGAAAAAGAGGAGAAGTTAAAGAGAGAGCTTTTTCTGAGATCCGGTGAGGTGTTCAATGGATACCTTGCGGACTTTCCAAATCACGCCAATGCCCAGAAGGCATGGTGGTATTTGGGCAATAGCTATTATCAAGTCGGAGACCCAGGACAGGCAAAAAGGTGCTTTAGTTCCATTCTCAATAAATATGAGGACGGAAAGTGGGTTGCTGCGGCGGCCTATGCATTGGCAGCTGATCATTACAATTCTACCAAGTATGCCATGGCGGCACCGTTGTTTGAGCGATATGCGAAGAACGCCGAGACCGCAGCAGAAAAAGCCAAAGGTCAGTTCTTTGCTGCCAACTGCTACCGAGCGACGGCGCAAGACAACCAGGCGATATCGACCTTCAAAAAGCTCGTGGAGAGCGAAGAGGCGGAAAGCTACAAATTTCAATCGCTGGCATCCTTGGGGCACATTTCGGTGAAGATTGGCAAGTTGGAGGATGCGTTGACTTATTTTGAACAAGTCGTGGTCGCGGATGTGCCTGACAAGTTGAAAGGTGAGGCCACATTGCAGGCAGGTTTGGTTGCTAGCAAATTGGAGCAAGGCGATGTTGCGAAAAAATATTTGGGGGCAGTTCTCAAAAATAATGCCTTCGGTGCTTACTGGGCTGATGCGCAGACGGCTTTAATGAGTCAAAAATTCAAGGAGGGTGACTACGAAGGAGTGTTGGAGTTGTCCAAGAAAGAGGGGGTTGCAGCCACAGGTGCTAGGGAGGCTACGCGGTTGATGTTGATTGCTCGGTCACACCTTCGTATGAATCAACCCAAAGAGGCTCTGGCGCTATTTCGGACGGTAGAAAAATTGGTCAAGGCTGAGACCGACATTGCCTTTCAGGCGTCATTTTATCGATTGATGTGTTTCTTCGAGATTGAAGGCCGCCATCTTCCAGAGCAGGTGGATGCCTTTTTGCAGCTCTATGGGAAATCTCGTCCTGACGATGTGCGCATTCACACCGCTTTAATGATGAAGGCGGAGACTCTTTATGGCGCTGGCGATCTCGCCGCTGCAGCGCAGGTCTATGCGCAGGTGAACGACAAGCGTGTCAGTGATAAAAATCGCCCCGGTTTGTTCTACAAGCGGGGCTGGTGTTTGGCCGAGGCGGGGGATTCGATCGGCGCGATTCATTCGCTCAGCCAGTTCATCAAAGGTTACCCGAAAGACTCCAGGTTTGAATCGGCGTTGGCAAAGCGGGCGAAAGTTTTTGGCGATAGCGCCAAACTGGGTCCGGCGATTGCAGATTTTGATCGCCTGATCGAGCAGACTAAATCGCAGGAGTTGTTGTCCTATGCATGGCTTGAGTCGGCCCGCCTGAGAAGAGGAGAGAGCAACATTGATGATATGATCCGTCGCTATAAGGGTTTGCTCAAAGACGTTAAGGAGCTGAACGAGAATCTGAAATCAGAGGCGAACTATTGGATCGGCTGGGGTTTGGTCAAATCCAACCAAGCGGAAGAGTCCATTCCGTATTTAACGGAGGCAAGAAAGCTGCGCCCGGATGCATATGAAAAGCATGCCGGAATCCTTTTGGCTTTGGGATACTTCGCAACGCAGAATGCGGACAAGTTGGCGGATGAGGTGAATCTCTCGATTGAGAGTGAATACAGTAGTGATATCCCCCAGCAGGCGATTCAGTGGTCGGGAATGCAATCGTTCAACGCGGGCAAGTTTGAGCAAGCCACCAAGTTTCTGTCGTTGATCTCAACGCCTGACGAGCCACGAGCTACCGCAAAGGAGATCTGGCGATACTTGGCCAAGGCGTATTTGAAAACAGGGAATGCTGAAAAGGCATTGGCCGCTGCGATCAATGTCCTGGCAGTGGAAGAAAACTTGGCGTGGAAGGCTGATGGAATGCTGGATCAGGCGTCGGCCTTATTTGCACTGGAGCGATACGATGAGTCTCGGAAGGTGGTCGATGATGCACTGGCATTGCAGCCACAAGGCAAGACTCGTGGCGGGTTAAGGATTCTGGCTGGAGATCTTGATATGCAAGCAGAGGAGCCCAGCAAGGCATCAGCCCAATATTTGATTGTGGTTAGTTTTATTGAGGACAACGATCTCAAGCCGCGAGCACTTCACAAATTGATAAAGGCGTTAGAAGCGCAAGAGGACGAGCCCGAAGCGGAAAAATACCGACAGCAGCTCCTCACTGAATTCCCAGACTGGAAGGCTGAATAAGCATTACGTCGAATCAGCTAGCGATTGGAGGCATGATTGATCGCTTCAGCTGCAAATATACACCTATCAAACATGACGGTTCCCAAATCATCAGGCACAATGGATAAAACACCCAAAGCATGGACAGCCCAAGACTCATCTGAACTCTACGGAGTGGAGAAATGGGGGCATGAATTTTTTGGCGTAACGGATGACGGAGATGCAACGGTCCGTCTGAAAGATGCCGAGGGATGCAAGGAGGTATCGATCCCGGGTTTGATCAATGGCTTGGGTGATCGTGGAACCCATCTGCCGCTATTGTTGCGCTTTCGAGATATTCTCCACTCTCGAATTGCAGAGCTTAACGAGTCTTTTCGCAAGGCGATTAAGGATGCCAATTATCGTGGTGAGTATCGCGGAGTGTATCCCATTAAGGTAAACCAGCAGCGCCAGGTGATCGAGGAGATCGCTGAGTTTGGGAAGAAGTACCACTATGGTCTAGAAGCCGGATCGAAACCCGAATTGATCGCGGCATTGTCTCATATGCATGATCCTGAGGCTTACATCATTTGCAATGGATACAAAGATGAAGAGTTCATTGATTTGGCACTAAATGCTCAAAAGATGGGGCTCAAAATCATGTTGGTTTTGGAAATGCCAAGTGAGCTCAAGTTGATACTGGAGCGTGCACGCATTCATAAAGTCCAACCCAACCTGGGTGTGCGGATTCGTTTGTCCACTAGAGGGTCAGGTCATTGGGAAGAAAGCGCAGGTGATAAATCGGTGTTTGGTTTGAACGCAGCTCAAGTGATTGAGGTGGTCGACTATTTAAAAAGTTACGACTCACTGCATTGTCTGAAAATGCTGCATTACCATCAAGGGTCGCAGATCCCTAATATCGCAGCAATTCGTGAAGGCGCGACGGAAGCCGTGAGGATGTATTGTGATCTCGTGAAGGAAGGAGCGCCGATGGGTGTGCTGGATATTGGTGGTGGTATGGCGGTCGATTACGACGGTTCACACACGAACTTCCACTCGTCTTGTAACTACTCGATTCCAGAGTATTGCACAGACATCGTCGAAGTCGTCTCGCAGATCTGCGACAAGGCAAAGGTTGAGCATCCTACAATCATTTCAGAGAGTGGTCGCGCAGTTGTCGCGTATTACTCCGTTCTCGTGTTCAACATCTTAGATGTGACCAGCGCTCAAACGAGCGGGGAGCCACCCGACACGCCGGATCAAGCGCCGCAGAACTTGGTCAATTTGATTCACGTCAACAAGTCGATCAAAAGCGACAATCTTCAAGAGTGTTTGAATGATGCCGTGTATTATCGAGATCAAGTAAGGGCTCAATTTTTCTATGGGAATGCTACCTTGCGTGAGCGCGGATTGGCGGAAGCTTGGTTCTGGCACATCGTGACCAAGATTTCGGATCAAATTGAGCAGTTGGACGACATTCCGGAGGATTTGAGGGAGCTTTCCTCAACCCTTGTGGACTTTTACTATGGGAACTTTTCTTTGTTCCAATCGTTGCCTGATTCTTGGGCGATTGATCAATTGTTTCCCGTGATGCCAATTCACCGATTGGATGAAAAGCCGCGGAAGCGAGCTGTGTTGGCTGATATCACTTGTGACTGCGATGGCAAAATCGATCGTTTCATCGACAAGGAAGACGTAGCGAAGGTCTTGCCTCTGCATAAGCTCATTCCAGATGAGCCGTATTACGTCGCGGTGTTTTTGGTGGGTGCTTACCAAGAGACTCTGGGTGACCTGCACAACTTATTGGGTGACACCAATGTGGTCGGAGTTCATTTGGAAAACGGCAAGCCAGTCTACACTCATGAGGTCGAGGGGGATACCGTGGCGGATGTTCTTTCTTACGTTGAATTTGATCCCAAAGAGTTGGTGTCGAAGTTCAGGAATTTTGCTGAGAAGGCCGTGCATGATGGCCGTATCTCGCCATCCGAGCGCAAGGAGATCATGGATCTCTACCGTGCTGGGCTCAATGGTTATACTTATTTTGAGAGCTAGTCCTCCGGTGGCGGAAAGCTGACGGTCGCTGTGACTGGAAAGTGATCTGAGACCATCGGTTGGTCTTTGTCGCGAATGCCCGACGCAATGACGGATGATGGCTGGCTGACCAAGATGTGATCCACCTTGAGATAGCCGCTGCGACTGCCACTCCAGAAATGCAGAGTGGTTCGATCACGCTCAGAGCTATTGAGCGTTTGGAAGGTGTCAGTGAATCCGCGGCCCCAACTCCGAGATTCTCCAGCGAGACGCGCTTGGTCGCCGGTAAAGAATCGGACGGCATTGTTGAGTCGGGTTGCATTAAAATCTCCCATCAGGATGACAGGTGCGGATTTGTCGCTCTGGGCGTCGATATGGGCCGCGATGAGTATCGCTGCCTTTTCGCGCGAGACTTGGTTGCGATGGTCCCAGTGGGTGTTGTAGGCGTAGAATGACCGCCCTGTGGAGCGATCGGTCATGTAAGTCCAGCAAACAACCCGTGGATAGCCATTGCCCCATGATTTGGAGCCGGGGACCTTGGGGGTGTCCGATAGCCAGAATGTTTCCTGTTGGTGCAATTCGAAGCGGTCGCGTTTGAAGAGGATGCAGGTGTATTCGCCACGGCGTTTACCATCGGTGCGCCCGGTGCCGATTAGTTCGTAATCGGGCAAGGAGGCCCATAAATCGGCCACTTGGCCGTGCACAGCTTCCTGAAACCCCATGATGTCTGGGCTTTCGTCGCGGATCATTCGGACGCAGTTGATGATACGGTTGTTCCAAGCTCTGTTGCCTCGGTCACGGCTCGATTCGTGACGGACATTGAATGTCATCAACCGCAATTGCATGTGCCCATCGATGGAGACCGCTGTTGCTTTGGGGGGCCCAAGTTCACGCTCTTTCTCGCATCCGGATAGGATGATCAGCGGAAGAAAGAGCAGGCAGATGGGTTTCATGGAGTGGGGCACAAAAAAGCCGCCTCCGGAAGGAAGCGGCTTGGATGAAAAATAGATGCGATTGCGAAGCTTAGTTTGCCTCGACAACATTCACACGGCCGCCTTCACGGTCGAATTCGACTTTGCCGTCGACGAGTGCGAAGAGAGTGTGGTCGCGGCCACAGCCAACACCCACGCCTGGATGAACTTTCGTGCCGCGTTGGCGAATGATGATGTTTCCAGCGATGACAGCTTGTCCGCCGAATTTCTTAACGCCGAGGCGTTTGCTGCGTGAATCGCGACCGTTCTTGACGGAGCCTTGTCCTTTCTTATGAGCCATGAGATGAGGAGGTTAATGATTTGAATTAGCCTGCGATCGAGGTGACTTCGATCGTAGTGAGGCTGCGGCGATAGCCTTTGGTTTTGTGGAAGCCTTTGCGGCGTTTGAATTTGAAAGCGATCTCTTTCGCTGCGCGGTATTGGTTGAGCACCTTGGCGGTCACGGAAGCACCGTCGACAAGCGGGGTGCCAATCTTCAAAGATTCACCTTCACCGATGAGTAGAGCGTCGAATTTGATTTCGGAATCAACTTCAGCGTCGAGTTTCTCGACGTCGATGCGGGTTCCTTCTTGAACGCGGTATTGTTTGCCGCCGGTTTTGATTACTGCGTAGGCCATTGCCGTATGGGTAAAGAGGTTAATTCCACCCTTGATGGGCGGGCGGGGAGGTCACCACGGAAGGATGGGCCGCGCAAGGTTTTTTTACAGCAGAAATGCGATTTTGGCGCGTTTTCTGAGGGCTTGGCGGATCAGGGTCTCAGAAAGGCCATTCTTCAGGACTTTTTGAACTGCGTCAAAGTGGCGCGGACATCGCCAATGAACACTTTGGCGCGGACTTCTAGTGGGATACGGAGCCGGTTATCCGAGAGCCACAGGGTGGCAGATTCCTTGAGTTTCTTGTAGTTTTTGAGCTGCATCGTATCGCGATCGATTTTTTGCATGCTGACACTGAGGCGGATGGCTTTTTGCTTCATGTGTTTTTCGCGCCCGATCACCTTGACGGTCATCAGGTAGGGACTGCTGAAGGGGTGGATGAGGATCTTGATGGTATCTCCATTTTTCAGTTCTTGGCTTCTGATGTGAAGAATAGCGGAGCCAATGTCGAAGACGGGAGCATGATGGAAGGTGTTCTTTTCGGTCTCGTTCTGTTCTTTTTTGTCTTTGGGGACCTTCACCTCTTTGCATTCGACTCGGTTGGAGAAGAAGCGGGAGGTGGTTGTGATCTTGTCGCCTTCGCTATTTTCTCTGGAGTGAAACAACTTGGGTTTGAGTGTGTTGGCTCTCAGCTCGGTCCATGAGTGTCCCTCGTAAGGGAAGATGACTCCTGCCGGGCCCTCGCTCTCGGCAGTGGAGCGAATGACGTAGGTGTTGGGCTTTTTGGATTCATCCGGCAGGAATTCCATTTTGAGTTTCCCTGAGTTCAAAATATTTTTCCAGCTGACACGAAACTCCATGGTTCCGCCTGGCATTGCCGGGTAATTGCCCAGCTTGGTGCTGGTCAGTTGGTCTTTCCACTCCGGCTCCGCTCCAAAGAGGGGGCTGGCGGTGAGCAGGCTTAGCAATAATATGATACGTGCATCCATGATGACGCGTTAGACCGCTGCTTGCTGCGATTTATTCATATGATGGCAGAGCAACTGGCTCTGCGCGTGGTGGGAGCACTCCGATATCGCTATCGAGGCTGATGAAGGGGCTTTGTTGATCGAGAGGAAGCGGGCGGAACGAATCCGAGTGAGTGTCGACTCGAAATTCTAGTTTCATGAGGTCGCGGTTGGTTTCGGCCAATTGGTCCAGCAGGTCGCGATTTTGGTCTTCCACGCGAGCCATTTTGGCAATCAAGGCCTCGTAAAATTCTTGTTTGTGCGTGTTGTCAGCAGCAGCGGGTGCGCTTTCCTGCTGCGATTGTTCGACAGAAGATTCTGCCAATAGAGGAGAGATTTGCGCGGAGTGCGTTGGCAAGTCGCCATCAAAGGTGGCAACAAATTGGCGGACAGACCACCAATGGCTGGTGCCAGCAGCAAGCATGGCTGTAATGGCGATGCAGCAAAACACGGGTAGGGACGTGGCTTTCATGATTCTAGGGATTTCGAGTCAGGGATGGTCATTCTACCGATTTTTCGGCTTTTGGCAATGAAACAAGCAACTGTTCGAGTTGATTGATCACATTGCCCATCTCCTTGTAGTCCTTGTCGAGCGATTGGATTGAATCGGCCAGAACGGCTGAAACCGTTGATTTCTGGGTGTATCCGAGCTGGTTTTCGAAGTTTGGCTCGTTCACAGCAAAGATTTCACCATCTGCGGTATCCGGGACCATGATGTGAGGTTGGATGGTCAAAGTGATGCTTTTTCCTGATGAAAGTTCCACTTTGCGTGTGAATGGTGGGGCTGTGTCTGAGGTTTTGAGAGCCCAGCCATCCGGGGTTGCTGCCAGTGGTTTGGGCGGGAATGGAAAGAGAATCTCCACCTTCTTGGGGTCGATCTTGCCATTACCATCATCGATGGTCGCAACTCTGGCTTGCAGGCCTCGTTTATCGACCTTCGGCTCAGGTTCGATGTCTGGAATGGGGTCGACAAGTTCTGAATCAACCGGTGGTTTGCCTGTGACCAGGAGGGGTTTCTTTCCCTCTTCTTTGTCTGCTTTGGGTTTTGTCGTTTCAGGGGAGGGGAGCACGACGGTGACCTCATTGGGTTTTTTGGACACGCCCTCATTGAAGGCGCGTATTGCGGCTTGAACGGGATCTTCATCTTGGGAATCCGGCTGAACCTCTTGGGCATAGGCATGCATTGAAAGCATGAGGCCGATGAAGACGGGGATGGTGCGTGTGGTCATCATTCTGATGGTGGAGTTTGAATGGAATCAGCGGTGAAGTTAGGTTCGTCATCTTGGTTGATGACGGCGCTGTGTTGATTCTCTGGGGTGGACGGGCTATCGGCTCGCAAGTGGGTGGGGGGGATCGACTTTGAAATCAGTTGGTCCCATTGCTTCAACAATTGAGCCCCTTCATTTCGCAGTTGATTGGTTTTGTCGCGATGCTGGTTGAGTTGTGCGAGTAGGGACCGGGCTTCGCTCACTTCGGACGCGGACCATCGAAGTTGGCGGCTTTGGTAAAGGACAGGCACATCGACATCGATGCGTCCTGTGTATCCGTTAGGAGATTTTGCTGTGAGAATGTGCTGCATCCGCAAGTTGGTTTCCTCAAATTCCTCGATGACTGGGGGTTGCAGACCAGTATGTGAGGGGTGAGTTGATGCAGGACCCTTTGCGGTCGTTTCGCCAGGGAGTTGATTGTTGTTCGGAAGAAGGTTCGAATTCCCAGTTGGGTTCTCGGCTCCTGCCAATTGGATGTCAGTGTCTCCATCAGGGTTGCCTTGAACGATGTAAGGCTTGGTGATGTACATGACGAAGAAGATCGCAGCTGTGGCAGTGCTGAGTAGTAGCATTAGGGGGTATGCATTGAAGTTCTTTGCATTTTTGGGCACACGCTTGTTGTTTCCTATCGGGTTGCCCAGCAAGGCGGACATATCATTGCTAGCACCTTCTGATCGATTTGACTGAGGATCCTTTTCCGCAGGGAGTGGCTTCATGGTTGAGCTTCTGTAGTGTTTGAAGGTTTTTTCTTGGGCTCGATTGGTTCTGCAGCAATCGAGTGGCTCACAATGGTTTGATTGGAGACCCCAGGAAATGTGGTGATCGTCATGGATTCCTCGGTTAAGCGCAAGTGGCGAAGAACCCCACCCACTTTGGTGGTTGCCTGGACACCCGGGATGATTTCTAGGGCGCCGCCGCCTTCTTTTTGTCGGCTGATTCCATCAGACCGGTAGATGGTGAAGCTCAAATGAGCGTCCTCGTTGTCTTCTGTGCTCACGCGAATGGTGACACCGTTGGTGAATACGCGGAAGGCGATGGGTTTCATCGGGATGGGGGTGACATCACCGCCCACAATCTTGAAGTGGGATTTGAGAAGGAAGTCACCCACATGCTTGAACTCGGCATCCTGCGCTGGCGCAGCGGTTGCCAAGGTGAGGCATGTCGCTATTGCAATTGGGATTATTGGCCAACGTCCCATAATGAATCTGAATCTTTACCTGATGGGTCGTATGGAGTTTCACCAGTGCCGACTACTGGAGGGGACACGTTGAAGTTGATCGGCAGCTGATCGCCGTTGAGGTCCTCGATTGTTGGAATCGCCGAATAGTTGTTGAGGTAGGGCAACAAATCGGAGCCTTCAATATCGCTCACGGGTTTGGTGGGCTGATCAGCAAGTAGTTGGCGCTGGGCGGTGTATACCAAGCGGAGTGTTTCTCCTGCTTCGCGGCCGAGTTTCCATTCGCTAATTTTTTTAGTGGAGAAGCCAACGGCGCCAATCAGACTGAGGAGGACCAGAATCACGATGGTCATTTCCAGGAGCGTTGCTGCCTTTTGATGAGTTTGCGTTTCGTTTGGTTGTTTCATGGCTTTGATGGGTTTGAGTGAATAAGGACAAATCGGAAGCGCTTTTCAGCCTTTTAGAATATCAAGCGCATCTATGAGATTTTGCCTTAATTCTGGGTCAGAAAACAGCTTTTTAAGGTAGAGAAACGCAAAAAACACTGCAGTCGTGATGACAATCATCGAAATAACAGTCCAGGTGACCGATTTTTCTTTGGGTGCGACCAATCTCACAAAAAAAGAGTCCTTTTCGATGATTTGAGTCGCATACATTTGGCTGTTTTCCTTCAGAATCTCAATGAGAGCGTCAACATCTTGGGTGCTATCGCAGATGAATTTGTGTTTGTAACGCCGCCCTGGTTCGTCGGGTAGGTCGATTACCCGAATCCGTCTTGGGATATCGTCTTCGGGCATCCGCAACGTCTGAATATGGGTTTCGTAGGCGAACTTTTCGCGAAGCCAACGATCCAATTTGGTGAGCTGCATCATGATCTTGGTGATCTGGGGTTTGTTGGAATTAGGCGCTTTGCATCATCTTCGGTCCCATCAGGAAGATTGGGAGGAAGGTGCCAATGAATACGGCGGCGATAAGAAGAACGGCGATGATCAGAACAATGAAGCTGATGGTTGCCGAGAACACGTTCATGTGTGTTTCCGAATCTTCCTCATACATCTCGCACAACATCTCAAGTTGGGCATCGAGCGAGGCAGACTTTTCACCAATCGCCAACATGTGGGTCACCTGGGCGTCAACGGAGGTGAATTTGGCAAAGGCGGTTGATAATGGGACACCTGAGTTCTCGTATTTGTCGGCAGCTGTTCGAAGCTCGTCGTAAAACGGGGTGTTTTTGACGCTGTTCGCAGAGGTGCGGATGGATTTGGCCAAGTTGATGCCATTCGAGTGCAAGAGTTTGATTGTCGAGATGAAGGTCAATTGTCGAATGGTCATCACGAGTAAGCGAAGCAAGCGCCACTTGGACATGACAAACCCCAAGATGATATTACGGACTTTGGCGGAGTAAGCGATGACAAGCCCAGTTCCGATCATGGATAAGACGACAATGGGCCAGACGGCTTGAGTGAAATGGCTAATTTTGAATGAGATCACGGTCATGCCATCGGGTTCAGCTCCCACACCGCTGAGCATCTCTTCCACTTGAGGGACGATTTTGACCTGAGAGATAATGAAGGCACCAATCAGCACGCAGATGATAATTCCAGGAGTGATGGTGGCTTTTTTGATTTGTTTGCTGAAATGGAGTTCGGTTTTCAAGCGATCGGCGAGCGCTTGGAAAGCATAGTGGAGCTGGCCTGCATCGGAACCTGCTTGAATAAGACCGATGATCGTATCGCTGAATCGGCCTGAGCGTCGGAATGCCTCATGAACGTTGATGCCCGTGTTGATGTCCTCGCGGATTTTGGTCATGACGCTCACGATCTGCTGGTTTGGCAGTCCATGTGAGTAGTATTTGATGGCATCAGCCGTGTTGATTTGCGCGCGCAACATGGAACCGAGGCCCCGGAAGAGATCGACCTGATCCTTCTTGCTGAATTCTTTGGGCTTGTTTGATTTGAACCGAGCCAAGACATCTACCGGTTCTTTTTTGGTATTCTTTATATCAGTCATCGGTGTAGGTCATGTCGATGACCTTGCTGACAGCAGCAAGGTCGGTTTTTCCGTCTCTGAGGAGGTTTAGGCCATTCTTGCGGAGGTTGGGCAGAATGCCTTCTTCAGCAATTTTGACTTCGAGTTCGTAGGGAGTCATTTCACCTTTTGAAAGTTGGTCTGAAATTTTCGGGGTGATCGGGATGATCTCAAGAATCGCGGTTCGACCGCTATAGCCTGAATTACGGCACTCACCGCAACCTCCTACTTTAGCACTAAATAGGGGAATGTCTTTCCAAGAATCGTCCAAACTAAATGTTTTCACCTCATGTTCAGAGAGTCCATCGATGGCTTCTTTGCAGTATGGACAGAGAACTTTGACTAGGCGCTGGGCGCAGGCGGCTTTGAGCGTTTGGGCGATTTTCCAGCGTTCGATCCCCAACTGCTCGAAACGTTCAATGATTTGAGAAGCTCGAGGGGTGTGAATGGTGGTCAAAACTTTGTGACCCGTAACGGCGGCCTCAATCGCAAGTTCGGCAGATTCCAGGTCGCGAACCTCACCCATGAGAATGATATCGGGGTCAGAGCGCATGAATGAGGCAATCATGGGCTTGAACTCTTTGGGGCTCTTCAAGTCACAGTGAGTGATGCCGGCGACCTCATCCTCCACCGGGTTCTCGAGAGTTAGAATATTGACCTCTGGTCGGTTGAGCTCACGCAAGATGGCGTTGAGCGTTGTGGATTTACCAGAACCGGTCGGTCCTGACATCACGATGATTCCCGCAGGGATTTTCATCACCTTGTTGAGGGCAAACATCGTGTCATCGTCGAATGCCAGAGTTCCCTTACCGAGAGTCACGTTGATGTTGCTCTTATCGAGCAAACGCATGGTGACGTGGTAACCACGATACGTTCTGTGTCTCTCGTAACGAATGTCGATCGGGCGGTGGAAGTATGAGATGGTGAAGCGACCTGAAATGCCGGGAGCGGTGTTCCGAATCTCTGTCGGCAATTTCATGAGGTTGAGTAGGTAAGCGTCTAGGCGGTCCTTCAACTTCATTGGGATTTCCACTTTGGTGCCGAGGTCACCATCGATACGAAACGAGTAGTAAAATGACTCTTTTTCCACCTTGAAGTGAATGTCGGAAGCGCGTGTTCGAACGGCGTCTGACATAATGGTGGCCACCAATTGAGCCATTGGCTCTGTATAATCTGTGGTGACGTCAAAGTCATGGATGCCTTCGTCTTGGTCTTCGACATCGATGGATTCGAGGTCGGACTTGCTGGGGCCACTATTGGTTGCAACGGATTCGATTGCGCGGCCAATCTCGGAGGCCAGGGTGACGACCTTGACGATTTCGAGATGGGGAAACCGTGGTGCGAGGTATTCCTCCGCAAGTGGGCTCCATGGGTTGGCAATGGCGACGATAAGTTTGTCGGACCCAGAGAGGCACAGTGGAGCGAAGAAGCCGCGAGTCATCACGGTTGAGTCACAAGCGGAGTGCAGAGAGCCGTCGCAAAACTCAGCGATTTTCGGGAAGAATGGCAGGCCGTTGATTTTGGCGATGGCGGCCATGAAACTGTATCGAGTGACACGGTTTGGAACTTGGTCTTGATCCAGTTCTGCATAACTGGGGTCATGGCCACCCAGTTCACTCATGATCTGGCGGCTGATGAGCTCGTTAAAGGAAATGCCGTCAAATTCGATCATAACTCAAAGTGCTTACGCGTCAAAAAGCTCCAATCTTCGTAGTCGAGGCGACTCACGGTAAGAAAGGGGCGGATGCCAAATCTCTTGAAGACGGCCGTGCGAATTTCGTCCGCGAGAATGGTGGATGCAACTGGGTTAATTGAAGCAGTGCCGATGGCATCGGTGTCTTCTGCGTAGGTGACGGGGGAGAGGAGGATGCGGGCAATTTCGTGGATTCGGTCAAACGAATCATAGAATGCAGAGGGGGCGATCAGTTTGCCGCCGAATGGCATGATTTGCGGTATCGGGTTCAGAGTCGCCGAAACTTTATTTGCTAGTTCAACGATGATGTCTCCAATGTGCTCCTCTTCGTGCCCTTGAGATCTAGCAAGGATTTCTATCAGATCAGCGGGCTTGTCGTCGACATGGCATTCCCGTGCGGCGCTGATTGCCTGATTGAGTTCCGTTGGAGATGCCGCGCCAGATTCATGAATGGCGGCGGCGGTTTGCTCCAAGCAGAGTTCAGCATAGTCCCAGGGATCACCTTCAGCCGTTTGCTGCATGGGTTGCAGCGGGATATCGGTCTGTGGTGGTGGTTCCTGAGATGGATTGAATGGAGAGGAACCCTGCATGTTGAAGCGATTGGGGGCAGTCTATGCGGTGTGAGTTATTCTCTTATCGTCTTCCACGTGCGAAGCGTGGCTTGGCTGAGCTGGTATCACTATTTTTCGGGCGCACAACTTCAGCCTTAGGATAATATGGTGCTTGCTCAGGAACCATGCCGCGAATGGTGCGCATCATGTTAGGCTCGTGACCAGGTCCTGGGTTGTTTGGGTCTGCCCAGTTGTGCTCTATGTCAAAGCTGGTTTTTTTGCGAATGCTATCGCTCGCTTTGTTGTTTTGACTGCTAAAGCGAGGATTGTAAGACGTTGGCGTGACAATGAAGACCAAGCTGGTTTTTTCCTTCGAGGTGTCTTTGCTCTTGAAGAAGAAATTGATGATGGGGATATCACCGATCAGAGGCACTTTGGTTTTGTTGTCGCGTTTGGTTTCACCGTAGAAACCACCAACAACCAATGAGTAACCATCTGGAACACGGGCGAGTGATTCAACCATGGACTCCGTAACACGCGGGTATTCATTGCCCGAGTTGCTGCGAACAAATTCGGTGATTTGAGCAGAGCGGGGGCGCATTTTCATGCGGACCGTTCCGTCAGGAAGAAGTGTTGGAGTGATAACCAAGGAGATGCCGATTTCGCGGTGTGCGCTTGGATCGGAATCGATGGATTTGTCACTGCTGTCGATTTTGTAACGAACTTCTTCTGTCACCGTTGGGTTGCCACCTGATGTGGTTTGAGTCGTGGTGGTGGTGATGATCGGGATGCGGTCGATGATTGAGATCGTTGCTTGTTCGTTGTCCTCAGTGATCAGCGTCGGATTCGATACTTGGCTGGCGAGGTTCCCATCATTGAGTGCGCGAAGCACGCCAGTGATTTGAATTGGACTGAGGACAAGGTTCGATTCTGCATCGTCAGAGATCATACCGCCGTCCAATCCGAAGATTGAGTTCAGGGAGCGAGCAACTTTGAGCACGCTGACGCTGCTCTCACTAGCTCCTTCACCCAGCGTGCTGGTCCAGTTGACGCCTTGGCGTTCAGCTGCGCTGCTATTTACGCGCAGGATTTTCGTTTCAACAATAATCTGACCCTTTGCCTTATCGATGCCGTGGAGAAGTTTTTGAGCCTGCTCGATGCGGTGGGCGGAATCGATGATGATGACCGTATTGGTTTTTGGTTCGAAGTTCACAATACCTGTTCCTGGGCTCAACATGGGGCGGATCAAGTCTTTGATCGACTCGATGTCTGTTGGGCGGAGGTAGCGAAGTTGGTATTGAAACTCAGAGCTAGGGAGTTGGGTTAGCTGAGATTTCGTCAGAGCATAAATGGTGTTGCCCTTGGTGTGCATTGAGAGTCCATACATGAACGCGAGTTCTTCCATCTGTTGAAGGGGGTCGCCGTCGTTCAAGTGGCCAGTGACCAAGAATTCAGGTCCTGCGATTTGGCTGTTGTGGAAATACTGGCGTCCAGCGGACTTCGCCAAGAATTGAAAGATGTCGTTGAGACCAGCATCTTTGATGATGAAACCTTCATCGGCTGCCTCGGGCTCATTGCCAGGGCCAGCTTCTCCATCATCAACCGTGATTCCCTCGCCAGGCTTATCATTTCCGCCGCCAGTTGGGGTGATGGTCGGGTTTACGGGCGTGCTTGGCTCAATTGCAACAGGCTCATCGGCTGGCTGCGGTGCAGCTGGCTCGGGAGCGGGTTGTGGAGCTTCAGTGGCCTCGGGTTTGGCGACGGGCTCAATGATTGGAGCATCTGCCGGATTCTGTGCATGTAGCGCGAGTGGCGCCAATGCAACAGCAAGGTAGGTAAGTAATTGGGCAGGTTTCATGGTTATGTAGGGTTCTGTTAGGGTGAGAATGAGAAAGGGATATTAGTTGCCGGGGCCCAGTTGCAGGGGGGCGCTGTTGTCATCTTGTTCCATTCCTGGAGCAAGGATGCCAGCTGTGCCGGATTCCATGCCAGCTGGTAGCATATTGAGTTTTACTGATGCGATTTCGCCAGTGCTGACGTTTTCAAAATCGATGTTGGTTGCCGTTACTTCCACGACTTCAACGGTCAGTTTTTTGCCGCGATGTGCGATCGGGAACTGGTCGCCTTTTTTGAATGACCGAGTGCCGATCAGGAATTTATTTTCCGAAGGCATGATGGTGTTGACCTTAATGCGACTAATAACGTCAGAGAATGAAGTTGGTTTGATTGGCTTGAATCGGCGAGGGCCCGTTGTGTTTTCCTTCACGACTTTCTTAACGCTGGGGTCCTGAACTTGGCCGAAAGGATCCATCTTGCGCGTATTGATGACGAACTGAGCGGTCTGCCCTTGGATGTAGGGTTCGATCATATCCGCCGAGATGTGGCTTGAAGATTTCGAGGTGATGTCTGCCATGTCTACCTTGGTGACAGTTGGAGCGACTTCCTCTGTTGATTCTTGAGCGAAGGTAGGTAGTGAGAAAGCGATGAATGCAACGGCGACGCTGAAGCAGACCATGGGCATGAATGAGTCTGCATGACTGCGTAGCAGTCTGTTTTGGGCCATGTCCCTGTGTTGAATCATTTTCATCAGAGTTGGTGTTGATTGGTTAAGATTTATTTTTCCCAAGCGGAGTAGGTGACTTGAAAGTTCATGAGCGCAGCGCTTGAGCTGATCGGCTCCATTTTGAATTCCTGAAGTTGCAACTGAGGCATTTTGGTTTCGAGTTCCAAGAATGCTTTCTGCATGGTGCGGTAAGTTCCACGAAAGGCGATCCGAACTTGGGATGATTTTTGCGCAGATGCAGATCCAAGACCCGTGCTCTGATTTTGCGGGTCAAAAGCTGTTTGTTGGATTTCTTTGCTAGGCAGTTTTTCGTAGATCTCGCGCAAAGTCGCCTGAGTGGCACTGGCGGTTTGTTGAGAGAGGATGTCTTCCCATCGTTTCAAATCATCTCGTTGCTTGATGACTTGGCCCTCGATCTTGTTGCTTTTCTTGCGATCTTGCTCGTAGGCGGTGTAATTGGTTTTCTTGGTTTCGTAAGATGCCTGCATCTTCGATTTCATGACGTATCCGCCCCCGACAATGGCAGCCGCGACTAACATTGGGATGATGACCCCAAAGAGGATGATGGATTGGCGATAAAGATTCATGGCTTATGGGGTTGCCTTCACGTTGATTGAGAGCGGATCGTCTGCTTCGAACCGCTGAGTGATGGTTAAATCAAAAGTGTATGGGTAGGAGCTTTCATCGGTGATCACAGCTTCCTCTGGTGGAATTGGGCGATAGGCATTGTTCTCACGGGTCCTGATGTTGACCGAGATGCTGCGGTTGCCGATATTTGGGTCAAATGCGCTATTGCCGGTAACTTTCGCGATTTCCTCAAAGTGAGCGTTGATGCCATCGCGCGTATTGAGCTTGTTGAGGTATTGTTGGACGGCCTCAAAGCGAGCATAGCCCGAGATGCTCCAAGATTTCACGAAACCCACGGTCGCTTGTCCTCGGGTTGCATCGGGCTTTGTATTGTAAGCGTATTTTTTGACGAGCATGCCGCCTTCAGGCGGGACCATGCGTGCAAGTGATTCCATGTTCGCCCAGGCTTTCGAGCGATCGCTGAGAAGGTTGTTCCAGTGGTCGATTTTCTGCTGTTCTGCATTCAGCTTGGCGACCCTTGCGCGGGTAATCATCACTTGAGAAGGCTCAAAGGACCATTCCGCTTTGCCGCGGATCTCAATGATATCTTTCGCAAAATATCCGAGGCCGAGAACGGCCAAAATCAATATTGCGATACGCGCTGTGCGGGCAATACGCAGCATGGCCATTTCACCTTTTGAAGGGTAAATTTCCGCAACTTCTTTTGGAGTAGGAAGGAAATCCTGCAGAGCCCAGCCATCTTCGCGGAATGATGTGAAGGTGTGACTGGTGATGCTTCCAGTAGAGGAATCAGCGACTGAGACCCAAAGTTCAGGAGCCCAGTCAGGCAAAATGCCCACGTTTTTAGGCTGCAAAAGTTCTACCTTGGAGTTTGGGAAGTTCGTCTTGAGGTTTGGTTCGAGAGCGAGGTCGATGTCTTCACCAAGGGGAAGGATGTAGATGTCTGGATCCAGAAATTCAAGCGAAGCGCTTGTGGTGAATAGTGCGTTGCGGAAGTTGCTAGCGGTCCTGACGCCACGGTGTTGGAGAGTTCGGATCCGCTGGAGATCCGAATGCTCGTTAAAGAAAGCCATGGCGGTAAACCATGGGTATTGAAGTATGGTGACGTAAGGCTTGTCGCTATTTCTCTGGAGAAACTCTGGCATTCCCATGATGGCAACCAGGGGCGCGCTCAGGGCTTGAGTGATGATGGGGAAATTGGTTTTTTCGCCAGCTGTACGTAACTGGGAAAGGAAAGGGGCGAGCGAATTGGTCATGCTGACCGTGGTGCCAATGATATCGCTAGCAGCGGCAGGATAGGGAACGACGCGCCATGAACCTTGATCGACCTGAATTGATGAGTCTTCAAGGATGGAAGCAGGGTCATTGATCGCTGCAACTCGAATATCAGGCAAATCGCCTGGATTGTTGAGATCGGGCTTGAGGTCGCTCGTTGCAAACTCGTCAGCAACATGGAGAACCACGCCTAGAGCATTGCGTTTATTGGATTTCGTAACCTTGAGGATTTCGGCGATGAAAGCCTCAGTTTGTTCTTCACTGTGGAGAATTTCCTCAGTGATTGTGGGACCTTCTGTCCAATCCGACTTTTTCTTGTCGTAGTAGGCAGTGATTACCTTTGGTCCGTCAGGTCGGATGTGCAGTTGGAAATTAAGTTCCAGAGCAGTCTGATACCATGCTGGGTTCTTGGCACGCGTGGTGGAGCTAAGGATTGATCCAGCTTGGCGGTACTGTTGCAGCGGATTTAGGGATTCCGGATGTTTGAACGGGGCCAAGGTCGTAGAGGGTTGTGTAGGGAAGTGTAGGGAAAGTTTCTTGAGAGGATCAGCTCAAAAGAAAGAGCGGTCCGCCCGCTGGGCAGGCGGACCGCTGAATTGTTCAACTCCTCAAGAGGAGTGTGGTCAGATTACCAACCGGTCACATCAGTGAACGCGTTGTGACCGTAGTCTGCACCAACAGCACCGTCAGCCGATGGTTGGAGCCAGATGTGGGTGTAGGCAACTGCTGGTTGTGCGGATTGGGCCGTGATTACATCCGCTGGGGTGTAAGTCACTGTTGCGACTCCACCAGGCAGCGTTAGGTAATCACTGAGTTCGGTGGCTGTGAATGCAGCACCGACAGCGAGCTGATTCATGTTTTCATGACCGCGCATGGCAAGTTGACAGTTACGGATGTTCAGGATGTTAGTTGAACGATCCGATCCTTTCTTCCACGCACGAGCGCCGACGAATAGCACCGAGATGAGCGAGAGCAAAACGAGGATGACAACAGTCAATTCGAGTAGGGTCATTCCTGCGGTATGCTTTTTGGACAGTTTATTTTGTAGTTTCATTGTGTGTATTAGTTTTTGTTTTTGGGTTCTTTGTCGGAGTGGGGGCCGCGCATATTGAAGTTCTGAGGCTTCAAGTATGTAGGGTTATCCCCGGAAATATTTCGGTTTATTCAATCACTCTATCTCGTCATTTCGATTCATGCGAGCATTAACTAGCGTTTCTTGTGTAATTAATCCCTGATTTAATAGGCGTTTGAGATTGGCATCCCACTCGATATTGCCAGCGCGGCGGATTACATCCTCGAGTGAGCGAGCTCCGCCGTCGTAGTTGGCGATGGCGCTAGCGACGGCATCATCGTTGTTTTGTAGGAATTCGTAGGTCAAAACACGGCGTTCAATACCGTTGAGAAGGCCTTGAGAGTGAATAAAGATGAGGATTTCGGCAAGGCGGCTGAGAACCGAGGAATGGCTCTCGCGAGGATACATTTCCAAAATACGGCCGATGGTCTTGACCGCGCCAGTGGTGTGGAGGGTGGAAAGCACCAAGTGACCCGTTTGGGCGGCCTCCATGCAGGTTTCCATGGCTTCGCGGTCACGAATCTCTCCGAGGAGGATGATGTGGGGTGCTTTACGGAGAACGTCTTTGAGCCCTTGGCGGTAGGAGTGGACATCTCGCCCAACCTCTTGTTGGGTGACGATGCTGGGAGATGGGATTTTTTGATCCGGGTCCTCTGGATCGTCCATGTCGTCAGGGTATTGATACTCGATTGGGTCTTCAACCGTGACCACGTGCTTGGGGTGGTGACGTCTGACCCAGTCGATCAGAGATGCCAGGGTGGTAGATTTGCCTGAGCCGGTAGGTCCGGTGACCAAACAGAGGCCTGCGCGTTTCAAAACGGCTTGGCGTAGGGTTTCAGTGGTATCGAGGTCGATACCAAGTGATTCGAGTTCAGGAATGAAGTCGTTGAGGATACGGCAGGTGACGCCAAGGCCGGATGAGCTCAAGTGGGCTTGAATCCGGAGACGGCCGGATTTCTCGCCGTCGTCGTTGAGGGGGATGCCGTCGCAGGAAAAGTCGGCCACACGGGTTTCCGCAAACTCTTGAATCGCGAGATTGATTTTATCTTCAACGCGTTCTTCAACGCTCTCCTCTTTACCAAACCCATGGCTGCCGCTTTCACGGTTGGTGATGAGCTCCTTGAGGATCTCGTCCATATTGGGAGGGCTCAGAATGCCCAAGTAGTCGAGCTTCTCCATGCCTTTATTCGTGTGAATATAGACAGGTCGAGAGGCGCGCATTTGGATATCTGAGACGCCTACCTCACCGCATATTCTAAAAATGATCCCCAGCAGTTCGCGCCCCGACATGCTGTCGGTGAACTGCGGCGCATCGAGCGACGGCTCTTCGTCTGGCAACGGAGGCGGCTCAAATGTGTCGGATGTTGTAAGGGACATCGTTAAGACTTAGGGATTAAGAGATAAAATAAGAGGTGAAATTCTTCCATTGATCAAGAATTGTTTTCAATGGGTTGATTCTTTTTTGAATCTAGCCACTGTTTTTTCTGCTGCAGATTGGATAGCGAGGGTGAATTGGTAGCGTTCTTGGCAGTCATTGAAGCGTTCAGTTGAGATTCGCTGCCAATTGCCATTTTCATCCCATTCGCGCGCAATTTCCTCATAGCGAGTCAGAGATTCGTCGAGTTTTTTCAAATAATGGCTCATGTCCTCCAAGGTGTAGGGATTGTCAGATTTACCGCGTGCTCTGAACATGAGGTGGATCATATTGGTGCAAGCTGCCGCAGCGGTCAGGGCGGGGCGGGTGTCGCCTTCCTGATTGAGGCAATATTCAATCGTCTGCTTGGCGAGTTCATCTGCGTTAGCTGCGGCTCTAGGCCGAGTGCTGATTCCCTCATTGAGGAAGAAATGGAGAGAGGTGTAGTTGGCGTAGTGAGATGGATCTAGATTGTAGGCAAAACGCAATTTGTCTTCTGCTTCGCCGCGCAAATAGAACTTGAGAGCCTCGCTGGCGGGGAGTGGATTGGTTCGTTCCACATGCCCTCTTTGCATATCATCTAACATTTTCTGCATGAAGCCTGACAATGTCCATTCTGGCTGCGTCTCTGGTGCTTTCTCGGGCTCGGGTTTGACGAGCAATAGACTTCCGGGTTCCTCTTTTTTGTTTTCCGATTGGCGGATGATGATTTCTTCGTCGGTGGCTCCGTACATCCCAACGTGAAAGTTGGAGTTGATCGGTCCTTGGAGAGCCATTGCAAAAACCTCGCCATAGGGACTGCGATTGATTCCGAAGGGGTTCAGTGGTGTATCCAGCTCACTGCTTTCGATCAGTGGTTTCGTTGTGAGCGCAAGCACGACCACTCCCGCAGCCGTTAGGCTGGTGATGATGACTGTGGAAGTGGTGCGTTGCATTTGGGCTGGGACTTAAGATGTTTTGGTGCGGAAGGTGACGCGAGAGATGACGGCATATATCAGGATGAGTCCGCAGAAATGAAGAGCGGTGAGGTTGAATGCATCCGTAGTGAGGGCTCCACTTTTGTAATACATGCGTTGTGTTAGATCGGCGTAACGGTATTGCGGGGAGAAGTAGAGAATTCCTCTAAATATAGGGTTTTCTTCGATTTTCAGCATGCTGTCCAAGTAGCCAACTCCAAACAATCCATAGAGCGCGAGTAGCACAGTTGTGCAGAAGCCGCTGATGGCGCCGAAGCGCGATGAGATCGCGATTGCCAATGCGAGGAGTGGAGCGATGACCAATAAGAAGAGGGTGGAGTATTGGAGGTTGAGTTTCCACCACATTGCTTGTTCTTCAGCCACTAGCGTCCAGTTAAAATCCCTTTAGAATCAACTGATTTTCAGGCATTGGTTCTGATTTTTCTAACTGCTTCTGCGGAAGTAAGGCAGTTACAGGGATTTTCTGGAATACGTTCACACTTAAAATTTGCAAGATTCTGCTGAGACTCTCGTCGATTTTGTAAGTCTTATTGAGACACGCGACCATGAGATATGCGCAGATGGCGATCCAAATCTGGCTATAGACCGCGTTCTCGCTGGTGCCGTAGAACGCCTTGATCCGGAGGTTTTGTTTGATCCACTTGAAGAAGAGTTCGATCTTCCAACGGTTCTCGTAGATGGCTGCAACCTTGAGCGCAGGCAGGGTGAAGTTGTTGGTCAGGAACGTGAGCCGCTTGCCCGTCTCCTCGTCGAAGTAACCGATACGGCGGAGTTTTTCAGGATAGCTTTTCATTCCTTTCGGGCTGCTGAGACGGATGCTCTGGTCGCATCTGAGTCCGGATGATTTGTCCACAAGGCGCGATTCCCGAACCGAGAATTTCGTGTTCTTCTTGCTGCGGATAACGAAGAAGGCACCCGCCTCCGCAATCCGGTAGAGTCGAGAAAAATCGAGATAGCCACGGTCAAAGACGTAGATGCTCCCAACCTCGAAAAACATTTCATCAATGAAATGGACATCGTGCTGCGAACCTCCCGTGAGGCTTATGAACACAGGAATCGAGCCGATCAGATCGATCTGCGTGTGCAATTTGATCGCGGACTTCGTCGTCTTGAATTTAGCCCACGGAAACATCGACAGGCATAGGTCGATGGTGGAGGAATCGACGGCATAAACGATCTCGTCAAGGCCAAGTCCGTTGGAATCGCCAACGTAAAGCCTCCTCGCTTTTCGGATGAGTATCTGGCCAAGCGCCTCATAGACCCGCCAGTTACGGTGCTCGTTTGCGTAGGCGAGATTGGTTCTCGTGATATTCCCACGGATGCCCATCGCGTGGAGGTGTTCGCTGTTGCGGAGGCAGGCTTCGATGTCGCGCAGACTCTCTCGGAAAGTTAGTTGTGCGAAGAGCATCGAAAGGAAGTGATCCCTCGCACTCATCCCGCGACTTGAGCGCGGCATCGGATGCAGATCGACGCACCTGTCAAACTGTTTGCGGTAGATCATTTCAGAGACTTGGGCGAAAATCAGACGTCCTTCATTCATGCCGCCAGTCTCAATAAGACCGACGTGTCTGACGATTCTCGCTCAAATGCGTAACACCTGAAGTTTAACTGAATCCCTTGGAGGATAACGAGAAACGAGACCGAAACGTGCCCTTAGCTGGACACTAGTGTTCTTCAGCGTGAGATGGTTGAGCTCCGAACTGGCAAATGATGGCGGTGATGATCACCAGTGGGACAATGAACGCAAATGCAGCAAGCCAGATCTGAAAAAGCTGTCGTGTTGCTGTGAGGCCCGTGGTTTTGAAATACTCACCGATCCCAGATCGTGCATTATTTTCGCCTTCGCGAGAGGCGGTGAACAGCCCCCATAAGAGCGCGCAAACCCAGAGGGTGGACCATGCTGCTTGGATGCGAGCAGGTTGTATCATCAAGGGTTTTTCAGAGGCGCTGGATAGGTATGGGAGGATCATGGGTAGCCCGATCACCGCGAGTGTGCAGATGGCCCACGCTTTGCGCTGAAAAATAGTAGCAAGAGTAAGTCGAAACAGTCTCATGGCTCAGTTCAGAAGTTTTTTGAGATTGTTCCAGGTTTGATCGTCACCTTTGAGGTGACGGGCGGATTGTCCTTCGATCATCAGCACGCTGGGCATGGCCATCGAATCGTAGTCGGGGTGGCAACTGACGAGGCGCAGCACGTTGTCTTGAGACTTTTCCCAAGTCTCTTCGAAGGCCTGGCGGGCAAAGGCGTCAAGACCACTGAAGGGTTCATCGAGGAGCAAGATGTTGCCGCCTTCAGGTTTGACCGAGAATTCGGCGGTGATGAGGCTCGTTTTCCGGCGATTGCCCGTGGAAAGCTGTCCGTAAGGCTTCTTGGTGTCGAGCTCGATGGATTGGGCAAGATCCATCGCTTCTTTGTACCGATCCTTGGGAAGAATCATGCGGAATATCATTGATGGGGTGATTTCGTTGTCGAACCGCATGTCTTCGGGCAAATACTGCATAAAACCCTTGGTTTTAAAGGATCCTTCGAGGGGTTTGATGCTTCTTGCTAGGGTGCGAAGCAGGGTGGTTTTGCCGCGTCCGTTGCGGGCAATGAGAAAATGGGTGCCGCCGTGGAGCTCAACCGGGGCGTTGAATTTGGCCAAGGATTCGCCATAGCCAATTTCCACGCCAGAGGCGATTTCAATGGTGGGTGAGGAATCGGTGCTCATATCGAGGTCAGTCGGATGGGTTCAAAGATTACTTCTAATCCATAAATCGTTATCCTACAGCGGGTTTATTCATTTTTTTGGGCTCCGGCAACAAATTTTTAAGAAAAGTTGATATTTAACAAAACTTATTTAAAAAATCCTTTATCGCTGCGGTTGGAATCGAGTGCGCGTGAAATTCGTGTTTGTGGGGGTTTTTCTGCGTGACGGGGCATCGGAGGCATGTAGAAAACTCCCAGCGGATTATGGAGGGCAAACTAACTTACCAGCAGGCTGGAGTGGACACGCGAAAAGCGGCAGCACTTGTGGGCGATATTGGAAGCCACGTGCGACGCACGCAGCAAACGAGGAAATTGTGGGGGGCGTTTGGCTTATTTGCCGCCTGCTATGATCTCAGCAGTTACAAAGAGCCAGTCATGGTCACGGGATGTGACGGTGTTGGCACCAAATTGGAATTGTTGCTGGAGTACGACATGTTGGAGACCGCGGGCAAGGACTTGGTCGCGATGAGCGTGAACGACATCATTACCACTGGCGGCGACCCTTTATTGTTTCTGGATTACATCGGCATCGCAGCATTGGACGAAGACAAGATCACGCGCCTGATCAAAGGCATGGCGGACTACTTGGAGTCCTGTGATTGTATTCTAGCGGGCGGTGAGACGGCGGAGATGCCCGGGATTGTTCCTGAGGATGTGATTGAGCTTTCTGGGTTCTGTATTGGCTGTGCGGAGAAGCCAGATCTAATTGACCCCACCACAGTGGCTGTCGGGGATGTTTTGATTGGTTATGCCTCGGACAGCATTCACGCCAATGGTTGGTCTCTCGTGCGCCGCGTCTTGAAAGAGTTTCCTGGTGAAGTGAGTGACGACGAAATGAAGGCGTGGCTCAAGCCGACACGACTTTACCACGATGTGACTCAAGGTCTCAAAGCGGCTGGAGTTCGTCCCAAGGCGATGTCTCACATCACCGGTGGCGGATTGCCTGAAAATCTTGAGCGCTTGTTCCGTGGAATGGGTGCCGACCTGACCATTCCGAAATGGGAGATGCCAGGGGCAGAGAAATTGCTGAAGCATGTCGACAGCGAGGACCGATTCCATACCTTCAACATGGGCATCGGTTGGGTCGCGATTGTGGATGAGTCTGATGTCGACGCCGCGCTCAAAGTTGGTCCTGGTGGCCACGTGTTGGGCAAAATGGTTCCTGAAGAGGGAGTTCGAGTTTCTGTTCAAGGTGAGTGATCAAGATCCCCCCCTACTATGAGTGATTTTTTGAAACACGAATGCGGCATCGCAGCGGTCCGCCTTCGAAAGCCCCTAGCATACTATTACGATCGATATGGCACCTGCCTTTGGGGTTTGAATAAGTTGTTCCTTCTCATGGAGAAGCAACACAACCGGGGCCAAGACGGCACGGGTATTGGTTGTGTGAAGCTGAATATGCCAATCGGTCAGCCATACGTTCAGCGCCGTCGCGGCATTGAAAAGGATGCTTTGGCGAGGATCTTCAAGAAGGAGGTCAAGAGTTTCGATAAAATGGTGCGGTTGGGGCAGATGGACGACACCAAGCCCGACAGCGTGAAGCAGCAATTTGACTTTGGCGGTGAAATTTTGATGGGGCATTTGCGGTATGGGACATCGGGTGAGTTTGATGAAGGCTCGTGTCATCCTTATTTGCGCCGTAGCAACTGGCCGACCCGCACTTTGATGGTGATGGGTAATTTCAACATGACCAATGCGGCAGAGTTGAATGAGGTTTTGATCAACCGTGGGCAGCATCCAGTTTTCGGAACGGACACTCAAACAGTGTTGGAAGAGATTGGTTACCATCTCGATGAGGCACACACTGATTTGTATCACCGCTTGCGTGATAAAGGGGTGCCGGGTGCTGAGATCCCTGATCACATTTCCGAAGAGCTCGATATCCCGAGTTTGATTTCTGAGTCTGCGAGAGAATGGGATGGCGGCTACGCGATTTGTGGAGCGGTTGGAAACGGTGATATGTTCGTGATGCGCGATCCGAGAGGGATTCGCCCATGTCATATGCTGGTGACCGATGAAGTGATCGCTTTCGCATCGGAGCGTGTTCCGTTGATGACGGTATTTGAGGCGGATCAAGAGCAAGTGCTGCCAGTGGATCCAGGTGGCTTGATCAGCATCAAGGCGGATGGGGCGATGGTGAAAACATCATTCCATGAGCCTCGCGAACACACGCCGTGTTCGTTTGAGAAGATATATTTCTCCCGCGGCAACGACCCGCAGATTTACCGTGAGCGCAAAGCGATGGGTGCTGCGCTGGTGCCGCAGGTCATGGAGTCGATTGGTGGTTCATTCGACAAGACCGTCTTTTCGTTCATCCCGAACACCGCAGAGGTTGCCTACTATGGTTTGATGGATGGGCTTCGCCTGTATCGCCGAGACGAAGTGAAGGCAGAGATTTTGGAAGCCTCAAAGGCGGGTAAGCTCACAGCTGAGAAGGTTGATGATTTGATTCTTCGGAATTGGCCTGTGGGAGAAAAAGTGGCTCACAAAGACATCAAGATGCGGACCTTTATCTCACAAGAGAAAGGTCGCGATCAGTTGGTGTCGCACGTTTACGACATTACCTACGACTGTGTTCAACCAGGGGACAACCTTGTCGCTCTTGATGACTCGATTGTTCGTGGCACAACCTTGAAGAAATCGATTCTTAAGATTCTGGCCCGTACCAAGCCGTCCAAGATTGTTGTTTGTTCGACCGCTCCACAGATTCGATACCCGGATTGTTACGGGATCGACATGTCGGAGCTAGGCAAGTTCATTGCATTTTCTGCGGCTGTGTCGCTTCACCGGAAGTTGGGCAAGCAATCGTTACTGGATGAGATCTACGATGAATGTCGTAGTGAACTCAAAAAACCAGTCGGCCAACGCAAGAACTGCGTGCGGCGCGTGTATGAAGCGTTCACAGCAGAAGAGATTTCCGCGGAGATCAGCCGTATGGTTTACCCCGAAGATATCGATTGGGATGGTGAAGTGCAGGTGATTTATCAATCCATTGAGAATCTGCACGATTCCATCGATGGCCCATGTGGTGATTGGTATTTCACAGGAAATTACCCAACGCCCGGTGGTTACTCGATGGTGAATCTCGCGTATTTGAGATGGTATGAGGGTGTGGGTGGTCGTAGTTACGATTTGCCACTCTAATTCAAAGCGACTTCATGCAAAACGCATTTGAGGCTCTTGGGCTCGCGCCGGTATTGGTCATCGGTAAAGACGAGGTGAACGCGGCATTTCGCGATGCTGGGAAATCGGTTCACCCCGACGCAGGAGGAGAGGGCCAAAGTTTCGAGGACCTGCAGAAAGCCTACGAAACGATTTCGAGCCCATCCAAGCGGTTGAAGCATTGGTTGGAGATTAGAGGTGTCGATGTGAATACCCGTGGCACCATCGATACCGAGATGATGGATTTGTTTTCCAAAGTGGGTGAGGTCACTCAGAAGGCGGAGGCATTGATTCGCAAAAAGGATGAAGCGAAATCAGCTTTAGGCTTGGCGATGTTGGAGGGAGAGATTCACATGTGCCGTGAGGCAGTGGAGGGGGTCAATCGACTCATTGAGTCGGCGATTGGACATGAATGTGCTTCGTTTGGTGAACTTGAAAAAGCAGATGTCGTAGATGAGAGCTTTGCGTCTGTTCGTATCCGGAATCTAATCTTCCTTGAGAAGTGGCAGTCGACGATGCGGGGTTTGTTTTCCCGGCTGGTTTGATCTCAGCGACTGAAGAAAGTCGTGTAATTGAGATACCAGATGAACACGCCTGTGCCGAAGATTGCCAACAGGATAAGGCAAGCGATGAGGAGGCAGAGGAAGGATTTCATGGAATCATACGCCTGCTAATTTGCAGATTCGCGAGTAGTGTTTTTTCTCCACTGGGGTGATGGAAAGTCGGGTGCCGCGTTGACAGACCATCATCTCGGATAAGATTTTGTCTTCTTTGAGAGTGTCGAGAGGGATGAGCTCATCAAACTTTTCAACGAACTCGAAATCGACCAGCCACCAGCGGGGTTTGTCTTTGGTGGATTTGGGGTCGTAATAATTGTTCTTGGGTTTGAACTGAGTGGGGTCCGGGTAGGGATTACTCGCGACCTTGGCAACACCGACGATACCTGGTGGTTTTGCGTTCGAGTGATAGAATAGCGCGAGATCGCCAATCTTCATATCGCGCCACATGAAGTTGCGCGCTTGGTAATTGCGAATGCCGTCCCATGGCTCACGTTTCGCCTTTTTCAAGTCGTCGATGGAGAAGACGTCGGGCTCCGATTTGATCAGCCAATGATTCATGCTCAAGCGATGGCTTCGTTAAGCCCTTCTTTGATTTTGGGAAGTGGTAGATGCTCTGGGCCGAGCTCGAGGCCTTGATTTTCACGGACCTTGGCCTCGATCGCATCGATGATGTCCTCTTCGGGCTTGAAGTCGGCGGCATGATACGAGCTGCGGACAAGAGGGCCACTGGCAACGTGGCGGAAGCCTTTTGCCAATGCGATTTCTTTGTATTCTGCAAATGCGTCGGGGTGGATGAACTCGACGACTGGAAGATGTTTTGGAGTCGGGCGGAGGTATTGCCCGAGGGTGAGGACGGTCACGTCGTGGTCGCGGAGGTCGTCCATCGCTTGGAGGATTTCCTCTTTGCGTTCACCGAGGCCAAGCATGATGCCGCTTTTGGTGGCGACCAAGCCGCCGGCCATTTCTTTGGCTTTTTTGAGAACGGTCAAGCTGCGTTGGTATTTCGCGCGTGAGCGGACGAGGGGGGTGAGCCGCTCAACCGTCTCGATGTTGTGGTTGAAAATGTGAGGGCGCGCCTCCATGACCATCTGGAGTGCCCAATCGCGGTCGTTGAAATCGGGAACTAGCACTTCGATCACGATGCCTGGGTTGGCCTCGCGGATCGCGCTGATGGTGTGATTGAAATGTTCGGCGCCACCGTCACGCAGGTCATCGCGGGCAACGGCAGTGACCACCACGTGCTTCAGCCCCATTCGGCGAGTGGCTTCCGCGACGCGTTGTGGTTCGTCGGCTTCGAGAGCGTCGGGTTTGGCGGTTTTCACGGCACAGAATCCGCAGGCGCGGGTGCACTTCTCGCCAGCGATCATGAAGGTCGCGGTTTTCTGGCTCCAGCATTCCCAGCGATTGGGGCATTGGGCCTCTTCACAAACCGTCACGAGGTTGAGGTCGGTGATCAGTGATTTGGTCGACCAAAATTCGGGATTGTTGGGTAGGCGTACCTTGATCCAATCCGGCTTTTTGGTCCGGTGAAGATTTGGATCCATTTTGGTTTTGGGGCCACTGCAACTCATGTCGTGGGGAACGTAATCGCGGGTGGCGGTGGGGAAAAGCGGAAAGTGGACGAAACGAGAAACCCTCATCCGCGATGATGCGAATGAGGGTTGGGAAATGGGATTCTAGCGAGGTTTATTCAGCTGCTGGAGCCGGCGCTTTTTCAGGCGTTGCGGGAGGTTTCGGGGCGAATGTTGCGCACCAGCCAGCGGCGGTCACTGATTTGCCGGCGAAGATCGTACATGCGCCGACTTTGTCGCCGGGCTTGCCTTGATACAGAGCGCAGGTTTCGCAGATTTGGCCCGCTTTATATTGTGGGTATTTTGAGGCGTCCACTTGAGTCGCGTCCTCTTTGTATCCAAGAGCTGCGCCCATGGGATCGGTCTCAGTGAGGGGAATCAGAGCCGGTTTGTCTTGGCCGAAGGCCTGACTGCATAGGAGGGCGGGAGTACCGGCGGTGATGGCCAGTTGGCGGAGGAAGCTGCGTCGGGAGTTCATGAGATGTTGGATTGTCGGTGTTTCTAAAATTGCGATATCTCGCGTCGGGTCAAGCGTCTGATCGAATACGCGAGAATTTTGCGAAGTATTGCACAGAAACGTTTTTTCGGCTTTTGAAATTCGAGATCACCCCGCAGTGTTGAGCCATGCGCTACGCCGAACTTCTTCAGGAACGGATTGAAAAAACTGGATCGCGACTTTGCATTGGGTTGGACCCACGACCCGGAGATGGCGGTGCCGAGGCAGCGCGCGGATTCCTAAAAAAGGTGATCGAAGAGACCGTGGATCACGCGGCGGCCTTCAAGCCGAACATGGCTTACTTTGAAGCGATGGGGATTGGCGGCATCATGCTGCTTGAAGAATTGCTCACCGACATGCCGGATGAAGTGCCAGTGATTCTTGATGCCAAGCGGAGCGATATTGGAGAGACGCAAAAATACTATGCTCAAGGTTACTTTGATCGGTGGAATGTGGATGCCGTGACTTTGAACCCATTTCTCGGCTACGATTCGCTCGAGCCATTTCTCGATTGGAAAGGAAAAGGGATCTACTTGTTGGCGGTGACATCCAATGCCGGCACGGCCGACTTTCAGCAGCAGAAATTGGCCGACGGTCGGTCGGTCTACGAATTGGTCACGGCTTTAGGAGATCGGGCGAAAGAAGAAGGTCGTGATACCGATGTCGGGTTTGTCGTGGGATTGACCAATGCGGCCGAGGTTTTGGAAAAAATCCCTGATGCTCCCTTGTTGGTGCCGGGTCTTGGTGCGCAGGGTGGCAGCTTGGATGCCTTGGCAAAGTCAAACCGAACGGCGCCAGACGTCATCAATGTTTCGCGCGGCGTGCTTTATGCGCAAGACGAGCTCAGCTTTGGCGAGCGAGCGAAGTTCTGGGCAGAGAAGATCGCCGAGAGCTATCCGGCCTGATCTCCCGAGGTGTGCTACACAGGCGGGTATTGCCATTGGCATGTTGGGTGCTTAGTCTTGCCCACCCATGAGCGCATTTGAATCTTCTCTCTCGTCCGCTGTCGCAGATGGCCATTTGTTGGCTGAGGCAAAATCCAACATCGAGTCCCTGCTAGCGGGTTCGACAAGTGAGTTGGCCGCCAAAGCGATCGAAGAATTGATCGAAAAAAGCGAGTGGCAGGAGCTGAATGACCGGTTTTTTAAGACACTCGCATTTGGTACCGGAGGATTAAGGGGGAGAACGATCGGCCGTGTGGTGACCGAGGTGGAACAAGGTGATGGTGGTCCAAACGATCGTCCTGAGCATCCATGTGTCGGCACCGCGACGATGAACTTCTTTAACGTCAGCCGCGCGGTGCGTGGACTGATTGCCTATGCGAAGCAATTTGCGGGTGATGACCGCAAGCCGTCGTTGGTCTTCGCACATGATACGCGTCACTTCTCTCGCGACTTCGCCGAGTTTTGCGCAAAGGTTTGTTCCGAGTTGGCTTGCGATGCGTATCTTTTCGAAGGTGCAAGGTCGACGCCCCAGCTTTCCTTTGCGGTGCGTGAACTCCGCGCTGATGCAGGCGTTGTTTTGACGGCGAGTCACAACCCATCACACGACAATGGCTTTAAAGCGTATTTTAACGATGGTGCTCAAATTGTCGATCCCCATGCGACGGCTATCATCAACGAGGTCAACGCGATCGACTCGGAGAAATATGAGGTCGTTGCTGAAGATCAGCGCGGCAAGATCACCACCTTGGGAGAGGAGATGGACCAGCGCTACACCGAGCGCCTGAAGACGCTATTGCTCAAGCCGTCACTGCTTGAGGGTGCATCGACCAAGATTGTTTTCACCAATCTTCACGGCACCGGTGGACACATCAATGTGCCGATGCTCAAGAGCTTTGGATTCGATGTTCAGACGGTCTTGGAGCAAGACATCCAGGACGGTCGTTTTCCCACCGTCGAATCGCCGAATCCGGAGAATGGTCCAGCTTTGAAGATGGCTATTGATTTGGCGGAGTCGTCGGGTGCGGAGATTGTTGTCGGCACCGATCCCGATGCCGACCGCATGGGTGTGGCGGTGTTGGGAAGTGACGGCAAGATGCAGTTGCTGACCGGCAACCAGATTGGTTCCTTGATGGCGTGGTATCGTTTGAAGACCTGTTTTGATTTGGGTTGGGTGACGCACGCCAATCGGAGCCGGGCGGTGCTGGTGAAGACCTATGTCACCACGGAGCTTCAGCGATCGATTGCGGATGGTTTCGGTGTGGGGGTTGTTGATACCTTGACCGGTTTCAAGTACATCGCGGGTAAATTGCGAAAGTATGAAGAGGCAATCCCTGCGGACAAGAAAGGCGATTATCGTTCCTTGAGTGAGGAACAAACTCGCAAGCTGCGCTTAGAGTATTCGCGTTTCTTCATCTTTGGTGGAGAAGAGAGTTATGGCTACTTGGGATCGGATGCGATTCGTGACAAAGACGCGAATGGAGCGACTTTGATGTTTGCGGAGGTCGCGGCCTACGCCAAGTCCGAGGGCAAGACCTTGCTGGAGTTGCTCGATGAGATATACAGCGAATACGGCTACTACTTGGAGATCGGCAAGTCGCTTGCCATGGAAGGGGCAGATGGTGCGGCGAAGATTCAGGCTTTGGCGGCATCCTATGCGGATAATCCACCAACAGAAGTCGATGGCTCTGCAGTATTGCGCGTGCGTGATTTCGCGAAGCAAGACATCTACGACCAAGAAGGCGACCTATTGCCGAAAGAGAAGATGTTGTTTGTCGATCTTGAAGACGGCAGAGCCTTTGCCGTTCGTCCTTCAGGCACAGAGCCAAAAATCAAATACTACCTCTTTGGCAAGTTGGATGCAGGTGATGATCTTGCGGCCACCAAAGCGACAGTTCGCCAGGGCTTGAATGATCTTTGGTCTTGGATCGAAGAAGATGCCAAGACCCGCTGAGCGATCAGTCTTTGGGTTGCACGCAAGGGACGGATGGCCCGGTTGCTTGCTTGAATTGGATCTTGGAGCGGATCATCAGGGTGCCGAGGCAGAGGTCGGCGAGAGGGAACACCACATTAAAGTTTTTGTGCATGTAGCGGTGGTGCAGCAGGTGGTGGCCATTGAGGCGACGGAACCACCATGGTTTTTCAACGCGCCGAGCCTTAGGAAGGTGCATGCACCAGTGAATGTATTCGTAGATTCCGTAGTAGGCTGAGAACGCGACGATTGATCCTGCATAAATGCCCCAGAAGCCAGTGAAGTAACTGATCACGCCGAAGGGCGCAGAGAAGATGAGGATGAGCACTGGTCCATTCCACCATGCCATGGGGATGGTTTCTTTGTCTGATTCATTGATTAGGTGATAGGTGTCATCAGCCTTGAAGACTTTGTGGTGAACCACCGCATGGGCTTGGAATGCATAGCGGAAGTTGAAGACGGGCCGATGCATCACATACTTGTGAAGGGTCCACTCGAAGAAAGAGCCGAAAGCGATGTTGAAGGCGAGGCTTGCGCAAAACCAGAGTAGGAAGTCGATCATGGGTAGTATGGGTTGGCTTGCCGCGTTGCAGGCGGGCTAGCACTGGGAAGACAGGCGAAAGTTGGGTGATAGTCGAGCCACAAAAAGCGAATCTTTGCTTATGGCACTCAAACCCTGAAATCCAATGGCCAGGATTCCCCCTTGCATTGGTAAGTTGCTGACATAGGTAAGGTAGTGAATTGCTCGGTTTTTCACTGTCTGTGAGCTGCTTCCTGTGGTTCATTAGCTTTTGGAGTCCCCAATGAAATTATTGCCTGCCATGTTGCTTGCTCTCGTGAGCACGAGCTGCTCGATATCCTCCTTGTCGAGCCGGATGAGTGAAGCGAGCAAAAGCCCTGAGCGTTGGTCGGCCAGTCCCGTGGCAAAGAAGGGGATTGATGACAACTGGGTGAAGCGATTTGGCGGTCATGATTTGAAAGAATTGGTCCAAGAGGCTTACGATGAGAATCGTGACCTTCAGGCGGCCTCGGCCAGAGTTGAGAGGGCTGCGGCGCTCGCAAAAGCATCGGGTTCGGCGGGTCGGCCACAGTTGGATGCCTCATTTTCAGGTTCGCGGGACGCGCGGAACTTTCTCGGCTTTCCAATTCCGGGTGGTGGTGGGCAACGGCGCATCGACAACAGCTATGGGGCGCAGCTTGCCCTGTCGTGGGAATTGGATTTGTGGGGAAGAATTCGCGCAGGTCAGCGTGCCGCATTGGCAGATCTCGAGTCGCAAGGGCAGCAATATCGAGCGGCCCGCGCTTCATTGGCCGCGCAAGTGGTCCGAGCTTGGATATTGGTAGCAGAGATTCAGGGGCAGATCCAACTTGCGGAACAGGCGTTGGAATCGAGAGCCGACACGGCAGAATTCATCAAGGGGCGATATGAGCGGGCGGTTGGGAGTCAACAAGCGACTGCCTCGCAAGTGCGCTTGGCGCAAAGTGATGCAGAAAGTGCTCGGTCCAATGTTGCGGCAAGGAAGGCAGAGCTGGATGATGCCTTGCGGCAGCTCGAGGTGATTTTGGGCCGATATCCATCGGCGAAGTTGGTGGGGCAGTCTGAGTTGCCAGCGCTCAAAAAGATGCCGCCTGCCGGTCTTCCATCTGAGTTATTGATGAGACGACCTGATGTTTTGGCGGCAGAGCGTCAATTGGCTGCTGCTGGCGGTCGGCGCAAAGAGGCGGTCAAAGCCTTCTATCCAAGTTTTAGTCTGACTGGTAGTGGGGGGCGGAGCACTCAACAGCTGAGCGACATCAGCGACAGCGCATTTGGTGTTTGGTCGATCGCAGGGCAGGTGGCTCAACCCATCTTGAGTGGTGGGCAACTCAAAGCCAATGTGAAGGTGAGAAATGCGGAAGAGAAGGAAGCCCTGGCAAACTTGCAGCAAGTGGTCTTGCAAAGTTTTGGTGAAGTAGAGACCGCATTGGCGGCAGAGAGCTTTTTTGCATCGCGGGTTAAAGCGATATCGGCCGCGACAGAATTGGCTCGTGAGGCTGAAAAGTCGGCGCGTCGTGAATTCTCGAGTGGCACGGCTGATGTTCTGACTTTGTTGGCGGCAACCAATCGACGAATTGAGCTTGAGAGTCAGATGCTGACCTTGCGTCGTCTGCGGCTCGATAATCGCATCAACCTCCACCTTGCACTGGGTGGCGACTACAACCCTTGAATCATGGACGAATCAAAAGACACACAAAGCAATATTGAGGAAGATGAGGCAGATCGCGTAACGGCGATACATGCGGTGAAATCCTTTTTGCTCGCGCTCGGATTGTTGGTCGTGGGCATTTTGGTGATGATCGTATTTGTTTGGACCAAGCCTGAGCCTGAGAAGAAAGAATCCAGCGACTTTGTGCCATCCGTCAGAGTCGCCCCAGTTGTGGTCGGTCGTCACCATGTGGTGATCAACACCCAAGGCGCGGTGCGCAGTTTGCAGGAAGTCACGCTTTCTGCAGAGGTGTCGGGACGCGTGATGGGAAAATCACCCAAACTTCTGGAAGGTGCGATGGTCCAGAAGGGCGATAGTTTGGTGAAAATCGATGCGGCTGACTACGATGCTGCCGTGGCGCGCGCGGCTTCTGCTGTGGCGGAGGCCGAGTTGGCATTGAAGCAAGAAGCAGCGATGTCGGTGCAGGCGAAGATCGATTGGGAAAAGCTCGGTGAGGGTGAGCCATCCAGTCTGGTCTTGCGCAAACCGCAGCTCAAATCTGCGATGGCTCGATTGGAGTCTGCGAAGTCCGAGTTTGGGCGAGCCAAACGTGATGTCGAGAGGGCAACCATCGCGGCGCCATTTGATGCGAGAGTGCGCAGGGTGTCGGTTGAGCTCGGTGCGGTTCTTGCGCCGGGAACTCCAGTGGCCGAGCTTTACTCCGCCAATCAACTCGAGGTGAAGCTTCCATTTTCATTGATGGATTATGGTTTTCTGCGCGAGAGCGAAGCGGTCGAAGTTGAACTCACGGCTTCAGTGGGTGGGGAGTTGAAAAAGTGGCCTGCGGTTTTGGAGCGGGTGGATGGAGAAGTGCAGCGCAGCACCTTGTCGGCTTATGGTTTGGCGCGTGTAAAACCTGCAGAGGATGGCTCCTTGCCGCCGGTTGGGTTGTTTGTAGAGGCTTCAGTGCCGGGGATGATATTGAATGATGTCGTATTGCTGCCACGCGTGGCGGTGCGCGGCGCAGACGAAGTTTGGGTGGTGAACGACGGGCTCTTGGCCAAGCGAAAGATTACGATCCTGAGATCGGGAGATGATCAATTGATTGTCAAAGGCAACTTCCGTGATGGTGATCAGTTGGTTTTGACACGACTGGCGGTGCCGATGGTTGGAGCCAAGGTAGAGGTGGTGGATTCAGAGAATGAGGATTCATGAAGAACGCAGTCCAATGGTTTAGCCGGAATCATGTTGCCGGCAACTTTCTGATGCTCGCCGTCTTGTTGGCGGGTTTTTCTGCGTGGTATAAACTGAGGAAAGAGATTTTCCCCGACTTGGCGATCGATGCGGTGCGGGTTTCCATTCCCTACCCCAATGCCACTCCCGTCGAAGCAGAGCGGGGTGTGAATGTCCCTGTGGAAGAGGCGATTGATGACCTGACGGGAATCAAAAAGATCCGATCTACAGCGGCTCAAAACATCGGCACGGTCACCATTGAGGCGGAGACGGGCTACGATGTGAAGGAGTTGTTAGGGAATGTCAAAAGTCGGGTGGATGCGATCGACAACTTCCCCTTCGAGGCAGAAAAACCAATTGTGGAAGAGGTGGTAGTGAAGAGTCCGGTCTTGAAAATCGCGATCACAGCGGAGGGGGGGGTTGATGAGATGACCCTCAATCGTTTGGCGGAGCAAATACGCGATGATCTGCAAGTTTACCAAGCACCCAAGCCCAGTGGCGTGATTGAGTTTTTTGCGAATGCGTTTGCCGGGCCGGCCAGTATTTCCCAAGTCGAGATTTCTGGAACGCGAGATTATGAATTGTCGATTGAAGTCTCGGACGAGCGATTGCGAGAGCTCGGTTTGAGTCATGCACAAGTGGCCGAGGCCGTGCGGAGAAGTTCGGTCGATCTGCCGGGTGGATCCATTCGTGCAGAGGGCGGCGAGATCATTCTGCGTGCGCTGGGCAAACGCTTCACCGCCGAAGAGTTTCGCACCATTCATGTTGCCACTTTGCCCGATGGGTCAGAAATCCAATTGGAAGATGTCGCGCAGGTGACGGATGGTTTTGAGGATGTGGATTTGATGACGCGCTTTGATGGAAAGCGCGGGGTGTTGGTCAATGTGTATCGGGTTGGCAACGAGGACACCCTTAGGTTGGTGAAGTTGATTGATCGCTACATTGCTGAGTCGGCAGATCGCTTGCCCGAAGGTGTTGAGTTGTCGGTTTGGAATGATCAAAGCGAATACCTTGAAGGTCGCCTCAAACTCTTGTTCAAGAATGCGACTTGGGGATTGGTGTTGGTGCTGTTGGTTCTCGCTCTGTTTTTGAGGCCGTCTTTGGCTCTGCTTGTTGCATTGGGAATTCCAGTGTCGTTCGCCGGCGGTCTCTGGTTGATGCCGATGTTGGGTATCTCGATCAACATGATCTCTTTGTTTTCCTTTATCTTGGTGTTGGGAATTGTGGTCGATGACGCAATTGTTACGGGGGAGAATGTGTATTCGCGCATTCAAGCAGGAGAGCATCCAAAGGTAGCAAGTTGGAAGGGAACCCATGAAGTCGGAACCGTGGTCGTCTTTGGCGTGTTGACTACCATGGTCGCGTTCACACCGATGTTGGGGTTGAGTGGGGTGAGCGGAAAAATATGGCCGAACATTCCATTGGTGGTGATTCCAACGCTCGCGTTTTCCTTGCTGCAATCGAAGTTTGTATTGCCTGCCCACATGGCTTTGTTGGCACCGCATCGAAAAGAGAAACCGAAAAACATCATTTTTCGCCTTCAGCGCCGGGTGGCGGATGGATTGGAGAGATTTGTCCACGATGTGTACAAGCCGAAGTTGGATTTCCTGCTGCGCTGGCGCTATGTGACGACGGCGGGCTTCATCGCTTTGTTGATTGTGACGATTGGCTATGTTGCGGGTGGCCGTATGCCCTTCAAATTCTTCCCGGCGGTTGAGGGGGATGTGGTTTCGGCCAAGTTTCAACTGAGCCTAGGCGCGCCATTTGAAGATACTGAGCTAGCGGCGCGCCAGATTGAAGAGGCTGCGGTTCGGGCAGCAGAGAAATTCGAAAAGAAGGAAGGTCGTACAGTTTTGCGGCATTACCTTACAAGCGCAGGCACGCAACCATTTATCACGAGCTTGGCGCCTGATGGGCCGCCAACCGCGACGCATGTGGGCGAAGTAACCTTGGAGATGACGCCGTCTGGTGAACGCACTGTTGGATCAGAAGAGTTCACGGAGCAGTGGCGCAAAGAAATGGGGGACGTCCCCGGATTGACGCAGTTGTCGGTCACGACGGAGACCGCGGGTGGGGGAAATGCGATCGACCTTAACCTCAATGGTCAGGATTTGGAGCAAGTTCGAGCTGCTGCGGAGTGGGTGAAGTCGGCCCTGAATGATTTCGAAGGGGTCGTGGAAATCTCTGATTCCGATAAGATTGGCAAAGACGAATTGCGATTGATGCGACTGACGCCTGCCGGGCGTGCGGCGGGTCTGAGATTGGATGATGTTGCATTGCAAGTGCGTGCCGGCTTCTACGGTGATGAGGCGCAGCGCCTTCAGCGTGGACGCGATGAGGTGAAGGTGATGGTGAGGTTTCCGCAACGCGATCGTCGGTCGCTGCATTCACTGGAAGAGATGAAGATACGCACACGGGACGGTGACGAACTGCCGCTGCGTCAGGTCGTGGAGTATGAATTTGGGCGTGGTCCATCAGTGATCAATCGAATCGATCGACGGCGATCGATTCAGATCACGGCCGACACGATAGGTGAAACCAATGGAACTGATGTTTCCAATGCGCTCGAGGAGAACACCTTGTCTCAATTGGCCTCACTTTTCCCTGGTGTGGGGTATGCTTTTGAGGGTGAGCAAAAAGATCAGGCCGACAGCATACGCGAGATTGGCATCGGTTTCTTGGGCGCTTTGATTGTGATGTATGTGCTGATTTCCATTCCGCTGCGTTCATACTGGCAGCCATTGATCATCATGTCGGTGATCCCCTTTGGCATCATTGGTGCGATTGGAGGTCACATCATTTTCAATATGCATCTGTCCATCATGTCGTTGTGCGGCTTTGTGGCACTTGCGGGTGTGGTGGTGAATGATTCCTTGGTCTTGGTCGATTACGTGAACCGCCACCGCAAAGATGTTAGCCTGCGTCAGGCCGCAGTCGTGGCGGGTGGGCGGAGATTTCGCGCGATCATTTTGACCTCGCTCACTACCTTTGTCGGTTTGATGCCGATGTTGATTGAAACCGACATGCAGGCGCGATTTCTCATACCGATGGCGGTGTCGCTTGGATTCGGTATTTTGTTCGCCACGGCAATCACCTTGTTGTTGGTCCCGAGCATCTACTTGATCCTTGAGGATATTCGGGGGTTTGGGATGAAGCGGTTGGGCATTAAAAAAGCCAGCCGCCCATGATTTGAGCGACTGGCTTGGATAAAGATTACAAGGCAATTAGCCGAGCATGCCATTGATGGTTTTCTCGAGTTTCACGATATCAGCTGAGAAACTGCGGATACCTTGAGCAGTCTTTTCCGTGGCCATGGCATCTTCGTTGAGCATGAAGCGGAACGATTTCTCGGTGATGTCGAGCTTCTCGATGTCGCTTTGTTTTGCTTCGTCCTCATTGAGGCGTTCTTCGACAGTTTCTGTCGAGTCTTGAAGTTCTTTGAGGAGGTTTGGGCTGATGGTCAGAAGGTCACAACCCGCGAGTGAGAGGATCTCACCTTTGTTGCGGAATGATGCGCCCATGACTTCGGTGTTGTAGCCAAACTTCTTGTAGTAGTTGTAGATCTCTTTGACCGACTGAACGCCTGGATCTTCGTCGCCTTGGTAGTCTTTGCCGGTATCGGCTTTGAACCAATCGAGGATGCGGCCGACGAAGGGGGAGATCAGTTGAACCTTGGCTTCTGCGCATGCAGCGGCTTGGGCGAGCGAGAAGAGAAGCGTGAGATTGCAGTGAATGCCTTCTTTCTCCAGAGATTCAGCTGCTTTGATGCCTTCCCATGTGGATGCGATCTTGATCAAAATGCGGTCACGAGAGATGCCTTCCTTTTCGTAGGCGGCGATTAGCTCTTTTGCTTTCGCAATGGTGCCCTCGGTGTCGAATGACAAGCGGGCATCGACTTCAGTCGAGACGCGGCCGGGGACGATCTTCAGAATTTCTAGGCCAAACAGGATGAGAATGCGGTCAATGATTGCCTCCGTGAGTTGTGCTCCAGACGGGCCTGAGTCCTTGAGTTCGTTGACGGCTTTTTCGACGAGGTGTTTGTATTCGTCTTGGTCAGCAGCTTTTAGGATCAGCGATGGATTGGTGGTCGCGTCCTGTGGGTTGTAGGCTTTCATCGACTCGAAGTCGCCAGTATCGGCAACGACGGTGGTGAACTTTTTCAGTTGATCCAGTTGGTTATCACTCATGCGTAAGTGATAAAACAGGGATAAAGGGCAGGAAAGGGTAAAAGCTGAAAGCAGAAAACTGAAATGCTGAAATAGATGATCAAAGCGGTGTGAGCCGCAACCTCGACTCGTCGGACCGCGCGGAGCGCCGTCCCTGCCGATTTATTCAGACCGCGGCTCTGAAAAGTCGGCGTGACTACTTATCCAACTCATCCTCAATTCGCTCTGCCAACCATTGTTTCATCATGGATTGGTAGTTGAGGTAACGTGAGCGAGCGACTCGCTTGATGCGGGAGAGCATGCGCGGGTCGAAGCGAAGCGTGATGGTGGTGGATTCGCGGGAATCTGCCTCGTGAACCGAGGATGCCATGAGTTTGGCATCGAGTTCGTGTTCTTCCCAAAATGTTGCCTCATCGGACTCTTCTTCGAGGTCCGGAATGTCTGACCAATTGGCGATGGTTTTCATGGGATGAGGTGGTGGATCGAGAGTTAACGGAATTCCGCGTATTTGCGGTCGTAGAATTTTTGTTCGGTTTCGGTCATTTCGCGTGCGGCAAAGACGCGAGCCGTTTTGCCGTCGGTGGAAAAGGCGAAGAAGAGATGCCGATCTCCCACAGTGCGTCCGAGTCCGTAGTAGCGGGATGCGCCGTCCGAGCGGTCGTTGTCAGGGAGAAACCGGACAAGGAAGGGATCTTCGAAAGCTTCTTCAAGCTCACGCGGCTTGATGCTTTTGAGGTCGAATGGGGCATCGATCAGATCCAGTTCCATAGGGCGATTGTGTCGTTAGAATGAGGCTCAGTGCAATAAAGACTTTGCATCAGAGCGTGTGTCCCATGCGAGAGCGCTTGGTTTCGAGGTATTTCTCGTTGTGTGGGTTGGAAGCGAGTGAGATTGGGAGTTGTTCCACGATCTCAAGGCCGTAACCCTCGAGGCCGATGACTTTTTTCGGATTGTTGGTCAGTAGGCGGATGCGGCGCACTCCGACGTCGGCAAGGATTTGAGCGCCCATGCCGTAGTCGCGCAGGTCGGATGCGAAGCCGAGTTTTTCATTCGCCTCGATCGTGTCCATCCCTTGTTCTTGAAGTTTGTAGGCGTGGATTTTGGCGGGGAGGCCGATGCCTCGTCCTTCTTGGCGGAGGTAGAGGAGGACGCCACCTTCTTTTGATATGTGTTCCAGAGCGGAATCGAGCTGCCCTCCGCAGTCGCAACGTTTTGAGAGGAAGACATCTCCGGTGAGGCATTCGGAGTGAACGCGGACGAGAGTTGGCTTTTCGGGATCGATGGTGCCGTGGGTCAGTGCGAGATGGTGGCTGTCATCGGTGTTGACTCGGTAGAGATGGCAATCGAACTCACCGTAGTCGGTGGGAAGCTTGATCGTTTCTTCCCGCATCACGAGTTTCTCAGAGCGCGTTCGGTAGGCAATGAGTTGGGCGATCGTGCACGCTTTGAGTTGGTGTTTTTCTTGGTATTTTCCGAGTTCGCCAACGCGTGCCATGTTGCCATCGTCGTTGATAATTTCACAGATGACAGCGGCTTCAGGGAGTCCGGCGAGGCGGGTGAGGTCGATCGCTGCTTCGGTATGACCTGCTCGGCGCAGGACACCTTCTTGCGTGGCGAGGAGCGGGAAGACGTGACCCGGGCGAACGAATGAGCTGGCTGTGGCAGATGGATCTGCGAGCAGTTTGATGGTGCGGGATCTGTCGGCGGCGGAGATACCGGTGGTGACGCCTTCGGCGGCATCGACGCTGATGGTGAAGGCGGTTTTGTGGCCTTCGAGGTTGCGTCTTGCCATTTGCGGCAAATCGAGTTCTTCCGTTCTGCCGGCAGAGAGGGGCGCGCAGATCAGGCCGCGTCCATGAGTGGCCATGAAGTTGACCATTTCTGGGGTGCAGAGTGAGGCGGCGCCGATCAGATCCGCTTCGTTTTCGCGGTCGGGGCTGTCGGCGCAGATGACCATTCGCCCAGCGGCGATTTCCTCGATGATTTCATCGATGGGGCTAAATTGGATTTCTGTGTCTGACATGTATGGGGTGGGGTGGCGCGAACCGCTGGAAGAAACGGACATCATGATGCGCTGAGACGCAATTACCGATTTTGGTGGAATCAGTTTAATTCGGGGTCTTCAGGTGCTTGGGCGAGGATGCGGTGCATGGGGGATATCTCCCCGAGAAGGGTCGACCAGAGAGTTCGGTCGTGTTGATGACTGAGGAGATCCGCTGTGGGGTCGATGGGAATCCATGAAGGGCTTTTCATCTCGTTTTCGAGTTGTCCGGCGACCCATCCCGAATAGCCGATGAAGGCACGGACGATGCGTCCCGGTTGATTGGCATGATTTGCGGCATCTTCTGCGGAAATTCTGACGGCCCAGCGCAGTTGTTGGTCTGGCCCCCACCAGAAAGATGAGAACGTCAGCTGTTCTTGTTCGACAGGGCCACCATCATGAACTGGGAGTTTGCGAAGAGAGTCGAACATGGGGTCGGAGAGAAGGTCTTCAACGCGACGGCCTGTCGGCTGGTTGAGAATGAGTCCCATCGCGCCTTGTTCGGCGGTGTGTTGATTGATCAGCACCACCGACTTATGGAACTGGCTACATCGAAGGCAGGGATCGGCCAGCAGCAACTTACCGTGGAAGTTGGCTGAGGATTTTGGTGCATTGGGGCCGCTGAACACAATGAGAGTGTAGCGGCATTCTCAAATTACGCCAATCGTTCAATGATTTGTATCACTGGCATCATATTGGGTCAGGTTAGTAATTACAATGAGTCATTTGACTAGTTGAAGTCGTGATAGTTTCGTGAGATCAGTGTCGTAGCTTCAAGCAGCTCCCATGAAACGATTGATTGTATTTCCAATGATTGCTCTCACCGCATTGCCGGCGATGGGTGAGAGTGTTCAGTTCAATCGTGATATCCGGCCGATTTTGACCAAAGAGTGCACCGCCTGTCATGGTGGTGTGAAGGCGGCAGGGGGGATTTCCTTTATTTTCCGCGACATGGCTCTGGGTGAGGCTGATTCAGGCAATCGAGCGATCGTTCCTGGTAAGCCGGATCAATCAGAAGTCATGAAGCGGATCCGCAGCAAAGATCCTGACGAGGTCATGCCCAAGCCCAAGCATGGTCCGCCGCTGGATGAGCATGAAATTGCACTCATCGAGAAGTGGATTGCTGAAGGGGCTGAGTGGCAAGAGCACTGGGCATTTGTAGATCCGAAGGAAGTGGCGGTTGAGAAAGTTTCCGATGAATCTTGGCCGAATTCGAAAATCGACCGGTTTGTGCTTCAGTCTCTGGATAGCGAAGGGCTCAAGCCCGCGGTGGAAGCGCCACCTGAGGAATGGTTGCGTCGGGCGTCGTATGATCTCACGGGCTTGCCGCCGACTTTTGAAGAGTTGAAGGCTTTCAAGGCCGCGCTGAAAGCGGATGGCGAGAAAGCTTACGAGGCCGCGGCCGACCGATTGTTGGCCTCCAATGATTATGGCGAGCGTTGGGCGGCGGTGTGGCTCGATCTTGCACGTTATTCCGACACCTTTGGGTTTGAGAAAGATCCGCATCGCAACATCTGGCCGTATCGTGACTGGGTGATTCGCGCCTTCAATAAGGACATGCCGTATGATCAGTTTACGATTGAGCAGTTGGCGGGTGATTTGTTGCCGAATCCGACGGCGGACCAACGATTGGCGACGGCATTCCATCGCAACACGCAGAACAATACCGAGGGTGGCACCAACGATGAAGAGTTTCGTGTCGCGGCCGTGATGGATCGTGTCGCGACGACTTGGACTGCATGGCAGGCGACGACCTTTGGTTGTGTCCAGTGCCATGCGCATCCGTATGACCCGATTGAGCACGATGAGTATTATCAGTTCACCGCGTTCTTCAATAACTCGGAAGACCACGATCTCGACAGTGACGTTCCGCACATGAAAGTGGCGAACGATCCAAAGCAAATTGAAGAGGTTTCCAAGATGGAGGTTCAGATGCGTGAGTGGCGTGAGCAACTCAATGCGGTCGGGCTGAAGTTGGAGCAACAAGATGGGCAATGGAAGCAACTGGTCTTTGATCAATTTGAGCCCACGGATGGTGAGTTTTATGTCGATGAATCAGGAGCTCTTCGCAACGACGGTGCCTTGTCGCGTCGGTCGGTGCACAAGTTGTCAGCGGCCGCTGTCGACTTCACCGCCATGCGAATTGAGATTCTCCCAGATAGCGACGATCCAACCCAATGGCCAGTCAGGGGATCGTTGGTGACCAAGTTTGAATCACGGTTGATTGATGCGGAAGGCAAGGCCAAGCCGGTGGTCATGAAGGAGGTTTTTGTCGACCATATTGGTGGAGTCATCGAAGCGACGCCGACAGGCGGCTTTGGGGGTTATCCTAAATTGCATCAACCGCGTTGGGTGGTTTTGGTTCCAGAGAAGCGGGTGGAGGCAGCGCCTGGCTCACGGATCGAGGTGGAGATGCGGCAGGCGAGAAGCACGACGGGCAGCCAGCACACGGCGGTTCGACGGTTCAGGATCGATGTGTCGAGGGATGAGGCTTGGACTTCGCTCGTGAATGACTCGAAACGCGCTGCGCTCTGGGATCAGCGTTCGAAGGTCGAAGAGAAACACAAATCGATCAAGGGCGTCCAAGTGCCAGTTATGGTTGAAGGAGCGACACGTGAGCAGCGCGTCTTTGCTCGAGGCAACCGGATGAACAAAGCGCATGTCGTTCAACCAGGAATCCCTAAAATATTTGGAGGCCAAGCAGGTGAGGATTTGAGTCGCCTCGACATGGCGAAGTGGATCGCGAGTGAAGAGAATCCACTGACGGCGCGGGTGATGGTGAATCGACTCTGGAGTGAATTGTTCGGCATTGGATTGGTCGAGACTGTTGAGGATTTCGGAACATCGGGAACGGCGCCAAGCCACCTTGAATTGCTCGACCACATGGCGCTCAAGTTTCAAGGAGAGCATGAGTGGTCGGTAAAACACATGTTACGAGATATTGTGTTGTCGGCGACCTACCGCCAAACACATCGAGCCACCAAAGAGGCGGTCACCAAGGATCCAAAAAACCGCCTTTTGGCACGTGGTCCGCGCAATCGCCTCACGGCTGAGATGGTGCGTGACCAAGCGCTCGCGGTGGCTGGGCTTCTTTCGGACAAAATGTATGGCCCCTCCGTGTTTCCGCGCCAGCCCGATGGTTTGTGGAAATCGACTTACAGCAATCGGAAGTGGAACGAGTCGAAGGGGGAGGACCGTTTGCGTCGTGGCATATACACGTATCACAAGCGCACGGCCGGGTTCCCGGGTTTCCTGATGTTTGATGCGCCGAGCAGAGAGTTGTGCAGTGCGCGCCGGATTGTCAGCAATACGCCGCTGCAGGCATTGGTGACCATGAACGACCCCGCTCACATTGAGGCGGCCCAAGGTTTTGCCAAGCGGATCAAGGCGTATTCGGATGATGTGACGGAGCAACACCGTTATGGTATGATGCTGGCAACTCAGCTTGAACCCGATGCAGAGGTCCTTGCGCATCTAGCAAGCCTGCGCGAAGATGCAGTAGCGGGTTACCGTGAGAGCATGGACGACGCCAAGAAGTTGGGTGAGACCCCCGAAGAGGCGGCCTTGGTTCTCTTGGCCAACACGATTTTGAACCTAGACGCTGCCCTGACCAAATAATCGCTATGAAACCGGAACACTTTGCCAGAATGCAATATGCCGAACTCGAGCATTTGACGCGTCGTCATTTCTTATCGAAATGCACGACGGGTCTCGGTGCAATGTGGTTGGGTGCAAGTGCGGGCCAGGCATGGGGCAGTGGTGGTGTGATTCACAAAGACCCATCCAATCCGCTGGCACCAGCGCCTCCACACTTTGCGCCAAAAGCGAAGCGTGTGATTTACCTGCACATGGCCGGTGCACCATCGCAGCATGAGTTGTTCGACTACAAACCGGAGTTGGAAAAACTCAATGGGCAGGATTGCCCGAAAGAATTTTTGGAAGGGAAGCAATTCGCCTTCATTCAGGGAGTTCCTAAGATGTTGGGTCCCCAGTATCCCTTTAAGCAATACGGCGAATCCGGTGCATGGGTGTCAGATCGTTTTCCGCATTTCACCGAAGTTGTCGATGACGTCTGTTTCATCAAGTCGATGCACACCGACCAGTTCAACCATGGTCCCGCGCAGTTGTTGTGTCATACGGGGACGCAAAACCTTGGCGCGCCATCGATTGGTGCGTGGGCAACTTACGGCTTGGGTTCTGAGAACCAGAATTTGCCGGGTTACATGGTGCTGACCTCAGGTGGACGCAACCCATCCGCGGGTAAGTCGGTGTGGGGTGCCGGTTACCTGCCATCGGTTTATCAAGGCGTGCAATGTCGCACCGAAGGAGATCCGGTGTTGTATCTCAGTAACCCTGATGGAATTAACCGCAACATGCGTCGTCGTTCATTGGACGCGCTGGATGCGATCAACCAGAAGTTTGCCAACGAAGTGGGTGACCCGGAGACCGTCACGAGGATCGCTCAGTATGAGATGGCGTATCGCATGCAAGCGAGTGCCTCCGATGCCTTTGATATCAAACAGGAGAGTGAGTCGGTGCATGAAATGTATGGCACCGAGCCGGGTAAAGAATCGTTTGCCAACAACTGCCTATTGGCGCGTCGTCTTGCGGAGCGTGGTGTTCGTTATATTCAACTTTATCACTGGGGTTGGGATGCGCACGGAGCGGGCAAGAACGAGGCCTTGAATGGTGGTTTTATGGATCGGTGCAAGGAAGTCGATCAGCCGATGACCGCCTTGCTTAAGGATCTCAAGCAGCGTGGCTTGTTGGAAGATACGCTCGTTGTCTGGGGTGGAGAATTTGGTCGTACGCCGATGTTGGAAAACCGTGGCGGCAGCAATAAGAAAGATTTGGTAGGCCGTGACCACAACCCTGGTGGCTTCACCATCTGGATGGCGGGTGGCGGTGTGAAGCCGGGCATCAGTTATGGGGAAACGGATCCGATTGGTTATGAAGCTGTAACCAACAAAGTGTCGGTGCACGACCTGCATGCGACCATGATGCGCTTGATGGGATTTGATCATGAGCAGTTCACCTACCCATCGGGGGGTGTGCCGCAAAGACTGACCAATATCACCAAGCCTGGGACCAAGGTGGTGACGGATATTTTGGCGTAGTCCCAACAAGTTGGGACTGTTCTTAGTTCTTGGTTCCTCGTTCTTCGTTAGGATTCTATTAGAAACCGCAGATGAACGCGGATGAATGGGATGTTTGCTTTTGTTGAGACAAGCTGTTTCAGTTGCTCGTTTTCCCGCCATGAAATCCATTTTTAAGAAATTGCCATTGCTGGTCGTGCTAGTTCATTTGGTTGCTTGTGGTGAGCGGCAGAAAGATGCGAACGCTAATGTGGAGGCTGTGGCTCCGAGCGATGTCCTAGATGTGCTTGTGCCAGATCTTGGTCCGCCCCCGCCCAGTCCGCCTGTTAAAGAGGATTATGTGATTCCGCCCGGTCATGTCGCAGCCAGTTTTTCTGAATGGATCCCTGAATTTAAGCGTGTGGATCTCGTTTTATATGACAGCGGAGCTGAAAGGGGACCGCTTGTGCAAGAGGGGCGACTGCACCAAGGTGTGGTGTCCAGTATGACGACTTCTCTTAATGACAAGGAGGTAGCCAAGCTGGAGAAACTGGTGACCGGTTCATGGTCTGGAGGGATAAGGGCGGCTTGTTATATGCCGCACCATGGTTTTGTTTTTTACGGCCAGGATGAAAAAATAGTGGGGCACCTGGAGGTTTGCCTGATGTGTCGCAACTACCATGCCTTTCCGAGAGAAGGCCTATCGGATAATTGGGATCTTGAAGGGATCAAAGAATTGATCCGGGAGAAGAAGCTTCCGGTTTATGGGGGCCCAGGCGAGTGGGAAGAATACTTCGATAGCCTGTGATCTCGGCTCCGCGCGGCGGTGTCGCCCTACCGATTGGTGGCGAGGAGTAGGAACGGGGCAGGTTTCTTTGTTCCGAGCATGGCGTATTTGGCGACGCGCCAGGATTGGTTGGTGAGTTGAGTGATCCATGTTTCGACGGCTTCGGCTTCGAAAGCACCTTCATTGTGGCCGGGGTAGCAGATGATGGAGAGGGTGCCGCCGGGCTTGAGGAGAGTGGTCGCGACTTCAAGGGCTGCGAGGGTTTCCTCCGTGTCGGTGGTGAGTTGGTGGTCTTCGCCGGGCAGGTAGCCGAGGTTGAACATGATGGCGGAAACCGTGTTTGGCTCAGCGTGATCTACCATGTGGGTATGGCTGAGTTGGTGAAGCGTGACGTGATCGTCGAGGCCGGCAGCACTGATGCGTTGCTGAGTGGCAGCGATGGCGCTTTCTTGAATGTCGTAGGCTATCACTTTACCGCTGGAACCAACTAGCTCCGCTAAGAATTGAGTGTCGTGACCATTGCCTGCGGTGGCATCAATGACGGTGTCGCCCTCAGCGATCAGATCCCGCACTATTTTATGGGATAGCTCTGTGGGACGTGGAGGGGTCATTGGGTAAATGCTAAAATTGGAAAAGCTGAAATGAGATGAATGAGATCCAGAATTAAACACGATAAACAAAGAATCGAGTATCTGTGTTTATCTGAGTTAATCTGCGGTTCATTTATTCTTTGAGGAACTCGTTGAAGTCGAGATAGGGGTCGGGTGGGGTGTTGTTGATGAGGCCGTCGGCGAGGTGGTGGGCGACGCCGGGGGCGTAGAGGCTGCCTTTGGAGCCGAGGCCGTTGAACATCCATTGGGTATCGTTGAGTTGGCCGATGAGGGGTTCGCTGCGGCGAAGGATGGGGCGGATGCCGGCGACGTGCTCGATGATTTCGAAGTGTTTGTTGCCAAGCTTACCGGCGATTTCTTCGATGCGTGTGCGACCTTCTTCAGTCGGCTCTTCGTTGAGTTCGTCCCAGTTGTAGGTGGAGCCGACTTTGTATTGATTGTCACCGATTGGGATCAGCCAGCCTCCGGCGCCTACGCGGATGTGATCGATGTTCCAGGACGGCGCTTTGAGAGTGAGGATCTCTCCTTTGGCGCAGCGATGGGGACCGTAGGTGCCACGCATGAGTCCGACAGCGCCTTCGCACCAAATGCTGTTTTGCGGTGGTTTATCGGGGTCGATGTAGGACGATTGGTAGCAGTCTAGTTGTTTGAAGAAATCTCTCGAGAGATCGAGAAATGCGCAGGTGTCGAGTCGGCCACCATTCTTGAGTCGGACGGCCCCATGCCAGTCGTCCATCGGTTCACCTTGATTGGCGAGCCATGGTGAAACGTGAGGCTGATCGAGTTTTGAGAGGATCTTGTCCCACTCTTTTTGCGAGCTCGCGAGCCGGACAATGGGCAACGGGTGCCAGAGTGTGCAGTTGAACTCGGTTTCGATCGCTTGGTAGAATTCGATCGCTTGCGGAAAGAACTCGTCGATGCGAACGCTGGGTTCGAAGTTCTTGCCGGTGATGGGATTGATAAGCCCCGCCGCGACACGGGAGCTGCCGCCTTGTTCTTGGTCGACGATTGTGAACGGGACATCGCGGCGGTGGAACTGCCATGCGAGGCAGGTGCCGGCGAGCCCTTGGCCCACGATGGTCCAATGGGTGGTGCTCACTTCAGTTTCAGAGATTCATTGGAGTCGACCCAATTTGGATCGTGATTCTTTGCGTAATTGAAGAGGTGTTTGTGCAGGTAAGGTTCGAATTGCTTTTGGTCTTCTTTTTCGAGGCGGAGAAAGATCGTCTCGTTGAGTGCGCGCTCCAGCTTTTGCATCATCTTCAGCGTGAGCTGTCGTCCCTTGCGGGCTTTCTGGACCTGCTTGTGGTTGAGTTGCTCGAAGGAAGTTTCGACCAAGTCATGATTGTTCAACCCCCATCGAGTCATGAGAGCATCGATGGGTTGGTCGCCGTGGTCGCGTGTCAGTCCCTGCATATGCACGAGCGTGCAGTAAAAGTTGACATGCTGAAAAGCTGAAAAGCTGAAATGAGTGACTAGCGGTGGATGAGTGGGGATTTTGAGGAGGTTTTCAACTGAGGCTGGGAAGTAAGCGCTGCTGGCCTTGGATGAAGAAGAGTGAACAGCAAAGGCGCGAAGGTTCGCAGAGTTTTCTGAGATTGGATGGGCTCTTGTGAGAGGTGGCGCGCTCTTGCCAAGAGCGCATCTTTGGCAACTCTTAAGCTTTGTGCTCCCTCGGCGAGGGAGCGCTACCTAGAGCGGTCTTATTTTTGTGCTGTTTGGATCGAATTGGTGGGTGGTGCAGCATCATCGCGTTCCATAGCATGGCTCATAGCGAGTAGCCCGTAGAGGATGAAGAAGTAGCTCAGGCGGAGGATGAGTGGATTCATGAGGTGGCGGTAGCTGGGGATGGAATGGAAGGTGGTGTGCTTTTGGTTTTGGCGGTCTTTGTGAAGAAGGTTTTCCAATCCGTCTTGGCGGTGAGGAACATCAGGAGCGCAAGTGTAGCGATGCCGAGAATGGTTAGCGTGATTCCAGTGAGGCCGTTGATGAAGAACGAGGCGCTAAAGAACACGAGGTAGACCGACTGAGCAGGCAGTGCGACTTTGAAGAGAGTATCGCCGCCGACGGCTCGGAGGTATCCGCAGACGAGCGCGACCGAGGTGACCGCGGCGATGCCAAAGCTGACGTAGATGTCGATTAGGTCGACCAAGTAGGCAAACAACAAGTGGAAGGCAAAGAAGCTCGCTGAGACAAAGAAGATGTGCATGGGATGAATGCTGATTCCTTTGAGTCCGCCCATCAGAAGAATCACGGTAACAAAGAACAAGAGTGAGACAGGCGCAAAGAAGGCGATGCGCGACGCGACTGGTCCAGCGTTCAACTGTTTCGGCATCTCCATGCCGATGGCCTGGGCGTCAAGGATGTCGGTGTAGTTCCAAAGGGCGAAGTAGCCTGATCCATCGGCTTGGCGGTCGGTCGGGGAACCCGTGCCTTCTGGGAAATTGATCTCATCAAAGTCGGTGTTCATTTTCAGCTCAAACCCGGATATGCGCCGATTGTCGTCGAAAAGGTATTTCCAGGTGTCGGTGCCGCGTGCGCGGTATTCGGTGTGAAGTGTGACCGATTCCGAGGCGGGAATGAGGACGGTCTTCAGCACTCGGCCTGACGCATCGGGACGGGCTTGTGAGGTGTCATCTTCATCGCCAAGGTTGAACTCAAACCCGCTAAGACCGGCGGTGTTTTGCGGTAGAGGGAAGGAGATGTAGAAGGTTTGCGGGATCTTGGTGGGGTTGGTGAAGGTGTAGTCGGCCGTGAAGTCGACCCAATACGTTTGATGCCACGAGAGTCCTCGTTTCTTTGGATCGGAGTCGAGGTCGACCTTGATCTTGGAAGTTGAGGGCAGAATTTGAGCTTTGCCGCCCACAGCATTGGGGGTTTCGAACCAAGCGGTCGGGTGCATCTGTTGGATTTCAGGTCCCCAGACATCGGAGACTTCGTAGTTCATCTCGTAGGTCGACATCTCCGTGCGGTAGGAGAGCGCGCCACCGAGGATGAACCATGCCACGGTGGTGCAGCCGATAATGACGAGTGAGGTAAAGAGGTGTGAGGTTTTCATGATGATTTGATGTCGTAGTGTTAGAGATTCAGGTCGTTGCGTTGATAGAAGATTTGGACTTCAGGTCGTTCATCGCGGCAGAGGTTTTTTTCGAGAGTGATGCGGGATGCATTGTTGTTTTGTGCAGCCGTTTTGCGTTTCAGGTTGCCGTGGGTTTCCGACTGGTAGCCAGACGGTAGGTCGATACTCCATTCCAGGGCGTGGATGAACGTTGGGGTTTGAGGGAGGCTGGTGGTCATGGTGCCTTCGACCAAGTTCAGCGCCTCTTGGCTGCCGCTGAAGGAACAGGTGAATGCGGACTCTTTGCGGTTGGCGGGCAAGTTGACCATCAACCGCCCCTCGCCAAGATCGACGGGGGCGATTGTGGTTCCGTTTAACTCACACGACAAAATTTTGAGTCCCTTCGGGGTGTCGAACTCGAAGTTCATCGAGTCTTGGTGGTGGATGAGGAGGTGACCTTTCACCAGCATTGCACCATCGTGTTCGATGCGCGTGTGCCAGCTGGCTTTGTCGACCGTGCCTTTGGCAATGGTGGCGACTGGGATGGTGACCACGGCGACTTCGGCAGACGCACCAGCTTCGAGGTAGTGGCATTTTTCTCCATCGAGTAGTGTTTGGATCATCGATGGCAGGCCTTGTGATCCTGTCGGTGGGGTTAGGCCTTTCGCGGTGTAATCCAGAAGTGGGTTTTGCGGTAGGATGAAGCGAGTGCGGGTGTTTTCATTGCCAGGTGTTTGGAGTTTCCAAGTCGGGTCGAGTGGGCGGAGGGGCATGCGGTAGGCGATCATCACCTTGCGATCGAGGATACCGCGTGTTTTCCAGTGGAGCGTGAGGTTCAGCGCTCGGTTTTCACCGCGGACTTTTTCATGGGAGATCAGATCTTCTCCTTCGACTTCGATGTAACGAGCATCGGGTGGCATCGGGAGCGTGGCGCTAACACCTGATCCGTCAGATGCGGATGCGGTTGCGACTAGGAAGTAGTAGAGCTCTCCGTCTTTTGGGTGAACGATGGCTTGGTGTTGCCATGTCCATGTTGAGGGTTCGGGCGGAAGTTGTGCTTTCAGCGCTTCCTTTTGGACTTTGCTCGTTTCCTTGCTGTTGAGGAACCGCAAGGTGATCGATTGGTCGGAGTCGGTGATGGGGATCGATTGCCCTTCGAGTAGAGAGTATTCTTGATCGTTTGATTTCAGAATGACCGATTGCCCTTCTGGCAGTGAGTCCACACTGAAGATGGCTGCGGGGCAGGGCGGGATGGAGAAGGTGGTGGTTTCGTTGGTGACCTTTGGAAGGATCTCTAACTCGATGTTGTGGGTGCCGACCTTCTGAGTGCATAGGGCAAGAGCTCCGCCATTCATTACCACCAATGCGGATTCGGGTTTTTTGGCGCTGACTGAGACATCGCCGCGGATCAGGGGGGTGGTGGCGATTTCATCGCTGAAGCTCACGGTTTGAAAAGTCCCCGTGAGTTGCGGTTGGTCGTTGATCACCTTGAGCGCGATCTTGGCGGAGAGTAGTTCGGGAAAAGCTGGTTGGGTTTCTTTTTCCGCCGGTTTCTGGGAGATCAGCTTTTTGAACTCGCTGTAGCTGAGTCGGACTTCGGCTTGGCTGAGCTCTTGGGCATGAAGGATTGGGCAGCAGAGGAGGACAGCGGCTCCGAGGGCCTTTTGGATCGTGGTCATGGTGGGGTTGTCCCATGGCCGTGTGAATGGAGAATGAAGCTTCTGTGAATTGCTCGGGAATCTGATGGATCTGCAGATCAGAGCTCTTGGGGGTTGCCTTTCGGGCTGGAATCGTTAAGAAACGCGGCAATGAAACCATTCTTTTTGATGATCGTTGCCGTTGCTTTCGCTAGCGTCTCCTGCGAGCGCCATGAATTCGAAGGCGAGAACGGAACCAAGCAGTTGCATCATGGTCATGGCGATCATCATGGTGATCACGGCGCTGAAGGCGGTCACTGAGACCCGCGTCGTTGATAAGTGATGAAGCACTCGCCCCGTTCTGGGTGGGCTTCGAATGTTTTGATCTCGAACGATTGAGATTGAGGCAAATATTCAGCAGGAATTCCTGTGGGTGTTGGAGCATCATTGCCTCCAAACAGAGAGTGGCCGCAAAGAGTGATGTGGAACTCATCGATGGCATTGATTTCAGCCAGTGAGCGAATCATGCCGCCGCCGCCTTCGCAGTGCAGGTGCTTGACGCCGAGTTTGCCGGATAAGGTCTCGAGGAAATCGCTGAGCGACTCTTGATGCAGGATGACATTTGGAGCGGGGGCTGGAAGGGACTGGGTGGCGAGGAGGTGGATGTCTCCTCCATCGCGGCTAAAGATGGGGTGATCCGATGGGAGTTCTCCTTTGGACGAAACGATACAGCGCAGCGGCTGCTTCGTTGTGTTGGAAACCGTCATTGTCATGTTATCGGCGACAAGAGTGCCGCGGCCAACCATCAGGGCGTCGGCGTTTTTTCTCAACTCGAGCAATCTTTGGAAGTCCTCCTCCGAGGTCCAATTCGCGGGCCGATGGTGGACGTCGGAGATTTTACCATCGGCAGAAACCGCAAGATTCGTGGAAATCCATGGTCGTGCCATGGCTCAAACTCCGCTTTCTTATGGTGTCGCGCAAGGATTCATATAAGCTAATCCCTTTATCCCGCTCTTGCCAAACTGCTGAGAGCGGTACATGGAGTATCTCGCTACGGCCTAACGAAATCCCCAATCATGAATTTAGAAATCGCCCTCACTTTGGCCCTAATCGGTCTGACACTGGTGGCGTTTATCCGTGAATGGGCACCGCCAGATGTCTTGGCTCTCACTGTATTGTGTCTCTGTGTAGCTCTTGGTTTGGTCGCGCCAGACAAGATGATTGAGGTGTTCAAGAATGAGGCGCCGTTGACGATCGCATGCTTGTTTGTGATCGGTGGAGCCTTGGAGAGGTCTGGGGCAGTCGATCGCATCGGTAAACTTTTGCAGCGAAAACTATCGGGGAATGTCAGTTCTGCCATTCTTGCGTTCTCCCTTGTATCTGCATTTTTCAGTGCATGGATGAACAACACCGCGATTGTTGCGATCTTAATGCCGGTGACACTGGGGTTTGCGCGTTCGAAAGATATCCCCGCATCCAAGTTGTTGATGCCACTCTCTTACATGTCGATGTTGGGTGGTTGCTGCACCTTGATTGGTACTTCCACCAACTTGTTGGTGAATGGAGCGTTACGCGAGATGGAAGGAGTTGCTCCGCTATCAATGTTTGAGTTGGCGCCAGTGGGTATCCCTCTAGCGGTCGCCGGTTTGGCCTACTTTACCCTAATCGGGCCAAAGTTGATTCCATCGCGCTCATCGATCACGGGATCGTTGGAGATCGATCACCGAACCACGCAATTGTATCACCTTCTGATCAAAGCGGACTCGCCAATCATTGGGGAGCGTTTGTTGGAGACAGAGTTGGGCAATCGCGACTCGGGCATTCATGTGATGGAGGTTCGTCGTCAAGGTACGCGAGTGATGCTGCCATTGTCGGAGATTGTCATTGAGAAGAATGACCGTTTCATGGTTGCGCTGCACCGGCGCCGCGGTGGTGGCGCTAAGCCTGCAGAGTTGTTTGAATCGGTTGGCTCCGAGTTGCTATCTCAAGTTCAGGGGATTGTGTCTGAACTCGTCATTCGTGATGAGTCGAGCCTCGTCGGAAAGTCATTGGCAAAAACAGATTTCCGTCAGCGCCACAATAGTGTCGTGCTCGCTGTGCACCGCAGTGGATTGAATATCACCAGCCGCATTGCCGAATTGCCATTGGATGGTGGTGATACCCTGTTGGTGATTACGGCTCGGAATAACCTCGAAAACCTTGAGGAGAGTCGTGAATTCGTCATGACCGATGCACCAGATGATGTGACGCCTCGCAAGGCCATTGGCCATCAGCCTCTGCATGTAACATTGTCTTGGTCTGCGCTTGTGGGGGTGGTCCTGGTGACCGCGATCAGCGACTTCCTGCATCGAGCCAATCCGTCGATTCCATCGATCCCGATTCACTATGCCGCGATGGTTGGAGGATTGTTTTTGTTATGGTTCCGCGTGATGTCTCCCAGGGAAGCCTACGCCAGCATCGATTGGCAGGTATTGTTGATGCTGTATGGTTTGCTGGGGTTGGGAGTTGCGATGCAAGCCACGGGCACGGCGGAGTGGTTGGCCAAGGAATTGGTAGGGATTGTGGAGAATATTGTGCCAGGGCACATGATTCCAATCGTCATGCTGTGGTTGATCTTTTTGCTGACGATGATTCTAACCGAAATGCTTTCGAACAATGCCACGGCAGTGATGATGATTCCGATTGCTGCTACGCTTGCACTTGAATTGGGCGTGAACCCAAGGCCGCTGATTATCGCGGTGACGCTTGCTGCTTCTTGTGCCTTCTCCATGCCGATGGGCTATCAAACGCACATGATGGTCTATGGCCCTGGTGGCTATCGGTTCACCGACTTCATCCGCGTCGGATTGCCGATGAATATCATTTGCTGGGTCATCGCGTGTTCATTGATCCCGATGGTGTGGCCATTTTAATCGGCCATTGAAATGTCGACCGTGAGGTCATCTCCGAGGCTCTCGATGGCTGATGTCAGAGTGTCGACGGATGAGCTATCCGCGATGGTGATCTCACCGTGAGCGCGGAACATCGGGTGTCCGCTCATGGGTGCGCTTTCGAGGCCCGTGGTGAGTTCTTCCACGTTGCCGCCTGCTTTAGCGATCGCCGCGGTGAGCTCTCGGACGATGCCCGCGCGGTCATTGCCCATGACATCGACGTTCCAAATTTCGCCTTTGGGGTTTTCCGGTGAGGTGTCTCTGACGACTTGAACACTGAGACCACTCTCGCTGCCTTGAGTTTGTAGGGCGTTAATGAGGGAGTCTGCTTTATCGTCTTCACATTCGACGCGAACAATTCCAGCAAACTGTCCGGCAAGCTTAGCCATGCGGCTTTCCATCCAGCTGCCGTCGTGATCTGCCACGATGTCTGCTAGTGAGCTAACGATACCAGTGCGGTCGCCTCCGAGAATGGTGATGATCAAGTAACATTTCATGACAACATCACAGCAGAGCTTGTCCATAATGCCAGCTGGAATCGACAGGCGGCAGAATTTAGAAGCTCTTGTTCTTGTGCTCTGTCGGGTCTGTGCACAGTCTGTCCGCGAGATCGATCCACTTGATATGGCGAAAGACCACCCGTTCCAAATGCTGTTTGAGACACTGGGCCGTGTGCCGATGGCTCACGCTGAGTCCGTCAATCGTGAGGCCAAGGAGCAACTCTCGGAGTTGCTTTCGGTTCCGTTGGACCGAGAAGGGCGCTGCATTTTGCTCAGAGCTCCGAGAGCAGGTCATGGAAAGACGCACATGCTATCGCGGGTTCAATACCGCTTAAGGGACAGTCATGAGTTCATTCCATTGCGTGCTTCTTGTGGTTATCAGATTGATGCTCAAACGACTTTAGAGGACGTGTTGACGTATTTTTTGGACATCGTCCAAGAAGGTGGGGGCAGAACGAGGTTGGATGATCTGACCCGGCGAATTTTCTCTGCTGCGCTCCAACCACTGGTCATTTCGGGTGAAGTTCCGTGCCAGGACAAAGATGGTGCATTGGCGGCATTGCGCGAGCGGCCAGTGGAGACCTTCGACTTTCATGATGAGGGAGCGGTGACAGCTCAGTGGACGAAAGAGAATTTCGGAGTGTTGGGAGAGCGCTTGGGCATTGAATTATCCAAAGAATGTGGATTGCCCATTCGGCAGGTGGCGTTTTGGGTTGAGTCGCTTTTTGCCTATGCATCTGCACCGATTGATCATCCGCATCGATATCGGGATTTGATGGCGGCGGTGGATGCATCCGAGTCTGGAGAAGCATTGGCGATGGCTCGATTGGAGGCATTGCTAGGAATCGTTGCTTTGCTGCGGCGAGTGGTGTTGGTGGCGGATGAGTTGGAAGGTTTTTCCTCCGATAATCATGCAGCGCTGCGACTGGCCACTTTCATTGGATCCGTCAGGCAATCGGTCGCGAAGGTCGATGTGATCATTTCTCTTAACCGAGACGTTTGGGAAACGGTCTTTGTCCCATGCTTGAGTGGCGGGCTAGCGGACCGATTGTCGGAGAATGTGGTGGAGCTAGAGCCATTGAGTGAGGCTCAAATGGTTGCGTTGTTGGAATCAAGGGTCCCTGGCATGGGCCAGCGCGTATTGTCGCGTCTCGATTCAGAAGCGGCCGGAACGCATGCTCGGGGAGTGATTCGTCAGGCTGGATTGATTTGGCAACAGACCATGAAGCAGCCGATGCCGCAGGTTTTGCCTGATGAGGCGTTTGCGAAACCGAAGGAGGAGGTCGCTGCTGATAAACCGGATCGAAGTGATATTCCGAAGGCTGTGGAAATAGAAGCGGCTGAGGATTATGGTTTTGTGGATGAAAAAAGGCCCTTGGGAGAAGTCAAGGTGGACTCCGAAGAGAAGAAGTCGGATGCCTCTGCTGAAAGCCCAGAATCTCCTGAAAATAAAGGAGATGTGAGCGATGTAGAGCGGATGGAAGAGTTGTTGAGGCAATTTCGCCAGCGATTTGGTCAATCGAGCCTGTGAAAATTTAGAATAACCCCTTGCGAATCGGCCCTCTTTGCGCGCTTATTCCTGTGGCACAAGCATGAGCAAAACGACCAAAGAAATCGAAGCCCCCGACAATGTCTCTCGGGCTGCAAACGCAGCCGATCATTATCAGTCGGAAACCAGCGATCTTGTGGGAGACCGCATGGTATTGAACATGGGGCCTTCGCACCCAGCGACGCACGGAGTGCTGCGGCTGGTCCTTGAGCTTGATGGTGAAGTCATTCACAAAGCCGATCCGGATGTTGGCTTTTTGCATCGCGGCGACGAGAAGATCGCGGAGAACATGCACTACAACCAGTTTGTTCCTTACACCGATCGTTTGGACTACCTGGCGCCGCTTGCTAACAACGTGGCCTATGCCACCGCGGTGGAAAAACTGATGGGCTGGGAGTTGCCGCCACGCGGACAAGCCTTGCGGGTTCTCTGTTGTGAGTTGGCAAGGATTTCATCCCACATGTTGGGGGTTGGTGTTTGCGCGATGGACGTGGGAGCCATGACCGTTTTCCTCTACACCTTCACCGAGCGCGAAAAGGTATACAATTTGTGTGAGCAGCTCACAGGTGCACGGTTCACCACATCATTCACACGTGTGGGTGGTCAGTTGCGCGACATGCCAGAGGGTTTCGAAGCCGCGACGCGCAAGTTTCTTGATGAGTGCGAAGTGACCATCGACGAAGTTTCCCGACTGCTCGACAAGAACAAGATCTTCCTCGACCGCATGGTCGACGTCGGAGTGATCTCAGGCGAGTCGGCAATCGACTGGGGAATCACCGGACCCAACCTTCGCGCATCGGGAGTTGAGCGCGATTTGCGCAAAGACAACCCATATCTGGGGTATGAGAAATACGATTTTGACGTGCCGATTGCCGACGAAGGCGATTGTTATGCTCGCTACCAAGTGCGCATGGAGGAAATGAAGCAGTCCATTCGCATTTGTCGTCAGGTTCTCGATACGATGCCTGAGGGGGATGTGAATTTGGCCAATTCTAAGAGCATGTTGCCCGAAAAAGAGCGGGTGATGATGTCGATGGAAGAGTTGATTCACCACTTCATTGTGGCCACTCAAGGAATCGATGCTCCAGCGGGTGAGGTTTACTTTGCAGCCGAGAATCCGAAAGGCGAGCTCGGTTTTTACATTCATTCCAAAGGCGGCGGGGTGCCCTATCGTCTGAAAATCAGAAGCCCCTCCTTCTGCAACCTATCGATTTGTTCACGCCTGTTGCCTGGTCACATGGTTTCCGATATCCCTGCGATATTGGGCTCCCTTGACTTCGTCATGGGCGAGTGCGACCGGTAAATTGGAAATCTCAACAACCACAAAAAGAAAGCAATACATGAAAACAATTTTAACGACCATCACCCTCGGGCTGCTGACGATGTCACTGCACGCAGAATTTAGAACTTGGACCAATTCTGACGGAAAAGTCGCAGAGTTGGATCTTCAAGAAGTCAAAGAAGTCGATGGCGAAAAAGTCGGCAGCTTCAAAATGCGCAACGGCACCAAGGTCACGTTGAAAAAATCTGAACTCTCCGAAGAGGATTCGAAAGCTCTTGAGATATGGACTCCAGGTTTGCCCAGTGTTTTTGATGAAGTTTTGACAGGTAATCTCGAGCACCTCGATGGAGATAAATTGGTGGCCAAAGGTGACTTCAGTAAACCCAACAAATACTACATATTCTACTACACTGCTTCTTGGTGTGGGCCATGCCAGCGTTACACTCCTAGCTTGGTGGAATGGTATAAATCGAACAAGAACTCCAATTTTGATATCGTCCTGATTTCAAGTGATCGCAGCAAAGAAGCGATGGAGGGTTATACAAAAAGCAAAAAGATGCCATGGCCTCATTTGAAGTTCTCCAAATCCAAAACCTTCAAAGGCAAATACGACCACGGTGTCCGTGGTATCCCAGCTCTCATTGTGTGCGATTTGGAAGGCAAGGTCCTCGGAAACTACCGCGGTCGTCACCAAGAGTTGACCGAGCTCGTCAAGGATTGAGATATCCCATCATCGATCATGTCAGATTCCATTTTACAGGAAAGCACTCACTCTCCCGAGACGGCGGGTTCTCAGTATTTTGAGACATTTCAGGTCACCCCTGAATTGGAGGCTGAGGCCGATGAGAGAATTTCTCATTACCCTGATAACAAGCGTTCTGCGACATTGCCTTTGCTGCACATCGTTCAACACAAGTTCGGATTCATTTCAGCTGAGTCCATTCAGTGGGTGGCCAAGAAGCTTGAGTTGGAGCCGATCAAAGTCCTCGAGGTGGTGACGTTTTACCCAGGTTTTCGTCAATCTGCGCCTGGCAAGTTTCACATCCGCGTATGCCGTACTTTGTCCTGTGCAATGGGCGGCTCTGAAGAATTGATGGATCGCCTCTGTGAGTTGACGGGGATTGATCGCTCTAACAGCGACTCTCACCATCACCCAATTGCGGTGTCTCCATGCGGCAAGTTCTCCGTCGAATTCTCAGAATGTTTAGCATCATGTGGCACGGCGCCGGTTTGCATGGTCAACGATGATTTCCACGAGGGCATTGCTTCAGAGAAAGCAGAAGAATTGATCGCTCAATATTCCCCTAAAAGCTGAGCCATGATTGAATACACCAAAACTCCTCATCCACGTGAATATCGGCTGACGTTCAAGAACGTTGACCGCAAGGGGTGGGATCCGTCCATCGGTTGTTACCTCAAAGATGGTGGCTACGATGATTTGAAGAAGGCTTTGAAGATGGAGCCCAAGGCGATCACGGACGAAGTCAAAAAGTCAGGCTTGAGAGGGCGTGGTGGTGCGGGTTTCCCGACTGGAATGAAATGGACCTTCATCCCGCCAAAAAACACCAAGCCTGTTTACTTGATTTGCAATGGTGATGAGTCGGAGCCCGGCACATTCAAAGATCGTTATATCCTCCATCAAGACCCTCATCAATTGATCGAGGGCATGGTGATCTCATGTTTTGCAGTGGGAGCTCACACAGCCTACGTTTACATCCGAGAAGAATTCCCAGAAGCGGCAAAGATTGTTGAAAAAGCGATCGAAGAGGCTCGCGAGAAGAATTTCGTCGGCAAGGATGTTCTGAGGTCGGGATTCGATGTCGAAATTTATGTCCACCGCGGCGCAGGAGCCTACATCTGTGGAGAAGAAACTGGGTTGATCGAATCGCTTGAAGGCAAACGCCCTTATCCTCGAATCAAACCTCCTTACTTTCCTGCAGCACTGGGCCTCTACATGTGTCCTACGATCGTGAATAACGTCGAGTCACTTTGCCATGTGAAGCACATCATTCGCATGGGTGGTGACGAATACGCAAACTTGGGCGTGCCACGCAACACAGGCACACGGATTCTTTGTGTTTCGGGTGATGTGAAGAAGCCTGGCTACTTCGAGGTGGAGGTTGGCAAGCTCACGATGCGCGAGTTGCTCTACGATCTCTGCGGAGGACCGAAAGATGGACGTGACTTCAAGGCGGTAATTCCCGGTGGATCGTCATCGAAGATTTTGCGCTGCGATGAGAGTTTCAAACTGAAGAACCCCGATGGGACTGAGCGCGAACTGGATTTCTGGGATATCCCAATGGACTTCGACACTTTGGCCGCGTGTGGATCAATGGCTGGCTCGGGTGGCGTTATCGTCATGGATGACTCCCGCAAAATGTCTTGGGTTCTGAACAACATCAATGCGTTCTATGCTCACGAGTCTTGTGGCCAATGCACGCCGTGCCGTGAGGGTTCAACCTGGATGAAGAAAATTTCTGATCGGATCGTCGCTGGCGATGCGAGTCCGGATGATGTGCATACCCTCGAGAGCGTTGCTTACCAGATCGATGGTCGAACCATCTGTGCGTTTGGCGAGGCCTCATCATGGCCAGTTGAGGCAATCATTGCGAAGTTCCGTGATGAATTGGTAGCGGATACATCCGCGAGTCGTCAGGGTGCTTCGCACAATCCAGAAGCCGAAGCCCAACGCAAGTTTTTGGCCAGCAGCGGCACGGAACTTTAATGAAGCATGAAACCTGAGAATCGCACTGAGTTCATCGCTTTGATCGCACGTGTTCTCTTGGGTTTGTTTTTTGTTTATGCGGGAGGGCTGAAGGTTTTTGGCACTGGGCTTGATGCTTTCACCAAGTCGATTGCGAACTACAAAATTGTTGGACCGCCATGGGATGCGATTGCGGCCTATTTGGTTCCGTGGCTCGAGATCACCGCTGGCCTTTGCCTGATGCTTGGGTGGATGCGCAAAGGGGCGATTCTTATGCTGTTTCTTATGGTTTGCGCTTTTTCATTCTCGATTGGATGGGCGTGGTGGCATCAGCTCGACATTTCTTGCGGTTGTTTCGGTAGCGACGAACCCATTCGTTATTGGGCGAAAGTGGTTGAATTCATCATTTATTTCGCTCTTCTCGGCTGGCTCTGGTGGGTCGAGAGGGTGGGGGAATTGGGCAAAAGGGCTTAAAAATTGCAAAACATGGCTTGATTACCCTCGTTTCGCCGTTAAAACGCCCGCCCCTTCATGTCCGACCCATCAAACACTCTCAAAGTAGCGCTTCCGAAAGGCAGCCTTCAAGACCCCACCGTCGATCTGCTGTCGAAGGCTGGGTATGAGGTGTATGTCTCATCGCGCGGGCTTCGCCCTAGCTCCAATGACCCAGAGCTGGATCTCTATATGATTCGCGCGCAGGAGATTGGTCGTTATCTTGGGCAAGGATTCATCGATTGCGGCATCACTGGATACGACTGGGCCTACGAAAATGGCGTGGATTTGGTGGATTTGGGTGAATTGCCCTACTCTCGCGCCACGACTCGCCCCACTCGCTGGGTCGTGGTCGTGCCTGAAGATTCGCCGATCAAGACCGTCAAAGACCTTGAAGGAAAGCGCATCGCGACGGAGGGGGTTGGCATCACCAATCGCTATTTGGCCGAACACGGCGTCACGGCGACTGTTGAGTTTTCTTGGGGCGCGACCGAGGTCAAAGTCCCTGATTTGGTGGATGCGATTGTCGATGTGACTGAGACGGGTTCATCGATCAAAGCGAACCGTTTGCGCATTGTTGACACCATCCTCACCTCATTCCCTCACTTCTACGCGAGCCCTGAAGCTGCGGCGGATCCATGGAAAAAAGAGAAGATGGACCGGATTGCGTTGCTTCTCAAGGCGGCCCTTGGCGCGCGCGGTAAAGTCGGCCTGAAAATGAATTTGCCTCGTCCTTCGCTCAAGGAGGTGCTCGAAAAACTTCCATCCCTTCGCCGTCCGACCATTTCCGAGTTATCGGAAGAAGGCTGGGTGGCTGTAGAGACGGTGATTGACGAAATCGTTGTCCGCGACATTATCCCCGAACTCAAGCGCCTGGGGGCGGAGGGGATTATCGAATATCCGCTCAACAAAATTGTCCCCTGACTCTTTTCATTGTAACCTAACCCCGAACGCAAAACGCCATGGGCTCCATTAAGAAACGCCGTAAGACCAAAATCAATAAGCACAAGCGCAAGAAGCGCATGAAGCAGAATCGCCATAAGAAGCGTCTCCGCTACAAGTCCTAAGGGACTTCGTGTACATTCAAATTTGCCAGAGGCTCGAGAATTCGGGGCTCTGGCTTTTTTGTGCTAAGCGATGGGATTGCAGGTCATTCCTCATTTTGAGGTGATTGATGAATCGTCTGACTGGCTTGTCGTCGACAAGCCGGCCCCATTGATTGTGCACCCGACCAATGACCAAGCGGAGCCCACCTTGCTCTGCGGTGTCGAGAAGTTGTTGGCGTATGAGATGCAGAGCGGAGTGAGCCCCGCGGTGTGCAATCGCTTGGACCGCGACACCAGCGGGATTGTGTTATTTGCAAAACACCGCGATGCAGCCCGTGAGTTCGGGTTGGCTTTTGAGCATCGTCAGGCCAAGAAGGAATACATCGCGATCGTTCACGGCTGGCCTGAGCAGGGTGAGTGGGTTTGTGATGAGTCGATCATTCGCGCTGCAGACATTGGTCCTACATCCATTTGGGTGAGGCAATTGGTCCATCAAGATGGCCGCCATTGCATGACCCGATTCATCGTTGAAGAGAAGTTTCAGAGGGACGGGGAAAAGTATGCGCTCGTTCGCTGTTTGCCGGAAACGGGGAGGATGCATCAACTGCGGGTGCACTTAGCGCATGGGGGAAATCCGATCGTTGGCGACAAGTTGTACAATCATGATGGACAGGGTTATTTGGAATGGTTGGAGACGGGGTGGACCCCAGCTTTGCAGGAGAAACTGCACCTACCGAGGCATGCCTTGCATGCCTGCAAGTTGCGCATTCCCTGGAAGGATGCGTGGTTAGCATGGGAGTCGGCCATGCCCAGAGACATGAGAGAATTCATTGCCGGCGAGGCAATATCCGAGTGGCCGGGGGTTGTCATCTGGGATCGGCGTGATTAAGTTCAGCCATGGCCGAACTTCGCGAAATTGTCAGTTTTTTGGATCAAGAGCTGGGCACAGAAACGATTCCTGATTACCCAGGAGCTTTGAATGGCTTGCAGTTGGAGAATGGGGGTCAGGTCAAAAAGATTGCTGCTGCAGTGGACGCCTCGTTGCCGGTAATCCAAAAGGCGGCCGATTCTGGGGCGGATTTGTTGATCGTTCATCACGGCATGTTTTGGCAGGGCGCGCAGCCGCTGACGCAGGCATTTTACCAAAAAATCAAGGTCGCCATGGATGCTGGCATGGCCATTTACTCCAGCCATATCCCGCTCGATGTGCATCCTGTATGGGGAAATAACGTGGGCTTGGCCGCCGCGATTGGCCTCAAAAACCCTCAGCCATTCTTCGATTACAAAGGAATCCTATTGGGCATCCGCGGCCATTGGGCTGGGGGGGATCGGGACTCATTGCATGAATGCTTGGGGAACGCATTGGGTGGGCGAGTTCATTTGTGTCCGGGAGGTAATGTGGATCTGGGTGAAATCGGCATCATTACGGGTGGAGCTGGCAGCGAAGTGGCCCAAGTTGCCAAAGAGGGAATCCAAACATTCATCACGGGTGAAGGGCCACATTGGAGTTATTCCATGGCCGAGGAATTGGGCGTCAACCTTTTCTATGGCGGTCATTACGCAACTGAAGTCTTTGGTGTTCAGTTGGTTGCATCGGAATTATCGAGCAGGCATGAGATTCCTTGGGAGTTTGTCGACCACCCGACTCAACTGTAATGTGTGGGTTGGGTTGATTCTGACTCGCGGTGGTCAAAAAGGTGCTGGATTGCCTCTAGAAGTTGGATTTTCGACCTCTTGCCACGTGTTGATGCGCGATGTTTTAGTAATCCCAAATAATTTCCCTCTTTCCCAAGAAATTCCTTGCGGGAGGGGGGCTTAAGGGCTAAATTCCTTGAATGTAACGCGGGCATAGCTTAGTGGTAAAGCCCCAGCCTTCCAAGCTGATTACGCGGGTTCGATTCCCGCTGCCCGCTCCAAGTTACGAAACAACCCAAATCCACCATCACGATGAAACGATCAATATTCCCCCTCATTCTTGGTTCCGCTTTGTTCGCCACGCCGGTCTTCGCGGATTCCAGCCAAGTGATCACTGCGAAAGCAGATAGCAAAGTTGCCACTGCCGAAATGTCAGCGGTAGCACTCCAAGTTTCAAAAGCCGTTAAAGCTGATCCAAGCAAAGCAGGTGAGATCGTGAAGAAAGCGATTCGTGACTCAGAAGCCAATGCGGATCAAGTCGCCGAAATCGTCGTTGCAGCTGTGACTGCCGCGCCCGAGCAAATCGATGCGATTGCTGTTGCATCCATGGCCATCGCTCCTGATGCCTTCCGCACCGTCGCAATCGCCCTTGCAAAACTTGATGGCTACAATTTCGATGAAGTTGCGGCAAAGGAAGGCGACCCGCTCGGCGCACCTGGCAATGATGATGACGCGTTAGCAAATTTCATTCTTGGCTTGTTGAATGGAGGTCAAGACAACGGGGATGGCACAAGACAAATTTCGGTTAATGCTTCTACCGTTGGTGCTGGTGGCTTTATGGCGAGATTTGCCGCGGCCCTTACAGGCTCAAGTAAAACTGGCTCAATTACATTGCCCGTCGTATTTCAGATGCCAGATTCCTTCATTGCTACACCGTCAGCTCAGGGAACTACGACCATCCAAATCACCGAGGATACAATAGGCAATTTCGTATTAGTCGTCCCGACGACAAACACAGCAGTACCAGAAGGATAAGAGACTTCTAAGATGGCCACCCTTCAAGCAGGTGGCCATTATCTTTGAAGCTACCTGCTCTTCTTACTCACTCCCTTAAAAGCACACATGATTACCCCCTTAAAAGCACACATGATTACCCCCTTAAAAGCACACATGATTACCCCCTTAAAAGCACACATGATTACCCCCTTAAAAGCACACATGAAGAATTTTATCGCGTCTGGCATTTCTGGGCTCTTTCTAATATTCCCTGCATTTGCTGGCGAGAATCTATACACGATTGGGCCTGCATACGATCCGGATCCAACTCCCAGCTCGGCCGGCTCAACTGACGACTCAGCTTTTGGGATAGTTGCTGATTTGCCGATCAACTGGACGATTGGCACGGACTTCACATATGACGACAATGTGCTTCCTGGCTCAGCCACCAAAGAGTCCTCATTCGGCATCTCTCCATACATCTCAGCAGGCCTTCTTAGCATCACTCCACAAACCAAAATCGATATGCTGGTGAGGCTCGGAATGGTTTACTACCTTGATGCGCCCGACAGCATGGATGATCTGAATTCAAGCTCACGCGCCAGTCTCAATATTACGCACAATGTGAACGAGAGGGTTCGTGTTGAATCGCGGAACTTCATTTCTTACGAATTGGAGCCTAACTATGCATATGGCTACGCCTCCTCTCGCCAAGGCCGCGAACACCTGTATGCTCAGTCTGATAACTCAGTTGGTTACCGATGGTCCGAACGACTCGGGACTAAGACGGGGCTCTTGCTCTCACAGATGCAATATCAAGATGTAGCGAACCAAGATCGCGCCACTTGGGAGCTCTACAACCAGTTTCGCTACGTTCTCTCACCCAAAAGCATCGCGACCTTCGATTATCGATATGGCGTGACCACGGCTGATGGCAATGCCTCTGATAGCACAAACCAGTTTCTTCTGCTGGGCGTGGAGCACCGCTTCAGCCCCAATTCCATCGCGACTGCAAAAGTGGGTGCTCAGCTCCGCGACGTCGATCAAGGCGATGACGGTACAAGTCCTTACTTCGAAGGTTCTGTTCTGACTCAAGTCAACGAGCAAATCCGCATTCGTGCTAACATCCGCTATGGAATCGAATCATACGACACAGTGCAGTCTTTCTCTAGCGCGCCAGGAGGTCTTGTTGAGTATGATGAGAAAAACACACTTCGATTTGGTCTATCGGGTGACTATGCCATCAACCCCCTCTTATCGTTCTTTGGTGGAGTTGATTACATCACGACTCAATTTGAATCAGGTCGTGTTGTTTCTAATGGTGCAGCATTTGCGACATCCGATGAAAACTTCTTCACTGGTTACGTGGGAGTGTCTTACAAGATCAAAAAAGGGCTAACAGGAACTGCAACCTACACCTACAGCGACTCTGACTCAGACATCGCTGGCCGTAGTTATGAACGCAACCGTATTAGCCTCGGATTAAATGCCGCATTTTAATTCTTTCGATGATTTAGACATAGATTTCCGCACATAGCGCTGTATCTTTTAAAGGCTCCCGTGACATACTACGGGAGCCTTTTATGCCCTCTACGGGCCAATAGAACATTCTCAACCCAATGAATCAAAACCCGTCATCCCCCCAGCAAAATGAGGCCACCTTGCATGCGGTCGACTATTGGCAGGTCATCAAGAATCGTTACGGCATTATTCTCCTGACTCTCCTGCTGGTGTTCACCACGGCGCTTGTCATCACCTACGTGATGCCCCGTAAATTCGAGAGCAAGGCGACGATTCAGGTGAGGCCACCAGGCCAAAACATGGCTCCCGTGGGAAATGGGATCAGCGAAGCGAGTCGAAAAATCACACCTCAGTTTTTCGCAACGGAATTTGAGATCATCAAAAGTCGTAACTCACTTGAGAAAGTGGTGAGCAATTTGGAGCTCTTGAATCGTTGGGATGTCAGCAAAGAGGAAGCGTTGCAAATCCTTGATGGAATTGTTGGCACGCAAAATATTCGGGGCACGGACTTGATTGCCATCCGGGTTCGACACACGAACAAGGTCGATGCGCGAGATGTCGCAGAAGAGGTTGCGAATGCGTACAAAGAATATCGTGCGCAAATTGAGGGGCGTGAGGCCGAGCGTCAGTTGCGCGAGCTCAACAAGGCGGTTCGCGATCAGGAGGATAAGGTTGAAGAGCGCCGTAAGGTTTTGGCGACGATTGTTCGAACCAAAGGCATCATCTACAAAGGCCAAGATTCGTTTTATGGAGCATCCGGCGTGGACGAAGATCTCGGAGCTCGTATGTCTCTCTCTAAGTTCCATGAGATTGAACAGGAGAAGCTCCAGTTGGAGAGTCAGATCAGCAGTTTGCTGAAATATGATAGTGACCAGTTGATGGTCTACGCATCGGGTCTCGAGTTGCCAGACAACATCATTCGGAACCTTTACCCTCAATACCTAGAGCTTAAGCGTGAACTTGAAGGGCTTAAAATCAATGGCCTCGGCGCAAAGCACCCAACGGTTCTGGCTGCTAACGACAACCTAGCTAAAATGAAGTCGCAGCTTGACGAGGGCGTTGTCAATTTGCGTGCGACTCTGAGTGCTCAACTCGATTTGGCCACCGATCGCTTGGAAAAAGTGGAAGCCATGAAAGACTTGTCGCGTGAAGAAGCGATTCAGCGCGGCTTGGACAACCAAGACTACGTTGATGCGAAGCGCGAATTTGAGACAGATCAGGATTTGCTTCAAGAGATGAAGCTCAAACAAATGATCGAGACGACCATTCTGAAGATTCCGAATGAGAGTGTTTACATCCACGACCGCCCAGTGGTGTCGGATCGGCCAGTTAGCCCGAATGTTCCACTGAATTTGATTCTAGGTGCGGTGGTTGGACTGATCTTTGGTGTCGGTATTGCCTTCTTCCTTGAATACCTCGATACCTCAGTCAAAAGCCTAGAAGACGTAGAGCGCTACCTCCAGGTGCCAGTTCTGGCGGTCGTTCCCAAGGATGTGGGTGTTCTTCACACCATGAATGGCCAAAGCCCGGATGCAGAGGCTTACCGAATCCTCCGAACCAATATCGAGTTCAACCGTAAAAATCCCGAGGACAATGCCATCACGGTGGTGTCTGGTGGAGCGGGTGAGGGCAAATCGACAACTTTGGTCAACCTCGCATACATTTGCGCTCAAGGTGGATATACCACATTGATGATCGATGCGGACCTTCGTCGCCCCCGCTTGCATACCTTTTTTGAGATCAACAACTCGGTGGGATTGAGCAATTACCTGAGTACCAATTTGATGCTGGAGGATGTGATTCTCCAAACTCCAATCGATAACCTTTACTTCATGCCTTCGGGTATTTTGCCCTCAGATGCTGCGGGCATCTTGAACTCCCGTCGCATGTCCGAGCTGATTCAAGATGTGAAACAGCGCTTTGATCTGGTTCTCGTCGATAGTCCGCCAATTCTGGGTGTCAGTGACGCTTCTGTACTGGCCAGTGAGGTCGACCTTACCATGATTGTTGTCCAACATCGCAAACTCCCTAGAAACATGCTCCTGCGCGTGAAACAGGCGGTTGAAAATGTCGGAGGCAATGTTATTGGTGTAGTATTGAATAACGTCGATGTGCGCAGCGACAGTCAGTATCAGTATTACACCAGCTACTACACCTATTACGCCCCGGGCGAGACCCAAACTGTAACGAACATGGTAGCAAGCAAGGGTGCTGACTCCCCTGAGCTCGTCGCGACAAACGATCAGAAAGAATCCGATTTATACTGAACCAAAACTTTCAAGCTCATGAAAATTCAACGACTTACACTGGCGATCTTCGCTTTGCTATCTCTGACGACACCGTTGATGGGGCAGATTAAAGCAGGGCAGGCGATTCAGATCACCATTTCTGGTGTGCCTGCTGAGGAGAAGCAGCGTTTTGATCAGATGTATCCTGTTTCCGACACCGGCACCATCAATATGCCTTTGATTGGCAAAGTGCGAGCTGCGGGTCTCAAGCCCGATACGCTTTCAACGATCCTGCAGAAAAAATACAAAGAAGCCCAAATTTACACCCAACCAACCTTCCAAGTCTTTGCGGACGATCAGGCCAAGATTGAGCAACAGGTGGTCGTGGTTGGCGGCTATGTTCGTCGTCCTGGCCCTGTGCCCTACACTCGGCAGTTAACCTTATGGCAGGCCATTCAAACCGCCGGTGGCCCTACGGAATTTGGAAGCATGAAACGTGTTGCACTAACGCGAGGCGGAACACTTCGTGAATACGATGCGGAAGAGCCCAAAAACCAACAGATTCGTTTGCAGCCGGGAGATACCATTGATGTCCCACAAACGGGTATTTTTGAAGGTATCCGATAACATTGTAGATTTCAGACGAATGCATAATGTGGAAATTAAATCGGGATCCTGTGCGGGGTATTCTCTCTTGGCGTCTTTCCTATTATTAGGAGGCATCTTATTTGGGTCGGCTTCACTAGCGAAAGAAGTGCCCAAGCCGCTTGTCGATAAGCTGAAACATGAAGAGTTCGCCATGCGCGAAAAGGCCCAAGTTGAACTCGTGGAATGGGCCGAGAAGCAAGGAGATGCAGCGAAGCTGAGCTTGTATCGCCTTTCCAAAAACTCCGATCAACCTGAGGTCCGCCAGAGATCCTATGAGGTGTTGCGGCAATTGGTTGACCAAGAATATGAGTTCAGCGGGGATGGATACATTGGCATCTTCATGGATGAGGTCCAAAATCTCAACAATGAGGCGGCTCCCAAAATCAAGCAGGCGGTATTGGTCACTGCAGTGATGAATGGGCATGGTGCTGAGGCGGCTGGCATCCAACGAAATGACATGATTGTCGGCATTAAAGGCCGTAAGTTTCCATCGGGTCTCAACCCCGAAAGCTTCAAAAATGTTATCATGGCGAAGAAGCCGAATGACAAGGTCACGCTCACATTCATTCGGAACAATGAGCTAAAAGAGGCAGAAATCACATTGGGCAGACGGCCTGTCCAAGTCCTGGATTCACGCTTTGGGGGGCGCGGTAGAGAGTTGCAGCTGGAGGAAAGAGCGAAAGACGAATTTTTCAAGGAGTGGGTTGAAAAAAACGCATCCAAGTAATCCACCCATCAAGATTGGAAATCGACTTCCAACTGATTTCTTACTAATTAAATCAATCATCAACCATTATCGAATTTCATGATCAACCAATGGATTAAAAGCATCCTATTCACTGCGGTCTTCGCGGGCTCAGTGACCTCAACCAAGGCTGAAAATGCTGACTTCAACGAGGTCGGCAAGCAAATGGCGATCATGCTGCAAAATAGCCATTTTGCCCGGTTGCCATACAACGATGAGCTGGGTGGACGCTTCCTAGAAGACTATCTGACCGATCTGGATTTCCAGCGTCTCTATTTCACCCAAGATGATGTTGGGCGATTTTCTGAAGCCTATGGTGACAATCTTCACAAATTGCTTCTCAAGGGTGAGTCCATGCCAGCAGCGCAGGAAATCTATGAGGTGTTCCGTGAGCGAGTTCGTGCACGTGTTGCCCAGACGAATGAAATTCTCAAGAATGGTGAGTTTGATTTCACCAAAGATGAATCGGTTCGAATTTCTCGCAAAGATGCGGAGTGGCCGAAAAATGAGGCTGATGCCAAACGTTTATGGGCGCTTCAAATCAAAGAGGCAGTCTTGAGTGAGACCTTACGCCGAGAAATGTTAGCTCGCCTAGCGAAGGAACAAGGGAAAGAAGATCCCGGCTTGGATGATCGCAGTCCAGTCGAGAAAGTCTCGCTTCGCTACAAACGATTTCTTGCGAGCGTTGAAGATGTCGATAACGAGGACATCGCAAACTATTTTCTCAGTGCTGTGGCGCGTGCATACGACCCGCACACCGACTACATGAGTTTTCGTGAGATGAGCCGATTCAGAGACGGTATGAAGAACCAGTTGGTTGGCATCGGAGCGTTGCTGCAAGCGGAGGAAGACGGAGCTACTAAGATCATGGGAATCGTCGTGGGAGGTCCTGCGGACCGTGAGGGGACGCTGAAGCTCAACGATCGCGTCGTGGGAGTGAATAGTCTCAACACAGGGGACATGGAGGACATGACAGACATCATGTTCATGAAAATCGATAAGGTCGTGGATCTGATACGCGGCAAAGAGGGAACAGAGGTCGCGCTGAAGGTTGAGCCCGCAGGCGCGCCTCCAGGAGAGACCAAAATCATTGTCATCACGCGAGGAAAAGTGGAGATGAAAGATGAGCAAGCCAGTGGCGAGATCATTGATATTAAAACCGAAAAAAACGAGAAGCGTCGCCTTGGTGTGATTACGCTTCCATCTTTTTATGCCGACTTCGAGACTGGCAAAGTTCGTTGCTCGGTAGATGTTGAGCGTATTCTTAACCGCTTGGTGAAAGAGGAAATCGATGGCCTCATTCTTGACCTTCGTGGCAATGGCGGGGGATCGCTTGAAGAAGTCAGACGCATGACAGGATTCTTCATTGATCGAGGACCCGTATGCCAGGTGAAGAACACGCTTGGGCAAGTGCAGGTGAAGGACTCCGAGAATGGAAAGCCTATCTATGGTGGCCCGATGGTGGTCATGATCGATAAAAGCAGTGCCTCCGCGAGTGAGATTTTGGCCGGCGCATTGCAGGACTACAACAAAGCTGTTGTTGTGGGTGATTCATCAACATTTGGCAAAGGAACCGTCCAGCAACCCATGGATATTGGGCGCATGCTTCCTCTTTTCGCGGTTCGTAACCGTGCAGGATATTTGAAGGTCACGATTCAGAAGTTTTACCGTCCCTCCGGATCGTCTACTCAGATGCAGGGTGTTGAGTCCGACGTTGTGTTCCCCAGTATTGCTGATGCAGTTGAGATTGGCGAAGCCTACCTTGAGCATGCACTTCCGCACGATCGAATCCGGCGCGCTTCGGATTACAAAGTGGGCAACGATCAATCGTTGTTCATCCCGAGACTCAAGGAGTTGAGCCAAGCACGCGTGAACGAGTGTCAAGACTTCGCCTACGTCATTGAAGATGTCTTGAAGACCAAGAAGCGCATCGAAAAAAACAGATTGAGCCTCAACAAGGCAGAACGAAAAGAAGAGCTTGCGAAGTCGGATGCACAACAAAAGCAACGGAATGCAGAGCGCATCAAACGATTTGCCGAGATTAGTAAAAGAGATGCGGAGCGCATGAAGTTTTATCGGATCACGCTGGATGATTTGGACAATGAAACCGAGCTCAAGCACTACGACCCAGTGAACGATGCGGATTCCTACATGCGTCGCGCAAAGAATGAAACGGATGATTTGGATGAAACTCCAGAATGGCCATCAGGTTTGGATCCTGTGAAGCGTGAGACATTGAACGTCTTGGGCGACCTCGTGAAGCTCACCGAGGACGCGAAAATGGCTGGGATCATCAAGTGATGTTGCCAGTCTGTTCAGTAATTTGATGAATGCTATCGCGCAAAATTTGGTCAACGTAAAGGAGAGCGTTACCAATGCGTGCAAGCGATCAGGACGCGAACCCAGTTCGGTGGAATTGGTCGCTGTTTCAAAAACATTCCCTGCACAAGCGGTGCAAGACGCGCTGCCATCCGGGCACATGATTTATGGCGAGAGCCGTCTCCAAGAAGCTGAAGGGAAAATCGCTGAGCTGCCAGCCAACGTGGAATGGCATTTTATTGGTCGGGTTCAGCGAAACAAAGTGAGGAAAATTTTGCCGTTGTTTGATGTGGTTCACGGCATTGATTCAATGAAGCTCGCAAAATACACCGATAGAATTGCGGAAGAATTGAGGATGAGAGCAAAGGTCTTTGTTCAGGTCAACATCGGCAGGGAAGAGACAAAAGGCGGGTTTGATCCTGATGAGTTGATGGAACAAGCCGAAGAGTTGAGGGGATTGAGATCTCTATACATCATGGGGTTAATGTGCATTCCTCCAGCTGGTCCAGATGAGGAGTCTGCGCGAGGCTGGTTCAGAAAGCTTCACGAACTTAGAGACCAATTGATACAAAACCACCAAATGACGCTTCCCTTCCTCAGTATGGGCATGAGCAGTGATTACGAAGTTGCCATTGAGGAGGGGGCGACACATGTGAGGGTTGGATCCGCGATTTTTGGCAATCGTGATTATCGCGTCGAAGGTGAATTGGGGTAACGGATTTTATGTCTATTCAATTGAATCAAGCAACAGTGGTTGGGAATGAGTTTGCGATTTCGTTTTCTGACGGAATCGAGGCATTTTTCCCACTGGATATGTTGCGGCGTGCTTGCCCGTGTGCGGCTTGTCAGGGTGAGCCGGATGCGCTCGGCCGAGTTGTCCGGCCTACCGTCGAATACGGCGCAAATGCCTTTGATCTGCAAAAGTATGAGGTGATAGGGGGGTATGCTCTTCAGTTGTATTGGGCGGATGGCCACTCAACGGGGATCTATACATTCGCTTATTTCCAAAAGCTCGCGGCTTTGCTAGAGGATTGATCGGATGGAACCAGGACCATCAAACCTTCTGTCAGCCATAGATGATATCTCTGCTTTGGATTTGCTTCCCAAGCGTGATGTTGAGGCGCTTGCTGCGGCTGGATATGGCAGGCCAGTGGACCTGCTTCTCCATATGCCAAAGCGATACGAAGACCGCAGAAGATTTGATGCCTTCCCCAATCAACCTACAGGCAAAGCGATCTCGTTGAGGGGAAAGGTGATTGATTCTACCAGAAGGCGGTTCGGTGGTGGACGCGGCTTCTATGAGGCGGTGATCATGGATGAATCTGGCGGTGTTTTCGGCTCGGGAAAAGTCACATGCCGATGGTTCAATATGCAATTCATCCATAAACTCGTCGCGGCAGGTCAGGACGTCGTGGTGTATGGAAAAGTGAAGGACAACAAAGGAAAACTGGTGATGGATCAACCAGAGTTTGAGGTTCTCCGGGATGAAGATGAGGACTTGGTGGACTCGGTTCACTTGGATCGGATCGTTCCGATTTATAAAAGCATATCAGGCATCTCTCAACGTCGATTGCGCGAAGTCATGCACAAGGTGATCCGGTCTTTGGATCCGGCCAGCTTGGAGATGGGATATGATTTTGGTTGCGAGCAAAAGCGACTCGACGCATTGATCCGCGTTCACTTTCCGGAATCGATGGATGATGCAGCGGCGGCCCGCCGCCGGTTTGCTCTCGAGGAGTTTTTTGCGATTCAGCTCAATGTGGTATGGCGCAAAAAGCAGCATCATCAAAAAGAAGGCAGAGTCCAAGGCAAGCGCACCACGCTTTTGAAGGAGTTTTACCACAGCCTTCCCTTCGATCTGACAGGTGCACAAAAGCGCTCGATTCGTGAGATCATTGAGGATATGCGTCAGCCGGTTGCAATGAACCGCTTGTTGCAGGGAGATGTGGGAGCGGGTAAAACATTCGTCGCGATGGCAGCGATGGTTTTAGCGGTCGACTCAGGCGCGCAAGCCGCGTTGATGGCACCAACTCAGATATTGGCAGAGCAGCATTACCTGACTTTTCGCAAGTGGTTGAAGCCCCTTGGCATCCGAGTCGCGTTAAAGACGGCCAATCGAGTGGAAAGCACAGATCTCGAGTTGAATGGTGAACCACAGATTGTGATTGGCACCCATGCATTGCTTTATGATGACGCGCTTTTCCAAAACCTGGGACTGGTCGTGATTGATGAGCAGCACAAGTTTGGGGTCTCTCAACGTGAGTCATTGGTCAGGTTAGGGGTCGTTCCTGATGTTTTAGTCATGACGGCCACTCCGATACCGCGGACATTGACGATGACGGTTTATGGAGACTTGGATGTATCTTTGTTGGATGAGAAGCCGGCAGGAAGGGGGAAGGTCGTCACAGGTGTCCGAGTGAAGCCAAAACAGTCTGACATCAATGCCTTCTTGAAGGATCAGTTGGACCAAGGGCGCCAGGCCTATTTGGTTTATCCATTGGTTGAAGAAAGCGATTCGCTAAAAATTGAATCGGCGACTGTGGCTTATGAGAAATGGTCGAAACGACTGCGCGCCTATGAAGTTGGTATGGTCCATGGAAAGCTGAACCCTGATGAAAAAGAAGCGGTGATGCAGAAATTTCGCGATGGGAAAATCCAAGTGCTTGTATCGACGACGGTGATTGAGGTGGGGGTTGATGTGCCGAATGCCAATATCATGATATTGCATCATGCGGAAAGATTTGGCTTAGCACAGCTGCATCAGTTGAGAGGCCGGATTGGTAGGGGAGAGCATAAAAGCTATTGTGTTCTCCTAACAGACGGCAAAAGTGAAGAGGCGATGGAGAAGTTGGCGGTTTTGGAAAAGAGTTCCGATGGATTTGTGATCGCCGAGGAGGATTTGAAATTGAGAGGGCCCGGAGATGTGTTGGGTACCGCTCAGAGTGGAATGTCAGACATTCAGTTCATTGAATATTTGACCGATACCGAACTCATCCGAGAAGCGCGTGAGTTGGCCGATGAAGTTTTGCGCAAGGACCCAGATCTATCCGGTGTTTACCGCCAGCTTGCGGGTTTGCTTCAAAGTGATTTAGATGTGGTTCCTCGTTGAGAAATCAATTCTCAACGACTTTATAAATCTTGCCGCTGAGGCTGATCACATAGAGCTCGCCATCATTGTCCTCCGCGAAAGAAGATATCAGGTTGAATCCACCTTTGTTTGGTTTCCAGTCGTCGGAGTGGTTTTCAAAATCCACGGCTTTCCCATCCTTCAACTTGAATGACCAAATCCTTGGGATTTGGTAATCGGCGAAGATGTAGCGACCTTTGAGAGATTCGATCGATCCTCGGTAAACATAGCCTCCGGTCACCGAGAGTCCTTGAGTGGGACCGCTGCCATGTTCGTACACATAAACCGGATCAACGTTATCTTCGGGCCGATCGCCGCCGACGCCTTTGCCTTTCTTGGATGGGGTTGAGATGAATCCCTCACGGAGTCGCCATCCGTAATTGGCGCCTGACCCTTCACCTTTCGGCATGAAGTTGATTTCTTCCCATTTGTTCTGGCCCACATCCGCGATCCAGAAGTCGCCAGTTTCGCGGTCGAATGAGCACCTCCATGGGTTGCGAACACCGTAGGCCCAGATTTCAGGTTTGATGTCTTCTTTGCCGACAAATGGGTTGTCCTTCGGGACGCTGTAGCCGGTTTTCTGCGAGACATCAATTCGGAGAATTTTCCCCAGCAGTGTGTCCATTCGTTGCCCGCAGTTCTCAGGGTCATTGCCGGATCCACCATCGCCATTGCCAATGTAGAGCATTCCATCAGGACCGAAACCAATCCACCCGCCGTTGTGATTGCGGAATGATTGTTTGTAGCGCATCAGCATTTCTCCAGATTCGGGATCTGTCGTGATGCGATCTTTGGAAATGAAGCGAACGATGCAGGTGCGATCCTCCTTGTCATTGTAGTTCACGTAGTAACGTCCAGTCGCCTCGTAGTCTTTGGCAAACGCAAGGCCGAGTAGCCCTTGCTCATTGCCTTTTCGGGTCACTTTCTTCTGGATGTCTAAAAATGGTTGGGACGACTTTTTGCCCGTTTTGAGGTCCATGATCCAAATTTTTCCAGCTTGCTCCATCACCCAGAGCTTGCCTTGGCTATCTGGCGGCATGCCTGCCCACACTGGCCGTTCGAAGTCGGAGCTGATGGTTTCCAAGGCGATCTTGGCCGGGCTTGAGATAACTGAGGCCGCTATAAGCGAGACGAGAAGGATGCTATTCCGAATCATGGTGCCAAATTAGCCCTGAAGGTGGCAGATGCAAGTGGCATCTTTGGATTGGTGACAAGCCTGTCTTGCCATGTTCACTCGGTGGCGTATGATTTCAGGGCTCTGCTGTGACGCCATTTTTCCGAAAGATTCTGGGGATGAACTGGGTGCTGGTCCTTGTGATGTATGCACTCCTCATTTTTGGCGTTTTTATGATTGAGAGTGCGGCTCGTCACCTCGCGGTCTCGGCGAACGTGCTCGAGGAATACGGTTCGCCAGGCGCTTACTATGCAGGTATGCAGAAGAAGTGGATTTTGCTGGGTAGCGTGGCCTATTTTGGCGCGGCTTTGGTGGATTACCGGTGGATTCGCTGGCTGGGCATTCCGCTCTACGTGGTAAGCATGATTCTCATGGCGATGGCCTTGCAGGCGGACGATGCAGTTCACCGCTTGAGTGTTTTTGGATTTTCGTTTCAACCGGCTCAGCTCGGGATTTCATCGGGACTCTTGCTGATCGCATGGTTGATGCAGGATTTGCCCAAGCTGCATCGATGGTTTGGCGCGCCATTCATGAGGATCGCGATTATCGGTGTTCTCTCAGTTGTACCATTTTTGATTGTGATCAAAATGGGTGATATGGGGTCTGCGTTGGTATGGTTGCCCGTTGCGATGGTGGCATTGATCGTGGGAGGGGTTCCATTTCGACATTTGACCTTCATGGGACTGATCGGTGTCGGATTGCTGCCAATTCTTTATTTCATCGTATTGCCATCTGTCTCAGAGCGTGGCCCGGTCAGGATCGAGACATGGCTGCGCATGATGCAGGACAAAGAGGTGGATACCAGTGAGGAGGGATATGCCCCTCACCATATTTCGATCGCGGTAGGCAAAGCGCATTGGAAGGGTGCTGGATGGAAGGCCACAGAGGATCAGGGCTCACGGCTTGCAAAAGGTTTCATTCCCAAAGACACCGCTCACAATGACTATATTTTTGCGGTGATCGGCGAGGAGTTGGGTTTTCGTGGTAGCTTGCTCTTGCTCAGCGCATTTGCGCTGCTTCTGATTCAAGCCTTGTTCATCGCATTCTACAGTCGAGATATGTGCGGCAGGCTGATTGTGGCATTGGTCGTGGCTTTGTTCTTTGCACACATATTCGAAAGCATTGGCATGTGCGTGTTGTTGATGCCGATCACAGGTATCCCGATGCCCTTGGTGAGCTACTCAGGAACTTTTGTCGTCATCTGCATGATGTTGCTGGGATTTGTCCAGAGTGTTTGGATTCATCGCAATTCGGGCCCGGCATTGGCGGCTCAGGCAGGAGGGGCATGAATTGATTGAGAATTCCCGTTTTCGGGACTTGCTCGCCAACCGGCCTGCAGTTAAACGGCAGCGTCATGGCAAAGAAACCAATAGTGTTGATTATTCGGGATGGATGGGGCGAAAACCCAGGCGGGAAAGCGACGGCTCAAAAAGATGGCAATGCCGTGATCTTGGGCAACAAGCCATTTCACGATGAGGTCCTCTCATCCTACCCGCGAAGCTTTCTGAGCGCCTCTGGCCTTGATGTCGGCTTGCCCGACGGTCAGATGGGCAACTCTGAGGTTGGCCACCTGAATTTGGGTGCTGGCCGGATCGTTTACCAGGACTTCACCCGCATCAACAAAGCCATCGAGGAGCAAACTCTGGCGAAAAACGAAGTCTTTGTAGAGGCCATGGAAAAGGCGAAGTCATCGAGGCTTCACTTTGTTGGGCTTGTCTCTGATGGCGGTGTTCACAGCCATCAGGACCAACTCATCGCTATGACGAAGCTGGCAAAGCAAGCAGGTGTCGATGAGATCATGATTCATGTCATTACCGATGGCCGAGATACATCGCCAACGGGTGGCGAAGCTTACGTTGCCAAAGTCGAAGATGAAGCGGCCAAAGAAGGCGCCAAAGTGGCAACTGTCGTGGGCCGTTATTACGCCATGGACCGCGATAAGCGATGGGATCGAGTGAAGTTGGCATGGGATGCAATTGTCCATGGCAAGGGTGAGAAAAAAGAGGTTCTCGCGAGTGAGGCAATTGCGGAGCAATACCGCGATGATAAGACCGACGAATTCATGCCGGCAATGGCATTTCATGAGGCCGGGGAACAGCGCGTTAGAGACGGCGATGTGGTCTTGTTTTTCAATTTCCGTTCGGACCGTGCTCGTGAACTTTCAGAAGCATTTTTGCAGGAAGACTTTTCGGGGTTTGATCGTGGAGCCGTGCCAAAAGTTCATTTCGTCACCATGACGCAGTATGACAAGACATTTGGATGTCCGGCAATTTTTGGCCCTGAGACTCTGGCGATGGGTTTGGGTGAGGTCACCTCGCTTGCGGGCAAGACGCAGATGAGAATCGCGGAAACCGAAAAGTATCCACATGTGACCTACTTCTTCAATGGAGGCGTAGAGGAGCCCTATGAGGGCGAGGATCGTTTCATCATTCCATCGCCTCAAGATGTTCCAACCTACGACTTCAAACCGGAGATGAGCGCCAAGGAAGTGACCGACACGGTGGTTTCCAAGCTCAAGGAATACGATCTCGTCATCCTGAACTTTGCAAACCCGGATATGGTCGGACACACAGGAGTAGTGGATGCAGCCAAAAAGGCGGTGGAAACAATCGATCAAGGGGTCAAGAAAGTCGTTGAAGAAACCCTCCGCTTAGGTGGCAAGTTGTTGATCACGGCGGACCACGGGAACTGCGAGTTCATGAAAAATGCCGACGGATCGCCGAACACCGCACACACCACGAATTTGGTGGAAATTTTGTATGTAGCCGATGATGCCAAAGGGCGGAAAATGAACGACGGTATTCTGGCCGATGTCGCTCCAACCCTCCTGGATATGTTGCAGCTTGATCAACCATCTGAAATGAGCGGCAAGAGTCTATTGGCGGATTCATGATTTACCGATTTCATGGCATCTGGCCCATGAATGATTGCAACTTCGATAGCAACTCACTAGATTCATCCTCAATGCGTGTCAGGAACACTTTGGAAGCCGCAACGGGTTGGATTGAATTGGGTTTACCCGATGAAGCTCTGATTGAGCTCGATTCCGTTCCTCCCGCGAGCCGCTCCTCGGTTGAAGTATTGGAGGTGACTCTCGCTGCGCAAATGGGGTGCCAACAGTGGAACTTCGCGTCGGAAACCGCTCGTCTTTTGTGTGTAAAAGCAGGTCGAGAGCCCGACTTTTACCTGCAAGCGGCCTATTGCTTACACGAGACGGGGGACACCCTGGCAGCAAGAGATTGGCTTTTGAGGGGGCCCAAGGAGCTCATTGAGATGCCAATTTTCCACTACAACATTGCGTGTTATCACTGGGACTTGGGAAATGGGAATCAGGCGAGGACCCATTTGAAGCGGGCCATTTCGATGGACGAGACCTATGAGGAGATCGCTCGCCGCAATCGCGACCTAGAAGGCATTGGCGCGCTGAAGAGCTGATTTGGAGATAGGCTACGCCTCTGGAGTTTTCTGCCTCCCTGTACAGCAAAAACGTGCGCTGGTATCCCCCCGGATCACAACGCACGTTTTTATCAGTGATCAATTTGGTAGTGCTAGCTCAGTGACCTCCCCCCGGATGTCAACAGAGCCAATGTGCATTTCCCACATCGAACGCTAGCAGTAATAACCCTATTACGAATTCGCGACAAGTCAAAAAGAGGACAGGAATCAGATAAAGTCAAATTCACCGGGAAAGGGCTCTAGCGGTTAGGCTTTGCCCGAATTTCAAGGCTTCGAGACGGCGGAGTTGCCATGGTTGTATATACAATGCATTTCCTCCTCCTCCCCTGGGAAATCACACCAAAGAGGTCAAGATGCGGCTGCCAGGGGTAATTCAGTGCCGCGCCGTTGGTGAATGTATTTCGTCAGCGCGCTGATTCTGATGGGTTTTGCGAGGATGATTTCATCCATTTGTGGATCATGGACATCCAGATCCTGTTGTGTGGCTAATCCAGTCAGGAAAATGACGGGGATATCACGCAGTTGGTCGTGGTTTTTGAACGTTGCCAGTACATCGCCTCCATCCATGCAGGGCATGTTCATGTCCAGTATCACCAAGTCTGGATTGAAGGATTTGGCTGAATGGATCGCCAGTCTAGAATCGTTCTGCACCTCGACTTCAAATCCGTTAATTTTAAGTCCGTAACTCAGAACATCAGTTAAGTCCTCGTTATCATCGATGAGCAGAATCTTTTTTTTGTAAGTTTTCATAGGTGTGGTCTTTGCGTTTATCCAATGTGTCACCCTCAGTGATTGCAAATCTCATGCCATATCATGAATACGTCGTTTATTGCCTTAATGTAGGCGGTTTCTAGTCATCTGTGTTCATTGACCCTGCAAATAAGCCTGCAAATTATGCAGGCAACCCTGCAAAATATTCCTGTATTTGCATCTCCGATGGCGGACGCAAAAGGCAGTCATTTGAAAATCGTAAGCTTTTTCGGGTCACTGAATTGAACTTTCCGTCAGACATCGGAAGTCAATTGAGATGCCTGACTTTCCCTGTAATTATGCCTGCTAGGGGATGTTGATGAGCTGAGTCTGCACCCTTCATTCGATGCCTTGAGTCGGGTTTGCTTCACTCAAACGCGGTGGGTGGATTGGCCAAAGAACCAGATGGCACGGCTATAGCAAAATGTGTGTTATGAAAACGACACACAAACTTTTAACCAGCATTCTCAGCCTGTTCGTGTGCGTTTCATGTGCTCCCACTGGAACGGTCACGCAAACCCAACACAAGACCTACAGGGTCCAGGTTAGCACGAATTTCGACAACACCCCTAGCTTCGCCATCAAGCAGAGATTGGCTGCTGTCATTGTCACCCGGAGCGGTGATCTCACCGAATGGGCTGAAAATAGATTCCCGCTTTCTCAAGCTCCCAGTGATGCTCAAGGAGGTTCAGCAACTCCAATTTCAAGTGACGGTTATTTTTTGACTGCAAGTCACGTCGTCAACCGATCCTTCGGACAACACATCTACGTGGTATATTCCGGAGGTGGCCTTGTCCGCATCGCTCGGGCTCGCGTGATCTGGAATTCGACCAAGGATGACTTGGCTTTGATCCACGTTCCAATCAACACACCCTACTTCTATCGTTGGTCTACAAATAGAGAATCTCTGGTCTCTGGCAACATGGTCTACAATGGCGGCATGCATTGGAAAAAAAGTTACACCAATATGCCCAGCTCAAATGTGGATGGGTCAATCATTTACGGTTGGGCTGACAGTAAAAAGAATCCCGAACAAGGTAGACTGAGCATCTCGGTGAAGTCGGATACACCTGTTACCGTGAATCAAAAGTTCGATATGGGTATGCAGGTTCATCCTGGAGACAGTGGGGGTCCAATTGTGGATTCCAATGGCCAGTTGGTTGGAGTCAATTCAGCTGTGCAAGTGCGTGGATCAGGCAAGAATACTACCTTTGTGAATTCAGTGGGCGTTCGCCCCAGCATCACGAAGATCACCCAGTTGATTCAGTCGGACAGATCGTAATACAGCCAGAGGCGCCAACGAGTTTGTTCACCATAAAGAGTGCCGGAGTTGCATGGACCAAGGTGAGAATATCCTTGATGCTGAAGCACCTTATGGGTGGTATTGATAGTGCATGTCATCGCCCCCATCCCCACCGAATCTATTGATCGTTGACGATAATGAAGACATTCTACGACTGCTCGTCATGGTGGCAAAAGATCATGGATGGTATCCAGTTACAGCCGACACAGGCGACGGAGCGTTGGAGCTCATCAGTCCATCCCTCAAGGCTGTCATATTGGATCACAATCTGCCGGGCATGATGGGGATTGAAGTGTTGAAGAAAATACGTGAGCAATATCCTGAGTTGCCCGTCATCATGTTGACGGGAGTCAACGAGGTCGAGACTGCGGTCAGCGCGATGCGTGCAGGAGCTACGGATTACATGACGAAGCCATTTGAGTTGAAGCCGCTATTCAGTTTGCTGGGTCAATGCAGGCAGGCAGCTAAAAAAAGTGATCCTGCACCTACTGAAAGTTCGGTTCAAAAAAAGCGCAGCGTTACTAAACCTGTTGCCCACAAGTTGGACAGCAAAGATAAAGAGCTGCGCGATATGTTAGGCCGCATGCGAAAGGCCGCGCAATTGGACAGTACCATTTTGCTGACGGGCGAGAGCGGAACAGGAAAAACGCGATTTGCTCGAGAAATCCATCGCCATAGCCAACAGGCGTCAGAGAGCTTTATCACCGTCAGCTGCCCAGCATTGCCACGCGAGCTCTTGGAGTCTGAATTGTTTGGCCATGAGCGTGGAGCCTTCACTGGAGCGACAACTTCCCGCTCTGGGCGATTCGAGCAGGCGTCGAACGGCACGATATTTCTCGATGAGATTGGTGACCTTCCTCTAGAGCTCCAGCCAAAGCTTCTGTCGGTGCTTCAGGATCGTGAGTATTTCCGTGTGGGAGGTAACAAGCTGCTCAAGACCAATGCCCGTATTATCGCGGCAACGAATGTCAATTTGCGCGAACGTGTGGAGCAGGGGAAATTTCGAGAAGATTTGTATTATCGTCTCAACACCATTGATTTTCGCATCCCAGCCCTTCGTGAGAGGTCAGAGGACATCCCGGTAATAACAACAGAGATTCTCGCCAATATTGCCCAAAGACGTCATCTCGACGGATGGAAATTATCTGACGAGGCAATGGCTGCGCTATGCGAATATCCATGGCCGGGCAATATTCGTGAACTCGAAAACGTGCTTGAACGTGCCACTGCCTTTTCTGAAGAGACCATCCTGGAGCATAGTGATTTCGTGGCTCTTCTTTCTGACGCCAGCGAGACCTCCTCTGGCCCTGCATCGGGGAATGCCAAGGGTTTGACTCTCCAAGAGTTGGAGCGCAATGCGTTCATGGATGCCTATCAAAGCGCAGGTAAAAACAAGGCGAAGACCGCGCGGTTGCTCGGCATCTCCGAACGCTCTGTTTATAACCGATTGGCTCGCTACGATGTGAAGTAAAAGTGCGTCCTTTGGGCCTGGCGCATTGCCGCTGCATGTCCCCTCATTTCTCAATTCCTTGAGTTGCTGGTCTTCGTGAAAAACGCCCGCTTCGATCACGAATCACTGTCCATGTTCCAGTCTGTTCAATGAGAGATCAAAGTTCGCTGACTCAGCGAAAAAATGGTTTCCTTTGTCTCCATTATTAATGGCTTTTGGGTTGCTGTTTTGAGCCATTTGCGACATTATTCTTACTGCTGGGGAAGTCCAAATCAGAATCAAATGAACTTCTCCGCGCTAGTTGCTATTTCCCAGTTTTATTATGGATGATGCCTCACCAAAAAAAGTGTTTGGGGACTCTTCAGAAGAGGATCTTCTCCATGAGAAATTGCGCTCGATTGAGCGGGAGATTCAGAAAATAGCAGACGGGCAAATGGAGGCGATTTCAGCGTCTATTGCTGACGATCTTCTTTATTTATTGCGGGAAGCTCATGATAAACTTTGCCTGCTAGAAATAGATCAGCAGCAAGCGGCGGAACAGCAGATGGCGATTCTTAATTCATTACCCGCTCATATTGCATTGCTAGACTCCAAGGGGATTATTTTGGCGGTGAATGAAGCATGGCGGCACTTTGCTGAGGCCAATGTAATACAAAGCGAAGAGTTTTTTGTGGGGCAAGACTATCTAGGCGCGTGCGAGAGTGCTCATGGCGATTGTGCCGAGCAGGCACATGAGGCCGCTGAAGGCATTCGCAGAGTGCTAAGGAATGAAATTCCGGAATTTGGCCAAGAGTATCCCTGTCATTCGCCAACCGAAGAGCGATGGTTTCGATTGGTGGTCACTCCGTTGATTGATAGCGAGTTGCCGGGCGCGGTGGTGATGCACGTGAATATCACTGAGCGAAAGCTAGCGGAAAAGGCTCTGCAAGAGAATCAAGTAAAGCTGGAAGCTGAAGCAGAGCGTTTAAAGCAGACACAGAAAATGGCGAATATTGGAAGTTGGGAGACCAACTTGGCTACCTTTGAGACGACATGGACCGACCAAACTCATCAGATCTTTGAAATACCGTCTGGTGAATTTAGCCAAAGCCATCAAGCGTTCCTTGAAAGAGTTCATCCTGATGACCGAGCAGAGGTGGATGCGGCTTTTCTCAGATCTATTGCTGAAGGGGTTGGCGCTGGTCCTTTTGATGTTGAGCATCGATTGGTGATGCCCGACGGACGGGTCAAGTTTGTTGAAGAACATTGGCGGATTTTTCATGACCCTACTGGCAAACCATTGCATGCATTAGGTAGCTGCCAAGATGTCACTGAGCGGAGGCAGGTCGCAAATTCTCTGGAAGAAAGCCTAGCCTTGCTGAGGATCGGTGGTCGAATTGCTGGTCTCGGTGGTTGGTCGATTGAACTTTCGAACAACGAACTCACATGGTCCGATGAAACCTTCCTGATCCATGGCCTGCCTGTGGGTGATGCGCCATCAGTCGAGGAAGCCATTGGTTTGTATCTCGATAAATACCGTGATCCAATTGCTCAGCACGTAAAACTCTGCATAGAGGAGGGTAAACCTTATGAATTTGAGGCAGAGCTTATCTCGGCCAATAAGCGACACATATGGGTGCGATCCATGGGCGAGGCTGTGCGGGATGAGAAAAACCAGGTCCGCAAGATTCAGGGTGCAATTCAGGACATCACCGAGCAAAAGCAGGTGGAAATTGCTCTAGAAGAAAAAAGCAAAGCATTGCTGATGTTAAGCCGTTGCCACGAATCTTTAGTTCATGCGCAGTCCGAGATGGAGCTTTTGGAAAACATTTGCCGCACCGCCGTTGATGTCGGTGGTTATCGTATGGCCTGGGTTGGCTACGCGCTCAACGACGCTGATAAGACCGTGAAGCCTCAGGCATATTCAGGTGATGTGGAAGGGTACTTGGATAAGCTTGTCATCTCGTGGGATGAAAATGAACCGACCGGTCAAGGCCCGATGGGAAGAGCGATCCGTAGCGGAGAGGTCGTCGTCATCCCGGATTTGGAAGCGGATGAACTTTTCGCGCCCTGGATAAAAGAAGCTAGAGCGCAAGGCTTTCGAAGTGTGATCACATTGCCACTTAAGGATGAGACGCGCACCTTTGGAGGGTTGTTGTTTTATTCATCTGAAGTGCGCGACCCAAAGGCACCTGAAATTCAAACCCTGAACGAATTGGCCGAAAATATGGCCTACGGAATCATCAACATACGCGGACGCCAAGCCCGTCAGCACCTTCAGTCTGCTTTGGTCAGCGTGGCCACAGCAGTTTCCACAAGTACGGGCAAAGAATTCTTTGAGAAAATGGTCTGCAATATTTCTGAAACGCTAGGGGCAGAGTCTACTCTAGTGGCGCAGCTTCTGCCGGGCGAGCCGCTGAGTGCTAAAACGATTGCCGTTGTGGTGGAGGGAGAGCTTGTCGATAATTATGTGTACAACCTTGATTGCACGCCCTGCCTGAATTTGATCGCCTCTGACGATGACACCTACATCGTCAATGAGTCGGCGATTCAAGAATTTCCTCGATGTGATGACTTGAAGAGTTTGAACGTTCAAAGCTATGTCGGTCGCCGACTTGAAAGTTCGGACGGAGAAATTCTAGGCCTCATGTTTGTGCTGTTTCGCGAGCCCCCAGAGGATCTGAATCTTGTCACCTCGATTCTCCATATCTTTGCGGCGCGCGCCGCATCAGAATTAGAGCGTCAGCAAACAAACGCAAAAATTCATGCACAGGCGGCTCTGCTGGACAAAGCGAAGGATGCAATCATCGTCAAAGATCTAAACCATAAAGTCATCTTTTGGAATCATGGGGCTGAGCGGCTCTACAACATCAGTAGCGATGATGCGGTGGGCTGCGATTTGCGCGACCTTATCTACAAGCACTCTGACGACTACGATTCTTATACTGCAGACTTTGAGGCCGTGATGAAAAATGGCGAGGCGCTCTCGGAAATTAAAATTACTGACGCCAATGGTCAGTTTCGACAAATCGAGCTTCACTGGAGCCTAATGTATGATGATGAGGGGAATCCGGAATCAGTGTTCTCGATCAATACCGACGTTACCGATCGCAAGAAGGTGGCGGATCAGCAATTGCGTGTGCAGCGCATGGAGAGCATCGGCACGCTCGCTGGTGGTATCGCGCACGATCTTAACAACGTGCTGACACCGATCATAATGTCGATCGAGCTCCTCAAGATGCAGGAGGATGATGATAAAAAAATTGATATCCTCAACATCATCGAAAACAGCGCGAAGCATGGCGCGGAGATGGTTCAACAGGTGTTGTCCTTTGCTCGTGGCGTCGATGGGAAAAAACTGCAAATTGAAACCAAAGATCTGATTGAAAAGATTCAGAAGGTCGTCGAGGACACCTTCCTTAAGAATATTGTATTGCGCAGCCATGTCGCACCGGATCTTTGGGCGATTGAAGGAGACCCCACGCAGCTCCATCAAGTTTTAGTCAATATCTGCGTCAATGCTCGTGATGCGATGCCTGAAGGCGGGACTCTAGAGATTTCAGTGAAGAACCTGATGTTGGATGACCAGTATGCAGGCATGGATGTTGATGCCAAACCTGGCCCCTATATTAGCATCGAGTTGGAGGACAGCGGCCACGGCATGCCATCAGAAATCCTAGATCGAATCTTTGAACCGTTTTTCACGACGAAAGATATCGATAAAGGTACCGGTTTGGGTCTTTCAACCAGCATGGCCATTATCAAAGCTCATGGTGGCTTTATGCGGGTGTATAGCGAGGTGGGCAGTGGCACTCGCTTCCATGTCTATCTGCCTGCAATGATAGAATGTGACATCAAAGATAACCATTCAAAGGATGGCGCCCTAAAACACGGCGATGGTGAACTCATTTTATTGGTCGATGACGAGAAGTCGGTTCGCGATGTGACCTCTCAGACACTCGTTATGCATGGCTACCGAGTGATCACAGCTGCAGATGGAGTAGAAGCCACCTCGATTTATGCAGACCGCAAAGATGAGATTGATCTGGTGATTACGGACATGATGATGCCGGTGATGGATGGAGCAACGATGGCTCAAGTGCTGCTCAAGATGAATCCCAAGCTGCCTATTATCGCGGCCAGCGGTCTTAATGCGAATAGCTTGGTGGCCAAGGCCATGAGCAACGGAATCAAACATTTCATGCCCAAGCCTTACACAGCGCAGAAAATCCTCGAAACGATTCGGGAAGCGCTGAGCGCTTAAATTGGAAAGGGTGGCTGCAGTATTGGCTCGCGCCGGAACTGAAATTTGATGAGGATTTGCCAGTAGTTCCGTGTCTGATCTTTTCAATAGTCCAACTCCCGCGGCGGATAAGCCCCGACCCGAAGAGCCATTGGCCGCAAGGATGCGACCACAGAGTGTCGGTGAGGTTGTTGGGCAGCAGCACATCTTGGCAGAGGGCAAGTTGCTGCGTCGGGCAATCGAATCCGATCGATTCACATCGCTGATTTTTTACGGCCCGCCAGGGACGGGGAAAACGACTTTGGCCAACGTGATTGCGAAAACAACTGGATCACGGTTTGAGTCGCTCAATGGCGTGGAATCGAATGTGGCTGAGATCCGTGCTAAGATTGATCAAGCGCGGACCTGGCGAGATTTGCGAGGTGAGACGACCATTCTATTCATTGACGAGATTCACCGCTTCAACAAAGCGCAGCAGGATGTCCTGTTGCCGCACATCGAGCGTGGGGTGGTTCGGTTCATTGGCGCGACGACTCACAATCCCTACTTTCACGTCAACTCGCCGTTGGTGTCGCGATCGCAGATCTTTCAGCTGGAAGCGGTCCCTGTGGACGATGTGATGTCCTTACTGGAGCGGGCGATCAAGGATGAAGAACGTGGTTTTGGGGCGTCCAAGATTGAATGGGATTCCAAGGCTCTGAAGCACATCGCCGAGAAGTCGGATGGGGATGTGCGCAAAGCTTTGACGGCGCTTGAGCTCGCGGTTTTGACGACCGATGAAAATGATCGTGGTGTCATTCATATCACGATGGAAGTGGCGGAGGAATCGATTCAGCGCAAAGCCATTGTCTATGATGCGGATGGCGATGGTCATTACGACACCGCGTCTGCTTTCATCAAATCCATCCGTGGTTCGGACCCGGATGCGGCCCTCTATTGGTTGGCGAAGATGTTGCATGCGGGGGAGGACCCTCGATTCATCGCGAGACGCTTGGTGATATCAGCATCGGAGGATATTGGTTTGGCTGATTCCAATGCCCTGCGTGTGGCGATGGATGCGCATGCGGCTTTTGAGTTTGTGGGGATGCCCGAAGGTAGGATTCCATTGGCTCATGCGACGGTGTATTTGGCGACCGCACCGAAATCGAATACCGCCTACGCGGCATTGGGTGCGGCAATGAAGGATGTGGCTGAGGGGCGGACGCTGGAGATTCCTGCCCATTTGAGAACCAAGACCCGCAAGAAGTTGGCGGGGGCGTCAGGTGAGTCGGAGGAAGCCATGCGCTACCTTTACTCTCATGACTATGAGGGGGCCTATGTGCCACAATCCTATCTGCCAGAGGGAAAGCGCTATTATGAGCCGGGAGAGCAGGGGCTGGAGAAGCGGATCAAAGAGCGCTTGGATCATTGGCGGGCGCAATTTGACGCAGAGAAATGATCTTCTAGCGGGTTTTTCTTGAAAGCTCACGGTTGACAGATCATACACCCGCATCGCCCACGCGAATCCTCTGGAGAGGTGGCAGAGTGGTCGAATGCGCCAGTCTTGAAAACTGGAGAGCTCGCAAGGGTTCCGTGGGTTCGAATCCCACCCTCTCCGCCATCGTTCGATGGCACTTTCTCAAGTGCCTCGAAATCAAGGAAATCAGATGCTTCCGGGGAACCTGCCCCGGATTCTCCAGCACGAATTCCAGCACGATTGACACGGAAACCGGGTCGCATGACCCGAAAACGCAAACGCCGCAGCGGTGTCGTGGAGATCGGAACAGGTCCCGCGACAGACAAAATCTACTCCGTCACACGGAAAGACGGCTATCCGATGTTCTCACTGCAGCTCTTCTGTGCCACGGCTTGCCTTGCCAATTCCCCGCGGTGCGCCGCGCTTACAGCTTTTTTTCGAGCGCCCGGTCGCTACGCTCCATTCTTGTTCTGGAAGGCATGCTTCCAGTTCCCAGCATCGCATCGGCATACATCTTTTTGAGCTCACTGTTTTCCTTTTCCAGCGCCTTGAGCCGCTTGGCGTCCTCCACGTCCATCATCCCGTATTTCTTGCGCCAGCGGTGGAGCGTGGCCACCGAGATCTGCTTCTGCTGGCAGAACTGTTCTTGGCTCAAGTGGCTCGCGTCGCATTCACGCAGCAGCAGGATGATTTCTTCGGGCTTGTGTCTCTTTTGTCGGTTCATTGTTGTAGGATTTGGTGTTACCAAATCCTCTCACTCAACATGGACCACTTTTTCTGGCGGCGGCCATTCTCATCGAGGGCGAGAAAGCAAATCCCTGTCCGTCGGCACCGCTCCGATGGTTCCTCCGAACACAAGCCGGGCGGCAACCGGTCGTTTGCGCCGGTCATCCTTGCCCTTGCTGATCTGTCGGATCCAATCTGCCACGCGTTTGGCGAGAAGATCGTTTTCCCAAGTGATTTGGGAGATCGACGGCACGCACCAATCCGTGTCGCGCAAGCTGTCCAGGCAGGCGAGGGAGATGTTTTCGGGCGCGGTCAAGCCCCTGTTTGCCAGATGTTGCATCACCGGGACGAAGTAATAGGGGTCGTCGATCACGATGGCGGTCGGCGGGGTATGACCGAACAAACTGTCCAGAATATCGTGCAGGCCTTCCTTTGTCTCCTGCCAATCCGGCAGGTTGTAGGTTCCGGTACGGATGCCGTGAGCCTCCATTGTTTCAAACACCAGCCTTTCGATAAACCCCGGCCTGGGTTTGCGCCGTTCCTTGCGCGTCAGCAGGACGATTCGACTGTGCCCGAGCTCAATCAAGTGCTCGATCAATTGCTTCACCGCGTCCGACTTGTAGGGAAATGTGGACGCGATGGGAACTTCCACACTGCGCCCGAAGAGGGCGAAGGCCGGAGTCGGTTGGGCGGCAAACCATTGCAGAACATCCTTCGGACCCGAAAACACCACCCATGCCCCAGCCGGATGCCGGGCGACATAGGTTTTGACCCTTTCGAGCTTCAGGTTCAGATCGGTCAAAGTTTTGTTTGCGACCTCAAGTTGGCAGTCCAGCGCCTCCAGTCGTTTGACTGTCATTCGGAAGCAGCCCCCGTCCATATCTTCAGGCGCATAGAGCAAGATCCCGACCTTCAGTCCACGGCCGGGAGATGCTTTCCGCCCTTGCGCAATCCGTCGCCGTTTCCCCGCGCCTTGCGCGATCAGAAGCCCCTCCCGCTCAAGTTGGCGCAGAGCCGCCTTCACCGTGTTGTGGCTGATTCCCAGTTCATTGACCAACTGGTGCTCGCCGGGCATCGTGCCGGTCCATCTGGCGTTGATCAATTCTTGGCGCAGATGGTTGGCTACCTGTTCGGAAGCGTTCAGGACGTGGAGGCGGGACATCCATTGAACCTGTTGATCTTGGACCCGGTAGTCAACGATCAAAACGGTTGAATGATCTGCCTCAAAGGTGTTGGTTGGTTCTGATCACTTTGACCAGTTCTGACTTCCAAGTGGTCATCACCATACCAATTGCCCCTCCCTATGAATTTCAGCACCAATCTCACCCCCCGATCTGTTGCATTGGCTTGTGCCATGATTGCCATGGCGAATTCCGCATCGGCGGCTGTTATCAGCTACGTCGGCGTCCAGTTTGACGTCGAGGATGCCACCAATACGCCCACAGCTGGCTGGCGCAACACCACGACGGCCAAGCCGCTGGATGTTGATGGAGACAATGTACTCGGCTCCGATGGCTACTTCATTTACCATAATCGGCAATCCGTTCCTTCGTATGCAACCACGATTTTTAATCCGGATAGTAATGTAAACCGTACGAGTCGAAGTGCTCTGTGGGATGACCCCTCAGACCCTACCGGCGCTGACATTGCAGGGTCGGGGCAATATTACGATGTTAGCATCCCCCTTGGTAGTCCTTCCGAGCCGTTGCTTCAGGTCCAGATCACGGATGCGCTCCCTGTCGGGGAAACCCTGCGCTTGGGTGTCCTGTTCGACATTAATAGTAGCGGCACCGCCACGTATACCCTCGAGCAGATCGTTGGTGGTTCGCAGAGTGTGACCACCCCGAGTTTCGCGTTCGATAGTGCCAGCCTCGACGTGGCCTTTTTCGATATCTCGGGTGTCAGCGTGGGGGATACCTTTAACATTCGAGCCACAAATTTGGCGGGATCAAGCACTTCTCTTCAACAGGTGGTGGGCATTACCTACGACACAGGTGTGGTCCCCGAGCCTTCCGTGGCCTTGCTCGGCGGCCTTGGCACGCTCCTCCTGCTGCTGCGCCGCCGCCGCTGAGATTGCTCTCCCTAAGGATTCCAAAGCCCACCCCTTGCCGGGTGGGCTTTTTTGCGCGCCAGCTGCTCTCAAGTGAGTGTTTTTTGCCAAGAACCGAATGCCCTTGATCTGAGTCACTAATCTGCTTGCCTCCTATGACAAGCTCGATGAGGAGGTTCGAAACAAGCTTCCGCTCAAACGAATCTGGTGCTTGTCTGGCGGAGATAGGGAGTAGCTGGCATAAACTGTCCGATAGACCTTGATCCGAGTCACCAATCTGGCAGATGTGTGACTGATGGAGAAATCCCAACGAATCCACCTATGCTCAGTGTCGAGCTATCTTGGCCACGCAGGGTTCATTTTCGTCCCGCAACGGGACAGATTTCCCGGATTCCATGAGGATTTCAGAACAACAGCCGTGTCCGCGTGCGTCACCGTGCGACACTGGCCAACCCATGTGACGCATCAATGCCCATGAAACCAAAGAAAAGCGCACCATCCGGTGGAGCCCCTACCGCTCCGCCATCACGCCCGCCCAGCTCGTCTGGGTGGGCGTGATGGCGTTATAGGGTCGGGCCGAGTACCCCTTGAGCTCCGCTCAACGGGTTTGAACGACCGAAGGGACGACGAGCTCCGCGAGTTGGCTATTATCAATCCGGCCCCGGCGGGGGTCGCACACCTCGTGGAGTGAGCGGAGCGAACTCAATCCCATCCTCTCCTCCATTGCCTCAGCTCGAGGTTGTCGCCACCTGTATCGTAACCTCAAAGATGCAAAATCGCTCCAGCCACGGTGAAGTAAATGAGCATGCCGGAGACATCGACGGTAGAGGCCAGGGAGGGGGATGAGACGACGGCGGGGTCGAGTTTGATGGCTCTGGCACAGATCGGGAGCATGGCGCCGAGAACAGTGGCTGAGAGGACCTGGACGGTGAGTGCGACAGCGACAGCTAAAGCCAGTTCGGCGAAGCTGAATGCGCCACCTGTGGATTGTTGGATGTGGGGAAGAATCAGGGCGATGAAAGCAGACATCGCCAAGCCGAGGGAGAGCCCGAGGAACAAGCCGGTGCGGACTTCTTTCCATGCAATGCGGAGGGCGTTGCCCGTGCTGATTTCACCGAGGGCCATGGCGCGAATGACCATGGTGGCCGCTTGGCCGCCTGAGTTGCCGCCTGCCGCCACAACCATGGGGAGGAACAGGGAGAGGACGAAGGCTTGTTGCAGGAACTCGCTGTAGCGAAACATGACGTAACCCGACGCAATCGAGAGGAAAGCCAATCCAAGGAGCCAGGCCACACGACGTCGGTAGTGAAGACGGACGCTGGTGTTGAGATACGAAATCTCGGACTGCTCACCACTGATCGCCGCGATTCTCTCCATGTCTTCTGTGGACTCCTCTTGAAGAATTTCCATGGCATCGTCGTAGGTGATGACGCCGAGGAGGTGGTGGAATTCATCGACAACGGGAAGCACGACCAAGTCGTAACGAGAGACTTGTTGTGCGGCATCTTCCTGGTCGGTGGCTGCGAGAACATATTCGTCGGCCACTTCTATGATGTCACCAATCGGCGTGTCCCACGTGCTGAACGCGAGATCACGCAGGCGTATTTTTCCAACGAGTCGGCCTTGCTCGTCGACCACGAAAATACGAGCGAGCGTCTCGGCGTCTTCGCGGTCTCTCTTGAGGACCGTGATGGCTTGCTTCACCGTCATGTCGGCGGTGATTCGGCCGATCTGCGTGGTCATGCGACCACCTGCGGTGTCCTCTTCGTATTTCAGGAGGTTGCGGGTGAGTTCCTTATCGCTTGGGCCCAATAGGCTGAAAAAGCGAACTTGGGTTTCTTCGCTCACCACTTGGAAAACGTCGACGCGGTCATCGTCGGAGAAATTCCCAAGAATCACCCGAAGCTGTGCAGGCTTGAAGTGCGACAAAGCCTCTTCAATCAGGGTGTCGGGAAGTTCGGCGACTACATCGGTCGCAAGTTCAGGGCCGATGGTTTTGAGAAGGAGGTCTCGTTTCTCATCGTCGAGATTCTCATAGAGGAATGCGAGGTCGGCGTAGTGAATGGACTCGGCGGCAGACAGAACGGAGCTGGCGTCAGCGGCCTCGAGTGCTCGCTGCAAATCTCCCATCCAGTCGTGTTCGAACTCATCAGCCACGCAGCCAAACTAATGGATCCGCCCTTGCTCGCAAGAAAAACGACAGGGCTTAGCCTTGGATCAATTGGTGAAGGGCCTCCTCATCAATGATTTCAACACCGAGTTTCTCGGCCTTGTCTCGCTTGGAGCCGCCACCCTCGCCTGCAACAAGGTAGTCGGTTTTGCCAGAGATCGATCCACTCACTTTGCCGCCCTTGCTCTCGATGAGGGATTTCATCTGACCGCGTTCCATGCTGAGCGAGCCGGTGATGACAAAGGTTTTGTCGATGAGCGGCATTTCGGAGAGGTCGGCCTCGGCGACGATGGGGAGGTAGTTGTCTGGCTTCGGATCGATGTTTAGAGATTCGAGGCGTGAGAGAACTTGTTGTCCCGCATCTGATGAAAAGAACTCGGTGGTTGTTTCAGCAACTGCTTTGCCGACGTCCCCAGTGATGTTGTGCTTTGCGAGAAACTCGTTTTTCTTTTTTGCGTCGGCTCGTGTGTCTTTGAGGAGCTCTTGTAGAATTGCGGAGTCCGCGATCTCCTTGAGGTTTTTGTGAAGGCGTGAAAGTTCTTTTGCGGCAGATTCACCAACATGGCGAATGCCCATGGCGTAGAGCCAACGGTTGAGCGGTTTTTGTTTGGATTTCTCTAACGCTGCCAAAACTTTAGCGCCATTTTTCTCTCCAAAACGGCGCGGCGACTCATCGGTGCCAAGGTTCAGTGTTGCCAGTGATTCGATGGTTAGATCAAAAAGATCAAGTGGGGAGCTGCAGAGTTCGTTGCGCACCAAGGCTTCGGCGACAGTTTCTCCAACGCTATCGAGATCGAGTGCTTTTCGAGAAGCGAAGTGGGAGATTCGTGTGACGGCTTGCGCTGAGCATTCGAAATTGGTGCAGCGCCACGCGACGAATCCATCTTCTTGGACGATGGGACCAGAGCAATGCGGGCATTTGCCACCGACGAAATCGTAGAGCGAGAAAGGTTTCGAGTCTGCGGCGTGGCGGATGACTTTGACGATGGCGGGGATGATTTCACCGGCTTTTTCAACAAGAACCCGGTCTCCGATGCGGATGTCTTTGCGGTCAATTTCGTCTTGGTTGTGGAGCGTCGCGCGTGAAACCGTGGAGCCAGAAATCAGGACAGGGTCGAGTTCAGCGACTGGTGTGAGAACGCCTGTTCTACCGACTTGAATGCTGATGTCCTTGAGGGTGGTCTCTTGTTGTTCGGGGAGGAACTTGTAGGCGGCTGCCCAGCGTGGTGCGCGTGAGGTGAAACCGAGTTGTTCTCGAAGTTCACGGTCCAAGACTTTGACCACAGCGCCATCGGTTCCGTAATCGAGTTCGTGGCGCTGGGTGTCGATTTTTGAAACCGCGTCCAACACCTCATCCAGATTGCCCGCATCGAAGACCGGTTGGTTGCGTGGGATGGAGAGCGTATCGAGGAGTTGATGGAATTCGTGTTCAGTTTTCAGCTCGGGCCCTTCATAGGCACCCAGCCCGTGCGCCATGAAGGCAAGTGGTCGCTGAGCGGCGATTTTTGGATCGAGTTGTTTGAGGGTGCCAGCCGTCGCATTGCGAGGGTTTGCAAAACTAGGAAGTCCAGCTTCGTCGCGCTCCGCATTCATGTCGGCGAACGCTTGGTTGGGCATGAAAATTTCTCCGCGGACTTCCAAGGTCTCAGGATGGCCAGGAGGAAGCTCGAGCGGGATGCTGCGGATGGTTCGAGCGTTGTGGGTGATATTGTCGCCTGTGGTGCCGTCACCGCGAGTGGCGGCATAGCTCAGCTTCCCGTTCTCGTAGAGTAGCGAAACCGCCACACCATCAATTTTGGGCTCAACCGTGACCGCGATCTCCTTGCTACTGAGTTTTTTTTGGAGGCGCTCGTAAAATTTAACGAGTTCTTCTGTAGGGTCATCGGAGTCTTTCAATTCGAAGACATCATCGATGGAGAGCATCGGGAATCGGTGAGTTACCTGTTCAAACCCTTCGATGGGATTTCCACCGACGCGTTTGGTGGGGGAGTTGGGTTCATCGAGTTCCGGATGTTTGGACTCGAGGTTTTCTAACTCGCGGAAGAGCTTGTCGTAATCGGCATCCGAAATTTCAGGAGTCGCCTGATTGTAATAAAGCTCGTCGTGGTGACGGATCTTTTTGCGAAGCTCATCAACTCGACTTTTTGGGTCGGTGGAGTCTGCTTGTGAAAAGAGATCCGGTTCGTCCATGGGTCAGAGAAGAGAATGGGTCGCTTCGGTGATCACTGTTCAACCACAGTGTAACGCACAATGATGAGGTATTGGCCGTCTTCATGACCAGCGCCAACCAAGGCGGATCCACCGTCTTTCAATTTCCAATGGTGGGTGAACGAAATTTGTTTGTTAGGAATCGAAGTGATATCCAAATCAGGAAGGCCACCGACGGGTTCGCCTAAATCCTCGGTGAGTTGTTGGATGCATGCCTCCCAACACGGTTTGAGTTTGGCATCAAAACTCGATGCAGGCTCTGGTTTGGTGCGAATGGAGATTTCTTTGAGTTTGTTCTCATCATTCCAGTCGAAGTAGAGGTTTGCCTTCATTCCTCCCATGGGCTTCACCGTTTTAAAGATGCCGTTGATCCCTCCGCGGCCGAATAGCGCGCGCGGTACCGATGCTTTGACATGTTCGCTCTTCTCAAGTTTATCAATGTGAGTGTTCATGTCATCGCCAAAGGACAATTCCTCATACATGACCGATGGATTGAACGTGGTCGGACCCACCTTGGGCTCTTGGCCCGGTAGTGGGTGAGTCATGTTGAGCCATTTGATTTCATCCGCATGCAACTGAGTGAATGGGATGGTGAATGTTTTTCGGTCGGCTTTGCGACGGATGGTGACGCTTTTGTCGTCGCGCTTGACGAACTCGCCCTTCAAGGATTTTGAAGCATCAGCATTTTTCCAATCGCGCACTTCGGCTGCGGCAATGAAGGTGAGTGAGAAGAGGAGGGCGATGATCAGTTGGAGTGTCATGGCTCTGGTAAGTTGAATTCTTGTTTAGTGGCCTTGTTGCTTTTTCTTCGGTTGCCACTCGCGACGCGCTCGCGAGCGGACGGAGAAGACAACAGGAATGCCAGGCGCAGGATGACCGGCTCGATACTTATTTACCATATAAGATTCGTAAGTTTTTGTCATGAGTCGCTTGTCATTGACGAATAGAACGATCGTTGGGACAGGGACTACGCTGTATTTCTCGTTGGTTGCAGCGGTTGCATAATACAGTTTCAGGCGTTTTTTGAGCCCCGTATCCAGTGGCGGAGGATTGTCCTCGATCGTTTTTTGGAGGATGCGGTTGAGTTTTCCGGTCCCGGGGATGTCCTGTGCTCCGTCGCGGATTTTCAAGGACTCGTTGAGCACGTGGTCGACGGAGCCACCGGTTTTAGCGGAGCAGGCGACAAATGGGGCGTAGGACAAAAAGAAGAGCTCACGTTTGACGTGCTCGGTCGCTTCTTCGAGTCGTGCTTTGCGATCGGCACCAGGATGAAACAGATCAAATTTGTTGAGAACGATGAGGCAGGGCTTGTGCTCCTCGAGGATGGTTTGGGCAATCTTGCGGTCCATCGATGTAATGCCTGCCGCGAGATCGACGACCAGCACGCAGAGGTCCGAGCGACGGATCGCACGTTCAGTGCGCATCGCAGAGAAGACTTCGACAGAGTTGTCCCGCTTGCCGCGAGGGCGGAGTCCTGCGGTGTCGATGAGGGTGAAGTTCTCATCTTTGAATGAATAGGGGAGGTCGACGGCATCGCGTGTGGTGCCAGCGATGTCTGAGACGATGGTCCGCTCATCTTTGAGGATGGCATTGACGAGCGACGATTTGCCGGCGTTGGGTTTTCCAACGATCGCAAGTTTGATGCCGATTTTCTCTGCTTGCTCGATGACCTCTTCGGTTTCCTTTTCCAGCGGTTCGATCACCTCATCGATTGCGTCGCAGAGCATGCTGAAATTGCGGCCGTGTTCGGCTGAGACGAAGATGCTGGTATCAATTGCGAGACGGGAGAAGTCCGAGAAGGACTGCTCATGTTTTGTGTCATCGACCTTATTGATGACCAGTATCACTGGAGGGGTGGCTTTGCGGAGCTTTTGGGCAATGGCTTGGTCGGTGGCGGTGAGGCCGTCATGGGCATCGACTACAAACAGAATGAGATCCGCCGTTTCCATCGCGATATCCGCCTCGATGGTCACTTGCTCATCGAAGCCATCGTCAATGTTGCCGCCGATGCCGCCGGTATCGATGATGGTGCATGCCTGTTGGGTCGCTTTGGACGGAGCAGAGATGCGATCACGTGTCACCCCAGGCTGATCGTGCACGATCGCAATTTTGCGACCGGCCAAGCGGTTGAACAGGGCGGACTTTCCGACATTGGGACGTCCTACGATAGCGACAGTGGGCATGGTGGTGAATAAAGCTGAAATACGGACCAACTGAAATGCGAAAAGCAAATAACAGCAGGAATAGGCGGGAATAAAAAACCCCGCCGTGTGGGGCGGGGTTGTTATCTGAAAGGGATGGCGGAGCGGACGGGACTTGAACCCGCGACCTCCAACGTGACAGGCTGGCGCTCTAACCAACTGAGCTACCGCTCCATCCCGTTCAGGTGGCGCGGAAGCTAGGAGGCGACCCCGCTACACGCAACACCTTTTTTCAGTCTTTTGAGATTTTTTTCGATCCGCCTTTTTTCAGCTCAGTGCTTCGACTGCAGCTTCGAGGCTGGGGAGGTCTTCCACAGAGTGAACCGTGGCAGATTTGTCGATCTTGCCAACGAGTCCGGCGATCACCTTGCCCGGGCCGAGTTCGATGAAGCTGGTGTGGCCCATTGAGATCAGTTTTTGGATGGATTCGGTCCAGCGTACTGAGCCAGTGACTTGTTTTTCGAGCATGCTGCGAATCTCAGAGGCTTCCGAGACGGCGGAGGCGGCAAAGTTGCAGACGACGGGGATCTCAGGGGTGTTTAGGTCGAGTTTCGCGAGTTCAGCGGAAAGCTTGTCCTGGGCGCTTTGCATCAAGCGCGAGTGGTAAGCGCCGGCGACGTTCAGTTTGATGGCGCGGCGGATTCCAAACTCTTTGGCTTTCGCAACGGCGTCGTCGATGCCGGCTACCGTGCCTGAGAGAACAATCTGCCCTGGGGCGTTGAGGTTGGCGATGTCGACATCGGCGGCTTTCGCCAAAGCTGCGACTTGTTCCTCGTCGCCACCAATCAGAGCGGCCATGGATCCTTGGGTTGCGTTGCAGGCTTCTTCCATGAAGGCTCCGCGTTTCCCGACAATCTTGAGGCCTTCTTCGAGCGAGAAGGTGCCTGCCGCAGCGTGGGCGGTGAATTCGCCGAGGGAGAGCCCTGCGGCAGCGACGGGTTGAAAATCGGGAAGTCGCTCGCGAAGCATTGTCAGGGCCATCAATCCATGCAGGTAAAGTGCAGGCTGGCAGCGTGATGTTTTCGTGAGTTCGTCATCGGGGCCCTCAAACATGATGGAGGAAATGGGAAACCCGAGGGCGTCGTCGGCGGCGCTGGCCATGTCGCGGATCGTGGCGGAGTTTTCCGCGAAATCCTTGCCCATGCCCACTTTTTGGGCGCCTTGTCCGGAGAAAAGAAGAACGTGTTGGCTCATATGCAGGACTGTCTAAGGGATGTCGGCCAGAGATGAAAGTGGAAATCCCATGCGAGCATGGTTCATGACTTGCGAATCTCCGATGTCCGCGCTAGCTTTCCGCCAACCACCCATCATCACATGAGCAAAGAATCTCCTACCATCATCGCCTATCTCAAAACCTTCTGTGGCTGGAGCGAGGGCGTCCGTGCCATCATGCGCAAGTATGACCTAGCGTTTGAAGAAAAGGACATCATCAAAAACCCCGCTTTTCGCTGGGAAATGGAACAACGCAGTGGTCAGCCACTGTCCCCATGTGTCGAGGTCGATGGCAAGATGCTTCCCGACGTGAGTGGTGAAGAGGTGGAGCAGTGGATGATTGAAAATGGCTATTTGAAAGCCAGCGAGGCTCAACCTGACGCCCCAATCGATTCCGCCTGTACCGATGAGCAGCACGAAGCGATGGCGATGGGGCGCCCTCCGGTGCCTGGCAAAATCAAATTTGTGGAATAACTCGCGGCTCTTTGGCTCGCAGACAGGCATTTTACGGCAGTTTCACGCGATGATTCCCAACAATCGTCGGTTTCTCCGAGATTTCTTGTGGGAATGCCTTGCGTTTTCTTGCTCGACTTCGCATCTTGCGCCGCATGCATCCTGATGTGGCCAAGCTGGTTGAAGCCGGCCGAATTCCCCTACCTGTCGGCGAGCGCCTATCCCAATTGGCTCCCGGAAATTTCTGTGTTCATAAGTCCTTCGGCGCCGGTAAGGTGGTCGACTGGGATCTGCCTGGAAAGAAGGTCGTTATCGACTTCGAAAACTCTTCAGGGCAGCAAATGGAGCTCCAATTCGCTTTTCAGAAAACCGAATGGATTCCTGAGGACGATTTCCGAGCCAAAAAAATCGGCCAAACCGAGGAGTTGCGCGAGCTCTCCAAGAGCGATCCCGTGAAAATGATCGTCCACCTGCTGGAAAGCCATGGTGGCAGCATGACGGGGGATGCGCTGGAGAAAGAACTCTCGGGTTCGGTGATTCCGAAGACCTCCTTCAAGAAATGGTGGGATTCCGCGAAGAAAGCCCTCAAAGAGAGCCGGCTTGCCGTCATTCCGTCCAAACGTACCGAGGCCATCGTGCTTCGCACCGGAGATCAGACGCCTGCACAAGCATTGGTGGCCGATTTCGAAGAATCAAAAGACATCAAGGGCATGATCAAAGCTCTTGAAGCGATTGCATCTGACATTGGTGCATTCGACGAAGATCCAGAAGCGCTGAAAAAGCTGCTGACCGATATTGACGAAGGTGCCAAAAAAGCGGCTCGTGTCCAGTTGGGTCAGGCGCTCCAGTTGGTGGCGGCTCGTGATGAAGTCATTGGTTCTTCTAAAGCCCTTGAGCTAGATCCTGCTGCAGTTCGCATTTCCGACATGCTGATCACTGCGGATACGATCAAGATGGCGGAAGAGTTGAGTGCGCTGCCATCCACTCGCCAACGTGCCGTCTATGAAGCGTTCCCTGCAGCATTCGGTGATGTCTGGGTTGATAAGATTGTCATGGTGTTCGATAAAGTGGGAGCTCGCGGTGTCACTGAGATTGCGAAGCTTCTTCTTGAGAAAGAGCAATTGCCAATCTTGGTCGAATACCTTCGCGCTGCCATTGCTCGCCGCGACCTTGGAGCAGATGCTCTGATTTGGGTCTGTCGTGAGCGCAAAGGTGCCGCGGAAGACGTCTTTACGGCTGATGTCGGTGCCTCGATTCTGAACTTGCTTGAGAATGACCATTTGTCCGATGGACCTCGTAAGACATCGCGCCTTCAAAGTTTGTTGGGCGATGACAAGAACTTGCTCAGCGACCTGGTTGTCATCATGGACGTCAATGAAGCACGCAACTTTTCTCGTCGCTTGCTCGATTGCCCAGTCTTCGCAGATCTTGAGAAGAAATCATTGATGGCCCGCATCATCAAAGCCCGTCCTGAAACTGGAGAGCTTGTGAGCGGTAATGCCTCCGGTCGCAAAGAGACCTTGTTGGTGTCATGGGAAAGCCTTGAACGCAAAAAGGCAGAACTCGAAGACATCATCAAAAACAAGATCCCTCAAAACACCAAGGATATCAAAATCGCTCGTTCATACGGCGACCTTCGCGAGAACTTCGAATACAAGTCGGCCAAAGACATGGAGAAATTCCTGGGTCATCGCCGCAATGCATTGGACGCGGAGATTACCTCTGCTCGTGGAACTGATTTCAAAGGTGCAGATGCATCCAAAGTCAATATTGGCACGATTGTCACTTTGACGGATGAGAGCGGAGCGGAGAGTCAGATCACCGTTCTTGGTGCATGGGATTCTGATCCTGATAAAAAGCTCGTTTCATACCTTTCTGAGGTCGGCCAAGCTTTGATGGAACTCAAGCCTGGTGACACGGCGCAGGTTCGCGACACCGTGACAGAGGAGATGCAGACCCTCACGGTGAAATCGATCAGCCCGTTCAATCCCTAATCTCAAACCCCGTTGTGATTTCACATCTCAGCTAAGCTGAGATTGAACCCCATACCTTCTACCTACTATTATCATGGACGAAACTACCATTGTTGAAATTCGCGGCCGCGAGGTCATTGATTCCCGAGGCAATCCTACAGTCGAAGTTGACGTGCACCTTGCAGGTGGCGCTGTCGGCCGTGCAGCAGTGCCATCGGGTGCTTCCACCGGAGAAAACGAAGCGGTTGAGCTTCGCGACGGCGACAAGCAACGCTACCTTGGAAAAGGTGTTCTCAACGCAGTTGAAAACGTCAATACCAAGATCGCACCTGAAGTGCTCGGCTTCTGTGCCACAGAGCAAGCTGCTATCGACGCTGCGATGATTGGACTCGACGGTACACCGACCAAAAAAGTGCTCGGTGCAAATGCGATACTTGGAGTTTCGATGGCAGTGGCTAAAGCAGCTGCAGCTCAACTTGGAATCCCTCTTTACAAATACCTTGGCGGCCCGAATGCCAAGGTGTTGCCAGTGCCGATGATGAACATCATCAATGGCGGTTCGCACTCGGATGCTCCGATTGCATTCCAAGAGTTCATGATTCGCCCGATTGGTGCGCCGACCTTTAGCGAGAGCGTGCGCATGGGTGCCGAAGTTTTCCACAGCCTCAAGAAAGTGCTTCACGACCGTGGCCTCAGCACAGCTGTTGGTGACGAAGGTGGTTTTGCTCCGAAGTTCGATGGCACAGAAGATGCACTCGATACTGTTTGTAAAGCGGTTGAAGCTGCTGGCTACAAAGTGGGTGAAGACATCACCTTCGCGCTCGACTGCGCTGCTTCAGAGTTCTTCTCAGATGGTGTATACGACTACGCCAAATTTGAAGGTGACGGCGGTGCGAAGCGCAGCTCAGAAGAGCAGGCCGCATACCTCGCTGAGCTTTGCAGCAAATACCCAATTGATTCCATCGAAGATGGATGTGACGAAAACGATTGGGACGGCTGGAAAATTCTGACCGACAAGATTGGTGATAAGATTCAATTGGTCGGTGACGATTTGTTCGTCACCAACACCAAGTTCCTCCAGAAGGGAATCGACCTTGGCGTTGCCAACTCCATCTTGGTCAAAGTGAATCAAATCGGATCTCTTACCGAAACCTTCGACGCTGTTGAGCTTGCGAAGGTGAATTCCTACACTGCAGTCATGAGTCACCGTTCTGGTGAGACTGAAGATGCAACCATCGCGGATCTCGCAGTTGCAACGAATTGCGGCCAAATCAAGACCGGCTCCATGAGTCGTTCCGACAGGATTGCAAAATACAACCAACTCCTTCGCATCGAAGAAGAGCTGGGTGACGATGCAATCTTTGCTGCCAACAGGAAGTAACTCGGCAGGCGATTGTTCTATTTCAAGCGGCGAACCCATCACGGGTTCGCCGCTTTTTTGTGCCCGCAAATGGATGTTCGTTTTGGGGTGGGCGAACTGATCGAAGCATGTAACATGACGCAGAGAATCATATGTCATTCGATCAATTTGGGTTTGGAAAAGACATCCTGCGCGCCGTTGGCCGGGCAGGCTATGAAGAGCCGACTCAAATCCAGAAGCTCGCCATTCCCAAAATCATGGATGGAGTTGATGTCACGGGCATCGCCCAGACCGGCACCGGTAAGACCGCGGCATTTGTGCTGCCGGCATTGCAGCGCATGATCGATGAAAAGCCTGATGCCAAAGAAGGTTGCCGAGCCCTGGTGTTGGTGCCGACGCGTGAGTTGGCGATCCAGATCATGAAGAACATCCGGATTTATGCCGATGGTGTTCCGATACGAGCCGTGGCGATTCATGGAGGAGTGGATGAGTCGCTGCAAATGAAAGCACTAAGACGGGGAGTCCACTTTGTGGTCGCGACTCGTGCTTGATGAAGCCGATCGCATGCTCGACATGGGATTCATCGACTGTAAACCCCGATGATTACGTTCATCGGATAGGTCGCACGGGTCGGGCCAATGCTGCGGGGATAGCGATTAGCTACGTTCCGAGACAGGACATGAATTTATTGGATCACTTGGAGCTGACCATTGGCCTTCGGCTTCCTCAGAAGAAGCTGCGTGGATTTGATTACCGCAGCAGCAAGCAGGGAGTTCTAATCACAGGGAAGGCCAAGCAGGACTGGAGGAAACGCGCTCGAAGCAAAGACAAGAATCAGCAACCACAGCGTGCTGAAAAGCCGCAGAGCCGCGGGGGATCTGACCCTTTAAGAAAAAAAACCCGCAGTGAGGGAAAATTTGCAGCGAAAAAGCGCAAAAAATAGCTCGGATCGCTAGGAATTATTGTAAGGTGCGTATTTGACACAAATCCGCACTCTCGACTATCTAATTACATGTCTCAACCCTCCCAAACACCTTGGTATTATCTGGTGGGAGAGGAGCGTCATGGCCCTGTGACCCTTGATGAGCTCAAGAAGATCACCAACAATGCCGATAGCGATGTTAAGGTAAGGATGGTTTGGTCTGAGGGGATGCCCCGTTGGATGCCAGTTTATGAGGTCGAGGCGTTGTGTGAACCGTCGCCCGATAGCCGGCCTGTGATAAAACCTGATCGAGTTCAGGCAGAAGAAACTGAGGATTCAGCAGAGAAAGAGGAGGCTGAGATTAAGTCGGACGACAATGCCGAAGATCAATCTTCTGAGGAAGAAGAGGACAAGCCGAGACAGTCCTCCAACCCTCGTTCGCTAGCCTTGGCGCAGATGGAGAAGGAGGAGGCCGAGGCCATTGCGGCTCGAGAGGCACGCCTGAGAGCCGCGTCTCAAGCAAGAGCTGCAGCCAAAGCGAAAAAGATGGCCCAGACCGGCATGGTTCCGACGCCGTCCAAAGCTTCAGAAGAGACCGAGGCGCAACCAACGTCAGATAAAGTGAGCCAGGCAGATGCTTCTGCTGAAGAAGCGAAGAAAGCCGAGGAGGAGCGAATTGCAGCGGAAAAAGCCAAGGAGGAACAAGAAGCTCAGAAAAAAGCTGAAGAAGAACGGATAGAAAAAGAAAAGACCGAAGCAGAGGCGCGGAAAAAGGCCGAAGAGGAAGAGCGGATTGCCGCCGAAAAAGCCAAGGCCGAAAAGGATCGAATTGCGAAAGAGAAGGCAGAAGAAGAAGCGATGCGCAAAGCAGAGGAAGAGCGTATAGCGGCTGAGAAGGCCAAGGCCGAAGCGGAGGCTCAAAAGAAAGCTGAAGAGGAACGTATCGCCCAAGAAAAGGCGGAAGAAGAAGCCCGCATTGCTGCTGAAAAAGCGAAAGCCGAGGAGGAAGCGAAGCGCCAAGCCGAGGAGGAGCGAATTGCAGCGGAAAAAGCCAAAGCGGAAGAGGAAGCACGCAAGAAGGCCGAGGAGGAGGCGCGCATTGCTGCTGAGGAAGCGAAAGCAGAGGAAGAACGAATCGCGAAAGAGAAGGCGGAAGAAGAGGCCAAGCGCAAAGCTGAGGAGGAACGTTTAGCTGCTGAAAAAGCGAAAGCTGAAGCGAAAGCTGAAGAGGAGGCGCGCATTGCTGCTGAGGAAGCGAAAGCAGAGGAAGAACGAATTGCGAAAGAGAAGGCGAAAGAAGAGGCCAAGCGCAAAGCTGAGGAGGAACGTTTAGCCGCTGAAAAAGCGAAAGCTGAAGAGGAGGCGCGCATTGCTGCTGAGGAAGCGAAAGCAGAGGAAGAACGAATTGCGAAAGAGAAGGCGGAAGAAGAGGCCAAGCGTAAAGCAGAGGAGGAACGTCTAGCCGCTGAAAAAGCGAAAGCTGAAGAGGAAGCGCGAATTGCAGCTGAGGAAGCAAAAGCAGAGGAAGAACGAATCGCGAAAGAAAAGGCTGAGGAGGAAGCGCGCAAAAAGGCCGAAGAGGCAGAACGCATTGCGGCTGAGAAAGCCAAAGCAGAGGAGGAGCGAATTTCGAAAGAGAAGGCTGAAGAAGAGGCCAAGCGCAAAGCAGAGGAAGAACGTCTAGCCGCTGAAAAAGCTAGAGCGGAAGAAGAGGCTCGCAAGAAAGCTGAGGAAGAACGAATTGCGAAAGGGAAGGCTGAGGAAGAGGCGCGTAAAAAGGCTGAGGAGGAAGAAGAGCGTGCTGCAAAAGAAAAAGCTGAAGAGGAGGCGCAACGCAAAGCGAAGGAGGAGCAATTAGCCGCTCAAGAAGCCAAGAAAAAGGAGGAAGAGGCGAAAGCGGCTGCAGAACCAGAAAAAGTTGAGGACGAGGCGATTCAAAAAGCCAAGGCGAAGGCCGAGGAAGAAGCGAGATTGCGCCAGGAGGCCGAGACGGATCGAGTGCGACTTGTCGCAGAGGCAAAAAAGAAAGAGGAAGAGTTAAAGTCGCAAGAAAAAGCAAAGTCGAAAGTTGAGCTCGATGCTCAGATGAAAGCGATGGCTGAAAAAGCCCGTCTTCAAGCGAAGGAATCAGCGCTTGGTGATGAAAAACCAGAGCCGAAAAAGAGCGTGGTGAAGGAAGCCAATTCTTGGCACGAAATCCGAAAGAAAGTAGAGGCAGAAAAAGCCAAGTTCCGCGATGAGGTGAAGAAAAAGTCTGAAGAGCAAGAAGCTTCCGAAGACACCGAAAGAGTTCGGGTTGATCCAAAACCGTCAGTGCCAACTGAAGACCACAAAAAAGTGGGTGCTCGCATCAACGTGAAGGAGATGAAGGCGGCTGCTGAAAGAGCGCGGCTCGAAGCGGAGAAAAAAAAGGGTGAGGAGGCTGAGCCTGACAAAGATTCTGTAGAAATTGAGAAGGCTGAGGCAGCCAAGGAGGATTCCCAAAAAGCAGAGGAAGAAGCGAAACGACTCGCCGAAGAGAAAGCGGAGAAAGAGAAACGCAAAGAAGCGGAAGAGGCTGAGCGCATTGCCAATGAGAAGGCTGAGGAAGAGAAGCTCCTAAAAGAAAAAGAGGAGAAGCGGAAGGCTGTCGAGATCGAGGAGGCTCGCAAAAAAGGCGAAGAAGAGCGAATCGCTAAAGAGAAAGAAGAAGCGAAAGCCAAAGAGGAGGCAGATTCGGAGGATGACGACTCGGAAGGGCTGTCCAAAGAGGTTGGTTCAAAGGAAGAGCTTGATGGAATTTCAGCACGCGATGCCTGGTTTTACACGTATCATGGAAAGCGTGAAGGTCCGGTCTTGTTCAAGGATTTGAAGGAGATGGCCAATTCGGGTGAGCTTGATCCCGAAAAAGACAAAGTTTGGAACAAGGGTCTGCCTTCCTGGACTTCGGCAGGGCAGGTGAAAGGTTTGTATAGCGGCAAACGCAAAGCGGCTTCGTCTTTCAGTCCGCCATCGAAAAAAGAAGAATCAGTCGCTCCTCCAGGCAAAAACAAACGTAAGAAAACGGCTTCTACGATGTCGATTGGCATCCGAAGAAGGATGTTTGTGCCAGCCCTGCTGATTATTCCCACTGCGTGGATTTATGGTTCAAAAGCGGCTTCGCCATATTTGATCAAATCGCTCGGCGAGGCGCGTTGGAGCGAAATCGAACAATACGTCCCGCTGATACCAGTGCTCATTGTTTTTGTGATGATGATGCAGCGTTTGGCCAATGTTGGAATGAGTCGCATCTGGGCAATTGCCGTCGCGATACCTGGAGTCAACTTGTGGTTGCTGCAGCGCTGCGTTGCCTATCCCGGCGATTACATGAATGATCGAAGATTGGATCAATCGGGCAAATTGATGCTCATCGTGTATTGGTGTGTGATGGGCTTGCTGTTGATCGCGGCAGGATTGGTAAGCGCGGTGATCATGGGCTGGTTGGGCGACGCCGATATGCAGGCGCGCATGAAAGAGATCTTCACGTTGAAGTCGATTTTGCGGAAATGAATTACTTGGTACCGCTTGCCGCTTCCTCGTGAGACTGGATTTTGAGCAATGCCGACGCACCGTGATGATTCGCAGCGGCTTTCAGTAGGCGCCGGATCGGGCCTGCAGTTTTGCCATCCATTCCAATCAGTTGCGCGGTATCTTTTCTCGTCATGACCGCGTTGAATTGAATCACGCGGGGTGCGATTTCTTTCGCGTGCAGTGACAGATACTTTGGTTCGTTGATCAGGGATGAGATGCTGAATTCCAAATATGCAGATAGGCTTTCAATGATTGTGCTGACTCTTTTCTTTTTGTTGCCAGGCAGAGCGTCGCGGAAGTCCCACTCGGTCACCTTGTAGTTCGCCGTCCTGCGGACGAAACCATCGATGTCGATTTCTGTTTGTGCGACTTTGTTGATGGCGGGCAGAACATCGGAGAATTTCCACTCGGTCACTTGGACTTTGCCAAGCCGTTTCAACGATTTTCCAATCTCGAGGTCTTTGATGTCCTTGTTGAGAAATTGAGGAAACTCCCAGTCATTGACTTGAATGTCACCCAGCTTTCGAAGCTTTCGAGTGATCGTTTTGCGTTTCTTAGCCATCGTGGGGAATTTAGGAGATCATGATCCACTCAGGGATCAGATTTCAAGCTTAGCTTCCTCCGCGAATGCGTGGGGTCAGTTGAGCCATCTTGGAGATTTGGCCTCGGGGGAGTTGTCTTTGCCTCCCAGGGGTAAGGTTTTGCTGTTGATGTCTTTTAAAACCGCACGGGCTTTTTCAAGCATGGCTTTGACTTGTTCTGGGTGTTTGGTTGCGACATTTTTTTCCTCAAAAATATCGTCCTTCAAGTTGTATAGAACCAATCCCTTGTCGGATTCAGGAACAATTTCGACGGCATCAAAAAAGAGTTTCCACTCATCATTCCGTATTGCCTGAGGTGTGGCCCAGCCATTCCATAGCATGAGGGAATCGCGCGGGTGTTCTGATTTTCCTATCAGCGAGTCGTAAATGGTAATGCCATCGATGGGGACGGGGGACTTCTTGGGGTCGAGGTTGATGCCGCAGGCGCTTGCGAGGGTTGGCATAAGATCGATCGATCCTGTCAGCCCTTCATGGCTGACTCCTTTAGGAAGCTTTGCAGGCCAATGCATGATGCATGGTACGCGTGTGCCACCTTCAAGCGCGTTCCATTTCTCTCCGCGATAGGGTAGGGCGGTCGTGGTGAATTTTTTTCGTGTGGGTTGCGGGCCGTTGTCGGATGTGAAAATGACAATGGTGTTTTGATCGATCTTGAGTTCTTTGATGACCTTCATCATATCGCCGATTCTGCTGTCCAGCTCTTCAACCACATCGCCGTAGGCGCCGTTCTTGGATTTGCCGTTCCAGTCGGGATGGGCTTCAACAGGGAAATGCGGAGCGGTGAAGGGGAGGTAGAGAAAGAATGAGTCCTGGTGGTTGCGTTTGATGAACTCGATCGACTCGTTGATGAAGTATTCGGTGAGGCGTTTGTTGTCGAAGGGATCCATCTCAAGCTGATCATTGCGCCAGAGTTTCGTTGTCTGGTTGTTGCTCATTTTGATGTAGAAGGTTTCATCGAACCCTTGAGCGAGTGGTGATCGGTCGGGGTGGCTACCAAGATGCCACTTGCCGATGAGAGAGGTTTTGTATCCTGCGTCTTTGAACATCTCTGCCATCGTATAGGCCTCGCTGGAGAGACCGGCATCGGCATTCATTTTGAATCCGAGAACTCCGCCTGGCCAGCCGACACGTTTAGGATAGCAGCCGGTCATCAGGGCCATTCTTGATGGGGTGCAAACCGAGTTGCCTGAGTGGTAATCAGTGAGTCGCACTCCATTCTCTGCCAATGCATCGAGAACGGGTGTTCGGTTGAGTTTGCTGCCGTAGCCAGAGAGGTCACCGTAGCCGAGGTCATCGGCCATCATGAGGATGACATTGGGTCGGTCGGTTTCCTTGGATTGTGCTGTGATGGCGTAAGCGATGCAGGCGAATGTGAAGAAGAGATAGCGCATAACGGGAGAGCAATTGGTGTTATAGAATACGCCACAGAGTAGGGAAGCATTACAAACCATTTTCCGAGCGCTTGCGTTTGCAGCGTTCACTGCAATAGCGGACCTCGTCCCAATTCTTCTCCCATTTCTTTCGCCATGTGAACGGTCGGTTGCACACTGGGCAGGTTTTGGTGGGGAGGTGAGGCTTTTTGTGGCTCATTTTAGTTTCTTGAGAAAACCTTCTGCCGCCTCTCGGTGAGCGGATTGTTTTTCCTCCGATTGCTTGCTCCAGTTCCGTGCCATCATGGATAGCCTTGGGTTTTTCAGGAAGAAATCTTGGTGGTCGCCAATGAATGTCCAAAACAGGCCATCCCAAACCTTGCACCAATCACCTTTTTTCTCATCAGACATTTTCAAGACGTAGTTGGATCCCGAGATGTAGGGTTTGGTGGTGAAGGTGCCGCCATCCGCAAACTGCGACATCCCGTAGACGTTTGGAACCATTACCCAGTCATAGGAGTCGATGAACATCTCCATGAACCAACGATAGACGTCGTCCGGTTTGATGCGGCACAGAAGCATGAAGTTGCCCAGAAGCATGAGGCGTTCAATGTGATGGCAATAGCCGTCGGATAGGAGATCTTTGATGACCCTGTCAATTGGCGGGATGCCGGTGGATCCGTCATAAAACGCATCAGGAATCGTGCGGCGGAATCCCCAGAAGTTCATGGATCGAATCTTGCTGCCTTTGTGGTGATAGATCCCGTGCATGAATTCTCGCCAGCCGATGATTTGTCGGATGAATCCCTCCAGGGAGTTCATGGGGATATCGTTTTTTCGCTCCATTGCCGCATCGATCACATCTTGGGTGTCCAAGAGCCCGATGTTCAGCATCGGAGTGATGGCCGAGTGGTAAATCGTATGGTGATTCACCGAGATGGCATCTTCATAAGTCCCGAAGTTTTCGAAGCGTTGGTCGAGAAAGTCTTTGAGCCATTGTTTCGCGGCGATCCGTGTCACTGGCCATCGGAATGAATCTGCCCGGCCCGGTCTTTGTTTGAATCGTGTTGAGACGTATTCGATGGCCTCTACAACGTAGTCGTTGTGGTTTTGCTTCGGCTCAGGGGGAGGCGTGTGGTTCTTGGGGAGTTTTTTGCGATTGTCTTCGTCGAACGACCATTTGCCCCCAGCTGGTGAATCGCCATCCATCAAGATGTTCATTCGTTTGCGCTGCGCCTGATAGAATGACGCCATGAATGGCTTTTTCTTATCACCGATGTGTTCTTGGATGAAATCGGGTGGGCTGATGAAATTGGGTGATGCGTGCAGAGTGATTTGAATGTCGCGCTGCTTTGCGAACGCTTTGATGCGTTTCAGGAGAATGTGGTCAGAGGGGTGAGACAGGTGAAGCTGACGGACACTTTTCGGAAGCATCTCTGACAGCAAGTCTGAGCTGGAAGCTTTGCTGCCATTTGGGCAATCGATGTAGAATATTTTGTGGCCGACTTTTTCGAGTTCGGTTTGAAAGGCTTTCATCGATGCTCGGTGAAGCACCAGTTTTTGTTGATGCATCGAAGCAGGCCGGTCTGGATCATTTCCAAACAAGAGCAGATCTTCAATCAGGTAGATCCGCCGGCCTTGTTCAACAGCGGGATGCTGTTGATACAACTGGTGGGGATAGATGAGGGTGACCTCCATGGCCTAGAAGGTGCGAACCGAAGAGAGCCCGCCGTCGGGGCGAATGATTTGGCCTGTCATGAACTGAGCTGCCTCGGAGAGCAGAAATATCACGCATTTGGCGGTGTCGCTCGGGTCCCCAACCTGCTGGAGAGGATGCCTTTTGGCGGAGGCGTCTTTTTTATCATCGGTGCTCAGCAAGTTGCTGGCGAGTGGTGTGTCCGTGAGGGATGGGGCGATCGCATTCACTCGAATTTTGGGAGCGAGTTCTGCCGCGAGTGACCGCGTGACTCCTTCGACGGCGCCTTTGGCTGCTGCGATGGATGCGTGAAATGGCATGCCTTGTTTCACCGCCACCGTGGAGAACAGAACAATCGAGGCGGAAGGAGACTTTTTCAGGCTGGGCAATGCTGCCTGGATGGCTTTGACGGCGCCGAGGCAGTTCACATGAAGGTCGTTGAGGAAATCCTCCTCCGTGAGCCGGTGGAACGGTTTGAGGGTGATGCTGCCAGGGAAGTAAACCAGCCCGTCGAGCTGGTCGGGCAGTTCGAGTTCGTTGGTTTTTTCGGCGTCGAATGCCTGAGTTTGGATGCCGAGTTTTTCCAATGGTTCAGGACTCCGGGCTGCGGCGATGACATTGTCGCCCATGTTTTTGAGTTCACGTGCCGTTGCGAGGCCGATGCCGGAATTGCCACCGATCAGTAGAATGTTGCGAGCCATGCAATAAGGTGCGTGGCATTGGCGTTGCGTCAAGGGGAGGATGCGCAACTGGTGATTGGCTTGGGTGTTAGGATTGAGCTCTCCAAGTGGTCAGCGCGCCGCAGAGGTCGCCGAGTGCACAGCCGACGGATTTGAAGAGCGTGATGTCATTATCTTGATCACGGCTGGGAACCGTGCCGCGGCAAAGGTCGGAGAGTTCGCCAATGACTTGGGCAGTGGAAAAGGCACCTTCCTGAACGGGCAGCAGAATCTCTCCAGCTTCTTTGAAGCAGTTGGCTTTGGTGTCGACGTAAACTTTGGCTTTCGTCACAAGATCAGTATCGCACTCGCGCTTGTCGGGATGATGGTTGCCAAGGAAGTCGGTGTGAGTGCCGGGTTGGATCCAGTCGCCATGAACCAAGACCTCCGTGCTGCCGGTGGCGGACACAATGATGTCGGACTTGCCGCATGCTTCTTGGAGATCCGTCACAGCTTCGAGATGGATTTCAGGCAACTCCTTTGCCATCATTTGCGCGACGGTTTCGGCCTTCTCAGGGGTTCTGGCCCAGATGCGGATGGTTTTCAGTGGGCGGACGCTGGCATGTGCCCGAATAAGGTAGGGCGCGAGCTTTCCGGTGCCGAGGAGAAGCATCGACTCGGAATCGCCGCGCGAGAGATAGTGTGATGCTAGCGCTGAGACGCCAGCAGTTCGCCAACCGGTGATGCTGATGCCATCGACCAGTGCAAGCGGGGTGCCGACCTTGCGGTCGAACACCATGATTTGTGCATACAGGCTGCTGTTGGGTGGTGTGTTGTCGGGGAAGTAGGTGAATGCTTTGAGGGCGATCACTTCATCATTCCATGATGGCAGCATGGCGAAGGCATCATGGTTGTCGGGTTTGTCGTCCAACAACATCACCTGCCGTGGCGGCATGGTGTAATCGCCGGCAAAGGTATCGGCAAGGGCATCGATGAATGCCGGGTAGCTCAGGCTGTCGTGAACTTGTTCAGCTGAAATGATCTGCATGTCTGTATCGTCGAATACCCATGGGAAGGCATCAAGGTCAGATCACCGGGTTTGTTGTTGTTGGTGGTCACTTGATGATGAGCTGGGGCCAAATGCCTGCAATTCATGAGGTGAGATTCAATGATCGCCCTCATGTGAATCTGCCCTTGCGAGTGCTTCATGCTTTGCTATGCATCGCGTATGGCTGATTCAGATTCAGGACATGATTCCATGAAATACACCATCATGGGTGGCGAGGAGCTCAGCATTGAAGAGAAGCTCGCACAGTACAAGGGGTGTGTGGGTTGGAAATATTTGGCTCCCCACTATGAAAACGGAGCGCTTTACTTCGTCGACCCTGAGTTCGACCTAGAGCAAGTGGGGGCGGCTTTTTCAGAAAACGAAACCGAGCGCGTCGAGGCGTGGTTGAAGCGCGGTGATTTGGTGAAAATTGAATCTCTGCACGCCCAACAGTGGGAGGGCACAGATACAGAGTTTGAGGCTTTGGTGGTCTCGCCATTTGTTCTGTTTCGGCCCAAATAGCCTCGGCTATTCTGCAGGGTTTTTCACCGATGTTGGGTCGATTTTGATCCAGACTTCATTGCGGCGCATCAACTCAGGCGTCCACGGGGGATTGTAAAAAGCGTAGAAGGTTGAGCCGACAGGTTTCCATCCCATGGACTTCGCCCATTTGACGAGTGCGGCGGATGCTTGCTGTTGTTTCTTTTCATCGCGCCAGCCCTTGAAGTTAAGCACGGCATAAGTGCCTCCCTTGATGGTATCCAGCTGAAGCTTGTCCGCATTGGGACTTGGTGCTTTTCCTTTTACGACTTCTTTGGGGAGCACGAAGCTCATGGTGCCTTCGCGATTGGTGGTATTCTTGCCCTCGTCCATGAAGACGGGCGATGTCATGTCGATCTTCTGCTTCTTTTCGTTTTCGCCAGAAATGTATTCGAACAAGTTGCCAAAACTATCATTGCGGCCGTTCATTGATTTCATCGGAGCGGTGACGACGGCGAGGTCGTCATATTTGCGCAATTCGTAGGCTTCCTTTTTGTGGAGGACTTGATAGTCGGGTTTTTCGATGTCGCCTGAACAAGCAACGAGCGCGGGGATGCAAAGCAGGAGTGCGATCTTTTTCACAATCCAAGGGTGGAGTTGGAATCCTAAAATGCAATCGGAGATCTTACCGAAGGTCTGGAATCTCCCATATTCTCTGGAAAGTCGCCTCAACTACGCTTTTTTGTCTCAATCCTATGCTTGACCTAGGAGCTGATAGGGAAAATAAAGTCATGCATGGAATGGTATTACCTCAAAGATGGTCAGCAGCTCGGTCCTATTTCTGCTGACGAAATCACTCAGAAGAAAGCTAGCGGGGAACTGCAAGGCACCGACCTCGTATGGAAAGAGGGCATGCCCGACTGGTTGGCAATCGATACCGTTCCAGAATTTCAAAGTGCTGCAGTGGCACCTCAAACCCAAGCCGCAAGTCCCGCATTGGGCGGGGGTGGTAGCCCAGCGCTGGGTGGTGCTCTTGGTGGTCAACCTGCTGCTGGTGGTTACCAGGCCCCGATCCAGTCTTATCTTTGGCAGTCGATAGTGGTGACATTGCTCTGCTGTATGCCATTTGGCATCGTTGGCATCGTGAATGCCGCCAAAGTCGAAGGCCTTGTCAAAAAAGGTGACATTGCAGGTGCGCAAACGGCATCCGAAGCGGCGAAAAAATGGACGAAGATCGGCTTCATTGTTGGTTTGGTCGTACAGCTTCTCTACGTTGGATTAGTGATTATCGTTGGAATCGCTGACTCGGGTTCATACTGATATCCCGTGAAACACAAAGGCCGCGTCGCCGTGCTGCTACTGATTGTGGTGAGCATGATCACCGCGGCTTTTGCTTTGTGGCGATATGGCATGGGGTGGCTGCCGGGCTGTTTGTTTCGGCGCTACACGGGCATTGAATGTCCGGGTTGTGGCATGACGCGTGGAACGCATGCGATTTTTCAGGGCAAATTCTTGGAGGGTTTTCTCTACAACCCAGTGGGGATGATTTTGTTGCCCATCGCTTTGATCGCCTGCGGCATTCAGGCGGTGGGTTGGGCGAGGGGAAAACCGCTCCCATTTGAGATCAAGTCAACCCGCACTCTCGCGATAGTCATGAGCGTGATCGTCATCGGGTGGTGGATTTTGAGGAACTTGTATTGATTCCATCGCCTCGGATTTGAGACGACCTTAGGGAGCATGTTTTTTCTGATATCTTGTAATTTCATTCCCAAGATTCCCGTTTTCTATGGGTGAGGCGGGTCACAAATCACGCACCACGTGGCTTGAACCCTCGAATCCTCCTCAAAAAACTCAGAAAACCTATGAAAATCAGCCCTTTGGCGGGATTCCCTGCCATTCTCATCGCATTTGCGTTCACCACTCCAATGGCATTGGCCAAGCGTGGGAATAAAGCTCCACAGATCCAATTGACCGAAGTTGGCGAAAATCTCGAGGCGCAATATTCAGACCAGCTCAAGCTGATGCAGTCGGAAATCGTGAAAGCGGTTCCAGCGCTCAATAAGTCAAAGATCGCGGCTTACCAGAAATCTCGCCAAGCTGAGATTGACGCCAAGTTGGCGCTTGAGGCTGCGATGAAGAAGCAAGGTGAGTTGGCCAAAGCCGAGGCCCTCGTTAACCATGCCAAAGGCAAATGGATTGGTGGAGCCGATAAAGGCATTGAAACCGCCCAGAAAAAGATCAAAGCCGCCAAGACCGATGAGGAGCGCGAAACCGCGGAGAAGGAATTGGCCAATTGGCAAAAGAACCGCGAGGAGGGAGTCAAAGCGCTCAAAGAGCGTCAGGCGGCTTACGACGAGGCTGTCAAAAACAAAGGGGATATCAGCAAGGCGCTTGAGCAAGCGAAGTCGGATCTTACTCAGTCGAAAGCAAACACCTTGCGGAAGATCAAGGAGTTGGGCCTTAGCGAATTCTTGTCCAATCATACGCTCGATGCAGACCTCGCTGCGTATCAAGTTCTACATCATGCCACCCCGCGGGTTCTCGCAGCGTATGCCCAACAAGGAGCCGAACAGAAAAAGCGCATCGATGTCTTGCTCGCGAATGAGGACCTCTTGGTTCAGATCGCAGTGGCCGATGGTGCTGCCAACGGCCACTACGGCCAAGCCATGGAGATCTACGATGGTATTTTGAAAGCTAGCGCTAAAGCCGGCAAAGGAAACCTTCAGCGATTGGCGCTAGCGGTCAGTCTCGAGCACGCTGTTCCGATCAAACAACGCAATGCAGTCGGTCAGACGGATGCGCCAGCACATGTGGATCCCGTCAAACGCTACCTTCATTATGAGAAGGCATTCCTCGCGGGTGAACTCGATCCTGCGTTCAAGGACTTGAGCGTTTGGGACTACCGCATGGTGGTGGATGGAGAAGAGCCAGATTACGTGCTGGCATGGGGTCGCGAGATGCTGCGCAACTATCGCCCAGATCATGTCACCATGGATGACTATCGTTGGCGCTATGTGGCGCTTGTGCGAAGTGATATCCGCTACGGTTCACAGGACAACAAATACGATCGAGATGACCTGCAATTTTTCCAAAACATTTTGATGAATGGTGGAATTTGTGGACGTCGTGCCTTCATCGGACGCTTCATTCTTCGTGCCTTTGGTGTGCCGACGACAGCTCGCCCGCAGCGCGGTCATGCTGCCCTCGCGCATTGGACGCCGGATGGCTGGGTTGTCTGCCTAGGTGCTGGTTGGGGCAAGGGTTGGACCAAGACTCAGTACCAACAGGATCTCGATTTCCTCGCCACCACGCAGGCACGCGCCGTAGGTGATTCCTATCTGATGGTCGAGCGAGCACAGTGGATTGGTGATGCGATGGGAGAGAAGCCTGTTTACGGATTCCTCTCAGGCGACCCCGCGTTCTGGCATGGTGTGTCTCTCTATACACAGCGCGCGATCATCGAGAGCTCAAAAGCCAAGACTTTGGCGGCGGTGGGTGAGGATATTGGCGAAGCCAACGAAACCAAAGAGAAGGTCGATATCGTAAACGTGAAAATGACGAAGAAGGATCAGGAGATCTCCGTCGGCAGTGATGGTGCGATCAAGATCCCGGCTGTCGCCACCAGCGATCCGACCAAGAGCACGGGAAAAATCATCTTCATGCCAAGCGCTCTCGAAGGAAAGCAACTGCACTACAGTCGCAATGGTGGTAACAAAGACTTTGAATACACCTTTGATGCACCCGCTGCAGGAAAGTATGCCTTGAAAGCGAAAGTGGTGACACCAAGCTGGAAGCAACACTTGATGGTTTCCAGCAATGGGTCGAAAGAGCCGGTCGATATGGAGCTCCCGCACACTGTTGGGATGTGGGATGTCACTGCTCCAGTGGTGGTTGAACTCAAGAAAGGTAAAAACGTTTTGAAATTCTCCCATCACACCGATGGCTATGCCAAAGGTTTTTCGATCAAAGAGTTCACACTGACACCGCAATAGGAGTGCGGACAATGAATCGACCCGTGAGGTAACCCCTCATGGGTTTATTTTTTGCCTAACTGTTCGTGGAAGTCCATGCACTCCTTGAGGGGAAGAATGGCTTCGGATGGGCTCAGGTGACAGCGGCAGCGGGTAGCAACGGCGAGTCCTTGTTGGAGGCAGAGCTCGGTTGCCTTTTCATGATACAGGCCTTCTAGGAAGCCGGCGCCAAATGCGTGGTCGACCCCGGCAGAACCTCTTCTCTGACTCGTTGGCAGCAAATAACCCGACTGGTGAGTGAAGGTCTCATCTTTGGTGAGGCAGATTGCAGCAGCGCCGGCATGAAGAACGACCCCTTTTCGCAGTCCCTTATCGAGGAGGGATTGCGCGGCTTGTTTTGCTAGCTCTGGATCGAATTGCCCCTGCGAGTAGAGCTCGATCCCCATCAATTCCTCAGCAAGACGGTCGCTAAGGATGAGGTAGTCGGAGTTGGAGAGCGTCTCTTCGTAGTCTTCAATCTTGGTTGTGCGATCTGTGGGCGCAATTTCCACCACTGTCGTGATGTTTTGTTTGTGAGCATCGCGGACCAATTGGGTCGCGCCGCGGCGGCCAAAGTCCGGATTGTAATTGTCCATCTTTCCTAGGGCACCCAGTGATCCGAGAAACAAAATTTTCGGTTTCACCGCGCGAAGTTTGACATCGCGGCGTGAGAACGTGTCGCCGATACCGCTGTAGTGGAAGCAGGTATGGCGGCCAGTGGATTCGACGGTGTAGACATCGGTGTAGCCCGTGCTGCTTCCTTCGACGGCAAACATTTGTGAAATGTTGATGCCATTTTTCTGGCAGGATTCGATGATGAGTCTGCCGTCGAGGTCTTGCCCCACTTTTGCAGCGGCGTAGAGGGGGAAGTCGACTTTGAGTTTCGCCAAGTTAATCAACGTATTCAATGGCGCGCCACCATTGCTGACTTCTTCCTGGAGGACTCGAGTGCTGGAACGTTCTTTGGGGTAATGATCTAACACTTTGTGGTAGTCGACTACAAAGGTTCCGACGGCCATCAAAGGAGCTGGTGATTCGTCCCTAGGCTTCATCGTGGTCGGTGGCGGTGAGGATGGAAATGATGATCACCCAGATGGCAACGGCGAGGATGGAAAGTGGGAGCTGAAGCTCAATTGGGAAGCAATAGACAATGGCTGCCATCGGAATCCAGAACGCCCAGTTGGTGATGAGCATTGGCAACATCTTGGTTCCCCAGAATGCTTTGAATGGGAAGATTTGAGAGGTGACCTTGCGCCATGAGTAGTGATGGTTTTTCCAGAGCAAGAGAAGTGCTTGGTAGGGATTGGCGAGGAAGACCGTCCAGGCGAATTGATCAAATGCGACCTTGGATGCGAGCACCTGCCATGATGTGCCTGTGCCGAAGACGGCTTCTTGCATTGGGTAGCGGTAGTATGAGGTAACGCCCATGATGCCAAACATCACAAAGTTGAAGGCAGCGTTATGGGTGTTGGCGGAAGTCCACTTTCTGTCTTTGGACATGACGACCTTGGCGGTTTCTGCAAGCAGCCCGACGGCTAGCCCCATGCCGAAGAACGGGAACAAGATGCCGGTGGCGTTTTGGAAATCATTGAGCGACGTGAATGCGATGTGGGAAGCAGGAACGAGGTAATAGATTGCTGCGATGGCACTCATCAGCGCCCAGACGCAAAGGGCGGGCTTCATGCTCCGCTTTGCCGCTGAGAGGCCAATTCTTAAGCTGCCTCCAAAGAGGTCGTCCCAGAATGGTGGATCTTCCGGAATGGGTCCTGGATTGCTCCATGATGTGTTGCCGCTGCTCAAGCAGTTACGACCGCGATAAAAGCGACGACCATCCGACGGGAGGATGGCGGAGCTGGAATCATGGAGGAGGAATGTTTCGTTGATGGCAAACATAGCGCGATGGGATGGGTGGGGTAAGACAGCAGGTGCGTGGGTGCCGTCTGGGTACGCGCTGAGCAGATGAGGAGCCAATATCGGCTCTAGCCCCCGAAAACTTTGGTTTTTTTTGAATAATCAACTTCATTCATCCACAGTGCTTGGCAGGATGAAAGAGCCTCACTCTCGGGATTGAGAATGATCCAAAATGGAAGGCGAGGCGAGGATCAGTCGGTCTCGTTCTTGGTCATGATCGTCTGAATGGACCGGTAGGAGACAAAAACTCCGAGTAGAAACATCGCGAGGCTCATGCCGCCGAGCATGGTGGTGGGGCCATATTGGTAGGTCATCATGGCCAAAGCGACGAGTGGCATTGCGATCATGACGAGGGCTGGCCAGAGTGCAAAACCGGCCTTGATGCGCTGGGATCGAAGATAGACCACGAAGGTGATCAGGGCCAAAGCAGCAAGAAGTTGGTTAGTGGAACCAAACAATGGCCAGATCGCTTTCCATGCGGGGACGCCATTGAATTCTTGAAAGGCGATGATCGCGGGCAGGCCGATGCAGAACAATGTGCCGACGTATCGGCTGGTGAGGTCTCTCCAGTTGAATAGCTCTTCGAGCAAGAAGCGACAGAGGCGTGTGCAGGTGTCGAGAGTCGTGAGGAGGAATGTGCTCACGGCGAGTAGCGCGAAATCAGCAGCAAGCGATGGGGCGAGGCCGAGGGAGGATGCAATTTTCCCGAACCCTGCAGCAAAGATTGGAACCGGGTTGTCGCCCAGTCCTGCGAGGTCTTTCGCGTTCAAGACGATTAAAGTGCCAAGTGCGAGCGTTGCTAAAATTCCCTCGACCAGCATCGAGCCGTAGCCAATGCGTTTGATGTCGCGTTCATGAGCAATTTGTTTCGAGGTGGTTCCACTGGCGACGATGCTATGAAAGCCGCTGCAGGCACCGCAGGCGATGGTGATGAAGAGGAAAGGGAGGATGAATTGTTTGTGGCCGCCTGCCTCGACAACCAGACCTTTGAAGAAAGGAGCCTCAATGGCAGGGACGGCAATCAATGCGCCGAGGACGCCGGCGATCAGCACGGCAAAGAGGAAAAAGGAGCTGAGGAAATCTCGCGGTTGCAATAGCAGGTTCACAGGGGCGATCGAGGCGAGATAGACATAGCCGATGATCACCCACAGCCAGACGCTCTTGCTAACGTCAGGGATAGGGAATACCTGTCCGATCCAGAGACCGAGAAAGGTAAGTGGGACGAAGGCGCAGATGAGCCAACGGATTGGAATTTTTGATTTGGTGATGAAGAAGCCAAAGACAAACGCCATCACAATGAACCACCCCGAGGCGGTGGGGACCGATCCTGTGTTTTGAAACGTCGATGCGGTGATATCCAAGAACACCACGATGACATAAACCAGAGCGCAGAGGACAAAGAGGACGAAGAGTTTGCCCGTTTTGGCGCCCACCAATTTGCAGCTAGTATCGGCGATGGACTTGCCATCGTTGCGAACCGACATCAACGCGCTGCCGAAGTCGTGAATGCCACCGATGAAGATTGAGCCGACCACAATCCACATCCATGCGGGCCCCCAACCGAAATAGAGACCCGCGAGAATGGGGCCAACAATCGGACCTGTGCCAGCGATGGAGGAAAAGTGGTGACCGAAGAGTATGCTGGCTCGGGTGGGGACGAAATCGACCCCGTCCTTCAACCTATGAGCTGGGGTGATTCGTGAGTCGTCGATTTGGCAGCGTTTGGTCAGAAAGCTGCCGTAGAATTTGTAGCCCAAGGCGCAAAATACGACGGTGGCAAGAATGAGGAGAGCGAACATGGGTTGAGCCCACGAATTAAACTGGATGCCATGAGAGTCCTCAAGGGGAATTCTCAAGAGACGATACTATCATAATGCGGGTTGGTAGCTGGGGCTTCACTGGGTGTTCTACAGGCGGTCTGTATGGCCAAGGGAGGCATGCGTTGGGCAGCGGCTCCTAATGGCTCAGCGAGAAGCGTTGCTAGCCTGTTCGCTGAAGGTGCATGACACAAAAAAAGCGGCGACCTGGGGGAGGTCACCGCTTTTTGTGGGTTTGGGTTGTTGTGAAAGATCACTGACAAGCTTCGCACTCGCCGCCATTCATCATGGCGTCGATTGAACAGGCGACTTTCTCTTCGGCGGTGAAGGACTTCGTGCCGTCGGTGTTTTCGCCCATGCGACCGCGGATGTCTTTCTTCATGCTCACAGTCGATTTCTCGATGTTCGATGCTTGGAGGGTGCGGAGGTAGTAGGTGGTTTTGAGGCCTTTGTCCCACGCACGACGATACATGTGCGAGAGCGTTTTCAGGTCTGGCGTTGCGAGGAACAGGTTCACCGACTGGGATTGGTCGATCCATTTCTGACGGCGAGCGGCGGCGTCGACGATGTATTCGAAACCGATACCAAACACGGTTTTGTGTTTCTCTTTGAGATCGTCCGGGATGTCGTCGATGTCATCGAGTTCGCCGTCGAAGTATTTCAACTGGTCGAGCATCTCCTGGTTCCAAAGGTTGGCTTTCTTGAGGTCGCGAACGAGTTCCGAGTTCAGAACGATGAAGTCGCCGGAGAGGTTGGACTTCACATAGAGGTTCTTGTAGTTCGGCTCGATGCATGGGGTGGTGCCCATGATGTTGGAGATGGTCGCAGTTGGTGCGATGGCGAGCACGTTGGAGTTGCGCATGCCATGTTTCTCGATTTTTTCGCGAACGACGGACCAGTCCATTTTGCCGCCACGAGGGACGTCGATCTTACGACCGCGTTCGTCTTCGAGCAGGTCAACGGTGTCTTGTGGCAAGAGGCCGCGATCCCATTTGGAACCTTTGTAAGTACTGTAGGTGCCGACTTCGCTAGCTAGGTCGCTGGAGGCGCTGTAGGCGTAGTATGCGACTGCTTCCATGACCTCGTCGTTGAACTCAACCGCTGCATCTGAGGCGAATGACAAGCCGCGCTTGTAGAGAGCGTTTTGTAGACCCATGACACCCATGCCGATTGGACGGTGGCGGGAGTTGGCGGTCTTGGCAGCTTCAGTTGGGTAGAAGTTGATGTCGATCACGTTGTCCAGGGCACGAATTGCAACGGTGATCGTTTCCTTGAGCATCTCGTGGTCGATGTTGCCATCGGTGGTGATGTGGGAGTCGAGGACGACCGAACCGAGGTTACACACAGCGGTCTCTTCGTCGGAGGTGTTGAGGGTGATCTCGGTGCAGAGGTTGGACGAGTGGATGACGCCTACGTGGTCCTGCGGAGAGCGGACGTTGCATGGGTCCTTGAAGGTGATCCATGGGTGACCGGTTTCGAAGATCATCTTGAGCATGCCTTTCCAGAGGTCGATGGCAGGGAATTGGCGTGACCAGATTTTGCCTTCAGCGCCCAACTTTTCGTATTCTGCGTAGCGTTGCTCAAAGGCTTTGCCGTAGAGGTCGTGAAGGTCGGGCACTTCGTTGGCGCGGAACAGCGTCCAGTCTTTGCGGTCTTCCATGCGTTTCATGAACAAGTCTGGAATCCAGTTGGCGGTGTTCATGTCGTGACAGCGGCGACGTTCGTCACCGGTGTTTTTGCGGAGTTCGAGGAAGTCCTCGATGTCGTTGTGCCAAGTTTCGAGGTAGGCACAGCCAGAGCCACGGCGTTTGCCGCCTTGGTTCACCGCAACGAGTTGGTCGTTGTGAAGTTTGAGGAATGGGATGATGCCTTGGGATTCACCATTGGTGCCTTGGATGTAACCACCGGTGCCACGGACCGCGGTCCAGGATCCACCGAGACCACCTGCCCACTTCGAGAGGAAGGCGTTTTCGGCGATGCCTCGGATCATGATCGACTCGATGGAGTCGTCGACCTTGTAGAGGTAGCAAGACGACAGTTGCGAGTGGAGCGTTCCGGAGTTGAAGAGGGTAGGAGTGGACGAACAAAAGCGGCGGCCTTTGTAGAGGTTGTATAGGCGAATGACCCAGCTCTCGGCGTCTTTCTCTTCATTCTTGAAGAGACCCATGGAAACCCGCATCCAGAAGAACTGAGGAGTCTCGATGCGCTTTGGCTTGGCGCCCGTTTTGTCGACGATCAAGTAGCGGTCGTAGAGCGTTTGAATCCCGAGGTAGTCGAAGTCGAGGTCGGCCGTTGGGTCGAATGCTTCGGAGAGTTTCTTGATGTTGTATTTTTCGAGAAGCTCTGGGTTGAGGCGTTTGATGGAGACGCCGTATTTCAGATACGATTTGAATTTCTTCTGGTGAGCTTCTTTGAGCTTTTCAATGCCATCAGTGTTGATGCTCCAGTCGAGCACTTCTTCGTAGATGTAGGAAAGAAGGATGCGGCCGGCGAATTTCGCAAACTCAGCGTCTTTCTCGATTAGCGCCTTGGCGTTGAGAATGATGGTATTTTTGAGGTCTTTTTCGGAGATCTCGGAGCCAACTGAACGGCGAAGTTCGCGTTCGATTTCGGCTTCGGGCATTGCAATATCGAGGCCGATGGAGGCGTAAGCGATGCGCTTCTTGAGTTCGGTGCCGTCCCAGAAAGAAGACTCGCCGTCGTCAGTGGTGACGGTGACCATGAACTCTTGGTTCGGATCATCGGCATTGTCTTCTTCTTCCGCGCGGAGGCGATTGCGTTGGGCGCGGTAGAGGATGTAGTGCTCAGCAGTTTTGAACATGCCATTGCGCATGAGTTCCTCTTGCACCATGTCTTGAACGTCTTCGATGTGAACAAAGGACTGATCGCCACGGCGAACGCGTTCGGTGACTGCCTTGGCGATGTCGATCGCAGGCTCAGGGTTTTCTTTGATGGTGAGAAGCGCCTTGCGAACAGCGATTTCAATTTTGGTTTCGGACCATGGCACCACGTTGCCGTTGCGGCGGATCAAGCGCACTGGAAGTGAATGAGGTTCTGCGGCGGCATCAATGCTGCCGTTTTTCTCCATCGAGCGGCGGAAGGCGAGTGACTTCGCAACATCGTAGGCTTCATTTTCCAGCAGGGCTTTTTCGATCAGCAGATAGAGATCGGCTTCTGAAAGGCGAAGGCGGCCGCCTTCGTCGAGTGACTTGGTGAGGGCGCTTGCGACCAAGTGAGCGACGTCTGAGACGAATTGGCGGTTTGTTTCACTGAAGATGTTGTCCTCTTCTTCGCTGCGCGAAATCATGAGGTCAGTTAGCGAATTGCCGATCGCATCAGCAACGTCCTCGAGAGAGAACATCGTGTCTTCGTTGCCACGTGTGACGATGATGTCCGTCAGAGGTGAGCGTTTGTCTTTTGGCAAGACTTCACGCCATGAGTAGCCACGGTCTGTGGGTGGGAGTTCGAAGCGGTCAGTGATTACTTGCTTCAGGATCAGGTCTTCGTCGGGGTTTACAGCGCGGTACATGGCGTAGGTATGCTAGGAGTTTATTGAGTAGTTAGAATGATGGTGTGATCAGCGTGCTTGGATCACAGTTCGTCGTCGTCGACGTTTTCGAGGGCAGATGCCTTTTGGTATTCGGTAACGCGACCTTCGAAGAAGTTTTGCTCCTTCTTGATGTCCATCATTTCCGCAAGCCAAGGGAATGGGTTGGCAAGATCTTTGTCGTTGAGTGGCTTGAGTCCGCAGGAACCGAGGCGGCGATCGGCAATGTAGTCGATGTATTGTACGAACTCATCGGAGTTGAGGCCGATGCCGGCAACCGGTAGGCAGTCACGGATGAATTTCTTCTCGAGCTCGATGCCTTCTTTCATGGTGCCGCGGAGGTCTTCTTTGAAGTCATCGGTCCAGATGTCGGGATTTTCATCGATGAGGTCCATCAAGAGGTTGCGGAAAACTTCGATGTGGTTGGATTCGTCGCGCAGTGTGTAGCGGAACATTTGGCCGATGCCTGGGAATTTGTTTTGGCGATAGAGGCTCAGAATCATGCCGAAGAGGCCGTAGAACTGAGTGCCTTCCATCACTTGGCCGAACAAGAAGATGTTCTTGGCGAGTGCTTGTTTGTTGGCCGTGTCGGTGAGGTCGATATCGCGGCGGAGTGAGCGGCTGTTGGATACAACGAAGTTGTTCTTTTCCTTGATGGTTGGAATGTCCTCGAACATCGCTTCGCACTCGTGCGGGTTGAGTCCGAGAGAGGATAGCATGTAAACGAGGCTGTCCGCGTGGATGTTTTCCTCGTGGGCGTGACGGCCGAGAACCAGCTTGAGTTCGGGCGCGGTCACCACTTCGCGAACCACGTGAAGGACGTTGTCACCGACAATGCCTTCTGCTGCGGAGAAGTAGCCGATGCCCATTTTGATGATCCAGCGTTCGACGTCGGAGATTTCGTCAGAGCGCCACTGTTCGACATCTTTCTGCATCGTGATGTCCTCTGGTTCCCAGTGGTTGTTCTTCATCGTCTTGTAAAGATCGTAGGCCCACTGATATTTCAGAGGCAGGATGTTGAAGAACATGGTGTCACGACCGTTGATGACTCTTTTCGCTGAAAATGCCTTCTCAGCTTTTTCGCGGTCCAGTGTGAAAGTGCGGTTTCCTAGGGTGACAGTAGTGGTTGCGGACATGGTTAGAATCTAGAATTGAGAGAAAAAATTAGGTTTTGAGCGACAAGCGCAGCGTAGCGAAGACTGCGGCTGAGTTGGGTTTCGGTCAACACGATTTTGCTCATGTAGTATCCACAAATTATTCACAATACAACATGTAGTGTTTCAGGGTGTGTGTTTACATAGTAAAGAGTCTACAAAAAAAGGGTTTTTTTGACAGATGTCAAAAATGGGCCCCAGCATCTAGGGGTTAAAAAATATTCCAACTGTTAGATTAGGGTGGAGCGCCGCTAAGAATTTGAAAAATTTCCTTAAGGGAACTGTAATATACAGCGATAGATAGGGCATCTCCCTCAGTGATGGTGGAATCAGAGATTAAAAATTTTAAAATCTGCGGATTTCATGGCTCTGAAGGGGGGAATTCGCACCCTCGCAAGATGAATTTGGTTCATGGTCGGGAGGAGGAAGTGGGGGTCGTTTGGCTCGTGATAGGAGGTCATCGGCAATTCTGTCCTCCAAGATGAACTAGCTCGATGCTTCCATTCTTCTGAAAGAGAAATGCTTTGCCTTTCCCGCGCCTGAATTCGCAGCAGATCTGCAGTGAACTCCGTGGCACTTTGTAAGTTCCTCTATTCTTGTTATGCGCCCAGTCGAAATAGTGGAAGTGCTTGTCCGACCCTATATATACTGTGTGATTGAGTGGAGCGGAGCCATGGAGAGGGAGAGCATCAGGGGAGATGAGTTCCACTGGGTTGGGGCTACAACCGATTCCTATGAGCCCCAGGAGAGCAAGTGCTGCGATTTGGAGAGACCGAAGTATTGTCATGGCGGCTCTCATTTGTCGTTCAGAAGTCCCACTTGTGCTTGTCCAGTTTGCAGACGCAGGCGGTCAGCAGTTTGATCGCAGCTTCGAGGTCCTTCTTGTTGCAGCTCTCGATGGTTTGGTGGATGTGGCGAGTCGGAATCGAGACGGCTCCAGCGATCGATCCGCCAGCGACCATGCGTTGGAGGCTTGCGGTGTCGGTGCCTCCACCTGCGAGGATTTCTGGCTGCCATTTGATTTTCTCCGCAGTTGCGGTGGCTTTCATGAATTCAATCATGCGGTAGTCACAGATGACGGAGGAATCCATGAGTTTGATGGCGGCACCTTCGCCGAGGGATGTGCAGCGTTCCTGGGCTGAAGAGCCGGGCACGTCATAGGCGATCGTGGTGTCGAGGCCGAAGCTGAAGTCGGGCTGGATCTGAATTGCGGAAGCTTGAGCGCCACGGAGCCCGACCTCTTCCTGCACGGTAAAGACCGCGTAGAAATCGTAAGCGGGCTTTTTCTTGCTCTTTTTCAATGCTCGCAGGGATTCGATGAGGAGAAAGACTGAGGCGCGGTTGTCGAGCGACTTCACATTCACGCAGTCGCCAAGTTCGATCAGCTTTGAGTAGCGGGTGACGAAGTCGCCGACCGCCACTTCTTTCTCCACCTGCTTTTTCGACATGCCGGTATCGATAAAGTAATCCGTGATTTTGCTGACCTTGTTGCGCTCCTCTGGAGTCATCATGTGGATCGGCTTGGATCCCATCACACCCATTACGTCCTTGCGGCCATGAATGATGACGCGTTGAGAGGTGAGTGTTTTTGGGTCAAATCCGCCGACGGGGTTGAATCGGACAAAGCCCTTGTCGTCGATGTGGGTGACGATGAACCCGATTTCGTCCATGTGCGCGGCGGCCATGCAGGTTTTCTTGGAGGAGCGACCTTTCTTGAGGGCGATCACATTGCCCATGTTGTCGACGCGGACGTCATCGGCGAGGCCTTTGAGTTCCTTGAGGACCAGCTTGCGAATTTCTTTTTCGAATCCAGGGGCGCCTGGTGCTTCACAAATGCGGGAGAGGAGGTCGATATCGATTGGCATGATGGTGGATAAACTAGCGGCGCGCATTGAGCTGACCAGTGGGAAATGTGGATTCTGGCGGATTCGGTGAATTGGGCTTGGCGCGGGCGAAAGGTGGATTACATATGGGTTATGAAAGTTTCATTGATGATTGATTTGGCGGCTCTGCCTGAAGAAGGGCAGCAGATTTCGGGTGAATTGCCCCTCGAAGTGTTCGATTTGCCGAAGGGAGATGCCCGTGCTGTGGGGCCTTTATCATACGATTTGTGGGTCCAAAGGTTCGAATCGGAGCTACTTTTCACAGGAAAATTATCGGCCCCATTTGAATTTACCTGTGTTCGGACGCTTCATTCTTTCGTCCAGACCATCGAATTGGAAAACGCGGCGGTATCGCTGGAAATCAAGGCAGATGGGGAGATAGACGCCGCTGAGGCGCTCCGTGAAGAGGTTTTAATCGACTTTCCGATCGATCCCCGGTGCGAAGACGGAGACGAAGAGCAGAAATGTGAAATCGATCCGCGTTATTTATCAGTGGACAAACCGGTGGAAGATGGGCTATACACTGCGCCCCGCGCCGAGGGTAAAGACCGATGGTCAGCTCTCGATAACCTCAAGGACCAACTTTAAACCAATTCTAAGACCATGGCTGTTCCAAAGCGTCGCCAATCCAAAAGCCGTCAGAAAATGCGTCGTGGCGCCAATCGCTGGCGTGCACCGATCTTCAAAAGCTGCCCTGAATGTGGCAGCAAAGTGCCATCGCACATTGCATGCCCTTCTTGCGGTTACTACCGTGACCGCAAGGTGCTCGATGTCGAAGCACTCTGATCGTTACCGTATGATTTAGATAATCGCCGCCCGGGTTCTCTCAGGCGGTGATTTTTCGTATCGGTTGCATTGCTATTCAATTGCGCATCCCTCTTAATAACCCTTCATGAAAGTCGTTCTAGACGCCATGGGTGGCGATCATGCCCCCGGAGTGAACATTGGTGGGGCCATTGATGCCCTGCGTTATTACCCCAAGCTCCAGCATTTGTTTTTGGTGGGGGACGAGGAAGTTCTCAAAGCCGAGAGCAAGAAGCAGGGTCTGGATCTCCATGACGATCGCGTCAGCATTGTTCATGCGCCAGAAGTGGTGGAGATGGGCGAGTCGGGTGCGAAGGCGCTTCGTCGTAAGAAGAAGTCGTCGATCAGTGTCGGCCTAGACATGGTCAAAGCGGGTGAGGCCGATGCCTTTGTTTCTGCAGGCAACACCGGCGCCGTTGTGGCGTCGGCGACACTCAAGTTGCGCACGCTTCCAGGAGTTGATCGTGCGGGCATCGCGACCGCGGTTCCGAATGAATATGGTTTGTGTCAGATTCTCGATGCTGGTGCCAATCCAGATGCCAAGCCGGAGCATTTGGTGGCTTATGCGGTGATGGGCACCGCCTATGCGCGCAATGTGTTGGGTGTGAAGGAGCCGAAGATCGGCCTCATGTCCAACGGGGAAGAAGAAGAGAAGGGGACCGCGTTCACCAAAGAGACCTTCAAGCGCTTGAAGGTGACTCCGGGGATCAATTTTGTCGGCAATGTCGAGGGACGTGACTTGTTTGAAAGCGAGCTCGATGTCGTCTTGTGCGACGGGTTTGTGGGCAATGTCACGCTGAAGACCATCGAAGGCACCGCCAAGGCGGTTTCGAAATGGCTCAAAGCTGAAATCAAAGGCAATCCGTTGCGACTCTGTGGAGCGGTTTTGGCCAATGGTGCTTTCAAGGCTCTCAAAGAGAAGAGCAGTTATGAGAGCTACGGTGGTAGTCCACTGCTGGGTGTGAACGGAGTGGTGATCATTGCTCACGGTTCATCCAGTGCTTTGGCGATCCGAAATGCCGTGCGTGCTGCTGTTGAAACCGTCGAGAAAGAGGTGAATCCTCTGATTGAGAAGGCGCTGAAGGAAATTGAAGCGTCACCAGTAGTCGCGGATTGATTGCAAGTTCGTGTTTTTCGCGCTTGTGGCAACCCGATCTCGGTTTCAATCTTAAGGCCGCATGAGTGAACCGAATTCTGCCCCGGGTGTCGTTGTTGCCGGTACCGGAAGTTATCTTCCGGAGAAAGTTCTGACCAACGATGAGTTGGCAGCACTCGTCGATACCAGTGACGAGTGGATTGTGACTCGCACGGGTATCAAAGAGCGGCGTATTGCACGCGAAGATGAGTTCACCTCGCACATGGCGAGTGCCGCTGCACGACAAGCGCTCGAGCAATCGGGAATGTCGGCTGACGAGATCGAGTTGATCATTGTCGCCACCATCACGCCGGACAATCCGACACCTGCAACGGCCTGTCATGTGCAGCAGCAGATCGGTGCACGCAAGGCGGTGGCTTTTGATATCTCTGCTGCCTGTTCCGGTTTCCTCTATGCGATGAAGGTTTCCAAGCGGATGATTGCGAGTGGTGCGTTCAATAATGCATTGATCATCGGCGCCGAAAAACTTTCCTCTGTGACCAACTGGAGCGATCGCACGACTTGCGTTTTGTTCGGTGACGGTGCGGGTGCTGCGGTCTTGCGCCGATCCGAAGAAGGAGAAGGTCGGATTGTTTCCACCGAGATGGGAACCGATGGAACTCTGACGCATTTGTTAGAAATTCAAGGCGGAGGTTCGGCTTGTCCGATCAACACCAACAACGTAAACGACAACCTTCAGACTCTAAGTATGCTCGGCAAGGAAGTGTTCAAGCACGCGGTGACTCGCATGAAGCAGGCATCGGAGAAAGTCATCGAACGCGCAGGCTGGGGACCGGAGGACATTGCTTGTGTGATTCCGCATCAGGCGAACTTGCGGATCATCGATGCGATTGCCGATCGTTTGGCGGTGCCAAACGAGAAGGTGTTCGTGAATCTTCACAAGTATGGCAACACCTCGGCAGCGGCGGTGGCGATTGCCTTGGACGAAGCGCATCGCACGGGTGCCTTCAAACGCGGCGACAAGATTGTCTTGGTCGTCTTCGGTGCCGGTTTGACTTGGGCGGCGGCGGCGATTGAGTGGTAAGCGCGGAGCGCTTACCATGTTCTTCGTTCCTCGTTCTTGGTTCTTCGTTGGATTCAGCGGCGCTGCGCGCCGGAAGAACGGGGCCATTTGCTAAAACCAATCAGGGTTGATGGCCTGATGTGCTAGGTAGCGCGCCCTCGCCGAGGGCGCACAACAGGCTTGGAAAACGTCACGGCTACTGGTGCCCTCATTGCGAACGCCTCGCGAGCATCAGCGAACTTTATCATGGAGCAGCGCTCATTTTGCATGGACGTGACGCAGTAAAGTCAAAGGGCGCTGCCATTAAAAAACCCCAACCGTTGCTGGTTGGGGTGGAGAAAGTTGCTGATGAAGGTGAGTTTCCTACAGGCGTCGGCGGCGAAGTAGGAGCAGTGTGCCAAGACCGCCGAGCAGGAGTGCGGAGGGTTCTGGAATCACTACGGGAGTGATGGTAAAGCTATTTAATACGTCACCACCGTTTGCACCGCCGAATGCACCGAAGCCGATTTCTGTGCCAGCTGCCACATTGGAAACCCCTGCACTGGTGAAGTCGTAAATCTGACCTGATGAGAGCGAAAAGGTTCCGTAAGTAGCATCAGTAGTGAAAGACCAACCCGTGCCTGAGGCAGCGGTATCATCTTTCCATGCCACGGATCGAAGCACATAAGTGCCAGGGTTCTCGTTATTCGTGAAGTCCAGCCCATCGAAGCTGATGTCTTGATCAAAGGTGAAGGTCCAGTTCTGGTTGTTTCCCCACTTTTCGTTACCGCTACCCATTGAAGCACCATTCATGAAAAGATTGCTGGTGACAGCGGTTGTGGTGAGGGTGATCGAGCCGCCTCCATCGTCGGCGCTTAAGGTCAATACCGTGCTGTCGCCATCATCGTCCAAGTGCAGGCCGTTGTTGGTGGTCCCGTTGGTCAGACCGACTCCGGCGTCACCTTCATTGGACGCCAGTGTCTTTGCGCTGGTGTTGGTAATAAAGACAGTCGCAGCGTGACTGCTTGCGATCAAGGAGAGGCTGAGAATAGGAACTGCGAAAAATTTCATGGGTTCAGGGGGGGGGGGTGAATATACCCGTGGAACCCTATGCCGGCAAATATTTTATGGGCCAATGGTGTGAGATGCATGTCCTAAAGTGGGCAGGATATGCTCGGTGCTACTTCAATGGGATACTTCCTGAATCCTTGATTCAGGCTTTCTCAAACACCAAAGCACTTCGTGACGGGGTGTAGAATCTCAGTTGGTGGTCGGATGGGCTGACCTTGTGAATGACGTGGCCATCGACGCGGCCGTGACCGCCGAAATGGGCGGCGTCGGTGTCGAGAGCGATGCGGTAGCTGCCGGGCTTAGGAATGCCGACGGCATAGTCGGCGATCGAGCGGTCGACGGAGAAGTTGAAGACGAAGATGCGGTTGGCGCGTTCGGCGATGAGGACTTTATTGTCGTGGTCGATGTGAAGCACCTGAGCTGGGTTGGAGGAGAGGAGATTGGATTGCTTGGCGAACTCCATCAGTTCGCGGTCGAAGTCGGCGAGCCAGTGGTATTTGAGGTCGGGGTTGTCGACCAGTGACCATTGGCGTCGGCAATAGTGGAAGGACCAGTCGTTGCCTTCGCGGGGGAAGTCGAGCCATTCGGGGTGACCGAACTCATTGCCCATGAAGTTGAGCCAGCCTTCGCCGCCGAGCGCGAGCGTGATGAGGCGAATCATTTTGTGGAGGGCGATGCCGCGTTCGATGACGGGGTGGTCGTCGCCCTTGCCCATGTGCCAGTACATTTCCTGATCCATCAGGCGGAAGGCGAGGGTCTTGTCGCCGACGAGTGCCTGGTCGTGACTTTCGGCGTAGGCGATGGTTGCTTCGCCGTGGCGGCGGTCGCAGAGGGTCGAAGCGAGTTCGTCGAGGTTCCAATCTTCGTCGCGTTGTTCCTTGAGCAGTTTGATCCAGTGATCGGGGATGCCCATGGCGAGTCGGTGGGTGAAACCGACGCCGCCTTCTTCGAGGGGGCGGCAGAGTCCGGGCATGCCGGACATGTCTTCGGCGATGGCGATGGCGCCGGGTTTGAGGTCGTGGATCAGCTTGGCGGCGAGTTGGAGGTAGAGGATGGCATCCTCATCGGCATCGGGGCCAAAGTAGTCGTCATAGCTGCCAAAGGCCTTGTTGCCACGCGAGTGGTAGAGCATGGAGGTGACGCCATCGAAGCGAAAGCCGTCGAAATGGAATTCCTCGAGCCAGTAGCGGACGTTGGAGAGCAGGAAGTGGCGGACCTCGGGTCGGCCGTAGTCGAAGCACTTGGAATCCCACTGCGGGTGCTCGCCGCGATCGCCGGGGTGGAAATACTGGTTGCCGGAGCCATCGAAGTCGTTGAGTCCCTCCGCCATGTTTTTCACGGCATGGGAGTGAACGATGTCGAGCAGCACCGCGAGGTCGAGCCCGTGGGCGGTATCGATCAGGTATTTGAGATCTTCGGGTGTGCCGAAGCGTGAGCAGGGGGCGAAGAAAGAGCTCACGTGATAGCCGAAGGAGCCGTAGTAGGGGTGCTCCTGCACCGCCATCAATTGGACCGTGTTGTATCCGGCCCTGGCGACGCGTGGCAGGATGAGGTCGGCGAATTCACGGTAGGTGTGCACCCGAGGCTCCTCGCCGGCCATGCCGGTGTGGCTTTCGTAGATGACTGGGGCGTCGATGGTGGACGGGTCGAATTCATGCTTCCAGACGTATTCATTCTCGGGGTTCCAGATCTGTCCGCAGAAGTCGTGGGTTTTCTCGTCTTGGACGGCGCGGAGGATGCAGGCGGGGATGCGGTCGCGTTCCGAGCCGTCGGCGCCGACGATGTGGAGTTTGACTTGGTCTTCGTGGGAGAGGGTGTCGGCGGGGAGCGTGGTCTCCCAATTGCCTTCGCTGGTTTTGGTCAGCGGGTGAGTGGTGGCGTTCCATTGGTTGAAATCGCCGACCAGCGAGACGGCTTTGGCCTGGGGTGCCCATTCGCGGACGGTCCACTCGCCGGACTTGGTGTCGCGCTGGATTCCAAAGTGTTGGTGACGGTTGGCGTGAGCGGTGATCGATTGGTCGCGGGATTCGATCGCCTTCAGTTCGTGGTCGAAGCGTTCCATGCGTCGTTGGATCGCAGCGGTGTGCGGTTCCAGCCATGGGTCATCGACGACGAGTTTCGGGGTTTGGCTCATGAGTGGATAGAATGCGTGAGTCGAGCGGGCTGGGGAAGGCGAATGTGCCGCAGGGTTCAATGAGCAGGTGTCAGACCAACTCAAAATCGGAAGGGGTGGAGGGGTGATCGTTGCAGGGAATGGTTCTTGGTTTTTGGAAACAGGTAATTAAGATCCCTTTATGTTTCTTGGCGGCATTCATTTTCAATTCACCGGCTGGGACTGGGCGGTGCTGTTTGGGTATCTCTTATTGACCACTTGGGTGGGGCACGCGATGCGCGGCAAGCAGGCCAGCATTAACGATTTCTTTGCCGGCGGCCGATCCTTGCCTTGGTGGGCGGTGAGTGGGTCGATTGTCGCCACCGAAATCAGTGGGGTGACCTTCATCGGGGTGCCTGGTGGGGTGATGGCGGCGAACGGGGATTTCACCTATTTGATCTGGGGGCTCGGCTCGGTCATGGGGCGGGTGGTGGTTGGCACCGTTTTCACTCGAGTCTTCTATGAGGAGAACATTTACAGCCCTTATGATTACATGGGCAGGCGCATCAAACCGGGCCTCAAGACTCTGGCGACCGTATTTTTCACCATCGGTTCGATTCTCGCGCAGAGTGTGCGGGTGTTGGTGGCGGCCTTGCCGCTGATGATCGTGACCGGGTTGAGTTTTGAGTGGTGCATTCTGATCATCGGCGTATTTGCCATTGGGTGGACCCTGATGGGCGGGATGCGGACCGTGATTTGGACGGATGTCATGCAGTTCTTCTTGTTCACTATTGGCGGGTTGCTTGCGGTGTTCTGGATTGCCGGCCATTTGGACGGCGGGATTGGGCAAATTTTCCAGCAGGCTGGAGATGCCGGAAAGACCAAGTGGCTCGATTTTGACTTCGGCATTGGAGGGGCATTCAAGTTCACTTTCTGGGTCGCAATCATCGCGGTGCCATTTCAGAACGTGGCGGCATTCGGGGTGGACCAGCTCAATGCCCAGCGAATGTTCTGCTGCAAGAATGCGAAAGAGGCCTCCAAGGCCATCATCTGGAGCTCCATTGGTCAGGGTATCACCTATCTGATGCTGGTCGTCGGTGCCGCGCTTTTTGTGTGGTATGCCAACCACCCGCCGGAAGGGGTGGTGGCCGAGGCGCTCGATTGGGATTCGGAGGCCGGAGTTCCAGGTGCTGAAAAAGGAGATTTTGTCTTCCCGACCTGGATTGTCACGGAGCTGCCGCGAGGTCTCAGCGGTCTCATTCTTGGCGGGGTGTTTGCCGCTGCGATTTCGAGTTTGGATTCCATTCTAGCAGCGCTCAGTCAGACCACCATGTCCGTGCTTCATAATCCGGAGCGTGAGGACGGGGAACAGGATCAGAAGAAACTGGTTCGCCAGTCCCGGATGTGGGTGATTTTCTGGGGCTTATTTTTGACCACCTTCACCTTGCTCATGCGCTGGATGAAAGAGGAGGCTCAGATCCCGATCATCCCACTCGCCTTTGGCATGACCGCCTACACCATGGGGCCGCTCTTGGGCATGTTCTTGTGTTCACTGTTGGGTAAGGGGAGTTTGCGCGGACTCGTCGTTGGGGCGGCTTTATCCTTCGTCTTGGTTCTATTTCTTCGAACGGACATATGGGTGATCCTTCATTTCGTGGGCATGCCTTACGAGTGGCTTAGCGGACTGCCGACCTATGACGTGACCGGTGCCGGCGAGGAAGCAAAACTCTCGGCCGTGGTGGGTTTTCACTGGGCGTGGCCGATCACCACAGCGATCACCTTCTGCTGCGGATACTTTTTCCGCGGCATGAATGGCGCTCATTCAGAGCGTCAGGCTGGCTGATTTGGAGTGGGTTAGATTCATTTCTCTGCACCGACGTGGGTGGCGGATGATGTGCATTGCAGAATGTGACAGTTTCGTAAAACTTTTCAGATTGCGGATCTCGTCGTGAGTGATTCTTTTTCAAGCGTTAACGTCGATTCCATGGTGTCTGCGTGTCGAATTGCTTCGGAAAATCGAAACATCTTTTAGGTCAAGATTTTAAAAAATTTAGCCGTGGAACCCTTGTGGAATACGGGACTTTTGCCCATTCTGTTAGACGGCTCCAAAAAGATTTTCCCAGAGCGCCACAAGTTATTCCAAAGTCCCTCCACGTTGCAGGCGTCACCCTGGGGTGGGTGAGCTGAGCAGCATAAGAAAATCCTTATTATTTAGATACAGACAATGGAATCAGTGGAAGTGGAATCGCATGATGTGGAGAATGCGAAAGAGGCAGTTCTAGGGAATGGTGGTCAGTGGAACGACGTGTGTGATCTATTGCGTTCCAGTGTGGGCGACGATGCATTTCAGCGTTGGTTCCGAGCTGCGGCTTGGGCGGGTCATGAGGATGGCGTGGGGATCGTTACGGTTCCAGGAGAGATCCACCAAGTATGGGTAGAGACCAATTACTTGCCCGAACTGAGTGTTGCCGTGAACCAAGTTTTTCAGGATGTGCGTGAGGTGCGAGTGGCCGTTGCTGAAGGTGCCGGTGAGGGAGCGGCTACATCTTCCATGCCATCGCAATTTTCGCCTTCTCCGAAGCATCGCGAAATGGAACTCGAAGGCGAAGAGCTTGAGCGCCGTGTCAAAAATTCAGGCCTCAATTCGGCTTACACATTTTCCAGTTTTGTGGTCGGCGCCAACAGCCAGTTTGCCCATGCCGCATGTGAGGCAGTCGCCAAGAAAATCGGCATTGGTTACAACCCGCTATTCATTCACGGCGGACCGGGTCTCGGCAAGACCCACTTGATGCAGGCTGTGGGTCAAGAAATCCTCAAACGCCGCCCAGCATCTCGTGTCGTTTACCTGACCTGTGAGAAGTTCACCAACGAGTTCATCGATGCTGTGCGCAAAGGTGACTTGGAGAAGTTTCGTCGACGCTACCGCAGCACCGACGTGTTGCTGATCGATGATGTGCAATTCCTCGCTGGCAAGGATCGCTCACAGGAAGAGTTTTTCCATACTTTCAATACTCTCATGGATGGCCGCAACCAGGTGGTTCTGACCAGTGACCGCCCAGCATGCGAGATCAAGAATCTTGAGCCACGGTTGGTATCGCGATTCGAGTGCGGTCTGACCGTTGAGATGCAAGCGCCGATGATGGAGACTCGCCTGGCGATTCTTCAGAAGAAGTCCAACGACTGGAAGGTCAAGGTCGACGACACCATCTTGGCGTTCCTTGCAGAGAAAATCCGCACCAACGTTCGTCGCCTTGAGGGTGCCTTGATGCGGGTCGCTACCTACGCTTCATTGGCGGGTGAGCACGTCTCATTGGAAAAAGTGGAGCACCTCTTGAGGGACCTGCTGCGTGAGGAAGCGAGCCGTCAGGTCAGCATCGACCACATCCAGCGCGCGGTGGCCGAGTATTTCGACGTTCGGTTGGCAGACATGACCAGTCGTCGCCGGCCAGCCAGCATCGCATTTCCTCGTCAGATCGCCATGTATCTCAGCCGATCCATGACCAAGGGCTCCTTGATGGAGATTGGCGACGCTTTTGGCGGTCGTGACCACGGAACCGTCATTCATGCCTGCAAGAAAGTAGCGGAGCGAATTGAGGACGAAGCCGGCCTGAGAGAGACAATTGCCCGGATTGAGTCCCAATTGAGGCGCTGATTGGCAAAGAATCGCGAGATTCTTCAGAGAAGTTAACTGTATGCTTGCCAAGCTGCGGCGAAAACGGAAACTGCATTCAGTCAACCCAACCGGTTATCATTCATGAAGTTTCGCATTTCCAAGGAAGCATTTCTCGACGGCCTTCAAAAGGTCCAGCACGTCGTTAGTTCACGCACGACCCTGCCCATTCTCTCCAACGTGTTGCTGGTAGCCAAAGATGGCCGCCTTCAGTTCACCACGACGGACCTCGATGTGGGCATCACAGGCTCAGTAGAGGCACAGATTGAAAAGGACGGGTCCACGACCCTCCCCGCGAAACGATTGGTCAGCATCGTTCGCGAGCTGCCATCCAGTGAGGTTGAGGTTTCAGTCGACTCCAAGAACCACGCTTCGATCCGCAGTGGCCCATCGTTCTTCAAGATCATTGGTTTGGGTGAGAGCGAGTTCCCACCACTTCCAGACTTTTCCGGAGCCAAAGAGTTCAAAATTCCACAAGGCGTCCTTCGCGATGGCTTGAAAAAGACCTCCTACGCGATTTCCACCGATGAGACTCGTTATGTGCTCAACGGCATCTTCACCTCTTTCAAAGATGGCAAGATGACCTTGGTGGCAACAGACGGTCGTCGTTTGGCCATGGTTGATGCTGATCTTGAGTTTCCTGCCTCGCACGAGACCGACGTCATCATTCCATCAAAAGCCGTTCAAGAACTCCAACGCCTTCTGGGTGACACCAACGATGTCATCGTGAAACTCAGCGATAGCCAAATTTCTTTCGCGATCGGTGACAGCCTGCTTTGCAGCAAACTCATTGAAGGCAACTACCCGAACTACCGTCAGGTGATTCCAGGCGACAGCAACGAGCGCGTTGTGATTGGTCGTGAGGCACTGCTTGAAACCGTTCGTCGTGTTTCGCTTCTTTCCTCCGATAAATCGAACTCGGTGAAGCTCGTGTTTGGTGAAAACCGCATTGAGGTGACCGCCAACTCCCCAGACGTTGGTGAATCTCAAGAATCCATGGATGTGGCCTATACGGGTCCTGCGATGCAAATTGCTTTTAATCCTGAGTTCCTACAGGCACCGCTCCGTGCGTTGGATAGCGACGATATCTATCTCGACCTTATCGATGAGATGAGCCCAGGTGTGCTTCGTATTGAGGGAACCTTCCTCTACGTGCTCATGCCGATGCGGGTGACGAATTGACGGCTACGCCGTCGTTCTTATTTTTGGGAGGTAGGGTGCTGCGGCTCGCAGCACCGACTTTACCGCCAATGGCGGCAACCGAGAATTACCGCATGTTGCGGTGGTCACGGTTGATCGAGCCGATCAACCCTACCGTTTTCAATCGTCCTTGGGGGTAGGGTGCTACGGCTCGCAGCACCGACGTTACCGAGAATTCCCGCTTGTCGCGGTGGTTACGGTTGATCGAGCCGATCAACCCTACCGTTTTTAATCATTCTTAGGGGGTAGGGTGCTGCGAGGCTTGCGCCTCATGAACGTTGGGCGTTCAACGTTGGACGTTCGAATCAGTGCAACAGGGCCTGAAATTGCCCATAGGCTTTATCCCACTCAACCGTGTCTATTGGCTGGTAGGTCTTAAACTCGAACGAATTGCCGATGAGTTGGCGGCCTTGCTCTAGGTCGGGGATATCGCCGGTGGCCATCATTTGGGTGATCACATTGCCGCATGAGGTGGCTTCGATGGGGCCAGCGATGACATCGATGCCTAGCGCGTTGGCGGTCGCTTGAGCAAGGGCTTCGTTCTGGATGCCGCCACCACCCGCGTGGAGAGCGGGGTAGGTGTCTCCGGTAAGCTTTTGGATGTTTTCAAATACGAAGCGGTATTTCAGCGCGAGTGAATCGGTGGCGACCCGAAGGATGGTTCCTTCATCCTGTGGCACCGCTTGGTGGGTTTTCTCGCAGTAGGCTTGGATCTTGGATGGCATTTCGCCGGGGCTGGCAAACGAGGCGTCATCGGGGTCGATGAATGCCGAGAATGGTTCAGCCACAGCGGAGAGTTTGGCCATGGTGGCAAAATCGAATGATTTGCCATCCAGCTCCCATTGGCGTTTGCACTCTTGGAGCAGCCACAGTCCGCCGATGTTTTTCAGAAACCGAACGCTATCGTTCACACCAAGCTCATTGCAGAAACCAAGCTTGAGAGCTTCTGGGCTGGTGATGGCGGTTTCTGACTCGATGCCCATGATCGACCAAGTGCCCGATGACAGCCAGAGGTTGCCGGTTCCTTTCATGGGGATGCCGGCGACGGCGGAGGCGGTGTCATGGCTGGCGGTGGCGACGACTGGGATATCTTGTTTACCGATGAAATTGGCGACCTCATCGCGGATGGGACCGAGGATTGTTCCGGGTGCGACCACCTCGCCAAAGATGTTTTTGGGTAGGCCGAGAGCTTCGATGACCTCCCATGCCCAGTCGCCAGTGGTGGGGTTGAGGAGTTGTGAGGTAGAGGCGACGGTGCGCTCGACAGCTTGTCGGCCCGTAAGCCAGTAGGCGAGGATGTCGGGGACGAAGAGCAAGTTGTTGGCGGCAAAGAGCGCGGGGCTCTTCTTGCGGGCCTCGGCGAGCAAATGGAGCGAGCTGTTATAGAAATTGGTTTTGATGCCGGTGTGCGAATAGACCTCGGCCTCGCTCATCAACCCGTGCATGACCTCAGCCATGCCATCGGATCTGGGGTCGCGGTATTGGTGGGCCATGCCGAGCATCGCGCCATCGGGACCGATGAACCCGTGGTCGCAGCCCCAGGTATCGATGCCAATTGAGACAAGGCTGTCGCGATACTCGTCGACTCCTTTGCGCAGTCCTTCCAGGATATCAAGGTAGAGGCCGATCAAGTTCCAGAATGATCCTCCCGGGAGGTCGGTGCCAGGGTTATCGAAGCGGTGCAGTTCCTTGAGGGTGATTTTCGAGGATTCGACGACGGCGGCCATAACTCGGCCACTGCCAGCTCCTAGATCCACTGCAAGATAAGTCTTTTTCGACATGAGGGGGGGATGATTGATGAGCGAGGGGGATAATTCAAGACAGTTGCGAAGTATCTATGGCTCAAAAATTGCCACTTGCCAGACCGTCTGGCATCGGGCGGAATTGGCACGAGTTTAAAACGATCTAACTTTCGACCACCCATGTCCAAGACCCCAGCCTCCACAACCGTTCGCCTGTCGGTGATGATGTTTTTGCAGTTTTTCGTGTGGGGGGCGTTCTTCGTGCCCTTGGGCGGATATTTAGGAATCATTTTTGAGGGGCAGAATGTGATCGGTCACATCTACTCCACCTCCAACTGGGCGGGTCTACTGGCGCCCTTGTTTGTGGGTTTGGTCGCCGACCGGTTTTTCAATGCTGAGCGAGTGAATGCTATATTGCATGTCGTTGGGGCGGGCTTGTTGTGGAAGTGCTCGATGATCACAGATAGCCCTGGCGAATTGTTCACTTGGATGTTGGCGTATTTCCTTTGCTACATGCCGACCTTGGCCTTGGTGAATACGATTACTTTCCGCAATGTGGCGGATTCAGAACAAGACTTTCCGAAGATTCGCTTGTGGGGCACGATTGGTTGGATTGTTTCAGGACTGGTTGTCGCGGAATCGATCTTTGGTTTCCTTCCGTTCCCAATTCTTCCCGGAATTGAGAATGCGGGTGCCACAGCTTTCCCGATGCAGTTGGGTGCAGTGGTCAGCTTGGTGTATGGTATCTACAGCTTCACTCTTCCTGAAACGCTGCCCGATGCTCGTGGGACCAAAGTGAGCATTGGGAAAATGCTCGGCCTGGACGCTCTCAAGTTGTTCAAAGATCCGTCATTTGCGGTATTTGCAATCTGCTCGTTTCTCGTCTGCATCCCATTGGCATTCTATTATGCTGTGACCTATCCATTCGCTTCGCAAATGGCCTTTGGAGACAAGACGGCAGCGGTGATGTCTCTTGGGCAAGTCAGTGAAATTATTTTCATGGCTCTGGTGCCATTTTTCTTCCGCAAGTTAGGGGTGAAGAAAATGCTCATGATCGGCATGTTAGCGTGGGTGGCTCGTTATGCAGCCTTTGGTTTGATGCCATCATCAGCGGCAATGATTCTCTTCGGGATCGTGCTTCACGGTATTTGTTACGACTTCTTCTTTGTAACTGGTCAGATGTATACGGACAGAAAAGCTCCAAAAGAGATTCAAGCCAGTGCGCAGGGCTTGATCGGGTTGCTCACTTATGGTGCGGGCATGCTCGTGGGCAACAAAGTCCTCGATTGGTGGGCTGGTAAGACCCAGTTGGATGCCAACTCAGCCGAGAGCTGGATGGCGGTATCCAAGCCTTTCTGGATGATGCCTGCTGGAATAGCTTTAGGGGTCACGGTGATATTCTTTATCGCATTCCGAGAGAAAGCAGTGAAATCAGAGGCCCCGCCGGAAAAGGTTTAGCCCGCACAAGAAGCGATGGGCCGCGCGGTAGGTGAAGGGGTGAGTCTCAGTCGTCAGGGATGCTGGTATTGCAAGAACGCCGGTGCTGCATATTAAATGCGGCGTAGTGTTTGCACCTTGTTACTGAATACAGGACATCATCCCAGTGGGTCGAAATGATCGACTTATTGGATCACTGCTGACCCGTTATTTGGATTATCTTCACACTTCGGCGTCGTGTTTTCCCACGTTTTGCCTTTCATGCTAAATTCGGAGGATGTCCATTCCATGATCGTTTTTCCGTTTTGATCACGGACGCGTAGGATGCATCCCAAAAGTTCGCCCTTCCAACCGTCCCAGTTGCCGAGGCTGACTGAGCGAGTGGTGATGACCAAGGTGCGATTGAAGTCCAAGTTGGCATCGAGGTATTCCGATCCTTCCTCCATGGAGGGGGCATGATCTTCATGTTTGTGAAAGATCCGGTAGTCGAAATGCAGGTCTTTGATCGTGTCTTGAGAAGCATTGGTGATGGATACCTTGTAAGCCCATTCGCCAGAGTCGGCGTTGCCCGAGACTTTCTTTTTCACTCCATCGATGCGGAACCGGTAGTCCACATGCTCTGGCGTTTTGGCCATCCACTCAGAAATGTGTTTCTGATCGGCGGAGCTGAAGATTTCAGGGTCGACCTCAAACTCTTTTCCGTCCGCACGCTTCAATGTGGCTTTGCCATCCTTGTGAGACACCAATTCAGCTTCCAGAGTGCTGCCGCTTGAATTGGTGAAGGTGTGAGTCTCACCATGCAATGGCGCGCACAGCAGGACGCAACCCAAGGTAAGCTTGAGGAGTGGTGAATAGAGTATCGCGAGAATTGGTTAAGAAATATAAATCAAATGAGAATACTAACATCAAGCGCGCATTCGATCAATGAAATAGAAGACTGTTACAGGTTTGTCACATTTGCTCTAAGACGCTGTCCATTGCATCGATGAGTTCCTGCATGGTTTCTTGGGTCTCGTTGCCCATGTTGGAGATGCGGAAGGTGAGGCCTTTGATTTTGCCATAGCCACCATTGATCGCAAATCCGTGCTTGGTCTTGAGAGTTTTGATGAATGAGGACTGGTCGAATCCTTCGGGAGTTTTGAAACAGGTGAGGGAGACGGATTGGTTGCCTTTGGGAGCAAAGTTTTCAAAGCCATGTTTTTTGCCCCAGTCGTGAATCATCGCATTGTTGGCCGCGTGGCGTGCGAAGCGGGCATCCAGTCCTTCTTTCTCAATCTGACCGAGGATGTATTGCAATCCAAAGATGATGGAGATGGAAGGGGTGGAAGGGGTGTTGTTTTTGGCGGCGCCTTTCTCGAATTCGATGAAGTCAAAATAGTAGCCCCGGTTGGGTTGTTCCTTGGCGCGTGCGATGGCGTCTTCCGAACAAGCAAACACGGCAAGTCCGGGTGGGAGGGCGAACGCTTTTTGGACACCAGCGAGAAGAACGTCGATGCCGAGCTTGTCCATTTCGATGGGCACGGCGGAGAGCGAAGAGACGGTGTCGACGACGAGTTGAACGCCAGGGAAGGATTTGACCACTTTGGCAATCCCTTCGAGGTCATTCATGACACCCGTGGAGGTTTCGTTGTGGACGAGGGTGACGAGGTCGTAACCACCTTCTTCGAGTTTGGACTTCACTGCATCGGGTGAGATAGCTTCACCCCACTCGACTTGGATCTTGTCGTTATCGAGACCCATGCTGCTGGCGACGCCGTTCCATTTATCTGAGAAGGCGCCACAGCAGAGGTTGAGAACTTTCTTGGCGCAGAGGTTTTTGAGCGACGCTTCCATGACGCCCCAAGCTGAGGAGGTCGAGAGGAAGACGGGGCGGCTGGTTCCCATCAGCGCTTTGAGGCCGGGTTGGGTCGAGGCATAGAGCTCTTCGAATTCTGCTCCGCGGTGGCCAATCATGGTTTGGCTCATCGCGGCGTAGGTTTCTTTTGAAACATCAATGGGTCCTGGAATGAAAAGTTTTGCCATGGGGAAGGTGTTTTGGTGTTCGCTGGAGTTTGGTTGGTGAATTATAGGAGATCGAAGTCTTCTAAGAGTTTCTTGAGCAAAGCGGTATTCTCGTCGCTGAGTGGTGCGAGTGGGAGTCGCAGTTCAGGGGTGCAATGCCCCAGAAGCGAAGCGGCGGTCTTGATTGGGACTGGGTTGCTGTCCAACGACATTAAGCCATTCATCAATGGGTAATATTGCTTCTGCAGTGCGAGCGCTTCGTCGTATGAGCCGTTGGCGCATGCGCGAACAAGTCGAGCCATGACATCAGGGATGATGTTGGAAGCGACAGAGACCAAGCCTGTTGCGCCGCATGAAAAGAACGGCAAAGTGAGGGGGTCGTCACCCGAAAGGACTTCGAAATCATCAGGGGTGCCCTGGATGAGTTGGTTGACGCGGTCGACGGAGCCGCCGGCCTCTTTGATGCAGGTGATATTGCTAAAATCTTGGGCGAGCCGGTTGGCGGTCTCGACGGCGATCTCGATACCGGATCGGCCTGGAACGCTGTAGAGCATGATCGGCAAGCTGGTGGATTCTGCGATCGCTTTGAAGTGAAGGTAGAGGCCTTCTTGAGAAGGTTTGTTGTAATAGGGGCAAACTTGAAGTGAGCCATCGACGCCTAGTTTTTCCGCGGCTTCGGTCAGCTCGATTGCTTCGGAGGTGGAGTTGGCGCCTGTGCCTGCGATCACCTTGCATCGACCTGCGGCGGTTTCTGCTGCGATGCGAATGACTTCGATGTGTTCGTCTCGATCGAGGGTGGGAGATTCGCCGGTAGTTCCGGCTGGAACGATGCCGTCCACACCGCCGGCAATCTGCCGTTCGATGAGGGATTGGTATGCGGGGACATCAAGGACTCCGTCTTGAAATGGAGTGATAAGAGCGGTGTAAGTGCCTGTGAAGCTCATGCCGCGGAGCATGGACGTTTCGGAGAGGAGATCAATGCAGATATCGGAGATATCTGCATGTTCCTGGTTCTTGGTTCCTAGTTCTTGGTTGCCGCCTGCGGCGGTGAGTTCGGTGCTGCGAGCCGCAGCACCCTACCTTCTTTTAAACGGTAGGGTGGATCAGCTTGATCCACCGACTTTCCTCGCTTGGTTCCGCATAGCAGCGGTATCTACGGTGCTGCGAGCCCTCCTTCGCTGAAGCTACGGCGCGGGAACCCGCAGCAGCCACCTTATTAGAGAGGCGCGCCGCTCCTGTTCGATAGAACCAACCCCGACTGGTCGGGGCGGCGTAGCCGAAACCAAGAACTAAGAACAAGGCTGCGGAGCAGCCTTAAATCTCAATATCCCCCTCGAAAACGAAGTCGGCGGGGCCGGTGAGGGTGACTTTGGAGAAGGATTGATCTCCAGTCTTCTCAAAACCGATTTCAAGGGTGTCGCCGCCAGCGACATCGACCTGAATGGGTGATGGGTCATTGGTCCGAAGATGGTGAAGGAGGGCGCAGGCGACCATTCCAGTTCCACAGGCAAGCGTTTCCTCTTCAACACCACGTTCGTAGGTGCGGATGGCGATGTGGCTAGGTCCAACAACCTTGGTGAAGTTGGCATTGGTTCCAGCGGGAGCGAAGACTTCATGACGGCGGATGGCGCGACCATGAGTGAAGACATCGAGTTCCGCGAAGTCGACACCATCTGCGACGAACGCCACAGCGTGAGGGACACCTGTGTTGATGAATTGGATGGTGGCATCGAGGCCAGGGACGGTGGCACCTGTGTCGAGGTTTAGGTCGGTTGGGTCCGACATGGCGATGCGAACATTTTCATCGACCAATTCAGCGACAAGTTTTCCGGCGATCGTCTCGAACGAAACTTGATCTGGGATTTCATCGTTGAGGTGAGAGGTGAAGCGTCCGAAGCAGCGTGCGCCGTTGCCGCACATTTCGGCTTCACCACCATCGGCATTGTAATAACGAAATTTGTAGTCGGCTCCTTTTTCTGCAGGTTCCACGGCGAGCAGTCCATCGGCACCGATGCCGCGATGACGATCGCAGAGAGCGGCGATGGTTTCGGTGTCGAGATGAATGGAGAGGTCGCGGTTATCGATGACAACGAAGTCATTGCCTGCGCCATTCATTTTGAAGAAGTGGAGGAGCATGGGGGGAATAAAAGCTGAAAAGCTGAAATTGGAAATACTGAAATTTAGCCCCGACGAATCGGGGCTGTTCCTGGTTCCTGGTTCCTGGTTCCTGGTTCCTGGTTCCTGGTTCCTGGTTCCTGGTTCCTGGTTCCTGGTTCCTGGTTCCTGGTTCCTGGTTCCTGGTTCTTGGTTCCTGGTTCTTGGTTCCTGGTTGAGCTAAAGCACTGTTCTTTAACTTTTCGACCTTTGACTGCGGCAGAGCCGCAAAAAAAAGCCGCATCCGAAATCGGAAGCGGCTTTTTCGAGAGAGTTGCTCTGGGCAATTAACGTTTCGAGAATTGGAAGCGCTTGCGTGCGCCTGGCTGACCAGGTTTTTTGCGTTCCTTCATTCGTGGGTCACGAGTGAGGTAGCCGAGAGGCTTGAGAGTCTTGCGGTGTTCTGCGTCGAGCTCGGTGAGAGCGCGGGAAACAGAGTGGCGAATGGCCGCTGCTTGGGCATTGATGCCGCCGCCTTTGACGTTGATGCGGAGATCGAACTTGTTCATCAGCGAAACGGCTTGGAATGGAGCAAGCACGGAGTTCTGGAGCTCGATGGTAGGAAGGTAATCTTCAAAAGCGCGATCGTTGATGGTGATCTTGCCGGTTCCTTCAGACATCCAGACGCGAGAGACGGATGTCTTGCGGCGGCCGGTGGCAGTTTGAGTGGTGGTGGCGGTCATAATTCGGAAATTCGATGGGGGAGATTAGCGAACTGGGTGTGCGGTCGGTTGTTGCGCTTCGTGCGGATGCTCAGTACCTGCATACACGTTGAGCTTGCGATATTGATTTCTGCCAAGGCTGTTTTTTGGAAGCATGCCGTGAACAGCGCGTTCAACGAGGAGCACAGGGCGGCGTTCGCGAACGGTGCGAGGAGTTTCAACTTTTTTACCACCGACGTAACCCGAGAAGCGTGAGTAGATCTTGGCGTTTTCTTTGTTACCGGTGAGGCGCACGTGCTCAGCATTGATGACGACTACAAAGTCGCCTGTATCAATGTGGCTGGTGAATGTTGGCTTGTGCTTGCCACGGAGGAGGCGAGCAGCCTCAACAGCGACTTGGCCGAGGACTTTGTCCTTGGCGTCGATCACATACCATTTGCGCTCGACTTCGTGAGGCTTGGCGGAAAACGTCTTCATGTCTTAAATATGGGTAATTCCGGGCAGATGGTGCGTGCGGAAGGGGACGCAAACTAGGTACCGCGATTCTGGGTGTCAACCGGGAAATATGAGGAATTTCGGGGGTTTTGAGCACATTTTTTGCGAGATGTGCAGATTCTCGATATCTGGGCCGGTTTTCACGCCCTCAGCGTCCAGATTTTCGCCTGATTACGTTGTTTCTGGTCAATCAGAGACGGATAGTTTTGGGTTCACCCCATGAAGAAGCGTTTGGCCATTCATTGGCAGATCCTGATTGCGTTGGCATTGGCGACATCCACCGCCTTGGTTTTGCGGATGTTGGTGGCCAGTGGCGGCGAGGGGTCTGGGATTGAGGGTTTTACGGAATGGGCACTGGGAATGAGCCGATTTGTCGGCGATTTGTTCATGCGGGCGCTGAAAATGATCATTGTTCCGCTGATTGTGACCTCGGTGATCTCAGGGATTTCCAGCCTTCAAGGCGTGAAGGGGTTTGGTCGGTTGGGTCTGAAAACCGCGGCTTTCTATGCCAGCAGCAGTTTCATCGCGATTGTGATCGGGCTTTTCATGGTGAACTTGGTGGGTCCAGGACTCAAAGGTGGCGAGCCCAACTCGGTGATTCGTCAGGCATTTGATCAGGGCAAAGAGAACGCATCGCAAAAGGATTTGGATAAAGTCGCCGAGGCGAACATGCGTGAGGGCAGCGATTACTTTGAGATCTTCCGGTCGATGTTGCCAGAGAACGTACTGTCGGCGGCGACCAACAACGGCCAGATGCTGGGGGTGATTGTCTTCAGCATCTTGTTTGCCGTGGCCATTACTCAAATTCCGGCGCGGGAGATGAGGACGATTCAGGAGTTTTTCAAATCGGCCAGTGACGCGATGGTGATCATCACAGGATGGATCATGGCATTGGCGCCGATCGGAGTTTACGCGCTGATCATGCCGATCATTTTCGAGACCGGTGCTCAGTTGTTTGTTCAGCTCGGAAAATACTTTTTCACCGTGCTCGCGGCCCTGTTGTTGCACTTCTTCTTAGCGCTGCCGCTGATATTGAAGTTCATTGGCAAGATCGACCCTTGGATGCATTTCCGCGCGATGCGTCCGGCATTGTTGTTGGCATTCTCTACGGCCTCGTCCTCAGGCACCTTGCCGGTGACCATGCGCTGCGTGGAAGAAGGCGCAGGTGCCTCGAAGAAAGTGACAAGCTTCACGCTTCCATTGGGCGCTACGGTGAACATGGATGGCACGGCGCTCTATGAATGTGTCGCAGTGATCTTTGTGGCGCAGGTGATGGGGGTTGATCTCAGTATCGCGGCGCAGTTCTTCATCGTCGTTGCGGCCTTGCTCACAAGCATTGGGGTTGCCGGTATTCCGTCGGCGAGCCTTGTGGCGATCTTGTTGATTCTAAAAACCTCTAACATTCCGGGCGCAGAGAATGCGGCATTGGTGTTGCTGGCAGTCGACCGCTTGCTCGATATGATCCGCACCTCAGTCAATGTTTACAGCGATTCTTGCGCTGCCGTGTTGGTGGCGAAGTCGGAGGGGGAAGAGTTGTTTCCATCGACGGAGTCGATGGGTTCTTAGTTCTTGGTTCTTGGTTGGGCTTCGCTCGGTTCCTTGCGCTGACCTTTGGCGGGGGTGTTTTTCCATCGAGGGAGTGGATGGGTTCTTGGTTCGAGAATAGATATTTTCAGACTGAAATTGAAGGTGGTTGGCTGATTGTCGAGTCCTAGTAATTTCGGCGGATGGCAATCAAACGTTTTGAAGATATCGAAGGCTGGCAGCTAGCTCGCCAACTAACCTGCAGCATATATACCAACACCAAAAGCGATCAGTTTTCTCGGGATTGGGGTTTAAGAGATCAAATCCAGCGAGCCTCCAGTTCCATCATGCATAACATCGCAGAGGGATTCGATGGAGGAAGCAATGCAGAGTTTGTAAAGTTTTTGAGGTATTCCCAACGCTCGTGCTCCGAGGTTCAAAGTGAGCTATATGTTGCTCTCGATCAAAATTACATCGATCAGAAAAAGTTTGATGAGCTCTATCGAATGGCGGCACAAACGCGCTCAAAAATTGGGGGGTTTATTCTCTATTTGCTGAAATCCAACCGGATTAGGTGATGGCGAAAGCTGAGCGCAAAGCGCCAACCAAGAACTAGGAACCCGGAGGCCACTCCGGAAAAATGAACCCGGACGTCAGTCCGGAAACAGCAGGTTGTGGTCGGCGACGGCTTCGGGAGTGGAGGTGACGGTCTAAAGGTCTAAAGGTCTAAAGGTCTAAAGGTCTAAAGGTCTAAAGGTCTAAAGGTCTAAAGGTCTAAAGGTCTAACCAATAACCAATGACCAATGACCAATGACTAATGACTACTCCACGACCTCGATCTCCTTGGTGCTTTCGATTTGGACGAGCCATGGGTTTGTAGCGGACTCTTTTCTGGAGGCCTCTTTTTTGTAGGTGCCGTGGAGAATGATCTCTTTGTCGATGAAGCGGGTGAATGTTGCAGCGTCGAATTTTTCAGTAAATGACCGAGGGTGGACGACTCCGCGTATTTCGCCTTGATTGCATGGCTCTGAGAATTCGAGGTAGATTACCTTGCCTGAGCTGGAGCGTCTCACGTTTTTCAGGATGCCGCGAAGCTGGACGGCTCTATTGACCTTGGTTTTTCGAATTTTCTCCCCTTCATCTGGAGTGTAGGTCGCGGAGTTTTCAGCGAGTTTCGGCGTGGTAGCCGAGCTTGGATCGACGTGCTTGGATGGAGAAACAACGGTGATTTGTTTGATGTTGGCGAATTTCACGAGCAGAGGGTTTTTCCAATCGCCCATATCCTCGTATGTGCCATCGATGATGATTTCTTTGCCGATGAATGAGTTGAATGACTTACTGTTGTAGGTTTCTTCGCTTAGATTGATGTTCGTCGCACCACGGATTTGGCCATGTTGGTATGGTTTTGAAAATTCCAGAAATAACCAATATTTATTTGGGCAATACCGAGTATTTTGGAGTGTGCCTCGTAGCTGCACGCGGGTGTTGGGTTGGACCTGCTTGATTTTTCCTTTGTCGTCAGGGCGGTAAGTCTTGACGGATGAATTGATGTTGCTGGGCCCTTGATTCGGTTGGATTGCTTCTGTTGCCGCCGGATTTATGCGGTTGCTTGAGCGCATGACGGTCTCAGCAGATGCGTCGTTCGATGCCATGGCGATGCCGTCTTCGAGTTCTTTTGTGGCGGCCGTTGTGCGAAAGGATGCGAACTCTGGTTCGGGTTCTGCAATATCCATTCCGGGCAAGATGACCTCTGTGGATTCGTTGGATGCGAGGGCTGCCTCATCCTTGTTGGAATTCAGTTTCACGATCAGCAAACCGAGAATCAAAGCTGCCGCGGCACTCCATGCCGTGATGACCTTCCAACCGCTGTTGGATGAGCTGGCACTTTTCAAGACCGGCTGTTGACCCAGTTGTGTGGTTGCTTGTGCGTGTTGAGTTGCGGTCGCGGTAGGGCGAGCTGGTGCAAGTGTGATGGCGGGCGCCTGTGGTTTTATTTCGGGGGCTGCCGGTTTCGGGGCTGAACCGGGCCGAGGGCTGACATCAATCTTTGCGGGTTCGTGGACGAATTGTGCAGGGGCGGGAGATCCAGGAAGATAAATCAAAGCATCCTGAAGCGATGTTTGAGGAGCTTTCTTGATCGCTTTGACCCAGCCGCCAAGACCCATGTAGGCCTTCTCGGTGTAGAGCTTGGATTTCCATCCCGCGAGTTCCTCGACCAGCTCTGCGATGGAATCGACGCCTTTTGATAGAGGGTAGATTTCTAGGCAACGAAATGGACAGATCCAGAAAGTGAACTCTCGGCCAAGATCGGTGGGGCCCACCACCACTGAGCGATCCGTGGTGTCGATCCACACGGCTTCTTTGCCGATGGTGTTGGATAGGAGGATCGAGACTTCGAGGGCTGCTCGGGTTAAGACAATGAGCTTTTGAGCTTCGATCTTTTCTCCACCCAAGGTGATGGGGAGGGGTTTTCCCTCGACCCATTCGGTTACGACGCAGGGAAGGCCGTCGAGGGGGTCGATGAATCCATCGACCACTTTGCGCATTGCTGGGTGATGGAGATTCTTCAGTCGACCACAGAGATCGAGGAATCGTTCGTTTCCAGCCTCGTCGAGTCCCTCGTTGTCGCGGCCATAGGGGAAGAAGCGTCTGAGCGCGACTTTGTCTCCATTGTCTCGGTTGATGGCGAGATAGGTGATGCCGTCTTCGGTTTGGAAGACGATATCTTGGATTTCAAAGCGTTTCATGGGACCCTTTGGGAAGTTAGTATCGTCTATCAATTTAGAAGCTTCTGCAAGACGGCAGGATTTTTTACTCCGGAAACAGCAGGTCGTGGTCGGCGACGGCTTCGGGAGTGGAGGTGACGGGCTGCTCGGTGAAAAGTCGGGGTTCGCTGGTTTTTAGTTCACCACGCTTGGCCAACAGCGCGGCCTGACCCGGGGGTGTGTTTTCCAGTGCAGCGACGACGTCTTGAGCATTGGCATCAAATGCCTTGGCAATGATTTCAGCGATGAGCGCGGAGTCGAGGCCCAGGCGGCGGTTGCCGACGATCAATTTGAGCAGGATTTCGCCTTCCGCGGGGTGCAAGCTCATGAGTCTCTCCGTGAGTCGCTCGATATGATTGATCGATCCTTTGGATTCGCAAAATTCGGATACGAACGCATCCGTTTCGGCGAGGGTCATCGCCTGCGGTTTCAATTGCAGCTCCTGAAGCATCAGGCTGGCGGTGCGGACGAAATCTTTGTGGACGAGCTGAGACTCATGATAGCGCTCCTCCCTGGCTCCAGGGATTGCGGCAATGGCATGGCGCAGAGTGGTGGCATTCAGAGGTGCCGGGTCTTTGGCGAGCTGGGCTTCGGTGAAGAGTCGCATCACGATGATCAAGTCGTCCTCATGATCGAGGGTTTTGAGATAGCTCGAAATGAATTCCACCTTGGAGGTGCGGCTCCCCGTTTTTTCAACGAGCCGGCAGACATCGGTGAAGTCGGTGAGCTGGCAGAGGACACGGTTGTGATAACCAGGCCGGCTTGCTTGGATGGGTCTTGGTGCAGGGCGGTGGATGCCGAGTTCGAGTTGATCGCCACCTGCTGCGCACCACGCATCGAATTTCTGTGAGCGCAGCTCAGTGGCAAACTCTTTGGCGAAACCGTGGACGGTGAGAACTTGTTTGGGTCGGACTCGCTGGATGCATTCCATGAGGCCTGGGAAGTCGGCGTGATCCGAGAAGGGAATCATCGCATCCACTCCGTAGCGGTATTTGGCACCTGGTCGGAGGGCCCAGCCACTGAGCATGGCAGTGCGGATGGATGTGAGATCTTTGAAGAGTTTGGATTTGAGCGCGTGGGGCGGGACGATGAGAACATGTCCTTCTTTGATGGTGCCTGTGAATTCTTCTGGTTCGGGCAAGCCGGGCACACCTGCTTCACGGCAAGTGCGGGTCATGGCAGCGGCGGCGGGGTGAAGAAGTGCGGGAATATTGTTTTCTTCTAACAATGCGAGTGCCTCTTGAGCTTTCCCAAGTGAGTAACCTAACAGGACGGGGGTTTCGCCATCTGAGAAGCAGTCGTTGATGAATCGAAGGAGGTCTGCCTCGACTTCCATTTGGTTCGGAAATGCATAACCGGGCATGCCGAATGTGGTTTCCATGATCAAAGTGTCGGCGGTCAGAAAACTGGCGGCCTCTGCGGTGCGACTCCTGCGCGTCTTGAAATCGCCAGTGTAGAGAAGAGTCGCATTGTCGGAGGTGCGAGTGATGTGAATCATCGCTGATCCGGGAATGTGTCCGGCGGGGAGCAGTTTGATCCTGAAATCGCCGATGGTGAGTGGCACGTGGTAGGCGAGGGCCTCGGTGCTTTGTTTTGATGCTCGGAACCGGTTTTGAATCAGGGTTCCCGTGGTTTCGGAGCAAATGATCGATTCGTGCCGAGCAAAGTGGTCGGCATGGGCGTGGGATACAAAGGCGCGGGGTTTTGCGCCCTGTGGGTCGAGCCACAGATCGATTTCGGGCAAATAAAGGCCTCGATGGTATTGGACTTCGATCACGCGGACTAGATCTAGAAGGAATCGGCGTGATTTGTAACGAACAAAGCTGTGGGGAGGGACGGAGAGTGGGGGAGGAGTGGTGTCGAAGGTCACGCCGTCGCCCAGTGGGCTATGGCGAGCAAGCCAAGGTCGAAGGTCGGGCTTCGCTCGGTTCTGTTACTAATCGATGACGGCGGACCCCGCGGAGCGGCGTCCCTGCCAACAATAAAACGCCCGGATGCGAGGCATCGGGCGTTTTGAAAAGGACTTTGGACTTTCGACCTTGGACCTTGGACTGAGATTCGCGGAGCAAATCTTAAAACGGAATATCGTCCTCTTCTTGGAAGTCTTCAGCAGGTGCTGCGGATCCGCCTTGAGGTTTGGATTCGGCTGGTGGGCGCTGTTGTGCAGGGGCTCCGCCGCCGCCTGAACCGCCTTTTCCGTCTGGGAGGAACTGGAGGTTTTCGCCGATCACTTTGAGTTTGCTGCGTTTTTTGCCGGTTTCTTTGTCGTCCCAAGTATCGAGCTGGAGACGGCCCTCGATGTAGGCGCCGCGGCCTTTGCTGAGGTATTGTTGGGCGAGCTCTGCTTGGCGACCCCAGAGGGTGACATCGACAAAAGTCGTGTCCTCTTGTTTCTGGCCTTGGTCGTTACTCCAGACGCGATTGATTGCCAATCCAATGTCGGCAACAGCAGTGCCTTTTGGAGTGTAGCGAAGTTCGGGATCACGGGTGAGATTCCCGATCAGCATGACTTTGTTGAGATTTGCCATATCGGTAATGAGAGTGCTGAAACTTTGGTTCAGGGACAAGGGTTAAATGCGGCTTCGCCGCAGTCGTGTTCCTAGTTCTTGGTTCTTGGTTCTTGGTTGTTTGGCGCTTCGGTCTCGGTTTCTGGTTCTGCTTCCTCGGCTGCGGGTTTTGGCTCCTTTTTTTTCTTGGTGTGAAAGTGATTCGCGGCGGCTTGGATGCCATCGGTGCTGGCCATTTTTACGGCTGCCGTGGCTTTGGTTAGGATGTCGTCGAGCTGATCTTGTTCATCGGGTGAGAACTTGCCGAGGACGTGTCCGACCATGTTGCCGGGTTCGCTGCTGCCGATACCGATTTTGAGTCGGGGAAACTCTTGGGTGCCGAGGTGTTCGATGATGGATTTGATTCCATTGTGTCCGCCCGCAGATCCTTTTTCCCTGAAGCGCAAGGTTCCAAGGGGGAGTGCTACATCGTCATAGATCACAAGAATGTCCTCGGGCGTCCATTTGAAGAACGCCATGAACTGACGAATGGAGCGGCCGCTGAGATTCATGAATGTCTGAGGTTTCATCAAAAAGGAACCATCGCTGAGTTTGGCAAAGTGGCTCTGCCATTTTGGATTGGTCTCAAACTCTGCGCTCAAATCGCTCGCTATGCGGTCCATCAGCATGAACCCGATGTTGTGACGAGTTTTCTCATACTGCTTGCCCGGATTTCCGAGGCCGATGATGAGTTTGAACATGCTCATAGGATGAGCGGTCGAAGGTCAAAGGTCCAAGGTCAAAAGTCTGGCTGCGCTCATTTCAGGGGATTTGCTGTCGCGCCGCTGTCGAAGGTCAAAAGTCTAAAGGTCGGGCTCACGCGCAGTTCATTTGCAAAGACGGTGGCGCGGGGCTTTGGGCTTTGGGCTTTGGGCTTTGGGCTTTGGGCTTTGGGCTTTGGGCTTTGGGCTTTGGGCTTTGGGCTTTGGGCTTTGGGCTTTGGGCTTTGGGCTTTGGGCTTTGGGCTTTGGGCTTTGGGCTTGGTGCTTGGTGCTTGGTTAAAAAAGGTAGGGGGCTGCGGGTTCCCGCGCCGTCTTGTCCCGCCATAGCTCGCAGAGCGACGGCGGAAGCTTCAGCGTAGGAGGGCTCGCAGTGCCGCGATGCGCGGTGAAGTCGGTTGATCGGGCCGATCAACTCTACCTTTTTTGATCGTTATTTGTCTGAGGGACAAAAAAAGACGCTGAGGTCGAGCGTGTGCTCATCCTCAGCGTCGACTTTAGACTTTTGACCTTGGCTTGCGCGCCATAGCCCACTGGGCGACGGCGTGACTTTCGACCGCGGCGGAGTCGCGATATTAAGCGCTAGCTTCTTCGGTCTTCTCGGCTTCGGCGGATTCTTCGCCTTCAGCTGCAGGTGCTTCGGCATCGCCTTCAGCGCCTTCGGTTGCCTCAGCGGCAGCTTCTTCCATGGCGGCTTCTTCCTCAGCGGATGGGCCAGCTTTACCGATGTGAACGACCACAACATCACCAGGGAGTTGTGTGGTCACGCCGCTTGGGAGTTTGATTTGTTCCAAGTGGATGGAATCGTTGAGTTCGAGTTCCGAGATGTCGACTTCGATGGAATCAGGAAGGTCGTTCGGAAGACAGTGAATCTCGAGGGTGTGAATTTGTTGTTCGACCAGGCCGCCGGTTTTGATGCCAGGAGCAGTTCCTACAGTGTGAACTGGGATTTGAGCGGTGATCTCGGTTTTGCTGTCGATCGCGCGGAAGTCAGCATGAAGGGCGAGTCCTGAAAGAGCGTCGTATTGAACGTCTTTGAGGAATGCCATGCGGCTCTCTTTGCCGTCGATCTCAAGGTTCACCACGATGCTGTCCGAACTGCTGTTGGCCAGAATATCGCGGAATGCCTTGGCATTGATCTTGAGATTGATGTTTTCGAAGTCCTTGCCGTAGATCACGGAAGGCAGAAGACCTTCGCGGCGAAGTTGCTTGAGGACGCCAGACCCTGAGCGGGCGCGAGTTTCTGCTTGGATGGTGGTTTGTTTGGCCATGACGGAGAGAGCTAGGTGGTTCGTTTTGGAGCGCTGCAATCGTTGGGAAAATCAGCGCGGGGCGCGGTGTTTAGCCCCCGGATGGGCGCTTGTCAAAAAAATGTTTAAGCTGCTTTGCTGCTTGTTCCTAGTTCTTGGTGCCTAGTTCTTGGTTTTCTTAGGCAAAGCCTAGGGTTTTTCCGGCTGCGCCGTGGTCGGAAAGTTGAGCGGATTGCGGCTGTGCCGCATGTTCTAAGTGCCTAGTTCTTGGTTATTGGTTGAGCAAACGCGCGGATTCTTTGGCTTTCGGACCGCGCAATTCGGGAAGCTGCGGTAGCAGCGGCAACTTGATGTCGTAGACCTAATTTGAATGGATTAAGCGCAGCTTAATCAAAGCGCCGGCCCTGCCTATTTCAACTAAGAACCAGGAACCAGGAACCAGGAACACGAGTTTGTTTACAGAGTAAACAAACTCGTAATCGACTCCCCGCCGTGGATTCGGCGGATGGCTTCGCCCATGAGGGGGGCGATGCTGACGGCTTGGACTTTCGGACCAACGGCTTGTGGGACGGAATCGGTGGTGATGATTTCCTCGATTTCGGAGTCTTTGAGGCGCTGGTGAGCGATATCGCCGAGAATGGCGTGGGAAACGCCGGCGAAAATGCGCTTGGCGCCGTGTTTTCTGAGAATGTCGGCAGCGGCGATCATCGTGCCGGCGGTCTCGGTCATGTCGTCGACGAGCAACACATCGCGGCCTTCGACTTCACCGATCACGTTCATGGCCTCGACGCGGGTCGCATTGACGCGGTGCTTGGCAACGATGGCGAGTTCTGCTCCGAGGGCGTCGGCGTAGGATCGGGCCATTTTGACGCCACCGACGTCGGGGGAGACGACGGTAAGGTTGGACGTGTCGGGGTGACGTTCGCGGAGGTAGCCGAGGAGAACGGATTTCGCGTAGAGGTGGTCGACGGGGATATCGAAGAAGCCTTGGATTTGCGGAGCGTGGAGATCCATGGTCAGCACGCGGTTCACGCCGGCTGAAGTGAGGAGGTTGGCGACCAGTTTGGCGGTGATCGGCACGCGCGGTTGGTCTTTGCGGTCTTGGCGGGCGTAGCCAAAGAAGGGCATGACGGCGGTGATGCGCTCCGCACTGGCACGGCGGGCGGCATCGACCATGATCAACAACTCCATGATGTTGTGGTTGGTCGGCGGGCAGCTAGGCTGGATGATGAAAACGTCTTCGCCGCGGATGTTTTCGTCGATTTTGACGAAGGTCTCGCCATCGGGAAAGGCGGTCACTTGGACATTGGCTAGGGGTTGTCCTAGGTTTTCAGCGATGCTGTCGGAAAGGGCGCGGTGGGCGGTTCCACTGATGATTTTCATGGGCGGGGATATGCTGCGCATCTTCACGCCAGTCTAAAAGGCTAAAGTTTACGAGCTCCGCTCGTGTTCTTAGTTCTTAGTTCCTAGTTCTTGGTTGAGCTAAAGCACGGTTCTTTGGGCTTTGTGCTTTGTTCCGCCTTTGGCGGTGATGTCGGTGCTGCGAGCCGCAACACCCTACCGCCCCGAAGCCCGACTTTGAGCCTTCAACTTCCAACTTTCCACGGATGCTCCGCATCCTACTCCTCCGGAATGATGCCCGCATCCTTCATGAGCTTCATGGCGTTTTCGAGTCGGGCTAGATCTTTTTGGCGTTGTTCAAGGGTGATGTTGCGGGGGAGGGTGTTGCCGGCTTTGCGGAGACGGAAGTGTGCAGAGATGAAATCTGCGTAGGCCTTTTCAGGATTGCGCTTTTGCCAGAGTTGCATGCCGCGTTTTTCAAGGGCGCGACCTGCTTCGTAGTGTCCGGTTTGGATATATTCCATATCGGATACGAAGTTGTATTGCTCCAAGGCCTGATCGAACTTCTCGTTGGTCTCCAAGGCGATGCCGTAATTGATGTAAACGGCGATGACCTTTTGTTGGTCCTCCCAAACGACCCAATGCATTTCTTGGACGAAGGAATCGATGTGGTCTTTGGCGAGTTTCAGATTGGATTCCGCGAGGTCGAGCTCGTTGTCTTGAAGATGACCAAGTCCTTTCCGCATCAAGTGCATGGAATAATGGTAGTGGGATCTGAATGCTGGCTCCATACCGTGTTGGATTTCGATCGCTTGCTCAAACGACTCTGCTGCTTTTTCATCCTGCCCGAGTCGGCTGTGGATGATGGCTTGGTTCAGTGGCGGACTTGGGTTGAAGGGGTTGAGCTCGGAGGCTTGGCCATACGCGGTGAGGGCGTATTCCGCTAGTTCACGGTAGTTGCTACGATCATCCGTTGCTGCATATACGAGCCAGCTTTGAGCAAGGCGCTCGTAGAGCGAGTCGTCGGACCAATGGAGGATGGCAGATTCGTAGAGCTTTGCCTTTTTCTCCGGGGTGGTGTAAGCCGACCTTTTGCTCAAGTAAGCATCCCATGCGGCATGCGTAGCGCGCGTTCCTTGCCATCCCATGATCATGAGGAAGATAAGGCAAATAGTGGCAGCGGAGATGGTGGTGGTTTTGGTCGCGCCTTTCAGGTGGGTGGATGAAGCGTTGGTGTTGCGAGTCAGCATTGCTAGGCTCAAGCCTAACAGAATGGCTCCAGGGATGAGGTGAAAAACAAAGCTGAAGCAGGAGTGAGCGAGGATGCCAATCAAGGCGGCCATCCCGCCGAGCCTAAATGCATCGGATGCATTCATCTTGTTGGAACGGTTTTCAAAGAGAGTTCGATAGATGGCGGTGAGTACGATGGCTCCCAAGAAAATCGTCAAGAGGAGGGCGCCGATGAGTCCGTAGTCGGTGAATGACTGCATCCACTCGTTGTGAACGAAGCTCGGGTTGGTCGTGATGATGTCACCGTGCGCTTTGCCATCGGCAAAGCGGTACACTTCATAACTGAAGCTGTTACTGCCACCTCCAGCGAAGGGGTGAAGCCCGATGCAGGACAGCGCGATGCCAAGAAAGTAGAGGCGCGCGTTGTTGTCGAAAACATTGCCTGCGACGCCATTTGCGGTGCGAGCTTCAGATATGTGCTGCCAGCCGATGAAGAGTCCGATGGCAAGCATGAGGGCGAGGATCGGAAAGCCGATTGCGGCAAAGGAAAACCATGGAGCTTTTCTTTTCTTTCCAATGATGATGAGTGTGATCGCAAATACCGCGCCCGCAACGACGATGCCTAGCAAGCCGCCTCGAGAATTCGTGTAATAGACTGACATGACTCCAGCGACTCCAATGAGTCCTAGCAGGATTTTTGATAGTTTTGCGTGGGGCCCATAGAGCGCGAAGCCCAGAACGATCATCGACGTTGCGATGACGAAATTGGCGCCGTAGTTGTAATGATTGAAAAACCCGCTCGCTCCAAGAGCACGAGTGGGCTCTACAAAAATGGGGCGGTAGGTGGGGTGGTTGAGCTGGATGGCGATGACCACAAGGCTGGCAAGAAGTAGCAATGCGATGCCCCAACTGAGGAATTGTTCGGCCAATTTGTGGCCCATGATGGCGCGGATGCTGATGAAGGCTCCAACCACTCCACCCATGAGCAAGAGATCGTCACGACCGGCATTCTGCAGGGGAGAAAAGATGGCGCGTCCGACGAACCAGCACAGGGCGAGAATGCCGAACAGAAGCGTGGCGCCGTTCAGTTGATGTTTGGGCTCTTTCCAGACGCTTGGAATGGCCGATGCCACAGCGAGGGCCATTGCCATGAGAGCCGGTCCCCAAGTCCATGATTGGTCCTGCGGACCGATCGTGATCGCAAGGGTGAGGGAGAGGATGAAAAAAATGGCTGTGAGGAGGGGCATTTTTTTGTTCTTGGTTCCTAGTTCTTAGTTCCTGGTTGGGCTTCGCTCGATTCCTTATGCTTGATTCTATGTTTATGAACCGCAGATGAACTTAGATAAAGGGGATTGTTTTCCATCGACGGAGTCGATGGGTTCTTGGTTTCGGCTACGCCGCCCCGACCTGTCGGGGTTGGTTCTTGGTTGGGGGGGAGGAGACGATTGAACCGCGAAGGCGCAAAGATCGCCAAGGGGCGCGAAGTTTGGGGGTGGTAGAATAAATTTGCAAAAGCTGACATGCTGAAAAGCTGACAGTAGACCCGACAGGTCGGGGTGGCGTAGCCGAAACTAAGAACCAAGAACTAGGAACCTAGAACCAGGAACAATCAGCTCCGCGGATTACTCAACGTCCTTGATCTTCGAGAATTGAACGAGCCAGGGTTTTTTTGTTCCTTCTCTTTTGGTCTTTCCACTGATCACGACTTCCTGCCCTTCGAGATGCTTGAATTTCATGGGGTCGTAATCGCCCTTTAGGAGTTTTTTGTAACTGACTCCGCGTATTTGTTCTGCTCCTGCAGGATTTGAAAATTCAAAGTAGAGAGATTTACCAGTGCTCGAGAGTCGGACCTTCGATAATTTGCCTCGGAGTTTCGCGGGTGCACCAGTTTCGAGACTGTTGAATTTTTCGATGTCGTTGGGAGTCAGTGTGACGGTTTTAGGATTGGCGGGAGCCTCGATTCTTCCGCTCATCCTGCGGATTTCATTCGGGTCTGTCTCTTCAGCCTTCATGAATGCCAATCCGGTATCAGGCTCGTTCTCAACGTTGAGGATGGGTTGAGATGAGAGCTGCTTTTCGGCCTCGCCCGATTCCATGCCCGGCAGCATCATTTGGTCTGCCGCATTTTCGGCCATCAACGGGTCTTCGGGTTCTGGCCAGAATTTCACAGCAACCAATGCCATCACGACGGTGGCGGCGAGGCCCCAAGTCGTGATTTTGACCCAGCTTGTTCCGGCCTCTGCGCTTTTCAAGACAGGTCGTTCACCGAGCTGTGTGGTCGCTTGACCAGAGCTGCTTTGGATTGGTTGGGTGCCGGTGAGGGCTGGACGAATGGGAGGGATTAGTTGAGTGGTTGATTAGGCAGTGGTTGATTGGGCAGTGGTTGATTGGGCAGTGGTTGATTGGGCAGTGGTTGATTGGGCAGTGGTTGATTTGGCAGTGGTTGATTGGGCAGTGGTTGATTGGGCAGTGGTTGATTGGGCAGTGGTTGATTGGGCAGTGGTTGCTGCCGGAGTGGGTTCTGGTGCAGGTGTGGAGCCGGGTCGTGGGCTGACGGTGATTCGTGGTGCTTCAGGAACGATTGGCTCGGCAACAACGGGTTCTGCGGCTTCTGTTTGTGGCAGCGCATCGAGGGCGTCTTGCAACGAAGTTTGCGGAGCCTGCTTCATGGCCTTGACCCATTCGCCCAAGCCGAGTCCGGTTTGCTTGGAATAGAGCGTGGATTTCCAGCCTGCAATTTCTTCAATTAGATCTGCGAGCGAATCGATGCCGGTGGAGAGTGGGTAGAGTCCGAGGCAGCGGAAAGGGCAGACCCAGAACGTGAATGCTCTATCAGGGTCATTCGGCTCGACCACGATGGAACGATCCGTGGTGTCGATCCATACCGCCTCTTCGCCAATCACCTCGGACAAGGCCATCGAGACTTCGATTGCTTTGCGAGTGAGTTTGATGAGCTTTTCAGCCTCAAGCTTTTCGCCATTCAGTGTGGCTGGCAGGGGCTTGCCTTCAATCCACTCCGTCGCGATGCAGGGCATCCCGTCAAACGGATCAACAAAAGCATCCAACACCGTCCGGGCTGCAGGGTGTTTCACCTCCTTCAGTCGCTCACACAGCGCGAGAAATCTCTCGCTGCTCTCAGCATCGAGCCCGCTACCGCTCGGGCCGTAGGGAAAGAACCGCCTCAGCGCAACCTTCTCCCCCGACTCCTTGTAGGTCGCCAAGTAAGTGATGCCGTCAGCCGTCTGGTGAACGATATCCTGGATTTGGAAGCGCTTCATTTGGTTCCTAGTTCTTGGTTGGGCTATCGCGCTTCTCAATGGCTAGAAAAATTTGAGGCTTCATCTGATTCGTTCGGATTTCAGTAGGTAAGATATGAATCCGCCAATTTTAGCACGGGTTTGTGCCGCCATTTCGTACAGCTCATTGAACTGTTCACGCGAAATGTAAATTTGATCCAGAGCTACGTAAAGCTCACTCTGCACTTCAGAGCATGAACGCTGAGAATAGCCTAGAAACCTGATGAATTCGCTGTTACTGCCTCCATCGAATCCTTCAGCGATGTTGTGCATAATGGACCCCGATGCGCCACGAATTTGGTTTTTGAGCTCGAAATCCTTCGAGAAATCACCCTTTTGGGTAGTGGAGTATATCCTAGATGTTAGCTCACGAGCCTTGATCCAGCCTTCTATATCTTCAAATCGGGTAATTGCCATATAGAGAGCATCCAACTAGCAGCTAGTTACCGCAATAGTCACAAACAGAAGTCTGGCCGAGGCACAAAGCCCCAAGGACCAAGCACAAGGCACAAGGCACAAGGCACAAAACACAAAGGACAAAACACAAAGGACAAAGGACAAAGGACAAAGGACAAAGGACAAAGGACAAAGGACAAAGGACAAAGGACAAAGGACAAAGGACAAAGGACAAAGGACAAAGGACAAAGGACAAAGGACAAAGGACAAAGGACAAAGGACAAAGGACAAAGGACAAAGGACAAAGGACGAGGCCCAAAGCACAGCAAAGCCACCAGCTCCGCTGGTTACTTTGCCCCGCGTCCAAATAGAACCGCGGGAACGGTTCTTAAAAGAATGGTGAAGTCGAGCCAGAGGGACCAGTGATCGATGTATTCCAAGTCCATTTTGACCCATTGCTCGAAGTCGGTGATGCGGTTGCGGCCAGCGACTTGCCATTCGCAGGTGATGCCGGGTTTGACGCTGAGTCGGCGGCGGTGGGCGATCTCGCTCAAGGCTTCGATCTCGTAGGTCGGGAGCGGGCGTGGACCGACCAGGCTCATTTCGCCGCGCACGACATTGATCAACTGCGGCAACTCATCGATGCTGAACTTTCTGAGGAACCGGCCAATCGGCAGGATTCTTGGGTCGTCGTTCAATTTGAATACGGGGCCATCCATGTGGTTACCGTGTTCCTTTTTGATGTCGTCCAAAACCTTATCGGCATCTGGCACCATGGTTCGGAATTTCCACATCGTGAAGGGCTTGCCGTAACGTCCGGATCGCTTTTGCGAGAACATCATGGTGCCATCGGGGCTTTGGATGCGAATCGCGATTGCCGCAAAGATCCAAAGCGGCAGGGAGCCAAGGATCATCAAGCTGGCGAGGACACGGTCAAAAAAACCTTTCAAGAAAAGCTCCCATGAGAGTTCGGGAGTGGAGCGAAGCACCAGCATCGGTTTGTTGCCCAAGGCATCAAAGGTCGGGCGCGCGACTTGGCTGCGCATGAAGGACGCCGCCAGCCATGCTTCCACGCCTTGCAGTTCGCAGGCCTCCACGGCGTGGGCGACTTTATCAAAGCTCACCTCCTTGGTGGCAAAGATCACCCGAGAGACGGATTGATCACGGATGTAAGGAAAGATCTCTGAAACGGGTCGGGTATCGAGATCGAAATGACCCACGATCCGCCATGCTTCCGTGATGTCGGGGTCGAGCTCGTCGAGCAGCATCATGGTTTCCCTTTCCGAGCCCGCGAACAAAATGGCCTCCTTGTCGGACTCTTTCGTGGTCCGCGATTTGAGGATGTAGATCGTGATGCGATCGCGAATGAATAAGATGGCGGCGACCACCATAAAGCCTAAGCCGAGCGCGAGGCGTCGGGTGTCGGTGTATTTCGCGAAGATCGCAAACATACCAAGAATCAAGGCGATGACGACTAGACCTTTGATGATCTGCGCGATCGTTCTGCCGACTGTTTTGGATCGGAGTTGGCGGTAGAAGCCAAAGCGATCGAGTATCAAGGGGGTGAATGGAACCGCGATGTAGAGCACCCAATGGATGGAGTCACGGACATCCGCTTCCTCGACACCCATGCCCAACCAGATTCGGACGAGGTCGCGCAACGTCCAGGCAAGCAGGAAGGATCCCCATATCAGCAATGCATCCAAGATCTGCAGAGCTTGGATTCGAAATGCTTCGTGGCGGCTGAGGGGCATTGCTAGGGGGGCAGTGGAACTGCCGTCTAAAGGTCTAAAGGTCGAAGGTCAAAAGTCGGGGAGGGGGAGAAGATTGAACCGCGAAGGCGCAAAGATCGCCAAGGGGCGCGAAGTTTGGGGGTGGGGGATGGCTTTAGTAAAAGCTTAAATGCTGAAATGGGAAATACGGAAATGGGATATGAGCAAAAAATGAGTGTATAGGAGAAGGAGGGGGGGCTTTAGTGAGAGTTATAGATTAAGATGGGAACCACGAACCTCCTCCGCCAAGGCTATGGCGGTCAAGAATGCACGAATTTGGAGGGAGGGAAGTGTGCTTGGGGCTACGGGCTTTCCTAATAACCTATAACCAGTAACTTTTAACCACCCATGAGAAATTTTTTGATACTGGCCGGCACATGGATTGCCATAGTCGCGGTGTTGGTGGTGGTTTGGAATCACCGCTTTGAACAATTCCCTGGCACCCAGACTTTGTCAGGCAATGAGCTGAGAGAGCTATCGGAAGAGAGAGATGGGGTGGAGTGGGTGGAGACGAGTGCGGGGACGATGCTCAAACTGAGCAAGGAAGAAGCGGATCCGATAGTTTATGTCAAAATTCCGCTGCCGGCGCCACCGGACTGCACGGCGATTCATTTGAGCTACAAGCTGCAGGCAAAACAAATCATACGCGGGAAGCAGACTTGGGATGATGGGCGGCTCAACTTGGCGTGGCTGACATCCGACAAAGAACAGATCCAACAAGTCTCAAGCGTGGTTGGGGACATGGTCATGGAATGTGCATCGATCATCTCCTTGGCTCCGGAGCCCGCATCCATAGCTCAATTGCACATCGCTCACTTGGGGCTGTCGGGTGATTTTGAGGTGTCTGGGCTGGAGGTCACCTTTGTTCGGCAAAGACCGTGGTGGGGGTATGCCGCGGCTGCCCTTTGGTTGATGATCGGTGGTTGGGTGTTTGTTTGCCTCAAGGCTGTGTCCAAAGTGCACTCGGCAAGGGCGGGATTGGCGTCATTGCTCTGCATGTCCGTTGTGTTGGTCGCCCTGATTCCCGGCCCATGGATTCTCAAGCGGCCACTGGTTGTCGAAAAATTTGCTCTAAGCGCTGCTGATATGCGAGAGACGCCAACAAAACCAGTTGAAGCACCCAAACCAAACGCTCCCACCACCCAAGCACCTCAAATACCGAATGAACGTGAAGCGGTCGTGGTTCCGCCGACACAAGAGGAGCCGGGTCAGTCGAATGATGCCAAGCCCACCAAACCTCCACAAAGCGTCACGGTTGAAACCACTATCGAGCGCAAGACGGTGATTCAGGGCAACCCGCTACTCAGCATCAAAGACGGGTTGAAAAAGTTCAAAGGGATTCTCCATACGCTCCTATTTGCTGGCATCGCCAGCGTGCTTGCGTTGCTGCTTGGTTGGCGAACCTCAGTCGTCGCCTGCCTCGGCCTCGCCGCCATGTCTGAACTCTGCCAGCTCGCCTTTGGTTATGGATTGGATATTGGGGATGTGTTGGATGTGCTTCTGGACGCGCTGGGGATAGTTATAGGGTGTATAGCTGCGCGGCTGTTCTTCGTGCTTGGTGCTTCGTGCTTCGTTAAAGAGAGCTGAAGCGCGGTTCATTGGCGGCCCCGACCCCTCGGAGATGCGTCCCTGCCCATGAGTCGAATATCATCTGATGACTAAGGACGAGGCACGAATGACAAAGAACGAGCAGCGAAGCTGCTCCCTTGACTCCGTCAAGTCAGGGCTTAGTCTTTTAGTTACCCATTAGCCCCTTGTTCATGAGCTCTCCCTCGTCGTCTTCCCTTGAATCGCCTCCTTCCTCTAAAGGGGGCTTCAAGTTGGATCGTTTGGGAATGGTCTCAGCGTTTATCTCATTGCTGGTGGTCATTTGGTTCTTCTGCTTCGAGCAGCGCTTTGGTTTTCGTTATTCGTTTAGCGCCTTGGGATGGCTTTTGAGCTGCTGGCAGCCGGGCTCAGAACTTGAGCATGGTAAATTTTTGCCCTTCGTGGTGTTAGGATTGGTTGCCTACAAACGTCGTGAAATTCGCGAGTCCATTGGCCAAGGATCATGGTGGGGTGTTGTAGCAGTCGCTGTCGGCTGTCTCCTTTATGTCGCTGCCTACCGCACGGTGCAGCCCCGTATCGCGATCGGTGGTTTGCCTTTCATCTTATGCGGAATGATATACGCATTGTATGGTTGGCGCGTGACCAAGCTTGTCGCCTTTCCAATCTTTTTGATTTATGCAGTCGTGCCATTGCCTAGTTTTCAACAAGCGACCACTCACCTGCAATTGCTTGCTACCAAAATGGCATATCACGGATCTGCTCTCTTTGGGGTTGAGACTTATACCAAAGGCACAACAATTTTGCCGATCGAAGGTGACTGGCAGCCCCTGAGCATTGCCCACGGTTGTAGTGGTATTCGTTCGCTAATGGCGCTTTTGATGATTTCTACCATATGGGCTTATATCGCCAAAATCTCACTGTGGAAAAAAGGCCTATTGTTGTTGAGTGCGATTCCACTCGCCATCATCGGAAATGCCCTTCGGGTGACTTCCATCTTTGTCATCGCAGAATATGGTGATGCCAAATGGGCTAGCACCACATGGCATGACTGGTCGGGCCTGTTGTTGTTTTATCCATTCTCGCTATTTTTGTTGTTCGTCTTCCACTCGATTGTCGATGGCGGTTTGCCTTGGCGTAGAAGGGAAAAACAAGTGATTCACCGATCTGCTGGCGGTCAGGAAACGAAGGAGGTTGAACCATCATGAAGCCGATCGTTATTGCCTTGCCTATAGTTGTGGGAACTCTTTTATCGAGTGTTTACCTATTGCCTGAAGCTGGAGAAATGGCGCCTTCCGCAATTAGTATGGACCTGCCTGCCCGCAGCGGCGACTGGGTATTGCAGGCCAAGCCTCCCTCGCAAGAGGAAATTCAAATTCTCGCTAAAGACACCTCATTTTCAAAAGCAACCTGTTGGAAACCTAGAGTTGGTGAATACACACCCATTCGTCGGAAAATGATTCCTGACCGAATCGATTTATCCATCGTGCTATCTGGCCACAATCTCAATGACTCCATCCACCGGCCCGAGCGCTGCATGCCAGCTCAAGGGCATACTATCACCGGAGCTTCATCAAAGATACTGGAACTCGAGGATGGGAGGTTGGTTCCCGTCCAGCGCCTCGTGTCGTTGCAATCCTTAGCCACGGATCAAACCCACGAAAACTATCAAGATTTTGAATGTGTGACCTACTATTTCTTTGTTGGTCATAGCGCTGTCACCAGCGGACACTACGAAAGAACTTTCATTGATATGAGGGATCGATTGTTTAAAGGTATGGACCAGCGCTGGGCGTATGTGTCAGCTTCGATGTGGTATGGTGATGTGCCGTGGATCGAACATGAAGTTCCTGTCGAGGAGGCGGACGAAAAGCTTGGAGAGTTTATCAAAGCACTTGCGGATGAGCAGATAGACTGGGACCAAATTAAATGAGCGAAGCTTATTGTCTGAAGGTCTAAAAGTCGACCCGCCGCCGCTGAAGCTAAGGCGGACTTAAGGTCTGGAAGAGAAGAGATTGGTGAAGGTGGACTAGGGGTGAAGACACGAAAAAGCGCGTGGTGGGCACGCGCTGGGGAATGGGGGAGGGTTGGTTGATTTGCTAACAGGGGACTCCTATGGTTTGGCGATCTTACGGCGGATTGCGTTGATGATATCGTGGATGCAGAGGTCTTCGGGGAAGTCCGTGGAGGATGAGGGGGGGCGGGGTGTTGTGCTGCCTTCGGTGGGGTGCTGATGGACGATGCAGGGGACGAACTCATTTGAGCCTTCCCGTGCTGGGGTGAAGTCCTCGTGATGCACGCCGGAAGTGTGATCGCCGTAGAGCACCACTACTGTCTCCGTAGGCAAGGATGTCACGTAATCCTCTAGGTTCTTATCCACGGCTGCCATGCTGTTGAAATAGTTTTCTTTCCAGTTCCGGCTACTTGGGTAAATGGACTTTTCGGCCTCCGTGATGAGGTTGAACGGGCCATGCGAATCGAGCGTGATCAGGTAATGAAATTCCGGCTGACGGGCTTCGTTAAGTTGCTTGGAGGAATGGCGGAAGAGCTCTTGGTCACGCGTGCCCCAGTAGCTCTCCTGAGCTCCAATCTTTTTGAATTCTTCGCGGAAAAGAATTTCATCCCATCCCATGGCTTGGAAGTTCGAGCGGCGGTTGAAAAAGCCACCGGTTGCACCATGCATGGAAACCGTGTGGAAGCCATGGTGGTGCATGAAGCGTGGCAGCGCGTTCGGATAGTCGAGCCCATGGATCGAGTAGCTCATCATGCGCTTGCTGGGTACCCCGCCGGACAAGACGGCATAGTCCATATCAGCCGTGCCTTGTTCGTGATAGGCCGCGACTTTGTAAGCTTGGCTCGTGCCTGCTAGTGCATTCAAAAAAGGCATCACCTCCATGCCGTTCGCTGAGGCATTCAGTAGATTCCAGTCGAGGCTCTCGATTTGAATGACCACCACATGATGATTGATCTCATAGGGTATCGCGCTGCTTGCTAGGCGGTCGGGAGAGTCTTTCTGCAGAGCCGCCACCTCATCTGCCAATTGCTTTGGGTTGGGAGACAGGAAGAAATCTGCGATCCAGCTGATGAGGTAGCCGTAGGCAAATATCACCCGGGTCATCGACGTGTGTTTGATGCTGCTAAAACGGAAGCTCGTGAACTGCAGGCTGAGAATCATCCCAAGGATGAGAACCAACGACAGACTGGCGATCCATGTCCTCGCATTGCCCTCACTGAGATAGGACGGATGGGAAAGTGTGAGTGCCAAACTCCATTTCACCACGAGGCCGATCACCATCCAGAGCCACACCTTGGGTGAGATGATCCGGATCGCGAAGGGCGCGACCTTGAGGCCTTCCCCGAAGTTTTTCACCGATGTGCAGGGTGAAAGTGGCTTGTGAAAATACTGCTGATAGGCAATCAGCACCAGTGACAGGAGGAAATCCAAACCGATCAGAAAAAGAAGCCATGGCAAGCTGACGACCGATAGAATGAATACGGCTGCCAGAAAGTTGAATGCGAAGCGCCCGCTTTGATAGCAAAGCGGATGCCGCGTGATCGGGGGTGAGTCAAAAAGAGATGCTTGGATTAGGAAGTGCTCACAGGCCCATAAAATGACCAAAATGAAAATAGCGAGCACGGATGTGTCGCTATTGATGGCTAGTGAAAGCATGTTCAGAGGTAATGGCATAGGTTAGGTTTTTACTACGAAGAACAAAGGCCGAACTTTTGGTATGCTTTGAAAAGGCGTTTAATCCAAATGTCCTGATTGTATGTTTCGAGTAGTTTTGCGCGGCCGTTACGTCCCATTTCTTCTAGGCAACTATCACAATCGATCGCTTTTTGCAGGCCTTTGGCGAAATCGGTCGGATTTGGTTCAGCCAACCAGCCATCTTTTCCATGGCTAATCATTTCTGGAAAGCTTCCGTGATTCGTGGCTAGAACTGGGCGCGAATGTTCCCACGCCTCAAGAACGACCATTCCAAAGGGCTCCATCCAAGTTGATGGTGCGACAAAGAATGCAGCTTTGTTCCAGATTTCGGTGTGTTGCTCTTTTGGAATAAAACCCTCAAATACCACGTTCTTAAGCTCAAGATTAGATGACAATTTCTGCAAATTGGATAGTTCTGGACCATCACCTACAATGCGTAAAATGCGATTGTATGAATTGACTTTCGACCATGCCTCCAGAAGTAAATGAACTCCTTTTTCACGAGTCAACCTGCCGAGGAAAAGAACATCACCGTTCAGTTTTGGCGATTCTACTATATCTCTTCCTGCATCGAGAAAGTGAGGGACGACTTCAAGCTTTTCGGGAGGAAGTCCCATGGAGATATGTTCGTGTTTTTGTGATTCACTGATCGCAATGAATCCCTTGATGGAATCAACTGAGCCACTCTGCCACAGTCGGCGAATGGCAGCAGCCATCGAAAGGGATGCAAGACGGCTTCCGCGCCAGCAACCGTGTTTGATCCCAGGAATTAAATTATTAGGCGAGCATTCACGGCATACGCTCCCTTTGCGAAAGAAGGTGGCGTCAACACAGCTGAAGCGATAATTGTGAAGATATTGGATTACTGGTATATTAAGCTTTTCAGCCAACTCATAGACGGCGACTGATACTGCAGGAAATACGTTATGTATCTGCCAGAAGTCGAATTTCTCTCTCTCTTGTAGCTCAAGTAAAGCCTTTAGCACTTGCGGGTTTTTCTGCATCAAGAATGGCATGCGTAAGCGCCCGACTGGATGATTCAATGACTCAGCTGTCGATCCATAAAATGTCTCTAGCTCAACCTCATTGCGCAGTGCTTCCGCAATCCTCGAAACACTCCCTTCTTCCCCGCCGTACTCGATATATTGATTGAAGACTTGGAGTATGCGCATGGGGGACGAAGTTGCTAGTGTACTAGTTAGAAAATTTCAGGGAAGAAGCGAACGATCTGGATGATTGATTAATCTTACGCTAGGCATGCCAGACACGCTGGGGATGAAGTCCGTTGTAACTCCGACAAGTCGGGGAAGAGAGTAGCCCGCCAGGCTTATACGTTTATTTGACTTCTGGCCTCAAGACCTTCGACTTTAACGGATCTTACCGAATTCTCCCGTGGGTGACGATCCGTTTTGCGATGCGGCGGGCTTGAAAGATCATGCGCATGACTTTGAGGACAGCGGTTTTTTTGAAGAACGCTGGCAAGCCTAGTTGATCGATATAGGCTCGGCGGCACTGAAAGCTTTCATCAATCATGCGCTGCCAGTGCTTCATGGTCGTGCTCTCTTCATGCCAGCGGAACTTGGCAAGTGGTTCGGGTAAATAAGAGAAAATGTATCCACCGGTGATCAAGCGCAGGTAAAACTCCCGATCCATGCAGTTTTTATACGAGACATCCAGTAGTTGCCCGGCCTCGATGATTTCACGTTTGTAGAAGCAGGAGGTTGAAGGAATAATGCAGCCGATGAATAGAAGGTCCAACCAGTCCACGCGGGTGTCGTATTTACGCCGGATCAATGTCTTGTCTTCCCGAATGAAGATGCAGTCCCCATGAACCACGTCGGTTTCAGGATGTTCTGAAATAAAGTCCGCGACCTTTTTGAGCGCACCTGGCAGGAGAAAGTCATCGCAGTTCAGCCACATCAACCAATCACCGGTTGCCTGGCGGAATCCTTTGTTAATCCCGTCGCTCATGCCGCCGTCTGGCTCACTGGTCCACTTGAGTTGCGGGTAACGATTCAAAACATCCAAAGTCTCATCCGTCGATCCAGCATCCGTGATGATGTGCTCCACCTCGACGCCCTCTTGCGAAAGCACGCTCTCAATGCAGTCCGCGATGAAGCGGCCTTGATTGAAGCTAGGAGTGATGATGGAGAATTTCATGAGCGTGTTATGATCGGAATCTAGGATTCGAGAGCTTTTGAATAACCTTCTTTTAAAGTAACTTCGTAGCATTCCGTGCTGAAAATATCAGCCACGCGCTTCGCTGACTCATTTGCCATTGGAAACAGCCCATCACGGTGCTCCGCGCACCAGACAACGGCTTCAGCAAGCCCATCAATGAGTGACTTAATGCTTTTGACTGGGATAGCCTTTCCGCCTACTAATCGAACGATTTCTCCTTGGGCACTGATGTCGGCAACAACAGGGTAGCAGCCGGCAAGGATCGCCTCAACCAAGGTCATCCCCATGGTTTCTCGAAAACTGGGAAGGAAATACACATCGGTTTCGTGAAGTGCATGGATGTAGTCTTTACCACTGAACCCCGGATGAAAGGTGATCTGATCTTGAAGCCCAAGTTCAAGCGTTAGTTTCTTGAGGTGGGCTGTCTCTGGCCCTCCACCCGCTACCGTATAGTGAAAATCAACATTTGCTTCTTTCACTTTTTTTAACGCATGAATCGCCAGCGCAACCCCTTTTGTGCCGATGATGTTGCCCCCTGCAAAAAGTTGAAGCGGCTCATGTTTCGATCTCATAGATGCTGGTCGCTGAAGCTGCGATACCTTCTTTGTAGGAAGGGACATAACGGGCAAAATAGAAATGGGAAGACCTTGCCTAAACGGCCTTAGGAAATTTGCATTTTCTTCGTTGGCGGCAAGAACCATCGAACTGCCGTGCATGCACTTGCGAAAAGACGGCAGGCGCATTGCAAAGTAGGTTTGAATATCACGAATCTTTTCGAACGCTCTGGCAGCTGGACTGAGCATTTTTCGAAATTGTTTTGGGACGTGTCCGGCTCCGCCTATTGGCCCCCATACAAAGGGTATGGGAAGCTTCCATAGTGGTGAAGGAACCCGCCAAGTTGCAATGGTCACTTGGTGGCAAAGATCAAAGTTCTCCGCCTTATGCCATTTCTCGGCAGTCTTGAGGACAGACTTGCTGTATGCCATATACCACAACCAGCTTTGGATCCGTGCGATCAAGCGGTTCTCCAGAAATGTTTTTGGCTTTCCCAGAAATCTGACCTGCACATTGTCTGGGACCATCCCCTCGGTTCTGGCTTTTTCCCAATCGTGGCGGTGGTTGACATCCGTTAAGACGAACACATCGTGATCACGGGCTATGCGGCAAACGGCGGCCCACCCGACGCCGGGTTCCGAGCCACGGTATGGGTTACAGGCGGAGGCTGAAACTAGGATTTTCATGCTCAGATGGTCAGTTAGCGTAGTGAACTATTAGATGGAGGGCTATTTTGGTGGATAAACTGGGTATCTCTTGATCCTCATGAGCACATAGCGAATTAGGTGCTTGGAATAGCGATATTTAGCATAAATCGAAGATCAAATGAGCGGGCCTTTCATGCCACTTGCCGATATGACTGTGATTTTTAGTTTGTGGTGCATAACCAATTTTCAATGGGATCAATGCAAGATGAGCCTTTCTCTACGATGTAATTGTATTTCAACTGTCCTTGATTGGCAATTTGTTCATAACAAGCATTGAGATAGTCTGGTTGGAATATTTCAAGAATAGGCGTTTTTGGTTGGGCCCACAGAATGTTTGTCATTGCAGCGCCATGCAGTCCTGCAATTGCTGGCGCTGAGCTGGCTATCCAGATCTGTTCCCTTACTGAGAGATCACAACAATCGATGATCTCAAAACCATAGCTACGAAATGTTTGTTCAATTTTGTGTATGTTGCTGGGAACTCTTGATGTGGCGGCGCCACGGGTAAAGAAAATGGGAGCGCCGTTTGCAGACGGGCTCCTGTAGGGCGTGAATTTTTTTCTTAACCAATTGTAACCAAGGGGATTCCACACACCTGTCATGGCCGTCGGTGAGCAGAAATAAAATCGCTCAATAACCACATGTTCTGATGGCGCCGGAAAGCACTGTTCGCTGATCCCGAGTAACTCGAGCGTTTCTTGGACAAAAGGGCGATCAGAACGAGGGATTAGGATCTTGGTTTCTTCGGGAAGCTGATCCCTTACGAGCAGTCGACACAGGCAGTCAGTAAGCCAATGATAGTAATTGTTTCCTGTCCCCCAGTTAGAGACGAGAGATGTCCAAGCGCCTGAGAGGTGTTGAGGTTTGGATAGATAAGTTTGAGCAAAAAAGTCGTCTTTTCCAAGACGCGTGCGGGACGTTGTTTTGAAAACACCTTCTATACAGATGTAATCATTTTGATCGCGCCAGTAGAGCATCTTGCCAACCAGACGAGAATTGTTAGATTTAACCCAGAAAATAGGCCATGGTTGGTGATCATGCTGCCGGCAGTCGACTAGTTTGGTGACGGATTCGGGTTGGGATATTCCCGGCTCTTGCGATAGGCATACATAGCCTCCCTTAAATCGGTTCATTTGAAGCATTTGTTCGGCGGAGAAATAGCCTCTTGCCGGACGAAATTTACCTAGAGAAGGTAGATGCCGACAAATGCTATCAAACCACCTCGCTAGAGTGAGAGCTAACGATTTGATGCTTTTTAAACACATAGAATATAGTGCTGTCTGAATTTGAATAAGTTGCACTACTGAAGATACGCTATGCACTTTTACAAACTCATAACTTTCCAGCCCAACCCAGCGAATCTTTTACGCGCACGATTAGGATCAATTGTTGCTAAGTAGTTCATCCCGTCTCTTGTCGTTGGAGTGATGAAGTCTTCCTTTAATTCGGAAAGTACAGGTCTAAGAGCACTTGTCCATAAAGCGAATATTTTATATCCGTGGCTCTTGAGCAAAAGGTGCACTTCAGTGGGAAATGGATTTAGTTCCTCGAATACGATATCCCTAATTTGGTGGTTTTTAAGCAAAGCCTCTGCTCCCATGAAGGCTTTATATTCATGTCCTTCGATGTCAATTTTACACATGCCAATATTCTGACCTTCGGGAATCATTTTAGCTAGAGTGCGAATATCGATCTCAATTTTACGTTCATCAGTCTCGGATAAATCATTGATGCGTCCAATACCCCGGTTTGTGTCCCAAGATTCAGGCAAGATCATCTGAGCACGACCGTTTACATCGCTCAGCCCTATTTGATGTAAGTTTACTATGGACTCCCTATCGTGACAGCCCCAGGAATCATAGTTGGCCATTAATTCATCGAATAAATCTGGATGGGGCTCAAAAGCATCAACTCTACCAGTAGGGCCGACGAGCCTTCGGAGTAAACTTGTCATTTGTCCAATATTTGAACCTACATCTAAAACACAATCACCTTCGTCAACTAAGCGGGCGAGAGCCTCCGCAACAATTAAGTCAAATATTCCATAATACCAGATAGCACATCCAATACATTCATCCGGTCGGATTGTGATTTCATCACCCCAAGGTAGTCTCACAACGCTTTTTTCCATAGTCGGCTTAACAATTGAGCGCCTCAATCTAACAAATATTTGACGAGGATTAAATAAGTACTCTGGAGTGGTGAAAATTTTAAGAGGATTCATGACTATGTAAGTTAGTTGGAAAAACAAGCAGGTAACTATACAAATGGACTATTTATAAATAAAGAGATGCAGAAAGTGCTTTCACGAGTTTTTTGTTGCTGTTAGGTCTCACAAATTTTGGGTTGATGGTTTTGAAATCTACAGCCTAAAGATGGCGGTATATGAAAAGATTAATTTTTCCCAGCTGTATAGTTTACGAGCTTTAATGATTGATCGAGTCATACTTTCGCTAGTTAGCGTGCTGATTGTGTTTAATTCATCGTAACAATCAGCTAGGCTTTGGGTGTCGCCAGAATTGAATAGTATACCACTGTGATGTTTATTTACAAAATTCGCTAGATGTCCGGTATTCGTCGCAATGACAGGCTTTATGTATTTGCAGGCTTGAAGCAACACAGCTGAGCCTTTGTTGTATCCTGATGAATAGGGTAAAATAACAGCATCACTTGCGTCAAAAAGCTCTCCAACTTTTTCGTCTGGAAAGTAGCTATTCCATGAGGTTGCTTCGGGGTAATTTAGCTCCATGAGTATCTTTGCTGGGTCATTATTTGAAATTAATGGGCCAGCAAATAAGAGGTATGGCTTTGATCTGGATATTTTAGCAGCTTCGATGGCAGTGCGATAATCTTTCTCTTCACGATGAGTTCCGAAAAACAAGCAAATGAATGCATTCTCAGGAAGGTTCAGGTGTAGTCTCGCTTCATTCTGTTTGATTGGGCGGTAAGTGTTGTTGGGAATCGCGGCTGGTATATGAATTACATTATTCCCAGCGTAAGGTTCCCATGCTGTACGCATTGCCTCGGTTTCCACAATGAATTTGAGTCGGTCCGTATTGAATGCCGCCTTATAAGCTTTAGCTCGTGATTCATTAAGTTCAAGTGGAGGGGCTCCGACGCAAAGAGTTGAAAATGTATGATTTTTATTTTTTATCACGGATCTTAGCAATATACGATGCCGTGACTCTATACAGTGGATATGTGAATTTTCTGAATCTTTCGTGCTAGCACGGATTGCAGATCGCAAACAACTATTGAACTCGAAGTTTCTTAAAAGGCGCTCTAATCGTCCTTCCCAATTTCTGTTTCTATATGATTTTGGAATTAAGTAACGGAGCCAAGCTGCGCAGGATTTCCATCTCGCATTTGATTTTTGAATGTCTTCTGGAATGGATCTTCCCTGCGCCGTATGTATTAGAATATGAACATCTGTAGTTATTCCGGTAAGTGCCCTTATTAAATCTAACGTGTAAGGCCAGTAATGGCCAGATAGATGGGAAAAAGGTGAGACGATCTGGACAGATCGGTCATGAGAACTCGATGTTAGCATTTATTTATTTGGCGGGATAATGATTAACCAGTTGAGCCAGTAATTTTTCATTTGATTCTGCCGTCAGTTCGATCTGGAAGCGGCGGCTTACTGATTTCCATGCATATTCAACCCTATTTCTGGTTTCTCCGGGATGGTCTATGGCCTTCCTAATTGCATTCGCAATTGAGTTAGGTTTGTTGATGTCACAGAGTATTCCCGCTTTGCCCTCTTCCAATGTCCATGGAACGGCACCACTCTTTATGCCCCCAATGACGGCGACTCCGCATGCCATTGCTTCTATTAAAGCCATTCCGTGCGTCTCGACTTTGGATGGGTGCACCATCAGATTGGCTTCATATTCTAGGAAATCTAATATTTCCTCACGTTTTGTGTGTCCTCTGAAATCGACGCCCTGATCCATTCTTTGTGATTTAGCCCATAAGTGCCCAAGGCCATCTTGATCGAGTCCGCTGCCAAATAGAACAAGCCTAGTATCGGGTTTATTCTTTCTGACTTCCGCATAGGCTTTAATCAATTTTTTTGTGTTCTTTAGATCACCCCACCCACCAATACTACAAATTGAATATGTTTTGTTTAGCGAGGGAGAAGTTTTATTAAGTTGTCTTGTGCCGCGATCAAATATTTCTTTAGATAGACCGTTTGGGATTATATGTACTGGGCACGTCGGTCTAAAAACCTTTTTTATGTGCTTGGCTGTATAGGGAGAAACACAGACGAGCTGTTGGGCGTGACGAATGACATACGCCGCAATAAATACATGATAAATCATGTAGATGCTCCTAGATATCCATGCACAACGCAAGGGCGTGTCATGGCAGGTCACCAAGGTAGGAACTTTGCAGTCAAGAGCTCCAAGCGAATGGTCATATGTCCATTGCGCGCTGAGCACATCAGGTGATTCAAGGGAAACGGCATCGAAAATATAGCGCCTTTCCTGCTTATAGACATCTATCAGGCAATACCTGGAACGTCGTTTTGGCAAAACATATATTTTCAAGCGTTCGCCTGTTAATATTTGTGGTGTAGCAATCGAGGGATCCAAACAAAACACAATAATTGAGTGTCCTTGTTGATGCCATTCGCGAGCAATTTGTGTAGATGTTGGTGCCGCGACGCCTTTGATTGATTGGAGTAATTGTAGGGATTTGTCGTCAAGTAAATCGGCCAAATCTTGAGCCATGAACGGGCTTATTAAGCCGATTTTCATATGGATATTCATGTATTTAGTGAAACCAGCAGCCAGGCAGGGTCAATGTTGTGCCATCAGTGTTGTCCGAATCTAGCACATGGGGGAATATAGTCTGGGGCTGCTTGGTGTGAATTCGGTCGTTCCGCAAAAATGTAAACTCCATAAGATTAGGAATCTGCAACCTTCCGACAGTAGATACAGGCTCGGCGTTGTTTGGGTGGATGTGTACACAAGAATGCGTTTTGAGCAGTTTTTTAAACGCCTTTATTTTCGAATGCTTCAAATAATTCAATCCGTGAAATTCGATCACAACGATTCGGAATCTTTTAAGATTCTCATGACTCATCGCGTTGAGCGCTTTGTATTCATGGCCTTCAATATCCATCTGTAGAAGCAGATCTCCCTTTTTGCCTCCAATGGACTGCTCAATCCAGTCATCCATTGAAAGAAAAACTCCTTGAGTCTTCTCTCCAATAAACGATTTTCTAAAGTGAAAGCGACTGTTTACTATTGGTGGATTCTCAACCGAAGCGTCGGCAAGAAATACATCCATATCCCGCTCTGCGCATTCATTTTCAAAGCCCGAAATAGTGTCAACTCCTGGTGAGAAGCACGAATGAATCCCCTCAAAGTCATCGGGTACTATATACCCACCATCCCCAGTGGGGCCCAATCGAATGAGTTCCTTGTCTGTTCTGACTGGATGCAGTTGTGAGAGGATAGTTTTGAGAAGGTTCGCGCTCAGGATATGGCGTAATCGAATATAAAGTTTTCTGAGAGTTGAGATAGAGATATTCATGATCTGAGCATAGACGATATAGTGTTGATCTGTAAGGCCAATTAGGTGATATCAGGATCTAAAGGATTTAACTTTCATTAGGATAACACACTTAAGATTGTCGTGTAGTATGGTTTTCCAAATCAATGGAATCATTAATATCAACAGGGGGATATTAGCCAACATGGCATGGTAGGGATTCGCTCCCCAGCCACTCATAAGCATGTTAAGAGCTGCCGCAGCAATCACGGAGGTAATCAGGAAGATGGTTTGCGAAGTATTGGGTCTCGATTCTCCTATGATTTTTTTTGCGGCCAAATTAAACCAAACGGCGGTCACCGTTACATGTGTGATCAGCGAAGCTATTAAAATGCCGGCGATTCCGAAAGGTGCGGCAACGTTGGCAGCGATCACCACGAAGATGGTGCCTTCGATAAAATGTGTGTAGCGTATGGCTTTGAGATTTTTGGTGGTCGCGAAGAGGGTATATAGGTTCATCGTGTAACTCTGCACCAAGAGTATAATAGCGAGAAGAAGGTCGTAATGCCAGCTCCAGCTGATTTCCCCGCTCGTCCAGATCTCGATGAAAGAGCTGTTTGAGAGGGCGATTCCAGTTGCAACGATGGCTGTGGTCGAGATGCCAATGGAAAGAATTTCCTCGAAGCGCTTTTTGAATTTGGAGTGCTCCTGCCGGACATATAACTCGGTGAGGATTGGGCCGACGCTGGAAATTGGCGTACCAATGAGCATTTTGGACATCGTGAACACCTTGGTGCCGATCGCGTAGCTTGCGGCAGCGCCTAGGCCAATGAATCGGCTGATGATGATGATCTGCGAGGCGTTGACGAGCTGGTTGCCAATTTGGATGATGAAGACGTCCTTGGCGTAGTGGAACATTTCACGAAACACCCTAAGTGAGGGTCGTCCCCAGTTGCCTTTTGTTGGATAATAGGAATTTCTTTTACAAAAGATGATCTGGAGAATTGGGAGTGCTAGCATCGCTGGTAATTGTGCTAGAGGGAAAGCAATGACACCCATTTCCTGTTGGAAACCGATCCACAAAAAAAACAGGAAAGAGAGGCTCTGGATGGTGAAGCTGATATTGATCACATCCATCCTCTGGAAGGCCCACAGCGCCACACCAGCGCTGCGTGTGGCAATAGATAATCCGCTAATGGTTGCCATTAACGCAACAAGTAGCCGAAATTCCGAGGAAAGGTGGTGGGGGATGGAAAAGAGATTTGGCGCGAAGCATGACAACCCAATCCCAGTAGCAGCAATGATAGCTGCTTGGCTCAAGTAAACGAGGCCTCCGGTGAGTAGGTGCGATCCGTATTGGCCGCCATTTACGTGGTCCTTGTGATCTGCGATGTGGCGATTTACCGCGTTGCCCATTCCTAGCTCCAATAGACCCAGGTAACCAGTGATCTGGGCTGCAAGTGCCCATAGGCCAAACTCGTTCTTGCTTAGGAAGGCTAACGCGAGAGGAACACTGGCAATCGTGAAAACGATATTTGCCGATATGCTTCCATAGCCGGCTAGGGTGCCGTAAATAAATCGTTTGGAACGAGTCATCTATTTGAGATAAAATGGACCTGAAAAGAGGAGTATTTGCTGAATACAGGCGAAGCAGCAATTACTGTGTGGTAAAGTGTAGGGAGAAGCGTTGACGCAATTTCCCAAGTTATATTATTCCCTCAGTGGCTGCGAGATGAGAGAAAATCGAAATCAAGCGCCTTGATGGGGAAGGGGAACCTGCGCTTGTTTTTCAGGACGAGTTGCGCTGATGGATTTTGGTAGATTGTTTTCTAGAATTCGAACCATCGCCGTTCCCAGAAGTAACACCACGCTCGAATTGGCGAAGGATCCCACCACGAAGACATAGAAAACGGGGTGGAAGATCAAGGGGATTCCAATGAGGAGAGTTAGAGGAAACCATTCTGTATTCTTGGCTCGCATGATTTGGCGGTGGGCGTGCATTGCCAGTCTTATTTGTGCTAGAAGGAGAACTATTAAACCCAGATAGCCGATGGTTCGTATGGTACTTACTGGCCCGCTGTGATAATCGCCCGTGGCCATCATGCTCTGTTGCTGAAGGCTCAAACCGCCCCTTGAGGTTGGGGTGTTTATGTTTTGCCCTTCGAGGGAGCGAATGAAGTTCAGCTCCATACGTGTCAATCCAAGACCGTCTCCCAGCCATTTGTTTTTAATCCAGAAATCTGTTAGTAGAGCCTCTTCCCACATTTCCACCCGCCATTCAGTTGAATGTTTTGCATCGCTTTTATGGTATTCGTCCCATGTGCCTGGAAGAAAGCTTAGAGATCGCTGGATGTTTGCTGGAAGCGGGCTTGCTAGGTTGAACAGTGCAAGAAAAATCAGACCAACAATGAAAGTCATTGTTGCTATTATAATAGAGCGGAATCCTCCTCGGTAAGCGATAGCAACAAGATATGTTAGTCCAACGGCGCCTATTTCGTTGCGATATCCACTGAGCGCGGCAAAAGCGAATGAGAGTAACACGAGCGGAGCCCAAATTGGATGAAAGCAGGCCTTGATAGGCGATTTATAAGCACTTATCCAAAGAGCGAGGTTGTTTGATATGCCACGAACAAATCCGACTCTGTTTGCTCTGGTATCGCCATAAGAACCTTCCTGGAAAACACTACCGCTTAAAGATTTCATATCAGCAGATCCATACCATACGCCCAAACGTGGGATGAAATAGCCAGCTGTCATAAGTGCAAAATTAATCAGTCCGCCAACTATATGAATACGTAACAACCATTTGAGATCAATCGTTGGTATTTGCATATTGCTCAAAAATATAAACGTCACGAGGCTTGCGCAAAATATGGCATATGGCTTAGCTCCTACTGACTCGCCACCTATAATATTGAGGCTTACTGGATTTCGTATATATACTTGTAATATGCACAATGTGAGCAACAGGATCCAAAACTCTAATTCAGTAAATTTAAATTTGACTGGCAATTTACGTATCAAAAATAAAAGGCAGCAAAAGCCAGAAAATAAAGCCTGCGCGATAAGCAGCGTGCTTGGCTGTCCTGGGAGTTGCAGTGACATATTCATGGCCATTGAGAATGGGATGATTATCCAGATTCTAGTCCCGAGCATGGCGCAAATGATCAATGTGCTGACGCCAGTGACCCACATAACCGTTTGCAATTGAGCGGTCGCAGCATTGAGGCCAAGGAAGAGCGCGACAAAGGTTGCCAGCACTGCAATGATGATGGCCTTTAGTTTGGTGGAGTCCATGGGGAATAGCCCCGACAGGTCGGGGCGGTTGAAGTTGAAAGTTGAAGTTGAAAGTTGAAGTTTAAGACTCTTTGCGGTTGGTCGAAAGTCTTAAGGTCGCGCCGTCGCCCTCTGGGCTATGGCGCACAAGCTGAGTTAAAGCGCGGTTCATTTGCTCCGACGGTCATCCTCCTTTGCAAAGGCTACGGCGGGACAAGTAGATCGACGCTACAAGCGTATCCTTTGGCGTTGTCGGATGGCAAGAAACTGCACAATCTCTCTTTCAGTGCTTAAAGTTGTTAAAACTATATTACGAGATCGCCGATTTCACCGGTTGTCAGCGATCGGTTTGGTTTTGTTGATAGGGCTAATACTCTTGGCCTGGAAGTCGGGCTATGGCATTCAGGAGTTTAAAGAAGACTGGTCGGCGCTTGAAGCGTTTTTGGAGAATCGGCCTTGGCTGTTGTTTTTCTCTTTGGTGATCCTTCTAGGGCTGCCGGTTCCGGCGAGTGCGTTGGTGTTTTTGGCCGGGACGGTTTGGGGAGAAGAGCCGTTGTTTGCTTGTGGCATCGTTTTGCTGGCGATCGCGCTGAACCTGACTTGGACCTACTGGGCGGCGGCTTATCCGGGGAGAGGGATTGTGGAAAGGTGGATCGCGGTAGGGCGATTCCAAATTCCTGAAATCCCGAAAGAGAACGACCTGAAGATGATTCTTATTTTTCGCCTGACACCTGGCTTCCCGCTGTTTCTGCAAAACTACTTGCTCGGCTTCTTCCGGGTGCCGTTCTGGAAATACTTGATCGTGTCGATGATGACGACGGGGGGGATTGCCTGCGGCGTGGCGCTTGCAGGGGCTGGCGTGGGGGAGGGGAAGGTGGCACCGCTAATAACTGGTGTGGGGGTGTTGGTGGTGGTGGCTATAGTTGTTGGGTGGGTGCGCCAGCGGTTGAAGTTGAAAGTTTAAGAATCGGCTGCGCCGATGTTCTTGGTTCCTGGTTCCTGGTTCTTAGTTGGGCTTGCGCGCGGTTCAGGGGCCAATCATCTGCGCGGACCGCGGCGGAGCGCCGTCCCTGCCGAAAAACTAGGAACTAAGAACCAAGAACTAGGAACAGGATCGCGGAGCGATCCTACACAATCATTCCTGCTGCCACTGTTTCGTTGGTGCCGGGGTCGACTAGGATGAAGCTTCCGGTGTTGCGGTTGCGGCGATAGGCGTCGTGAATCAATGGCGCTGCGGTCCGCATGGTGATGCGGCCGATCTCGTTCATGGCGAGTGTTGTATCCGGGCCTTCGATCTTGTGCAGGGTGTTGACGTCGACCTGATACTTGAGCTCTTGAATGATGGCTTTGGTCTCTTGGGTGGTGTGACGAACCATGAGCTTGGCGCGGTTGGCCATGGGCTTGTTGGAGAACCAACAAATCATGGCTTCGATGTCTTGGCTGACTTTTGGGGGATTGTTGGATTTGACCAAGGTGTCGCCACGTGAAATGTCGATCTCATCCTGCAGGGTGATGCAGACGGATTGCGGGGCGAAGGCTTCCTGAAGCTCTCCATCGGCTGTGGTGATGGCTTTAACTTTGCTTTGGAAACCCGATGGCAAAACGGTGACGTCGTCGCCTGGTTTGAAAACACCACCTGCAACACGGCCGGCATAGCCACGGAAGTCGTGCCATTGATCGGACATGGGGCGGATGACCCACTGAACCGGGAAGCGAGCTTCGACGTGGTTCTCTTCGCCACCGACGTAGACGTTCTCGAGGTGGTAGAGGAAGGTCGGGCCCTGATACCAATCCATGTTTTTGGATTTATCGACGACGTTGTCGCCGTTGAGAGCGGAAATTGGGATGTCTTGGATTTCGACGATGTTGTCCAAGCGTGAGGCGAACTCACGGTAGTCGCTGACGATGTTGTCGTAGACTTCTTGTGAGTAATCGACGAGGTCCATCTTGTTGACGGCAAGCACGACGTGCTGGATGCGAAGGAGGTTGGCGATGAAGGAATGACGCTTGGTTTGCTCGATGACACCTTTGCGCGCATCGACGAGAATGATAGCGAGGTTGGCGGTGGAGGCACCGGTCACCATGTTGCGGGTGTATTGAGTGTGGCCCGGGCGTGTCGGCGATGATGAACTTGCGCTTGGACGTCGAGAAGTAGCGGTAGGCAACATCGATGGTAATGCCCTGTTCGCGTTCGGCTTTCAAGCCGTCGGTCAGGAGGGCGAGGTTGACGTTTTCATCACCACGGCGACGCGATGATTCTTCAACGGCCTCCATCTGATCTTCAAAGATCGATTTGGAATCGTAAAGCAGCCGCCCGATGAGGGTCGACTTGCCGTCATCGACAGAGCCTGCGGTGGTGAATCGTAGTAAATCCATGGGATTGGAGCCCCGGCGGGTCGGGGCTGTTCTTGGTTCTTAGTTCTTGGTTCTTAGTTCGTCAGGGGCGCTAGGCGCCCGGGTGAAAGGAGGCTGGTGGGAGCGGCTGCGCCGCTGTTCTTGGTTCTTAGTGCTTAGTTCTTGATTGGGCTTGCGCGCTGGTTCTTGGGCGGTTCTTTTGCCAAGATGCCCTCTCGGCGAGAGGGCGCTACCTAATGGCTTTTTTCTTTAACTAAGAACTAGGAACCAAGAACTAGGAACGGAAGAAAGAAGGGTATGTCTTAGAAATACCCTTCTTTCTTCCTGTCTTCCATTGAGGTTTCGGAGCGTTTGTCGTCGGCGCGGTTGCCGCGTTCGGTTTGGCGGGCGGCGGCGACTTCTTCGATGATCTTGTCCATGTCGTCGGCGGAGGATTCGACGGCGCCGGTGATGGTGGCATCACCCATGGTGCGGAAACGGATTTGGCGTTTGACGACCTCTTCGCCTTCGCGCGGTTGGACGAACTCGCTGACGGCCAAGATGGTGTTGTTGCGGATGAGGGTGTCGCGCTCGTGAGCGTAGTAGAGGCTGGGGAGGACGATGCCTTCGCGTTTCATGTACATCCAGATGTCCATCTCGGTGAAGTTGGAGAGCGGGAAGATGCGGAAGTGCTCGCCGGGGTGCATGCGGCCGTTGAAGAGATTCCAAAGCTCGGGACGCTGGTTTTTTGGATCCCACTGACCGAAGTCGTCGCGGTGAGAGAAGAAGCGTTCCTTGGCGCGGGCCTTTTCTTCATCGCGTCGGCCACCACCGAGCACGGCGTCGAATTGGTTTTCTTCGATGGTGTCGAGGAGAGTGACGGTTTGAAGGCGGTTGCGGGAGGCATCGAGTCCTTTTTCTTCGGTGACGCGGCCTTTATCGATGGAGTCTTGAACGGAACCGATGACGAGTCGGGCGCCAATGTCTGCGGCGAACTTGTCGCGGTATTCGATGGTCTCAGGGAAATTGTGGCCGGTGTCGACGTGAACAAGAGGGAATGGCACGCGAGCGGGGTAGAATGCCTTCTTGGCCAACCATGCCATCACGATGGAGTCCTTGCCGGCTGAGAACAGGAGGCCTGGGTTCTGGAACTGGGCAGCGGTTTCGCGAAGGATGAAGATCGCTTCTGCCTCCAATTGGTCGAGGTGGCTGAGGTTGTAGTTCATGGTATAATCGGCTTCGCCGCTGTTCTTGGTTCTTAGTTCCTGGTTCCTGGTTCTTGGTTCGTTAGGGGCGCATGGCGCCCGAGTTGGGGAAGAGCAGGTGGGCGCGGGAATAGGGTGAGGGAGCGCTAGGGTCAAGATATAATTAGTAAGTTGGGTGTGATGCTAATGATTCGAAGCGGGGGCTTCGAATCATGTTCCTAGTTCTTGGTTCTTGGTTCTTGGTTCTTGGTTCTTGGTTCTTGGTTCTTGGTTCTTGGTTCTTGGTTCTTGGTTCTTGGTTGGGCTGGCGGGGGGGAACAGTTGAAGTTGAAAGTTTAGGTTTAAGTTGAAGAGGGGCGTACGCGCGGTTCTTTGGCTCAGATGCCCCCTCGGCGAGGGGGCGCTACCTTGGACTTTTGACGGCCCGGAGGGCCTTAGCGAAGCGTGGTCCTCTCGCGAATTGCTTCAAGAAGTTCAAAGGCGCAGTCTTCGATGGAGGTGTTTTCGGTGTCGAGGACGAGATCGGGGTTGGCGGGGGGCTCGAAGGAGTTGTCTTTGCCGGTGAAGTTTTTGATCTCACCTTTGGCGGCTTTGGCATAGAGGCCTTTGACATCGCGCTCTTCGCATTTTTCGTAGCTGGCCTTGATGTAGACTTCGAACATGTCCTTGCCGAGGATGCCGCGGGCGAGATCGCGGAGCTCGCCGCGAGGCGTGATGGCGGAGACGAAGGTGATGATGCCCTGGGAAACGAAGATTTTGGCGACCTCAGAAAAGCGTCGGATGTTTTCCAGGCGATCCTCATCGGTGAAGCCGAGGTTGGCGTTGAGGCCAGAGCGGAGGTTGTCTCCATCGAGGATGGTGGTCATCTTGCCCTGATCGTGAAGGACCCGCTCAGCGGCGTTGGCGATGGTCGATTTGCCAGAGCCTGAGAGGCCATACATCCAAATGACAATGCCGCGTTGTTTGAGGAGGGTTTCTTTTTCGAAGCGATTGAGAAAGCGGTCGAATTCGGGATGAATGTTGCTCATGAATAAATGGTGCTTTTTTTAACCGCAATCGAGCGGAGTGAGATGGACTCAAGCGAAGCGCTGAGCCCGAAGGGTTTCGCCGGCTGGCTAAATCAAATGAACGCGGATGAATGGGATTTTTGGGGGCGGCGTAGCCGCGGTTGATGGTAGCGCCCTCTCGCCGAGAGGGCATGATGATGTGAGGCGAATGATTATTTCCAATCACGGATGTAGTTCCATTCTGATGTTTGATCAATCAGACCTGCTCTTGCCGGATTCATGCGAATGTATTTTGCCTTCTCGATAGCGCTCTCTTGAGTTCTAAGGCGATGATCAAAAAATCCGTCTTGCCACTGGATGGCGTTATGCGATGCGTGCCATCTCTTCCATGCTGAGATAGAATTTTTGAGGCTATAGTTATTAGGGAATGTGACGATGCCGTGCACATGATCAGGCATTGCCAATATGAGTTTCCATTTCCATTCACCTCGCTGTTCGCGAAATTGGATTGAGTCGATGATGCGATTCCATATTTCAGGTTTGGCTAGCTGATTTTCACCACGCGGAAGACAATTGATGGTGATGAAAAATGCTTCTTGGGTAGGATCGATCCAATCGGGTACGTCATGGCGAAGTCGTTTGCGTTTGAATTCTGGCATTTGCGAATCAATGGCTTTTCCGTGCCCTCTCGGCGAGAGGGCGCTACCTTTATCAATGCACGAACCAAGAACTAGGAACAGCCCGGAGGGCTATTCTTGCCCTTTGCCAATGACGAAGGCTTCGAAGCCGTGTTCTTTTAGGGCGTCGAGGGGGAGGATGGCGCGGCCGTCGAAGACGAAGGCGGGCTTGAGCATGAGATCGTAAATCTTTTTGAGGTCGAGCTCTTTGAATTCATCCCACTCGGTGAGCGTGGCGAGAGCGTGGGCCTGCTTTGCGGCTTTGTAGGGATCGGAGACGATCTCTAGGTTGTCGGTGACGAGGTCTTCGCTGACGCCAGCGGCGATGAGGTCGCGCTGGATCTTGGTGGCATCCACACGTGGATCGTAGATGGCGAGGTGGGCGTGTTCATTCAAGAGGTCGCGACAGATCTGGATCGCGGGAGATTCGCGAGTGTCGTTGGTGTCCTTCTTGAAAGCAAAGCCGAGGATGGCGATGCGTTTGCCATTCACGGTGTTGAAGAGCGTGCGAACGATGTTTTGGACGAATCGTTGTTTTTGCCAATCGTTGATACGGATGACTTGCTCCCAGTATTCGGCGGCTTCAGGCAAGTTGAACGATTCGCAGAGGTAGACGAGGTTGAGGAGGTCTTTCTGGAAACAAGATCCGCCGAAGCCGACAGATGACTTGAGGAATTTTGGGCCGATGCGGGAGTCGGTGCCGATGGCGTTCGCCACTTCGCTAACATCCGCTCCGGTGGCTTCGCAGAGGGCGGAGATGGAGTTGATGGATGAGATGCGCTGGGCGAGGAAGGCATTGGCGACGAGTTTGGATAGCTCGGACGACCAGAGGTTGGTGGTGATGATGCGTTCGCGTGGGATCCAGTTGGCGTAAACGGAGGCGAGTGCTTCGACGGCTTGTTTGCCGCTTTCTGATGAGTCGCCGCCGATCAGGATACGGTCGGGGTTTTGGAGGTCGGCGACGGCGGTGCCCTCGGCGAGGAACTCAGGATTCGAGAGAACCTCGAAGGTGGCGTCGCTGGTGGAGTTGGACGAGATGATGGAACGAATCGCAGTAGCGGTGCGCACGGGGATGGTGCTTTTCTCGACGATGATTTTATGGCCTTCAGAAACCTCGGCGATGAGGCGTGCGGCGGACTCGACGTAGCGGAGGTCGGCGGCGCGGCCGGCGCCAATGCCGTAGGTTTTGGTTGGGGTGCCGACGGATACGAAGATGAGATCGGCCTCTTTGATCGCCTTCTTGATATCGGTCGAGAAGTGAAGGTTGCGGCCGCGGGCGGAGTCGACGATCTCTTTCAATCCTGGTTCGTAAACCGGGAGTTTGTCGGAGTTCCATGCCTTGATGCGAGCGTCGTTGATATCGACCACCGTGACATCGATGTCAGGGCATTTGGCGGCGATCATGGCCATGGTAGGGCCACCGACGTAGCCGGCGCCGATGCAGCAGATGGATTTTATTTTCATAGAAAGAGACTAAAGGTCTGAAAATGTTCTTAGTTCTTGGTTCTTAGTTAGAGCCAAGCGATGAGTGTTGAGAGTAGGGTGTGGGGGTGATTGGGTGCAAGCGGTATGATCAAAGGCTTGATCTTGTTGGGTTCAAGCTGATTTGAGGAGTACTGGAAAGTGACGGAATTGTCGCACAGACAACCAAGAACTAAGAACCAAGAACTAGGAACCCATTCAGTCCCTGCGATGGTCCATGATGGCGTAGTAGAGAAAGAGAGAGTTGTAGGTGAAATAGCGGCGGAAGAGGCGGCGGGGTTCTTTGGCGAGTCGGTAGGCCCATTCGAGTCCGAGCTTTTGGAGAAGCGGTGGGGCTTGTTTGACTTCGCCTGCATGGAAGGCGAAGGCGGCGCCAATGCCGAAGTAAACGCCTGCGGGGAGTTGGTGTTTGTTTTCGGCGATCCAGCGTTCTTGTTTCGGGCAACCAAGGCCGACCCAAATCAAGTTGGCTTTGGAGGCGCTGATTTGATCGATGATGGTTTGTGTCTCGCCATTGGGCCAGTCGCCGAATGGTGGTGAGTAAGAGCCGGCGATGGTGGCGTTGGAAAACTTTGCTTCGAGTTTTGCGAGGGTCTCAGGTTTTCCGCCGAGGAAGAAGTGGCGGAATTTGTCGCTGCCTGCAGTGGCCGCGATGGTTTCTAACATGAGGTTGGGTCCGTAGACGCGATCGGTGAGTTTGTGCTCGGGATCGAGATTGAGATTGAGCGCCCAGATGAGCGGCATGCCGTCGGGGCAGATGAGGTCGAACTTTGACATCGCCTGGCCAAAAGATGGGTCGTGGCGCGAGAGCGCTGCGACGTGGGTGTTGGCGGCTTCGACGGCGTAGGGTTGGTCGGGGTTTTCAGCATGCTCCAGAATCCAGCTCACCGCGCCATCGTAGTCCGTGATGGCCATGGGGAGGGAGAGGATGGGGATGCGGTGCATGGGAGTGTGAGTCGAAGGTAGCGCCTTTGGCGCTGTTCTTGGTTCTTAGTTCCTAGTTCTTGGTTGCCGCCTTTGGCGGTGAAGTCGGTTGATCGAGCCGATCAACCCTACCGGCTTTTTGGAGGTTGTGCTTCGCGTGGTTCACTTGCCCCGACGGGTCGGGGTTGGCTTCGACCCCGACAGGTCTGGGACGCTACAATTCAATTCATTGGCTTGTTGTGCGACAGGAATGTCGCACCTCCTTACTGAATTGCCGCGGTGCGGTGATTTCGGTTGATCGAGCCGATCAACCCTACCGGGTTTTGGAGGTTGAGCTTCGCGTGGATCTTTTGCCCCGACGGGTCGGGATTGGCGATTCAGTTGAGCGGACCCCACCCCCGACCAGTCGGGGCTGCCTGTTTTAACCAAGAACTAAGAACCAGGAGCTAGGAACACGTATCATTCCTTTGAAACGGATACCTTGTGGCCGTGTTTTTTGAGGAGGGCGTGGCGGCGGGCTTCGTCGAGGTCGCTTTCACCGCGCGGGTGATTTTGCGGGTGACAAAGGTCTCGCCCCGGCGGGGTGATTCGTGGTTAAAGAGGATGCCGCCAATGAGGCACGACGTTTGATGCCGTGAACTTCGTAGCCTTTTTCTAGCAGAAATTCTGCGAGGTAGGATCCGTCTTGGCCGGTGACTCCGGTGATGAGGGCTTTCTTCATAATAAATTTGGGAGGCTGCTGCGCAGCCGGTTCTTAGTTCTTGGTTCCTAGTTCTTGGTTGGGCTTGCGCGCTGACTCTTAGGCGTTTCTTTAACTAAGAACAAGGGGGGGTAAATACTAAAAGCGGTGTCATTGGCTAGCGGACCGCGCGGAGCGCCGTCCCTGCCTTTTTTGCGAATGGCGACTTTCGACTCACTACAGTCGGGCTTCGCCCGATTGAAGTGAATTCTTAAAGTCTTGGTAGGCGGCGGCGAGGCCTTGTTTGAAGGGGATGCTGGGTTGCCAGCCGGTGGATTTGATTTTGGAGATGTCCAACAACTTGCGCGGGGTGCCGTCGGGTTTGCTGGGGTCGGTGAGGATTTCGCCAGCGAATCCAACGGTTTCTGCGATCAACTGGGCGAGCTCAAGAATGGTGACTTCCTGGCCGGTGCCGACGTTGACCCAGTCCGGTGGGGAATCGAGTTGGAGGAGGTGGAAGCAGGCGCTGGCGAGATCATCGGTGTGGAGGAATTCGCGGCGGGGGGTTCCGGTTCCCCACATGGTGACGGTTGCGTCGCCGTTTTCCTTGGCTTCGTGGAAGCGGCGGATGAGGGCGGGGATGACGTGGGAGTTTTCCGAGTGGTAGTTGTCGCCGGGGCCGTAAAGGTTGGTCGGCATGGCGCTGTGGTAGAGCAGACCGTGTTGAGCGCGGTAATGTTGGCAGAGTTTGAGTCCGGCGATTTTCGCGATGGCGTAGGCTTCGTTGGAGGTCTCAAGGGGCGAAGTCAGCAAGCAATCTTCGGGCATCGGCTGGGGTGCCATTTTCGGGTAGATGCAGGAAGAGCCGAGGAAGAGGACGCGTTCGACACCGGCGCAGCGGCTGCCTTCGATGAGGTTGGTTTCGATCGCCAGGTTCTCGTAAAGGAAATCGGCGGGGTAGGTGGCGTTGGCGTGGATGCCGCCGACTTTGGCGGCCGCGATGATGACGATCTCGGGTTTCTTTTCGGCGATGAAATCGAATACCGCTTGCTGGTTGCAGAGGTCGAGCTCACTGCGAGTGGCCGTGATAACGCTGTATTTGCCGAGTCGCTCCGCTTCGCGAACGAGTGCTGATCCGACCATGCCACGGTGGCCTGAAATAAAAATTTTCATGAAAATTTTGTCTAAAGGTCTAAAGGTCAAAAGTCAAAGGTCGAGAGAAGAGCGGAGCAAGACATTCGACTTTTGACTTTGGACCTTCGACCACGTTCTCACGCTGCCGCCCTTGGTCGATCTTTTGGGAGAAAGAAACCAATCGGGGTGATTTTCGGGTGGTGGGGTGCGATCGGATAGGAATCGCGGTTGTTTTTAGTGGGTCGCTGCTAGAGCGGGCCGCTTGGGGAGGATGAGTGAGAAGAGGTCGAGATCGACCGCTTGCTCTTCACCCAAGAATTCGAGAAGGACTTTGACGCGTTCGGTGGCGCTGGCGACTTCGACGATGGTGCCAGACATGCCGCGGAGTGGGCCGTTGGCGATTTCGACTTCGTCGCCGATTTCGATGGTGGGTGAGACCGCGAAGGTTTCGGTGTCATCGAGGGACTCCGACATTCGGCAGACTTCATGGCGGAGTGATTCGACAAAGGTGTCTGGGACCGCGGGGAAGATGGAACCGAAGCGGACGAGTCCGCGGACGCCTTGGCAGAAGGCAACGGCGCGTTCCATCGTTTGGATGTCGAACTTGGCGAGGATGTAGCCGGGGAACAATGGTTCCACCCACCAGATCTTGCCGCGTCGCGTCGCTTTGCGGTAGCGAATGCGTGGGCAAAAGACCTCGACCCCATCCAGTCCGCGCAAGTGCTGGGCTGCAATGTGTTCGCGTTTCGTTTGAGTACGAACGCAGAACCATTGGGCGGTGGATGAATCGTTGGGAGTCATTGGCGGAGAATTTTTTGTAGGAATGGAAGAACGCGTGATCCGTTTTTCATCCATTGGTCGAGTCGGTCGATGCGCTCGTTGAGAAACTCGCGGTATTCTGGGTCGTCCACTTGTTCTGCTGCTTGTGCGAGACTGTTGACTTTGGATCGGCCGCTGTCGATGTGGGGACGGATTTGTTCGCGTATGAAGCCACCGACGAGTCGTTTGAGTTCCACCGCGGGTTCGTAGTAAGTGCGACGTTCGCCATTGGGGTTCTCCGTGGCTTCGCGGACAGCTCCGAGGCTTTTCAAAGTGCGGAGCCCTTGGCTGGCGGAGCCTTTGCTGATGTCGAGACGGTCGACGAGGTCGTCGAGGGAGAGAGGGGATTGGCTGACGTATAGAAGCCCGTAGATTTCACCGATGGATCGTGGCAGGCCGAGCACTTTGACCCCATCGATAAAGATATCGATCACCTGACGCTCCAATTCGCCGATTTTCGGGGTGGTTTTGCTAGGAGCGGGCTTCATTTATAAGGAAAGTAGGGAAATCTGGATATTGTTCAATTAAAAATGAACAAAGATCGGAGAGGCGCTCGAAGAGCGCTGTCAAAGGTCCAAGGTCCAAGGTCCAAGGTCCAAGGTCGAAGGTCGAAGGTCGAAGGTCGAAGGTCGAAGGTCGAAGGTCGAAGGTCGAAGGTCGAGCTTCGCGCGGATCATTTACGTTGGTGCTCCCTCGGCGAGGGAGCGCTACCTTTTTTGCCGCTGTTCGGCGGGGGGTAGGGCTGATCGGGCCGATCAGCCCTACCCGTTTGTAACAAAGAACTAGGAACTAAGAACTAGGAACCGGCCCATGCGGGCCGAATCTGCCTTGATTTTATGGGGTGGGCGGTCCATTTCATGGGTATGCGCATTTTGGTTACTGGCGGGGCAGGATTTTTGGGATCACATTTGTGTGACCGGCTTTTGGGTGAGGGACATGAGGTGATCTGCATGGACAACCTGTTCACGGGGCGGAAAAAGAATGTGAAACATCTTTTGGATCATCCGAATTTTGAGTGGATGCGCCATGATGTGACGGAACCATTCACTTTGGAGGTGGACCAAATTTACAACCTGGCCTGCCCGGCCTCGCCGCCGCACTACCAGCACAACCCGATCAAGACGATCAAGACCTCGGTGATGGGGGCAATCCATTGTTTGGGTTTGGCCAAGCGAACTGGGGCGCGGGTGTTTCAGGCATCGACCTCAGAAGTTTATGGCGACCCTACGGTTCATCCACAGCCAGAATCGTATTGGGGCAATGTGAACCCGATTGGGATTCGATCCTGTTATGATGAAGGCAAGCGCTGTGCGGAGACTTTGTTCTTTGATTACCATCGGCAGAACGATGTCGATATTCGTGTGGTTCGTATTTTCAATACCTATGGCCCGAGGATGTTGCCGGATGATGGTCGGGTGGTTTCGAACTTCATTGTGCAGGCGCTCAAGGGTGAGGATCTAACCATTTACGGTGACGGCATGCAGACGCGGTCGTTTTGTTATGTGGACGATTTGATTGAAGGCTTTGTCCGCTTGATGAATGCAGATGGAATCACCGGACCTGTGAATATCGGTAACCCGGGTGAGTTCACCATGTTGGAGCTTGCTGAGTTGGTGCTCAAGAAGGTGGGTGGATCGTCCAAGATCACCCACCTGCCATTGCCGGGAGATGACCCGAAACAGCGTCAGCCAGATATTTCGCTCGCGAAGGAAAAGTTGGGTTGGGAGCCAACGGTGAAGCTGGAGGATGGACTGGATAAGACGATTGGGTTTTTCCGAGACGTTGTCTCGGGTTCCTAGTTCTTGGTTCTTAGTTCTTGGTTGAGCGGCCGCGCCGCGGTTTGAGTTTAAGAGGGGCGCGAGTCAGCGCGGATCATTGGCTTCGACGCTCAGAGAGCGACGCTACAATTCGTTTCAGATGCTGGTGGACTGCGCCCCCGACGAGTTAAGTCGGTGCTGCGGGCCGCAGCACCCTTGGTTGTCTAAATTGTGTTACTTTTGCTCTGCCCTGTGCGAAAACATGGGGTGAGGCCCGGCCATCGGATACCAGCCAATGACCGGAGCAACAGGTGACTTCGTGCGTCACCCTTAGCCTTTGAGCTCGTATGGTAGCTAGAAGCCCTGTTGCAGCCTCATCTTCAATTCGGAGAGTTGCCTGAGCCCTAGAGCTCGTAGAACCAAGGATGAACCAAAGATGAAAACCTCAGACACAATATACTACCTCGGAGTCGATGTGAGCAAAGCAAAACTCGATCTCTATGATCCGCGAAGCGGAAAATGTCAGTGCTTCCCCAATACTAAAGCGGGGTTGCAGCGCCTATATCGGCAAGTCCGTAAGCTTGTTGGGACACCACACATCATATGCGAGCCATCTGGTGGATATGAAAAACTTCTAATCAAGCAAGCTCATGAACTTGATTTGGCTCTCAGCGCGATCAATCCACGCCAGGTGCGAGATTATGCACGCGCTAAGGGGCAGTTAGCCAAGACTGATGCGATCGACTCAAAGCTGCTTAGTGACTACGGCTTAGCTTTCAAGCCTAAGCCTCAAAAGCCCGCAAGCCCAGTTCAAGAAGCACTTTGTGCAGTTGTGAGAAGAAAGGAGTCGCTAACTCGACAGCTAGTCAGGGAAAAGAATGCGCTCGAAAAATCAACAGATCGTTTTGTTCGATCGGACATCAGAGTAAGCCTTAACCACATCAAAAAACGTATCGAGAAGTGTGAGCGGCAGGTTCAAGAACTGATAGCATCCGATGCTGGGCTGAAAGCTAAGGCAGATCGAATTACTTCGATTAAAGGATTGGGCTCCAACGTCGCAGCGGTGTTGTTGGCTGAAATGCCTGAGCTAGGATCCATGAGTAATAATCAGGCCGCGAGCTTAGTGGGATTAGCACCGCTGAATCGTGATAGTGGAAAATGGAGAGGTCAGCGAACGATACACGGAGGAAGAAGGATAGCACGGCGTGCCCTGTTCATGCCTGCACTGTGCTCAGTGACTCATAATCCGATATTACGCGACTTTTATCGCAGCATGATCGCGCGTAATAAACCTCATCACTTGGCGATGACCGCTGTTATGAGAAAGATGATTTTCCTAGTAAATAGGAGCCTTGCAGACCCAGATTTTGAAATAGCTTAAAAGAAAATCAAAACAGAGTTGCTACCATTTTTATTGGTGGTGGAGCGCTGGCGCGACTTTCAATCGAAGTCGATGCTTCTGCGGCGCTTTTTGGGGCGGAGTTTGAAGCGTCCGCCTTTGGCTTGGCGGAAGGGAGCGAAGATTTCGTCCATGCCGACGGATTTGATTTCGAAGACGTGGGCCATGAGTTCGCCGAGTCGGCCTTTGGGAAAGCCGCGCTCTTGGAACCACGCGAGATACTCGGGCGGCAAGTCCATGATGGGTGCACCTCGCGGCGGACATTCTTTGATGCCGAACTTGCCGAAGGGCATGTGCGTTTCGCTGATCTCTTGCAGCAGGTTGCGAAAGTCGTCGCGATCGATTTCTGTGATGTTGCGATTCACAAGTCTTGTTCGATGGTTTTGAGGGTGAGAAACAATTCCTGCCATCGGCGTTGGCGGGGTTCGACTTCGAGTTTTTCACGTGCCATGTGCTCGCGCACACCCGACAGAGTATCAGCGTAATCGCGGAAGACAATTTGCAGGGCTTCCTCGTAGTCGGTATGCAGGGTGCTGGCAAAGGCGCCGCAGGTGTCGAGTAGGCGAGTTTGAAACTCCTTGGTGGTATTCTTGCGGGTGATCCATGCTGCGAATACGCCGCCGGACAAAAAGACCAAGGCAAGTGCGCAGAGGATGTAGGGTGCCCATGGAACACCTAACGCACCGCAGGTTGCTCCTGCCGTGGTGAGGAGAAGGGTCATGGTGGCAAACGACTTCAGCCCTTTGTTTCGGCTGCGCAGTTCTTTGTCGAGTTGGTTGCGAACTTTCAGGTTGTTGATGCCTTGGTGCGCGGCGCGGTCGAGACGGTTGATGAAATGCTTCTGTGCGGTGGATAGCGTTTCGTGAATGGGGGTGGTGACGGTGAGGTCGATGCCCATGGTGTCTTTGACTCGCAATCCAAGTTCGTCCCAGTGATCGCTGCATGCGCTGACGACTTCACGTCCGTCTTTTTCCGCGATTTTATCGGTGGTGGTTTTGATGCGCTCGATGAATTTTTGTTCCATCAAGGTGCCTGTTTTGTCGCCGATGAAGAGTCGGCAAAATGAGCGCAGGGCGCCGAGTTTTCTGTGCAGGAGTTTGGTGACCCATTTGGCTTCTTTTTCGAAGGATGCGGCGACTCCAGATAGATGGTTGGGCAGGCGGCGGATGAAGTTTTCGCGGATTTCGTGAATCTCGTGTTCGATGTCCTCCATGAACCGACCTTGATCACGGATGTTGCGTGCCTGGTCCTCGATCTTGTCCTCCATTTTGCTGAGGGCGTCGGCCGCGAGCGCTTGCCAATCAGTGATGCGTTGTTGGGTGCGGTCGAGTTGATCGATGTAGGATGAGATGAACTGTCGCAGTTCGTTCATGCCTGATTTTGAATTATCACCAGTTAGGTCGAGCTTTGCAGAAACGGCGTAGACAGGCGGTATGTGGTCGAGGCGTTTGGTGGCGAGATCATTGACGTGATTGAGAATCACGGGGATGTCTTCTGGTGAGCGTTGGTCGGTTTGTTGGACGATTAGAACCAGCGACTGGAGGGTTGATTCAGGAAGTTGTGAGATGAAGTTCCATGTTGCGGCACCCCATGGGTTGGCGACGGGTAGGACGCAGAAGATGAGGTCGGCAGCAGGGAGGAAGTCTTGGAGATCGCTCAGCCATTGCGGTTCGTCCGAGCTGATGCCGGGGGTGTCCATCCAGTTGAAGTCGGCCAGATGGCGAAGCGGTCGGTGGTGGTCTTCTTGGTGGTCGGAGACAGGGTCATCGGAGGTCGCGATGCCATACTGATAGGTCTTGATCTTCTTCGTGTTTGGAAGATCGCTGGTTGAACAGAGCTCTGAATCGGTGAGCGCGTTGATCAGTGTCGATTTTCCTGCGTTGATTTCTCCGATGACCACAAAGCGATACGGTTCGGAGTGGATGGCGTCGGGTTTCGCGAGGGGGAGAGGCTCGCCGAGATCGATGTTGTTTTCCGACGCGAGGTCGGTGATGCCGCGCATCACCTGAGAGAGTCGGTCACGCGCTGAGAAATAACGTTCACCGAGGATAGGATCGCTCACGGGGAAAGTGCTCTCAAGATTGGGCTTCAGGGGCGGTTTCGGAAGTTTGGCTGAGCTCGGACTGCATGGCGAGCAGTTGCGAGACTGTGACAAATTTGAATCCGCGACGGAGCAGCCCATCAAGCGTGGCAGGCATCGCGCTGACAGTGGCTGCGTGAAGATCGTGAGCGAGGACGATGCTGCCTTGGTTGGTGTTGCTCAAGATGCGGGAGGCAACAACCGACGGGCCTGGGCGTTTCCAGTCCATGGGGTCGACCGACCAAAGAATCGTGGGGTAGCCGTATTCGTTGTAGGCGATGGCGCGTTGGCGTTGGCTGAGTCCGCCGTAGGGTGGGCGCATGGTTTTCATTTCGTAGCCAGCGGCGTTTTTGACGGCATTGCTGCAGCTATCGAATTCCCAACGCAGTTGATCGTCGCCAAGTTGAGTGAGGAGTCGGTGTGTTTGCGTGTGGTTGCCGATTTCGTGTCCTTCGGCGATCGTTTGGCGGAGCACGCCGGGGTGGCTGTTCACGCTTTGGCCGATGACATAGAAGGTTGCCTTGATGTTTCGCTCGCGAAGCATGCGGAGGAGGCGCGGTGTATTTTGCGGATGCGGGCCGTCATCGAAGGTCATGGCGATGTATTTGTCTGAGACTGTCGCGCGGGTGTAGGTCACGCTGTCGCCAACTGAAAAATCTGAGGTGAAGCGGATGGTCGGATTTCTCGGGATGGGGCCCGTGATGCTGCCACCTTCTTCGATTGGCACGGTGGGGGTGTTTCTGCAGCTGCTGAGAGCAGCGGCACCGAGGAGAAACCCGCGACGGGTGAGTTTTGCTCGCAGTTGATTTCCGTCTGCCTGTTGGGCGGTGTTCTTGAGGAAATTGAATCCGAGAGAGTTGAGCGGGTTGGCCATAATGGAACAGGAACGGAGATTGTTTAGATAAGTTACAGATCTGCGAACGGACTGTCACGTGCTGTTTTTGCGAGTCCTTGGTCTGCTGAGTTCTTGTGGCTTTTGAAACCGCAGATGAATGGGATAGGCTAGCGCACGGTTCCTTGGTTGAGGGCGTGGATGGGAGAGTTGTCGGGTTTGGTGAACCGGAAGGAGGTCTTGATGGCCTTTGTGAGATAGGATTTGGCGTATTGGACGGAATCGCTGAGAGATTCGCCGCGAGCGAGGTTGGCGGCGATGGCGGCAGAGAGGGTGCAGCCGGTGCCGTGGGATTCGGGGATGCCGATCCTGGGCTCTTCAAATCGAGTGGTTTTCCCATCGTATGCGAGGATGTCGATGCAGCAGTCGCCGCCGAGATGGCCGCCTTTCAGGAGGATGGCGGTTTGGTAGACCCCACTCAGCTCGAGTGCGGCTTTCTTCATATCGGCTTCGTTTTCGATGCTTGATGATAGCAGTGCCTCCGCCTCGGGGATGTTGGGAGTGATGATGGTAGCGATGGGGAAGAGATCGGTTTTGTAGAGGTCCACCGCTTCGGGCTCCAGCAAGCTCGCGCCAGACGAGGCGACCATGACAGGATCGATGACGAGTGGGATCGAATGGGGCTTCAGGAGGTCGGATACAGCGCGGATGATGGTGGGTGAATAGAGCATCCCGGTTTTGACGGCTGCGATTGGGTAGGATTTCAGAAGGAGGTCGACCTGATTTGCCACCATGCTCGCGGACATCGGTTCGATGGCTTCAACGGTTTGCGATGTTTCTGAGACCACGCAGGTGACGGCTGTCAGTCCGTGAACTTGGTAAAATTGGAATGTTTTGAGGTCGGCTTGCATGCCAGCACCTGCCGAGGAGTCGGATCCAGCAATGGTCATGGCTACGGGTGGGGCGCTCTGCATGAGGCACAAATAGCGCATTCCTTCCGATAACCCAACTGCGGACGTCATATAATCGAATGAAAAGTCGACTTGAGGCCTTGCCAACTGGCGCTTTCTTGGAAGAATCTTCTTCGCACTTCCGTAATTTCCGCATGGCTGACAACGCTACCCCTAAAACCTCTACCAATCGCCCATGGTTTCTGACCATTCTGGGGATCCTTGTGATCCTCGCGTTGGTTCTTCTGCCATTCATCGATGTCCTCCCGAAAGGCGACGAGATGTCCGACACGACCCGGTTTTTTGGGCATTTCCACCCGGTGGTCCTGCACTTGCCGATTGGGGTATTCATTTTGATCATGCTGCAGGAAATCGGTGCGCTGATTTCAAAGCGTCGGAGTGAAACTCCACGGGCTTTGGGATTCCCACTGATGTTCGGTGTATTCAGCGCGATTCTCGCAGTGCTTGCGGGTTTCCTTTTGTTCAGCAGTGGTGCGGACGACTTCGCTGGCAATGAACTTGCTGAGCGTCACTTGTGGGGCGGTATCTTTTTTGCCGTTGCTGCAGTGGTGACCTTGGTGATGAAGGGGTGGTCGATTTCCATGGCTGGCAGTCCCATTTGGTATCGCCTGCTTCTTTTTGGAAGCGTGGGAGTGATGACGTTTGCGAGTCACGATGGAGCATCGCTGACGCACGGCAGCGATTATCTCACTCAGTATGCACCGGACCCACTTCGCATCGCGATCGGCCTTGATCCGAAAGAGGTCGATGAGCCGGTGAAAGATCCTGTTGTCTATGCGGATGTGATTCAGCCAATTTTGAATCGTCGTTGTGTCTCCTGTCACAAAGAAGAAAAGTCCAAAGGCCGTCTGCGCATGGACACCTATGAGATGCTTGTGAAGGGCGGTAAGGAAGGTTCTGCTATTGAGCCAGGCAATGCGATCGATAGCAACATGGTCTATCGGGTTGAATTGCCAATGGATGATGACGAGCACATGCCGCCTGAGGGCAAGCCGCAAATGACGCCTGAGGAATTGCAGGTCGTCAAGTGGTGGATCGATTCTGGTGCAGAGCCAGATGTGAAACTGGCCGATGCCGAAGTTCCAGCAGAGTTGCTTGTGGTGATTACCGAATTGATGGGTGCTGAGCTTGAAGTTGTGAAAGATCCAAAAGGCCATGGTGTTGTCGCTGCGGTGAAGCAAGACGGTGATATCATCGCGAAGGTCGATAGCCTCGCGACCAAGTATCCAGGTTCGGTTTCATTTGAAGCTCAGGGTTCTGGACTGGTCGCACTTTCAGCAGTGTCACTGCGAGGAAAGTTGGACGACGAGCAATTTGCCGCATTCAAACCGGTGATTCCGAATCTCGTGAGCGCGGATTTGTCGGCAACTTTGGTCACCGATAAGTCGATTGCGTTGCTCAAAGACGCTCAGTATTTGAAGATGCTTCGTTTGGGTGAGACGGTCGTGGGTGATGAAGCTGCCAAAGCGATTGCTGAGTTGCCTGCAATTGAGTCGGTCAATCTCTTCGGCACCAAAGTCACTGATGCAGGTGTGAAGGAGTTGGCGAAAGCGAAGTCGCTCAAGCGTCTTTATCTCTGGCAAACTGAGGTGAGCGAGGAAGCGATTGCTGAACTCAAAGAAGCCCTGCCTGAGCTTGAGGTTGTGGTTGGGGTCAACTGAAAGTTGACTCCGATAAATGCTGAAAAGCTGAAATGCTGAAATAGGCTTGGTGCTTTGTGGGTTTTTTTGAACCGCAGATGAATGGGATTTGATCTTCGTGATTGTTGTGTGGGTGGTTGGGTGCTTTGTTGTTAGTGATGAATCCGTTTCCTAAGAACCATGAGCTAATTTCGTTTTTTGAGGTGGAGCCTGAGGTGACGGATACGGATGTTGTTTGGTTTTATAATTATCTCGCCTTTCGGGGTGATGAAGGTGGGATCAAGTATGCGGTTGCGATGCATCCATCTATGGGAGAGGTCACGATACGGATTGGTGAGGAGGGAGATCCTGTGGTTAATCTTTCTCTAGCTGAGGTTGAAGCAATGCGGTTGCATGAGGGTCCTTCGGGCGCGTTTATGATACTGGAGTTTTTGCCAGGCAGTAAGCGGGGAGTGCTGAAGTTGAGGTTGAGACCGAAGCCTGCGATTGAGTGGAGTTTCGAGGTTCACTAGATGGTATTGCGAAAGCTGATGCTGCTGTTCGTCCCATTTGCTCGCGGACCGCGCGGAGCGCCGTCCCTGCCTTTATGCGGGCTGCTGCTGGGAGATGCAGTGGAGGGTGCCGCCTTCTTCGACGAGGTCGAGGCAGTCGATGCCGGTGACTTGGCGGGTGGGGAAGAGTTCGCGAATCATGCCGAGTGCGCGGTCGTCGTTTTTGGCCTGACGGAATGTTGGAACCAAGACTCCGTCGTTGACGATGAGGAAGTTGACGTAGGAGGCAGGCAATACCGGTAGTCGCCAACCTGGGACTTCACAGGATTCGGGGAGTGGGATTTCGACGAGGTCGAAGGTTTTTCCGTTTGGGCCTGAGAAGGATTTGAGACGCGACAGGTTCTCGTCGAGAATCTCACGGTTGGGCGATGCGTTATCCGTGCAGGCGATGATGGTGGTTTCGTCGATGAAGCGGGCGAGGTCGTCGATGTGGCCATCGGTGTCGTCTCCTTCAATGCCTTGCTTGAGCCAGAGGATGTCTTTGACGCCCAATCCTTCGCGAAGGTGATGTTCGATTTCTTCGCGGTCGAGTTTGGGGTTGCGGTTTTTATTGAGCAAGACGGCTTCGGTGGTGAGGAGTTGACCGGCACCATTGATTTCGATCGCGCCACCTTCGAGGATCATCGCGTTGTTGAAGATCGTTTTGTCCAAGGACTTGGCGATTTGTTCCGGGATGGTGTTGTCGAGATCCCATGGTTCAAATTTCCCGCCCCAAGCATTGAACTCCCAGCTGGAGATGGCGGTTTCGCCGGTGTCTTGGTGTTTCACAAAGATGGGGCCGTGGTCGCGGCACCAGACATCGTTGTGAGGGTGGTTGAAGAGTTCGACGCGTTCGGGGACGGCTTTTGCTTTGTTGCAAAATGAGCGAATGGAATCGTGATCGGATGCCGGCGCGTTGATGCGGACGGTTTCGTGTCGGCTGATGGCTGCCGCGATCTCAGCAAACTTGTTCCAGATCAGATCACGTTTTGCGCCGCCCCAATGGCGAGGGTCGTCGACTGGCCACGATAGCCAAACAGCTTCCTGTTTCGCCCATTCGGGTGGCATGGAGAATCCAGATGCAGCGGCGGTCATGAGAATAGGGTTAGATTGCAGATCCTTGGATGGTACGCGATATTTGCGTATGCCACATGGGCGCTTCGATGATCATGGATTGGAGGGGAGGTGTCAGGCAGCATAGGTAAGCAGGATCGGGATTTGGGGTAAAGGGGCTAGTTTGGGGTGTATTAAGGGGGATTCGAGAATGTTGTGTTTTGTTGGATCGAGAGTTAGTTTATGACCATCCATTATGAACGAGAAAGCAACTTCCAGAAAACTCAATCTCATTGCATGGCTTCTTGTTTTGAATATGTTGGTGATGTCTCTCGGTGCTATTGTGCTGGTGGTTGGATTGCTGCCGAAATTGGAGCGGATTGCGGTTTCAAGTGAGCGCGTTGAACAACGGTTTCAGTCGTTTGCGGATGATGTGCAACCTGTGGTATCGGCGGGATCGAGCAAAGCCATCGATGCAATTGATAGAATTGATGTCGATCGCTTAACAGATACTGCGAATGAGCAATCGGATGAATTGCTGAAGAAGTTATCTGAAAAGGCGATGCGCATGTTGGAAGACCAGGGAGATGAATAGGAAAGCAGAGCTTGTCACGGCCATCGTGTTTGGTGTTTCGGTGACGCTGTATGTGCTTTTCTTTTATCAGGGGAGTACTGCCAATTACCGCCTATGGTATTATGTGCCTGCTGCATTTGCTGCGGGTGCTTTTGTTTCTGAGCGAATCAAAGCTTCAAAATGCGGGTTGGTAGTTGATGTTCCACTCGCCATGATTTGCCTGAGTCGGCCAATTTTTGGTTGGCCTGATGCATCGGGTCACGCCGCATTCTTTGTATACGCCCTTCTTACATCGAGGTCACTTGTGACCCGGGTGTTGGCCGCCATTTTAGGAGCGGTAACACTGTATGCCAAGATTTGGCGATGGAATTGGGATGCGACCTTGGTACCAGGGTTGTTTGTCGGGTTGGTGGCAGCGGGTTTGTATTACGCAGTGTTTGCTCTCAAAGCGCGCCAGAAGTGACGGGAGGAGAGCCTCCTAAGTATCGATCGGTTTCTCACAGGACCAGCATTGGTCAAAGTTGTCGGGATTGAGTTCTCCGCAGGAGGGGCAGGGAGACTCGGTGTCTGCAGCGCTTTTATCGGCGGCGAGATGATCGCGGATGATGCGTCGTGCTTTATCGTAGTCTTCGTCATGCATGACCCACAGCGCAGGGAAGAACTCGGGGATGGGGATTTCCGTGAGTCCAGAGCCGGCGAGATCTTTGTTTTTGATCGTAGTTTCAATGCCTGCCGCCTCGAGCATCTGCTGGTAGAAGGTGACCTTGATGATTTGTGGTTCGCGAAAGAGTTCTTTCATGGAAGGGGTGCGCTACGGGTGGGTCTAAAGGTCGGGTGTTGTGCTGTTCTAAGGCGCTTCTTTGGTTTCTGGTTCTTTCTCTTTTTCTTTGGGGGTGAGAGTTGAGCCGTAGAGTCCGCCGGCGACTAGGGCGCCGCCGAGATACCAGAAGATGAGCATGTCGGCCCAGTGGCTGATGATGATGCCGGGAGCAGGAAGAAAGATGCCGAATAGCGCTGCTGACCCCCAACCAATCCACAGGCTAGATTTTGGTAGACGTTTTTGGCTCCATAGCGTGAGCAAGAGTGAGATCCAGATACCGGGGAGTGCAATGGCGAGGAATGAGACGAGGCCGTGACGCTCGTTGTGCTGTTGGGCATCGACGCCGAGGTAGAGCAGGTGCGTGAGTGCGACAAGACCAATGCAGACTCCTGCGGCTACGGCAGTCGAGATGAGGATGGATTTGATGTTCATGGTTTTTTGTTAGGCTTTGTGTATTCCGTTGGAGTCGACGGTCAGAGGCCGGCGCTGTAGTTGAACCATGTGAGGCTTAATCTTGAGAGGGAGGTTGATTTATGATTCTCGATTTTTGATTTTCGATTCTCGATTGATTTCTGAATAACCAACGAGGGCGCCTAACAAAAGGCCAGAGCAAAAACCGAAGAGGTGGCCGAGGACATCGGTGTTGTCGCCGGGGATTCCGCTACCGAACCAGCCGAGGATGATCAAGCCGCCGAGGACAGGACCAGCGATGCGGGTCCATGGTAGTTTGAACTGGTGTTTGATCATCGTTGCAAAGCCGATACCTGAAAGTATACCGAGCGCCCCGAAAACGGCAGTAGAAGCCCCGATAGAGGAGAAGGGTTCGGGCCAAGTGACGAGGGTGGTGATGCTGTTGCCGATCGTTCCGGATAGTAGGATTAGGATCCATGCGCGGACAGAGCCGATGGATCTTGCAACGAGGGTTCCAAAGAGCATGCCGCTGGCCAGATTGCCGAAGAGGTGGGCGCCATCGGCGTGGAGAAAGAGTGCGGTGAAAGGTCGCCAGAATTCATGGTGGTCGATGATGGCAATATTGCTGGAAGCACCGAGATTGGTGATCTCGGGGTTGCGCGTTTGCGCGAGGTAGATTGCCATCAGCGAGGCAGCCCAGATGAAGTAAAGCGCCCAGCCGGAATCGTGCTGGAAGACGTCATCACTGGGTTGGGCTTGAGAGGCCGTGGTCGGCCGTTCTGATTCATAGGCGTCCAGTTCAGAGAGGATCTGTTCCGCGTCCGCGGGTTCGACATGGATGGAATAGTGGCCGTTGCCGTGTGTTCCACTGATCCAGCAGGGGACGTTCATCGCCAGCGCGACCAATGCGTGCTCGTAGGCACGTTCTAGGGAGGTGTAGGCGCCGATCTCAACGAGAGATTCCCACTCGTCTTCAGGGTTTGGATCGAGATCGGTCATGAATTTCTATGATTGTCCACAGGCTGGAGTGTTATTCAAGGATGGCTGCGATTTCAGGCGTTTCAGAGCTGGCCATGATGAAAGGCTGTTGTTGGCGGGAGGCGGCTTTAATGATAGGTCATTGTCTCATTCATGAAAAAATCAGTTCTAGTCGTTGCGATTGTGTTGTCGGTAGTGATTGCGGTGCTTGTGTATCGCAATCTGGGTGGTGACACTGCGCCGAGTCATAGTCAGCAGGGAGTGGTGGATGAAATGATCGCTGATGATGAGGCGAGAGAGGATGATGTTGACGAGGCACCCAACGAGCCTGAGCCGATCGAGATGGATGCAGGGAGCTCAGAGGTGGCGGTCGATGGTCGATGGTGGGGGCCGAGATTCAGTAGAGATTATGAGGCGAGTCAGGGTCAAAAAGTGGCGGAGGTTTATACGTCCATATCCGATGTGAAGATGAAGCTGGGTCAAACGTTGATCACGGGTGGGTTTAGAACAGCCGATGGCAAATATGGGATGTGTTTGATCACGCCGAGGCGCGAAACGACAGAGGATGGCCAGGAGGTGGTAGCGATGAACAGCATGATGCTGGCTGTCGGGCCTGAGTTCGCCAAAGCCATTGCTTCGAATCTCATGCTGTCAGGACAAGGGGATGTGATTCCTGACGTGCAAACTTGGATTCACGACCTGTCCATGGGGATGGATCCAGCGACTGCAGGCACCCGCAAATTTGATATCATGTCTTTGCCCAAAATCATTCCGGGTGCAGCAAGCGAGTACAGTGATCTGACCTTTGAGAACGGTGGGAAAAACTATTACATCGGTTTTGATGTCGAATTGCTGGGTGAGGATCGTATTGGACTCCGATCGCAAACAGAGATCAAATTGGAGGAATGATTGCCGTGAGTCTTTTGTTTGTAGACTAGAGACCATGGTGACTGTGCGGAAATCGGTGAACACACGGCTGAGGTAGAGCGCATTAAGGCAATTGTAGTTTAAATGTTAGATCGACATCAATGAGATGAGTGAAGTCGGTTGATCGGGCCGATCAACCCTACCATTTTGATGGGTTGGTAACCCCTGACCGATACGGTGCGGAAATCGAAAAACACGCGGATGAGGCCGAGCGCATCAAAGCAATTGTAGTTCAATTCTTAGATCGATATCAATGAGATGAGTGAAGTCGGTTGATCCCCTGCATATCGGGGCAAGCGGGGCGATCAGCCCTACCGTGCTCATGGGGCGACAGGAATGTCGCCACTCCCTACGGCTTCACTTGAAGCTCTTGCGGAGGTGGGAGGGGAGGATGCCGAGTTGTTCGCGATATTTGGCGATGGTGCGGCGGGCGACTTTGACCCCCTGTTTGGCGAGGGCTTTCATGAGTGACTCATCTGACATTGGCTTGGCTGGGTTTTCGTTGGAGACGAGTTGTTGGATTGCCTCGCGCACACCAGCATTGGAGACCTGTGAGCCGCCATCGGTATTGTAACCCGTGGCAAAGAACGCACGCATCTCCATCAGGCCTTGCGGTGTGAGGATGTATTTTCCCGCTACGGCACGAGAGACGGTGGTCGCGTGCATTTCTAATGCATCGGCCACTTCGTTCATGGTGAGGGGTTTGAGGAAGCGTGGGCCTTTATTGAAGAAGTCCTTTTGCCGCAGGATCAGTTGATGAGCGATCGCGAGGATGGTCTCTTGGCGCAATGATATGGACCGGATCAGACTGCGGCCATCGCGGATCTGATCGCGCAAGAACTGGCGCGCTTTGGTGTCGACTCCGTCTTTGCCGATCATGTCTTTGTAGAAATCGTTGATGCGAAGGTTGGGGAGGTGTTCGCCGGTGAGCTGAGCCTCTAGCATGCCTTCCTTATTGGCTTCGATGATGACGTCAGGAAGAATGTAGGGGTTTCCAGATGGATCGAAGTCGCCGCCGGGGTTGGGGGTGAGTCGGCCAATGCGTTCTGCGGCTTCGGTGATTCGGTCAACACTGGTGCCGAGAGTTTTGGCAATTTGCGGATGGCGTTTGCGGGCGAGGTCTTCGAGATGGTCTCTAACGATGCGGTATTCGATCGTGTCGATGCCGTTTTGGCGTTCGAGTTGTATCAGAAGAGATTCTGCAATGCTGCTGGCTCCGACGCCTGGCGGGTTGAAGGTTTGGATCAGCTGAATAGCTTCTTCGAGGTGCTCGTGATTGAGATCCATTCTGATGCCGAGATCTCGAAGAGGGAGGTCGAGGAAGCCTCGGCTATCGAGGTTGCCAACAATGGCTTCCGCTGCGGCGCGAACTTCGGGTTCGATCATCGACAGATCGAGTTGGTGTTGGAGGTGTTGCTGGAGAGTTTCGGGGGCAACGAGTGAATCGTAGAGGCGTTGTCGGCGTTCTTCGTCTTCGCTGGTCCATGGAGCGGATTTTCCTTCCATGATGATGCGATCCCGCCAGTCGTCATCGGTTTCATTGAGGTGGTCGAGGGAATCGGCCTCTTCCGGTGTGGGTCCTTCCTCGTCGAGCGAGATGGACTCCGTGATATCTTCCAAAGTGGGGTTCGCTTCCAGAGCCTGATTGATCATGTGCGTCAGCTCCATGGTGCCCGCTTGCAGAATCTCCAAGCTCTTGCGCATCTGGGGCGCGAGCGTCTGTTGTTGGGAGAGGTTCTGATGGAGAAACGTATCAGGCATGAGGCGCAAAAAATTTGCTGCCAGATACTAAATCAGGAAAGTGCAATAATGAAGCAAATTCCATGCCAATCGTGACGAAACTGTCACGATTGGCATGCGAATGAAACGAGTGTTACGTTATAAGGTGTTTAGAATTCGACCTTTACAGCTTCGCGTTCGATAGGATCGCATTCGAAGAATTCTTCAGCTTCAGGTCGGAATCCGAACATGCCAGCGACGATGTTCGATGGGAACGACTGGGTTTTGTTGCGGTATTCACGTACATTGCCGTTGTAGAAGCGTCGGGCGGCCTGGATGCGGTCTTCAGTATTCACGAGTTCCTGTTGGAGCTGCATGAAGTTTTGGTTCGCTTTTAGGTCGGGGTAATTTTCAGCTAGAGCGAAGATTCCGCTAATGCCTTTGACGAGTTGTTGTTCGCTCGCGGCTTGTTCTGCAGGTGATCCGTTGTTGGCTTTGCATTGATTGCGAAGTTCGATGACCTTCTCCAGCGTTTCGCTCTCGTGTTTGGCGTAGCCTTTCGCGGTGTTGACCAAGTTGGGGATCAGCTCGTATCGGCGTTTCAGTTCCGTATCGATATTGGCCCAGGCATCACGGATGTGGTTGCGAATGGCGACGAGGCCGTTGTAGGCGACGATGAGGTAGAGGGCTGGGAGAGCGACTACAACGATGAGTCCGATGATGATTTCCATAAGTGTGACTGGTTAGGTGATTTGTTCTTGTTGAGGCCATATTAGGGTTTGGTGGAAACCTTGGCCATTAGAGGATGGATCGATGTTTATAATGCCTGCTCGGTGAGCAGATACTGAGGGATGCGAGCGCGGATTTGTTGCAAGGATTCAAGGTGGGGAATGATTTCATCGACCCTGAGTTTGCCATTGAAGATCAGTGAGAGCACGTTGCCTTCCACTTCGATCATGTAGTTGGGTTGATTGAGGAGGTAGTCGATCATCTGGGCGTTGCAGAAATCGTAGGCGAACTTCTTGTCTTTGGATTTCACCTCGTAGCGCTTGGAGAACTCGAGAGATTCGAAGTCGATGTCGTCAAAGCCGATGCCTTGGACGATCTTAGAGAAAAGGCCTTCGGGGCGGATGGTTAGCTCGTGAAAGCGTTTTGGAAGCATCAGTGTGAATATAGAAAAGTGGTGGTGGTTAGTCCTTGTGCGTCCTTTGCTATCACGGGATTTGGTTTCGTAGTGGTAATCAAAGACATGGCAATGAGAGCCGTCTTGAGCAACGCCGCTAAGGATGTTGTGAGCGTAGCGGTTCTGGCCCTTGCCCATTTCGTTGATGAATCCAAACTGGGATGCGAATGAGCGGTCTTTATCAGGTGAGAAGGTGAAGCCGATTTGTTGTGCGAGTGCTTGCATCGCCTCGCGGCGTTTCTTGGCTTGGATCTGGCCAAAGATGATACCGGCGATGACGAGGATGATAATTCCGATGATGAAGAATGCCGGGTTGTCCATGTCTGATGGGAGTGAGATATTGAGGTTCTTGCCGAACGAGGTCCGCTTCAGTATGAAGTATAGAAATACAGCACCGAAGATAACATAAGTTATGATTTTCTTTGGTTCGCGCATAGAAGCATCAAAAGAAGATGGCGATTTTCTTTCAAGTATAGAATCGGCGCCGCTTTGTAGCGCTGGATCGTCCTTAAGAAAAATAAGTGACGCCTGCCTTGAATAGCGGCTGGTGTTTTTCGCCCGGAAGGTTTTTGGCAACCTGAGTGCCTCGGCGTTCTGTGTGTCCCATTTTACCGAGGACGCGTCCGCATGGGCTGGTGATGCCTTCTACGGCTGAGAGCGATCCATTCGGGTTGTGAGAGCAGTCCATTGATGGATTGCCATGTTGGTCGCAGTATTGCGTGGCGATTTGTCCATGCTTTGCGAGTTCGGTGATCACCGATTCGCTGGCGTAGAATTTGCCTTCACCATGAGAGAATGGGACCGAATGGATGTCGCCCGGATTGCAGTGGCTGAGCCATGGTGACTGAGTGCTGACGATGCGTGTGTTCGCGTAGCGAGAGATATGGCGGCCGATGTCGTTGTGAACCAATGTGGGCGAATCTGCATTGGGTTCGCGTATTTCGCCGTAGGGGACGAGGCCGGTTTTGATGAGTGCTTGGAAGCCATTGCAGATGCCGAGGATCAGTCCGTCGCGGTTTTTGAGGAGGTCCATGATGGCATCAGCGATGCGTGGGCTTCGAATGATGGTGGCAATGAACTTGGCTGAGCCATCAGGTTCGTCGCCTGCGCTGAATCCGCCAGGAAGCATGAGAATCTGCGATTGCTTGATTTGTTCCTCTAGCGCTTGCAGTGATTCTTCGATGTGTTTGGCTGTGAGGTTGCGGAAGACTAAAATGTTGGCATTGGCTCCGGCTTCGTTGAAGGCTTTGGCGGAGTCGTATTCACTGTTCGTTCCGGGGAATGACGGAATGATCACCTTGGGAGTAGCTGTCGGTGATTTTGGCTTGCTGGATGTGCACTCGGTGAAGAGCGGGATGTCTAGCAACTTGGAAGTCGTTGGTTGGTCGGGTTGGGTTGGATAGACGGGCTCAAGTTTTCTTTCCCATGCGGCTTGAAGCATTTCGATCGGGTGGCTTTCGCCGTTGACGGTCACGCTAGGTTGATCGGTGGTGGTTCCAAGCAGGGTAACGGATGAGAGTGCTTGGTTGATGGAGTCGGTGTTGGCGCTATCGTGTTCTAAAACGAATGAGAAATAGTGTTCTGTGTAGACGTTCTCTTCGGTGGTGATTGTGGCACCGATATGATTGCCGAAGCTCATCTTGGCGATGGCGGCAGCGATGCCGGCTTGGCCGATGTGGTGCATCGAGATCAACTTGCCGTCCTTGTTGAGTTGATGAAGTGCGGCGGCCGTTTCCTTGAGCGCGGTGAAGTCGGGCAGTTGGTCTGCGGTGCGCGGTACTGTGACGAGAGAGAGGGTGGATTCTGCTTTCTTGAACTCAGGGGAGAGCGCGAGAGAAGCAGAGCCAGGCGCTAGGGCGAATGAGACGAGGGTCGGTGGGACGTCGAGTTCGTTGAATGATCCTGACATCGAGTCCTTGCCGCCGATCGCTGCGAGGCGGAGTTCGTGTTGGGCGTGGTAGGCGCCAAGCAAGGCTGCAAATGGGAGTCCCCAGCGACTTGGATCGTTGCCAAGCTTCGGGAAGTATTCCTGCAACGTGAGGCGAATGTCAGAGAGTTGTGCGCCAGCGGCGACGGCTTTGCAGACCGATTCCGTGACGGCATATGCGGCGCCGTGGAAGGGAGACTTTTCAGACAGGTAGGGGTCGAATCCCCATGACATGTAAGTACAGGTGTCGGTGTTGCCTTCGAGGAGAGGTAGCTTTGCCACCATCGCGTCGGGCGGGGTGAGTTGGTGCTCTCCACCGAATGGCCAGAGGACCGTGCCGGCGCCGACTGATCCATCGAACATTTCTCCCAAGCCTTTTTGCGAAGCGTTGTTGAGGTGGCTTAAGTGATCCGTCAGCTGTGAGCAGTCATCCGATGAAGCTTCCGACAGGTCGGCAGCTTTCACATGAATTTGAGCGGTTTGTTGAACACCGTTGGTATCGAGGAATTCGCGTGAGAGATCGACGATGGTTTTGCCGCGCCAGTTCATGACGAGTCGGCCGCTGTCGGTGACATCTGCGACGTGCACGCATTCGAGGTTTTCTTTGTCGGCCTCTGCGATGAAGTAATCGATTTCTGATGGGTCGACGCATACCGCCATGCGTTCTTGGGATTCTGAAATCGCGAGTTCGGTGCCATCGAGTCCGTCATATTTTTTTGGAACGGCGTCGAGGTTGATGATGAGTGATGGAGCGATTTCGCCGATGGCAACGGAGACGCCGCCTGCGCCGAAGTCGTTGCAGATTTTGATTTTATGCGTCAGCTCCGCGTTGCGGAAAAGTCGTTGGATTTTGCGTTCGGTCGGGGCATCACCTTTTTGTACTTCGGCGGAGTTATCCAATGCGGTGTCCGTGTGCTCTTTGGATGAGCCTGTTGCTCCGCCGACTCCATCGCGTCCGGTGCGTCCGCCGATGAGCAGGATCACATCGCCCGGAGCGGGGGTTCCGCGGAATACGTTTGAGCGCGGGGCCGCAGCGACCACTGCCCCGATCTCGAGGCGTTTTGCGACATAGCCTGGGTGATAGACTTCGGCGACTTGTCCGGTGGCGAGGCCGATTTGGTTGCCGTAAGATGAGTATCCGTGAGCGGCGACCTGGCAGATTTTCTTTTGTGGGAGTTTGCCCGGGAGGGTTTCCGAGAATGGCGTTAGCGGGTCTGCGGCGCCAGTGACACGCATCGCTTGATAGACGTAGGAGCGGCCGGAGAGTGGGTCGCGAATGCAACCGCCGAGGCAGGTTGCGGCACCACCAAAAGGTTCGATTTCGGTGGGGTGGTTGTGGGTTTCATTTTTGAACATCACCAACCATTCCTCTTCGGGTTTGTCGTCGATTTTGACAGGGACAACGATGGAGGCAGCGTTGACTTCCTCGGAGACTTCCAAGTTATCGAGTTCGCCGGAGGCACGGAGTTCGCGCATACCGATCAGGGCGATGTCCATCATCGTGACCGGTTTGTCTTCGCGGCCGAGATTTTTGCGAGTTTGCTGATAAGTGTCCCATGCGCGGGCGACGGGACCGGTGGGGTCGTCGAAGGTGACTTCGTCGATCTTGGTTAGGAAAGTTGTGTGGCGGCAGTGGTCGGACCAGTAGGTGTCGAGCATCTTGATTTCCGTGATGCTTGGGTCGCGCCCTTCTTTGTTGCCGAAGTAGTTTTGGCAGAAAGCGACATCTTCTTCTGACATCGCCAAACCAAACTCGGAGCGGATGGTGGCGGGGTCTTGTTTGGAGAAGCCGTCGAGGATCGCGACGTCTTTTGGAACGGAAGGAGTTTGACGTTGGGTGTCGGCATCAACGGGAACCTCATGGGAGTCGACCGCATTGATGACGTAGGACTTGATGTTATCGATGTCGGATCCGGAGAGTTCACCTTGAAGGATGATCACGCGAGCAGAGATGGCAGCTGGGCGATCTTTTCCGGTGAGAATTTGCACGCATTGTGCAGCAGAGTCGGCGCGTTGGTCGAATTGGCCGGGGAGGTATTCGACAGCGAATGCGGTTTCGTTGGAGTTTAGTCTGAGTTCTTTTGAGATCTCATCGACCTGAGGTTCCGAGAGGATGTGAGTGGCCGCTTCGTCGAATTGTTTTTCGGTCAGTCCGTCCAGTTCGTAGCGTTGAGCGATTCGAAGTCCGGTCAAATTTGGCAGCCCAAGGGACTCGTGGAGATCGTGCAGGAGGTGGCGAGCCTCCGCGTTGTGAGCGGCCTTTTTTTCAACGAAAATACGGTTCATCAGCAGTCGAGCTTGGGGAAGCAATGATGCTAGTGGAGACCGAGGCTAGAGCAAGCCGAATGGGAGCTTTTGGGTCGAAAGTCGAAGGTCCGAGGTCGAAAGTCGGGCTTCGCGCGATTCCTTGGACTTCAAGAGTTCGAGAAGGCCTGTTCATGGAGCTTCTTGGCGATCTCATGAGGCATGGGTGTTGGGTCGGGGTATTCGAAGGTTTTGCCTTCAAAATTCCTCAGGGTCACCTTGCCTGGGATCGATTCGATCATGTAGTTCGGGTTGATCGGGATTTTCCCGCCGCCGCCGGGTCCGTCGATGACGAACTGAGGAATGGCGTAGCCCGTCGTGTGGCCGCGGAGGCCATCGATGATGGAGACGCCCTCGGCAACGGATGTTCTCAGGTGCGATGATCCGTTAATGAGGTCGCATTGATAGAGATAGTAGGGGCGAGCCCGCGCCATCAGAAGTTTGTGAACCAGAGCTTTTTGGATCTCGACCGAATCATTCACGCCGCGGAGCAAGACACTTTGGTTGCCGAGAGGGATGCCGGCGTCGGCGAGTCGGCCGAGGGCATCGCGGACTTCAGTCGTGAGTTCGCGAGGGTGATTGGCGTGAATGGAGATGAAAAGCGGGTGGTGCTTTTTGAGCATGGCGCAGAGCTCCGGTGTGATGCGCTGCGGCAGGAAGATCGGGATGCGTGAGCCGATGCGTAAGAATTGGATGTGCGGGATCGAGCGCAGGCGGGTGAGGATTTTATCCAGCTTGTTGTCAGAGAACAGCAGTGGGTCACCCCCTGAGAGCAGGACGTCGCGAACTTGTGGGGTACGTTCAAGGTATTCGAATGCTTGCTCCCATTGCGTTTCGAGTTGTTGTTCACCCACGCCTGAAACGACGCGTGAGCGGGTGCAGTAGCGGCAATAGGATGCGCAGCGGTCGGTGACGAGAAAGAGCACGCGGTCTGGGTATCGGTGAACCAAGCCGGGAACTGGCATGTGAGAATCTTCGCCACAGGGGTCTGCAACTTCTTCTGGCGCGCTCCAACTTTCTTCCATGCGTGGGATGACTTGCCGACGGATCGGGCAGTCTGGATCGTCCTTGTCGATTAGGTTGAAAAAGTGCGGGGTGATCGACATCGCCAGCTTGTTGCCTGCAAGCAGCGCGCCTGCGCGTTCGACGTCGGTAAGGTTGAGGTGGGATTCCAGCTCGGTCAGGGAGTCGATGCGGTTGCGCAGCTGCCATTTGTAGTCGTCCCACTGGTCGACCTGCTCATCTGCCCAGTAGCCTGGTGCATGAGAGATGAAATTGGGTTCGATGTCGGAGGGGCGCATGAAATGGAGTTGGATGAATTTCGGCGACTCTTGGAAAATCGCAATCGAGAATTTTACGGATTTCCCGTTAGGGTGCTGCAGCGTTTGATGAGTTCGATGATTCTGCCAGCGGATGCAGCGACAAATTTCGGGTTGGGGTCCTTGTTGTCGGGCTCATTTGGGGTGAGAATCGGACGTGTTGCCACTCGAGTGGCAGATTTTCCCATTTCGTTGAATATGCTAGCGAGATCGGTGTTTTCGCCGAGGCAGACCACTTCTGCGCCGACCACCTTGCCGATTCCAGTGGTGGTAGAGAGTGGCTTTGCATTGGTGTCACGGGAGCTGACCCAGAGCTCATTGTTGGTGCCGACTGCTTCCACGCAAATCACTTCGTCATTAGCGAGGATGAGGGGTTCGATTTTTTCAACGGTTTCGAGAACTGGTCCATCGAGGTCATTGACGTGGGGGAGGAATAAGAAATGGATGGTGCATTGGGGGGTGTCGCGAGCCATTGCTTGTGCCGCGGCAATGGTGGCGGCAACGCCAGTTGCATTGGCTTCCACACCGATCGATCCTGGTCTGCTATCGTATGATGTTAGAACCCAGAGTTTTCCGGCGTCTTGATCTTTTCCGATCAGGCTGACTTGAAGAATCGGCCACTGTGCTGGCCCGGTGATTCGTTTGATGTTGTAGCCAGTGTTGCTTGGCCCAAGAACCCCATCGATCATCGCGGCCATCCTTGTTAGGCCTTTGCGAGCTTCTTCGCTTTGAATGTGTCGTTCGCCGACAATGTTGGTGATTTTGTTGAGGTCGTCGGAAATGAGGGGGATGGATACGGATTGCACGAAACGTTGTTCGCGCTCTTCAGTTTCCTTGTCGTCCTTGGAGTGAGTGTACCAGAGTGCTGCACCCGCTGAGACCACAAGCCATAGCGGGAGGATCGCCAATGCTGGGCCGATCCATTTGATGCGTTTCTTTTTGGGTTCGCTCATCGTTTCTCTGATTTCTCAGACTCGTCTTCATTATCCCCGTTGTCCAAAAACTTTTCAGATTCGATTTCGATGTCTTTGCGGAGTTTTTGTGAGATCCATGGACGAATCATGCCGTAGGCCAAATAGACACTGAAGAGAACGACCGGCATGATGTAGCGGAATTGGATGGTCATGAAGACCAAGACGACAGCGATCACGATCATGCCGAGGTTGCCGCGGGTGCGCCATCCCACTTTTTTGAAACTCGGGTAGCGGATATCGCTGATCATCAGTAGTGAGAGGCCGAGCATGGCGCCGGCAAGGATGTATTTCCAGAAGCCGATTTCATGGTCGTTTTTGTAGAGGTCGATGAGCAAGAAGGTGAGCGACGCAATGAAACCTGCGGCCATGGGAATGGGTAGTCCGCGGAAGTCGGAGGATGTGTCATTTCTTTTCGGTAAATTGGCAAGGCAGTTGAAGCGAGCGAGTCGCATGGCGCCGCAGACCAAGTAGACCAGAGCGATACCCCAGCCGATATTGCCGAGTGGAAAGAGAACGGCTTTGGAGAGCAGCATTGCTGGCGCCATGCCGAATGAAATGATGTCTGCGAGGGAGTCGAACTCTTGACCGAAGGGTGATTCTTTTCCGCCGAGTCGGGCGAGTCGGCCATCGAGTAGATCGAAAAGGCAGGATCCGAAGATCAGTAGGATGGCGTATTCGTAGTAGGGTTTGATTTGCTGGTAGTATTCCTTTTCTGGAATTTCAGCAGTTCCGACATTGAGGAGGCCATTGAAGATCATCAACACGGCAAAGAACCCGCATGCGAGATTGCAGGCGGTCATCAAGTTCGGCAGGAAGTAGATCTTCGGTTCGTCTGGGTCGCGGGTGCGAGGCATGGCGAGAGGGTATTTCAGACTTTTGCGTTTGAAAACAACGGAAAATCAGGGTGTGCGTTCCGGCTGTGGTGGGTTATTCTATGGGCATGCAAGTAACTGAGCTCACAGAAGAGACCCCGATGGGCGACATCATCACGGCTTTACCTGGTGCAAAGCGGGCTTTGTTTGCGCGATATCATCTTGGGGGGTGTCAGAGTTGTGCCTTCTCGGATGGGGAGAATCTGAAGCAACTGTGTGAGCGGTCGGAGTTGGATCCTGTGGAGGTTTTGGGGCATTTGCTCGAGAGTCATCAGCACGACCAAGAGATGTTGATGGAGCCCAAGGAAGCGAAATCGAGGCTGGGAGAGCTCAAATTGGTGGATTTGCGGACACGCGAAGAGCACGACGCGGTGAAAATCGAGGGGTCCGACTTTTTTACCCAAGAGTTGCAGCAATCATTGTTTTCAGGAGATCCAGAGCAGCTGATCCTGCTACATGACCATTCTGGGCAATATGTCTTGGATCAGGTCGCTTGGTTCCGTGGGCATGGCTTGAAGCACACCTATGGGCTGCGAGGAGGGATTGATGCTTGGAGTTTGGAGGTCGATGGGGATTTGCCGAGGTATCGGCTGGAGATGGAGTAATCCGCAGAGCGGATTGTTCTTGGTTTCGGCTACGCCGCCCCGACGTGTCGGGGTTGGTTCCTAGTTCTTGGTTCTTGGTTCTTGGTTCTTGGTTAGGCTTCGCGCGGATCATTGGCTTTCGGACCGCGCGGAGCGCCGTCCCTGCCGTTTTAAAGGGAGGGTTGGCGCTAGAAGCTTTCGATTGAAGAAAGTATTAATACTTACGATTGAAGCGACTGTTTGGTATTTTGGTTTGGGTATAAGAAAGCCGAAGTGGTCTATTCCACTTCGGCTTTGCTGTAAGTGAGTTATGTTTATTGATTTAGAATTTTTGTAACCTGTGGTGATTCGAATCGGTAGTGTTCTTTGAAGTCGGATCCGAGGAGTGGCCTGCAGTAATCTTTGAAGGCTTGTGTCACGCCGTTGCTATCTGCGTTGATGAATTCATCGGGCATGTGGCGGGTGAGGCCGGCGACTTTTGCGATGTCGACGAGTTCATAATCCACGGCGTAGTTCAGTTCTGTGCGGCGAATTGCGACCGATCCAGATTTGGCTCCATCGACGAGAGCGCACTGAACGGCCTTTTTGGCGACTTCTCGAGCTTCTTGAGCATCGGTATCAGATAGGCATCCGATGAAGCAGCGCTGCAGATATCCAAAGGTGTCGGCGCGGACCCGCTTCAGTTTAAGTCCTTCTTTGATGGTGTCGGATATGAGGTCGCCCAGGGCACCAGTTCCGGAGAGCTGGATATTTCCATGGGAGTCGCGTTCCACGGTTTCGCTGAGTTTGGTGATGATGGGAGTGCCCTCGGCGTCGGAGATGCCCTCCGAGATGGCGATCGAGCAAAAGCCGTGTTTTGAGTAAACGCGATCGACATCGGCAAGGAAGCGTTCTTGGTCGAAGGGTCGTTCTGGCAGGTAGATGAGATGTGGTCCGTCATCCTCGTATTTTTGTGCCATGGCCGAGGCAGCGGTGAGGAAGCCAGCGTGGCGTCCCATGATAATCCCGATGTAGATGCCACCGAGAGCGCGGTTGTCGAGACCTGCACCGACAAAAGCAGATGCGACGAATCGAGCCGCTGAGCCGAAGCCTGGGCAGTGGTCGTTTTCGGTCAGGTCGTTATCGATCGTTTTGGGGATATGGATGGCGTGGAGTTCATAGTCCGCGGCTTTGGCCTGTTCGCTGACGATGCGGACGGTGTCGGACGAATCGTTTCCGCCGATGTAGAAAAAGTATCGGATGTCGTGAGCCTGCATCACCTTGAACATGCGTTCGCAATATTCTTGGTCAGGTTTGTCGCGAGTCGAGAGCAGGCCGGACGATGGTGTGAAGGAGATATTTTCGAGGTTTTCTTCGCTCTCATGAGTGAGGTCGATGAAGTCTTCGTTAACGATTCCGCTGACGCCGCGGAGTGCGCCATAGATTGCGGTGACTTGGTCGTATTTGCGTGCTTCGAGAACAACGCCGACAGCGCTTTGGTTGATGACGTGGGTGGGGCCACCTCCTTGGGCGACGAGGACTTTACCTTTGAGTGAGCTCATATGTGTCTGAGAATCGTGGATCCGAGAGGTGATGCAAGTCTGGAGTGGGTGGTGAGTGATAGGTGGTAGAGAACAATGCTTGTTGTGTTCTGTTCATTCTATGATCCGATTGGAGTCAGATGTTGATGAGTGAATTGTTGAGACCAGAGCCATGTCCGTGGTTGCCAGAGATTGATCAGTTGTATGATTTTTCTGTGACGCGCCGTCATGGTCGTGATCGCGGGATTGCCTATTACATGGATGCATTGCGCTATGCGCAGTCGCGGTGGTTGTCTGGCAAGCCGGCGCAGGCAATCTTGCAGGTCAACAAGGCCTTCATGGCGGATGTGAGAGAGGGGGATTGGTTGTCTGGGGTTGATCCTTATCGCGCGATGGTTTGGATGATGGTGGAGGCGGATGCGAATGAATTGGGTTTCATGGGGAATCCCGTCAGGCATTTCCAGCATTTGGCGAGTCGGATGAGTGGGGTGCGCGCAGATGCAAGGAGTTGGCGTGCGTGGATGTGCATGCATTTGGCTGAGCGATATTTGCCGGGCATGGCTTATCCGAGGGATGGGGTTCAAATGGTGAGAGAGGGCTTATGGGTTCCAAGTGTGGCTCGGGTGCTGGCAGGCCTGGTGGAGCATGGGTGGGATGAAGAGGCAGAGTTGGTGAGTGGATTGATGGGGGAACTGTAAGGAAGCCTTGGAAAAATCCTGCTCGGAGCGTAACTTTTCAGACATATTGTGGTTTAAGCACCGCATAACTATGCAAACCCTATGAAAACACCCTGGATCATCCCTGTTGCAACCCTTCTGGTTGGCCTCGCCGCTGGCTACATTTCTGGAAAAAACACGTCATCCGGCTCAGATTCGGCAGCCGCTGGTGGTGATACAGAACTTCGCACCCGTTCGGACTCTCGATTTGGCAATTCAGGTTCATCCCGTTCAGGTGATGCCGATAGCCGCCGAGTGATGCGGAGTTTGGAGGAAATCGATAAGCTTACAGGTAGCTCGAATCGCATCATGGCGATGATTGATTACTACGAAGGTCTATCGATTGATCAGTTTGAGGAAGAAGCAGGAAAAATGGATGAGTTGCCGTTGAGTGATCGGATCGTTGCATCGTTCTTGTTGTTCAGTCGCTGGGCGGAAGTGGATCCGACATCAGCGATGGGATACACCAACACCATGGGTTGGAGTGGTTTCATGGTGAAGCCAACGGTGCTTCAGAGTTGGGCGAGTGTGGATCCAGCCAATGCTGCGCGTTACTATGCAGAAAACCCTCGCGAGTTTGCGATGATGGGAATGGGTCGTGGTCGCATGTCGGGCGAATCCGGTTCGCAGGTCATTGCATCGGAGTGGGCCAAGCAAGATCCAGACGCTGCTTTGGCGTGGGCGAATACCCTGACTACCGACAAAGATCGTGCAATTGAAGGTGTGATGAGCGAGATCGCCAAAACAGATCCCGCTAAAGCGGCGAAGATGTTGGGACAGGTGGACTCCGAAGTTGCGGAGCGTAGTATTCGGACCATTGCTGAATCATACGGAGCCTCCAATTTCTCAGAAGCGCAGTCATGGATTCAAACCTTGCCTGCTGAAGAGCAGGCATCAGCCATGGCATCTGCTATTAGCGGATTGGCGAAGACCGATCCTGAAGGTGCTGCTGCACAAGTTGCCATGATGGAAGACGGTGCTCAAAAGAATCGAGCCGTCGCAGATGTGGTCGAAGTGATGGCCAAGACCAGCCCTGAATCTGCGGCTGATTTTTTGGCAAACAACGGAAGCGAAGATGCGCAAGAGCGAAGCATGCGCGAGTTGATGCCTCAGTGGGTTGCAAAAGATCCTGGCGCTGCGCTGACTTACGCCGCGGGTTTGCCGAAGGGTGATGTTCGTGATAGTGCACTTCAGTCGTATGTTTGGAGCAACCAGCAGGCTGAGCCAGCTGATTTGATCAAGGTAGTTGAGAGCATTGATAGTGAACGCGACCGTGACCGCGCGATGTGGGTAACCACTCGCCGATGGATGCAAGAGGATCCAGATGCAGCGAAAGCATACATTGAGCAGAGCGACATGGTATCGGATCGCATCAAGCGCAGCATCGCTGGTGACGGAGACCGAGATTGATCCTATTGATGCGATTTTAATAAAAAAGGCCTCGGGGATAATTCCTCGAGGCCTTTTTGTGTGATGGTGAAATCTTAGTTGTTGTCCGTGATCGTGATGCTTCTTCCGATTAGGCAGGTTTCAAATCCTGAGCATTGGTAGGATTGTCCTTTGCGTAGGTAGACCCGGTAACATTTGCCAACGTATTTGCCATCGAGTGTATCTTCGACCTCGATGATTTCTGCGTCGGTTTTGTCAAAGTTGCTTGTGCCAACACCGATCATGTAGATGTAGCCTGAGGTGATCGCGTTGATGTGAAAGGTTGGCGATGATTTCCATGGGACACAAGTGAATTCAGCGCCGTCGATGGCATCACCGACGTGAGAAAATGTCGGGCGATATCCGCCGGAAAGTCTCGCTGCTTTCTCGCTGAGAACATGGATGCTGGTATTGGTGGACGAGCTGATTTCGATTTTGCTCAGCTCGCTCATTCGGAAGAATGTGTCCTTCACTTTGTGGATCTCTTTGGTGAGAGAAGCCACTGCTTCTTTGTCTCCTTGAGCCAAATAGATCGCTCTCATTTTTTCGATGAGGCGGAGGTCGTCTTGAAATCGCTGAATGAGAGGGTCCGTCTCAGCTGTTTCGGTTTCTACGTTTTTGTCGGCATGTGCAGCCGATAGGAGCGTGAGGGATGCGAAAGGAATCGCGGCCCATTTGGTTAACGTTTTACGAAATTTCATGTTGCGAATGATTTTCGGGATCCTATCGGATGTCTTCTTAGAATTGTGTCACTTCCGTGTAAAAACACACCAATGACGACTCGTGCATACACACAGAGCAAGAATCGTGCAACTTTAGATGTTAATTGCGGTTCAATCTTCCGTCATGATCATGAAATGGGCTATTTTTATTACATGGATGTTGAGTTTGTTGGCTGCGGATCTTGGTTTGGCGTCGGGGAAGGAAGAATCATGGGATGTTGGGGGGCTGAAGCGAGAGGCCTGGGTCTATGTGCCTGAAAAGAAATCTAATGAGCCCGTGCCGGTGGTGTTTGTGTTTCACGGTCATGGAGGGAAAGCTGAGAGAGCAAAGGGACAGTTCAAGATTCACGAATTGTGGCCGGAAGCCCTAGTGGTTTATCCGCAAGGGGTGAACACGCCAGGAGCATTGACGGATCCAAAGGGCAAGCGCAGCGGGTGGCAATCGAAGGCGGGTGACCACGGCGACCGAGATCTATTGTTTTTTGATGCCATGTTGAGCGATTTGTCGAAGCGCTACTCGGTAGACGCCAAGAGAGTTTATGCGACAGGCCACTCGAATGGTGGAGGCTTCAGCTATTTGTTGTGGGCTGAACGTGGCGATCGATTGGCGGCAATCGGTCCCTCTGCGGCAGTATCGCGCAACATATTGAACGCTAATCCATTGCCTGTTGTGAAAATCTCGGGTCAGAATGACCGATTGGTCAAATATGACTGGCAGAAGGCGACCCTAGCGATCGTGAAGCGCATCAATGGTGCGGAGGGTGATGGTCTGCCATGGGGCAAGGGCGTGAAGGGTGCCACACATTACAAATCCGAAAAAGGAGCGGATGTTTTATCGGTGATTCATCAGAAAGGGCATCGGCTCGATCAAGACTCGATCCCGCTCATTGTTGAGTTTTTCAAAAAGCAGGTAAGGAAATGATTTGATAACGCTGTGCATGGATTTTTGTATGAATCCTGTGATTTTTCGCGTAGTAAACCTACTGCGCACCTAGGTGTGCTCTATGCCAATTGGGCCACGATGGTCAAATTGGCGCAAATGATCCAAATCCCAAGAAACCTAAGATAAAACAGATGAAATTACGTAAATTGATGTTCGTGCCTAGCCTAATGGCAGCCATGTGTGTGGCTGGCGTTTCGAGTGCGCAGGACTTGCCTGATCCAGATGGCAAGCCGGCGGATGTGTCCAAGCCAGTGAAGGTTTTCCTTATCATGGGTCAGTCCAACACGCTCGAGATGGGCAAAGTGAATGATGGCCTTAAAGAGAAATATCCTTTCCTCGCCGATGACGAAGGCAACTGGACCACGCGCAAAGATGTTCGCAATGTTTCTGTGATGCAGAAGCGCGGCAACATGGGTGTGTATCGCAACGACTGGTTGACCATCAGTGGCAAGAAAATCGGCATTGAGGTCGGCATTGGTCATCAACTTGGTAACTCGATTGATGAGCCTGTGATGATTCTCAAGAGCTCGATTGGTAACCGCAGCCTTGGTTGGGACCTTTTGCCTCCAGGCACTCCTCGTTATACAGCGGAAGGTATCGAATGTCCTGGCTACAAAGAGACCGTCCAAAGCAAAAAAGACAGCACGATCGTTAAATACGTAGAAGGCGGCGATATGCTTCAATGGTATGCCGGTAAGCAGTATGACGATGATGTCGGAAACGCGAAGAAGATCCTCGAGAACATTGGTGAGTATTACCCTGGTGCGACCAAGTATGAGGTCGTCGGTATTCTCTGGTGGCAAGGTGACAAAGACATGCGCAACAAAGCACATGCTGCGATGTATGAGAAAAACCTCGGCTACTTGCTCACAGCACTTCGCAAGGACTTCAACTCGCCAAACGCTAAATTCGTCACAGCTTCATTGGGTCAGACCAAAGAAGATGACACCGAATCAGGTCATGGCAAAATCCTTCACGCGATGAAGAGTTTTGCTGCTAGCAGCGACGACATCGGTTTCGTTTACACCAACCCGCTATCTGAAGGCAGCAGCTCAAGTGCTCACTACAGTGGCAACGCAAACACTTATATGAACGTAGGTCTTGCGATGGGCGCAAAGATGGTTGAGTTGATCAAGTAATCGACTCAGGCATACGCCTCGAATTTTTAAAAGGTCGCCACGGAAACGTGGTGGCCTTTTTTTGTGATGAATTAACCGCAGATGGACGCAGATGAATGGGATTTTTAGCTATTCCAATCGTAGCCTTCGTGGAGGGGGGAGAGGATTTGGTGGCCGGTTTCGGTTGTGAGGACCATGTCTTCGATGCGGACGCCGCCGAGGGTGGCTGAGTAGAGGCCGGGTTCGATGGTGAAGATTTCACCTGCGTGGATTTCTCCGCCGCCGTAGGCAAGGAGGATCGGTTCGTGAACTTCGAGGCCGATGCCATGTCCCGTGCCGTGCCGCATGTAGGGTTCGGTTTGGTCGTTGCGAGCGTCGCCCAATTTTTCCGAGTAGCCATGTTGTTCGATGGCTTTGATCGTTGCCTTGTGGACGGCTTCGCCAGTGGTGCCTGCTTTGAGGGCTTCACAGCCAGCTGCTTTGGCGGCTTGGACCGCAGCGTGCATGCGCTTGAATTCGTCTGAAGCCTCGCCGTTGACGACGGTGCGTGTCATGTCGCCGCAGTAACGGGTGATGTTGTCCATCGGGAAGATGTCGACGATGACAGGTTGATCGGCTTTCAGCGGGCCGCTGCCAAAGTGGTGGCAGTCGGCGACGTCGGGAAGGGTGACGACGATGGAGTCGTGAGGGTTGGAGAAATTGCGATCGATGAGAAAGCCCGTGATGAGAGAGCGGACGAATTCGGAGGTTAGGATCGTTCCATCGTGTTGCAGAATTCCGTCTGGGTTGGCTTTGGCGTTCGCGATGAGGCGGCAGGCGTATTCGACCGCATCGCCGGTGACTTTTTGAGCGTGTCGAAGCCAATTGATTTCTTGTTCGTCTTTGACTCGACGTTCCATCACGCCGAAGTCTTCAGAATAATCAATCGAGATGCCCGCTTCCTGTATGTGGTGGGCGTAGAGGTAGGGAAGTGTGCGCTCGACGGTAATCTCAGTGATGCTGTTTTGTCTGAGGCATTCAGCGGCTGCTTGAGCGAGAGCGGTGTCTCGATCGCCTGAGAGGCCGCCAGTGGGAGTGAAGTCGACGGCGCAGTGGATGTGGTCGATGTTCTCCAGCTTGCGAGCGCGATCCATCTCGATGTCTCGCACGAGCAATGTGGTGGTGCCGTCATCATGCTCAATGAAAACCGTTGCATCGGGCGCGAGAAAGCGGATGCGGTGGTAGAGGGTGGAGTTCTTGGCTGGAATGCCAGCGAGGACGGAGGGCATGGTTTTTAATAAATGCTGAAAAGTTGAAATAGGAAATGCTGAAATCTGATTGCCTTCAGTCGCTTGAGAGTGGGGATTGCTCGAGGACTTTAAAGGCGGTGCCGGCGCCTTGGTGGTCGGTGAGTTGGTGGTCGGTCGGTTTTGTGTGACCGGACATGAACTCGGCCATGCTTGTGAGTTTGCTATGCGATGTCCATGGTTTTGACCACTGGATGAGGTCGGTGAAGTTGACATCCGCCGTGATGTCTTGTCGGCCGATATTGTCATAGATGCCAGGACCTTCGATTCTTTGCTGGAGAAGGTAGGCGCGAACGGTGCCGTTGGGTCGGCGGTGATAGAGAGTGGTTGTTTCGTCGCCGTAATCGATGGTCAGAAGGCGTCCGCCTTTCCATTGCGGCATCCATGATTTGAGCCAAGCGTGATAGGATTCATGCACTTCAATGGATTGGCCGATGTCATGTCCATCAAGGAAGCTGGAGGAGTCAGGGAGTGGTGCGGGAGGAATGAGAGATTCGGATATTGGTTTTTGATCAATTGTGACGGCGATCTCTTGCCAACCTAGGTCAGTTTTCTTGAATCGACGAACAGGGAAGGCGTCGACCAGTTCATTGGAGAACATCACGGCATTGTCATCGCATGCATCAAGGGCTTTAGCGGGTGAAGTGTGCCATGTGGCTTTGTTGCCGAGTTTGGTTTGTTGGAGCTCGGTGAGAGGCTGCGAGGTTTCGACGAGGTGAAGCTGGGTGCGCAGTCGGGTCATCCATGGCAGGTGTTTCCAAACGGCAGCGCTGAGTGTTCCGTCACCGGGACCGATCTCGATCAGGTGGCGGCAATTGGTCTCGCGAAGTGCTTGGGTGGCCCATGCGGCGATTGCTTTTGCGAGGGCATCGGAAAGCATGGGGGCAGTGGTGAAGTCGCCCCGTCCCCCAATGCCGGTGATGCGGCGGGCGTAGTAGCCGGTCTTCGGGTCATGCAGTGCGCGTTGCATGAATTGTTCGAAGGGGATGGCCATACGGGAGTATTGGGTAAATGTTGAAACGCTGAAATAGGAAATGCTGAAATTTGAACTGTCGCGTGGTGCAGTGGCTTAGCGGGCCGTTGCGCTCTACCATTTGATAGTAAGCTTCGCGCTTATCATTGGCTGCGAGTGGGGCGTTTCATATGCGCGGACCCCGCGGAGCGGCGTCCCTGCCTAGATGAATAAAAAAACCGCGATCCTTGCGGAGCGCGGTTTTTGGAAAAACGAGGAACTTAATAATAAGAACCAAGAACGAGTCGCGGAGCGACTTATGCCTTTTCGGCAGCTGTGCGAGCTTTGCGGATCATGCTCTTCACAGTCTCGGATGGCTTAGCACCAACTTTGAGCCATTTATCAGCGAGCTCGAGATCGATCTCGTAGTTGGTGCCTTCCTTGAGAGGATCGTAGGTACCGAGTTGCTCGATGTAGCGACCGTCGCGGCGCTTGCGGCTGTCGACGGCTACAATTTTGTAATAAGGACGATCTTTCGTTCCTTTGCGGTTGAGGCGTAATGATACTGACATGGTGAAACTCCGTTGAGCTCACCCGACGGAGGTCGGGCGGACGCGGAAATTGTAGGATAGGAGCGGAATTGCCAAGCAGAATCTTGTGTAATCTTGAAATCCTTCGGATTTCTTAGGGATTTGAGGGGGATTCCTCATGCTTCGTCCTCTGCGCGGGAAACAATTGCGGTGAATTGCTGCTCCAATTTCGCCAAAAGTGCTTCATCTTCAATTTTTCCGCCGTCTGCGGTGGTGATGTAGAGGGTATCGATTGCGACGCCTTTTTCGGTGCAAATGCGGGCGTGGGCGGTATCGAGGCCTTGCTCGTTGATCGCGTGGAAAAGGTCGTGGAGTAGGCCAATGCGGTCGAGCGCCTGGAGTTCGACCGTGGTGCAGGTCGGGTGGAGTTCATTGCTGACGTATGCGCGGACCGGGACGGGGATTTCGTGGTCGTTGCGGGCAGTGAGGAAGTTCTGGCGACGTTTGAGGAATTTCTCCGGTTCGTGAGTGTCCTCGCTGGCGAGGATTCTTTCAAAGGTTGCGGTGAAACGTTTGCGGCAAGATTCGCTTTCGATGGGCTCGAAGTTGGTGGTGCAGACGCGGAAAATGTTCACCACAATCTTGTCGGTTCGCGTGTAGAGGTCGGCCGAGAGGATGTTGATTTGTTCCGAGGCGAGCGCGCAGCAAACTTTTTCCAACAGAAGCGGCCGGTCTCGTGTGGCGAGGACGATTTCGCTGTAGCCCTTGTTGGGCCGATGGATCCACTTGATGCAGGATGCGAACTCGTCCTTCTTGCTGTCTTCGCGGTCCCAAAAATGTCGAACCGTGCGGACTTGGGTGACGATGTCTTTGGCTTCGCGAAAATGGAATGCCGAGTCGGGCATGCGTTCGAAGTGTCGATCGATGGACCCGTAGTAGTCTTCGGGCATCAACTTGGTAACCTCGGCGCGGAGCTCCATTCGTTCATCGTCGAGTTGTTCCGAGTATTTCTGTTTCCCTTTTTCGAGGAAGCGGTGGGTTGCCTTGTGCAGTTGCAGCATCAGGCTTTCTTTCCAGCCGTTCCATGACTCGGGTGAGGTTGCGTTGGAGTCGGCGTAAGTGAAGAGGAAGAGCGCATCGAGGTTGGCGGTGTTTTTGACGATGCTGGCAAATTCGGCGATCACTTCCGTGTCCTCGAGGTTGCGAGTGGTGGCGGTGCGCCAGAATGTCAGGTGGTTGTCGACCAGATATGTGATCAAAGAGCGACGGGCTCCCTGGATTTGCATGCGGTTGCAGAGGCGGGATGCAAGCAGAGCGGAGCCGTCGATGTGTTCGCGTACGTTTTCCGCGCGACCGGTGTCGTGGAGGATCATCGCGAGGTAGAGACCGTAGGGGTCTTTGATCTCGTGGAAGAGGCGCTTGTAGATAGCGTTTCGCGGGTTGTCGTCGGTGACGAGTGCGTCGAGTTGATCGACGCAGCGTAGTGTGTGTTCATCCGCGGTGTAGCGGTGGAAGAACTCGTGTTGGACGAGGCAATCGAGTGCGCCAAACTCGGGCAGGTAGCGTCCGAGGAAGCCGATGCGGTGCATCAGTCGGAGTGTGCGGGCGCATTCGCCTTTGCGTTCCAAGATGCCTTGGAAGACGAGGCGGTTGGTTTTGTTGACGCGGAATTGGCGGTCGATGTCCTGCCAGTGGTTGGCGACGAGTCGGCGGATTTGCGGTGTGAGTTCCAGGTTCCGGACTTGGCAGTGGCGGAACAATCGCATCAGGCGTTCTGGCTCTTCTTTGAAGATGTCTTGGTTGGCGGGGAAGATGCGGCCGTCCCTAGAGATGAAGCCATCGAACTCCTCGCGTTTCTTTTTGCGGAAGGTGAGGAAGGAACGGAGCCCGGAGTCATAGCGTGAGTCGCGTTCGATTTCGAAGGCTTCCATCAATGAGGTCGTGTGCCGGAATATGTGGCGACTGTGCATGTAGTAGTCGCGCATGAAGGCTTCCGTGCTGCGCAGGATATCGCGTTGTGGGTAGTTGAAGGCGGTGGCCACTACGCCTTGGAGGAAGAGCGTGAGTTGGTCGGTGCTTTTGCCGGTATGGTAGTGGAGTTCGTTGCGGACGCGGTGGATGAAACCGTATGCCTCTTCCAATTCGCGGTATGCGGCGGTGGTGAGTAGTTTTTTGGCAACGAGGTCCTTGAGGTCGCCACTGCCAGTTTTGACACGAGCGACCCACTGGATGCTTTGGTAGTCGCGCAGGCCGCCGCAGCTTTCTTTGACGTTGGGCTCTTGGAGAAAGACGGTGTGTGAGTATTTCTCGTGGCGCGACCGGAGGTCTTGTCTGCGCAGGTCGAAGAAGGCTTCATCGTTTTTATTGATGCTGTCTTTTTCAAAGCGGGCCGTGAACTCTTTGAACAGCGTTTTGTCGCCGGTGATGAGGCGGGCATCCATCAATGAGGTTTTATTTTCCTGGTCGAGATTGGCTTGTTGAATGCATTCCGCGACCGAGCGCGATGCGTGGCCAAGTTTGAACCCGATGTCCCAGAGCAAGTAGAGTGTGTTCTGGATGAGGTCGGTGAGGTTTTGCGGCAATTTGGTCGAGTCCTTGGGGAGGAGGAAAAGGATGTCGATGTCCGACCCAGGGTTCAGCATGCCGCGCCCGTATCCCCCTGTGGCAACGAGAGCCAATGATGCAAGGTTGGTCGTCTTGCTGTTTTTGAGGATGTTCTTTTCGATGCCGTGGAGAATGGCAGTGAGGATGGAGTCGATCAGAGCGCTGCGATCTTGCGTGACTTCGATGCCATCTGCGCCGTCGCGATGCATTTCTTTGATGATCTCTTCTTCCGCATTGAGGAAATCTTTGAAAATCTTGATACGATCTTTGGGCGAAATGGATTCGTCAAAAGCCAGTTTGAGAGAGTCCTTGGCCTTCTTTGAGATTTTGTCGGTGTAATCTGACATGTGGATGGGTTAGAAGATGGAGGGGAAACGAGCAGGGTCAAGTCACCGTGCCCATGCGGCTGCCGATGCGAGCATAAAGCTCGGTTTGTTCTGCGGAATAGTCGACGAGGTCGTCTTCGAGTTTTACGGTATTGGGTTCAAAGATTGTGATCGTGGAGGATCCGCCGAAGGCGAAGTAGCCTTTTTCGTCGCCTTTCTTGACGCGTTCGCCAGGAGTGAATGTCTGGTGGATGGAGCCAACACAGGTAGCGCCAATTTCCATGCAGAGCACCGTGCCGAGATTTTCGGTTTGGACTTTGGTGATCGTGCGTTTGTTTTCCCAGAGGTAGCTCAGTTGCTTTCTGAGTGCGATGGGTGAAACGGAGAAGAGAGGGCCGTTGATGGTTTGGGTGTCAGAGGGGGACCCTGTCACTGGGAAGTGGAAGCGATGGTAATCGACGGGGCAGAGACGAGACAAGACGAGTGCTCCGTCGGCGTATTTTTCGGCAAGTCCCGCATTGCCCAGAAGTTGTGTTAGATCAAAGCGCTGTCCTTTTACAAAGACGCCATCGATGTCGGATGCGCGATTGAATCCAAGGTGACGGCCATCAGCCGGGAAGGTGATGCTGTTCGGGTCGTCATCGATCGGCCGTGCATCGGGGTTTAGCTTTCTGAAGAAAAACTCATTGAAGCTTTTGTATGACTCTGGTGAGTCGGCAAAGTCAGCGGGATCGAGTTCGTATTGTTGGATGAACGGTTCAACACGAGCGGCAGATTTTGCAGTGCTCATGCGCCGGCCATACCACGCTGAAAAGAAAGGGCGTTTGACGAAGGCGTTGAGGGCGATTTGCCCCATCGGGTTACCGTAAGTCCATTTCAGGAAGCCTTCACCGTAAACGGCTTCGGTTTCCATTTCGCCAGTGTGGCGGTTGAAGTATTTGATGGCGTCCAACGGCTAGATGAATTTACAGGGTGAGATTGACCAAGAGGTCATCGCTGTCGACGCTATCACCTTTCAATACGAGCACTTTGTCAACTTTTCCGTCTTCGGTGGCGCTGACGGTGGTCAGCATTTTCATGGCTTCGAGAATGACCAGCTTGTCGCCAGCTTTGACCTCGTCACCCGAGGCCACGCAGACTTCGGTCACCATGCCTGGCATTGGGGCACAGGCGTGGGCTGGATCGTCGGGATCACCTTTGACTCGGACTGCCTTGGCGCTCGATTTGAGTGAGTTATCGAGCACTGAGGACTCGCGGGGCATGCCGTTGAGTTCGTAGAACAGGGTGCGCATGCCTGCGTCATCGGCTTCACCGATGGAGATAAGCTTGATGAACAGTTTTTTGCCCGGATCGATTTCGATTTCGATCTCTTCGCCAACTTTGAGGCCGTAGAAGAAGGCGGGTGTCGGAAGGCCACTGAGGTCGTCGTATTTTTTGCGGAAGTCGACGAAGTCCTTGAAGACCTGCGGATACATCAGGTGAGAGTAAAGGTCGTCATCATCGGCATCGCGTTTGAGTAGCGTCGTGAGTTCCTTGCGGGTTTGATCGAGGTCGACAGGTGCGGCCAATTCGCCAGGGCGTTTGGTGGTGGGGACCTTGTTGCCGAGGACGACTTTCTGCACGTCGGCCGGCCAGCCGCCATCGGGTTGGCCGAGTCCGCCGGAGAGCATGTCGATGACCGACTCCGGGAAGTCGACCGTGCCGGGTTTCATCTTCAGCACGTCTTGGGCTTTCAGGTTGCGGGTGACGAGGAACATGCAGAGGTCGCCGACCACCTTGGAGGATGGTGTGACTTTCACGATGTCGCCGAAGAGTTGGTTCACCTCTTTGTAGGTGCGGGCGATTTCGCGCCAGCGAAGGCCGAGTCCCATCGAGTTGGCTTGTTCACGGAGGTTGGTGTATTGGCCACCGGGCATTTCGTGCTCGTAGACTTCGGCGGTGCCGGAGCGTGGGGCGGAGTCGAAAGGTTCGTAGAATGTCAGGACCTGTTCCCAGTAGTCGGACATCTCGTTGAGCGAGTCGAAGTTGAGTCCTGGGTCACGATCGGTTCCGGCGAGAGCGGAGGAGATCGAGTTGAGGTTCGGTTGCGACGTGGATCCCGACATTGAGGCGATGGCGAGGTCGGCGATGTCAACTCCCGCATCGCTGGCCGAGAGCACAGACGATGCGTTCAGGCCGGAGGTGTCGTGGGTGTGGAAGTGGATAGGGATACCGATTTCCTGTTTGAGCGTGCTGACCAGTTTGCTGGCTGCGAGCGGTTTGCAGAGGCCGGCCATGTCTTTGATGGCGAGGATGTGTGCGCCCATCTTTTCGAGTTCCTTCGCCTTCTCTACGTAGTATTTCAGCGAGTATTTGTCGCGTTTCGGATCATTGATGTCGCCGGTGTAGCAGACCGTGCCTTCGCAGATCGCCTTGCCGTGTTCGCGCACGGCTTCCATCGCCACCTTCATGTTGGGCAGGTAATTGAGGGAGTCGAAGATGCGGAAGATGTCCATGCCGGAATCGGCCGCGTGTTTGACGAATCCCGCGACCACATTGTCTGGGTAGTTCGAGTAGCCGACCGCGTTGGATCCGCGGAAGAGCATTTGGAAGCAGATGTTTGGCACAGCTTCGCGGAGCCTGCGGAGGCGTTCCCAAGGGCATTCTGAGAGGAAGCGCATCGAGGTGTCGAAGGTCGCGCCGCCCCACATCTCAAGCGAGAACAGCTCGGGGGTACGGTGGGAGATCGACTGCGCGATGCGCATCATGTCGTAGGTGCGCATGCGGGTGGCGATGAGCGACTGGTGGGCATCACGGAGTGTGGTGTCGGTGATGAGCAGGCGCTTCTCGTTGAGAATCCACTCGGCGAATTTTTCCGGTCCGAGTTCGAGCAGGATGTCGCGGCTGCCTTTTGGGGTTTTCTCTTGATGGCCGACGTGGAGCGGTTTCGCCATGTGGGCTTGCGGCAGTGGGAAGGGTGGCACCCAGCCCTTCGCGGACGGATTGCTGTTGAGGGTGATGTCCGAGATGTAGGAGAGCGTTTTGGTTGCGCGGTCTCGGCGGCGTTTGAATTTGAAGAGTTCGGTTTTGGTGTCGATCAGCTTCGTGTGGGCTTGGCCGGCGCGGAAGGTTTCATCGGCGATCACGTTCTCGAGGAACGGGATGTTGGTTTTCACGCCGCGGATGCGGAACTCACGGAGAGCGCGGTCCATGCGTTGGCAGGCGGTGGTGAAGTCGCGGCCCATCGCTGTGAGTTTCACCAGCATGGAATCGTAGTAGGGAGTGACCACTGATCCGGCGTCGCCGGACGCGGCATCGAGTCGGATGCCGAAGCCTGCAGCCGAGCGGTAGTTGATGATGCGGCCGTAGTCGGGAGAGAAATTCTTTTCCGGATCTTCGGTGGTGATCCGGCATTGAATGGCGAAGCCGTTGCAGGGGATTTCGTCTTGGGGCGGGATCGCGATTTCGTCGGACGTGAGAGAATGACCCGCGGCGACCATGATTTGCGAGCGGACGAGGTCGATGCCCGTCACGCATTCGGTCACCGTATGTTCCACCTGGATCCGTGGGTTCATCTCGATGAAGAACCAATCGTTTTGGTCCATGTCGTAGAGGAACTCGACCGTGCCGGCGTTATCGTAGCCGATGCCTTTTGCAAGATTGGCAGCGGCTTCGCAGAGTTCTTTGCGGACTTTTGGGTCGAGGTGCATTGCTGGGGCCACTTCGACGACTTTTTGGTAGCGGCGTTGGACCGAGCAATCGCGCTCGTGGAGGTGGACCACATTGCCATGTTGGTCGCCAAGGATTTGGACCTCGATGTGTTTGGCGCGTTTGATGTAGCGCTCGAGAAAGACGGCGGCGTTGCCAAAGGCATTGAGAGCTTCGTTTTGGGCTTCGGCCAGGAGCGCGGCGAGTTTGGATGGTTCTTCCACCACGCGCATGCCGCGTCCGCCACCACCGAAGGCGGCTTTGATGATGAGGGGGAATCCGATTTCCTCGGCGGTTTTCATCGCCTTGTTTGGATCGGTGATCGGTTCCTCGGTGCCAGGGAGAGTCGGCACGTTGTGTTTGTGGGCGAGCGCGCGGGCAGCGGTTTTGTCGCCCATGTTTTCCAAAAGCTCGGGTGATGGGCCGATGAAAGTGATGCCTTCCCGGGCACAAGCGCGGGCGAACTCGGCATTTTCCGAGAGGAAGCCGTAGCCGGGGTGGATCATGGTGACGCCTTTGCGTTTGGCGAGGGCGACGATGCCTTCGACGTCGAGGTAGGCGCCGACGGGGCCTTTGGCGGAATCGAGTTGGTAGGCTTCGTCTGCTTTGAAGCGGTGGATGGAGAACCGGTCTTCCTCGGCGTAAATGGCGACGGTGCGGATTTTGAGTTCGCTCGCAGCACGGAAGATGCGAATTGCAATTTCGCCGCGGTTGGCGGCCATCAATTTGACAGGGCGTTCAGGTAGTTTGGCCATTACGTGCAATTTTCTAGAGGTCAGATCGGTTTGGGTGAAGAGAATTTCTTGGATTGGGACGAATTCTTTACGGTTTTGGCCAATCCGGGATGGTCTCGGTTAGGATTGTGAGGATTTTTCGGCGCTCGCTGCTGTGGATATCAGGGAAATTGTCAGCGGCGGGTTCGCTGGTGAGGATTTTGTTCAGCTGTGATTGTACGGCTGATTTGATAGGTTTGGGGAGAGATTTGAAGGATTCAGAGTAGACCATGTAAGAGCAGCGGTATTTGAAAATGCGTTGATGAAGCCGGAAATCGGCGAGAGAGCGGCCGTTCTTTGATTTTGGGAATCGTTTGGTGAATTGGTTTTGGAACATGAGGTTGCCCTCGATGCCATCTGGGCCGAGTGGAGCTTCATCTTTGAAGAGGAGGAGGTCGACGATGCCATTGGCGGCGGTGTTGATGTGATGAGTTGAGGTTGGATCGGTTCCATCGAAGTCGGGATTGAGCGACTTGCTGAGATAGGCGAGTCGCTTGTAATTGATTTTAGCGGCTTCGATTTTGTTTTGTAGCTGGCATTGGTGCTCGAGGACCATTAGCGCGACAATATCGCTGGTTGGGGTGAGGTAGCGTGATGTGAGGATCACGTTCTCGAGGGATTTGTGTTGGATGGCTGATTTTGGAAGTTTTTGTTCTGAACTTTCTGGGTAGGTGCGGTTTCCCATGTGGGGGAGCGAGCTTCGCCCTGTGACATAATAACCGCCCCATCGCTCAGGAATGGGGCTGGAGTGATCGGTGAGAAAGCTTCCGAAGGAAAATCGTGGCTGGCCGGTATCGTCGGGAAATACGGAGCGCACCAGAACACCAGGAACGTTTTCAGTTCGGGCGGTGCCGTGACAGGACATGCAGTCTGATTTGTCGCGGGTCACTTTAATGGCTTGGTCGCCCCGTGGATTTTGGATCATGTAGAAAACAGCGCCAAGGTTTGCATCATAGGCAATCACCTCAATATCGCCGCCGGGAACATAGCCTACGTAGGCGTTTTCGTTGAAGTACAACGATCGCGGGTTAGCCGGATTGATGAGGTCGTTTTGTTTGCTGGTTTTTGAAAAGACCAAGATTTGTGAAGACTCGGCAATGTTGAGTCGGTCGAGAACAAAACGGAGTCGGCCGAGTGGTGTGCTGGCCTCGATTTTAGTAGTGCCGTCAGCCAATTCTTTTCCGAGCTGGGCGATCGTATCGTTTGGCTCTCGGTCTGAGTATTTCAGTGGTGGAAGTTCCCAGATATCCGTCGCGGCATGCAGCGTGGTGGCGCATCCTAGTAGAATGGTGAGTCGGATCAGGGAGAGCATTGAATCAGTGGGAAGTAGATGATCTTTGAGTAATTCTACAAAATCTCAAGGGAGATGAATGCGCATCAAGTCGCAAACCTTACGCATTCACTTGCAAAGCAAGCCGTGAGTGCTCCTTTTAGGGCATGCACGATAAGCTTTTCGAGCCACTGACCATCGGGTCCATCGAAGTTTCCAACCGGATTATCATGGCGCCGCTTACGCGATGTCGTTCATCTGAGGGGCGTGTGCCGAATCCTATGATGGCGGAGTATTATGCGAGGCGTGCTGAATTTGGAATGATCTTATCTGAAGCGACGTCCGTTTGTCCGATGGGAGTCGGTTACCCGGATACGCCGGGGATTTGGTCTGACGAGCAAGTGGCGGGTTGGAAGCTGGTCACCGATGCGGTGCATGCCAAGGGAGGGGCGATCTTGTTGCAGCTGTGGCACGTGGGCCGGATGTCGGATCCAATCTATTTGGATGGGAAGTTGCCGGTGGCGCCGAGTGCGGTGAAGCCCGACGGGCATGTGAGTTTGGTTCGGCCTGAGAAATCATTCGAGACTCCACGCGCATTGGAATTGGATGAGATTCCTGAGGTGGTTGAGGCCTATCGGAAAGGCGCGGAGAACGCGAAGAAGGCAGGTTTCGACGGTGTCGAGATTCATGGTGCGAACGGTTACTTGATCGACCAATTTTTGCAGGACTCTACAAATTTACGCACAGATGGTTATGGTGGATCGATTGAGAATCGCGCGCGATTCATGATGGAGGTAGTCGATGCAGTGGTGTCGGTGTGGGGAGCGGATCGTGTCGGCATGCATTTGGCGCCACGTGGCGATGCGCATGACATGGGCGACTCGAATCCAGCTGCAGTTTTCCGCTATGTCGCGGAGCAATTGGGTCGGCGAAAGTTGGCCTTCTTGTGTGCTCGTGAATCGCATGATGGCGCTCCGCTGGGGCCTGAATTGAAGAAGCTCTTTGGTGGTGTGTTCATAGCGAACGAAGGGTTTGATGCGGATGCCGCGGTCAAAGCGATTGATGACGGCGCGGCAGATGCCGTGGCATTTGGTAAAGCGGCGATAGCGAACTCCGATTTGGTAAAGCGAATACGCGTTGGGGCCGATTGGAATGAGCCGGTTCCAGAGACGTTTTACGGTTCAGGTGAAAAAGGATACCTCGACTATCCCACACTTGAGACGACAGCCTCATCCTAAACTAACAGACATTAATCATGAGTAACAAACGTATTCTCGCATTCGGTGGCAGTCTTCGGGCTGATTCTTTCAATCACAAACTGGCAGCCTTGGCGTCGCGTGGAGCCGTGGATGCTGGGGCGGAGGTGACCTTGATTCGTTTGAGTGATTACCCAATGCCATTGTTCAACGAGGACCTAGAGTCCAGCGAAGGAATGCCAGAAAGTGCGGCGAAGTTGAAAAAGCTCTTTGATGAGCACGATGCGTTTCTCATCGCGTCGCCGGAATACAACAGCGGCTACACCGCTGCGTTGAAGAACGCGATTGATTGGGTGTCCCGTGCGACCGAGGAAGACGAGCCGCCGTTGAAAGTGTTTGCAGATAAAACGGCTGCGATCCTTGCCGCTTCTCCAGGTGGTTATGGCGGAAGCCGTGGATTGGATGCCTTGCGGACTTTGCTGGGCAACATTCGAGTGACCGTGCTCGAGGATCAAGTCGCCGTGGCAAAGGTCCATGAAGTGATGGATGATGCAGGCGAGCTCACCGATGAAGAATTGCAGACCAAAGTCATTCAGCTCGGCGGCATGCTGGCGAAGGCATAAAGCGAGGAGTGGTCTATTCCAACTCGACAGAGCGGTCTCTAGATGTAGAGATAAATCACTACATCTAGAGAGAAATCTCTAATACTAGAGATCTAGAGATGTTGGATAATAAAACTGTTCTGCTGATAATATGAAGCCACTGTTTTCGATCATCATCATGCTGATTTGCGCGCCTTGCTATGCGGGATCAACCTTTGAAAAGGATGTATATCCTGTAGTGAAATCTAACGTGATCTATCTCAGCATATTGCAGAGCTTTTGCTTCCATCCAACGGATGTTCATATTGTGAATGAAGGCAATATAAGGAAAATCTCGACGCTGGCGGCATTTAGCGAAAATGGAGAGAAATCTGTGGGGTGGAGTAATTATGTGAGAATTACCCTAGAGAAGAATGACTCCGCAAATGAGTATGAGATTACAGGAATCGAAGTTACTGGTTTAGGACCTAATTATCCCTGCTTCCAGCCAGAGAAGGTGGTTACAATAGGTAAGAATAAATCGTTAATTAACCATACGATGCAATATCCTGACCCCAAAGAATTGCAATGGGTTCCAGCGAAGAATGGGGCAGAACAACACGGGGTAGAATGACCTCGCTACGCTCGGCCCCTACCCTATAACGTTAGAGTAATTCGGTTACAAACTCGTTGTCATTTTACCGTGGCATGGAGGGCGTGCGCTCTGTGAGGTTAGAGGCATGAATTCAGCAGGCAACACGCATTCACTCTTCATCGGATACATCTTGTGGATCTTCGGGTTTACTGGGGCGCACCGATTTTATTTTGGCAAACCTGTTTCCGGGGTCATCTGGTTTTTCACTTTTGGGTTGTTGGGGATTGGGTGGCTGATCGACGTGTTTTTGATTCCAGGCATGGACCGACAAGCCGATGCTCGGTTTAGAAGCGGTCGTTATGACTACACGGTCGCGTGGATCTTGCAGACCTTTCTCGGGCCACTGGGGATACATCGGTTCTACTTGGGCAAGATCCTGACGGGGGTCTTGTGGTTGTTGACCGGTGGCTTGTTTGGAATCGGTTGGCTCTATGACTTTTGCACCTTGAATGGGCAAGTGGATGAGCGGAATATGGCGTAGCGGCTTTGCCGCGGTCAAAGGTCGAAAGTCCAAAGTCGAAGGTCTGGCCGTCGTCCTGCGAGCCTAGCTGAAGCGCGGTTCATTTGCGCGGACCGCGCGGAGCGCCGTCCCTGCCGGATTGAGAACGAGTGAAAGGGAGGGCTAGTAGGAGGAAGATCACGACGGCGATGGCTTGCATTGAAAGGAGATACCAGGGCCATGGGCCGAGGTGGTCGATGAGGCTGGGGTTGTGCGGGGGATGCATGGTGAAACCAAAGTTGGTGTCGAGTGCGACGTTCAGCCCCAAGGAGAAGAGAAGGTAGAGGACGGAGTAGCCATAGACCTCCAAGGGGCTGCGCCAGAAGGGTTGTTTGGGTCGCCAGCCATCGACGATGGGCAGGTAGAGTGCGGCCCCAACAATCACGAAGTGATGGATGAAGAATGTGATGAATGGCCACTCGGGAAAGCCGTAGCTGATGGCGGGAGTGATCAGCCCCTGAGCGGTGGCGGCTAGTCCCCAAAAATAGGTGAGGGTGCAAAGGATGGGCTTGCGAGTGAGAAGGGCGAAGCCGGCAATGATGGCAACGATATCGCAGAGGTGGAAGGGGAGGCCGTTATCGAGAGCAATGTTGCCTTCCGTGGCACGCCACGCGGCAAGGCTGAGTGGGTAAGCGCTGAGGCAGAAGAAGGCGAGAATGCCGGTAGAGATAAGTCGTGCTTTGCCACCACGTTTCCCCATCAGAATAAGCACGGTGATGATCGCGGCTCCGATGAGCAGCGTGATGCCGTGTTGGGCGGTGAAGGGCTGGAACATTGGGTAAATGCTGAAAAGCTGAAATGGGAAATGCTGAAATTGGGGCTTCGCGCTGATTCCATTTCAGAATTTCAGCGTTTCTTATTTCAGCATTTATTTACTGCGGCGTGATTTCAGCGATGGATGGGGTTTTGTTGAGGAAGGTTTCTTGGGCGATCGATTGGATGTCGGCTTTGGATACGGCGAGGACGTCGCCGCGCCAAGTGGTCGGTGACGGGATGTAGCCAAAATCGAGAACACCTTCGCCTGCCCACTGCGCGTGAGATGAGGTCGATTCAAATGCGAGTTTGCTTTGTGAGATGGCGAGGCGTTTGGCGCGTTCAAGTTCGCCGGTGGTGGGGCCGTTTTTGACGATGTCGCCGATTTCACGATGAATGCATTCGAGGGCTTCCGCGCGGCTCTCGGGATCGAGTCCGGCATGGATTTCGAAAGCGCCCGTTTCATCGAAGAAGCTGCAATCGCTGCTGATGTGGTAACAGAGCCCGCGTTCCTCGCGGAGTTCCAGGAAGAGACGTGAGCTGGCGGTTTCAGCTAGCATCAGGCTAAGGAGTCGAAGGCTGTGGCGTTTGGGTGAATGGCGTCCTGGTGTGTGCCATGCGAGTGCGAGTTGCAGTTGATCGGTGGTTCGTTTGTCAATGATGTGGCCAGGGTCTACGGATGACGGATCGAACCGCATGGACTCCGAGCCCGAATGGAACGTAGGGGGAAGATGGGGGGTGATGATGGTTTCGGCTTCCTCAAGAGAAAAGGGACCAGCCACCGCAATGACCACATCGGTGCGGAAGTGGTGTTTCTTGCTGAAGTCTAACAAGTGCTGTCGGTTGACTTTGGATATCGATTCGAGGGTGCCAGAGATGGGATTGCCGAGGGGGTGTTTTTGCCAGATGGCCTCAGAGAGGAGATCGCTGATGTGATCGGATGGAGATTCGCGATACATCGTGATTTCTTCACCGATGACTTCGCGTTCAAGTTGAAGTTCTGATTCGGGGAATGTTGCATGCCAGACCATGTCGCAGAGGATATCGGATAGCAGTGGCAGAAGTTCTGCTTCACCACGTCCTTCGTAGGTTGTTTGGTCCTCGGAGGTGCAGGCATTGATTTGGCCGCCAGCGTTCTCGACCTCGCAGCTGAGTTCTCGGGCGGATCGTTTCGATGTGCCCTTGAAGACCATGTGTTCGACAAAGTGGGCGAGTCCTGTGGGGAGTCCTTCTTCATCTCGGCTTCCTGCTGGAACATGGATTGTGACTGCGGCGCATTCCGAGTCGGGCACGGATGCGACAGCGAGTCGGGGGCCGTTGGTGAGCTGTTTCCAATCGTAAGTGGCTTTACTCATGGTTGCTGGAATTGAGTAATGCGTTAGCGAGTGCGAGGTCAGCGGGGGTGGTGATTTTCAGGTTGGGAAACTTCGACTCGATGAACCGTGTTCGGACGCTGATGGTTTCGAGCGCTGATACTTCATCGGTAACATCGAGCTTGTCCTCGTTCACTTTGTCGTAGGCTTTGCGGAGTAGGCTTGCCTTGAAGATTTGAGGGGTTTCCATGCACCAGAGATTTTCTCGGCTGACGCTTTCTTTGCTGAAGTCTTCTGAATCCGACCGTTTGACGGTTTCTGTAATGCGACGGGCGAGAGAAGCTGCACCATCTTTCTCGGCAGCGCTGACGCAGCGGTTGATGTCTGAGGGAGTGACGAGGGGGCGTGCTCCGTCGTGGACGGCTACGTGTTTGAAGTCGCCGACGATGGCAGCCATTCCATTGGCGACCGAGTCTTGTCGTTCTTTCCCGCCATCGGCGCGGGCGACGGGTTTGTTGAAGTCCAGGCCGTCGAGGAGTTTGAATCGGTCCTCGGAGCAGACGACTACAATGGTTTCGATCGATTCAGCGGCGAGGAATGCCTCGACGCTTCTTTGGAGGACGGGCTTTCCGTTGAGAGGAGCGGAGAGCTTATCGAACCCCATGCGTGTACTGGATCCAGCGGCGACAATGATGGCGGCGCAGTGGTGGGTGGGGGTCATGGGTAAATGCTGAAATTGGAAATGCAGAAATGCTGAAATGATGCGACTTGCTGATTTCTATTTCAGATTTTCAGCATTTCTCATTTCAGCTTTTATTTCACTACCGACTTAGGTCGGCTTGGTAGATGAGTTTGAAGCCGCTTTGGTGGAGGATGGCGACAGCGAATTCATAGTCTTCAACGTGCATTGCGATCATTGACTGTCCTTGAGGGCCGGGAAGCAATGCGTAGCAGAAGTCGATGTTGGTTTCCGCGATCATCAAGGTGTCGAGGCATTTGAGCAGGCTGGGGCCGGCTTCTTTGAGAGAGATCACCGCCACCTCGCAAGTGGTGTGGGGGATGCCTTTTTCGATGAAGATTTGTTCGGTCGTGTCCGGGTCGGAAACCACGAGGCGTGCCATGGTGGCATCGCTGGAGTCTTGGACGCTAAGGCCGAGAATTTCGATATCGGCTGCACGAAGCATTTTGCCCAGAGCGGCGAGTGCGCCGACTCGGTTGGGCAGCATCACGGAGAATTGGCGGACGGGTTCGCCGTGATCGACCAGCGGTTCGGTTTCCAGTTCGATTTCAGGTTCCATGGGTGTTTTGGAGAAAGGGAAATTTCCTGCAGATGTCAGATCCTAACGAAAAAACTAAGCAAATACAATGGATATTGTGTTGGGTCGCAGCGGTGTTTGCTTGGTTCGCCAATGATCTTGGGCTGAGTCGCTAGTTTGATTGCTCGTGGTTGGTGTTTTGGGTAAAGGTTTTTGCATGAGATCTAAGCTCCTGCGCCTGGTGTTGTTATTCATGGCGTTTGCCTTGGTTGGATGTTTTGAGCGGAAGGCGGATCTGTTGAAGCAGGAGCATTATTCCAATAACGGGTTGGCATTTGATTATCCGGGTAATTGGTCGAGCACGCCGACCCTGGACCTAGCAATGTCATCGGTGCGGTTGATCACCATCGAGAGCCCCGGTGACGCGGTGGTTTTTGTCTTCGTTTATGAGGATGATGAGACGCAATTGAAGGAATTCGCCGAGGACTTCGCATCCAATGCTGAGGATGAAATTCCGCTTGGTGGCATGATGAACTCGAAGATGTCTAATATTGCTGAGGCGGATGGGTATCAGCAAATCAAAGAGACCGTGGACATGAAGCTGTTGGGTCAATCGGTCCCACACACCCGGTTGTATGGACTGAAAAAGTTTGATGATGATACCGTCATTTTGATTTTTCAGGTCGCTACTGAAGACCTTGATGAAACCAAGGGTGGCTACGAATTGATTCGTCGTTCCTTGAGCCTGAAGTAGCTAGATTTCAGCGCGGTGCTTTTCTAAACTCTTGCTTCTGATTGGGGAGTGATGTTGCTTTTCGGGTGTGTCGCAGGTCACCAATATTTCGACTTACTGTTTTGCCAGATTGACGGGGCTGAAGGAGCTTCGGGAGGAGTTGCGTGAAAGTTGCAAGGCATGGGAATTGAAGGGGACCATCTTGCTGAGCTCTGAGGGGGTGAACATGTTTGTGGCTGGTGATGGCGAATCGATTGAGAAGTTGCTGGTGAGGTTGCGTCAGATTCCGGGTCTGGAAGGGCTGACCCCCAAGGTGAGTTTGAGTGACAAGCAGCCGTTCAATCGCATGTTGGTTCGATTGAAAAAGGAGATCATCTCATTTGGAGTCGAAGGTGTGGAGCCTGAGAAATACACCTCTCCCAAGTTGCCGCCCAAGCAGCTCAAGCAGTGGCTCGATGAAGGCAAGCCGATCACCCTGTTGGACACGCGCAATGACTACGAGTTGAAGCTTGGAACTTTCAAGGGTGCGATCGATCCCAACATTAAAACGTTTCGTGAGTTTCCGGATGCGGTTCGAAAGTTGCCCGAAGAACTCAAAGACCAGCCAGTGGTCATGTTTTGCACCGGAGGCATTCGTTGTGAGAAGGCGGGGCCGTTCATGGAGATGGAAGGTTTCAAAGAGATCTACCAACTTGAGGGTGGGATTTTGAAATATTTTGAAGAGTGCGGTGGTGAGCACTACGATGGGGATTGTTTTGTTTTTGATCAGCGGGTGGGTGTGGATCCAGCCTTGTCAGAATCCGAGCATGCCCTTTGTTATGCCTGTCAGGCTCCGTTAGAAGAACAAGACAGAGAAGACCCGCGATATGTGGAAGGGAAGAGCTGCCCCCATTGTTACGTGAGCAAGCCCGATATGGTCTCTCGTTGGATCAAAGAGCGCCAAGAGCGTCTTGATGCCGTGTGTGATCCATTGCCGGGCTCCGTGCCTGTGGAGAACAAGCGCCCCGTGAACATCAAGGAGCCATACGACAAGTGGCGATTTCTGGATGTGTTGATCGATGTGTTTCCACAAGTTTCAGCGGAGGAGTGGGAGCGTCGTTGTGACGAAGGTCGATTCGTGAGTTATGGTGGGGCAGTTCGCGGCAAGGATCACATCGTTCGGGCAGGCGAGCGGGTGTTGCAGATTTTCCCGCCTGATGTGGAGCCTGAGGTTTCGGCAGACATCCGAATCATTTTTGAAGACGAGGCGATTTCCTTGGTTTCTAAGCCGGCGCCGCTGCCGATGCATCCGAGTGGTCGATTTCATCGGAACACACTGCAGTATTTATTGAATCAGGCGTATGATTTCCCTCAGAAGCCGCGGCCAGTGCATCGATTGGATGCCAACACGACAGGTCTCGTATTGTTTGCAAGGACGCGCCAATTGAGTCGGATGCTGCAGAGGCAGTTCATCGAGGGCAAAGTGAAGAAGACTTATCTTGCGCGTGTTCAAGGTCAGCCAGAAGAAGATGTGTTTTTGTGTGATGCGCCAATCTCGGATGAACCCGGAATTGCTGGAAGCCGGGAAGTCGATGAGCAAGGTTTGGCGTCGATGACGCATTTCCGAGTCATGAAGCGATATGATGACGGGACATCATTGCTGGAGGCGGATCTTGGAACCGGGCGGACGAATCAGATACGGATTCATCTTTGGCACCTTGGCTATCCCATCGTGGGTGATGCCACCTACTTGCCCGATCAAAAGAAGGGTGATGTGCAGACTTTGGATGTCGATGCTGAGCCGCTTCAACTGCATGCCTGGAAGTTGGGTTTCACCCATCCACGATCTGGAGAGGACATGGCGTTTGAGAGTGATCGACCAGATTGGGCGGTGGGGTAAATGCTGAAATGCTGAAATTTAGGCTGCCGTCAGCCTCAGTCGCGAAAATATTGATCGGCGAAGGGCTGGTAGGCGCGACCCACTTCTTGTGAGACCTTGTCCGGGAAGCAGAGGAAGTCTCCGTTTTTCAGAGATTCAATCATGGCTTCACCGACGCATTCTGGAGGTGCCGCGTCATCGTCAATGCCAGCCGCCACGGCCATGTCGGTCAGGATGGGGCCGGGGTGAACGCTGAGCACGTGTGTGTTTTGCTCAGACAGTCGATCGCGCAAACCTTGGGTGAGTGAGTAGCTCGCGGCCTTGCTTGCAGCGTAGGTCGAAAACGGAGCGGAGCAGCGCAATGAGGCGGATGAGTTGATTTGCGCGAACACGCCGCCACCATTCTTCTTCAATACAGGAGCAAAGGCTTGGGCAACGAGGAGCATGCCTTGGACGTTGGTGCGGAATTGCTCGTCGAGAGCTTGGATGGCAGCGGGATCGAGCGGGTCGATGTGAGTGAGGATGGCGGCGTTGTGAACGACGATGTCGACATCGCTTGCGGCGATGGCGGCGGCATGGATCGACGCGGGGTCGGTGAGGTCGAGGTGAACGGCTTGGATTTTTTCGCCGTGTTCTTCGGCCAGCGGAAGTGCTGAGTCGAGAGCGCGCATGGGCGCCGTAGATTTTTTTGGCGCCATGGCGTAGGAAGGTTTCCGCGATGGCTTTGCCGATGCCGCGATTTGCGCCTGTGACGAGGATGGTGGATTGGTCTATAGGCATTTGTGGGATGGTCATTGGTTGACTAGGCAATTGTTGATTGGTTTTCCCAGGCGATGATTTGCTGTTTGGTGGACGTTCCCCAGCGGTAGTTGCCGATGGATCCGTCGGCGCGGATGACGCGGTGGCATGGGACGAGGTAGGCGATGGGGTTTTGGCCAACCGCGGTGCCAACGGCTCGGTGTGCCATGGGGTGTCCGGCTTTTGCGGCGAGCTCGCTGTAGCTGATGGTGCTGCCGAAGGCGACTTTTAGGAGAGCGTTCCAGACATCCATTTGGAATGGGGTGCCGTGGAGGTGGGTGGAATGTTTTGCGGTTTCGATGAAAAGTGACTGAGCGATTGTGTTTGCCGAGGAGTCCGAGCGAATGAGACTGGCTTCTGGGAAGCGCGATTGAAGTCGTTGGATGGATGTGGGAAGCGCGGTTTCCGTGATGAACTCCAATTGGCAAATGCCTCGGTTCGACGTAGCGACGAAGCATTGTCCGAAGCGACTCATCGTCAGCCCGTATTGGATGGTTTGGCTTTTCTTCACCATGATGAAATCCGCTTAGTTGAAGAGGCTGTTGAGTTTTTGGTGCAGTTGTTGAAGGGAAGCCACGGGCTTGTTGTATGAGGCGAAGGTGCTGAGGTCGGTGACCTGTTCGCTTTCTGAGATGCGCTGATCGATGGTGGCTTTGAGTGCCGTGAGAAACGCTTGGTCGGAATGGATGATCACATCCAACTCTTCGGCCTTTTGCATGGAGAAGATGGAGAAGTTCGCGGAACCCATGATGACGGTATCGTTATCGATCATCATCAGCTTGGAGTGGATCATCTTGGGCGTCAGGTAGGCGCGCATTGGGGTCTTGCGGTAAAGTCCGTGCATGGCCTTGTAGTTGATGTCATTCCCGATGTTGGCTTCGCGGGAAAAGAGCATTGTGATCTCCACGCCTCGTTTGGCCGCGGCGGTGATGGCGTCGCTGATGTCGGGGTCGCCGATGTAGGCCATCTCGATGAATAGGGACTTTTGAGCGGAATCCATCAGGCGGATCATTTCGGATTTGATCTCGAAGGTGTGGTGGTCGCTGCTGATGTCGTTGAGGACGAAGTCGACCGATCGATTTGGATCGTAGGGGGATTCGAGCTTTTGGCGCTGGCGAAAGCGTTCGATGAGTTCTGGGTTGTTGATTTCGATCATGTAGTCGAAGTATCCGCGGTGGCGGTCTTCGATATTGATGCTGCCGGTGATCATGACCCGTTCGTCGAAGATGTAGTATTTCGTATGGGTGTGGTTGACCCAGTCGACTGTGACCTTCGGGTGGTTGATGATTTGGTTTCCCAGTTCATCGGTGTGGTCGTCCTCGTGATAGGTGTCGGGGAAGGTGGGGGTGATTGCCTTGTAGATCAGTTGCTGTTTTTTCGAGATCGCTTTATTGAAGAACGACTTTCGGTTCATTTCGATGCGCTCATACATGAAGGCCCCGAGGTCTTTGATGATACGGACTTTGACGCCGCGGGTGGCAGCAGCGAGGACATCGTGTCCAATGAGGTTGCCGATCTCATCATTGCGCCAAACGAACATGTGGATTTCGATGGATTCGGTCGCGGCTCGAATGTGCCGAACAATGGCATCGAATGTCATGGCTGCGCCGTCGGGTGATTTTGGGTCTGAGAGCAACGTGACTGACATGACTGGAGTCTTCAGTTTTGGATCGGCATTTCAAGGAGATGTCATGGGTGGTTATTGATAAAACAGGCTTTCCCGTTTGAGATGCACAGATCAGGATTCCGCATCAGCCCGACCTTACAGCTTCATCTGCTCATGGTGATCTTTGCTGCGACCACGATTTTGGGTCGTTTGAGCAATTTGAGTGCATCGGTCTTGGTGACATGGCGCTGTGTTCTCGCGACTTTGGGAGCATTGCTTTGGGTGAAGTTCATGTCCAAGCGTCGGCTCATGTTGGGCAAACGGGCGGTATTGCAGTTGCTCGGAATTGGGGCGTTGATCGGCCTTCATTGGCTTTGTTTGTTTGGCGCGGTGAAGATTGCGAATGTTTCGATCGCGTTAGCGGGGTTGGCCACCTTGTCGTTGTTTACGGCGATTGTAGAACCCGTTTTTAATCGTCGGCGAATCCAAGGTTATGAGGTGCTTTTGGGTGTTTTGGTTCTTGCCGGGATCGAGATGATTGCGGGCACTCAGACTGGCCATTTTGTCGGTCTTGGCTTGGCGCTCTTGAGTGCCTTGCTTGCGGCGATCTTCATGGTCATCAACAAGCATGTGGTTGTCGGGGGAGCGGATCCGATGGTGATGGTGTTTTGGGAGATGATGGCGGCAGCGGCGGTTTGTTTTGTAGCGATTCCGATGATGGATCAGGAGGGTTACAGTGCGTTGGCGTTTGCGGATCCGCTTGATTGGTTGTGGTTGGTCATCCTAGCGTTTGGCTGCACGGTTTACGCTCAGGACCTGACGAACCGATTGCTGAGGCTGCTCAGCGCTTACAAATTCAACTTAGCGGCCAACTTTGAGCCTGTTTATGGGATTTTGGCGGCGGCCATTTTGTTCAGTGAGTATCAGGAGTTGAGATGGACTTTCTATCTTGGGGCTCTGACGATCATTGTGGCCAATTTTGTTCAGCCCAGACTTCAGAGGAAGTATGGGGTGGTGGATTGAGCTTACTCTTGCGCCGACTGGGGCTGCGGGTATGGTGCGTTTCGCCAAATCCATGACATCAGAGCTTCACACCCTTCTTGTTTCCATCGATGAGCAGTCGCTTCGTTTGATGAGTGGAGCTGAGTGTTTGGCGACCTATCCAGTTTCCACGTCTGCCAAGGGCATGGGTTTTCAGGAGGGCAGTTATCGCACACCGACAGGAAGATTTCGTATTTGTGAGAAAATAGGTGATGGCGAGCCGGTCGGTACCATTTTCAAAGGTCGTGTCCCTGCGGGGATGTGGGATGGAAGAGAGAGCGAGAATGATCTCATTTTAACTCGGATTTTACGACTCGAGGGTTTGGATGAAGAAAACCGAAATACATACGACCGTTACGTTTATGTTCATGGCACCAACCAAGAATCCAAAGTGGGCAAGCCTGCTGGTCATGGATGCGTGCGTTTGAGCAACAATGGCATGTTGGCTTTGTTTGATCAGGTGAACGTCGGCGATGAACTCATTATTGAGCCAGCAACTCAAAAGAGTGGGAAATTGATGTTCATCGACTGTGATTCGACACTTTCTGTGATTGAGGGGATTGACGAATTGGGTCGATCCAGAGGCGAGGAGGTTTTTGAACAGGTCGAAGCATTGACGAATGCTGCGATGAATGGAGAGATTCCCATATCTGATGTTTTTCCAAAACGGATGGAGTTGATACAGCCTGATCGTGAAGTTTGTGATCGTATCGCTCAGCAATATATTGAGCAGATGGTTGAGGGTGTGGATCAGTTGATTGAAGAAGCTCGTGATCGAGGTTGGGAACCCGTGATTTTATCCGGTGGGTTTGCGCCGTTGATCAAGCCATTGGCAGAGAGGCTAGGGATTGCAAATGTTGAAGCCGTGCCGATCCATTTGAACGAGGATGGTTCCTATGCTGGATACGGTGATGATTATCCAACCACGCGTAATCACGGGAAAAACGAAGTGATTCGTGAATGGAAGTCGGCCATGTTGCCTGAGCAAGTCATCATGATTGGCGATGGCGTGTCTGATTTGGAGACACAGACCGATGTGGATTGCTTTATTGGTTTTGGTGGCGTGGTCGAACGAAAGCCGGTTCGAGACGGTTGCGATTATTGGTTGGAGGACATGTGTGAGCGTGATGCTTTCTGGGATGTCATAGATTCTTTGAAAACCTCATGAGCGCACTGCCAAGGATTGGGGTCAAAGGCATGGGTGCATTGTCAGCCTTGGGTGATGGAATGGCGGATCACCGAAAGGGCATGATTGAAGGGCGGGTGCCATTCCGACGGCTTGGTGAGTTATTGGGAAAAGATAGCCCGTATTCACAGCAGCCAGGCGGGTGGATTGAAAATCGCCAATCTTTGATTCATCGCAAATGGAGTCCAGCAACGATGGCTGCTCTGCATGTTGCATCTCAGGCCGTAGAGAGCTCAGGCTGGTCAGAGAGTGACCTGAGAGACACCGCGCTGGTCGTGGGTTCGAGTCGGGGGAACGCTGCAGGTTGGCTCGATGAATGGCCGGGTAGGCGCCCGTTCAAATTGATGGCCGCCAGTAACACCATGCACAGTGAAGCGTTGTCGGCGATCAGTATTGAGTTTCAGATCCTGGGTCCGAATCACATGGTGGCTAGTGGCTGTGCCGCTGGGTTGGATGCCATCGGTGTTGCGATGATGATGTTGCAATCCGGACAAGCGCAACGAGCGTTGGTGGTTGCCGTGGATTTGCCCTTGGTGCCGGTTCTTTTGGACAAATACGAAAAGTCGGGTGTGCTTTCAGATGATCTAATTGCGGATCCATATGCACCAGGGAGTGCTGGATTCATTCCGGCGGAGGGTGCTGCCGCGATGGCGATAGAGATCGGTGACGGAGCCAAGGTCTCATTGACTCATTACTCCTGCAATTCTGATGGAGTCGACCCGGTGGGCATACCTGCTGACGGAGGGCGAACGGTGGATTTGCTCAAAGCATATTTTAAAAGTGGAAGTTTGCCATCGGCCGTATGTCCACATGCAACGGGGACGAGTGTTCAAGCCGCCGCAGACCCAGCTGCGATGAACCGAGCATTTCCGGGTCAGAAGCCGAGCTTGCATTTGATGAAGCCCTACGTGGGTCATACGATTGGTGCGAGTGGCCTATTGGAGAGTGTGATGATTGCGCAGTTTCTAGAAAGTCGTGAATTCCCTCCGAATCTTCAAGGTCTGCATGCCCCGGACGGGTATGATGTTCCGTCTGAAATCCGACCCGCTACAGGACCCATTGCGAAGCTTTCTCATGCGATGGGTGGGCACAATTCGCTGTTGGCCATGGATGCAGTTGTGAGATAGATGGTAACAAATTAATATTTAAATCATATTTCATCTTGATGCTGATTATATTGCTCTTCATCTTAACAATCACATGAGCACTAGGAAAAAGAAGTCATTCACAGGAGTTCGTTACACCAAGGATAAGAAGTTGGAGGTGGTGAATTATATTGATGATTACAACGCCAAATATGGCCGGGGAGGTCAGTCTGCCGCTGCGAAGAAGTTCAAAATTACGCCGCTCACGGTTGCCAAGTGGAACAAAGAATTCACAGAGGAAGAGAAGGTTGCGGCGAAGAGCTCGAGTGGTAAAAAGTCGAGGCCAACGCCCAAGGCGAAAGCATTCGGATCAGGCAAGCGCGGGACTCGCTACAGTACTGAGCAAAAGGGCCAGGTGGTTGATTATGTGAACGATTACAACGCCAAGCATGGCCGTGGTGGTCAGAGTCAAGCCGCCAAGAAGTTTGGTTTGTCCGTGTTGACTGTTTCAGCTTGGTTGAAATCGCCTTACATTACTGGTTCTGCAGAGGCGTCTGCTTCAAAGATGCCAAAGAGCATGAATGCCAAAATGGCAGCGTTGATTGAAGTCAGTGAGAAGTTGAGGAAATCAGAGATTGAGACAGCTCGGTTGCGTGCCAAGTATGATGCGATTCGTTCCTCGATTCAGGGACTGCTCTAAAGTTGCCGATGCGTGCCTTTGAGGCACTGCATCAGCATGAAGGCGGGCTTTGTTTTTCCCAAGACATGCCTTTTTGCATGTCCATCCATTGCATCGATTCGCCTTCAAAAACGAATCGGCCAAGGAATGTGGTGTCATTGAGAAGCAGTGGTAGCCAGTGGCGGTCATCTTCCCACATTTTGTTGAAGGGGATCTCGTCGACTGCGGTCCATAGCGGAACCGCTTCGTCCGTTTCTACGGGCGTGCCAGTGAAGTCGTCACCGCGGTAAACATGGCAATGGATGTCTGGGCAATCAGACATTTTGAACCAAAGTTCGCCCATCTTTTGGATGCCCGTTGGGGTGATGAGCAGTTCTTCTTGGGTTTCGCGGATGATGGCTTCGAGGGGTGTTTCTCCGGGATCGATTTTCCCGCCAGGCCCGTTGACTTTTCCTGCTCCCAGACCCCGTTTTTTTTCGATCAGGAGGATTTGGCCATCTTTGACAATGAACATCAAAGTGGCGCGGATACTAGGAGTCCACGTGTCCCAATCGATCGGAGAGTCAGCCATGAGATCAGGAGTCGCTTGCGTATGCTTCGACGCTGTCGCAAGTGCAGACGAGGTTGCGGTCGCCATAGACATTGTCGATGCGTGCGACGGCAGGCCAGAACTTGTGATGCTTGAGACTTGGCAATGGGTAAGCGGCTTGCTCACGGGAGTAGGGGTGACTCCATTCATTGGCGCACACCGATTCTGCCGGGTGCGGTGCATTTTTGAGCGGGTTGTCGGTGGCATCGAGTTCCCCTTTGATGATGGCGGTGATCTCGCCGTGGATCGAGATCATGGCGTCACAAAAGCGATCCAGTTCAGCGAGTGATTCTGACTCGGTGGGTTCGATCATTAGGGTGCCACTAACAGGCCAACTCATGGTTGGAGCATGGAATCCATAGTCCATTAGTCGTTTGGCAATATCTTCCACCGTCACCCCGCTTTGTTCAGAGAGAGGTCGGACATCGATGATGCATTCGTGAGCGACGAGTCCTTCGTTGCCTGTGTATAGCACAGGGAAGAAGGGGGAGAGTCGTTTGGCCATGTAGTTGGCGTTGAGGATGGCGACTTCTGTCGCTTCCTTGAGCCCTGCTGGGCCCATCATGGCGATGTACATCCATGAGATGGTATTGATTGATGCGCTACCCCATGGCGCGGAGCACACTGCGGAGGACTTGTTTTCCAAGGTGCTATGTCCTGGAAGGAAGGGAATGAGTTGTTTGGCGACGCCGATAGGGCCGACACCAGGTCCGCCACCACCGTGAGGGATGCAGAAGGTTTTGTGAAGGTTGAGGTGGCAGACATCTGCACCAATGAGGCCAGGGCTGGTGAGCCCGACTTGGGCATTCATGTTGGCGCCGTCCATGTAAACTTGGCCGCCGGCATCGTGGATGATGTTGCAGATATCTTTGATGGTTTCTTCGAACACGCCGTGGGTGGACGGGTAGGTTACCATCAATGCCGATAGGTTATCGCGATGCTCTTCAGTGAGGGCAGCGAGGTTATCCATGTCGATGTTGCCGTTTTCATCGCATTTTACGCCGACCACTTTCATGCCGACCATCACGGCAGAGGCTGGGTTGGTTCCGTGGGCAGAAACTGGGATCAGGCAGATATTGCGGTGACCTTCATCACGGGATCTGTGGTAGTGGTGAATGGCGAGCAGTCCTGCGTATTCGCCTTGAGAGCCAGCATTTGGTTGGAGAGAGACAGCGGCAAACCCAGTGACTTCAGCGAGCCAGTCTTCGAGTTGCTTGAGCATTTGACGGTAGCCGATGCTTTGGTCCGCTGGGATGAATGGGTGGAGTGATCCGACTTCTGGCCAGCTGAGCGGCATCATTTCAGATGTCGCGTTGAGCTTCATCGTGCACGAACCCAGAGCGATCATCGATTCGTTGAGCGCGAGGTCTTTCGATTCGAGTCGCTTGAGGTAGCGAAGCATCTCCGTTTCCGAATGGAAGGAGTTGAAGGCGGGTTGAGTGAGGAAGCTGGTATCGCGCGATAATTCAGCAGGCCATGCGGGCGAGTCAGATCCGCTCTTTTCCAGAGATGCACCGAAGCAAGCGCAGAGGGATTCGATGTCATTCCACTCGGTGGTTTCATCCACTGAGATACCGAGATGATATTCATCGATGATTCGGAGGTTGAAGCCGGCATCGATTGCCTTTTGGTAAATCGCCTGGGCCTGGTCGCTCTTGATCGTGATGGTATCGAAGAAGGCATTGTTGATGACAGTGATGCCGGCGGATTTGAGGGAGCTAGCCAGTGCCTGTGCCTTCGTATGAACATTCTTGGCGATTTGCTTCAGTCCGTCTGGACCGTGGTAGACCGCGTACATCGAGGCCATGACGGCGAGGAGAACCTGAGCGGTGCAGATGTTGGATGTGGCTTTGTCGCGGCGGATGTGTTGCTCGCGTGTTTGAAGAGCCAGTCGGTAGCCGGGTTTTCCGCGGGTATCGAGTGAGACGCCGATGAGTCGACCTGGCATTTTACGTTTCAGTTTGTCCGAGCAGGCCATGAAGGCTGCGTGAGGGCCACCGAATCCCATGGGGACGCCGAAGCGTTGAGATGAGCCAATGCAGATGTCCGCGCCGATGGAGCCTGGAGCTTTGAGAACCGTCAAAGCAAGGAGGTCTGATGCGACAATGCTAACTGCGCCTGCGGTTTTTGCGGATTCGAAGAAGGATGAGAAATCATCAATGGTGCCGCGTGTGTCTGGGTATTGAACGATGGCTGCGAAGACACTGTTGTCATCGGGGAACTCAAAGCTCTTCCAATCGCCTGTGATGACTTCAATGCCGAGAGGTTCGGTGCGGGTGTTAATGACATCCAGAGACTGTGGATGGATTTGGTCTGAGACAAAAATGGCTGTCCCTTTGGGTTTGCCTGAAAGTGCGAGGCTCATGGCCTCTGCTGCTGCGGTGCCTTCGTCGAGCAGTGATGCGTTCGCAACATCCAAACCGGTAAGATCGGTGATCATGGTTTGGAAATTCAGGAGAGCTTCGAGTCGGCCCTGAGCGATTTCCGCTTGGTAGGGGGTGTAAGCGGTGTACCAGCCTGGATTTTCAAGAATGTTGCGTTGAATCACTCCAGGGGTGTGTGTGCCGTAGTAGCCCTGACCGATGAATGACTTCAGGACCTTGTTTTGGCCCATGATGGATTTTAGTGATCCGAGCGCTTCGTGTTCAGCCAGTGCATCGGGAAGTTTGAGGGCCTCGTCCATGCGGATTCCGCCTGGAACGGCGACATTGATGAGTTTTTCGAGGGATTCGTATCCAGTTTTTTGGAGCATTTCCTCACGATCGGAGTCAATGGGGCCAAGGTGGCGGCTGCGGAAATCAAGGCGTGCTGGCATGGGATTGTCGGTGGAGGCTTGAGCTACAAAAAAGTGACTCCCTCTCCATATTCTAAAACGGCAAAGGTGCAACCCTAGCTCACGTCAAATTGGCAGTTTTTTGGGTTTGAGTGGTATGATGAGTCGGGTCTGTGAATCGATCCGTGATATATGGGGCTGGTGAATGGCGTAATCCAGTGATGCAACCCATGATTTCATCACTTCGCAATTTTCGACTCCTTGTTGCCAGCCTGCTCACTTTCTCAATCATCCCCGCGCATGCTGATGAGGCATTGTTCAGTGATTACGGGGTCAACAAATCCTATGGCAATGTCGAGCTCTACAAAGAGGCGGGGGCAACCATGATCACCGTTGCGACATCGCAGGTCTTGATGCCAGACAAGTCGGATGAGCAGTTCGCAGAGAAACTTAAAGAAATGAAAAACCTAGAACTGCCTGTTTTCGCAAGCAATGGGTTCATTCGGCCGAAGCATCTCAAATGCACCGGTCCCAAGGCGAATCACGATGAGGTCTTGGTGTGGGCTGAGACCGTATTTAGCCGTATCAGCCAAGCAGGTGGGAAGATGGTGATTTTTGGTAGCGGCGGTTCACGCCATCTGCCTGAAGGCTGGCCGGTTGAAAAAGCCAATGAGCAATTCATCGCCTTGCTCAAAAAGATGGGGCCTCTCGCCAAGAAATATGGCGTAACTGTCGCCATAGAGCAGTTGAATACAAATGAATGCAACTACATCACAACGATCGCTGAGGCCGCTGCTATTGTGCGTGCCGTGGATCATCCGAACGTTCGGTTATTGGCAGATTTGTATCACATGGCGGTTGATGGCGACACGCCAGAGGATCTCAAGAAAGCCGTGGATCTGATTGTGCATGTTGAGATTGCGGAAAAAAAGGGGCGAACCTTCCCTAAAAAGGGTGGGGACGACTTCAAACCCTTCTTCAGAGTTCTGCGTGACGGTGGTTACCGTGGCGGCGTGAGCATTGAAGGAAGCGGCAAGGACATGGAATTTGTCGGAGCCTTCGCTGAAATCAAAAAGCAAGCAGCTGAAGTGATGGCTGAGCTCAAATGACGGGTCACTTCGGTTGATCCTCTTTGTGCTGCTTGAAGATCTTCAGGGTGCGTTCGCGCTCGTCCTTATGGTTTACGCAGGGCAATGGGTAGTCGTCGGCGATCGGTTGATCATCCTCGGGCGGGTCGAGAAACAGTTTCGGATCCACATCGGCCAATTCTGGCACCCATTTTTTGATGTATTCACCTTTCGGGTCGTATCGTTTCGTTTGCGACCATGGGTTTTGGATTCGGAAATAGGGCGCTGCATCGGCTCCTGTGCCGGCCGACCATTGCCAGCCACCATTGTTGGAGGCGATTTCGCCATCGATCAGGTGTTGCATGAAGAATGACTCACCGAGTCGCCAATCGATGTGCAGGTCCTTGGTGAGGAACATGGCGGTGATCATGCGGACACGGTTGTGCATGAAACCTGTAGCGAGAAGCTCACGCATGCCGGCATCAACGATGGGAAAGCCGGTTTTGCCTTGTTTCCATCGTTCAAAGTTCTCGTTGGGTTCGTCCCATGGCAGTCCTTGCCAGTAGGGGTTGAACTCGAGATCGAGCACACTTGGATAGTGGTGAAGGATGGCGAAGTAGAATTCGCGCCACGTAAGCTCCTTGATGAACTTATGGATGCTCTTTTGTCCTGAGCTAGAGGCGTTTTCGGCCGCTTTTTCAGCGGCAGCATATACTTTGCGTATCGAGATCAGGCCAAAGCGGAGATCTTGAGAAAGCCGTGATGTAAATGGTTCAGCCGGGAAGTTGCGTTTGTCCGAGTAATTCTGGATCACGCCATCGAGTGCGGCTTTGAGTCGTTTTTGGGCGGCTTTTTCGCCTGGTTCGACCATGTCGACCTCCGGTTCATCGAGGCCCCAGTGCTTTACTGTTGGGAGATCTTCGCTGGGCAGGTCCTCAGGGGTGTTGAGGTTTTTGGGTTTTCCTGCAGGTTTTGCCTTTTCTAGGTTCAGCCAGTTTTTGCTGTAGGGAGTGTAGACGCGATATGGCTCGTCTTGTTGTGTCAGGACTTCATTGGGTCCGTGAAGAGCCACATCGTGGTAGCCATGACATTCCACGCCTAGTTCAGCGCAGGCTTCTTGCAGCTCCAGTTCCGTTTGTTTACCGAATGGATCGGGATCTTGATTGTAATGGACTGCCTTGGCGCCAGTTTCAGTGATCAAATCCTTCAGGCCATCAATGGCAGGCTTGTGGCGGATGATCAGTCTGCCACCAATTGTTTCGAGATTCTTTGAAAATGATTGGAGGCAGCCGCAGAGGAAATGTTGGCGTTTTGGGCCCGTCCAATCGTGGTTGCCACTCCAGCCACTCAGGAAATGCACCGGTATAACCGGTGCACCTGAGTTGGAGGCTGCCAATAAAGCGGTGTTGTCGCTGATTCTTAAATCACGACGAACCCAATGAACCACAGGGGTTTGATCCATCGACGGTTGCGGGATATCCGCTTGGGTCATTGGATTGTGGGGGGATTGGGGGGGAGTCCTGAATTACTTCAGGGCGTCGTTGAGAAGTTTCTCCGCTTTACGCGTAGTGGTGGCAGACAATTTGCCATTCACTCGGCGTGCGCCTTCGACAAGGGCTTTGAGCTCTTTGAGCGCCTTTTCAGCAGCTTTGAGGGATTTGCGAGGACCGCCGAACTTCTTGTCAGGGAAGTAACGAGTGAAGGTGGTTCCTGTACGGCTGATGCATAGGCGCCATCCTTCAAATGCTGCAGTTTCGTAGGTGAATCGTGTAAGGTTCTTTTTCGATTTCATTATTGTTAGGGGTTGTTCAAAAGACTAATGCACGCGGTCTGCTAGAAAATCTAGCGATTTTTTTCATAGCTCTATTAGAAGTTAGGCTTATGGCCAGATGAAGGCCGTGAAAGTGGTGGATTGCTCGCATCGGGTCGAGAGGGGTGGATTTATGAAAAAAAGGCTTTGCAAGAGGCTGAACTCGGCATTTATTCGCCGCCCGCGGGCATTACAAAGCACGCCGTAGGTCCTCCAAATCACTAGAAATCAAGTGTCTCAGCCCGCTGGAGGGAAACCCGGCAACCCCAAAACAACATGTCAGAAGTAAAACTTGCTCGTTTCGAGCTCCCGAACCGCCTCATTCGCAATGAGGAAACCGCATCCGATACCTACGCCCAATTCGTCGCCGAACCATTCGAGCGCGGTTATGGCCACACCATCGGTAACTCCCTCCGCCGCGTTCTTCTCTCCTCGCTAGAAGGCGCCTCGATCACCTCCGTGCGTATCGCAGGTGTTCAACATGAATTTTCCAGCCTTCCGGGCGTTGTGGAAGATGTCACTGACATCGTTCTCAACCTCAAAAAGGTCAAATTTGCTCACAACGACAAAGAGCCTCGCATCCTTACCATCAAGGTCGAGAAAGAAGGCGTGATCACCGCTGGTGACATTGAAGACGACAACATCTACAGCGTCATCAATAAGGATCAGGTCATCTGCACCCTCGACAAGAAGGTGAAGTTCGACTGTGAGTTCGAAGTTCGCGTAGGCCGTGGTTTCTCCACTGGCGACGAGAATAAGCGCAAGGATCAGCCGATCGGCGTGATCGCGATCGACTCCATCTTTTCCCCAGTGACTCGCGTTAAATACTCTGTTGAAACCACTCGTGTGGGTCAGATGACCGATTTCGACAAGCTCGTCTTGGATGTATGGACCGATGGTCGCATCACTCCACAAGACGCATTGCTTCAATCCTCAGCGATTCTTCGCCATCACCTCGACGTCTTCGTCAATTACGACGAAAACGCAGTGGACTTCGAAGAAGCACCTGCTGAATCAAGCGAGGAAAACGCAGCTCTCAAGAAATTGCTCAACATGTCGGTCAACGAGATCGAGCTTTCCGTTCGTGCTGCAAACTGCCTCAACAACGCCAACATCACGACTGTTGGTCAGTTGGCAATGAAGTCGGAAGCAGAAATGCTCAAATACCGCAACTTCGGTAAGAAGTCGCTTAACGAGATCAAGGACAAGCTCGTCGAGCTTGGCCTCGGCCTTGGCATGTCCTTCGAGCCTTCGCTCCTCACCGGACCTACAGCTGCTACACGCGGCCCACGTCTTGGTGCAGAAGATGAAGCTCCAGTCGGACTTGCTGATCTCATCGCCCAGAACCTCGACGAATAATCCCCGAAATTTAGTAAAGGAAGCATCCGATGAGACATCGTAGCAAAACTGCAAAACTCAAACGCAACGCCTCGCACCGCAAGGCATTGCTCTCAAACCTGGCGTGCAGCTTGATCGAGCACGGCCGCATCAAAACCACCTTGGGCAAAGCCAAAGCGCTTCGTCCTGTGGCTGAGAAGCTGGTCACTCTTGCCAAGCGCGACGACCTTCACTCCCGCCGTCAAGCGATTGCCTACCTTCACCAGAAGGACAAAGTGCAAAAGCTCTTCAGCGAAATCGCTCCTGCGTCGAAAGACCGCCAGGGTGGATATTGCCGGATCACCAAGTTGGGCGCTCGCATGAGCGACTCGGCGCCAATGGCGATCATTGAATGGGTGGACCGCGTAGAAGAAGAGGACGAAGACCTCGATCTCGATGCGGCATCTGAAGCGGTCGTTGATGTGCCTGCCGAAGAAGAGAAGCCCAAGGCGAAGAAGAAAGCCGCCAAGAAAAAGGCTGCCAAAAAAGCCGAAGACAAAGAAGAAGCTCCAGCTGACGCTGAATAAGCTGATTCTTTAACAAATTCTATCAAAGTCGTCTGCGTGTAAGCGTAGACGGCTTTTTTGTTGGCGGGAGACGGGTGGCGTAGACTCCTTAGGATTCTAAATAGTTGACATGTCTTAACTAATTTGAGATGGACGCCCAACCCGTTCATATAGTCATGACTCAATTGAATATTGCCCCATTGCCAGTTGCCAAGCCTGTCGCCCAATCTCTTGCTTCATCCGATGCATGGGTTGGTTTTGCAGATGTTGGCTCATATTCATCTGAGGCTAGTGTTGAAATACGTGCGGCGAAGTCGCCGATGCGCAATTCAAAGCAACGAGCCGACGGTTCGGATTATGAAGGGTGGTTTTCGCCTTTTCATGGGACGCGCGCCATGGCCTTTGCTCGGGGCTAAATTTGCAGCATCTGGCTCGGAGTTGACCTTGCCTAGGACTTGGATCAGCTTTCACCCATGTCACGCCAGGGTCTTATTTTAAAACTCAGCTGTCCCGATCAGCCTGGGATTGTTGCCAAGGTCGCCAACTATGTTGCCGCGCATGAAGGCAACATGATTGAGCTCAACCAGTTCTCTGATCAGCTTGGCGGAAAGTTTTTCGCGCGCTTGGAAATTGTGACCACCGATTTGACGGTTGGTATTGATGAATTCATTGACGGTTTCTCTAAGCTTGGGAGCGAACTCCGCGCAGATTGGCATTTCAGGCGATTGCCCTATCGGATGAAGACTGCCTTGCTCGTTACCAAGACGGATCATTGTCTGAATGAGATCTTGTGGCGCACCGAGCAGGGTGAATTGCCGATTGAGATCACCTCGATCATCGGGAACCGCGCGAATTGCAAGGACATCGCGGACAGAGCAGGGATTCCTTTTCATCATGTTGAGATGGATGGGGAGAAGCGGGCTGCCGGGTTTGATGAGATTCGGAGATTGGTGCAGCTTCACGAGGTCGAGTTGATTGTTTTGGCGCGCTTCATGCAGATCATCCCAGATGATTTCTGCAATGACTATGCGGGTCGGGTGATCAACATTCACCATAGCTTTCTACCTGCGTTCGTGGGTGCGAGTCCCTACAAGCAGGCGTATGAGCGTGGGGTGAAGCTGATTGGTGCGACATGTCATTATGTGACTGCCGAATTGGATGCTGGGCCGATCATCGAGCAAGAGGTTGAGCGAGTGCACCACTATCATGGGCCAGCGGATCTGGTTAGGCTAGGTCGCCACTGTGAACGGTCGGCGATAGCGAAGGGGATCCGCTACCATGTTCACGACCGAACCATCATCGATGGCAACCGTGCGATCGTGTTCCCGGATTGAGGCATCTTCGCTTCTGCGAATCATTGTGCCGTTCATTTTCTTTATTGCGGGCTTTACAAGATGCGGGTTGGTCGGCATTTTTCGCGCCCCTCGAGGAGAGATGGCTGAGCTCGGTTTAAGGCACACGACTCGAAATCGTGCGTAGGGTTAAACCTACCGTGGGTTCGAATCCCACTCTCTCCGCCATCTGGTCCCTTGATGGGACTCCTTGCGCCTCTGTTCGTGTTCATGGGGATTCTTGCGGGTCGTGATTTTGGAGGTGACGCACGGTGGCGTACCGATTGACGTGGGATTGTCCGAGATCCATCCGAAATGCCGGTTCAAACCTGTCGCGAATTGGCCGCGCTTGGGGCTGGGCTGCTTGTGGATTCCGGAACTCCTCATCAGGGTCACATCTACCATATCCAGTGGGTGAATCAAGGACATAGTCGGTGCAGAGTCTTATCACGAACGCTGAATCATTTATCTATCAAGGTTGATAAACCGTCGCTCTCCATAATCCAGTTGAGACCCGGTAAGTCGAATGGATCACGTGTTGGATTGGGGCGGCCTCGGCACAAGCGGTGCGGGGCCGATGGTGCCGCCTTCGACAAAGCGGGCAGCGGTTGGCGTGCTGCGTTGGTCGTCGCGGCCGCGCGACACGTTGGCGACCCAGCGGACGATGCGCCGGATCCACGGTTGGCTGTCGTAGGCGATATGGGACACGGCTGGATGCCACCAGTCAAAGACCGGATGGGGATCCTGGCAAATCATCGAAACATCGCGCGGGACCACCATGCCCTTGCCGGCGAAATATTGGAAGGCCGCCGTGAAAAGCCCGGGTTCGGAAAAGAACAGGGCGGTGGGCGGGGTGACCCGGAAGAGTTCGTCCAGGCACTTGCGGAAGCCGCGTGGGGTGTCCGGCCACTGCGGGAGGTTGTAGTCACCGATCGGGATGCCTTCCGCCTCGAGGGCATCGAGAAACACCTGCTCGAGAAAGCCGGGCTTGGGTTTGCGGCGTTCCTCGTGGCACATCATGACGATCCGGCGGTGCCCCAGTTCCACCAGCTGCCGCACGGCGGCGATGACGCACGGGGATTTGCGTGGTCCGGTCGAGGCCATCGGCAAGCCGACCATGCGCCCGAAAAGGGCGAAGGCGGGCACCGATTCCTTTACAAACCACTCCAGTACCTCCCGCGAACCACTGACCACGATCCAGGCGTCGGCGGGATGACGCTGGACGAATTGACCGACCCGCCGGGCGTTCATCTGCAGTTCGCGCAGGCTCTTGGGCGCAAAGCCTGCGTCGTGTCCCGCCTGTTCGAGACAGTGCCTCAGCTCCAGATAGTAGTCCGTTTTGAGATTATCCCGGTCATAGAGGAGAATCGTCACTTTCATCTTGCGCGCGATGTCCCTGCCGGGCTTCAGGATGTTGCGGCTCAGACGTCCTCCGCGACTCTCCAGCAGCCCTTCTTTTTCCAATACCGCCAATGCAGCAATCGCCGTCTTGGTGCCGACGCCGAGGTCGCGCACCAGTTGGTTCACACCGGGCATCTTCCCGGAGATGGTGCCGGCGAGGATTTGGTCGCGCAGGTGATCGGCGAGCTGGACGACGGTGGACTTGGAGGCGAAGGGTTTCATCGTGACGCGGGAAATCTTGTCTCAGTAAGTGATTCATCGGAAACAGGATGGCGGCAAGTTGAAACCGATCTCATAGGAAGCAGCATTGAATCGTGCGGTGGATTTCCATCACCCGGAGCCGGTCAATCGGCAGGATTCTCTGCAGGCTTATTTTCATGAGAGAGTGTGAAGCTGGCGACGACCGCGCGGTGGTCGGAGGGGTATGGGGAAATAACGATGTCCGCATTCTGTGGGTTTTCACCCACGACCTTCACATCATTCAAGTGCACAGCCTTGCCCTTGCAGTAGACGAAATCAATCCGGTCGTGATGGTCCTTGGGGTCGTCCGCCTTGGTCAACGGCGTCCAGGTGAAGCCGGGCTTTTCCATCTCGTCGGGATAACGGGTGCGCCAGGCGTCGGCAAAGCCGGCCTCCGCCATCGCCACGGAGGCGGGAAACCGGACCTTGATGGGATGGCGGCCTGATTGGGCGGCTTTCTCGGTCCAGTCGAGATGCGAGGGTTCGTTGAAGTCGCCCACCACGAACACGGGAAGTTTCTTGTCAGGGAGGGCCTCAATCTGCCTGAGAAGCGTTGCCAGCTGTTCGCCACGCGCTTTTTTGGCGCTGGCAATCGCCTGCTCCTCGGTCTCGATAAACGGGGATCTCCTGTATCGGATGCGCAGAAGCTGGTAGGGCTGATAGGGTGCAGGGTTCAGGTGCAGGTTGAAAACGTAGGCCCGCTCGCCGGAGTCCAGTTCGATCAGGGCGCCGTGATCGAGGCGTTCGACGATCTTGTGACGAGTCAGGATGGCGCTCCAGCCATGACTGACGTGGTTCCACTTGAGCAACCCGGCCAACTCCTCCGCATTCTTGCCGATTTCCTGCAAGCCCACCACATCCGCCTGCGCCAGCTCGATGACCTTGGCGGTTTGCGTCAGCGGCTGTCCCAGCTTGGTGCCGCCGTCACGCACATTGAAGGTCATGACCTTCAGCGTGGTGGCTTTGGCAGGAGCTTCTGCCGGTGCTTTCAAGCAGGCGGCAAGTTTGGGGACGGCCGTCTTGAGTTCCGCCACGATCAGCTTGGTGATGGCCTCGGCGCCTTTTTTGTTGAGATGGGTCACATCGGGCTTTTTGCCTTTCCGGGGTGTGTAGATGTAGGTGCGACTTTCCTCCGGCCCGATCTGGTTGTGGTGGCGGATGCTGACGGCGTGAAGATCGATGAACGGGAGCTTCATCTCCGCGGCGACGGCCTTGGCCGCCTCGGCCCACGGGGTCAACGTGGATGTGATTTTGCCGTCGTCGTCAAACACGCGCCGGGTCAGCGGGCTCACGATGATCGGCTTCGTCCCGATTTCCCGGAAGGCTTCGACATAAATTTTGAGATACTCGCGATAGCTGGTACCTGGATCGGTTTCCCGCTTCTCCCCCTTGCCGGGCTGGTCGTTGTGGCCGAACTGGATGAGCACGTAATTCGGTTTTGCCCGGAGGACTTCATCGAGGCGGCCCTCGTCATACCAGCTCTTCGAACTGCGGCCACCCGCAGCAAAGTTCAGGACCGTGGTGTCCGGCTTGAAGCGCTTGGCAAAGGCGCCGCCCCAGCCCGACTTCACGGTCATGGTGGAGTCGCCGACCAAGGCGATGGTGATTTTTTCATTCCGTGATTCCGCCGGTTCCCGAGAAAGGGCAAACTGTGGCGAGACAAGGAAGACGGCCAGCAGCAAGCCGTAAAAGAGGCTTCTGCGAACAGGTTCGGATTGTTTGGTGTTCTCAGCTCTCTTTCGCATTTCTTTCATTCGTTGTTGTTTGGTGTCGGTTGCTGTGATTTTCAATTCTCGTAGTCACTGCCCTCGAAGCTCGTTTTCACGGAGGCCATCCACTCATCGAGTTCTTTGCGCATGGCTCTGACCTTCTCCGGCTGCTGTTCCGCGAGATCGGTTTCCTGCATCGGGTCGGCTTTGACATCGAAGAGTTCTACCGTCTCTTCCTTGCGTTTTTTGAATGGTGGCCGAAGGCGCAGCAAGTGGTCGCCGTCGATCCAGACCACGTTCCAGAAGACGCAGGATGTCCGTTCTGCCTTGCGATCATAATGGCCACCCGCGAAGCCCAGTGGTTTGGGGCGCTTTTCCATCTTGCCATCGATCAGGGGCAGGATGCTGATACCATCGAGCACCGGCTGGTGTTTCATGGTGATGCCGACGATGTCGAGCACGGTGGGATACATGTCGACATGACAAACTGGGATTTCAGTGGCTCTGCCCTGAGCGACTTTGGCCGGCCATTCCAAGAGCCCGATGGTGCGCCCACCGATCTTGCCCTTGGTCTCCTTGCGCGACGTGGGGGAGACGCCGCCATTGTCACTGACGAACCACAACAGGGTGTTGTCCGCAATCTCCAGATCGCGCAGTGCCTTGCGCAGCTTGCCGACGGCGGCATCCAGGCCTGAGATTTCCCCCCACAGGTGCTGCTCCTTTTCGGGAAGATCGGGGTAGAGCTTCTTGAATTCCTCGGTGGCGATGTGTGGGCCGTGGGGGGAGCCGAAGGAGATCTGAGCAAAGAAGGGCTGCTGGCGCTCGGCGCAGGCACCGATGAATTTGAGTGCTTCGTCGACGGTGGCGATGGAGGATTCGCCCTCGGTCTGAATCGGTCGTTCCTTCCGCTTGTCGCTGTCGTTGAGGAAGAAGGCGACGCCATTTTCGTAGAAGCCCTTGCTCCAGACCGCCTTGTCGAAGCCGACCTTCATCGGATGGGTGCCCCGCCGGCCCACGCCCCACTTGCCAAAGTGGCCGTTTTCATAGCCTGCAGTCTTGAGTGCCGCGGCCACGGTAACCTCTCCTTCGCGCATCGGCCCGACGGTGGTGACCATGCGCGAGCGCAGCGGCGTGCGACCGGTCAGGATGGACATGCGGCCCGGCGAGCAGGTGCCATGGGCGGAGTAGAAGGAATCGAAGGTCAGACCTGCGGCCGCCATCTGGTCGAGGTGTGGGGTTTTGACGACGGTGTTGCCATTGTAGCCGGTGTCCCAGTGGCCCATGTCATCGGCGATGACGAAGATGATGTTGGGTTTGGCGGTCGCCTCAGCGGCGATCGACAAGATTTGGCCGCAGAGGGAGAAGAGGGCGACGAGTGGGGCGATGAGCTTCAGGTTCATGGTTGTGGGAAAGCAATCGAGCGCTTTGTTTGGTATGGGTTGCAGTGGAGTTTTTTGCCCGAAATGCATGGATGCCGATGCAACGGCGAAGGAGGTGCGTATCTATCGGCCCGCCCCCATGAAAATCGGAAAAGTTCGAATCTTGTTATTACTTTATTAGTAATAGTCTGGATGAGCAAGCAGACGATAGGAACTTTGATCCTGATCATTTCCCCCGTTTCGACGAACCGGCTCCGAAGTAGAACGAGATTTCAGTCTACGATTTTGATCCCGCTGGCCTTCAGGGTTGCCCCGCCGGTTTCAGCGTGAACGACTTCAGCGCCACGCCGAACTGCGGGGCCTGATCGCGCCAGAAATGAAGGGTGTTGCTGCCTTCCTTGAGAGTGACGGTCACCGGCTCGCTTTCGCCCCACGCGCCGATGGTGAAGGGCAATCTTATGGTGTCCGGCGACTCGGCGTCGTTGACGGCGACCTGGATGGACTGGTCGACATTCGAGGTGACGACCTTGGCGGTCAGCGTGTAGTCGCCTGCCACGGGGGCCTCGACGGTAAATTCTATTTCCGAGGCGGTGCCCAGGCTCGGGCCAACCGGATCGACCTTGGGGCCCTGGGCGTAGTAGTCCTCCGAGTATTCGTCGCGGACGAATTCGGCGACATTGCCATAGATGTCATAGAGGCCCCAGGGGTTCGGTTTCTTCTGCCCGACCGGGTGGGTCTTGCCGTCGGCGTTGTCCTTGAACCAGGCGTAGTCGCCCAGCTTGGAGGGGTCGTCGCCGAAGAAGTAGCGGGTGTCGGTGCCGGCGCGGGCGGCGTATTCCCACTCGGCCTCGGTCGGGAAGCGGACGTCGCGGCCGGTGTCAGTCGAGATTTCATCGCAGAAGAGCAGGCCGCTGTAGGGCTTGATGCCTTGGGCCGGATGGTTCGGTTGTTCGACCTCATCCGCCTTGTCCGGCTTCATCACTGCGTGATACTGAGACTGGGTGACCTCGGTTTTGCCGAGATAATAGGCTTGGGTGATCGTGACCTTGTGCCTTGGTGCGTCGGGAAGGACCTCTCCCTCCTTTTGCGTCCGGGTGCCGCCCATGGTGAAGGTGCCGGGCGGGATCAGGACGAAGTCCATCGTGACGCCGTCGGCGATTTCGAGGCTCAGTTCCTTCGGCACATCCGGGCTGTCGGCGGTGACGGCGAGGCGCAGGCCGCGGAGGTCGCGCGATTTTTTCGGCCGCCGACCGCGCCAGTGACGGGTGGCGGAATCGCAGAGTTCAGCCTCATGGCGCAGGGAACCGCCGCGCACGAGGATGGGCTTTTGCTGCAGGAAGCGCGGCAGGAAGACCTGGAGCCCGCCGGCGAAACTTTTCATCGGGATCACCTCATTGGATTCGCCATTGGCCTGGGCGCAGGCCGCAGCCGGGATGGTGATGGTGCCGTCTGCCGCGCGGCTGATTTCGCGCGCTTGGGGTCCGACCTCGCCGGCTGCGACCTTTTGGGCCACGGATTGGCCATCGGCCTCGCCCAGTTCCGCGCCGAGGGCATCGAGGGTGACGGCTTTGGTTGCCTCAATGAGGCGTCGCTGGGTGGCCAGGGCGACGCCGTTCCAGAAGGCGGGTTTGCGGCGGTCGGAAAATTCGGCGTAGCTGCGTTTTTCGCCCATCACGTCACCGATCCAGTAGGCGCGCTTGACCTTGAGGAATGCCTCGCCGCGGGCGCGCGCCTGGGTGGTGGCGAGGAAGTCGCGGTCGTTTTTGTAACGGGTCGGGGACTTGCCGGCGCCCCAGCCCGGACCGAGGACGACGACCCAGCCGTCGGGTGTCCAACGCGCGGTGGCACCGTGGCCGGGGCTGGGACGCGGGGTTGCGGGGATCCCGAAGGCGCGGCAGATGAAGCGGGCGAAGAACGCGCGGCGTCCGCAGATCCCGCCATTCATGAGGATGTTCTGCGGCCCAAGCAAGTCGGCCCGGTCCTTGTGGACATTGATCGACCCGTAGCGGACGTCGGTGTTGACGACATTGGCGTAGCGCCAGCCCAGGTTGTCGGTGAAAATATGATCCGGCCGGTAGTTGCGCAGCATCTCGCGTCCCCAGGCGAGGGCCTCCTCGCCCTCCTGGGCGGCGACAACGAAGCGCAGTTCCCAGACGCTGAGGCGGTCGAAGTGGGGATCCAGTTCGCCGTCCTGCCAGGCCTTCTCGTAGTGGTGGAAGCGCTGCATGGCGGCCTGCGGGTCTTCGTTGCCATGGAATTCCAGGGCGACGGCCAGCGCGAGACGCTGGAGCACCCCGTCCTTCGCCTTCGGGCTGGCGGCCTGGATCGCTTGGTAGATTTCCATCATCCTGCCGTAGTCGGGGGTGGCGACACTTCCTGCGCCGGGTTCCACCGTGACGGCTCCGTCGGCGATGGCGATCTGGAGCATCAGTGCGGGATTGGCGAGAAGGTCATCGATGCGTTGTTTGTGGGCGGCGCTTTGCGCGGCATAGGCTTCCAAAGCGGCCGGTGTGGCCTCGTGGAGGATGAAGTGTTTCACCAGCTTGGCGTCCAGTGCGTCGCTGGCGAGGAGCGGTTCCAAGTCGGCGATTTTCGAGACGGCTTCGACTCGTGCTTCGGAGTCCTTCGCCTCTTCCACCGCCTTGCGTTGTGCTTCCGGGATCGCGGGTAGTTTGGCGGCGATCTCGGCGCGCAGCCCTTCAAGCATGGCGGCGTAGGTCTCCCCGGCCGTGACCGGGCTGGGTGCCAGCATCGTCAGTGCGATGGCGCAGCCACAAAGGATTCGGAATCTGTAGCTTGGTTGCTTCTGTCGATTTTTCATGATGTTTCAGTTGGGTCCTATTTCTTCTTCGCCAAGGCGATGGCCTTCTCGGCAAAACGCTGGCCCAGGGTCGCGTAGCCGGTCTTGGTGTAATGCAGCCCGTTTCCGCTGTTGTTGAGGTCGTCGGTGTCGACCCATTCGCCTCTGGGATCGTCCTCGGCCAGTTTGACCTGGATGTCACGGATGCGTGTCCAATGCTGGTATTTCTTGTCCTGCAGGTCGAAGTCGCTGATGCGGCCGATGACAAAGTTGATGTCCTTGAGTTTCAGGTCCCTTTTCAACTGATCGAGGATGGCGTGGAAGCTGCGTGCGTAAACATCGGCGAGTCGCTCCTTGGCATCGCGCTCGCCCTGCATCCAGATGAAGGTCACCGTATCGTAGGTGCTGCCCTCGGTTGCCGCCTGCACGGCCTGGAGCAGGTCCGCGTATTTTTTCCCCATGTTTTTTCGCCCCTTCTCGTTGATCCTGCGCTTGTCGGGGAATTCGTAGTCCGGAACCCAACTGCGGATCGGCGCGCCATTCTGGGCATCCTTGACCACCGTGACGTTTTCCTTGCCGAAGGCTTCCTCGACGGCGGGTGTGAAGGAAACATCGGGATTCAGGCCCTGCATGTTGGATTGACCGGAGAGGATGAACAGGTGCTTGCCTTCGGCCAGGAGAGTTGCGGGAATGAGGCCGCTGAGCAGCAGGATGAGAATGGATGTTTTCATGTCAATGGGGTGTGGTGAATGATCGGACTCCAAGCGATTTTCATGGATCGAGGAGCAGCGGGTCGAATCCGGGAATGGGGTCCTTCTCGGGTTGATGAAACTTGAGCATGGCCTTGCCGGCACGGGCTTGGCGGGCTTTCCACCCGGGGTAGTCGTCGATTTTTCTCATGTGGGCTTCCGGACCGCCGCGCAGGTGGGCGACCTCGATGTATTCGATAAGGTCGCGCAGCGCCTTGACCGCGATTTGTTTGTCGCCGGATGAAAGTGATTTCGGGTCGATGCCCTCGGCGTTGGTAATGAGACTTTCGGCGGCGCCTTTCACGCCATTCTCGAGGCAGTAGATCAGGGCGCGCAGCGCCCGGGCATCGTGGACATGGCCAAGAAACTTGATGAGACTGCCATCCATGTCGCGCTTGAGCATGGGCTCGGCGAAATCCATGCGCTGGGCATTGGTGATGTCCCCGAATCCTTCGGGTCCCAGAACGAGGCGTCGCACCGACTGCTTGCCGGCAAGCTTGGCGCCCTCCTCATCGGTCCCGGCAATCCCCAGCATCACTTGATCCGCTTTGCGGTTCAATGAGTAGGAGAGGGCGTGAACGATTTCACGCAACTCGGAGATGCTGTCGGTGGAAGCGGCCTTTTCAAGGGCTTCAATGCTGGTGCTGTCGCCGAGTTGGCCCAGAATGAAATAAAGGCTTGGGCGCACCGCTGGGCTGGCTCCGGCCAAGGCCTTGAGGGTGCGGTCGCGGATCAAGGGTGCTGTCTCGAGGTCATCACGGAACGTGAGCAGAGCATCCTCGCAGGCGATGATCTCCTCCTTGTCGAGTGCCTCACCGAGGTGGGCGAAGATGGCTGGGATGGCGTCCGCTCCCTGAATCGCTGCGAGCGTTTTTACAGCTTGCGCCCTCAAGGCTGGTGATTCGTGTTTGAGTGCTGTTTTCGCAGGCTTGAGGCCCTCGGTCGAGTCGCCCAGCGCGAAGACCGCAAGAATGCCGGCGGCGACCTCGGGATTGGCAGGGGGAAACAACTCTGCCAGCGCACCACCGCCTCCTGCCGAGACCAGCTCAGCTGCGGTTTTTCGGGCATGGTTGCGGAGCCTCCAGTAGTCGTGGTTGAGGTAGGGAGCGATGTCGGGAAGCGCATCCACTCCCAGGATTTCAGTCAGGAAGTCGATCGCAGCCATTTTCCGGAGGTAGGTCTTTCGTCCGGGATCCGCCAGTTCCTCGCGGCAGAGCTTCAGTTTGGCGGCGGTTCCCTCGGCGGCGTCCAGCTTTTCCCCGAACATCGAGCGGACGTCCGCTGAGAGAGAGGGAAGCGTGACCGGCTCATCGGCAGCCATCACGAGTTGGTGGAGCTCGTCGAGTCGGGTAACGACTTTCTGCTTTTTGATTTTCTTTGTGAACCCGGTGTTGGGGTTGTCGGTGAGCACAACGGCCATTTCATCGGCGAATTCTCTGTAGGCAGCGGGATGTGCCTTCACCAGATCCGGGTCGACGAGCGGGCGCTTGAAACCCGCGAAGGGCCGGATGTCCCGCCGGATGGACGCCTTGCGCCGCAGTCGGTCCGCCGTCGCTTCCATGCCCTCGCGATATCGGAATTTCGTCAACAGGGCCTGGGCGTGCAGCGATCGGCTGGCAAACATCTGGTCAGCCAACTGTCCTTTCTCCGCGGCTTCGGTAAGAGGGCCGGCCACCCGCACGACGGTGTCCTTGGTCCATGGCTTGTGGCGGGATCTCATGAAGCTGTTGCGCACGGGATCCAGGAGGATCAGATGTTCGAGTGCCTTGCGTACCTGTTCCTCATCGAAGCCGGCCTCGAAAGGGATGTTGGCGAGTGGGGTGTCCTTTTTGAAGAGGGCTTCCTGGGTGGAGTTGCGGACACTGTTGGGAGCGATGGCCTTCGGCTCGTCGAGTGTGGCCTCAAGCATCGCGTACTGGGCCTGCTTGCTGTTGGTTACCTTCGAGATCTCGCGGATCGCGGTGATGCGTACAAAGTCTTCCGTGTCCTTGAGCAGCGGGGTGAGCTTTGAGAGCGATCCGAGGACCACGTCGGGCCCGCAGGCACCGAGCGCACGCAGGGCGCCGTCACGGAAGCGTGGTTTGTCACTGCCGAGAAGTTCGAGGAGGCGCGGGACGATCTCCTTTTCCCCCGCCTCGTAGCGCCTGCCGAGTTCCTTGGCGAAGTTAGCCCGCGCCTTCGGGTAGAAGATGTCGAGTAGGTCGATGATTTCATCGGTGGATCGCTCGGGCCACGGCGTCCCGTCGAGTTGCCTGAGCCACGGGTCGTTGAACTGGCCGCGCGCACTGCTGAGGAGTTGTTTCATCTCGCGCTCGTTTGGATGGAGCGCCTTGTTGGGATCCTTGCCGGTGATGAGGGTTTGTCCGAAAATGACCGATTGGTGGAGGACTTGGGTGGCGGTGGGGTCGCGCAAGGGGCCGTAGCCGTCGGTGGTCGGCGAGTGATAGACAAAGCGGCCATCAAACATCCGGCACAGGGTGCGGCGCCAGCGCAGGTTCCGTTCATTGTAAGCTCGCACCTCGGGGCCGCACAGGTTGGCAGCCCAGGACGACCAGTTGCCGTGGTAGTCGTGGCCGTGACCGCCGCGGCGGGTGAAGGCGCAGTGGCTCGACATCATGGCGAAGTATTTCGCGCCGTAGTCGTCGCCGAGCAGCTTGAGGGAGAAGGCGACGCCGGTGTTCTTGCCGTTGCTGTCGTCGGAACCGTAGGCGGCGTGGTCGCCGTAGGGGATGCAGCCCTGGTCGATGTAGGAGCTGAAGAAGCGTTGTGCGCGCTCGACGGCGAGGTCGATCTCCGGGTGATCGATGCCGAGCTTCTGGGCGAGGGTGACCAGGAAGAAGCACCGGTTGCCTGCGGCATTGAGAGCACCGTAGCCCGGGTTCATCTGGTGCAGTTTGCCGCCGTTGAATGAAGGGTAGGCAAAGGTGTGACCCCAAGACCCGTGACCGCTCTGGCCCATCGCGGTTTCGATCGCGTATTTGCGCAGGGCTGGCAGCACGAAGTCATCGCCGGTGGCGTCGTAGTAGATTGCGCAGTAGAGGCCGGCGTAGCCCTTGTGCCAGCTCTGGTAGCCTTTGTAGCCCCGATAGCCGGGTTCGAACATGGCTCCGATCGGCTCGGTCGGTTCCTTCCACGGCGAATGCTTTCCGCGCACCCATTGGTGCACCAGTTCGCGATGTTTTGGCTTGCCGGAGGCGAGGAGTGCGATGGCCTCGATGATGCCGCCGCGCCCGCTCCGTTTCACCTCGGGATCAACGATGAATTTTTTTTCCAGCACCCGGTAGGCGTCCTCGAGGATCGCTACGGTCTTCGGGCAGTTGTAGGGAGCGGTGTCGCTGTAGGATGGGAAGGTGCGAAGCTTCAGTTCCACTTCGAAGGTTTCGGCATCGATGGGGAATTCATCGAAGCTCATCTGGGCGACTTCCTTGGTTCGTTCCTCTTCCGGCTTCCAGTCGTAGAGAGTATTGTCGTCGCGGGCCTGCTGGAAAAGTTCGTCGATGTCGATGGCTCCGATGTTTTTCGCGCGATTGCGTGCGATGTAGTTCCTATCGCGCCAAACCTGGAAAGTGATCCGGCCTCCGTTCTCTATCTTCTCGGCTTCGATGATGGTATTGCCGATCAGGATTCCGAGGTGGTCGTCGGCATCGAATTTCCGGCCGTTCATGCCGAGAAGCACATCGCCGGGCAGCAATTTGCCATCGGCGGGGGAGCCTTTCAACGTGCCTTTGACCAGGATCTGATCAGCTCTCATGCGCCTGTTGAGCATCTGACTGACGATCCCCGTCGGCCCAAGCGTCCAGACGGGAGGATTGCTCTTTTTCCCGCTGGGGATGGGCTCGTATTTTGTCAGGTCGGGCAGGTTCGCCGGGCGCTCCGAAACTTCGCTCGAAAAGTCACCCTCGGTCGCGAGTTTCTCCATCTGCTCGGGCGTGAGCGTCCGTTCTTCGGCGGCCAGCGGGAAGACCAGCAGGACGAGCGTGGCGGCGACGATCGAAGTCGCCTGCAGGGTAGGCATGCCGCCCAATTGTTTGCTGTTGCGGTATTCCATCGGTTTCATTTCTCCTCGGTTGGACGCTCCTTGTCATAGCCGCAGGTGGTGAAGGGGCTGACGGGCATGCCGTTCTTGTTGTAAAGCAGGTGACCCAGTGGCTGGGCGGTGTAGGCGTAACGGACAGCGACCGGATTCTCGACACCCGCGGCCGAAACAATGAGCTCGACACCGTCGATTTTCGCGTCGGCCCAGTGCCACTTGCCATTCGCGTCCTGGATCGACAGCCAATCCAGTTTTGCATCGGGCGTGGGGGTCGGCGGCTGGAAACTTTCAGGAAGCCGGTTGGCCTTGGTGGCGATCATCAGGCCAACCTTGGCGTCGTCGGTGAACGAGATGCGGATGGTGTTTCCCTCGACCTTGTGGTCCTTGTAGAGCGGGCAGGCGGTGAGGTTCTTTTGGTAGACCTCCTTCAACACCGAGCGGGCGAGGCGGATGCCGGTGTCGTATTTGTTCGGCGGGTGCTCGCCCTTGGTGCCGATGTCGAGAGTGACCGCCAATCCGGTGTTCGGCAGCGCGAGGGTGTCGACGTAGGCTTGGCGGATCTCTGCGCGGCCGTCACCCATGGCGGGGTTGTCGGTCGGAGATTCCCTGAGTCCGGGAAGTTGCACGTAGTGATAGGGGAAATTGCCCTGGCCCCAGGCCTCGCGCCAGCCTTCGATGAGCGCCTGCAACTTCGGCTGGTAGTCGCGGCCGTCATTTGAGTTGCTCTCGCCCTGATACCAGATCGTACCGCGGATGCCGAAGCCGACCACCGGTGTCACGAGCTTCTGATAGAGACCGCCCACCTCGTAGGGCTCCTTGTTGAGCCAACTTTCGATCTTCGAGCCGCCGACTGCGCGCACGATCAGGCCGATGGGCACCAGTGCATCCTTCTGTACCCGCCGGGCAAAGAAGAATGCAACCCGTGAGCAGTCGACTGCGGTTTCCGGGGTGCAGAGATCCCAGCGTTGTGCTTCCACATCGAGAAAACGCAGCCCCGGATAGTTCGCTGCCTTGACGCTGCCGGGCGGGTGGTTCTTGGAGTGGCCGGCTCGCTTCAGCCTGCCCGCCATGTTCGACTGGCCGGCGCAGACCCAGACATCGCCGATGACGAGATCGGTGAGGGTTTTCACCGTCTGCCGGCCGTCGAGCGTGCTGGTGATGGTGAGCGTGTGGCCCTCGGGTGTGTCGTTGACCGATTTGAGTTTGGTCGCGGTGAGGGGGTCCAATTTCACCCGCCAGTTGCCGTCCTTGTCGGCGGTGGCAGTCTTGGTTTGGTCGGCGAAGCGGATTTCAATCGTGGCGCCGGGTCGTGCCGTGCCCCAGACCGGCAAGGCAATCCCTTGTTGTAGGACCGCATGGTCGGCGAAAGGTGCGGCGAGCTTGAGGGGTGAATCCTGAACTGGAGTTTCCTCCGCCATCGAAGTGGCGGCGGTGATCAGGGTGAGGAGGGCATAGGGTAGGATTCGATTCATGGGGCAGCGGAGCTGGTTTGGATGGTGTTGAGGTCGGGAACCTTCTGGCTTTCGATCCAGACGCTGAGCGGGCCGATGGCAGGCACCCAGTCGCCGGACTTCCAGTTGACCATGGGGAAATGGGCGATGGCGAGGGTGACGGGGCCGCCCTTGAATGCGTCGGTGAAGTCCTGCCAGACGTGGCTGCCGCGCAGACCGGAGCGACGCCAGTTGGTGACGCCCATGGATTCTTCGCTCATCAGCTTGCCATTGACGTAGATGGCGAAGGCCTCGCCCGAGTTGGCGTTGATGCTGCCGTCGATGCGGATGCGGTAGCGGTGGCCGGGCTGGGCGGGCGGCAGGTCGAAGCTGCCGCGCATGAGCACGACGTCGTGGTCGATGACGGTGGTCGGCTGCGGGCGCTCGGCCGGGTAGCTCGGGTACTTGACAATCCATGCCAGGTTTTCCGGCCAGTCCTTGGGCACGGTTTTGCCGAATGGAGCGGGGGCCATTTTCCAGCCGGCCTTGGCGGCATCGAAGTCGGCGGCGAACCAATTTTCCTGACCTTTGGGAAGCTGGATGGCAAGCGGCTCCGGCTTCGATTTTTTGCCTCCCTTCTTGCTGACGTTTTTGGCAGGCATGTCCACCTCATAGGGGTTGTTGGAAATTTCAACGCTGAAAATCTGCCATTCCGCCGTGTTCATGCCGGGCACGACCGGTTTCCAATCGTAGGTGTCGATGCCGGCTTCCTGATGGAAGGCGACGATGTCATCGACGCTGTCTTCCAGGTAGTCCGGCATCATCTCTGGTTGCGGTTTGGGGGCGGTGAAATCGGAGGTCACATGCTTAGCCTTCTTCGGATGATTGAGGTAGGCCTGCATCAGGCCGTCGAGGATCATCGGTTTGGTGGCGGCGATCGAGGCGGCGATCCGCGCTTCGTCGGGGTCGGTGTCGGCGGCCTCGGCCTTCATCGCGGCGAGCGTTTTCTCTTCGCGGTCGGACTTCGGGATCTCGGCGGCCTCGCCACCCAGCAGGCGAACCATGGCGCGGCTCATCGCCTCACCGGTGAGCAGGTAAAATTCCGGATTGCGGTGATAGTGATAGCTCTGGTTGCGCGGCGATTCCTCCAGCTCTCGCCAGAAGTCGCGGGTGTCGACGCTGGCGACATTGCCGGCAAACTCGGGATGCTGCTTGGGGTCGCTCACCGCCATCTGGGCTTCCCAGATCCCCTTGTATTCGCCGCTGAGGATGCGATAGCCGCTGAAGCCGACAGTCGCGACGACCGCCTTCATGTCCGGGGCCTTGAGGTCCTTGCGCAGGTCCTGGATCAGGTTGACGAGGTGGCCCTCGTATTCCTCCTTGGAGGCGCCGCCGTCCTTGTGTCCCTGGAACCAGCCGAAGCCGGCAATCTCATAGCCCTGGCCCTGATAGCCGGGCATGATCTGGTCGAGCTTGGCCAGTGTTTCTCGAACCCCTTCGACCATCAGCTTGTATTCGAGGCCTTCCCATTCGCTGGCCGGCTCGGCGCGTCCGCTGGAGGGTGGACGGAAGTCGTAGGCGAGGGCGCGATTGCCCATGGCGGTCTTGATCAGCAGGACCGGGGCGTCGTGATGGGTGCCCATGACCCATCCGAAGCCGACTTCGGGCCCGAGGCTGCCGCCGTTGGAGGTGGCGCTCAGCAGACTGCCTTCCTTCTTCTCGATGCGGGCGTCGTGGAAATAGACATCCTGGCGAACCGTCCACTCGCCTTTGTTATCGACGAGATAGGGAAACTTGCCGTCCTTGCCTGTTAGAGTGACAAGGTCGCCCACGCCGACGAGGTCGACTTGTTCGAGCCAGAGGGCGGCGGAACCGCCTTGGAGGTAGGTGATTTCGAGGGGATGGCGCTTACCGGCTTCGAGCTGGATTTTAGTGAGCCTGGCTTTTGCCCCGGCCTCTTTGCGATAGACTTCCTGGTCGCCGATCTTGGCGATGGCGTGACTGCTCGGGCCGAAGCCGACGTGGATGAGATAGGTTCCCGTGGTGGGCACGTCGATGAAGGCCTTGGCAACGGGCGTGTGGTCGCCGTCGATGGCGGGGATTTCGGCATCCACCACGCCGAGGGGCATGGTGGCGGTTTGGGCAGGTTGCGGGTCGCCGAGGTTCTTGAAAATCGCGACCTTGGCACCCGTCGCGTCGCCATTGGCCTCCTGATAGACCCCATGGCGGCGCAGAGCCGGGCGGTCACGCCAGAACCAACTGCAGGCTTCCCGTTTGCGGCTGGTGCCAATGGACAGCAGGCCGGGAAGGATGGCGGGATCCGCCGAGAGATAAACGGACGGATACGGTGCGCGGGCCCCCGTGATGTCGCCCATGCCGACCATGTTCGACTGGCCGGCGAGAAGGTAGACTTTGACCGGCTTGGTGGCGTCGGCGGGTTTGCCGTCGGGGCGGGCCAATTCCAGCGGGACCGGATTGGCGTGCAGCGCGGCTGTGGTGAAGAGGGTGGTGAGAAGGGCGATGGTTTTCATGGGGAGTTTGGATCATTTCGCTATGGCATCGAGGATGCCGTCGAGGGCGAACCAGTCGTTGATTTCAACGGTGGTGCTGGCACCGGGAATGCCTTGCGGTGGGGTGATTTTTGGCGCGAGGGACTTGGTTGGCACGGTGTGGAAGAACGGCACGTCGGCGTCCTTCCGGCCGAGGGAGAAGCAGCCTTTCAGGCTCTTGGCGAGGGCGGTCATTTCCGGGCCGAAGTTGGTGCCTTGGTCGTCGGCGACGGTGGACTTGCCGGAGAGGAAAACGATGCCTTTCAGGGCCGTCGGGCTGAGGCTGGCGATGTAAACATTGTGGTTGAAGGTGGCGGTCGAGTCGCCGATGACCGGATCGGGCGACGGGTAGCTACCCCAACTGCCGCCCCACGGGCTGTCGGCGGGGACTGCACCAGTCTCGATCATGGTGGGGATGTGGTCGTTCCAGTATTCCTTCCAGTCGGCGACGTAGCGGCGGACATTATCGAGGTAGTGCGGGTTGTTGCGGTATTTGCTGCCGATGGTGCGGTAGTCCTCCATCAGGCTGGGTGCCTCCTTGAGGTAGGCGGGGCCGATCCAGTTCTTGAGCGGGACGTCCCGTTTCCCGCCGAGCAGGAGGATGCCGGTGGGGCGGCCGGACTTGGCGGCCAGGCGGTGGCCGAAGACGGCGGCGATCCCCTCGGCGTCCTTCCAGCGGGCGGCGAAACGGTTCTCCGGTAGACGCGACACGCTGATGCTGAAGCGGCTGGGGTCGTCGGTGCCATCGCGCTTGGATTCGTTCTCCATCATGCGCACGATCTGGCCGGACTTCTCGACCTCGGGCAGCGGCCATTTGACTTTCATCTCAAGCCCGGGCACCACGACCGCCCAGACGTCGCCGAAGACGATGCCGGTGACGACACGTTCATGGACCGTCTCGCCATCGATCGTGAACCAGACCTTGAGTTGGTAGGGATCCGGGCCGGCCTTCATCGGGGGCAGGGTGACCTGCCACTCGGCCATTTCCGGGGTGACGTCGATGACCTTCTTGATGGTGCCGGGTCCGGCACCCTGTTGCGGGCCGAACTCGAAGTGCACCTTGCAGTCGCCTTCCTCGGGCTCGTCCTGCCATTCGCCATAGTTGCGGGTGGATCCCCAGATGGTGACGGGCTGGTCGGCTTGGAAGATGGCCTTGTCGCGGAACTGGGTGCTGAGCAGCGGCATCTTGCGGTATTCATTGCTCTTGCCGATGCTGTCCGGATCGATGGTTTCGCCGACCACCTTGAACTTCTCTTCCGGCCAGCTTTCGGCGGTGACCAGCTTCTGGTCGTAGTGGATGAACGGTGTCATCGGCAGCAGCGCCTTGTTGTAGAGGTTCGGTTGTCCACCGACCCCGGCGCTGGCGTAGGAAATGCCGACCGGCCTGGGCACGGCAGGGGAGGACACGATCACCTTTTCGCCGTCGATCTTCACGCTTGCCGGATGCCAGACGCGGTCTTCCCCGGCGAGGTAGAACAGTTCCACCTTGTCCGCATCGAGCGGGGAGAAATCGATGCCGGGTTGCCCCATCTTGTCCTCGTGTTCCTTGACGATCTTGGCATCGGCCACGACCAGTCCGCCTTCGGAGTGGTCGAACTCGACGATCAGCTTGTCGCCTTCGACCGAGTAGGACTTGAACATCGGGCCGTCGACCACCAGATCGCTCTTTCCGTATTGGTTCTTGAGCGCATGCAGGGCGAGGCGCTTGCCCGGGACGGTTTTGCCGCGGTAGTGGATGGCACCGGTGATGTCGATTTGCGAGGCCATGCCGGTGTGCGGGATGTCGCGGGCGAGGAAGGTGCCGAGGCGCATGTCGGCGGCGGCACCGATGGTCGGCGAGTTATCGATCTGTTCGGCCTTTTTCATGCCGGCGCTATAGAATTGGTGGAAATAGACGGGAAGCTCGGGGCGGTCCCAGACGATGCGCCAGCCGCGCACCAGGTTGTGGAGGTTCTGGTAGTAGGGTAGGCCCTCCTGGGCGTTGGCGAAGCCCTGGTTCCAGATCGCACCGCGGACGGCGTAGGGGATCACGGGTCTGAGCCGTCCATTGAACATCCAGCTGGCGTCGCGGTTGCTGCGGAGGTTGCCGGGAACGGACTCGGAGATCGGCTTCGCCATCTTGCCTTCCTTGATAGCCGCCTCACCCGCGGCAATCTGGTTTTCGAGCGATTGGAAGAAAGCGTCCCATGCCTGTTTGTGCTCGGGCGTGGACGGGTCGGTCTGCTGGCAGAGGAGGTGGAACTTCTTGCTGTAGTCATCCGTGGCGCTGGCCCAGCCCTCGCGCGGCACCCAAGCCTGGATCTCGGTCTGGCTCCACGAACAGTTCAGGATGCCGACGGGGACATTCAATTCCTCATACAATTTGTGGGCGAAGGCCAAGGCGATGGCGCTGTAATTCGAGTAGGCGCCGCTGTTCCACTCTCCGGTGGCCTTCTGGACCGGATGCAGCTGCGAAGTGACCGACTTCACCTGGAACTCGCGGATGGGCACGACTTTCCCCTCGGTGGCCTCCATCAGCGCGTTGGCCACGTCGGTGACGTCGCTTTTGCCGACCAGCCATTGCATGTTCGACTGGCCGGAGGCCATCCAGACCTCGCCGACGAGGATGTCGGTGAGCGTCTCGGACTTGCCGCCTTTTTCGGTGATGACGAGTTCGGCCGGTTCAAAGCTTGCCTTGAGCTCCTTCAAATGAGTCATCCACATGCCGTCGTCGCCCGCGGTGGTGGTGACCGTTTGTCCGCCGAAGGTCACGGTCACTTCGGTGCCGGGTTTCGACCAGCCCCAGACGGGAACGGCCATGCCCCGCTGGAGGACGGCGTGATCGTGGAAGGGAGCGCCGAGTTCGAGGGCGAGTTCACGGGGTCCCTTGTCCTTTGCTGCGGAGACTTCCGCCAAGGGAGCGAGCAAGGAGAGTATGGCGGCCCAGGCCGCGAAGATGCGGAGGCGGCGGTGCTTCAGATATGTCGTTTTCATGGATGATGGATTCGGAGTGATGGGAGGGTTCATTTTTCGGCTTCCGGAGACGGTGGAGCCGGTGGCAGTTCAGGGAGTTTCATTTCCTCGAACCAAAAGGTCTTGTAGGATTTGATGAACTTGACCTTGTGCCCCCAGCGCAGGAAGCCGTTGCAGGCGAGCAGGATTTTTCCGTCTTCGAATTGCGGGCGGATTTCGTCGGTGATATTGGCGCCGAAGGGCACATTGGAATTCCGCCCGCTTCCTCCACGGATCGTGACGCTGCTGCGTTTTTGGCGTCCATCCAGATGCTCGCCATCGATCCAGACATTGGTGCCGCCTCCGGCATCGTAGTGGGAGCGGCCACCGACCGAGACACGGTAGGCGTGACCATCGCGCAGCGGGGGCAGCTCGATTTCGGCACGCATGAGCAGGCATTCCTTGTCCCAGAAGGTGTGGACCGGGTTGCCGCAGCCACAGAAGTGGTCATCGCCGAGGCAATCGCCCACCGGCTCCGGCTTGCCGTTGTGGTTGGCGAAGGGTGCGCGGCCGGTTTCCCAGCCGGGTGCCTTCTTCTGTGAGAACTCCGGCAGGAACCAGTTTTCGGAGCCCTTCGGCACCGTGACCTCGCGGAAGCGATGTCCCCGTTCCCAAGGTTTTTTCTCCGGTGGGTCGAAGGTGGTGTAATCCCAGACGATTTCGTCGCGGGCAGGCCCGATGCGTTTCCAATTGTAATCGTCGACTCCGGCCTTGCGGTAGAGATCGATCAGCCCCTTGGTCCATCGGCCCGGCTCCCTTGCGGCGAGTTCGCGTTCGAGGTATTTGCGGTGGGTCTCGATGTATTCGGGAATGAGCTTGTTGAGGATGGTTGGCTCGATGGCTTTTTTCAGCTTCGGCCCGAACTTGGCGGGATCGGCGTTGAGGAAGATGTCCTGAAGCGGCAGCGGATCGTCCGGGTTGCGCTGGCGGGCCAGTTCGTAGACCACGTCGTAGCCGCCGGGCACCTGCACCAGGTCATCGGCCAGATGGCGGAGGAGCAGGTCGATGTTGCCGGTCAGGTCCTGCCCGCCGGGTTCGACCAGTTCCTTGGGATACTTGAGATAGGATTCGCCCAGCACCTTCATGGCAAAGTCCTGGATCTCCGGCGACGCCTGTTTGACCTGTGCCATGATGTCGGGCAGCGCGGAGCGGTCGCCGAGGCGGTTGCTGGTTTCCAGCACCTCGGCGAGCTTGGTGAGGAATGGTTTGGCGTGGCGCTCGTCACCGGCGACCGGGGTGAGGCCGGTCATGGCCGCCTGGCGCAGCCACCAGTCGCGGTGGTCGAGCCATTTCATCATGTTGTCGAAGTGCGGGGCGATTTGGTCGGGCGTGGCTCGCTCCATCGCATGCATCGCTCCCATCATGACCCACCAGGACTCCTCGGGATTGTCGATCATGGCGCCGATGAGCTCGAAGATTTCGGGGCTGAGTTGCTCGTCCGGGAAACCGCCGCCCTTGCTGCGTCTCGCATTAATCGCATCGAGAGCGGTCCGGCGGGCGCGCGGATCCTTTGATTTCAGGAGCTGTGGAACCAGGTGGTATCGTTCGTGGCTGTTGATCCTGTTGGCGGCCGCCTCGCGGATGCCCTGCTCGAAGTGGTGGGCATACATCAGGATCACCTCGTCGCTGACCTCCGGGTTACCCAGCCGCTTGAGCACCGGCTTGGAGGCGTCGGTGGGCAGGCGTTCCTTGGACACGTCCTGTCGTTTGCCGGGCAGGTATTCGCCGGGCTCCAGCGAGAGGAAGATCTTGTCAAGCTCGTTACCCCAGGGGAGGTCCGGGATGTCGTGGGTGTGCGAGTATTTCGTCGGTGGCGCCCCGTGCAGGCGCAGTGCCTTGCGGTGGACGGTGTAGATCAATGGGATGTAGGCCCCCCAGCCCCTGCCGCCGAGCGCGGTGTCGTGGTAATTCACGTTCCAGTCGCTGACCCAGCCGAAGGTTCCGTCATGCCTGCGGGCCAGTTCGTACATCCACCGGCGCTCGTCCATGAAGGATCGGTAGGGTTCCGGACGCTTTTCCCGGACCAGCCCCATGGAGCGTCCTTTCCACAGCTCGCCGATACCGCCGCCGGTGTGACCGTGGAACAGCCAGGAGGTGTTGTAGAAGGCCTTGTTGCCGCAAATGTCGCGGGCCTTGGCGTAGACCGACTCTTCACCATCCGGGTGGAGATTGGCGGCGGCCTGCATGGTGAAGGCCAGCCCCTCGGTCTTGCCATTGGCGGTGAAACCATCTTCCGGCAGGTGGTCGCCGTAGCCGACATTGCCGTGCCCGGCGAAACGGTAGATGTGCTCCAGTGAGGTCTGCAGGGTGTGCTCGTCGACATCGACGCCGCATTCCTTCGCCAACAGCAGGAAGGTGACGGCATGTAGGCCGGCGGCATTGAGGTGGCCGCCCGCCATGTATTTGTAGGCAGCGGAGCCGCGCCCCATCCAGGACCCGTTGTAGATGGTTTCGGAAAGCGAGTCAGCGACGTCCTTGATGATGGGCAGCACGGATTCGTCGCCGGTGCGCAGGTAGTATTCACAGAAGCCGGGGCCGGTGTAGCCCGCGAACCAGGGGTAGACCTTCTGCCCATCCTCTAGCGGTTTGTATTTCGCCACGAAATTTTTCATCCAGCCCCGGACCACCTCGAGATCCTTCTCCTCGCCGGTCGACAGCATGAAGAGGACCGAGCCATTGAGGCCGATCTCCGCGGACTTGATGTTGGCGGCAATCGCATCGGCGTGGGCGCGGACGATTTTGTCGGATTTCGCGCAATCCACCGGCCAGGTCGGGCTGTAGGCGCCGAGCGCGGGAAGTTTCACGATCACCTCGCGGGCGGCGGCCTCGGGGGTGTCTTTCACCATTAGCTTCATGGTGCCACCGTTTGCCTCGGCCTCGGTGATCCAGTTGCCGAGAAGGACCCGTGGGTCCTCGTCTTTCATCACATGCCCGTTGATGCTCTCGATGATCTGGCCTTTCTTCAATTCGCCGGTGGCGGCGGCTGGGGTGCCTTCCTCGATGTTGACGATGTGCATCGTGAAGTTCGGCCGCCGCAGCTCGAGGCCGATGCCGGTGGGCCCGAAGTGGGCGATCTCGTAGCGGGCGGCCGTCGGATCCGGCCACATGTGGAATTGGGGTTCCTTGGCGTAGTAGTCCTCGGCCAACACGGAGGTGGTCGAGGCGAACAGGGCAAGGGCCAGTCCGTCGAGGGACAAACGCTTGAGGAGCGAGGAAAGTGAGTGATGCGACATGGGCTTCATGGGTTGATACTGGATCATGGGTTCTACGCCGATCGGGCCCTGAAATTTCATCCCCCATGGCCGAAATTGTATGTTTTTCTTGTCCTAACTATTACCAAATAGGTAACAAAAATCATGAAGCCCCGCATTCCGCGGTCTACATTCCGCGGTCTAAAGTCCTACAGTTGGCCGATGACTTGCGTGGGGGCTCATTTTGAGTCAGGCGTTCAGTGACACCATGCCCGTGTTCAAGCAGTTGGTTCGTTTATGATCGTGGGCGGAGGGATCATCGGGCCGCCGACGCCGGATACCCGGCCCGGAGTGGGTGGTACCACCACGAGTTCTGCTGAGTGCTCTTGCAAGTCGGCTTCGAACTCCTTACGAGATTGCCGTTTTATCGGTGAGGCAGGTGCCTTTCTCGGTCACCCAGAAGCACGGGATGCCGAAACGGGCATACATTTCCCGCGTCCGCGGATTGCTCTCGATGGCGATGTAGCGGGCGTCCTCGCCGTGGACCGGGAAGATGTCGTTTTGAAGCAGATGCTCCTTGATCGCAGGTGGATTCCACCAGCTCTTGGGAGCGAAGCAGGCGTCGTCGGGGCGCCTTCCTTCCAGGCGAGGGTGTGCTCCTTGTAGCCGTCAGCGCGGGTCATCGTGTAGATCTTCACGGCGGCGGGGCCGGTTCCGATCTGGATCACGCTGCTGTGTTTCTTCCGTTTGCGCGGGTTCATTGAACCCTTCGCCGGTGTCAACTTGTCGGAATTTCTGTCCGAAGGCTTCGCCTCCGGCGGCTTCGGATTCCTGCGAGTTGCTTGCTTGGAGCAGGTTACGGGATTGCTCCCACCCTCTCCGCCACCACCCCATTCCTGCTCGCAGGGATGGGGTGGTGGCGTAATAGGGTGGGCCGAAAACCCTGTTGAGCGCAACGAAACGGGTTTGAATTCCGGAAGCTCCTGTAGGAGCGATATGTTCATGCCCACTTGTGGGCGAAGGTAGAATGGACGATCTAAATCGTCAAAGCAGAGATCGCTTGTAGCGATCTATTTTAAAAAATGGAATCCGGAGGAGGATTCCGGACGCCGCTTGGACGGAGCGGAGCGCAGTCAATCCCACTCTCGATTGTGCGTGCCCAAGCCTAGATAGCTGCATAGCCGAAAGTCAGACACCATCCCACTTTGATTCAGACACGCGGTTCGCGCGTCTTCACCCTCACGGGCATCGCTCCGCTCTGTCTGAAATTCCTACGATTCCTCGGAATTGTTCTCCGCTAACACCCCACTCCTGTTCGCAGGGATGCGGTGGTGGCGTAATAGGGTTTGAATTCGGGAAGCTCCTATAGGAGCGATGTGTTCATGCCCACTTGTGGGCGAAGGTTGAATGGACGGAGCGGAGCGCAGTCAATCCCACTCTCGATGGTGCTCAGCTGATTCATGATGCTAGAAAAGCACCACTCCTAACGTTGATTTCTCATTCAGTCATCCTAGTCTAGCACCCATCCTCTCTCTGCCCCGAAACCCATTCATGATCATTTACCTACTCGTCTTCCTCTCAGGGTTCTGTGCATTGGTCTATCAGGTCTTGTGGATGAAGCAGCTTGGTCTGTTGTTTGGTAATACCTCACATGCAGCTGGCGCGACCTTGGCGGCGTTTTTCGCGGGCCTCGCGGTTGGTAGTTGGTTTTGGGGAAGACGCTCCACTCAATCCAGAAATCCACTGCGCATCTATGCCGGTCTAGAAGTTGGCATCGCCCTCACAGCATTGCTTTATTTCGTCGTCATTAAAGGATACCATCTGGTTTATCCCGAAGTTTATGAAAGCGTGCATTCTGGGGCATGGCTTTTGCTGATTAAATTTCTTTTGGCCTTGGTGCTGATCTTTCCTCCGGCCTTTTGCATGGGAGGAACCATTCCTGTCATCGGCCAGTATGCCATCCGCATTTCATCCCGCTTCGGGTCCACCTCGGCCATGCTTTATGGGGTCAACACATTGGGCGCGACACTTGGTGCCTTGCTCGCGGGCTTTTTCATGCCGATGTGGTTTGGCTTTCGGATAACTTGTTGGGTTGCGATTGCGATCACCTTCTTGGTCGCGGTTTTGGCCTTTGTTGTATCGCGTTCGAATTCAGCGATTCGAGACGTCGAGTTCAAGAGTGATGGTTCATCGCCTGATGATGATCCGACTGTTGAGCGAGAGAAGTTTGATAAAGACCGAATTTCACTAACGGTTGTCTGTTTTCTATCGGGTTTTGGTGTGTTAGCGCTCGAGGTCATATGGACACGGATGTTTTCCTTGGTGTTGGAAAACTCGGTTTACACCTTCGCTGCCATATTGGTCGTTGTGCTCTCCTGTTTGGCCGCTGGCGCCTTGATTAGCTCAGGCTTAGCTAGGATGAAGTGGGCGCCGACTCATGTGCTCTCGGTGTTGTTGGTTCTTAGCGGGATTGCAGTGATGTTTACCCCGAGCGTATTCATGAGACTGACGGACTCCTTTCAGTTCATGGCGGTAAAAGCTGTGTGGAGTGATTTTGTATGGCTGATTTTCAAGACTTGCGCACTTACCATTGGTCCACCGGCGGTATTGCTCGGGGCAGTGTTTCCGTATTTGATGAAGACCGAGGAGCGCTACGCCATATCGCCTGGTAAGGCTTTGGGGAGGCTTGCTGCAATTAACACGATGGGCGCGATCTTGGGCTCATTGCTTTGTGGCTTTTTATTCCTCGAATACTTTGGGATGTGGCGGTCGATGCAACTGATTGGAGTGCTTTATTTTGCATCAGCGATTTGGATGGCCTGGCGCCGTTCGCTCATAGGAGTATCAGTGATTGGAATCAGTGTTTTGAGCTTGGTCTTGCTGTTCAACGCGCTGAATCCATCTCAGCTGCCTGCTACGGGAAAATTGGTGGCTAGAGATGATGAAGTGACCCTTAAAACATGGGTTGGAAGTGACTGTACCGTTTCTGTGGTTCGTGGTGATGACGGCTTGGCAATCAAGATTAACTCAGACTATGGGCTGGGTTCCACCGATGGTCGGATCAGGCAAGCATGCCAGGCTGAGATTCCTTTGATGTTCAAGCCTGACGCAGAATCGATTTTCTTTTTGGGCATGGGAACCGGGATATCAGCTGGTGCGGCTCTGTCGGATCAATTTCCACAGGTGAAGCAGGTGGTCACCTGTGAGCTGTCACCCAATGTTATTGCTGCCTCAAGAGAGTTCATGACAGATGTGGACGGGGTTGATTTGACCAACGGTCTTTTCACTGACCCGAGGTCCACCGTATTGGCTGAAGATGGTCGCCACTATCTCATGGCGACGAAGGAGCAGTTTGACATCATTGATGCAGATCTATTTGTGCCCTATCGATCCGGTGCTGGAAATTTGTATACGAAGGAGCATTTCGAGATTGTGAAAGCGAGGTTGAAGCCTGACGGGGTTTTTGTTCAGTGGATACCCACATATCAGCTCACTGATTTTGGATTTCATGTGATTGGTCGTACCATGTTGGAAGTATTTGATCAGGTGTCGCTCTGGCGGTGTGACTTCGCACCATTTGATGAGGTGGTTGCATTTGTAGGACACAACGGGGACGGGGTGTTGCCCTCATCCGGCATGGATGTGTCGCGATTGAAAATGGACTTCTTGAGAGCTAATGGGCAGATGGATATTTATCAGACGCTTAATCCTCAGACGGTCACGATGTATTATGGCGGCAATGTGACGGCCTCTAAAGGGATGTTTTCCGACTATCCAATCAATACCGATGACAAGCCAGTGATTGAATACATGGCGCCACGCAATTACCGCAATCAAGGTGAAAACGATGTGCCCTGGATTGTGGGTCCAGTGATTCTCGGGATTATTAAAGAGATGCAAGAGGCGTGCCCTCCAAGTGAAGATCCATTGCTGGTAAATCGTGAACCAGCGAATCAGAAGCTGCCACTAGCAGGCAGTGCTTATCATGAAGCACGGTTGTGGGCGCGTTTTGGAAACGATGAATATGCCCAGAAAAACTGGAACGATTTTGTCAAAGCGTGGCTGGCTCAATGAGCCTTGGAGCATCAATCCATATCTATTTGCCCAGACTCAATAATATCCTCATTGTGTAAGCATGCACATCTTCAAATCAACCTTGGCAATGACCTTGGTTCTGAGCAGTTGGCAATTCAGCTGCGCGAGCGAACTTCCAGAAAGCGTGAAAGGTATCAACCTCATGGGGAATCGTTTCTTCACCTTGAATACGATTGTTCGTGTGAATCAGATTGAGGCGACGCGGGATTCGGTTCACGGGGAAGATGAATCCAGCATTCACTCACCGGAAGCGGCCAAAGAATTTCGCGAGACAATCGAAGAGGCTTGGCCGGGTGCAAGAATCACGTGGGCATTTAGCTGGCTGGCTCTGAATGATCAGAGCGATAAATACAAAGCCATTCGCTCGCTGGTGGTGAGTTACTACAGGAAGTTTGGTGATGAGATCACCTTCATCCCTGGCGGGTATTTCGCCAACATGTATAACTCCCGTGAGCAGGTGAACAAAGACCTTCACGATGGCCTCCAGCTGGTTTCAAAAATGGTGGGTAATGGGTATCGACCGAATAGCGTGGTAGCTGGCTTTTTGTCGTCGACCAATCTTGAGTATCTCGCCGAGAAAGAAGGCATTCATGTCTGCCAAGGAAACATATGGAGCCAGTATGCCGTTGATAACGGAGATGGTGAGGGGTCGATTGTGTATCCTTACTATCCGTCACGTGAACACTTTTGTAAGCCAGCACAAGGGAGAGAGGATTTCATCGATTGTGTGAACTTGGACGGTTGGACAGTGGACTTTATCAGCGCCCGGATTCCTGGGGCTAAGATGGTCGATGGTGTGAAGCATCGGAGTCGTCAAGGGGTTGGTCCGATTGAGACCGTGATTTGGCTTGGAACGGAGGAAGGCACGAAATCAATGCTGGCGACCACGGCGGCTCACTTTGAGGATGGTTTCAAACGCAATGGATTTGCTTGGGTGGATTGCGGATGGGAGGTGAGCTTGATGGAGGCTCATAAGAAGTACAATTACGAGGGGCGCAATGGTATGGAGGGCATGAAGATTTGGCTTACGGAAACACGCAAACGTTGGCCCGATGCCAAGTTTGTCACGATGGGAGAGTTTGGGCTGTTGTGGCGTGAGCACTTCAAGAGTAACAAGAAGATCGATTATCAGTTCGTCCAACGCGGCTCGGGAGTTCGTGGGTCGGTTGAAGAATTGGAAATTCGGTGGTTCATGAATCAGGACTTCCGCTTGGCCATGTTGCGGAATTGGAAAGAGGGCAGTGAAGAAAAGGTGATCGATTTTACGCGATATGATTTGCCCGCTCAGGAACCCGGAGACCCAGGCCCTGGAGTTCATGCGAGGAACTGGAGTTTGATGAATCGGATCAACCAGAAGGGGACTCGTCCGCAAGACAAGCCTGTTTCGATCAAGGATCTCTCGGTTGAGGATCAGAAGTTCATCGCCGATCGATATCCTCAGTTGTTGCCGGATTTGGGTCAGAAATAAGACAGAGATAGGTGTTTTCAGCGTATTCATGTTACCGGCCTGCCTGATACGCACGGCGGTTTGCACTCAGATTGGTACGATTGCAGGCTGTCCAAATCGAGTGGGCCCGTTACAGTTCAATTAACGCTCTATGAAACGTCGCTCCTTCCTGAAAACCACCACGGGCGCCGCTGCAGCTGCAGGCGGTGCATTGCCATTGTTCTCGATTGGTAAGTCGGGCCCTTCCGCAAACAGCAAATTGAACATCGCCTTCATTGGGTCGGGTGGCTGGATTGCTCAACAGCCCTACAAGCAAGGTTGTAGCGATGAGAATCTCGTGGCGTTCTGCGATGTGGATCGTAATCACGCCGCAGAAAATATGAAAAACTGGCGCACCACGCAGCCGTTTTACGATGATTTCCGCGTGATGCTCGACAAGATGCACAAGGACATTGATGCCGTTGTCGTTTCGACACCCGATCACACGCATTTCCCTGCTACAATTGATGCCATTGAGCGTGGAATTCACGTCTACACCCAAAAGCCGCTGACTCACAATGTTTGGCAATCGCGGACATTGGTGAAGGCAAAGGAGCAGTACAAGGTGGTGACGCAAATGGGCAACCAAGGTCATGCTGGCCATGGCATTCGCAAGTCGGTTGAAGCGGTTCGCTCTGGGGTGATTGGGGATGTGAGCCAAGTTTATTGCCGTAACCCTGGACCGGAAATGGGTGGGCGACACTTTGCGAATCCAAAGAAGATGCCGCCGCCATCAGCTCCCATTCCCGATGGTTTGTCATGGGACTTGTGGTTAGGTCCCACAGCGGATCGTCCGTATTATAGTGAGTATCATCCTTACAAATGGCGGGCGTTTTACGATTTCAGCAATGGGATGCTCGGCGACTGGGGAGTTCACACTCTGGACACTCCTGTCTGGGCTCTCGACCTCGATCCGCCAACGGTGGTCGAATGCGTCCAACGAGCCGATTCGCTTGAAGGCGTGGTGACTTCGAAGAGCAAGGTGAACTTCCACTTTCCAGCCAAAGGTAATCGTGGGCCGGTCACGCTGACATGGTTGGATGGTCCACAGGATTACGCCAAAGAGGCACCGATCAATCAATTTGGTGCTGAGCATGCAGGCCACATGGGACGAGCATGCTGGATGGTCGGGACCAAAGGTTTATTGGGTTGTGGAACCCATGCGGGGCCGCCGGTTATTCTGCCGACGGAAGTGCGCAAGGAATGGTCGGCCAATCCTCCTGAGGAGAGCATTGCACGAGTCGAAGGTGGTCCATTCCGCGAATGGATCCGCGCGATCAAAGGAGAAGGCCCGGAACCAGGGTCCAATTTTGATTATGGAGCACGACTGACCGAGATTATCCAGTTGGGTGTGATCGCTCAACGTTTCAATACGCGCATTGAGTGGGATGCGAAAAACATGAAGATCACCAACCGTCCTGAACTCAATGCCTACATCAAAGAGCCGGTGCGTGATGGTTGGTCATATGGAGAAGGACTTTGGAAATAAATCATGAGAACAATTCCTACTTCAGCTGGTGTGTTGCTTTGCCTTGCCATGGTATTCACGACGAGCATGGCGAAAAAACCGCGCGCCATAGCGTGGACGGATCCTGCGGTTGCGGCAAAAGAGCATCCCGATTTCTTGGTTCAGGGCGAGTATCTGGATGAGAACTCATATTACGGAGTCCAGGTCGTCGCTTTGGGCAATGGTGCATTTGATGCTTATGCATCGGAAGGTGGCTTGCCAGGTGCTGGGTGGGAGGCGGATAAAAAGCGCATCAAACTCAGTGGTAAGCGTGATGGTGAAGCCGTAGTCTTTGCCAAGACGGCTGAGGGATTTGAAGCCAATATCAAAGAGCACATCTTGACGCTTCACTCAGAGAATGCAAAACCGCTCACACTCAAACGGGTCGAAAGGAAAAGCCCTACCTTGGGTGCGAAGCCTGCAAAAGGAGCTGTCGTCTTGTTCGATGGTACCAATACCAATGCATGGGACAAGGGAGTGGTGAAAGATGGGTTTTTGGGGGCGACCAGTTGCACCACCAATCAGCAATTTGGTGATTACCATCTGCATTTGGAATTTCGCACGCCATACACACCAGACGCCCGCGGTCAAAAGCGCGGTAATAGCGGGGTCTATCACAGCGGTCGATGGGAGACCCAGATCCTCGATAGCTTTGGGTTGGAGAGCCGCGACAATCACTGCGGAGGCATCTACTCGGTTTCGAAGCCCAAGTTGAACATGTGCCTACCGCCGCTTGCATGGCAGACATACGATGTGGATTTCACTGCTGCGAAGTTTGATGCCAATGGCAAGCGCACCGCATGGCCGCGAATCACGGTGCGGCTGAACGGGGTCTTGGTTCATGAGGACTTGGAGTTGCCAAAGAACTTCACAACATCCGCGCCAATCACCAGTGAGCTGACATCACCCCAGGGGCCAGTTCACTTGCAGAATCACAACGACCCAGTGGTTTATCGAAACATCTGGATCGTCGAGAAGTGATCGACCCCGCGCCGAGCGACGTATTTTAAACTGTGAAACGATACTGCATTCTACTTTGGCTCGCTGTCAGTTTTACAGCAGCCCTTGGCGATGAGCAGAAGCCCAACGTTATATTCATTATGGCCGATGACCTCGGCTATGGAGATTTGGGGAGTTACGGAGCAGAGCATTTCGAAACGCCTGCTTGTGATCGGTTGGCTGCAGAGGGAATGCGTTTCACCGATGCCCATTCTCCGTCGGCCGTTTGCACGCCGACACGATACAGCGTCTTAACAGGTCGCTACGCGTGGCGAAGCTGGTTGAAAAACTGGGTGTTGCAGGAGAATCATCCGTTGTTGATCGATCCTGATCGATTGACCATGGGAAAGGTTTTTCAGAAGGCGGGCTATCGCACTGGTTGTGTTGGAAAGTGGCATCTGGGTTGGGGGACCAAGGTAGGGCAAGACTTTAGCGGGGAAATGAAACCAGGTCCGCTTGAGGTGGGATTTGATGAATTCTTTGGTGTTCCGTTTAGCCACAATAGCGGCAAAGCACTTCAGGTTTATGTCAAAGATCGCCGAATCGTTGGGCTGCCTGAGGGCTCCTCTTACCGGAGTGAAGAGGCCAAAGAGAAAACCGTCAGATCGTTAGAAGATACCGCAATTCAACTTTCCCAAGAAGCGGTCGCGTTTATCGAGCGCAACAAAGATCAGCCCTTCTTTTTGTATTACCCGACTACCAACATCCATTTCCCGATCACGCCGCATCCACGTTTTGCTGGCAAGACTCGCTCAGGAAAATATGGCGAGTTTGTCATCGAGTTTGATTGGGCAGTTGGTCAGATCCTCGAGGCATTGGATCGGAATCAAATCGCTGACAACACAATCGTAGTCATAACCAGTGACAATGGTGCACGGCCTCACCCTGATCTGAACGGCCATGCTTGCAATGGTCCATGGCGCGGCGAAAAACGAATGATTTATGAGGGTGGTCACCGTGTGCCATTGATTGTTCGCTGGCCGAGCCATGTTGGAAAAAATGTCGTTAGTGATGAGACAGTTTGTTTAACTGACTTCTTTGCCACCTTCGCTAAAATACTAGGTCAGCCGACTCCTCAAAACGCGGGTGAAGACAGCTATAATATCACACCTGTTCTTGAAGGGGATGATTACAAGAAGCCGCTGCGTGAGGCGACGGTGCACCACTCTGTCTCTGGGCAATTCGCCCTTCGCGAAGGAAATTGGAAGTTGATCGAAGGTCGTGGGAGTGGCGACTACCCGAGGAAAGAATCAGGGGCGATGGATGTTAAAACATGGAAGATCCAATTGAATGTGGAGACGGGAGAGCCAATCAAACTCGATTATTTTCAATTGGAACCTGATGGCAAATACCAGCTCTACAACCTGGCGAAGGATCCAAAAGAAAGGAAAGATCTCTCACAGATCTACCCTGATAGGGCGAGGGAGATGTTGAAGCTTCTCAACAAGTATCGCGACGAGGGTCGCTCAGTGAAGCGTTAGCCAACAAACCGCTGCACAATGGGCATGCGTCGGCCAATCCCAAAGGCTTTGGATGTAACGCGCAATCCAGGTGCGGCTTGGTGGCGTTTCCATTCGTTCAGATCGACACGGCGCTGAATCCAGCGGACGGTGTTTTCATCATATCCGCGTGAAATGATTTCATCCACCGACATGTGATGTTCGATGTAGAGTTCGAGGATGCCATCGAGGATGTCGTAATCAGGCAGTGTGTCTTGGTCTTTCTGATCTGGCCGAAGTTCGGCGCTCGGTGGTTTTTCGATGGTGTTCCACGGGATGACCTCTTTGTCCCGGTTGATCCATCGTGAGACTTCATAGACACGACTTTTCGGGAGGTCAGAGATGACGGCGAGTCCGCCATTCATGTCGCCGTAGATCGTGCAGTATCCCACGGCGAGTTCACTCTTGTTGCCTGTGGTGAGAAGCAGGTGGTTGTCTTTGTTGGAGAGCGCCATCAACAGGAGCCCGCGAGTGCGAGCCTGCATGTTTTCTTCGGTTACGTCTTCGGGTTTTCCGTCAAACAAGTTGGCCATGGCTGCCTTGATGGATTCGAAGGGTTTTGCGATGGAGACTTCGTCGCAGCGGATTCCTAGGTTCTTGGCCAAGGCGAATGAATCGTCGACGCTTCCTCGTGAAGAATAAGGACTTGGCATCGTCAGCCCGTGGACATTCTCAGGGCCGAGAGCGTCAGCGGCGATAACGGCGGTAAGGGCTGAGTCGATTCCGCCGCTGAGACCTAGGCAGACGCTGGAGAATCCGCATTTTGTGACGTAGTCGCGCAGGCCAATGACCAATGCTCGATAGATTTGCTCCGCTTCGGTTTCATTGATGGGGGCGTCTTCATTGGTCGTGCTGAAAACATCGACCACTGCGCATTTGCTTTCAAAGCCAGCCATTTGGAAGCTGATACGGCCGTTCGAGCAGGCCGCGAGTGAGTGTCCATCGAAAATCAATTGGTCATTGGCTCCGACGGTGTTGCAGTAGACGACAGGAACTTTGGCCTTGTGGGCAACACCACCGATCATGGAGCGGCGAAGGTTGGGTTTTCCGAGATGGAAGGGGGAGGCCGATATGTTGAGTAGCAGATCAATTCCTTTGGCTGATAGATCTGTGACGGGATCACGATCATAGAATGGTCGCTTGAGGTAGTCTTCCGTCCAAATGTCTTCGCAAATGGTTAGGCCGATGCGTTTGCCATTCCATTCGATGGGCTCGTTAGATTTCCCCGGCTCGAAGTAACGGCGTTCGTCGAAGACATCGTATGTTGGGAGTAGAGTCTTGATGATGCGGTGCCGGATTTCACCATTTTCTAACCATGCAGCAGCATTCAGAAATGGTTTACCGGGGTGGTCGGGGTGATTGCGGTCGACGTAGCCGACAACGAGAGGCACCGCTTTGGTTTCGTCGGCGAGGTAGTCCAGGGCTTGCAAACATTTTGGTACAAACTGTGATTTGAAAACTAGGTCACGCGGTGGATAGCCAACGAGAGAGAGTTCTGGGGTCAGGACGATATCAGCGCCGGCCTCGATGCATTCCCGATAGGCAGCGAGGATAAGTTTCGCGTTGCCGGGAAAGTCACCGACCGTGGGGTTGATTTGCGCGATGCCGATCTTCATGGACAGCCACAGGGAACACTGGTGAGGGATAGGGGCGGAAGCAAAAAACAATGGGATTGGGGAAAATCACCATTGCGCGCAACTTTCATCAATTGCGGCGGTTTCACTCTCTGTAACAAATGACCGCCAGAAGGTCAGAAAAACCCAGAAATCAACAACAACCCTAATATCATGAAAACCTATATTTTATCCCTTGGAGCCATCGCTCTTGTGAGTTCATTTGCCTTTGCTGAAGGCGATGCGAAAGCAGAACGAGATGGAAAGAAAAAGCGTCCCAATCCTGCTGAGATTTTCAAACATCTCGATAAAGATGGAAGCGGATCTGTCAGCAAAGATGAGTTCTTGGCAGGCCCCCGTGCTCAAAAGAATCCCGAACGAGCTGCTGAAATCTTTGGCAAAATTGACAAGGATAGCAGCGGTGATGTGACACGCGATGAATTCGCTCAATTCCAAAAACACCGGAAGAATCACAAAGCAGGCGATCGTCCTAAGGACCGCAAACCAGAAGGTGACGCTGCTCCAGGTGGAGCGATTGAATAAGTCCCAATCTATCTCTTAGAATCCGCTCCTCAGCCAGCCCGTCTGGCTGAGGATTTTTGTGGTTGGGCAGGCCATCATCCATGAAGAGGTAGCATTCTGTTTGGTGCTGGGTATTAGATTTATTCATCATCGACCTTGAAATCTCCTCCAAGGGTCGGCAGTCTGGCGCATCCCTTGATTCAAACTGTATTCCTTGATGTCTTCTAAATCCAAATTGAGCCAACAATCTTACACCTCTGCCAAGGCCCTCTACGCTGACCTCGGTGTCGACACCGAAGCGGCAATGAAAGCCCTCTCGAAGGTCTCCATCTCACTTCATTGTTGGCAGGGTGATGATGTTGGTGGATTTGAAAATTCAGGTGAGGGTCTATCAGGTGGAATTGCGGTAACTGGGAACTATCCGGGACGCGCTAGCACTCCCGACGAATTGAGGTCGGACTTGGACATGGCGTTGTCGCTCATTCCAGGAAAGCACCGACTCAACCTTCATGCGTTCTATGGCGAGTTCGGAGGAAAGAAGGTCGATCGGAATGAAATTGCCCCCGAGCACTTTGCCAATTGGATCGACTGGGCGAAGTCGAATGGAATGGGCATGGATTTCAACCCCACCTGTTTTGCTCACCCGAAGGCAGCGGATGGCTTTACCTTGTCTCATTCGAAAAAAGGGATTCGTGACTTTTGGATCGACCACTGCATTGCATCTCGTGAGATCGGTGCGGTGATGGGCAAGAAGCTGGGTTCTCCAACGGTGACCAATATTTGGATTCCTGATGGCTACAAGGATACGCCTGTGGATCGACTTTCACCTCGCAAACGCTTGGAAGCATCGCTGGATAAAGTTTTCGTGAAGAAGTTGAACCCGAAGCATCACTTGGATGCGATTGAGTGCAAATTGTTCGGAATTGGTAGTGAGAGCTATGTTGTCGGATCGCATGAGTTCTACTTGGGATATGCGATCAAGAATCAGAAAGTCCTTTGCCTCGATGCTGGGCACTTTCACCCGACTGAGGGGATTGCGGATAAGTTCAGTTCCGTGATGTTATACGTTCCGGAAATCTTGCTTCATGTTAGCCGTGGCGTCCGTTGGGACAGTGATCATGTCGTGACGATGGACGATGCCTTGCAATCGATTGCTGGCGAGTTGGTTCGCAACAAGTTGTTGGGCCGCACCCACATTGGTTTGGATTTCTTTGATGCCAGCATCAACCGAGTTGCGGCATGGGCCATTGGTACCCGCAACACCCAAAAGGCATTGCTGATGGCGATGTTGGAGCCTCCAGTCCTGCGCAAAGCCGAAAAAGATGGGGACCTCACAACTCGCTTGGCTGTGATGGAAGAGCTCAAAACCATGCCTTGGGGAGCGGTATGGGATCGTTTTTGTGAAAAGCAGAAAGTTCCTGTCGGGATGGAATGGCTGAAGAAAGTTCGAGAATACGAAGAAAAGGTTCAGTTCAAGCGCTAGTTGCAAAATTTAAAAACCCAAACAAACCCACATGTCCAACGTACACATTGAAGAAGAAGCCATCGAAGAGATCGAAGGTGGAGAATACGAGCGCGAGCCAGTGCCGAAGAAGGCCTGGAAAGGCCCTAAAGCGTTTTGGGGTATGTATGCCGGTGAGCATGCTGCTGGAACCGAGTTCATGATTGGGCCCTTGTTCCTAGCGGCGGGAGCGAGTCTGCAGAATTTGATGTTTGGTCTATTGGTGGGCAACATCCTTGCCGTTTTGACTTGGCGGTATCTTGTCTTGCCGATTGCGATGCAGAGAAGGCTGACTCTATATTACCAATTGGAAAAGATTGCGGGTCGCCACATGGTGAAGCTCTACAATGTCACCAATGGTGTGCTTTTCTGTTTTTTGGCGGGAGCCATGATTACCGTGTCAGCATCGGCGGTGGGTGTGCCATTCGATATTCGTTTTGAAGTCCCAGAAGCCACCTTTGGATTGAGCGGTTTCAGCTTCACCGCAATTGTTGCGGTAGTGGGTATCGTCATCGCCGTAGTCGCGGCTGCGGGCTACAACATGGTCGCGCGGTTTTCCAATATCTCATCACCTTGGATGATTCTCATCTTCCTTGCTTGTGGTATTGTATCGCTGGCACAGATGGATGCGGATTCCTATGCACGACTGAATACGGTCTGGAATGATGGTGTTGCTTTTGTGCAGTTTAAAAATGGGCCTGAAAATTTTGGCTTTTGGAAGATCGTGTTCTTCTCATGGTTGTGCAACGCGGCGATGCACCTTGGTATGGCGGATCTATCGATCTTTCGCTACACGAAGTCGAAGTCGGCAGGTTGGGCTCCCTCGGTTGGCATGTTCCTTGGGCATTACATGGCATGGATTGCGGCGGCTTTGATGTTGGCCGCATTGATCGCAACCAATCCAAGCCTTACATTGAATGCTGCAGACAAGGTCCAGGCAGACCCTGGATTTCTCGCATGGAATGCGCTGGGTTGGGCCGGGATTGTCTGTGTGGTGATTGCGGGTTGGACCACCGCGAACCCGACGATTTATCGAGCTGGATTAGCCTTTCAAAGTTTGTTCCCGTCGAAAGCCCATCGTGCCACGGGCGTAATCCTCGCAGGGGTGGTTGCGACAGTTGCTGGAGCTTTTCCTAACTTGTCGGCTCAATTGCTTGGGTTTGTCGGGACTTACGGGATGATACTCGGTCCGATTGGAGCGATCATTTTTGTGAATCACTATTTGGCGAAGCGGCTTGGTTTTCATGAAGATCCAGCTGAAGCGAAAAAATCTTCCTTTAACATTGCGGTCTTGTTGGCGTGGTTGATCCCCACTGCGATCGGATTGTATCTCATCTTTGTGAAGAAAGAGTTGTTTGGGGAGAGCGTTTTCCCGTCCTACTTGGTCGTTCCCGCATGGATCATTGCTGGGTTGCTCTATTTGATTCTCGCCAAAATCCTCTTCGCCCATAAATCCAACGCTTAATCGACATGAACAATATCCAAAAATTTGCAAAACCGATCAGCTGGGTTTCTCTGCTGTTGATCGTTGTTCCGCCGATCCTATTTTACATCGACGAGATTGATTCCGGATTGATGGGTCAACTGATGTTTGCAGGAACCATCATTTGGTTTGGAGCGGCATCCCTGTGGATGAAGCACGAGTGATCGATTTCTGTGCCGATATCAGGGCATAAAAAAGCGCCAGACCCCAAGTGAGGGTCTGGCGCTTTTGTTTAGAATGAATTACTTGGCTGATTGGCAAGTGCCACAGCAAGATTTAGCTGGGGCTGTTTGTGGGCAGCATGAAGCAGCAAGGAAGAGAGCAGCGGAAGCAGCGAGGGCGATTTTAGCGATTTTCATATGTAGTAATGTTTTGTTGTTCAGTGCGCAAACAGCTGTTTGCGCCTATAAGCGGTGACACTAGCATCTAATGATATCTGTGCAAGTGAGGAATTAGTGGATTCATGGCCCTTCGCCCTCGACCATTCCTCATCATGCCTTTATAGCGCACCCCACATGCAGCGACCCTCACCCGGACAAAGATGGATCTCCACTTCAGAATCGACCCTAGGATTGGGTAAAGTGGAGGGGTTTGATGGAACGATTGTCAAAGTCGCCTTTCCAGCGGCAGAAGAAGTCAGATCATACGCATTTGAATCGGCCCCTTTGATTCGCGTCCGGTTTGAAGAGGGCGATATGGTCGCAGGTGCCTCTGGAGAACATTTCGCGGTGGATGAAGTGCTAGAAGAGAATGGCCTATTTGCCTATCGTGGGGGCGATCGGATGGTGATTGAGATGGATTTGCTCGATACCTTGAACTTCATCCGTCCGGAGAAGCGCCTCCTGGCTGGATTGACAGATCGCCCGAGAGATTTTGACCAGCGCATGTTGGCTTTGGCATGGAATTCGAAAGTGCGCCAGTCTCAGGCGAGAGGTTTCACGGGAGCACGCATTGATTTGATCCCACATCAGCTCGCGATCATTGCTGAAACAGCGAACCGACTGCACCCACGGGTTATGTTGGCGGATGAGGTGGGCTTGGGTAAAACCATTGAGGCCTGTTTGATTTTGCATCGTCTACATTTGACGGGTCGCGCATCGCGAATATTGATCCTCGTGCCAGAAGCGCTGGTTCATCAGTGGTTCGTTGAGCTGCTCCGACGTTTCAATATGTTGTTCGCCATTTTTGACGAGGAGCGCTGTGCATCGATAGAAGCGAACGATGAAGAGGCAAATCCTTACCTGGATTCACAGTTGGTGTTATCTTCGACAGGCTTCTTTGCGGAGAACCCTCATCGCGCTGAACAAGCTCGTGAGGCTGGTTTTGATTTGTTGATCGTCGACGAAGCTCACCACTTGGAGTGGTCGCCTGACGGTGCATCGGATGAGTATGCCATGGTTGAATCATTGGCGAATGTGGTTCCATCCTTGTTGCTACTGACAGCGACTCCGCAGCAATTGGGAGCTGAAGGGCACTTCGCCAGATTGCGTTTGCTGGATCCTGATCGTTATTCCGATTTGGATAAATTTGTCGAAGAGGCCGATTCATATGCACCATTGGCAGAAGTCGTGGATGTTTTGAAGCAGGGTGATTTGCCCGATACCTTGGATGGTTTCATTGACCGTTCACCACGCATTACGACGCATTGGAAAGCATTGCAGGGAGGAGATGAGTCTGCGCGTGAGGCGTTGATAGGTGAATTGATCGACTCCTTTGGAACAGGCCGTGTATTGTTCCGAAACACCCGAGAACATCTGCCAGGTTTCCCAGAGAGAAAACCACAGCTATATCCCTTGGCGCCGGGAGAGTCGCCCTATGATTGGTTGGCGAATTTGTTGAGGATTCTACCTGAGGATGAGAAAGTTTTGCTGATTACCAGCTCACCAGATGCGGCGATTGCGGTGCAGGCCAAGTTGCTAGAACAAATTCATGTGGAATCGTCATTGTTCCATGAGGACATGAGCATGATTGAGCGAGATCGCAATGCTGCTTGGTTTGCGGAGCCAGAAGGGGCACGGATTCTGATGTGCTCTGAGATTGGCAGTGAAGGTCGCAACTTCCAGTTTGCCCATCATCTGGTTTTGTTTGGTTTGCCGAGAGATCCGGAGCTATTAGAGCAGCGGATTGGACGATTGGATCGTATTGGTCAGACCGGCGAAATTCACATTCACGTGCCATATGGTATCGATAGCCCATCCGAGCTGCACGCGAAGTGGCTGCATGAGGGTTTGGCTGCCTTTGATCGACCGCTGAAAGGTGCCACAGCACTTGCTGCTGAGTTGCTGCCGGAATTGGATGAACTCAGTGAAGAGAAAGCCGACGGCAAAAAGTATCAGGCGTTTCTGCAAAAAAGCCGTGATTTGAAGGAGAGCATTTCCGAAGACTTGGCATCCGGTCATGATCGCTTGCTCGAATTGGGTGCTCCGTCAGCTGATAAAGCTGAAAAGTTGATGGAAGCCATTGAGGCAGCAGATGGTGATGCTCGATTCGAACGATTTGTAATCCGCCTTTTCGACTATCTCGGATTGGATGTTTCTGATTTGTCGGCTCAAAGCTATTTGTTTGAAAGTGGGCAGAGGGAGAGTGAGGCATTTGCTGACCTGCCCGAAGATGGTTTGTCCGTCACCTTTGATCGAAACATGGCGCTTGCTCGTGAGGACTTGTCATTCATGTCGATGGATCATCCTGTGTTTCTTGGGGCTTTGGATCACTTTTTGGATAGCGAGTCCGGCAATTCCTCCTTCGCTGTATGGAACAACGGCAAGGGGCGCTCCGTGTTATTGGAGTGTGTATTCGTGATCGAGTTGCTCGCTCCTGCGAGACTGCACTTGGATCGATTTTTGCCGCCGACCGTTTTGAAGGTTGTCATTGATCATCAGGGCAAGCCGATTGCAGGGATGCCTCCGTCTGCAATCTTAGAAAAGGGAGACGTGCGCCGTTTGGTGACACAGGAGCCATTCCGGAAGAATATCTTTCCCAAGATGCTAGAAGTGGCCACCCAGCAGGCAGAGAAACAGGCCAAAAGTCCTGCGAAAAAAGCGCAAGCTGCCGCCCAGAAAGCATTGGATGAAGAGATCGCTCGTCTGGAGGATTTGGCGTCTCGTAACCCACAGGTTTCGAAATCGGAGATCGAAGTGCTGCAAGCAAGCAGGGATGAGATCATGGAAGCTCTCAAAAAGCCTAGGGTGCGTCTGGATGCGCTTCGCTTGATTTGGTGCCAGTAATCCGGTTCTTGCCTGTTTTGATCAGCTGACTAGTTTGGGGCTAGTGACAGATGCCACACCAGTATCGCCGCCAAGAGCGTGGGCCGAGATTGATCTCGAAGCCATGCGCCAAAACTTGCACCTCGCACGCGAGCGCAGCGGGTCTCCCTTGATGGTCGTCCTTAAAGCAGGTGCTTACGGTCACGGGTTGGAGGAAATCGCTAAGTGCATGGCGGCAGAAGATATAGCATTCATTGGTGTTGCCAACGTTGGTGAAGCCAGGCGGGTTCGGTCGGTAGGGGTTGATACTCCGATTTACCTGTTGGGGCCGACGTGGTCAGAGGAACGTGAAGAGATCGTCGATCGTGATTGGGTGCCATGTGTTTCCTCGGTAGACGAAGCGAAGGCTTTCGATCGAATTGCAGAAAAGGCGGGCAAAACGATTCATGTTCACATTGCTGTAGATACAGGAATGGGTCGTGGTGGTTTTGTGGTCGATGATGTGCTCGCTGCATTCGACGAAATGCAAAAGCTTCAGCACATTTCAGTGGATGGAATTGGGTCACATCTTCCATCAGCGGATGAGGATGAGGCATTCACGCAAGCCCAGATGAAACAATTTCGTGAGGTTATCGAAAAGCTTGGTGGCGCCAAGCGATTCAAATGGCGGCACTTGCAGAACAGTGCTGGACTGATGGGATATGACCAAGAGCTATGCAACTTGGCGCGACCTGGATTGATGTTGTATGGGGCATCGACCCAAGCAGAGGTGCAGAAACTATTGTCGAACGTAATGACATTGAAGTCCCGGGTGACATTGATCCGGACATTGCCTGCGGGCCATGGCGTTTCATATGGTCGCCAATTTGTCACCACGAAGCCCACGCGGGTTGCCACCATCGGTATTGGATATGGTGATGGTTATCCTCGTCATGTTTCAGGCCAAGGGGCGGATGTGTGGATTCGAGGAAAGCGGTGTCCAATCTTGGGTCGTGTCACGATGGACCAGGTGATGGTCGATGTGACCGATCATGCTGAGATTCAAGAAGGTGATGAAGTCGAGATGTTCGGTGCGAACATTCCTGTGTCAGAAATTGCAGACAAGGCCGGCACGATTGCCTGGGAGATTTTCACCGGTATCACGCCGAGGGTAATGCGGTGTTACGTGAATCGCTGACAAAAAAACACCCGATCTCCACACGGGAAATCGGGTGAGTAAAATTGGTGATGATTTAGATTTTACCAATCATTGTTGTCATCGTTGCGCTTGTAGCCGCCACCGCCACCGCCGCGACGGTCGCCTTTGTAGCCGCCACCACCGCCGCCACGACGATCACCGCCGCCTTTGTAGCCGCCGCCACCGCCGCCACGACGATCACCGCCGTAGCCACCGCCTGAGCGAGGTTCTTTGGGTTCGGATGCATTCACACGAAGTGCGCGTCCTTGGAAGTCGAATCCATTGAGCGCTTCTACAGCATCGTTGAGTTTACTTTGATCACCGAGCGTGACGAAGCCAAAGCCTTTTGAGCGGCCAGTTTCGCGGTCAGTGATGATTTTGACCCGGTCGATAGGGCCGTAAGCGGCAAAGAGTTCAGTGATGTCCTCTTCATTAGCGGAATAGGGCAAGTTGCCCACGTAGATGTCCATTGTAGTCTATTCTTGAAACACGCCATAATAGATGCGCTCCAAAAATCATGGCGATCGAGATCAGGGGAAGCGAATGAGCCCGCATTATCTCGGGCACAATGAAGATTTCTTTAGCATCTCTGTAGTAGATGGCAAGCACTGTTTGTGGTGCTTAGCGCATTAACTGGCGCATCAACTGGATCGCTTCCGGAAAATCCTGGTTGATTTGTATAGCCTTGGTGGCTGCCTGGATTGCCTCTTGCCGCTGGCCAAGTCTGGCGTGAATGGTAGCTCGTGCGTAGGGGATTCCCTCGTCGTTGGGGTCCGCGGATTCAGCTCTGAGGAGCGCATTGATCGCATCCTGTGGTTGATTGAGGGCATTGTAGGCCAGGCCAAGGTTGTACCATGCTCGAGCGTTGGCAGGGTTGAGGTTGAGTGATTTTTGGAATGACTGAATGGCTTTTCGCAAGTTGCCAGCTTCACTCCATGCCAAGGCAAGCTTGTATTGGAATTCTGGTTCGTTTGGATCGAGTTCAACCGCTTTCTCCAGAGCCTCGATGGCGCCCTTCGTGTCACCAGTCATACTTAGCAAGATCGCAAGGTCGTGGTGGAATGGTGGGGAGTTCGGATCCCATTCGATGGCTTTCTTAATTTGTGTGATCGCGCTCTTGGTTTGGCCGCGAAGGAAGGCGAACTGGCTGAGTTGCATGCGGCCGAGTGGTTGGTCCGCGTTGTGATCGAGCATGTGGACCAACTCTTTGCCTGCTTTTGAATTGAGGTCGAGGGTGTCGACCAGTGCCCATGCTGCCGCTACACGGACGGAGCGAATGGGGTCATCCAGCATGGGCGTCACCGCATCACGGATGGCGCTATTGTTTTCACGGCACTGATAGACGAGGGAGCGAAGAGCGGCTTCGCGGACAAGAGGGCTTTTGTTTTCGAGTTGATCCACAAGGGCTTTCGAAGCGCCTTCATCAAAGGCCCATCGCTCTAATAAATGGCATGCGGTTGCTTGCCACGTGGCGATTGGTTCGGTCTTGAGCATTTCGATCAAGCCCTCACGTGCGGCCGGTTCACCGCGCCGGGCGCTGGCGATCAGCAGTGCGCGTTTGCGAGTCGGGCGCTCCATCTTATCCCCATACCATTCTTGGGTCGTCTTGATCGCCCAATCAGTATCTTTCTCAGTATGGCAACGGTTGCAGGCATTGGGTGTGCCGGTTTCTTTGGTGAGAAGTGGATCGGGGATAGAGAAGCTGTGATCGCGGCGTGGGTCTCGTTGCATGTAGGTCGTCTCCGGCATGTGGCACGACTTGCAGTCGTTGCCCAAGCTTCCTTCTGCGTGGTGACTGTGCTGGGTTGGGTTGATGACCGGTGCGTTTGGATGCTCAGCAGTTGGAGCGGTGTGACAACGCATGCAGAGAGTGTTGTCCTGTAGGATGAGTTTGTTCGAGTGGGGGTCGTGGCAATCGCCGCAGCGCACACCTGCGTGATGCATCTTGCTGGAGAGGAATGAGCTGATTACGTAGTTTTCGCCGCGCACTTGGCCGTCCGGATAAAAGATGTCGGTCTCATCGGTGACGGTCAGACCAAAATGATCAAAGAAGGACTCGCCTGGAACAAGGTCACCCGTGACTTCGCTTCTCCGGGAATGGCATGCAGCGCACGTATGAAGCATTTGATCCTTCGTTTGCTTTTTGATCGTCGGGTCTGACTTTGCGTTGGCGGGTGGTTTCTTTTGCCATTCGACGTGGGCTTTCATCGGGCCGTGGCAAGATTCACAGCCCACGCTCATTTCAGCCATGGTGGTGTTGTAGCTGTTGCTGCGTGGGTCGTAGTTCTTTCTCAGTCGGGTGTTGTGGCATGAGGCGCACATCGCATTCCAATTCATCCCTTGGCCGGTCCATGCGCCCCAGTCGCCGGGAAGGCGTTCGTTGTCGCCATATACATCGAAGAGTTCGTTTTTGTGAGGATCAAAGGAAACATCACAGGTTTGGAGTCTGCCGCCGGGTGCGGGGATGAGGAATTGGCGCAGGGGGTCGTGACCGATGATGCGTTTGACGGGGTAAGTTCGGCGTTTGTTGCCGAGACCGAGGGTGAGAACCTTGGCGAGGCCTTCTGCATCGAGGAAAGTCTCTGATGTCTGATCACCGTGCTTGAGAGTTTTCTTGGGTGAGAATGCGTCGCGGTCGAGTTCCTCGCTGTAGTTGCGCTCGGCCAGTCCGTGGTGCGAGTGTTCCCAGTTTTCGAATTCAGCGGCGTGGCATTCCTTGCAGGATTCGGATCCGGCGTATTTGGCATGCACTTCATCATCGGCCCGAATGATGTGGTCATCACTCAGTGTTGTGGCCTTTTCCTTAGGATTGGTTGCTGATTCTTTCTCTCCGCACGAGGCGAGCCAGAGGCATGCCATGCCGAGTAGGCAGGCGAGGAAATGGTAAGGGAGACGCATCACGCTAGCAATTCAATCGGCTATGAGCCTTAAAGTCCAAGCCTTACTTGAGCTCCTTGACTTTGACATCACGCCATAAAACTTGGCCCTTGTTGCCAGAATGGACTTGAAGGCTGAAGAAGCCTTTTAGGTATTCGTCGTTGGTCCAGTGAGCGGCGGGCAGACCATTGACCCAAGTTTTCACCGTGTTGCCCTTTGCGTGGATTGTGACGCGATTCCAGTCGTTTTCTTTGAGGATCTTGCGCACTTTGGCGTGTTCTTCGAGCCATAGAGGATACCACCATCCGCCGCAGCTCTGGCCGTAGATTCCGCCGGACCAGCCGCGCTCGCTGAATCCTTCCATTTCAGCTTGAGGCCCAAAAACTTCTTCGCCGCCTTTCTTTCGTGGTTTGGATTGACCCCGAAAAATTACGCCGGAGTTGCTGTTTACAATCCACTTCATTTCGCAGGTGAAGATGAAGTCGGTGTATTCTTTATCGGTGGAAAGGTAAGTACTTGGTGAATCTTTGACGACGGTTCCCACGATGGTGCCGTCTTTGTATTCGAAGGTGCATGTGCCACCCTTTGGTGTCCAACCAGTCATGTCCTTGCCATTGAAGAGGTCGATAAAACCTTCGCTTAAATCAGGTTCTTTGTCGGTGTTGAGAAGCATTTCCTCTGGTTTGGGAGGGTTGGGCTGCTTCTTGTATTTTTTGACGTATTGGGCCTGAGAGGGATCCAATTTTTGGGCTGTGGATATACCGCTGCAGAGAGCGAACAGGATGAGGATAAGGAGGCCCTTGTTCATGACTTGAATGATTGATGAGAGGTAAGACGATTTTTGTGCTTAGTTTTTGCGCTGTAAGAAGAGGTCGAGACCGTCAATGAGTGCCAGCCAACTGGCTTCGATGATGTTTTCTGATACGCCGACGGTGCCCCAGCTGGTTTCGCCGTCGGTGGTGACGATGAGCACGCGGGTTTTGGCGGCGGTGGCGTCGTGGCTATCGATGATGCGTACCTTGTAGTCGACTAGAGAGACCTTGCTGAGTTCTGGGTAGAAAGGCAGTAGGGCTTTGCGCAGGGCGAGGTCGAGCGAGTTCACTACACCATGCCCTTCGGCGACGGTGAGTTCGGGGGTGCCGTTGACGGAAAGTTTGACGGTTGCCTCACAGACCGGTGGGTGGCCGTCGCGGTATTGGCGGAAGCTGGTGTGGTATTCAGTGAGGTTGAACTTTTTCGCATGCTGTCCGAGTTCGCGCATGATGAGGAGCTCAAGCGATCCGCCCGCGGCTTCGAAAGAGTAACCTTCATTTTCCAGCTCCTTCACGGTTTTGAGAATCGATTTTGCTTCATCGGATCCTTTCTCGAGCGGTAAGCCGGCTTGGCTGGCTTTGAGAAGGATGTTGTCTTGTCCGCTGAGTTCCGAGACGAGGATGTTTTGTTCGTTGCCGACGCTTTTCGGTTCGATGTGCTCGTAGCTGCGAGCGAGTTTCTTTACTGCATTGACGTGCATGCCGCCTTTGTGTGCGAAGGCCGTGCGACCGATGAAGGGGGCGCGGGCGAAGTGGGGGTTGTTCGAGACGTCGTCGACGAAGTAGGAAAGTTCTCGCAGGTTTTCGAGATTTGGAACGACCTCGATGCCCATTTTCAACTGCAAGATTGGGATCACCGAAGTCAGGTTGCAGTTACCGGTGCGTTCGCCATAGCCGTTGATCGTGCCTTGGATTTGGTTGGCGCCGGCGCGGACGGATGCAACAGCATTGGCGACGCCGAGTTCGCAGTCGTTGTGGGTGTGGATGCCGAATGGGGTGCCAGGGATGCGTTCTTTTACTGCGCCGCAGATTTCCTCAATCTCCGATGGCAACGTGCCGCCATTGGTGTCGCACAAGACCAAACAAGAAGCACCACCTTCGGCAGCAGCTTCGAGTGTTTGAAGAGCGTGTTCGGATGAGTCTTTGTAACCATCGAAAAAGTGTTCGGCATCGTAGACGACTTCGCGGCCGTTTTTCACGAGGTGTGCCACGGTATCGCGGATCATCGCGCGGTTTTCCTCAACGGTGGTTCGTAGGACTTCGGTGACTTGAAGTTCCCAACTTTTGCCAAAGATCGTGACCACGGGTGTCTCAGCCTCGAGGAGCAGACGAACCTGCGGGTCGTCTTCGACGGCGGTGTTGGCACGGCGGGTCGATCCGAATGCTGCGAGCTTGGCGTGCTTCAGATTGAGCTTTTTGGCTTCGATGAAGAACTCGACATCTTTGGGGTTGGAGCCAGGCCATCCACCTTCGATATAATCGATTCCGAATTCGTCGAGACGGCGGGCAATTCGCAACTTGTCGAGGCCAGACAGTTGGAAGCCTTCACCCTGAGTGCCATCACGCAGGGTTGTGTCATAGAGGAATACGGATTTCTTGCTCATTGTCGGAGCGCGGAGGCTAGAGGGCGAATCGTCGATGGGCAAGGGGGAAGAGGGGGTGGTTGATTGGTCAATGGGGGTGTGGTTGATTGGTCAATGGGCAGTGGTTGATTGGTTTTGGGCTTGTGGGATGTGAGGTTTGGTCTGGGATGGGGTGGTGAAACGGTTGAAGTCGGCATTTTTCGAGAGAGATCCGGTGGTTTGTGCGCGGGAGTTGATTGGCTGTCATTTTGAGTGGCATGGCTGTGTGGGAAAGATTGTCGAGACCGAGGCCTATGCGGCAGAGGGCGACGAGGCGTGCCATACGTGGTTTCGACCGAGTGCGCGCGAGTTTGTGGGGAGCCATCGTGCGGGGGATGCCTATGTGTATTTGAACTACGGGGTGCACTGGATGTTCAATTTCTTGGTCAAAGGAGGAGAGCTCGAAGGTTTTGTGTTGTTGCGAGCGGTAGAGCCGGTTCGTGGATTGGAGTTGATGCAAGAGCGTCGGCCAAAGTCGAAAGAGCATCAGCTGTGCGCTGGTCCAGGAAGGCTGACCCGGGCGATGGGGATTGATGACAGCTCGCATGGGCTGGATGTCCTGAATTCCAAGGGAATCGGGCTTTATCATGGTGAGTGCGATGGAGTCGTGAGTGGGCCACGAATTGGTATTACCAAAGCGGTCGAATTGCCTTGGAGGTATGGAGATTCCGGGTCGGCGTCATTGAGTCGGCCATTTTGACCTGAGCACTTGATTAATGAATCTTAAATGATAGGTTTTGCTCACCATGAAACCCCGTTCAATCATTACGCTCGCTGTGATCGCTTTAGGTGCTCTCTCTCTATCCTCATGCTGGCCACTACTTGTTGGCGCTGGTGCGGCGGGTGGATACATGGCGCGTGACAAGGGCATAAAAGTTCAAAGCCCAGTGGTGGATGATTCGCCCAGTCATCATTCCGGCGATGTTTACTAAGGTGTGAGTTAGACATCTTCTCACCGATATTGATCATGGCATCTCAATCAAGTCACGCGGCCGTAGGTGTCATCGGCGGCAGTGGGTTGTATGAGATGGAGCGTCTCGAGCAGATCGAGAAGCATGCCATATCGACACCATTCGGGGATCCTTCGGATGAAGTCATCAGTGGTGTGATCGACGGCCGTAAGGTTTATTTTTTGCCTCGCCATGGTGTGGGTCATCGATTGATGCCCCACGAGATCAATCATCGAGCCAATCTATGGGCGTTGCGCTCGTTGGGAGTGAGGTGGCTGATTTCTGTGAACGCAGTGGGGAGTTTGAATGAGACAATGGCTCCACGCGATATTGTGGTGCCCGATCAACTCATTGACCGCACAGGGACACAGACCCAGCATACGTTCTTTGGCGAAGGGATCGTGGCGCACGTGAGTTTGGCGGATCCGTATTGTGATGCATTGAGGAAGTGTCTTTTGAAGGCAGCGGGTCCATTGACGGAAAACCTTCACGATGGAGGCACCTACCTGTGCATGAACGGACCTGCTTTTTCGACTCGGGCGGAGGCGAACCTGCATCGTCAGATGGGAGCTGACTTGATTGGGATGACCAATGCCCCAGAAACGCGTTTGGCAAGAGAGGCCGAAATTTCAGCTGCTTCGTTGGCCTTTGTGACAGACTATGATTGCTGGAAGGTGGACGAGGAAGCGGTGGATGTGGATTCCGTGATCGCCAACCTTCATGCCAATAGTTCGCTCGCCAAGGACATCATTTGCTCGGTGGTTTCTAGTATCCCAACCGAAGCCAATGAACCACCACACCGATCGTTAGATGGTGCCATCTTTACGCCTATCGATGCCTGGCCGACTGGTATAAAAGAAAAGTTGGCGCCTATTTTGAGTCATCGGTCATGATTCCCCCCGCTTGCAAATGACACCAAACACCGCTTTACTTCTCTCATCGTGAAAATCGGAATCATCGCCAATCCACACAAACCAGGGTCCATCCCTACGGTTTGTTTGTTGCGAGAGGCTTTGACCGAACATGGGGTGGAGTCGGTGTTGGATTTGGAGACCGCGGCCCTTGCCGGTGAGACTGGCGGTATCCCCGCGACAGAAATGGTGAACCATGTCGATGTTGCGGCAGTGATTGGTGGTGATGGAACCATGTTGCATGCCGTGTCGCGTTTGGGAGTTTTTGATAAGCCGGTGGCGGGAATCAACATTGGTCGTTTGGGCTTTTTGACGACCTGCAAGGATACGGAAATCTCATTGTTCGCCGAAGCGGTTGCAAAGAACAAGTTCACGACGAGTGAGCGGACCATGCTTGAGGCAGAGGTTGTTTGTGCCGGCAAAGAGAAGAGGGTTTTTACTGCATTGAATGAGATCACCCTTGCGAGAGGTGACACGGGCCGGATGGTGTCGGTGACGGCCAAGGTGGATGGAGATTTGCTCAATAACTATCGCGCGGACGGCATGATTGTTTCGACACCGACGGGTTCAACTGCCTACTCGCTCTCTGCGGGTGGGCCATTGGTTTCGCCCGCTGCGGGTGTGTTTTTGATTACTCCGATTTGTCCACACAGCTTGAGTCAACGTGCCTTGGTGCTCTCGGATTCGAGTCAAGTGGAGCTGTCCTCTGACGATGATGATACTGGCCCGATGATTTTCACGGTCGATGGACGTGAGAACATGTCCATTCAGGCGGGCGATCGTATCATCGTGAAGAAGTCCACGTGTTCATTCCGTTTGTTGAGACTCGAGGATTCCTCCTTTTACGAGGCGCTGCGCCTCAAGCTTGGATGGCAGGGGGTGTGATTCAGCGTGGCTGAATCAGAACATCGAACTTTGAACGTTTAACATCGAACCTCGAATTTAGAGGCTCTGCTTGAGGGTTAGGCGCATCGCGCCGATGAGTTTTTGGCGTAGGGGCGTGGCGCGATCGGCGAGTTGTTTTTGCTCTGTCTCGTATTGGCGGCGGCCGTCAGGGGTTTCGATGAGGATGGGTTCGCGGCCCCATGGGAGGAGGTCGTAAGGGCTAGCGCGCATGTCGAGGTCGCGGATGTCGACGGCGAGTTCGAAGCAATCGAGAAGAAGTTCGGAGCCGATCCATGGCATCGCTTTGGCGGCCCATTTGTAGAGGTCCATGTTGGCGTGGATGCAGGCAGGTTGTTCGAATTGACTGCGAGTGTCCAAGCTGGGTTGGAGGCGGTTCATCGGGCGTGCCTCTTTGGCGAAGAAGCGGAAGGCATCGTGGTGGGAGCAGCAGATGGCGCGGGATTCGACGAGCTGGTCGATGTCGGCTTGGGGGAGGCTTAGGGAGAGGATCTTTTCGTGTCGGATTTCTTGTCCTCGGTAGACCATCGCCCATTCGTGCAGGCCGTGGCAGGCGAAGTTGGGGGCGCGGTCGCGGGTGGCTTCGAGGAGTTCGATGGTGTGGCCGAATCGAACGCGATGTTTTTCGGGTAGGCGAGTGGGGTCGAGTTGCACGGTGTCGCTGATCTTATACCACTGATTGCGCAAGTGCTTGGGGAGTTGGTTGGTTTTCTCAAGGGAGATGCCGGTGCCGGGGTGCCACTTCTCGAGAAAGCCGAAAGAGAAAGGGTAGTAATCGAAGAGGAAGTCCGCGATCGGGTGGGGTTGGGCGCGGTCGCGTCGGGCTTTGGCAGGGTGCGTGTATTGGGTGGCGCGGGCGTAATGCTTTTCGGCTCGCGACTGCCAATCGGCAGCGGAGAGAGTTGTGGACTGGTGAGTCGTCAGCATTTCGTTGGGAGGGAAGCATTCTTGGAGAGAAAAGGCAAAATTTCCCTTGCGTGAACCGAGGGGTGGCCTTAATCATCCCGCCCCGCACCGGAAGGTGCGAAACATCCAATCGCGGGATGGAGCAGCCAGGTAGCTCGTCAGGCTCATAACCTGAAGGTCGTAGGTTCAAATCCTACTCCCGCAACCAATGAAAGCCGTTGACTCTTAATGAGTTAGCGGCTTTCGCCGTTCTGGGGGGAGGATGTGGATTTGTCACGTAAATGCAGGGAAATGCAGGTATTTACGTGATCTATTGCGGGGTTTGTTTCGGGGTGCTCTGTATTAAAGAAGCTCATGCACCTCTGTGGACTATCAGACAATGGGTGGTGCTGCCATGGACGCCACTACCCCTCAGTCGTTTTTTATTCAGACGGGTAGCACTATTAACTTACTACCCCTGAAAAATATTTCCTGATTTACCCTACTACCCTTTTTCTTTCCCGTAGCTATGGGGATTTGCTGGATTTGGGGTATTGGGAATTTGGGTTCTACCCCTTTTTAATCGGCTGCAGGGTAATGCGTGGTGGGAAAATGGATCGGCTATCTGGCTTTACCCGTTTTCACCTTAGGTATTTAACTCGCCAGTCAATGTTTCGGCGTTAGTTTCGAGTAATGAAAGCAACCTATTTCCTAGCCACCACTCTATTGACCACGGCTGCATGCTTCGGCCAAGGAGGGGGATATAATAATCACGACCAGCGGCTTCGTGATATCGAGAGCCAGCTTGAGCAAATTGAGGACAATCAATATTTGCAACAAGCTGAGGCTCGGGAGCGCAGAGAAAAAGCGGAACAAAAAAGGCTTTTAGGACTGCGTTTGGACAGCGACCTCCAAAAGTTGTTAGCCACGCACTACAACAGCATTGTCACAGATAAAACTCTGAGTCACAGAGCTAAGCAAAAACTTGCTCTAGACCTTCGCTTATCAGTAGCTAAGGAACAGGATCAGCGCAACTCTCTTCGATAATATAGACAACATTGTACAGGTCTTTTTGCCTCTTACGTTTTATTCTCAAAAGCAGTGTATGCTGGCGAAATTGCTAGCGTCAGGGAGGCCAGAGACGGTTTCTCAATCTATGGGCGATTTTACTTTGCGCTCATGAATCATGAGAATGTCATCGTTTGATTCAATCGTGAGAACACCACTGTCACTTCTTGTGGTAACAAGAACGCTTTGCCCTTTAAATAGCGTCACCTTTTCCCCATTAAGTTTTATGGCGCTTATATCAGAGTCGAGAGTTAGAGTTAATGGATAATTCGCTTGGCTGAAATCAAAATACTCCACGGGCGCAGGAGTGGGTTCCACGTAAAATTCTGAGAATGGATCTGTGGATGTCTTTGGTGCGGGCTCTGGGTCTGGTTCTCCGTATATGATTTCGGGAGGCTCTGGCTCAGGCTCTAGGTCTTCATATATGATTTCAATCGCTTTGCGGGCTGGGGCTGGCTCAGGTGACGACCTCTCAACCTTGGGGAAGAACATTAATCCCCCGACCCACAAAACTGGAATTATGAAGAGCAACAGCGGGGCGAGCGCAACTGCATTTGAGCTTGATGGAGCATGACCACATGCCTGACACCTCCAGCCACCGACTTTAATCGATAGCATAATCCATATAGGTAGCCAAAACCCGCATAGCAGTAATGTCACCAATAAATGCAGCACGTGGCTTGTGCCAGGCCTAGCATGCAGAGTGTTATGTTTACACGATACGCAATATTGCTGTGTCTGCTCCTGAGCCATGCAGTAAACATACAAATTGCATATTAACCCACAAGCTTAGCGTTGAATTGCTAACATTTTAAAAATCTAGGCAAGCGCCCTAATCTCGCTGTAGGCGCTCTTTGCGTCATCCACGCCCCAGCATGAGACTTCGGCGATGATTGCAGGGTCTTCAATCTTGCGCTGAGCCAGCACGATGTCGCGCAGTTGCTTTCGGCATTCCCATTCGCCACGATGCATCATACGCCAGACTAGAAACTCCGCATCGCTTGTGTGGCCTTCAGATGCGGCAATAATTGCACCTATGACTTTTAGCGGTTTCTTCATGTGGATGTCCTGCCATCAATCGCTTATATTGTCCATTCTGTAGAATCCGATTCATCTACTGATCGCTTCATGCTAACCCAAGTCATTGCAAATAATCATGATCTCACTCAACTACTCCTTAATAGCCCTCGTGATTCTCAGCTTTGCTCAGGTGGCATCAGCAGAAGCAACTCGGATCACAGGCAAGGTTGTTAAGGTTGCAGACGCCGACACAATCACCGTTTTAGATGCCAGCAAGACACAGCATAAAATCCGCTTTGAGGGAATCGACGCACCCGAGCGAGGGCAGGCATACGGCAGCAAGGCTACAGAAGCACTTAAGGCCGCGCTAGGCGATGGCAACGTCACAGTGTCAGTGAAAGAGACTGACCGCTATGGCAGACTCGTAGGGACGGTCTACGTGGGCGAAGTCAGCATCAACCATTGGCTAGTCGCGAATGGCTGGGCATGGCATTATAAGGCTTACTCCAAGGACGAGAAACTAGCCGAGCTAGAGAAGGCCGCTAGAGAGGCCAAAGCGGGGTTGTGGGCGGATTCATCGCCACCTATGGCACCTTGGGATTATAGAGCCGCAGGGAGGCAACGTGAGGCCATTAAAAAGGGTGATGCAGCGCCCGTTGGATGGTGGCTCAATACAGGTTCGAACGTCAGGCACAATTCAACCTGCCGTTATTACGGAAAGACCAGCAAAGGCCGCGCCTGCAAAGAGGATGAAGGCAAGGCGTGTGGGATATGTGGCGGGTGAACTTATAAGCTTGTCGTGAGGACAATCAGAGATATGTTCTATCAGTTATGAAAAAACTTATCGCAGCATCGCTGCTCACGCTATTCGCCCTATCCAGCTTTGCCGTCGCTCATAGTGGTGGTACTGACAAAAATGGTGGTCACCACGACCACAAAAATGGCGGATATCACTACCACCGCTAATATCGGTTAAAGTTCACCCCTAAATCGCTGTCGGCCTACTTGCCGACAGCGATTTTTTGCTTTGATCCTGATTGTCGGTATGGGCAGCCCGCACTAATTCCTTGTTTCCAATAGCAAAACAGGGTAATTGAAAGTTAAATGAAAACAAATCTGCTAGTAGCAACTTTATTCTCGCTCTCTTTAAGCCTGATATTCGCTTTCGGCGCTCAAGATACACATGTCACCCGCTTTGAGAGGTCGACAGTGGTTGCTGCCGAAAAAACTCACTGGATAACAACTAGTTCAGGGGTTCGCCACAATTCTTCATGCCGCTGGTATAAAAACAGCAAAGGGCGCATGTGCACAGAAGATGAAGGGCGCGCATGCAAAGTATGTGGCGGATAAAAAAATCTTATCTTATATTAGAATGCAGTTAAAAACAATATTGGCTATTTCATTGGCAGCTATCTCAGCACTCTGCTTATTCAAGATCACCCAAGCTTCGCGACTAACAAAAAGCCTTAATGAATATGAAGAAAAGTTAAGCGCTACATCAAATGCCAATACTGAGCTGAAATCTGACCTAAAAAGCTTAGAGGCTGATTTAAAGGAGCGGATAGAAGATTTGAGGAGCTCTTCTACTAAAGAAACAAGTAGACAAAAAACGGAGTTAGACCTCTCAAGAGATAAAAATGAATCCCTACAAAAGGAATTAGACAAAGCGATCGAAGCTTTGGAAAAAATCAAAAAAGACTTCGATGCATATAAGGAGAAATATCGGGTTAGCCTTATCGAGAAAATTGAGAATCTGAGGCTAAGCAAATTAACATTAACCGATGGCTCGTATTACGAGAAAGTCAAAGTCACACAGTTCACAGAAGACACAATGCGCATAATGCATTCATCAGGCGCGGCGGCGGTTGAAACCTCAATGCTTCGAGATGAATTCTTAAAGACGCATAGCATCGATTTGTCTGTATTTAAACCTAAGGCTATTGAGATGGTGGTGGCTACAAATCCACAGGCGCCAGTTGAAGTATGGTCACCCAAAAGTATCGATGATGTTGTCGCATGCTCATTGAGAATATCTGTCGATGGCATCGCCACGGATGAAACCAAGCAATCATGGGATGGATCGGCATTTTTATGCAATCATGGGCGAATCACATACCTTTATACAAATGCACACAATCTGGACGGAGCTAAAGACGTGGTATTCACCTATCCAGACGGCCGAAAAGTAGATGACTTTGTGAGCATGGAAATAGCTAAATCTCCCTATGGCTATTATAAAGAGTTCGGCTCCGGGGGTGATGTTGTTAGAATAAGGCTGAAAAACTACAGACCCAAAGCACTAACAATGGCAACTAAAGACATCTCTGTTAAATCCCTAGTTGGGTCTGATATTCACATTACTGGAAATACTCGCGGCAGAGGCGCCATCACAAAACTTAGCGGGAAAATTACCGGATTAGTACCCAGAAACATCATTCAACATAACGTGTTAACTCAACAGGGCAATAGCGGCAGCCCTATTGTCAGAGCGTCAGACTACAAAGTCATTGGGATTCTAACATGGGGAGCATACAATGAGAAAAACCCGATATACAATCTATGGAGTAAAGCGAGCTCTGATCTTCGCGATGGCATCAACTATGGCCCGCTTCTATATGATTTTCAATATGAGCAAACTTCATTAAAGCGTTTGCGCAAGCAGAGAAACTACTTATTTGAAACCAGAAAGCTTGCGCGGCTTCTTGGTCTTTTAGATGCAATCGAACCAAAGCATGCAGGATTATTTTATAATAAAAATGGAACGGTCCAAGGAAAGTATAGTTTAAGCGACATCGTCATTGAAAGCTCCGGACATCCTGCGGTCAATAGGCTCATCAATTTGGATAAGCACTTAGCCAAACGCAACGAGAGCTCAATCAAATACTCAAATGCAGATATATTGAAGTTCTATTCCAAGACACTCTCTTCATGCCTGCAGGACATCGTTGCTGACAGGCAGTCTATTGAAACTCATTCAAGCAACATGCATTACTTTTACAGCACCTCCCTTGAAAAGTCCCAGCTCCTCAAAGTATGTAGAGCCTACGAAAAAGAACTAACTCGAGTCATCGCTTGGTATACTGAACAAGGCTCTACAAGTGGCAAACCCATGCCGCTATCTGAAAGAGTAAGACTACCATCGATTGAAGGTGGCTATGAAAAATACTTTAAGGAGGAGTAACCCTCATCTCTCAAGCAGATAGGAACATCTGGTAATTGCTCATCTTTTGGCGAAGTGTTCTTGTTCGTCAGATATAGAGCGTTGAACTGTTGTAAGTGCGGCCTCGACAAAGGATGGCGCAAGTATCGCGGCGTAGATAACGATAAGGGCAAATACCTCATCATGAATTACGCACCGATTTCAAACGACGACGATTTGCTAAATCGCGTTAATGGGCTTCTCGACAGCATATGACCAAAGGAGCGCAACAAGCAAAAAGAGGTCATATAGGAACTAGGACATACCCCCCTCTATATAAGGGGGGGTATGTCTTTGTCCCGTTTCCGAGGAGGTCAATTCTTCAAATGTCCGAAATTTGTCCTAAATGTCCCACGAGCTCAGCGTCCACGTTCCTGCCTCAGTTTTCTTAAGGATTCCTAAGGCTTCAGCTCGTTGCATCCTCTTTTTCATAGCTTCGAAGGACACTAGTTTTTTTGTCCCAGGAATGTCCCGTTCAATGTCGATGGCTTGCTCTGGTGTAAGCTCGGGACAAATTGGATCTGTCCCGTTTTCGGCCAATTCGAAGACCGATTCCCATCTCAATCTGGCTTTCGTCTTTGCCTTTTCTTCTCTTGTTGTGGCCTTCAAATCCGCAGCCCGACCTTGGAACGTGTGCATCTTCGCGTCATCGTCCCAGCCAAAGCAGAACCCGTGATTTTTCGGGATATCGCGCTTCCGCATGTCCGTGCCGTAGATCGTGGAGATACCCGTTTCGTTATTCTTATCGATACGGATATTTCCAAAGGCCTTTCGGTTGAGCTCACTGCCTAGATGCCCCCGTGTTTTGCCTTGGTCAGTACTGGGGTTTTCGTGGAGCACACAGAATATCGGGCATTCGAATTCCTGCGATAGAGCATGGATCTTCGACACCAAATCCAGTGCCTCGACTTCATCGTTGGGACTAATACAGAGATCGGCTACTCCATCGAGAATGACCAAATCAATTGCCCCCTGCTCGGCACGCTCATATTCCATAGTCTCCCTCAGAATCTTCAGCCGCTCGGAGCGAGTGAACATCACAATTGGTAAGGATACGAGCCGAGAGGACATGTCAGGAATGCCGCTTCGCGTTAAGCTCCGAGACACAAGGCCGTGCCAATCAGCCAGAGACTGCTCCGTATCCATGTGTATGATTGCGCCTGAAGCCTTGCCCTGCCAGTTGATGCAAAGCGTGTCTCCAATGGTGACTACCTCACCTCTATGAGCTGCACCTAAGACTGCCGAAATCATCGCCGATTTTCCTGATTTTGCCTTTCCCTGAATTACTGTGAGGTTTCCCCGAGCGGCAATTGGAATGTCATCAATGTCCATACACAGCTCGTCAGCTGGCGGTGTTTCATTCGGGTTGAACCGAAGGGTGTATGCACGTTCACGAAGAGATAGATTAGTATCGGCATATTCAGGCATCAGGCGCGGGTAGTCAGTCGGGTTGATGCCGTATTTGCGAAGGCTGCCCCATGCGCCAGACTTTAGCGTACCCATGACATCACAAGCTGATTGGTGATCCTCCGCAACTGGAGGAAAGAACTCATCAACAAGCTCAGCGCCAGCTTCCGCCCCGACAGCGTCCTTGGTGCATGCGCAGATGTGCAGCCACGTGTTTCGGTCTTGCTCAGCTCCTATTGTCTCACTGAGTTTAGCTAGGACGCACCTGACATGCTTCGGGTCTTCCTCGCCGTGGCTACTCTCGACGGCATGGCTGCTCTCAAGAACCTCAATGGGAACTAGCTTCTCCGCTTCATCACAGTGATACGCTGTAGGATCGTATGAGACGAAGCAGAGCCTGTATGGGTCTTTGGTCGCGGGGTCTAATGTGAGCCCTCTTTCCTTGAAGTAGGATTCAGCAGTAAGCCACGAACCCAAATGACTTTCGAACTCTGCAGGGCATCGTGCGATTCCCTTAACTCCTGCGCCTGACAGCGAGAGGAAGCAGGAGGCGACGAAGGGCGCACTTTCAACGATTTCCCTGATCTCCTCGACGCTCATTCCTTCGTGGTCTTTGGCGTCGAAGTCGAGTTGAAGAAACCCAGAGTGAACCGCTTCTTTTTCCTCAAGTGTAGCGTTACTTTTTCGAGTTTTGAGATGAGCTGAGAGGGTGACGGCGGGTATAGCGGAGCGGGAAGATTTGTAGACCTTTGCGCCAAGATCCGTCAGAATAGACCTGCAACCTTTAACCTCATTACTCCAATACCCCGTTCGAATTTGAGCAATGAGCTTTTTTAGTGAGATTGAATCGGACGAATCAACAGTCTTGCAGGTGTCAAAGATAGACATGTGAAGTGCCGAGTCTGGCGCCTGAAGCTCTCCTTCTTGAGAGTTGATACAGTAACTCATTGTGAGCTCCTTCCTTTGCTGCCTGCAATTTCAGGTTCTGGATTTAGTATGAATAGCTCTCCCAAATCTACATCACCCTCTGGATATCGCGGCCAACCTTTTGGAGAGATTCCACAAAGAGATAAGTATGTGATAGATTTAATGAGTGTATTGAAAGTGGTACACCCGTGAAATGGGTTTAAGTTGCGCTCTTCAAAGAGGTTCACAGTAATGAAATGTTGACGAATGAAATTCACAACATCTCTCTCTACTTCATCTTTAAGCGTTGGGTATAGACGGTCAATTTCTTTGATGAAATCAGTGGCTACGAATGTATTAACGCTGGATCTTTCTGTGCTTGTATATGTCTCCATGGAATTATTTGTTTTGAGTTGAATTCCACGCTAATCATCCTATCATAATGTATCTTGAAATACTCCCTGACAGGCCTCCGTTAGCGCGGGGGCTTTGTCTTTTACTGAGCTTGTTTAGCTTCGATTTTGAACCGTCTATCTAGTGCTCGACGTACTTCTTCGGGATCGAAGTAGGTGCTCTTGCCGATTTTGTGAACGGGTAGATAGCCCCTGCTTTGCCATTCACGGAATGAGCGGATTGAGGGGCGGGAGGTTTCGCACGGGAAGCAAATGTTAATGCAGTCCTGTGCGCCGACTAGGTATGGTTTTGTAGGCATGTGCACGATAATGCGGGATTATCGCGACGTATCAAATTTGTGCTGCCAACGTGACAGACTCAGTGCATAAATACCTAACGTCTACCTCGGTTTAGGCCCTGTTTTATCCTGAATTATCCTATTCAATCCGTAGTGGTCAAGTGCTGAGGAGAGCGTTGTGGCTTTGACTTTCTCTATGTTGTAGTCGCTATGTAGGCATTTCGAATATGCGAGCAGCTCGACTCTGTTATTAGGGAGCCTGCTTTTATCCCAGATGAAGCTCGATAGGACATAGCCAACAATCGATGTCGCAGTATTTTCTGATCTCCTTGGTTTCTTTTTTTTGATTTTGTCAAATGCCTCATAGAAGTTTCGAAATTTTTTGAGGTCGTCTTGAACGATTACCATTTCTAGATACTTGCCGGAGGCTGTTGCGCTGGCTTTTAGAAAAAGGGATTTCTGATCTGGATCAGTTGTATTGGTGGCTTTGAGGTAGTTGGTAAGAGCTTTACGTAAAAGAGCGCCTTCGTCGTCGATCAGCGACGAATAGTTTTTCGGGTCGGTGTATCCCACATGCATCATCCATTTAAGGTGTATGTAATCCTCCCAATCGCTTATTGTCTTTTTTCTCATACTGCTCTCAAGTGCTCGGGTTGTTTTTCAGAAGGTTTAGCGATGATAGCTCGTCCCTCGCTTGGTGTAATACGGAAGAATTCGTCTCCTTCGTCTTGTGAGTGTGTGTTTAGATAGTGGCTTCTTACAATACTCTCTGAGTTGCCAGCTTGAAGAGCTGCATCACCAATGCTACGGTTGAGGGCAACGTGATATGAAATAAAACTGTGTCGCGCCTCGTCGTGGGAGAGTTTGAAATGCTTACGAACTTGCCTAACTAAGCGATCCCAATTTCTTGGGATCACTGGTAACGTTGAATAAGATTTCAGCCATGCGGCTAGATTGTCAGTGATCTTAACTTGCCGAGCACTAAGGCCTTTGGAGACGCTTGCAGGTATCGTTATGAACCCCGTTTTGAGGTTGATGAGTTCGTCAGCTCGCGCGGCTAACCTTTGCAGTTCTCCCTCGGGACGAATGCCTGCAAAGTAGGCGAGCGTGTAAGGCTTCACCATGATGCCGCCGCGCCAACGCATGAGCACGCTCAGCATGTGCTGAACATCCCTCGGGGTTGTTGTGACAATCTCGTCCCTCTGCTCTGCAACTGCCTTTGCAGAGAATACACGGATGGTTTCAACGGGGTTTGTGAATGTCCATGGCCGTTGAGTGACAAGGTCAGAAGCACCGCACCATGCGAAAAAGTGGCTCAGATCATTGCGATAGTTGTTCCAAGTTTTGCGCTTGGCCGCAGCAACCCCATCTTTGGCTCTCAGCCCTCTCAGGAAGGCTTCAACCTTTTGCGGGGTGACTTGGTGAACCATGCAGTTGTCTACAGCAGAACTAAACATTTTCAGAACGCTTTCAGATTGCTTGATTGTGCGCTTTCTCACTCCGTCGCGCTCCCGATCATCAAGATAGAGCTTTATCCCATCATTGAGCGTAATTGTGAATTCTGGTGGTCGATGGTTATCTAAGAAAAAGCGAACCGCTTCTTTGAGTGAGTAGGTTGATCCGAGCGCGTCAAAGGCATCAACGGCTTGTTGAATTTGCTCATCGCTCAGCGGAGATAGCACCATCCTTTGTGAGCGCCCTTGATTTTCGAGTTCAACGGTTTTGAGAGCAGCGAACCTTTCGGCATCCGTTCTTTTTTTGAACTGTTTGCGTTTCCATCTACCTTCTTCTTTCCAGCCCTGCACAAGGAATGATGTGTAACCTTGTTTATCAACGAATGGGCGGACTGTTATTTTTGATGCAGAGGTTTTCTTTGCGACTACCCGAGTTCGCTTCACTGGTTTGCTCATTGCTGCATTTAACTACATCTCACAGCATTTACAAGCATCTATTGCGGGGTGTGTTTCGGGGTGGGGATCGAAACCTATGTTTCACGGGCGACGCCGTCAGGCTCATAACCTGAAGGTCGTAGGTTCAAATCCTACTCCCGCAACCAATGAAAGCCGTTGAATTCCAAGTAGTTCAGGGGCTTTCGCCTTATTGGGGCTCTGATGAATATTCGATTGGCTGAGCCAATGCCTAACTATGGTGAGTGCAAATTAGCCCATATGCTAACTCATAGTTCTTTGACTTATCCAGTGTGCTTTTGGGTGATGCTGATCTTTCCCCTCGCTGAAATCGACGTCATAGTAGGAAACATGTGTGTCAGAGAGAAAGAATCCATGCTGTGCATGGCGGGCCATACAGGGAAATGGATCTTAGAAATTCACCAAACCGCTCAACGGCGACGACGCAGCGCTAGACCAAGGAAGGCGAGGCCGAGCAGGGTTAGAGATGATGGTTCTGGAACAGCTGTAATGTCACCTTCAAGCGAGAAGCTATCTAGGGTTAAAAACATAATCTCACCCGAGTTTCTCATCATGCTAATCCTGTATGTGTAGTTCTCACCTGCGACCAGGTCACCTAGAGACGAGAGGTTTATGACAGGATCTGCGGTGCCTTGAGAGGGCTGAATGGCAAAAGTATCTATAACGGAGGCGGACTGGGTTCCATAAGAACCATCTCCGGTAATTGAGAGAGTCCATGTGGTTGGAGTGTTTTTAGTAACATTCCTGTCTGCTCCACTACTGTTAACGGCTAAAGCGAACAGGTTTAGGAATGTTAGAGAGATGCTCTGGGTGCCAGCATCCAAAGCCAAGGAGGAAGTTAAATTCCAGCCACCAGCATCATTTCGATTATTTGGAGATAACTCATCATCTGTCGCGGCATTAGTAAAATAATTCGCTGCGGCTCCAGTGCCGTCTGTTCCAACTCTAGCTGTGTATGATAGCCCTGCTGTGACTCCGTTTTGAGTGTTGAAAGAATCAATGGTTGCTACGTTAGTAGCTTTGGATACTCCGGTGAAGTCATCGGCGAGTATTACGGCTGAATGCGCCACTGCAGTTGTGAGTGCGGCAACTATGGTGCAAGTGGAGAGGAATTTGGATAGTGGGTGTGCTATCATGCTAAAAGGGGGAGGCTTTCCTAAACTAAAACATAATTTTAGATATGTGGTATATCTATGTCAAATGGCTTTTTTGAATGGCTAATTCGTGCTGAAATGCCTGTATGCAAAGGTCTTTTGCGTTATTTCTGAGTGCAATGGCTGGTTGCTTGGCCTCACTCAATGCGGCCGAGCGACCCAACGTGCTCTTTATCATGGCGGATGATTTGAATACGGCGCTGAGTGGTTATGGGCATCCGCAGTGCAAGACGCCGAATCTGGACCGTTTGGCTTCGCAGGGGACGACGTTCACTCGGGCGTATTGTCAGTATGCGGTGTGTGGGCCGTCGCGGGCTTCGATCATGTCTGGTCTTTATCCGGTGACCAATGGGGTGACGGCCAATGGGGGAGTGCTGAAGGTGAAGACACCGACGATGCCCGAGCTGTTTCGCAAGTCGGGCTATTGGACGGGTCGGGCTGGGAAGATCTACCACATGGGGGTTCCCGGTAACATCTTCACCGGTGCGCCGGGAACGGATCATGCGAACTCCTGGGATGAGACACACAACGTGCGGGTGATGGAGACGCTGACACCCGGCAAGGCCGAGGACGTGATGCTGACCGATAGCACACCAGTCTATGATGAGTATCGCGAGAAGTGGAAGGCGTGGGACAAGGGCGGGGTGTTTCCGATCAAGCATGGCAACCATCAAGGCAGTGACATGGTGATCGTCGAGGCGACGGTTCCCGATGTGGAATTGGCGGATGGCTACACGGCGGGCAAGGCGATCGAGATGCTGGAAGCACGTGCGGCCGACAAGAAGCCGTTCTTTCTCGGGGTGGGGTTTGTCCGGCCTCACGTTCCCTTTGTGGCACCGGTTCGCTCTTTCGAGGATTATCCGGTGGATGGGATGAAGCTGGCCGAAGTTCCAGAAGGTGATCTGGATGATATGCCTAAGGCGGCTCTCGCGCAGGCCAATGCGACCAAGTATAGGATGGATGAAGAGGCTCAACGCAAGTCGCTGCGCGGCTACTATGCCTCCGTGACCTACATGGACGAGCAGGTCGGACGAGTGCTGAAAGCCTTGGATGACCTCAAGCTGCGCGACAACACCATCGTCGTGTTTGTTTCTGACCACGGCTTCCATCTGGGCGAGCACACGTTGTGGCAGAAGATGAGTTTGATGGAGGAGAGCGCTCGAGTGCCGCTGATTATCGATCTTCCGGGTGGCAAAAAGCAGAATGCAGAATCATCAAGAGTTGTGGAACTCATCGATCTCTATCCAACGCTTGCTGCCTTATCTGGGCTTGAGGTTCCGAAAGCGCTTCAAGGGAAATCTCTATCTAGGTCCTTGCATCATACCCCAGAGGGGGAGCCTGTGATTGAAACGGCCCTCACTCAGGTCCGCGGCGGTTACTCTCTGCGCACCCATCGCTGGGCGTTCATGCGCTACGGTAAGCCCAGTGACGACAAAACAGAGTTGATGCTCTACGACATGCACAAGGATCCGCAGCAGTATGTCAATCTGGCAGGGAAGCCGGAGTATGCCGACGCGGAAAAGAAGATGGAGCAATGGCTCGACGAGAAGTTGAGAAAGATCAGTCCGACTAAGCGCTGATTTCTTCAGCGATCAGTTCCGCAAAGCGTGGCAGTGTTTGCTCGTAGGCTTTGCTGAGATTCGACTCGGGTTGGATCGTGCTGTCGCTGCTCGCTTGGCAGAAAGTTTTCTGCAGCTCGTTGATGTCGTTGCCCGCACCGGTGGCAGCGATCAGTGCGGCTCCAAGGGCGGCGGAGTTGGAGACGTCGAGGCGTTCGACGGGTGCGTTGAAAACGTTTGAGACAAGTTGGGCGATGCCGTTGTTTTTGGAAGCTCCGCCGGTGAGACGAATGCGTTCGGCTTTCACGCCCATCCAGTCGGATTGGAGTCGCATGTTGAGAAACTGACCCTCGAGGAGAGCGCGGATCTGGAGTTCCGGTTTGCTGCCATCTTCAAACTCTGATGAGCCTTTCAATACGGGTTCAGTGAAGTCGTGGCGTGGTGTGATTTCAGCTCCGTAGAAAGGAAGCATCAAGTTTTGTCCTGCAGCACTTTCAGTTTTTGTAAGCGCGGCGGAGTCGAAGGCATCCCAATCGACGCCATGTTTGTTTTTGAGTTCCTCACGCGCGAGCGATCCGTTGCGGAAGCAGATGAGTGACATGAAACCGCCGACAGGATTACCGAAGACGTGGCCGTAACCATTCGGGTCGGTTTTTGGTTCGGCCATGGAGGCGAAGAAGGTGTCGCTGGTGCCGAGAGAAATCACGATATTGCCTGGTGCGGTTGCGCCCATGCCGGCGAGTGAGGCTGGGTTGTCGCCAGTGAAGAGTGCGCATTGGCAGGTGGCGGAGAATCCGTATTTTTCGACGAAGTAGGAATGGATGGCGCCTTGTGGGGTGGTAGCGGCGGCTGGCGTTGGCAATTTATTGCGCAGTTTTGGTGCGGTGGCATCGAGCAGGTCTTGGTCCCAATCGAGCTGCTCGAGATTGAGCAGGTTCATGCCTGCGCCGTCGCCGTAGTCGATCGAGATCGATTTGCCGGCGAGGACCGACCCAATGAACGAACTCACCATGTGGATACGAGCAGTTTTCTTGTAGGCCTTGGGGTTGAGCTTGTAGAAGCGGCGGATTTGAGGGCCGGTGAATCGTTCGATGGCGATGGAGCCGCTCCGTTTGCAAATCTCTTCGGAGCTACCAAGTGCCTCTGTGATTTCAGCGCATTCTTCGCCGGTGGAAGTGTCCATCCAGATCGGGGAGGTTGCGCGGGTGAGGGTGGGTTCGATTTGTTCGCTGAGGGACTTTTCGGTATCGAGTTTGGAGATGATCGAGTCGAAGTCGTTGTTGAGGTAAACCGATCCGTGTTGCTGGCCAGAGCCCGCTAGCATTTTGATTTTCGAGAGATCGGTCTTTTCTGAGATGCGGCTAAGAAGAAGATCGAGAGCATCGAGCCACATCAATGGGTTGGCGTGGACTTCACCATTTTCGCCATTTGGGATGAAACCACTGGGGGATTCGTATTGAGGGAGGTCTGAACCAAAGTTGACCGACTCTTGAAGAGTGATGGATCCAGATGATGGATCAATGATGACAGCTGTGAGGGATTGGGTGGACGAATCGAAACCGAGATACATGCAGGGAGCCTTCCCAAGGTTGGGCGGGAATCCCAGCCAAAAATGGCGGATTGGCCATTGATGCTACGCATTTCTTAACGATTGGTTTTGACCCGTGATTGCGAGGTTCGTACAAGCCAATGGCATGAAGTGTCCTCGCTGCGTCCAACAGATCCACCGCGCAGCGGAATCGTGTCCGCATTGTGGGTTTTCGATCGCGATGGTCGACGAGCGCTATGGCTCAGACGGCCTCAAACTGGGCAGTTTGACCGACAGAGCAGGGGTCTTACGTCGTGGAGAGCGGCAGATCGTGCGTGATGCGATGGATCGTATATCGAGGAAGTTTCCGCAGTTGTTTGTCGCCATCTACACGGATTCGTTGGGTGAGTTGGCAAATTTGAGGCAATATGGCTTTTGGCTGCTCAATCGATCGGCCTTCATGGACGTCCCAGCAGAGAAACCAAACGAGGCGGGCATTTTGCTGACGATTGACCCTGAGACCAAAGCCGCAGGAATGACTTTTGGGTATTTGTTGGAGCCCTATTTATCGGAGTCCGACACGTTTGAATGTTTGTCCCGTGCTCATGGGCATTGGTTGGATGGTCGCTATCCGGATGGGATTGTACGGGTGCTAGAGCACTTGGAGACCATCTTGATCAAGCGCAGTCGGCAAGCGCGGCGTGATCCCGAGTCATTTCAGAGAAAGGTCATGCCGGGGACTTTGTTGGGCGATCCTGTCCAACGCCTGCGTGAGGGTCATCAAACATCGAAAAAGAATCAGGAGGTGCCCAAATGAAGAGGGCATGGCTTAGCATTGGGATTCTTCTTTTTGCATCGTCAGCCGGTGCTCAAGAATTGGATCCGCTCGATGTGGGTTTGGTTGAGCCGGTGGCATTGAAGCCGCTTTCTGAAGATTTGCATTCTCGCTACTTTTCGGAAAAGCCGAGGAAGTTCATGAGTGACCCTCAGCGTTTGTTGAACTCGCGTGATTTGAGAGCGAGGAATGATTTTCTCAATTATCACTCCAGCGATTCAGAGATCGATTTGTGGTTCTATCTCTTCAAGGGTGATCAAGAGGTGTCCGTGAAATCCTTGGGCATTGCAGAGAAGTTTTTTGATGAGGAGAAGCCATCAGCGATTGTCTTTTATTACATGGGTCAGCCTGAGCGCTCAGAATTGATGGTGAGCCCATCGCTTGAGGAAGTGGTTCCTTTGCTAGAGCGAGCGCGAGCAATTGAGAGTGCCGTGCAGCAGTCAAAAGATGATGCGCTTGTGGTCAAGCAGTTGGAAAAATTCATGCTGCAGATGTCGATCCGAACCTACTGGATGGAGCAGTCGTTGCAGGCTGAGAATGATGGCATTTTAACCCAAGAGGAAACCGCAGAGGCTGAGGCTGTTAAAGAGGCTCAGAAGAGTGCTTTGCAGATCTGGTGGGAAGCGTATCAGCCACAATTTTGGTATGCACTTGGTGCGGTGGTTTTGATTCTTTTGAGCGTGGTGCTGCGAGCTGTGTTGGTTGCACGTGCCGCGTTCCGATTTCCTGAGATTGAGGTGGAACCTCGCTTGGGCGGTGGAGATGCCGCTGGTGTTGGTGCTGTGATTTCCTTTGCAAGCGCATCGGTTTCACCGGCAGCTCAGCGACATCAGGCGCCAGACTATTTGAAACGCCTTTAGATATTAGGCACAAAAAAACCGAGCCCCGTGATGGAGCTCGGTTCTTTGTGAATTGAAGAGACTTACTTGTCGTCTTCCTCGCTTGGGCTCCAATCCTCGTCGGAAGCAGCAGTTGCAAGGTTGAACGCTTGTTCGAGTCCGACCATCTCGCTGGATGGGCGAAGGCTCTCGAAGCTTGCGCTCTCTTTCTTGAGTTCTTCTTCGGAGTATCCAACAGCTTTGATGGAGAGTCCGATGCGGCGCTCGACTTTGTCGACCTTGATGACGCGGGCTTCGATTTCGTCGCCGACTTTGATGATGTCTTTGACTTTCTCCACGTGGTCTTCGCTGAGTTGCGAGATGTGGATAAGGCCGTCGATATCGCCGTCGAGGCTGACGAATGCACCGAATGATGCGATCTTGGCAACAGTGCCTTTGACGAGGTCGCCCACTTTGAAGCGGTCGTCGATGAGGCTCCATGGATCGTTCTCCATTTGCTTAACACCGAGTGAGACGCGTTGGTTGGCTTTGTCGATGGCAAGGACCACAGCTTCCACTTCGTCGCTCTTTTTGAGAACTTCCGATGGGTGGTTGATTTTGCGGGTCCAGGACATGTCCGAAACGTGGATCATGCCGTCGATGCCTTCTTCTAGTTCCACAAATGCACCGTAAGCGGTGAGGTTGCGGACTGGGCCTTTGATGGTTGCGCCGACAGGGTAGCGAAGTTCGATTTCGTCCCATGGGTTGGCTTCGAGTTGGCGAACGCCGAGGGAGATCTTCTGTTCCTCGATGCTGATGCCGAGGACAACAGCTTCGATTTCCTGACCGATCTCAAGCACATCGCTCGGGCGAGTGATGCGTTTGACCCATGACAATTCGGAAACGTGGACGAGGCCTTCGACGCCGCGTTCGATTTCGATGAATGCACCGTAAGGGAGGATTTTCGTGACGCTGCCTTTGACGTGTTGGCCAATAGGGAACTTGCGTTCGATATCTTCCCATGGGTTATCGGACATCTGTTTGAGGCCGAGCGAAACGCGCTCTTTCTCTTTGTCGACATCGAGGATGAGGACGTCAACGGACTGACCGATGTGGAGGAGTTCGGAAGGATGGTTGATGCGGCCCCATGACATATCAGTGATATGAAGGAGTCCGTCCATGCCTTGGAGGTCAACGAAAGCACCGAAGTCGGTGATGTTCTTGATCGCGCCAGTGACCTTGTCGCCGATTTTCACGGTGGTGAGGAACTGCTGACGGAGTTCGGAGCGTTCTGCTTCGATGACTTCGCGGCGTGAGAGAACAATGTTCTTGCGCTCGTCGTTGACCTTAACGATTTTGAATTCGTAGACGTTGCCTACGTATTCGTTGAGATCTTTTGGTGGGATGATGTCGACTTGTGAGCCAGGGAGGAATGCTTCCACTCCGACGTTCACAGTGAGGCCGCCTTTGACAACGGATTTGACTTTGCCTCGGACAAGGCCGCCGTCTTGGTAGACTTTGACGATCTTTTCCCAGTTTTGTTTGTGGGCGGCTTTCTCTTTCGAGAGGACGACCATGCCTTCATCATTTTCGAGTCTCTCGAGGAGAACTTCGATTTCGTCGCCGACTTCGATTTCTTCGTCTTCGAATTCGTTCGAAGGGATTGCTCCTTCGGACTTGTAGCCGATGTCGACGAGAACGACTTGTGGGCGGATATCAAGAATTGTGCCTTTGACGATCGAGCCTTCGCGGAATTCGCGGAATTTCGAATCGATCAAGTCGCTCAATTCAGTGTTTTGGGGTTCAGCAATTGCAGAACTCATATTTGGTTTGGGGTTAGGTTAGTTTGGTTTCGATTTTCTTTCCGACGTTGCCCCGATTGGAAATCCCTTCAGGCACCGGGGCGCCAACTGCCTGAGAGATAAAAGAAAAACGGAGGGCGAATCTATGTGCCGCGGGCCGCGTGGCAAGGCGAAACACGTTGATTTTCAGGGAAAAAGGCGAGGATTTCGGTGATTTTTCGTCAAATTGCCCAGTTTCCTGAGAAATCAGGGGTTATTCAAACGAGCAATGCCCGTAACCCTCAGAGAGTTACGGGCATTGAAATGGGGTAGTGTTTGATTATTCAAAGACGATGTAACCCACCTGTTCACTGGTGTGGCCCTGTTCGCTGTCACCGAGGATGTCCTCCGCAACATAGACACCGATACTTGTCGGTGAGAATGGAGCGGATCCGGCGAGGACGGCCCATGAGCCATCACCGCCGTCCATTGCAGCTTGGCTTACGGCTGCGGCACTTGCGGAGTTGAGTGAGCCGCTGAGGTTGTAGGTGTATGGGGTGGTGGAGTTGGTGAGGCCCAAAACGATGTCGCTGCCGAGGCCTGCCTCGAAGTTGACTCCGTCAATGGAACCGGTGCCGGACTCAATCACAATGTATCCGATCACTTCATTGGCACGGATTTTGTTGGGGTCTTCGCCGATGTGTTTGCCGATGGACAGGTTGGATGCGTCTGGTGGGCTGCCTTGTGATGAGCCCATGCACCAGAAGGCAGACCAGTTTGCGTCGTTGGCGCTCATGATCTGACCCAGCACGACCGGATTGGTGTAACTGTTCTGATAGCTACGAGCAGTGGCGACCCAGTTGCTTTTACCCGCGGTAACGCTTGAGGTGAACTTCACGGCCTCCATGGTCACGCCGCCTGATGCGGGTGTGTAGACGCCTTCCTCAACTGCAATCACGCTGACATCGAAGCTCACGGCTCCGGTGAGTCCATCGGCGCGATCCAGTTTCAGGTCGAAGCCGGTGGCTGTGATGTTGTTGATGCGGGTGACTACTGGGGTGGTGACGCCAGTTGGGTAAATCGGAGTCGCGATCACAACGGGTGATGCGTAGGTTTGACCGAGATCAACGGTGGTCCAGCCAGTGTTGCTTACGTTGTTGACCGTGGTGCGTACCAACTTCGGTGATGAGTCGAGTCCGATAGAAACCACGAGATCCACGCTGGTTCCTTCGTCGACCGTGGTGCCGCCGGATGGGGTTTGGCTGATCACATTACCGGCTGCTACCGTTGTGCTGTATGCCTCGGCTACATTGCCAAGGACCAGGTTGGCGGCAACGATGCTTGATTCAGCAGTGGCCTGTGTTTGCCCAACTACATTCGGAACCGTGGTGGTGATGATGCTACCATCAGTGACCGTAATGGTGACTTGGTCTGAGGATTGACCGTTGTTGTCACTCGCGGTGAGCTCAAGCACATAGCTGCCGAGAGCGGTGAATGTGGCTGTCGTGTCGACTGCGGATGTATTGGCGATATCGACTGTCGCTGGTCCGCTGATGACGGACCAAGTTGATGTGAATGGGTCGTTGTCTGGATCGATGACAGTGCCGTCGAGGTTCACGACGGTAGCCGTGCCGCCACCACCTGGAGCTTCATTCTTGTAGGGGTGTTCGGCGGGGAGGTTGGCCTCTAGGCCCCACTTGTGGGCGAGGTAGCCTTCGATTTTCTGTTGGGTTTCCAGATCTTCGGTGCCGTCTGTGAGGATCATTTCAGCCACGGCTCCATACTCCCAGTATTGGTAATTTCGCTGACCACCAAGAATTCGCCAATTTTTGTTGGTGTGCGAAGCGGTTCCTTTTGCCGTCCACATGGTTGGGCCCATCGGGAGGGCGCCATTATCTGAGCTGGTAGTGGATCCATCGCGATGAAAGTTGAAGCCTTTTCCTGAAACCCAGGAATCACCGTTGGCCTTGCCTTGAATCTTGGTGGTGTTCCCCGTATCGCTGAAGAGCACGCGGTGGGAATTGAAGGCATTGTCCGGATCGTCATAGTAAGTGACGACGTAGACGTTTTTGATCGCTCCAATTGTAGGAGTCGTGAGGAATTTGTATCCTTGGTTGTATCCAATACTTGGCTGATTGTTCAGTCGTGAATCGCTGCTGTTGTAACTCGGCATGCTTGAGCCACTGGATGTCGCATGATGGGCGTTGCCACTTTTGTCATTCCATTGGGAAACACTGCCGCCGCTTTGGGTGATGGAGGATGAATCGGTGGCATCAAACCAGGCGGTCGTGCTGATTGATTCTGGACTCCATCCGCCGCTGCTTGCTTCAAGTAGGACCGTTTGATCAACCCCAGCATCCACCGTTGGCAGACTGTTGCTTCCGTCATTGACGGTGATGGTGACTTGGTCGGATGAACCGCCTGCAGTTAGCTCAAGGACATAGGTGCCGACTGCCGTGAATGATGCGGTGGTGTCTTCGGCCGATTCATCGGCGAAATTCACTCCTGCTGGACCACTGACGACACTCCAAGTTGAAGTGTATGGATCGCCTTCAGGGTCGTTGATAGTGCCGTCGAGATTCACAACAGCTGCCGACCCATCTCCAGGTGCAGAGATTTTGTATGGATGACCTGCAGGAAGGTTGGCTTGCAGTCCCCACTTGTGGGCGAGGTAGCCTTCGATTTTCTGGCGGTCTTCCGTTGAGAGTTCGCTGCTGGTGACAATGATTTCACCAATTGCACCGTCCATGGTCGCATATTGTCCGCGACCAATATTGGTGGCGTTCATTGATCCTCCTTGATAGGTGTTGTTAGTGACTTCCAGTGCTCCATTGATAGAGAACTTCTTGGTGTCGGTGTGAGCTAACCAAGCAGCCAATGTGGGTGTTGTGACCGGAATGTTTGCGGTGCTTTTGGTGTCAGCTGAATACGGGTTGCCAGCACTCCACAGCCTCAGGCTTTGGGTCGATGAGTTCACACCAATCTGGACATTGCCGCCGCCGCCAAGCAATAGCTGGGAGCTGGTTGTTGTGTAATCATCCATGATGAACACGGCCCAAACCTCTTTGCCGATGACATCGATGCTTGGGATCACCAGTGACTGGTTGTTTGATGTTTCAAAATCGATGACGTTTTTGCCGCCGATGCTCTTGGAGCCTGTAACAGGCTGGATCGAGCTGTTCGATTGCGTTGCGTGATTGCCATTGCCGCTCTTGTCGTTCCATTGCGAAACGCTTCCGCCGCTTGCAGTAATGGAAGATGCATCTGCTGCATCGTACCAAGCGGTAGTGCTGATCGAGTCGGGGGTCCAGGCGGCACCACCAGCTTCGAGGCTGACAGTTTGATTGCTGCCAGCATCAACAGATGGCGGACTATTCCACTTCGCGTAGAGGGTGAGGTTGGCATTGAGGCTGTAGTTGGCTCCCTCTGCGTAGTCGGTCCCGCTTCCGTTAGAAGATGTGTTCCAGCCCTCGAATGAGTATCCGGATTTGGCTAGGTTGCCGCTATTGGATGCCAGAGCGAGATCCACGCCAGAGGTTTTGGTTTGGTTGCTTGGGCTAGATCCAGAGGTGTTGCCATTGCCGTTGTAGCTAACGGTGTAGGTCGGCAAGGCGGTCCACTTCGCATATAGAGTCACATTGGATGAGCCCATATTGAAGGTGGCGGAAGGAGAGTAGTTGGTTCCGCTGCCGTTGGCGGCGGTGTTCCAGCCGCTAAAGGTGTAACCGGTTTTTGTGAGGTTTCCGGTGTTGGCAAGAACGGTGACGGTGTCGGACTGGTAATAATTGCTGGAGTCGGTGGGAACCGATCCGCCATTATTGCCATTGCCGCTGTAGCTAACAGTGTAGGTCGGCAAGGCTGCCCATTTTGCATGCAGGGTCACATTGGATGATCCCATATTGAAGGTGGCGGAAGGGGAGTAGTTGGTTCCGCTACCGTTAGCGGCGGTGTTCCACCCGGCGAAGGTGTAGCCGTTCTTGGTGAGGTTTCCGGTGTTGCCAAGAACGGTCACGGTGTCGGACTGGGAATAAGTGTTGGAGTCGGTGGGAGCCGATCCGCCATTATTGCCATTGCCGTTGTAGGTGACGGTGTAGGTGGTTGTTTCTGGGGTAAAGGCGACTTCGTCTACCCATGCCGTGTCGGCGTTCGATGATACGCTGCCATCTTTGGTGTAGCTCCATTTCACCGTGTTGCTGCCTGCGGGAATGGAGACTGTTTTCTGAGCCCAATCGACGTTGCCGGAAATTTTGGCAAGGCTTCCTGTTTGCTCGACGCCGTTGATGTAGAAGCGGAGGTAGTCGTAATTGGTCTCGGATCACTAGCGTCCAGTTAAAATCCCTTTAGAATCAACTGATTTTCAGGCATTGGTTCTGATTTTTCTAACTGCTTCTGCGGAAGTAAGGCAGTTACAGGGATTTTCTGGAATACGTTCACACTTAAAATTTGCAAGATTCTGCTGAGACTCTCGTCGATTTTGTAAGTCTTATTGAGACACGCGACCATGAGATATGCGCAGATGGCGATCCAAATCTGGCTATAGACCGCGTTCTCGCTGGTGCCGTAGAACGCCTTGATCCGGAGGTTTTGTTTGATCCACTTGAAGAAGAGTTCGATCTTCCAACGGTTCTCGTAGATGGCTGCAACCTTGAGCGCAGGCAGGGTGAAGTTGTTGGTCAGGAACGTGAGCCGCTTGCCCGTCTCCTCGTCGAAGTAACCGATACGGCGGAGTTTTTCAGGATAGCTTTTCATTCCTTTCGGGCTGCTGAGACGGATGCTCTGGTCGCATCTGAGTCCGGATGATTTGTCCACAAGGCGCGATTCCCGAACCGAGAATTTCGTGTTCTTCTTGCTGCGGATAACGAAGAAGGCACCCGCCTCCGCAATCCGGTAGAGTCGAGAAAAATCGAGATAGCCACGGTCAAAGACGTAGATGCTCCCAACCTCGAAAAACATTTCATCAATGAAATGGACATCGTGCTGCGAACCTCCCGTGAGGCTTATGAACACAGGAATCGAGCCGATCAGATCGATCTGCGTGTGCAATTTGATCGCGGACTTCGTCGTCTTGAATTTAGCCCACGGAAACATCGACAGGCATAGGTCGATGGTGGAGGAATCGACGGCATAAACGATCTCGTCAAGGCCAAGTCCGTTGGAATCGCCAACGTAAAGCCTCCTCGCTTTTCGGATGAGTATCTGGCCAAGCGCCTCATAGACCCGCCAGTTACGGTGCTCGTTTGCGTAGGCGAGATTGGTTCTCGTGATATTCCCACGGATGCCCATCGCGTGGAGGTGTTCGCTGTTGCGGAGGCAGGCTTCGATGTCGCGCAGACTCTCTCGGAAAGTTAGTTGTGCGAAGAGCATCGAAAGGAAGTGATCCCTCGCACTCATCCCGCGACTTGAGCGCGGCATCGGATGCAGATCGACGCACCTGTCAAACTGTTTGCGGTAGATCATTTCAGAGACTTGGGCGAAAATCAGACGTCCTTCATTCATGCCGCCAGTCTCAATAAGACCGACGTGTCTGACGATTCTCGCTCAAATGCGTAACACCTGAAGTTTAACTGAATCCCTTGGAGGATAACGAGAAACGAGACCGAAACGTGCCCTTAGCTGGACACTAGTGGTCTCGGATGAAACTTTCCACCAAAAGGTCAAGGTTCCTGGGCCGCTCAAGGTCGTTTCCATTGAGCTGGTCTGGTTGTCTGCAATGTCTGCGCTTTCTGCGGCATCGCTACCATCGTGAGTTGTGACGGTTTGTGGGAACCACGGATAAGTTCCAGTGGTCGTCCATGTCAGGCCGTTGGTGTCGAGTGCTCCAGCGAGAGTTGGCAGGGCTGCGATTTCAAAATTGATGGCGCTGGTGTCAGATTGCGACGGGTTTGAGAGGCTGGTGACACGGACCTTGTAGTTTGTTCCGATGGTTTGATTGGAAGGAACCGTCCACTGGAACGAGCCATCGTTGGCGGTGCTGGAAGAGATGACGCTATTCAATGAGCCACCTTTCAGTAGTTCGATTTTCACGTTTCCGCCGAGGCCGGAAATCCATGAGATCGGCGCGCTTTCACCTAGAAACCAAGTTTCACCGCCGGTAGGTGATGAGAGAGTGATGGTGTTGCTGTTGGTGATAGAGAATGTGGAGCTGTCGATGGATTGAGATCCGTTGGTGGGGTGAGTTAGAGTGACTCGAACTTGGTAATCGCTGCCACCGGACGTTCCGGTGGGAATGGTCCACGATATGTTGCGATCTGTAGCGGCATTGCCAGTCGCGATGGTGCTCTGAAATACTCCACCTTTGTAGAGTTCGACTGTCGCAGTGTAATCCATATCGCCCCCAGTAAAGGAAACGAATTGGGTGCTGCCCGCGATCCATGTATCGCCAGCAGGGCTAATGACTGAGAGTCCGGCGCGGGTTGAGCGGTTGGATGCGTATTGCACGCCATTACTGCCGCTTTGAGTCAGTAGCATTTGAGCATTGCGGGCGCCGAGAGCAGGGTTGCTTCCGTCGAATCCAGCCTTGTTGGGGTCGGACCCGTTGTAGCCGAGTCCGCCGGTCACGTAGCGTTGATCGACTGAGGCAATGCCAGTAACATCGGCGCCATCTTCTGCACCCGTTGGGGTGCCGCCGTAAGTTACATTGGGGTTCGCATAATGAGGGATGCGCACGCCCCAGCCCCAATCGTAAGCCATGATGGTGCGGAATTCCTGACCAGTGGTGGTTTTGAAGCGCCAGCCGTAGCGTGAGTAGTAAGTTTGGTTGGAGTCGCCCCAGCTGTGGTCACAGCCGAGGTTGTGGCCGAGTTCGTGGGCGAACGTGATCCGCGTGCTGGTCATGTAGGTCCGTGCGGTGACGCTAGAGCTACCGGGTTTGTAGGCGATGCCGGCGCTACCGTCAGCGTCCTTGATGACGAGCGATTTCAAATCTGCGCCGAGAAGATTCGCGTAATCGGAGACTGCATCGAGCACTCCGTCGGTAGTGTTGTTGAGATTGCCAAGTTCATCGCCTGAGCTCATGCTTCCCGCGGTTCCACCCGGATAAACGTAGCTGGGATCCTCTATGGTGCCGAGGAGCATGACTTCGGAGTCGGTGACCTGACTGTTGACAAACGCCGTGCTCATGCGGTCGACCGATGTAATGATGCGGGCTTCGATCTGGGAGATTCCGCCGTCCGCGATTCTGGCCTCGCGACCGTAACCCACAACGAGGTCGACTGTTGTCGAGTTGATGGTTTCTGCTGCAGCTCCACCTTCAGTTGCTAGTGGTTCTTCGCCTCCGCCGGGCTGTTCTTGCGATGCATCGCCATGATGGTCGTGATTGCAGGTTGATTTGTCCTCGACCCCTGGATCACCACAGACGTCGGTCATGGTGGTGGAGTCGAGTTCGCGGACCATCATGTGTCCATCTGGGAGGATCCGGTATTCGAAGTGTTGGTTTTTGTCGTAGCGGGCGACGCTGCCGTGAATGATGCCGTCGTGGTAGACGACCAAGACATCACTGAATTCTTCTTCACCGACGATTTTTCCGAGTAGTGTGTGAGTGTTTTCTGAACGGGTTTTGATGCTGGAAATTTTTAGGTCGAGGACTTCGGTGGTGGTCGTGGGTGCCAGCAAGTGGTTGGTTTCACCGTTGATCACGCGTTCTAATGCATTGGTGTCGAGGACCATGCGGCGTGAGTGGAGGGTGTGCTTGTCGATCTCCTCCGGCAGTAGTTCCAAGCGGCCGTCCGCAGGAACCATGGCCATGATTGCGGGGCTACTGTGCTCGATGAGGTCCGGAAGCTGTTTGCTAATTGGGGTCGCAAATTGCCGTTGGTTGTTTTCGCCACGGACGACCTCTTTGAGTGGGGAGGGGATGCCCGGTTTGGAGAAGATTCTCGGGATATCCTCTGCTGCATCACTTTGCTGGCTACTTGGGAGCTGTGCTGGGGAATGCTTGGCCTCGTTTGAGTCGTCATGGCGACTCCGCATGGAGCTGTTGAATTGAAAAAGTAGAGCGCACAAGGCGATCAGGGCGAGGAGGGATAATGCAACAGCTTTAAAATTCTTCATGCGTGGGTTATTAAATACACTTAATAATATGATTCAGTCCGGAAGGTTACGTGACATTCTAAATATCGGTGAAAAAAAGGGACTTTGGGGTAATCCGATGCATAATCACCCCATGATATCATCGAAATTCATCCTCATCGCAGCTTTCGGGCTTTCTGCGCCCTTGTTGATTGCAGCCCCTGACGCACCGATTTCTTTGTTCAACGGAAAAGACCTAAAGGGTTGGGTAGCAGATATCCCGGAAGCCGACAAAACCCCTGATTTGAAGCCGAGCTTCATTGTGAGAGATGGGAATTTGGTGAGTTTGGGTGAACCCAGAGGCCATTTGATCACTGAGGATTCCTATTCGGATTATGAGCTCACTGTGGAGTATCGCTTCCCAGCCAAAGCGGGGAATTGTGGGGTTCTTGTTCACTCATCGAAATTGAGGGCGCGACGCAACATGTTTCCTCAATCGATCGAGGTTCAAATGATGCACGGGCATGGAGGCGATTTTTGGGTGATCGAAGAGGATATCGAGGTGCCCGAGATGGAGAAGAGAAGACCACTCCGGGAGGGACAGAAGTATGGTGGTGGGCTGAATGATGCCAGGAACATCACGAAACTGGTCGATGCGGAAAAGCCACTGGGTGAATGGAACCAGATGAGAATCGTTTGTTCCGGCAAGGAAGTGAAGGTGTGGTTGAATGGCACACTGGTGAACCATGGTTTCAATGCCACTGCGACCGAAGGAAAGATTGCGGTCCAGGCGGAAGGGGCAGAGGTCGAGATGCGAAAGATTGAGCTCGTTCCACTGAAGGAGAAAAAGAAGTAGAGATCCCTTGGATTCGGCGCTTCTCAGCGCGGGCTTATTTTAGTCTTATGAAGCTCATTCACGATGGCGGATAACTTTTACCAACAAACTACGGAGGCTCCATCATCGGCATTTGATGTCTCGTTGAGGCCGCCGAAGTTTGCGGACTTCATCGGCCAAGAAAAAGTCAAAGAGCGCTTGTTGTTAATGCTGGAGGCGGCGAAGCGACGAGATGATGTATTGGATCATGTCTTATTATCGGGCCCTCCAGGATTGGGGAAAACCACGCTGGCAAATTTGATTGCGGATGCAGCTGGGACTCAACTTCACACAACGTCGGGCCCCCAAATTGAGAAGGCCGGAGATCTTGCTGGGGTGCTCACCAATATTCAAAAAGGTGACATTTTGTTCATTGATGAAATTCACCGCCTGCACCCGGCGATCGAGGAGTATTTGTATCCAGCAATGGAAGACTATCGGTTGGACATCATGATCGATTCTGGTCCTTCTGCGCGATCGATTCAATTGAACCTGCCTCGATTTACCTTGGTCGGTGCTACGACACGCAGCGGCTTACTAACAGCACCTTTGCGGTCGCGTTTTGGATTGGTCAATCGCCTCGATTATTACACGCAAGAAGACTTGGCGAAGATCATTGAGAGATCGGCCGGATTGCTGGATGTTCCGATCGTCCATGAGGGCGCAATGGAAGTGGCGCTTCGTGCTCGTGGCACACCTCGTGTGGCGAATGCGCTTCTGCGATGGGTTCGCGATTACGCACAGGTTCGTGCTGAAGGGCATATTGATCAACAGATTGCCGATGCCGCACTAACAATGATCGAGATCGACTCTCAAGGTTTGGATGAAATGGACATCCGTTTGTTGGAGGTTTTGATTTATAAATTTGGAGGAGGCCCTGTTGGTTTGAATTCGTTGGCGGTTGCCGTTGGAGAAGATGCTGCGACCATTGAAGAAGTGCATGAGCCGTTCTTAATTATGCAGGGGTATTTGATGCGCACTCCGCGTGGGCGCATTGCTCTAGGTGCTGCCTATGACAAGATTGGAGCACCTAAACCACCGGATGCTCCTGAGGATTTGCAACAAAAGTTGATCTAAACCGTGAACACATTCGTCAAGGACACCATCGATCAGCTGAAGAAGTCAGGTTTGAGAAAGACCAAGGCTTTGGAAGAACTCATCGTGACATTGCTGGACGCGGATCGTCCGATGACTTTGGCGGAGCTGGCGGATTCTAAGAGGCTCACGGATTTATGCGATAAAGCGACGGTTTTTCGACTGTTGCAACGTCTAGCAGATCGCGGCGTGGTGCGTAGGCTTGGATTGCATGAACGAGCCGCTTATTTCACTTTGATCATTCCAGGGCGCCACAGTGATTACCTGATTTGTACCAGCTGCGGCACGATTGAGGCGGTTCAAGCGCCTTGTCCTGTTCACCAGTTGGAAGATGAGATCCGCGAGAAAACAGGCTTTCGTGATTTGTATCACGAGTTGGAGTTCTTCGGGGTCTGCCCAAAATGTGCGAGCTAAGATCGAGCGCGAGAAATGTGCATGCCGCTCATTTGCTGGCTGATTTTTTTCCGGGCTTCTCCGACAAGTGGTTCAGGAACAATCATGCCGATGATCAAGCCGTCATCGGCTGATTCAGTGGAAATGATTTCAAGGATACGGCTGGGTCCAACTTTGATGTGAACATTCCCTGATGGCGCGCCTTTGCGGCTGGCGAGTTGGATCAGGTTGCGCGCGATGAATTGCAGACGAACGTGATTATTTTTTCCGTATAGAATTTCCCCAGCACGGTTGAGAATGAAGATGCCGTCAGCCTTGTGCTGCGATTCGAGCCGTTGATGCAACTCTTGAGCGCTTTTTTGAAGGTTGGGGTCGCCGCGTTCAATGACCGTATCTTGATCGCTCTCAGGTTTTGGCGGTGCCGAATTTGCTTCTGGCTGCGCAGCTGGTGTCACTGGAGCTTCAGCCTGAGCGGTTGGGGGGGGCTGTGATGCGGGTGTTGTCAGTTCCGCGAGCGGTTGCGGCACGTTGGTTGGCTTATCACTTGGCCGTTGGTTTAGGGCTGGAGAGGTGTTGAGGGTTGGAACGCCAGCAAAGCCTTCGAATCCATCACCAAAGCCTGTATCAGGAATGTTGGGCGTTGGCTGAGACTTTGGCTCCATCAGCTTCTCCGCAAGTTGCCGCATTTCATCGGCGTCGATCCATGGTTGAATTGGGTCCATTAGCCGTGGTGGTGATGGGTTGGCCTCAGGTTGAGTTTGTTGGAGATTTCCTCGCGCAGGGAGTCGAACACATTCTGAATTTCGCTTCCTTCTGGCATCGCGCCTACAGGTAAGCCTCTGGCGCTGGCTTGAATGAAGAGCCCATCCCGAGGGATTTGTGTTTTGAAGATCATCTCGTCTGGGAGGATTTGTCGGAGGGCGTCTGCCGCATCTTTGCTCTCAGGAATATCATTTTGAAGCATCGTCAGACAGATCCCGAGCACGCGAAGTTGAGGGTTCACGACTTTGAGTTCGTTCAAGCCTTCAAGAAGTTTGGGGACGGATCGAATTCCGAGTGGCTCAGCTTGTTGTGGAACCATCACTGCATCGCAGGCCGCGATGACGTCGCCCGTCACGCCGTAAAGGCTGGCGGCGGTATCGACAATGCAGAGATCAAACCCGCGATTTTTCACATCGTGGAGTAAAGATTTGGTTCTAGCGACTTGAGCGCCCATGCCGCCGCCCGCGTCGTAGCCGCTCCCTTTCCCGCTGGCGATGAGTGAGAAAGTTTCCAGGCGTGTTGGGACGATGAGGCTGTCGACCGGTGTCTCTGGATTGGAGAGGTAGTCGTAGAATCCTGACAGCAAACGAGATTGGCGGGTGAGAGACAACCCAACCGATCCTTGTGGGTCGGCATCGACCAGTAGAGTGCGAAGTCCCATGCGGGCAAAGGCATGGGCAAGGTTGATGGACAGAGTGGTTTTTCCCACTCCGCCTTTTTGGCTAGATACGGCTAGGCTGATCACGCAAGGCAAGGATTGATGCCCGAAGATAACTCCGGCTCCTCACAGCTAAAGTCTTTTCTTCATATTGGCATCGTTGGTGCATGATTTTATCGTTTTTGAGGCTCTGTTGGACGGTGGTGTGGCGGTGATGTTGCCAAACGAACAGGTCATTATGACCTAGCAAGCATCTGGCATCTGAGAAGCAGCCTTGCTCTCGTCCCCAGATTGGGCATGATTTAGTTCAGAATTTAGCATTTAGATTCCATGCAAGAACCCATCATCATGAGATTACCCATTTACATCGTCGCGATGAGTCTATGTTTTTCGCCGCACCTTCTGGCTGATGTTTTTGCTTTGAAAGATGGCACAAAGCTCGAGGGGAATTTGATTCGAGAAACAGATACAACGTATGTTGTTGAAGTTCAGGTCACGAAATCAATCAAAGATGAGCGTGTGTTGAACAAGGAAGATGTGACATCAATCAGTGAATCAAGGGAAGATTTGGAGATGTTCAAAAAGATCATTCCGATGACTCCGACACCAGATGGGCTGACCGCAGAGGAATATAGGAGTCGAATCAAATTCATCACAAGCTTCCTCGTTGAGTATGATGAAAGCCCAAAGGCAAAAGAGGCACGCAGTTCGTTGATGATATTGCGGACGGAGTTGAATCAAATCATAGAGGGAGCCGTGAAGATCGGTGGGGTGATCATCACTCCAGAGCAGAGAGTGGAAAATGCTTACGATATCGATGCTCAAGTTGAAGCACTTAAAATCAAGCGCTTGATCGAAGAGCGTAAGTTCAGTGCTGTGCTGCGGGCTTTCGATGAATTTGAAAAAGATTACCAATTGAGTAGCGTCTATGCCGAACTGTTGCCGGACATTCAAAAGGTCATCACAAGCTACGCACAGGAAGTCTACGGCTCGCTTCAAACGTATGATCAACGAGTGGCAAATCGGGAAGAAGGATTAAAGCAGATGAGCGGCGACTCACGTAGTGACTCTGAAAAAGCAATTGAGGCACAGACCGAAGCATTGAGGTCTCGTTTTGATGCGGAGAAGAGCGCTCGGCAAAAGTGGGTTTCGGTTCATCCCTACAGCAAAGAGTCATTGCAGTACACCATGTCTTTGGCGAAACAGGAGATCAAACGACTGGGCAATATCGACGCGATTTCATCCACCGATGGTGGGAAACTGTATCGCGAGTACAAATTAAAATTCGAGAGGGAGCCCGATCCAAAGGCACGTGCACGACTTGCATCTGAATTGAAGCGGTCTGGATTGCCGGAAAGGCACGTCTCAGTGTTGCAAAGTTTCAAACCTGTGGCTAAAGAGCCTGCAGTTCCCACGGAGTCTGAGGTTAAGGAAAAGCCATCGGGCAAAAAAACTAGCAAAGATTAATTCATGTCACGCCAATCCAAACACAGCCGCAAGACGGCAGAAACCTCGATTGATCTGTCGATTGATATCGACGGCGCTGGTGATTCCACGATTTCCACTGGGGTTCCATTCTTTGATCACATGCTGACGCTGTTTTCGAAGCACGGCTTGTTTGATCTGTCGGTGAAAGTCGATGGCGACACCGAAGTCGATTTTCACCACACCGTTGAAGACACTGGCATCGTTATCGGCGATTGCCTGCGCGAGGCCTTGGGCACGAAAGAGGGGATACGTCGGTATGGATGTTGTTATTTGCCGATGGATGAGACCTTGGTGCGTGTGGTTGTGGATTTGAGCAATCGTCCGCATTTGGAATTTCGTGCGCCAGCTGGAACTCCAGATGCTCCGAATATGCCATTTACCTTGGTAGAAGAGTTTTGTCGTGCAGTTGCGTCCAATCTCCGGGCCAACGTGCACGTTGAATTGCTTTACGGCCGCGATGGTCACCACATTGCGGAAGCCATCTTCAAAGGTCTTGCACGTGCTTTGCGTGATGCTTGTGAGAAAGATGCGCGTGTTAAGGGAATTCCGAGCACCAAAGACTCGCTGTGAAAGTCGCCTTGGTGGATTACGGTGCTGGCAACCTCAGCAGTGTGGCCAATGCCATGCGTGCCCTGAAGGTTGAGCCATCGATTGTATCGTCTCCGGATGATTTGGGCGATGCGACCCACATGGTTTTACCGGGTGTGGGATCGTTTGGCGATTGCATGGGGCAATTGTCATCGCATGGCTGGGTGGAAGTGATTCGTGAATGGGTGGCTGCAGAGAAGCCTTATCTTGGGATCTGCCTGGGTTATCAGATTCTGTTTGATTCAAGTGGTGAGTCACCTGGAGTTGATGGTTTGGGAATTATTTCGGGTGAGGTGAAGCGATTTGCCGAAAAGCCTGGGCTGAAGATTCCACACATGGGGTGGAATGCAGCTGCTCCGAAGTCACCCAATTTGGGCCATTGGTCTGGTTTGGGGGAGGATCCTTATTTTTACTACGTGCACTCTTATTTTCCGGTTCCGAATGACTCATCCGTCGTTGCTGCGGAGACGACCTATGGTGACGACTGCTTTGCCGCAGCGGTGGAAATGCCGAATTTGTTGGCCTGCCAATTCCACCCTGAGAAGAGCCAAGATGCAGGAATTCGTCTCATCGGAAACTTTCTGGGGCTCTGAGCTTCGGATTTTTGTCTCTGGTCGATATCTGCTAATGATTGATAACCAGTAAATTGCGACATGAAGAAGATATGTCTGTCGGTCATATCTGACATCTGGCCCGCTCGTTATTGACGCAAGAGGCTTTGCATGCACAATGCCGCCCGCCGGGCGGAAATAGCCGCATTGGCACCCTTAAATTACTGCTATGACTACTATCGCCATTAACGGATTTGGCCGCATCGGCCGCCTCGTATTCCGCGCTCTCGTTGAGCAAGGTCACCTTGGAAGCACATTCAATGTTGTCGCTGTCGGTGACATTGTTCCAGCTGACAACTTGGCCTACCTCCTCAAGTATGACTCCACACAGGGTCGCTTCGACGGCACGGTTTCCTCGAAGAAATCATCTCCTGAACTCGAAGAAGACGACATCATCGTTGTCAACGGCCACGACATCAAGGTCGTCAGCGCTCGCACTCCTGAAGGCCTTCCTTGGAAAGAACTTGGTGTTGATATCGTTATCGAATCCACGGGTCTATTCGTTGAAGACAAACTTGCTCAAGGCCACATCACTGCTGGTGCAAAGAAAGTGATCCTTTCTGCTCCTGGTAAAGGCGACGACGTTCATACCTTCGTTCAAGGTGTCAACGACGGCGACTACGATCCTGCCAACCACCACATCATCTCCAACGCTTCCTGCACCACCAACTGCCTTGCTCCGCTTGTGCACGTGTTGCTGAAAGAGGGCATTGGCATCGACGAAGGTCTCATGACCACCGTTCACGCCTACACCGCCACTCAGAAAACCGTTGATGGTCCTTCCAAGAAGGACTGGAAAGGTGGCCGCAGTGCTGCAATCAACATCATCCCGTCGACCACTGGTGCCGCTAAAGCAGTTGCTTTGGTTTGTCCTGAGGTTAAGGGCAAGCTTACCGGTATGGCCTTCCGCGTTCCAACTCCGACCGTTTCGGCAGTCGACTTGACCGTGAAGACCGTGAAGGACACTTCATTGGCTGAAATCAACGCTCTCCTCAAGAAAGCTTCCGAGACTTACCTCAAAGGCATACTTGCTTACACCGAAGACGAAGTGGTTTCCACCGACTTCACTCACGATGCTCACTCATCGATCTACGATGCAGGTTCCTCGATCGAGTTGAACTCGAAGTTCTTCAAGTTGATCAGCTGGTATGACAACGAATGGGGTTACTCCAACCGCGTCATCGACCTCCTGACCGACGTAGTGAAAAAAGGCATCTAAGGTTTTTAAGCGTATTCAATTTAAAACGGCGATCCTGTGAGGGGTCGCCGTTTTTGTTGTTGGGTAGCCATGGGGTCAGATAGAGAGGTGTGTAAGTCAGATCAAAAATCAGAAATCAAAAATCGAGAATCATAAATCCACCACGGTTCTTGGATTTGATATGTGATGTTTGAGCTCCGATTTTTGATGTTTGATCTGTTGGCTCCCCATCGGCTCGGAGCCATTGGTGAAGTGAATTCTCTGAGTTGCACAAAGGCACGTGAGTTGTCGGTGGGATTTTCGATTTCAGATTTCTGATTTCAGATTATAGATTTTCGATTTGGGTCATGTGCTGCGCATCATCAGGAGACGTAGGCCATTCAAGCACACGAGGACGGTGCTGCCTTCGTGGCCGATGACGCCGATGGGCAGAGCCAAGGTGAAGCCGAGGGTGCTGGCAACTAAGACGACGATCACGGCGCTGGCGAAGATGAGGTTTTGCAAGAGCACGCGGCGAGCGCGGCGGGTGTGTTGCAGGAGCATCGGGATGCTTTCTAGGCGGTCGCCCATCAGGATGATGTCGGCGGTTTCCATGGCGACATCCGTTCCGGCGGCGCCCATGGCGACACCGATGTCGGCGATGGCAAGAGCCGGGGCGTCGTTGACGCCATCACCGACCATCATGACTTTGCCTTCGCGTTTGAGTTCGCGGATGAGCTTCAATTTATCCTCGGGGAGAAGCTCGGCATGGGCTTCATCGACAGCAGCTTCTCGTCCGATGGCTTCGGCGACTTCTCGCTGGTCGCCGGTGAGCATGACCACCTTTCGGACGCCGAGACTTTTGAGTTCCTTTGTTAGGGTTTTAGCAGCGGGGCGGATAGTGTCGGCGAGGGCGAAGATAGCGAGTGCTGTGACTTGATCTCCTTTTCGTAAGCCTAACCATACGCAGGTTTTTCCGTCTTGCTGTAAATCGTGAGCGCTTTCTTCAAAGTGTTCTAAGTCCGATGCTTCGATTTCACGAAAGAGGCGCCCGCTGCCGATGACGTAGCGATCGCCATCGATGGTTGCCTCGGCGCCTTTGCCGGCGGTGGATTGAAAATCCACGGCAGATGAAACATTTTTATCAATATTCGTTGCTGCTGTGACAATCGCATTGGCAAGTGGGTGCTCGGATTTGGCTTCGACTCCTGCGGCGATGAGGAGAAGTTTTTTGACATCATCTGCCAGAGGTTGATCGAGAAGGTGTCGGCCTGATGTGGTGACGACCTCAGTCAGTGAGGGTTTGCCGCTGGTGAGGGTGCCTGTTTTGTCGATGGCGACGATGTCGATGTGAGCGGCGCGTTCGAGGTGCGATCCACCTTTGATGAGAATGCCGTTGCGGGCTGCGCCACCGATAGCGGAGAGGACGGTTGCAGGGGTGCTGATGATGAGGGCGCATGGCGAAGCGACGACCATGATGGTCATGGAGCGGTAGAAAGCCTCTTGGAATGATTCGTTTTGAAATAGCCAAGGGATGAGGAAGACACCGATGGTGAAAAGGATCACGCCCATCGCGTAGTATTGTTCAGCGCGTTCGAGGAAGCGTTGGGTGTTGGATTTTTCGGCTTGGGCTTCAGCGACGAGTTTCACCATTCGAGCGATGGCGGAGTCTTCTGCTTTTTTGGTGACCTCAAGTTCGATGCCACCGCTTTGATTCAATGTGCCAGCGAAGAGTTGGCTGCCGGGTGATTTGGAAACGGGCATGGATTCGCCAGTCAATGAGGATTCATCGACATGGCTTGATCCCTCAAATACGACGCCGTCGATCGGGATTTGCTCCCCTGGCCGAACAATCACGATGTCGCCTACGGCGATGTCCTCGACTGGGACTTTTTCCGTTTCATTGCCGCGTTTGACCAGTGCCGTGCTCGGGCGAAGTTTGAGGAGCGATTCGATGGCTCGCTGAGTTCGATCCATTGCATGGTTTTGGAGTACATTGGAAAAGCTGAAGAGGAAAAGCAGGAGAGCACCTTCAAAGGGGTGGCCGATCCATGCAGCACCAAGAGCCGCGAGAACCATCAGCACATCCACATCGAGGACTTTCTCTCTCAGTGATGCGATGGCAGAGCGAACGCCTTCTTGGCCGGCGAAGATGTAGGCGCCGAAGTAGAAAGCGTTGGTGAGCCATGGGGTGCCTGCGAATTTGTCTGTGATCGCAGCGGTGATCAGAAAAATGAGACCGAGTAGGCAGGAGATCTCTTCATTCAGTTCTCCTGATCGGATTTTTTCACCAATGGGTTTTTTGGATTCGGCCTGAGTGGGCAGGGGGGAGATGTTGGCGCCCGCCTTTTTGATGTCGGACTCAAGGTTCGCTTCTCGCTCCTCATCGCTGTCGAAGGACACCGACAGTACGCGCCCGAGATAGGTGGCGGTCGCATGGCGGACGCCAGGGATTTTTGAGATACGCTTTTCAAGAAGCTGAGCGCAGGCCTCGCAGGCGTATCCTTTGAGTCGATACGATTCATTGCGGAGGTTCGACTCTACACGAGTCACATGCTCTTTGAGAAGTGAGCGTACCTCGCTGTCGCTGAGAACGGTTGGGTCAAAGTCGACTTCGACTTGAGATGACTCTGTCTGCGTCTCGGCGTGGATGATGCCTTTCTCTTCGCGCAGGTCTTGGTCTGGCTTCATGGTAAATCGCTGAGCGTGAACGATGCTCGCAATCCATCTTTTAGCCTAAAATGCTTTAGGCCACAAGGAAACGCTTGGTGGTTCGATCAACTAGAGATCGTCGAGATGAGTTGTCCTGCCACTTGGTGGAATGCGGCAGAGACTTTGTTCTCATCTGGAGAGAGGGTGGCGATCGGCTTTCCGTTGTCGCCATGTTCGCGTGTTGCTGGATCGATTGGGATTTGGCCGAGGACGGGCACGCCCATTTTCTCTGCTTCGCGGACACCTCCGCCATCGCCGAAGAGGTGGTAGCGTTCGCCGTGGGCGCATTCGAACCACGACATGTTTTCGATGATGCCAAAGATGGGTACGTTGACCTTGCCGAACATCGAGACCGCCTTTCGAGCGTCGATCAGTGCGACTTCCTGCGGGGTCGTTACAATGATCGCGCCGTCGACACTGACCGTTTGGACAATGGTCAGTTGGATGTCGCCGGTGCCTGGAGGCAGATCGAGGACGAGGTAATCGAGTTCGCCCCATGCGACTTGACGGAGAAATTGCTGGGTGTAGCGAGTGGCCATCGGTCCGCGGACGATGACGGGTGAGCTATCTTCGAGTAGGAAGCCCATCGACATCAACTTGATGCCATGAGCTTCGAGCGGGATGATTTCGTCTTGCTCGTTGGCCATCGGGCGTTCCTTCACGCCGAACATCTGGCCCATTGATGGGCCGTAGAGGTCGCAGTCGCAGAGGCCGACCTTGGCGCCTGTAGCAGCGAGGGACACCGCGAGGTTGGCAGCCACGGTGGATTTGCCGACACCGCCTTTGCCGGAGGCCACGGCGATGATGTGTTTGACGCCTGGGATGGAGGATTTGCCGACGGTTCCGCCCATGCCGCCTGCTGCGGGTTGTTGTGACTCCTTCACTTGGATGTCGACCTTCACCGTGCCGACGTCTGGTAGGGTGTCGAGGATCTCGTGGCAGTCTTTGAATATCTGCTCTGGAACCTTGGCGTCTTGGGTTTGCACTTCGATTTTGACCGTCGTTTGGCCATCAGCGTGGGCAACGTCTTTGACGAGACCAAACGAGATGATGTCACGGGAGAATCCTGGGTAGCGGACTTGTTTCAGGGCTTCGCGGATAAGATCTGGAGTCATGGGCGGCGGTAGTGTCGCCCAATATCGCTGGGTTGCAAGCACGAGGCTCGGTGGATCTTGGAGGATTTTTCACCTCATCGAGACCTGTGAGTTGACCCGATGGAATATCTTGCCACATTGGTCGCTCTCACAGAGCCAATTATTCAAATTTCACCATGGAAGACGTCATTATTATCGGAACCGGATGCGCAGGCTACACTGCTGCAATTTACACCTCACGAGCCAATCTGAAGCCCATCATCTTGTCGGGCACTCAGCCTGGTGGTCAGTTGACGACCACGACTGAGGTGGAGAATTTTCCGGGTCACCCTGACGGCATCATGGGCCCTGAGTTGATGATGCGCATGCAGAAGCAGGCTGAGAAATTTGGCACTCGCATGGAGTGGGCGACGGTTGAGTCGATTGAGAAGCGTGACGATGGAACGTTTGCTCTCAAGGCAGGCGAGAAAACCTACGAAGCCAAGACCGTGATCATCGCAACCGGTGCTGCGCCACGTCACTTGGGATTGCCGAATGAGAAAGAGCTCATTGGTCACGGTCTGACATCCTGTGCGACTTGTGATGGAGCGTTTTATCGTGATGTTCCCGTTTGTGTGATCGGTGGCGGTGACAGTGCGTGTGAAGAAGCGGAGTTCCTGACTCGTTTCGCCAGCAAAGTTTATTTGATTCATCGTCGCGATGAATTGCGCGCTTCGAAAATCATGGCCGACCGTGCGCTCAGCAATGACAAGATCGTGCCGGTTTGGGATTCCACCGTGATCGAATACATCACCGACGATGAAGGTGAGATGAAGGCCGTGAAACTCCAGAACTTGAAAACCAAAGAAGAGTCCGACCTCGAGGTGGCTTGTGTCTTTGTTGCCATTGGTCACACGCCCAACAGTAGCTTTCTGGGCGATCTCGTCGATATGGACGACAACGGATACATCATTCAGAAGCCCGGACGCACTGCGACCAAGACGCCAGGTTTGTTTGCTGCAGGAGATGTTGCCGACCATTACTACCGCCAAGCGATTACGGCTGCTGGACAAGGATGTGCATCCGCGTTGGAGGCTGAGCGATATCTTAGTGAACTTTAGTCGCGCCGTTGGCGCTCGAACGTCGAACTTCGAACGCCCAACATTGAACATCGAAGTTGCTGGGCTGGTTGTTGGCTCCGCGCGTTAAATGATCGTTCCTAATGCTTTTGGGGTAAAATTCGGTTTGCTTCGGGGGGCGGGTCTGTGGAGAGTCGCCGTGTATGCTAGATATTCGGCTGATTCGTGAAAACCCCAGTGATGTCCAAGAGCGACTGAAAGCTCGTGGTGGAGATCATTGGAAACTTGTGGATGAAGTTCTCGCCTGTGACGAAGCGCGTCGCTCGGCAGAGACGGAGAAGCAGCAATTGCAAAGCGAACGCAAATCGACCTCCAAGCAAATTGGGATGCTCAAAGGCAAGGGCGAGGATACCTCGGCGATCGAAGCTGAAGTGCGTGGCATCAACGAGAAGATTGCAGCTCTTGATGTCAAAGCGGATGAAGCATCGACCAAGCAGAGCGACCTACTGCTTAATCTTCCCAATCTGACTCACGACGCTTGTCCTGTGGGTGCGGATGAAGATGCGAATCCAGTCATTCGTGAATGGGGCGATAAGCCGGAGATGGCTGATCCCAAGGATCACGTCGTGCTAGCCGATCAGCATGGTTTGATTGGCTGGGAAGACGGCATTCGCGTCGCCGGTTCGGGGTTTGTGGTTTACCGAGGCAAGGGTGCTCGGCTTGAACGTGCCTTGATCAACTTTCTTTTGGATCTTCAAACATCGCATGGTTATGAAGAGGTCAACGTGCCTCATCTTGTGCTGCGTGAGTGCATGGAGGGGACGGGCCAGTTGCCGAAGTTCGAGGACGACATGTATGGCACGGATGCAGGTGAGGATGGCCGGAACAACTTGTTCTGCGCTCCGACGGCGGAGGTTCCAGTGACCAATCTTTGTCGCGATATGATTTTGAGTGAGGATGAGTTACCAAAGAAAATGGTGGCCTACACGCCATGTTTCCGCCGTGAGGCGGGGTCGGCGGGACGTGACAACAAAGGCATCATTCGCATGCACCAGTTCGATAAGGTTGAGTTGGTGCAAGTTGTTCATCCGGACAAAGGGTTCGAAGTTCTTGAAGACCTCACGGGTCATGCAGAGTCGGCTTTGCAGAAGCTCGGTTTGCATTACCGCGTGATTGAACTTTGCACGGGTGATATGGGATTTTCATCGGCCAAGACCTACGACATCGAAGTCTGGGCGCCTGGGCACGGCAAGTATCTTGAGGTTTCAAGTTGCTCGTGCTTCACCGACTATCAGGCGCGTCGCATGAAGCTGCGTTTCAAAGATGGTGAAGGAAAGAACCGCTTCCCTCACACCTTGAATGGGTCGGGCACAGCCTTGCCTCGTTTGTATGTGGCCTTGCTCGAGCAATGTCAGCAGCCTGACGGGTCGATTCGGATTCCTGAGGCCTTGGTTCCTTATTTCGGGGCTGAGACGATTGGGTGATCAAGGTCGCTCATTTTTCTCAACGATGGAGCGGAGTTTTTTCAGATCTCCATCAATACGCATGAGTAGATCGCGAAGCTCGGGATCCGGTTGATGGGTTTCTGGCATCATCGAGAGCTCTTGCATGGTCGAAACGATGATGCCGATGAACAGGTTGAGAATGGTGAAAGTTGCGATGATGATGAATGGGATGAAAAAGGCCCATGCATAGGGGTGGCTTTCCATTACGGGGCGCACAATTCCCATGGACCAGCTTTCGAGGGTCATGATTTGGAAAAGTGTAAATAAGCTGTCGCCAAGGCTTCCAAACCATTGAGGAAAGTCTTCCCCAAAGAGGCGTGTGGCCAAGACGCCGGCGGTGTAGAAAAATATGGCCATCACAGCGACGACTCCGACCAGTCCCGGAATGGCATGTAGAAAGGCGGCCACGACTTTACGGAGTGATGGGATGACGGTGAGAAGCCGCAATACTCGGAGTACCCGCAATGAGCGAAGGACCGACCATGCTCCTGCGCCAGGAACTAGAGCGACGGCGACGACGAAGAAATCAAATAGGTTCCAACCACTGCGCCAGAATTGGCCGCGATAGGCATAAAGTTTGAGGGATAACTCACCAACGAAGAGTGCGAGGCAGATGGTGTCGGCAATTTTCAATGGGGCATGCCATTGAGCCATCAGGGTCGATGAGGTTTCGAGCCCCATGATGACGGCATTAATAAGAATGGCGGCGATGATCCACGATTGGATGGTTTTGGATTCAATCCAGCGAGCGATGGCGAGTCTGCGTGAGCTGGTGCCGCTGGAGTGAATGAGGCGTTGATATTCAGGATTACCCATTAGCTCGGAAAGCTACACAGCTATTTGCATCTGGCAATGGAAGTCGGTCTGACAGAACCAATCTTTTGGCTATTGGCAGAAATACGATAAATCCCCATGGCGACATGTGCCATCGTATTTGCATTTTAGTTCGATGGGGGTGCCGTGGCGACGTTTCTGTGGTGACAATTTTCTGATAGTTGTCTAATTGATTGTCATGACTGAGCCTCAACCTGCACCTGCCATTGCCGCTACTCCCAAAACATCGGGTCTTGCCATTGCGAGCCTGGTCACGGGTCTTACCTGTTTGTCGCCGCTGGCGATTATTTTCGGTCACATGTCGCTGTCTCGGATTAAAAAGTCAGGCGGAGCAGTGACCGGCAGCGGATTGGCATTGGCTGGCACGATTTTGGGCTATGTCTCGTTGGCCCTCAATCTTCTGTTGGTCATACCAATATTGGTGACTGGAGCTAAAGCCTGGGAGAAGGGTGCAAATCGTTCGGCCTGCATCATGAATCAGCGCAATGTGGAGCAAATGATCCAAAGCTATGCAAATTTGAAGAGTCTTGAAGAAGGGGCTAGTCTCGACATGGAAAAGATCATGGCTGACCTTGAGGTTGAGGGCATCTCGACCACTTGTCCAGATGGTGGTGAGTTGATCATTTCGCCTATTTATTTGGGGTCGGGTGAATCACATTCTCAATGCACCGTTCCTGATCATCAATATTAGTCCGATTTTACTACGGATTATTGATAGGTATTGAGTAATTCAGACACCTGAATCTAACTAAGGCTTACCATGACAACACCTCCACCTGTTTCCGTTCCTCAGAAAACCTCCGGCCATGCTATTGCGAGTTTGGTAGGCTCGCTTGTTGGGATTCCGCCCTTGGGAATCATTTGCGGTCACATTGCCATGTCGCAGATCAAGAAATCGGGTGGTCAACTGGGTGGTCATGGCATGGCTTTGGCGGGTTTGATCCTTGGGTATATCGGGATGACAGTGTTTGTGTTGCTCTTTGCGATTTCGTTTCTGTTTGTGGGCGCTAGAGCTTGGAAAAAGGGATCCGATCGATCTGCCTGCATGATGAATATCCGCAACGTGCAGATGGCGATTCGTGCGCATCAAAATATGAATGACATCGAGAACGGTGAAACCATCGATTGGGATTTTATTCTCGGGCCTAGTGGTTACATGTCAGAGCCCGTTTGTCCGGTTCATGGGCCTTATCAGGTGTCAGATACTTATCCGCCGCTTGGTGTTACTGCATACACATGTACAGGTGCGGATCACGACATCCCGGCTTCGGATAAGAAGGATTGGTGATGTGCGTTCTCTCTGGCGGTTGTTCCTAACAATTCGTCGTGACAGTAAAGCACTGTCTGTCTATTAGATTTCTATGACTACACCACCTGTTGAGCAGCCGCCTGTCGCCAAAACCTCCGGCTATGCTATCACAAGCTTTGTGAGTTCGCTTTTGGGTGTTTGTCCTTTGGCCATCATTTTTGGCCATATGGCACTCTCTCAGATCAAAAAGTCTGGGGGGCAGCTTGGAGGGTATGGCATTGCTCTGGCTGGCACGATTATCGGCTATGTAACGATTCCCATCGTCCTATCGTTAGTGGCAATTCTTTTTGTTGGCGCTCGGGCTTGGAAAAAAGGGGCTGATCGATCGGCTTGTTTGATGAATATCCGCAACGTGCAAATGGCGATTCGCGGGCATCAAAACATGAACAGCATCGATAACGGCGAAACCATCGAGTGGAATTTGATTTTAGGGCCTAGTGGTTACATGGAAGAGCCGGTTTGTCCGGTGCATGGAGCTTATCATGTGGCTGATACCTATCCGCCGCTTGGAGTTACAGTTTTCACGTGTCCAGGTGAGGAGCACTATCTCGAGCCTAGTGTCACGAGTCAGTGGTGATGGCTATGGCTGTTTCATTTGCGATGCCATAACGCGGACCGCGCAATTCGGGAAACTGCGATGGCAGCGGCACCTTGATGTCGCAGACCTGATTTGAATGGATTAAGCGCAGCTTAATCAAAGCGCCGTCGCTGCCTTGTGGGTATGGAAAATCCCCGCGGTTATGGGTAGGGCTGTTTCATTTGCGATGCTATAACGCGGACCGCGCGGAGCGCCGTCCCTGCCTTGTGGATGCAAAAAATCCTCGCTGCTCTGTTGAACAACGAGGATTTGAAATTTCAGCTTTTTAGCATTTCTGCTTTCAGCATTTATTCACTCAGCCTTTATCTAGAATGCTGTTCCAGTGTTCGATGTTGTCCTTTTGAGACTCGAACAGATCGGTGGTGTCGTCGTGGATGGTGACGGAGGTGATTTTATCTCCAGTGCCGTCGTATTTGCATCCTTGTTCGCCGGTGTTATTTTTGCCGGTCACTTTCATGACGACGTCCATGCCATTGGTGACTTGGCCAAAGACGGAGTGGCGGTTGTCGAGGAATGGAGTGGGGGCGTGGCAGATGAAGAACTGGGAGCCGTTGGTGCCTGGTCCTGCGTTGGCCATTGAAAAGACACCGGGAGCCGCGTGGCGGAGGTCGGGGTGGAACTCATCAGCGAACTTGTAGCCTGGGCCGCCGCGGCCAGATTCGGTTGGGTCGCCGCCTTGCAGCATGAAACCTTCGATCACGCGGTGAAACGCAACGCCGTCGTAGTAACCGCGCTTCGAGAGATTGAGGAAGTTGGCAACCGTCAGGGGTGCTTTTTCAGCATACATCGTGGCGTCGATGTCGCCAGCGGTGGTGTGGAGGGTGATTTTGATGTCGGACATGGCCGCTATCGAAACGTGTTATGGATGGGAAGGCAATGCGCGATGGTGGGCTTTTTTGGAGGATTGTGGGGCGGACGGGGAAAAGGGCGGCTTTTTTTTGAACACAGATGCACAGAGGGGACACTGAGTTCACAGAGGTGAAGAGAAGGATTCTTGAATTATTTCTCTGTGGTCTCGGTGCCTCTGTGATTAAAGAATGCCGCGAGCTTCGGATGTGATCGGTGACTTGACTCACTGTCCCAGCACCCATGCGTATTCACCCGCGATTTGCGCTTCGACGGGGCGCTGCATCTCATTGGGCAGGACGCCCCAGGTGTAGGTTTCGATCTCGTAGTGAAGGCAGGCGGTCGGGTTGCCCCCCTTCCATTTGAGGACTTCCTCGACGTCTGCGCGGGTCGACATCAGCGGGGGCGTGGGTTCTGAGTCGAGGGGGATATGGAAATGGATTCGGGCTTCTTCAAGGTCATCGTGGTCGGCATCGAGGAAGTAGGGGAGGTCGATGAAGCGGTGGATTCCGCCCTTGGCCTGTTTTGCGATGACTTGATGAAAGTAAGTCGGTTCATCGAAGGCTCGGATGGCCTTTACCGCGTCTGGATCGCGTGGGTCGATCCGCAAGGCGCTGGATAGGTGGATTTTCGAGAGGCGGATGCCAGCTTGCTGCAGTTGAGCCAGGGCCTCGCTGGCATCATCGTATTCCAGCGCAAAGTGGCAGGTGTCGTAGTTCAGGCCGATTCGCTTGCGGACCACGTCTGAGTTTGCGGCATCTTGGTGGAGTCGTTCGAAGAACTGCAAGGTTTCCTCAGTGTTTTCGAAGTGTCCGATGGGTTCTGGTTCGAGGCCGAGGTGGAAATCGTGTCCGGTTTCTTGGGAGAGAGATTCGAGCCAGTCGGCCAGTTCTATCAGGTTCTCGCGGATGACAAATTCGTTGGCAGAGAAGGTTTTGTGGGACCCGGGTAGGGTTGAGACCGAGGCGCCGGTATCGGGTCGGGCGATGACGGAGAGAATGCGAAAGAGGTTTTTGGTGTATTCCACACGGGCGGGTTCGGTCCAATCAGGTTGGAAGACCTTTTCCTTCACGCGGGTGCCGTGGAAGTTGCCGTAGGGGAAGCCGTTGATGGTGAAGACATAGGTATTGGTTTCGTCCAGCCACTGTTTGAATTCCTGCAGATGGTTGCCTTCGAGGAGTTCCTCGGCAGCGACCGCCGAGAGCCGGAGTCCGATCGCAAATGGCTCCTCTGGACCGATGAGTGACCGTTGGCGCAGGAGGTCTCGCACGGCCAGTACATGGTTTTTGAGCATCTCACGCGTCTCCTCCCAGGTTTCCGCGGGGTGGATGTTGGTGCAGTAGGACAGATGGGATTGGTCGAATTTCAAGGCACGGGATGATGTGAAAGATTGGCTGATTCGCAACACGGAATCGCTGGAACGGTCGAAAATGCGATCAATCAAGGCCAATTCAGCTCCGTGCATTGGTGTGAAATTTTTTTCAAGATTCGCTTGCCTCAATCGGCGCGGCCTCGTAACAAGGCCGCTCACCAATCTGATCGCTCGGGTGGCGGAATTGGTAGACGCGCTAGACTAAGGATCTAGTGGCCGCAAGGCCGTGGAGGTTCGATTCCTCTCTCGAGCACCATTTTGAATCAAGGGAGTCTGAAAAGGCTCCCTTTTTTCGTGGCTGGATGCCGTGCGTATCCATGGTTCTTGGTTGCCTGATCCGCTGGATCGTACATGGTGTTTCAATGCATCGCTTGATTCGATTTTCCTTCATGTTTCTTGTCACGGGATTGAGCCCATTGGCTGCAGCCGAAAAGCCCAATGTGATCCTCATCATCACGGACGACCAAGGCTATGGCGATATGTCATGTCATGGTCATCCATTGCTCAAGACGCCCAATACGGATAAGCTTCATGGTGAGAGCCTTCGCCTGACTGATTTTCACGTCGACCCGACATGCTCTCCCACACGAGCGGCGTTGCTGACAGGGCGCTACTCGACTCGTACCGGCGTTTGGCACACCATCAACGGTCGTTCGTTGATGCGGCCACAAGAGTTGACCATGGCCGAAGTTTTCAAGGCGAATGGATATACTACCGGGATGCTTGGTAAGTGGCACTTGGGATCAAATTATCCATGTCGTCCAGTGGATCAGGGTTTTGACCACAGCATCCTGCATTTTGATGGCTGCATTGGTGGTGGTCCTGATTATTGGGGAAACGACTATTATGATGATCACTACATGACCAAAGACGGATGGAAGCCATTCAAGGGTTACTGCACCGATGTCTGGTTTGACGAAGCCGCCAAGTTCACGGAGGCCAACAAGGATAAGCCGTTCTTTCTCTACCTCGCTACCAACGCGCCACATGGCCCATACTACGTAGACGACAAGTATTCAGATCCATTTCTCAAAGCGGATCCAGACATGCCGAAGGCATTGGCCAAATTTTACGGCATGATCGCAAATATTGATGAGAATTTGGGCAAGTTTCGCAAGCACCTTGAAGACATTGGCGTCGCGGAAAACACCATTCTCATCTACATGACTGACAATGGCACCACCGCTGGATGGATCTGTCTCAAGCCAAAGTATGATTACTTCAACGCCGGCATGCGTGGCTGGAAGAGTTCGGTATGGGAAGGGGGGCAGCGAGTCCCGTTCTTCATGCACTGGCCGAAAGGGGGGATCGCTGAAGGCAAAGACATCGATGGTCTAACGGCTCATATCGATGTGTTGCCGACTTTGGTGGATCTCTGTGGATTGAAGAAACCCCATGGCCCCAAACTTGACGGGAGTTCCATGACAGATCTGCTGAATGGAGGTGATCCCAAGTCCTTTGACGATCGTCCGATTTTCTCACACGTCCAGCGCACTTACACTCCACCGAAATGGGATCAGTCGGTTGCGATGCAGGGTCCATGGCGTCTCATGGAAGGCAAGGAGCTCTACAATTTGGAATCCGATCCGGGACAGCAAAGCGATGTCGCAAAGGATCACCCGGAGGTGGTTGAGAAAATGCGAGCGGCTTACGAAACTTGGTGGGAGACCATCGAGCCGGAGACCAAGATGACCGTTCATCTTGGACTGGGTGGTGCGGAGAATCCGACCACGCTCTATGCGCACGATTGGTTGATGCCGGGAGAGAAGCCATCTCCTTGGCATCAGAATTCGATTCGCCGAGGAGACCTATCCAATGGCCCATGGGCAGTGAATGTGGAAAAGGCAGGAACCTACAAAATTCAGCTCTACCGCTGGGCGCCTTACATCAACAAAGCGATGGAGCAAAAGAGTGCGCGCTTGAGTGTGGGTGGCTTCGACCAGACGGTTGAGCTCAAGCCCGAAGATACTTGCGCAACCTTCAATGTGGATCTGCCGGCTGGCCCAGCCATGCTTCAAGGCTGGCTCGAGCGTCCAAATGGCGACATGAGTGGGGCCTACTATGTCGTGGTTGAGTTGCAGGAGTGAGTCAGCTCACTTCTTCGCTCCTTGAATCCGCAAGGTCGGATTGTCAGCTTTCAGCGCAATGGCCATAGCGGCAGTTGGCTGCACGCGTGGTGACATGTAGTAGCCTTTTTCGTGGCGGTTGCGTCCAGGTTGGACGACGAATGCGCCGTCATGGGTGCGGGCCAAGTTGATGAAGGCTTTGTTGTAGTCGTAGAACTCACGCATCGTTTTCTCGTCGGCCAGTTGTGCGCCGATCAATGCCCATGCCCAAGCGAGGGTGTTGCAGCCGTGGCCATCGTTGAGGCGCGTTTTGGCTGTGGCGAGTCCATCGCAGACGGATTTGATGTGTCTTCTGGCGTCTTTGTCTGCGACATGGTGGGTGATCAAGGACAGTCCCTGACGACCCACGGGTGTGTAGGCTCCTGTGGCAAAGCGGTAACCCATGTAGCCTGATTTGTGAGTGTGGGTGTGGACGCAGTCGTATGCGATGTCGCGATTGAAGTCTTGAATTTCAATGCCGCAGTCTTCAGCGAGTTCCCATGACAAGATCGCCATCAGCGTGGTGATGGTCATTGTGCCATAGCCGGCGATTCTTGCACCGTGGCCGTTGCCACCTTTGAGGAAGTTTTTGTGCTGAGGTTTTCCTCCGTGCATCGCGTCTTTGTAGTCATCGGGGTTGATGACTTGCGACAAGTAGAGTCGTTCGCACAAACCTTTGATGGTATTGAGAACTCGCTTGTCGCCCGTGCGGAGGTAATATTCGGTGAGAAAAATGCACTGGTAGGAAGGATGCCAAGTCCATTGCTTCTCGCCGGGCAGCTCATTCCAACTGAGGGCCATTTTCTCTGCTTCCTTGAGTTCGTCGTGGGCCAGCATGGAGAGGGCGAGGATGCCTTTCTCGTGAACCATGCCACTGCGTTCGGATTTGTTCTTGAGTAGGTAAGCCATCGCTTGATCCGCGAGTTTTTCGGATTTCTTGCAGTTGAACGGGTAGGTGTCGCTGAATTGACCGATCGGCTCCAATTCTACGATCACCTTGAGCTTCTTGCCGCTACGTTTCACGTTAAGTGTGAGTTTCCCGTCCTTGCCTTCGCTGTCCTCGATGGCATTTCCAAGATCCATCATCGGGCCTTCGAGGCCATTGCCTGGTTTCATGCCGTAGCATTTGCCAAAGGTGTGTTTGCGGAAGCTTTTGCCGTTGGCGCCGGTGATCTCATCGTCGATTTCGAGTTGGCCTTTGGCGGGTGACTTGTCGAAGACGTGTTTTACGACGAATGATTTCTCTTTCAGGATGGCCCGTGCTCCTGTTGGTCCTAGGTTGACGAGAAATCCTTGAACTTCCTTGTCTGGACCTTTCTCGGTGGGTTTCTCCCATTGATCGATATTGGTTTCATCGAATATTGCCTGAGAGGGCAGGATGGAGAGGAGGACAGCGGAAAGGGTGAGGGTCGCGAATTTCATGTGATTGATCAAAGAGGTCTTCGGGAGTGAGTCAATCGGGTGATGTGACTTCTGCCTGAATCGAGTGGAAGTTGATGATGGGTGATACGTCGTGCTTGGATGTGAAATGTCAGCAATAGGCTTTTTTTATTCGGAATG